>NZ_OY808997.1:0-2400000 GCF_963681195.1 Vibrio sp. 16
GTAAAAATAGTGCAGCCGAGCTTTTTGAAGCTGGACAGAAGTTTAGTTGTGAATGCTGTGGAGACCGGATGCCATGGTATCGAACAGGCGATAAGTCTTGGCCGCTCGACCCGTTCCTTGATTATCGCGGAAGGAATAGAGAATCAAGCAATGTTATCCCATTGCCAGTCTTGTGATATCGACTTTTATCAAGGGTACTATTTAGCTCGCCCACATAAAACTCCTCTTGCCTAAGTCGTTTTGTCCCTCCACCCCTTTAAGTTTCTAATTGCAAACAGCAGGAACAAAAAAGCCCACGATACTTCGTGGGCTCTAAAGGGAATCGGCGACGCTTAAGTGGTTAGCGCTAGGATTGCTCCTGGCAGTACAACGAAGACTGCTAGAAGGTAACCCGCGACAACTGCTTTGTTCTTCACTGCCATATCAGAGATGAAGTCAGCGCCTTTAACAGGTAGTTCGCGTAGGAACGGAATACCGAAGATGAATACCGTTGCCATGATGTTAAACACTAGGTGAACAAGTGCAATTTGTAATGCGAACACTGCAAACTCACCAGATACCGCTGTCGCAGCTAGAAGTGCCGTAATACATGTACCGATGTTTGCACCTAGAGTGAATGGGTAAACATCACGTACTTTTAGAACACCAGAACCGACCAGTGGTACCATCAAACTTGTTGTCGTTGAAGATGACTGAACCAGTACAGTAACGATTGAACCTGACACTATACCGTGAATTGGACCACGACCGATCGCATTCTTTAGAATCTCACGAGCACGACCAACCATTAGGCTCTTCATTAGTTTACCCATCACTGTAATCGCAACGAAGATTGTCGCGATACCCAAGACGATAAGCAGCACACCACCGACTTGGTCACCAAATGTTGATAGCGGCTCTTTAACAGCGCTAACGACAGGTTTAGTAATTGGCTTAATGAAGTTAAGTCCTTTGATGCTCATGTCACCTGTTGCTAGGAATGGAGAGACTAGCCAGTGTGAGATCTTATCAAGGATGCCAAACATCATTTCTAGAGGTAGGAAGATGATTACCGCAAGAAGGTTAAAGAAATCATGGATTGTTGCACTTGCAAATGCGCGTTTAAACTCTTCTTTGCAACGCACGTGACCAAGAGATACCAGAGTATTGGTTACTGTTGTACCGATGTTTGCACCCATCACCATAGGGATGGCTGTTTCGACCGGAAGACCGCCGGCAACAAGGCCCACGATAATTGAAGTAACTGTACTTGAAGATTGGATAAGTGCTGTTGCCACTAGACCGATCATCAAACCTGCTACTGGGTGAGACGCGAATTCAAATAAAACCTTGGCTTGATCACCTGTCGCCCATTTAAAACCGCTGCCTACCATTGATACTGCTAAAAGTAGTAGGTACAACATGAATGCCAAGTTAGCCCAGCGTAACCAGCGAGCCGTGCTCGAGATTGGTGCTGCTGTAGTAGTAGCTTGGTTCATAATTTTTCTCCGTGGACCGTTTAAATCTTGTTTGGTCTGTTGTTGAAACTGAGGGCGATGTTAGAGGGGAAATATTTCAGTAATATTACAGTTGTGTGTAATAACACTTTTTTTGCGGCTATGGTCGTTTTTGGGGTGTAGTTAATGTTTTACATTGTCTGTAAGATGTTGATTTTATTGTTTTATTTTTGTCTTTGTTTTGCTCGAGTTTTATTGTTTTTTATCAATAATTTTATCAGATAGCACTTGTTTATCATTGCTTTATGACAGTTGTAAGGCAAAAATGAAGAGCTATTGTTCGGTAAAATCATAATATAATGACGATGTCTTCGTTTTTGCCGAATCGTTGTTGTCATTGAGTGGATTTGCTATAACCTAAGCATTCACTTTATCTTGAGTTAACACTATGTCCCACCTCAATTATAACCACCTTTATTACTTCTGGATGGTGTGTAAGCAAGGCTCTGTTACCAAAGCGGCGGATGCTCTGTTTCTTACCCCACAAACCGTAACGGGTCAGATTAAAGCGTTAGAAGAGCGCATGGATGGAAAGTTGACCAAACGAAATGGTCGTAGTGTCGAGCCAACAGAGCTAGGTCAGCTTGTGTTTAAGTATGCTGATCGAATGTTTGGTCTTAGCTATGAGATGCTGGATATTGTGAACTACAGCCAGCGATCCAATATCTTGTTTGATGTTGGTGTTGCAGATGCGCTCTCTAAACGGTTAGTGAGTAAAATTCTCATGACAACGGTACCACCTGATAGCAGTATTCATCTTCGCTGCTTTGAATCTACCCACGAAATGTTGCTTGAGCAGTTATCGCAGCACAAACTGGATATGATTCTGTCTGATTGTCCTGTGGATTCGAGCCAAAGCCCGGGTCTGTACAGTAAGAAGCTTGGAGAGTGTAATATGAGCTTCTTCTGTTCTGGTAATGTGGATGATGTGCAGTTCCCTGCAGTACTTGAACAGAGAAAGCTATTGATTCCTGGCAGCCGAACGGCAATGGGGCGAAAGGTATTGCAGTGGTTTGACAGGCAGGGGCTTAAGCCAAACATTTTAGGTGAGTTTGATGACGTTGCCTTGATGAAAGCTTTTGCGCGATACCATCATGATGTCATTTTCTTAGCGCCCTCGCTTTATATGACAGAAGTTGAAAGCGATCTTCCTCTACAGCTGATCGGTCATATCGATGAGTTAAAAGAAGAGTATTATGTCATCTTTGCTGAGCGCATGATCCAGCATCCAGCGGTAAAAAATGTGTGTGACGCGGACTTCATCTCACTGTTTAAATGATGATTTCATTTATAACAAATAGATTACTTGTTACAAATCGATTAATATTGTCAATATTAAATTTTAGTGTGATCCACCAAAGCAAGTCATATGTGCTAATCGTGCCACATTACGTCGTGGTCATACGCGCGTTATCAGCGACTCCTAGTTTGGCTTCAAGAGGTACTGGCCGATGAATTTACAAGAGATGGAACAAAATTCTGCCAAAGCAGTTGTGCTACTGAAAGCAATGGCGAATGAAAGAAGGCTCCAAATATTATGTTTGCTACATAACAATGAGCTTTCGGTCGGTGAACTGTGCAACAAACTAGAACTGAGTCAGTCAGCATTGTCTCAGCACCTAGCATGGTTAAGACGTGATGGCTTGGTACACACTCGAAAAGAAGCGCAAACGGTGTATTACACATTGAGCAGTGAAGAGGTCAAGTCGATGATCCAACTACTGCATAGTTTGTATTGCAGCCAATAAAACGAAAGAGGAGGCGATAGCCTCTTTTTTATTTACATGCGTAAATTGCAGACATAAAAAAACCGGCGTTAGCCGGTTTTTTTCTTCACTGGAAATCAGAGTTCTATTAAAGAGCTTTGATTGCAGCAGAGAAGCGAGACTTGTGACGAGCTGCTTTATTCTTGTGAATAAGGCCTTTAGTCGCCATGCGGTCTAGGATTGGTGTAACTGCAGCGAATGCAGCAGTTGCAGCTTCTTTGTCGCCTGCTTCGATAGCAGCAACAGTTTTCTTCATGTAAGTACGCATCATTGAGCGACGGCTAGCGTTGTGCTGACGACGTTTCTCAGCCTGGATAGCGCGCTTCTTAGCAGATTTACTATTTGCCAAGGGTCTAACTCCCAAAAACTTAGTTCGGTGACAATTTAAGGGCGAGGACTATCCCTCATTTGCGCTTAAATGTCAAATAATTTGTGCAAAAACCAATCGAAGCCAAACAAATTTTGGATTAGAAGGGTCTTCACGGTTAAGATGGCGGGGATTCTATCAGTATTTTTTTTTCAATGCTAATACTAATCTGCTCTCGACGAGTTATTCGTGAATAAGATAGGCACATTATTATTAGTATTCGCGATTTTCTGAGGTAACTGTGAGTAAACGTCTTCTAAAGTCAGGCATGATTGTCAGTGCTATGACTTTGATTTCACGCGTGTTGGGTTTAGTGCGTGATGTGGTTGTCGCAAATTTAATGGGTGCGGGTGCTAGCGCTGACGTCTTCTTCTTTGCAAACAAAATCCCCAACTTTCTGCGTCGACTTTTTGCTGAAGGTGCTTTTTCACAGGCCTTTGTTCCCGTTTTAACGGAATATCACGCCAGTGGCGATATGGATAAAACGCGCCAATTGATCGCTCGAGCGGCAGGGACGCTCGGAGTCATTGTCTCAATAGTCACGCTTTTGGGTGTTTTGGGCTCAGGTGTTGTTACCGCGCTGTTTGGTTTTGGTTGGTTTTTGGACTGGATGAATGGCGGTCCATCAGCGGAGAAGTTTGAGCTCGCGAGTTTTATGCTCAAAATTACCTTCCCATATCTCTGGTTTATTACTTTCGTTGCGCTTTCAGGTGCCATTCTCAATACCATGGGTAAGTTTGCGGTCTCTTCTTTTACCCCTGTGTTCCTTAATGTGATGATTATTCTCTCTGCGTGGTTTATCGCTCCGCAGTTACCACAACCTGAAATCGGATTGGCCATCGGGGTATTTCTTGGCGGGTTAGTCCAATTTTTGTTCCAGTTGCCGTTTTTAATCAAAGCGGGTGTCATGGTTAAACCCCAATGGGGCTGGCGAGACCCTGGGGTGGTAAAAATTCGCACCTTGATGATCCCTGCGTTGTTTGGGGTATCAGTTAGCCAAATCAACCTACTGTTTGACACTTTTATTGCCAGTTTTCTGCAAACGGGGTCGATCAGTTGGCTTTACTACTCTGACCGTTTACTCGAGTTTCCGCTTGGATTGTTTGGTATTGCGATTGCGACGGTCATATTGCCAGCCCTGTCTCGTAAACATGTTGATGCACAGAGCCACGGTTTTGCCCACACGATGGACTGGGGGGTGAGAATGGTGACTTTGCTTGGTATTCCAGCCATGTTAGGGCTGATGGTGTTGGCCAAGCCGATGCTGATGGTGTTGTTTATGCGAGGTGAGTTTAGCCCGCAAGATGTGCAGTTTGCGTCGATGTCTTTGGTCGCTTACGCGTCAGGCTTGCTTAACTTTATGTTGATAAAAGTTCTGGCTCCGGGCTACTACTCGCGTCAAGACACCAAAACCCCCGTTAAATACGGAATTATTGCAATGGCAACGAACATGGTCTTCAACGCCATTTTTGCTTGGTTTTATGGCTATGTTGGTTTGGCGATTGCTACTGCGCTTTCTGCGTTCGTAAATATGTCTCTTCTATATAGAGGTTTGCATCTTGCTGGTGTGTACCAGTTGACTCGTAAAACCTTGCTGTTCATTACCAAGCTGGTGATTGCTGGTGGACTGATGGTCGCTGCGATCTTATGGCAACTTGAAGAGATGCAAGTGTGGCTAGAGTGGCATTTTGCCGAGCGTATTATGTGGCTGACTGCTTTGATCGCTTTAGGTGCCAGTGTCTACCTTGTGACTCTCATGATTTTGGGAGTGCGTTTAAAAGACTTAAAAGCAGCGACAGACTGAGGTTGATTAGTATATAATCCGTCGGTTTCACGCAACATAAATATCAAATACAGGTTTTTAGCAGCTTCCAATGGAATTGATTCGAGGCATTCACAACATAAAGTCACATCATTCAGGGTGTGTTTTGACGATCGGAAACTTCGATGGTGTGCATCTAGGGCATCAAGCGGTTTTACGCCAAGTATCCGAAAAGGCAAGAGAATTAGGCTTGCCTGCGACGGTGATGACCTTTGACCCACAACCCCTGGAGTTGTTTGCTAAAGAGAATGCGCCAGCTAGGCTGACTCGACTTCGTGACAAGTTTGTCCAATTGAGCAAATTAGATATTGCGAGATTGCTGTGTGTAAACTTTAATCATCAGTTTGCCAACCAAACCGCTGATGAGTTTATTAGTGACTTGTTGGTAACGCGTTTGGGTGTTAAGTTTCTGGTCGTTGGCGACGATTTTTGTTTCGGGCGTGGAAGAGAAGGCAACTTTGCCATGCTTAAAGAAGCGGGCAAAAAGTTTGGCTTTGAAGTCGTCAGTACCCACAGTTTTTGTCTTCAGAAACTGCGCGTGAGTAGCACGGCGATCCGAGAAGCGCTTGCACAAGATAAGCTTGACGCAGCTGCGCGAATGCTAGGGCGTGATTACAGTATCAGTGGGCGTGTATCTCATGGTCGTAAGCTAGGTCGAACGATTGGCTTCCCTACGGCAAATATCCCCCTGAAACGCAGTGTCTCACCTGTGTCAGGCGTGTATGTGGTTCAAGCGCTAGGCTTGGGAGATAGACCTGTCGGCGGCGTGGCAAACATTGGTAATCGACCGACTGTGAATGGCGTGCGCCAACAACTCGAAGTACATTTATTCGACTTTCATGCCAATTTATACGGCAAACAGCTTGAAATAGTGCTTTTACATAAGCTGCGAGATGAGCATAAATTTGACTCTTTCGACGCTTTAAAACAACAAATTGAATTGGATGCTGAGGCAGCAAGGGTGTGGCTGCGTCAGCGTGAAGACCAAGTGGTTTAGTTCGCTGCTTGGCATAATGTCTAACTGTCACCCAACACAACGGAATTAAGAATCGATGAGTGAGTATAAAGATACCCTGAACCTTCCTGAAACAGGGTTTCCGATGCGCGGCAATCTGGCGAATCGCGAGCCAGAAATGCTTAAGCGTTGGTACAAAGAAGATCTTTACGGCGCAATCCGTGAAGCGAAGAAAGGCAAAAAATCTTTCGTTCTACATGATGGCCCTCCATACGCGAATGGCGACATTCACATTGGTCACGCACTAAACAAGATTCTTAAAGACATTATTATTAAATCCAAAACACTTTCTGGTTTTGATGCACCGTACATTCCAGGTTGGGACTGTCACGGCCTACCAATTGAACTAATGGTAGAAAAGAAAAAAGGCAAACCAGGCCAAAAAATCTCTGCGGCTGAATTCCGTGAAGAGTGTCGT
The DNA here is from genome assembly GCF_963681195.1 of Vibrio sp. 16. NCBI lineage: Bacteria > Pseudomonadati > Pseudomonadota > Gammaproteobacteria > Vibrionales > Vibrionaceae > Vibrio > Vibrio sp. 16. Next base: position 6,885 of record NZ_OY808997.1, read on the forward strand.
AAGTACGCGGCAGGTCAGGTAGAAGGTCAAAAAGAGAGCTTCAAGCGCCTTGGCATCATGGGTGAGTGGGACAAGCCGTACCGCACGATGGATTTTGCGACAGAAGCAAACATCATCCGTGCACTAGGTAAGATTGCTGATAACGGCCACCTACTAAAAGGTTTCAAACCTGTTCACTGGTGTACAGACTGTGGCTCAGCGCTTGCTGAAGCAGAAGTTGAATACAAAGATAAAGTGTCTTCGTCTATCGACGTACGCTTTAAAGCGGCAGATGAAGCCGCGCTTCTATCTAAGTTCTCATTGAACGAAGGTCATGAAGGCGAAGGCGATATCTCGATCGTAATCTGGACGACCACACCGTGGACTCTGCCAGCAAACCGAGCAGTATGTTTACGTGATGATCTAGAGTATGTCTTGATCCAAGTAGAAGGTGAGTCGAAGGAACGTATCATCGTTGCTTCTGAGCTAGCGAAAGACGTGATGGATCGTGCGGGTATCGAGCACTTCCATAACCTTGGTTTTGCAAAAGGTAGTGACCTTGAGCTATCTCAGTTTAATCACCCATTCTACGACTTTACCGTTCCTGCGATCCTTGGCGATCACGTAACAACGGAATCTGGTACGGGTGTGGTTCACACAGCCCCTGGCCATGGTCAAGAAGACTTCGCGGTAGGTAACAAGTACGGTCTAGAAGTAGCTAACCCAGTCGGCTCAAATGGCGTTTACTTGCCAGATACTGAGCTATTTGCTGGTCAGCACGTATTTAAAGCCAATGATGCAGTGGTTGAAACGCTAAAAGAGAAAGGCGCGCTTCTACATCACCACGCTTATGAGCACAGCTACCCACACTGTTGGAGACACAAAACTCCAATCATCTTCCGCGCAACACCACAATGGTTCGTCTCTATGGACCAAGCGGGTCTACGTGCAAAAGCACTAGAGTCAATCAAAGGTGTTGAGTGGATGCCTGAGTGGGGCCAAAGCCGAATCGAAGGTATGATTGAAGGTCGCCCAGAATGGTGTATCTCTCGTCAACGTACTTGGGGCGTGCCAATTGCTCTGTTCGTTCACAAAGAGACGGCAGAACTGCATCCAAACACACTAGAGCTTATCGAGAAGGTTGCTCAGCTAGTAGAACAAAAAGGCATTCAAGCTTGGTGGGATCTGGAAATCTCTGACCTATTGGGCGAAGAAGCAGACAACTACGAGAAGGTGCTTGATACGCTAGACGTATGGTTCGACTCTGGTGTGACTCACTACTCAGTGGTTGATGCTCGTGAAGAGTACAACGGCGCGTCGGCAGATCTATACCTAGAAGGTTCTGACCAACACCGTGGTTGGTTCCAGTCTTCTCTGATCTCGTCTATTGCGATGAAAGATGAAGCACCATACAAGCAAGTGCTAACTCACGGCTTCGTGGTTGATGGTCAAGGCCGTAAGATGTCTAAATCTATCGGTAACGTCGTTGCACCAAAAGATGTAACGAACAAGCTAGGTGCAGATATCCTGCGTCTATGGGTTGCTTCAACTGACTACACAGGTGAAGTTGCGGTTTCTGATGAAATCCTAAAACGCTCGGCAGATGCGTACCGTCGTATCCGTAACACAGCGCGTTTCTTCCTAGCCAACCTAAGCGGCTTCAACCCAGCAACGGATCTTGTTCCTGCTGAAGAAATGGTTGCTCTAGACCGCTGGGCAGTAGGTCGCGCCCTAGCTGCGCAAGAAGAGATTGTAAAAGCGTACGGTGAGTACAACACGCACGCAGTAACACAGCGTCTAATGCAGTTCTGTTCTATCGAAATGGGCTCATTCTACCTAGATGTTATCAAAGACCGTCAATACACAGCGAAACGTGGCGGCCACGCTCAACGTAGCTGTCAGACAGCGCTTTACTACATCGTAGAAGCGTTAGTTCGCTGGATGGCGCCAATCATGTCATTCACGGCTGATGAGATCTGGAACGAGATGCCGGGCGAGCGTGATAAGTTCGTATTCACTGGCGAGTGGTTCGAAGGCCTATTTGGTCTTGCTGAAGGTGAAGAGCTAAACAACGAGTTCTGGGTGGACGTTCAATCAGTTCGTGGTAGCGTGAACAAGCTACTAGAAGATGCTCGTAAAGAGAAGATCATTGGTGGTTCGCTACAAGCAGAAGTGACGCTTTACGCTGATGACGCTCTAGTGGCGAAACTAAGCAAGCTTGAAGACGAGCTACGCTTTGCGCTACTGACTTCAGCGGCGGTTGTTAAGCCTCTAAGCGAGAAGTCTGAAGCAGCGCAAGCGACTGACGTTGAAGGTCTGTTTGTTGAAGTTAAAGCGACTGAAAACGAGAAATGTGACCGTTGCTGGCACCATACACCAGACGTAGGCACAATTGCAGGTCATGAGAAGATCTGTGGTCGTTGTGTGTCGAACGTTGATGGTGAAGGTGAAGTTCGCAAATTTGCGTAATTGCTTGTCATTCTTGGCGCTGTAGCGGCGTTGACTGCATTTATTCCGGAATGCCGGACCAGCTCCATCACATAGGACAACTATGCTCAGGAGTCTCGTAAATTTGTCGCCTTGCTACAACACCAATAATTTAGAGCAATCCGAAGTGGAACTTTATTGTTAATTTATAGCCCCAGTATCTACTGGGGTTATTTTTAGGCTTAATGCTTTAAGGGATAAGATGTCAAACATTCCATTAAAACAATCAGGTGTACGTTGGCTGTGGTTAGCCATTGTGATCTTCTTTGCTGATATAGGTATCAAGTTGTTTGTGATGGACAACATGGGGTATGGCTGGGCAAACCGTATTGAGGTATTGCCTTTCTTTAACCTGTTGTATGTTCACAACTACGGTGCGGCATTCAGCTTTCTGAGCGATCAGGCGGGCTGGCAACGTTGGTTGTTTACCGGTATTGCGTTTGTTGTAACCGGTATGCTGACCTATTGGATGAGCAAGCTACCAAGCAAAGAAAAGTGGAACAACATAGCGTATGCGATGATTATTGGCGGAGCTGTGGGTAACGTGTTTGATCGTGTTGTGCATGGTTTTGTCGTGGACTACCTGGATTTCTTCTGGGGAGATTATCATTGGCCAGCTTTCAATTTGGCAGATACGACCATTTGTATTGGTGCTGCCATGATTATTCTTGATGGCTTTCGTAACAAAGAAGAAGCTAAAGCATAATTCGTGATTGAGCGAATAACCTTAAGCGCTGTCGGTTGATTCGGGCAGCGCTTTTCTTTATGTTGAAGCGCTAATCGGTGTGCCTTTCTAGCATCGATAAAATAACTACAACGCCAAGGAAGCAGTAACGTGACGACAATTGCCCAAGACTCCGCAGTAACTCTGCATTTTACTATCAAGATGAATGACGGCGCAGTGGCTGATAGCACTCATAATATGGGTAAGCCCGCTAAATTAGTTATCGGTGATGGCAGCCTCAGTGAAAACTTTGAACAATGTTTAATTGGCTTGAAGGCCGGTGACCAGAAAGTCATTGAGCTTAAAGCCGCAGACGCATTTGGTATGCCAAACCCAGATAATATTCACTATATGGATCGTGCAAAGTTTGTTGGTGATGCTGAAGTGGAAGTCGGTACGATCATGGCCTTCTCTGGCCGTGATGGTATGGAAATTCCTGGAATCATTACAGAAATCGCGGGAGACTCGGTGACGGTTGATTTCAACCACCCTCTTGCAGGGCAAGATGTGACTTTTGAAGTCGAGATTTTGTCAGTAGAATAGCGAGCCAGAGCGAAAACATAAACATCATGAGCAATGAAATGAAAATCCTTTTAGCAAACCCACGCGGTTTTTGTGCCGGTGTTGATCGAGCGATCAGTATCGTTGAGCGTGCGTTAGAAATGTATCAGCCACCGATTTATGTACGCCACGAAGTCGTGCATAACCGCTTCGTTGTCGAGGGGCTTAAACAGCGTGGGGCAATCTTTGTCGAAGAGCTGCATGAAGTGCCGGACGATAACATTGTCATTTTCTCTGCTCATGGTGTGTCTCAAGCTGTACGCAAAGAAGCGAAAGAGCGTGACTTAACCGTCTTTGATGCGACTTGTCCTCTTGTGACCAAAGTTCATATGGAAGTGGCTCGCGCGAGTCGTAAGCATATGGAGGTTGTGTTGATTGGTCACGCAGGGCACCCAGAAGTTGAAGGAACGATGGGGCAGTATGCTAGTGACCAAGGCGGCATGTATCTGGTTGAGACACCCGCTGACGTCGTAGGGTTGAAAGACAAAGTGAAAGACCCAAGCAACCTCCATTATGTAAGCCAAACCACACTATCTGTAGATGAAACGGCTGATGTGATTGAAGAGCTGCGCCGAGTATTTCCAGAGATTCAAGGGCCGCGTAAAGACGACATTTGTTACGCGACACAAAACCGTCAAGATGCGGTGCGTGAAATGGCGACAGATGTTGACGTAGTGATTGTTGTTGGGTCGAAAAACTCATCAAACTCAACACGTTTGAAAGAGCTAGCAGAAAAGCTGGGAACACCAGGTTACTTGACTGACTGCCCAGAAGATATCAAACCTGAGTGGTTCGAAGGTAAAGTGAAAGTTGGCGTAACCGCCGGCGCATCTGCACCTGAAGAGCTCGTGAATCAAATCCTTGAACGCATCAAAGATTTGGTTGGCACCCGTTCTGTTGAAGAAATCCAAGGCCGTGAAGAGAACATGTTCTTTGAAGTGCCTAAAGAGCTACAAATTAAGCAAGTCGACTAGGTTTGCATTAAAACCCAACAAGCCAGCGTTTATCGCTGGCTTTTTTGGTTTTGTCTCTCTAAAGACAAGGCTCCCGAAGGAGCCTTAAATGTTTGCAAGCGAAGTGCATTAGCTTAGGCAGTTTCTGTGACTGCTTGTGGTTTCTCTTCATCAGCTAAGTCAGTTTCACCTTTACCTTTCGAGGTTTTGATGACGTATGCTGCGATAGCGATGGCGAAGAGGATGCCAGAGACTGTTGATACCTGAATCGGTAGACCAAAGCCTAGTGTGCTGTTGTTAAGGATGAACGTTGCACATACCGTTGTCATGAATAGAGCCGGAACGGTTGTAATCCAGTGCATTTTGTTGTGACGAAGTAAGTAAGCAGAAGCGGTCCAAAGCATCATAACGGCCGTTGATTGGTTTGCGAAGCCGAAGTAGCGCCAGATAATACCGAAATCAACTTGAGTCAAAATACCACCAATGACAAACAGTGGAACGGCCATCATTAGGCGATTACGCAGCGCTTTTTGGTCAACGTTAAAGTACTCAGCTAGGATTAAGCGGCTAGAGCGGAACGCAGTGTCACCCGATGTAATAGGAAGAATGACCACACCTAGGAAAGCAATCACACCACCAAACACACCCAGTAAGCCAAATGAAGCGCTGTAGACGACATTACCAGGACCACCATTTTTCACGGCTTCAGATAGTGCATCTAGGTTACCGAAGAACGATAGGGCAATCGCACACCAGATAAGAGCAATCACGCCTTCACCGATCATTGCGCCATAGAATACGAAGCGACCGTTCTTCTCATTTTCCATACAGCGAGCCATCAGTGGAGATTGCGTCGCATGGAAGCCAGAAATCGCGCCACAAGCAATGGTGATAAATAGTGCTGGCCACAGAGGCATATCGTTCGGGTTAAGGTTTGTAAACATATCGCTGACTTGGAAGTCGCCCATCACAGTATGCTCGCTCGAGAAAGCGACCGCAGTCATCAAGCCAACAGACATGAAAATGAGAAGTGCACCAAACAGTGGGTAGAAGCGGCCAATGATCTTGTCGACAGGAACAATCGTCGCGATGATGTAGTAAGCAAAGATAGCAACAACCATAGTCGTCATGCTAACGCTTAGGCTGGTTTGATCATTGATAAGGTTTGTGATCATACCCGCTGGAGCAGAAACGAAAACAACACCAACAAGCAGTAGGAGGACAATGGCAAAAATGTTCATAAAGTGTTTTGCGCCATTACCTAAGTAGCGACCAGTGATAGTTGGGACTGAAGCGCCGCCATTACGTACGGACAACATCCCTGAGAAGTAGTCATGAACTGCGCCAGCGAAAATACAGCCAATCACAATCCAAAGCATGGCAGCAGGGCCGTATAATGCGCCCATGATAGGACCAAAGATTGGACCAACCCCTGCGATGTTCAGCAACTGGACAAGGTAAACCTTTTTGGTCGACATTGGTACATAGTCCACACCATCCGTTTTCGTATGAGCGGGTGTCTGGCGTTTTTCGTTGATGCCAAACACTTTCTCAACGAAAGCTCCGTAAATAAAGTAGCCGCCAATCAATGCCGCCACACAGGTCAAAAACCACAACATAACACTTGCTCCTTAGTATTTAAGCTCACGATGCATATTACGGAAGGATTAAGAAAGAAACATTCGCTTATGAAGTGAGTGGTCGTATCCAGAATTGAACGGTATCGACGTCAGTTAAGTGGTTTTCATCGTTCGTAAGTGGCAATTTTGGGTGTTTAGTGGTTTAGTTAAATAAGAATCCAAGAAAATGAAGAAAAAACAATGAGAAAACTGATCATCGGCTTACTCTCCATCCTACTGGCAGCGTGCTCGGCCTCGCCAGAAGAGCTTGCCCAACAAGGGGATTGGTATCAAATTGGTTATCAAGATGGTGTGGCAGGTCACACTCAGCGCTCCGTCAAGAACCTCTCCCGTCTTGGTTCTGCCAAATATGGGGAATATGAACAAGGGTATATGGATGGAGTGAACGAATACTGTAACCCTAATTTTGCTTACCAGATTGGCTTATCTGGTCAATACTACGAAGGGGTCTGCGAAGGGACTCAATATGGGCAGAAATTCCGTATGGAATGGCAACGGGGTTGGAACGACTTCAACCAATAGTTGGGATTAAGGGAGAGAGGCTCTCCCTTTCGACTGAACTAGGATTGATTGTGGTGATGCTGCACCGCTTTTCGTAGAAAGCCATCTTGGTGATGCAACTGCTTACGAGCAGAGGGAAGATCCATCCCTGTTAAAATCATGAGAATCGCCAGTTTTACATCGTAGTCGGTCTGTTCGAGTGTGCTGGTGGCCTGATTTTTATCGCAGTCAGTGGCTTGCATCACGATTCGAGCAGCACGCGCAACCAACTTCTTATTGGTGGCTTTCACATCGACCATGAGGTTTTGGTAACTTTTGCCCAAACGAATCATACTTGCTGTGGTAAGCATATTAAGCACTAACTTTTGCGCGGTACCGGATTTTAATCGGGTTGAGCCGGTGAGCGCTTCTGGGCCAACCACCGGGCTTATCGCAATGTCGGCGATGTCCGCAATGGTGGAATCGGGATTACACGAAAGGGCAATGGTCGTTGCACCCACCTCATTTGCGTACTCCAGTGCACCAATCACATAAGGCGTTCGTCCACTTGCTGCGATGCCGACGACCACATCTTTCTGACTAAACTGGATTGATTTAAGATCATCGACGCCTAAGGTGAGTGAGTCTTCCGCGCCTTCTTTGGCTTTCAAAATTGCATCTGGCCCCCCTGCGATTAAGCCTATAACCATTTGATCGGAGACGCCAAACGTTGGCGGACATTCAGACGCATCCAAAACGCCCAAGCGCCCACTGGTGCCTGCGCCCATGTAGATAAGCCGACCGCCCACTTTGAAGGCTTCGGTGATTTTGTCTACAGCCAGTGCAATCTCGGGAAGCACCTTTTCTACCGCAAGTGGTACCAATTGATCTTGTTGATTAATTCTTTGCACAATCTCTAGGGAAGGAAGAAGGTCGATGTCCATGGTTTCAGGATTTCGGCCTTCTGAGACAAGGTGAGAAAGTGCAGCGATCAGTGCATCGTTAGTCATGTTAGGTCCTAATTGTCAGCAAAATACATCACACCAAGAGATACCGCTTTTGAGGCTCCGGTGACTTCGGGAAGATTACTTGGCAGATTATGCATGCGGCGATAGGCAAGCCAAGCAAAGGCCATTGCTTCCATATTGTCGCCGTCGATACCTCGGCTGTCCGTTGTTGCCACCTTCCATTGTGGTAACAAGGTTTGTAAGCGATCCATAAGGAGCGGATTACGTGCGCCGCCACCGCAGACGAGTAGTTCTGGTAACAGGCCAGAGGCAAACGCTTCGACCTGCTGAGAAATGGTTAGTGCGCTAAACTCGCATAAAGTGCGTTGGACATCTTCAGCAGATACAGAGTGCTCTGCCAGCTTGCTGTTTAGCCACTCAAGATTGAATAACTCTCTTCCGGTACTTTTCGGCGCAGGTAGCGCAAAATATGGCTCACTTAGAAGATCATTCAGTAGAGGCTGGTGAATGTCTCCTTGTAAAGCGAATTGCGCGCCGCGATCAAACGCTAGGCCCAACTGTTTTTGACACCAAGCGTCCATGAGCATGTTCCCAGGCCCAGTGTCGTAACCTAAGACGGCTTTGCCTGGTTGAAGAACTGAAATATTAGCGATCCCCCCAATATTGAGGATGACCGTGGTGGCGTCTTTAGGTTCAAAGAGCGCTTGGTGAAAAGCGGGTACTAAAGGGGCGCCTTGGCCTCCTAACGCGATATCTTTGCGCCTAAAATCAGCAATCGTCGTGATTCCTGTGCGAGCGGCAATGATATTCGCATCACCCAACTGGATCGTAAATGGGAGTGGGGCACTAGGGTTGTGGTAGACCGTTTGACCGTGATTGCCGATGGCGCAAATTTGATCGGCTTGATAGCCACTTTTATCGAGCAAGGCTTGAATGGCGTTAGCGTAGAGAACACCGAGCTCATGATCTAGTTGACCAATGTCGACTAAATTGGTGGCTTGACCGGTACAGACGTTAAGGACGCGCTGCTTAAGTTGTTCGGGGTAAGGGTAGTCATTGGCAGCCAACAGCTTGGGCTGCCCAGAGTCCATTTCAATAATAACAGTATCGACACCATCTAGACTGGTGCCGGACATCACTCCGATATATCGCTCTTTTGTCGTCATACCCAAATTTTACTACGCCTGACAGAGATTCCATTGTAAACAGAGAATAATCCTAATACTCTCGGCAGCATAGCGAAAATTCAGTTTGGCTGGAGCAATTATGGGACCATTATGGCTGGATGTGGAAGGCTGTGAGCTAACCGCAGAAGATAAAGAAATTCTAGAGCACCCGACGGTTGGTGGCGTGATCCTTTTTTCACGTAATTATCATGATAATCAACAACTCTTGGCACTCAATCAGTCCATTCGCCGAGCGGCAAAACGTCCTATCTTAATCGGTGTTGATCAAGAAGGGGGCCGTGTACAACGTTTTCGTGAGGGCTTTACGATCATTCCTGCAGCGCAAGAGTTTGCAAAGCGAGCCGATGGAGAGGTGCTCGCCCGACAAGCTGGCTGGCTGATGGCGGCAGAGCTGATTGCTCACGATATTGATCTGAGCTTCGCACCTGTGTTGGATAAAGGGCATCAATGTAAGGCGATCGGTAACCGAGCGTTTGGCGATGATGTTGAGTCGATAGTACGTCATAGCACTGCGTATATGCAGGGGATGAAGTCAGTTGGAATGGCAACCACGGGTAAGCATTTTCCTGGTCATGGTGGTGTGGTGGCAGATTCTCATTTGGAGACTCCGTACGATCAACGTGACACAATTTTTCATGTTGATATGCAGGTATTTAAGGCTCAAATCGACAGTGGCATCTTAGACGCAATGATGCCCGCGCATGTGATTTACCCCCATTATGACGATCAACCTGCTAGCGGCTCTGCGTATTGGTTGCAGCAAGTACTGCGAGAGCAACTTGGCTTTAAAGGCATTGTTTTTTCTGATGATCTCTCTATGGAAGGCGCTGCGATCATGGGCGGTCCAGCCGAGCGAGCTCACCAAGCAATGGTGGCTGGATGCGATATGATTCTGGTGTGCAACAATCGAGAGGCGCAGGTAGAGGTGTTAGATAACCTGCCGATTATGGAAACGCCGGGAGCCGAGGTACTGCTCAAGCAGCAAAGTTTTACCTTGTCGCAGGTTCAATCCAGTGACGAGTGGAAGCAAGCATCAGAAGCGATGAAACGCATTACTGAGCAATAAAAAACAGCCACATTGAGTGGCTGTTTTTTTTTAAGAAGTTCAGGGCTTAATGGAAGCCCAATAATTCTTTGAGGCTTTTGAGGTATCGGCGACTCACGGGCAACGGGTGATCGCTGGTGGTGACAATCTCAGCAAGTCCATTTTCTAATAGTTTTATCTCTTTAATCGCTTGGACATTGATTAAGAATTGTCGATGGCAGCGCACTAAGTTGGTTTTTTCTTCCAGTACTTTTAGTGTCAGCTGAGAGGTCGCCTTTTGCTGCGCCGTTTGCACATGTACGCCACTAATATCGCTGTAGGCGAACTCGACTTCTTTGGTCGGGATGATCACGATACGATTCAAACCAATACACGGGATTTGATCCAAACATTGTGGAGAGACGGCGCTGATTTGCTCTAACGTATTTTGCTGAGATTTGAGCAAGCGACGCACGGTTTTGTCTAGGCGTTGGGTATCCACAGGTTTGAGCAGGTAGTCAAAGGCGTTATCTTCGAATGCTTGAATAGCGAACTCGTCATACGCAGTGACAAATACCACTTTGGGCATAGTATCTGGATCTAGCATTCCAAGCAGTTCAATGCCCGTAATTTGCGGCATTTGAATATCAAGGAACACCACATCTGGCTTGAGTTGGTTGATAAATTTTAGCCCTTCAATGGCATTGCTGGCTTGGGCTATGACTTCAATTTTTCCGGTCTCTTCCAAGAGTTCTGTTAACTCTTCACGAGCAAACAATTCGTCATCAATGACTACTGCAGATAGCATGCGTGTACCTTAATACGTGTTTTCATCGGGAATGATAAAGCTCATTCGGGTCGATTGGTTCGCTTCAACTTCAATTGTGAGAGCCGCCGCACGTCCAAATTTATTGGTAAGACGTTTATCAACAATTTGCATCCCTAGTCCAACGTGCTCGTCATGGGGAGGACGATAGCTCCCCGCATTATCCTCGACTGTGATCTGAACGCCGTGTTCTTTCTGTTGGCTATAAATTTTGATTTGGCCACCTTCAAGTAGATGGGAAATACCATGTTTAATGGCATTTTCGACCAGAGGCTGCAATGTGAAGGTGGGCAGTTTACGTTGCAGCAGGTTTTTATCAATATCGATTTCAACTTCTAGTCGATCGGTGAAGCGTGCTTTTTCTATCGTCAGGTAAGCATTCACATGCGCCAACTCTTCTTCTAGCGTTACCGTCTCGATGCTTTGTTTCAAATTACTGCGAAAGAACTGAGACAAATGTTGGATGAGCTCACGTGCTTTGTTGGGATCTCGCCTGACGACGGCACTGATGGTGTTCAATGCATTAAATAAGAAATGTGGGTTAACCTGAGCATGCAATAACTTAATTTCGGCTTGAGCAAGTAAGGTTCGTTTTTGTTGATAGTCACCAAACAAGATCTGGCTCGACAGGAGTTGGGCGATACCTTCAGCCATCGACATATTGATGGTCGAGAAGAGTTTACGTTTAGGCTCATAAAGCTTAATCGTGCCGATGACTTTGTCACCCGCTCGCAGCGGAATAATCAATGCAGAGCCTAGTTTGCAGTCTGGATTGAGTGAACATTGGTAAGGCTTTTCTTTTCCATCAAGGTAGATAATGTCATTTTGGCCAATTGCATCTAAAGTGCTTTGTGATGAGATGGGGGTTTCGGGTTTGTGGTGATCATCGCCAATGCCGACAAAAGCCAGAATTTTTTGGTCATCAGTGATTGAGACGGCGCCGACATTGGTCTCTTCATAAATGATTCGAGCGATTTTTTCGGCGTTTTGACTGTTGAACCCAGAAGCGAGTATGCCGACGGATCGCTCTGCAATATTTAATGCTCGGCGTGAGAAGGTGGCGGAGTATTCTTCAAAAATGGTTTTTCGATCCAGAAGGATACTCATAAACAGCGCTGCACCAACGGAGTTGGCGATGATCATTGGCGCTGCAATGGCGGAGACCAAGTCATAGGCTTGGATAAAGGGTTTGGCGACGATCAAGATGATCACCATTTGTACGATCTCGGCCACTAGAGTTACAGCAAACACGACGCTGGGGTTAAACAGTTGGTCGCTTTTTCCTTTGCGCACAAAGTAGGTATGGAGTAATCCGCCAATCAGCCCTTCAGCTGTGGTCGATATGGTGCACGCCAAGTCGGTGAAGCCACCGAGCGTGTAACGATGGATGCCTCCGGTTAAGCCGACAAAAAATCCCACCACTGGACCGCCGAATAACCCGCCCATCACGGCACCGATCGCCCTTGTATTGGCGATAGCATCGTTGATCTGCAATCCAAAGTAAGTGCCCATCACGCAAAATAGTGAAAACAACACATAAACCGTGACTTTGTGCGACAGTCGGTTGGAAATGGTAAACAGTGGCAGAAAAATGGGTGTCTTACTCAGCATGTAGGCAAGAACAAGGTAGACACACATCTGCTGAAGCAGGGAGAGAATTAAGTCCATAACTTTTTCAGTTGTTGGTTTTCAACTATTTTAGAGAACTTTCCCTACAGAAAGTATGTTTGACTCGCGATTTTTATCTTTAGATGTAAAAAACACCATGTGTAAATTAAGATTTACACATGGTGTTTTTTTAAGTTTACGGTTGAAATCTAAATTTAGCCTGTTATTGTGTCGTTATTCCTCGCTCAATATGAAAGGATAATTGAGTGTAAAATTAAATGTACAGGCTTAAAGTTATGCAGAAAAGTGAACTCAGCAACATCAATATCAGTGAAGAACAAGTTCTTATCACACCGGAAGAGCTAAAAGCCAAAATCCCTCTGAGTGATAATGCACGTCGCTCGATTCAAGAATCACGTCAAACCGTTGCCGATATCATTCATAAAAAAGATCATCGCTTACTTGTGGTATGCGGCCCTTGTTCAATTCATGATGTAGACGCAGCAAAGGATTATGCGCGTCGCCTTAAAGCTCTTTCTGCAGAGCTAAATGACCAGCTGTACATTGTTATGCGTGTTTACTTTGAAAAACCACGTACCACTGTAGGGTGGAAAGGACTCATTAATGACCCACACCTCGATGGTTCATTTGATATTGAGCATGGCCTTCATGTCGGCCGCGAGCTTCTAGTGGATCTAGCAGAGATGGAGATCCCACTTGCGACCGAAGCGCTGGATCCAATCAGTCCTCAATACTTGGCAGATACCTTTAGCTGGGCAGCGATCGGCGCGCGTACGACGGAATCACAAACGCACCGTGAAATGGCGAGTGGTCTATCTATGCCAATCGGATTCAAAAATGGTACGGACGGAAGCCTTGCTACGGCGATTAACGCAATGCAAGCAGCCTCTTCGAGCCATCGTTTCATGGGAATCAACCGAGAAGGTCAAGTCGCGTTATTAACCACCCAAGGAAACCCTAATGGTCATGTGATTTTACGTGGTGGTAAGCAAACTAACTACGATTCTGTGTCTGTTACTGAGTGCGAGCAAGACATGGCGAAGTCTGGTCTCGATGCGTCTTTGATGGTGGATTGCAGCCACGCTAACTCACGTAAAGATTTTCGTCGTCAGCCTTTAGTTGCAGAGGATGTGATTCACCAAATTCGTGAAGGTAACAAGTCGATTATTGGCTTGATGATTGAAAGCCATATCAATGAAGGTAACCAGTCATCTGATATTCCGTTAAGTGAAATGCAATACGGTGTTTCTATTACCGACGCATGTATCAATTGGGATACAACTGAGGCACTATTACGTCATGCACACAAAGAGCTTGTGCCGTTTTTAGAAGATCGTCTGAAGTAATCATCGCCGATAAGAGATAAGGAAAGTGAATGGCTGTTGAACTGAACGAGTTGCGTGATCAAATTGACGCAGTAGATAAGCAGATTTTAGATTTATTGGCTCAGCGACTTTCGCTGGTGGAAAAGGTCGGTGAAGTTAAGAGTGAACACGGCTTACCTATATATGCTCCGGACAGAGAAGCAGCTATGCTGGCCTCACGCAGAGAAGAAGCCGAGAAGAAAGGGGTGCCGCCTCAACTTATCGAAGACATTCTGCGTCGCACAATGCGTGAATCTTACGCCAGTGAAAAAGATTCGGGCTTTAAGTGCCTCAATCCAGAATTGCGTTCAGTGGTTATTGTTGGTGGTAATGGTCAATTAGGTGGTTTATTCGGACGAATGTTTAAACTGTCTGGTTACGATGTAAAGGTGTTGGGCAGTCAAGATTGGCACCGCGCTGATGAGATTCTCGAAAACGCAGGTATGGTTGTCGTAACTGTGCCTATTCACCTAACAGAGGGTGTGATTGAAAAGCTATCCCAACTTCCTGATGACTGCATCCTATGTGATTTGACCTCGATTAAATCCAAGCCTCTGCAAGCGATGCTAAACGTCCACTCGGGGCCAGTTGTGGGTTTGCACCCAATGTTTGGTCCGGATGTCCCAAGTTTGGCTAAGCAAGTGATTGTCTACTGTGATGGTCGTGGTGAAGAGCATTACCAGTGGTTGCTGAAGCAGTTCTCTATTTGGGGAGCAAGTTTGTGTCAGATTGATGCTAGTGAGCACGATCATGGTATGACGCTGATTCAGGCGCTGCGACACTTTACCTCGTTTGCCTATGGCTTACATTTGAGCCGTGAAAACCCAAGCATCGATAAGCTGCTGAAGTTAAGTTCGCCAATCTACCGTTTGGAACTGGCAATGGTAGGAAGGCTGTTCGGTCAAGATCCGAATCTTTACGGCGATATTATCCTCTCTTCGGATGAGAACATTGCCATGATCAAGCGCTTCCACCAATGTTTTGGTGAGGCATTACAAGTACTCGATAGCAAAGATAAACAGGCATTTGTCACCAGTTTTAATAAGGTGAGTGACTGGTTTGGCGATTATTCTCAGCAGTTTATGAACGAGAGCCAGAATTTGCTCAAACAAGCCAACGATTCTATCCATCGAGGGTAAATAGCAAAAGAGCGACCATTTGGTCGCTCTTTTTTGTTGAAATAATCTATTGAACGGTTACGTTCTCGATTGCTTGCTCTGGCTCGTTTTTTACCGTGCTGACCGAGCTATCTTGATAAGGTTTATTGGTCAAGTTGACTTGAAGTCTAACCGTGTTATCAATTAACTGAACGAGCGGCCCCCATTTTACTTTTTTCTCTTTCTCAAAGAGGTAGTTAAAGTTCTCAGGGCTCCAGTCCATCGTGTATTGCGGGTTGAGCGCTCGACCTAAGAAGCGTACCTCGTAGTGCAGGTGCGGCCCTGTTGAGTTGCCAGAGTTACCACAGGTAGCAATCAAATCCCCTTTGCTGACAAACTGACCGCTGCGCACTTTAAATCGGGACAAATGCGCGTATGAGCTCATGAATCCGAAAGAGTGACGCAAGGTGAGATAATTGCCGTAGCCTTTTGAGCTTGGGCGTACTGTCTCAACCACACCATCTGCTGGGGCGTAAATTTCTTCTCCGCGCTTGCAGGTCAAATCGATCCCCGTGTGCGTGTGGCGCTTGCCGGTGATGGGATTGGTACGGCGGCCGTAAGAAGATGAAATACGCAAGTACTCCATTGGCGTATCATTTGGAATCATACGAAACATGGTTGCTCTAACCGCGGAGTCAACGGCTGCGGCGTCCAAACGATCTTCTAAGTTTTGTTCACCCAGACTTTCTTCATTGGCGAGTCCTAGTACCGATTCCACATCGAATACGCGCTTACCGAGTATCTGGATTTCGTTTTTCTTGTCTTCGAGCTCTTGAGTGACCGCATGAGTTTCGTTGACCTGCTCTTCATAGAGTTGCTCGAGTTCGCTTCGCTCTTGCTCTGAATAGGTTAGCTGAGTCATCAAGAGGCTGTAGTTATGCTGGGCGGCGCGTTTCTCTTGCCAAGTCTGGTAAAAAAATGTGCCGCAGGCCACAACTGCAATCAAGAGTGTAGATAGGAGTATTATTAAGCTCTTTCTAGAGACATGAAAATGTTGTACCCCAGAAGCATCTGGGATAAAGATGGTAATTTTATTGGACATACTGCTTTCGTTAGGTGTATTCACCTAGGTCAGACAAGTGCTCGATATCACGATGCAATAACTCATCATCACCTACATTGAGTTCAATTAGTCGCTTGAGATGCCCGATACTTTCAATATCAATATGATCAATGCTGAGACGGATCATATTGTTATTAACCCCAACAATGTTCCCTACGAGTTGGATCGTTACATCACTTCCTGGAAGCGAAAATTCTACATCGATTTGTTCATTCGCATTGAGCAGGGCGGCTTGTTCACAGCTAATCAATAAGCCATGTAACGACAAGTCACTGATTGAAGCTTCAACAGCATTCATTGCTTGCTTCAGCACTGCTGGGGCGCGATAAACAATACGCGAAAAACGACGGCGTTCTATCATAGTTTTCTCTCTTAATTTGAACTCTCAGAGTAACAAAATTAAAAATACAGCTATGCGGAGTCGTTCGCATTATTTAGCATCATCAATCAGAATAATTATCCGTATTGTGAGCTATATAATAAAGGCCGCTAATTTAAGCGGCCTTTGAACAAATTTCAAGCGTTAACGTCTGAGAGAGTAAAATTACTTCGCAATACGCTTGTACTTGATGCGATGCGGCTCTGCTGCTTCTGGACCTAAGGTCTTCTTCAGCCACTCCATGTACTCAGTATAGTTACCTTCGTAGAAGTTCACCTGACCTTCATCGCGGTAATCGATGATGTGTGTTGCGATACGGTCTAGGAACCAACGGTCGTGCGAGATAACCATGGCACAGCCAGGGAACTCGAGTAGCGCTTCTTCAAGTGCACGAAGCGTTTCAACGTCAAGGTCGTTGGTTGGCTCATCGAGTAGTAGAACGTTACCGCCCGCTTTAAGTAGCTTAGCAAGGTGTACACGGTTGCGCTCACCACCAGAAAGCTCGCCGATGATCTTCTGTTGGTCCGAACCTTTAAAGTTAAAGCGTGAACAGTAAGCACGCGCCGGGATCTCGAAGTTGTTGATCTTGATGATGTCCGCGCCTTCAGAAATCTCTTGGTAAACCGTCTTCGAGTCATCCATTGAATCACGGAACTGATCCACAGACGCTAGCTTAACCGTGTCACCCATTTCGATTGTGCCCGCGTCAGGTTGCTCTGTGCCGCTTAGCATCTTGAATAGTGTCGACTTACCCGCACCGTTGGCACCGATGATACCGACGATAGCACCTTTAGGAATGCTGAATGATAGATCATCAATCAGTACACGGCCGTCAAATGACTTAGTGAGGTTATTCACTTCGATAACCTTGTCACCTAGGCGCTCACCTGGTGGAATGAACAGTTCGTTAGTCTCGTTACGTTTCTGGCGATCACCGCTTTGCAGTTCTTCAAAACGAGCCATACGCGCTTTAGATTTAGACTGGCGACCCTTCGGGTTTTGACGAACCCATTCAAGCTCTTTCTCGATGGTTTTCTGACGAGCTTTCTCTTGAGACGCTTCTTGTTGTAGACGCGCATCTTTTTGCTCTAGCCAAGAGGTGTAGTTACCTTGCCATGGAATACCTTCACCACGGTCAAGTTCGAGAATCCAACCCGCAGCGTTATCTAGGAAGTAACGGTCGTGGGTGATAGCAACAACAGTACCCGTGTAATCCACTAGGAAGCGTTCTAGCCAAGCGACAGATTCTGCATCCAAGTGGTTGGTTGGTTCGTCTAGAAGTAGCATGTCTGGCTTCGAAAGCAGTAGACGACAGATCGCAACACGGCGACGTTCACCACCGGATAGGTGCTCGATCTTTTGATCCCACTCTGGAAGACGAAGTGCGTCAGCCGCGCGCTCTAGAGCATTTTCAAGGTTGTGACCTTCTTTCGCTTGGATAAGCGCTTCTAGTTCACCTTGTTCTTTCGCAAGCGCGTCGAAGTCAGCATCTGGTTCAGCGTATGCTGCGTATACTTCGTCAAGACGCTTCATTGCACCCGCAACGTCAGAAACCGCTTCTTCAACGATTTCACGAACAGTCTTAGATTCATCCAGTACCGGCTCCTGAGGTAGGTAACCTACATTTAGACCTGGTTGTGGACGTGCTTCACCATCAATATCGGTATCAATACCTGCCATGATGCGCAGCAGGGTAGATTTACCTGCACCGTTCAGACCCAAAACACCGATTTTAGCGCCAGGGAAGAAGCTCAGAGAGATGTCTTTAAGAATTTGTCGCTTTGGTGGCACAATTTTGCTCACGCGCGACATGGTATATACGTATTCAGCCATTGCCGATCGTTCCTAACATTCAATTCACGTAAATGGCTATTTTATACCAAGATGAAGCGCTTTGTTACTCCCTGTGAGGTATCCCATCAAAATCCCCTTTTCCTATTGATGCTTTGCTGACCAAATAGGCGTACAAAGCTAGGAAAAAGTCACAGTTGTGTGAATTTATTATTATTTACATCTGCGCCCTTTACAGGACTACGTAGAATAAGCATTAATTAAGAACTTAATTGACTATTCTCAACAGGAAGAGAATCTATGATGCTGACGTTTTCTAAGTCGCTGCATCGCATTCCTTCATCGTTACTTGCTCTAGTTTCGATGGTTTGCAGCGCAAGTTATGCCACTTCAGCACTGGCCACTGATTTAATAAAGCAGCGTGAGATATACGATCAAGCGCAACAAGCGTTAGACAAAAAAGATGTCGCTCGTTACCAGAAACTTCGTCGACAAATTACAGATTACCCACTCACACCCTACGTCGACTACCGTGCATTTCTTATCGACCTTGGTGAGCGCTCACCCCAGGAGGTCAACAAGTTTATCGATGATTACCATGCCCTGCCATTCTCGGGGCGAATTCGGGCGCCTTACATTGACCGTTTAGCGGCGCAAAAAGATTGGCGAAGGTTGCTTGAGTTTCAAACGGTAGAGCCGCGAGGAGAAACTTACCAGTGCCACTATTACAATGCGCTTTATCAACAAGGGCAGTTTGAGAAAGCGTACTCAGGTGCAGAAAAGCTGTGGCTCTCAGGGCACTCTATTTCAGACGCGTGCGATCCCCTATTTGAAGGTTGGAATAATGCCGGATTGAGAACTGACGAGCAGATATTGCAGCGCATGCAACTTGCATTTGAAGCGCGAAATGGGGCGATTTTGAACTACTTAAGTAAATTGGTCTCTGGGGCTGAGAAAAAGCAACAAGCGAAAGCAATGACGGAGTTGTTTCGTAAACCTGAAAGTGTCGTTGAGTTTGCGCGCAGTAATCCTGCTGAGAGCTTTTACCAACAGCAAACCATTCAAGCATTGAAAAAAGTCGCTAGAAAAGACATCGAGCTTGCTCAATCCATGTTTGATGATGTGGTCAAGGCGCAAAAGCTATCCGGTGAACAGGCGCAAACGCTGGCGGATTACATGGCGTTTCGTTTGATTAATACTGATTCTGATGATTTAGCGCAGTGGCGAGATGGTCAGATTTCGGCATCAAAAAGCACGGTATTAATTGAACGACGCGTTCGTTTAGCGATTCAACACCTTGACTGGCAAGGTGTCCAACGTTGGATTGATTTACTGCCGATCGCGAAGCAGCAGAGCTTACGTTGGCAGTATTGGCTTGGTCGAAGTGAGATCGCGCTGGGGGAGCAATCTAAAGGCATGAATCGATTGGAAAAACTGGTTGGTCAGCGAAATTTTTACAGCGTTGCTGCTGCGAAAGAAATTAAACGTTCCATTGATTACCCAGTTTCTACCGTCACGTTGGATAAGAGCCTGATTTCACCCTTTGATGCTTCACTGGTGCGGATTGCCGAGTTGATTGAACGCGATAAAATTGCCGCGGCCAAAAGCGAGTGGCGTTGGTTGCTAAGACGAGCGAGCGAGCTGCAAAAAGAGATGTTGGCGGCTTATGCGTCCTACAAACGATGGCACCATTTAACGGTTACGGCGAGCATTGAAGCCAAAATGTGGGACAACGTTAAGATACGTTTCCCAATTGCTCATCGCTGGTGGTTTAATTTTTACGGCGAGAAACATAGTATCGACCCCATTACCTTGATGTCACTGGCTCGCCAAGAAAGTGGTATGGATGTTGAAGCTCGTTCTCCGGTGGGGGCTCGCGGTATCATGCAAATTATGCCTTCGACGGCAAAGTACACAGCTCGGAAGTATCAATTGAGCTATGGTGGTACGCAAGATTTGTACGAAGTTGGCAAGAACATCGAGATTGGCAGCCATTATTTGAAAGGCTTACTCGAACAGTACGATAACAATCGAATTTTTGCGCTCGCTGCGTATAATGCAGGACCACACAGAGTAAAAACTTGGCGAGAGCGTACTCAAGGCAAGCTTGATGCTTATGCCTTCATTGAAGCGATTCCATTCAAGGAAACACGCGGGTATGTGCAAAATATTTTGATGTTTGAAACCTACTATCGAGACTTGTTAGGTGAAGATGGTGCGTTTCTAAACCGAAATGAGATGACCGCTAAGTATTGATAGGTAACAAGAACAGATGGCAACTGAACCTGAGTATACAGACTGGCAGCAGATTCTAGATCTGGTCAAAAGCAGCAGTGAAGCGGAGCAGCATGAGATGTTGCTCACCATGCTATTAACGCCCGACGAGCGAGAGTCGCTGGTCGCTCGAGTCAATATTTTTCGCGAGCTACTAAAAGGGGAGTTGTCTCAACGCCAAATCAGTCAAATGCTAGGTGTAGGGATTGCAACGATTACTCGCGGTTCCAATGAGTTAAAGTCCAAGTCTGAAGAGGACAAACAGTTGTTAAGCCAACTACTCAAGCAAAAGTCTTAAAAAAAGGTGCCACGAGGCACCTTTTTCTATTTAGTGTCACAGGTTACTTGGAAAGTGTGTCGGGTTGGTAAAAGGAATCAGCGCTAAAATCAGTGCTTGGTGATAAACACTGCTGCGAGTTAACAGATCCTGTGTCAGCAGGCTGATCGCTCCGCCTTTTTGTTTGATGTTTTCCGTAGCAAAAACCTCATCCATCACATCACCCAGTTCATTGGCGTGGGCCAGCTTTTCCAGCACGAGCGGAGGAAGCATAAGACTTGCGGAGCGAGATTCGCCGCGGTGAGTGCTGGATTCTATCACCATCCATGCAAAGGTCATGTTGCATTCAATCCCAGCTTCAAGCCCGACGTAGAAATCGCCACCAGGAAACACTCTTTTGGCATTTCTCACGCGATTGCGTGCGCCTTCATAGGTTTCGTCGTTGCTCATCGGTTGGTCAGCAACCTCGCTAGGCACTTTTACTCCTGAAAATTCGAAGGTTTGTTGCGGGAAGGCGGCTTGAAATGCACTTTGTACGGCGTTGATTTTTGCTGGGTTAAGCGAAGCGACAATAACTTTCTTCACTGACATCTGTGTTTCCTTTCGACTTTTTGTTGTGCTGTCTCAGTTGCTCAATGGAGATTGGTGGAGACAGATAGTAGCCTTGCATGTAATCACATTGATTGTTCGCCAGCCACTGATGCATCTCTTTTGACTCAATCCCTTCGGCGGTCACAAGCATAGATTGAGAATGACAAAGGTCAACCAGTGGCTTCACCACCGTTTGGTTATTTGTCTTGGTCAGTGCTTCTAGAAACTCACGATCAAACTTAATTTTTTGTACTGGGTATTCAACTAGTTGGGTAATGGACGTGTAGCCAGAGCCAAAGTCATCAATAGTCAATTTAAAGCCCATCTGTGACAGCTCATACAATAAGAGATAACTTTGAGAGTCTGATGCGAACGTCTCTGTTATTTCAAAGTCGATAAGATCCGGACGAACTGAGTACCGTTCGGCCATGGTTTGAATATATTGCGCGAGCTGCAATGAATCTAGTTCAGCAGAGGACAAGTTAATCGATAATTGGACGGGCCAGTCGAAACAGTTCTGAATGGCTGAAAAGTCTTCAAAGGCTTGTTTTACTACCCAGCGGTCAATTGTGCCAAACAAACCAATTTGCTCGGAGATAGGAATAAATTCACTCGGATTGACCGTGCCTAGTTTGGGGGACTCCCAGCGAAGTAGCGCCTCTAGCCCGCGCACTTCTAAACCACTTCGATCAAAATAGGGTTGATAGAGTAATTGGAATTCCTGATCTAGGTTGCTTGAACGCAAAGCTCGCTCAACTTGAGAGCGGCGGCGGACGATTTGATCCAGTTCTTTAGAGTAGTGTGCGATTTGATTTTTACCCGCTCGTTTCGCTTGATACATCGCGGTATCAGCATGAGAGAGCAAGCTAGTAAGGTCTCGTCCATCTTCAGGGTATGAAGCGATGCCGATACTGGCGGTAATCGGAAAGTTGCCAAGTGGAGAGTTCGCGCTATTTTGAATCGGCTCTAACACCGCCCTCGCAATCTCAGGAGCGTAACTAGAATGCTGGTTTACTGACGAAATAAAGACAGCAAACTCATCGCCTGACAGCCTTGCAGCAAGGCATTTTACACTGTACTTCAATTCAAATTCGTTACAGCGCTGGCGAATGTGCTCTGCGAAATTGACCAGCAGTGAGTCGCCAATATGATGACCGTATTTGTCGTTGACGTATTTGAAGTTGTCGAGATCAATGTAGAGGATCCAAGCGCGAGTATCGATTAACTTGTTGGCTATCGTTCTTTCCACAAACATTTGGAACTGATACCGATTGGCGAGTTGCGTGAGGTGATCGTTCTCTGCCATCGCTTTGGTTTTCTGATAACTCGAGTTGAGCTCTTTATACATGTCATAAAAGCGGACTGACAGACGTCCAATCTCATTGTCTGCAGAGAGTTTTTCGATGTTTGAGCGTTTTTGCAGTTCGACTTCTTGGAGTTGGTGATCGAGTCTTGTTATCGGCTTAATTACGTGGCGATAGAGTAAAAACAACAAGATAAGAACGGTAGAAACGGCTGAAGCCCCAAACGCAAGTAAGAGCTTGTTTTCAATCTTGTTTAACTGCTCATTGAGTAAGTACTGAGCAGGATCCAACACCGCGTATAAGTTGGGTTTCAACTCAACCGATTGAGTGAGTCCCGATTTTTTTACGGGTTCTTGAGCGAAGAAGATACTGCTGTCGTTATCAAACTCTAAAATGTGCTTGAGCTGGTCAAAGTTATCGAGAGATAAAGAGACAACAACGAAAAATACTTGCTCTTTGTTGTAGCTAAGTGGCGAGGTGAATGTGTCGTTGTCGAGCACATCATAACGAATCAGTATGCTTTGTCCCTGATAATTGTTGGCAAACCCGGTATGGGAGAGTTGCCCAGTTTGCTTGTATATGTGACGAATGTATTTGAGGACATTTTCATCAAGGGTAGCAAAAGGATCGGTTTGGTTGTCGGCGTAAAAACGAACGTGTTGGTCACTGTCTACGATGGCGACAGCAATGTTGTCTTGTTTGTTAGGTTGTAGGTTATCAATAGTTGTTTGCAGGTTTTCGATCAACCGCATCTCTCGGTAAGGGTTCTCCGGTTGACTAAAGTAGTGGCGAATAATATCGCTTTTAATCAACGTCAGTGAGTAGCTATTAATTAGGGAGACCGATTGGCGAAAATGGCCAGCAAGTTTCTCCATCGTGAGCTGCAAGTAACTGTTTTCACGCTTAATGAGCGTGTCTTTCTGGTTTACGTAAATACTATAGCTCGACATTGCTGCGCTGAGCATAACAACGGGGGCAACCAAAAGCAGAACTCTAGTACTGAGCTTCATGATTCTTAACTATTTGATTAATGATTTTCGTTCTTAGGCTTATGTTTTCTGCAGAAAGCATACTGTCTATGTAACTGTTTTTAAGTTGTTCTGGGCTTGGGAACAATGATGCATCATTTTTGTACCAATCAGGCATCAGTTTTAATGCACTTAAATTGGGCGTTGCAGCTTTAATATCTGTTGCATTCATTGCAGCAATTGTGGGACCAGACAAATAGTTAAGAAAGGCTTTTGCTGCCTTTTTATTACTCGAGTGACTGCTTATCGCTAAACAGTCTAGCCATATATAAATTTCCCCTTCCGGCAGAACAAACTCCCACGCGTCACGACCAAATGAACGATTGAGTGAATACTGATCGCCGCTGTAGGCAAGGGCCAACTGAAGCTTGTCAGAGTTTTCTTGGCTTCGGATGTAGCTCAGTATGTATTCAAAGGTGAGGACTTGCTGGCTGAATGTTTTGAGGGCAGGGTAGGCTTGTCTGATTTCCTCGCGGCTTTCAGTTGTTGGTGATAAACCTAAGCTGTAAAACAAGGGCAAGAATGATTCAACGGTATCGTTGATCATACCTATTCGACCTTTGAGTTCCTCGCTGGGCTCGACAAACTCTTTCCATGTAGTGGGTGGGTTCTCGATGCGATCTTTTCGGTAAGCAATACCCACCGTGCCCCAAAAATAGGGAACTGCATAATCACCACACGCTTGGTTCCACTTATTGTCGTTATGGGCTCGATTGGGAAGGTCACTGATGCGCTCGAAACTGCCTAAGTTGCCATAGATGTTTGCTGAAACGTTGTCTAGAACCACAATATCAAATGGCAACTGAATGCTTTTCATCATTAATAGACTGCGTTCATCGTCATTATCAAAGTGGGATAACTGCAGCGGCGTTTCATGTGTTTCTTGCCAGTCATTAATGACTTTGGGGGATAGGGTATCCTCCCATAAATAGATATTGAGTGGTGTTGGCGTCGCGATGGCACTATTGGTCCAACATGCGAGGAGAAATATAGAGATGAGCGCTCTCATACTAACGAGT
Organism: Vibrio sp. 16; assembly: GCF_963681195.1. Taxonomy (NCBI): domain Bacteria; kingdom Pseudomonadati; phylum Pseudomonadota; class Gammaproteobacteria; order Vibrionales; family Vibrionaceae; genus Vibrio; species Vibrio sp. 16. The sequence continues at coordinate 31,590 of NZ_OY808997.1, forward strand.
AAATAGCCTTACATTGAGGGTTGGTTGTTTGCTATGGCGTCAGTATGTAGTGCTGACACTGTATAAATATGCAACTTAGCTTCTGAATACTAAGAAGTTTTATAAACAGTGTCAGCTTAGATATGAAATAATTTGAGCTAGGTAGAGATATTTACTGCAACTTAACTTGTGTCGGTTTCACATTTTCCGATGGGTAACAACCCAGAACTTTCAGGTGTTTTGTGATCTTAGTCAGTTCGTTGAAGGCGCTCTGCATTTCATTGGAGTCTAGATGTGAAGCGAGATCAACATAAAACATCTCTTCCCAAGGATTGCCCATGATTGGGCGGGACTCGAGTTTGGTCATGTTGATGCCGTAGCGCTGCAGCACCAGTAAAGTCTCGACTAAGGAGCCTGCTTCTTGTGATGTTGACATAATTAGTGTCGTCTTGGCTGGAATTTGTGCCGAGACTTCCACAGGCTTGCGAGCGACAACAATGAATCGGGTATGATTTTCAGTTTGATTGGCGATATTACTTTGAATCGGTTGAAGACCATAGAGCTTGCCACTTGAGGCATTACCAATCGCGGCAACGTCGCTACGGTTCATCTCTTGCACTTTCTGCATTGCATCTGCTGTACTGGCACAAGACTCTAATTGCACACCTTTTAGTTTGCCCAGAAATTCACTGCATTGCTGGTGGGGCTGCGGGTGAGAGTAAAGTGTTTTGAGTTCTTCCAAACGAATATCTGATGTGGCCACCAAGCAATGTTCAATGGGAAGCGTCAACTCGCCAACAATGTAGAGTGTGGTGTGTTGAAGTAGGTCATAGACTTCATTAATTGAACCCGAGCTGGTGTTCTCAATAGGTAGCACACCGTAGTCCGCATGACCTGACTCTACGGTATTGGCGACTTCTTTAAAGTGCTCGCAATTGAGCTCAATGAGTTCCGTATTTTTCCGGCTGAAATACTCACGACTTGCAAGGTGTGAGTATGAGCCTTTGGCGCCAAGAAAAGCGACTCGAGCAAGAGGTTTTCGGCTAAGTTCAGGGTTAGCAAGATTTTGTAGATACGACTGTTGCAGTAGTACGGAGTCTTCAATGATGGTGTGGAAAAGTTTCGTGATATATTGAGCATCTAACTCATATTTGTCTTTGCCTGCATTAATGAGTTTGACAAGAAGCTGTTGCTCTCGGCCAGCATCGCGCACGGGCTTAGATGTTTGAACTTTACTCTTCGCGACTTCAATACTCATTTTTCTACGCTCAGATAGTAGATGCAGTAATTGATCGTCAAGCTCATTTAGTCTTAATCGGATCTCTTCGAGCGAGTATTTTTGTTCAGTCATCCTGTATTCCTTAAAAATAAAAAAGCCTCCCAGTGGGAGGCTTCCTGTTCGTTTTTGACTTATCTTCCGCAAACGAGGCTGCCTCCAAATTTAGTGGAGAAAAAAGAAGTCAAAAAAGAACAGGTTGTTTGTTTGCATAAATCACTACTTATCGTGGGAACCGTAAACACAATAAGCAACCACCAGTGGAGCGTCAAGCAAAAAAATAGCGCCTTTCGGCGCTATTTTTTGAATCCTCTTAGTGCAGTAAACCTATTCCGCTTCTAGCTCAGTTTCTTCTAGCTCTGGCTTCTCAGTGCGGCGAGCTTCTGGTTTGTGGCGTAGTTTGTTTAGCTGACGTTCTAGTTTCTGTTCTACCTCATTAACGGCAGCGTATAAATCTTCGTGTGTTGCAGATGCAACCAGTTGGCCTTTTGGTACCGTGATGACAGCTTCAAACTTCATCTGTTTGTTCGGCTCCTCACTGAAGCTTGTTTGGCAACCAATAATGTCTACTTGCCATTTTTCCAACTTTTTAAATTTGCTCTCAATATGAGTGCGGATTGCAGAGGTGATGTCGATATTTTTACCAGTGATGTTTACTTTCATAGATGTTTTCCTCTGTGTCATCCCTCATGGGTTGAGTTCAGATTACCGCTCATGGATAAAAATAATGTGACAGAGATCATTATTTGATTGCTGTTTTTCAACACCCAAAACAAACGTGATCCATCTCAAAGAGTGTATCGATGTCACTACGAAAAAGCTTGTGTAAGAATGAAATCTCATTAGATTGGGAGAGGTAAGGCACTAAAAATCATTCGTTTTTTAGCGCATTCTTTCGATTCAAAAAAAGCCTTGGTTAAACTTTAACCCAACCAAAAGTGTGAATGTTCTTCCACTTTTTCTCACGTTCTATCCCAATGCCTTCTTAGTGGCTCCCTGAACTCTTGTATTCGGCTATCGCCAAAAATCTATTTTGATGGCGTTTGACGCAGATTGACTCTCGCGTAGCGTTTTTAATGCTTCTAATTGCTTATAAATAACGAAGTAGCGGTTGATGTTAGCAACGTAGTGCACGGGCTCTCTACCAATGTGCCGTCTGGCCATGATTTCGACATTCTTAAACCACTTGTTTGGATCGTAGCCTTGCTGGGAAGCTAGTCGGCGAACGCGTCTAATGTTAGCAGGACCGGCGTTATATGCGGCGAGTGCAAAGTAAACTTGGTTGTCTGGGCTGATTTTGTCATCGCTAAAGTATCGGTCTTTTAGGAAGCGCATATATTTCACGCCAGCGTGGATATTATTGTCGACTTTGTAAATGTCGGGAATATTCACGTTAGGGTCTTTTGCCGTGCTAGGAAGGACTTGCATAACGCCCACTGCGCCTTTGTGTGACACTTTACTTTGGTCTAACCCCGACTCTTGGAATCCCTGGGCTGAAATCATCATGGGATCAAAATCATATTGGTCGGAGTAGAGAGAAAAAATTCCCGACAGTGCTTCTAATCGGTTGATATGGTTTGGGTTAAGGATTTTTCTCAGCCACTGAGTATTGTCTAGATACTTGCTGTAAATAACGTTGCCGAGCAAGGTACCTGATCGGGAAGTCTTCAAATATTGATTTACAAAGGTTTGCAGCTGTGGACTGTTCTTTCTCATAGCCCAAGCAATTTCTCCATTTATTCTTAGGGGAACTGAGTCATGTACCTGAATATTGTCCATGACTTTGAGCCAAAGCTCTGTTTTGTGGCTGTCTAAGATAGTTGCGCTGATATGGCCTTGATTGACGAGTTCGACCAACTCAAGATCCTGCAGTGTTTCTTCGACAAACCGAACAATCACGGGAGGGAGGCCGAGGCTATCTAGCTGGTGGTTTAGTTGCTGAAGGCTTTCGAAGTAGCTGGAACTTGCGCGAACCCAAACCTCTTTACCGCTAAGTTGTTCGATGTTTTCTATCGAAGCAACGGATTGGTCAGTGACAAGCCGTTCTTTGACCCCCTTTAATACGGGTAAGCTGAAATCGATAGAGTTAAGACGTGCGGGCGTTATCGTTAGGTTGGCCACAATCAGATCGCCGTATCCTTGCACTAATGAAGGAATCAGCTCATCACGATGAACGGGAATGATTTGTAGATTGAAATAGGAAGAGCGTTGTTTGAGTTGTTTTTCGAAATGGTAGAGGAGTTCCGCGAGGATGCCTTTCGGTCTGCCATCTTCGATGTAGTAAAAACCTAGATCGGCAGCGACCAGAACACGAATGACGCCTTTTTTCTCTAGAGCTGGCAAGTCTCCCAAGTAAGGCTCTTTTTGCAAAGGAGAGAGAGAAAGAGCAAAACAGCGGGATATAGAGAGTGACAAAATAATAAGACTTAATACAACTTTGAACATTCATTAACCTCTTAACTTCATTGGTTAAAAATAGGTCCAAGGATTGATTTGAGCCAAGAAAGTGCATAAAAAAACCGCTCCAAATGTGAAGCGGTTCTGATTAATTAATCACCAATTAAATTGGGTTGAGCTTTATCAACTCTTCCGTACGTTTGATCGCATCTTCTAAACCAAGCTGCTTGTAGGCTTCCAGCTGTATCTTCAGTGACTTGCGAGCCGCTACCGTATCTGGATAAGTTTTTTGTAGTTCTTGCGTACGGTTGATTGCCGCAATCCAAGCCTCTCGGCGAAGATAAAAATCTGCGGTAGCCAAATCGTATTCAGCTAGACGGTTCTTTAGCGCGAGCATTCGTTTTTGCGAATCTTCTGCGTATAGGCTAGTCGGGTAGCGTTCAAGTAGGCGCTTGAAATCAGCAAACGCTTTTTTCACCGGTTCAGGGTCGCGGTCGCTACGATCAACATTGAACAAATCGTGCATAAAGTTACGATCTTGTGCCATGTGTGTCAGCCCGCGCATATACAAAACCCAGTCGAGCTTTTCATGGGTTGGGTTTAGGCGGGTAAAGCGTTCAATGGTTGCCAGCCCTAAAGCTAAGTCGTCATTTTTGTAGTAGGCGTAAATCAAATCCAGCTGAACTTGCTCTGAGTACGCGCCAAATGGGTAACGAGAGTCCAAGGCTTCAAGCTGACTGATGGCCGAAAGCCAGTTACCACTTTGAAGCGAAACCTGGGCTTCTGAATACAGCTCAGATGGTGGCACGTCTGGCACGATCTCTTCGCTGCTTGAGCAGCCAACCAGTACAGATAGTGCCAACAAGCCAGATAAAGTATGCTTTTTCATATCAGGATTCGATTCCTTGAGATAAATATTTCTGCTCTTCCGTTACTTTCTGGGCAGTAACGGATACAATGTCCAATTATACCCGATCAACTCGAGTGAATGAGTTGTGGTGAGTAGTCTATTTTTCCACAGTAGTGACAATTAGTCTCACAGTTTTTAAAAAAGTTCGATATGGCTCAGCAGATTGAATTAACCAATACAGTAAAAGATAGCCAACTGGGTCAACGCCTGGATCAAGCTATCGCCGAATTATTCGCCGATTTTTCGCGCTCTCGACTAAAAGAATGGTTGTTGGCGGGGAAAGTCCAAGTCAACGGTGAAGTTGTAACCAAACCTCGCACCAAAGTGATGGGCGGGGAGGAAATCATTCTGCAAGCGGAACTTGAAGATGAAGAGCGCTGGGAAGCGCAAGATATTCCTCTTGATATCGTCTATGAAGATGACGATATTTTGGTGATTAACAAACCGCGTGGTTTTGTTGTTCACCCAGGAGCGGGCACGCCAGATGGTACCGTCCTTAATGCGTTGTTGCATCATTACCCAAACATAGCCGAAGTGCCTCGCGCAGGTATCGTCCATCGTTTAGATAAAGATACTACCGGCTTAATGGTTGTAGCGAAAACCGTCCCTGCGCAAACTCGTCTAGTACGTGCTTTGCAGAAAAAACGCAATTTTGTCCGTGAGTATGAAGCCATCGCGATTGGCCGCATGACAGCGGGTGGTCGAATTGAACAGCCGATCGGTCGTCATTCGACTAAACGTACTTTGATGGCGGTTAGCCCAATGGGTAAACCAGCGGTGACGCATTACCGTGTTGCGGAGCACTTTCGCGAACATACGCGCATCCGCCTTCGCTTGGAAACGGGTCGTACTCACCAAATTCGTGTTCACATGTCCTATCTACAGCATCCTCTATTAGGGGATAGTGCGTATGGTGGCCGAGCGCGTATTCCTAGTGGCGCAACTGAAGAACTGGCGGAAAAAATCCGCAGCTTTGACCGTCAAGCGCTGCACGCGGTGATGCTTAAATTTGAACACCCTATTACCGGTGAAGAAGTCGAATTCCATGCCCCTGTTCCTGATGATATGGTCGAAATGGCGGAAGCGCTGCGTCAAGATACTCAAGAACACGGTTTACAAGACGAGTTCTAGCTATGGAAATGATTATCCCCAACTGGCCTGCGCCCAAAAATATCAAAGCGTTTGCTTCAACTCGAACTGGAGGCTGCTCACAGGCACCTTATAACGGCTTGAACCTCGGGGCTCACGTTGGGGATGATGATAAAACAGTTCAGCAAAATAGAGCATTGCTGGCAGAGTTTGCCAAAATGCCATCGGTGCCTGTTTGGCTTAACCAGACACACTCGACAGTGGTCACTAAAGCGAACCAACCCACAGATGAAGTGTTAAATGCTGATGGCCTGTTTACCCAAAACTCAGGCATTGTCTGTTCTGCGATGACCGCGGATTGCTTGCCGGTTTTATTGACCAATACAGATGGCACTCAAGTCGCGGCGGTTCATGCTGGTTGGCGTGGTTTGGCTAACGGCATTGTCGAAAATGCGCTGCTTCATTTTGAAGGAGAAGTCATGGCTTGGATTGGGCCAGCCATAGGCAAAAGTGCATTTGAAGTTGGCGAAGATGTGTTGAATACGTTTTGCTCTTTTGATCCTCAAGCTAAACTCGCTTTTCAAGACAAAGGTAGCTCAGGTAAATATCTGGCTGATATGAACCTTCTTGTTACACAGAGGCTTAACAAATCAGGCGTTACGCAAGTCTATTACAGTGACCTGTGTACCTATCAAAACCCAGAGCAGTTTTACTCATATCGCCGTGATGGTGTGACCGGACGCCAAGCCACGTTTATTTGGATTGAATCCTAGTTCATTTCCACATCAGATAAGGTGATTTTATCTTATCTCCTCCCTTGAAAATCTGACATCGCGTAGCCATCTTTCATACTGATTATAGAATTATTCTCAGTTGAGGTTAGGAAGGTAGATATGCGTCTTGACAGATTCACAAGTAAATTTCAAATCGCGATATCTGACGCTCAATCGTTGGCGTTGGGCCGCGATCATCAATACATAGAGCCAGTTCATTTAATGGTGGCACTGATGGATCAGGATGGTAGTCCGATTCGTCCGTTGTTAACGATGCTCAATGTAGACATCACGCAGCTACGCTCAAAGCTTAGCGAGATCTTAGATCGATTGCCTAAAGTCAGTGGCATTGGGGGAGACGTTCAACTCTCTAGTGCAATGGGGACCATGTTTAACTTATGTGACAAGGTTGCCCAAAAGCGTCAAGACGCCTACATCTCTTCTGAAATTTTCCTACTTGCGGCAATTGAAGATCGCGGTCCGTTAGGTGCATTGCTAAAAGAGCAAGGTCTAACGGAAGATAAAATAAGCGAAGCGATTGATAAAGTGCGGGGAGGTCAAAAGGTTAATGACCAAAACGCAGAAGAGCTACGTCAAGCGTTAGAGAAGTTTACGATTGACCTGACTGAACGGGCTGAACAAGGCAAACTGGATCCGGTGATTGGTCGTGATGATGAAATTCGCAGAACTATCCAAGTACTGCAGCGTCGCACCAAAAACAATCCAGTGATCATTGGTGAGCCTGGGGTTGGTAAAACGGCCATTGTAGAGGGTTTAGCGCAGCGTATCGTGAACAATGAAGTGCCAGAAGGGCTTCGCGGACGTCGAGTGCTCTCATTAGATATGGGCGCGCTGGTGGCTGGTGCTAAGTACCGTGGTGAGTTTGAGGAGCGCTTAAAATCGGTCTTGAACGAACTCTCTAAAGAAGAGGGCAATATTATCCTCTTTATTGATGAGATTCATACCATGGTCGGCGCGGGTAAAGGCGAAGGCTCTATGGATGCCGGTAATATGTTGAAGCCCGCTTTGGCGCGCGGAGAACTGCATTGCGTTGGTGCAACAACTTTGGATGAATACCGCCAGTACATAGAGAAAGATCCGGCGTTAGAGCGTCGCTTTCAAAAAGTGATTGTCGATGAGCCAACCGTTGAAGATACGGTTGCGATCTTACGTGGTCTAAAGGAGCGTTACGAACTGCATCATCATGTTGAAATAACCGATCCGGCCATCGTAGCTGCGGCAAGTTTGTCACATCGCTATGTGTCAGATAGACAGTTACCTGATAAAGCCATCGACCTGATCGATGAGGCCGCATCGAGTATTCGTATGCAAATTGACTCCAAGCCTGAAGCGCTAGACAAGCTTGAACGGAAAATCATCCAACTTAAGATTGAGCAACAAGCGTTAACGAATGAGCATGACGACGCGAGTGAAAAACGCCTCAACATACTCAATGAAGAACTTGCAGAGAAAGAACGCGAGTTCGCGGAGTTAGATGAGGTCTGGAATGCAGAGAAAGCTGCGTTGTCAGGGACTCAGCATATCAAGTCTGAGTTAGAACAAGCTCGCTTAGATATGGAGTTCGCTCGCCGTGCTGGTGATCTCAATCGAATGTCTGAACTTCAATATGGGCGTATTCCCGAACTGGAAAAGCAACTCGATCTGGCAACACAGGCTGAGATGCAAGAAATGACCTTGCTCCGTAACAAGGTAACAGACAACGAGATTGCTGAAGTACTATCAAAGCAAACGGGTATTCCTGTTTCAAAAATGCTCGAAGCGGAAAAAGAGAAACTGCTTCAGATGGAGGAAGTTCTCCACAAGCGTGTTATTGGTCAAACGGAAGCCGTAGAAGTGGTTTCCGATGCCATCCGCCGTAGTCGAGCGGGCTTGTCGGATCCCAATAAGCCAATTGGTTCGTTCCTATTCCTAGGGCCAACTGGCGTGGGTAAAACAGAGCTTTGCAAAACACTGGCTCACTTTATGTTTGACAGTGAAGATGCGATGGTTCGTATCGACATGTCTGAGTTTATGGAAAAGCATTCCGTCGCGAGACTCGTTGGTGCGCCTCCGGGCTATGTGGGTTATGAGGAAGGTGGTTACCTCACAGAGGCTGTTCGCCGGAAACCTTATTCGGTGATATTGCTTGATGAAGTAGAGAAGGCACATCCAGATGTTTTCAATATTTTACTGCAGGTGCTTGATGATGGTCGACTAACCGATGGTCAAGGGCGAACTGTTGATTTTCGAAATACGGTTGTGATCATGACATCAAATCTCGGGTCTGCACGTATCCAAGAAAACTTTGGAGCGCTTGATTATGAGGGAATGAAAGAACAAGTGATGGAGGTGGTAAGCAAGCACTTCAGACCTGAGTTCTTAAACCGCGTCGATGAAAGTGTTGTCTTCCACCCATTGGCTCAAGAGCATATTAAATCGATAGCGTCCATTCAGTTGAAACGTTTGTCGGATAGGATGGAAGACAAAGGTTACGTACTTGAAGTCTCGGATAAGGCTCTTGATCTGATTGCGCAAGTTGGGTTTGATCCTGTGTTTGGAGCACGACCTTTGAAACGTGCAATTCAACAGAGTGTAGAAAACCCACTTGCTAAAGCGATATTAGCGGGCAGAGTTATCCCTGAGAAACCGGTAAAACTCTTGGTTAACAATGACCAGATCATCGCGCATCAGTAGTTATGTTTTATTTAAAGGGCCTTTTAAGGCCCTTTTTGTTTGAGTTTTGCGCGCTTTGTGTGAAATGTATGCGAACGATTCAATGGTTGGTGTTTTTTTGCATTTAGGGCTTGTGCTTGTCAGATAACTCCCTATAATGCGCCTCCGTTGTCACGGGAAACCTGATTAACAAACGGCTTGAAAGTGAAGTTAGTAACTTTCAGAGAAGTAACGAAAAAAGTGTTTGACACTTAAAGTTATATCGATAGAATGGCCGTCCGCTTTGATAGAAAGCTCAAAGCAAAGCTCTTTAACAATATAAACCTATCAATCTGTGTGGGCACTCGTTGATGATAATCCAATTAGAAGCTTCGGTTTCAAATTAGGTTTCAATGAAACGAAGTGACCATTGAATCGAAAGATTCAGCACAGTCAATTCAAACATTACTTATGTAATGTTCAGTATTCATTGAGCCGACAAAATCTTAAATTGAAGAGTTTGATCATGGCTCAGATTGAACGCTGGCGGCAGGCCTAACACATGCAAGTCGAGCGGAAACGAGTTGTCTGAACCTTCGGGGAACGATAACGGCGTCGAGCGGCGGACGGGTGAGTAATGCCTGGGAAATTGCCCTGATGTGGGGGATAACCATTGGAAACGATGGCTAATACCGCATAATAGCTTCGGCTCAAAGAGGGGGACCTTCGGGCCTCTCGCGTCAGGATATGCCCAGGTGGGATTAGCTAGTTGGTGAGGTAAGGGCTCACCAAGGCGACGATCCCTAGCTGGTCTGAGAGGATGATCAGCCACACTGGAACTGAGACACGGTCCAGACTCCTACGGGAGGCAGCAGTGGGGAATATTGCACAATGGGCGCAAGCCTGATGCAGCCATGCCGCGTGTATGAAGAAGGCCTTCGGGTTGTAAAGTACTTTCAGCAGTGAGGAAGGCGGGTGTGTTAATAGCACATCCGTTTGACGTTAGCTGCAGAAGAAGCACCGGCTAACTCCGTGCCAGCAGCCGCGGTAATACGGAGGGTGCGAGCGTTAATCGGAATTACTGGGCGTAAAGCGCATGCAGGTGGTTTGTTAAGTCAGATGTGAAAGCCCGGGGCTCAACCTCGGAATTGCATTTGAAACTGGCAGACTAGAGTACTGTAGAGGGGGGTAGAATTTCAGGTGTAGCGGTGAAATGCGTAGAGATCTGAAGGAATACCGGTGGCGAAGGCGGCCCCCTGGACAGATACTGACACTCAGATGCGAAAGCGTGGGGAGCAAACAGGATTAGATACCCTGGTAGTCCACGCCGTAAACGATGTCTACTTGGAGGTTGTGGCCTTGAGCCGTGGCTTTCGGAGCTAACGCGTTAAGTAGACCGCCTGGGGAGTACGGTCGCAAGATTAAAACTCAAATGAATTGACGGGGGCCCGCACAAGCGGTGGAGCATGTGGTTTAATTCGATGCAACGCGAAGAACCTTACCTACTCTTGACATCCTCAGAAGCTTGTAGAGATACGAGTGTGCCTTCGGGAACTGAGAGACAGGTGCTGCATGGCTGTCGTCAGCTCGTGTTGTGAAATGTTGGGTTAAGTCCCGCAACGAGCGCAACCCTTATCCTTGTTTGCCAGCACTTCGGGTGGGAACTCCAGGGAGACTGCCGGTGATAAACCGGAGGAAGGTGGGGACGACGTCAAGTCATCATGGCCCTTACGAGTAGGGCTACACACGTGCTACAATGGCGCATACAGAGGGCAGCCAACTTGCGAGAGTGAGCGAATCCCAAAAAGTGCGTCGTAGTCCGGATTGGAGTCTGCAACTCGACTCCATGAAGTCGGAATCGCTAGTAATCGTGGATCAGAATGCCACGGTGAATACGTTCCCGGGCCTTGTACACACCGCCCGTCACACCATGGGAGTGGGCTGCAAAAGAAGTGGGTAGTTTAACCTTCGGGGGGACGCTCACCACTTTGTGGTTCATGACTGGGGTGAAGTCGTAACAAGGTAGCGCTAGGGGAACCTGGCGCTGGATCACCTCCTTATACGATGATTATTGCGATGAGTGTTCACACAGATTGATGGTTTATTACGTTTTAGAGACGATACTGGGTCTGTAGCTCAGGTGGTTAGAGCGTTCGCCTGATAAGCGAGAGGTCGGTGGTTCAAGTCCACTCAGACCCACCAATTTCCTTGAAATTGGCATACAGTATCGACACCTTGATGGGGCTATAGCTCAGCTGGGAGAGCGCCTGCCTTGCACGCAGGAGGTCTGCGGTTCGATCCCGCATAGCTCCACCATCTTTAAGTGTTCTTCTTTCTTTTAATAGAAGGCAGAGTCTTTAAAAATGGTTTCGAAAGAAATCTAGCTCTTTAACAATTTGGAAAGCTGACAAATCAACAAATTATTGTTGATTGTAAAGTTCTCAATGTTTGTCGTTAAGACAAACACCAATACAACACATTCAAGTGTTCTTGGAATTTGAGTCCGGCAAAATCGTGTCTGCACATGTATAAAAATTGCAGACAACTTTGGTTGTTTAACAACATCCTCAAGATTCGCTTCGCGAAACTCTTTGGGGTTGTATGGTTAAGTGACTAAGCGTACACGGTGGATGCCTTGGCAGTCAGAGGCGATGAAGGACGTATTAACTTGCGATAAGCCCAGATTAGGTAGTAAAAACCATTTGAGTCTGGGATTTCCGAATGGGGAAACCCACTTGCATAAGCAAGTATCGTTATGTGAATACATAGCATAACGAGGCGAACCGGGGGAACTGAAACATCTAAGTACCCCGAGGAAAAGAAATCAACCGAGATTCCGAAAGTAGCGGCGAGCGAAATTGGACTAGCCCTTAAGCTTTACACGCGTTAGACGAACGGTCTGGAAAGTCCGACGATACAGGGTGATAGTCCCGTAGTTGACGATGTGTGTTCAGTGAAATCGAGTAGGGCGGGACACGTGATATCCTGTCTGAATATGGGGGGACCATCCTCCAAGGCTAAATACTACTGACTGACCGATAGTGAACCAGTACCGTGAGGGAAAGGCGAAAAGAACCCCTGTGAGGGGAGTGAAATAGAACCTGAAACCGTGTACGTACAAGCAGTAGGAGCAGGCTTGTCCTGTGACTGCGTACCTTTTGTATAATGGGTCAGCGACTTATATTCAGTAGCAAGGTTAACCATCTAGGGGAGCCGTAGAGAAATCGAGTCTTAACTGGGCGTCGAGTTGCTGGATATAGACCCGAAACCAGGTGATCTAGCCATGGGCAGGTTGAAGGTTGAGTAACATCAACTGGAGGACCGAACCGACTAATGTTGAAAAATTAGCGGATGACTTGTGGCTAGGGGTGAAAGGCCAATCAAACCTGGAGATAGCTGGTTCTCCCCGAAATCTATTTAGGTAGAGCCTCGGATGAATACTACTGGGGGTAGAGCACTGTTAAGGCTAGGGGGTCATCCCGACTTACCAACCCTTTGCAAACTCCGAATACCAGTAAGTACTATCCGGGAGACACACGGCGGGTGCTAACGTCCGTCGTGGAGAGGGAAACAACCCAGACCGCCAGCTAAGGTCCCAAATTATAGCTAAGTGGGAAACGATGTGGGAAGGCTTAGACAGCTAGGATGTTGGCTTAGAAGCAGCCATCATTTAAAGAAAGCGTAATAGCTCACTAGTCGAGTCGGCCTGCGCGGAAGATGTAACGGGGCTAAGCTATAAACCGAAGCTGCGGCAATGACTTTTAGTCATTGGGTAGGGGAGCGTTCTGTAAGCCGTTGAAGGTGTGTTGTAAAGCATGCTGGAGGTATCAGAAGTGCGAATGCTGACATGAGTAACGATAAAGGGGGTGAAAAACCTCCTCGCCGGAAGACCAAGGGTTCCTGTCCAACGTTAATCGGGGCAGGGTAAGTCGACCCCTAAGGCGAGGCCGAAAGGCGTAGTCGATGGGAAACGGGTTAATATTCCCGTACTTCTTACAATTGCGATGGGGGGACGGAGAAGGCTAGGTGGGCCTGGCGACGGTTGTCCAGGTTCAAGTGCGTAGGCTTGAGAGTTAGGTAAATCCGGCTCTCTTTAAGGCTGAGACACGACGTCGAGCATCTACGGGTGTGAAGTCATTGATGCCATGCTTCCAGGAAAAGCCTCTAAGCTTCAGATTGTAAGGAATCGTACCCCAAACCGACACAGGTGGTCGGGTAGAGAATACCAAGGCGCTTGAGAGAACTCGGGTGAAGGAACTAGGCAAAATGGTACCGTAACTTCGGGAGAAGGTACGCTCTTGACGGTGAAGTCCCTCGCGGATGGAGCTGATGAGAGTCGCAGATACCAGGTGGCTGCAACTGTTTATTAAAAACACAGCACTGTGCAAAATCGTAAGATGACGTATACGGTGTGACGCCTGCCCGGTGCCGGAAGGTTAATTGATGGGGTTAGTACTTGTACGAAGCTCTTGATCGAAGCCCCGGTAAACGGCGGCCGTAACTATAACGGTCCTAAGGTAGCGAAATTCCTTGTCGGGTAAGTTCCGACCTGCACGAATGGCGTAATGATGGCCACGCTGTCTCCACCCGAGACTCAGTGAAATTGAAATCGCTGTGAAGATGCAGTGTACCCGCGGCTAGACGGAAAGACCCCGTGAACCTTTACTACAGCTTGGCACTGAACATTGACCCTACATGTGTAGGATAGGTGGGAGGCTTTGAAACCGGTACGCCAGTATCGGTGGAGCCGTCCTTGAAATACCACCCTTGTAGTGTTGATGTTCTAACGTTGACCCCTTATCGGGGTTGCGGACAGTGCCTGGTGGGTAGTTTGACTGGGGCGGTCTCCTCCCAAAGAGTAACGGAGGAGCACGAAGGTGGGCTAATCACGGTTGGACATCGTGAGGTTAGTGCAATGGCATAAGCCCGCTTGACTGCGAGAATGACAATTCGAGCAGGTGCGAAAGCAGGTCATAGTGATCCGGTGGTTCTGAATGGAAGGGCCATCGCTCAACGGATAAAAGGTACTCCGGGGATAACAGGCTGATACCGCCCAAGAGTTCATATCGACGGCGGTGTTTGGCACCTCGATGTCGGCTCATCACATCCTGGGGCTGAAGTCGGTCCCAAGGGTATGGCTGTTCGCCATTTAAAGTGGTACGCGAGCTGGGTTTAGAACGTCGTGAGACAGTTCGGTCCCTATCTGCCGTGGGCGTTGGAAGATTGAAGGGGGCTGCTCCTAGTACGAGAGGACCGGAGTGGACGAACCTCTGGTGTTCGGGTTGTGTCGCCAGACGCATTGCCCGGTAGCTAAGTTCGGAATCGATAACCGCTGAAAGCATCTAAGCGGGAAGCGAGCCCTGAGATGAGTCTTCCCTGACTCCTTGAGAGTCCTAAAGGGTTGTTCGAGACTAGAACGTTGATAGGCAGGGTGTGTAAGTGCTGTGAGGTATTGAGCTAACCTGTACTAATTGCCCGTGAGGCTTAACCATACAACACCCAAAGGGTTTTGATGGACTCAAATAAGAATACTTTGATTGTGTTATAGAGAACACAAACAGCTTTCCAGATTAAAGAATTTGCTTGGCGACCATAGCGATTTGGACCCACCTGATTCCATGCCGAACTCAGAAGTGAAACGAATTAGCGCCGATGGTAGTGTGGGGCTTCCCCATGTGAGAGTAGGACATCGCCAGGCTTCCAATTTATTTTCACTTTTTAAAAGTGAAGACAAAAGATGGACACTTGCTTGATAGTGAGTATGCCACTGCGGAGTGGTAGTTCAGTTGGTTAGAATACCGGCCTGTCACGCCGGGGGTCGCGGGTTCGAGTCCCGTCCACTCCGCCACTTATTTGAGAGTCGTCTCAATAAACACGAAGATAGGGGTGTAGCTCCAATTGGCAGAGCAGCGGATTCCAAATCCGCGTGTTGGGAGTTCGAATCTCTCCACCCCTGCCATATCTAAGGCTCTAGTCGAAAGACTAGAGCCTTTTTACTTTTTGGTATTGAAGTATTCAATTGGCAGAGCAGCGTATTCCCCGTCTTGCCAAAAGAACAAGGCTTACTTGCTGAATCCTAATTGTCTATAGGCAAGTGACGTGGCTTTTATTACTGAGCTGCAACCATTAATGCATCTGCCCCTAACTCTATTTCTCGAGCGGCTTTTCGCTTCTTAGATAATCATTCCACTTCTGATTGAACTTCTCAGGTAGAGCAGAGTCTTTAAACTTCTCTTTAGAAAAAAGTAAATACATATCTTGTTCGAACAGTGGTTTGTTATGATAGGTTAACTCTTCAGCCGCCTCTTTTGGGAGTACTTGATCAATTCTCATCTGCCCAGTTTCAATCGTAGCAGGATAGGCATCTATTCGCCCTTTGAACAGCAATTGAAATACATAGCTATCAGTGTTTCCAGTGAATGGCTTTAGTCCCATCTCAATGAGCACATCCCGCGCTGTGTAATCGACCACAGCTCCCAACGTATATGAAGCAAGGTCTTCGTCGGTTTGCCAATCAAATCCATTATCCTTGCGATGAAAGAACACGACTTTTTGTGTCATTAATTTATCTGAAAGTATGAAATGATCTCGTCGATCTTTATTTTCGAACCAAGGGAATGTTGCATCAAACTTCCCAGATCTAACCCCTTTCAATGCTCTTGCCCATGAGGTGTATTCATAGACAACTTGGTAGCCTAGCGACTCAAATACTTTGGTCACTGGATCTTGCAGCAACCTATGCTCAGCGTTGGAGCTGGACGTATGGGGAGGGTAGTCCTCAATTGCAATGACAATAGATTTCGCTTGCAGCATTGTTGGACACATTAGTAAGCAAGCGAAAGAAAGTTGGTAATTCATAAGGCGAACAATCCACTATGGAGGTGCAATATTGATTATAGATGCTTTAGACAATAAAAAAGCCCGCTCAAAGAGCGGGCTTCATAATCAGCTGTGACGGAGCTTGATTTATTTAAGTAGTGCTTCGTTACCGTGTTCACGGATATGCTTAAGCATGCCTTTAACACCGCGTGCGCTTGACGCTACAACATTACCTGACTTCATGTAGTCAGTGCCACCTGCGAAATCGGTGATGATAGCACCAGCCTCTCGAGCGATCAGTTCGCCCGCTGCGATGTCCCAAGGCTTAAGACCTAGCTCGAAGAAACCATCAACACGGCCTGCTGCAACATAACATAGGTCTAGAGCGGCAGAGCCAGTACGACGGAAGTCAGCACAGTCTACAAATAGCGCAGACATGATCTTGAAGTAAGATTCAGAGTGCTGTTTTTGCTTGTATGGGAAACCAGTCGCTAGAATAGTGCCTTGAAGGTCTTTTAGCTGTTTTACACGGATACGTGCGTTGTTTAGCTGAGCACCAGCACCGCGTTGAGCTGTGAATAGCTCATTGAGCATTGGGTCGTAAACACAAGCAACTTCTGTTTTACCTTTAAAGCGAACAGCGATAGAGACAGAAAAATGTGGTAAACCTTTTACAAAGTTTGAAGTGCCATCCAGTGGGTCGATGATCCATTGTACTTCTTTATCTTTACCTTCGATAACGCCATTTTCTTCTGCGACGATGCAGTGTTCTGGGTACGACGCTTTAATCGTATCGATAATGATAGCTTCTGCTTCTTTGTCTACGTTAGTAACAAAGTCGTTCGTGCCTTTCTGAGTTGATTCGATCTTCTCAGCATTTTCTAAAGATTTAGCAATATGATTGCCTGCTTTTCGTGCAGCACGAATAGCGATATTAAGCATTGGATGCATACTAATTTCCCAACGGATGTTAAAGAACAGAAAAACGGGCGGCAGTATACCAGATAAATGACCAAATGGAAGCGGTTAATTTTTGTCCTCTTGGTTTTTAATCAGAAAGGACCTGACCATTTTAGTCAGGTATATGCTATTATCTTGCCGCTTTATTAATAGCTTTAGGATTCATCGATGCTTCACAACGTAAAAGTTGTCCTTGTGGGGACTTCGCACTCTGGAAATATTGGCTCCGCCGCTCGTGCTATGAAAGTCATGGGTTTGAGTAATTTAGTGCTAGTTGATCCTCAATGCAGCGTCGATGAACAGGCCCTCGCTTTAGCTGCGGGGGCGAGTGATATCGCTGAGAATGCTAAGATAGTCTCGTCGTTAACTGAAGCTGTCTCTGACTGCGCCCTTGTTGTGGGATCGAGCGCTCGCTCTCGCACATTGGAGTGGCCAATGCTTGAACCGCGAGAATGTGGGGTTAAGTTTGTCGAAGAAGGACAAAGCGCCCCAGTGGCTTTGGTATTTGGTCGAGAGCGTACGGGGTTAACCAACGATGAATTGCAAACCTGCCATTACCACGTTTGTATCCCTGCAAACCCTGAATATAGCTCTCTCAATTTGGCGATGGCTGTTCAGACTCTGAGCTATGAAGTACGTATGGCCTTCCTTGAAAAAGAGCAAAGCCAGTACGCGACTACCGAATTGGTTGAATATCCAAGACACAAAGAGCTGGAAATGTTCTTTGAGCACCTTGAAAAAGTGGCTCAAAAGACCCAGTTTATCAGTGAAGACCAACCAGGTAAGGTGATGAATAAACTGCGTCGTTTGTTTAATCGCGCGAGACCAGAAGCTCAAGAGCTGAACATTTTACGTGGTGTTCTTACTGCGATAGAAAAGCGTATAAACGAGTGATTTTGTCCATATAAGCAAAGTGGTTAAATACCTGACTAAAATAGTCAATTAAATACTTGACCAAAATAGTCAGGTATGGAAGAATTCCTACCATATTAACGGTGTGGATATGGTGTTATATGAGACTTACATCTAAAGGAAGATACGCAGTGACAGCCATGTTAGATGTGGCTCTGCATTCGCAACAAAACCCTGTACCTCTGGCTGATATTTCAGAGCGTCAAGGGATCTCTCTATCTTACCTAGAGCAGCTTTTCTCTAAACTACGTAAAGCGGGTTTGGTTGCAAGTGTTCGTGGTCCTGGCGGTGGTTACCGACTTGGTGAAGACGCTCAGTCTATCTCTATTGGTACGGTCATTGCGGCGGTAGACGAATCTGTAGATGCGACTAAATGCAATGGGAAAGGAGACTGCCAAGGTGGCACTCGTTGCCTAACTCACACACTGTGGCGTGACTTGAGTTCACGTATTAGCGACTTCTTGAACAACATCACCTTAGGTGAGTTAATGCATGATAATGAAGTCCTAGAAATTTCTGACCGCCAAGACATTGATCTTGCCGTCAACCATGGGTTTGCTACAAAAAATACAAACACCGCACCCATCGGTGTAAATGTCCGCTCATAAGCGATTTGCCTGTTACATTGGAGTAGAAAATGAAACTGCCTATTTATCTTGATTATTCAGCGACTTGTCCTGTTGATCCTCGTGTGGCTGAAAAAATGGTTCAGTACATGACTATTGACGGCACGTTTGGCAACCCAGCTTCGCGTTCACATCGTTATGGCTGGCAGGCAGAAGAAGCGGTAGATACTGCACGCGAGCAAATTGCAGATTTATTGAATGCGGACCCACGTGAAATCGTATTTACATCGGGTGCGACTGAATCAGACAACCTAGCTATCAAAGGTGCTGCGCATTTCTACTCTAAGAAAGGCAAGCACGTCATCACTTGTAAGACTGAGCACAAAGCTGTTTTAGACCCATGTCGTCAGCTTGAGCGTGAAGGTTTCGAAGTGACTTACCTTGAACCAGAAGCAAACGGCATTATTGATCTTAAGAAGCTTGAAGCTGCAATGAGAGATGACACTGTGCTTGTTTCAATCATGCACGTGAACAACGAAATTGGTGTAATCCAAGATATCGCATCTATCGGTGAACTATGCCGTGAGCGTAAGATCGTTTTCCATGTCGACGCCGCTCAATCTGCAGGTAAATTACCTATCGATGTTCAAGAAATGAAAGTCGATTTGATCTCTCTTTCAGCTCATAAAATCTACGGCCCTAAAGGTATTGGCGCGCTTTACGTTCGTCGCAAACCACGTATTCGCCTAGAGGCACAAATGCACGGTGGCGGTCATGAGCGTGGCTTCCGTTCAGGTACGCTTCCAACTCACCAAATTGTGGGGATGGGTGAAGCATTCCGCGTGGCGAAAGAAGACATGCAAAAAGATTTCGACCACGCTTTGGCATTGCGTAACCGCCTACTTGACGGTGTTAAAGATCTTGAAGCGGTAAGCGTGAACGGTGACCTTGAACAACGTGTTCCTCATAACCTAAACGTGAGCTTTGCTTTTGTTGAAGGTGAATCACTTCTTATGTCTCTTAAAGACTTAGCGGTATCATCAGGTAGCGCATGTACATCAGCAAGCTTAGAGCCATCATACGTACTTCGAGCTCTTGGTCTAAACGATGAACTCGCACACAGCTCAGTTCGTTTCTCTTTTGGACGTTTCACTACAGAAGAAGAAATCGACTACGCAATTGAACAGATTCGTACAGCAGTGACTAAACTGCGCGACATGTCTCCTCTATGGGATATGTACAAGGAAGGAATTGACCTAGACACAGTTGAGTGGGCACACCACTAAAACGCAGGTTATTCCCAAAGATTAATAGAGGATTCGAGGTAAATTATCATGGCATATAGCGAAAAAGTAATCGATCACTACGAGAACCCACGTAACGTTGGTTCATTTGATAAAGAAGATCCAAATGTGGGTAGCGGCATGGTTGGTGCTCCTGCGTGTGGTGATGTTATGAAACTGCAAATCAAAGTAACGCCAGAAGGCATTATTGAGGATGCAAAGTTCAAAACTTACGGTTGTGGTAGCGCGATCGCGTCAAGCTCACTTGTCACTGAATGGGTTAAAGGTAAGAGCATTGATGAAGCTGCAGCAATCAAAAACGCAGAAATTGCTGAAGAACTTGAGCTACCACCGGTAAAAGTTCACTGTTCTATTCTTGCGGAAGATGCAATTAAAGCAGCGGTTGCTGATTACAAGAAAAAACACCAAGAATAAGTATTCTGTATATAATGGGAGGTCAATCCTCCCGTTTCATTCGCTACATAGACAAACTAAGGTGCAGTATGGCCATCACAATGACAGAAACCGCGGCAAGTCGCGTTAAGACATTCCTAGATAACCGAGGCAAAGGTATCGGTTTACGTTTGGGTGTAAAAACGACCGGCTGTTCTGGTATGGCGTATGTACTTGAGTTTGTGGATGAGCTTAACGAAGAAGACTCAGTATTCGAACATGATGGTGTTAAGGTCATTATCGATCAAAAAAGCCTCGTGTATTTGGACGGTACAGAGTTGGATTACGTTAAAGAAGGCCTGAATGAAGGGTTTGAGTTCAACAACCCTAATGCCAAAAGCGAATGTGGTTGTGGTGAAAGCTTCAACGTTTAATTGACAGCGCCTGTGGGTGAATCGCCCACAGATGATTACCAAGGACCGAATTCTAAATGAATTACTTTGAATTATTTGGGCTACCAAGTCAGTTTAAGCTGGATGGTAGCCTTCTTTCTTCACAGTTCCGTGAACTTCAAAAGCAGTTTCATCCTGATAACTTTGCAACCGCCTCTGAGCGTGATCGCCTGATGGCTGTCCAGAAAGCAGCGGAAATCAACGATGCTTATCAAGTATTAAAAAGCCCAATATCTCGAGCTGAGTACCTACTGGCGGAAAATGGTGTAGAGATACGCGGAGAACAGCAAACGATGCAAGATCCGATGTTCCTGATGGAGCAGATGGAGTTGCGAGAAGAGCTAGAAGATATTGCAAGTCACTCGGATTCGGAAGAGGCACTGTTCAATTTTGACGCCAAAGTGAGCAAGATGTTTAAGCAGCATTTATCCCTCGTCGAGCAAGAGTTGAATGATGCGTTATGGCTCAAAGCTGCGGAACGTGTACGTAAGCTTAAATTTATTGCCAAATTAAAGAACGAAATCGAACTAGTGGAAGATAAACTCCTCGGCTAGTTAGCAACAAGGACCAATCATGGCACTACTTCAAATAGCAGAACCGGGTCAAAGCTCGGCACCCCATGAGCACAAACTGGCAGCAGGCATTGATTTAGGTACGACTAACTCACTGGTTGCGTCGGTACGTAGTGGTGATGCTGCTACGCTAAAAGATGAAAATGGCCACAGTATTCTCCCTTCTGTGGTGAACTACTCTGGTGAGCTCCCACTTGTTGGTCAGGCTGCGAAAGCGTTGGCGGAACAAGACCCAGCAAATACCATTATTTCGGTGAAGCGCTTGTTGGGCCGTTCACTTGACGACATTAAGCAGCGTTACCCGAACTTACCTTATCAATTTAAAGAGAGCGACAACGGATTACCTGTGCTTTCTACAAAAGCAGGGGACAAGAATCCGATTGAAGTGTCTGCTGACATTTTAAAGTCTCTTGGTAAACGCGCGGAACAAACACTTGGCGGCGAGCTTGCTGGCGTGGTTATCACGGTACCGGCTTATTTTGATGATGCACAACGTGCAGGTACAAAAGACGCGGCTAAGCTGGCAGGCATGCATGTTTTACGTCTTTTGAATGAGCCGACAGCTGCCGCAATTGCCTATGGTTTAGATTCAGGGCAAGAAGGCGTGATCGCTGTCTACGACCTTGGTGGTGGTACATTTGACATCTCTATTCTTCGTTTGTCGAAAGGTGTCTTTGAAGTACTTGCCACTGGCGGTGATTCCGCGTTAGGTGGTGATGATTTCGACCACTTGTTGGCGGAATACCTGATGCAACAAGCGGGTATTGAAGGGGCATTGTCTGCTGAAAAGAATCGTGCACTGATTAATATTGCAACCGATACAAAAATTGCTTTCTCTGAGAAAGAGATCGTAGATGTGGATGTTTTCGGCTGGAAAGGCAGTGTAAGCCGTGAAGAGTTTGAAGATCTGATTCGTCCTCTAGTTAAAAAAACGCTGATGTCCTGTCGCCGTGCACTGAAAGATGCGGATGTCGATGCAGAAGATGTTCTTGAAGTCGTTATGGTTGGCGGTTCAACACGTACGCTACTAGTTCGTGAGATGGTTGGAGAATTTTTTGGTCGAACGCCTCTGACAAGCATTAACCCTGACGAAGTCGTTGCAATCGGTGCCGGTATCCAGGCTGACATTTTGGCTGGCAACAAGCCAGATTCAGAGATGCTACTGCTTGATGTGATTCCGTTGTCACTTGGTATCGAAACCATGGGCGGTCTCGTTGAGAAAATTGTCCCACGCAACACAACGATTCCTGTCGCTCGAGCTCAAGAGTTCACCACATTTAAAGATGGCCAGACGGCAATGAGCGTACATATTGTTCAAGGTGAGCGAGAGATGGTGGACGACTGTCGTTCCTTAGCTCGATTTTCGCTGAAAGGTATCCCTCCGATGGCTGCGGGTGCTGCACATATTCGTGTAACTTACCAAGTTGATGCCGATGGTCTGCTTTCAGTTACTGCAATGGAAAAGAGCACAGGTGTTCAATCCGAAATTCAGGTGAAACCTTCTTATGGTTTGAGTGATGATGAGGTCGCAAACATGCTACGCGACTCCATGACCCATGCCAAAGAGGACATGCAAGCTCGCGCGTTGGCAGAACAGCGTGTCGAAGCGGATCGTGTTATCGAAGGCTTGATTGCGGCGATGCAAGCGGATGGTGATGAACTTCTTTCTGAGCAAGAGCGCCAAGCATTGTTGAAGGCCATTGAAGCTCTCATCGAGCTACGCAATGGAGACAATGCCGACGCAATTGAACAGGGCATCAAAGACACGGACAAAGCGAGCCAAGACTTCGCCTCCCGTCGTATGGATAAATCAATTCGAGCTGCGCTGTCTGGACAGTCAGTTAATGATATTTAAGAGATTAAGTTATGCCTAAAATTATTGTATTACCCCATGAAGACTTATGCCCAGAAGGTGCAGTGCTTGAGGCAAATACGGGTGACACGGTGTTGGACGTCGCGCTAAAAAATGGCATCGGTATTGAGCATGCGTGTGAAAAATCGTGTGCTTGTACAACTTGTCACGTCGTCATTCGTGAAGGATTCGATTCTCTTGAAGAGAGTGATGAGCTTGAAGATGACATGCTTGATAAAGCGTGGGGTCTAGAGCCTGAATCTCGTCTTGGTTGCCAAGCAAAAGTGGCGGATGAAGATCTGGTGGTTGAGATTCCAAAGTACACGTTGAATCACGCATCAGAAGATCATTAATCTGCAATTTACGTTAAGACGATAATAACAACTCATCATCGAGTAGGAAGGTAAGCAATGAAATGGACAGATTCACGCGATATTGCGATCGAGCTATGCGATAAGTTTCCGGACGTTGATCCAAAAACGGTACGTTTTACCGATCTTCACCAATGGATTCTAGAATTGGAAGAGTTTGAGGATGAGCCAAATCGATCAAATGAAAAGATTTTAGAAGCGGTGATCCTTTGCTGGATGGATGAAATGGATTAACTTGTTCGGGAAATCCCTCGCAGTTAACAAAATTTACTAAAAATAACGGGCCTTTGGGTCCGTTTTTTTATCAATTTAACATTAAAGTGTTAACATCTCATCGTGAATAGAAAAAGGCGTAGGCAGCGCCAATACAGACAAGGAGAAACCATGTCTACACAGATGTCAGTATTTCTAAGCCAAGATCCTGCAGCCCCTCATTGGGGAGACAACGCATTAATTTCGTTTTCCGACAAGGGAGCGACGATTCACCTTGGAGAAGGTCACGATCTTGGTGCCATTCAAAAGGCCGCGCGCAAGCTAGATGGACAAGGGATCGCTTCAGTGTCTCTTGTTGGTGACGGTTGGGATTTGGAAAGTGTTTGGGCATTTCACCAGGGTTACCGTGGGCCTAAAAAAGAGAATCACTGCCAATGGCAAGAGTTAGCAGAAGCGGATCAAGCTGAGCTGACCGCGCGAATTAAAGCGACCGACTTCACTCGCGATATCATCAACAAAACCGCAGAAGAAGTTGCCCCTCGTCAATTGGCAACCATGGCGGCCGAGTTTATTAAGTCAGTAGCCCCAGAAGGTACCGTTAAAGCACGCATCGTAAAAGATAAAGATCTGTTGGCGGAAGGTTGGCAAGGCATCTATGCCGTGGGTCGTGGTTCAGACCGCACTTCGGCAATGCTACAACTGGACTTTAACCCGACAGGTGATGAAAACGCACCAGTGTTTGCCTGCCTAGTGGGTAAAGGCATTACTTTTGATTCAGGTGGTTACAGCATTAAGCCGTCTGGATTTATGACCGCGATGAAAGCGGACATGGGCGGCTCTGGTACGATTACCGGCGGTCTTGGTCTTGCGATCATGCGTGGTTTGAATAAGCGTGTGAAGTTGATCCTATGTTGTGCGGAGAACATGATCTCAGGTCGAGCTTTGAAGTTGGGAGATATCATTACCTACAAGAATGGCAAAACCGTTGAGATCATGAATACCGATGCGGAAGGGCGTTTGGTACTTGCTGATGGCCTGATTTACGCGAGCGAACAAAATCCAGAGCTGATTATTGATTGTGCGACTCTAACGGGTGCTGCGAAGAACGCATTGGGTAATGACTACCATGCGCTAATGAGCTTTGATGATGAGCTTTCTCACCAAGCATTGACGGCAGCGCGTGAAGAGAAAGAAGGTCTATGGCCTTTGCCTTTGGCTGACTTCCATAGAGGAATGTTGCCATCGAACTTTGCGGATCTGTCAAACATCAGCAGTGGTGATTACTCTCCGGGTGCAAGCACTGCCGCAGCCTTCTTATCTTACTTTGTTGAAGATTATAAAAAAGGTTGGCTGCATTTTGACTGCGCGGCGACTTACCGAAAAGCTGCGACAGATAAATGGGCGGCCGGTGCAACTGGCGTTGGCGTTCGAAGTCTAGCGGGCCTATTGGTTCAGCAAGCAAATAAATAATATCAATGATTAAGAGGCCGTAGAGCCTCTTCTTTATCTAAACAAGAGAAAACGAAAGGATACCTTATGGCTCTAGAAAGAACTTTTTCTATCGTTAAGCCCGATGCAGTTAAGCGCAACCTGATTGGTGAGATTTACCATCGTATTGAGAAAGCGGGTCTACAAATTGTTGCCGCGAAGATGGTGCATCTAACAGAAGAGCAAGCGAGTGGCTTTTACGCGGAACATGAAGGCAAAGAGTTTTTCCCTGCATTGAAAGAATTCATGACGTCTGGGCCAATTATGGTTCAAGTACTTGAAGGTGAAAATGCGATTGCGCGTTACCGTGAGTTGATGGGTAAAACTAACCCAGAAGAAGCAGCGTGCGGCACAATCCGAGCGGACTACGCACTAAGCATGCGTTACAACTCCGTTCATGGTTCTGATAGCCCAACGTCGGCGGCAAGAGAAATTGAGTTCTTCTTCCCTCAGTCTGAAATCTGCCCAAGACCTTAATCATCAAATAGACGTTTATTGATAATTTTTACAAACCAACGCGCTGAATGCCGTTGGTTTTTTCTTTTAAGTGACGTATTGATGAGCGTCACATATTTCAATGATGTTAGTTTGAAAGTTGTTTTTTATGACACAGGGTATTGCATAATCGGTGCTTGAAGACTTATCAATTGGAATGATATTTTGGTCATGGATACCCTTAGAAAACAGTGTGCTTTGCTCTTCATCTTAGCGCTTGGCTTTGTCCAATACTCGTTCGCAGAAGATAACTTTAGTACTATTTTTCAGAATGAAGTGACGTGGGTAGCCGACAAGCGTTGGTCTTCTGACGCCCCATTTAACGACATTAATGAGTTTTTCAACGGTTCATTCGATAGCTTTGGTTTAACTGGTGGAACCTACACCAGTTTACTCGAGTTTAAGGTAAGCCATCCCAAAAGCTACGTTATTGATTTTCGTAATTCAGCCTTGATCGGCAAATTTGACCACTGGCTATTTGATGTAGAAGGGCGATTAGTTGCTCATTTTGCTGGTGGCTTGCTGTCTAATGAGCCAAACCCTTACTTTTTGCGTAATGGTAGGGAGGCTATGTTGACGCCTGGTCACTATTACCTCATTACCTCTCAGGCTTCTCAGTTCAATATCGCTCCTCCCACTCCTTTTGTTATGGCGGAAGAAGAGTACATTCGGGAAATTAACCTTGGTAACACCATTACTCTTTTAGGCTTAGGAGTGTTTGTTGGTCTGTTCTTCTATTACCTCGTCTTGTCGGTGACGCGCCTAAGTCTGGTTGATTTAAGCTACGCGCTGTTCATTGCTGGCAACTTAGTCTTTAATGCCACTACGTTACACGTTCTGCCTCAGCTGATGGGAGTACAATGGTATGGCGGGGCGAGTTGGCCTATTCTGTTTTCTAATATCGCTTACATTGTGTTTGTTATGTCCCTGTTACAAATCTCGCGACAGGCTGACAAGTACATGTGGTGGATTGGGGCAACGGTGATTGCGTTATTTAGTAGCTTCGTTCTGCTCTCATTTTTCATGCCTCACTGGCAGAACGAATTTAACCGTTTTTCTGTCGGCTTATTCTTACTATTTGGTGTCATCGCTGGCATATATAAGAGTCTGAAACGAAGCATCGTGGCTCGTTGGTATTTAGTGGCAAACGCAGGGTTCGTTGTACTCGGGTCGATAGCCATTTCGCAAGAGCAAATCGCGGACCTCAAAACCATCTACATGTCGCACATTGGGTTGATTGCTGTGACTTGGGAAGTACTTTTCCTTTCATGCGTCATCGCTTATCAAATGACACGACTTCAACATGAAAAAACGCGCGCTTTAAAGCAAGCGAAAGATATGTTGGAAATAGCACATACCGATGCACTCACTCAATTACCCAACCGTTATGCTATGGAAAAGAAACTCAAAACGGCTGCGTCAGGTGAAGGCTTTATCTATATCGACTTGGATGGTTTGAAGTCGTGCAATGACAACTACGGTCACGAAATGGGCGACGAGCTACTGGTGACATTCAGTGAACGCTTAATGGCCGCACTGCCTAACAATGCCGAGCTTTATCGAATATCCGGCGATGAGTTTGGCTTGGTATTTAGTGAGAGTAATGTCTCTCGCATTAAGACTGCATTAGATGAGCTTGACCAAACATTAAGAACTCAATTCTTACCAAGTGTTGGTGTGAGTTACGGAGCAGCCCATTTCCAAACCAATGGCGACTATGAAGCCGTGGTGAGAGAGGCTGACAAAAATATGTTCAACAACAAGAAAAGAAAGTACCAGCAACTCACCGAATACGAAATTTAAGATAATCGTTCCAATACTCGACCTCTAACACATGCCACCGTTTTTGATTGTGAGCGACGCTTACACCGCTAAGTTGCTACTCCTTACAAACTCTTGAGAATTCTCATTGAGTTATTGCTTTGCAGCCGATTTATCAAATACTCCTGACTGCATCATCTCGCCTAGAGGGAGGTCGCGTTTGATTGTATGTGTCTCAGTGAGTCTAGCTCCATACGCTGTCGAAGTGCTATCCGTAATGTTACTGGTGAGTGCTTTGGTGAGTGTCGCGTCGGGATTTAATCGAATAGAGAACTTTGTGAACCTATAGCATTTGAATGACATAGCCAGGGAGTTCGTAACCCCTTTTTGTTCATTGTTGAGGTTGGAACTCGAAAATGAGCGTATAAACAGCTATATTGTTTCCATGAAGCGTCACTGGAGTTCGATTTTTGAAGGTTGAGCAGGTAGGGCGTACACTTCATCGAAAGCGATCAAAAGGGGTGGTTGATTGGTTCTAGCGTTAGGCAGAAACAGGCTTTATTACCTATCCTACATGTGAGGGCAGCAGCCCAAACTTTTTTTAAATACAGCGCACGCAAGGGTATCAGTCTTGACAGATTGTGATATACTCTGCGCGCAATTTATACCTTATAAACAGAGTAAGACAATGGCAGATTTATCAAAGTACAGAAACATTGGTATTTTCGCGCACGTTGATGCGGGTAAAACTACCACCACTGAGCGTATCCTTAAGCTTACTGGTAAAATCCACAAAACTGGTGAAGTACACGACGGTGAGTCTACAACTGACTTCATGGAGCAGGAAGCTGAGCGTGGTATCACAATCCAGTCTGCTGCCGTAACTTGTGAGTGGAATGGCCACCGCCTAAACGTTATCGATACTCCGGGACACGTTGACTTTACAGTAGAAGTATACCGTTCACTTAAAGTTCTTGACGGTGGTATCGGTGTATTCTGTGGTTCTGGTGGTGTTGAGCCTCAGTCAGAAACAAACTGGCGCTACGCGAACGATTCAGAAGTTGCTCGTCTGATCTTCGTTAACAAACTAGACCGTATGGGTGCAGACTTCTTCAACGTTGTTGACCAAGTGAAGAACGTACTAGGCGCTAACCCACTAGTTATGACTCTGCCAATCGGTCGTGAAGACGATTTCGTTGGTGTTGTAGACGTACTAAACCGTAAAGCTTACGTTTGGGACGAAACTGGTCTACCAGAAAACTACGAAATTCAAGATGTTCCAGCGGACATGCTTGATGACCTAGAAGCGTACCGTGAAGAGCTAGTTGAGACTGCTGTAGAGCAAGACGACGACCTAATGGAAGCTTACATGGAAGGCGAAGAGCCAACTATCGAGCAGCTAAAAGCTTGTATCCGTAAAGGTACACGTGATCTAGCGTTCTTCCCAACGTTCTGTGGTTCTGCATTCAAGAACAAAGGCATGCAACTTATCCTTGACGCTGTTGTAGATTACCTACCAGCTCCAAACGAAGTTGATCCTCAGCCTCTAACAGATCCAGAAACTGGTGAGCCAACTGGCGAAGTTGCAACTGTATCTGCAGATGAGCCACTAAAAGCGCTAGCATTCAAAATCATGGATGACCGTTTTGGTGCCCTAACATTCGTACGTATCTACTCTGGCCGTCTGAAGAAGGGTGACACTATCCTTAACTCAGCGACTGGTAAAACAGAGCGTATCGGCCGTATGTGTGAGATGCAAGCGGACGAGCGTAACGAGCTAACTGAAGCTCAAGCTGGTGACATCATCGCTATCGTAGGTATGAAGAACGTTCAAACTGGTCACACTCTATGTGATCCTAAGCACGAATGTACTCTAGAAGCTATGATCTTCCCAGAACCAGTAATCTCTATTGCTGTTTCTCCAAAAGACAAAGGTTCTACAGAGAAAATGGGTATCGCGATTGGTAAGATGGTTGCAGAAGATCCATCATTCCAAGTTGAGACTGACGAAGACTCAGGCGAAACTATCCTGAAAGGTATGGGTGAACTTCACCTAGACATCAAGGTAGACATCCTTAAGCGTACTTACGGTGTTGAGCTTGAAGTAGGTGCTCCACAGGTAGCTTACCGTGAAACTATCACTCAAGCAGTTGAAGATAGCTACACGCACAAGAAGCAGTCTGGTGGTTCTGGTCAGTTCGGTAAGATCGACTACCGTATCCGCCCAGGTGAGCCAAACTCTGGCTTCACGTTCTCTTCAACAGTTGTTGGTGGTAACGTACCTAAAGAATTCTGGCCTGCAGTAGAGAAAGGCTTCGCATCTATGATGGACACTGGTGTTCTAGCTGGTTTCCCAACTCTAGACGTAGAAGTTGAACTATTCGACGGTGGTTTCCACGCAGTTGACTCTTCAGCAATCGCTTACGAAATCGCTGCTAAAGGCGCATTCCGTCAGTCTATGCCTAAAGCAGGTGCGCAACTTCTTGAGCCAATCATGAAAGTTGACGTGTTCACTCCAGAAGACAACGTTGGTGACGTAATCGGTGACCTTAACCGTCGTCGCGGTATGATCAAAGACCAACAAGCTGGTACTACAGGCGTTCGTATTAAAGCAGACGTTCCTCTATCAGAAATGTTTGGCTACATCGGTCACCTACGTACTATCACTTCTGGTCGTGGTCAGTTCTCTATGGAGTTCGGTCAATACGCACCTTGTCCAGCAAACGTTGCTGAGCAAGTTATCGCAGAAGTTAAAGAGCGCGAAGCTAAGAAGTAATTCTTGCTTTAGCTAGATAGCTTTAAAAGCCCCTGAAGTGAAAGCTTCAGGGGCTTTTTGTTGTCTACTATTTGCTGTTTATTGTATTGCTTTGAGTTATGAATATTCTGATAACAATTAACGCTCGAAACGATAAAATAAATTGCCTTTCAATTAGGTAACATTTGGATAACTATGCGTGCGAATCCCAGCGCGTTGCTGGATAAGTTGGATCGCATACTATGAAAGCAATTTCCAAAGCTGTCGGACTGAGCGCTTTGTTGTTTAGTCTCTCTACACTGGCCAATGAAAACGTTCTTAATGTCTACGCTTGGGGAGGCTACCTGCCAGAAGCATCACTGAAAGCATTTGAAAAACAGCATGGTGTCACAGTTAATTACTCAACCTTTGAAAACAATGAGTCTATGTACACTAAGTTGAAGCTTGTGAAAGGCAAGGGGTATGACGTGGTTTTTGCTTCTGCTTACTTTATCGAGAAAATGAGCAGAGAAGGCTTACTTTCAGAGATTGACCACTCGCAAATCCCGAACTTGTCTGATGCGATGGAAGGCTTACTTGGTCAATCTCACGACCCGAGCAACCGCTACTCACTGCCCTATATTTGGGGCGTGACTGGCATTAGCTACAATGAGAGTTTGGTTGAAGAACCTATTACAAAGTGGGCCCAGCTTTGGGATGCCAAATACGCACAGCAAGTCATGTTGATTGATGATATTCGAGACGTGTTTGGAATGGCGTTAAAACTCAATGGGCATAGCATTAACAGCAACAATGAGCAGGAAATTAAGCAAGCTTACGAATCGTTGGTAGCACTAAAAGACAATGTGCTGCTTTACAATTCAGACGCGCCTCAAATGCCTTACGTTGCTGGTGAAACTGCACTGGGCATGCAGTGGAATGGGAATGCGTATCAAGGGCAAGCTGAAATGGCGGAGCTGAAGTTTGTGATGCCTGAAGAGGGGGCCGTGTTGTGGATGGACAACTTTACCATTCCATCGGGAAGTCAAAACAAGGCACTTGCCCACCAGTTTATTCGCTTTATGTACCAGCCGCAGCAACAGGCTGAGATCGTAAACAGCTTGGGCTATGCCTCTGTCACTCAGTCTGGTCGAGCTCTGCTGGTGGATGAGCTAAAAAACAATGCCACCATTTTCCCATCAGTGGAAGATATCCAAAAAGGTGAGTTTATCAATGATGTTGGCAGTGAGACCCTAGCGGTTTATGAAAAGTACTGGCAACGCCTAAGAGCTCAATAGTATCAAAAGTTTAGATTGCCCCTTATCGATGAGGGGCAATTTAGTCTGATGTTGAAATCTCACTATGTAACCAGTTCGCGAATGCTGAGATGCGTTGGCGACGCGGCGATTTGTCGTCATAGAAGAGATTAAACTGAATGCCCGGAGTCATTCCAATATCGAAAGGTTTAAATAATAACCCCCTTTCGACGTAGTCACTAGCTAACGAATCAGAAGCCAGACAAGCCCCATGACCTGCCATAACGGCATTCATAGCGTGATCAAAGGTACTGACGTCCATCCACTGAACCGATTCTTTGTTCATTGTCACACCTGCTTGGGCAAACCAGCTTTGCCAAGGGTAGCCGCCGGACTCGTAGTGAATCAACCAAGTATTGAGTAGCTGTTCGGGGTTGGAAAGGTCAATGCTATTGGCCAGATGAGGGGAGCAGAACGGGTAAATGGTCTCTTCAAACAGAAATTCTTTGTGCAGTTTACTGTTGCTATTGATGTCTAATTCGTCTCCTTGCCAAATTGCTAAGTCGGCATCCCCTTGTTTTAAATTGGGAGCATCGCAACTGGTCAAAATACGAATTGGGATATTCGGATGTTGAGTTGAAAACTTCCATAGCCTTGGAAGCAGCCAGCGAGATGCAAAAGACGGTGTAGAGCTGACGCAAAGCAATCCTTCTACAGGTTCGCTTTGGATTTGATTGAGACCACTGACGATGATCTCAAGCCCCTGAGATACATGCCGATATAGAACTTTCCCAGCTTCAGTTAGGCGCATTTCCCGT
The DNA here is from genome assembly GCF_963681195.1 of Vibrio sp. 16. NCBI lineage: Bacteria > Pseudomonadati > Pseudomonadota > Gammaproteobacteria > Vibrionales > Vibrionaceae > Vibrio > Vibrio sp. 16. The sequence goes on from NZ_OY808997.1 coordinate 63,611, forward strand.
CCATCACGGACAAAAAGTTTGCAACCAAGTCCATCTTCTAACTGGCGAATCTTCTGGCTGACAGCTGCTTGGCTGATGAACAGCTCTTCTGCGGCGCGACTGTAACTGTTTAGCCGTGCAGCAACTTCAAAGTAGCGCAGTCCTGGTAGGTGATGCAGCCTAGCATCCATAAATACATCCTGTATAAACTAGAAGGGGAGTGCAATCATAATGGCTTTGATTAAAAAGCAAAAGGAGAGCGGGCGCTCTCCTTGGTTGTGTTTACTACTCTTCCCACACGACCAACTGACCTTTTGGCCAGTTTTGTCCCATATCGTGGTACTTCTGTTCCAGCACATGGCGTTTTATCTTCAACGTTGGTGTTAAGATACCATTCTCAATACTCCAAGGGTCTTTGATCATCAATACCCCTTTAATCTGCTCGTGTGACTCCAGTTCTTGGTTCATTCGAGTGATAACTTTCTTGGTGGTACGCTCGTAACGAGCTCGGTCAAAGTTCGGAAAATCATGAGGAACAACCAGTAAGATAGGGGCAGGTAATCCGAGGCCAATCAGACACATCATCTCGACACGGCTGTACTCAAAGAGCTTCTTCTCTATAGGAACCGGTGCAACGAACTTGCCTTTTGCCGTCTTGAAGTTGTCTTTCTTACGCCCTTGAATGGTTAAGTAACCGTCACTATCGAGAGAGCCAATATCACCGGTATGCAACCAGCCTTCAGCATCAAACGACTCCTGTGTGGCGATGTCATTTTTGTAGTAACCCGAGAAAAGCCCTTTGCCGCGAACCATAATCTCGTCATCGTCAGCGATTTTGAGTTCAATCCCTGGGCCTGCGTTACCCACACTACCAATCTTGTCTGCGCGGAATGGGTAGTTCAACGTACTGTACGCGAACGACTCGGTCATCCCCCATGCTTCAGTAATATTGAGGCCAACGCTACGGTACCATTCGAGTAATGCCGGTGAAACTGGGGCTGAGCCACAACCTAGCACACGCGCTTGATCTAAACCTAGACCATCTGCGAGCTTCTTCTTGATTAAGGAGTTCACAAACGGAATCTTAAGTAAGATGTTGAGTTTTTTCTGTGGCAGTTTGTCTTGAATGCGTTGCTGGAACAGGGTCCATAAGCGAGGGACAGAGATGAACAACGTTGGGCGCTGCATTTTTACATCTTCAATAAAGGTGTCTAGAGATTCTGGGAAGGCTGTTTGAACGCCTCCTTGAATGGAAGAACCGAAGATATAAACGCGCTCGGTGATATGAGCCAGCGGCAAATAGGAGAACAACCGATCGTTCTCTTGAATTCCGATGTGATTGATCAACTGTTGTACTGACCAGCTAAAGGCGCCGTAAGTGAGCATCGCTCCTTTTGGCAAGCCAGAAGTTCCAGAGGTGTACACCAGTGACATCAGTTTGTCGTCATGGTGTTGAGGTCTGTCTTGGCTGGGCTCGAACTTTTCAATCAGATCATTGAAGCTGTGCTGACACTTTGGCGCGCTGTCATAAGGTAATGACACCGTGATCAAATTTTCCTGAGAATCAATGACCTGCTGCGTTGCCGCGGCATCATCGAGTTTACCACCAATCAGCACTTTGCTTTCACTGTGGGTGACACAGTATTCGATGGTGTCGGCACCAGCTGTGGGAAAGATCGGCACACTGACAAAATCACCAAGCATCATGGCCAAGTCACAAATAAACCATTCCGCACAGTTCTTGGATACAAGCGCGACTTTATCGCCGGGTTGTAAGCCAAACTCTTTTAACGCTGCAGCCAGCCTTAGGGCTTTATCGGCAACCTCTGCGTATGTGTATTCGACAAACTGACGATTAATAATCTGTTTTAGGTAGATCTCATTGGGACGTTCCTCGGCCCATTTCAAGATCATTTCGTTCGGTGGTGGGAGAGCACAAGTTGGTTTGCTTAACTCGTTAGGCTGAATCATTCTCTAACTCCATGTTATTGGCAAAATAATGATTTATTTTTATTGTTAACAGCTTGTTAACTTTAGCATGGAAGAAGAAAGAGAGTGAAGCATTGCGATAAGAATATACCCAAGGTGTGACGCTGATATTAGTGTAGCTGACGGTACACTGCGGGACTTAACCCTGTTTTCTTTTTAAAGATACGCGAAAAGTACGAAACGTCATGGTAGCCACACTGAAAAGCGATGAACGAAATCTTCTCTTTCCTTTCTTTTACAAGCAATTGTTTTGCAAGATTAATTCTCTTCAGTACCAAGTAGTCTCGAAAGCTGACACCGATGTTTTTGTGAAAGAATTTTGAAAAGTAAGTCACTGAATAGTGGCAGTATTCTGCAATATCTTCCTCTCGAATGGTGCGTGATAGGTTCTTATCGATGTAGCGTAAGATTTCGATAAGATCTTTACTCACATTCTGCTTTTTGATCATTGAAGTCAGTTTATGAATTTCGAGTATTTCTTGGTGTTTAGTAAATTGATAGTGGATTTGTTGGCTGAGGTTTTTAGCCCATTGGTTTTCAAGGGAAGCTGAGACATCGTACGTTTTTATCACCACGTCAAGGGATGCGATCTCGTCACTTAAGGGGCCGTTGTGCAATACCACTAAGCTTTTGTCGAGGTTTTGGCATAGCTTGGCTGCTGTCACGAACAAGGCATCGAAAGAAGGTTGGTAGTGGAAAAAGCAAAAGTGAATGTTGGGCTCACTCAATACAGATACGTCGTAGCCGTAATCTTTTATATCAAAAAACTCGTCTAGATCGCGAAGAATGTCTTTGGGAATAAACGAGGTCGATTGACCAAGCCAGTAACCACTGTGGAGTACATTCAAATAAGTTAACCCTAATTTAGTTTTAATTTGTATACATAAGGTTAGGTTAGGCTTCTCTGAACCTCAACTTTTGTCTGAGTGCTCGTGGACTTGTTTTTGATATTACTGTTGATTGTTCGATTGATTTTTGGGAGTAAGATCTGTTTTTATTTGATTTTTAATCTTGTCAAGTATCAAAAGTGATACAGGTGTTCATCTCTATTTTATGTCAAACTTGCATTTTTTGTTCGGGAAGTATAATTCAAATTAATCAATCTCTTATGTGGTCTGTTGTAACATTTTCTTGTTTTTATAGCGCTTGGTAAGACTCAAATAAATGGCTTTAGGGTTCAAAATAAACAAAAGTGCTAGTTTTATCGTGGCAAAAAAGTACCAAAAATAGCTAAGAAAGTCCTAACTAGTAGCGATGGAAAACTCCTAACTTATAAGTAAGCAAGACGCAGGGTACTTGTTAGAAAGGAGACAAATTATGAGCAAGGTACTAAATAACATCAAAGCATTTCTAAAGGACGAAGAAGGTTTGACAGTGGTTGAATACGTAGTAGGCGCAGGCCTTCTAGTACTTGGCTTGTCCGGTATTTTCGGGGCATTCAGCTCAGTATTGGAAGCAGAACTTAATAGCGTGTTTAGCTAGTCGAACAGGCGTAATTTATACCCTTACAGAAAACAGGCATTATTCCCAATTCCTACTAATATAGTTGTATAGGTTTGATTCAACGAAAGAACCAAGCCTATGCAACAAGTAGGAGTTAACCATGTCACTACATCATAAAGCACGAAACTTTTTTTTAGATGAATCAGGCTTGACCGTCGTTGAATACGTGGTTGGGGCGAGCGTAATGTTAGTTGGACTTTCGGGTCTTTTTGCTGCTTTTAGAGACGTACTTTCCGAAGAGTTTGATTCGTTGTTCAGCGACTAAAATGAACATGAGGTAGGCTACTGTGGAGTATGTTATCTGGTTCATTCTGTTTATCGTAGCGGTCTCAGATGCTAAAGAGCATCGGATTCCTAATGCACTACTTCTTCTCACCTTAATCGCTTGTGTTGCAAGAATGATCGTTGAACCGGATCTCACGCCGAGCTGGAGTGCGGCTGCAACAGGGTTTGCGGTTATGTTCGCAGGATCTCTCATGCTCCATTTGCTGAGAGTGATGGCGCCGGGTGATGTTAAGTTGTTAGCGGTTATCGGTTTTTGGCTTGGTTGGGGGCAACTTTTTGATGCCACTCTATGGATTGCGGCGACCAGCATTATGGTCGGGCTCACTTACGCGTTGGTCCGTGTCGCAGGAAAAGAACACAAGATGAGAGAGCAACTCTCACGCTACAAATTATTGTTTGCATATGGCCGGGCAGGCACTAAGGCTTTAGAAGAGAATTCAACCGAAAAATTGAGAATGCCTTTCGCTCCCATAGTCGTAATCGGCGTGGCATTACATCACTACTTCTAGTGATGACGTAAACAAAGGAGTGTTTATGGTGCAATCAAACAATGCAGTGAAACACAGAGTCGAACTCACCCCTCAAGCAGACGCCCCTCCGGTGCCCACCTCTTTTGATGCTTTAAAAATCCCAAGAGCCGTCCTTGAAAACTTATTGCTTAAGCATCTCGCAGCTTATCCAAAATCTGACATATTAAAGCTAACCGAACTTATGTGCATCAATAGCCACATGATTGAGGATATGCTCGCCGATCTCAGGGCTAAATCACACGTCGAGGTGTTTCAAGCGCCGGCGTCGGGGTTTGGCTCTGTTTCGACCGGGAATGTGCGTTACGGCTTATCAGAAATGGGAATGCAAGAAGCGGATGATGCGTTTGCGAAAGATGCTTACCTAGGTCCGGCACCTGTCTCATTACCCGACTATGAAAGCATGGTAAAAGCTCAGGACGTTCGAGCACACATGGTGAACCGTCGAGATGTAAGTTTTGCGCTTTCCGAAGTATTGGGTGCAGAAAGAATGATTTCTGTACTAGGGCCTGCCATCAACTCTGGTCGTGCTTTGTTGTTGTATGGAGATGCGGGTACGGGTAAAACCTTCGTCGCAACGCGGCTTCTTAATGCTCTCAATACATCGGTCTACATTCCGTATGCGGTTTATGCTGCGGGTAACATCATTAAAGTGTTTTCACCTCAGCACCACAAAAAAGTGGCCAGCTCAGAAATTAAGTCCATCACATTTAAAGAGCAGTTTGACCGCCGTTGGGCGTTGTGTGAGCGCCCGAGTATTCAAGTGGGCGGCGAACTCACGATGGAAATGCTAGAGGTCAATCACTCTGAGCACAACCGAGTATGGATGGCTCCTCTGCAAATGATGGCCAATAACGGTATCTTCATCATTGACGATTTGGGCAGACAACCCATGCCAGTCGATACCTTGCTCAATCGCTGGATTGTGCCCATGGAGTATTTCTATGACTATCTCAACTTGCCGAACGGCCAGCAGATCACGATTCCCTTTATTTTAACTCTGGCTTTTTCTACGAACTTAGATCCGGAAAAGATCAGTGACCCCGCATTTTTGCGTCGCTTGGGCTACAAGATTCAATTTGGCCCACTACTAAAAGAAGAGTACCACTCACTTTGGGACACCTTCGCCCAGTCCAAAAACCTAACGGTGAGTGCAGAAAGTTATCAACAACTGTTCGATTTGCATAGTCAGCATAGCGTTGGTTTTTATCCTTGTATTCCAAAGGATATTGTCGGTATCAGCCGAGATATCATTGTTTTTGAAGAAGTAGAGCCAGTTATCTCCCCTGAAATAGTCACCCGCGCCTGGGAAGTGTATTTCACCGCTGACGGAAAAGGAGGAGGAGAACGATGAGCCGAAATCAAGTCATATTACTATTCTTGCTATCCATAGTGTTTGGCTTAGGAGCTGTGTTTTTTGCTAAGCAGTGGATGGATAGACAACTGCAACCCCAAACCGAGCTGGAGGTTGTTGAGCGCGAGCCAGTGATCATCGCCAGCCAGGAAATTCCAGCGGGCACGCCCATCGAAGAGCAGCACATCACCACCAAATTACTGGAAGTTGAGTGGCGAAACGAGGGGCAGTTTACCGATCAAAATGCCATTCTTGGGCAAGTTGTCGCGACCACCATATTCCCCGGTGAAGTCTTGCATCAAAACAGACTGACTGTTCCGGGAGAAGGGTCGACGCTGGCGTCATTAATTCCTGAAAACAAACGCGCAGTCACCATTCGCGTCAATGATGTGATTGGTGTGGCAGGCTTCCTATTGCCGGGAAACCGTGTCGATGTGCTCAATACTATTAAATACAGCGCGACCTCTGCCAATACGGTCACCGTACTTAAAGACATCAAAGTACTGGCGGTTGATCAAACGGCAAGAACCAAAGAAAACAAACCGATCATTGTTCGTGCGGTGACCCTTGAAGTCTCGCCAAAAGATGCGGAAAAGCTGTTAACCGCAAGGAGTAAAGGGGAGATTCAATTAACACTTCGAAACCCTCATGAAGAAGAAAAAGTGGTCAAAAAATACGTCGCACCAAGTGTCACGATTTTGAAAGGCACCGAGTCGAGCAATATCAGAGTCAGGGATTGAGGTGAGCTATGTTGAAACGGATTTTAGTTATTTTAGTCAGTCTAAGTTTTGCGTGGAGCGCCACGGCCGCCACTCAATCTGGAAAAATTGTCAAAGTACCCCATCACAAATCCACCCATGTCACATTGGCAGGGAAAGCAAAACGGGTCTCGCTTGGTGACCCTGAAGTGCTTGATATTGTGATGTTGAAATCGGATGAAGTGTTTCTGATTGGTAAGAAACTCGGCTCGACAAACTTGATGGCTTGGGACCGTCGAGGGCAGTTAATCGAATCGATCAATATTGAGGTGACCCACGATCTCAACAGCTTGAAAGCGAAGTTGTATGAGTTCTTGCCCAATGAAGAGATCAAGGTTCATAGCGCGCAGAATCGCCTGATTTTGAGTGGCCAGATTAGCAGCCAATCAGCAATGAATATTGCGTTGCGAGTGGCTGAAACCTACTCAGCAGGGCAAGAGGTCGACAAAGAAAACAAATCGCTCAGTGAACAAGTGCAAAAAACGGGCGTAATCAATTTGATGACCATCGGCGGCGCACAGCAAGTAATGCTTGAAGTCACGGTGGCGGAAGTGCAGCGCAGTTTAGTCAGAAAATTTGACTCTAACTTTCACTTCTTTGAGAGCAACGGAAGTTTCTCATGGGGCGGTACTTCGGCAGGGGCAATTATTGATGACGTTGGCGGCGGTATTGGGCCAATTTTCAATACGCCAGGCATCGACAGCACGGGCTTGCTAGGTACCTTTATTGATGGCGATACCTTATTCACGTTTGCTCTCGATATCGCTAAACAAAACGGCACAGCGAAAGTCTTGGCCGAGCCAAATCTCACCGCATTGAGCGGAGCGAAAGCTGAGTTTTTGGCGGGTGGTGAATTTCCAATTCCTGTGCCCGATGAAAACGGCATTACCATCGAGTACAAAGAATATGGTGTCGGACTCAAGTTTATTCCCACCGTGTTGAGCGATAAAAACATCAACCTCAATCTGGCGGTGGATGTCAGTGAGATTGCCAATACGTCCTCGTTAACTTTATCTCCTGGTGGCACCAACAGCACCTATGTGATTCCACCCATCACGCGTCGCAGCGCCTCATCTACTTTAGAGCTAGCGGATGGGCAAACCATCGGTATTGCGGGGCTACTGAGTGAAAACGTGCGCGATGTAGTGAGTGGTATGCCCGGGTTTAGTGATATTCCAGTCCTTGGCCAGATGTTTAACAGCCAAGAGTACATTTCCGGTGAAACTGAGCTGGTGATTTTAGTGACGCCAAGGTTGGCGAAGCCGATTGACCGAAATCGAGTGTCACTGCCAACCGACTCGTTCGTTGAGCCGAATGACTTTGAGTACTACTTACTCGGCCGCGGCGCTTATATCGCGCCCTCAAACCAATCTCGACCTCAAGATGTGCAAGACACCAACTTTGTGGATTACTCCAAAGGTGGCACCGAAGGCACGTTCGGGCACAGCTTATAGGGGGCAATATGGAAAACAAACGAATCATAGTCGCGCTGTTGTGTACACAAGCTCTACTGCTTGGCTGCGTCAACAACGCTGAGCGTTTAGGTCAGCATGTGGCGAAACTAAAAACAGAACAGGTCTACAACCCGAATGCTACAAGTGAAAATTTGGGGGTAGTGCCTGAAGGTAGTGGTGAACGAATGGAAGGTGCCTACCAAGTCTATACCGGTAAACAAGATACCGATTTGGGCGGCATTGACAGTCAATTCTTGGAAGGCTTTTCGAAGTAGCCTTAAGGACAACACTATGACAAAGGGTAATCAGCTTAAACAACGCGGCATGACGTTGGTTTTAGTCACCGCAGCCATGCTGGCTTTGATCGGCGTCGCGGCGCTCTCGATAGATGTGAACCACGCGATGTTGAACAAAACCCGACTGCAAAATAGTGTTGATGCCGCGGCACTGGCTGCTGCGATCGTGCTCGATAATGGCGGTAGCGAAGCCCAAGCCACCGCTGCCGCCAAAACGACATTGACCAATGTTGCCAATGCCACTGGCAATACAGAGATGGACTTCACATCGGCGCAAGTTGTGGTGCAGTTCTCTAACGATCCGGCCACGTTTCCATTTTCTGGTTTTGACCCAGACGAAGACAGCTACGCGCGAGTTGCGGTGAGCAACTTTGCGTTGAGTAACTTTTTCGCGCATGTGTTCAGTGTCGATAAAAACCTAGCATCAACGGCCGTTGCTGGGCCAAGTCCGAGTGTTATTGATAGTAATAACATTGTTCCAATGGCGGTTTGCGAAGGTGATTCTTCGGGAAGTGCAGGATATGTACCGGGCGATCTTTATGCGTTAAAAATTGCCGATCAAAAACTGGGTAGCATGGGATCTGGCAACTATCAATTACTCGATTTTGGTTCTGGGGCTAGCACGGTTAGGACGGCCCTTGCAGGTGATTATGCAATCTCTGTTGGGGTTGGCGATCAGGTAACAACGAAGCCCGGCAATACAATTGGTCCTGTTGGGCAGGGCTTGAATACTCGATTTGGCGTGTACAAAGGAGGCGGTCTTTCCTCTACTGACTATGCGCCGGACATTTACGTCAAAGAGCCTAATAAATCACCTTCAATCGATAGTAGCGGCAACATTACGTACTCAGATACAAGTGGGGCGGGTGGTCAACCATGGTCCTACTCAGATTACCTTGCAGCCCTTCCTGACTGTACAGGGGATAGTGATTGCAATATCGGTTCAGGGGGGCAACAAAATAGGCGAGTACTGATTGTCCCAATTGTTGATTGCTCGGGGGCTTCTGGGGGGACATCTTCTTTTACAGTCACTGCTCTTGGTTGTTTTTTCTTACTGCAGCAAGCGCCAACAAATAACAGCAGTAAAGATCCTGTCTATGGTGAGTTCATCGAAGATTGCTCTTCTCTAAGTGGAACGCCAGGTCAAGATTCAGATAATGACGGACCTTACCGAATTGTGTTGTATCGGGACCCACACGGAGAAGAATCATGAAAACTTGTCGTAAGCAGAAAGGGCTAGCGGCGGTAGAGATGATCATCACTATCCCCGTTTTGCTATTGATTTTAATGGCCATTACGGAAGTAGGAAACGCGTTTATCCGTTACAACACGCTCAATAAAATGGCTCAAAATGGTATTCGCTATGCCACCACAGAAATTACCGGCACCGCGAGCTATGACCAAATCGCGGATGTAAATGCGATTAAGAACATCGTTGTTTATGGCTCTTCAACCGTTGGTGATGGGGCTAAAGCCATGGTGGATGGGCTGACGACGTCCGATGTGAATGTGAATCACGCTGGTGGTTATGTGACGGTGACGATTAATCATACTTACACGCCCATGATGGGATCGTTTCGAAGTGGAATGAACTTCAGTTTCCCACTGAATGCCTCTGCGATGATGAGGACAGCGCCATGAAAAAGCAAAGCGGTGTGTCTGTGATTGAATTTACCATCATCTCAACAGCCTTGTTGCTGGTGATTTTCTCGGTGATCGAAGTCGGAAGGTATGTTTATTCCTTGCAGGTCATCAATGACATTACACGTGTCGCGGCCCGTTTAGCGGTTGTGTGTCGTGTTGAAGACAGAAATGACATTCCCGCATTGGCGATGCCTGATTACGCTCCGGGCGGGCTAACTACGGCCAATTTGGTCGTGGACTATCTTGATGACTCTGGGAGTGTGGTAACAGGAACTCTGACAGATGACGATGTGTTTTCTACAATTAGATATGTAAGGGCACGAGTAGTGAACTTTAGCTATCAATTCACAGGGTTATTGACCTTTGTGAACTTAACTGGGCTCTTACAAGTCCCCGAGTTTGAAACGATTCGACCGAGGGAAAACTTGGGGCACCATCGCTGGACGGACACAAGCGGTGACAACAGCACTGACTGCTAGGAGGAATGAATGGGCGAAGCTGTGCAAATTGCACCAGGGGGCAGTAGCCCTCCAATTCGACTAAAAACAAATTTAAGCGTTTGGGTGTTTTACTCGTCGGACGCCTTTCATTTGCACATTAGCCATGAGTTGTCGAAATGCCAGAGCATCAGCTACGAAATGATCTCATTTCATGGGCTGGTGATTGCCAATCTTGCTCAATTTACGCCGCCTGATCTTATTTTTGTGGAAACTGGCCCTAATTGGGCGCAGAAAATCGTCGAGCTGCAGCAATTTGAATCTCCTCATGAAACCAATGATGGTCATGAAGCGTCATTGATTGTGTTTGGTAACGAGCATGATAGTGGAGCGCTTAAGATCGCCCTACGCATTGGGGCGGCAGATTTTGTTTCGGACAAAGCTGAAATTCAAGAGCTTGCTCCTCTGCTAAACAACATGGCAGAAGAGAAAGTCGCGAACCGAAACCTTGGTGAATTGCTGGTATTTATGAACTCCAAAGGCGGGTGTGGCGCCTCTATGTTAGCGCTCAACACTGCGATCAAGATGGCGCAATCTCACCCAGATCAAGTGATGTTGCTTGATCTCGATATTCAGTTTGGGGTGATTAATGATTATCTAAACATCCAACCGACGTACAGCCTAGTGGATGCGCTGGCAAACGTTTCTGACTTGGATGAAGTGTCATTAGGGAGCTTAGTGACCAAGCATGCCTCAGGTTTGCATATCCTCGCCTTTAAACGCGAGAACAGCCATGAAAACCATGAAAAAGCGATTTATCTCAATAAGCTGCTGCCGTTTCTGCGAGAGCAGTATCCGTACGTGATTGTTGATTTATCGCGAGGATTGGATCGCATGTTCGCTCCGGTTATCTCGCCTGCAACTAAGCTATACATGGTGACGCAGCAAAGCCTCGTTTCGATTAAAAGCTGTAATCAAATCATCAAAACCTTGTCGTTTGAGTTTGGCATTAATCGCGATCAGGTTGAGATCATCGTCAATCGCTACGAGAAACGTCAGTCAATCAAACTTAAAGATATCAAAGAAGCCGTGGGAGATGTGGCGGTTCATACCGTTCCCAATGATTTCAAAGTCGCGCTCGAAAGTGCCAATTTAGGGCGTCCGTTTGTGGAATCGCGCAAAGGCAGTGCTCTCTCTAAATCGGTCGGTAAATTTGCAACCGCGCTGCTACCAGAAAAGAAAAAGAAACAAAGCTGGCTAAGTAAGCTTTTCTCCTAGCTAGGTGAACTGATAGGGATATTGCTATGTTTTTTAAACGAAAAAATATCAATCCTGAGCTGCAAAAAAAGGTGATGGAGGCGGATAAGCATCAACAGCACGCCGAAGAAAGTGGTCAATCTGACGCCAAATCTTCTGGTGAAGAGTCTGCTAGCTTGTTGAAAGAGCAGAAGAAAAAAGAACAGGCAGCCAACGACAAAGCGGTGGGGGACGCCAGAAAGCAGCTTGAGCAAGAACAAGAAGTGAAGCACTACTACCATCAGCGCTTGTTAGAAACTCTCGACTTAGGACTTTTGGCGAGCTTAGAGCCCGAAAGAGCCAAAAATGATCTCCACGATGCCATTGTCCAGTTGATGGCAGACGACCAAACGCACGCCTTGAGCGCGGAAGGGCGCAAGCGGGTGATACAACAAATCGAAGACGAAGTGTTTGGTCTTGGGCCATTAGAGCCTCTGCTGCACGATGCAACCGTCTCGGATATTTTGGTCAATGGTCCAAAGCATGTGTTTGTGGAGCGACGCGGTAAGTTGCAGCAAACGCCCTACACCTTTCTTGATGAGCGCCATTTAAGAAATATCATTGACCGAATTGTGAGTCAGGTGGGCCGACGTATTGATGAGGCGTCCCCGATGGTGGATGCGCGTTTGGCAGACGGTTCACGTGTTAACGCAATTATTCCACCACTTGCGCTTGATGGCTCCTCGGTGTCGATTCGTCGATTCGCGGTCGAAAAGCTCAATATGGACAACTTACTTGCCTTTAATTCACTCTCTCCGCAGATGGCTCAATTTGTTGAAGCGGCAGTGCAAGGGGCGCTCAACGTTTTGATTTCTGGTGGTACTGGTTCAGGCAAAACCACCACACTGAATATCTTCTCCAACTTTATTCCTCACGATGATCGTATTGTCACCATTGAAGACTCGGCGGAGCTGCAACTGCAACAAACCCACGTCGTTCGCTTGGAAACCCGCCCTGCTAACTTGGAAGGGAAAGGGGAAATTACTCAGCGAGATCTGGTGAAAAACTCACTGCGGATGCGCCCTGATCGCATCGTTCTTGGGGAGGTGCGTGGTGCCGAGGCGGTCGATATGTTGGCGGCAATGAACACAGGTCACGATGGCTCACTTGCCACCATTCACGCCAACACTCCCCGAGATGCACTGTCGAGGGTTGAGAACATGTTTGCCATGGCGGGGTGGAACATGAGTGCTAAAAATCTCCGCTCGCAAATTGCTTCGGCGATTCACCTTGTAGTGCAAATGGAGCGCCAAGAGGATGGTAAGCGTCGTATGGTGAGTATTTGTGAAATCAACGGCATGGAAGGGGAAATCATCACCATGTCGGAAATCTTTAAGTTCCACCGCCAAGGGATGGACGAAGAAGGGAATGTGCTGGGTTACTACACGGCAACGGGGGTAGTCCCACAATGTCACGACCAATTGTCTAAAAAAGGTCTGCACCTTCCTTTCGATATATTTAACGAATCTTATTCGTAGAAGGGGGATGTCATGCAACAGGATGCGACGCTTTTCTATATTTTACTTTTTTTCGCTGTGGTGTTTATTTCACAAGCGCTGATTTTGCCTGCGGCGGGTAGCAAGGCGAAGCACAAGCAACTGTCGCAACGACTGAAAGAATCTCAAGCCAAACTCGATGAAGAGGCTCGTTCACTTCTTCAAGAGCACTACATGAAAAGTCTGACACCGATGGATAGGCGTTTGGTGAAAGTGCCTCTCTTCTCTTCGCTAAAGAAAACCATCGAGCTTTCAGGTTACGACTGGAGTCTTGGTCAAACGCTGGCGGTGACGCTGATTTTATCTGTGTGTGCTTTTCTTATTGTGCTGCTGTTAGGGCAACCTTTCTATATCGGATTAGCCGCGTCGGTGGGGATTTGGTTCATTCTGTACTTTTGGCTCAATAAGCGCATTTCTGATCGTTTAGCGAGTTTTGAAGAGCAATTGCCTGAGGCGCTGGACATTATGCGTCGTATGCTTCAAGCCGGACAACCCGTCACGCAGGCGTTCAATGAGGTTGGCAATGAGATGCCCGATCCCATCGGCACCGAGTTTAAAAACACCTTTAACTTGCTCAACTTCGGTTATGACATGCGCATGGCCATCATGCAAATGGCAGAGCGTACCCCAACGGTATCAATGTTAGCGTTTTCCAGTGCTGTGCTGCTGCAAAAAGAGACGGGGGGGAACCTGTCTGAGAACTTAGAGAAAGTGAGTAAAGTTCTACGATCAAGATTTAAATTGCAGCGAAAAATCAAAACTTTGTCTGCAGAGAGCCGCTTATCTGCGTGGATCTTGGTATTGTCGCCGTTTCTACTGTTTCTGTTTCTCACCTTTATTAATCCCAGCTACGTTGAGCCGCTCTATACCGATCCAAGAGGGATGACGCTCGTAAGTGGGGGTATTATCAGTCTGTTTATTGGCTCGATATGGATCCGAAACATCATCAACTTCGAGGTGTAATATGGAGACCTTATTGCAGTTCTTAGACAGCTTTCAAATCAATGAGCAGACATTCTTTCTCAGTGTCATTTTGATTGCGACCGTGTTGGTGATGTTTACTCTGTTTTTGGTGGTGTTGGGGACGCGGGCGCCTATGAAGGTTCGACTCGAAGAGCTGAAGAAAACAGCGCCCGGAGAAAAACTCAAAAAAGGCCGCCGGCTTGGCAATACCCTTGATTCGATTGCGCCGACGTTAACGCCGTCAAACTCAAAAGAGAGCCAGAGTTTGCGTCAACAATTGATGCATGCTGGCTACCATGATGCCAATGCTCTCACCGTATTTTACGCCATTAAAGGGATGGCTATTTTGGTTGGCGTTGGTATTGCAGCAATGCTCTACTTCTTTGTCCCTGATATGTCGAATCTTAAGTTGGCGATGGTCGCCAGTGTTGCGGTGGGGCTTTACACGCCCAATATCGGTTTGAACTATTTTGTGAATAAACGTCAGTCTCGAATTCGTGGCGGTGTGCCAGATGCGCTCGATCTTTTGGTGGTGTGTACCGAATCGGGGTTAGGCTTTAGTGCCGCGCTGCGCCGAGTCGCTGATGAGTTGATGATCTCTCACCCCGACTTTGCTGACGAACTGGATACCGTGTGCGTAAAAATTAAAGCAGGGGTAGAGATGTCGGATGCGTTCGATGATTTGGTGGAACGAACCGGTATCAAGGAGCTTGCTGGGTTGGTGACCATGTTGTCCCATGCATCGCGAATTGGTGGCAGTTTATCTCAAACTCTGCGTGAGTATACGGAAGATTTCCGCGACAAGCGCAACCAAGAGATCGAAGAGATTGCTGCGAAAATTCCGACCAAAATGATCTTTCCATTGCTGTTATTTATTTGGCCGTGCTTCTTTATTGTGGCGATCGGGCCATCAATGCTTTCCATTACCTCGACGCTGGGGAACTAACTATGAACAAACAACAACTCGCCGTCTGGTTATTGCCGCTTTCATTGCTGGTGGGCTGCGCCACAAGTGATGACAATACCTTTGATGCCTCTCTTTATGATGGTAAACCCATCGATACCCTCTCCCTAGAAGAGCCACCCAAGACGGAAAAAGAGGCCATCACGCGGGGCGATATCGCATTGAGTCAAGGCAATGTCGACCTTGCTCTTTATGAGTACATACGCTCGCTCTCGTTTGAAAATGGTCAATACCAAGATCGCTCTTTGTACAATATTGGCCGTATTCACCAAAGCCGTAGCAACTTAGCATTGGCCGAGCGAGCTTACACCTTGTCGGTTGACCGCAACCCAAACAACATTCAATCCCTAGAACAGCTGGGCATTCTTTACAGTCGTTCTGGGGATCCCAAGCAGGGGGAAAGCTACTTTTTGAAAGCGATCAACGCCGATCAACTTCGTTTTGGCAGCAAGAAGCCATTGTCCGATCAAGATTTGCTGACCGTCGAAGCCATAGCTGCGCTCAAAACGGACGTCAGTTCACCAGACTATGCGTACATGGGGATGGGCGTTCTAGCAGATCTTGAGGCAAAACATGAGCAAGCTCAGGCCTACTATCAGCATGCTTTACGTATTAAGCCAGATTCGGTTAAAACGCTGACGAACAGCGGCTACTCATACTACATGTCTGGGGACTACCTTCAGGCTCAGAGACTCAGCTTGCAGGCGCTGGATCAAGATCCAAACGATGAAAAGGCACTCAATAACCTTGCGCTTATCTACTTGGGAAAAGGTGAAATAAACCGCGCACTGAATGTGTTTACACGTCATATGGAGAAGCCGGAAGCGCTGAATAACGTTGGTTACTTCTTGATATTGCAAGGCAAGCCAGACAAGGCAATCCCGTACCTTCAACAGGCGATAGACAGTAAGCCTACCTATTACAAAGTTGCCAATGAGAACCTAGAGCGCGCGCTGGCTTTGGTCAGAGAAGAAGAAAGTCAATCGGAGCAGTGAGAATCAACAAGGAGAGCCTCGGCTCTCCTTCGAGTTTGTCGCTTAGACGATGTAACCGGATACAAGCCCAGCGGTCATAAAGAAGGCGACCATCCAGACAATCGGTAGCGATAACTGTTTAAGCAGATAGAAGCCAACTAGCACCAGCGATAGGTCGATAGGGCTTAATACCGCGCTAGTAAATACGGGCTCGTAGAGTGCCGCCAACAGTAAGCCGACAACAGAGGCGTTCACGCCATTAACCGCGCCAGAGACTTTGCTGTTTTGTGCCAGCGATTGCCAGTTTTTCAACACGCCCAGTAGCAGCAAGAACCCCGGCAAGAAAACCCCAAGCGTGGCAATCAGCGCCCCAGAGATTGGCGCTTGTGGCATCAACTCATAGCCAATGTAGGTGGCAAAGGTAAACATGGGCCCAGGAACAGCTTGTGCGGCTGCATACCCGGTTAAGAAGGCATCTTGAGTCAGTTGATCGCCAACAATGTTCTGCAAAAGAGGAAGAACCACATGACCACCACCAAACACCAAGCTCCCCGCTTGGAAAAAGTCATTAAATAGACCAAGCGCAGGTATCACGTTGGCGGCAACAGGTAAGCCGACGAGTAGCACGACGAACAGTACCAAAGGCAGCACTGAGGGTTCAAACGAGGTTGGTTCGCTTGGTGATTGCACGCCCAAAAAGCGCATTCCGATGAGACCGGCAAGTATGAGCACCAACATCTGTGTGGCAATTCCGGGGAACACCAAGAGCGCAATAGCCGTCGCTAAACACAAAGCGACAGAAAGCTTGCCTTTGCAGAAATTTTTGTACATGCCCCAAGTGGCATCTGCAACCACGACGACCGCGAGTAGCTTGAGCCCATGAACAATGTTTTGAAACGCGCTTGTTTCAGTCAGTTGGCTACTTAACACCGCCAAAACCAACATGATCAGCACAGATGGCAAGGTAAAACCAAGAAACGCCATACAGGCGCCGCCCAATCCATCACGCTTATAACCGAGCGCAAAACCGACTTGGCTTGACCCTGGGCCAGGCAAGAACTGGCTCAAGGCGACGATCTGGCCATACTCTTTGTCATCTAGCCATTTGAGTTTCTCAACAAAGGTATTTCGGAAGTAGCCGATATGAGCCGCGGGGCCACCAAAGCTAATCCAGCCTAACCAGAAAAAGGTCTTAAAAATCGACAGCATGACAAATACTCGTTGGGTAAATAGTGCCGATAATGTACAAAATCGACTAAAATGACTCAAATTGATAGTTTTAATAGAGATTATGAATCAAACAGGATGAGGCGGTGAAAGAGTTTAACTGGAAAGAGGTCGATCTCAATTTGCTGGTGGCGTTTCAAGCGGTGTACCAAACCAAAAGTGTCAGTTTAGCTGCTGAGCAATGCTTTGTGAGCCAGTCTGCAATGAGCCATACCTTGCAAAGGATGCGTGGGCTGTTTGAGGATCCTCTATTTGAACGCGTCGGGATTCGAATGGAGCCGACACTTCGGGCTCATGAGGTCGCCCCTTTGATCGATAAGCTGCTCGCCAGCATCAAAAACGATCTACTCAGTAAAAAGCATTTTTCTGCGCAAGACTACCAAGGAGCGTGGCGTATCGGGTTGACGGATTACGCAGAGCAACTCTTTGCCCCACAACTTTACGATGCGCTCAAAGCGGTGTCGCCTCAATCTCAGGTCAGTTTTTACAACGTTAATCGCAGCAATTATCTTGATATCGCGGACAGTGAAGAGCTGGATGTAGTCATCGGCAGTATTGAAAATCTCAATCGCCGTTTTCTGTCCCAGCATCTTTATACTGAGCAGCACTTGTGTATGTATGACCCACAGAGCGTTGATGTCGATTTGCCTTTGACGCTGGAGCGGTTTGTCTCACTTGAGCACGCATTGGTGAGTCCAGATGGCAGCTTGCACACCCAAGTTGATAAGCGCTTAACCAAACTCGGTTATGAGCGGCGAGTCGGTGTCGCATCGCGTCACTTCCTTACCATACGTCGTTTATTGCTTGGTCGAGAGCTGGTTTGTATTGTGCCCAAGCGTTTTGCTGAAATGGAAAGCGTGAGTCACGGTTTGATGGCCACTCTTCCTCCCATTGACGTGCCTGATTTTGATATACGTTTGATTTACTTAAAAGCCAACCAGTACGAAGAGAAGAACATCTGTATTCGTAATGTGGTGAGCGAAGTTGTGAATTAATGTTCGGGGTGCAGCTTGCGTACAATAAGACCATTTAGCTTCCAAAGTAGTAGCGTTAAGAACGTGCTTAAGTACCCGTCAATAGCGTAGTGCCACGCGAGGTGCACCGAGCCAATTTGAATCGCGACCATATATCCCCACATCAGATACCCGAGTCGCTTGTTCAATCGATAAGCGCCCAATGCCATCAACACGGCGATGGAGACATGCATGCTAGGCATTGCCGAGATCCCCGTGCCAATGCCGCTTTCTCTGCCTAGGTATTTTAACCACAGCAGATCTTGAACATCGAGCGCCCACAGCGGGGGGAACCCCAGTTTCTCTAATGCTAGGCTTTGGGTAGTAAGCCTGTCCATTAATGGCAGATATTGGGTTTGATTGACGTCTACCAAGTGGGCGTAACAAGGCCCTGCGGACGACATTAGAGTTGCGGTCACTCCGCCAATCACCAGCCAGCTAGCCATAAAGGTAATCAAATACTGATTACGCAAAATGGCCATATCTCGGCGGACAATAAAGAATAAGACGCTGCCCCACATCAATAAAAACCACAGATTGTAGAGAAAGTTGATCACAAAAGAGCTGTAGATGGAAGAGAACCATTGATGGGTGAGACGCCAAGGATCATTGCCAAAGTGGAGCCATTGATCGAGCTGATAGAAGAGCAAATCATATTGAAATGGGTTGATATCCGGAATGATCGATTTGAGATAGGTGTAGCAAGAAAACGTCAAGTTGAGCGATAAGACCAACAAAACAAAACTGATCGGTTTAGCGATGGGGTGGAAGAAGCCAGTAATGGTTTTTAAATAGACCAACAAAGGGTGAGGCGTTTTGTGATAGGCCAAGTAGAGGTAATAGCCCGAGCTCCAAGCAAGAAACGTAATGTAGCAAATGGTAAAGAGTGCCCGCAGGTAGGTTGTGAGGTCATACTTGAGTTGTGACTGCTCAACAAACCATTGTGAGGCGAGATAAAGCAAAGCGCTCGTCACGATCACATAGCCATACAAAAGCCTGTCATCAAAGATATCTTGCTTTACTCGTTGCCACTGCGTTGGTGAGGCGCTTGGGGTATCCATAGCCAGTTTGGTCTTCTCCATACTTTTTAAAAGTGTAGAACATTAGGGTCTGTTGATCTTTCGAGCTGATTTTTGCAGCAGTTTGTGGGAAATTTCTATTTCTTTATAAACAAGAGCAGACAGAGGCTTTGAAGTGTAGCTAGCCTACATGAAAAGCCGATAACGCAGTAGAAATGAACCACAAACGCTGCCCGAAGGGTTCGGCTAAAATCGTTTTATGCTTTGTTAAGGGGTATTTACTTAGAATGACTAGGCTACATACCCCTTGCCGCGCCTAAAACGATTTTATCTCGAACAAAATTTAACCGCGAAAGGTCAACAGACCCTAAACTAATCTTGGGGGATTTATGATTTTGAATCAGCTAGTTGAGTGTGTATCGCGTCCAAACTTTTGAGCGCCAACGGTGAGCCATAATCAGACCGCGAAACCACTCATCGAGGGCGATGGCCATCCAAGCGCCTAATACGCCAGCCCCCCAGTGAACGCCGAATAGGTAACTCATTCCAACGCCCCATCCCCACATGCTGAGAATCCCCATTTTGACAGGGAATTGGATGTCTCCAGCCGCTTTCAGGGCGGAGATAAAAATCAGGTTAAAGACCCGTCCCGCTTCCAAAACGATGGAACCTGCGATCAAACTTGCAGTTAACGCCGCAATTTCTGGTTGGGTGGTAAAAATCGCGATGATGCTGTCTCGGAGCAAGTAGATGGAAACGGTCACTATGGTGGAGACGATAAAACCGATCACAAAGTACTTTTGAACCAGTTGCAGAATGGAGTCAATCCAGCCACGCCCGATGTAGTAGCCTGCTTGAATTTGGCTGCCTTGCCCAAGCGCGAGCGCAAAAGCAAACGAGAGGCGAGCAATGTTTTGTGCATAAGTAAACGCTGCGAGAGAGGCCGTCCCCATTTGGACAATAAAAAAGGTAATGCAAATTTGCGCCATGTTGTATGAAAGCACTTCTCCTGCATTCATCACGCCAATTTTCACAATACGTGAGTAGATGAGTTTCGGAATTTGACCCAATTCGGCGAATGGAAGGGCGATATCGGAACGTTTGACGACGACGCAAAGAATCAGTGTGCCGATGACTTGGCTAATTACGGTTGCGATCGCGACGCCTTCAACACCGTAAACGGGCAGTCCAAAAGGCTGGTAGAGCGCAATGTAGTTGCCGACGATATTGATCACGCCGCTGATTAGGTTGACCACCATCGGAGAGCGAGAGTAGCCGTTGCTGCGCAAAATGGTGGTTAAGACGATGCCCATGGTGACATTAAAGGTGAGGGCGCCACTGATCACTAGATATTCATGCGCATATTGCTCGACCTGTGCTTCCAAACCATAGAGTGGCAAGAACTGATACGCACCAACGAGCGCGATAACGCTCAGCGCTAAGCCAACCACAAACGACAGCGCAATACTGGCCACGCCCACATAGGCAGAATCTTGATGTCGATTGGCGCCATTGTACTGAGCGATAAGTATGCCAGTGCCACTGCTGACCATTGAAGAGACAATGATCAGAAAGAACGACAACTGAGAAATCACCCCAACCGCAGATACCGCTTTATCAGAGTAGCCGCTTAGCATGAATACATCGCTGGTATTGAGCGCGGTTCGCAGCAAGATCTCGACAAATAGAGGCCAAGTCAGCGCGACAATGCTCATTCTATTGTCGATGGAAGAAGTTGGGTTTGGCATAGTGAATGAAAAAAGAGAGAGATAAGTGAGTAATTATATAAGCGCACCAAAAGTAAGGGTAAAGGTATTCTTATTGAGTGAGAAAAAAGGCGACAAGATCTCAGTTTGTAGGGCTAGTTGTTAAGTTATTGAGTGAGCAACTTAGCGTCGTTGCTGCGCGTGACGCAGTGAGCTCAGTCATTTTAGAGCGAGGTGAAAAGTTGCAAAGATGGCAGCCTAATAATGTATCTAAAGGCTGCCGAATAGAGCTGCGATCAATCTTGATGCTGGAAGAACGCGTCCAGTTGTGGGGCTAATGTGTCTATCCAGAGTCGATAGGCGTTCGAGTTTAGATGCAGGTCATCGCAACTGTGGGTCAACGGCAGAAATCCTTCTGGTGAAAGTGACGTGTTTAAATCGATGAAGCGCATGTTCTTCTCGCCGCAGAGTTGCTCTAGCTTTTGGTTGAGTTCTGTCACCTGAGGATTGAGTGACGCGATTCGCTCACCGACGTAGAGCGTAGACTGAACCCAGACTTCAATATTGTGGCTTTCCCAGTGTTCGAGCATTTGACGATAGTTATCCAAAACCTCTTGAACTGAGTAGCCTTGCGAGAGATCGTTGATCCCCGCCATGACACAGACCAGTTTTGGCTGGCAGGCGGTGGTTGTACTCAGGCGGCGAACCATGCCTGATGTAGTGTCACCAGCAAGGCCGCGATTGGCCAGTTTTATGTTGGAGAGAGCGTCATGCCACGGGCCCCATTCTGTGATTGAATCACCAAACATCACAAGATCGACTGTTGTCGCAAAGGCGGAGTGATTGTCTTGGGTCAGGATGAATCGGCTCATTTTGTGTGCTCGTTGATTTAGGTCTAGGTTTCGGCAGATTTGTGCGAATTGCTCAGGGGTTATGGATTCTGTGTCTAGATGTTCGGTGAGCGCTTCAATTTCTGAACGCAATGCAGAGATGCGAGTAGAAAGGCCGTGTTCATCGCGCAGTTGGTAGAGTTCGTCAATCAACTGGTAGAAGGAGCGGTGCTGATTGGCGTAGTACAGCTCGAATAGGTCGAGGCATTGATTCTCTTTGAGAGCTTGCAGGAGTTGTTCTTGGGTCATCGAATGTGTTCTCTATCGTATTCTGGTGGTGTGGATTGGCTTTCTCAGTTCGCTGGTGGTCAACATGTCTAGAACCCTTCAAATTTATCAATGGCTTCACGTGCTTGAGCTAACGAACAGCCGCTCTCGCTCACCAATTGACTGACGCTCATGGTTGGATAGTTTTCCAATAGCTGCTCTGGCGTGATGCTCGGAGCCGGAAGGTGTTTTTCAATCGCTTTGATAATCCAAAGGTTTGCCTCTGAGTCGAGCTGGGTCATCAGTGTGCGTAACGCGTCTTCTTCCCCCGTCAGTTGCCAGTGTCGAGAGCGCCGAATGCGTTTGAGTTGGCAGTTGAGCTGACAGGCGAGTGCAAGCACTGCGGATTTGTCGCCGACTCGATGGACAAAACTGTTCAGAGTAATAGAAAGCATGGCTTAGGCAATCCCTTGATTTAAGGCATCAACAGAGGAGCGCTCGTTAGTGTGCTTGCGGCTAAACCAATGCACGACAAACTCAGTAAAGGCAGAGAGTTTGGTGCTGCCACGAAGCTCTGGTGGGTAGATTAAATAGATGCCACTCTCGACAATAAAATAGCCATCAAGGATGCGAATCAGCTCGCCATTATCAATCGCCGGCTGAACCAAATAGTCCGGCATTTTTATGACCCCTTTGCCTTGTTTGGCCGCTTCAAGCAATAACAAATTATCGTTGATAAACATATCGCCATCAGTGTCGATGACGATGGTGTTATTGCCGTCGGAAAACGACCAGTGAGTCAAATGTGGATCAGACAAGCAGTTGTGTTGCTTAAGATCTTCGGGATGTTGCGGGCGGCCATTTTGCTCAAGGTAAGCGGGAGAAGCGCAGCAAATGTGTTGATAAGACATCAACCTTTTCGCCACCATGTTTTCGGGAGGTGAGTTGGTTGCGCGAATGGCGAGGTCAAAGTTGCTTTTGGTCAGATCTTCGCGGGTGTAACCGATGTCGAGATCAAACTCGATTTGCGGATGGAGCGCTTGAAACTCTCGGCAAATATTGATCAAAAATCGGTGGCTAAAAATCGTTGGGGCTGTGATCCTCAAAGCGCCAGTGACTTCACTTTTGGTGTGGTCGAGCTCTTTTTCCAACTGCAAGATTGATGCGTTGACGCCTTGCATCTTGGTGAGGATTTTTTCTCCCGCAGAGGTCAAACGCACGCTGCGAGTGGAGCGAATCAGTAAGCTGGTTTCTAACTCTTGTTCGAGCTCTTGGATCTGGGAGGAGAGGTAACTTCGTGAAATACCGAGCTGGTCGGCGGCTTTTGAAAAGCTGAGCTGCTTAGCAACCTCACTAAACAGGGCGTAGCGCTCAAATCTTTTATGCATTTTGTGCATGGTTCATTACCCAATCGTCATCCTAGAGCGCGAATTATAATTCAATATAGAAAATGAAAACTTGATGATTGTTTGCTATATCGAATTATATTTTCTCAAAGTTGGGGTTAATCAGGCCATAGGTCGGGCGTATAGTGAAGGCAGTGAAATTATTGGCCAACGCACCAAGGCCTTTTGAAATAGGAAATTAACCATGCAAAACGATCACCCTGTGTTTTCGCCGCTGATCCAAGGCTATTGGCGAATGGCTGAGTGGGGAATGACCACTCAAGAGCAACACGCTTTTGTTAAACAGCATGTTGAATTAGGAATTACCACGGTAGATCACGCCCCTGTTTACGGACCAGATTCAGCGTGTGAACGACTGTTTGGTGAAGTCTTGGCGTTGGATAGCCAGTTACGTGAGCAAATCCAGATTGTCTCCAAGTGTGGTATTTATCGTGGGTATGGCAACCAAGTTAATCACTACGACAGCGGTAAGGCGGCAATCGTAAAATCGGTGGATGAATCACTTACGCGTCTAAACACTGATCACTTGGATGTACTTTTACTTCACCGTCCAGACTTATTGATGGATGCGGATGAGGCGGCAGAAGCGTTTGCCGAGCTAAAAGCGGCGGGCAAAGTGAAGCATTTTGGCGTGTCGAACTTTACCCCAGCTCAGTTTGCGCTGTTGCAGTCTCGTTTGGATACACCGCTGCTCACTAACCAAGTTGAAATTAACCCAGTGAACTTGCATGTGACAGAAGATGGCACGCTCGAACAGCTTCAACAGGCGCGTGTTCGCCCAATGGCGTGGTCTTGCTTGGCGCAAGGAGAGCTGTTTAATGGGCAGAGTGAGCAGTTGACGCGTCTACGTGCCACTCTTGATGAAGTTGCACAAGAGGTGGGAGCAACTTCGATTGATCAAGTGGTCTACGCTTGGGTTATGCGCTTACCATCGAGACCCGTGCCGATTATAGGCAGTGGCAAAATTGAGCGTGTCAAAACCGCCGTTGCGGCAATGGATCTCACCCTAACCAAAGAGCAGTGGTATCGCATCTGGACTGCCTCTAAAGGTCATGGCGTCGCGTAATCGATGCAAAAAAGGCGAGAGTGAGTCTCGCCTTTTCTATTTGAACACGCCAACGTGGAAATGTTGGTCTATCTTCGGCTGGGCTTCTCAGGCTCTCGCTTCAGCCACCAGAGCATCAATCGTGTTGTGGTGCTCTGGCTTTACTCCCGCCAAATTGCCGTATTTCGGCTGGTGGCGATCATTCTCTAATGGGAAATGCCATCCAACCGTTTGTTCAACAAACTGCTTGGCAAATTGTTCAGAAATTTCTAAGCAGCCAGCGAGTACGGTATCGACATAAGTTTGCATGATTGGGCTGAGTGAACATGGTGGCTCGGGCGCATCTTTGATGTAGACCCACACCGTATCTTGCGACGTGAATGTCTGCTCACAGTCCAGTTTCTCAGGGGCGATACTTACGCGGTGGTAGCCTCTTTCTCTGCGATCAAATTCTGCCAACCCGGAATCGCTGACTTGAAGAACAACGCCGTTGACGCTGCCTTCACCACGGTCGACCACAAGTGGCGATAAGATGTAGCTGTCATCCACTTTTCCCCAATAGCGTTTAAACCCATGGGTAGTCGCAGGGATCGCCGCTGATGTTTGGCCCGTTAATTGACGTGAAGCCGAGTTCATTAAGCTGCCATAGCCGAAAATGTAGTGGGTCATCCGTCTCTCCTCTGTTTGGCTCTTGAGTGTATGGCCATTTTTATTCTTCTAAAACTACCGAGTTTCAACTGCAATTGAAAGATAAATAAATGACTTCAATGAGTCGAAATGACCTTTTTAATTTATGTCTTTTTGACGTTCTTTTGTCGCGAGAATTGCTTGAAAACAAGCGATGACGGGGTTTTACAACTTGGAATGTTTCTTGCGATGTCTTGGGGGTATTTCAATGTGAATGACTTAGGAGTCACTCTGTGCTCAATATTACCGACAAAAAAGTCGAAGAGGCGATTGTGCCTTTGTTGCGACTAGGTTTTAGACCTTTCTTTTTGCTTGGCGCACTGTACGCCGTCGTTTCAATTGTTGTCTGGGTATGGATGTTTCAAGCAGGTCAACCTTCAGCGCTGCAAGTGCCTGCGTTGTGGTGGCACGTCCACGAAATGTTGTTTGGCTTTGCGATGGCGATTGTGGTGGGGTTTGTGCTGACGGCGGTACAAAACTGGACGGGCATCAACGGTACCAAGCACTATCGCCTTGGGCTGCTGGTCTTGCTGTGGTTGCTACCAAGAGTGTTGTTTTGGACACCGACACCACTGTGGCTCATTTCGAGCATTGAGGCGCTGTTTCTACTGATGACAACTTACGAAGTCGGCTCTCGAGTGGTTAAAGCGAAGGGATGGCGAAACCTATTTTTTGTCCCTTTATTTGTTCTCGCGGTGGTGGCTAACTTTGCCAGCTATGCGGCGATTAAAGGAATGCCTCCTTTTCCGGCTTCTGCTGTTTGGCAAGCGATGCTTTGGTGGTTCACCTTGCTGTTGTCGATCATGGGGAGTCGGGTGATCCCCTTCTTTACGGCGCGTCGCTTTCAGTTCGACAAGCCGCAACCTATTGTATGGTTTGATTGGGCGGCAAACCTCCCATTGGTTGGATTGTTCATTTTAAGTTTCTTTCCGATGACATTTGCTCAGCTCGGTGCGCCTCTCATGGTGATTTCGGGTATGGCGCACTTGATAAGAGTAATGCGCTGGAAACCGTGGAAAACCTTGAGCGAACCGCTTGTTTGGTCTCTACATGCGACCTATCTGTGCATTCCCATTAGCCTGCTCCTTCGTGGTTTGATTGATAATCCATTTGCAACTCATAACATGCTGCATCTGTTTGCCATTGGCGCGATAGGCGGAGTGATTCTTGCGATGATTGCTCGTGTGACTATGGGCCACACTGGGCGTGCAATCTACCAAGGACCCAATATGGTTGTAGCGTTTGTTGCCATCATTGGTGCTGCGCTGGTACGCAGTCTTGGGGTTGCATTTGACCCTGCGCACATGTTGCTTTGGATCAATGTGAGTGCAGCGCTCTGGACGGTGGCGTTTGGCTTATTCGTCTTTAAATTTGGCGCGATGCTGACAAAAGCCAGAGTTGACGGGCATCCGGGGTAGAGGGAAAAGTAAAGGCTTGGCGTATTCGCCAAGCCTTTTTGTAGGGTAGGAAAATAGGGGATAACCTACCTTAGCTTGCTCTAGAAAGGGTCACCACTTCAGAAGGCTGTTGACGCTTTAGATAATCACTTAGCGCCGACTGTTCTTCGCTATTTAGATAGAGTCCGAGCTTGGTTCTGCGCCACAGGATATCTTCTTCGGTGACCGACATCTCCTGCTGAATTAAATAATCGATTTCACGTTGATAGACACCTTCCGCAGCCTCAGAAAATTGCATGCCGAGATCTTCGATGCTTTCTACACCATCAAGCAGCTTCCAAGTGTAGGTACCAAACTGAGTGACGTAACGCAGTAGCAAAGACTCACGGATCCATGGATACGCAGCGTGGATTTTGCGCGCGAGTTGCTCCCGTGAACAGCTGAAGTTACCACCTGGCAACGCATGATTGGCTGTCCATCCTGTCCCCATCTCTGGCAAGTAGGGTTTTAGTTTTTCGAGCGCGGCTTCACCTAATTTACGGTAAGTGGTGAGTTTGCCGCCAAACACTGAAAGCAGTGGCGCTTGGTCGTATTCAGCGTCGAGTTCTAACGTGTAGTCGCGAGTGATCGCTTGTGGAGAGTCTGATTCATCATCACACAATGGACGAACGCCACTGTAGGTCCAAACGACGTCATCACGTGTTAGTTGATGAACGAAATGCTGATTAACAATATCGATAAGGTAATCGACTTCATCTTCAGAGATTGCCACTTCACGCGGATCGCCTTTGTATTCGACATCCGTTGTGCCAATGATCGAGAACTTATCCAAATAAGGGATCATAAACACAATGCGATTGTCTTTGTTTTGTAGGATGTACGCTTGAGGTTCATCATGGATTCTTGGAACCACAATATGCGAGCCTTTGATCAAACGAATGTTTCTTGGAGAGACTTGCTCTAACCCATCATCAAAGAACTGTTTCACCCAAGGGCCAGCGGCATTGACCAAGGCTTTCGATTTACGCTCGAAGGTTTGCCCTGTTAATTCATTGCGAATGGTGACGTTCCACATTGCCCCTTCACGCTGCGCGCTTTCAACTCGGCAATAATTACGGATTTCCGCTTGGTTTTCTTTTGCAGCCAGAACATTGAGTAGCACTAAACGCGCATCATCGACCCAGCAATCTGAGTACTCGAAGCCTTTTTTCATTTCAGGCTTGAGGATCCCTGATTTGGCTAAATCGACACCTTTACTTGCAGGCAAAGTGGTACGCTTTCCTAAGTTGTCGTACAAAAACAGACCGCAGCGGATCATCCAAGCTGGACGCAGGAAAGGGCGATGAGGAAGGCGAAAACGCATTGGCTGGGCGATATGCGGTGCTTTATTCAGAATCACCTCTCGTTCTGCGAGCGCTTCCGAAACTAATCGAAACTCATAGTGCTCGAGGTAACGTAGCCCGCCGTGAATGAGTTTTGAGCTCGCTGAAGAAGTGGCTGAAGCAAAGTCGTTTGCTTCATAAAGACCAACAGATAAACCACGTCCTGCTGCATCAGCTGCAATACCAGCGCCATTGATACCACCACCAATAACGATCAAATCTAAAATGTTTTGCGAATTAGCCGCATTCGAATTGTTACTCATAAATATGACCTTATGTTGAGCGAACGAGCATTTTTGAATCTAAACGAATCTTAGCTTAGCTTTCGTTTTTGATCATCTTTTATTTTCGTTTATGTTCGTTTGTGTGATTTAAACACAAAAAAAACCTTCGTCTGCCGACAAAGGTTTCAATAAGGTTAAAAAGTAATGAGTCTGTGTGAAATGTGCTTACTCGCTGATCACTTCAAGCGGGATTGCGTTTTCCTGGAGTATTGTGAGGATCTCTTTTGGTGGTTGCTTGTTAGTAAAGAGCATATGCAGCTGAGAAATATTGCCCAGTTTGACCATTGCGTTGCGGCCAAATTTGGTGTGATCGACCGCGAGAAATACGCTGCGACTGTTTTCGATGATCGCCTGCTTGACTCGCACTTCGTGGTAGTCGAAATCGAGCAGTGAGCCATCGAAATCAATACCACTGATGCCGAGAATGCCGAAATCAAGTCGAAACTGCTTAATGAAATCGAGTGTCGCTTCACCGACGATGCCACCGTCACGATTACGAACCTCGCCACCGGCAAGGATGACTTTAAACTCTGGGTTAGGCAGTAGGATGGTCGCGACGTTAAGGTTATTGGTCACGATACGCAGCTGTTTGTGGCTTTTGCTCAGTGCACGCGCGATGGCTTCAGGTGTGGTACCGATATCGATAAACAGCGTTGCGCCATCTGGAATGTGCTTAACCACTTCTTCGGCGATCACGTCCTTTTCATTGAAGTTCATGTTCTTACGCGCGGAATAAGAGGTGTTTTCTGAACTCAAAGGAATGGTCGCACCGCCATGATAGCGGCGGATTTTGTTCTCATCGGCAAGTTCGTTGAGATCTCGCCTAATGGTTTGCGGACTGACATTGAACTTTTCCACGAGTTCATCAGTGCTCACGTAGCCTTGTTTTTGAACTAGGGCAATTATTTGTTGATGCCTGGGTATTTGCTTCACTCGTCGCTCCCTGTGTTCGAGCTTGATTCGAAAATAATAACTCGCGCTATTGTGCGCGAATTCTTTCGTTCTGAGAAGCGAAGCATGAGTGGAATCGGGGGGAGGACGCAAAAAAGGGCACCCTTAAGGTACCCAATGTCGCTGTTGCTGAATGAAAAGGAGGGTTACTCGTCGTCTTCGCTATGCATTTCTGACCATACTTGCGCACATTTCACAGCACGCTTCCAACCTTTATAGCGGCGGTTTCGCTTCTCTTCATCGTGATGCGGGATAAAGGTGCGATCTAACACCGCTTTGTTTTTAAGCTCATCAATGTTGTTCCAGTAGCCCACTGCTAAGCCCGCTAGATAAGCTGCGCCCAGTGCGGTGACTTCGGTGACTTCTGGTCGGTGTACTTCGGTATCCAACACATCGGATTGGAACTGCATTAAGAAGTTGTTGGCCACTGCGCCGCCATCAACGCGAAGGTTAGCGAGCTTGATCCCAGAGTCTGCCTGCATCGCATCTAGTACGTCGCGGGTTTGGTAGGCAATGCCTTCTAGCGTCGCACGAATGATGTGATTAGAGCTCACTCCACGAGTTAGGCCAACAATGGTTCCGCGAGCATACGCGTCCCAGTATGGTGCGCCTAGTCCTGTAAACGCAGGTACAACATACACGCCGTTAGAAGAGTCTACTTTTGTCGCGAAATACTCAGAGTCTTTCGCATCGGCAAGCAGCTTCATTTCATCTCGTAGCCACTGGATGGATGCACCACCCATAAATACCGCGCCTTCTAATGCATAAGCCGGTTCACCAGCTGGGCCACAAGCTAGGGTGGTAAGGAGTCCATTGCTGGATGTGACTTTTTCTTGGCCTGTATTCATTAACAAGAAGCAACCTGTTCCGTAGGTGTTTTTCGCTTGGCCAGCTTCAACACACATTTGGCCATACAAGGCAGCTTGTTGGTCACCTGCAATACCGGCGATAGGGATACGTGTTCCTCCTTTACCACCGATGTTGGTTTGACCGTAAATTTCCGACGAGCGTTTAACTTCTGGCATCATCGACATTGGAATGTCCAGCTCGTCGAGCATTTTCTGATCCCAACACAAGTCATTGATGTTGAACAGCATAGTACGCGATGCGTTAGTGTAGTCGGTTACGTGCACGCGGCCTTGGGTCATTTTCCAGACAAGCCAAGTATCGACAGTACCAAACAGAAGTTTGCCTGCTTGCGCATCTTCACGTGCGCCTTCAACGTTATCAAGAATCCATTTCACTTTGGTGCCAGAGAAGTACGGGTCGAGCACCAAGCCCGTGTTGTCTCGAACGTAGCTTTCTAGCCCTTTCTCTTTGAGCGACTCACAGATATCTGCTGTGCGTCGACATTGCCATACGATGGCGTTGTAAACCGGTTTGCCTGTCTCTTTATTCCAGACAATGGTGGTTTCGCGTTGGTTAGTAATACCAATACCTGCGAGTTGATCTGAGCGGATACCCGTTTTAGCCAGTGCTTCGACTAAGGTAGAGCTTTGGGTTGCCCAAATCTCAAGAGGGTCATGTTCTACCCAGCCTGCTTTTGGGTAGATCTGTGTGAATTCACGCTGCGCGACGCTGACGATGTTCGCATCGTGATCTAGGATTACGGCGCGAGAGCTTGTTGTGCCTTGGTCTAGGGCGACAATGTACTTTTGCTCGGTCATTGTAAGAATCCTTTTTGTTTCATTATTTCTATTTTAGTTAATACAGGGCAGATAGGTTACGCGCGAGCTTCTTGTGCGTCTTCTTCTGTGTCACATTGGTTTGGAATGGTACAGCCATGGCCTTCTTGAGGAAGGTATGCCGCGATTGCTTTTGGATACAACCAACCACCAAAACAGGCACCCGCGATAGGAGCAAGGATAGGGACAATA
Source organism: Vibrio sp. 16 (assembly GCF_963681195.1). NCBI lineage: Bacteria > Pseudomonadati > Pseudomonadota > Gammaproteobacteria > Vibrionales > Vibrionaceae > Vibrio > Vibrio sp. 16. Next base: position 94,621 of record NZ_OY808997.1, read on the forward strand.
AAGTATGGAATGTCCTTCGCACCTGATAGTGCGTAATCCCAACCAGCGAAGTAGGCAAATAACTTAGGAGCAAAGTCACGAGCTGGGTTCATGGCGAAGCCAGTCAGTGGACCAAGCGAGCCGCCAATCACCGCGATGAGGATACCAATCAGTAACGGGTTCATCGCACCACGTGAAGCACCATTGCTTTCGTCGCCCAACGCAAGAATCACGAACATAAGAACAGCAGTGATGACAAATTCCACAGCAAAAGCGCCAAAGAAAGAGAGTGAAGCGTGTGGGTATGTCGAGAAAATGCCTGCGGTAGAGAGCGCTTCTTGGCTGCTTCGTGCGAAGCCGTGCGCTACTTCATAGTCGGTGAACAGGTTGCTGTAGAGAGCGTAGACCAATGCCGCTGAGCAAAATGCGCCTAGCAGTTGTGAAATGATATAAGGCACGACTTTCGCCTTATCAAAGCCATGAAAGGCAGCAAGTGCGATGGTGACCGCTGGGTTGATATGAGCCCCAGAGACGCCCGCTGTACAGTAAATCGCAATGGCAACACCAAAGCCCCATACAATGCTTATTTCCCATTGACCGAATTGTGCGCCGGTTAGAACCAGAGCAGCAACACAGCCAACGCCAAAAAAGATCAGTAATCCTGTGCCGATAAACTCGGACAGGCACTCTCCAAGTAGAGAGGGTTGTTTATTATTCATAGTAAGAGTCCTTTTGTTCCATTTGTGTGCGTAATCGTTTGGCACAACGCACATTCTGCACATTTAGAACAATTCGAAAATAAACAATCTTCAAAAATGAGCGTTCGAACATCATTTTGATAAATTAAAGTGGTTTTTTTGTTAATGAAGTTGGTGTTTTCGAACATTTTACTTTCGGGCAGGAAATTGACCGGTAAGTCAATGCGGTTAGGCTTTGGCTTGGGTGTGCTTAACGAGTAGTTAAGATGTAACATGCTGTATATGTTACATTTTTCTAACCTTGAATGGGAATAACTGTTGCTTGCTTGTGACCTTGGTTACAAGAACAAAAGCCGTTTGGAAAAAGTTTGACCAGAAAATGGTGGTAACTGGTCATACCAAAGAGAGTGCAATCGAGCGTAATGGAAAGCGAAGGGGAGGAGGCTTAGCGATAATCAATCAACTGCTGATATTTAGTGCGAAGTTCGTTGAGTGCCATCTCCACATTTGGTGCTGGCTTACTCAAGTGTTTTATCAAGGTCATAAAATAACAATCGAGGATAAGTGGGATCTTACTTTGGACAGATTCAGGAAGCTCTGCTTGGTCAAACAGCGCTTGATTAAATGATTGATAGTAGTCCATGTCCCAAATCACTTCTTTGAGCAGTGCTTTGCTGAGATTAATGTTGGCAAAATAGTAGCTGTAATAGGCTTTCGCAAACTGCATTCCTAACTCAATCGGATCTTGACTCGGCAAAGGCAGCGCTTGGTGCGATAGGGCAGCAAGTTGATTGACCATCCCTTCACGTAGAATCGCCAATTTGGTCTCAAAGTGGCTGAACACCGTGCCATCTGCCACCCCTGCGTGCCGAGCAATTTGTCGGGTAGACGTCTCCTGATAGCCTTGCTGCTCAAACAGTTGCCATGCTGATGTAAGAATTTTTTGTCTCGTTTGCTCGCGTTTGCTCATCATGATCTCAGGATTAATTCGTTTGCTTGAATCATACGCTTTGTGCTGGTTATTGACAAACTGAGCGTGCTCATTTATAAAATTGAGCGTGCTCATTTTTTGTTGAGGTGATTCATGGAAAGTATGCTTCGAACGTTTGCCATTTTGTTGTGTCGGTGGCTGATCTTTATCCCTGGGCTTTTTTGTTTTTCTTATCTTTTACGTCCGTTGCTTATGTTGGTGTTGATCCCGGGGGCTCTGATGTTTTTGGCCATTATTGGTGGCCCAGAAGTACGATCTGCGATCATGAAAATGGCTAAGGAAAGCGTATGAGTTGTATCGTTTCAGGAGATATTCCAAGCAAAAGTCGCCTCTTCGGGCGGCAGGAAAAACATGGTTTTAGCGATAGTTTGAGTTTTACGCTCACCGACCAAGATCGCAGCCCCGCCGAGGTTTATGTCGATATTTTTGGTCGTCTTCCTCAATTTGTTGAAACCTTGATGGCGTTAAGAAACCGCTTGGTCAAGCCACTGGGTTTTGCGGTTTCACCACGCTCGGAAACGCTCACTGTCGAGATGCTTGAGCAGCAATGCACGAATGGCTTACACCGCGTTGAGTGGTTGTCTGAAGAGGAGGTGATTTGCACCAGTGAAGACAAACATATGCAGGTGAGTCTATCGCTGCTGAAAAGTGATGCTGGGCACTTCACCCTAACTACATTAGTCAATACGAACAGTTTGGTTGGTCGCGTCTACTTAATGGCGATCATTCCCTTTCATAAGGTGATAGCGCTAGCCAGCGTGAGAGGAGCGCTTTCACGTTTAGAATCGATAGATTAGCACCCAATAGAGCGAATTAAACCGCAAGCTGCGAGTGAAAGGTCTCAATACCATGAGGCCTTTTTGCTTTCTTACGTGTGCTTTAGATGCGCATTATTGATGATGATTCGCAGAGAAAGGATTCGTTTGCTCGCTTTCGATGAGTAAACATAGTAACGAATTCTGTTAGAAGTGGAATGCTGCCCTTAAAAGAGGTACTTAACATTCTGTTTTTACTTAAATTTAATTGTTATGCAACATTTGTCACAGAAAGCGATTGATTTTCAAATAGAATGCGCATGTTTTCGAACGAAAGTTTCTTTTGCTCGTTCGAGTTTTAATCTCCTACCATCGCTCAAAATTATAATGAGGCCTTTATGTTTGGAATCTTTAAACCTAAGGCGCATATCGATCGTTTGCCCGCTGACAAGATCGATAGCGCCTACTCGCGCCTACGCTGGCAACTGTTTATCGGCATTTTTGTCGGTTATGCAGGCTATTATCTAGTACGGAAGAACTTCAGCTTGGCGATGCCGTATCTTATTGAACAAGGGTTTAGTCGCGGCGATCTTGGTGTGGCTCTGGCGGCCGTTTCAATTGCTTATGGCTTGTCAAAGTTCTTAATGGGCAGCGTGTCTGATCGCTCGAATCCGCGTTACTTCTTGAGTGGTGGCTTGTTAATGTCGGCCTTGGTTATGTTCTGCTTTGGCTTTATGCCATGGGCTACGGGCAGCATTACTGCGATGTTCATTCTGCTTTTTATCAACGGCTGGGTGCAAGGCATGGGGTGGCCTGCATGTGGACGAACTATGGTTCACTGGTGGTCACGTAAAGAGCGGGGCGAGATTGTATCGGTTTGGAACGTTGCTCATAACGTCGGTGGTGGTTTGATTGGTCCACTGTTTATTCTTGGTCTTTGGGCCTTCAACGATGATTGGCGTACTGCTTTCTATGTTCCCGCCTTCTTTGCCACTCTCGTTGCTGTCTTTATCTGGCTCACGGTTCGCGATACACCTCAGTCTTGCGGACTTCCTCCTATTGAAGAACATAAAAATGATTATCCAGATGACTACGACAAGTCACATGAGACGGAGATGACGGCAAAAGAGATCTTCTTCAAATACGTATTCTCTAACAAATTACTGTGGTCGATCGCGATTGCCAATGCGTTTGTCTATTTGATTCGCTACGGTGTCTTGGATTGGGCGCCTGTTTACCTAAAAGAGGCGAAAGATTTCTCGGTCGATAAATCATCTTGGGCCTACTTCTTGTACGAATGGGCGGGGATTCCTGGAACACTTCTTTGTGGTTGGATCTCAGACAAACTATTCAAAGGCCGTCGTGCACCTGCAGGTATTTTGTTTATGGTGTTAGTGACGTTTGCTGTCTTGGTTTACTGGTTTAACCCAGCAGGCAACCCGACTGTTGATATGATGGCATTGGTAGCGATTGGTTTCTTAATTTATGGACCAGTGATGCTGATTGGTCTTTATGCGCTTGAGCTTGCACCGAAAAAAGCAGCAGGGACAGCGGCAGGTTTAACGGGGCTATTTGGTTATCTTGGTGGTGCGGTCGCGGCGAACGCCATTTTGGGTTATACGGTTGATCACTTTGGTTGGGATGGTGGATTTATCATTCTAGTCGGCTCTTGTATTACCTCAATTGTGTGTCTGACGTATGCGTTTTTAGGCGAGCGTGCTCACCATGAGCAAAAAGCACGCGAGAAAGCGGCATTAGCCTAATGGAAGATAAAACAACGTCATCGGCAATTGCGCTTATCGTCATAGCGTGAGGCTTAAGCAAAAAATCCCCCAACAGATCACTGAAGGGGGATTTTTTAGTGCTGATATGCTGAATTAGTTGTTGCTGTGAAGCTCACTGTTCAGTTCAACTGCTGATTTGTTTGCAAGACATTCAATTTGACCCGTCACAGAGTTGCGGCGGAATAGAAGATCAGACACGCCAGCAAGATCGCGCGCTTTAACCACTTCTACTTCTTGGCCAGAAGAGTCTAGCATGCGCACTTTTGAGCCTGCAGTTACGTATAGACCAGATTCAACCGTACAACGGTCGCCTAGAGGGAAACCAAGACCTGCGTTTGCACCTAGCAGTGAGTTTTCACCGATAGACACAACCACGGTACCACCGCCAGATAGTGTGCCCATGATAGATGCGCCGCCACCGATATCTGAGCCGTTACCAACCACAACACCTGCAGAAATACGACCTTCAACCATGCTTACACCAGTGGTGCCCGCGTTGAAGTTGATGAAGCCTTCGTGCATCACCGTTGTACCTTCACCCACATGTGCGCCAAGACGAACGCGAGACGTGTCCGCAATACGAACGCCAGCTGGTACCACGTAATCAACCATTTTAGGGAACTTGTCGACACAGTCTACAGACAGTGCGCGACCCGCTAGGCGAGCTTCGATTTGACGATCAGCAAGTTCAGGTAAGTCGATTGGGCCTTCGTTCGTCCACGCGATGTTGTGCAGTAGGCCAAAAATACCATCCAGTACTGTGCCGTGTGGCTGAACTAGACGGTTAGAGATAAGTTGTAGTTTTAGGAAGCCTTCAGCAACCGATGCTGGCTTTTCATCAGTTGCAAGAACAACAAGCACAAGTGGTTGAGCCGATTCTGCGGCTTTCGCTGCGAATGACGCGTTTGCGCTATCACCATTTGCTTCAAACGCTGCGGCAAGTTCAGCACTTTGCGCTGCAGAGATTTCGATCGCCTGGTTGCCTTGCTCGTAACCTGCCACTTTTGCTACTGCGTCAACAAGTGCATCTGCAGGGTTTAGTACTGGGTTTGGGAAAAATGCTTCAATGATTTTGCCGTCGCGGTTTTTAGTCGCGGTACCAAAAGCAAGAGAAAAGTAAGCCATGTTGAATCTCCGTGTTTGTATTTGCTTAGAGGGCGTCGTTGCTCTCTCAAATTAAGTTAGAGTCATCATAAAGAGAGCTATCGGGACTTTAAAGGGCTGAAATCGAGAAAGTCTTTAAGCCGATATTTTTTGTCTCTTTAGCGATATGTTGTCTTTCTGCCTATATAGGGATAGGCCCGTAAATGGGTATAAAAAAACCCGAAGCATGGCTTCGGGTTTTCGATTAAGACTTTACTTATAACTGATTGGCGTTGCGCTTTTCGCGCTTAGTGCTTATAGCTTTATATCGTCCAACCATCACACCCTTTGAGCTTAGGTGTGTTTAAGCAATTACTTGCTTAGGTCTGATGCGTGCTCAGATAGGAACGCTGCAACACCTTTTGGCGATGCGTCCATACCTGCTTTACCTTCTTCCCATTGTGCAGGACATACTTCGCCGTGCTTCTGGTGGAAGTTAAGTGCGTCTACCATGCGTAGCATTTCGTCGATGTTACGGCCTAGTGGTAGGTCGTTAACTACTTGGTGACGTACTAGACCGTCTTCGTCGATTAGGAAAGAACCACGGAAAGCAACGCCTGCTTCTGGGTGCTCAACGTCGTATGCTTTACAGATTTCGTGCTTAACGTCAGCAACTAGTGGGTACTTAACTTGACCGATACCGCCATCTTCGATAGCAGTGTTACGCCATGCGTTGTGAGAGAATTGAGAATCGATAGAAACACCGATTACTTCAACGCCTTTAGCTTGAAAATCAGCTAGACGGTTGTCAAAAGCGATTAGCTCTGATGGGCAAACGAAAGTGAAGTCTAGTGGGTAGAAGAAAACAACTGCTTTCTTACCTTTAGTGAACTCTGCGAAGTTGAAGTTATCAACGATCTCACCGTTACCTAGAACAGCTGCAGCAGTAAAATCTGGGGCTTGACGACCTACTAGTACCATTTTTTTGCTCCTAAAAAGTATGGTTAGTTCCGAATTGATGTCAGTTTTATCAACTCAGTCCGTGTTTGTACGCGACAAACTATAGTACAGATTGTAGTATGGGAAAAAGCGAATTAAATAGATTAAGTTAATCGAAAAAAGCGATAAGTTCGAATTCATTAACTTGGTCAACTTCTACCTGTTAGTTATAAATAGTTCTATGAATAAGTGGCCTAGTCTTAAACAGTTACATTACCTGATCACCCTGCATGAAACGCGTCATTTTAGCGAAGCGGCGGAAAAGTGCTTCGTGAGTCAATCGACCTTAAGTAAAGGCATTCAAAATCTAGAAGAACTGATTGGCTGTCCTCTCTATGAGAAAAAAGACAAGAAAAGCCCACTGGTATTTACTCAAGCGGGCGAGCTTGTTGTCCAAAGCGGTCGCGATTTATTGGCCAAAGGTCAAGACTTAGTTGAACTTGGCCGTTTGTGCCAAGGCGGCGAGATGGAAGGCCAGTTGCGAGTGGGTTGTATACCGACCATTGCGCCTTTCTTACTCTGTGACCTCGTACAAGAGGTGAATCAGCGCTTTCCTCAATTAAATTTACTACTAAGAGAAGACACGACAACGAATCTTCTCGAAGCGCTGCGTCATGGCGAACTGGATGTTCTTATCTTGGCATTGCCGGTTGATATCGATGGCATGGACAGTCGCATTGTGGGCAATGACCCGTTTCGAATGATCATCAGTCAAAATCAAGCTGACGCGATTCAAACACCCATAAAGTATGCAGACTTGCCGAATGAGTTTGTTTTTTTATTAGAGAAAGAGCACTGTTTGACTGAACATGCCGTCTCTGCCTGTCAATTGACTGATAAAGAGAAGATCAATCCGTTTTCAGCGACGAGCCTTCATACCTTAGTGCAAATGGTGGCGAACGGGATGGGCACCACCTTTATTCCCCAAATGGCGATCGATCATGGTTTGATTGATAACCAAAACCTGGTTGTTGTTGATGCACCTGGGCAGCAAGCACATCGACATATTGGCTTGGTTTGGCGTCCGAGTTCTTCTCGAGTCAGTACCTTTAATCAGCTTGCAGATGTCGTTTCTGAACTGCTTTGATATTTATTTCATCCGGTTTTAGCGCTTAGTATTAGCTGAGCGCCCCAATATCACCTCAAAAAGCACACTAGTTTTAGTGTGCTTTTTAGCATTTTATTCTGTTGGTAAACTTTGACTTGTAAAATTTCACAACGAAATTTTGATGAAGATTTCATTAAATTGTGAAATTTCACAATGTGAATTTTACAGCTGTAAAAAAACAGCCTGTTTAACCCAATGGTTGCATATCGCCCTTCAGCCTTGCTCAACAAGGCTTACTCCTCTCATCTCTAAAGTTAAACACTTGTTTGAAACGATTTTACATTGCCAATTTTACTGTAATTAAATTACGTAACTGGTTACGGTTTGGTGATCAAAATCAACAACTTGCATTGAGCGGAACAAAACTTTGAATTTAACGTTTTGTTTACTTTAGGTCTTTTACTCTAACGCATGTTGGTATAGCTTAAATGCAGGCCTAGTAAGACTTATGTCTAGATTGCAAACCTATCCAAGGTTGGCGAAAGTAGAGCCACAAAACAGAAAAACCGGAATCAAATAGCAAAGAGTGAGGATGTGGTCTTGTTGTTTGATAGTTACAAATGTAATCCGGATAAAACGAGCTTTGGAAGGAACGAATTATGCTTGCCAATACACCAGATAGAGACAAAACAACAGTAGAAGCCCAAGAAACCCTACGTAAAGAAGGCATGCTTGATGTGATTGGTACCCTTTCACCAGACCATCAAGCGATTTTCCCTGTTGAAGCCCAAACCTTTTTATCTCTGCTGTGTGACAAATTCGCTAGCCAGGTCGATGAGTTGCTTGCTGCTCGAGAAGAGAAGCAAGCGCGCATCGATGCTGGTGAGTTGCCGGATTTCCTAGAGGATACGCAAGATATTCGTGAAGGGAGCTGGAAGATCCAAGGGATACCACACGATCTACAAGATCGCCGCGTTGAGATTACCGGTCCAACTGACCGAAAAATGGTTATCAACGCATTGAATGCCAATGTAAAAGTATTCATGGCGGATTTTGAAGATTCGATGGCGCCCGCTTGGGATAAAGTGCTCGATGGACAAATCAACTTGCGCGATGCGGTTGAAGGCACCATCAGTTACACCAATCCGGTCAATGGCAAGCACTATGCGCTGGATGACGACCCAGCCGTTTTGATCTGCCGCGTGCGTGGCTTACATCTAAAAGAAAAACACGTAACTTTCAACGGACAGATCATTCCAGGGGCGCTGTTTGACTTTGCGCTTTACTTTTACAACAACCACAAATCGTTGTTGAAAAAAGGCAGCGGACCCTACTTTTATATTCCGAAGCTGCAATCGCACAAAGAAGCGCAGTGGTGGAGCCAGGTATTCCACTTCACCGAAGACTATTTCGGCTTGGATACTGGCACCATCAAAGCCACTGTATTAATTGAAACCTTGCCCGCAGTGTTTGAGATGGATGAGATTTTGTTCTCACTCAAAGAGCACATCGTTGGTCTTAACTGTGGCCGCTGGGATTACATCTTTAGCTACATTAAAACCTTGAAAAAACACCCCGATCGCGTGCTGCCGGATCGTCAGGTGGTGACAATGGACAAGCCGTTCCTAAATGCTTATTCGCGTTTACTTGTTCGTACTTGTCACAAGCGAGGTGCTTTCGCAATGGGAGGGATGGCCGCCTTTATCCCAGCGAAAGACCCGCAAACCAATCAACAGGTGCTTGATAAGGTTTACAACGACAAATCACTCGAAGCGAGCAACGGCCATGACGGCACTTGGGTCGCGCATCCAGGACTTGCCGATACGGCACTGGCTGTGTTTGACCAAGCGTTAGGTCAGCGAAGCAACCAACTGAATGTTTCTCGTGAGCAAGATGCGCCTGTGACGGCAGAAGATCTGCTCGCCCCGTGTGATGGAGGCATCACAGAGCAGGGGATGCGTCACAACATTCGAGTTGCGCTGCAATACATCGAGGCTTGGATCTCAGGCAATGGTTGTGTGCCTATTTATGGCCTGATGGAAGACGCGGCGACCGCTGAAATCTCTCGCGCTTCGATTTGGCAGTGGATTCAACATGGCAAATCTTTAGACAACGGACAAACCGTGACTAAAGCGCTATTTGAACAATATCTGACAGAAGAGATCGAAGTTGTGAAGCAAGAAGTGGGCAACGAACGTTATCAATCAGGGCGCTTTGAAGAAGCCGCTGACTTAATGGCGAAGCTGACCACCAGTGATGAACTCACCAATTTCCTTACTATTCCAGGTTATGACTACTTGGACTAGAACAAACAACGAAACAATAACGTGAATGTCTGCGGCGGAGCAGGAAGTACCGCCAATGAAAAGCAATAACAGCGCTCGTGTTGATACAAATAGAAGCGCTCATCAAAGAGGGATAGACCGATGACTAACTTAACTCGCCGCCAACAAATTGAAGCTCTGGAAAAAGACTGGGCTACCAACCCACGTTGGAAACAGGTAAAGCGTCCATATACTGCTGAAGAAGTTGTTGAACTTCGTGGTTCAATGGTTCCTGCTAACACGATTGCACAGCGTGGTGCGGATAAATTGTGGTCACTAGTCAACGGTGATGCAAAGAAAGGCTACGTAAACTGTCTGGGCGCACTGACGGGTGGACAAGCAGTGCAGCAGGCAAAAGCAGGTATTGAAGCGATTTACCTTTCAGGTTGGCAAGTTGCTGCTGATAACAACACAGCGTCAACCATGTACCCTGACCAATCGCTATACCCAGTAGACTCAGTACCGTCTGTGGTTAAGCGTATCAACAACTCATTCCGTCGCGCCGACCAAATTCAATGGTCAGCGGGTAAGTCTCCAGCGGATGAAGGCGGTATTGATTACTTCCTACCTATCGTTGCGGATGCGGAAGCAGGCTTTGGTGGTGTACTTAATGCTTACGAGCTAATGAAGTCGATGATTGATGCGGGCGCAGCGGGTGTTCACTTCGAAGACCAACTTGCCTCAGTGAAAAAATGTGGTCACATGGGCGGTAAAGTTCTTGTTCCGACGCAAGAAGCGGTGCAAAAATTGGTTGCTGCGCGCCTAGCAGCAGACGTTGCAGGCACGACAACGCTGGTAATTGCTCGTACGGATGCTAACGCCGCTGACCTACTAACATCAGACTGTGATCCATACGATAAAGACTTCATCGTTGGTGAGCGTACTCAAGAAGGTTTCTACCGTGTACGTGCTGGTATTGACCAAGCAATCTCTCGCGGTCTGGCTTACGCACCATACGCTGACTTAATTTGGTGTGAGACGGCAACGCCTTGTCTAGAAGAAGCGCGTAAGTTCGCAGAAGCGATTCACGCGGAATACCCAGACCAACTGCTTGCTTACAACTGTTCTCCATCGTTCAACTGGGAGAAGAACCTAGACGCAGAAACCATTGCGAAGTTCCAACAAGAGCTTTCTGACATGGGTTACAAGTACCAGTTCATCACGTTGGCGGGTATCCACAACATGTGGTTCAACATGTTCGAACTTGCGCATGACTATGCGAAAGGTGAGGGTATGCGTCACTACGTTGAGAAAGTACAACGTCCTGAGTTCCAAGCGGCAGAGAAAGGCTACACATTCGTTGCACACCAACAAGAAGTGGGTACCGGTTACTTCGATAAGATGACTAACACCATTCAAGGTGGTAACTCTTCAGTGACGGCACTAACTGGCTCTACCGAAGAGGACCAATTTTAATCCCTTAGCCATTCGTACCGCTCGAGAGAGTTAATAGTCAGGCGTTAACTCTCTCGATTTTAGGTACAGATATTCTGTTTAGGCATAAACTTTGACATGCTTTGAGCGGCGCAGGCCGCTCTTTTTTATGCCTTAAAGTTTGAAAAAGCTTAACAGATCTTTTTGTTTAACCGCCAAAGAGGCAAGCTCTTCACTGGCGCTCTTACTTTGCTGAATACCGGAGACGTTTTGGTTGACCAGATCGAAGGTAAGAGAGACGTTTTGTGAAATGTCTTGTGTCACGCCAGACTGCTCTTCAGATGCAGTCGCAACCTGAGTGTTCATATCAGAAATCAAACCAACCGACTCAGTAATCGAGGTAAATGCTGATCTGAGTTCGTCACTGTATTTACGTGACTCTTCAGCGAGCGCTAAGTTAGATTGCATAAACTGATTGGCATCTTTTGCTTGAGCCTGTAAGCGCGAGATGATTTCTTGAATATCGACGGTTGATTGCTGAGTTTTCGCTGCAAGAGAGCGGACTTCATCAGCAACAACAGCAAATCCACGTCCTTGCTCCCCAGCACGAGCGGCCTCGATGGCTGCGTTCAACGCCAGCAAATTCGTTTGCTCTGAAATAGAGTTAATCACTTCCACGACCGTGCCAATCTCGACAGAGTACTCTTGCAGTTGGTTAACAATTTTCGACGTTTCGCCAATCGAGCTGTCCACTTTGCTTGCAATTTGGTCAGAGGAATCGAGAGAGTTACCGCCATTTTGCACATTGGTAGACGCTTCAGATGCTGCGTTTTCAGCGTTCGCGGCATTTTGGCTCACTTCACTTGCGGTGCTTGAAAGTTCATTGATCGCCGTTGCGATTTGCTCCATTTGGCTCAGCTCTTGGCGAGCATTGTTTTCCGTTTCACCCATGACGGCGGTTAGCTCAACTGAAGCGGATGAAACGTTGTCTGAGATCTGGTGGAAGCCATCAATGATTCGGCGAAGCTCAGTGCGCATTTGCAATATGTTGGCGTAGATCCCGGTTTCGTTGCCTGTCGTTTGGATATGGTTAGATAAGTCACCCTTGGATACGTCTGCGACAATTTTTTCAATATCACTTGGTTCGCCACCGACCACTTTTAGCACGCTACGATAAATAGCAATGGCAATGCCCAGCGCAATAATGATCACGATTGCAGAAAGTACAAAAATGGTCCACTGAGCATTTGAGAAGCGATCGACCATCTCAGGACCAACGCTGTCTTGGTTTTCTTTTGTCGCGAGTTTTATCTCTTCAATGGTTGCCGCCGCAGAGGCGCCCATGACATCTAGCGTGCCAGAGATAACTTGGTTGCGGGAATTGATCGTCGTTACTACGTTATTGAACGTTTCACGGTACTGCTTAAATGACGCTTGAAATGCATTGAGATGGGAAATTTGCTCTGACGTCATCAACTGAGATTCAACTTGCTCAGCGATTTGTGCCACTTTGGCAAACTCTTCGTTGGCGCGCTCTGCATCATTTTGTGCATTACTGGTAAGGAATTTAGAAGCATAAAGGCGCGACAACAACAAATGTTGCTGAAGTGTGCCCGCGCTGACTGCCACATCTAAATCATCCTCAGTCGCAGCCTGGTTCATAATATTAGTGACTGACACACGCATATTTAAGCCAGCAGGATCCAATTGCTCTTTGACCAACTGATTACGCTGATTGACCAGTTGTATCACTTGGTTGAAGCCTTGCTTATACTGTTTTAACTGATTTTCAATCGAGACAAACTCTGACTTGTGACCATCATCAATATGGGAGTCGAGAACCTCTTCTATCAAAGAGATAGCGGTGTTGATGCGCTCATTTAGCGCAGCGATGTTTTCTGGATTATGGTTCTGAATGTACTTTAAGGCGGCTAAACGCGCCTCAAGAATATTGGCTTGAATACGCCCCGTAGAGACACTGGTTAATGCCAGCGCACGGTAGGTATTGAACCCACCACTGGATTGATAGAATCGAAATGAAGCGACAACGGAGATGACCAAAATTAGGCCTAAGATTACCCCAAAACCAAGGGTTAATAATTTTTTAAGGCTCATACCAATGTTCCTGTTAAGCTGACTTTTTCAATTGGTGTGTACTGACGTGGGTATGTATCTATATTTATAGTTTTGTAACTAAATTATAATGACAGATTGGCGTTTTTTCAGAGAAATAATCTGATGGAGTGACCTTTAGGCAAAAATGCCTTGTTGCTGGTGGCTTTGTAGAGGGAAATCGGTATATACCCGACGGTGAGAGTAATATTCTCTAGCCGCGACAATAGCTTGTCGGTGTTATGGCAAATTACGATGTCGAGGGTGATGGAAGCGCTAGCGATATCGTGCGCTTCCATTGTTATGTAGACGTTCGCATCTACTCCATTTCTTCTGGTTCGGCTTCTTCTTGCAGTTCAAGTAAATTGATGGCGATTGAAACAAAGTCGCTGTCGGTAATAATGCCAACCAAATGGCCTTTATCTACCACAGGTAAACAGCCCACTTTGTGTTTCTGCATGTAGATTGCGCTCTCTTTCAACCCTGCTTGTGGCGCGACGGACATAATGCTGGTTTTCATCACTTCATAAAGCGGAGTATTGAGAGTATAGGACTGACTTTCGGGAAGTTTTTGTAGGCTTGATTCTTGTGCGGCGAGTACATCACGCTGTGAGACGACGCCCAATAACTTTCTATCCGCATCGATGATAGGAACATGACGGATGTCGAGCGCTTCCATCATGTTTTTGGCATCGGCGAGATTGTGGGAGCGAAGAAGCGTATGCGGGTTACGCGTCATCATATCTTCTACCTTAATCATGGCTGCCTCCTGATTTATTCTTTTTTGCTCTTTAAATATAGTGATTTTCTTCACTTGAGTTTGAGAGCTGAACGCGTTTTTGTCCCGATAACCGCAACTTTTTTGCGGTAAATCAATGGTGAGTTCACTCGGCGAGAGCGGGAGGCAAATGAAGGGTTAAATGGGGCAAATGATTACAATAATTCACATCTCTTTCCTTGATATTGCGAGCACGCAGAATATACTAGTCGGCTGCGAAAAACTCGTCGTCTGTTTGTGACAGAATCAGTTCGACTCACATGAAAAACCACGACAAAAGATTTAGTAACATGCAAGTATCTGATTTCCATTTTGACTTACCGGATGAGCTTATTGCTCGTTACCCACAGCCAGAACGCACTGCGAGCCGTTTATTGCAAATGGATGGCAATACCGGCGAACTGGTTGATGGCACATTTACCGATGTTTTAGAGCAAGTCCAGCCAGGCGACTTGGTGGTGTTTAACAACACGCGAGTGATTCCTGCACGTATGTTCGGTCGAAAAGAGTCGGGCGGTAAGCTGGAAGTGCTTGTAGAACGCGTGCTTGATGAGAAAAGCATTCTCGCGCATGTTCGCTGCTCTAAATCTCCAAAGCCGGGAACGACGATTTTCATTGGTGAAAACGATGAATACTCAGCGGAAATGGTGGCACGTCATGATGCGCTGTTTGAGCTGAAGTTTAACGCAGAACAAAATGTATTGGCGGTATTGGAAGAAATCGGCCACATGCCACTTCCTCCGTATATTGACCGCCCTGATGAAGATTCAGATAAAGAGCGCTACCAAACGGTTTACAATGAAAAACCGGGTGCGGTTGCGGCGCCAACGGCAGGTCTTCACTTTGATGAACCTTTGCTTGAAAAGATCAAAGCAAAAGGCGTTGAGTTTGCCTACGTTACCTTGCATGTGGGTGCAGGTACGTTCCAACCTGTGAAAGTCGACAATATTAATGAACACCACATGCATGCTGAGTACGTTGAAGTACCACAAGAAGTGGTGGATGCAATTAACGCAACTAAAGCTCGTGGCGGCCGTATTATTGCCGTGGGGACTACGTCTGTACGCTCTCTAGAAAGTGCCGCGCAAGATGCGATCAAAAAGGGCACTGAGTTGGCTCCTTTCTTCGGTGATACTGAGATCTTCATCTTCCCAGGTTACGAATATCAGTTAGTGGATTGTCTAATCACTAACTTCCACCTGCCAGAATCGACACTGATCATGTTGGTCAGCGCATTCGCAGGTTATGAAAACACGATGAACGCATACAAACACGCTGTAGAGAACAAGTACCGTTTCTTCTCTTATGGTGACTCGATGTTCATCAAGAAAAAAACTGACTAGCCTTGTGCTAGTTAGCTTTTTCACCATTTATGATTTACGAGTGCTAGCAGTATGCTAGGAGGCTGACCAGAAGGCTGGTTGGTATCTCGCACGGAAGGCGACCGCTCCTACAATGGGATAATCCCGAAAATATCGTCAGACTGTTTCTCTGACAACCGGAGGCTTCGTGAAGTTAAAATTCGATCTTAAGAAAAAAGACGGTGTTGCACGTCGTGGTCAACTGACCTTCGAACGTGGCACAGTTCAAACGCCGGCATTTATGCCAGTAGGTACTTACGGTACCGTTAAAGGTATGACTCCTGAAGAAGTAAAAGGCACAGGCGCTGAAATCCTGCTTGGTAACACATTCCACCTATGGCTACGTCCTGGTCAAGAAATCATGAAAATGCACGGCGACCTGCACGATTTCATGAACTGGCACGGTCCTATTCTTACGGATTCAGGCGGTTTCCAAGTATTCAGCCTAGGTAAAATGCGCACTATCACTGAAGAAGGCGTACATTTCCGCAACCCTGTAAACGGTGACAAGATCTTCATGGACGCTGAAAAGTCGATGGAAATCCAGAAAGACCTAGGTTCGGATATCGTAATGATCTTCGACGAGTGTACGCCATATCCAGCGACGCACGATGAAGCGAAGAAATCGATGGAAATGTCACTGCGTTGGGCACAGCGTTCTCGTGATCACTTCGATAAGCTAGAAAACCCGAACAACCTATTTGGTATTGTTCAAGGTGGTGTTTACGAAGACCTGCGTGATGTGTCTGTAAAAGGCCTAACTGAAATCGGTTTTGATGGTTACGCTGTCGGCGGTCTTGCAGTTGGTGAACCTAAAGAAGACATGCACCGCATCTTAGAGCACACATGTCCTCAGCTACCAGAAGACAAGCCTCGCTACCTAATGGGTGTGGGCAAACCTGAAGACTTGGTTGAAGGTGTTCGCCGTGGTATCGACATGTTTGACTGTGTAATGCCAACGCGTAACGCACGTAACGGTCACCTATTTGTGACTGGTGGTGTGATCAAGATCCGTAATGCGAAACACAAAACGGATACAAGCCCTCTGGATCCGCACTGTGACTGTTACACTTGTCAAAACTACTCGAAGTCGTACTTGCACCACTTAGAGCGTTGTAACGAAATCTTGGGTGCTCGTCTAAATACGATCCACAACCTTCGTTACTACCAACGCCTAATGGAAAGTATCCGTACGGCGATTGACGAAGATCGTTTCGATGAGTTCGTGAAAGAGTTCTATGAGCGTCGTGGCCGTGAAGTACCGCCACTATCGAAAGAGCAGTAATTGACACGATATAAAGATTCAAAGCCTTTGGCATTTTGCCAGAGGCTTTTGCTAATAAAGTAGGCAAACGCAAGCTATTTTTGAGAGAGCGATCTATATTAGTCACTCTCAGACTTGAAACTAAATTGCGAAAGCCCAACTTGGACATTAATAAAAAATACTAGAGGATGTTTTAATGTTTATTTCTCAAGCTCACGCAGCAGCAGAAGGCGCACCAGCAGGCGGCGGTTTCGAAATGCTAATCATGTTAGGTATGTTCGCGGTGATCTTCTACTTCATGATCTACCGTCCACAAGCTAAGCGTGTAAAAGAGCACAAGAGCCTAATGAGCTCGATGGGTAAAGGTGATGAAGTGCTAACAAGCGGTGGCCTAGTGGGTAAAATCACTAAAATCGCAGAAGACAACGACTACATCTCAATCGAGCTAAACACAAATAACGAAGTTGTTATCAAGAAAGATTTCGTTACTGCAGTGCTACCAAAAGGTACGCTTAAGTCTCTATAAACAGCTAAAGGATCTCCGCTGTGCTAAACCGCTATCCATTATGGAAGTATCTGATGGTGGTGTTAACCATCGCCGTTGCGGCCTTGTACGCACTTCCAAATATTTACGGTGAAGATCCGGCTATTCAAGTTACAGGGGCGCGTGGCGCCTCTGTTGATATGTCAACGCTGGATTCTGTCACACAAGCTCTTGATAAACAGGGCTTATCTCATAAATCCATTGCTTTAGAAAATGGATCTATTCTCGTACGTTTTAACGACACTGATACGCAAATTAGTGCTCGTGACGTGATCAATGAAGCGCTTGGCAAAGACAAGATTGTTGCTCTGAACCTTGCTCCTGCAACCCCTGACTGGCTTGAGTCTATTGGTGCAAATCCAATGAAGCTTGGTCTTGACCTACGTGGTGGTGTTCACTTCCTGATGGAAGTCGACATGGACGCTGCAATGGAGAAATTGGTTGGTCAACAGGAAGAAGCGTTCCGCAGTGAGCTACGTGAAGCGAAACTTCGTTACCGTGCCATTCGCCCTGCAGGGAAAGACGGCGTAGAAGTTTTACTTCGCAACGCCGAGCAACTTGCTGAGGCCGAAGCACTACTAAAGAAAAATCATCCGGATATGATCTTTGTTGATTCAGATTCGAATGGCCGCTTTGCATTGACCGCAACCTTTACTGAGCAACGTCTAACTGAAATTCGCAACTATGCGGTAGAACAGAACATTACGATTCTGCGTAACCGTGTAAACGAACTGGGTGTTGCTGAGCCTCTTGTGCAGCGTCAAGGTGCAAGCCGAATTGTAGTTGAGTTACCTGGTGTTCAAGACACCGCACGTGCGAAAGAAATTCTTGGTGCAACCGCAACGCTTGAGTTCCGCGAAGTGGACTCTCAAGCGGATCTTGCTGCAGCTGTTAATGGCCGCGCGCCAGCTGGCAGCGAAATCAAGCAAGACCGTGATGGTCGCCCAGTTGTGCTTAAGAAGCGTGTCATTCTAGGCGGTCAAAGCATTACTGACGCAAGTTCAAGTGTTGATGAATATGGTCGCCCTCAAGTTAACATCTCGCTAGACAGCGAAGGTGGTAACAAGATGGCTGCGTTCTCACGCCAGAACATCGGTAAGCTAATGGCAACGGTTTTCGCTGAATACAAAGACAGCGGTCGCCGAACTCCTGAAGGCCGTGTGATTCTGAACAAGCACGAAGAAGTGATCAACCAAGCAACGATTCAATCTGCGCTAGGTCGTAACTTCCGTATCACTGGTATTGATTCTGCGGCAGAAGCCCACAACCTAGCACTTCTACTTCGTGCAGGTGCTCTGATTGCACCGATCTCGATTGTTGAAGAGCGTACCATTGGTCCATCTATGGGTCAGCAAAACATCGATATGGGTATCCAAGCGATGATTTGGGGTATGGTTGCGGTAATGCTGTTTACCTTGGTTTACTACCGCAAGTTTGGCTTGATTGCTAACGTCGCGCTAATGGCGAACCTAGTGTTGATCATTGGTGTGATGTCGATGATCCCTGGTGCAACCATGACCCTACCGGGTATTGCGGGTATCGTTCTTACCGTTGGTATGGCCGTCGATGCGAACGTACTGATCTTTGAGCGTATTCGTGAAGAGCTTCGTGATGGCCGCAGCCCTCAGCAAGCGATTCACCAAGGCTATGCGAACGCATTCAGTACCATTGCCGATGCGAACATCACGACCCTAATCACAGCGATCATCCTGTTTGCAGTGGGTACGGGCGCGATCAAAGGTTTCGCGGTCACGCTATCTATCGGTATCTTAACGTCTATGTTTACAGCCATTGTGGGTACACGTTGTATCGTGAACCTTGCATACGGTGGTAAGCGAATCAACAAACTGTCGATCTAAGGCTAGGAATTAGTATGTTTCAGATTCTAAAAGCAGAAAATACGATCGACTTTATGCGTTGGTCGAAGCTGGCATTCGTGTTCTCAATCCTCATGATTGGTGCGTCTATCTTTACTCTCTCAACCAAGTGGTTGAACTGGGGTCTAGATTTTACAGGCGGTACGCTAATCGAAGTGGGTTTCGAGCAGCCAGCAAACCTTGAAGACATTCGTAGCGCGCTTGAAGCAAAAGGCTTTGGCGATGCAACGGTACAGAACTTTGGTAGTGCTCGTGACGTGATGGTACGTCTTCGTCCACGTGATGATGTTGCGGGTGAAACGCTGGGCAACCAGATCCTAAACGCTATCAAAGATGGTACCGGTGAAAGCGTAGAAATGCGTCGAATCGAGTTCGTAGGCCCTAACGTGGGTGACGAACTAACTGAAGCGGGTGGTCTTGCGATCCTTGTTTCGCTTATCTGTATCTTGATCTACGTATCGGTGCGATTCGAATGGCGTTTGGCAGCGGGTGCGGTATTGGCGCTTGCTCACGACGTTATCATTACGCTTGGTATCTTCTCTTTGATGCAA
Source organism: Vibrio sp. 16 (assembly GCF_963681195.1). NCBI lineage: Bacteria > Pseudomonadati > Pseudomonadota > Gammaproteobacteria > Vibrionales > Vibrionaceae > Vibrio > Vibrio sp. 16. The sequence goes on from NZ_OY808997.1 coordinate 114,143, forward strand.
ATCGAAGTGGATCTGACCATCGTAGCGGCATTATTGACGGTGGTCGGTTACTCGCTCAACGATACCATCGTTGTCTTCGACCGTATCCGTGAGAACTTCCGTAAGATGCGTAAAGGCGAACCAGCAGACATCATGAACAGCTCAATCACTCAAACATTGAGCCGTACCCTGATTACTTCTGGTACGACCTTGTTTGTAGTTATTGCACTGTTTACGCAGGGTGGGGCTATGATTCATGGCTTCGCAACCGCACTTCTACTGGGTATTACGGTTGGTACTTACTCATCAATCTACGTAGCATCAGCGCTAGCATTGAAACTGGGTATTACCAAAGAACACCTAATGCCACCTCAAGTAGAAAAAGAGGGTGCAGAGTTCGACGAGATGCCATAATCATCTCGAATAAGAGTGTAAAGCCGCTGCTTGTCAGCGGCTTTGTTGTTTTTGGAGGGCAGAGAATGCGCATACTCGTCTTATGGCTTGGTTTATTGTCATGTCACGCATCGGCGACGACTTTGCTGCTCACAACGCCTATCCAAGAGTTTGTCTCTGATGTGCAATCGTCTTGGGTGCAATGTGAGGAGCAAGTCTGGTGTCAGGACGCGTTAACTTATTATCGCCATGACTACTATGGGCAAGCTGAACGCATTCATGAGCAGTGGGTGCTGGAGTTGTTCAGTGAGTATTCGAACCATCGATTCTCAGATCTTCAATTGAATCTGCGTAGTGATGGGTTTTCCTTGATCCACGTTGATATTGCTGGGAAGCAGTTTGATGTGATCCAGCAGTTAACCGTTAAAGGGGCTGAAGAGGCCGATAAAGCGCTCATTGAGTTCATTAATGCTTTTCCGGCTGCGCAGCCAAGAGTTTTAACTTGGCAAAGCCGATTATGGAAAGCCAAGTTGGTGAGTGATGGCGAGCTCATTTCGCTGAGTTTAATTCCGCGGTGAAACGCAAAAATAAACTTCTCTAGATGCCGCACACTTTTCTTATTGGCTACAAACTTTAAGTCATAACTTGTTATGATGGTTGAAAATAATAAATAGGAAGCAAGTCATGCCACATTTACGTTTTCGTGCAGTCGAACCACAAACGGTTCAAACTCTTTCTCAATCTCTCATTGACGGGTTGCAGCCTCATATGGATTGCCCAAGAGAGGATTTTACCTTTGAGTATATCTACAGTACCTTTTTCCATGAGGGGGAAGTTAGCGCTGCATACCCATTTGTCGAAGTGCTTTGGTTTGACCGCGGCCAAGAGACGCAAGATGCTGTGGCTAAGATCATTACTTCTCAAGTTCGTGGGATTATCGGTGAAGATGTCGATGTTGCGGTTATCTTTACGGCGTTGAATGCGCAAGGTTATTACGACAACGGATCACACTACTAGAGCCGATAAGAGCGGTTTCAATCGGCGCAAGCAAGGGAGCTCAAGGGAATGAAAATCACGTTCGGTTATCGAAAAGGCTTTTGGGCTCTGTTGCTTATTTTAGTGTTCTCACCAGCACACGCCAGTCCTTGGGAGCAAGTCACACAGCCTTCATCACAAGCGCCTCAGTCAATCGGCAGTTATGCTAATGGGTGTCTTGCTGGCGGTGCCTCTCTACCGTTAAGTGGCGATGGTTATCAAGTGATTCGAAGTCAGCGGGCTCGTTACTATGGTCACCCTGACGCAATTGGCTTTATCCAGCGTCTTGGTGCCTTGTCTCAGCAGCAGCTCTCCACACATATTTTGATCGGTGATATGTCACTGCCTCAAGGCGGCCGATTCTCTTCAGGGCATTCCAGCCATCAAACCGGATTAGATATTGATATCTGGTTAAAACTGGCCGATGAGCCGTTGTCACAGACTCAGTTGGCAGAGCCTAAACCGCTTAGTGTCGTTAACATCGAGCAATACCAACTGCTGAAAAACAATTGGAACCCGCGACATTTTGAGCTGGTTAAACTGGCTGCAAGCGATGAGCAGGTGGCGCGAATTTTTGTTCACCCTGTGATTAAAGAGAAGTTATGTGCCAGTGAACAAGCGAGTGATCGGGCTTGGTTACGCAAAGTGCGCCCGTGGTGGGGTCATCACTACCATATGCACGTGAGGTTAAAGTGCCCGCAAGATAGCCGTCACTGTAAGCCACAAGCAGCGCCACCACAAGGTGATGGTTGTGGTGCTGAGTTGGCGAGTTGGAAACCACAGCCTAAGCCGGCAGCCCCAAAAGCCGCTTCTGTAAAAGCGAAGAAGAAATCACCAAAAGTGATGCCCGAACAGTGTCGACAACTTCTGGCTGTAAATGGTCGTTGATAAATTCATAATAGCCACACAGTTACTCTTGTTTTTGTAATTTTATTTCATATATCCCGAACTCTAAGTACGAATAATTCGAACTCTGATTTTTCGTCTCTATCTCGTTACATTTCTTTTCTCTTTTTCAATTTTCGCTACGCTTTCACGTCTTCTGTGACGATTTTTACGGCTCTTTTTATCACTTGAGTTGATATAAATCATGGCTGTAGAGAACCAGAGCCCCTGATTTTCTCTGACCATAAATCCAAACGGTCTCTTTTTTCGTAAAAAAATTACAGTTAACTACGTTTTAAGCACGACACGTTATTGAGGAACCGAGATGTTAGATACCCTCATGCTGTCGCGGATTCAGTTCGCGGCCAATATCAGCTTTCACATTCTTTTTCCGACCATCACTATCGCTTTGGCTTGGATGCTGGTCTTTTTTAAGTGGCGCTACAATCGCACTCAAGCACCTGTTTGGCTCGATGTTTATTATTTCTGGGTCAAAATTTTCGCCCTGACATTCGCTTTGGGCGTCGTGTCGGGCATTACGATGAGTTTTCAATTTGGAACCAACTGGCCTGGTTTTATGGAGCGAGTCGGCAATGTCGCAGGACCGCTATTGGGCTATGAGGTGATGACTGCATTCTTTATGGAAGCGACTTTCCTTGGGGTGATGTTGTTTGGTCGAGGCCGCGTCCCTGATTGGTTTCATACCCTTGCGACGGTATTGGTTGCGGTGGGGACAACTATGTCAGCGTTTTGGATCTTAGTACTCAACAGTTGGATGCATACGCCAAGTGGTTACGAAGTGGTCGATGGCATCGTGCACGTCACCAGTTGGAAAGAAGTGATTCTCAACCCATCGCTGCCTTACCGCTTTGCTCATACTTTGCTCGCCTCCGCCTTGACGGCAAGTTTCTTGATCGCCGGTATCTCAGCTTATCAAGTGATTAAGCAGCCGAATCATCGAGCCGCTAAATTGGGCTTGAAAGTCTCTCTATTTGCGGCAGCTGGATTTATACCGCTGCAGATATTCGTTGGGGATTTGCATGGATTGAATACCCTAGAGCATCAACCTGCCAAAATCGCGGCGATGGAAGGGGTTTGGGAAACGGAGCAAGGTGCACCTTTGCTGTTGTTTGCAATGCCGAACGAAGAGACGCGAAGCAATGATTTTGCTGTTGGTATTCCTAAGCTCGCGAGTCTGATATTGACGCATGACCTTAACGGGGAGATTGCGGGGTTAAATGAGTTTGCGCCGGATCACCCACCGGTTAAGCCGCTTTTCTTTGGTTTCAGAGTCATGGTTGGGGTCGGTGTGTTGATGTTATTGGTCAGTTGGTTTGGGGCGGCTAGGTTGGCTCGCAAAAATGCACTGCCGAAGCCCTATCTTTATACCGTGTTGGCGATGACGTTTTCCGGCTGGGTAGCAACATTGGCTGGGTGGTACGTGACAGAGATAGGCAGGCAGCCATGGCTTGTGAGTGGAGTTCTGAGAACCTCTGAAGCCGTGACCCCAGTTGCGAGCAGCCAAGTCATGATTTCGCTGGTTATGTATTTAGTGATCTACGCGATTTTGCTGGTGGCGTACATTCACACTCTGTTCTATTTGGCACGTAAAGACGTGGCAGCGCATCAAGTTACCCTAGAGCAACAAGAGGCCTAATCATGCTCGACTATTTACCAGAAATTTATCTTTTGCTGCTTGGCTTTTCGGTCTTTATGTATGCAGTGCTAGACGGCTACGATTTGGGCGTGGGGATCTTGTTGCCTAGTGATAATGAAGTTCAACGCGATAGGATGATTGCCTCGATCGGACCATTTTGGGATGCCAATGAAACCTGGTTGGTACTCGCAGTAGGTATTTTGTTGATCGCTTTTCCGACCGCACACAGTTTGATTCTTACTGAGCTTTATCTACCAACGGCGATTATGCTGATTGCGCTGATCATGCGTGGGGTAGCGTTTGATTTCCGAGCCAAAGCAAACGCTGACCACAAACCGCGCTGGGATTGGTGTTTTAGGATCGGATCATTGGTGACCGCGCTGACTCAAGGTTACATGGTTGGCCGATACATCATGGGCTTTGAGCACAGCAGTGAGGCGTTTGGTTTTGCTTGGTTAAGTGCTTTATGTGTCGCTGCTGCGTATGTCTACATTGGTGGTGCTTGGCTGGTACTCAAAACGGAAGGGGATTTACAGGTCCGTTCAGCGCGATGGTCAAGGCGTGCGGGTTGGCTTGCTGCTCTGGGCATTTTGGCTGTGAGTGTGATTAACCCTATCGTCAACGAGCAGGTTGCTCTTCGCTGGTTCAGCTTCCCAGAAATCTTGCTATTAACCCCTGTACCGCTTGTGGTTCTGGCGACGATATTTCTAGTCGACCGTTATTTGCGTCAAGTCCCTATGGTCAATGACTTCGGTGTCCGCTGGCCATTCTTTGGCGTTACTCTGATTTTTGCTCTCAGCTTCCTTGGCTTAGCGTACAGCTTTTTCCCTGAGGTGGTACCGGGCACCATGTCAGCAAAAGAGGCGGCGTCTTCTCCTGCAACTTTGATGATTGTCGGGTATGGTGTAATGATCGTGATGCCGATGATCTTGCTTTATACCTTCGCGGTGTATCGAATTTTTAAGGGGAAAGCGACGGAGTTGAGCTACAAGTAAAACATCAGATACGAAAACGCCGCTCGAGGATGAGCGGCGTTTTATTTATTAAGCTAAGCCCTGAATAATAACGAACTTTTCGAGTAGTTCTTCTTCAGTCTCAACATGGTCTGGATCGGTGATGATACATTTAGCAATCGGACACACCGACTGACACGTTGGCTTCTCGTAGTGACCTTTACACTCAGTGCAGAGATCGGGGTCGATCTCAAAGATAGTGTCACCCATAGTAATCGCGCCGTTTGGGCACTCTGGGTCACACATATCGCAGTTAATGCACTTGTCAGTGATCAGTAAAGCCATGCTTATTTACCTGTTGGGTTACGGGTATCCTGACCTGCATTTAAGTTACGCATTAATAGGCCGTATTCTAGGTCCATGTCTTGTGGAACTGGAATGAATACGAAGTGGCCGTTTCCTTTTGCGTCGTCGATAACTTCTGACTTGCGGTTTTCCATTGCTTCAAGCGTGAAGATTACATTGCCTTTTGGTGTCATCAGCTCAAGGCTGTCACCGACAACGAATTTGTTCTTCACTTCAACTTCAGCAAGGTCACCACGGCGTTTGCCAGTGAATTCACCCACAAATTGCTGAGCGTCAGATACCGAGTAACCGTAGTCGTAGTTTTGGTACGCATCGTGCGTGTGACGACGTAGGAAACCTTCCGTGTAACCACGGTGCGCTAGGCTCTCTAGTGTGCCCATTAGGCTCTCATCAAATGGTTTGCCTGCAACTGCGTCATCAATCGCTTTACGGTAAACCTGAGCAGTACGAGCACAGTAGTAGAATGATTTAGTACGACCTTCGATCTTCAGTGAGTGAACACCCATCTTAGTCAGACGCTCAACATGCTGAACTGCACGTAGGTCTTTTGAGTTCATGATGTAAGTGCCGTGCTCATCTTCGTAAGCCGCCATTTTCTCTTCTGGACGGTGCGCTTCCGAAAGCAGAACCACTTCATCAGTAGGTTTGCCACGACCAATCGTCGTTTCAGGGCGCTCGTCTTGAACCTCAACAGCTTGAGCTTGGGTAGGGTCAAACTTCTCTACGATGTCGCCAGTGTCGTTTTCCTTGCCTTCTTCAACTTTGTATTCCCAACGACATGCGTTAGTACATGTACCTTGGTTAGGGTCACGTTTGTTGATGTAACCAGACAGTAGGCAGCGGCCAGAGTAAGCCATACATAGAGCGCCGTGAACGAACACTTCCAGTTCAGTCTCAGGACAGTGCTGACGAATCTCTTCGATCTCTTCTAGAGAAAGCTCACGAGATACAATCACACGCTCAACGCCGTTTGCCGCCCAGAACTTCACTGTTGCCCAGTTTACTGCGTTCGCTTGAACAGACAGGTGGATTGGCATTTCAGGGAAGGCTTCGCGAACCATCATGATAAGACCAGGGTCAGACATGATTAGGGCGTCAGGGCCCATTTCAACAACCGGTTTAAGGTCGCGGATAAAAGTTTTTAGCTTGGAGTTGTGCGGTTGGATGTTACATACCACGTAAAGCTTTTTGCCTTGGGCATGCGCTTCATCGATACCAATCTTTAGGTTTTCGTGGTTGAACTCGTTGTTACGTACGCGAAGGCTGTAACGAGGTTGGCCTGCGTATACCGCGTCTGCGCCGTAGGCAAATGCGTAACGCATGTTTTTAAGGCTACCTGCAGGTGACAGTAGCTCAGGTACGAATGCTTTCTCAGTCATGTGTAGTTCTCTTAATCTGATCTCAAGTCAGGCCGAACCCACCAGATGGGATCGGGGGCGCAAATTTTACGCCAAAATGTGACTTGTGACTAGGAAAAAGTCCATGACTACGGTGAGGGAATTGGCAAGCAGGTGCCCGACGGGTCGAGCACCTTAAAGAGAAGTTAAGCGTTAGGGTGAGGCAAACCGCCTAAGCACTCGTACAAGTTTGGTAAGAACGCACTGAACTCACCACACATTAGAGAAAAATCGGCATCGAAGCGAGCTGCTTGATCTTCGCGAGGAATATCATCGTTTTGATCTTTCAGTTCATCTGAGAATTTCAGGCGTTTGATACTGCCATCTTCTGCCAGAATAAACTCGATACGCTCTTGCCACCAAATCGCCAGCTTGGTCACCATCTTATCTGCTTCGATATGGCTGCGAATTTCATCGGCGGTCAGTTCTTGTTTCTTACAACGGATCACGCCGCCTTCTTCGAGTACTGACTTAAGTTCAGCTTCATCAAGCATTTGGATGCCAACGGGAGTTTCACCCGTTTTGACCCACTCTGTCAGCGTGTTTTCAATCGGCTTTTCAGGGATTGCAGGCACAACAGGTAGGCTACCCATGGTTTTGCGCAGCAGAGCTAGTACATCTTCAGCTTTCTTCGAGCTGCTTGCATCAACCAGAATAAAGCCTTCTTTTGGCAGGATGAGCACGTAAGTATGGCTGCTGCGGCTAAATGCACGTGGCAGAAGATCCATCACGATATCGTCTTTTAGATTGTCTTTCTCTTTCTTTTTAAGAGGGCGACCTTCTTGTGCTTCCATCGCTTCAATTTTTGCGTTCAATGAATCTTTGATCACTGACGCAGGCAGCATTTTTTCTTCTTTTTTGGCACACACAAGAATGCGGTTTTCAGAGACGTGAGTCATCATGTCGCCATGTTTACCCATCGCTGTAACCCAGCCAAATTTTTGCTTATCTTGGCTGCCACATGGGGTAAAACGAAACTCAGCTAACTGCTTTTCTAGTTGATCTGCATTGAATTCGATTTCACGGTTAAAACGATATACCAGACAGTTTTTAAACCACATACTCTTTCTCTATACCTTTAAAATTGCAGCTAATCATAAAGACTTTTGTCGAGTTTGTCTTACTGCAAACACACAATAGTGGGATGAAAGTTATATGAAAATTTGTTTTCAAAGGTCACAAAAGTGTCATAATTGCTAGTAATAATGCTTATCGTTGCAAAGGGTTAATGCCCGATTAAATTCAACTAAAACAAAGGTTATTCAATTATGTCTAGAAGGATTCTGGTTGTTGAAGACGAAGCGCCAATTCGCGAAATGCTATGCTTTGTTCTTGAGCAAAAAGGTTACCAAGCAGTAGAAGCGGAAGATTACGACTCTGCGGTAACTAAATTGGCTGAACCCTTCCCAGATCTAGTACTGCTAGATTGGATGCTACCTGGTGGCAGTGGTATCAACTTCATTAAGCACATGAAGCGTGAAGAGCTGACGCGTAATATCCCAGTCGTGATGTTGACTGCGCGTGGTGAAGAGGAAGACAAAGTTCGCGGCTTGGAAGTGGGTGCGGATGATTACATTACTAAGCCATTTTCACCGAAAGAGCTGGTGGCTCGACTAAAAGCGGTGATTCGTCGCGTTACACCTACGGCGCTAGAAGACGTCATTGATGTCCAAGGTCTTAAATTAGACCCAGTTTCTCACCGCGTGACCGCGAATGATGAAGCGCTCGATATGGGACCGACTGAATTTAAAATGTTGCACTTCTTTATGACGCACCAAGAGCGCGTGTATAGTCGTGAGCAATTGCTTAACAACGTATGGGGCACCAACGTGTATGTCGAAGATCGTACTGTTGATGTTCACATTCGTCGTTTACGTAAAGCCTTAGAAGCCGCCGGTCATGATAAGCTGATCCAAACAGTGCGCGGTGCAGGCTACCGTTTCTCGACCAAAGCGTAATTGAGAGACGAATTCGAAACACGGAGTATTAGGTGGTAGAGCGGTTAACTTGGAAGAAGCTAGCCTGGGAGCTGGCTTTTTTTTACGCCCCTTGGGTTATCGTGGGCTGGATTTTTGGTTACATGCCTTGGTTGCTGTTGGCAGCAACGGTATTGCAGCTTGGATGGCACTTGCATAATCAAATGCGCTTGTCCGCTTGGTTGTGGGATGAAAAGCGCCTAACGCCACCTTCAGGGTCTGGAAACTGGGAGTCGCTTTTTAATGGCATCTACCGCTTACAGCAGCGCCAACGCAAAAAGCGCAAAGAGCTGACCAATCTTATTCGCCGTTTTCGCAACGGTGCTGAATCTCTGCCCGATGCAGTCGTGGTTTTTCGTAGCGAAGGCAACATTGTGTGGTGTAATAAGCTCGCACAGCATCTCTTAGGCTTTAAATGGCCCGATGATACGGGTCAGCCCATCTCAAATTTGATCCGCACGCCAGACTTTATTAAGTACCTCAATAAACAGAATTTCGCCGAGCCACTCGAAATGCGTTCGCCACTCAATGTTGAGCGTATGCTCGAGTTGCGTATTGTGCCTTACACAGAAGGCGAGCACCTGATGGTGGTACGTGATGTGACTCAGCTTAAGCAGCTTGAGGGTATGCGTCGCAACTTCTTTGCCAATGTCTCCCATGAACTGCGCACACCAATGACGGTACTGCAAGGTTATCTCGAGATGACGGAAGACCCAGATATGGTCGTTGGGCCTATGTGGCCGAAAGCTCACGGTGTGATGACGGAGCAGCTCAACCGAATGAACAGTTTGGTGAACCAACTGCTGACCTTATCCAAGATTGAAGCGGCGCCGATGCACGAACTCGATGAAGTCGTGAATGTTCCTGCAATGCTCGATGTGCTTGAAAAAGAGGCGGCGAGCCTTAGTGGCGAACAGGGGCACCAACTCCGATTTGAAGTAGATACTGGATTGCGAGTGTTTGCCGATGAGGACCAACTGCGCAGTGCGATTTCCAACCTTGTCTACAATGCCGTGAAGTATACGCCCGCAGGCGCTGAGGTTTACGTTCGCTGGTATCAAACGCCTCAAGGCGCGCATTTAGAAGTGGAAGATAAGGGTGATGGTATCGAGCCCCAACACTTGCATCGCTTAACAGAGCGTTTCTACCGTGTTGATAAAGCACGTTCTCGCGATACTGGTGGTAGTGGTCTTGGCCTAGCCATTGTGAAGCATGCGTTGACCCACCACGATTCTCATCTAGAAATTCAGAGCGAAGTGGGAGTGGGGAGTAAGTTCTCATTTATCTTGCCACAGCGTTTGGTGGTGAGTTAATGAAGTTAGTGCTTACTACGATTCTATCTTCTGTTTTGGCTCTTTCTGCTCATGCTGCTGAATTGTCTGAGTACACAAAAGTGCCGGGCGTCACAGGCACTTTGACCAGTGTAGGGTCCGACACGTTAGCAGGCATGACAACGCTTTGGGTTGAAGAGTTTAAGCAGCAGTACCCGAGCGTTTATGGTCAGGTTCAAGCGTCAGGTTCATCGACGGCACCGCCAGCCTTGACCGAACGTACGGCACAATTTGGCCCGATGAGTCGCCCAATGCGAAATCGAGAAATCGAAGCGTTCGAGCGAGCGCATGGTTATAAGCCGACAGAGTTACGCGTCGCGATCGATGCGATCGGCATTTTTGTTCATCGAGACAACCCGATCAAAGGGCTGAACTTCTCTCAGCTCGATAGTATTTTCTCTGCCACGCTGCGTTGCGGTGCTAATGCGCCCGTCGAGACGTGGTCAGAGTTGGGGTTAGATTATCAATGGGCCAAGCGTAGCATTCAGTTGTTTGGCCGTAATTCCGTATCAGGAACGTATGGTTACTTTAAGAACAATGCTTTGTGTGGTGGTGACTTTAAGAACAGCGTCAATGAGCAGCCTGGATCGGCTTCTGTGGTACAGTCGGTGGCTTCTGCTATCAACACCATTGGCTATTCTGGGGTCGGCTATCAGGTGTCGGGAGTAAAGTTACTGCCAGTAGCCAAAAATGGCGCCGACTACATACAAGCAAGCCAAGAGAATATTCTTTCAGGTAAGTACCCACTTTCACGTTACCTTTATGTTTACGTGAATAAACATCCCTCTAAACCGCTTTCTCCCATCGAACGAGAGTTCATTCGTTTCATTTTCTCGGTGCAGGGTCAAGCGTTGGTGAAGAAGGATGGCTACATCCCTATTTCCGCAGAATTAGCGGAGCAAGAGCTCAAGAAAGTAGGTATTAAGCGCGACCGCTAACCGATCAGTTAGCGGCCACTCAGGTTTAAAAGTTTAACGCCCACCCAGCATTTTCCCACTGCTGCTGTTCTGTCATTAGGTCAGCGTGAAGCAGAAGGTTGTTTTGCAGCCACTGCTCATCTTTTGAGGTGAGTGTCCAAGTATCTCCTTCAATCGACAACTCAAGCTCCGGAAGTGGGTCATCATTGCGCTGACCGTGGACCAAAATCGCCAGTCGCAAGACGCGGATTAAGCCGATAACATCTTTCTTCTTGAATAGAGAGAACTCTTCCATCTCGTGAAGTTTAAGGGCTTTACGTTGGAATCGTACTAACATCGCCAACACGCGTTGCTGTTCTTGGTTGAAGCCGGGCATATAGGTATGGCGCAAAATATACGCGGAATGACGGTGAAACGCTTGCAAGCTGATACTTAAGCCGACTTCGTGCAGTAATGCTCCCCAGTCTAGCAAGTCAAACAGCTCAGAGCTGCGTTTAATACCCAAGACTTGGTGGACTTGTTGCAGAAACTCTTGCGCTTGTCCTTTGACGCGCGCAGCATGCTCTAAATCCACTAGATGCTTACTGGCCAGATTTTCGGTGGTTCGCATACGAATATCCGAACGCTTGAAGTTGTCTTCCATCTCAAACAGTAAGCCCTCTCTCAATGCGCCTTGAGAAAAATGCATTTCTGAAATCTTGAGCGCTTTGAATATGGCAGACAAAATGGCGACGCCAGCAGCAAAAACCGGTTTTCTTTCCGGTGTTAAACCATCAAGTTCGATCTCATCAATGGTTTGCCATTCACACAACTTTTCAATCAGTTTGTCTAGGCGTTTGCTGGTGACAATGCCATCGTCATGGCCCATGCCAATCAACACTTCACGGATAGCTTTGATGGTTCCTGAAGAACCAAAAGCGATGTCCCAAGCTTTTTTACGATAGCGTGATGCAATGGATTCAAGACGCTGCTCGGCGGCAAGGGTGGCCTGCGCAAAGTTCTTTTTGGACAGTTTGCTGTTTGCGAAATAACGGTTGGTGTAGCTCACGCAGCCCATCTGTTTGCTGTTGATAAGCTCTGGCTCGAACCCTTTGCCTATGATCATCTCCGTACTGCCACCGCCGATATCAACGACCAGTTTGGAGTCGGATTCTGGTTGGGTATGCGCGACACCTAAATAGATCAGACGGGCTTCTTCGACACCCGGGATCACTTCGATGGGGAAGGGCAATACCTCTTTCGCTCGTTGGAGGAAAATGTGCGCGTTGTTTGCTTGGCGCAATGTATGGGTGGCGGCTATGCGGACGTTTTCGACGTCAAACCCTTGTAGGCGTTCAGCAAACATGGTTAAGCATTCAAGCCCACGTTCAATGGCGGCATTGTCTAAATTTTTTTGCGCATCAAGGCCTGAAGCGAGATGAACACGCTGTTTGTGGCGGCTAACGAGTTGCAAATCTTGGTCGACGACACGAGCTACCACCATATGGAAACTGTTGGAACCAAGGTCTATCGCAGCAACATCACGAATTTCCTGTGCTTGAGTCATAACTCTCCGACTGCTGTTTACGTTTTTGATTTTTCGTTTGTTTCTCTACTTGTTTAAGATAGTCGTAAATGGCAATTTGTGAGCGAAGTTTCTTGCGATTTCCACGCGGAACATAGGTATTGCTCATTTCTTTGTCTATCCAACGCGCCTTTACTGTATCGGTAAAGTGAATGTTAATGATATCAATAATGCGTTGTTTAAGACGTGGGTCACGAACTGGCGCGGTTACTTCAATTCGGTGATCGATGTTGCGAGTCATCCAGTCGGCGGAAGAAATGTAAACCTGCGGGTCACCATCGTTGTGTGTGACGAGCACCCTAGGATGCTCTAAGAAGCGGTCAACAATACTGATGATTTTGATGTTGTCACTGATCCCTTCGACGCCCGGAACCAGAGAACACATTCCGCGAATGATCATATTCACTTCAACTCCAGAAGCGCTCGCGCCGTAGAGTTTGTTGATAAGCCCCTTATCCACCAAGTTGTTCACTTTTAGGGTGATTGACGCCGGTTTGCCGATTTTCGCGTTTGCAATCTCTGCATCAATAAGACGATATAACTGCTTGCGCGAGTTGCGTGGTGACACAATCAGGTGTTCAAACTTGACGGGGCGGTATGGGTTTTCAATGTAACCGAAGACGCTACGCACCTCATTGGTGATTTCTGGGTCCGCGGTTAGCAGGGCAAAGTCAGTGTAGATGCGAGCGGTTTTCTCATGGAAGTTACCCGTACCAATGTGAGCGTAGCGTACGATCTCTTCTTCTTCACGGCGGCTGATGAGAAGAAGTTTTGAGTGAATCTTCAAACCGGGCGCGCCGAAAATTACGTGTACTCCAGCGTCGGTGAGGATTCGCGCCCACTCGATGTTGGCTTCTTCGTCGAAACGAGCTTGCAGCTCAACTACCACGGTGACCTGTTTACCGTTGTGAACCGCATCGATGAGCGAGTTCATCAAACGAGAGTGTTTTGCGACACGGTAAATGTTGATTTTGATGCTCAGAACCTTAGGGTCGAATGAAGCTTGGCGTACCAATTCAGAGATATGTTCAAAGGTGTGATACGGGTAGTAGAGCAGAATATCTTGATTTTTGATCGCATCGAACTTGTTGGCATAGCCGTCGAAGTCGGCGCATTTCATCGGCGGCAGAGGTTTGTTTTCGAGGTAGTCACGTCCAACGTTAGGGAAGCCGATAAAGTCTTTGAAGTTGTGGTAGCGACCACCAGGGATCAAGCTGTCGTAGTTGGAGATTTGCAATTTATCACATAAGAAATCGAGCATTTCGCTTGGCATATCACGTTCATAAACGAAACGCACTGGCATCGCGGTCAGGCGCTGACTTAACCCCTCAGACATTTGTTCAAGCAGACTGTGTTCCACTTCATGGCTCAGATCGTATTCGGCGTCGCGAGTCATTTTCACGGCGTAGCCATTGAGCTCGTCGTAATCGAAGAAGCCACTAAACAGTTCGTCTAAACAGTAACGAATAATGTTGTCGAGTAAGATGATGGTTTTGCGCCGCTTGCCCTTTTGTTCTGGAACCATAACAAAGCGCGGTAGGTGATCGGTGGGGATTTCAATAAGCGCGTAATCGCTCTGTTCTTCTTTATGTAAATCGACAGCGATGTAGGCGTATTCATCTTTGAGGAACTGCAGCACATCGATATCTTCACGGAGTAACAGTGGGGTGATATGCGGAAGCACCTCATTACTGAAATATTTTTTGACCCACTTTTGTTGCACTTCATCCAGCTGCGTCTCGTTTACGAGAAAGATTCGACGTCTCGCCATCTCTCTGATCAAGTCTGCGTAGAGCTCATCAAAACGTTCATTGAGTCGCAGCGCTTTGGTCTGCATTTTCGTCAGCAGGTGTTTGGAATTATCATTGCCGCCACGCTCTTGGTTAATCAAAATTCGGCGTTTAACGTCGGCGAATCTGACTTTATAGAACTCATCTAAGTTATTGGAGAATATGCCTAAAAAACGAATTCTCTCAATCAAGGGTACGTCTTTGTCTGCCGCTTCTTGGAGGACTCGCTCATTGAATGATAACCAGCTCAATTCCTTTTCGATGTAGAGTTTTTCTGCGCTCATGAACGTACCTTTTTAACCTGACTGACGAAGAGAGTGAGGGGGGCGATTCCCTTTAAGCGTAAGCAAATTAAGATCTTTGTGTGACATTTTTATTGCAATTTTTTATTGCATTGTTTTCAGCAGTTTAATGCGATCTGTAATATAATTGTCACCTAAATTAAATATTATACGTCTGGGCAAATCTAGTTAAGTGGGACAAATGGCTAAAGCCGAATTTTCATTGCGAGAACGTGATCGTAAGCGACTAATTAAAGATCGTTTTGTTCGGCTTGCAGTATCGACCGGAGGAGTCGGCGTTTTGGCGGCTCTCGTTTTGATCTTCGTCTATCTGGCGATGATGGTCTTGCCTCTGTTTGCTGATGCCCAATTTTCCCCAAATATCGCCCGCAAAAACATTCACCACACTCAATCACTCGCGCTGGGCGTGGACGATTATGGCGAGCATGCGTTTGTGGTGTCGCGTGACGGCAATGTGGACTTTTGGCGATTAGATGCCCAATCTGACTCGCCGGAATTTCGTCAGAGTGTTGCTTCAGACTTTCCATTGTTTGCTCAGTCGGTGGCTTCTCAAGGCTGGTTTGCCTTTGCCAATGAAGCTGGAGAAGTTCAAATCTTTCGTCCAGAAATGAACAGCACCCTAGAAGGGCAAGCGCGTGTTTTTAAGCCGAGAGTTGAAACGTTTAAGACGGCTTTACGCTTTAATGAATCCTCGCCACTGACCGCTCTGAGTTTCTCCGTTGACGCTTCTCCGACCTTGGCTGGCTTTTTTGCGGACAAGTCGGTGGTAGTGCAGTGGCTCAACGCACAAGGTCAAGAGCAGCGCTATCGTTTCAATGTCCCCTTTCCTAACTTAGACCAAATTTTATTGACTCCGGATGGTTCGACCCTGTATCTGCGTAGCGGCTCTGAGCTGGTGGTCGCGAAAAAGACAGAATCTGAGTTTATTACTCGTGAGGTCGTAGACTTAAGCCTCGGTCAAGAAAAGCACGCGGTGACCGATATTAACCTACTCAGCGGAGCGTATTCTTTGTTGGTCAGTCATGCTGATGGGCTGGTCTCGCAATGGTTTGATGTGCTCGAAGATGGCCAGCGAAACTTAACCCATATCCGCGAATTTAAGTTGGCATCTGAGCTGCAATTTCTCCTGCCCGATATTTATCGCAAAGGTTTTTACAGTTTCTACATCAACGGCACGGTGCAAAGCCATTACACCACGAGCGAAAAACTGGTGATGTTCAACCGCGCCTACGATAAAGCGCCCGATCTCGCGGCGATGTCGAGCAATGAAAAGTATCTGGTTGCGATTACCGGCTCGACCATTTCGTTAGCAGGTATTGATAATCCGTTTCCTGAAATTTCAGTTTCGTCGCTTTGGCAGAAAGTCTGGTATGAAAGCTACCCTGAGCCACAGTATGTATGGCAAACCACTTCCGCCAACGATGAGTTCGAAGCTAAGTTCAGCTTGGTTCCGATAGCGTTTGGTACCTTGAAAGCGGCGGCGTTTGCGATGCTGTTTGCTGTGCCAATTGCAGTATTTGGCGCGATCTACACCGCCTATTTTATGACGCCGAAAATGCGCCGCGTCGTGAAACCTTCGATTGAACTCATGGAGGCACTGCCTACGGTGATTATCGGCTTCTTAGCCGGGCTTTGGTTTGCGCCCATCGTTGAGCGCAATCTTGCTGCAGTTATTGCTTTGATGCTGTTTTTACCACTGTCGACCGTTATTGTTGGTGCGATTTGGCACAAGTTGCCACGCGCTTGGGTAGGACGTTTTCCCAATGGATTGCATGCGATGATCTTGATGCCAGTGATCGTCGTGTTGGCTGTCATCATTCTTTCTCAAAGTGCCAACATCGAGCAGTGGCTTTTCGCTGGCGATGTGCGCGTCTATCTTGCAGAGCACGGCATTGATTTTGATCAGCGCAACGCTTTGGTGGTTGGCTTTGCGATGGGTTTTGCTGTGATTCCCACGATTTTTACCATCGCCGAAGATGCCATTTTCTCTGTGCCAAAGCACTTGTCGGATGGCTCCCTCGCTTTGGGAGCGACGCCTTGGCAGACCCTCATTCACGTTGTTCTACTTACAGCCAGTCCGGGAATTTTTTCAGCCATCATGATGGGGCTTGGGCGTGCAGTAGGCGAGACCATGATTGTCCTGATGGCGACAGGTAACACACCAATTATGGATTGGAATATTCTTGAAGGGATGCGTACCTTGTCTGCGACTATCGCGGTAGAAATGCCTGAGTCTGAGGTTGGAAGCTCCCATTATCGAATTCTATTTTTGGCTGCGTTAATTTTGCTGATTTTCACCTTTGCAGTGAACTCAATCGCTGAGTGGGTAAGACAACGATTGAGAGAGAAATACCGTGCGTTGTAATCGAATTTTTGTGGGAAGCGTTATTTGTGTTTAAGTGGCTAAAATCGGGTTCACCTTGGATATGGTTAACAGGCGGTGCGGTGAGCATCAGCTTGTTGTCTGTGTTGGGGCTGTTATTGCTGATTGGCTGGAAGGGGCTCTCTTACTTTTGGCCAGCGCCACTTTATCAATGGCAAACCCAGCAAGGGGATAGTCTAGTGGGTCAACTCTACGCCGAAGAGTATGTACCTATAAGCCACTTGCGAGAGATGGACATTATTCTGCCCGCGACGGTAGAAGAAAAAGGGCAGGTCAAACGTCTCAGTATCAAGGTGGCCAACCGAGATATCTACCCTGCGGATTTTATCTCACTGTTGGAATTAGACTTGCTCGAAGCAACGCGACCGCAAGGCTGGGCTGTAGTGGAGCGGACGCGTGGGGGAGACTTCTTTGGTATCCCTCGTGGCTACTATCACGGTGAAGAGGTTTCTGGCGATCATTTAACCTATATTACTCGCGGTTTGGCTTTTGCAGGTGAGCTGCGTGACGACATTGATCGATTGGTCACCAAGCAAATTCGTGTCTTGAGTGGTCAAGCTGAGCAATTGCGCTTGGAGAAACGCCGACGAGAGTTGAATGGAAAACTCGATCAAGCCTTTATCACCCGCTACGACACGCAGACCCGTATCATCAGCCAGCAACTTGTTGATATGGAAGCCGAGTTAGATCGATTGAGATCGCAACTGCTCGAACAAGGGCTGGTGATTGAAGATATGCATGGCGATCAATACCGAATTCCTTTGAGCGATATTCTCGATATTTGGTATCCGAATCAGATGTCGATGTTGGATAAAATTGGCCATTGGGCACAGCAAGCGTGGAAGTTCTTGTCTAGCGACCCTCGTGAGTCCAACTCTGAAGGTGGGGTTTTCCCTGCAATGTTTGGTACGGTTTTGATGGTACTGATCATGTCGATCGTTGTGATGCCGTTAGGGGTTATTGCGGCGGTGTATCTTCATGAGTACGCGAAGAACAACGCATTTACACGAATCATCCGTGTGGCAGTGATTAACCTTGCAGGTGTCCCATCGATTGTATACGGTGTGTTTGGTTTGGGCTTTTTTGTCTACACCTTAGGTGGCTCAATTGATGCGTTGTTTTACACCGAGCATTTACCATCGCCGACCTTTGGTACTCCGGGTCTGTTGTGGTCGGCATTGACACTTGCGGTGTTGACACTTCCTGTCGTGATTGTCGCGACTGAGGAAGGGTTAACTCGAATCCCAAGCTCCGTTAGACATGGTTCACTGGCGTTGGGTGCGACGCAATTTGAAACCATGTGGCGTATCGTTCTGCCTATGGCAAGCCCTGCAATTATCACCGGACTTATTCTTGCGGTTGCTCGCGCAGCGGGCGAAGTGGCGCCATTGATGCTCGTTGGTGTGGTTAAGTTGGCTTCGACACTGCCTGTTGATAGTCAGTTTCCGTTTCTACACTTAGAAAGAAA
Source organism: Vibrio sp. 16 (assembly GCF_963681195.1). Classification (NCBI taxonomy): domain Bacteria; kingdom Pseudomonadati; phylum Pseudomonadota; class Gammaproteobacteria; order Vibrionales; family Vibrionaceae; genus Vibrio; species Vibrio sp. 16. The sequence goes on from NZ_OY808997.1 coordinate 132,539, forward strand.
GTTTATGCACCTAGGCTTTCATATCTACGATGTTGGCTTTCAAACCACCAATATTGAGGCAGCAAGACCGTTGGTTTATGCGACCTCTTTCTTGCTCGTGACGGTCATCATTGGACTTAACTTAACGGCAATCAGTATTCGTAATAACTTGCGTGAAAAATACCGCACATTAGGACAAGATTAGAGCATGTTTTCAGTCGATCAAACATTGGGCTATCAGCCGCCATTAGATGTAAATAATTTGAGCGATGAGCAGACCTCGATTTCGATCGAGGGGCTTAACTTGTTCTATCAAAATGCTCAGGCGCTCACCGATATTTCGATGCGAATCCCGAAAGGTCAGGTGACTGCGTTTATCGGCCCGTCAGGTTGCGGTAAGTCGACGCTGCTTCGCTGCATCAATCGTATGAACGACTTAGTGGAAGGGTGTCAGGTATCTGGCAAAGTAAAACTGCACAATAAAAATGTCTATGACGCTGACGTTGATGTCGCCACCTTACGTCGCCGAGTTGGCATGGTGTTTCAAAGACCGAATCCATTCCCGAAATCGATCTATGAAAACGTTGTTTATGGCTTGCGTCTTCAAGGCATTAAAAATAGCCGAGTCTTGGATGATGCAGTAGAGCGTTCGCTCCGATCCGCCGCTTTGTGGGATGAGGTTAAAGACCGATTACACGAAAATGCGTTTGGTTTGTCTGGCGGTCAGCAGCAGCGTTTGGTGATTGCAAGAGCGATTGCGATTGAGCCCGAGGTTTTATTATTGGATGAGCCAACATCCGCGTTGGACCCGATTTCGACGCTAACCATTGAAGAGCTGATCAATGATTTAAAAACCAAGTACACGGTTGTGATCGTCACGCACAACATGCAGCAGGCAGCTCGTGTGAGCGATCATACGGCGTTCATCCACATGGGTAAGTTGATAGAGTACTCAGATACTGACTCTATTTTTACCTCACCATTGAAAAAGCAGACCGAAGACTATATTACAGGTAGATACGGTTAATACACTTATAGGATTTAAGGATAATTAATGAACTTTGGGCGCCATATTTCAGGTCAATTTAATGTCGAACTCGAATCCATTCGAACCCATGTTCTTACTATGGGCGGATTAGTAGAGCAGCAATTGTCGTTTGCGATGCAAGCTCTGCACAAAGAAGACATTGAGTTAGCGCGCAAAGTGGTCCGCGATGATCATAAAGTGAACGCGATGGAAGTGTCGATTGACGAAGCTTGCACTCGGATCATTGCCAAGCGTCAGCCAACGGCCAAAGATTTGCGCCTCATTATGGCGATCATCAAAACCATCACCGACCTTGAGCGTATTGGGGATGTGGCGACGAAAATCGCCTATGTTGCGATAGAGAGCCCATCTTCTAAAGAGCGTCAGTTTCAAGTGTCGCTTGAACCCTTGTGTCGCCAAGCCATTGCCATGTTACACCAAGTGCTGGATGCCTTTGCACGAATGGATGTCGATGCCGCCGCTGAAGTGTATAAGCTTGATGACAAGATAGACGCGGAATATGAAGCGGTCATTCGCCAGCTAATGACCTACATGATGGAAGATCCTAAGAACATTCCGAATATCTTGCAGGTCATGTGGTCTGCGCGTGCGATTGAGCGCGTGGGCGATCGTTGTCAAAACATTTGTGAGTACATCATCTACTTTGTCAAAGGCAAAGATGTTCGCCACTTGGGCGAACAAAGTATTGATGATGCGTTGAAATAAAATTTCTAATACTTTTCGGGGACAAACGTTTGGTCTTCAATAGGCGCTCGAATATACCCTTCTTTGTTTAATTCAGGTAGTTCTACGGCAGGGTATTCTACTTCGTGATAATCAATTTGGCTCAAAAGGTGACTGATGCAGTTGAGGCGAGCGCGTTTTTTATCATCAGAAGGGACCACCCACCAAGGGCAATGCTTGGTATCGGTATAGGCGAACATTTTGTCTTTAGCCTCTGAGTATTCAGCCCAGCGGTTGCGTGACTCTAAGTCCATGGGGCTGAACTTCCAGCGCTTGATTGGGGTGTTGATGCGTCCTAAAAAGCGTTTTTCTTGCTCTTCATCGGATACGGAAAACCAATACTTGAGCAGAATAATCCCAGAACGCTGCAACATGCGTTCGAACTCAGGGCATGAGCGCAGGAACTCGTCGTATTGATCATCACTGCAAAAGCCCATCACTTTCTCTACACCCGCGCGGTTGTACCAACTGCGGTCAAACAATACGATTTCTCCAGCGGCAGGTAAGTGTGCCACGTAACGTTGAAAGTACCATTGGGTTTTCTCTTTTTCGGTTGGAGTGGGCAGCGCGGCAATTCGACAAATACGTGGGTTGAGTTTTTCGGTGATGCGTTTAATGACACCGCCTTTACCGGCAGCGTCTCGTCCTTCGAAGATAACAACGACCTTCAGACCTTCTTGCTTAACCCACTCTTGTAGCTTGACCAGTTCGACTTGAAGCTTCTCGAGTTCGTTCTCGTAAAACTTTTTATCCAGTTTCGCCATCTGCTTCTCCCTACTGCGGCTGCTCTAACTATCAATATGTTAGCACTAGAGCCGAGTAAGATAAGAATTACCGCTGAGAACTGAGAGCCTTTACGACCTTTTGAATTTTGTCTGCGCAGGTAACCGGAATGGTGAAGTCATCCACGTCATTAGCACCCATCTTGGCTTTACTGTCGGCGTGCGCCATGTGACTGCGACGAGTCGACTTACCTGAAAGGTGAACCTCTCTCACGCCAGTCTTCGTAACGATTTGAACCACGTTGCTATCGTTTAATCCGGCGCCTGCCATGATAGAGACACGCCCGTCGGCTAAGCGCACCATTTCTGCGAGCACATCAATGCCTTGTTCAACATTTTCCGAGAGTCCAGAGGTGAGTATACGTTCACAGCCTAGTGTTGCGATTTGCTCAATGGCTTCGCGGTAATTACTGCATTGATCAATGGCTCGATGGAAGGTTGTTCCTAAGCCATACAGGTTGGCGCGGTCCATGATTTGTTGAGACAAAGCGATGTTGATTGTGCCGTCGGCATTCAACACACCAAACACGATGCCTTGTAAGCCCGCTTCTGCCGCTGCTTCAATGTCGAGTAGCATGGCATCAATATCGTCTTGATCGTAAAGAAAATCCCCTTGGCGAGGACGAATCATGGCATAGACCGGAACGGTGGAAATCTGCGCTGCTTTTTTCATAAAACCAAAGCTCGGCGTCAGTCCGCCTAAAGCAAGGGAGGAGCAGAGCTCTATTCGAGTTGCGCCACCTTGAATGGCTTGATTGAGGGATTCTAAGTTGTCGATACAGACTTCGATATGATGGTTCATCGGGATTCTCGATAGCAGGAAACTGTCTCAATCATAGCGCGAGGACTCATCAGGTATTAGGGTAAAGCTGAAGAATTTACTTTCCCTAAAACAAAAGCCCCAGCGTAGTGCTGAGGCTTGAGTGCATTTTGGAGGTTGATTAAGCGGCGTCTTCTTGCGGCTCGTCAGCAGTATTTTCGACTGCTTCAACTTTCTTTGCTTTCTTTGGAGCTGGCTTGCGCTTCGCTCCAAGTGCATATAGCACTTCTTCTTTGTTTTGAGCTAGGAACATCGCCAAGTCTTCTTGCTTGCCTTCGTCTTCTAGCAGGTCACTTTTACCCAGTAGCTCGAACAGCTCATCCGCCATATCAAGCATTTTGTCATATGCGTCAGCTTCCGCTTTAGAGGTAAAAGTCATTTTCTCTTCTCCATTGCGTTCTACCACGTACTTGACGATTACAGCCATGGTTGGTCCTCTAGTCAAAATTTATCAAAATCATTACTGGCTTTTTATACAGTTTTTGACCAATTAAGTCTAGATGATGCGGTGATTCTGAGATCCAAGTGGCTACTCTTTGTGCCCGCGCTGTCTAACTTGTTGAGTCTTTCCGCCACTGATAGCAAAACTCGATAAAGGTTTTCAGCAGTGGGCTTTGATACTTCTCTTTATGAACCAGCAACCAGTAGCGTCTTTTCATATCGAGAGGCAACTTGAGCTCAACAACGCGGCCATCTTGAATGGCGGGCTCAGCGGATAACCTCGACAAACAGCCCAACCCCAACCCTGCTGAAACACTATTAATCAATGCTTCGGTGGTATTGAGCTGAAAGGACTCATGCCAATGCTCAAGGCGAGGCGCTATCACGCGAAGGAAAAACTCTCTTGAGCCCGAGCCTGGCTCTCGGAGTATCCACTCGCTGCTTTCTAAGTCGCCCACGCGAACGTGAGTTTGTTTCACGAGCGGGGAATCTGGTGGGCAGATTACGCACATTTCATCTTCACTGAACTGCTGAGAGATTAATTGCGGATGCAAGGTCTTCCCTTCGATTAACGCGAGATCGAGCTCATAGTCGACCAACTTTTCGCAGATCAACGCTGAGTTGGAGATAAACAAGCTTTGCGACCTGTGTTGTGTCTGTTGACGAAAATCACTAAGCAGATAAGGCGCGACTTGGTTGCCTATGGTGTCACTGGCGCCAATTTTCAGCTCGCCCGACAAGGTTTGGTCGTTATCGAAGAGCTGTTCAATATCTTGCGCTCGCTCAATAAGCTCATCAGCCAATGGCAGTAACTTCTGCCCCTCTTGATTGAGAATAAGACGGTTGTTTACCCGGTCAAATAGGGAGTGGCCGATCTGTTTCTCGAGCTCTGAGAGCGCCATACTGACGGCGGCTTTGGATAGAAACAGCGCTTCAGACGCGGAGGTGAGCGTCTCGTGCTGAGTAATCGTGATAAACACTTTGAGTTGTTTGAGCGAAATATTGGCTGCCATAAGGTCGTTTAGTTTGGTTGAACGAGTGTTTTAAATAATTAGATGTTTTCGAACGTTTGGCAAGCGTAAACTGAACGCCTAAACAAAGAGTGTGTGAGGCAACAATGATTAAAGCAGCAAAAGCAAAAGTGATGGGTGCGCCAACCCCAATGGCTGGCTTAGCGCTAGGGATTGCCAGTTTAGGTTGGTGTTGGGAAAACGCCGCGTCGTTTAATGGTTATGCGCAATGGACAGGAGCTACGCTAGCGAGTGTGTTGCTCATTGTGCTAGCCGTTAAATTTCTTTTTCACCGTCATTTGTTGCGTGAAGATTTAGCGCACCCTGTCGTGGGCAGTGTGGTGCCGACCTTCGCGATGGGCACCATGGTTGTGTCTAACTCTTTGGGGCACTTTCATCCGATGCTAGGAGATGGACTGTGGCTGGTGGCCGTTGGTTTACACGTTGTCTTTTTGGTGAGTTTTCTTTACCACCGCGCTAAGGACTTTGAGCTACACCATATGGTTCCGAGCTGGTTTGTACCACCGGTAGGCATTATCGTTGCCGATGTATCGTTTTCAGGTAACCCTGCACTGAGCGGTGTTGCTAATGGTGCCTTGATGTTTGGTATGTTGGCGTATGCGGTCATGCTACCCATGATGATTTATCGCTTTATGTTCAGTCAGGAAATTCCTGATGCGGCTAAACCGACAATGGCAATTCTTGCGGCGCCTGCTAGCTTATCATTGGCGGGCTACCTAACGGTGAGTAGCGAGCCTTCACCAGTGATCGTGGGCCTGCTGTTTGGTATTGCGGTATTAATGACTGCGATTATCTATCTGGCCTTCTTTAAACTACTGAGATTGCCATTTAGTCCTGGCTATGCGGCGTTTACCTTCCCAATGGTGATCGGCTCAACGGCGCTCTATAAACTTGCAGCATGGATGGAACACGTTGGCGTAGCGGCAGAGTATGTTTGCCAAGTTCACTGGCTTGCTGGGTTTGAACTGGTCATCGCGACCGCGGTGGTGAGCTACGTGGCACTGCGTTACTTGGCCTTTTATCGACCAGTCAGTCAGGCTTTGGGTTTGACTGCCCGCCCTTAGAATAGCTTTTGTAGGATCTGAGTTGCCGCTCAACTTGTTCAAGGGTTGAGCGGCTATTTTGATTCGAGCCAAATCATACGCTTATAGTGCTCTGCTAACCGTCTTGCTTGTGCTAGTCTCAATCCTAATTAGGGCAAGATCAGCGTGAGTACATTTTGTTTACTGTTTACCATTCCAATCAAGTCGATGTTTTAAAGTCACTCCTCGTTGAGCTGGTAAGACTCAATCCACTAGAAAACCCTTTTGAAGCCGAGCAAATTCTGGTGCAAAGCCCGGGTATGTCGCAGTGGCTGAAGATGGAGCTTGCCAAAGAGTTTGGTGTTGCTGCCAACATTGAGTTTCCGCTGCCAGCGACCTTCATCTGGAACATGTTTACTGAAGTGTTGCCTGACGTTCCCAAACGCAGTGCCTTTAATAAAGAAGCGATGACTTGGAAGTTGATGCGTATCTTGCCTGACATGCTGGCACAAGCGGAATTTGAACCGCTGCGCCGCTACTTGGACAAGGATCAAGACAGCAGCAAGCTCTATCAACTGTCCGAGAAAATTGCCGATATCTTTGATGGCTATTTGGTGTACAGACCGGAGTGGATCGCCAGTTGGGAAGCAGGTCAGCCTGTTCTAGAACTGGAAGAGGAGCACCCATGGCAGCCCATTTTGTGGCAAGCGCTGTATGACCATACCATCGCGTTAGACCAATCACCTTACCATCGCGCCAATCTGTACGAGCATTTTATCGACACCTTGGAAAACTATAACGGTGACTTTTCACATCTGCCTAAGCGTCTGTTTGTCTTCGGTATTACTTCGCTTCCACCCCGTTATATGGATGCTTTGAAAGCGATTGGTGAGCACATTGACGTCCACCTTATGTTTACCAACCCGTGCCGTTATTACTGGGGGGAAGTGCGAGACAGAAAATACCTTGCGCGTTTGGCGGCGAAACATCGTAAACATCTGGTTTGGAAAGAGAACCACTCTGAACTGGAAGGTGAGTCCGCACAGCTAAAAGGCGGGATTGACGATAACCTAGATGATGAGCTGCACACTGACGTTGTCGGCAACAGTTTGTTGGCGTCCATGGGCAAACTTGGCCGTGACAACATGTACTTACTATCGCAACTTGAATCGAACGAGATTGAAGCCTTTGTTGATGTTGAGCGAGATTCTCTGCTCCATCAACTGCAAGCCGACATTCTCAATCTAGAAGAGCATCAAGACGATGAGCAGCTTGAAACCAGCCAGCATAAGCAAGTCGTTATTGGTGGGGACAACTCCGTATCTTTGCACGCTTGCCATAGCCCAATGCGCGAAGTAGAAGTGCTTCATGATCAGTTGCTAGGGATGTTTGATGCGGATCCAACGCTGAAACCACGCGATATCATCGTGATGGTGGCAGACATCAATGCTTACAGTCCTGCGATTCAGGCGGTGTTTGGTAATGCGCCGGGTGAGCGCTTTATTCCTTACTCTATTTCTGACCGAACCGCCGATCAAGAGAGCCCCATTCTCAACGCTTTCATGCAACTGGTGAACTTGCCCAACACACGTTGTCTTGCTTCTGAACTATTGGAGCTGTTAGAAACACCCGCTATTTTGGCTCGTTTTGGTTTGACGGAAGATGACTTCATTCAGGCTAAGCAGTGGGTCGAGGAGTCGGGGATTCGCTGGGGGCTAAATAGAGCCACAGGGCGCGAATTTGAGTTGCCAGACACTCAGCAAAATACGTGGCAGTTTGGCATCGAGCGTATGCTGCTTGGCTACGCAATGCCTGAATCGGCGGGTTTGTTCAATGGGGCGAATGGCGCGCTTGCCCCCTATAACGAAGTGCAAGGAATGGGCGCTGAGTTGGCAGGGAAACTGGCGCACTTTATTCAGTGTATCGAGGCATACCGGGCCCAACTCAGCCTGACTCAGTCGATTGACGCGTGGCGGGAAACCTTAACGCATCTTCTCGATGATTTCTTCTCGGTAGAATTAGAAGGTGAAGTTGCATTAAAGTCTATTCGCGATACGTTATCGGCGTTAAAAGAACAATTAAGTGACGCCGCGTTTGAACAAGATCTAACCCCTTCGGTTATCACTCAGTATTTGCAAAACAAGCTTTCGGGGACCAGAGTGAGCCAGCGCTTCCTCGCGGGTCAAGTGAACTTCTGTACCTTGATGCCGATGCGCTCAATACCGTTTAGAACGGTCTGTTTGCTGGGCATGAATGACGGTGTGTATCCGCGTTCAATGCCACCTGAAGGTTTTGATTTGATGACAGGGCGAGCAAAGCCCGGCGATCGATCTCGCCGAGATGATGACCGCTATCTGTTCTTAGAAGCGATGCTCTCTGCGCAGCAGACGTTATACATCAGCTATGTGGGACGCTCGATTCAAGACAACACTGAGCGCGTCCCTTCGGTGCTGGTCTCAGAGTTGTTGGAGTATTGCCATCAAAACTACTGCTTAGAAGGCGATCAGGCACTGGCGTGCGATGAATCGGGTGATCGTTTGTTGGCTTCCTTAATCTCCCATCATTCGATGGTGCCGTTCAGCCCAACCGCATTTATTGGCACGCAGCCAAGCTATGCGAAAGAGTGGTTACCCGCGGCCAATCGGCAAGGGCAGCAAAGTGGTCTGTTTAATCGCCAGCTTGAAGATTATCTTCTGGATGCCACTTACCCACTGGAGCTGGATCTCGTTGAGTTGCAGCGTTTCTGGCGATTGCCTGTGCAATATTTCTTTAACCGCCGTCTAAAAGTGATGTTTGAGCCGCCATTACCTGTTATGGAAGATGATGAGCCATTCGTGCTTGGAGGGCTAGAGAGCTACCAAATTCGAGACAGCTTGCTAGCTGCGTTATTAGAGCCGCAACAAGATAGCCAAACCGTGATAGAGCAATTTATCGCTACCCAACGTGCGCAAGGCAAATTGCCCGTTGGCGCATTTGGCGATATCGAGTTTGAAACCAACCGTGTCCAAACCGAAGAGTTGGTCGAGAAGATTGGCTTCTTGTGCCAATCTGCCGCTGACGATCTTGAAGTCAAGCTTGAGTTTGATGTGTTAGGAGAGAACAAGCCCGTGCTGTTTACTGGTTGGCTTACCCAGCTTTATCAGTCGGGGCTGATTCGTTTTCGCAGTGGTCAAATCCGCTCACAAGATTACCTGTCGGCATGGATTGATCACCTTGCTATGTCTGCAATGGGGCATGCCAAGCGAACGCATATGATCGGATACGATCGCAAAGAAGGCGTGGTGCATTTAGTTTACCCAGCAATGGAAGATGCACAGCAAGCGAAAGCTCTGCTGGCTGAGCTCATTGGCCTGTTCTACCAAGGGATGACCGAGCCTTTGTGCTATTTCCCGAAAACGGCATTGGCTTGTATTGAGGCTGGATTTAGTCGAGGGAATTGGGTGGACGATGAAGAAAAGTCACGCAAGAAAATGGCGGACGTCTTCAACGACAGTTATATGGCGACTGGTGAAGGCAACAATGCATACATTTCCCGGATTTGGCCCGCTTGGAACGAAGAGTTGGCGACCAAAGCTCGAGACATATCAGTAAGGGTGATTCAAGCACCAAGGCTCATGGTGAAATCAAATGATGAGTTGGAATAAGAAAGTAGGTGGCCGCCAGTAAATCATTATAGTGTAGGGCGTTCGCTGTACGGCCACAGGTCAGAGGGACCATGATTCGGTTGGTCTCTTGCAGCACAGATGGCTGCTCAACACGTGGGGCGCATACTAACGGTTAGAATAATATTCTGCTGTGAGAGGGATCGCATAAAACTCTCACTTTTAAAGGATATTTATTAATAAGTCGCATTTTTAAGCCGGGATCACAGTTGGTTGTCGGCTTTACATTCAAAGGGCAAATATTCTATGACTGCATCGTCTATGGTGACTCCGCTAAATACCATGACTTTTCCTCTTCATGGCGCACGTCTGATTGAGGCTTCTGCGGGTACAGGTAAAACCTTTACCATCGCGGGTCTCTATTTGCGGTTGTTATTGGGGCACGGTAGTTCAGAAACCCAACATCAAACTCCGTTAACGGTCGATCAAATTTTAGTTGTAACGTTTACCGAGGCGGCAACCGCGGAGCTACGAGATCGAATTCGAGCGCGAATCCATGATGCTAGATTAGCCTTTGCCCGAGGCCAAACTCATGACCCTGTGATTCAGCCCTTGCTTGAAGAGATTGACGATCACAAGCAGGCGGCTAACATTCTTCTGCAAGCAGAACGGCAGATGGACGAAGCGGCGGTCTACACCATCCACGGCTTTTGCCAAAGAATGTTGACTCAAAACGCCTTTGAATCTGGCAGTCGATTTAACAACGAATTTGTGACCGATGAAAGCCACCTAAAAGCGCAAATTGTTGCCGACTACTGGCGACGTAATTTTTATCCTCTGCCGATTCAATTGGCAGGTGAAGTGCGCCGAATTTGGGGATCGCCAGCTGCATTGCTGTCGGAAGTGTCCAATTACCTAACCGGAGCGCCGCTTGCATTGTCGGTGAAAGCCATGCAGGGCAGTTTAGCGGACCTTCATCAACAAAACCTTGCGGCGATTGATGCGCTTAAAGCGCAGTGGCGATCTGGACAAGATGACTATTTAGCGTTGATCAGTGAGTCTGACATCAACAAGCGTAGCTACAGCAAAAAGTCGCTGCCAGCATGGCTAGAGGCCGTCAATGTCTGGGCCAGCACTGAGACGGTCAGTTATGACTATCCTGATAAGCTGGAAAAGTTTGCCCAAACCGTATTGATAGAAAAAACGCCGAAAGGCAGTGCGCCGCAGCACGATACTTTTATCGCGATTGACGATTTTCTTGCCAATCCAATCAGCTTAAAAGCGCCGATCTTGGCGCACGCGATTGAACATTGCCGCGAAATGCTTGCCAGCGCGAAACAGCAGAAGCAGTGGCTATCATTTGACGATTTACTCACCCAGCTATCGGCATCGATAGACGGTGATGAAATGGGCTTACTTGCTGAGCGAATTCGCACCTTGTATCCGGTAGCGATGATCGATGAGTTTCAAGATACCGATCCACTACAATACAGCATTTTTAGCCGAATCTACCTCGATTATCCTCAGTTTGGCTTGTTTATGATCGGTGACCCGAAACAAGCCATCTATGGTTTTCGCGGCGCTGATATTTTTACTTACATCAAAGCAAGAAATCAGGTCTCTTCCCATTTCACCTTGGGCACTAACTGGCGTTCGAGCGCGGATATGGTCGCGGCGGTCAACCAAATTTTCTCTTTGCCAACAAGTCCATTTATCTACGACCAAGACATTCCCTTTCTTCCTGTTAACCACAGTCCAAACGCTGAAAAAAGGGTTTGGACTATGGCAGGCCAAAAGCAACCCGCGCTGACGTATTGGCTGCAAGATGCCGACGAAAAGCCACTGCCAAAAGGGGAATATTTGTCGGCAATGGCGAAAGCAACGGCGGACCAAATTCAAACCATTCTTTCAGCGGCGCAAATTGGTGAAGCCCACTTTGAAGATGGTAAAGGAGCGCATGCAGTTCAAGCCGGCGACATTGCGGTGCTGGTGAGAACTGGCAGCGAAGGACGAATGGTGAAGGAGGCATTGGCGAAACAAGGGATCGCCAGTGTCTACCTTTCTAACCGAGACAGCGTATTCACCTCGGTGGTGGCGGCGGACTTACAACGTATGCTGCAAGCGGTGCTGACGCCGGAAAATGATCGGGCGCTGCGAGCGAGTTTGGCGTCTGAACTGTTTGCCTTAGATGCCGGAACCCTAGACAAGCTCAACAACGATGAAAATGAGTGGGAAAGCGCCATCAATGAGTTCAAAGAGTATCGTAAGCTTTGGGTTCAGCGAGGTGTGCTACCTATGCTGCGTAGTGTGATGAGCAAACGTCACATTGCAGAACGACTTCTCGAAGAAGACAACGGTGAGCGTAACCTGACCGACTTGATGCACATCGGCGAATTGTTGCAGCAAGCCAGTACAGAACTGGACAGTGACCATGGGTTACTGCGTTGGTTGGCGCAAGCGATCAGCGATGCACAAAATGGGCTCGGGGGCAGCGAAGACCAAATCCAACGCTTAGAATCTGAACGTAACCTCGTCCAGATTGTGACGATTCATAAGTCGAAAGGTTTGGAATATGACTTAGTCTTTTTACCTTTTGTGCTCAGTTACCGCGAAGCAAGCGAGGCCAAATACTACGACGCGACTCAAGACAGAACCATTCTCGATATTACTAAGCATGAAGCATCCCTCAAGCAAGCGGATAAAGAGCGTTTAGCGGAGGATCTCCGCTTGATTTATGTTGCATTGACGCGTGCGGTCTATGGCTGTTTTATTGGCGCTGCACCGCTGAGAAATGGACGCTCAACCAAGGAGCCAACCGGCGTTCACCACAGTGCGATGGGCTATCTTCTTCAAGACGGGCAAGAAGGTGGAATCAATGATTTGGCGCAAGCGATTCAAGCTCAGGTTGAAGCGTTGGAGCCAGTGGTTTGCACAGGGTTACCTGATGAGCATGAGGCGCCGTTGCACGTTGTGGCGACAGAAACAGAGACGCTTCACGCTCGCACCTTGGCGCAAAGTATCGACCGAAACTGGCGGATCACCAGTTATTCTGGCTTAGTGAAGCAAGGACACAGCCACCATGGTGATGATGCGCTAAGTGATTTGATGCGTCTGGATGTGGACTCATCCGGTGAGCAAGACGAAGACGAGCTTTTAGAGCCTGAGCAGACGATCTTTACCTTCCCACGTGGCGCAAGGCCGGGGACGTTCTTGCATAGCTTATTTGAAGAGATTGAATTCACTCAGCCAGCCAGCAGTGAAGAGAATCAACAAGCGATCATCACGTTAATGGAGAGTGAGCAATTAGATCCAAGTTGGCTACCTATTTTGCAGTCGCTGATTGATACCGTATTAGCCACACCGTTAGACGGCAAATCGATCATCTTGAATCAGAAAAAGCCATCACAACGACTGGTTGAGATGGAGTTTTTACTGCCGATTGAAGTGTTATCAGCACCCGCCTTAAATCGCGTTATTCAACGTCACGATCCGCTCTCGGCGAAAGCGGGGGATCTTGGTTTTCAAAACGTACAAGGGATGCTAAAGGGCTTTATCGATTTGGTCTTTGAAGACAAGGGTAAATACTACGTCTTGGACTGGAAATCGAACCATTTGGGGGACGATGTTTCTTACTATCATGGCGAGGCGCTAAAAGCCGCGATGGCCGATCACCGCTACGACTTGCAGTACCAGATTTATGCATTGGCGCTGCACCGTTTCTTGCGTAGCCGCTTGCCCAACTACGATTATCAGCAACATTTTGGTGGCGTTTACTACCTATTTTTACGTGGTATGGACGGCGAGAGCAGCCATGGTATCTTCTCGGCAAAACCGAGCTTGGAGTTTCTCGATGATATGGATCGCTTGATTGACGGCTTACCCATTGATACCAAATACAACAGTGCAGGTCAGGGGGAGTTAATCTGATGGCATCACCACTCATTTCAACATTAGAACAGCTTGCTCACAAAGGTTCATTACGTCAATTGGACTATCAGTTTGCGCGATTTATTTACGCTCAATCCAATGATGAAGCGTTGGCGTTTATATCCGGTGTGGTCAGTAGCGAATTGGGCAAAGGCCATGTCTGTTTGCCGCTGTTTGATGGGGAAGGTCAAGCTGTCGACTTGGCGAGTAAACTGGGCTTGTTTGGTGACGGTGCAATGGCGCTGAACTTATTATTAGTCGGTGTTGACTGGATCAAACTGCTAGAAAGCTCGCCATGGGTGGCAAAAAGTGCCCAAGCCCTGCCATTGGTCTTTGATGGCGAACGGCTTTATCTGCATCGTTATTGGCATTACGAAGTGACGTTGGCTGAGCGGTTAAATAGCTTTGGGACACCCATGATCCTAAAGCCCGCTGAACAGCAAAAGCTGACTGAACTTCTTAATCATTTGTTTGCCAGAAATTATCGCTATTTGTATGAAAGTATTAAAAATTACCCTTCTCTGACTGCAGTTCAAAGGCAGCAGTTAGTGTGTGACCATTTGGACGTGGTGGCAGAGGAACAGATCGATTGGTCTGCCATAGGCCAAAAGCTCGCAGAGGTGCGAACCATCGAGCAATTATCAGTGCTCGATGAACTTGTCCCACAGGCTGCGTGTGTAAACTGGCAAAAAGTGGCGGCGGCGGTGGCATTAACGCGTCAATTCGCAGTTATTTCGGGTGGACCTGGTACGGGCAAAACGACGACGGTGACCAAATTACTGGCAGCGCTTATCGAACAGGCTAAACAATCTGGCGATGTGCCGACCATCAAACTGGTTGCGCCAACGGGCAAAGCCGCAGCGCGATTGACTGAGTCAATAGGTAAAGCCATCTCACAGTTACCCGTTGACCCTAAGCTCAAAGAGGCGATTCCAACCGATGCAAGCACGCTTCATCGCTTGTTGGGCGCTTTGCCAAACAGCGCTGAATTTCGCCATAACCAAAACAACCCGTTACACCTCGATATTTTGGTTGTCGATGAAGCGTCAATGGTCGATTTGCCTATGATGTACAAATTGGTCGACGCTCTGCCCAAACATGCGCGACTGATATTGCTAGGGGACAAGGATCAGCTGGCCTCAGTGGAAGCGGGGGCGGTGCTTGGTGATATCTGCTCATTCCATCAATTTGGCTATGGCAGTGCTCAAGCTCAGCAGATCAGCCAACTGACGGGATATCAAACCTTGGCACATAGCCATCATAACGCCGCGACCATTGCCGATAGCTTATGCATGCTACAAAAAAGCTACCGATTTGACGCTCGTTCGGGGATCGGTCAGCTAGCGAAAGCGATCAATGCGGGCTCGGCACAGCAAGTGGATTGGGTTTGGCAAAAAGAGTTTACTGACATCGCTAAATTCCCCATTGATAGCCAACACTACAGTCAGATGGTTCAGAGCTTGGTGAGTGAGTATCGCGTTTACTTAAAGCGTATTGAGCAGACATTGCCTCATCCTGAAACCGGTAAGCTTGAAACTACCAAGCAAATGGCGAAAGCGGCACTGGACGCCTTTAGCCGATGCCGACTTTTGTGCGCGATTCGCGAAGGTGACTTTGGCGTATCTGGATTAAACCAGCGCATTGAGCGAGCGTTACTTAATCGCAAGCTAATTCAAGTTCAAGACGAGCTTTGGTATCACGGTAGGCCAGTGATGGTGACGCGAAACGATCACGCGCTGGGTCTGTACAATGGTGACATTGGGCTGTGCATTCGCGATGAACAAGAGGGCAAGCTGAAAGTCTTCTTTGAGTTACCTGATGGCAGTGTCAAAGCGGTGTTACCGAGCCGAGTGCCCGAGCATGAAACGGCGTACGCTATGACGATCCATAAATCTCAGGGAAGTGAGTTCGAGCATACGCTAATGATCCTACCGCCAGACTTTACGCCAATACTGACTCGAGAACTTATTTATACCGGTATTACCCGAGCTAAAAAGCGTTTGAGTTTGTATATCGATGAGCGAGTGATGAAGCGAGGTATTCGAGTTCAAACTGAACGGGCGAGTGGTCTAATAAAGCGTCTGAGTGAGTGAGGCGCTTAACCATCCCTGGTTAGCGAAATGAGTGTGCAGCGTTTAAGCAAGAGCGGTTGAAAAAGAGATACTGCGGATTTGATACTTTTCTTGGTAGTTCAAGATAAAGGCTTTCAAACCTTCCGTAACGGGAAAGACACAGTGTACATCTAAGCCTTCTAGCAGTTCATTGTCCGCCATATCCCAAAAGCTCTGGACTGAGTTACAAATAATAGTTTTCATCGAATAGTGCTCTTAGTGACGTTGTTATCAACCTAAAGCAATCCGTGCAACCTAACTTGAAAAGTTAAGTAGAGATGAGTCCCATGGGCTCCTTGAACAAGGAGCCGAAATTTTAACCAAATGAAGATATGAAATAAAGGGAATAAAGTAGGTTTTTTATGTCAATTTTATGAAATTATGTCTCCAATGTGAGAATTTCATAACCTAGAGCTCGATCGCAAGCACTTTGGACTTTCTTTGGTAGTTGTACAAGTTTTGCTTCTGTGAAGGTAGAAAGTTGACATCCATTTCATGGAAACCCTGTTCCCTGAACCAATGTAGGCTGTGTGTCGTCAACACAAATATCTGCTTAATGCCTTGCGCTTTTGATTGTAGACGCATGTGGTTAAACAGCAGCAAACCACGGTTCCCATCGCGATATTCCGGGTGGATCGCGACACAAGCCATTTCCGCCATTTTCTCTTCAGGGTACGGGTAGAGTGCTGCGCAGCCAATGATCAAACCATCTTTCTCGATAATGGTGAACTGGTGGATCTCTTGCTCAAGCTGTTCACGAGAGCGGCGCACCAAAATGCCTTGCTCTTCTAATGGGCGAATCAAATCCAAAATCCCCCCGATATCATCAATATCCGCTTGTCTGACTTGTTCAGCACTGGCTTGAACCACTTGGGTGCCGATTCCGTCTAATGAGAACAGCTCTTGTACTAAGGCTCCGTCGACTTTATAGCTGACTAAGTGGCTACGAGGTACACCAGCATGACATGCTGAGATGGCCGCTCGAAGAAAGCGCAATGTACCTGAAGAGTTATCGCTGCTTGCGTCGATATCTTGTTCTAGTTTTTGCAGTATTTGCTCGGCTTCGCGAGGGAAGAGCTCCGCGACCGCATCTCCGTTTTCATCAATAATGCCTTGCTCAGAACAAAAGCCGATCAGTTTGTCTGCTTTGAGTTTGATCGCGACTTGAGTCGCAACCTCTTCAGAGAGGAGATTAAATGACTCCCCAGTTACCGAGCTCGCGATTGGACCGAGCAAGACAATAGAGCCTTGATCGAGCATTCTGTTGATGCCTTCCACATCGATGCGACGAATACGACCACTGTGGCAGTAATCAATGCCGTCATCAACGCCCAATGGCTGAGAGATAATAAAGTTTCCACTCACCACATTCAGTTGAGTGCCTGCCATAGGCGTATTGCTTAAGCTCATCGAAAGTTGCGCTGTGATGGCTAGCTGAAGTTGCCCAGACGCTTGCATGACATAGTTGAGTGACGTTTCATCGGTCACTCGAATGCCTTTGTGATAGGGTGAGTTGTGGTTATTTTGCTGTAAGATGGCATTGATCTGCGGGCGAGCACCATGGACTAAGACGATCTTAACCCCAAGGCTATGTAACAAAGCTAAATCGCTAATAATGTTTGAAAAATTCCCATCTGCGACCGCTTCACCGCCCAGCATGATGACCATGGTTTTACCGCGGTGTGCGTTAACATAAGGAACGGACTGTCTGAATCCTTTTACGAGTGCTGTGTTTCTTATTTTCATGGTACGACTTGAGTGAATTTATATTTAATAATACTGCAATTTTATTCCTTTTTGGGCAAGCGGTATTTTGGAACAATTGTCAAAAAGCTATTTACAGAGAGTGGTTCTGTTTATCGTTAAGTGGTATAGAATGACCCAACATGTCCGGTATGTTGGTATTGAACCAACTTATGGCCTGATTTCGTCGTACACTAGTAGAAGGTGAGCTTATCAGTAGCGCAACGGTCAAGAACAAAGTGGACAATTCGAGTTCTTATAAAAAGAAAATAGTCGAGCGTACGATTCAACTGCTTTTTATCGCGGTATTCGCTGCAGTGGTCGCGCTGTCTATTCCTCTGTATCAACACTATCTTTCGGTCACGTTTCCTAAGTCGAGCGTATTTGGCACTTGGATTGAGCAAGATGTAGCGCTCTATTCTGCCGAAGAGTTCACCTTGGGACCGAATGGCGTTTCCATCAACGGCGGTATTGTCGATACAGAGTTCAGCTTTGATGGTCAGTTCGTTGAGTATCGCGTCGGAGACTCCGTTCGCCGTTATAAAATGCTCAATGAATCCTTTAGTGAGATGAAGTTAGTCTCCCAGGCGCATTATCAACCCGTGTTTCGTTTGTCAGAAAAATTCAAAAATAACATTCGTTAACCTCTCTTTGATTGCGCAATTTGGCTCAGTTTGTCATGCTGAGCCCATTGCTGGAGAGGAATCTAACCTGTGTTAAAAAAATATCTTCCTATCGTTGCAGCCACCGTACTATTTGGCTGCGCACAACCAACCGAGCGAGCTCAACAATATCGTGATGGTGAATTCAATTCGATTTTGAATAAAACGGCAGTGGTCGAGTCCGACAAGCCGCGTGATTTTACCGAGTTCCACCGTCAAGCCGAGCAAGTGGTTGTGAATTCCCCGTCCATGGCTGCGTTGTATCAACCGCTCTACGAGAAGCTCAATGAGTGGGTGTTGCTAAGTGGTGAGCCAAGCGAGCTAAGCCAATTTGGTATTCAAACCGCGCAATTAGGTGGCGGTGACAAACAAGGTAATGTGCTTTTTACAGGCTACTTTTCGCCAGTTATGGAGCTGCGCCACCAACCGAACGAAACATATAAATACCCTGTGTATCGCAAACCCAACTGTGAGGTCGAGTGCCCAACTCGCGCTGAAATCTATTCAGGTGCATTGGAAGGGTTAGGGCTTGAGCTCGGTTATGCAGCCAACATGATCGATCCCTTTTTAATGGAAGTTCAGGGGAGTGGCTTTGTTCATTTTGAAGATGACGACACACTTGAATACTTTGCCTACGGCGGTAAAAACAACAAGGCCTACGTTAGTATTGGTCGAGTGCTGATTGAGCGTGGTGAAGTCCCACGCGAGAAAATGTCGATGAAAGCCATAAAGGAGTGGGTGCTTGCCAATGATGAAGCGACGGTCCGTGAGTTGTTAGAGCAAAACCCGTCTTATGTATTCTTTAGCCCTAGAGCTGATGCACCTGTGACAGGTTCCGCAGGGATCCCACTGTTGCCTATGGCGTCGGTGGCGGGCGATCGTTCTATCTTCCCGATGGGCACCCCTATTTTAGCCGAGGTGCCGTTACTCAAACCGGATGGCACTTGGAGCGGTGCTCACCAATTACGCTTACTGATTGTGCTTGATACCGGTGGTGCGGTGAAACAGAACCACCTTGACCTCTACCATGGAATGGGGCCAAGAGCGGGCACTGAAGCTGGTCACTACAAGCATTTTGGTCGAGTGTGGAAATTAGGCCTAGAGGGCACTGCCACGCAAGCGCCTTGGGCATTGCCGCCAGAGAATCTACAATAGGCGTTCTCATCTAGACTTTTCAATAAAGAGTGCGTATAAATCGCACTCTTTGTTTTTGTACTCGAACCTAGCGGAAGATAGCACCATGCGCGAACTCGACACTCCAGCTTCTGACAACTACAACCAACGATTTGGTGGTACTCGCCGCCTTTATGGTCACAGTGAGGTAGACATCCTGCGCGCAGCGCATGTCTGTGTCATTGGTATTGGTGGAGTGGGCTCTTGGGCGGTCGAAGCTTTAGCTAGAACAGGCGTTGGTGAGCTAACCCTTATCGATATGGATGACGTCTGCGTGACCAATATTAACCGCCAGATTCATGCGATGTCTGGAACGGTAGGGCAAAGCAAGATTGAAGTCATGGCAGAGCGTGTAAAGCTTATCAACCCTGAGTGCAAAGTGAATTTGATCGATGACTTTATTACGCCTGATAACCAGCATGAGTATTTGAGTAAAGAATATGACTACGTGCTTGATGCGATAGATAGTGTAAAAGCCAAGGCATCACTATTGGCGTATTGCCGCAGCAATAAAATCAAAGTGATTACAACTGGTGGAGCTGGCGGACAAATCGACCCAACACAGATAAAAGTGGCCGATTTAACCAAGACCATTCAAGACCCGTTGGCGAAAAAGATCAAAGATACTTTGCGTCGCCATCATAACTTTCCAACCAATCCTGCACGTAAGTTTGGGATCGACTGTGTCTTCTCGACCGAACAACTTAAGTATCCACAGCCAGATGGCAGTGTGTGCGGTGTGAAATCTACGGCAGAAGGACCGAAGCGTATGGATTGTGCCAGCGGTTTTGGTGCTGCGACAGTGGTGACGGCGACATTTGGTTTTGTCGCGGTTTCACGCATCGTAGAAAAACTGATTCAGAAATACAGTAAGTAATCGAGTTTGGAGAAAAGAATGTCCCCCTTTGCAAAGTCGCCATTTGGTCAAGAAATTAGCGCTGATGATATCGTTCAAACCATGCAAGGTTTTAAAGGCTGGGAAGACCGCTACCGCCAGGTGATTCAATGGGGTAAAAAGCTGCCGATCATGTCGGATGCGTTGAAGTCAGATCAAGTGACAGTATCTGGCTGTGAGAGCCAAGTATGGCTTGTTAGCCAACAAGTGGACGGTAAATGGTACTTCTGCGCTGATTCAGACGCGCGAATTGTTCGCGGCTTAATTGCATTGGTGATGGCCGCCTACGATGGTAAGAGTGTTCAAGAGATTCAGGCATTTGATGTAGACGACTACTTTGACAAGCTCGGCTTGATCGCTCACTTAAGCCCTTCAAGAGGTAATGGCTTGAAAGCGATTGTGGAGCAAATTCAACAGATCGCCCAGTAACGATTGATCACCACAACCCGCCGAATTGGCGGGTTGTTTGTTTCTGTACGAAATTTAATCGCTTTGATATTAAAGTCTTAAAAAATACGTGGCTTTACAACCCTTGTTGTCCCTGCATAAAGGCTGTACAATTCGCGCCCTTAATTAATGTTCCGTCGCTTGAGAGGCCACATGACCACTGAAAAAATCAATCTACTCGACTTTGATCGCCAAGGTATGCGTAAGTTCTTTGCTGATGAACTCGGCGAGAAGGCGTTCCGTGCAGATCAGGTTATGAAGTGGATCTACCATTTCGGGGTCGATAACTTCGACAACATGACCAACATTAACAAGAAGCTCCGTGAGAAGTTGCAACACCGCTGCGAAATCAAAGCGCCAACGGTTGCTGAAGCTCAGCATTCTTCGGATGGCACCATCAAATGGGCGATGAAAGTCGGCGACCAAGACGTTGAAACGGTCTACATTCCAGAAGATGACCGTGCGACATTGTGTGTGTCATCTCAGGTTGGCTGTGCTCTTGAATGTAAATTCTGTTCAACTGCGCAACAGGGTTTCAACCGTAACCTAAAAGTGTCAGAAATCATTGGTCAGGTTTGGCGTGCTGCACGTGAAATTGGTCTAGAGAAAGAGACGGGCCGCCGTCCTATTACTAACGTCGTAATGATGGGGATGGGTGAGCCACTGCTTAACATGAAGAACTTGATTCCCGCTCTGGAAATCATGCTCGATGACTTAGGCTTTGGTTTATCTAAGCGTCGCGTGACCGTATCAACATCGGGTGTTGTTTCTGGCCTAGATCAAATGACAGGCAAAATTGACGTCGCGCTGGCGATTTCTCTTCATGCGCCAAATGACAAGCTTCGCAGTGAGATCATGCCTATCAACGATCGTTGGGATATCCAAGATTTCCTTGCGTCAGTGCGTCGTTACATCGCCTCTTCTAATGCGAACCGTGGTAAAGTGACGGTTGAATACGTACTGCTTGATCACGTTAACGATGATATGGATCACGCCCGCGAACTTGCTGAGCTGATGAAAGATACGCCTTGTAAGATTAACTTGATTCCGTTTAACCCATACCCTGGGTCACCGTACAAGAAGCCAAGTAATTCACGAATCGATCGCTTCCAAAAGACATTGATGCAATACGAACACACAGTGACGATTCGTAAAACGCGTGGTGATGATATCGATGCAGCGTGTGGTCAATTAGTCGGGGATGTCATTGACCGTACTAAACGAACTGCGATGATCAAAGCGGCGAAAGGTGACACCATCGAAGTAAAAGCGGTGTAATACTTAAGTCTAAAGTTGTACAGCCAGAGCCTAGCTCTGGCTTTTTTGTTACATCGGGACACAGATATTGTGTCAAATTACGGAAAAACCTTGAGCTGACTGTAAATTATGCACATCTCTTGTGTTGTTTCATCCTTGATATCTATTAGAATTGATAGTTAACGCTCTAAAGAGTCATCTTTGAAATTTTGTGGAGTGTTGTTTGATTCGGAGCGTTAGGCTCCAGCGAATAATTATTGAGTCGGCCCAATGTGTCACTACCCATAACGAATAACAAAAGTGATGAAAACCGCGCTCATTCAGTCAAGAGAACCATTACGACCATGACAGCTGAAAAAGACATGACAGCACCAGAGCAGACTCAGTCTGCCGTCGAAGCAGGGACGCTGCTAAAACAAAAACGAGAACAACTAGGACTTAGCCAAAAGCAAATCGCCGATCGCTTGCGTTTGCGTGTCTCGATCATCGAAAGTATCGAGAGTAACCAGTTTACTACCGACCTTGTTGCCACTTTCACTAAGGGTTACCTTCGCTCTTACGCTAAGGCCGTCGGACTTGATGAGTCAGAAGTGCTTGCAGCGTATGCGCAGCACAACAAGGTTGAGACCGAAGAACAGCCAATGCAGAGTTTTTCGCGTCAGACCAAGCGTGAAAAACACGACAGCAGAATCATGATCATTACTTGGGGAATCCTTCTTGTTATCGTTGGTATCTCCTCCGTTTGGTGGTGGCAGAATCAACAGTCTTCCATTGTGGATTTAACGGAAGTTACTGAGCAAGAACTTGAGCTCGAGCAGCAACTTGAAAACGCTCAAATGACAGAGCTGCCTGCTTCAATCATTCCAGAGGTCGATCACGAAACAGAACTCAATGTCGCTGAAGAGCCAAATCTTCAGGAGCCAGTAGCTGAAGTACCAGCTTCAGAAACCGTTGACACCGCGCAAGAGACGGCTCAACAAGAGCAAGTAACGCCTGCGGAGGAAATCGCTGAAGTAGCTGAGCCGGTCGAAGAATCTGTTCCTCAAGTTGCGGCCAACCTATTGGTCATGACTTTTGAAGGTGACTGCTGGATTCAAGTAAAAGACAAATCGGGCAAAACCGTTTCGACTGGGGTTAAGAAAGCAGGCGAAACGTTGGAGTTGAGCGGCGAATTACCTTACAAACTGGTTTTAGGCGCGCCTGAAAACGTTTCAATGACATTAGCAAGTGAACCTGTCGACCTTTCTGGGTATACTTCAGGCAAAGTAGCAAGATTCACCTTACCTTAGAAATTACTATGCAATACGAATCTCCTATCAAACGTCGCCCATCGACTCGTATCTATGTGGGCGATGTGCCTATTGGTGACGGCGCACCTATCGCGGTGCAGTCTATGACAAACACTCGAACAACAGATGTGGAAGCAACTGTTGCTCAAATCCGTGCACTGGAAAATGTGGGTGCGGACATTGTTCGTGTCTCCGTACCGACCATGGACGCCGCTGAAGCGTTTAAGCAGATCAAACAACAAGTGAACGTACCGTTAGTCGCGGACATCCACTTTGACTACCGAATTGCGCTTAAAGTTGCTGAATACGGCGTTGACTGTTTACGTATCAACCCTGGCAACATTGGTAACGAAGATCGAATTCGTTCAGTTGTCGATTGTGCTCGTGACAAAAACATCCCCATCCGAATTGGCGTGAATGGTGGCTCTCTGGAGAAAGATATCCAGATGAAATACGGTGAGCCGACACCAGAAGCGTTGGTTGAGTCAGCAATGCGTCACGTTGATATTCTTGACCGTTTGAACTTTGACCAGTTCAAAGTGAGTGTCAAAGCATCGGATGTTTTCCTTGCAGTAGATTCATACCGCTTGCTCGCCAAAAAGATCGACCAGCCACTTCACTTAGGTATTACCGAAGCCGGTGGTGCTCGTGCTGGCGCTGTGAAATCCTCGGTTGGTTTAGGAATGCTACTCGCGGAAGGCATTGGTGACACGCTGCGTATCTCGCTAGCGGCAAACCCGGTTGAAGAGATCAAAGTCGGTTTTGATATTCTTAAATCGCTGCGCATTCGCTCTCGCGGAATTAACTTTATTGCTTGTCCAAGTTGTTCACGCCAAGAGTTTGATGTTATTGGCACGGTCAACGCACTTGAAGAGCGTCTAGAAGACATCATTACCCCGATGGATGTTTCTATTATCGGATGTGTCGTGAATGGCCCTGGTGAAGCAGAAGTTTCTCACCTTGGTTTAGCGGGCAGCAATAAAAAGAGTGCTTTCTACGAAGATGGCAAACGTCAAAAAGAACGTTTTGACAACAACGATCTCGTCAATCAACTGGAAGCAAAAATTCGAGCGAAAGCGTCAACGCTTGATGAATCGAATCGTATTGACATCAAAGTACAAGATTAATCTCAACGTAACGTAAATTACGGTGACAACTTTACGGTAAACAACTGTGGCAAAGAAAATCCAAGCAATTCGAGGCATGAATGACTGCCTCCCAACTCAATCACCACTGTGGCAAAAGTTAGAAAACACAGTGAAAAACGTAATCAGCGCCTACGGTTATAACGAAGTGCGCATGCCAATCGTTGAGATGACACATCTATTTAGCCGCGCTATCGGTGAAGTGACCGACGTGGTTGAAAAAGAGATGTACACGTTTGAAGACCGCAATGGTGACAGCCTAACGCTACGTCCTGAAGGCACTGCGGGCTGTGTACGTTCGTGCATCGAAAACAGCCTTATCAACCGTGATGAGCAACGTCTATGGTACATGGGACCAATGTTCCGTCATGAGCGTCCGCAAAAAGGTCGTTACCGTCAGTTCCACCAATGTGGCGTGGAAGTGTTTGGTCTAGAGGGGCCAGATGTTGACGCAGAACTTATTATGATGACAGCTCGTCTATGGCGTGAGCTGGGCATCGACAAGCATGTTCGCTTAGAGCTGAATTCGATAGGCTCTCTAGAAGATCGTGCTAACTACCGTACCGCATTGATTGAGTTCCTTGAGCAGCATATTGATATCCTTGATGACGACTGCAAACGTCGCATGCACACAAACCCGCTGCGTGTTTTGGATACCAAGAACCCAGACGTTCAAGCCATCCTTGGCGATGCGCCACGTTTGTCTGATTACCTAGGCGAAGAGTCAAAAGAACATTTTGCTGGTCTTTGTGAACTTCTGGACGCTGCAGGTATCGAATACACAGTTAACGAGCGTTTAGTTCGTGGTTTGGATTACTACAACCGCACGGTATTTGAGTGGATCACAGAAAGCCTAGGTGCTCAAGGCACAGTATGTGGCGGTGGTCGTTACGACGGTTTGGTTGAGCAACTTGGCGGTAAAGCAACACCAGCGGTTGGCTTCGCAATGGGTCTAGAGCGTTTGGTGCTTATGCTAGAAACGCTTGAACTGACTGACGTTCGTCGCAGTGTTGATGTGTACATGGTTACAGCGGGCGAAGGCACCATGCTAGCGGGTATGAAGCTGGCTGAAACGCTACGTGAGCAAGTACCAGGATTACGTGTAATGAGCCACTTTGGTGGTGGTAACTTTAAGAAGCAGTTTAAGCGCGCTGATAAAGTAGGTGCTGCGGTTGCGCTCGTTCTTGGTGAGAACGAAGTTGCCGACAATACCGTCGTGGTTAAGGATCTGATTGGCGGTACGCAAGATACCCTGAGCCAAGCAGATGTTGTCGCTAAACTGGCTGAACTGGTTTAATTTTTTGATTTTTGAGTGGCAGTTAAGGCTGCCACTTTTGATGTAAGAGGACAGGAAGTGGAACTCTACGATTCTGAAGAACAACAAGTAGAAGCAATCAAAGATTGGTGGAAAGAGAACGGTAAAGCCGTTATTTTCGGCGCGGTTCTTGGCCTTGGTGGCCTGTTCGGATGGCGATACTATCAAGATTCGGTGACGGCGGCTCAAGAAGCGGCATCTGAAAGCTACACTCAAGCGGTTCAAGAGTTGGCTGCGAACGGTGCGGCGGGTGAAGCAGCAGTACAGAGCTTTATTGATGCAAATAAAGAGACGCAATATGCCGTACTAGCAGCATTGCAACTGGCTAAAGTACAAGTTGAAGCGAACAATCTAGACGAAGCGCTTGCGCAGCTCGAGTGGGCAAAAACGGCAACCAAAGATGAGGCAGTACTGTCGGTGATCAATTACCGTCTAGCACGTCTGAAAGCTGAGCAAGGTAACTTTGATGCGGCATTAAGTGAACTTGCTGCTATTACAGATGAAAGCTGGGCTGGTCGTGTGGCAGAGCAAAAAGGCGACATTCTACTGCGCAAGGGTGACGAGCAAGCGGCTTACGCAGCTTACACCGAAGCACAGCAGTCAGGTGATGCGAGCCAGACGCTACAGATGAAGTTGGATGACCTAGCCAAGTAAGGGCGAAAGCATGAAGGAAATGCTGAAAAAAGCACTTGCAGTGGCCGTATTGACCGGTGTTCTTGCAGGTTGTGCAAGTGAAGAAGATACCATTGTCATGGCGCCTGTCCCTCAGGTAGACAGTGAGTTCACACCAAGCGGTGTATGGAGCAACTCCATTGGAAATGGTGTTGACACTTACTACTCCAAGCTTTCACCAGAATATGCTTATGGCAAAGTGTTTGTCGCAAGTCGTGACGGTAAGGTTAAAGCGCTAGACCCAGAAACAGGGAAAACGCTGTGGGAGCAAACCATCAAAGCTGAGGGTGTTTCTCCGCGTCTTGCGGGTGGTATCACTGCTGGTTACGGCCAACTCTTTATCGGTAGCGAAAACGGTGAAGTGATTGCCCTAAATGAAGAAACCGGTGAACTTAATTGGCGTGTTGCGGTAGATGGTGAAGTACTCGCTGCGCCAGCCACAGACAGCAACCTTGTCATTGTTCATACCAATGAAGGTACGGTACTCGCGCTTGACCAAAAAGACGGCAATCAAAAATGGGCCATTAGTACCGAAGTTCCAAACCTGACTCTACGTGGCAACAGTGCTCCTGTTACCGTTTCTGGTGGGGTATTCTGGGGCACGGCAAATGGTCGTCTTGCTGCCGCGATTGCTGAACGTGGTCAGCTAATTTGGCAACAACCTATTGGCTTACCGCAAGGTGCGACCGAAATTGATCGTCTAGTTGATGTTGATGCCACGCCACTTGTATTGGGCAGCACGTTGTACATCATTGGCTATAACGGCCAATTGACTGCGATCGATTTGCGCTCGGGTAAACCGGCTTGGAAGCGCAATTACTCATCAGCAACCGATATTGCCAGTGACGGCAGCCGTTTGTTTGTCGTCACAGACAAAGATCACCTCGCGGCATTTGATGCTCGAAGCGGTACTGAGCTGTGGAAAAATGAGCGTCTCGAGCACCGTCTATTAACCGCACCAACAGTGATTAACGGTTATGTGGTTGTGGGTGATAATGAAGGGTACTTGTACTGGATTGATCGCAACAGTGGTGAGTTTGTTTCTAAGCAGCTTGTCGACAGCAGTGGTTTTGCTGTACCGCCAGTGGTTATTCCTGGTGGTTATGTGCTTACCACGCGTGACGGCAATGTAAAGAAACTGACGATCAACGAGTAATCGTGTGATATAATTCACATTCGGCTCCTAGCTGGTAACAGTTGGGAGCCGTTTGTTTGTTTTGAAAACAAGAAGTTATGTGTGGTTATAGGTAAATTGCTGTAAGTATGATTTTAGGCGAATTGTTACCTATAACTACATAAAGAAAAGTATATTGTAGAGGTTGTTATGGTACCTGTTGTTGCTCTAGTAGGGCGTCCAAACGTTGGTAAATCAACGTTGTTTAACCGACTGACTCGCACTCGTGACGCTTTGGTTGCGGACTTCCCTGGCTTAACTCGTGACCGTAAATATGGCCAAGCCAAGCTTGGTGAACACGAATTTATCGTTATCGATACCGGCGGTATTGATGGTACGGAAGAAGGTGTAGAAACCAAAATGGCACAGCAGTCGCTGGCAGCAATTGATGAAGCTGACGTAGTGCTATTTATGGTGGACGGTCGCGCTGGCTTAACGGCTGCGGATGAAGCGATCGCCAAGCACCTGCGTAAACTTGAAAAGCCATCCATGCTTGTGGTGAACAAGGTTGATGGTATCGATGCTGACGCAGCAAGTGCAGAGTTCTGGCAACTTGGTGTAGAGAACATGTATCAAATTGCCGCAGCGCACGGACGTGGCGTGACCGCATTGATCGAGCTAGCCTTGAATCCGTTTGCCGAGAAGCTACTGGATGAGAGCAAAGGCGAACTCGAAGATTTGACTGAGTTTGAAGACGAAGAAGAGAAGCTAGATTACAGCGAAGAAGAAGCTGAAGAAGAGTTTACTCGTCTGCAGGATCAACCTATCAAGTTAGCAATCATCGGTCGTCCAAACGTAGGTAAATCGACACTTACTAACCGTATTCTTGGTGAAGAACGAGTGGTTGTCTACGACATGCCAGGCACAACGCGTGATTCTATCTATATTCCGATGGAACGTGATGGCCGTGAGTACGTACTGATCGATACTGCAGGTGTTCGTCGTCGTACCCGTATCAATGAAACGGTAGAGAAGTTCTCGGTTGTTAAAACGCTAAAAGCGGTAGAAGATGCGAACGTCGTGCTTCTTGTTATCGATGCTCGTGAAAACATCTCAGATCAAGACTTAAGCCTACTTGGCTTTGCCCTAAACGCTGGCCGTTCAATTGTTATTGCGGTCAACAAGTGGGATGGTCTGGATATGGACGTGAAAGAGCACGTGAAAAAGGAACTCGACCGTCGTTTAGGCTTCGTTGATTTCGCGCGTATTCACTTCATCTCAGCATTGCACGGTACAGGCGTTGGTCACCTATTTGAATCGGTACAAGAAGCGTATAAGTCGGCGACGACACGTGTTGGTACGTCTGTTCTAACTCGTATCATGAAGATGGCAACAGAAGATCACCAACCGCCAATGGTTCGTGGTCGCCGTGTTAAGCTGAAATATGCACACGCTGGTGGTTACAACCCGCCTATCGTTGTTATTCACGGTAACCAAGTAAACGATCTGCCTGATTCGTACAAGCGCTATCTGATGAACTACTTCCGTAAGTCATTAGAGATCATGGGCACGCCAATTCGTATCATCTTCCAAAACAGCGATAACCCGTTTGAAGGCAAGTCGAATAAGATGACACTCTCTCAAGAGCGCAAACGCAAGCGCCTAATGAGTGTGATGAAGAATCGTAAGAAGTAACTCTAGCGGATAATTTCTAGAGATTTTATATATTGTAAAAAGCGCCGTTGTTCTCCAGTGGCGCTTTTTTGTATTTAAAGGTTAATGCATGCAAGTTACTCCAACCATAACCCAATTTTGTCACAACCTCTGGCAGCTTGACGCTAAGGTTCAATTGCTCAAGCAAGAGGAGGAGTTGCTCTACGTGGTGACTGATAAAACGCCATTTCACCCAGTAAGTCATATTTGGCCAGACCATCCTGCCGATCGCGGTCAACTCAACGGTTGTCCAGTCGTTGATTGCCAAGTCGGGGCGGTAGAGCTTGCGACTAATGAGCTGTATGTCGGTCAAGCGATCCCTGTGAAGCGAAACGAAGCAGGTTGGGCGTTTGTGGTCGTCCACTGTTTAAATAAAGGCGTGTTGGAGTTATCTGTTGGTGAAAACGTTGAGCTTAACGTTGATAAGCATTATCAAGATGCGCTGAGCCGAGGCCACAGTGCGGGTCATATTGCCTATTTAGCACTCAATAAAGTCTTGGTTGAAGGCCAGTATTGGCGAAAGGATGCAGACCGAAAAGATCCTCATGGTTACTACGACTTCAACAGTTACGCACAAGAAACCAGTTTTGTGACCGAAGATCGCTGCCTCGACAAGTACCGCTTAGGAAAGACACTGCGTAAGCGCGGCCTCAATAGTGCGGATGTCGTGGCTGATTTGAAGTCAATCGAGAGTCGAGTTAATGAGCAAGTTCGGTTGTGGCTTACCTTGCCATCGAGTATTGAGGTTTTCTGCGATGGGGATGCGCTCACTGATTCGCGCTACTGGCGCTGCGATCTTAACGAAGCTCAGTTGGCAGAGATCCCTTGTGGCGGAACCCACGCAACATCGTTAGATGTTTATGAGCAAATCTCAGTAACTTTGACTCAATTAGATGAGCAGAACATTGAAATGGATACACGCGTGATGGCGAAAGCGGCGTCGTAAAGGAAAAGCCCGCTGTTTCATCAGCGGGCTTTGCGTGATTACCACATTCCTAGAAGCTTCCACCAAGCCCCGCCGATGAATAAGAACACAGGAATAACGATGAGCGAGAAAACGAATCCTATCTTCCACCAGTTCTTTAGGCTCAAGAAACCTGCGCCAAACAGAATCGGTGCAGGGCCAGAGGAGTAATGGGTGGTTGACATATAAAGGTTACTAAAAATACCCAACACAATGGCAGCCAGCATTGGCGGTGCACCCGCTGCGATCGCAATGGCTAGGAACGCCGAGTACATGGCACTGATGTGCGCCATGGCACTGGCCATCAAATAGTGGCTGTAGTAGTAGACCAGCAGCAGCACGACTAAGGTCATCCCCCATTCAAATCCTGACAAAGAATTACCCACGATGTCACCAAACCAAGCGATAAAGCCGAGCTTGTTGAGCTGAGCGGCCATCATCACCAAGACCGCAAACCAAGTGATGGTATGCCACGCTTCTTTCTCTTGAAGAACTGCATCCCAAGTGATGGTTCGAGTGATCAACAAAAAGACCAAGCCGAGTAGTGCGGTTACCGTTGAGTGAATACCAAGTGTAGGACCTAAAACCCAAAGACTCACCATGCCGATAAAGGTGATGCACACCATCCATTCATCGCGTGTCATTGCGCCCATTTCTTGCAGTTTTTGGCGCGCAATCAGGCGCATTTCCGGGGTTTTCTTCAGTTTAGGTGGAAAGACGTAGTACATCACTAACGGGATTAAAAACAGACACACAAGCCCAGGTACGATGGCGGCAATTGCCCAACCCGCCCAAGTGATTTCGACACCTTGCTCTTTAGCAAAGTTAGCAGCCAGAGGGTTGCCTGCCATAGACGTTAAGAACATGGCACAGGTAATCGCATTACATTGGAAAATACATTGAACAAGAAATGCGCCGATTTTGTTTTCTGTGCCTTTTTCAGGATCCGAGTCGTAAGCGCTGGCTACTGAGCGAAATAGGGGAGAGATGATCCCGCCACAGCGAGCGGTGGTACTCGGTGTTGCAGGTGCAAACAGCAAATCGGTCAACACCAGTCCGTAAGCTAATCCGAGTGAACTGTTGCCCAGTTTAGCGATAAACCAATAGCCGACGCGTCGCCCAAACCCTGTGCTGATGAAGCCACGCGAAATGAAGAATGCCGCGGCGATCATCCAAATCGTTGGATGAGCAAACCCGGTTAATGCGGTGCGTATCGGGAGCACATCCAATAGTGTCGCGGCGGTCAATCCCATCAAAGCCATCGCTCCAAGTGGCAGTGGAGCGATGATCAAACTCAGAACCGTGACCACGAAGATGGTCATCATGTGCCAAGCCTGAAGCGTAAGCCCCTCAGGGACTGGGCTAAACCATAAAATAGCGCCGATAATGACCAGCATGAGTAGCCGTATATTGCTTGAAGTCAGCATAATAAACTCCTTAGTTTTTTTGCTAACTTACTCAGTGGTAGAAGATGGAAACCTGTTGTAAATCAAAAAGCTGACCGCTCGAGGTTTTGGCTTTTAAACTATCAAATCGAGTCCTAACTCTGTTTGAAAAAAGGGTGAGATAAGGGTGATTAAAATAATAAAAGCCATTAACGTTATTACTGGGATCTTGTTCAACTTCACCATCAATAGCGCTGAAGTTGTGTCGATTTGACCGTATTCTATGAAATTATTGAGTAAGAAAAAGATCTCATGGCAACACAACTATTCCCTCGCTCTTTTACCATGCATTTGACTCTGCTGTTGTGCGGCGCACTTTCTTTGGGCTCTGTTGGATGGTGGCTAATGAGCACGGAGCGCTTGAACCAAGTGTTGGCAGAGCAAGTCGCGCTCAGAGCGCAAGTTCAGTCTCAACAACTGTCGCGTCTGCCATCACTGCTTGATGCCGTGGCTAGGCAAGACGCCGCTGCGGTGACAAGTATTGTGGAGCAGCTGCAAAAAGCGACCGATGCTGATTTTATTACCGTGAGCGATAAAAACGGTATTCGCTTAGCACACCCCGTAAAAAGCCGAATCGGTTTTCCAGTTGTCGGTGGCGACATCGAACATGCTCTTGAAACGGGGGAGTCTTATCTATCACATAGCGTTGGCTCACTTGGCCCTTCGGTGCGCTACATTACTCCGCTTTTTGGCCACAAAGGTGAAGTTATTGGGATGATCAAAGTGGGTTACTTGAAGCAATCCATCGCGGTTCTCAACGATCAAATGCTCTCTCCGCTCCTTTTATTTGCTGGCTTCAGTTTACTTGTTTCAGGCCTAGCCGCATGGCGATTCTCACGCTATGTGCGTGACAAAATGCAGCATTTGGAGCCCTGGCAGCTACAGCAAGCATTACGCACCAATCAAGGTGTCTTGCAAGCTGCTCATGAGGGACTGGTTGCGGTTAACTGTCGCGGGGAGATTTATCTCGCAAATGACAGCGCAAGGCAGCTACTGAGTATTCCACCTGATGCGACGCTTCCTCTGCCTGTTGAATTCTACATTCCTGATAGCGCTGCATTTGCCTTGTCGGGAGAGGACTTTATCGACCAGCTTGTTCGGGTAAATGGCATGAACCTGGTGCTAACAAGAGTCACCCTGCAAGTCGATCATCGTAGTGACGGGGCGGTGTTTAGCTTGCGGGCGCAAAAAGAGTTGCAGCTGCTTTCGAACAAAATTTCCCAAGTGAGCAGTTATCTAGACTCAATTCGCGTTACTCGGCATGAATATCAGAACAAGTTATCGACGGTGACGGGGTTATTGCAACTTGGCCACGCTGAACAAGCGTTAGAAGTATTGTTGTCACAGGCGCAAGAAAGCCAAGCCAATATGGATAGACTCGCTCAGTTGCAGTCTCTACCTTTGGTGTCGGGATTGTTACTTGCCAACTTAGGTAAAGCGTCAGAGCGTGGTATTCATGTTGATCTCAACGAGTTAAATGGATGGCGTTCACTGCCTAGCAAGCTGGATGAACAACTGCTCAGTACCCTAGTCGGAAATTTGGTCAGCAACAGCATAGAGGCACTTCATCGGGTAGATAATGGGCAAATCCGCATTGCAATGTATCAAACGGAATACGAGCGCATACTGGCTGTTGCCAATAATGGGCCAGTGATTAATGTTGGGCTGGATGTTTTATGCCAGCTTGGATACACCACGAAAGGTGAGTTCCGTGATCATGGCATTGGCTTGCATTTGGTCCAGTCGATTGTCGAAGAAGCTGGTGGATACATGGAAATGGATAGTGATTGTGATGAAACCGTGTTTACGGTCTATTTTCCGGAGGAACAAGGTGTTTAATGTACTGATTATTGAAGATGACCGAAATATCGCTGCGTTGCACAGCCAATTTATTAGCCGAGATAATCGGTTTCAGGTGTTAGCGATTGCGGAGAATCTTGCCCAAGCGCACTCCAAACTGGCGCAAACCGTTTTCGATCTCGTGATTATCGATAATTACCTTCCGGATGGTTTAGGAATTGATTTTCTGCAACAGATGCGCAAACTTCCCAACCCGCCGGAAAGCATTTTAGTGACTGCGGCGAACGATGTTGAAACCGTGCAAAAAGCGTTGCGTTGCGGCGCACTCGATTATTTGGTCAAACCACTCGATTATCAACGCTTTGCACAAAGTTTAGAGAAGTTCGCGCTGGTTCAACACACCTTGAGTCATGGAATAAGCCTTGCGCAAGGAGAGCTTGATGCGTTGTTTCAGAAAGGAGTGCCGAGTAACAAAAAGTCGTCAACCGATGCCCATACTTTGAAGCAGATTTTGGATGAGTTTTATCATGCTAATGTGGAGCTCAGCGTTAGTGCGATCGCTGAGAGTTTTTCTATCAGCAAGAGCACCGCAAGACGTTATCTAGATAAAGGTGTAGAGCAAGGCGAGCTTGAAGCCTTTTTGGCTCATGGAAAGGTAGGGCGCCCTACGCGGATTTACCGCCGGATACGTTTCGAGCTATAACTTGAATTACGGGTATCTGTAAATCAAGGTTTCTAAAATACGATCTTTTTATTAAATTCTAATTTTTCTTCCAGTGTAACTGTAATTAGTGTTTTATTCTTTTTTAAATCCAAATGCAGCACATGTAACTTATGCTTTCGGTGTGTGGTGATATAAATATTCTTATTGAGGCAGATCGCTGATCAAAATGGATTTAGCCGATGATCTTGTTTCGATCTTTAATTCTGTGTGAGTTAGAGAGGAGAGTGATTGATTTGCCTATGAGCCAGATCATAGTATCAAGGGTACAAAACCTTAAAGTGACAAGTAAATAAAGAATTAAGGGGTCACCAATGAACGAAAATCATTGTCCAACATGTGAGCAAGAGTTGGAGTGGCAAGGGCATTACCACTGTAATCAATGCGATATCGATTATACAAAAGTCGGTTTTTGCCCAGACTGCAATGCGCAGCTAGAAAAACTGCAAGCGTGTGGTGCGGCGAACTATTTTTGCAATACTTGCAACGAGTTGAAGTCTAAATCTCGAGTGCGCTTCGAGTTTCAAGCTAATTAGAGAGCGGCGCTTAATGGACGGTGGAACGAATTTCACCATCAGACAAACGGGTGACCAAGGTGTCGCCCGTTTTGGTTTGTGACGCCTTAGTAATGACGTCGCCTTGTTGATTTTGTGTAATTGAATAGCCGCGCTTGAGTGTAGCGAGTGGGTTAACCGTATCCAGTTTTTCTGCAGCCAAAGCCAGTTGATGGCGCGTGTTCAGCAGTTTTCTATCCATCGCATCCAACAGTTTTTGTTCGAGCCTTTGCAGTGAAGAGGCTTGTTCATTGAGGCGCTTGATAGGTGAATGAAGCTGCAGTTTATGCTGCTGGCGTTCAATCTTCTGAGCTCGGCCGCTGAGATAGCGCTCCATCCCTCGCTGTAGGCGCATGTCCAGATCATCCAGTTGCTGGCTTTGGCGTTGCAGCTGATGACGAGGATGCTGCTTTTCTAAGCGATGCAGTAGACTTGCATTGGTTTGCTTATGTTGCGATAGGTAGTGGCGCATTGCACTGGCGAGCTTATGCTGGTGGCTTGTAATGACTTGATCTTTATGACTGTTGTCGCGGCTAACTAACTCTGCTGCAGCAGAAGGCGTAGGTGCGCGCATATCGGCAACAAAATCGGCGATGGTGACATCAATCTCATGCCCAACGGCACTGATGATTGGAATTTGGCTCGCTGCTATCGTTCGTGCCAAGATTTCATTATTGAAACACCAAAGGTCTTCTAAGGAGCCTCCACCACGACCGACAATCAATACATCACATTCATTTCGGCTATTGGCACAACCAATTGCTTGAGCAATCTGAATAGCCGCCTCTTCACCTTGCACCATGGTCGGGTAGATGACGACAGGAAGAGAAGGATCGCGACGTTTAAGTACATCAAGAATATCGAAAAGTGCCGCCCCAGTTTTAGAGGTGACAATACCCACGCATTTTGGATGCTCTGGCAAAGGCTGCTTATTGGTTTGAGCAAACAAGCCTTCTCCCGCTAGCTTCATTTTTAGCTCATCAAACTGCTGTTGTAATCGCCCATCACCTTCAGGCTGCATGCTTTCAATAATCAGTTGGTAGTCACCACGAGGCTCGTAAAGCGATAAACGGGCTTTAACCAATACTTGATTACCATTTTGCGGCTTGAAGGTTACACGGCGATTGTTACCACGAAACATGGCGCATTTTACTTGAGCGCGAGAATCTTTAAGAGTCAGGTACCAGTGTCCAGAAACTGGAGCGGAGAAGTTAGAGATTTCACCCACCAACCAAACGATACCCATTTCATTTTCTAGTAACAGGCGTACTTCAGAATTAAGACGAGAAACCGTGAAGATATTTTGATTGGTCAGAGAAGACAAGACTAATTCCGTAGACGTGAGTATGGAAATTAGCGGCAATATAATACATAGCAAGGGGGTAAATGCAAGAAAAAAATTAAAAAATTTGTGGTCAAGCGATTACGTAAGCCGTATAATCCGTCCGCAATATCTAATCCAAATGTAGCCAACAACCTAAAATTGGTTACCCTCATTATGCGAAACGATGAGATTGGATTGTTCTTTTTACTCCTCTAATTGTGAGATATTGCAAATGCTAAGAATTGCCAAAGAAGCGCTGACATTCGATGACGTACTCCTTGTGCCAGCACACTCCACCGTTCTCCCAAACACAGCTGATCTTCGCACTCAGCTTACTAAGAACATCACCCTAAACATCCCAATGATTTCAGCGTCTATGGACACTGTTACTGAAGCTCGTCTAGCAATCGCGCTAGCGCAAGAGGGTGGCATTGGCTTTATCCACAAGAACATGTCGATTGAGCAGCAAGCTCAGATGGTTCACCAGGTGAAGATTTACGAAGCGGGCGTGGTTTCTCACCCAGTAACCGTAAATCCGGATGCGACAATTGCAGATGTTGTTGCACTTACAGAAAAGCACGGTTTTGCAGGCTTCCCAGTAGTGACGGACAACAATGAACTTGTTGGTATCATTACTGGCCGTGACGTTCGCTTTGTTACAGACCTTTCTAAGAAAGTTGAAGTTGTAATGACGCCAAAAGAGCGCCTTGCAGCGGTAAAAGAAGGTGCAACTCGCGAAGAAGTTCAAGAGAAAATGCACAAAGCGCGCGTAGAGAAAGTACTGGTTGTGAATGATGAGTTCCAACTAACCGGTATGATCACCGCAAAAGATTTCCACAAAGCAGAGCGTAAGCCTAATGCATGTAAAGATGCACAAGGTCGTCTACGCGTCGGCGCAGCAGTTGGCGCTGGCGCTGGTAACGAAGAACGTGTTAAAGCTCTAGTTGAAGCAGGCGTTGACGTACTACTTATCGACTCTTCACACGGTCACTCTGAAGGTGTTCTTAACCGTATCCGCGAAACTCGCGCAGCATACCCAGATCTAGACATCATCGGTGGTAACGTTGCGACAGGCGCAGGTGCCAAAGCACTTATCGAAGCTGGCGTAAGCGCAGTGAAAGTGGGTATTGGCCCTGGCTCTATCTGTACAACTCGTATCGTAACGGGTGTGGGTGTTCCTCAAGTTACTGCAATCGCAGATGCTGCAGAAGTGGCAAACGAGTACGGTATTCCAGTGATCGCTGACGGTGGTATTCGTTTCTCAGGTGACATCTGTAAAGCAATCGTAGCGGGCGCATCTTGTGTCATGGTTGGTTCAATGTTCGCAGGTACTGAAGAAGCACCAGGCGAAGTAATTCTATACAACGGCCGCTCATACAAAGCTTACCGCGGCATGGGTTCACTTGGCGCTATGTCTCAAGGTTCTTCTGACCGTTACTTCCAGTCTGACAACGCAGCAGACAAGCTAGTACCAGAAGGTATCGAAGGCCGTATCGCATACAAAGGTCGCCTAAAAGAGATCGTTCACCAACAAATGGGTGGTCTACGTTCAAGCATGGGTCTAACAGGCTCTGCAACTATTGAAGATATGCGTACTAAAGCTGAATTTGTACGTATCTCAGGTGCAGGCATGAAAGAGTCTCATGTACACGACGTTCAAATCACCAAGGAAGCACCAAACTACCGTCTAGGTTAATCTCGCTAGAGATTTATACACCTAACGTAAACGTTTGCTTTTTTCCTTGAAGCATTAAGAAGAGGCGAGTACACTCGCCTCCGTTTTAATAACCTAGCTTATAAGACTGCTCAAAATGACTAAAAATATCCATGACCAACGTATTCTGATCTTGGACTTCGGTTCTCAGTACACTCAACTAGTAGCACGCCGCGTACGTGAAATCGGCGTTTACTGTGAGCTTTGGAGCTGGGATGTAGAAGAAGCGGATATTCGTGAATTCAACCCAGATGGCATCATCCTATCTGGTGGGCCTGAGAGTGTTACAGAAGACAACTCTCCACGCGCTCCTCAATATGTATTTGACTCAGGTGTTCCTGTTCTTGGTGTATGTTACGGCATGCAAACCATGGCAGAGCAGCTAGGTGGTAAAGTTTCAACGTCTGATGAGCGTGAATTCGGTTACGCAGCGGTTCAGGTTTCTGGTGAGTCTTCGATCTTTAAAGATCTAGAAGCATCACAAGACGTTTGGATGAGCCACGGTGATAAAGTAGTAGAAATCCCTCAAGGTTTCGTGAAAGTTGGCGAGACAGACACGTGTCCTTACGCTGCGATGGCGAACGAAGAGAAGAAATACTACGGCGTTCAGTTCCACCCAGAAGTAACGCACACTAAAAACGGTCTGCAAATGCTAGAGAACTTTGTTCTTGGCGTATGTGGCTGTGAGCGTCTTTGGACTTCAGAATCCATCATCGAAGATGCGGTTGCTCGTATTAAAGAACAAGTGGGTGACGACGAAGTGATCCTAGGTCTTTCTGGTGGTGTTGATTCATCGGTTGTTGCTATGTTGGTTCACCGCGCAATCGGCGACAAGCTAACGTGTGTATTTGTTGATAACGGTCTACTTCGTTTGAACGAAGGTCAGCAAGTAATGGATATGTTTGGCGACCAGTTCGGTCTAAACATCATTAAAGTAGATGCAGAAGAGCGCTTCCTAAAAGCACTTGAAGGCAAATCTGATCCAGAAGAGAAGCGTAAGACAATTGGTCACGTATTCGTAGATGTATTTGATGAAGAGTCTAAGAAGCTGAAAAATGCTAAATGGCTTGCTCAGGGCACTATCTACCCAGACGTTATCGAGTCAGCAGCATCTAAGACAGGTAAAGCGCATGTCATCAAGTCTCACCATAATGTTGGCGGTCTGCCAGACGATATGGAAATGGGCCTTGTTGAGCCGCTACGCGAGCTGTTCAAAGATGAAGTACGTAAGATCGGTCTAGAACTAGGCTTGCCTTACAACATGCTTTACCGCCACCCATTCCCAGGTCCAGGTCTAGGTGTTCGCGTTCTTGGCGAAATCAAGAAAGAGTACTGTGACTTGCTACGTCGCGCAGACGCTATCTTCATTGAAGAGCTACATGCTGCTGACCTGTACAACAAAGTCTCTCAAGCGTTCACGGTATTCCTACCAGTACGTTCGGTTGGCGTAATGGGCGATGGCCGTAAGTACGATTGGGTTGTATCGCTACGTGCAGTTGAAACAATCGACTTTATGACAGCGCATTGGGCGCACCTACCATATGACTTCTTAGGTAAGGTTTCTAACCGCATTATCAACGAAGTTGACGGTATTTCCCGTGTCGTTTACGACATTTCTGGTAAGCCACCAGCGACAATTGAGTGGGAATAATTCTGCTGAAAATTGAACGTAATTAAGCACATATGAAACCAGCCCTCGGGCTGGTTTTTTTGAACCCAGCTATCGATTCTTACGACACAGGTAAAGGTTTATTACGTTGCTTTTGGCCTTGCCTCGCAAGTTGACTTTTGATTGAGTCTATTCGGATCTCTCCTCAACTATTCTCATACAACTTCGAAACGAAAGGAGTTGTAAAATAATGAAAACCCTACCTATTATTGCTGTAGCCAGCGCGTTGAGTATGAGCTCTTCTGCTTGGGCGGCAATGAATATTCAACCTGATCCACAGAACCCTACAGGCTACGTGGTCTCACGCGCAGACATTACGGCAGCGGAGCAGCAAAAAACGTCAAACCCGATGTACGGCATATGGTCGCAAGCACTAAGAACGGCACCAAATACCGTGGTCGATGCGATCGATGCTGGGCTCGCCACCAACCCAGATAACGTTAAGCGCGCAGAACGCGTTTTTCCACGAGCTGAGTGGGATTTTCTTACTCAGATGGCCGCTCCAGAATACACCTATACTCGATTTTTAAAAGCGATTGGTAAGTTCCCAGCGTTTTGTGCGGAGTATACCGATGGCCGTGATTCTGATGCGATTTGTAAGCGCTCTATCGTGACTGCTTTTGCTCATTTTGCGCAAGAGACGGGCGGCCACATTGCCAAAGACAACACCTCAGATAACCCTCAGGCACTAGAAGAGTGGCAACAAGCTTTGGTTCATGTCCGTGAAATGGGTTGGTCTGAAGGTCAAGAAGGCTACACCACTGGCTGCGGTCAAAACGATTGGCAAAACAGAAAATGGCCATGTGCCGCAGGGCAGGGCTACTTTGGGCGTGGGGCAAAACAGCTTTCTTACCACTTTAACTACGGCGCGTTCTCTGAGGTAATGTTTGACGGAGACGCATCTGTGTTACTAAACAACCCGGGTTTGGTCGCAGATTCATGGTTGAACCTTGCTTCTGCGGTGTGGTTCTTTTTAACTCCGCAAGCACCAAAACCAGCGATGCTGCACGTGATTGATAAAACGTGGACCCCTTCTCAACGCGAAATTGATGCAGGTATCGGCTACGGTTTTGGTACCACAATCAATATCATCAACGGCGGTATCGAGTGTGGTGAGCAAAATAAAGATAAAGGCCAGCCAGTTAACCGAATTCGCTACTGGGAAGGCTTGGCAGCGCATTACCAAATCCCTATTGGCGCAGATGAAAAGAACACCTGTTGGCAACAAACTCCATACGGTAGCTTGAACTTAAATGGTGCGACCGATGTGCTTTACACCAACTGGGATGGCAACTGGAAGTACTACGCTGATCGCCCTGGTGGTTACTCATTTGAATGTGAATTGGTTGGATTCCAAACGGCATACTCTGCCTTGGTTCCGGGCGATTACGAGAAGTGTGTAACGAACTTCTACGGCTCTCACTCAAGCTGGCCTGAGGTTCGAGTGGTTGAAAAACTTGACCCTGTTGATCCCGGCACAGGCCCAGGTACGGGGACTGATTGGGATGCAAACAAAGTTTATACCGGCGGTGAGCAGGTGACTTACAAAGGCGCGACGTACAAAGCGAAGTGGTGGACTCAAGGGGATGATCCAAGCTTAGGTGGACCATGGGAACTGATTGCCGGCACTCCAACTGAGCCTACTCCGGATCCCGCTCCAACACCTACTCCAGATCCTGAGCCGACCCCAACACCCGACCCAGAGCCTACTCCAGAGCCCACTCCGGTTCCAGATACTTTTATTCAGTGGGAGCCAGGTGTAACACAAGTTGCCAATGGTGAGAAAGTGACGTTCAACGGTAAATGCTTTATTGCCAAGAATGGACCTGGAGTGTGGGAAAGCCCGACACAATCTAACTGGTTCTGGGATGAGATCAGCTGCCAGTAGTTAACCTCTTTTAACCCCTATATAAGCAAGTCTCCTAGAGGCTTGCTTTCTCTGTGACAATCCCACGACACTCCCCTTACGTTTCATTACAGTACCTTCTGCTGAATCTCTATACAATTGCGGCATCAGTTATAGGGTTTAGAGGTAATAAAGATGAAAGTAAAGATTTCGTTATTAACAATAGTGGTTGCCAGTGTGGTCGGTTGTGCTAACGCTGATACGGCAGAACCAGTAGAAACGCCAAGCTGGCTAACCGTTAACAATGAAGGGAGTAATCCGCATAGCTGGAACAGTTTCGGTAGCCTAAGCTTTGAAGCGAGCACCAGCGGCGTTGCCACGCAAAAGTATCAAATCCACAAAGCACCAGTTGGTCAGGTTATGTCAATTACAGGACCAGATGGCCAGTTTCACATGATTGGAACACAGCAAAATGAGTTACTCAAAGGTGTTGGTCTGTCAGGTGTACTGTCACATGAAGAGTGTATGGAGCAGATCGGCGAGATCGGAATCGCGGTACAAGCTCAACCCTCTGTTGTTCGGTTTTTCTTAGAGCAGGGGAGGCCACAGGGTCCTCGAACTATGACATCTGCACAAGATTTTAGCGTGAATGAGTCAGCAAACAACGCAGAGATTGCAATTGGAG
Organism: Vibrio sp. 16; assembly: GCF_963681195.1. NCBI lineage: Bacteria > Pseudomonadati > Pseudomonadota > Gammaproteobacteria > Vibrionales > Vibrionaceae > Vibrio > Vibrio sp. 16. Next base: position 174,172 of record NZ_OY808997.1, read on the forward strand.
AGGCGACCACTGTTGAAATTGAAGGACAGAGTTACCCAATTGGCCCAATGCTTGAATTGTCAGCCCCATGGGGAGCCTCTGGCACCATAACTCCGACTAAATCTATTGAGTTTGCCTTTCAGTACTACTCAACAACGGATGGTCAAAAAGAGACGGTCAATATTTCAGGTAAATGGAGCCCAGAGATGGGACCAATGGACAAGTTTAATCATGAACCAATGACAGAATGGTTGGCGTGTGTGACACCGGAAGTAAAGGCAACATTGGTTGAACAGAAAGCTAAGTTAGTGGGTGAAACGCTCGAAATTATGACCCAAGCAGAACTCGCTAACGGTGCAATCTAAGATTGCGATTTAGCTATCTATCTTTTTACGGCGTTCGGATTAAACTTTGCGCGTAATTTTTATTAACTTTTTTTAAAGGCGCGCAAAATGTCAACTAAATTGGCGAACCCAGCCCCATTGGGTCTAATGGGTTTCGGTATGACAACCATCTTACTTAACATCCACAATGCAGGTTTTTTCCCGATTGACTCGATGATCCTAGCGATGGGTATTTTCTATGGTGGTCTTAGCCAAGTTTTGGTGGGCATGATGTGTTTCAAACGCGGTGACACATTTGGTACTACGGCGTTCACTTCTTACGGTCTATTCTGGCTGACACTGGTTGGTCTGATTGTTATGCCATACATGGGTCTGCCAGCAAGCCCAGCGAGCTTTATGGGTTGGTACCTATTGCTATGGGGTGTGTTCACAGGCTTCATGTTTATCGGCTCACTATGCTACCCAGTTGCTAAGCAAATTGTCTTTGGTTCTTTGACCATTCTATTTTTCCTATTGGCGGCGCGTGACTTTACAGGTAGTGAGCTTATTGGCACGATTGCTGGATTTGAAGGTATTTTCTGTGGCGCGAGCGCAATTTACTTTGCGATGGCACAGGTGCTTAACAATGAGTACGGCCGTACCATTTTGCCTATCGGTGAAAAGAAGGCAGAGCAGCACGTAGAGCTTGAGCAAGTTGCTGCGTAATGAAATGAATATGATGTTACGCTGCTTGCCTGAAGCATCGTGATGGACATATACGGGAACAGTAAATGAAAGGGGTTAGCCGATTAGCTAACCCCTTTTTTTACCACTGCATTTCTTATTGAATAAATTAGGTTGATGGCTGCTCGACTGGCGTTGCTTCAACCTCTTCACTTGGCTCTTTACCCGTTTTGCGGCGGTACTTATCTTCCCAGTAGTCCGCGCCTTTGATACCAAGTTTTACAGGGTTAAAGGTGTACTCTTCAACGCCTTTCTTTTGTTGTTCTTCGTAATCGTGCAGCGCTTTAAGTGCTGGCTTAGACATAAAGAAGATAATCAAAATACCCACAATGTTGAGCCAAGCCATGAGACCTACGCCCACATCACCCATAGCCCAAGCTAAGTTAGCCGTTTTCACTGTGCCGTAGAAGACAACCGCGATAAGTGCGACTTTTAGCATGAACATCAAACCGCTCACTTTGAATGTGCGACGGATGTAAGCGATGTTTGTTTCCGCGATGTAGTAGTAAGCCAGAATGGTGGTGAAAGCAAAGAAGAACAGTGCAATCGCAATGAAGGGCTTACCAATGCCTGGTAGCGCACTTTCGATAGCCATCTGGGTGAACACAGGGCCGTTGGCTGCGATGTCTGCCGCAACGTTTTGCACTAGGAAGCCTTCTGCGCCATGTACGTTGTAAGCACCAGTAATGATGATCATAAACGCTGTTGCAGAACAAACCAGCAGGGTATCAATGTAAATTGAGAATGATTGAACAAGACCTTGCTGAGCTGGGTGATCAACACTTGCTGCTGCTGCTGCGTGAGGACCTGTACCTTGGCCTGCTTCGTTTGAGTAAACGCCGCGTTTCACGCCCCAACCGATTGCCGCACCAACACCTGCCATAGGGGTGAAGGCATCACCAACAATCATCGCAAATACGCGTGGTACTTCACCGATGTTGAGTAGAATGATGACAAACGCGGTGATGATGTAAGCCAGAGCCATAAACGGCACGACGATCTGCGTGAAGTTAGCAATACGCTTAACGCCACCGAAAATGATGAAGGCAAGAATGACAGAAATCAGCGTACCAGTGAAAATTTTCGCAAAACTGAATGTACCAATCGCGGTTTCAATCATTTCACCTGAGCCGAATGCTGCTTCTACCGCGTTACCAATACTGTTAGATTGCACGCCTGGAAGTAAGAAGCCACATGCAAAGATGGTCGCGATCGCAAAGATCCAAGCGTACCATTTTTGTCCCATCGCTTTTTCAATGTAGTAAGCTGGACCGCCACGGAATTCGCCGTTGTCTTCCTCTTTATAAATTTGCGCGAGTGTCGATTCTGCGTATGCCGTTGCAGCGCCGAAGAAAGCAACCACCCACATCCAAAATACCGCACCTGGGCCACCAAAACCAATGGCTGCTGCAACACCTGCGATGTTACCGGTACCCACACGGCCTGAAAGTGATACGGCTAAAGCTTGGAACGATGAAATGCCTTTCGAAGAACTTTTTCCTGATAGAAGTAAGCGCCACATTTCCCCAAAGTGACGAACTTGAACAAAACGAGTCATGATTGAGTAGAACAAACCAGCGCCTAGACACAGATAGATCAGTACCGGGCTCCAGATGATTCCATTCAAAAAATCAACAAGTGACTGCATAAGTATTTCCCTGTTATTAGTTTGTAATGGTTGTTTTCTGAGCAGAATATTACCCTTTCTGTAACTTATTTGTTAATGAATTTGTTCTTTAAAGTTGATTTGCGTGAACTTAGGCACAAAATGCTAAATAAATGTTAAAAATTGAAGCTAATTCTTAAAATGTGCGGATTTGATAAGGTTTTGTGGGTGAAAATGCACGAAAAGCCGATAACTTAATCATTATCGGCTAGGTGTGTGGGGTGTTTATATATTCTGTAAATTGATAAATGCTTGGCGATAGCTTCTATTATTGGTATCGATCGCAGCTCAACTCGCGATATTGGGCAGCATCGCCCGTCATTATTTGAGTGAGAATTTCCGCAGAGCCACAGGCCATTGTCCAACCTAAGGTGCCATGTCCGGTGTTGGTGTAAAGGTTGCGAATCGGAGTCTGCCCTATGATCGGTGTGCCATCTGGCGTCATGGGGCGAAAGCCAGTCCAATACTCTGCTTTCGCTAAATCGGTACCCTGCGGGAACAAGTTGGAAACCACATGATTAAGTGTCGCGAGTCGCTTGTCGGGCAGTGCCGGATCAAAGCCTGCCAACTCGGCGGTGCCAGCGACACGAATACGTTGCTCAAAGCGTGTCACCGCGACTTTATAGGTCTCATCCATAATCGTCGACTGAGGGGCGCTGAGCTCATCAATCACTGGCAAGGTCAGCGAATAACCTTTGACAGGGTAGATGGGCAAATCCACGCCGACAGATTCCAGCAAATGCTTAGAGTAGCTACCTAGCGCCACGACAAAGCGATCCGCCGTTATCTCCACATGACGGGTTTTGACGGCCTTTATCTCACTATCTTGCTGAATCAAGCTATCGATATCGGTGTTGTAGAGGAAGGTGACACCTGCTTGCTGCGCCATTTTCTGAAGCTGCTGGCAAAATAGGTAGCAATCACCTGTTTCATCGTCTGGTAGATACAAGCCTCCGACCAAATTGCCGCGCATATGGGTCAGCCCGGGCTCTTGGGCCAAGCATTGGTGGCTATCCATAAGTTGGTAGCGTGTACCACTCTCTTCGAGCAAAGCGATGTCTTTTTCAACCGCTTTGAGCTGCGCGGCAGAGCGAAATATCTGCAAAGTACCTTGGCGTCGACCTTGGTATTCAATTGCGTATTGCTTGTTTAACTCAGCTAAACATTCTCGGCTGCGATTAGCGATCGTCAACATTCGTGCTTTGTTGATTCGGTATCGATCAAGCTGACAATTGAGCAGCATTTTACTTGCCCAGCTCATTAGTTCAGGGCTAAGGGAAGGCTTTACTTTCAATGGTGCGTGCTCTTCAAATAGCCACTTGAGGGCTTTCATTGGTATGCCAGGCGCTGCCCAAGGTGACGAATAGCCATAAGAGATTTGACCCGCATTGGCAAAGCTGGTCTCCTCTGCGGCTCGCGGTTGACGATCAATAACCGTGACCTCACACCCTGCTTGAGATAAATACCACGCCGTGGTTAAACCTACGACACCACTTCCTAATACAACGACCTTCACTGTTTACTCCTGAAGAACAATTTTGCCAAGAATGGGGTGTTTACATCTGGTTAACAATCGATAAGAATTAATATCACCCTTTAGAAAAACTAAATACTTATGAAGTCTGCTTTATTACATGGTGTTCATCTGATTTGCATTGTGTCTCGCCATGCGAGCTTGACCAGCGCCGCTCGCGAGCTGAATTTGACAACGGGAGCGGTGAGTCAGCAATTGCAAGCAATCGAGGAGCGCTTGGGTTTTAGTGTGTTTGAACGCCATGCTCGTGGGATTCGGCTGACTGACTTGGGGCAAAAGTTGGTCGATTCTGTTTCTCATCACCTGTTGGCGATCGAAGAAAACGTCTATCAACTCACCCGAGTGTCAGACAGTCAGCAGATCCGTTTGAAACTCACGCCATCACTCGCTTTTAAATGGTTGGTGCCAAGGCTAGAAGATTTTCAAAAGCAGTATCCTGAGATCCAAATACACACCTTTGCCGAAGGTGCCTTAGTTGACAGTGATAATCGAAACTTTGACGTTGCCATTGATTACGGACCGATTCCGTACAAGCTGACGGAGGCGGAATTGTTGATGGAAGAGTGTTTAGTTCCAGTGATGAGCCCAAGCTATCTGTCGAAGCACCACGCGACGCTCGAAGCGGGGCAGTTTTGGCTGAGTGTGACGCTTTTGCATGATGCTATGCCGTGGCAGGGAGCGCCGAAAGATTACGAGTGGCTTTATTGGGCGTCACAGCAACAACTCGATTTTAATACCCAGCAAGGGCATTTTTTTAACCGTACAGATATGGCAATGTCGGCCGCCGAAGCCGGGGTTGGCGTCGCGTTGGCACGAACCGCACTGCTTGGTGATGAAATCGCTCAGGGGCGGCTGGTGGCTCCCTTTGAACCAATCAAAGCCAATACTGGCTATTTCATTATCACTCATGTCGACAACCCACCAACACGACTGTTCAAACAGTGGCTTCGTCAGCAGAGTGTTATTGATAAATCATAAAATAGTCTTACATCTTCATATGCACCCACTACACTTTAGGGTGAACAAGCGATAACGCGACGTTTGTACACTTTAGGGCAGCAACTATGAAATCTGAACATGGCCAATGCAGCTATCGAAACCCTGATGGCTGGTGCTGCGATCAACCGAGTGGAGAGTCCGGGCTTTGTTACTGGCACGATCCCGATATAGATAAAAGCAACGATGACGTAAAAAATAAGGTTGAGCAATGGGCCGCAGCGGGTAAACCTCTCGACGGATTTCAGTTGGCAAAAACAAACTTGGTTGACATCGATTTGGTCAACCGAGGGTGCAAAACAGGCTTTTCTTGTCGGGATGCGGATTTTTACCGTGCCGATTTATCTGATGCTCACTTTTTTGGCTTAGATCTACGTGGTTCTTCGTTGATGAAGTCAAAAATGCTTGGCGCAAATCTACATTGTGCCAAGTTAGACAACTGCAACTTGCTTGGGGCAGAGCTTGGGCGAGCTAAGTTAGAAAACGTAGAGTGGGGCAAGCGGCTTAAACAAGAAGTGCAGGCTAAACAAGCGTTGAAGCGGCGAGACTCCTCAATGGCGGCTTCACTCTATCAAGAAGCGGAAGAGGTGTGCCGTAACATCCGTAAGCAATGCGAGAAGCAGGGATTATTTGAAACTGCAGGCGATTTCTTTAAACGAGAGATGCGCTTTCGGCGTTACCAAATGCCGAGACTGAGCATGAAGCGCTGGATATCCAAATCAGTCGACATGTTCTGTGGATACGGTGAGGATCCGCTTAGGGTCGTCCTGTTCTCTATCTTCTTAATTTTTGTCTGTGCGATGGCGTACTTCTTTTTAGATACCACAGGGGCACACCCCATCTATGAAGGCGTAACTGGATGGCAGTTTTATCTGCTTGAGTTCTTTAACTCGCTTTACTTTAGTGTGGTGACATTCACAACCTTGGGTTACGGCGACATATCCCCAGTGGGAGTCGCTAGGTTTATAGCGGCGTTTGAGGCCTTTTTAGGCAGCTTTACCATGGCGCTGTTTGTGGTGGTCTTCGTGAAGAAAATGACCCGTTAAAGAGTTGAGAATGTATTGGATAATCAGGCTCTGGTCGGAGTTGGTGGAACAAGCATTAAGCAAAAAAGGGCGAGTGGTGTAACATTAGGCTCAGACCGAAACTACTTGGCGACAATTCGGTTCAAACACTGAATACAATCAGTTCGTTTAAAGGGGAGGAGATCTCTTCCCCTTTAGTAGTTTTTAGAAATCAAAATGTAGCTTGTATGAATCTAATTAAACCCAGTATCGCTTTGTTGATCTCATCGACTTTGATTCCCGCCTACGCGGATGCTCTTAGTGATGCGCAAGCGGTTCAGAGTAAAACCAATCAAGCCTCAGCCGTGAGCCAGAAACGCATCGACGCAAGTGCTGAAAAGGCATTGACGCTCGAAGCAGAAATTGAACTGTTGCAAGAAGAAGTCAGCAACTTAACGATCTATCGCAACCACCTTTCTAGTTTGGTCAACAGCCAAAATGAAGAGGTGGCGAGTCTCAATGAGCAAATCGAGCAAATTGCGCAAACTCGACAGGGTGTGGTGCCATTGATGTATCACATGATTGATGGCCTCAAGCGCATCGTGGCCAATGACAAACCTATTCGAAAAACACAACGTGAAGAACGCATAGCCAAGCTAGAGGCAATGATGACGCGTGCTGATGTCGCTGACGCGGAAAAATTTCGTCGTATTTTAGAGGCGTACCAAATTGAGATGGACTACGGCACGAAGATGGGCGTCTACCAAGGCAAGATTGCATTGGATGGTGATGACCAAATAGAAGCCGATATTTTTTACTTAGGGCGGATATCACTTGTAGCGCGCAGTTTGTCAGGCGAACGCTTCTGGAGTTGGTCACAGCCGCAACAATCATGGCAAGCGGTTGGCAGTGAGCAAAAAGCGGTACTAGATAAAGCGTTTGCCGTCGCGAACAAGCAGATTGCCCCGAGCATGCTGACTCTGCCTGTCTCCCTGAATGTTAGGGAGGGAAATTAGTGATGAAAAAATGGCTATCGGTTGCGTTGATTTCTACTGCGGCTCTTTTCCCTCATTTCACTGTGGCGAGTGATGCGTTACTGGACAAAGCGCAACAAGAAAATCGTCAGCAGCAGTCGCACAATGTGACTCGTGAAGCGGGGTTTAAGAAAACTCAGCAAGAATTACAAGCCTTGAAGAACCAGCTTGTTGCCGAGCGTGCAGCGTTGCAAGCAGAAGCCGATTCTTTGAGTGTGACCTTCAGCGATAACGAATCGCAGCTTTCCCAGCTTGAAGAGAAACTTCGCCTAGAAACTGGCAGCTTAGGTGAGCTTTTTGGCGTCGTGCGTCAAAATGCCAAAGAGCTGCAGTCAGAGCTTAAGTTCTCTGTCACAGGGGTTGATGCCAACTCATTTCAACAAAACATCGATGATATCGTTGCTGCGAAATCATTGCCGACATTGCCTCAATTACGCGCAATGTGGCGCAGTATGGAAGAGCAAATTAAAGCCAGTGGTGAAATCGCCAATGTGCAATTTGCTTTGCTAGATGGTGAGGGCCGCGAACAAACTGCTAACGGTGTTCGTCTTGGGGCTATGGCGCTATTGAATGATGCGGGCTACGTGAAGTGGAATGGTCAGCGCGGCGATGCCGTGAGTTATCTACGCCAGCCAGAAAATGGTCCCACGGCAAGCAGCCTGAGCTCAGGTGACATTGACTCACTGGTGGTTGACCCATCCAGAGGCATTTTGCTAGAGCAATTGGCAAACTCTCCAACCATGACCGAACGACTGAATGCTGGTGGTGTCGTGGGTAAAATTATCCTTGGTTTGCTCGCCATTGGTTTGATTATCGCGCTGGTCCGTGGTGTCTCATTGTTCATCGCACGGCAAAAGATTGTTAAGCAATTAAAGAGTCCAAGTCAGCCAAGTGACAATCCACTGGGGCGCATTCTTTCGGTATACCAAAAAGACAAACATCGCAGTGTTGAAGCGCTGGAGCTGCGTTTATTAGAAGTGGTGGTTGATGAGCAAACTCACCTTGAGAAAGGCTTGTCGATGCTGAAGTTACTTGCCGCCCTTGCCCCTATGTTGGGTCTGCTTGGTACGGTAACGGGGATGATTGAAACTTTCCAAGTGATCACTCAGTTTGGCAATAGCGATCCAAAAGTTATGGCGGGCGGGATCTCGATGGCACTTGTCACGACGGTTCTGGGTCTTGTGGCGGCAATGCCGTTGCTTCTGGCGCACAACCTACTGAGTTCTCAATCTGAGAACATTCGCCATATTCTAGAAAAACAGGGGATTGGCCTTGTGGCAGAGCAAGCGGAACGCGATACGCTAACAGGTGGTAATGTGTCGCATACGGTCGCGGAGAGCGCAGCATAATGGAGCCGATCCTACTCAACACATTGGGTTTGATCAGCGAAGATTGGGCCTCAACCTTAGTGCGTTTTATGCACCAAGGCGGCCCTGTTTTATGGTGGTTGGCGGCGGTTGTGACACTATGCTGGCTGCTGGTTATGGAGCGCATTCTCTACCTTGTGGTGACTTTCCCTAAAGTGAAGAATCGGCTTTGTGAGCAGTGGTCTGCAAGAGCGGAACACCACTCTTGGTACGCGCATCAAATCCGTAACGGATGGATTGCAAAGGCGCAAATTGAACTGCGCCAAAACCTATCAACCATCAAAGTGCTGGTCGCGATTTGCCCAATGCTCGGTTTGTTGGGTACTGTCACCGGCATGATCGCGGTCTTTGACGTAATGGCGACACAAGGCAGCAGCAATCCTAAATTAATGGCTTCCGGCATTTCACTGGCAACATTGCCCACAATGGCAGGTATGGTTGCCGCACTTGCTGGTATGTTTGCTCACGCTCGTTTAAGCAAAGTGTGTCAGCGCAAAGCCCTCCAGTTAGAACAATCTTTAAGGAGTCAGAAGTGAGACTCGGACGTAGAGACCGCCGTCAAGAGGAAGCGCAAATCGACTTAACCTCAATGCTCGATATCGTGTTCATCATGCTTATCTTCTTCATTGTGACGAGTTCATTTGTGCGTGAGTCAGGCGTAGAGGTGAACCGCCCACAAGCGTCGAATGTGGTGAGCCAGAAAGACGCAGGGATCTTTATTGCCATTAACGCCGCGAACGATGTGTTTATTGATAAACGTATGGTTGATATTGAACGTGTTGAAGCCACTATCGAGCATCTATTACTTGATCAACCTGAGGCGTCACTGGTGATTCAAGCGGACCAACATGCTTACAATGGCACGGTGGTGAAAGTGATGGATGCAGCAAAAGGCGCTGGCGTTAAACGCATTGCATTGGCGGCGGAGAAGCCTTAATGGCAAGACTCTTCCTTGCGTTGCCTCTATCAGTGCTGATTTCGCTGAGCTTGTTTAGCTTGATGGCCTGGATGGTGGATAAAAGTCATCAAGGGGCACCTCAGGCTTCTGAAGCCGTGCGGTTTGATATGGTGATGTTAGAAAACGATGCGGATGTGCAACGTCGCCAACGCTCAGTGCCAGAGCAGCCAAAGCCGCCTTCGTCTCCCGAACCGATGAGCCTCGCGCAAATGGATATGCAGATTAAGCCGATGAGTCCTGTGACACCCATCAGTGGTTTGGGACTTAACACTACCCTTGACGCCATTGCCATCAGCGCTCCAAATCTAACAGGGACGGTGGGAAACCAGCGTGCTCTGCCTTTGTATCGTGTAGAACCTCGTTACCCAAGCAAAGCATTGAAAAGGCGAGTGGAAGGGTATGTGATCATGCAGTTCACGATTGATGCTGCTGGGCGCCCTAAAGACATTCAGGTGATTGAAGCAAAGCCAAAGCGTGTGTTTGAGAAAGAAGCGGTTAACGCCTTGAAAAAATGGAAGTATCAGCCAAAAGTTGAAGAGGGCATATCGGTTGAGCAGTTTGGGCAAACCGCAAAAGTGGAGTTCAAATTAGCCAAATGATGAAAACGCTCTTAATCGGGGTGCTGCTGAGTATGAGCACCTTCGCTACCCTCGCCAATGAGCTCAGTGAATATACCGCGGTGCGTGTTCAACGTGCGCATAACTTGGCTCAAGAAGGCAAGCTACAAGACGCCATCTCAGCACTGGAAGCACTGGAAACGTCTCGTGATTACGATCGGGCATTCATCGCTCGTATGCTGGGGATACTTTATTGGCAGAGCGAGCAAGTAAGTTCGGCGATAAAACAGCTTGATACAGCGGTCACAAGTGGGCTCTTAAATGACGATCAAGCTTGGCAAACGCGTAAGATGCTGGCGGATTTATTGCTTAATGAACAGCGATTTTCACAAGCGTTGCCTCATTACTATGAGCTAAGCCAGTCGGTGCCTGATAACCAGAAAGCGCATGAAGTGTGGCTACGTATCGTTCAGTCTCATTACCGGTTGAGTCAATGGCGAGAGGTGCTCTCTTCGATGGCACGTTATGAGCAATTTGGCTTACCCGATGCGTTGCCGCCATTGTCGATTAAACTCTCCGCAGAACATGAGCTTAAGCAATGGGCGTCTGCCATAGGGACGATTAAGCGTTTAATTGTCATTGAACCTGAGCGTATGGAATGGTGGCGACAGCTTGTCGCTTTGTACCTGCGGATTAATGACAGTAAACGGGCTTTGGATACGCTCGCCTTAGCCAAACTGCAAGGTGCGGCGTTCACTCAAGATGATGTTAAGTTGCTGGCTCAGTTGTACGGCCAAAGGGGAATTCCAGAACGTGCTGCCAAGGTGCTAGGTGAGCTAAAAGACCTAAATTCAGATGGTAAGCTTAAAGCGCAACAAGCGACGTTTTGGCAAATGGCAAAGGAGTGGGATAAGTCGATTGAAAGCTGGCGAGTCGCCGCCAAAATCGATCGTCAGTACTATTGGAACTTGTCTCAGTTATTGGTTCAGGAAGGTCATTATGAGCAAACATTGGTCGCGCTAAATAAGGTGTCTGGACGAAAGGCCGAAGTTGCGCTGATGAAAGCCCGAGCCTACTACAAGTTGCAACGCTTTGAGGATGCACTGGTAAGTGCAAAACGAGCCAATGCGATTGAGCCTTCAGCTCAAGCTGAGAGTTGGGTGAAATATCTAACCCAACTGCGTAAAACAAAAGCGCGCCAAAGTGGCTAATAGAGTGTTGTCGAGCGGAAAACAAAAAAGGCTACCCGAGGTAGCCTTTGTCGATTATGCCGCGTTAGCAAATTGCGCTAGGAAGGCATCTTTACGAGCGTTAAAACGTTCGACCAAATCATCTACAGAGGCTTGGTCGTAAGGTTTTAGACCACTTGCCACCATACGCTTGATGCCTTTGCCAACCACTTCGCCATCTTCTTTAAAGGCAAAGTTCAACGTCACCACACCACGCTTGCCATCCACGTCGAAGGTCGCGCCAGTAAAGTCGACTTCAGGGTGAGTCAAATCTAAGCGGTCAAACTCCACTTCCATGCTTTCATAGATAACCAAAGGACGCTGGCAATTGATCATCGCCTGTTGCTCTTCCATCAGCGGTACCATGATGTGCGGGAAGTTCATACCAGAAAACTGCACGTAGCTTGTTACGACGTGTTCGATGAACTCTGGGTTGCGGTTTACTTCACCTTCATGAGACATGTGTAGGTATTCTTTACCGTTGGCATCGACAACTGCACTCTCTTTTTCGCATTTATTATCCACTGATAACGCGACGCCATCATTCACCATTCCTGAGAAATCAAAACGCATTTTCTGGCTGATGCCTTCTTTGCTAAGCAAAACGGCAAAGAGGAGATCGCCAGGTACACAGAAGCGTTTGCTGTCTTCGTCATGGATTGGGTTGAAATCACCCGCCACTTTCTTAGCGAAATGGCTCGCTTGTTGACGAGTAAACTGAAATTGGTCGCTATTTTGCGAAAAATACGGTGTCAGAAACATAGTTGAATTCATGTGGCTATAACTGGAGCGAAGTATACATGAAGGCAGTCAATCAAATGGTCTATCCAGATGAGAAGCTGCAGTGAATATTGAAAATAATATTTTTGTGCGATATTTGCACAACTGGTCAATACTAAGATAAGTGATTAGTTTAGTAACAGTGTCATTCTAACGTTAAGTTTGGACAAGGAGGTGACATGTCACGACTTCACCTAATCTGGGTGGCTTTCTCTCTTTGGCCGCTTTCTGTTTATGCGATAGTTTCAGGTAATGCCGTAAGCCAAATTGAGTACACAAGTGATTACAGTCATGTGGTATCAGTGGGAGCGAGTGTTAAGGCTGAAGACCACTTTTGTGGTGGTACCATCATCGCTCCGCAATGGGTATTGACTGCGGCGCACTGTTTAGTTGCATCAAGCTCTAGCCAAGAAGACTCGGAAGAGAACCCAGAGAACATAACGCAATACGATGTTGCGAAACCAATAGAGTTGTCGGTGACAGCAGGTGTGGCTGATTTGAGTGATACCGCCATTGGCAATTTGTATCGCGTTACGCATGTTGTCATACACCCAGATTATTATCCGACTGTCAGCGCAACCACAACAGCTTATCAAAATGATATTGCGCTACTTTATGTTGAGCGCACTTTCTCTGGTACCCCAATCTCTTTAGTTGATTCGACAAGATATAGTGAATTGCTCGCGCTAGAACCTCTATGGGATCCTGCTAACCCGCAGCCTAATGTGAAAGTAGCAGGTTGGGGAGATGGTGACACCTCGGAGCCGGATCCCGCTTTTGGTGGTAGTGATACCATATTGGATGAAGTCGACGTTGCTTTTAACCCTATCGCCGATTGTTATGCTCGTCTAGAGAGCGGACGTGATACGCCCAGATACATTGCGTCGACAACCGATCCTACCAAGCTATGCACGATGTCGACATTGGTCGTGACAAATGACCAAGATGAAGCGTATGGAAACGGAGCCTGTGAGGGTGATCCTGGCGGCCCTTTGACCTTTGTTGCTGCTGACTCTAACACTTACCAAGTTGGCATTATTAGCGCTAGCCCTGTGAGCAACACGATATGCAGTTCTGCGACTATTCCAGCTTGGCACACCAATCTCAATCACTATCTGACTTGGATATCGACATACACAAGTGCGCCAACACCACCCACTCAAACTGTCATCAAGCCGACATTTTTAACCTCAACCACGACTCCTGCTCCCGGCGATACCCCCGATGAAGAGGCAGAAGAAGGCAGCACCACACCTGAAACCTCGCCCAACTGTTCGGGCAGTGCCAATATCGGCGTGGGCAGTGGGACGGCGCAGCTTGGTTGCGATTCGGGCTCAAGCAGTGGTGGCAGCAACGGGTGGTTAACCATGATTGGGCTGGGCTTGATGTTTTACCGTCGTTATCGGCTCCCAGCACGCGAGAGCTAAGGTTTGTGAAAACTGAGCAAATTACCGCTCCGAAAGCCAAATATCAGCCAAGATCTCATCATCTTTATATTGATTTGAGAAATGCTCTAATAGCGCCGCCAGATGTTCACCCGTATCGCAAAGCGTGTTGGCGACTAAATCTTCAGACACATGAATCGGGCTGGCTTGGGGCTGAGCTTTTGGTGTTACCAGAACTGGAATGATGAACTTGTCTCGACTTGGTTGATGCTGCTCTTTGAACTGGCGTGCAAAGTGATGGACTTGGTCGGCTTTGGCACAATCGTAATCGTGACTGACGTGATCAATTGACAGCACGAAAATCAAACCGCGATAGAGAACCACGCAATCCACGTTTTCAGAAGAGTTTGGCACTGGAACTGACAAGAAAAGGTGTCCGGCTAAGTGGGGAAGTTCGTTCAGTGACGTTTTCAGTAGTTCGATGTCTTGGCTGTGTTTTGCAACTGTGGAGTTGGCTGAATCTTGAGTGAGTAAAGGCGTGCTGGCGGCATGACAAAAGTCAAACAAAGGAATCGAGAATTGTGGGCTCATTGTGTTGATGGTCTGGCTAAATCAAAGCCCTAGTATAAAAGGCGCAAAGCAAGAGTGCGACGAGGCCGGTTGCAAAATGCGCCTAAAAGCCAGATACACGTCTTTAGAACATGTATTGAGATACCGAGTGGTGCACACCATGATCGGTTTTTGTTTTCGCAGGTAAGTTAGTTTGAGCCAACACCAGCTGGTTATTTTTTATTTTGAATTGGATCTCTTCGCCTGATTCAAACGTCAGCGTATAGCCTGTCGTGATAGAACTGAGCATTCCAGCCCCTTCAAAGTACTGTTCAATCGCTTTGAAGTTAGCCACGGTTCTTAGTTGGATACCATCGTTGAACAGATAGGTCGTTTCAGATGGAAAGGTTTCATCCTGCAGGTAACGACACATAGTCAGCAGAGAGTCATTCGTGAAGGTAATCATAGTGCTTTCCCGATGGTTGTTGGTCAAAAATCAGGAACGGACTATAGCGGAATTTATAATTGATATTTAAATCACTTACTTTTGCTTACTTGTCAGTAAAAGTAAGCCCTACTTACTGCAGTAGGGCTTGTTCAGATTAAAACTTGGCCTTCACCCAAATCATACGGTGATCTGAAGAAACATCTTTTCCATTGCCATATTTGCCGACACGTTTGTCGTTAAACAGGCGGTAGCTTTCTTCCGTTGGCGTTGACCAGTACACGCCCGAGTCGATCACGTTTAGCGTTGCGGATGGCATTGCGTAATCCACTCCTAACCCGAAGGTTGACGTCACATGTTCAGGCTTAGGATGGCGCTTACCACTTGATTCGATGTGTTTGACCGCGCCTTGGCTTGATGGGTAGAGCTCACCATTCATCACTTTTTGATTGAGCAATGGGTCATTATGCAGCGCTTGCATCACCGAGCTTACGCCATCGCCAGCTACAGGGTCGAGGTTTAGGTCACCCATGATCACAAAGTGTTTGCCCTGTTCCAGACCGCCCGTGTTACCCGCATCGTCATAGAAGTATGGCTTACCTTGAATGTATTGATGCCAGAAGGCGACTTCAGCCGCGTTTTGCATCTGGTTTTTGCCAGTATCGAACACCGGTGGTGTTGGGTGTGACATCAATAGGTGAACCACTTGGTCGCCCTTGTCTGTCGGGATAATGATTGGCGCATCGACGTGGTTTTTCGACGATAGACGAACCTGTTGCCACTCTTCGTCGCTGTACCAAGGGTCACCACATTTCATGCCTTGCGGGATCTTATTGTACTTATCATTGCATTTGGTAATGGTTGGGATCGTTGCACCCGCGAGATCTTTCCATTTGAACTCTTGGAAAGTACGCGTGTTTTCGGTGTCAATTTCATACTTGGACATTAAAGCGAACGCGTATTGTCCATGGTAAAAACCAAAGCCCCATGCATCGCCTGGCAGTTGACCTTTCTTGCCATTGTTGTCCAAGTCAAGATCGCTTAATAACCCCGTGTTGGTCGCGTAAGATTCAAAAAACGGGTACTCAATAGCGGTTAGGTTAGGTTGGCCGCCCGCACCCTCACTGCTTTGCGGAACTGACAGGTAGTTGGTTTGAAAACCAATAAGCGCGGCTTTATCTTCGCCGGTACCGTCGTTGTTGAATTCAGCCATCATGATCACATCAGGGCGGTTTTTCTGGATGATAGCCGCGACGTTGCGAATCTGAATGACTTTCTCAGCCGTTTGCTTGTCTTCCTCACTGATCGAGCCATCAAGGTAGCGAGTAACTAAAGCCGTTTGTTGTTTAGGTTCGATCTGCATCTCTTTCACTAAGTCTTCGAAGGTCGCTCGGTCGAAAGAGAGGTTGTAAGTCGCGATGGTTACTTCAGTCATTGGGGACTCGGTCGTTTGGGTGGTCATAGCGCCGCAGCCAGTTAGCAGTGTAGCACTAATGGCGAGAGCCAAAGGAGTTGTTAGCTTTTTCATCTAAGAAGCATTCTGGTTATGAATATCAAAGGAATGGTAGTGTGAATACCCTAAATGTAAAGTGACCCGAGTCGCGGTGTAATTGTTCTGTCGACCGTTTGCAGGATTTATGAGCACAGTCTCAAGGTGCATAAAAAAATGAATGTGATTCACCGCCCATATTTGCATTAATAATCAGCATGCTTGGTTTTTATCGGGTTAATTGGTTGGACACTATTTCACCGATAACAAGCAAGGAAAGCGCATGAAAGACGAAACGCTATCTATCCATTTTGGCTACGAGACAGACCCAACCACCAAATCAGTAGCGACGCCCATCTATCAAACGGTTGCCTACGAGTTTGACAATGCACAGCATGGTGCTGACCTATTTAACCTCGAAGTCCCTGGCAATATCTACACCCGAATCATGAACCCAACCAACGACGTGTTGGAAAAACGCATGGCGGCCCTAGAAGGCGGAATTGCAGGTTTGGTTGTTAGTGCAGGCAGCGCCGCGATTAACTATGCCATTCTTACGTTGGCACAAGCGGGGGATAATATCGTCTCAACGCCGCAGCTTTATGGTGGTACCTATACGTTGTTTGCCCACATGCTGCCAAACCAAGGTATCAAGGTGAAATTTGCCAAAGACGATAAGCCGGAAAGTTTGGCTGAACTTATCGATGAGAATACCAAAGCGGTCTACTGTGAAAGTATCGGCAACCCCGCTGGCAATATCATTGATCTAGAGCGAGTGGCGGAGTTGGCGCACGCACAAGGCGTTCCTGTGATAGTTGATAATACCGTCGCCACTCCTGCGCTGTGCAAACCGATAGAGTTTGGTGCGGATATTGTTGTTCATTCATTGACTAAATACGTTGGCGGCCATGGCACAACGCTAGGCGGCATTATTATCGATTCCGGCAAGTTCCCATGGGCAGATCACAAAGAGCGATTCCCAGTCTTCAATCAACCAGAGCCTTCGTATCATGGTGTGGTCTACACTGAGGCATTCGGTGAGGCGGCGTTTATTGGTCGTGCTCGCACGGTTCCGTTAAGAAATACCGGTGCGGCGTTGTCGCCAATGAATGCGTTCATGTTGATGCAAGGTTTAGAGACCTTATCTTTGCGCATGGAACGACACACAGAAAACGCCTTGAAAGTGGCGCAGTACCTTGAGCAGCACGACAAAGTCAGCTGGGTGAGCTACGCGGGATTACCGAGCTCCGAGTTCTACCCATTGGCGGAAAAATATATGAAGGGCAAGCCGTCTGCGATTCTCTCGTTTGGTTTGAAAGGTGGCTATAACGCTGGCGTCAGCTTCTATGATGCGCTGCAGATCTTCAAGCGTTTGGTCAACATTGGTGATGCAAAATCATTGGCTTGCCACCCTGCGTCTACCACGCACCGTCAATTGAGTGAGGCGGAGCAAAAACAAGCGGGTGTCTCGCCAGAGATGATTCGCCTGTCAGTGGGCATTGAGCACATAGATGACATCATCGCCGACCTAGAGCAAGCCTTAAACGCTTAACGGTCATAAACAGCAAACGGCGCTGAAATTGTCAGCGCCGTTTTTTATTTCACCCTAGTGACCTTTGGGTTACTCGTTGGTTGGCTTGATGAAAGAGCCATAAATATCATGACGTCGGTGTTTCAGGTTGGTGACCGAGCCTTCGGTATTGAGCTGCTTGAGCTTAGTAAGATCGACATCGGCAAAGATGATCATCTCGGTGTTGGCACTGGCCTCTGTGAGCGTGGCATCGTGGGGGAAGTAGATATCAGAAGGTGAGAAGACCGCCGATTGCGCGTACTGAATATCAACGTTGTCCACGCGCGGTAGGTTGCCCACACTACCACCAATCGCCACATAGCATTCGTTTTCAATCGCCCTTGCTTGAGAACAGATTCTGACTCGTTGATAACCATTTTTGGTGTCTGTCCAGAAGGGGACAAAAATGATCTGCACGCCTTGCTCTGCCATCATGCGGCCAAGTTCCGGAAATTCGCTGTCGTAACAAATCAAAATACCAATTCGACCCGCGTCGGTTTCGAACACTTTGACGTTGTCTCCACCATCAATAACCCAATCTTTCTCTTCATGAGGGGTAATGTGGATTTTATATTGCGCCTCGATGTGCCCATCACGCTGCAACAAGTAAGAGACATTGTAGAGCTTGTCATTTTCCAGTACTGGCACACTACCCGCGATGATGTTGATGTTGTAGGTCACTGCCATTTGTGAAAATCGGTTTTTGATCTCTTCACTAAATTGGGCAAGGAAGCGAATCGCCTCTACAGAGTTTTGACCTTTTTGCATCCCCATCAGCGGTGCATTAAAAAATTCGGGGAAGAGAGCGAAGTCCGCTTTGTAGTTAGATAGCGAGGTCACAAAGAACTCCGCTTGATCCATCAAGTCATCTAAGTCTCGCATGGCGCGCATTTGCCATTGCACCACCCCAATACGAACTAACGTCTTTTCGATATCGTGTACAGACTGAATGTCTTCTTCATAAAAGAAGTTATCCCACTCAAGCAAGGTCGCGTAACCTTGCGAGGCGTCGTCTTCGGGCAGGTAGTTGCGCATCAAGCGTTTGACGTCGAAATCGTTCGCCAGTTGGAACGACAAGATAGGATCATGCAGCTCACGACGTTTTATTTTGTCGATGTATTCTGGCACCGTCAGTGAATCAGCGTGCTCCTGATAATTAGGAATTCGGCCGCCTGTGAGAATCGCTTTAAAGTTTTTACTGCGGCATAACTCTTTACGTGCGTCGTAGAGACGGCGTCCTAATCTGAGCCCGCGATAATCTGGGTGAACGAAGACATCCAAACCATACATGGCATCGCCTTTCGGGTTGTTTTGGATGACATTGTTTTCATCAATGATATCGGTGTAAACGTGCGGCAAAGAGAAGCGATTGTAGTCGACTTTGATAGTCAGAGCGGCGCCAACGATTTTTCCATTATCCTCGATACACACTTGCCCATCAGGGAATTGGTGAATCAATTCCATGATGGTACTGCGTGGCCAAGCGCCTCCAACATCTGGGAAGACCAGATCCATGAGCTCGGCAATTTCTGGGTAGTCCTCTTTCTCGATGGTTCGCAGAGAAAGTTTTGGCGTCGTGTTGTCCATAACAGTGTTCCATTTTTTACAGCATTAACATAAGCCTAACACATTCAGGCTCAATGCTTAATGAGCCTGAATGAGGGAAAGGCGTTACTCTGGGAGGGTATCGGCTCGCGTCGCCTTGACCTGAAGAATCCGGTTGTTATCGACCTTGATGATCTCAAACTGCCATTCTTGATAGCGAATGCACTCGCCAACGTCTGGTACTCGACCGATCATCCAAGTCAACAATCCGTTCAGTGTTTGGAAGCCTTCTGTCTCTTCACCCTCAATGACACTAATTTCTAAGCGATGCTTAAGCTCATTGAGTGGAATCAAGGCATCCATCCACCAACTGCCATCATGTTGCTGTTTCGCCCACGAGTGAAGCGGAGTCATGCCCAGTTCGCCAGCAATCGATTCGAGCAAATCGTAGTGGGTGACTAAGCCTTGAACGTCGCCGTATTCATCGACGATAAATGCCATCTCGCTGTTGCTTTTTTGCATGTCGTTCAGCAGTGGTAAGCCTTTGATTGACTCTGGTACATAACGCGGTCGGCGAGCTTGTTTTACTAAGATGGTGATGGAGAGCTCGTCATATTGATCGAGCAGCACCTTGGATGAAATCGTTCCTATGATGTTATCTAAACTGCCGTGGACCAAAGGCCAAACGGAATGCTGAGTCTGACGCATCTGTTTGAGAACCTGTTCAATCGGCTGGCTGACATCCAGATATTCAATATCGCAGCGCGGCGTCATTAGTGACGTCGCTAAGCGGTCATTTAGGTGGAGCAGATTGCTGATCATTTGTTGCTCTTGCGGTTCAATCGCTCCAGACTCTGACCCTTCTGTCACCAAGGCGACTATGTCTTCTTCAGTGACTTGATCGCTGTCATCTCCGTTTTGACGTAGCAGCGTTAACAGAGCGTCGGTCGAGCGGCTTAGCAGTACCACAAACGGAGTGGTCAAAATCGCCAGCCAGTGGATAGGGTAAGCCACGATCACCGCGATGTATTCGGCGTTCCTTTGTGCGAAGCGTTTCGGTACCAACTCACCGACCACAATGGCGAAGTAGGTGATCAAAATAACCACACTCGCGGTCGCAACAATAGCAGCGAGTTCGGCTTCAAGCCCTTGTGATGTCAACCAAATTGCAAACGGGGCAGATAAGGTCGCCTCACCGAAAATACCGCTCAAAATACCGATCGCGGTAATACCGATTTGAATTGTAGAGAGGAATCGGGTTGGGTTGTTCTTTAGCTCTAATGCGAGTTGTGCGGAGGGTTGCGTTTCAGCGAGCTTTTTCAAGCGGCTCGATTTTGCTGCGACGAGCGCCAGTTCTGACATGGCAAAAATGCCGTTAAGGGTGATAAGCCCCACCAGTATGAAAATATCCATTGATTGTTCCAGTAATAAACACGTCGTCAGGATAACGAGAGCAACCTATAAAAGATAGGCAATAAGTCCACGATAACGCTAAATATTTTTACGGTGACGATAGGATATTCTGATTGAAAGTTTGAGCCAAGTTTCGACCTGCCTTGTGGTCGGCAGGTCGAACTTAATTTATTGCTCGCTCACTTTGAGGTGCAACTCACCATCGATCTTTTCACGAGTCTCGATACTGGCTCGGTCAACATCCCCTTGCAGAGTAAACAGCAGATCGCGAGCAAACTGTTTGTCGTCAAAATGCCAAGAATGTGTCCAATTGGCATCAGGGTGAACGGCGCTTTTATCTTCGTCGAGTTGCTTCCAGTGACGATCCACTCGGACATTGACCAAGTTGTCGGGCGCGCTGTCATCAAGACCCACGCGGCCGACTCTCGGGGCGGCACCGAGCCGTTTAATGTTCGAAATTTTCAGTGCGTTGTCGTGCGGATTTTGGTAGTTAGTGATACGAATGGCGTGTTCAAAGAGGGCTTGAGACTTGCCATCTTTTCGGTGCGTGGATTTACGTGCGATATCGCCACCAATCAAAGCGATTTGGCTGACGTTCCATTTAATGCGTTGCAAATAGCGATCGAACTTGGCTTCATAAAAGGCCTCACGAATGACGTAGGCGCCAGTGGAATGACCAAGCAGGTGGACATCAATATCGCAGTGGTTTCTGTCTTGCTCCAGTTGGTTTTTCGCTAACACTACAATTCCGTCTTTGACTAACTTTAGTGCGGTCTGCTTGGCGTCACAGCGATCTTCAGCGTAGTTAAGGGTGCATTGCGCACTTGGCCAATCGAAGCTCACGATGGCGCCTTTATATCCAACCTCTCGCAACCTTTTTTGCAGCAAGTCATGGCGATGCATAATGGCGGTAATCGAATTGTTGTACCCGTGAACAAAGATAAGAATATCGCCAATGGTGTAGCCTGAAACGGGCGATTTCTCAATGGTGTCGTGCTTGCCTGTGCGGGCCCTCACTAACAAGCGTTCTAGCCACTCGGTTCGTGTCAGCCTGTGCTGTTGAGGGTGAGGGGACTGCCCATCAGGTACTTCTAAATAACGGGTTGTCCCCGGCTCATTACCAAACTTTGCCTGCTCCCCTTTGCCTTTTACGTTGCGAACGCAGATAACAAAATTGCTGCTCATATCACTCATAGCCACACCTTTATTGTTGGTTTTTCACAGCTTAATTGTGGAAGGTGTCGTGGTAATCCTGCTGTCACAAATATTGGAAACCAGACAATATCTTTAGGTAATTGCGTTGTTTGTCATATTGATTCTGTGAGACCCAGAGAAGCGCTCGAATTCGATTAGCGTGAGGGGCGTGTTTTAAAGTGGTCGATGATAAAGTCGATCAGCGCTCGTACCGGCGGTGAGAGATGTTTGCGTGACGGATAAAGTAAGTACATTTGCAACGTCATCAACTGCCATTCAGGCAATACCCAAACCAGTTTACCTTGGTCAATCCACTCTTGAGCCAAGTAGTCAGGCTGCATCGAGATGCCCAAGCCCGCCAAAGAGCCATGCAGTAACACCGTTGCTTCATTGGCGGTCACGTCACAGCTTACCTCGACATCGTGCTGCTGTTCTCCTTGTGTGAGCTGCCAGATCTGACGACCAAAATTCTTATAGCCCAAACAAGCGTGACGCGTTAAGTCTTGAGGGTGAGTAATTGGATCATGGCAGGCCAAATACTCAGGCGCGGCCACCAGCTTTGAATAGCACACTGAAAACGGACGACCAATCAAAGCAGGGTTAGGCTCATTGGTGGTGCGAATGGCCAAATCAATGCGCTCTGCCACCATATCTACCGCGCGATCTTGGGCGTCAATGTCTAGCTTGATTCCGGGGTAGCGTTGGCGAAATGCTTGCAGTGCAGGCATCAATTGGGAAAACCCAAAAGACATACTCACCGACAAGCGCACGTAACCTGTGATGGCTTGCGTGGGCATTAAGCTCTCTTCCATTTGCTGCGCTTGCTCAACCCAGTGCTGCAAGTTCGGTAGCAACTGCTCTCCTGCGCTGGTTAAAGAGACTTTTCTTGTAGTGCGCTGTAGCAAGCGGGCTCCCAACCAGTTCTCAGCTGCTTCCACGTAGCGAGTCACCATAGGCCGAGACATCTCTAGTCTTTCGGCTGTGGCAGTAAAACTTTCTGTTTGAGCGACGTCTAGCATCACTTTAGCGGCGGTCAGTTTATCCATTTACTTGCTCGAATTAAGAAATAATGATGCAAAGAATAGGCTCTATTTCGAAATAAAACCAGTCGCTACTATGACGGCGACTGAACAGAAAACCTTCGAATTAGGACACAGACTATGAAAAACATCACCACTCTAGCACTACTTCTTGCGACCTCTCAGGCGGCCATGGCGAAAGGCGATCTCACGTTTGACGTCTACAACGCCGACGAGAACAGCTTTAACGTGACATCGACGCTCGTTATCGGTGAGACGGAAACGCTGCTGATTGATACTGGCTTTACTCGCGCCGATGCATTGCGTATTGCGGCCAAAGTGATGGATGCGGGCAAACCATTGAAAACAATATTCATCAGCCAAGCGGATCCTGACTACTATTTTGGCGCGTCTCAGCTGCTTGAGATATTCCCTGAAGCGAACGTGATCACCACTCCGGCGGTTCGAGAGGCGATTGCCAAAAAGCTCGAAACCAAAGTGAGCTTCTGGGGGCCAAAAATGGGGTTAAATGCGCCAGAGAATCCTAAGCTACCAACTGCGATTAATGCCCGTCAGATTACGGTAGACAACAAAATTATCGAGATTCGCGATGCCGAAGGTGTGCTTGCTCACCGCCCTTATTTATGGGTACCGAGCGAGAAAGCCATCTTAGGTAACGTGGGCATTGTGCAAGGCATGCACGTATGGATGGCAGACACCCAATCTCAGCAAGAAGTGGATGCTTGGCTAATTCAGCTTGAAGAGATGCAAGCCCTTAAACCTAAGCTGGTGGTTCCGGGTCATATGATGGAAGACGGCAAGCTTGATGCAAGCACGATTTCGTTTACTCATACGTGGATTGAACGTTTTGAAGCGGCGAAGAAGCGCAGTGACAATAGCGCAGAGGTGATCGACGCGATGGTAAAGCATTACCCTCAGTTCGGTTCCGATTTTAGCCTAGAGCTTGGCGCTAAAGTTCACATGAAAGAAGCGAGTTGGTAACGGGTACTCTATGTTCAGTCAGCGGCGAGTCCACTGACTGAACATTCATTTGTTACGTGTGAGCTAACCTTAGGCTCCCTCAAACGAAGCGGTTTGGGCTCTCTTTATGAGTAGCCGCCTGAGCCTCTAATTGCGCGACTTCTGCATCCAGTTGCGCGATCTTTTCAGCCATAAGTTGATGGCAGTGGTCGGCGAGTGCACGAGCATCTTGTAGCTCATAGTTTGAGATATCAATGGGCGCTAACATTTCGGTGATGACAATGCCGTTGTTAGCGCGATTAAGCTGGATCTTGTTATGCGTGGTGCTGGTGCACATAGGGGTAATTGGCACGCCAGCTTCGATGGCCATACGAAACGCCCCCGTTTTAAACGGAAGCAAACCTCGCCCTTTACTGCGCGTCCCTTCCGGATAGACCCACACCGATAAGTCACGTTGGTGAATTGCCTCGGCGACTTGCTTGATGGTGTCCCGCGCTTTGGATTTGTCTTCTCGGTTGATCAAAATATTGCCGGTAATCCAATAAAGCTGTCCAAAAAAAGGAATCAACAGCAGATCGCGCTTACCCAGAGAGACCGCCCGAGGTCTTAGCATTCCGGGATCCGTAACAAAATCAAACACGCTTTGGTGGTTGGAAATATAAACGCTGTTTTTTGGCGTTGGCGCGTTCTCTAATCCTCTTTGGATGAGCGTTAAGCCCACGAACTTGTGCAGTTGATTGAACCAGCGGCAAAAGAAATAGACGTGTTTTGGGTTCCTTGGACTAAACAAACAATAGATCAGGGCGAATAGGGTGGTAAACACCACAAAAACCGCAGCCAAGATTAAACGTAGAACAGCAAGCACAGCTAACTCCTTCTGGGCTCTAGGCGAGTAGAACGCATGGGTTGGAATAAGATTAGAGTTTTAATTCTATTTAACGAAATTGCAACAATTTTTCTGAGAGCTGTCGGTGGTAATCACTTTTGAAGCGATTTATGATGCAACGAGTTTAATCACCAATGTTGATTTATGTCTTCAACTCTCTCTTTTTACGAACAAAATGCCAACCAACTGATGGAGCAATACCAATCGGTGGCGTTTGAACGCGTGCATCAAAGTTGGCAGTCTTTCTGGCCATTGACAGGCGACAAGGTGCTTGATGTTGGCGCTGGAAGCGGAAGAGATGCGAAGTGGATGGCAGAGCAAGGTTGTGAGGTCATTGCGATTGAGCCTTGCCATTCATTGAGAGAGTTGGGCAATCAGTTTACGGGGCACTCTGTGACATGGTTGGATGACGCCTTGCCAGAGTTGACGGCGACACAAAACCTCGGGATGCGTTTTGATCTGATTTTGGTCAGTGCCGTTTGGATGCACTTGGCCCCCAGCCACAGAGAGCGCGCGTTTCGAAAACTGTCTAATTTGCTGGCACCAAATGGTAAGTTGGTGGTTTCACTTCGTCATGGTGAGTTTGATGATACGCGTAAAAGCTTTCCTGTTTCTGTTGAGGAGTTAGAAAGGCTCGCGAAAAACAGCGCCTTACTCGTGCGAGAGATTTCAGACAGTGATGACCAAATGCGCCGCCAAGATGTCTGGTGGCAGACGGTTGTTTTAACACTGCCTGATGATGGTTCTGGTGATTTGAACAAAGTGCGCCACATTATCGTCAATGACAGCAAATCGGCGACGTATAAGTTAGCACTGTTAAGGACAATTTTACGGATTGCAGATGCGCATTCTGGTGCGGTGGTTGACCGCTCTGAAGGGAAAGTAGCCATTCCGTTGGGGTTAGTGGCCTTGTATTGGATTCGCCAGTTTAAACGCCTGATCGATAAAGAAAACCTTCAGCAAAGCTCCGATGTGTCGAAAGGTTTGGGTTTTGTGAAGCCTGATGGTTGGGGGAAACTCGCACACTTGTCGGCGGATGATTTGGCGATTGGGGCGCTTTTTATCGATGACGAGGCTAAAGCATTAGATAAAGCAATTCGTGACACCATCAACACATTAAAGAGTGGGCCTGTTAAATTCACCTACCGCGGCGATATTTCCAATCCTTACTTCCACATCCATCGAAAAACGCCCAAGAAATCCGATTCTTGCCTAATTGATAGTCAGTTTTTGCAAAGCTATGGCGTACTTACCCTAGATGAGAGTCTTTGGGACTGTTTCCGACTTTACCACGCGTGGATTGAACCTCTGGTAGTCAATCAATGGATCATGGAGATGCAGCGATTTAGTCGCAATCAAGAGCGAAACATCACGCTGCAAACCTACCATGACTGCTTGGTATGGCTGGATAAAGTCCACGATACTAAAGATGTCAGAAGCAGGGTTGATGAGCTGCGAGTTGCCGATATCGATGTTCGCAGTGTATGGAGTGGTTCGAGTCTGGCAAAAGGGTATCACGTTGATCATTGCTTGCCGTTCGCCCATTGGCCAAATAATGACAGATGGAACCTTGTTCCAACCACAGCAAAAGAAAACCTAGATAAAAAAGATCGACTGCCTGCCAAGAAACGTTTGTCGGACTCTAAGCATCGTATTGTCAGCTGGTGGCAAACGGCTTGGGATTCTCCGAACGAGAAAACGCGATTTTTCTCAGAGGCCTCCTTGTCTCTACCCAATATTCCACCTCAGTGTCGCGACTTCGAGGAAGTCTTTGATGCGATGGGACTTCAAATCCGCGGCGTGAAAAGCCGCTTACTCGTCAATGAGTGGTAATAAACGTCTCTCCTGAGCCCACTTTGTTCATATTTACCCACTTTTAGCGTTACTAAGTAATTGCTTTTTAAAGCCTTATTTTTCTATTGAGTGTTCACTCTTTTTATTTATTTGGTGATATTCAGTCTGGATATAGTGCATTTGCTCTATAAATTTTTGGTAATTTTATCAATCTACCTTATAGCTAAAGCGCTTATGCATAGTCAGCTTTAATGACTAGACATAGCAAAAAAGTGAATAAAAATAGCTCAATAAGGAAACGAGCAGATGCACAACATTAATAATAAAACCAAGGGCTTATTTGCCCTTTCAACAATCGCAGTGGCTTTGGCCAGTACATCAGCAGTCAACGCAGCACCACTGATGGGGTTCAATGAGGCAGACTTGCCAACCAAATACATCGTTAAATTCAAGGAAGATGCGCCAGTGCCATTTTCACGCTCTGGTGAGGCTTTAATGGCTCCAACAGAGGTGCGTGAAAATGTACTGCAAGCGGTGCAAGCACGTCAGGTCGAAAGGCTAGGCTCAGACACAATTTACAGTGTCGAGATGGACGACAGTGAAGTGTCTACCTTACGTGGTAATGCACAAGTTGAGTATGTCGAGGTGGATCCGCCGCGCTACCTACTGAGCGAGACAACGCCATGGGGTTTTAACGCGGTGAACGCGCAGCTTCTTAGTGACGCCAATGCGGGGAATCGCACTGTGTGTATTATCGACTCGGGCTACGATCTTAGCCACAACGATTTGAGCGGTAACCGTGTGACTGGAACTAACGACAGCGGCACGGGCTCTTGGAGTTCTCCAGGTAACAACAATGCGCACGGCACTCACGTTGCGGGCACCATCGCGGCTATCGCTAACACGGAAGGTGTGAAAGGCGTGATGCCAAATCAAAACGTTAATCTGCACATTGTAAAAGTGTTCAACGAATCGGGTTGGGGCTACTCGTCAAGCCTTGTTAAAGCGATTCAAACCTGTGCAGACAACAATGCCGATGTGGTCAACATGAGCCTAGGGGGCAGTCAGTCGAGCCGCACGGAACAAAACGCGTTGCAAGATCTGTATGACCAAGGTGTGTTGCTAATCGCGGCGGCGGGTAACTCTGGTAATACCGCACACAGCTATCCTGCGTCTTACGATGCGGTGATGTCAGTTGCAGCGGTCGATACTAATAACGATCACGCGGCGTTCTCTCAAGCGACTGACCAAGTCGACATCGCAGCTCCGGGTGTTGCGGTACTGTCGACAGTTACGGTAGGCGAGGGTGTACTTTCTGACATTACCATCGGCGGTGTGAGCAACTTTGATCGCGGTGTGGTGCCACATAACCGTAAGAGCAAAACATCGGGCAGCTACGTGTCGGATCCTGTTGCTGGCAGCGTGACTGGCGCGCTGGCAAGTTGTGATATCTCATCGGGCAGTTACAACTGTGGTGATATGAGCGACAAAGTCTGTTTGACTGAACGTATCGAAAACCAACGTAGCGGCGTGCGCCCGGAAATCGATCCTGTCAAAGCGTGTTACAACGCGGGGGCGAAAGCGGCGATTGTTTACAGTAACGCTGACTTGCCAGGTCTACAGAACCCATTTGTACTAGATGATTACGATCGCTACCGCTTGGTGTCGGTTACGGTTGACCGAGCGTTTGGTCTTGAGCTTGCTGGCCAAGTAGGTCAAGAGGTGACGGTATCGACGACGACAGGGGAAGATTACGAGTACTACAACGGTACATCAATGGCAACGCCGCACGTGGCGGGTGTTGCTGGCTTGGTATGGAGCTACCACCCAACCTGTACGGCGCAGCAAGTACGTAAAGCGCTAACCGCGAGTGCGACGGATATTGATGTCGCAGGTCGTGATAACCGCACTGGTTATGGTCTAGTGAATGCTGATGCCGCCAAGACCTATTTAGACGCGGGCTGTAATGGTCCAGATGGTGGTCAAACGGACAATGTTTTGGAAAACGGTGTTGCCAAAGGTCCGCTATCAGGCGCATCTAAATCAGGCATCTTATTTACCTTTGACGTTCCAGCCGATGCCACGCAAGCCAGCTTTACGCTAGCAGGCGGCAGTGGTGATGCAGACATGTACGTACGCTTTGAAGGCACGCCAACAACGCGCACTTACGACTGTCGTTCATGGGAAAGTGGTAACAACGAGAGCTGTACGCTGAATGTGACGTCAGCAGGCACTTATCAAGTTCTGATTGATGGTTACTCTGCCTATTCTGGCGCGACGTTGACGGCAACTCACAATGGCAGTACGGGCGGTGGCAATTCTGGTGGTGAAGCGCCATCAAGCTACAGCAATACTAACGCGGTGAGCATTCCAGATAACAGTGCGTTAGGTGTTGTTAGCGATATTGATGTTCTGCGCTCGGGCGATTCAGGCACGGTTTCGATTGATGTTGATATTAGCCACAGCTACATTGGTGATCTTAAAGTGACACTGACGTCGCCAACTGGCGGTCAAGTGGTGCTGCACGAAAATACGGGTGGTTCGGCAAACGATATTAACACCAGCTACCAAGTGGACTTCACTGGTTTTGAGTCCAAAGGTAAGTGGGAGCTTAAAGCGGTCGACAGTGCTCGCCAAGATACCGGTACGATCAACAGTTGGACACTATCCTTTCAGTAAGGAGTCAATATGAAGAAGCAAATCGTGGCAAGTGCGCTGTTTATGGTGCTTGCTGGTGGTGTAACGACATTGGTTGTCGCGGGCAACTCGGCGTTTCCTCCGGTGGATGACCGCGTCGCAGAGGCTGAGCAGCAAATGCCTCGTTTCTTTGTGAAGTATTATCCAGAAAAAGAAGGGCAAGCGCGTGCGCTTCTTCAGCAACATCAACTGGAGATTGTGGAAACTCTGAGCAAGCAAGAGGTGTTTGTGGTGAAGGGGAGCAAAGATAAGCTCGATCAACTCATCAGTAGTGAGTTCATTGATTACATTGAGCCCGAGCCCATTCGCAGTTTGTACTCTCAATAAGCAAAACGCCCCGTTTGGGGCGTTTTTTGTAGCTTGCTATTCGCTTGGCAGTTCTTTGGCGACTTGACCAAGGGTGTCGACGATAACATCGATGTGCTGTTTTTCGATGATAAGCGGCGGCGACAAGGCGATGGTATTGCCCATGCTGCGCACCATAACGCCCTTGTTATAACAACGCTTCAAAATATCGAAACCAATCGGCTTACCATGAGCTGGCTGGGCAAACTGTACTGCGCCAATCAAGCCATAATTACGAATGTCGACGATAGAGCCGACCCCTTTAAGTGAGTGCAGACCCTGCTCAAAGTATTGGCCGATTTCACCACTGGCTCTATTAAGTAGCCCTTCCTGTTCGTAGATATCGAGCGTCGCCAAACCCGCCGCACAAGCCACTGGGTGACCGGAATAGGTGTAACCATGGAAGAACTCAACGCTGCCTTCTGGGGCACTGTTGACGACCGTTTGATAGATCTCGTCTTGAGCGAACACCGCGCCGAGTGGCACAACGCCACTGCTGATGCCTTTCGCTGAGGTGATCAAATCAGGAATCACATCAAACTCTTCGGCCGCAAATGCAGAGCCAAGGCGTCCCCATCCGGTAATCACTTCATCGAAAATCAAAACAATATCGTGTTGAGTACAGATTTCGCGCAAACGGCGTAGGTATCCCTTTGGCGGGAGGATAACACCGCCCGCTCCTGAGATAGGTTCAACAATCACGGCTGCGATGGAGTCTGCGCCATGGAACTGAATGAGTTTTTCTAGTTGCTCGGCTTTTTCTACCCCATGTTCAGGCAGGCCGCGGCTAAAGGCGTTACGTTCAATATCGAGCGTATGATCCAGATGGTCGGTTGGCAGCAGTGGGCCAAAGCCTTTGCGGTTTGGTGTTAAACCTCCCACAGAAATGCCGCCAAAGTTCACGCCATGGTAGCCAAGCTCGCGACCAATCAATTTGAACTTTCCAGTGTTGCCTTTGGCTTGTTGGTAAGCCAGTGCGATTTTTAGTGCGCTTTCGACGGCTTCAGAACCAGAGTTAGTAAAGAAGACTTTGTTTAGCCCCGGCGGTGTGTATTTAACCAATCGCTCGGCGAACTCAAACCCAATGTCGTGACCAAAGTTAAACGGCGAGCTGTAATCCAACTCGGCCACTTGTTTTGCCATCGCCTCGCCAATTTCTTTGCGTCCATGACCAGCGTTGACACACCAAAGGCCGGCGGTAGCGTCAAGCAGTTGGGTATTTTGGTCTGAGTAGCAATACATGCCTTCAGCACGATTAATGATACGAGGGTTCTGTTTGAAATCGCGGTTCGCGGTAAATGGCATCCAGAAGGCATCGTAACTGACTTTTCTTTCCATGTTCGACAAGCTCTGCGGTTGTTAATGTTGCAGAGATGTTATCGATGCCAGTGGGGCGGTAAAATCACGCGCGATAAATATAAAGGTTTAGAGGCATCAAACTTTCTCTGTGTCGCTTTGCTTTAGCGTGCCTTGGAGAAAATCGACAAAGGCTTTTGCGGCGGTCGATAGATAGTGGCTCGACTTCCAACCAATGCCCAGTTGCAAAGGGATCGGCGGGTCAAATGGGATCGCTTTTAGCTCGGGATCATCGGCGACCAAAATGGGCAGGCAGGTGCCAATTCCGACTTGTCGCCTAACCATGGATTTGAGCAGTTCAGGGAGGTTGGTCTCAAAATGCACTTGTGGGGTGAGTTTGTTTTGCTGGCAGTAGCTGTTCACCGTTTCACGCAAAAAGTAGCCGTTTTTAAACAGCACTAAAGGTTGTTGGCAAAACTCATCAAGGGTGATGGCGCTGCGCTTTGCGAAAGGGTGAGAGATAGGTACACAAGCGGCGATTTGATCTTGAGCGAGCAAACTTTGGCGGATTTGTTCGTGCTCGCGATCGCCACGAATAAGGGCTAAGTCAAGCTCACCGTTAACCAGCATTTGTGCCAATGTTGCGGTCCCTGCCTCGTGAATGTTGATTTGAATACCAGGGTAGGCTTTTTTGAACTGCTCTAACGCATCGGGCAGAAAGTAAGAGGCGAGCATCGCTGGGGCACCAAACTTGATCACTCCGCTTGTCAGACCTTTGAGCTCTTGGAGTTCTTTTTCTGCTTGTTCTACATCTTCCAAAATGATTTTGGCGTGGCGCAGTAGTACTTGGCCTTCTGCGGTCAGGCTCATTTGTCGTTCGGTGCGGTTCACCAGTTTTAGACCGAGCTGCTGCTCAAGTTTTTTGATACTAGTACTTAAAGCGGACTGGGCAATCCCTAGCTGATCCGCCGCCTTGGTGAAGTTACCGGTCTTGGCCAGTTGATTGAAATAGTGCAAGCGTTTGAGATCCATTAGTAACTCACTATCTATTTTGTATATGAAAACTATACATACCATATATTGTTAATATGATCTCGCAATCGTTATAGTTTTGTTAACTCAAGTGTCGACGCTTAGCCAAAACAACCAATGACGACAACGGCAGATTTGCTGCTCAGCCAAATAAGGAAGTGAAACAATGAACATTGCGAAGGTTTTTAATCAAAACGTCGAAGAACGTAGCGGGTTTACCATCTCTTTGCACCCAGAAAGCCCACGTTTACAAGTGGTGACGTTAGCCAAAGAAACCTTGGATGCCTTTGGCGATTTAATCCAAAACTACAATTTGCAATCGTTGGAATACAAGCCATTCCTTCGCTTTGCAGTGGCTGATGCATTGGATAAAGCGTGTGATTATCAACTTGGTAAGTTCTTAGTTGAAACGATGGAAGATCGTGAAACCGGCGCGTTTTTACTCGAGCCGTCTGAAGAGGCGAAAGCGGCATTTGACGACAGCGATGAGCAGCGCGACTTCTTTGTCATCTTATCCACTGCCATCTCTCACCTGATCGGTATCCCTAACTTCGATGCCATGTATGGCAAATATTACGCGCGCTTCACAGTAAAAAATGACGACAACAGTGATAGTTACTTGCGACAAGCGCATCGTCGTATGGAGCTGCACAATGATGGCACTTACGTGAATGAGCGTACCGATTTTGTCCTGATGATGAAAATGGATGAGAAGAACATGCAGATGGGAGACTCGCTGCTGCTTCATGTGGATGATTGGCAAGACCTTGAGCATTTTTATCATCACCCAATGGCGAAGCAAAACATTGTTTGGGGTGCGCCACCGAGTAAAAACGTTGGCTACACCATCGAGCATCCAGTGTTCTTTGAAGAGGACAAAAACGGTAAACCGCACATGTTGTTCATTGACCAGTTTGCTCAACCACAGAACATGCAGCAAGGTTTGTATTTGCATCAGATGAGCGAGTCACTAGAGAGTGACAGCAACTGTTTCAATGTTCGCGTCAACGTTGGCAGCATGCTGGTGGTACAAAACCACTGTTGGCTGCACGGTCGCGATAAGTTCGTCGCACACGAAGGGTTGAAGCGTGAACTGTTGCGCCAACGCGGTCACTTTACGCGTTAGCGGCTAGCCTCAGAAATGGGGCGTATAGTCAAACGGCTTTGCTGGGGAGTGGTGAAGCCGTTTCGCTATAAACAACAATAACAACGGCAGTGAAGGAGTAGGTAAGCGTGGAAAAAATGTATGACTACATCGTAATTGGTGGTGGCATTGTGGGTGTCTCGACAGCGTGGCAGTTGCAAAGTCGCTATCCAGAGAAAACGATATTGCTGATCGAAAAAGAATCGGGCTTTTCGCACCATCAAACTGGTCACAATAGCGGCGTGATTCATGCGGGCGTTTACTATGCTCCGGGCAGTTTAAAGGCAGAGTTTTGTAAAGCAGGCGTGGCAGCGACAACGGAGTTCTGCGCCAAACACGATATTCCAGTGGAGAACTGTGGCAAGTTACTGGTGGCTACCTCAGAGCAAGAAGTCGAGCGGATGCAAGCGCTGTACGAACGTTGCCATCAAAATGGCTTAGACGTAGAACTGATCGATCAAGCTGAGCTGAAAAGGCGCGAACCGAACATCGTGGGCTTAGGTGCGATTGCAGTATCGACCACCAGTATTGTCAACTATCGCCAAGTGACGGAAAAAATGGCACAGGAGTTCGTTGCCGCGGGTGGCGAAGTGCAGCTCAACACTCAAGTGACGG
Organism: Vibrio sp. 16; assembly: GCF_963681195.1. Classification (NCBI taxonomy): domain Bacteria; kingdom Pseudomonadati; phylum Pseudomonadota; class Gammaproteobacteria; order Vibrionales; family Vibrionaceae; genus Vibrio; species Vibrio sp. 16. The sequence continues at coordinate 207,742 of NZ_OY808997.1, forward strand.
GATTGATGGAAACGCCCAAGCAGATCACGGTTCAAGGTGAGTACCAGCAGCACAGCGTCGATTTTCATGGCCAGTTCTTGGTTGTTTGCTCTGGGCTGATGGCCGACAGATTAACCCGTATGCTGGGCCTCGAAACCGACTTCCAAATTGTGCCTTATCGCGGCGAGTACTACCGCTTGCCTGAGAAATACAACAATATTGTTAATCACCTGATCTACCCGATCCCTGATCCTGATTTGCCGTTTTTGGGTGTTCACTTAACACGGATGATCGATGGTTCTGTGACGGTTGGCCCCAACGCGGTTCAAGGCTGGAAGCGCGAAGGTTACGGCAAAATCAATTTCAACGTGCGTGATGTGCTCGACATGGTGAGTTTCAGCGGATTTTGGAAAGTGAGCGCCAAACACCTTAAAACAGGCTTAATTGAAACAAAAAACTCGTGGTGGAAACCGGGCTATTTAAAGCTGGTTAATAAATATTGCCCGCAGATAACCGTCGAGGACCTGCAGCCCTACCCAGCGGGTATTCGCGCACAAGCCGTGCTAAAAGATGGCACCTTAGTGCATGACTTTTTGTTTGCGGAAAGTGAGCGCAGCTTACATGTGTGCAATGCGCCATCGCCTGCGGCCACCTCCGCCATTCCTATCGGGGGTTATATTTGTGACAAAATTGCCACCAAACAGGGGATAGGCAATCCTCAGCAAGATTCAAATGAGCCTATCTCAGAGGTCGCATAACCATTAAATACCCATTGAGTCAAAAGCCTGAATATCACTTCAGGCTTTTTGCTTTTCGGCGCACACAGCGCACCGCTATTTATTATGCTTGCGGTAATAATCGCGCATGGTCTTAATAAACAGTGAGCGCACCTTGTTTAGCGCATTGGTCTTTTTGGTAATGGCCATGATCTCAAGGTGATAGTAGCGACGCTCTGGTGCGATTGTTACCAGCTCACCAGAGTCAACGTAAGGTTTGGCGTAGTGTTCTGGCAAGTAACCAATAAAGCGCGAAGAGAGCAACAGCGCCATGCGAGACTCATAGTTGTACGCAGTGGCTTTGAGGTTCATATTGGCAAGATGACCGTTAATGCGCTCTTGGGTTTTCATTCCGGCATAGGCGACAGGGAAGCCATCAATGATCTCATCAGTCAGTTCGTCATCAGACAGCGCCGCCAACGGATTCTCTTTACTCGCATAAAGGTAGCAAATGTCGGTATAGATATGTTCGTATTCCAATCCATCCAACTCACGGTGAAAAGGAATAAAGCCAATATCAGCCTCTTCTTGCATCACCATGCGCTCAATTTCTGTCATCCGAGCGACTTCGGCGGTGAGATAGACCTCTTGTGCCAATTTTGAAAACTTACCAACCACCTCAGGAATGCAGGCTCGTTGATCTAAACTGATGGTGTCACTAAACAGAACTGTCAGGCTGCCTGACAGCTGTATGTCTAGGTGATTGATCGTGTTTCGAAAATCCTCCAGTTCGCCGAGTAGTTTGACTGTCGCTTCATAGACAACCACACCTTCTTCGGTTAGCGCAAAGCCAGAACGGCCGCGGCGGCAGAGGATGAGGTTAAGTCGAGACTCCAAGTTTGAAATGTGGATACTGATGGTGGAGCGGCTGATATTCAGCTCGGTTTCCGCCGCAGAAAAGCCACCGCAATCTGCGACAACTTTAAAGATTTTGAGTTGTTTGATTTCGTAGTCACCAATTTGACCGACAGGCGAAGGGTTTTTAGTCATAGTTTTAGGCTCATAAAACTTCATGTTTAGCCAAGGGCATTTATATCCCTCGGCTGTTTGTTATTATTTTGTTATGTGTTTTGGTGATTATGCGCGATTTAGATTGATTAATCTTTGACGTTGATAATATTTATAACAGTAGGAATCTAAGTGATGAGAGATTTGGTTCTATCCCAAGGTTGGATAAACGGAGAATGGGTCGATGCTAACGATGGTAAGCGAGTCGAGGTACTCAATCCCGCAACCGGAGATGTCATTACCACTGTGCCAGATATGGGAAAAGTGGAGTCGGAAGCCGCGGTTAACGCAGCACATACCGCATTCCAAGAGTGGCGTAAAACCACAGCGAAGCATCGCGCGGGATTACTCAAACGTTGGTTTGACTTGATTGTTGAAAACGCGGATGGGCTCGCTAAGTTGCTGACCAGTGAGCAAGGCAAACCTTATAAGGAAGCCTACGGAGAAGTGATGTATGGCGCGTCGTTTATCGAATGGTTCGCTGAAGAAGCGAAGCGAATGTACGGCGATGTGATTCCTGCTGCCAACCCTAATAATCGCTACATGACCATAAAACAACCCGTCGGTGTTGTGAGTGCCATTACGCCGTGGAACTTTCCGGTTGCGATGATCACCCGCAAAGTCGGCCCTGCGCTCGCGGCAGGCTGTACTGTGGTGGTTAAACCTGGCGAAGATACGCCGTTGTGTGCATTGGCGATGGCTTCTCTTGCCGAGCAAGCAGGCATTCCTAAAGGGGTGATTAACTTGGTGACTACGTCTCGCCCAGCCGAAGTTGGCGAGGTACTGTGCTGCCATCCTTTAGTTCGTAAGGTGTCATTTACGGGGTCCACTCCCGTTGGCAAACTGATTTTGCGTCAAGCGGCTGATACGGTGAAAAAGGTCTCCCTTGAGCTAGGTGGTAACGCGCCATTTATTGTTTTTGAGGACGCAGATCTAGACAAAGCAGTGCAGGGCGCGTTGATTTCCAAGTATCGTAATGCCGGTCAAACCTGCGTTTGTACCAACCGTTTGTACATCCATGATGCGATTTACGATGAATTTGTACAGCGCTATACCCAAGCCGTGAGTGAGCTGAAAGTTGGCCAAGGTCTCGCTGAGGGAACGGACATCGGGCCTCTGATTAATCAAAAAGCCATCGACAAAGTGGGCGAGCTGGTGGCAACGGCGCAGCAACAAGGTGCCCAGTTAGTGCTAGGCGGCGCGGTCTCATCGGTCGGTGAGCACTATTACCAACCGACGATTTTAACGAATGTGACCGAAGCGATGGATATTGCACACCAAGAGTTGTTTGGCCCGGTCTCTACGATATTCCGCTTCGATGATGAAGAAGATGTGATCCGCCGAGCCAATGACACCCCATTTGGTTTGGCTGCCTATTTTTATACCCAAAACCATAGCCGTGTGTGGCGAGTGAGTGAGGCGCTGGAATACGGCATTATCGGCATCAATGAAGGCATCATCTCAACCGAAGTTGCGCCGTTTGGTGGCGTGAAAGAGTCTGGTTGCGGGCGTGAAGGCTCTAAGTACGGTATTGATGATTATTTAGAGATCAAATACCTCTGTCACGGGTTGTAATCGGCTCGTTTAAAACAGTTTCCCTATAATTGTTAGTTTGTTCAGGCCCCCTGGGGTTCATGCTTTTAGCAGCACTTCGGTGCTGCTTTTTTTGTTTTTGTAGTTTGTAACAGGTGCATAGTTAAGCACCAAAAATGAAAAGGTTTGATGATGGTAAAACTTTAGGTGGATAAATATGAATTTAATAAATGTAAATGAATTGTAATTATTTCTAACAAGGTGACAACGAGGAAGAGAAATGTCACGTCAATACTGTGCCTGACTCAGTCAGAGTAAACAGGAATAATTCAAGGAGAACCTTCATGTTTAAAACCTTACGCAAGCTGCACTCAAAAAGCATTACCAAGATGGTCGCAGGGTACGCACTGGCCATTTCCAGTACCTTTTTTACTGCGTCGCAAGCCTTTGCCGCTGAGCATAACTGGCGTTTTGTAAACCTTTATTCACGTGGTACTGCTTATGGTGAGGTGTATAAAAGCTTTGCGGAAAATATTGAAGCGATGTCGAACGGGCGAATCTCAGTACAAGTTATGTATGCCGGAGAAGGCGTTGGACAAACTGGCGTTCTTGGCTCGGTGAAATCTGGCTTAATGACCATGGGAGCGCCTTTTCAGCCAATGCATGCGGGTGAGTTTCCTGCCGGCGTGGTGGAAGTCGGTCTACCGGGAATGACGGACGATGTCGGTGAACTTAGCGCGCTATTCCACGAAAAAGGTTGGGGTGACGTTTTAGAAGAGGCTTATGACAAACAAAACCTTGTTTGGCTAGAACCTTACATTCAGTTGCCTGTTTACGTATTAACCAAAAAGCCGATTAACTCCGTTGAAGAGTTTAAAGGGCTGAAGATCCGCGCGCCGGGTGCATACGGTAAGTTCCTTCGCAATCTAGGCGCTTCACCTGCGTCACTTTCTTGGAGTGAAATCTACACCAGCCTAGCCACTGGGGTTATTGATGGCTCAATTGGCAGTAACCTCATCGACCACCGAGACGGTAATCACGTCGAAGTTGCGAAATACATGTACCGCTTACCGATTGCTGGCGCTCAAGCGTTGCCAATCGTGGTGAACAAAAGCGCGTGGAACAAACTTCCTGAAGATCTACAAGCGATCGTTCGAGCGGCTAGCGCAGTACATGCTCGTGAGCAGATGACGAAGTCGAGACTGTGGGAATCTCAAGCTATCGCAGATATGGAAGTGAAAGGCATGAAGTGGAGCCCAGAGCCAAGTGCTGAAGATGTGGCGAAATGGAACGAAGCGGCAGGCTCACTGTGGAGCGAATACGCCGATTCAGACAAGTACAGCCAACGTCTAATTAAGATTGTACAAAATAACTAGGGTGTGCTGACCTTTTGAGCTGACTTTTGCAGCTGTTTGTGGGTGTTTTATACAAGGCAGAGGCTTTGAACTGTAGTTACTCTACCTGATAAGCCGATAACGCAGTAGAAAGCGCCCACAAATGCTGCCCGAAGGGTTCGGCTAAAAGCGTTTTACTTTTTGTTGAGAGGTATTTTGCTTGGTGTAACTAGGCGGAAAACAACTAGTCGTTCGCTTCTCTCAGCAAATAAACGCTTTTATCTCGAACAAAATTTAACCGCTAAAGGTTAACACACCCTAATAATTTGCCCACTTCGCTTTGTTCAAATCTTGGGGTAGATATCGAATTACAGGCGAAGTGGTCAATCTAGGGGGCTTGCCCCCTTTTCTCATTTGCTGGCAGGGATAGCGTCTATGTTAAGTAAGGTTTTGGCAGCGTATTGCCTTGGTATTAATCGCTTGGTTTATTGGATTGGTGTGTCCGCATCGGTATTGATGCCGATATTAGCACTCACCGTTGCCTTTGAAGTGTTCTCTCGTTACGTGCTTGGTAAACCCACTATTTGGGCATATGACGTGTCATTGTTTCTGTTTGGCTATATTGCTGCCTTGGGTGGCGCGTTAGCCCAGCAGAATAAAGCGCACATCAATGTGGATGTGTTCTACCTTTCCGTTTCTATGCGCGTTCGCTCGCTGTTTAATCTCGTTTCTTATTCACTGGCGATCTTCTTCTTGTCGGTTGTGCTGATGATGGCACTGGGCAAGTTTGAAGAAGCTATTGAGTTTAACTATCGACGCCAATCCGAGTGGGCTCCGTCTATGGCTCATTTCTGGGTGATGATGATGGTGGCATGCGGCGCATTTATTGTTCAATTTACCAGTGACATGATCCAAGACCTTTACTACGTGGTGACGGGAAAATCGCTGATTGAACAGCAGGTTGAAGAGCAACAACCAAGCGAAAGCTTACTTGAACAGGCGGGGGATGTATGAGTATTGAAGTATTAACCCTGCTGTTAATCGGCTGTATTTTATTTAGTTTCGCACTCGGTGCGCCGGTTGGCCTTGCTCTGGGCGGCATTGCTATGGGCATGGGGTACATGACGTGGGGAGAGGGAATTTTTAACCTTGTGCCTACTACGATAGAAAGTAACTTTTTCAGTTTTATCTTGCTCGCTATTCCGCTTTACATCTACATGGGGCAATTGCTGACTCGCTCTGGGATTGGGGATGCGATGTTCAACGCGAGCCAAATGGTGATAGGCCGTTTGCGAGGATCGCTGGCGATCAGCGTGATCGGCGTTTGCTCAATGATTGGGGCGATGGTTGGCATCATCGGTGCGGGCATCATGACTTCAGGCAGTATCGCGCTCAAGCCAATGCTTGAAAGAGGGTATGACAAGCGACTGGCTCTGGGCGTAATTATGGCGGGCGGTGGTTTGGGGATTCTGATCCCGCCGAGCATTCCAATGATAATGTATGCCGCGACGACGCAAAACTCGGTTGGGCGTATGTTTCTTGCCGCCATCATCCCCGCGCTTATCTCGATCAGCTTGCTAATTGCTTATGTCATTATTAGTTGCAAGCTCAACCCAAAAAAAGCGCCGTTAGGCACAGGTGTGGAAAGCAGCATGACAGGCAAAGAGAAGGTGCGAACGGCTCGTGATGGTTTGTTCTCACTACTGCTGATTGTTGCTGTACTTGGCAGCATTATTACAGGGATTGCGACGCCCACAGAGTCAGGAGCAATTGGTGTGGTTGGCGCCATTTTGCTTGCGGTGATCTTTAAACGCTTCCGTTTTGAGATGTTTAAGTCTTCTGGGTTTGAAACGGCCATGTTGGTCAGCGTGTCGATGTGGATCATTCTCGGCGCATCTTTGTTTAGTAATTTCCACATGCTCAGTGGCGTGCAAAACATGGTGGCGCAAATTACCCAAGATCTCGGCTTGCCTCCGCTTGGCGTCATTATATTACTGCAGGTTATCATGCTGCTTCTGGGCTTCATCATTGATGAGCTGATCATTGTTTTAATGTGTGCACCACTCTTCACACCGATTGTGGTATCACTGGGCTATGACCCGATATGGTTTGGCATTTTGATGATTTTGAACATCGAAATCGCGGTCCAAACACCGCCATATGGGTTTGCCCTTTTCTATCTCAAAGGTATTGCGCCGCCGGGGGTGAGTATGATGGATATCTACCGTTCGATATTGCCATTTATCTTGCTTAAGCTCTGTGTATTGGTGCTTTGTATGCTGTTCCCTGAGGTGGTGATGTGGCTGCCTAATAAAGTGATGGGAGTAAATTGATATGAGCCTGCAACGAATCTTAATGCCTGTAGATTTGGCTTACCCAGATGTCGTTAAGCTAGAGGTTGAAATGGCACTCAAATTGATTGCTGAAGATGGGGTGATCGACATGCTGTATGTGGATGATGCCAGAGTGCACCACAGTATGGTTCCGACGGCGACAGGAAACGCGTTTTCTGAACACCACCTTAGTGCCTTTGACCGCGTGCAAACCATGCTTGAACAGCTTGTTCCTCGGCCACATCGGGGCAAAAGTATCGTCAGAAATGGCGTTGTGTTTGATGAAGTCGTGGCTCAAGCCAAGCGTTCAAACGCGGATGCCATCGTGATGGCGTCTGCCAAACCTAGGTTACGTTCCTATTTGTTGGGTTCGAATGCCGCCAAAGTGGTGCGTCATGCGCCATGTTCTGTGTTTGTCGTTCGTTAAAAGCTGAACAATAGAGCCTGAGCCGAAACTTGGGCTCTATTTGGAGATTCAGTCTAATCCATTGATTTGCTTAATTAGATCTAAAAACAGCGCTTTGCCAATCGGAATCAGTTGGTCATCGAAGTCGTAGTCTGGGTTGTGAAGCTGTGGGCTAGTTTCTCCTGCGCCTAGGGCAAACATGGCACCTTGTTTCGCGACCGCGGTAAACTGGCCGAAATCTTCTGACCAGCGCATTGGCTCGTCCATCAATACATAGTCGGTATTGGTGTGGCGACATGCAGCCAAGACTCTTTCGCATCCTTCATCGCTATTCACACTCGCTTGGAAGACATCATCGTAAGAAAAGCTCACCTCAAGCCCAGACTCCTTAGCATACAAGCGAGCCCAAGTTTCTGCTTGCTCAACCAAGGTTTGCATGCACAAGTTTGTTTCACTGCGTAACGTTGCCATAACCACCGCTTCACCTGGGGAGGTGCCGAACGCCACTTCCCCAAGTTTGGCGTGGATAACCGTCACCCAACTTTTACCCTTGAGCCCTTGCTGTGTAAGTAGTGTTGGCAGTTGGTTGAGCTGTTGAATAATTTGGCACATGGCAATCGCTGGGCTAATGCCATCTTCTGGATGGGCCGCGTGTGAGGTTTTTCCACTCAATTTGATGATCAGCCCGCGAGAGGCGCAATTGAAGGTGCCGCTTCTTACTGCTACCTTGCCGAGCTCTAGCCCCGGATAATTGTGCAATGCAAAGGCGTAGTCTGGCTGAATCTTGGCAAATTGCGCATCTTTTACTACATCAATGGCACCCGTTCCGGTTTCTTCTGCGGGTTGAAAGCAAAGCACAACACGCCCTTTTTTTGGTCTTTGATCACTTAACGCTGCTCCTAGCGAGGAAACAATCGCCATATGACCATCGTGGCCGCATTTATGGGAAACCCCATCCACGACTGAGCGGTGATCAAACTGATTGATTTCTTGAATGGGCAACGCATCGAGTTCACTACGAATCAATGTAGTAGGGCCCGCCTGCGCACCATTAAACACAAAGGCTAAACCATGACCGCCCAAGTTTCGATAGGTTTCATCCGGCGAAAATTGCTCGAATAGTGATTCAACGCGCGCAGCTGTATTTGCCTCACAACACGATAACTCAGGGTGTTGATGAAGCTCCTTTCGTAAGTCAGTCAGTTGAGCATGGGTTAGCATGGGCGGTTCCTAGTTCTGGATCAGAGCAATAAGGTTTTGACTATACGCCGAGCCAAAACCTCAGACATTGATGAGGCTCTGATTATTGAAGCTGCCCAGTTGGAAGAGTGGGACTTAGCCTTCTGCTAGCATTCATCTATGGGCTTGGACGGCTTTATCTCAACGATGTTGCCCTCAGGATCGGTGAGGTAGACTGAACGACCAAACCCTTGAGCCCCGTAGCGCTCTGCAAAGTCTTCCACGGCAATGTTGTGGCGATTGAGATATTCTCGCAATTGTTGCTCGTCAAAAGGTGCGACCTGAAGGCAAAAGTGATCCATGTTGCGTCCGTTTTGGCGTGGTGGCTCACCGCCAAGTTTTCCGAGTTCACTTTCTACTGTCACAATATCAATCAAGGCACTGCCTGCCCGCAGCTGCGTTAAGCCTAGATCAGGCAGTTCTCGCTCAAGCTGACACCCCAAAATTTTTTGATAGAAGTGGAGCATGGCGTCAAGTTGAGTGGTGCGTAGCACGACATGATCGAGTGCAAGAACCGAAATGGGTGAATGAGCAGTCATTAAAATACTCCGAGTCGTAGTACAAATCAGTATATACGCGCGACGTGATTATCTAGGATCAGACTTTGACATTATGCATCGAAATGCTACTCCAAATAGTCACTTACCCTAAAGTTTCTCTCAAACTATTTTCGTAAATAGATGGCGAAGCCAAAACGCCGCATAAATGAAGTTTCTCTCTAGGTTGATGACTTCTTTAAGGTTTGTTTGAACGGGGCTTCAGAGAGGCGAAAATGTACAGTAAAAGGCCTTCATTTTATTGCGATTGCCGTTGTACATATCGCTGGCTATTGACCAAACTATCTATAGTACTAAATGCTTAGAGGGGAGTGGGATATGCTTGAAGTGGACTATGGGATGTTCAATTGGAAGCAGTGGTTGTGCCTTCTGCTTCTTCCTATTTCGATAAACGTCCTAGCACAAAAGGATGAGTCAGTAGAACTTCGACCGGGCACGGTAATATACAAAATCGACGCAAACGCATCCCCCAGTGATCTCAAAGGGCTTAACGCCTTATTGAAAAGTCAGGGGCTGGTTTCAGAACGTACACTGGAAGGCAGCCAGATAGTGATTGCGACTTTTGGGCATCATGGTCGAGAAACAGCGATTGCCAACATCATTGATAAGAGTGGTTATGTTGAGTTTGCTGAACCGGATTATGTGGTCGAACCTACGCTACAGCCAAATGACACTTTCTTTGCTAATCAGTGGCACCACAACAACGTTAACAGTCAGCAAGCGTGGGATATTACTACTGGGAGCCACACCGTTTTAGTCGGTGTATGTGATACTGGCTTTGATGTGAATCACCCTGATTTAGGTCCTAATCTACGTACCGATCTTGCCTTTAACGCCCATGATGGCTCGACCAATATTTTTGATGCCAATGGCCATGGTACAGGGAGCGCGGGTACGCTAGGTGCGGTTGGTAATAATGGTATTGGCGTTGCAGGTGCGAACTGGGAGGTAGATATTATTCCCGTTCGTATAGCGATTAGCGATCAGAACAGTTCGGCTTATATTTCTACTATGGCGACTTGCATTGAGTATGCCGCTGATAATGGCGCGCGCGTGGTTAACCTGAGCTATGGCGGTATTCAATATGACACCATAGATGCCGCAGCCCAGTATCTGCGTTCGAAAAATGGCTTACTGTTTATGTCGGCTGGTAATAGCGGCCAAGAGCACGTTTATCCTGATTTCACCAGTTTTATTGGCGTTGGCGCAACAGACAGAGATGACAGCAGAGCCAGTTTTTCAAGCTGGGGTAATTACGTTGACATTACTGCACCTGGCGTCGATATCGCAACGACCTACCCAGATAACCAGTACGTCTACTATAGTGGTACCTCATTTTCTTCTCCGCTGACGGCTGGTATTGCTGCGTTGATGGTTGCCGCTAACCCTGCGATTACTCCAGCGGAAATTGAAACAGGGCTTTTCTCTACCGCGGTCGATATTGGCTCAGCGGGTGATGATAATGTGTTTGGTCATGGTCTTGTTGATGCATACGCTGCTGTGATGTACGCAATGAACCTCAATAACTTAGAGGCACCTGTGGCTGATATTGTGGTGAGCAGTAACTCTGTGCCATTTGGCAGTTCGGTAGATTTTGATGGCTCGGGTTCAACAGATGGAGACGGTACTATTGTGTCGTATCTATGGGACTTTGGTGATGGCAACACATCCGCGAGTATGATGGCTACGCACACCTATGATCAAGCAGGCAGCTTCCAAGTGAGCTTAACGGTAACTGATGATGATGGGCTTAGTGACTCTGCGTTAACTAATATTCAAGTCACGAACATGCTGCCAACGCCGGTGCTTGAGATCAGTAATGCTTCAAGTAGCTATGACATCGGTGAGAGTATTTTCTTCATTGGATCTAACTCAACCGACCCTGACGGCAACATTGTTAGCTACCAATGGGAGTTTGGCAATGGTGCTACCAGCTCATCCATGGACCCCGAATATGCCTACGCGTCCGCAGGGACTTACACCGTGACTTTAACGGTTACAGATAATGCGGGCTCAGCAAATAGTACCGATGTGATGGTGACGATAGTCGATCCATTTGTGGTAAATGCTCCAACAGGATTGACCGCGAGTGTTGATGGCTTATCAGTGACACTTTCCTGGCAAGACAATAACGCTAATGAAGATGAATATGTGGTCGAGCGCGGGGCTAAATATCGTGGCCGAGTCCGGTTTGAACAAGTTGCCATGCTACCCATGGATTCAACCAGTTATGTTGATACCGTGCCAAATACAGGGGAGTTCAGCTATCGTATCACTGCGAGAAACACAAACGATGAAGCAACCTCGGATACCATTAAAGTAACGGTGGATTCCAATACTGATCCAGAGCCTGAGCCTGGTGGCTTAGCTGCGCCGACCAATCTTGTTGCGTCTTCAAGCGGTGGCAATGTTAACCTGAGTTGGTCAGATAATTCTGGCGACGAGTTAGGTTTCTATATTGAGCGAGGCTTGAAACGCAAAGGTCAAATTGATTTTGCACCAATAGGTCAAGCCGGTGCGAATGAAACCAGCTTTACGGACAGTGAATTTGGCTCATTGCCAAACGGCAACTATGCATATCGTGTTCAAGCGTATAAATCTGGTGAAGTCTCAGGGTACAGTAATACTTCTGAAGTGCGTAAAAAATAGCTTCTATTTCAACCAAAGAGCCTGCTATGTAAGCGGGCTCTTTTTTTGTATTCAGCGAAATACTCATTCGATGAATACCTCAATTTAGTGTGCATGTCATCGTCGTATTAAATAACGATGGGTAGTCCGCGACTTGGATTGAGAGCGTTGCAAAAATCGATATTCAAGGCACACTACCTCGATATAAGTCTATCTTTTTTGGGAATGCCATGTTTAACCTCAAGCGAGCTTCTATGGTGCTCGCAGCTTCGATATTTAGTGCTTCAAGCCTTGCTAAAGTCGCTCCTATCTCACAATGGCAATGTGACATGATGCTCAAGACCAGCGTGTTAGCTCAGGGAGCGCCGGTGAGCTGCGATCGATTATCTAAAGTAGACTTTGAGTTTATCGATTTTCAAGGGCAGTCAAAGCAGGGGAGTGTGATTGTTCTTGATGTCGTTGCGCCTTCAGTTGAGAAAATATTTTCTGATCTCAAGCAGCGAAATTTCCCTCTACACTCTGCTCGCTTAATGCGAGAGTTCAAAGGCGATGATAATGCCTCAATGAACGCTAATAACAGCAGTGCTTTCAACGCGAGGCCAATAACTGGTGGTTCTAGCTGGTCAAAACATGCCTATGGTGTCGCGATTGATATCAACCCAGTGCAAAACCCATTCTTAGAGTTTAGTGATAACGGCACTATTAAGGTTAAGCCGATTCAGTCAGCGGCCAAGTACATCAACCGAACTCAGTTTAGAGCAAGAGATGAAATAGAACGCTCAGGTATGGCGGAAGCGGTGGTGGATCTCTTTGCTCATCATGGTTTTCTAATTTGGGGCGGGGATTGGAACACACCCATCGATACTCAGCACTTTGAAGTTGGCTCTAGGCAGTTCGTAAACCAATTAGTTTCCAAACCTAAGCCTGAAGCGACGAAACTGTTTAACCGTTATGTCGAGTCGTACCGAATGTGCTACCTGCAAAACAAAGCGCAAGGGGTAGAGAAAGCGAGAGCGATGTGTGCTTACAAAACGGTGAAAGCATTCTAGTAGAGAATCACATACATCAAGGAACAAATCATTCGGCATTTTTGTGTTGGAATAATTGATGCCTTGGATTTAGTTTCATCGGCTTGAGAAGACGCAGGTTTAGTACCTATTTTTAGTACCAACCGCTATAAGGTTAAGTTGTTAAATACAAAAAAGGCGCTAACTCAAAGAGTTAGCGCCTTTCCCAAACGTTTGGTGGAGCTGGCGGGAGTTGAACCCGCGTCCAAAAACCATTCATCATTGGTACTACATGCTTAGTCGATCTTTAATTTCACCAGTGACCTGCGAACCGACACGCCAGCCAAAGGCTATCCTGAATTAAAATTCGCCGTTCATCTCTCAGGCGGGAGAATCCGGGCTAGCGCGTTTGGGTTTGATCTCTCGTTGGTCCCCGTCTTACGTGCGGAAGCTAGGGCGAGAGAGCTCTGAGCAGGTTATTAAGCTGCTAGTGCGTAGTTTTCGTCGTTTGCGACTATTTTTTTGCGGCTTTTTACGTGGCCAACCGCCCCACGGCATGCACCTCAGACTGCAAAATTCCTGTCGAATCCTAAATCAGCCCCAAAGTGTTCTTCGCATAGTACCAGAAAAGTCTAACCTGTCTAGCCTTGTGCGTTTAAGTGCTCAATATTAGCGCAGTGAGCTCTTCATCACGCGCGCTTTTTCACGAGCCCAATCTTTTTCTTTTAGATCAGTACGTTTGTCGTGCAGCTTTTTACCTTTTGCTACACCAATTTTCATCTTCACCCATGAGCGAGACCAGTAGAGCGAAAGCGCTGCTAGTGTCATACCTTCACGGTTGATGCGACCGAGTAGGTTGTCGAGTTCACGACGGCTCATTAAGAGCTTACGTACACGCGTTGGGTTTGCCACCACGTGAGTTGATGCTTGATTAAGAGGAGTGATGGTCATACCGCTGACAAAAGCTTCTCCGTCACGCATAAATACGTAACTTTCGGCGATGTTTGCTTTGCCTTGACGCAGTGCCTTAACTTCCCAGCCTTGTAGCTCTAAGCCAGCTTCAATTTCATCATCAATGAAGTATTCGTGGCGAGCTTTCTTATTGACCGCGATGGTATTGCTACCCGCTTTTTGTTTAGATTTTTTCTTTGCCATAATGGCTGCATTATACGGTTAGGATTTAAGTTAGGAAATCCCTTTATTTGCGCTGAGTGCAAATAAAAGTAAAATTACTTACAAGCTTGAAGTTCAAGCAATTGATACGAGGAGTCAATATGAAGCAAGTCAGCCGTTCTGCTTTGGTTTCGTTTAGTGCAGAACAGATGTTCAATCTAGTGAACGATGTTGCCAGTTATCCGGAGTTTTTACCAGGGTGCTCGGGTTCGCGTGTGATTGAATCGAGCTCAGAGGCAATGGTGGCTTCAGTTGATGTTTCTAAGGCAGGGATTAGCAAAACATTTACCACATCCAACTCGCTAGTTTCTGGCGAAGCGATCATGATGAATTTGGTGGATGGACCATTTAAGACGCTCAAAGGAGGGTGGTTCTTTACTCCTCTTGATGAGCAGGCGTGCAAAGTAGAACTGAAACTAGAATTCGAGTTTTCTAGTAAGATGATCGAAATGGCCTTTGGTAAAGTATTCAATGAGTTAACCAATAATATGGTTAACGCTTTTACACAGCGCGCAAAACAGGTATACCCAGCTTATGAGTATTGAGTCTGATATGATCCACGTTGAGGTGGTGTACGCTTTACCGCAAGAGCAGCGTGTTTACACCTTGGTGGTCAACAAAGCGATGACGGTTGAAGAAATCATCAAACAATCTGGTGTATTGGAGCAATACCCAGAAGTGGATTTGAGTAAGAATAAAGTCGGCGTGTTTAGTCGCAATGTGAAGTTAGATTCAACGGTACGTGATAAGGACCGTATTGAGATTTACCGCCCATTACTCGCTGACCCTAAGGAGATTCGCCGTAAACGAGCGGAACAAGCGAAAGCCTCTGGTGCTGCTGACCCTGTGACTGGCGGAAAAAAGAACCCACTTCGCAAAGAGGGTTAGGGGCAAATAAAAAAGGTTGGCATCAGCCAACCTTTTAAAATCATTCTTACTCTTCGATCAGTTAATACTCTCGAAAAAATCTTTACTTGCAGGGAAGTCTCCCTGAATCTCAACGAGCTGACCTTGACCATTGAAATTGACAATTAAGTCTTTTTGAATTGAGTCATTGTGGCCGTCAGTGTGGTGGTAAATGTAGTACCAAGTATCAGGGTAGCCATTTTCCACTAGCATTGGTGAGCCCATAACAAAACGAACTTGCTCTTTTGTCATGCCAAATTTCAGTTTTTCTACTGAGCCTTGTTCAATGTAGTTACCTTGGTTGATATCAATACGATAAACCAATTTTTCTAATAAAGAGCAGCCTGTCAGGGTAGACACAGCGAGCGGTACAGCGATAAGCCACTTTGTGAATTGCATACTTAAATTCTTGCTACTGATATTGGTTAAACTTTGCCGATAATAAACAAGCTGAGCCTTAATGTAAAAAACTCATGCGGTTTTGAATTGTTTCAGACTGCGATTTTTGAGTTTTGTTGCAAAGTCGAGCCAAAAAAGTGGCTTTAGGGAACTTTGACTCGACTTTCTAAGCGGATCTAGGCTGCGATCAATAACTCGCGAGCATTGGCTAGGGTGGATTCAGTAATCTGGCTGCCACCAAGCAGGCGAGCAAGCTCAGAGATTCTTTGGTCATCATTGAGCGAGTTCATTTGGGTTTCTGTTTTGCCAGCTTTGGTTTGTTTGGCCACAAACAGTTGTTGATGACCACACCCTGCGACTTGAGGCAAGTGAGTGACACAAAGAACCTGTGTTGATTCCCCCAGTTTTCTGAGCATTCTTCCAACAACTGCGGCAGTTGGTCCGCTAATGCCGACATCGACTTCATCAAAGATGAGACTTGGGGTATCAACTTTCTGAGCGGTAATGACCTGGATAGCCAACGAAATACGAGAAAGCTCACCACCAGATGCCACTTTTGCGATTGGCTGCATTGGTTGCCCTGGGTTGGTTGAAACCACAAAGCAAACACTATCCATGCCTAATGGCGAAGGGTGCGTACCTTCGTTGTTTACTTCGATACTGAACTGGGCTTTTTCCATGCTCAACTCATGCATGCTCGCTGTAATGAGTTTATTTAGCTCTTTTGCGTAACGACCGCGGGATTTGTGTAACTTTTCAGCGGCGACTAAGAAGGCTTGGTATTTAGCTTCTACTTCTTGTTCGAGGGCGTCGAGCTTCTCATCTGAGCAGTCAAGGGCTTCAATTTGTGCAAGCAGATCTTGATGGTGCTGGAACAACTCTTCTGGCATCACGTGGTGTTTACGCGCAATCGACATGACTTTAGAAAAGCGCTCTTCGACGTACGCCATTCGACCAGGGTCAACGTCAATATTATCGAGGTAGTTGCGCAGTTCGCTGTTTGCTTCTTCTAATTGGATGATCGCTTCCGCAACCATATTTGGCAGTTCAGCTAACTTGTCATCGAGCTCTGCGAGCTGAATCAGGGAGTGATTGGCTGATTGGAGAATACCAAGCGCATTAACTTCTTCACCTTCGTAAATAAGTTCGATGGCTTGCTGACAGGTAGAGGCAAGTTCACCGCTGTTGGACAGTCTTTTGTGCTCTTGTTCAAGCTCTTCATATTCGTCCTCACCAATTGACAGCTCGTTAAGTTCTTTGATTTGGTATTCGAGCAGTTGCTTCTGCGCCAAATTGGCTGCACTGTTTTCTTTTAGCTGTTTTAAATTGTTGTCTGCCTGGCGCCACGTCTGGTACGCGTTTCGGGTGCTTTTTAAAAGATTAGTATGCCCCGCATATTGGTCAAGCATGGCCATCTGGTAGTCGCTCTTCATCAATTGATGGTGCGCGTGTTGACCGTGAATATTAATCAATAATTGACCCAGAGACTTGAGTTGAGAAAGGGGAACGGGGCTGCCATTAATAAACGCACGAGAACGACCTTCTTTATTGATGATACGACGCAAAATGCAGTCAGAACCATCGAGTAGATCGTTATCCTCTAGCCAACGAGTTGCGTGAATATTGTTCTCAAGAGAAAACGCGGCACTGACTTCGGTTTTCTCTTCCCCTTGTCGGACCATGCTGGCTTCTGCGCGTCCGCCTAAACATAAACCTAATGCATCAATCGCGATAGATTTACCTGCGCCAGTTTCGCCTGTGATGGTCGTCATTCCTTTGGATAGCTCTAGCTGTAGAGACTTAACAATCGCAAAATTATTAACACTTAGATGAGCCAGCATGTAGTTGTACCTGTTTAAATGAACAATACTGTATATAAGTGCAGTATATACTGTTTCTTTATACAGTAAAGTGGGTGGTGTGGATTTTTTTATTGAGAATCTAATTTTGTGATAGGCATGAAAAAACCGCAGTCGAGGCTGCGGTTTAGTTGCAAGGGTGGATGTTAAGGTCTGGTTGGGTTTATCGTTAAAGGCTCAAGAGTAACGACGGCATTGACGCCCGCGCCTGGATGATCAACGTAGGATGTGTCTTGCATAAGGGTGTAATAGACATCAACAAAGTCGTCATCATTGGTCAGAGCGCCATCTGGGATTGCGTCGATGATTTTGTTGGTAATTTGAGGAATGATAGCGTAAGCCTGCACTTCAGGATCTGGGATGGCTTTCAATACCTCTTCTGCGACTTGAACTAGCAGCTTCGCCAGCTTTTTATAGTCAGTGCCGTCATCTTGTTCCATTAGCACGATGTCAGCCGCTCCCCAACGATAGCGGGACCAATGGATAATGATTTGGTTCGGGTAGTAATCTTGGTTGTCGTAGTCCAAGTACGGCATTTCAACCAGATCAAGCGCGGGCTCATCTCGGCTTGGATTCACTCCGGTGACCAAAGCATAAATTTCTGCTTTTCCGGAAATCCAAGGTTCTTGATCATCAGCAAGGCGAATTTTCTTCAGTTGGGTGGTATGGATAGGTGACGTCGTGACATTGGATGCACGAGTTGAAAACGCCTCTTGTGCGTTGCGATCTTGTACATATGGCTGCACCTGAGTGGTTTGACCAAGCTTACGCATTTCGGAACGCATTGCTTGTAGGCCCGCTTTGAGTTCTGCCGAGCTGTTGCTGTCAACAACAAGTACTGGTACTTCCGGTAATTGATAAACGTCTAGTTGGTGTATTTGGCCGTAAACATCATACGCTTCGATGTATTGCCACTGTTCATCGTTACCACTTGGCTCGAAAGCAAACAGAGGATCGACTTTTCCTTGCTGCCAAGCTGCGAGCATTTGTTCATTTGCTAGGCGAACTTCCAGTATTTGGTCAGCGTATTGTGTAATCCCTTTCCAGCTCCGAATTTGTTCATCGGCGATTTCAAGTCGTTGACTGAACTTAGAAAGCGGTTGTTGCTCAACAAATTCTGATACCGCAATGCTCGTGTCCTGCGCGGTAATTTCCTTTCGTAAAGTAGACTCGATATCGACATAGTTTTTACTAAGCTGTAACGCCAACTCTCGCTTGGTTTGAGTTATGTCATTCGCTCGAGCGTTTGATGTATCGGTAACCTTTGCCTCATCTGATTGGCAGCCAGCAAGCGCTAATGTAGAGAGAGCGGACAATATAATCGTTTTTTTCATAGTGTGTCCTTTATAGATGAATTGAAAATAGAGTTATTGTTCTATTCATCACGAGAATAACACTGGGTGCTTTTCATTCAATCCGCTCGACAGATGAAAAGTAGAATTTGCCCACAGGATCAAGTTTTAAAATTTGTAATTTAGCAGGCTCTTATGTAGGAAATGGTTATGAATATAGAGAATTTGTCTGTTTGAAAAGGGCTAGTACTGCCACTAGCCCTTACTGGGTTAAAACAACCGGCTTGACCAACCGAGCTTGTTTCTTAACACGTGGTAATAACTGTAGTTTTTAGGATGAATGAGTTTGAGTACGTTGGGGCTTTGGTATACGTGCACTTCATCCCCCGGCGAGACGGGGAGAGAAACTTGACCATCACAGCCGACCTCTTGAGTTCCTCGGTTGTCTGGCGAGACCACGAGTTTGATTCGACGGTTACCATCGACCACCAGAGGGCGGCTTGATAGTGTGTGTGGGAACATAGGAACAAGTGAAATCGCATTGAGGCTTGGAGAGAGAATAGGGCCACCGCCAGATAAGGAATAAGCTGTCGATCCTGTTGGGGTGGATACGATTAATCCATCCGCACGTAAAGAGAACGCAAAGCTATCATCGATATAAACTTCGAATTCAATCATATGTGCCACTTGACCAGGGTGAAGCACCGCTTCGTTCAACGCGGCGTTGTGACTTTTTACTTGGCCGTGACGGTGTACTTCCGCTTCAAGTAAGAAACGTTCTTCTTGGATAAATTCGCCATCTAAGACGGCTTTTAGGGCTGTTTGGAAGTCTTCAGGGTTTAGGTCGGTCAGGAACCCCAAATTCCCTCGGTTGACGCCAATCACTGAAATATCAAACCGAGACAAAACGCGTGCCGCGCCAAGCATATTCCCATCACCGCCAACTACGATCGCGAGATCCGCCGCTTTGCCCAGTTGAATCAAGCTAGCAAAGTCCTCTTTAGGTACGTCGTCAAGAATTTCAATTAAGCGATCGTCGATAAAAACTTGATAGCCTTCAGATTTAAGCCAGGTATAGAGCTCGCGATGAGTCTGAATGGCTTGCTGATTTCGGGGTTTTCCGATGATGGCGATCACTTGAAAAGGTTTTTTCATAGGTTTTCCGCACTAAATAGGCTTGATTCGGTAATCTTCATCCCCATAATAATGGCAAGTTAGCTATTTATGCGAGTTTTTGTGTATCTAAACGCGATAAACGTGAAGCGTTAGGTACCAATGGATATGTATTTCGGAGATAACATGAGCAACGAAGAAAACAAAGTTACAGAAGAAGAGCTAGATCAAATCATCGAAGAAGCGGAAAAAGTAGAAGCAGCAGCGCAAGAAGCGGAAGCAGAGCTTGAAGAGATCGGTGATGAGAAAGACGCGAAGATTGCTCAACTAGAAGCGGCTTTGCTGACTAGCGAAGCAAAAGTTCAAGAGCAGCAAGACAGCGTGCTACGTGCGAAAGCAGAAGTAGAAAACATGCGCCGTCGTACTGAGCAGGAAATCGATAAAGCTCGTAAATACGCGCTAAACAAATTTGCTGAAGAGCTATTGCCGGTCATCGATAACCTTGAACGTGCGATTCAAGCCGCTGATACAGATGCAGAAGTTGTTAAGCCACTGCTTGAAGGTGTAGAGCTGACTCACAAGACGTTTGTTGACACGGTGGCTAAGTTCGGTCTTAAAGAGATTAACCCAGAAGGTGAAGCCTTTAATCCTGAATTGCATCAGGCAATGTCTATTCAAGAAAGCCCTGATCATGAGTCAAACACCGTGATGTTTGTAATGCAAAAAGGCTACGAGCTGAATGGTCGTGTGGTTCGCCCAGCGATGGTCATGGTGGCGAAATAATTCAGCTATCCCCTACGTTTTAAACACAAGAGAGGCATTCGCCTCTCTTTTTTTATCCCCTAAGACCAGTCTTACCTGCCTCTAATAACTGATTGATTTAGTGAATTATTCTCAGAATGAAATTTAACCAAAAATTAATTTCCGGCTTGAAACTTGTAACATTATCTTAAACAAAGTCTTTATTTTGTAACCTTGATGTGTATTATGTGCGAACTCCGTCGGAAATAATGGCGGAATAAACTATAAAATCATAATTTAAGAACACAACATTCTGGAGATGAAAGATGGATAAATCGCTTTCAAGCAAGATATTTGTAGGCTTGTTTGCTGGTCTGCTCATTGGTACTGCGATTCAGTACCTATTCAGTGGAATTGCAATCTTTGATACCTACCTCCTTGGTGCCGCAGAGGGCGCTGGTGGTATGTTCGTATCATTGATCAAACTGCTTGTTGTCCCATTGGTCTATGTTTCTATTGTATGTGGTATTGTTGATCTGAAAGACATCACTGCATTTGGTCGCCTTGGTGGTAAAACTTTTGCTCTTTACATTATCAACACCATTATCGCGATCACAGCCGCTCTAACGGTAGGTATGATTTTCCAGCCAGGCGCTGACGCGAATCTAGCTGGCACGATTTCAGAGACCGTTAAACTCACCACAACTGAAACGCCGGACATCTTCTCACTTGTCGTTAACATTGTTCCTAGCAACCCAGTTCAGGCGTTTGCTAACGGTGACATGTTACAAATCATCTTTATGGCAATCCTGACAGGTCTTGCTATCCAAGCTCTTGACTCACGCGGTGGTCCAGCAATCCGTACGTTCAAGATGGCGAATGAAATCATGATGAAGCTAGTGGGTCTTGTCATGAGCCTAGCGCCATACGGTGTATTTGCGCTGATGATTCAACTAGGTGCAACACTAGACGCAAACACGTTAATGTCGGTAGCAGGCTACGTAGCACTTGTTGTAGCAATGCTAGTATTTTGGATTTTCTTCTTCTACCCGATGGCGGTTGGCATCGCGACAGGCACTTCGCCGAAGACGTTCCTACGAGCAACACGTGAGCAGATTCTGTTCTCTCTATCTACGGCGAGCTCAAATGCAACGATTCCTGTAACGATGCGCACTTTGACTGAGAAGCTACACGTTTCTAAATCAGTCGCAGGTTTTGGTGTTCCACTCGGTGCAACCATGAACATGTCTGGTGTATCTATCTACATCGCACTAGCAACTATTTTCGTGGCGAACGCTTTTGGTCAGCCAATCAACACTGCTGACGTATTCACTCTAGGTCTAACTATCCTTCTACTGTCTATCGGTGCTGGTGGTGTTCCTGGCGGTGGCGTTGTAATGGTAGGTGTTCTTCTTCACCAACTAGGTCTTCCACCAGAAGGTCTTGCAATCATCGCCGCTGTAGACCGTATCAACGATATGTTCTGTACTTCATCGAACGTAGTGGGCGATACCGCAGTAAACACTATCGTTGCAAAAACGGAAGGTGAAATCGGCAAAGAAGAGGAAGTGGAAGCGAAACCAGTTCAAGCAAATGCTTAATTTGTAAACTTCCTGATTCTAAAAGCGAGCCACATGGCTCGCTTTTGTTTTGTCAGAGGAAATCTTTTTTCACTTTTTTTTACTCTTTCCCTTGAAAAGCCATTTGCCGCCCTTATCTATGTGGCATAGAAGAAGCAAACAACCTTATTTTTGTTTGTGAGCAAGGGTTGAAACCCGATTCTACATCCCCACATAGGGGATATAGCAAAACGAAAATAGAAAATTATTCGGAGATAGCCTGATGGGTAAAATCATTGGTATTGACTTAGGTACTACTAACTCATGTGTTGCTGTACTAGACGGCGACAAACCACGCGTTATTGAAAACGCAGAGGGTGAGCGTACAACTGCATCGGTAATTGCATACACAGATGGTGAGACGCTAGTAGGTCAACCTGCGAAACGTCAAGCAGTTACAAACCCAACTAACACGCTATTTGCAATTAAGCGTCTTATCGGTCGTCGCTTTGAAGACGAAGAAGTACAACGTGACATCGAAATCATGCCTTACAAAATCGTTAAGGCTGACAACGGTGATGCTTGGGTAGAAGCGAAAGGCCAAAAAATGGCAGCTCCTCAGGTTTCTGCTGAAGTACTGAAGAAAATGAAGAAAACTGCTGAAGACTTCCTAGGTGAGGAAGTAACGGGTGCAGTTATCACAGTTCCTGCTTACTTTAACGATGCTCAGCGTCAAGCGACTAAAGATGCTGGTCGTATTGCAGGTCTAGAAGTTAAACGTATCATCAACGAACCAACTGCGGCTGCTCTAGCTTACGGTCTAGACAAGTCAGGCGGCGACCGCACTATCGCGGTATACGACCTTGGTGGTGGTACATTCGATATCTCTATCATCGAAATCGATGAAGTTGAAGGCGAGAAAACGTTCGAAGTACTAGCAACTAACGGTGACACGCACCTAGGTGGTGAAGACTTCGACAACCGCATGATCAACTACCTAGTTGAAGAGTTCAAGAAAGAGCAAGGCATCGATCTTAAGAACGATCCACTAGCAATGCAGCGTGTTAAAGAAGCAGCAGAAAAAGCGAAAATCGAGCTTTCTTCTACTTCTCAAACTGACGTAAACCTACCTTACGTGACTGCAGATGCGACTGGTCCTAAGCACATGAACGTGAAGGTTACTCGTGCGAAACTAGAATCTCTAGTTGAAGACCTAGTACAACGTTCTCTTGAGCCACTAAAAGTTGCTCTAGCTGACGCAGACCTATCGGTAAACGATATCACTGACGTAATCCTAGTGGGTGGTCAGACTCGTATGCCAATGGTTCAAGCGAAGGTTGCTGAGTTCTTTGGTAAAGAAGCGCGCCGTGACGTGAACCCTGACGAAGCAGTAGCAATGGGTGCTGCAGTTCAAGGTGGTGTACTTGCTGGTGATGTTAAAGACGTACTTCTACTAGACGTTACTCCTCTGTCTCTAGGTATCGAGACGATGGGCGGTGTAATGACTAAGCTAGTTGAGAAGAACACAACGATCCCAACAAAAGCGAACCAAGTTTTCTCTACAGCAGAAGACAACCAGAACGCGGTAACCATCCACGTTCTACAAGGTGAGCGTAAGCAAGCGATGTACAACAAGTCTCTAGGTCAATTCAACCTAGAAGGCATCCAGCCTGCACCTCGTGGCATGCCACAAATCGAAGTTACTTTCGACCTAGATGCGGACGGTATCCTACACGTATCAGCGAAAGATAAGCAGACTGGTAAAGAACAGAAGATCACTATCCAAGCTTCTGGCGGTCTAAGCGATGAAGACATCGAGAAAATGGTACAAGAAGCAGAAGCGAACAAAGAAGCGGACAAGAAGTTCGAAGAGCTAGCGACTGCACGTAACCAAGCTGACCAAATGATTCACGGTACTCGTAAGCAAGTAGAAGAAGCTGGTGAAGCGCTACCTGCAGAAGAGAAAGAGAAGATTGAAGCAGCTATCTCTGAGCTAGAAGAAGCACGTAAGGGCGAAGACAAAGAAGCGATCGACGCGAAAGTTCAAGCACTTATGACTGCGGCTCAAAAGCTTATGGAAATCGCTCAGCAGCAAGCTCAAGCACAACAAGGCGCGGAAGCGGGTGAACAGCCTAAGCAAGACGACGATGTTGTAGATGCAGAGTTTGAAGAAGTTAAAGAAGACAAGAAGTAATTTCTTCACAGAGTGACTTGATTTCCTTCTAGAACTCAAGTCATCTGTTTTGAAATTAGTGTCCTGACTTAATGCGGGCGTTTGAGGTAACTCATACGCCCGTATGTTTGTAACTAACCTGTCAGTCTAGATAATGGTTCTCGAAAATTAACTCTCGAATCTTTATCTAGAATGATACAAACACCAAGCGGTGTAATGATAAATCCTCCGTTTGCAGTACTACATTGGTGACGAAGAACATGTCAAAACGTGATTTTTACGAAGTATTAGGCGTAAGCCGCGATGCGTCAGAGCGTGATATTAAAAAGGCGTACAAGCGTCTAGCAATGAAATTCCACCCAGACCGTAATCAGGGTGATGATAGCGCAGCAGATAAGTTTAAAGAAGTAAAAGAAGCGTACGAAATTCTTCTCGATCCGCAAAAGAAAGCGGCTTATGATCAATACGGTCATGCTGCTTTTGAACAAGGCGGTATGGGTGGCGGCGGCTTCGGTGGTGGCGGCGCTGATTTTGGAGACATCTTTGGTGATGTGTTCGGTGATATCTTCGGTGGTGGTCGTCGTGGTGGCGGTCAGCAACGTGCTCAGCGTGGTGCAGATCTGCGTTACAACATGGAGTTGACTCTTGAAGAGGCCGTGCGTGGCGTATCTAAAGAGATCGAAGTCCCAACCTTGGTAGAATGTGATTCATGTGATGGTAGCGGTGCTGAGAAAGGTTCAGCAGTAGAGACATGTGGTACCTGTCACGGTCACGGCCAAGTTCAAATGCGTCAAGGGTTCTTTGCGGTTCAACAAACCTGTCCTACCTGTCACGGTAAAGGCAAAATCATCAAGAATCCATGTAAGTCTTGTCATGGCCAAGGTCGCAAGCAGAAAACCAAAACACTTAACGTTAAGATTCCAGCTGGTGTGGATACTGGTGATCGCATTCGTCTATCTGGTGAGGGTGAAGCAGGTGAAATGGGCGCGCCAGCGGGCGACCTATATGTACAAGTTCACGTGAAAGAGCACCATATCTTCGAGCGTGACGGTAACAACTTGTACTGTGAAGTACCAGTAAGCTTTGCTATGGCAGCGCTTGGCGGTGAGGTCGAAGTTCCGACTCTTGATGGCCGCGTAAACTTGAAAGTACCAACAGAAACGCAAACGGGTCGTATGTTCCGTATGCGTGGTAAAGGTGTCAAAGGCGTTCGTGGCGGTGGTATTGGCGACTTGATCGTTAAACTAGTGGTTGAAACTCCGGTTAACCTAAGCTCGCGTCAAAAAGAACTACTTAAAGAGTTTGAAGAGTCTTGCGGCGGTGAAGCGGCGACGAAACACAAGCCGAAATCTGAAGGATTCTTCAACGGTGTGAAGAAGTTCTTTGATGATTTAACCAGCTAAACGGGTTAGAAGAGTATTTTAAAGCCTGCGACTAACGCAGGCTTTTTAGTTTTCAGCCAACCGAGTTAGAAGTTAAGTGGCTCAAGGTGGTTGAGAGTCACTCTCTGTCAAACAACGTCAATAAATGGCTAGCCTAAATCCAGCAATCCTCGGGATATTGCGCATTCGTCGCATCAAGCGTCATGTAATCCACACTCTCATCCGTTAAGCATTTGTCTTTTGTTTGTCCGCTCCCTGATTGTGCCTCGGCTTTAATGACATAAGCCTTGCCAGCTTGACTCGCGATGGAAAAAACATAGCGGCTCGAAGGGGTATCGCACACGCTACAGTTGCTTCCTGAGATAATCCCACTCCAGTTGTAGCCACTGTTGTAACTCGACTCCAACTTGAGCTGAATTTTTGAAAGGTCAGCAATGGCTTTCGCTCGATATGACTTGAGTACGTAACTTTGATAACTCGGGTAGGCGATCGCTGCCAGTATGGCTACGACAGAGACTGCGATCATTAATTCGATCAATGTCATTCCATTTAGTCGTTTCTTTCCTACTTTACATCCATTTCTTCGAATCATTCCGCGTAGTTCCTTATTAGCTGTCTGGCTATTTTTCTTTGGTGTTAGTCTTTGCGCAAGACTGAATACGGTTACTTACTGTTTTTGCATAGGATTTTGGGAAATGTCTCGCGGCTTTACCTTATTAGAACTCTTGGTCTCTATTGCGGTGCTCGGCACATTGATGGTTTGGGCGCTGCCGAGTTACAGCGATATGACGGGTACGGTCAAAATGCGAAGGCTGGCCAAAGAGTTAAATGGTTTCGTTCTGATGGCCAAATCAGAGGCCGTGTTGAGACGTGAAAGACTTTGGGTTCACTTGATTATGTCTGGAGCATCAGACAGCAATGGAGATTGGCGCTTAGAACTGACCAATAGCGATGTCAATGGTGCAGGCGACGTCTATTCGGCGTTGTCTGGTGTCCCGTTTGAGGGAGTCACGCTTTCAACAACATACACCTCTAATCAAATCAGTTTCGATGAGACTCATGGGCGACCAAAAGCTGGACGTTTTACTTTTCACCCCAAGAGCAGCCCATCATCAGCACTGGACTTACGTACTTACCATCGCAGCGCCATTGTTCGCGTTTGTTCTCCTAGTGCCAATACCTACTTAAGTTATGAGAAGTGTTGATATGAAGTTGTCGAAGGAGAGAGGGGCGAGTCTTATTGAGTTTATGGTTGCTGCGACCATCGGTGTTTTCGCGTTGGGCATCATAGGTTCGATGTTTTTAAGCGGCTACAAAACGGCGACTAAGCGAACGCAAGAGCTCACTTTATTACAGTCAACCAATAGCGTACTGCAGATGATGAAATTGGACATGCATCGTGCTGGGTACAATGGCGTCTCCCCAAACTTGGTCAAGCTATCTGGCGCGGATCATACTTTTTACGTTGAAAATTCGGCCACAACGGGACTGCTCGCTTATGCGTATGTTGCCGAAGTCTCAGGTGCTTCTTATACCTACTCAAATGTCGTGTATGAGCAGACCTCTGGCGCAAATGATGTATTGCGCATATGTGAAAAAAAACAATCGACGGTGATGTCAGTGTTGGATGCTCAAGACTTTCCTGGAAGAGTGGGCTACAACTGCAACACCCTATTTCATAAAGATCGCATTAAGGTTGATGGATTTAATCTCACTTTAGTTGAGTTACCGGGAAGCAATATTTCGTCAGCAATGGTGACCGTAGAGCTTCAAACCTCACTAAAGAATGCGCCAACTTATACCAAGTCACTCTCGTTTACGACAAAACAAAGGAACTGGTGATATGCAGAAAGATCGAGGTTTAGCGACGCTTCTTATTACTAGTTTGCTGTTAGTTGCCTCACTACTTGTGGTTTTAGGGAGCTACAAAGGACTGTTTTACCAAGTGAAGCGTGCACAAAATGAAGTTCAAGCGCGCAAAGATCACTGGGCGGCAGAGGGAGGGTTGGAGTGTGTTTATACCAAAGCAAAACAGTTGAATGCTGTTCCTGCCTCCGTTTCCGATTGCAAAAATCTATTGAATTTAGATTCTCTTAATATTGTTGGCGGCACCCCAAATGTCATTCATTCCAAGAGTGGTTATATCACCTTAAAAAAAGCTTTTGTTTCACCGATTGTTTCCAGTACAGGAGCCATTCGCTCAAAGTCTGATTTAGTTATCAATGGTGCCTACACATCTTCCCCAGACCCAGGTAAAAGCTTGGGTTCAAATCTTTGGGAGTGTACCTCTGTACGATACTTTAATTATTTTCATGCAAAAACCGGATATAACACTTTCCACCCCTTTGAGACAATCAAGCCCTATGCGACTTTTCCTGACAGCATTAATCCAAATTTCCAAAAATGCTCGCCAGCTAATCACTCATGGTCGGTATTGGACTTAGCAGATACGGCGGAAGACTTTAAGAAAGATACCGATATGGACCCATTTCGAGACGTGTTTAACGTCCCAAGAGCCGAGTGGTTTCCATTAATGTCAGATAAAAGCCTTTTCGGCTATGTGCCCTATACATTGAATGGCGAAACGTTAACAAAAGTGGAAGACCTGGGCTCCCCAACCTTTAATACTCAATGTGCGGAAGAGATTAAAAAGAATATCGAGCAGGGCAAAGACACTATTTGGGTGTACGGTGGGTGTGAAATTAATGATGCAGACTTCGACATAATCAGCACGGCAATTGACACCCATTTGAGTAGCGGAATCATACTAGTGATTCATAACGGTATATTGTCCGTTACAGGCTCTCAAGCATTTAAGGGAATGTTATACCATTTTGTTTCCGATGAGTTTACCGACAGCAGCGGTCAAGTGTTGGACTTTAGCGATTGGCCTCTCACCGAAAATGACACGAGTGCCGGAGGAGGAAGTAGTGTTTTAGAAGGGGTGATTTCAGCTTTGGGGTCGACGGTAATAATGCCCAAAGAGAAAATTGGCTACTTCCAAAACGGAGCCTTTAATCCAAGTGGTGGCTATGTGATGGATGCGCCTGGGACTTATGCTTTGTTCAATGCATCCCTTAACTTTACTTTCAATCGAGATGTTATAGAGGGGCCGTCAAAAAAATTCAAAGTGGTGAAATGGTACAGAGGATCATGGCATGATTTGTAAGCAGCGGGGCGCCAGTTTAATCGAAGTGTTGATCGCTTTTGTATTGATAGGGGTAGGAGCGATGGGGCTCATCAAGTTGCAGGCAGTGGCTGAGTCCAAAGCCGATTTTGCAGAGCTGAGCCTTGAAGCGCTTTATCTTGCAGAAAACAAACTTGAGTCTTTTACGCGCAGGGGGATCTCTTCTGCTTCTGGGTCATACCGTTACTCTGATATAGCAGATGATAGCTGCGTGAGTTCAAGTTTATGCTCTACGAAAGCCTCCGGATTTATAACCCAATGTGACGTCTCCCCTTTTGCCAGCTTGAGTAACGCGCTGAGTGTAGTGACCGTTGAAGTGTGCTGGTGGGACCGATTCGGTGACAAACAATCCGTGACGTTAAAGAGTGCAATCTCACAATATAGCGAGTTCGACAGTAACTAGTTGTATATCTAGACGGTGTTGTGATTTTTTACTAACAAGCGTGCGTTATATTTTTCAAAATAGTATTTAAATTGTTTCATAACCTGATCGGGTTGTGTTCTTATTTTGTTGCACGTTAATGGTGTTTTTGCAAAATATGTCTCCATATATGGAAAAAACTCTAGAACCTTGTGCTTTTTATGAGCCTATTTAATAGAATGTGTGGTGAATCATAGGCTGAAAAAAGAATAACCAGAAGCCTGAGGCAACAACATCACACTATGGAGTTACCATGAGTAACCAAGCTGTAAATCAAGCGCCATCCAATAAGCCGAGTGGTATGGATCGCTTTTTAAACTTTATTGAACGCGCAGGTAATAAGATCCCAGATCCTGCAATTTTGTTTTTCTGGGCTCTTGTTATTACTTGGGCGGCGTCTGCTCTCCTTTCAAACGTTTCGTTTGATCTGCTAAACCCTCGCACAGGTGAAGCGCTTGCAATCAACAACCTTTTAACTGGCGAATCTCTAGCAAGCTTCCTAGCGAATATGGTGACTACGTTCACCGGCTTTGCACCTTTAGGTATCGTTCTAGTTGCGATGCTAGGTGTGGGCGTTGCTGATTCTTCAGGCTTTATTACTACAGGCCTTAAGAAGATGCTGAACTTCACGCCAGCTAAGCTGCTTACGCCAATGCTAATTCTTGTCGCAATCGTATCGCACACCGCAGCAGATGCGGGTTACGTATTGGTTATTCCTCTTGGTGGTATCATTTTCCACGCGGCAGGTCGTCACCCTCTAGCGGGTATCGCAGCGGCGTTTGCGGGTGTATCAGGTGGTTTCTCTGCAAACTTCATCCCTTCAGGTATCGACCCTCTACTAGCTGGCTTTACGCAAACAGCGGCGCAGGTTCTGGATCCTGAGTACGTGGTTAACCCTCTAGCGAACATCTTCTTTACGGGTCTATCTTCAGTCATCATCGTTGCTATCGGTTGGTACGTCACTGAGAAAATTATCGAGCCACGTTTAGCGAACACGCCAATCGATGAAGACGCAGAAAAAGCGCCTGATCTTGGCTCTTTCACTGAACTAGAATCGAAAGCATTCCGTTACGCGGGTTGGGCGATGATGGCAGGTATTGCTGTTTTGATCGCAGCAATCATCCCTGAAAACTCAGCACTACGTTCTCCGGAAGGCGAAATTACAGCGTTCTCAGCACCGCTAATGAAGTCAATCGTTCCATTGATCTTCATTCTATTTATCATCCCAGGTTACGTTTACGGTAAAGTTTCGGGCACATTCAAAACAAGCAACGACATCATCAAGGCCATGTCTGACACCATGTCGACGATGGGGGCTTACATCGTAATGTCGTTCTTCTGTGCTCAGTTCCTTTCTGCGTTTGCACAATCAAACATTGGTACCATGCTAGCGCTATACGGTGCGGAAGGTCTGAAAGCGATGAACTTACCGGGTGAAGCGACCATCATTGGTATGATTCTTCTAACGGCTTCTGTAAACCTGCTAATTGGTTCTGCATCAGCGAAGTGGGCACTTATCGGTCCAATCCTAGTTCCTATGCTAATGGCTGTAGGCATTTCTCCAGAACTGTCTCAAGCGGCATACCGTGTGGGTGACTCTGTATCAAACATCATTTCACCTCTGATGGTCTTCTTCCCTCTAGTGGTTGTTTACTGTCAGCGTTACGTGAAGTCGACGGGTATCGGTACTTTGGCGTCACTGATGATGCCATTCTCAATTGCAATGCTTATTGGCTGGTCTATCTTCCTAGTAGCATATTGGGCACTGGGTATTCCACTAGGTATCCAAGCGCCATACACTTACACTATGTAAATACCGTCATATTTGGCGCTGTAGCGTTGTTAACTGCG
Source organism: Vibrio sp. 16 (assembly GCF_963681195.1). Lineage (NCBI taxonomy): Bacteria > Pseudomonadati > Pseudomonadota > Gammaproteobacteria > Vibrionales > Vibrionaceae > Vibrio > Vibrio sp. 16. The sequence continues at coordinate 238,598 of NZ_OY808997.1, forward strand.
CAAGTTCCCCGGAGCGCCGGCCGCCCTAATCACATAGAGCCTCTATGCTCATAGGGCTGAACTTGCTTGTTGCCTAGCAACAACACCAACTATTTAGGTATTGGTAATTCGAAAGCGCTGGTCGAGAGGCCAGCGTTTTTTTGTTTGTATTTTCGCCCATTCAGTGCGCTTTTACTCTTGGTGGGTTAAGGGTAAAATCGTGGCCCACAGCATTTATGCTAGATTTTGGAGCCCCAGTGTCAGATTCCCAGTTTACCCCTCAAGACGAACAATATATGCGCCGCGCAATGGAACTTGCAGCACATGCGGAAACTGAAGGTGAAGTCCCGGTCGGTGCCGTGCTTGTGAAAGATGGTGAAATCATCGCAGAGGGCTGGAACCAGTCTATTGGTTGTCATGATGCCACCGCGCATGCCGAAATGCAGACCATCAGAAAAGCGGGTCAAGTACTTGAGAACTATCGATTGCTGGATACCACCCTTTACGTAACGCTTGAGCCTTGTCCTATGTGTGCGGGCGCGTTGTTGCACAGTCGTGTCAAGCGTGTTGTGTTTGGCGCACCAGATTTGAAGGCTGGCGCTGCAGGAACGGTATTAAACCTTTTTGAACATCAAGCGGCTTATCACTATGCAGATGTAGAGCAGGGGCTTTTGGAGGAGGAATGCCGAGTACAACTTCAGTCCTTTTTCAAACGTCGTCGCAAGGAGAAAAAGACAGAGCGTAAAGCAACACGTGCTCAGCAGGTGAATGAAGCGAAGAAGGGACGAAAGAAATCATAATAGTCGTTTTAAGCAAACATCTTATCGACAAGATGTTTGCTCCTTGGTGTTACGCTGCACAGATGAGTTGCATGAATGCTCGGTGACGTGCGATCACCTTTTTCTTGTTATTGCTAAGCAAGCGTTTACGGCGGTTAGCAGCAACGGTTTTGTTAAGGCGTTTTGACTGTAGTTTACGTCTAGTCATAGAACAACCTCCTCTATGAGTGAATACAATATTACTGACATTCATTGATGAATGTTCATGATTATCTGATCGTATCGGTTTTATACTCGCCAATTGTTACCATTTTAAGAAACTTCGCAAGTGATCGAGCACACGATATTATGTATGGGTTGCAGTGGAGGATTTCAAGTGCGCAATCTTTGTTCAAAAATTGCGCGCTTGAGGGTGAAGCTAGTCAGCTTCTAACTGGTCAACGGTTGATTCAGCTGCAGAAAGAGGTTGCGCTTGTGAGGTAACTTGATCCGGCACTTGAATAACGGTCAAGTCATCAACGTTGTCATTGTCTTCCGCCAATGTCTGTTTCTCAACATGACCAATGATGCTTTGATAGTAGCGACGAATGTTTTCGACATAGTTACGCGCCTCATCACCGCGAGCGTAACCGTAGCGAGTCTGGCTGTAGTACTTTTTCTGACGCAGTAACGGTAGGCGGTCTTTTACGTCTGACCAAGCGTCTGGATTTCCACCTTGCCGCTTGGTTAGGCGTCTTGCGTCCATAACGTGACCGTAGCCTACGTTGTAGGATGCGAGAGCAAACCAGATTTTTTCATGTTCTTCAATGGAGTCGGGGATACGTGCAACCATACGGCGTAAATACTCTACACCACCTTTCACGGATTGCTCTGGGTCTAAACGATCGGTAACACCAACACTTTTTGCAGTTGGCAGTGTTAGCATCATCATGCCGCGGACACCGGTAGGAGATTTCGCCAATGGATTCCAATGCGACTCTTGGTAGGCGAGTGCTGCAACTAAACGCCAATCAAATTCATCGGAATACTTTTTAAACAGTGGTGACCATTTAGGCAGCTTAGAATCGAGAGCACGAATGAACGCGCGAGTATCCACGTAGTCAAATGAGTCGACATGACCGATGTACTTCTCTTCAAGTGATGCCAAGTGCCCTGATTGTTTGATATAGCCAAAAAACTCAATAAGTAAGGCGTAGAGACTCTCATCTTGGGAGCGACGCAGAAACCAAGAAGTCGGCTGATCTTCTGTTAGCTCAAAGGCTAATGCAATCTCAGGATAGATACGTTGAGAGAGTGAAACTTCAACAGAGTCCGCAACCGTAAATTGCAAATCTCCTTCAGAGACCTTTTTGAGCAGGTCGTTAACGTCTGCGTTTGGGTCGACTTTATAAATAAATTGTGGGTGCTCTTGTTGGATGGCCGCCAAGGTTTGGTTGAAATGTGAATCTCCCACAATTTGAATAACCGGTTCGTTGTCATTACTTTGTTCTAACTCGGATTGCAGTTCGAGTAACTGTTCTAAGTTACGTGGTCGCCATTGACCCTTTTTATAGACCACCTGTTGGCTCACGTAATAGTAAGCGGGGCCTGGTCTAAACGCTTTCAATCTTTCCGGCGATTGGCTTAACCCAGCCGCAATAATATCGATTTCGCCGTTTCGTAGGGCAGGATAGAGGCTTGAAATACGATAGGCAGGCTTCATCTCGAGCTGCACGCCGAGCTCATTGGCAAACTCTCGAGCTAACTCATAGTCAAGTCCAGCGGGGCCATCAGGACCAATATAGTAAGAGAGTTGGTTGTTTAATGTTCCAACCCTTAGCACGCCGCGCTCTTTAATTTGCTCCAGTTCACTCTTAGGTTCTGACTCAATTTGACAGCCTGATAGTAGGAGCCCCCCAAGCAGCACAGTAGCTAACGTGTGCAGTCGGGACAGGTAATTCTTATTCATTTAATGACAATCTCGTACATCCAGTAGGGCATTTATATCAAAGTGTCATAACAAGGCAAGATAATCAGTGTGGCTTCGGGAGAAGTGATCTTAATTTCGGAATTATGTTGTATTTCAAAATTGACAAAAAAAATGACGCAAACGGTTGCTTTTGGTGTTACATCACAAAAACAATTGCTATATAATGCGCCCGCAACCAAGAGGTGGAATCGGCATAGGTTTGGAAAACCTTCGGGAATAGCTTCGAAGAAAACAGTGAATAGCATAAGGTGAATTAGCCTTGTGTGACATTTAACCCACTGAATTTATTCCAATATCACCTTCATCAATTGCATAAGAGACCTAAGCACATGAGAATTTTTCGTGGCTCCCCAGCTCTATCTGAATTTCGTGTTAACAAGCTTCTAGAGCTTTGTCGTGAACTTAGCCTGCCTGTCACAGGCATTTACGCTGAGTTTGCCCATTTTGCTGAACTTTCAGCAGAGCTAGATGATCAAGAAGTTGAGAAACTTGAAAAACTACTGACTTACGGTCCAACAATTGAAGAGCATGAGCCAGAAGGTTTGCTTCTGCTCGCAACTCCTCGCCCGGGCACTATTTCTCCTTGGTCTTCAAAATCGACCGATATCGCCAACAACTGTGGTTTAGCCAAAGTGGTACGCCTAGAGCGCGGTACTGCTTACTACATCGAAACATCCTCTGAACTTTCAGAGCTTCAACTGGTTGAGCTTAAAGCGATTCTGCACGACCGTATGATGGAAGTTATCTTCACTGACTTCGATTCAGCAGCGGCACTTTTCCAAGTAGCAGAGCCAGCGCCAGTAGCAGATGTAGACCTACTCAATGGTGGTCGTGCTGCGCTTGAAAACGCAAACGTTACCCTCGGTCTTGCACTTGCAGATGATGAAATCGAGTACCTTTACGATGCGTTCGTAAACAAGCTAGATCGTAACCCAACAGACATCGAGCTAATGATGTTTGCACAGGCGAACTCGGAGCACTGTCGTCACAAGATCTTCAACGCAGACTGGACTATCGACGGTGTTAAGCAAGAGAAGTCTCTGTTCAAGATGATCAAAAATACATTCGAAGTAACACCAGACAATGTGTTATCTGCCTATAAAGATAACGCAGCAGTCATGGTGGGCTCTGATGTAGGTCGTTTCTTCCCGAACCCAGAAACTCGCCAGTACGGTTACAGCCAAGAGAAAGCGCATATCCTAATGAAGGTGGAAACGCACAACCACCCGACAGCGATCTCTCCTTGGCCGGGCGCTTCGACTGGTTCAGGCGGTGAAATTCGTGACGAAGGCGCAACGGGTATCGGTGGTAAGCCAAAAGCAGGTCTAGTTGGTTTCACCACTTCAAACCTACGTATTCCTGGTTTTGAACAGCCATGGGAAACAGATTTCGGTAAGCCAGGTCGCATCGTTAACGCCCTAGATATCATGCTAGAAGGCCCACTTGGTGGCGCGGCGTTCAACAACGAATTTGGTCGTCCAAACCTACTTGGTTACTTCCGAACTTATGAAGAGAAAGTAAACTCTCACGCCGGTGTTGAGGTTCGTGGTTACCACAAGCCAATCATGATTGCTGGTGGTATGGGTAACATCCGCGACGAGCACGTGCAGAAGAAAGAGATCCCAGTCGGCGCAAGCCTAATCGTATTGGGTGGTCCTGCAATGAACATCGGTCTTGGCGGTGGTGCAGCTTCTTCAATGGCATCTGGTCAATCAGCAGAAGACCTAGATTTCGCTTCAGTACAGCGTGAAAACCCAGAGATGGAGCGTCGTTGTCAGGAAGTGATCGACCGTTGTTGGCAACTTGGCGATGCTAACCCAATTGCGTTCATCCACGATGTGGGCGCGGGCGGTATCTCTAACGCACTTCCAGAGCTTGTTGATGATGGCGAACGTGGTGGTATCTTCCAACTGCGTGACGTGCCAAATGACGAGCCGGGCATGAGCCCACTTGAGATCTGGTGTAACGAATCTCAAGAGCGTTACGTAATGGCAGTTGCGCCAGAGAATATGGAAGTATTCGATGCGATCTGTAAGCGTGAGCGCGCACCATACGCAGTAGTTGGTGTGGCAACAGAAGAGCGTGAACTGAAACTTGAAGATTCACACTTCGAGAACACGCCAATCGACATGCCAATGGATGTGCTTCTAGGTAAGACGCCTAAGATGCACCGTGATGCGAAAACGCTAAAAGCAAACAACCCAGCGGTTAACCGTGACGGTATCGAGCTAAACGAAGCAGTGGATCGCGTTCTACGTCTTCCAACGGTTGCAGAAAAAACATTCCTAATCACTATCGGTGACCGCACGGTGACTGGTCTTGTTGCGCGTGACCAAATGGTTGGCCCGTGGCAGGTTCCAGTTGCTAACTGCGCAGTAACAGCAGCAAGTTACGACACTTACCACGGTGAGGCTATGTCAATGGGTGAGCGTACGCCAGTTGCTCTACTAGACTTCGGTGCTTCTGCTCGTCTAGCGGTGGGTGAAGCGATCACTAACATCGCCGCGACAAACATCGGTGATATCAAACACATTAAACTGTCTGCAAACTGGATGTCTCCAGCAGGTCACCCGGGTGAAGATGCTGGTCTTTACGAAGCAGTGAAAGCCGTGGGTGAAGAGCTATGTCCAGCACTTGGTCTGACTATCCCTGTGGGTAAAGACTCAATGTCGATGAAGACTAAGTGGGAAGAGAATGGCGAGCAGAAAGAAGTCACGTCTCCGCTATCTCTGATCATCACTGCGTTTGCTCGTGTTGAAGATGTTCGTAAGACAATCACTCCTCAGCTTCGCACTGACAAAGGTGACACGTCACTAGTACTTATTGACCTAGGTAACGGTCAAAATCGTCTAGGTGCAACAGCACTAGCGCAGGTTTACAAACAGCTTGGTGACAAGCCAGCAGACGTAGACAACGCAGCGCAACTAAAAGGTTTCTACGACGGCGTTCAAACTCTTGTAGCGAACGATCAAGTAGTGGCTTATCACGATAAGGGTGACGGTGGTCTATTCGTTACTCTAGCTGAAATGGCATTCGCAGGTCACTGTGGTGTGAAAGCAGATATTGCTGACCTAGGTGACGATGCTCTAGCCTCTCTATTTAACGAAGAGCTAGGTGCGGTACTTCAGGTTAAGAATGATGACCTGGACGCTGTACTTTCAACGCTAGCAGCAAACGGTCTTGAAGCATGTTCACACGTTATTGGCTCTGTAGAAGCATCTGATGAGCTAGTGATTACTTCTGGTGACACAGTCGTTCTAGAGCGTAACCGTACTGAACTACGTACAATCTGGGCTGAGACTACGCACAAGATGCAAGGTCTACGTGATAACCCAGCATGTGCTGACCAAGAGCACGAAGCTAAGAAAGACAACTCTGACCCAGGTCTGAACGTTAAGCTAAGCTTCGATGTGAACGAAGATATTGCCGCACCATATATCGCGAAAGGCGCTAAGCCTAAGATGGCAATCTTACGTGAGCAGGGTGTTAACTCTCACGTTGAGATGGCAGCAGCATTCGACCGTGCTGGCTTTGAAGCAACTGATATTCACATGAGCGATATCCTAACCGGTCAAGCTGTGCTAGAAGAGTACCAAGGTCTAGTAGCTTGTGGTGGCTTCTCTTACGGTGACGTTCTAGGTGCCGGTGAAGGTTGGGCGAAATCTATCTTGTTCAACGAACAAGCTCGCAACCAGTTTGAAGGCTTCTTCCAGCGTGAAGATACGTTCTCTCTAGGTGTGTGTAACGGCTGTCAGATGCTATCGAACCTGAAAGAGCTAATTCCAGGTGCAGACCTATGGCCACGCTTCGTTCGCAATGAGTCTGAGCGTTTTGAAGCTCGCTTCAGCCTAGTAGAAGTTCAGAAGTCTGACTCTGTATTCTTCGATGGTATGGCAGGTTCTCGTATGCCAATCGCAGTATCTCACGGTGAAGGTCGCGTAGAAGTTCGTGACGCTGACCACCTAGCGGCGATTGAAGCATCAGGTACGGTTGCGGTTCGCTACGTGGACAACCACGGTAACCCAACGCAGCAATACCCGAACAACCCGAACGGTTCACCAAACGCAATCACAGGTCTTACGACTCAAGATGGCCGCGTAACTATCATGATGCCACACCCAGAGCGTGTATTCCGTACAGTGGCTAACTCATGGTCTCCAGAAGGTTGGGGCGAGAACGGTGCTTGGATGCGTATGTTCCAAAACGCACGTAAGAACTTAGGTTAACTTGATTTAGTCGAAGGTTCACAAAAATAGTAAAGCGCTGGTTGAGAGACCAGCGCTTTATTTTTGGTACAATACGACGAAAAATTTGCAGCATAGATCTCACTTTTATGCTCTAATACCGCGCTTACCAAGGGATGGTGTTAAACAGCTCAGCTTAGATGGAGTGATCAAGTTGACCGAATCCCTGATTAATCCCTTAGGAATGAAAAATGTCTAAAAATAGAAAATTTGCCATCCGTACTACTGAAAAACGTAACGGTTGGTGTGCAGAAATTACTCGCCAAGTTACATCACGTAAGACGACAGTATCAAAACGTGAGTCAGGTTTTGAAACAGAAGCTGCAGCTCAAGAATGGGCAGAAAAAGAGTTAGCGGGTTTCATCAAAAACCAAGCCGCGCGGAATGAGCGTAAAGGCGAAGCTCGCAAAGAGCGTGAAGAACGCGAAGCGCGTCTAGCTCAAGAAGCGGCTGACAAAAAATCTCGTTACCTTGCGGCAAAAGCAGCCCGTGAAGAAGAGATGTTTGACGAAGAGTAATCGTCTAGATTGTCTTAAAGAAAAACCGCCTCAAACGGGGCGGTTTTTTTGTAACAGAATAGTGGATTCTTATTATCGGAATTGGCCAGCATCAGGTAGGAAGTCAAAGCCAGCGGTCGCTAATTTTGCTTCAAGCGCCGCTTTGTCGATATCGAAGTAAGCAGCGAGTTTGTCCAGATCACCACCAAAGTCATCACGTAGTTTCATGTTCACGATGCTCATCAACATGATAGGATCCATCGTTTCAAAGTTGGCTAAGTTCATTACTTATCCTCGAAGTCCGAGATAAGTAGATTAGCAGCAGCGAAAGCGGCTTTTTCTCTGGCTTCCTTTGGTAAAGAGTCATCCGCAGCGATGTCATTTAGTGCTCGTACTGCACAAGATATTGCCTGAGGGACATAAGCTTGATCGCCACTACCGATCTGAGCGTACAGCTCACGAACCAATTCACAACAGCCGTATACTTGCATGGCTAATTCTCCAATAAATGATAACTGCTCTCAAATATACACACTCGTCTGAACAAACTCAAAAGCTAAGGTTGTTCTAGCGCAAGACCAAGAGGCTGTCGACCAATTATTGCTCAATACGCAGTTGTGCCTCAAGCTGGTTGATAACTTCTGGCGCCAGTTGCATTTGTTTAGCAAGCTCTTGCAAATAGGCTTTTTCCATAAAGTTCTGCTCGTCTATCACTATCAAGGAGGCGAGGTAAATTTCAGCGGCTTGCTGTGGTGTCGCGGCTAAACGTGCGACTTCATTTGGGTCGAGTGGTTTATTCAGCTCATTGTGGATAATGCTTTGAAGTTGGTGGCCAACTCCCGACTCTTTGAGTGCGTTCTCGATGCGCTCCATTTCTTGTGTGTCTACATGGCCGTCAGCTTTTGCAGCTGCGATCATGGCTTTTAAGATGAGTTCACTATGTATTGGATCATCTTCGCGAAACTCATTTTGAGGTTCAGGAGAGGCCTGATTGGTTTGAGAGTCGTTGTATACCTTATAGGCCAGTGCGCCAAGTGCAGCGACACCTCCAATTTTTAACGCATTGACCCTCATTTTTTTGCCAAGCTTCTTGCTCTTCTTGGAGCCCATCAGAAGGTTCACTAATCCGCCGCCAACTGCTCCAGCTCCAAGTGATTTGAGCGTACCTGAGCTGGATTGCTGTTTGAGTTGTTTTTGACCTTGCTGGACTATATCTGAGTTGAGTGCTTGATTGAGTAAACTTTTTAAATCCATGACTATTCTCCTATGCGTTCAATCTGAATTTACCTAACCCAAGATGAACGAGAGATGAAAAAAAGGCGAGCATGAAAGCTCGCCAAATGGATTGAAAACCAAATTACTCTTGGGCAGCGTAGCCATGAATACCCAGAAGCTCTCCATCAAGGTAGGCTTCCTTTTCATCTTTCATTACTAAGCGCTCTTCCACTAGCCATTTTACGACCAGTGGGTAGATTCTGTGCTCTTGAGTTTGTACGCGTTCAGTTAATGTTTCGACCGTATCCTCATCGAAAATTGGCACTTTAGCTTGTAGGATGACAGGGCCGCCATCAAGTTGCTCTGTTACGAAGTGAACACTGGTGCCATGCTCTTCATCACCAGCATGAATGGCACGCTGATAGGTATTTAAGCCAGGGTATTTGGGCAGAAGAGAAGGGTGAATATTGATCATACGTCCTTGGTAGTGACGAACAAACTCACCGCTCAGAATACGCATATAGCCAGCAAGTACAACGACATCAGGTTGATATTCGTCGATCTGCTTCATGAGCTCTTTATCAAACGCGTCACGAGTATCGAAAGCTTTAGGATCAAGGAAGTGAGCGGCTGCCCCTGCTTTTTCTGCTCGCTCTAAGGCAAAGACATTCGCTTTGTTGGAAAAGACCGCCGTGACACGACCGTTAGTAATGTCTTTGCTGCAAGCATCAATAATTGCTTGTAGGTTAGAACCGTTTCCTGAAACTAAAACAACGATACTCTTCATGCTTATTTGATCTCTACTTGTTCTTCGCCGGCTTCAGCAGAAGCGATCTCACCGATTACCCAAGCGTTTTCACCTTCTGCATTTAGAAGTTCAACCGCTGCATCAGCTTGATCTTTCGGAAGAGCAATCACTAGGCCAACACCACAGTTGAATGTGCGATACATTTCGTGAGTCGTTACGTTGCCTTTCTCTTGTAGCCATTTGAAGATGATTGGCCATTCCCAGCTGTTACCATCAACAACCGCTTTAGTACCTTCAGGAAGTACGCGCGGGATGTTTTCCCAGAAACCACCACCTGTGATGTGAGAAATCGCGTGAATGTCGTGTTTCTCAATCATTTTCAGTGCTGATTTGATGTAAATCTTGGTTGGTTCTAGTAGGTGCTCGCCGATTGTGCGACCTGCTAGCTCTTCGTTTTTGTCTGCGCCAGATACTTCAAGGATCTTACGGATTAATGAGTAACCGTTTGAGTGTGGACCACTTGAGCCGACCGCGATAAGCGCATCGCCAGCAGCAACTTTGGTGCCGTCGATCACGTCTTCTTTTTCTACCACGCCGACACAGAAGCCAGCGACGTCGTAGTCTTCGCCTTCGTACATGCCTGGCATTTCAGCGGTTTCACCACCAATTAGCGCACAACCTGCCTGAATACAACCATCAGCGATGCCAGAGACAACGTCTGCTGCGGTGTCAACGTCGAGTTTGCCCGTAGCGTAGTAATCTAGGAAAAATAGAGGCTCCGCGCCTTGAACAATAAGATCGTTCACACACATAGCAACAAGGTCAACGCCGATTGTGTCGTGCTTGTTCATATCCAAAGCGAGGCGAAGTTTGGTTCCTACGCCATCAGTACCTGATACCAACACAGGTTGTTTGTATTTTGTTGGCAGTTCACACAATGCGCCAAAACCACCAATACCACCCATTACTTCTGGGCGACGTGTGCGTTTTACAGCACCTTTAATACGGTCAACAAGCGCGTTGCCTGCATCGATATCTACGCCAGCGTCTTTATAGCTAAGAGATGTGTTATCAGCACTCACAGGGAAGTCCTCGGTTTTTAAGTTGGATATGAAAACGGCGCTATTCTAACAGCGGATAAACCCATATAGCAAACGTTTGCGTGAGTTTTTTCTTTTGTCTTTACGCAAGAAATTGAGAACGAAATCGTTTATAATCTGAAGGTTTGTTTAAAAATCACCACATAAGCCGGAGATGGAAATGAAAGTTGTTGAAGTAAAACACCCTCTTGTTAAGCACAAACTAGGTCTAATGAGAGAAGGTGACATCAGCACGAAGCGCTTTCGCGAGCTAGCCACAGAAGTTGGTAGCCTACTAACGTACGAAGCGACTGCAGACTTTGAAACGGAAAAAGTAACCATTGAAGGTTGGAATGGTCCTGTTGAAGTTGACCAAATCAAAGGTAAAAAGGTAACCGTTGTGCCTATCCTACGTGCAGGTTTGGGTATGATGGATGGTGTTCTTGAGCACATGCCAAGTGCTCGTATCAGCGTTGTTGGTATTTACCGTGATGAAGAAACACTTGAGCCAGTACCATACTTCAACAAGCTAGCGTCTAACATGGATGAGCGTATTGCGCTTGTTGTTGACCCTATGCTAGCGACAGGTGGTTCAATGATCGCTACTATCGACCTACTTAAAGAGAAAGGTTGTAAAGCGATTAAAGTTCTCGTTTTAGTTTCTGCTCCTGAAGGTATCGAAGCGTTAGAAAAAGCACACCCAGATGTTGAGCTATTCACTGCTGCGATCGATGAGAAGCTAAACGATAAAGGCTACATCGTCCCTGGTCTTGGTGACGCAGGCGATAAAATCTTCGGTACGCTATAAGTTGTCGATAGCTATGATTTAAAAAGGGAGCCGATTGTTGGCTCCCTTTTCGTTTGCTAATTATTTCTTCAGACTTAATGTGCCGCCGCGCTTTGGCTTGCTAGGGCGTTGACTATTCTCAGACGCAGGCTTATGGAAGGTCTTCCCTTTATTGCCACCTGGCTTACCTTTAAACTCACTTTGCTTACCGCTGTGGCGACCTTTCTTAGAGTTCGGTGCGTGACGGAATTCATCCGCGTTACGGCCTTTGAAGGTTCGTTGTTTCTGGTTGCGACGAGCGGTCGAGTCTTGGTTTTCTTCTCGGCTATCAAACAGTTTAGCGTCTGTCGCTTTGCGAATACGTTTACCTTTAGCATCGATCTTTGAAGCTTCTTCAGTGTTACTTGAGCCTTCACACATGGCAAGAATTTCAGCCACTTCCGCATCTGTTAAGTAGCGCCATTGGCCATTCGGAATACCATCAAGAGAGATATTCATAATACGCACACGGCGAAGTTTGAATACTTCATAGCCCAAGGCTTCACACATGCGGCGAATTTGACGGTTGAGGCCTTGAGTTAGAACTATACGGAATGAAAACTTGGTCTCTTTGGTCACTTTACACGGCAAGGTGATGGTATCGAGAATATTCACGCCCGAAGACATTTTCTTGATGAAGTCATCGCTGATTGGTTTATCGACTCGAACCACATACTCTTTTTCGTGGTTATTACCAGCACGAAGTATTTTGTTAACGATATCACCATCGTTGGTCAGAAAGATAAGACCGTCTGAAGGCTTATCAAGGCGACCAATAGGGAAAATGCGTTTTTTATGGCCAACGAAATCAACGATATTGCCCGGAATATCGCGCTCCGTGGTGCAGGTAATACCTGTTGGTTTGTTTAGCGCAATGTAGACAGGCTTATCAGTGACCGCGTTGATTGGTTTATCATCGACGCGAACATCGTCTCCTGGCATCACTTTTGTCCCCATTTCAGGAACTTGACCATTGATGGTGACGCGACCTTGCTCAATCAATCGATCAGCTTCTCGGCGAGAGCAAAAGCCCGTTTCGCTGATGAACTTATTGAGGCGTTTTGCATTATCTTGTGACATGTTGTTCTCCTAACGTTTCACAACGGCGGTTAATAAAAAGTGCTGATGAAAACATCAGCACATTGAGGGCGCGCATTCTAGCACCGCAGGGGCGTTAACCCAATCGTTTTTGATGTCGCTCACGTGTCTCAATCTTTTTCTCAGCGCTTTTTCGTAACAAAACGTACACCGCTCCAGTGCCACCATGAAAGCGTTGGGCACTGTGAACACATTGCACCTCTTTGATTTGCATCAGCCATTGTGCGACGAAACTTTTCATAAGGGCTGGTGGATTAGAGCGTTCACCCTTGCCATGAACAATGACCACGGTGCGGATGTCCAGCCGCATACATTGCTTTAAAAACTTGACGACTTCATCTCGCGCTTGCTCTAGGGTCCGTTTGTGTAGATCTAGTCTGGCTTGAATAGGGTACTTTGCTAGACGCAGTTTTTTATAGACGCCGTCTTGTACGCCATCTCGCTTAAACTCGATAATGTCGTCAGGCTTGAGCATTTCAGCGTGATCGATTGAGAGGTATTCTGGATCCTCTTCGGTCAACCAAATAGCGGCTTCACGCTTGGCAAGTTGAGCTTCAGATACTTTATGTTGTTTCTTTAGCTCTGCTGTATCGTTATGGATAGGTTTTACGTTGCCCATCATTTGTTGAAAGAGGGCGAAATCGTCATCGTGAGACATAGTGATATCTCAGGGTAGGAAATCAATACCGACATTATACCTTTGGCCGCATAGGATGATCACTATTTGACTGAGCAAAAAATAAAAAACCGAAGCAGACAATGTATCTACTTCGGTGCATAGCGAATATCTATTCTGTGAATAGGGCTAAGCGATTCTAGTGAGGAGATTTGTCGTTCATCACTTTGTAGATGATGAAACCGCCATAGAATAGCATTAGACCTAAGGCGCCAAAGATCACAATCATTGAAGATAGACCTACCGCATTACCAAATAGGAGATCAAGCCAAAAGTCCATAGTTCCTCCATCGAGTACAAAGTGAGATGACAGGAGATACCGTAAACTCTGGTTAATTATGCAACACTGATCTGGATCAAATGTTGTTATTAGGTTGCAGCTTTGTTTTTGTTGGTGTGTTTTTGCTCACAGTTTGTGGCCCGTTGATGTTGTTTTAGTCAAACAAACTAATAATTTGAAAAAGTTAATCGATAGGGGTTGCGTTAGCTTCGAGAATCCGTAATATACGCTCTCGTTGACGGGCAATGAGCTCGAAGACACATCTCGGTGAATAGCGCAGCTTGGTAGCGCATCTGGTTTGGGACCAGAGGGTCGGGGGTTCGAATCCCTCTTCACCGACCACATTAAGAAAGCCTGCTTTTATAGCAGGCTTTCCTCGTTTTAGAGCATAGGAAATAGGATTAGAACCCGAGTGGGGTTCGTCTGAAATTAGAATCTGGCTCTTCAGCGGTCATATTTAAAGAAGTGCTCTACAGAAATGTAGGGCACTTTTTGCATTTGTGGTTTAGAGATTCGAGCCGAGGTGGGTTCGCCTGATGTTCAAAGAATGTCTCTTCACTAACCACATTAAGAGAGCGTGCTTTCGTAGCAGGCTAACGAACTGGCGGGAGACCTGCGGGACTAATACTGAAACTCACAAAATGCCTGTTTACTCTCTGAAAGTTGTTTTACCGCAAAGCCATCTTGTTTGAGTAACTCAATCACACTGTGCTCACCAATGAGGTGTAGTGTACCCACGACCATCATGTAAGAGCCTTTATTGCCTTTAGACCAATCAGGACTGGCCAACTGCTTCACCCAATTTAGATTACGATCTATTAAAAATGACTGTTCAAACTCTGGTGACATTTCCGTAAGAGAGGAAAACTCGATTAATTTATCTAAGTCACCCGCTTGCCAACTTTTAATCAAGCAGCGAGTTGCGTCTTCAGAGTGGTCAAACTCTTCAATCGCACTTACGAGTAGTTCTTTCCCTGATTGAGCTTGCCCTGTCAGCAAATCGATTTGCGACTGAAGGCTTTCTAGGCTGATGATAGGCGTATCTCTTAACGATGCCTTGTCCATCAAGTGCGTGTCGACTCCCTTCTCGGCTTGATAGCCTAAGTACTCAATTTGTTTCATCTGAATAGCCAAGGCGGCTGCCCATGGCGGTGAGTTGAGTAATTGGTCGGAGTTCAATTCGAGCAAAGTCGCGATGCCCTTCAACTCATCCTTATGTTTGTTCGTTAGGACATCTTTGCTCAAAAGGGTGATGGGTGGATAACTGATCCCTTGTGTATTTCGAATATCGGCTTCAATAATCAACCCATCGCTCTCCTGAAGCTTATTTGTCACTTTATTGGGGAGAGGGTACATACTCTCATCTCCGACATGGACTGAACCGAATATGTAGTAGGTGAGCGCGCCTTTGTTCGCTTGCCAAAAAAGCGGTTCGGCTACCAATGCGGGGCTAGTTAGTAAGCCAGCCAGCGTGGCGATGAGAATTCGCATATGAGATACAGCCTTTACTGAAAAATTGTTCAAACTAAAAAAAACGACGTGTTTTGACGAGTGGAAAGTGTGCGTTAATTCACGCTTTTCACGTCATGAGTCAATTTTATTTTAAGACATGAATTAAGCCAGTGTGATCTTTATTCGTTATTTAATCTAAACCTAGTGAAAAGCTGTGACTTACTTCTCAGTAATCCCGTCAAAATAAGTCCAACGAAATTGACGTTAATTATAAGTTTATGTTTTATATGGCTTTATAAGTCTGGGGATTTATAAAGTTTGAAATTGATCACTTTCGAAGATGATTAATTTTACGATGAAAAATAACTCGGGCTATTGTGATTACATCTTGATTTTGACGCCTACTTTTTCAGGCTTCGCTCCACTTTTAAAGGTAAGTAAGATGTTTAAACAAACGCTCATCGCGACTTCTTTGTTGGCTACGCTAGCAGGTTGCGCATCATTCCAGTCTACTGAACAAAATGTTGTTAACTCACTTGCAGCAAACTTAGGTGTTCAATACGAAGTACTCACTAACCATGGTGCTAACGAAGGCCTTGCATGCCAAGAGATGGGCGCAGAGTGGGCGTCTTGTAACAAGGTAAACATGACGCTAGTTAACCAAGGTCAAGCGGTTGACTCTAAAGATTGGGCTATTTACTTCCACAGCATTCGTCTGATTCTGGATGTAGACAACGAGCAATTCAAAATTTCTCGCGTAACGGGTGATCTACACAAACTAGAACCGACCGATAGTTTTGATGGCTTTGCTGCAGGTGAAGAGGTTGTGCTTCCTCTTGTTGCTGAATACTGGCAGCTATTTGAAACTGACTTCATGCCAGGCGCTTTCGTCGCTGCACCGAATGCAGAGCCTAAGATGATCGCTTCTCTTAACACAGAAGATGTTGCATCTTTCGTAACTGGCCTTGAGGGTAACAACCTAAAACGTACGCCAGATGACAACAACGTATTTGCTAACGCAGTGTCTCGTTTTGAGAAAAACCAAGACCTAGCAAAACAAGACGTATCAACCACGTTACTACCAACGCCACTGTCTGTTGAAGCAGGTAAAGGCACAGTAGATATCGCGGCGGGTATCGCTCTGCCTAAAGACGCATTCGATGCGACTCAATACGCGGCAATTCAAGATCGTGCAGAAGTGGTAGGTGTGGACGTTCAAGGCTCCCTTCCTGTAAGCCTCACTGTTGTTCCTGCAGACTTCACCGGTGAATTAGCAAAATCTGGTGCTTACGAGATGAGCATCAAAGGCGACGGTATTGCGATTAAAGCGTTTGACCAAGCAGGTGCTTTCTACGCAGTACAATCTATCTTTGGCCTGGTAGATAGCCAAAATGCTGATTCTCTACCACAACTGTCTATTAAAGACGCGCCTCGTTTTGATTACCGTGGTGTGATGGTGGACGTGGCTCGTAACTTCCACTCTAAAGACGCAATTCTTGCAACGCTAGACCAAATCGCTGCGTACAAGATGAACAAACTACACCTTCACCTAACGGATGATGAAGGCTGGCGTTTAGAAATCCCGGGTCTACCTGAGCTGACAGAAGTGGGTGCTAACCGTTGTTTCGATATACAAGAGAAAAGCTGTTTACTGCCTCAGCTTGGCTCTGGTCCAACATCAGACAACTTTGGCTCTGGCTACTTCAGCAAAGCAGACTACGTAGAAATCTTGAAGTACGCGAAAGCGCGTAACATCGAAGTGATTCCTGAAATTGATATGCCAGCGCACGCTCGTGCAGCAGTAGTATCAATGGAAGCGCGTTA
This sequence comes from Vibrio sp. 16, assembly GCF_963681195.1. Lineage (NCBI taxonomy): Bacteria > Pseudomonadati > Pseudomonadota > Gammaproteobacteria > Vibrionales > Vibrionaceae > Vibrio > Vibrio sp. 16. The sequence continues at coordinate 255,264 of NZ_OY808997.1, forward strand.
CGACCGTCTAATGGAAGAAGGTAAAGAAGCAGAAGCGAACGAATACCGCCTGATGGATCCTAAAGATACATCGAATGTAACGACGGTTCAGTTCTACAACAAGCAAAGCTTCATCAACCCATGTATGGAATCTTCAACTCGCTTTGTTGATAAAGTTATTTCAGAAGTGGCGGCAATGCATGCTGAGGCAGGCGCTCCGCTAAAAACATGGCACTTTGGTGGTGACGAAGCGAAGAACATTAAGCTAGGCGCTGGTTTCCAAGATATGAACGCACAAGACAAAGTGAGCTGGAAAGGTACGATTGACCTGTCTAAACAAGATAAGCCATTCGCACAGTCTCCACAATGTCAGACGCTAATTGCAGACGGTACGGTAAGCGACTTCGCTCATCTACCAAGCCACTTCGCAGAAGAAGTGTCGAAGATTGTGGCTGAGAAAGGCATTGCAAACTTCCAAGCTTGGCAAGATGGCCTAAAGTACAGTGAAGGTGAGAAAGCGTTCGCAACAGAAAACACACGTGTTAACTTCTGGGACGTTCTTTACTGGGGTGGCACATCATCAGTTTACGAGTGGTCTAAGAAAGGTTACGACGTGATCGTTTCTAACCCAGACTACGTTTACATGGACATGCCATACGAAGTTGACCCGAAAGAGCGTGGTTACTACTGGGCAACGCGTGCAACAGACACTCGTAAGATGTTTGGCTTTGCACCAGAGAACATGCCTCAGAACGCAGAAACGTCTTTAGACCGCGATGGCAATGGCTTTACTGGTAAAGGTGAAATTGAAGCGAAACCTTTCTATGGTCTATCAGCACAGCTTTGGTCTGAGACAGTACGTAACGATGAGCAATACGAGTACATGGTATTCCCTCGCGTACTAGCGGCGGCTGAGCGTGCGTGGCACCGTGCTGATTGGGAAAACGACTACAAAGTGGGTGTTGAATACTCGCAAAACTCTAACCTAGTAGACAAAGCTGCGCTAAACCAAGACTACAACCGCTTTGCGAACCTACTTGGCCAGCGTGAACTGGCTAAGCTAGAGAAATCAGGTATCGACTACCGCCTACCTGTACCAGGTGCGAAAGTAGAAGATGGCAAACTTGCAATGAACGTTCAGTTCCCAGGTGTGAAGCTTCAATACTCTCTAGACGGCAAGAACTGGCTAACTTACGCAGACAATGCTCGTCCTAATGTGAAAGGTGAAGTGTTTATCCGCTCTGTATCTGCGACAGGCGAGAAGACAAGCCGCGTGACTAGCGTGAAGTAATTCCCCCTCCCTGCCAATCTAAACAGAATGGAAAGGGAAAAACGCCCGGCCAGTGATGGTCGGGCGTTTTTATTTTTTATAGCGAGTAGGCCGCTATTAAGCGATTTGAGTTTGTTGCTCTTCTACTTGCTCAGCATTGCTAATCGGACTTTCTGCACCATGCATCCAGCGAACTAGTGTGTTTGAGAACAATAGCAGAATGACACCAGATACCGTTGCAGTCACCGCAATACCGCTAAAGATTGCCATTGCACCTAGTTCACCAACGTGAGAGCCCACATAGCCAGCAACGTAGTTAGCTATCGCATTACAGCCAAACCATGCACCCATCATCAGCGAGGCGAGACGTAGTGGGGCTAGTTTAGTTACCAGAGAAAGGCCAATTGGCGATAAGCAAAGCTCACCAAGGGTATGGAAGAAAAATGCACCGACTAACCATAGCATTGATGTTTTCACTGTCGTGTCGCCACCTTGTTCCATTACAGCGCCAACCATACATAAGAAGCCAAGCGCTAGGAAGAACATAGCCAGTGCAAACTTCACTGGAGAGTTTGGCTCGCGTTTGCCGAGTTTAACCCATAATACGGCCAATACTGGCGCTAGGGTGATAATGAAGAATGGATTCAAAGATTGGAACCAAGCAGCAGGAACTTCAAATCCACCAATCATGCGATCGGTGTACTGTTGGGTGTAGATGTTCATTAGGCCGCCAGCTTGCTCGAAACCTGCCCAGAATACGATAGTGAACAAGCTCATCACTAGAATAACTTTGATACGATCAAACTCTTCTTTTGTTAGTGGCTGCTTTTGGACCGAATTTTTAGTCGATAAATCTCGTTTCGCTGCGGGTTCACGGCCAATATCACCGAGCCATGATTGAGCCAAAGTCATTTGCATCACAAGGCTAATGACCATACCAATACCTGCAACGACAAAACCTGCTTTCCAGCCAAAAGAAGTAGTGACTGAACCTGACACAAACCCTGCTAGCAGGGCACCAATGTTGATCCCCATATAAAAAATGGTAAAGGCGCCATCGCGACGGTTGTCTCCCTCTTGGTACAAATTACCAACCATAGTAGAAATGTTTGGCTTAAACATACCGTTACCAGCAATTAATAGCGCCAGGCCAAGGTAAAAGGCACTGAGGGTATCAAGGCCAAAAGCGTTTGCTGGCATTGCGAGGGTGAATTGGCCACAAGCCATCAGCATACCGCCAATCAAGACAGAGCGACGTTGACCTAAATAGTTATCCGCTAAGTAACCACCAATCAAAGGTGTAATGTAAACAAGCCCTGTATAAGTACCGTATAGGTCAAGGGCATCCTTAGTTGTCCATCCTAACCCACCATTTATCGTTGTATCGGTTAAATAGAGCACCAAGATTGCGCGCATCGCATAGTAAGAAAATCGCTCCCAAAGTTCGGTTCCGAACAGTAGGAACAGGCCACGAGGATGGCCGAAGAATTGTTGATGTTGGTTTGACATAAATATTACTAATCTTATCTATTAAAGAATTTTATTTTTGATTACATATACCTCTCAGATTAATTGACTGCAATGGGCGGTTTGATGGTATCTGTTCTCATGTTTTCTGTAAGTGTTTGAAAATAAGTAATAAAAGCCAAGAAAGGGGAGGGGTAACGCTGTGCTACAAACTAACTTTGCAAAATCGGTGGTTGTAAATGACAGTCAGCTGTTATTTTTCGCGCTTAAATATGCTTGCAATTTTAGCCTTACTAACAATAGTGAAAATTGCTAGGATGTTAGGCAAAACAACAGTTGGCTAAATAATAATGAAACAGTGGTACTTGCTTTACTGTAAACGCAGTGAACAGCAGCGTGCGAAGATGCACTTAGAAAACCAAGGGGTAGAGTGTTACTACCCGGAAATACAAATCGAAAAAATGGTTCGTGGTAAGAGACAAGTAAAAAAAGAGCCACTCTTCCCGTCATACATATTTGCTCGGTTTGATGTAGAGCAGGGACCGACGTTCACGACGATCCGTTCTACTCGTGGTGTTGTCGATTTCGTTCGTCGAGGAGCGCTTCCTCAAATTTTACAAGGTGACTTGATCGTTACTCTCAAGGAGATCGAAACAGAGCAAGAGGGCTTAATGCAGGCTGGATTACCTGAAAAGGGAGACACAGTGAATGTCGCCACGGGGCAGTTCGCTGGGATGGAAGCGATTTATCAAGAGCCCGATGGCGAGAGGCGCTCCATATTGCTTGTCAATATGCTAAGTAAGCAAGTCGAAGTGACGGTTGACAACAAAGATTTAGATTTACAGTAAAGAAATAAGGCTCCTAATATTAGGAGCCTTATTTTTAGAGGTTAGTAGGAATCATTGTGGACGCTTTGTACTGCGCGACCAGATGGGTCTGCCATGTTCTTAAATGATTCATCCCACTCGATAGCTTTTGCCGAAGAACAGGCGACTGAAGGACCACCAGGGACACATTCAGCTGCTGATGGTAGTGGGAACAACTCTTCGAAAATTTCGCGGTAAACGTAACCTTCTTTAGTCGTTGGTGTGTTGTATGGGAATCGGAATGCCGCTGTTTCCATCTGTTGATCAGTGACTTTCTCTTCAGCAACCTCTTTCAAGGTATCAATCCAGCTATAACCTACACCATCAGAGAACTGCTCTTTTTGGCGCCATGCGATTGACTCTGGTAGGTAATGTTCAAAACATTCACGCAGGATGTGTTTTTCCATCTTACCGTTACCACACATCTTGTCTTCTGGGTTTAAGCGCATCGCAACGTCGATAAATTCTTTGTCTAGGAAAGGAACGCGACCTTCGACGCCCCATGCAGCCAGCGATTTGTTCGCACGAGCACAGTCAAACATGTTCAGAGCAAGCAGTTTACGAACTGTCTCTTCGTGGAACTCTTTAGCGTTCGGCGCTTTGTGGAAGTAGAGATAACCTCCAAAGATTTCATCCGCACCTTCGCCAGACAGAACCATCTTGATACCCATTGCTTTGATCTTACGACCCATTAGGAACATTGGGGTAGACGCTCGGATGGTTGTGACATCATAGGTTTCGATGTGGTAGATAACGTCACGAATTGCATCTAAGCCTTCTTGAATCGTATAGGTCATCTCGTGGTGAACCGTACCGATTTGGTCCGCAACTTCACGAGCGGCTTTTAGATCCGGCGCACCTTCTAGGCCGACAGCGAAGGAGTGCAGTTGAGGCCACCATGCTTCCGACTTTTCATCGTCTTCAATACGCATTGCCGCAAATCGTTTCGCTACCGCAGAAGTAATAGAAGAATCAAGACCACCAGAAAGAAGGACGCCGTATGGTACATCGGTCATTAGCTGACGTTTCACAGCGGCTTCCAAAGCTTCCGTCAGTTCTTCTTTACTTGTGCTGTTACCTTGAACAGCAGCATATTCATTCCAGTCACGGATGTAATAGCGTTGTGGTTCTGTATCTGCGCTGCTGTAATGACAACCAGGAGGGAACTCACTGACCGTTTTACACACTGGCACCAGTGCTTTCATCTCTGAAGCGACATAGTAGTTACCATGCTCGTCATAACCTTGGTATAGAGGGATGATACCGATATGGTCGCGGCCTACTAAGTATGTGTCTTTTTCTTCATCGTAGAGAACGAAGGCAAAAATACCGTTTAGCTCTTCAAGTAGATCGGCCCCCATATCTTGGTATAGCGCTAGAATAACTTCACAGTCAGAGTCAGTTTGGAAGTCATATTTACCTTCGTAACGTGCGCGAATCTCTTTGTGGTTATAGATTTCACCGTTTACGGCAAGGATGTGTTTTTTATCTGGGCTGTAAAGTGGTTGCGCACCACTGTTTAGGCCAACGATGGCTAAACGTTCGTGCGCTAGAATCGCTTTGTCTGAGGAGTAGATACCTGACCAATCAGGCCCACGATGGCGAAGCTTTTTAGACATTTCTAGTGCGATTGGGCGCAGCGCCGCAGCATCACTTTTTATATCTAAAATACCGAAAATCGAACACATACAACTTCCCTTTAATAATTAATTAACTTGCTGAGTTCAATTTGCCATTCTGATTAAAAAAATCAACCGTGATTGATGAAAAAAGTACTACAAAGCGCTTCTTGGTGAATTTTATCTAATTAAAATGAGCTTTAGATGAATGAAATTGATGTTTTGGTGGTTAAGTGAGCGTTTTCTGAAAAAAAAGGCTGCCAAATGGCAGCCAGGAAATGGAGTTTGAATTAACGAAGTGGATTGAACTCGGGTTTCAATTGGTCACATACGTGACGTGCAAAACCGCTACCAGCCTCGTTGTAAATGTTAAAGGCTGCATCAACGCCTTTTTCTGTTAAAGCTTCTAATTGGTCGGGATATTCTGCGATAGCCGCGATTTGACCTTTAAAGTGTCGGCGCTGTAGCTGCTCAAGCGCGATTTGATTACCTTGGTGATGGGGCATCGCAAGTAGCACGAGTTTTACGTTTGCCGTGTCGAGGATCCGCTCCCAGAAGTCAGGGTCGGTTGCATCACCCGCAATGACGTTCCTGCCTTGAGCTTTGTGCTCTTTTGCGGCTTCCTCTCGCACTTCTATCCCTAAACTGATTTTTCCGTATCGATTGCGAAGCTCGTCGTACGCACCTGTTCCAATACGTCCCATGCCCAAGATAAGAATTTGTGCGTGGCCAGGATTAATTAATTGGTCTCGAGTATTGAGCTTTTCTGCGGCGGTTTCTTTTAACCAACGGCTTGAGCGCTGATAAATTTGGTGTCCGTAGCGGTTGATTGGCGCAGAAAGGACAAATGAAATCGATACTGCGAGTGCAAGAGCGACCAGAATGTCACCACTCATCCAACCCATTTTAAAGGCCAAACCGCCGACGATTAAGCCAAACTCACTGAAGTTGAACAGGCACAGAGAGGCTAGTAACGAGGTGCGCACGCGGAATTTAAACGCGTTTAAAACCACAAAATAAAGAATGCCTTTTAGTGGCAACAGTAATAAGAATAGAATTGATAGGGCGAAGCCTGACAGGGTTGGCTGCTCAGATAATCCGATATTGAGGAAGAAGCAGACTAAGAACAGTTCTTTCAAATTGAATAATGATTTGGAGAGTTCTGACGCCTTTTTATGCCCCGCAAGTAGCATCCCCAATATCAGGGCGCCGAGGTCTGGCTTCATTCCAACGAATTCAAACAAGCCTGCACCAACAACGAGCGCGAAGAATATGCCAAATAGCACTAGCATTTCTCCATGCCCCACCCAGTCTAACAAGCGATAGAAGAGTGGACGCATCAATGGAAGTGCGAATAGGGCAATAGCATACCACTCGGGCAATTTTCCTGTTGATGCCGTTAGGAATACCACCGCAAAAATATCTTGCATGACTAAGATACCAATAGCGATGGTACCGTAAGTCGCATTCATTTCGCCTTTTTCTTGCAATGATTTCACCGCAAACACAGTACTGGAGAATGACAATGCGAAGCCAAGCAAGACCACTTGGTCAATGGTCATTGCTGCCAGAGAGCTGATCCCGAGAAACTTAAAGCAGAGAAGCGCACCACTAAACAGAGCAGTAGACAAAAGGTTATGTATGGTTGCGCCTGCCCAAATCTCTTTGGACAGTAGAGTTTTGATATCGAGCTTCAAGCCGATAGTAAACAGCAGCAGAGTCACGCCCAAATCGGCGAGAGTGATGATGGTGTCATTAGTTTGAAAGCCGATTGCGTGCAAGCCAAAGCCCGCGAGCAAAAAACCGACTAATGGCGGAAGGTTGCATTTCAGCGCAATAAAGCCCGCAAGAAAGGCGGTGGTGATTAAGATCAGTTCCATAGTTGTTTGTATTCTATCCTAAAAAAACAGGGCCATGTCTTTCAACATAGCCCCGTATTCTAACTCAACTAATTGCGTAGGCGATCAGTCTTCGAGTAATTTTTGTAACAAAACGCCGTTTAACATCGCACGTTTGATCATTGCGAATGCACCTAAGGTTGGTTGTTTGTCTATCTGAGAGGCAACAATCGGTAGGTCACTGTGGAACGTTGTTAAAGATTGGTTTTCAACATTGCGGCGAATTGCAGGGAAGACGATATCCTCACACTGAGTGATGTTACCCGCAATGATGACTTTCTGTGGGTTGAACAAGTTAATGGTTATCGCGATCGCTTTACCCAATTGATTACCGACGCGCACTAAGCTTTGTTTGGCCAGTTCATCACCAAGATTTGCGTGCTCACACACGTCACCAATGGTGATGGATTCTAAGGCTGTTAAACTTGATTCATAACCTTGCGCAATCAGTTTGTTTACGCGCTCAACAATTGCTGGGTTTGCGGCAACGGTTTCTAAACAACCAAAGTTCCCGCATTGACACTGTTCACCGAGTGGGTCGATTTGAATATGACCAATCTCACCAACATTTCGGTTATAACCAAGGAAAACTTGCCCATTAACAATGATGCCCGCACCGGTACCTCTGTGAACACTGACTAAAATGGAGTCTTGGCAGTCTTTGCTGGCGCCAAAGTAATGCTCTGCGAGCGCCATGCCACGAACGTCGTTACCCACAAAACACTGAACGTGGAAGGTATTTTTAACGAGTTCAGCCAAACCAAGGTTATCAATAGTGATGTTAGGCATGTATTCGACAACCCCTGTTTCTGGGTTGACTAGACCAGGTAAAGAGATGCCGATGGCGATAAGTTGATTGATAATCGTGTGATTATCAGTGATGAACTGTTTGAGATGAGAGAGTAAACCGTCAACGAGTTCATCTTGCGTGGTGTAGAAGAACTCTGTGTAGTCAGAAGCAAGCTCTTTACCACCCAAGTTGTACAAACTGAATTGGATGTAGTCTCGCCCAATACGTACTGCCACTGAATGGAACGGTTCCACTTCTGTTGTCAAAGAGATCGCTCTGCGTCCCCCTGTCGAAGCTTGTTGCGCGACCTCCTTAATTAGGCCGCGCTCGAGAAGTTGGCGGGTAATTTTGGTAACACTGGCAGGAGCAAGTTGGCTGACATCAGCGACTTGGATCCTAGAAATCGGGCCTTGCTGGTCAATCAATCTGTATACAGCTGCACTGTTTAGTTGCTTAACTAAATCTACGTTACCTATTTGTCCGCCATTCATTCTTAATTTTGCTCGTATTGTCCGTTAACAACAGTCGCTTGAACATTGAAGTCACGATCAAATACGGTCAGGTTAGCAACCATGCCTTTCTTAACGCGGCCTAGTTTATCTTCCATACCGATCGCTTTCGCTGCATACAAAGTAGCCATGCGAAGTGCTTCGTCCAATGCGATTCCGACGTGCTCAACTGTATTTTGAACTGCTTCAATCATAGTGAGTGCTGAGCCGCCAAGTGTGCCATTTTCATCAACACACTTACCATCACGGTAATATACTTTCTTACCTACAAAAATAAAGTAATCCATGTCAGCGCCTGCAGGAGCTGTGGCATCGGTCACTAATACTAATTTTTCACCCTTAATTTTGTGAGCAATACGGATGTTTGCATAATCCACATGGAACCCGTCTGCGATGATACCGGCGTATACGTCAGGCGTGTCATAGATTGCACCAACGACACCTGGTTCACGACCAACCATTGGCGTCATCGCGTTAAATAGGTGAGTCGCAAAAGTAATACCTGCATCGAAGCTACGGCGAGCTTCCGCGTAAGTCGCATTGGTGTGACCAATCGACACAACAATCCCCGCATTCTTCAAGCGTTCGATGTGTGTTGGCTCATTGTGTTCTGGTGCTAGCGTCACTTTAGCGATGACATCTGCATTTTCACACATGAAATCGATCATGCTGTCATCGGAAGGGCGAATGTAATCGACGCTATGGATACCTTTTTTCGCTACGTTAAGGTAAGGGCCTTCAAGGTGAAGACCAAGTGATTGGTTTTGGTATTTTGCGTGATATTCACGAGCTGCTGCAACCGCTTGGCGCATGTCTTCATCTGATGAAGTGATGAGCGTAGGAAGGAAGCTTGTACAACCTGACTTAAGGTTAGCTTCGTGCATGATTTGCATGGTGTCTGCGGTGATCTCATCGTTTAGCATAACGCCACCGCAGCCGTTTAACTGTAGGTCAATAAAGCCTGGGCTAACATTCGCGCCGCCAAGATCGCGTGTTTCAATGCCCTCAGGTAGCTCTGAAATTGGGCAAACAGCGTCAATCAACTCATTCTTGATGACGACCGCATGATCAACGAGAACTTCGTTACCGGTATAGATTTTACAGTTAGTTAGCGCATACATGGTTAGCTAATCCTTATGTTTAGATTCTTAATACTTTTTAGTCATCTAATTGAAGTCATTATGCCACAAACTGAGACTTTATTTGTACGCTTCAATTAGGTTGCAAAATATCTTTAGCAAACGAAAAATGATTCAATCTATGTCGTGCTTTCGAGCGATAAAAGCTTGCCATGAAAAGAATAGGAGTAAAAGGATGGGAATCTATTCACCCGTTGTATGACAATACTTGAAAGCTTTTCTACGATAAGAGAATACTTCGAATCTTATCCGATGATTGCTATTTTTTCGTATTGTAAAATAAGTTTTATGATCTAGCTAGCAAAAACCTTCCCGATTGGCTGTTTCTGGTGATTAGGATCACAAATGATGAGGTTTTAATTTGCGGAGCAAAATTAATGTCATAAACTGACCTTGACTAAATTGAGCGACTAAAAAAAGTGGCTCGGCCAAAATACAAAAATCCTATAGGGGGAACTTAAGGTGAATATTCTTGGATATGCGCAAAAGTTAGGTAAAGCTCTTATGCTACCTATCGCAACGCTTCCAGTTGCGGCGCTTTTACTACGCTTAGGTCAAGGTGACCTATTAGACATTCCGTTTATGGCACAAGCTGGTGGTGCTATCTTCGGTAACCTTCCACTACTATTCGGTCTAGGTATCGCGATCGGTCTTTCTAAAGACGGAAACGGTGCTGCAGGTCTTGCGGGTGCGGTAGCGTACTTCGTACTAACTGCTACGGCAACAACAATCGACGCTAGTGTAAACATGTCGTTCTTCGGCGGTATTATCGCTGGTATCATCGCGGGTCACTCTTACAACGCTTTCCACGCAACTCGCCTTCCAGAGTGGCTAGCATTCTTTGCTGGTAAACGTCTAGTTCCTATTATGGCTGGTCTGTTTGCTCTAGTAGCAGGTGCTATCGGTGGTGTTGTATGGCCAACTATTCAAGGTGGTCTTGACGCTCTAGCACACGCAGTATCTACATCTGGCGCTATCGGTCAGTTCGTATACGGTACTCTTAACCGTGCACTTATCCCTGTAGGTCTTCACCACGTTCTTAACTCATACTTCTGGTTCGGTATGGGTACTTGTCAAGAGATCCTAGTTACTGGCGCGCAAGCTGCTGGTCAGGCTCTACCGTCACTACAACAGCTTTGTGTTGACCCAGCTCTAGCGAAGACTCTTGTTGCTGGCCAAACTCACACATTTGAGTTTGCTAACTCTGTAACTCCAGAAATCACTGCAACAGTTAAAGAAGTTACTGAAACTGTTAAATCTGGTGACCTACACCGCTTCTTCGGTGGCGATAAAGGTGCTGGCGTATTCATGAACGGCTTCTTCCCAATCATGATGTTCGGTCTACCAGGTGCAGCACTTGCAATGTACCTAGCAGCTCCTGCTGAAAAACGTAGCCAAGTTGGTGGTGCACTATTCTCAGTAGCATTCTGTTCTTTCCTAACAGGTATCACTGAGCCGCTAGAATTCATGTTTGTATTCCTAGCGCCTGCTCTATACGCAATGCACGCTGTATTTACAGGTCTGTCTCTAGTTGTTGCTAACATGTTTGGTACGCTACACGGCTTCGGTTTCTCTGCGGGTCTAATCGACTACCTATTGAACTTCGGTCTTGCTACTAAGCCTCTACTACTGGGTGCAATCGGTCTTGGCTTCGGTGCTCTATACTTCTTCACATTCAGCTTCGCAATCCGCGCTTTCAACCTGAAATCACCAGGTCGTGAAGATGACGAAGAAGCTGCAGGCTCAGCGTCAACTGGCGAAGCGAAAAATGGTGACCTAGCACGCCAATACCTAAAAGCGCTAGGTGGTCATGACAACCTAACTTCTATCGATGCTTGTATCACTCGTCTACGTCTTACTCTTAAAGACCGCTCTGTCGCTGACGAAGCTGTACTTAAGAAACTAGGTGCGAAAGGTGTGGTTAAGCTAGGTGAGAACAACCTTCAAGTTATCTTAGGTCCTCTAGCGGAAATCGTTGCTGGCGAAATGAAAGCAATCGGTGCAAACGAAGACCTATCAGATGTAAAACTTCCTTAATTACCTCGAGTAAGTTAAGTAAGTAACAGAAGCCTCCTTCGGGAGGCTTTTTTGTGTTTATGAGCTTTGTGATGAAATATGAGGACAAACAATGCTAGCTTCTTAACCAGACAATGAAAAAAAAGGTGTTTTCGCTCGAGATATTGTTGTGTATTCCACCAGAATTGTGGATCATTAGTCGCTATGTACTTGACGGTGGGAGATGCCGTCAAGATAAAGAATTATCTGAACAATACTACAACAATTGAGGTGCTATAGATGAGTGAAGCTGAGGCTCGTCCATCGAATTTCATTCGCCAAATCATCGATAAAGATTTAGCGGATGGTACACACACAAGCGTGCATACTCGTTTCCCGCCAGAGCCGAACGGTTATCTGCATATCGGTCACGCTAAGTCAATTTGCTTGAACTTCGGTATTGCTCAGGACTACCAGGGTCAGTGTAATCTTCGTTTTGATGACACAAACCCAGAAAAAGAAGACGTTGAATACGTTGAGTCAATTAAGAATGATGTGAGCTGGTTGGGCTTCGAGTGGAGCGGTGATGTATGTTACTCATCAAACTACTTTGACAAGCTTTACGGTTACGCAGTGGAATTAATTAACAAAGGCTTAGCGTACGTTGAAGAGCTAAGTCCTGAGCAGATCCGTGAATACCGTGGCACACTTACCCAGCCTGGTAAGCCAAGCCCGTATCGTGATCGTACACCTGAAGAGAATCTAGCGTTATTCGAAAAGATGCGAGATGGTGGCTTTGAAGAAGGTAAAGCGTGTCTACGCGCGAAGATCGATCTAGCGTCTTCTTTTATCGTACTGCGCGATCCTGTTCTATACCGTGTTCGTTTCGCAGAGCATCACCAAACGGGTGATAAATGGTGCATTTACCCAATGTACGATTTCACGCACTGTATCTCTGATGCGTTAGAGGGCATTACGCATTCTATCTGTACGCTTGAGTTTCAAGATAACCGTCGTCTATACGACTGGGTTCTAGACAACATTACGATTGATTGTCAGCCTCGTCAGTACGAGTTCAGCCGTCTGAACCTTGAGTACACGGTAATGTCTAAGCGTAAGCTAAACCAGTTAGTGACTGAGAAATTGGTTGATGGTTGGGATGACCCACGTATGCCAACCATTTCGGGTCTGCGTCGTCGTGGCTTTACGCCAGCATCTATTCGCGAATTCTGTAAGCGTATTGGTGTAACTAAACAAGACAACATGATTGAAATGGGTTCATTAGAGTCTTGTATTCGTGATGACCTAAACGAAAATGCACCGCGTGCCATGGCTGTTCTTGACCCTGTTAAGATCGTGATTGAAAACTTCGAAGAAGGTAAAGTTGAGTCACTAACGGTTGCGAACCACCCGAACAAGCCAGAAATGGGCGAGCGTGAAGTGCCGTTTACTCGTGAAGTTTGGATTGAGCGTGAAGACTTCCGTGAAGAAGCGAATAAGAAATACAAGCGCTTGGTTCTAGGTAAAGAAGTTCGCCTACGTGGTGCGTATGTGATCAAGGCTGAGCGTATTGAAAAAGACGCTGAAGGTAACATCACAACTATCTTCTGTACGTACGACAATGAGACGCTAGGTAAGAACCCAGCAGATGGTCGTAAAGTGAAAGGTGTAATCCACTGGGTATCAGCGGATAAAGGTCTTCCTGCTGAAATTCGTTTGTACGATCGTCTATTTACAGTACCTAACCCGGCTGCAGCAGACAACTTTGCAGAAACGATAAACCCTGACTCTTTAGTTAAGCTTAATGGTTTTGTAGAACCAAGCTTGGCTAATGCGAAAGCTGAAGCGGGTTATCAATTTGAACGTATGGGTTACTTCTGTGCCGATGCGAAAGACTCAAAGCCAGAAGCTCTCGTCTTCAACCGTACAGTAGGTTTGCGTGATACATGGGCTAAGATTGAAGCTAAGTAATCACCATTTGTGATCGCCATAAAGCCAGTCCTTGAGACTGGCTTTTTTATCGATATCTAAAATGAGTAATAAAAAACGCCAGCTTATCGCTGACGTTGTCATTTGGACGTTTAGATCGAATTACTTTTTCGATTTATGTGCATCTGGGTTGTCTTTGCAACTGCCATCAGCGCATTTTCCGTATAGGTACAAACTGTGGTTGGTTAACGTTACATTGTATTGTGCGGCAATTTCTTTTTGGCGCTCTTCAATGACATCGTCTGAAAACTCAATCACTTCGCCACAGTCTAGACACACAAGGTGATCGTGGTGGTGCTGAGTTGAAAGTTCGAACACAGACTTGCCACCCTCAAAATGGTGGCGGGTCACAATACCTGCGTCATCAAATTGGTTCAAGACACGATACACAGTCGCAAGACCGATCTCTTCCCCAAGATCAATCAGCTTTTTATATAAATCTTCAGCGCTAATGTGTTGGCATTCTGGCTGCTGGAGTACTTCTAAAATCTTTAGTCTAGGAAGGGTTACCTTTAGACCAGCATCCTTAAGCGCTTGGTTATTGTCTGACATATACTTTCCTGTTGATGATCTGCAGTAATTAACAGAATTCAATATTCCTATCATTATAGGGCAGTCGCAAGCAACAATAAACCACGAAGTTCAAAGGGTTACTAGGGATTTTTAATAAACAAGGTTTACGTCACTGATATTAGAGGTCTAACCAGTTACAATTGTGTAACATTGTTCATATTTATTCAGGGTAGTTTGAATGGGAAACTGGATGTCTAAGATCTACAAACCGAAGATCGTTAAACTTGCATTGAACAGTTGGCCGCCATTCTGGGGTGCTGGCATTAAGATTCTCTCCATCAGCGATGATTTCCGCGAAGTTAAAATGAAACTTAAGTTGCGTTGGTGGAATAAAAATGCCAATCGCACCCAATATGGCGGAAGCATTTTTTCGCTCACCGATCCCGTCTATTCTCTGATGCTAATGGGAATTCTGGGTGACCAATACTATGTTTGGGATAAAGAAGCGAGCATCAACTTCATCAAACCTGGACAAAGCGATTTGTATGCAGATTTTATTGTGCCTTCTGAGCAACTGGAAGAGATACTTCGTCAAACCGCTAACGGAGAGAAGTGCTTTCCAGAGTTTGTCATTCACGTTAAAGATAAAAATGGCAATGTGGTTTCTGAGGTTCAACGTAAGCTGTATGTACGAAAAAAACCAAAATATAGGGAAGAGGCTCAGCAGCAGACGGCATAAAAAACCTCCGCACGCGGAGGTTTTGAATGTTATATGAAGAAAGCGATTAGTCTTCTAATTCGGCAAGACACATCTCTTCGTGAATTTGCTTACACCAATTGTTTACGCGCTCTTCAGTCAATTCTGGTTGACGATCTTCATCAATACACAAACCAACAAATAGGCTGTCGTCGCCTTCAACCAAGCCTTTAGAAGCTTCGAATTCATAGCCTTCAGTTGATGTGTAACCTAGGATAGTACCGCCTTTTGCTTCAACGATGTCACGAACCGTACCCATCGCATCACAGAAATACTCAGCGTAGTCCTCTTGGTCACCACAACCAAAGATAGCGACTAGCTTAGTCGAGAAATCGATTTGCTCAAGCTCTGGGAAAAAGTCATCCCAATCACACTGTGCTTCACCGTAGTACCAAGTTGGGATACCTAGTAGCAGAAGATCGAAGTTGTCGATATCTTCTTTGCTGCTTTTCGCGATATCTTGTACGTGAACCAGTTGTTTACCTAGTTGCTTTTGAATCATCTTTGCAACAGCTTCAGTGTTACCTGTATCGCTACCAAAGAAGATGCCTACACTTGCCATAGATTCGTTACCTTTACTAATTTCTGTTGTGGGCACGGTTAATATCAGCCGATACCACCACCTTCCCAACTAAGCTGAATAATACCTTTGGCGATAAACCCAGCACAGCCTAGGAAAAGGACTAACCATACAATACGACGACCGAAAGGGGGAACATTACCCGCTTTTAAGACATCTTTTATTGCCATACCGATAAGAAAAAAGATAGACGCAAAAAGTAAATCGAGACCAATTGACTCGAGCATGTTCATGTAGTCGTAGAGCATGGAATCCCTTTATGCCAAATTACTTGCGCCGCACTATACCACTGTTAGTAGATAAAGTTAACGGTGAGAATGTAACTCATCTCTCAATCTGTTTTACCTAAGATGCTTTCGTATAACACGCAAAACTTCGGTAGGTTTTTCTGCGTGTAACCAGTGTCCAGTATTTGCAATCACATGTGCCTTTACATTGGAAAACTGTTGTTGAACGTGAGTCTGGTGCTCGGCAGTCAGATAGTCGGAATCACCGCCCTTTATGAACAAGGTAGGAGTATCGACTTGTTGGATTGGGGTCCAACCGAGAATCTGCCAATAGTTTTCCCAGAGGCTCTGAACATTAAAGCGCCAGGTAAAGTGATCACCAGAGTTGTAGAGCGATTTTCCGAGAAACTGTCGAACGCCATCTAGCTCAATATGGTTGGCTAAAACTTCGAGTGCTTGTTTGCGACTTGTTGGACGCTCGCTCAGTACCGCTTTTAACCCATTGAATACGTTATCGTGGCGGCTCTGTGTATATTGTACTGGGGCCATATCAAGGACGATCAATTGTTCCACACGATCGTGGTCGATGGCACATACTTGCATTGCGACTTTACCTCCCATCGAGTGGCCAATAAGAGTGTACGTCTCGAGCTTGAGTTCATTCACCAGTTGGATCAAGTCTTGAGCCATTAAGTCGTATGTGTGTTGGTCGCTTTGAAATGATTGACCGTGGTTGCGCAGATCGACACTAATCACTTGGTAGTCTGCGCGTAGGTCGCGTGCAAGTAATCCAAGGTTGTCCAAGTTACCAAAGAGACCGTGGATCAATATGATCGGATGGCCATTCCCTTCGACTTTGTAGTTGAGCAGTTGTGACATTTTATTATATTCGTAGCAGGTTAACCGTAGAGTCTCTGTAAAGATCTCGCTATAATCCCCCAGAGTTTAAACATAGAGATTGTGAAAAGCGAATGAAAACAATTGAGGTTGATGAGGATCTATACCGTTACATCGCAAGTCAAACCCAACACATTGGTGAGAGTGCGTCCGATATTTTGCGCCGTCTTTTAAATGTTGACGGTCAAAATGCGCAACCAACACCTGTTGCAAATCCGGTTGAGCCAAAAGGCATTGTCGTAAGCCGTGATGCAGGTATGGAAGAGACAGTCGATACTGTCAAAGAGATGCGTTCTTTATTGATTTCAGATGAGTTTGCAGGGCTTAAAAAAGCGATTGATCGATTTATGTTGGTGTTATCAACTCTTCATCGCATTGACCCAAATGGTTTCTCCGAAGCAACACAAGTGAAAGGCCGTAAGCGCGTTTACTTTGCCAATGATGAGCAAACCCTTCTAGCTAGCGGTAATACGACTAAACCGAAAGCGATTCCACATTCACCATTTTGGGTGATTACAAACACAAACACGAGTCGTAAACGGCAGATGGTCGATCAACTGATGGGAAGAATGAATTTCCCGTCAGATTTGACAGAAAAAGTTGTCAACTCAATTTAAAGAAGTCTGATAAAAACCTCATAATGCTCAAGTCACTTCCAGTATTATGAGGTTTTTTGTTTTATATAATTTTAAGAAAGGATGTCAACATGGCTATGCACCCACGTGCTGGAGAAAAAGCCCAACAACAGGATTTACACAATATTCCTGCTTTGGTCTCTAACTACTTCTTACTTCAACCCGATCCTGCAATCACTGATCACAAAGTCGAGTTCGGTACATCCGGTCACAGAGGAACGGCGGACAAATCAACTTTCAATGAACATCATATTCTTGCAATCGCTCAGGCAATTGCAGAAGTCCGCGCTGAAAAAGGCACAACAGGTCCTCTGTTTGTTGGTAAAGATACGCATGCGTTGTCTGAGCCTGCGTTTTCAAGTGTTGTTGAAGTTTTGATCTCAAATGGTGTGCAGGTGATTGTGCAGCAAGATAATGGTTACACTCCAACTCCGGGTGTGTCGCACGCAATTCTGACTTATAACCTTCAGCATGAAGATAAAGCGGATGGTATCGTCATCACGCCATCGCACAACCCGCCGCAAGATGGTGGTATTAAGTACAATCCGACACACGGTGGCCCAGCGGAAGGTGAACTTACTAAAGCGATTCAAGATCGCGCGAATGTTCTCATTGCTGAGGGGCTGCAAGGTGTTAAGCGTATGCCGCTTGCGGATGCAAAAGCGTCAGACCTGTTCGTTCAAATGGATCTCGTTAAGCCGTACATTGATGACCTAGTGAATGTTATCGACATGGAAGCGATCCAAAAGGCGAATCTAAAGCTTGGTGTTGACCCACTTGGTGGCAGTGGTATTGATTACTGGCGTCAAATTGCTCAAGCGTACAATCTTGACCTGACGCTAGTGAGTGAAGCCATCGACCCATCGTTCCAGTTTATGTCGTTAGATAAAGATGGCGTGGTTCGTATGGACTGTTCATCTCCTTACGCGATGGCAGGCTTGCTAGCACTTAAAGATGAGTATGATCTAGCGTTTGGTAATGACCCAGATTATGACCGTCATGGTATCGTGACGCCAAAAGGTTTGATGAACCCTAACCACTTCCTAGCTGTATGTATCGATTACCTATACCGCCATCGTGAGGGTTGGGGTAAAGATGTTGCCGTCGGTAAGACGCTGGTATCAAGTGCGTTGATTGACCGTGTTGTCGCGGATCTTGGTCGCGAACTTTGTGAAGTGCCAGTTGGCTTCAAATGGTTTGTTGACGGTCTTTATGAAGGTAAGTTCGGCTTTGGTGGTGAGGAGTCTGCAGGTGCTTCATTCCTACGCAAAGACGGTACGCCGTGGTCAACTGATAAAGATGGCATCATCTTATGTCTGCTAGCCGCTGAAATCACAGCGGTAACAGGCAAGAATCCACAAGAATACTACGAAGAGCTAGCAGCGAAACACGGTGCGTCTGAGTACAACCGTATTCAAGCTGTAGCAAATGGCCCGCAAAAAGCCGTGCTGTCCAAGCTTTCTGCTGAAATGGTAACGGCTGAGACACTCGCGGGTGATGCAATTACGGCTCGTCTTACTCACGCTCCGGGTAATGGCGCTGCGATTGGCGGTCTTAAAGTGACTACTGAAAATGGCTGGTTTGCTGCGCGTCCATCGGGCACTGAAGATATCTACAAAATCTACTGTGAGAGCTTTAAAGGTGCCGAGCACTTAAAGCAGATCGAAGCAGAAGCGCAAGAGATCGTAAATCAGGTATTCGCTAACGCAGGCCTGTAATTCAATCGATGACCTGTTTTGTTAAGGGCTGACAATTGTCAGCCCTTTTTTTACCTTTAATTTGGCCAACTATCAGGCACAACAAACCAAAATTGACCACCTTGGGTCTGAGCATGAACAAATCGTCCATTGGGTTTGTCGATTGGGGTATTGAGCTCTTCCAGACCAATAGCCCAAAGCGGCTTTTCGAGTTCATAGAGTGGTTCGTCTATCAGCTCCCATTGACTTTGATAGCACCAATAACCAGTAATTCGGCTAGGGTTTATCGTAAGCCCTAGGCATTCTTTCGGAGTCGTCTCTGGCGAAAAAGGATTGATATATAGCCGTCCTTGAATTAGCAGACGCTCAGTGAGATCAGAGTAGTGAGGGTACTGTTCAAGGAACTCAAGGGAAGCGCTCATTTTTAGTTGATGAGAGAGCATTCTAGCGAGCTTTTTATCGAGTTGATCGTGAGCATTAGGACCATACCAGATCCCTTGGTGTAACAAGTAAAACTTGATGGCGACTTCCCAATGTTCATTTTGTTGGCATTGACGGTTTTTTAAAATGAGATCAATCGCCCCTAATGTTTGGCCTGACGTTTTGTTGATTTGAATCTCTTCTTCTAGCAGCGAGTACTCTTCGCTATTCCTCAAGAGCTCTGTACATAGGTGTTGGTAGATGAAACCTAGTCGAGGGTTTCCCTGATAATCATCTTGTTTTAGAGGAGTGATATTCAGTGCTTTGATATCGACAAAGGGTGGTGTTATCTCAAACAGTGACGGCGTCTCGTGGACCCAGTGATAAAAACGTTCTAAAGCGTTCATCCTTAAACCTATATCTACTCAAACACCAGTATTGTAGCGAGGTGCTGGTAAGGTTGCTATGGTTCGAATACACTTTGCTCACTAAGATAAAGCACAATGTTAGCAATTAGATGGAAGCTGTCATGAACAACTTGCAATTAGAAAGAATCCTTAACGAGAAGCTCTCTCCACAGCTAATCAAAGACTATGCACCGAACGGTTTGCAGGTGGAAGGGAAGGAGCAGATAAGAAAGATCGTAACCGGCGTGACGGCTTCGCAGGCATTAATTGATAAAGCAGTTGAGCTCAATGCTGACGCGCTGTTAGTTCATCATGGCTATTTTTGGAAGGGTGAACCTGAACCTATCCGCGGTATGAAGGGCAAGCGTATTCGTACCTTGATTAAAAATGATATCAACTTGTTTGGCTATCACTTGCCGTTGGATATCCACCCTGAGCTGGGTAACAATGCGGAGCTGGCAAGGCTGCTAGATATTCAAGTGGAAGGAGGGATGGAAGGGCACCCTCAATCTGTTGCCATGTATGGTCGTCTCAAGACGGCTATTTCTGGTGAAGAATTTGCTGGGCGTATCAACAAGGTGTTGCAACGTGCGCCATTACATATTGCTCCCGAAGGGGCGGATAAGATGATCGAAACCGTAGGTTGGTGTACTGGTGGTGGCCAAGATTTTATTGAGCTAGCTGTCCAGCAGGGGGTAGATGCCTTTATTTCAGGTGAGATCTCCGAGCGTACTACATACACGGCACGTGAAATGGGTATCCATTATTTCTCCGCGGGTCACCATGCGACTGAGCGATACGGTGTGAAAGCGTTAGGCGAGTGGTTGGCAGATGAGCATGGCTTGGATGTTGAGTTTATAGATATTGATAATCCCGTATAGGGCCAAGATATTCTTGAATGTTGAAGATAAAAGAAAGGGTTGATGTTTGCGCATCAACCCTTTTTTAGTTACTTGTAAGCGATTATTCACGTTCATGAATAGGCTGGAAGTCACGTTGTACTTCACCAGTGTAAAGCTGACGTGGACGACCGATGCGGTTTAGAGGATCACTGTGCATTTCGTTCCAGTGTGCAATCCAACCGATAGTACGAGAAATAGCGAAGATCACGGTAAACATTGATACGGGAATACCGATCGCTTTAAGGATGATACCTGAGTAGAAATCTACGTTCGGGTAGAGTTTCTTAGACACGAAGTAATCATCAGAAAGTGCGATACGCTCAAGTTCCATCGCTACGTCTAGTAGTGGATCTTTGATATTGAGCTCTTTCAGTACTTGGTGACAAGTTTCACGCATTACCGTAGCACGTGGGTCGTAGTTTTTGTAAACACGGTGACCAAATCCCATTAGGCGGAACGGGTCATCTTTGTCTTTCGCGCGCTCAACATACTCAGGAATGTTTTCCACGCTGCCGATTTCTTCAAGCATCTTCAGACATGCTTCATTAGCACCACCGTGCGCAGGACCCCATAGCGAAGCGATACCTGCAGCGATACATGCGAATGGGTTAGCGCCTGAAGAGCCAGACAAACGAACCGTAGACGTAGATGCGTTTTGCTCGTGATCCGCGTGTAGCGTGAAGATTTTATCCATTGCCTGAGCAACAACAGGGTTAACTTCATATTCTTCACAAGGATTTGCGAACATCATATGTAGGAAGTTCTCTGCGTAGCTTAGGTCGTTGCGAGGGTAGATAAATGGCTGGCCGATAGAGTACTTGTAACACATCGCTGCCAGTGTAGGCATCTTCGATAATAGACGATATGCCGCAATTTCACGGTGCTCGTCATTGTTGATGTCTAGTGAATCGTGATAAAACGCAGCGAGTGCGCCAACCACACCACACATAACCGCCATTGGGTGAGCGTCGCGACGGAAGCCATGGAAGAAGCTTGCGATTTGCTCATGTACCATTGTATGGCGCGTTACTGTCGTTTTGAATTGCTCGTATTGTTCACGGGTAGGGGCTTCACCATAAAGAAGGATGTAACACACTTCTAAATAATCAGCATTATTAGCTAACTGATCAATCGGGTAACCGCGGTGCAAAAGAATACCTTTGCCGCCATCGATGTAGGTGATTTGAGATTCACAAGATGCAGTGGCAAGAAAACCTGGGTCAAAAGTGAAAAATCCATTCGCTCCAAGTTTACGAACGTCAATTACAGGTGTACCTAGGGCACCTTCCATAATTGGCAGTTCGATTGGCGCTTGACCTTCAACATGAAGGGTAGCTTTCTTATCCGCCATAACAATCTCCTTTGTTTTATTATTTAATCCGTCCAGGATGTTTGTGTGACATTTTTGTACGTGTATTCGTTATCAAAGTCAATTTCTCTCCTCTGATGTGTGCACTTGTTATGATTTTTTGAACACGTAAGGTTAAAAATCTGTGCTGTGTAGCAAAAATTGTTACATCAATTGTATTAGAATGTTGCCAGCCGTATAGTGGCGCAGTAAATTTTGGTGGAAACCTAATAAATTCAAGGCTTGAAACAAATGTGAGGTGAAGTTTTTAGTCTTGTTGTTAACAAATATTTTACAAAATACCCAGTCCAATATGAGGGTTAATTGTTAAGTAAATGTTAACTTTTGCAGGTTTTGCAACCAAAATTCGTTCATAACTATAAATGCTCAATGGAGCTGAGTGAGCAAGCCCGTGAAAGAAAGAAAGTCAAGACCTGTTAATTTAGATTTACAGACCATCCGCTTTCCGATCACAGCAATCGCATCTATCTTACACCGTGTCTCCGGTGTAATTACGTTTGTCGCGGTCGGGATCCTACTTTGGTTACTATCCATATCCTTATCTTCCCCTGTCGGTTATGCAGAAGCAGTCGACATCGTAGATGGCTTCTTTGTGAAGTTTATCTTGTGGGGAATCCTAACGGCATTGGCCTACCACATTGCTGGTGGTATCCGTCACTTGTTGATGGACCTTGGTCATTTTGAAGAGCTGGAATCTGGCGCAATGAGCGCTAAGGTTGCATTCGCAGCGACAGCCGTATTGTCATTATTAGCGGGGATCATGGTGTGGTAAAACATATTTCATCTTTTGGTCGTAATGGCGTGCACGATTTCTTACTGATTCGTGCTACTGCGATCATCATGACACTTTACACAATTTATCTGGTTAGCTTTTGTGCTTTCACAGATATTTCTTACGTATCTTGGACTCAGTTCTTTGGTGGCACGTTCACTAAAGTGTTCACGATGCTAGCGCTCGTTTCAGTACTTATCCACGCTTGGATAGGCTTATGGCAGGTACTGACGGATTACATTAAATGCGCGAAGCTTCGTGGTGGCCTTCAACTCGGTGTGATTGCTGTGTTGTTAGGTTATTTCTTCTCTGGTCTATTTATTTTGTGGGGTGCGTAAGTGTCTATTCCAGTTCGTGAATTTGATGCCGTAGTAATCGGCGCAGGTGGTGCAGGTATGCGTGCTGCACTGCAAATCTCTGAGCAAGGCCTTTCATGTGCATTGCTCTCAAAAGTATTTCCAACTCGTTCACACACAGTTTCAGCTCAAGGTGGTATTACGGTCGCGCTAGGTAATGCGCACGAAGACCACTGGGAACAGCACATGTACGATACAGTCAAAGGTTCTGATTACATTGGTGATCAGGATGCTATCGAGTACATGTGTAAGAACGGTCCAGAATCTGTCATCGAACTAGAGAGAATGGGTCTCCCATTTTCACGCTTCGACAATGGTAAAATCTATCAACGCCCATTCGGCGGGCAGTCTAAGAACTTTGGTGGTGAGCAAGCGGCTCGCACCGCAGCGGCTGCTGACCGTACAGGTCACGCGCTTCTTCACACGTTGTACCAACAAAATATCAAGCACAAGACAACGATCTTTTCTGAATGGTATGCGCTTGATCTAGTTAAGAATGAAGATGGTGCTGTGCTTGGCTGTACGGCTCTTAGCATGGAAACTGGTGAAGTTTGTTACTTCAAGTCTAAAGCGACCGTTCTTGCGACTGGCGGTGCAGGTCGTATTTACGCGTCTACCACTAATGCTCACATTAACACGGGTGACGGTGTTGGTATGGCGCTACGTGCGGGCGTTCCAATGCAAGACATGGAAATGTGGCAGTTCCACCCAACAGGTATCGCTGGTGCGGGTGTTCTTGTTACAGAAGGTTGTCGTGGTGAAGGTGGTTACCTTCTTAATAAAGATGGCGAGCGCTTCATGGAGCGTTACGCGCCTAACGCGAAAGACCTTGCAGGTCGTGACGTGGTAGCACGTTCAATGATGATCGAAATCCGTGAAGGTCGCGGCTGCGATGGCCCTTGGGGGCCTCACATTAAACTGAAACTGGATCACTTAGGTAAAGAGACGCTTGAGTCACGCCTACCGGGTGTATGTGAACTGTCGCGTACCTTCGCACACGTTGACCCAGTGAAAGAGCCAATTCCAGTTATCCCTACTTGTCACTACATGATGGGTGGCATTCCAACGCAAGTATCAGGTCAAGCGATTAAGCAAGACGAAAGCGGTGCAGATGTCGAAGTTCAAGGCTTATTCGCTTGTGGTGAGATTGCCTCTGTATCTGTACACGGCGCAAACCGTTTGGGTGGCAACTCGCTACTCGACTTAGTGGTGTTCGGCCGTGCAACAGGTTTACACCTTGGCGAAACGCTAGCGAAACAAGCAGATGCGAAACCAGCGACTGAAGCCGATATTGAGCGTTCGCTAGAGCGTTACAACCGTTGGGAAAACAGCACTGAAGGTGAAGACCCAGCGCAAATCCGTAAAGATCTACAGCAGTGTATGCAGAACAACTTCTCGGTATTCCGTGAGGGTGATGCAATGGCTAAAGGTCTAGAAGAGCTAAAAGTGATTCGCGAGCGTCTGAAAAACGCACACCTTGCGGACAAATCGACAGAGTTCAACACTCAACGTATTGAATGTCTAGAGCTTGAAAACCTGATGGAAACAGCTTACGCAACGGCTGTAGCGGCAAACTACCGCACAGAAAGCCGTGGTGCTCACGCTCGTTTTGACTTCCCAGATCGTGATGACGCGCAGTGGTTATGTCACTCGATTTACAATCCGGAAACAGAAGCGATGGCGAAACGTGACGTGAACATGGAACCTGTTCATCGTGACGCATTCCCGCCAAAAGCTCGTACGTACTAAGGAAAGGAGGACATAATTATGAAACTGAATTTCTCTTTGTACCGCTACAATCCGGATGTCGACCAAAAGCCTTACATGAAAGACTACACGCTTGAGGTAGAAGAAGGTTCGGACATGATGCTATTGGATGCTTTGATTCTGCTTAAAGAGCAAGATCCGAGCATTTCATTCCGTCGCTCTTGCCGTGAAGGTGTATGTGGTTCAGATGGTTTGAACATGAATGGTAAAAATGGCCTAGCGTGTATCACGCCACTATCTGCACTAAAAGCAGACAAGATAGTGATTCGTCCACTACCGGGCTTACCTGTTGTGCGTGATCTTATCGTTGACATGACACAGTTCTATGATAACTATGCGAAAGTTAAGCCATTCTTGATGGATGATGGTGCGTTGCCACCTTCACGAGAGAATCTACAAACACCAGATGAGCGTGCTCATTTAGATGGATTGTATGAATGTATCATGTGTGCATGTTGTACAACATCTTGCCCATCTTTCTGGTGGAACCCGGACAAATTTATCGGCCCTGCGGGTCTACTTGCAGCGTATCGCTGGCTAATTGATAGCCGAGATACAGCGACAGATGAACGTTTGTCAAATCTTGATGACGCATTTAGCGTTTTCCGTTGCCACGGCATCATGAATTGTGTAAGTGTTTGTCCTAAGGGGCTAAATCCGACGAAAGCTATTGGCCACATCAAGACAATGCTGGTAAACCGCTCCGTCTAATTTAACAACAAAAATTGCCGACCTACCAACGGGTCGGCTCTTAATAGCTCGGCATAAGACCGAAGCAAACGTGAAAACTACTGGTTAAGGGAAAATATGCACAACGGCGTGATGAAGGCATGGCTCGAGTCTTCACACTTGGCTGGCGCCAATGCTACGTATGTAGAGGACCTCTACGAACTGTATCTAAGTGACCCCGATCTGGTAAGTGAGGAGTGGAAACGCGTATTTGATGGTTTACCTAAGCCATCAGAAGAAGTGGTTGAACAACCACATTCGCGTGTCCGTGACTACTTCCGACGACTCGCTCAAGAAACAAAGCATTACAGTGTCCAGGTTAGTGATCCAGATGTCGACGCTAAACAAGTAAAAGTACTCCAATTAATCAATGCTTACCGATTCCGAGGACACGAAGCGGCACAGCTTGACCCTCTTGGTTTATGGCAACGCCCACCTGTGGCGGAGCTTGACCCAGCATTCCACAATCTTACCGAAGATGACCTCGAAGAAACTTTCAACGTAGGTTCTTTTGCCGTTGGCCAAGAGACCATGCCGTTGAAAGATATCTATTCAGCTCTTAAAAAAACCTACTGTGGTTCTATCGGTGCAGAGTACATGCACATGACAGACACAGAGCAGAAGCGTTGGATCCAGCAACGTTTAGAGTCTGTAGTTGGTCAGCCTTCTTTTACTAATGAAGAAAAGCAAACCTTCCTAGATGAGCTGACAGCAGCTGAAGGCTTAGAACGTTACCTAGGTGCAAAATTCCCGGGTGCGAAGCGATTCTCATTAGAAGGCGGTGATGCGCTCATTCCGATGACGAAAGAGTTGATTCGTCACGCGGGTGCGAGTGGAATGCGCGAAGTGGTTATCGGTATGGCTCACCGTGGACGTCTTAACATGTTGGTTAACGTGTTGGGCAAGAAACCACAAGACCTATTCGACGAGTTTGCTGGTAAGCACGATGAAACGTGGGGTACGGGTGACGTTAAGTATCACCAAGGTTTCTCTGCGGATTTCGCAACGCCAGGTGGTGATGTTCACTTAGCGTTAGCGTTTAACCCGTCTCACCTTGAAATTGTAAACCCAGTAGTTATTGGTTCAGTTCGTGCCCGCCAAGACCGTTTAGGCGACACGACAGGCAGTACAGTTCTGCCAATTACCATTCACGGTGACTCTGCAATAGCGGGTCAAGGGGTTGTGCAAGAGACATTCAATATGTCGCAAGCTCGTGGTTTCTGTGTTGGTGGTACTGTGCGTATCGTTGTGAACAACCAAGTTGGTTTCACAACCTCCAATCCGAATGATACCCGCTCGACCATGTACTGTACTGACATCGCTAAGATGGTACAGGCGCCAATTTTCCACGTGAATGCTGATGATCCAGAAGCGGTTGCTTTTGTTACTCGTATCGCACTGGATTACCGAAATGAGTTCAAGCGTGATGTTGTGATTGATCTGGTTTGTTATCGCCGTCACGGCCACAATGAAGCGGATGAGCCTAATGCGACTCAGCCTCTGATGTATCAGAAGATTAAGAAGCACCCAACACCACGCAAGCTATACGCTGATGTGCTGATGGAAAAAGGTGTTCTCGGTATTGATACCGCTACTCAGCTCGTGAACGAGTATCGTGATGCGCTTGACCATGGTGAAGTTGTGGTTAAAGAGTGGCGTCCGATGGCTCTGCATTCGGTTGACTGGTCTCCATACTTAGGGCATGACTGGGATGTAGAGTGGAACAGCAAGTTTGATACAACCCGCTTAGTTGAGCTTGGTCAACGCTTGTGTAACTACCCAGAGAGTCACAAGCTACAAAGTCGAGTTAACAAGCTCTACAATGATCGCAAAGCGATGGTTAGTGGTGAGAAAGCGATTGACTGGGGTATGGCTGAAACGTTGGCGTATGCGACACTTGTCGACGATGGCAAGCGTATTCGTATCTCGGGTCAGGATTCTGGGCGTGGTACATTCTTCCATCGCCACTCTGTACTTCATAACCAGAATGATGCAAGTACTTACATTCCACTGGCAAATATCCATGACAAACAAGGTCCTTTCCAAGTTTTTGACTCTGTATTGTCTGAAGAAGCGGTTCTCGCATTCGAGTATGGTTACGCAACGGCTGAGCCGGGTGGTTTAACCATTTGGGAAGCGCAATTTGGTGATTTTGCCAACGGTGCGCAGGTGGTGATTGACCAATTCATCTCGTCTGGTGAGCAGAAATGGGCACGTCTATGTGGTCTAACGATGTTGCTCCCTCACGGTTATGAAGGTCAAGGTCCTGAGCACTCATCCGCACGTTTAGAGCGCTACCTTCAGTTGTGTGCTGAGCAAAACATGCAGGTTGTTGTACCATCAACTCCGGCTCAGGTTTACCACATGATTCGCCGCCAGGTTGTTCGTCCAATGCGTCGACCACTGGTTGTTATGTCACCTAAGTCACTGCTTCGTCACCCACTGTGTACGTCGACATTAGAGGATCTGGCGGAAGGTACATTCCAACCAGCGATTCCAGAAATCGACAGCTTGGACGCATCGAAAGTGAAACGTGTTGTGTTCTGTTCAGGTAAGGTTTACTTCGACCTACTAGAACAGCGCCGCAATAATGAGCAAGACGATGTGGCAATTGTTCGTATTGAGCAGCTATACCCATTCCCGATGGATGAAGTGAAAGCGGCGATCGAACAGTACACCAATGTAGAAGACTTTGTATGGTGTCAAGAAGAGCCTCAAAACCAGGGTGCTTGGTACTGTAGTCAACATAACTTCCGTGCTGCCATTCCAGCAGGTGCAGATCTTAAATACGCTGGTCGTCCAGCATCAGCATCACCTGCAGTAGGTTACATGTCAGTACACTTGAAACAACAGAAAGCGTTAGTTGAAGACGCACTAAACGTGAATACAAAAACTTCGGACTAAGAACTAGAAGTTAAAGGAAGAAACCGATATGACAATTGAAATTCTGGTTCCAGATTTACCTGAATCTGTCGCTGACGCTACGGTAGCGACATGGCACAAACAACCAGGCGACACGGTAGAGCGTGATGAAGTTCTGGTTGATATCGAAACAGACAAAGTTGTACTTGAAGTACCAGCTCCAGAAGCAGGCGTACTTGAAGCAATCATCGAGGAAGAAGGCGCGACAGTACTTTCTAAGCAGCTAATCGCTAAGCTTAAACCAGGTGCAGTTGCCGGCGAGCCTACGACGGACACAACTGAATCAACAGAAGCGTCTCCAGATAAGCGCCACAAAGCTTCTCTAACTGAAGAAAGCAACGATGCGTTAAGCCCAGCGGTTCGCCGTCTTCTAGCTGAACATAGCCTAGAAGCTAGCCAAGTGAAAGGCACTGGTGTGGGTGGTCGTATTACTCGTGAAGATATTGAAGCTTACATAGCGAATGCGAAAGCGGCGCCTAAAGCAGAAGATCCTGCGGCAGTAGAAGCTCCAGCAGCAGCTCGTAGCCAAAAACGTGTACCAATGACTCGCCTACGTAAGACTGTTGCAAACCGTCTTCTAGAAGCGAAGAACAACACGGCAATGCTAACGACGTTTAACGAAGTGAATATGAAGCCAATCATGGACCTTCGTAAGCAGTACAAAGACCAGTTCGAAGAGCGTCACGGTATTCGTCTAGGCTTTATGTCTTTCTACGTGAAAGCGGTAACGGAAGCACTAAAACGCTACCCAGAAGTGAACGCGTCTATCGACGGTGATGACATTGTTTACCACAACTACTTCGACATCAGCATGGCGGTATCTACGCCACGTGGTCTAGTAACGCCAGTACTGAAAGACTGCGACACACTAGGTTTTGCTGACGTAGAGAAAGGCATCAAAGAGCTAGCAATCAAAGGCCGTGACGGCAAGCTAACGGTTGATGAACTAATGGGTGGTAACTTCACTATCACTAACGGTGGTGTATTTGGTTCACTAATGTCTACGCCAATCATCAACCCGCCGCAATCTGCAATTCTTGGCATGCACAAGATCCAAGAACGTCCTATGGCAGTTGATGGCAAAGTAGAAATTCTGCCGATGATGTACCTAGCGTTATCTTACGACCACCGTCTAATCGATGGCCGTGAGTCAGTGGGCTTCTTAGTAACCATTAAAGAGCTACTAGAAGATCCAGCACGTCTGCTATTAGACGTTTAATATCGCTAAAACGTCTAGTTGCCGTTGGTAACTAGACGTTCGATAGTTTCAAAGGCTAGACTGGCTCAGCGTCTGGCCTTCACTTGAGTCACTATTTGTTGTTGAAATAATTAGTGATTTATTTGAGAAGACCCTACAGACGCCCGCAACATAGCGGCGTTATGGAAATAATAATCCCTTAAGGGAAAATAAACGGAATATCAAAATGAATTTGCATGAATACCAAGCCAAACAGCTGTTTGCAGAATTCGGTTTGCCTGTACCGGAAGGTTACGCGTGTGATACACCTCAAGAAGCTTTTGAAGCGGCGGGTCGTATCTCTACAGAGAAAAAAGTCGTTAAATGTCAGGTTCACGCTGGTGGACGTGGTAAAGCGGGTGGCGTAGAGCTACACGACACTAAAGACGGCGTGAAAGAGTTCGCACAGAAGTGGCTAGGTAAAAATCTAGTGACTTACCAAACAGATGCAAACGGCCAGCCTGTAACAAAAATCCTAGTTGAAGAAGCGTCGAACATCGCGAATGAACTATACCTAGGTGCAGTGGTAGACCGCGCAACGCGTAAAGTTGTATTCATGGCATCGACTGAAGGTGGTGTTGAAATCGAGAAAGTTGCAGAAGAGACTCCAGAGTTGATTCACAAAGCAGCTATCGATCCACTAGTCGGTCCTCAAGCTTACCAAGGCCGTGAACTTGCGTTCAAATTAGGTCTTGAAGGCGACCAAATCAAACAATTTGTTAAGATCTTCATGGGTCTTGGCAACATGTTCTCTCAGTACGATCTTGCTCTACTAGAGATCAACCCTCTTGTGATTACTGGTGAAGGCAATCTTCTTTGTCTTGACGGTAAGATCAACATCGACTCTAACGCGATGTACCGTCAGCCTAAGCTACGTGAAATGCACGATCCTTCGCAAGAAGATGAGCGTGAAGCGCATGCAGCTCAGTGGGAACTGAACTACGTAGCACTAGATGGTAACGTTGGCTGTATGGTTAACGGTGCTGGCCTAGCAATGGGTACGATGGATATCGTAAACCTACACGGCGGCAAACCAGCTAACTTCCTAGATGTAGGTGGCGGCGCTACCAAAGAGCGTGTAGCTGAAGCATTCAAGATCATCCTATCTGATGACAATGTAAAAGCAGTACTCGTCAACATCTTCGGTGGTATCGTGCGTTGTGACATGATCGCTGAAGGTATTATCGGTGCGGTTAAAGAGGTAGGCGTAAGCGTACCAGTCGTTGTTCGTCTAGAAGGTACTAACGCAGACCTAGGTCGCGAAGTTCTTGCTAATTCTGATGTTGATATCATTGCAGCTGAGTCACTAACTGACGCAGCTCAGAAAGTTGTTGCTGCTGCGGAGGGCAAATAATGTCTGTACTAATTAATAAAGACACGAAAGTAATCTGTCAGGGTTTCACTGGTGGTCAAGGTACTTTCCACTCTGAGCAAGCTATTGCATACGGTACACAGATGGTAGGTGGTGTTTCTCCAGGTAAAGGTGGTCAAACTCACCTAGGTCTACCTGTGTTCAACACAGTACGTGAAGCCGTAGAAGCAACTGGCGCAACAGCGACGGTAATCTACGTACCAGCACCTTTCTGTAAAGATGCAATCCTAGAAGCGATTGATGCAGGTATTGAGCTTATCGTAACAATCACGGAAGGTATCCCTACAACAGACATGATCGATGTAAAAGTGAAGCTAGAAGAGACTGGCGTTCGCATGATCGGTCCTAACTGTCCGGGTCTAATCACTCCAGACGAGTGTAAGATTGGTATCATGCCTGGCCATATCCACAAGAAAGGTAAAGTGGGTATTGTTTCACGCTCAGGTACGCTAACGTATGAAGCAGTTAAGCAGACGACAGACGAAGGTTTCGGTCAGTCTACTTGTGTTGGTATTGGTGGTGACCCAATCCCAGGTTCAAACTTCATCGACATCCTGAAGTTATTCCAAGAAGACCCTGAAACAGAAGCAATCGTAATGATTGGTGAAATCGGTGGTACAGCGGAAGAAGAAGCGGCAGCATTCATCAAAGAGAACGTCACTAAGCCAGTGGTTTCTTACATTGCAGGTGTGACTGCTCCTCCAGGTAAACGTATGGGCCACGCTGGTGCAATCATCTCTGGTGGTAAAGGTACAGCGGAAGACAAGTTTGCAGCTCTAGAAGCAGCAGGTGTTAAGACCGTGAAGTCTCTAGCGGACATCGGTAAAGGTCTACGTGAAATCACTGGTTGGTAATCAAACCAATTAGTAAACAAAGGCTTGGTCTGACCAAGCCTTTTTTGATCGTCGACTCTGACTTCTAAAAAGAGTTTTCAGGGTGTTCACTCGCGTAAACAATACCTGTTTTGCTCGTTTTTGCTAAATACATTGCGGCGTCGGCATTATTTAGGCAACGCTCTAAGTCGAGATGAATGTCGCTGCTAAAACTTTCGACACCAATACTTAGGCTAACGCTAAAGCTTTTGTTTATGTACTGAACTGGCTGGCTGCACGCTGCTTGGATTCTCATGGCGAGATCTTGTACTTCATCTTTTGTGATTGAATCGAGAACGGTCACGACAAACTCATCACCTCCAAGTCTATATACCGTTTGAGTCGACAGCTTAAGTTGTTGCTTTATGCGCTTGGCGATTTCTACCAGCAGATAGTCACCTGCGGCGTGTCCGTAAGTATCATTAATTTGCTTAAAGCCATTCAGGTCAATCATTAGAACCGTGACCGTATTTAGCTCACCGTTGTTCACTCGCCAGATTAATTGATTAAAACGATAGCGATTAGGTACTTGCGTAAGTACATCTGTAACCAGCTGCGACTCCAAAGTCTGCTTTGCGGTCACCAGTTCGGTGATGTCGAGCGCTGAGCACTCAATTTCATGGTTGTAGATATCACTTCGGTTGATTTGAAAGTATCGTTGTTTACCACCCACGTCGAGTGAGTGTCGAAAGCTCTCGGTAGAGGCGCAGGTAAGCAGTTCATCAATGAAGCGCTGAAGTGCTGATTGCCTGACTGATTGAGGGATGCGCTCGAGTACCTGATTGAACTTTTGGTTTGAACGTACGATCTTGCCATGCTTTACGTTGACAACGAACAAGCAGACTTGGGTCAAATTATAGGTGCGTGAATAACGTTCTTCGCTCAATTTTAGCTTGCTGATTGATTCTTTTAACTTTGCACGCATCGTCTCTAACGCGCGGAATATATTGGTGATCTCAACAAAGCTGGAGTCGGTTTTCGAAGGTGTTTGGTAGTCACCACTTGCGATCTGCAGGGCGAACCGCTGTAAGTCTAAAAATGGTTTTTTGAGTGCAGAAGTGAGTATTCGGCTAAACAGCAGTGAGATAGCGCATAAGATAAGTAAAAAGCCGATAGCCCTAGGAAGCACATTGTAGATTACTTGAGTGTAATAGGCTGAATAATCTTTGACGACGATGAGCTGGCCGATCTGTTGACGTTGGTCATCAAATATAGGGTAGTAAAGAGGGACACCTCTGGTTGAGTTGGAGTTGATAATCTCCGCCATTTTCATCCCGTATTGATAGGAGTCGAGCGTAACTGAGACGATGTAATCGAGCTGTGAGATACGCGTTGCGACGAGCTCGGCTTCCAATAAGTCGAAGTTTAGTAGCGCCCGTTTTGAATCGGTTTGTTGCTGAGCGATAACCCGTTGATATTGTGCATTCTCCACATTGTGGGTGAAGTAAATATCGTTTGCGATATCCAACCCGCCGAAAATGAAGAATGGGATGGTGGTCAGCAATAAATAGTTCTTAATGACGTAAGAGTATAGATTTTTCATCTTTAGCTGGCACAGCGCTGGTCAATTCGTTGAGAGATGACGCTGCTTTTTCCTTTGAGATCGAGCAAGATGTTCTTAACCGCTTGCTTGTCGTCTTCGCTTAAGTTTGGGTTGTCTTGATTTAATGAGATAGAGATAACGCCCTGTTTCACGCCAAATTTTTTCTGGTTTCCATTCCAAATACCATTTTTGAGTTGCATTAGAGCGGCGTAAACGGCTAGGTCCACCTTCTTCTCCATCGACGCTAGGGTTGTTTCTGGGTAGCGTTGAGAGTAGTCGTAATCAACCCCGAAGCTAAAGCCATGGCCACTGTTTTTAATGGTTTCAACCACACTTAAACTTGCGAACCCCGCCACAGGGAAGATTACGTCAACCCCCTGGTCTAACAAGGATTGAGTGATGGTCTCAGCCCCTTGAGTATCTTCCCAAGAGAATGCGCCTTTGTTTATATATTGCGCATTAACCGTTGCTAGCGGGTTGGCATCTTGAGCGCCGAGTTCAAAGCCGCAGCGAAACTGATTGATGACGTCAACATCTACACCACCGACAAAACCAAGCTTATTGCTTTCAGTCTTACGACCGGCTAGGTAGCCAATGACATAGGCTCCTTCCGCATGGCTGAAAGTAAGGCCGAGGATATTGGGGACGTGATAGGCGACATCGAGCGAAATAAACCGTGTAGACGGATAACGCAGAGCCACATCAGGAAAGGTTGTGATGATGTTCGATTCTTGGACGATGATTGGACTCAATCCGTCCTTGGCTGCCTGCTCGAGTTCAGCTAGATATTTCTCATTATTGGGTTTTAAATGAATTCGCTTAACCAAAATCCCAGTGTTTTGCTCGAACCTTGCCACGCCTTGCTCGATCAGCTGCAGGTATGAGCCAGGCTGAACCTCACCTTGGAACAATACAACTGGCTTAAAGTTGTCATCGCTTGCGACTGCCGAAGTCACGAATGACAGACACAGCGAAAATAGGAGAAACAAGGGTTTCAACCGAATGAAATAATGGGGGATTGATGTTTGATTAATTTCATGACCGCATAGCATCATCTTGATACACACTTTTTTGCACAAAGTTAGGCATCACAGATTTAGGAAACAGTAATGCAATTAATAAGTTAAGTGTGGATTTTATTATCAGATGTGACGCTAAACAATGACCTGAATCGCAAATAATTGATGCATATGCGGTGAATTGCATTTCGAATTTGAGATATCGTGAATGTCAGCTTCAATAGCGAAGCCGACATCGATTAATTGAACTTTGATTCTAGTTGCTCAATTCGTTTAGTCAGCTCGGCGACCTGTTGTTCCAACTCACTGATGCGATCCTGCTCAGTCTTCGGAGCGGCTGCCACTTCAACTTTTGGTACTCGTTTGGAACTCTTCCAACTTTTGAGCGTTGTGATCAGGGCTGGCATAGGGACTGAGGTTGTTAGGCGCGCCTTGACTAGCGCTACGGTCGGCTCTTTTCCCTCTTGATGCAGTTGTTCTAATACATCTTTGAGCTCTTGGCTTACGTTTTGTGTGAGCATACTGCCTCCATTTCTATCGTTGGCTTCATATTACTGCGGCCTCCCACATTTGGCGAATGGAAATTTTGGTAACCGCGCGTGCGAGATCTCTTACAAATGATGTAAGACAAGCAGAATTGATACGCAGAGTTTTCTTGTGATTTTATCTTAAGTGTCTGATTTATATTTAAATGATGAGTTGTATAACAATTGTTACAGAAAAAGATGACTATTACTCCATTGTTTAAGTCAGTGGTTGGAGTAAATTGGAAGGTGTCGGAAGGATACTGACAGGGAATAGGAATAACCAAGGATGCGGTTATCTTCAGGAAGAAGATTTGATTGACTAGGAGGTCGTTCGGCAGGATGCGAAGGACGCTGTATGGATACGTTCATCGATAGGAAATCGGTGACAAAGGATTGAGATGGACACCTTTTGGAAGAGGAAGGACTGTATCAGGACGATACCAAGGACACCGCTCAAGGAACAAGTGAAGTGCGCTAACGGGGAATGTTGGCTTTCAGGATGATTAGGACACCGCTAGGATGGCGATGAATGGAAATTGCTGATGGAATCAGCAACTATTATGGAAGATGCATGGAGCAACTTTTGTAGCCGGACTGCTGCGAGTAAGACTATAGCCCCGATACGTGAGTGTCGGGGCTTTTCTTAATACTCTTTTTCTTTATCACTTCGACCAAAAAACAACCTAGATCAATAATATATTTGTCCAGTTGGTATAACTTTTCGGCTTTGTTTTCTACCATAGCTCGTGTTTATCATTTTAGTGATGTGAGTTCTCTATGGTGATGATTAAAACAATAGACAGCACGCTGTTTACAAGGATGTCTTATGACAATAGTGACTCGCCGTTCGTTATTGGTCCCCTATAACGAGTCGTTACAATCAGACTTCTTATTGCTTAATTGCTGCGCCAAAAACCGTGCTCAGATGAATGGGCCTCATACCGTGTCGTCTGCAAAGCAGTTGTTTGAACGAGTAATGCATGATCCAAATATCTACGCCAGAGCGGTATTAGATAGCCACACTCGCGAGTACATGGGACATGTGTTCATCAGTGATTTAGACAACAAACCTGAACTTGGCTATTTGTTCGATAAAGCATTTTGGGGGAAGGGAATTGCGACCGAAGTACTGGCTGCTTTCTTTCCTAAAGCAGTCAGAGATCTAAACCTGACTCAGGTATCTGCAACCTCCAATGTCGAGCATCATGCTTCTATCAAGCTGCTGACAAAATTGGGCTTTCAGTTCTCTGCACATAAGCGTGATACATTCGGCCCTTATGACGAGTTTGTTTTCACATCCGATGCGGTGGAAGGTCAATCTTGGTTAAGTGGAATCCCTGCATAACAAGAGAGCCTTGGTAGCAGTCATCTCCTAAAGATGAAAACTCAAATTGATAGATAGAATGCCAACGCCAGATACCCTCTGGCGTTTTTAGTTTATGGCCTTTTAACGCCACACTGATCAGTTGCAACTCCATCTGCTCGCACTTTCTTGCTGCGATCATTTTTGCCAGTTCGGCCTGACGTCGTTGCTGCCAAAAGGCAAAGCAGACAATAGCAAGGGTGAGAATAGCAAGGAGGTCTCCGATCATAGGTTACCCTCGCGCAGCTTGTTGCAATGAAAGAAGCGCTTTTGCGAGTTCTTCTGAAGGACTAGAGTGAAGCAGGGGTAGCAATACCATGCGAAGCTCCGGCAGCATGACCAAATCTGCAAATAACTGATTGAACAAGGTTTGATTGCCTGTTTGAGCCAAGCGCAGCAAGTAAGATTCTGCGATGTCGCTATCTGCTAATAGGTGCCAGCTTCGTCCTGCGATGCCAATGAGGACCTCTTGATGACTTAGGCGAGGGGAGCTCAGTATCTGTTGTAAAATTGGCGTAGCGATACTATCTTCCGCGCCAGAGAGTGCTCGACTTAATGCGCCTAGTAAAAAGATATCGGGGTCGTTACTGTTGATTTGATCCATCGCCAGTTCAGCAAGCCGATGGGCCAGTTTGGTCGGTAATGTGCTATGTTCGAGCGCGCCGAGCAGGGCATAGAGAGGCTCATTGGGAAGGTGTTTTAACGCTTTGCGAATATTCACCCCATTTTGTTCTTGTCCCAACCGAGCACACATATCTGTGACACCTTGCAGACCAACAGTTTGCCACTTATCCCACCCTAAGCCTCCGGCAAAGTAATGCTGTGCGTGTTCGTAATATTGGCTACACGGTAAATCCAGTTGGGCGCGAATTTGGCTGTGGAAAACCGCCATTTTGTCTTCAGATGGTTTGAAAGTATATGGATTGTTCGACAGTTTTTGTTGTTGCTCTTCGCTCATATCTTGGCTAATGCGAGTACCCATTGCTTCGATAACGTATTTGAGGAAGTTGCCAATATCCGCTTGCTTAAATAGACCGCGCTCATCCAGTTCGAACTTTAGAAACCAAATCCAAGGCTGTTTTTGCTCATTCCAGTAAGCGATGGCAAGGTGAGCCTTGCGTTGCATTGGAAATGGATAGGGCATTGAGCCTTGCTCGACATCAGCAAATACTTTGCTGTCAATATGACGAATACGACGGCCGAGGTCGTAAACTTGATACTGACAGTGACTGTTGGTGAGAAGTTGGGTCAGAGTATGAATGGTTTCCATTAGAGAATAGTCCTAACTTTATTTCTACTATAAATGGTACCCTTACAGCATTTTTCAAGGCCAACACGAACGGTTTATGACAAAAGCACAACAATTGTTACCTCTTTTACAGCAACTTCCTTTAGTTATGCGCCAATTGGGGCTGTGGCAGCAAGACGCCCCATCAACGGAAGAGCTGTCAAGTAATGAGCCTTTTTCTGTCGATACTTTGAAGCCAGAGCAATGGTTGCAATGGGTTTTCCTTCCTAAAATGACGGCTCTAGTCGAGCAAAAAATGCCTTTGCCGACGGGGTTTTCGATTTCCCCTTACTTTGAGGAGAGCTGGAAATCTTGCCCAGAATACGCACCTGTGCTCAGTTTATTAGTTTCCATTGATGAGGTGTGCCGATAATGCTCGAGATTATTTATCAAGACGACTACTTTGTTGCAGTCAATAAGCCCGCAGGGATGCTCGTCCACCGCAGTTGGCTCGATAAGCATGAAACACAATTCGTCATGCAAACCCTACGTGACCAAATTGGTCAGCATGTATTTCCACTTCATCGCTTAGATAGGCCGACTTCGGGCGTGCTGATTTTTGCTTTATCCAGTGAAGTGGCTTCACAGGTGATGCCGATGTTTGCCAACCATGAGATGGAGAAAACCTATCATGCAATCGTGCGCGGTTGGATAGAAGAGTCTGGGCGGTTGGATTATGCACTGAAAGTGGAGCTGGATAAGATTGCCGACAAACATGCTAGCCAAGATAAAGAAGCGCAAGAAGCGATTACGGATTATTGGCCTCTTGCCAAAGTCGAGGTTCCTCACTCGACAGGTAAATTCCCAACGACTCGTTATTGTTTGATGGAGATGAAGCCACTGACAGGACGAAAACACCAGCTTAGGCGGCACATGGCCCATCTAAGGCACCCTATTGTTGGAGACACCACTCACGGTGATGGAAAACACAATAAGTTATTTAGAGACGTGTATGACTCGCACCGATTACTGCTTCACGCGTCAAGTCTAGAGTTTGTTCACCCCTTCACCAATGAGAAACTGCTCATTAAAGCGAGTGTGGACGAGACGTGGCAAGCGCTGTGTCAGGAGTTTGATTGGCAGATGCCGAACTAGACAAAAAAGCCCTCACAGCAGTGTGAGGGCTTTTAGATTTGAGAGAGCCTTGCTTATTTAGCGAGGTACTCTAGGACCGATTTTTCTATGCCCTTGGCGTCTAAGCCGAGCTCTTCATGGAGCTCATCTTGAGTGCCTTGAGCAATGAATTTGTCCGGTAAGCCAAGGTTTAAGATGGGCTTGATGATTTTCTCTTTCATCATGAACTCAACGACACCCGCACCTGCGCCACCAGCAATCGCATTCTCTTCGAGCGTAACAATGACGTCGTGCTCATCCGCTAGTTGTTTAATGAGTGCTTCGTCGAGAGGTTTTACAAATCGCATATCCGCCACAGTAGCGTTCAATTTCTCTGCGGCTTCTAGCGCGTTAGCCAAGAAAGTACCAAAGCTCAATATCGCGACTTTTTCACCTTGGCGAACTAGGCGTCCTTTACCAATCTCTAGTGCGGTAAATTCTTGTTTTATCTCGGCTCCCATACCTGTACCACGAGGATAGCGCACTGCTGAAGGGCCAGTGTGCTTGTGGCCAGTGTAGAGCATTTGGCGACATTCATTCTCATCGCTAGGCGCCATGATCACCATATTTGGTATGCAGCGCATGAAGCTAAGATCGAACGCACCTTGGTGAGTTTGGCCATCGGCGCCCACCAAACCAGCACGGTCAATGGCAAACATCACTGGAAGGTCCATGATGGCGACATCGTGGATCAACTGATCGTATCCACGCTGAAGGAACGTTGAATAAATCGCGACGATAGGGTTATCACCAGCAATCGCCATACCCGTAGCTAGCGTCACCGCATGTTGCTCAGCGATGGCGACATCAAAGTATTGGTCTGGATACTCTTTCGAAAAGCGTACCATGCCAGAGCCTTCACGCATGGCTGGCGTGATTGCCATTAGCTTAGGGTCTTGCGCAGCCATGTCACATAGGAAATCACCAAAAATCTTGGAGAAACTTGGCTTTCCGCCGCTGCTCTTTGGCAGTGAGTTGTGGCTAGGGTCGAACTTAGGCACGCCATGATAACCAATTGGGTCTTTCTCTGCCGGCTCGTACCCTTTACCCTTTTTCGTCATGATGTGTAGGAACTGTGGGCCTTTAAGCTCTCGCATATTTTTGAGAGTTTTGACCAGCTCGTTCACGTCATGGCCATCAACTGGGCCTATGTAGTTAAAGCCAAGTTCTTCAAAAAGCGTCCCTGGAACAACCATGCCTTTCAAGTGCTCTTCTGTGCGGCGCACCAACTCTTTGATTGGCGGAACGCCCGACAGTACTTTTTTTCCGCCTTCGCGAATCGAGGTGTAAAGGCTGCCGGAAAGGACTTGTGCTAAGTGGTTATTCAGTGCTCCAACGTTTTCTGAAATGGACATTTCATTGTCGTTGAGAATCACCAGCATATCAGGGTGGACATCACCCGCGTGGTTCATTGCCTCAAAGGCCATGCCTGCGGTGATAGCGCCATCACCAATCACGCTGACAACTTTACGATTCTTGTCCTCTTTACCGGCACTGATCGCCATGCCTAGCGCGGCACTGATCGAGGTAGAGGAGTGACCAACAGACAAGGTGTCGTATTCACTTTCTTCTCGCCATGGGAAAGGGTGTAAACCGTCTTTCTGACGAATGGTCGGCATTTGATCGCGACGTCCAGTCAAAATTTTATGTGGGTAGGCTTGGTGGCCGACGTCCCACACTAATTGGTCAAACGGCGTGTTGTAGACGTAATGAAGTGCAACGGTCAGCTCGACCGTACCTAAGCCTGAGGCAAGGTGACCACTAGATTGGCTAACTGAGTTTAAAAGGTAAGTACGTAACTCATCACACAGCTTAGGCAGCACTTCTTTCGGAAGGCTGCGTAACTCATCTGGCGTATCAGCCAGTGCCAGTGTTGGGTACTTTGAAATATCAAGAGTCATAGTTTTGCGCGCTTATTCTGTTAGTTCTTGCGCTCGATGACGTATCGGGCGAACTCTTCGAGTAACTCTGTATTGTATGGGATAGCATCCAAGGCTTGAAGTGCTTCTTTTAACAGAGTGTGAGCTTTGTTAATAGCGCCTTCCAGTCCAAGCAAGGCTGGGTAGGTGCTCTTGTTTAATTCTTGGTCAGAACCTTGCGGCTTACCTAAGGTTTCTGTATCGCTAATGACGTCTAAAATGTCGTCTTGAACTTGAAATGCCAGACCAATCGCGTCGGCGTATTTATCAAGTAGAGGAAGGACCTCAATGCCTTTCTCTCCGGCTGCCAACGCGCCCATACGAATGGCGCATTTCATTAGTGCTCCGGTCTTGTTGCGGTGGATTTCTTCGAGCTCTTGCAGAGAAACAATACGATTTTCCGCCGCTAAATCGAGCGCTTGTCCCATACACATACCTGCAGCGCCAGAGGCTTCTGCCAGTACTTTAACCATCATTATACGTTGAGCTTCTGCCTCGGGGCTCAACTGACCTTCTGCCAAAATTGTAAACGCAAGTGTCTGTAGAGCGTCGCCAGTTAGGATTGCGGTCGCTTCATCAAACTTAATGTGACAGGTCGGCTGTCCGCGACGCAGTTCGTCGTCATCCATCGCAGGCAAATCATCATGGATTAATGAATAGGCGTGAATGCACTCAATGGCCGCTGCGGGCGTATCAAGTTGCTCAAGTGAGCTGCCTAGCATTTGGCCTGTAATATAGACCAAAAATGGTCTTGCACGCTTGCCACCGAGCAGCAGTCCGTAGCGCATTGCGTCGATAAGCGGTTGTTGCTGGTGAGGGAGCGTATCAAGCCAACGTTCAAGCTGTTGGTTGCTACGTTGTTGGAGTGAGGTTAGAGCCTCTTGCATAGGGGTATCTTCTAAATCAATTATTCTGGCTGAGCGTTAAAGTCAGTAAGTGGCGATTGGTCATCATTATTGAGCAAAATGCTGACGCGCTGTTCGGCATCTTGAAGTTTGCTTTGACCTGAGCGTGCTAGGGCAATGCCGCGTTCAAATTTTTTGAGTGCATCATCTAAAGCTAAGTCACCATTTTCCAAACTGTCTACGATAACATCGAGCTCTTCGATAGTGGCTTCGAAGGTCATATTTTCAGGTTTTTTGCTCGCCATAATATGTCTACGTTGATAAAGATGCACGAAAGTTACCTTAGCGGCCAATGATGGTCAAATTTAACCGAGTAAATTTGTCAGAAAAGTCGAACTGAGACGTTGATAAGCGAGGGAAAGGTCAACAGTTGACGAAAGGCTAGTTTACTAGTTGGGATAAGTATCTATAGTAGAAGTAGAGAAAACACTAAAGATCTGAAGATGTTGCCGATATAATTTGGTAGAAGCTTTGAGATAGCATGAGGAGTGCTTTGTGGATTTAGCAACGCTGGTAGGACTGATCGGTGGTTTTGCTTTCGTTATCATGGCGATGATACTGGGCGGAAGCATCATGATGTTCGTCGACGTAACGTCGATTCTGATCGTAGTAGGTGGTTCAACATTTGTGGTGTTGATGAAGTTTACTATGGGCCAGTTCTTCGGAGCCGCGAAGATCGCGGGGAAAGCTTTCATGTTTAAAGCGGATGAACCAGAAGATCTCATCGCTAAAGTCGTCGAAATGGCAGATGCAGCGCGCAAAGGTGGCTTTCTTGCTCTAGAAGA
Organism: Vibrio sp. 16; assembly: GCF_963681195.1. Lineage (NCBI taxonomy): Bacteria > Pseudomonadati > Pseudomonadota > Gammaproteobacteria > Vibrionales > Vibrionaceae > Vibrio > Vibrio sp. 16. The sequence continues at coordinate 297,678 of NZ_OY808997.1, forward strand.
GATGGAGATCACCAATAGCTTTATGCAGAAAGGCATCGACTTGCTGGTGGATGGTCACGATGCGGATGTGGTTCGAGCGGCCCTGCAAAAAGACATCGCTCTTACGGACGAGCGTCACGATTTTGGTTCCAGTGTATTTAGAGCCTTTGGTGACGTAGCACCAGCGATGGGAATGATCGGTACCCTCGTTGGTCTGGTAGCCATGCTGTCCAACATGGATGACCCGAAATCGATCGGTCCGGCAATGGCGGTAGCGCTTTTGACCACTCTCTACGGTGCAATCCTGTCAAACATGGTTTTCTTCCCGATTGCCGATAAACTGTCGCTTCGTCGTGAACAAGAAAAACTCAATCGCCGCCTAATCATGGATGGTGTGTTAGCAATCCAAGATGGCCAGAACCCTCGTGTCATTGATAGTTATCTGAAGAACTACCTCAACGAAGGTAAACGTGCTCTTGATGTAGATAACGAGTAAGGGTGAAGGGATGGAAGAAGAAGAACCAAAATGCCCGCCCCCCGGTTTACCACTGTGGATGGGTACTTTTGCTGACTTGATGTCTCTATTGATGTGCTTCTTCGTACTTCTGCTCTCGTTTTCTGAGATGGATGTACTGAAGTTCAAGCAGATTGCTGGTTCGATGAAATTTGCCTTTGGTGTACAAAACCGTTTGGAAGTGAAAGACATTCCCAAAGGGACCAGTATCATTGCACAAGAGTTTCGTCCTGGACGTCCTGAGCCGACACCGATTGACGTCATCATGCAGCAAACCATTGATATTACTCAGCAGACGTTGGAGTTCCACGAAGGGGAGTCTGACCGAGCGGGGGGCACGCAGCGTGACCAAGGTAAGTTAACGGGTGGGCAATCGCCTGATACATCAACCCAGAACAACCAAAACTCGGAATCAGACAGCCAGCAACAGCAGTCAGCGGAAATGTCTCAAGAGCTTGAAACCTTGATGGAAAGCATCAAGAAAGCGCTCGAGCGAGAGATTGAACAAGGGGCCATTGAAGTGGAGAACCTTGGTCAGCAAATCGATATTCGAATTCGAGAAAAAGGCGCATTTCCTGAAGGCTCTGCATTCTTGCAGCCTAAGTTCCGCCCATTGGTGAGGCAGATTGCTGATCTCGTCAAAGACATTCCGGGCATTGTGCGAGTATCGGGCCATACGGACAATCAGCGAATTGAGTCAGAGCTGTATCGTTCAAACTGGGATCTTTCTGCTCAACGCGCCGTTTCGGTTGCCCAAGAGATGGAAAAAGTCCGTGGATTTACCTCGCAGAGGTTGCGTGTTCGAGGCATGGCAGATACCGAACCTCTCGGTCCAAACGATACTGAAGCGCAGCGTTCGCGTAACCGCCGCGTGGAAATCAGCATCATGCAAGGCGAAGCGCTCCAAAGTGACGAAGTGCCTGTCCTCAATAATTGATCCCCACTAAACAATGAGACGAGCATCACGCTCGTCTTTTTTATGTCTGTCGCTTAATGTATAATCTTGCGCCCTTAGTGGGTGGTGACCGTACAAATAGTATGACTACTATTATGGTAGCGACCCAAAGCGAATCTACAAACCTGTTAACTTGTGAAGTGAACCATGAAATTTATCGTTAAGCCCCATCCAGAAATCTTCGTTAAAAGTGAATCGGTGCGCAAGCGCTTCACAAAGATTCTTGAATGTAATATTCGCAACATCATTAAAAGCCGCTGTGAGTCTGTCGCTGTCTTCAACCGCCGTGACCATATTGAAGTGACGTCAGAGTCCGATCAATATCGCCAGGAAGTGATTGAAGTATTAACGCACACGCCAGGTATTCACCATGTTCTGGAAGTGCAGCAGTCTGGCTTTAAAGATCTGCACGATATCTTTGAACAGGTATTGGAACTAAACCGAGACAGTTTGGTTGGCAAAACGTTTGTTGTTCGTGCGAAACGTCGTGGCAAGCATGACTTTACCTCAATTGAGTTAGAGCGCTACGTGGGTGGCGGCTTAAACCAAGCGATCGAAAGCGCGAGCGTTAAGCTGCGTAATCCTGATGTTACGGTGAACGTTGAAGTATCAGGTGAGACACTCAACCAAGTGATCGCTCGCTACAAAGGTCTTGGTGGCTTCCCACTGGGCACTCAAGAAGATGTGCTTAGCCTTATCTCGGGTGGTTTTGACTCGGGCGTTTCAAGCTACCTGCATATCAAACGTGGCTCTAAAGTGCACTACTGTTTCTTCAACTTAGGCGGTCCTGCACACGAGATTGGGGTTAAGCAAGTCTCTCACTACTTATGGAACAAATACGGCTCTTCTGCCAAGGTGCGTTTCATTTCTGTCGACTTTGAGCCAGTTGTGGCGGAAATTCTTGAGAAAGTGGATGATGGCCAAATGGGCGTTATCCTAAAACGTATGTTTATGCGTGCGGCAGGTATGGTAGCCAGCAAGTTTAAGATTGAAGCCTTGGTAACTGGTGAAGCGCTTGGTCAGGTTTCAAGCCAAACACTGACAAACCTTCGTCATATCGACAACGTGACTGATACATTGATTCTGCGTCCACTGATTAACTGGGACAAAGAAGACATCATCAATCTTGCACGTGAGATCGGTACGGAAGATTTTGCGAAAACGATGCCAGAATACTGCGGCGTCATTTCTAAGAAGCCAACAGTCAAAGCGGTGAAAGCCAAGTTGGATGAGGAAGAAGCGAAGTTTGACTTTGATATCCTAGAGCAGGTTGTTCGTGACGCACGTGTGATGGATATTCGTGATATCGCTAAAGAGACCGAGCAAGCAGCACCAGAAGTTGAACAGGTTCAAGCGGTAGAAGAGCATGCAATCGTGCTGGATATCCGCAGTCCTGAAGAAGAAGACGATAACCCGCTTGAAATCGATGGCGTAGAAGTGAAGCACATCCCATTCTTTAAGTTAGGCACGCAGTTTGGTGATTTAGACCAATCTAAAACGTACCTTCTGTACTGTGACCGTGGTGTAATGAGCCGCCTACAAGCTCTCTACTTACAAGAGCAAGGTTTCAACAACGTTAAGGTTTACCGCCCTTAGTCGTTGAGACTTGCCTTCAGAATAAACAAAGCGCAAATCGTTCATTCGGTTTGCGCTTTTTTCATTGTATTGAGTAATCGCAGGCATAAAAAAACACCGCCATATAGGCGGTGCTAAAAAATTTGACAGACAGGTCAAAATAAATACAGGAAGTATATGTTTCGTCTCGGGAGACAAAACTTGGTAGAAACCTACCTAACTCGAAATACGAGTTTGCAAACACAACATCGCAACAATATGCCAATTGATTCGAAAAGGAATCAAGCCGTTCTGGCTCTTTGCTGCGGGGTGAAATATAGAATTTCTCTGGTCGTCAGGCAATGGACATTTTATAATGTTTCAGATTAAAAAAACTAATCCAATTTATAGAAGGCCAACATGTCCAGAAGATTGCCTCCACTTAACTCACTAAAAGTGTTTGAAGCCGCCGCGCGCCATCTCAGTTTTACGCGTGCCGCGGAAGAATTATTCGTCACACAAGCTGCAGTGAGTCATCAAATCAAAGCGTTAGAAGAATTCCTTGGCTTAAAACTCTTCCGTCGTAGAAATCGCTCCTTGCTTCTTACTGAAGAAGGGCAAAGTTACTTTCTCGATATCAAAGATATCTTTACCTCACTAGCAGAAGCGACTGATAAAGTGCTGGAACGTAGTGAAAAAGGTGCGTTGACCATTAGCTTACCACCAAGTTTCGCTATTCAATGGTTGGTGCCGCGTTTGGCCGACTTTAACCAACAAGAGCCTGATATCGATGTACGCATCAAAGCCGTTGATATGGATGAAGGCTCATTAACGGACGATGTTGATGTCGCTATTTACTACGGGCGAGGAAATTGGCCTGGGTTAAGAGCCGACAAACTTTACCAAGAATTCCTAATCCCGCTCTGTTCACCGTCGCTTCTTCTTGGACCCAAACCATTAGAAACGCTAAGTGATTTGAAACAACATACGTTATTGCACGATACATCTCGAAAAGACTGGAAACAATTTGCCAAGCAGAATGGTATTGAGGGGGTGAACGTCAATCATGGTCCCATCTTCAGTCACTCGACAATGGTTCTGCAAGCAGCCGCGCATGGCCAAGGGGTGGCATTAGGTAACAACGTTCTTGCTCAGCCAGAGATGGAAGCGGGTCGTTTGATTGCGCCGTTTGATGAAGTGCTCGTCACTAAGAATGCGTTTTATGTCGTGTGTCACGAAAAACAAGCTGATATGGGACGAATTGCAACGTTTCGAGATTGGATGTTGGCAAAAGCGCAAAGTGAACAAGAGGAGTTGTTGGATGAGTAGCTATCTTATTGATGGGCAGAAAACACAGCCGATTTTTGTTTTCGCGCATGGTGCGGGGGCAGGGATGGATCATCCTTTTATGGCGGCGGTGGCCGAAGGGCTGGCAAGTAAAGGTATTCAAGTGGTGCGCTTTAATTTCCCATACATGATTAAGCGTGCGGAAGATGGCAAAAAGCGTCCGCCAGATCGTGCTCCAAAGTTGCTGGAAGCGTATCAAGCTGTGATTGCTGATGTCGCAGGCCAGAAGCCGGTCGTGATTGGTGGCAAGTCGATGGGGGGGCGAATGGCAAGTCTTCTATCAGGTGAGAGCCAAGTGGCCGGCGTTGCTTGTTTGGGTTTTCCATTTCATCCTCCTGGCAAACCTGAAAACTACAAGGGTGCGCACTTAGCCGAACTCGATAAGCCAACACTCATCCTTCAAGGAGAGCGTGACACCTTTGGTAAAAAGGAGGAGTTCTCCGATTTTGACTTGTCTTCAGCGGTGCAAGTTGAGTTTATTCCTGATGGGGACCACAGTTTTAAACCACGCAAAAGCTCTGGCTATACGGAGCAAGGCAATATTGAGTTAGCGGTCGATAAGTTAGCTCAGTTCATCTTCGAGGTTCAGCGTGAAAAGTAAGCAGTTACTTACCATCGGTGGTTTGTTTGCGGGTACTGGCGTAGTGCTTGGCGCATTTGCTGCGCATGGGCTAAAGAAAACACTCACTCCGTATTTGTTAGATGTGTTTAACACAGGCGTTCAGTATCAATTTATCCATGCTATTGGGATAATCTTATGCGGCGCTCTGTTGCTGATAAAATTACCACCTAAGTCACAAAAATATTTCTTCCTAGCCGCGATTTGCTTTATCATCGGCATCTTTTGTTTTAGCGGCAGCCTTTACGCTTTAGCCATAACGGGAATCAAATGGTTTGGTCCAGTCACGCCATTCGGTGGATTGACGTTTATGCTTGGGTGGGGAATGTTCGTTTACGCAGCACTACAGATTAAAGAGGTGAATCAGTGAAACAATTAATGCTCTATTGCCGCAGCGGCTTTGAAAAAGAGTGTGCAGGTGAAATTCAAGATCGTGCCACTCAGCTAGAAGTGTTTGGTTTCCCTCGCGTTAAGAAAAACAGTGGCTACGTTATTTTTGAATGTTACCAAGAAGGTGACGCGCAGCGATTGGTTAAAGAACTCGATTTTAAGTCTTTGATCTTCGCTCGCCAGATCTTTGCGGTTGCGGCTGAAATCCAAGAGTTGCCACGTGAAGACCGTATTTCCCCAATCTTGCACGATCTGAGCTATGTAGAAACCATGCCTCGTTGTGGCGATATTCGTGTTGAAACGCCCGACACCAATGAAGCAAAAGAGTTACTGAAATTCTGCCGTAAGTTCACCGTACCTATGCGTCAAGCGCTTCGCGGAAAAGGCATTTTGTTTCCAAAAGACAGCCCGAAAAAGCCTGTGTTACACATCTGCTTTGTTGCGCCTGGCCACTGTTTTGTCGGTTACTCTCTGCCAACAAACAACTCGCAGTTCTTTATGGGTATTCCTCGACTCAAGTTCCCAGCGGATGCACCAAGTCGCTCTACGCTAAAACTTGAAGAAGCATTTCATGTCTTTATCCCTCGTGAAGAGTGGGACGAGCGTCTTGCTGCTGGCATGTGGGGAGTGGACCTTGGTGCTTGCCCTGGCGGTTGGACGTATCAGCTTGTGAAACGCTCGATGTTTGTTCACTCAGTTGATAATGGCATGATGGCAGACAGCCTGATGGAAACCGGTCAAGTAAAGCATCACCAAGAAGATGGCTTTAAATTTGAACCTGCGCGTAAGAACGTCACTTGGCTTGTTTGTGACATGATTGAAAAGCCGTCTCGCGTTGCTCAGTTGATGGGCGAGTGGATCATCAGTGGTTGGGCTAAAGAAGCGATCTTTAACCTTAAATTGCCGATGAAAGGGCGTTACGATGAAGTGCTTCAGGATATTGAAAATCTGAAAATCTTCTTAAAAGACAATGAGGTAAAGTTCAAGCTGCAGGCTAAGCACCTTTACCATGACCGTGAAGAAATCACCGTCCATGTCCAGTGCTTGTCGAATATCTCACCGCGATAGTTAAACCAACAAAAACGCTCCGATTGGAGCGTTTTTTGTGGCAGAAGTACTAAGGGCAACCGACCTTAATTAGACGTTGGCCACATTTCCCATAGTTGTGACTCCATCGTGTTTTCAGCGCTGTCATCAATCATCGAGAAGAAATCTAACCCTGTCTGCTGTTCCACGTCATCGACTGTAGTGACAAAGTTTGCTAGCTCGCTGCCAGACACATCACGGTGCGGCACGATAAAGGCAATCGCGTCATTAAAGTAAGGGTCTAAGATGACCTTGTAAAACGCGCTTGGAATCACCACGCCATCACCAATGGTGCTTTCATTGCCGTTATAAATTGGTCCGGTGACCACGTACACTTCATTGTACTCATTAGTGACATCGCGCACGTGCTCTTCAAGTAAACGCCATCCTACACGGTTGAACCCCGGAAGTTGTGGCGACATATTACTCATAAGAAAACTCTGCTTCATAGATTCTTGAGTAAAGTCCATCGCCGCTGAAGGGGCCAAATGACCGCGGTCGTAACCAGAGCTTCGATAGTCATCCAAGGTTGATTGCGCATAGTCAGGCAGCTCAGCGTCGATTTTAAAGCTGTTGCTCCGCTTGTAACTGGCGTTAACGCTTTCAGCAGTGAGGTGATACGCCACCCAGTCGGCGTTCTTCGTTTGATAGTTGTAGCCAACGGCATATCCGTCACGGCATAACAGTTGATCTGAAAGTTCTGAGGGTGTGCCCATCGCAAGGTGCTGACCACATGTGGCAGCCAAAGCGGGTAGAGAGAATAGACAAGTAAGGGAGAGAATTAGACCTTTTTTCATTATTGTGCTCCTTGTTAGTGGAGCACTAAAAATAGATTAATCAGTAGCGGCTTCTGTGATGAAAGTGCGACTTTGCACCGTACTTGATCGGGTAAGAGCTAGGTAACTGTCGAAGTTGAGAGGGCAACGGTTTACCCAACAGTTAAGTTTAACAACCGTAAACTAATCAATGACTTACTAATAAACACGCCGTGAGAACGTGATGTACTGAGTCCTAAGCGGTTTGCGGACCAGTATAGCGAATCGCTTGCAAGTTAAAGCCGAGTTCGATGTCTGTTTTTAACGCAGCAATCTGTTTGCAACGTCGAGCCGAATCGATGTGTTCGTCGAGCTTCTTCCGATATTTGCTTGGCAACTCGTCGCTGGCGTAGGCGGCTTCGATATCGTCAAACTGGGTCAAGATCTCTTTCGCAGCTTTAGGACCAATACCCGGCACTCCTGGAACTTGGCTCGAACTCACCCCTGTAAGACCCCAGTAATCGGCCAGTTGCTTTGGCGTGACACCAAACTCTTTTTCGATAAAAGGCGCATCTAGCCAACGGTGCTGGAAGTAGTCTCGGATCTGCAGTGTCGGAGAGAGCAACTGACAGTATCCTTTGTCCGTAGAAATGATGGTGACCTTTTCACCATGATTGGCCACCTTCATGGCGAGCGTCGCGACCAAATCATCCGCTTCATCGCCATCCGACAGGAGCGAATCAATGCCCAGTTGCCACCAAGCATCTTGAATGGACTCTAATCCGTTTAACAGCGGCTCAGGCATTGGCTTTCGGTTCTGTTTATATTCAGGCAGGATCTCCGCGCGCCAGCCACGTTCTTGGAGGTGGTGATCGAAAACCGCAATCATGTGACTCGGTTGGGATTCTTTGATGATTTTATTCAGCGTTCGCGTCGTGGTGGTGATGGTTCTTGCTATATCGTTAGGATCCGGTTGTGCGGAGTGAACGCGTCGGATTAAGTTAAGGGCATCGATAATAACAAGATGAATAGACATAAAACTCAAAAAATAAGGGCATTAAGCCCTTATTGTATCGAATGAGAGTGAGAATACCACCGCTAGCCTGTCTTGATCTCGTAGCAAGGCTCGTAAGCTGAGCCTCCAGGCAGTTTCATTCTATCTTGCTCTACGAAATCGCGGAGCAACTTGTCCATTTTCTTCATTAAGCTGCTATCGCCGTCGAGCTTAAATCGACCGTGACGCTCAATTTCACGAATGCCTTCTGCTTTCACGTTACCCGCGACAATACCTGAGAAGGCTTGGCGTAAAGCGGCGGCGAGATTCTCTGGTCTTTGATTAAGGTGCAAATCGAGGCTGGCCATATTGTCATGGGTTGGCTCGAAGGGGAGCTGGAACTCAGGTTCGATTTTGAGCGACCAGTTAAAGCTGTAGGCGTCACCGGTATCTTTGCGGTACTGGCGAACATCCGTCATGCTTTGCTTCATGATTTGTGCAACGCGAGCTGGATCATCGACCACGATCTCATAGTGTTTTTGTGCATCTTCACCCAGAGTCTCACCGATAAAACGGTCAATAGAGCGGAAGTACTCTTCACTCTCTTTTGGTCCGGTCAGCACAATTGGCAACGGTTGATCTTTGTTCTCTGGGTGCATCATGATGCCAAGAATGTAGAGAAGTTCTTCGGCCGTTCCTGCGCCGCCAGGGAAAATGACGATGCCATGCGCCATGCGCACGAATGCCTCGAGACGCTTCTCAATGTCTGGCATGATCACCAGCTCATTGACGATAGGGTTTGGTGGCTCTGCCGCGATGATTGACGGTTCTGTAAGGCCGAGGTAACGCTGATCGTAGTAGCGCTGTTTGGCATGACCGATCGCCGCCCCCTTCATTGGACCTTCCATGGCACCTGGGCCACAACCAGTACAGATATTGAGTTCACGTAAGCCTAGCTCATGGCCGACTTCACGTGTGTATTGGTACTCTGTTGCATTTATTGAGTGACCGCCCCAACAGACCACTAGGTTGGGTTCAATACCCGGGGTCAGCGCGCCAGCATTGCGTAAGATACCAAAGACGAGGTTAGTAATGTGGCTGGCGTTGGTGAGGTTGAGCCGCTGGTTGTCGGCCAAATGCATGTTAACGTAGACGATGTCACGCAGAACAGAGAACAAGTGCTCCTGAATTCCTTTGATGATTTCACCGTCGACAAACGCATGCTCTGGTGCATTGTGCAGCTCGAGCTTGATGCCGCGCTCTCGGCGCACCACATTAACGTCGAAGGATTTGTATTTGTCTAATAGCTCTTTTGAGTTATCGGTGTGACTGCCTGAATTCAAAACCGCCAACGTACAGTTGCGGTAAAGCTGGTAGAGATCACTGGCAGCGGTTTTTTTAAGGCGCTCAACTTCAAGTTGAGAGAGTAGATCCATACTACCAGCTGGACTGATATGAGTGATCATAAGAACCTCCTTGACTAGAGACGAACTCTCCAAGAGTCGCTAATTATTATTGTCCTCAGTCATTGTTGTTATTGTTCAATAAACAGGTAGGACTTTAGTTAGCTTAGCACGCTTAAATGGTTTTATAGCTAACTATTTGATATTTCTATGACAATGGTAGGAATTTATTAGGACTATTTCCACACAAGCTGATTGGTGCCAATCGCTTTGCCTTCTTTAAGGAAGAGGTTCAAACGTTCCAGTAATTCTTCTGGTGTATCAGATTCTTTGAAGGCAGTACTGGATGCCGACAAGGTAATGGTGAGGTGCTGATCTCTAAACTTGAATGGCAGTTTAGATACTTGACCTTGGATGGTTTGGATAAGGTTAAAGCAGTCAGAGTCAGAGCGTTCAGGCAAAAGAATAATAAATTCCTCACCGCCAAAACGAGCCACGGTGTCGGTCTCTGAAAGCTCTTTTTTGATCGTTCGGGCGATGATCTTGAGGGCTTTGTCACCTGCAGTATAACCAAAGCTATCATTGATGGTTTTAAAACCATCGACATCAAATAGGATGACTCTTAGGTTGTGCTGCGCGCGAATCCAACGACGATACTCGAGCTCCATACGATCGCCAAATGCGGTTCGGTTATAGACTTTTGTGAGTGGGTCTAACAGCATTCGTTGAGCTTGGTCTTCCAGTCGACGTCGGTAATCTTGAGTCATTTCAAACAGTGCCTCAAGTTGACCTTTGCCATAATTCATTCGCTCTATCAGCGCTTGTTCTCGCTGCTCGGCATGACGAAGGCGCTCGGAGAGAGAGTTTAACTGTGCCACAAGTGGGTTAACTTCAGACTTGAGTTGGCTTAGGTCTGTCGCGGAAGCCACTTTTGCTTCGGTTTGCTCGATCAACCCAGACAGTTCGTCGTTCATCTCTTGGCGCTGTTCAAAGTAGCTTTGCGATTGACTGACGTTTTGTTCAGAGCTTTTCATCGAAGAAGAGAGTGAGGTGTTGACTTGCTCTAGGAATTGCTCCGATGTTTTACGCTCAAACTGAGTACCTTCAATGACGAGTTTCAGCGTTTGGAGCGTCAACTCAAGTAACGAGTGGGTATTCACACCAACGAGAAGTTTGGCGCGAATGTCGATCAGCAGCTCGCCCGATTCACCCTCGAAATCGAGTTCGGTGATCAGATGCTGGAGTTCGTCAGAGAGCCGAGTTAGAAGTTCACGATTTGAGCTGCTTGAAATTTGGCAAAGTGGGGTGTCTGGGTTTGAGGTGATGATTTTGATTGAGCGCTCGTACAAACCAAGCAACTTCATGGCCTGTTCGGCTTTCGGTCGTTGAAGCCCTTTCGAGTAACTCAATAGATCACGCAGATCGCGTTTCACCTTGGCTGGTAACCCAGTCAGGCGCAGTAGTGTTTCGCCGCTGTGTTGAATCTGAGCGTCGAGATGTTCCGTCTGTTTTTCCATAGCCAAGCCTTGTTGTTTAAGCAAGCGCTCAAGCACCGCAAGTTTGGGTATGAGGGAGCTGACATCTTGTTGTTGTTCGAGTGCCTGTTTTAGCTCAATCAGCCCAGTTTTAAGTCGCGGGTCTTCACTTCTGTGAGCGTCAGTCATAGATGCAATGATGCGCTTGAGTACCTTCTGCTCTCTCTTAAATTTGAACGAGGTATCTCTCTGTGTCAATCGGACTTGTTCCAATTGAGATTTCAGATTGTGCAGCTGTGACTGAAGATCTTGCTCTAGGACGCCCATCAAAACTTAACTTACAGACAGGCGGAATGGTCCACCTCTATTTATGAATTTATTGATAATATCAAATAAAACTCATCCGTCACGGGTTACAACGTTTGATTGATGAGGTTTTACTCATCTTTTAATAGTTTTTTGATGCTGTCCTCATTCTTGTACGAAGAGTGCACCTTTATTAGCCCTTGATTTATAGAATGCTTGCAGGCCTTGCGTATATTACCTGTTGCTAAACTGGCTGCTGGCGCATTTTCAATGGCTTTTAGGTAGACCCATTGGCTGCAATGTTCTTTCATGCTCAGCGTACGAGCAGTACTGGTTGACATTAGTAGCACATCAACTAGTTCCTTATCATTAACCGCGGTATACGCTCTAGGTAGGAAAGGATAGTCAGCCATGCCCATACGAATGATGCGATTGATGCGGCGTTCTGGCTCAAACTCCATCACCCACTGTTGAATTTTGTTGAACAACTCTTCTGGGTCACTCATTTGCTCTTTATTCGGTTCTATATAAAGCAGGTTCGCGTCCGAGAAGTGATAGATACGCGCAGGTGATTCGATTTTCTCTCGCAAGTAATCGCCAAACGCGCGCTCAAGTTTTAGCCCTTCTTCATAACCGTGTTGCAAATACATGTTGCGAAGGAATGGGACGTCAATCATCACAAAGCGAAGCCGATCATTAAGCGGTTCGTGGATCAATTCGCCCACGTGCCACTGCTCAAACTTGCTGATGCTCTCTTCAAGTGATGCTGGTAAACGGGCATTGAGCATTCTTAAATTGCGTAGGCCAGATCGAGAGTGGGTGAATAAGTCTTGGTTTAGTCTGTCGAGTTCTTCACGTTGGACATTAATTATGTGGCCGCGACGAAGAATGAATACAAACAGCAACGCACATAGTACAAACAGTGTGAAGGTGATTTTTTGGAACTTGTGATACTCGGTTCGCGTCTGTTCTAACTCTTCTTTTTGACCAGTGAGATGCAAAGTTTGCTCGACAAACTCTTTTTGCTGGCGAAACGCATCTTCGTTCAAGAGATCAATCTCTTGCTGTTCAATGTTCGCTAGCGAGTTGTATTGCTTGAGGTACTCAAGTGATTGTCGATAATCGCCCTTGAGTTCATAGCCCAAGTAGAGCAACTGATAGGCGGATTTCTGGGTACTGATATCGGACGATTGCTGGGCAATTTCCAACGCTTGTTGCGCTTTTTCGATTACCTTTTCGGCGTTAAATTGATGCCTCGCCAACCCAGATTCTAGCAATAGGGCGTACGCTTTTAGGCGCGGGATATCTGCATATTCGAGTAGCTTTTGTGCTCGGTCCAAGTACTGCTCAGCCAAGGGGAAGTTGACCAAATGCAAATAGGTGGCAGCGAGTGATACGCGGATGTCGATGACGCTTTCAATGTTGTTTTGAATGCGCTCATGGTCCATGGCGTTAAAGTAATGAACGAGAGCAAGGTTGTATTTACCTTGGTGGTAATAAATATCGCCCATTCGCTTTAAAATTGGAGCGAGTAGCGGAGAGTGTTCGTAATTGTCGTAAAAGTCTGCGGCTTGAGATAAGTGCTCGTTGGCTTTATCCAGCACTTTTCGTTCATAGAACAACTGGCCAAGTAAGCGGTTTACTTTTGCCAGTTCAACGCCTGAATCACTTTCGATGGCTCTCCAGTAACTGAAGAGTAGCTCAGAGAGCGCCGGGTTGTATTTTTTCGCGGCGAGATAGTGGCTTCCCAACGTTGTGTGGTAGCTGATCATGACTTGGTTAGATTTTGCTTCGTCGGAATAGGGTTTTGCCTGCAAGTAAAGTCTATCGGCAACGCTCATATCCCCTTCCGCAGAGGCGATGTCAGCCAGCAGCATGGTGTGTTTGTATTGTAGACCACGCGCCAATTGCTGCGGGTTTTGGATTTCTCCAAACGACGTTTCCCACTCTTCCAGTGCTTTTCTTGCCGTAATGGCATCGCCCGAAATCTGCCATCGAAGTCGGATATCAACCAAGCGAATATCCAGCAGTAAGTAAGGAAGATTGTAGTTGGTGGCCAGCACTGCTGCTTCTTTTAAATGGCGAAGCGCGTCACGCTGGTTACCGAGGTTGAACTCGGCACGCGCGAGAATTCGTAGTGCGTCGATTGTCCCACCGGGAGTACGTGTCCGTGCATCCGTTTCATCACGTGAGATGGAAGAGGGGCTTTTCTCGGTTTTGTCAGTCAAAGTACGCTGAGTAATATAGTCAGTCGCGAGCTGCTTGGCTTGCTTAGGGACGATATCCACCAAACTGTTTGCCTCGCTTAACATTGGCGATGAATAAACAGTCGCAAATGCCAGCGAAGAGGAGAACAGCAGTATTAGTGCGCCAATATGGCGTGCCCAGCGTAGTAAATTCATGCTTGTCCGAGTCCTTATTGACGGGCCATACGTTGGTTGTGTGCCGGCTGAGCATCTTGATTGGAGCGGTATGGGTTGATGTCCAATCCACCTCGACGAGTGTAGCGAGCATAGACAGTCAATTGCTGCGGCTGGCAGAACTTCATGATGTCAGTAAAGATACGCTCAACGCATTGCTCATGAAATTCATTGTGCTCTCGGAAAGAGACAATGTAACGCAGCAGCGCTTCACGGTTGATTTTATTGCCGCGATAGCGAATCTCGACGCTGCCCCAATCTGGTTGGTTGGTGATCAAGCAGTTTGATTTTAGTAGGTGGCTGTGAAGGCTCTCTTCAACAACCTCATTGTCAGTGGCATTTTGCAGCAGAGTTTCGTCGAAATCGTAGTGGGTGATTTCAATGTCTTGGTCATCGATACATTCACCATCCATCGATACGATGACTGAATCTGTGTAATCGACCACCGAACGTAGTGTAACGGCAACGGTTTCACCAGCGCACTGAGACAGATCTTGGATGAGTGTGTTTTCTACCTCATCCCAGCTAGAAAAACGCGTTTGATTGAAGCTGTTTAAGTAGAGTTTGAACGATTTGGATTCGATCAGGTTTGCGCTGGTGGCAGGGATCGAAACTTCACCGACCGCGACTTGCGGCAAGCCTTTTTCATTAAGCCAAGATAGCTCATACAATGTCCAAATATCGCAGCCTTGGAATGGCAGTTCGTCACCAAGGTTGAGGTCGTCTCGGTTCAAGCTGCGTGGTACAGGTTGCAAAAGGCTAGGGTCGTATTGATTTGAGTAATCTGTTTTTTGGCCAAGGGTTAGGCCAGCAAGCTCTTTTGCGTCAGAATATTTGCTCATACTTTTGTTCATTTTCTATTAGAATGTCGAGAATTTTACGCAATCTCGCCTCTAAAAGCGACCATTCATGTTGGAGAATCTAATGGCTGATAATGCTCAACAAGCGTTACTCACATTCACTGAAAACTACCACCAAGCTTACCTTGACGCTCATGGTCATCTTCCGCGCAGTGAAGAGTTGTACGATCTTGTCTCACCATGTGTTGAAAGCAAAAGTGACGGTGCAGTGGATTGGAAAGCGTTTGTCAGAGAGCAGCAAGCCGAATTTTCGAACGTGGAAGCAGGCATTGAGTTGACGCTACATGAAGACATTAAACTCTTTTATGGCGTCCAATATTGTGGAGATATGGAGGCTACGTGGAATGGTAACGAACTGACGTTGCTGCAAGTTTGGAGTGACGACGATTTTGTTCGCTTACAAGAAAACATTCTTGGTCATTTGGTGACTCAGCGCCGACTCAAACTGAAACCTACGGTGTTTATTGCGGCGACTGATGCGGAATTGGATGTCATTTCAATTTGCAACTTAACGGGTCAAGTTATTCTTGAACGGTTGGGGACCGATAAGCGTGATGTTTTGGCTCAAAACGTCGCCGAGTTTTTAGCTAAGCTTGAGCCTGTGGTGTAACCATGTACGTAGTTGAACTTCAATTTGAGTGTTTCGATAACACCACTATCTCTGCGGTGGATAAGGCGATTAATGGCTTAATGGATGCGTTGCGTTACAACGGTCAAGTGTTAGGGCGAGAGTTTCCTATCGTGATGGGCGACGGTGAGTTTTTCGTTCGTGCAGTGTGCCCAGAGCAACAGAGTTTGCATCCAAACAACCACTCTGACTTTGTGAATGTTTGTATCCGCCGCCTTTCGGATGCGTCTCTTTTGGCACCTAAGGTCCGTTTGCTGGGTCGAGATATTAACTCAGAGGAAGCGGCAGAAGAGGGCGCCCCAAGTTGGCAAGTGCTATACACGACTTACGTTCACACCTGCTCACCGCTGAGAAGTGGTGATACCTTGCTGCCTATTCCACTGTATCGAAATGGTCCAACTCTTAATGGCGATCACAAAGCGGTGATTAAGTGGCAAACGGAGTGGCAAGCCTGCGATGAAATCCAAATGGCGGGGGGATGTCGAGCAGAGCATGCCGCATTGCACGAGATTTGTGATGCTGACAGTGTGCTATTTAAGCGCGGTTGGGACTTGCGTGGTCGAATTGAATACATCACTAAAGTCCCTACCTATTATTACCAGTACCGAGTGGGGGGCCAAAGTCTTGCTGATGAAAAAGCGCGCAAGTGCCCCAAGTGTGGGGGTGATTGGTTGTTGGATGAACCGCTACACGACATCTTCTATTTCAAATGTGATGACTGCCGGATAGTCTCCAATATGTCGTGGGACCATATAAAGTAGTGATAATCAACCTCTCTTCGGAGAGGTTTTTTTGTAGCTAAAGCACGACAGAAAGTGTGAAAACAAATCCTTTTTGTCGTGAGGATTTGAAACTTGATAGGAGATCATGCGGTTAGCAAATGATTGAATAATATGAAAACGCTATACTGTTTTTTGTTTAAAACTGTTCATTCGTTGCGCGCGGCTTAAGGGAATATTGCCGCTTGTTGGCAACGTGCTACGAGAAACCAACCATGCGTTTTACATTCCCAATTGCGATCGCCTCATCGCTATTGATCGCTCCGCTCGCGGCGGCTGATTTTGACCTCGACTCATTGCTTGAAATGCCTCTCTGTTCGTTAGCGGATACAAAAGTTGTCTCGGCTACTCGCACGGCGCAGAGCCTTGCTGATACTGCCGCGTCTGTATATGTGATCACGGCGAAAGAGATCAACCGCTCAGGCGCGCGCTCTGTCGCAGATGCGTTAGCTCTGGCGCCAGGGTTACATGTCGCCAAATATTCAAACTATGACTGGGGTATTACCGCGCGAGGTCAGAACCAAGCGTTGAGTAATACACTTCTTGTGATGGTGGATGGTCGCAGTGTATTCAACCCAATGTTTTCAGGTGTCGACTGGGATCTGATTCCGGTAAGCATGGACAATATTGCCCAAATTGAAGTGGTACTCGGGCCTGTTGGCACCATCTGGGGAGGGAACGCAGTTAATGGGGTTATCAACATCATCACCTCTGAAGCCGAGAGCGCACCCGATGGCAAGCTCGCAATTAAAGAAGGCAACTATGGTTACTCTGAATATCAGTTGCATGAGTCGACCCAGATTGGTGAGTATGGCTATCTAAGCGGATATTTTGAGTTTGTCGACCATATGCCGTGGACCAGTGACGAAGAGCGTGTACAGCCGGTTCAAGATTACAACGTCTATACCGAGCGTTTTGGTATGCGGTTTGACTATCAAAAGTTTGCCCACACCGTGAGTGTCCAAGCGGGCGGGATTCGCTCACGTGAGGACTATCAATGGGTGAAATACCACCCTCACTTTCTCAATCCCGGTCAGCCAAGTGCCAGCGTTTACGATACTGAAATGACGATGCAAGAGTACTTCTCAGGCTTACAACACATTTATGATGTTGAAAATGGCGATAGTTGGGAAAACAAGCTTTGGCTCACTTACAGTTCAAACGATAGTACCGCTCGAGATGCGCAATTTTGGCGTGTCGATCTTGATTCCCACTACACCATTAAAGATTGGTGGGGAACACAGCTCAGTTTAGGTGGCAATGTTCGGATAATTGATGAACAACTAGGTCAATACAGTGACAGTGAGCGCTATTCTGTTCCTTATATTAGAGTGACGGATAACGCCGATTTCTTGAATCAAAGTTACGGTTTGTATGCGAACTGGAACATTGATATCAGCGATAAGTCGACGTTAACCTTGGGTAACCGCTGGCAATACAACAACTTGACGCATAGTGTCGATGCCCAGCCTCAGATTAGATTGAGTTACCAACTGTCCGACAACCAACGTTTATGGGCAGGATGGGGACGCGCGGTGGTGACCCCTTCGCGATTGGAGTTGGAGACCACCTTCCAAGAGAACTACTACGTTGAATCTGGGGCGCACGATGGCGCAGGAAACAAGTACGACTACATTGCGACGTATCTCTATCGAGGTGGAGATGACCTTAGTATAGAGAGTGTTGAAACTTACGAACTTGGTTATCGCTTCTGGGACACTAACAAAGTGCAGCTTAATATGAGTGGTTTCTACAGCGTTCACGAGAATATTCGAGCCCTAAAAGGGGTGAGTGCTCAAGGCTGGGTGATTGCAGGTGACTCATCACCAGGTACGGTTGGGACTTACATTGAACAGTACGTATCAGAATACGTTGACCCTCTTTGGTCTGAAACCATGGGTGGAGAAATTGCACTCAAATGGCAGCCGATTGAACCCCTTCAAATCAACACCAACTACAGCTATAAGCGCATTGTTGGTCATTGTGAAGGTGCGATATGTGGATCTAACGATGCGGTAAAACGTCAGTTGGAAAACCAACCTAATCATTATGTGAATGCCCAAGTGATGTGGGACATCACTCCGCAGTGGTGGGCAAGTGCGTCTATGCAGTATGTCTCTGAGTCAAAATTGCATCGTGACTTTGTCGATGATCCAAGTTACATCTGGCCGAAAGTATTAAGTTTCGATGCCTCGGTGAGTTGGCAGTATGCCGATTGCACACCAAGAATTACAGGTTCGGTTGAGAATCTAGGCGCAGACCAGTCGACGGAATTCCCAGATAGCCAGCAGCCGTTTCAAAATGGCACTCAGTACTGGTTAACGCTTGACTGGAATTACGGCGCCGTCGACTGGACAAGATAAACATGAGCCCACGTTTTTCTATTTTGGCGACCAAATATTTGGTCGCTTTGGGTTTCTTAATTGTTCCACTCCTCGCGCAAGCAAAAGTGGATGATGTTGACCTAAAAGCGGTCTACCTGTTTCGTTTTGCGCTGCTGTCGGACTGGAATCACACCGATATAGCGACTGACCACATTGACTACTGTGTTGCTCAACAAAGTGACGTCGGCCTTCGGTTGGAAGCGATTGTGGCGACAAAGCCGGACATGGCAAGGTTTCATGACATGTTAAGTGGTGTTGCGCCTTCGGTATGCCATATCTTGTTTATCGAAAACGGCGATGAGGCGATCATTGCCAACCTGCATGTTAGATATCCTAATGCACTGCTGGTTGGCAATGGCGTTGAATTCGTCGCTAACGGTGGCATGGTCGCCTTTATTAAAGTTCGCAACCGCATTCGTCCGTTGATCTCACGCCAAAACGTTGAAAAGTCTCGGGTACAGATTCGCTCTCAGTTGCTTGAAGTCTCTGAAATCTATGAGGAGGCGACATGATCAGCGCGCGTTTTACTCAGCTTCCACTACGCTACAAGATGATATTACCGACTTGGTTTATGGTGATGTTCATCGTCTTGATCATAGGCACTCCCGCGATTCACTTATTGTTCTTGTCTCAGCGAGAAGCGCAAGAGCATCGTGTTCATATCTTGTCTCAAGGCGTAGCAAGTACACTACAAGCCGCTCTGATGTTTGATGATCCGATTACCGCCAAAGAGCAGTTGGTGAATCTTACGTTTGACCCAGACATCATTGCTGCCAAGGTGATCAACGAGTATGGCGAGACCATCACAAGTATTCACCAACTTCCATCGCAGTGCCAGTGGACACAAGAATCGGTGACCTGTGCAGATACCAGGTTTCAGGTGGATAATACCGATATTTTCCTCGAAGGAGAAAAGCTTGGTACGCTCGTCGTGTGGGAATCGTTGGAGTCTATTCAGAGTAATGAAAGGCGACTATTTAGTTATTTAGGCGCGTTGACAGTGTTTATTTCTCTGCTGTCTTTGGCATTTGCGCAGTTGTTGCACGGTGTGATTGTGAAGCCTTTAACCGCGTTGCACAGCACCATGGAAAGAATGATTACTCAAGGGATCGCAAAGAGCTCGATAGATATTGTTCATGATGATGAAGTGGGCAAGTTGACCCGTTGCTTCAACGAAATGGTCGCTAACCTCCTTGACCGAGAGAGCCAGCTGCAAAGTGCATTGCAGCGTGTTGAACAGAAAAATCGCTACATTCACGGCGCCCTTGATGCAATGAAGCGAGGGGTTCTGTGGTTTCTCCGGGCAATAAGATCAACTACGGCAATCCGGTGGCGATCAGTGAATTGATGGAAAGCCAGAGCCGATTCACAACGCGTGAAATGTTGGCAAGCCGCTTTGAGCCCAAAGCGGCAATCGAGCAGGTGATTGACGCGATTGAGAGACATCAGCCACTGGCGGCAGTTGAGCTCCGTACACTGGATGGACAAAAGTGCTATCGAGTGAGCTGTCACCCGATGGAAGAGGCGAGTCAATCTCTGTTGCAGTTTCAAGATGTCACGTCCCAAAACCTGTCAGAGCAAAGACGTAAGTTGTTAGAGCTCATGTTCGATCAAAACCAAGACGCTATTTTTGTTTTGGATAGAGACTTAAACGTAACGACGCAAAATACAACTTCGTTGGAACGATTTGGTGTGTTGAGTTCCATTCAAGAGCTGGTGGTGAAAAAGCCGCTCTATTTCTCGCTCGCTTTGACCAAAACCTTGCTCAACAGTGGCGTTATGATCAGCAAAACCATTATTCGACATACTAATCAGACTTGGTCGCCCTATCGCTTGAAAGCGAAAGCGTTAAAAAGTGGCGAAGGTCGAGTTGAAGCCTTCGTGATCAGTTTGACGGATTTGACTCTGGGTCTTGAGCTGGAAAGACTGAGCTTTGCGGCTAACCATGACACCTTGACCGGACTGGCTAATCGCTCTAAAGCGCTGAAGAGTTTGCAAGCTCGTCATCGCAAAGGGCAAGCTCAGTTTATCTTTTTCCTCGATCTTGATGGTTTCAAAGCGGTGAACGATCAATATGGGCATGGTGTGGGAGATGAGTTACTGCGCATTGTCGCTAAGCGGCTAACAGGCTGCATATCAGCAAAAGACTTGGTCGCGCGGATTGCTGGGGACGAGTTTTTGATCGCGATTCGCAGTTCTGGCCAATGTCAGCCAATCGCTCAGCGCATCATCGATACGTTGGCCGTTCCGATTGTGATCAACGAGAAAACCTGTCAAGTGACGGCAAGTATTGGCATCAGCTACTGGGCCGCGGAAGATGAGGTGATCTTGGATGAGAAAATTGACCAAGCTGATCGCAATATGTATGTCGCGAAGCGTTTAGGGAAAAACCGTTTTTATTACGCACTCTGAGCGAAAAAGAAAAGACGCTAGGGTGCGTCTTTAGGGATGTCGTCTTCTTTCTCTTGTTCGTCTTTGGGTTTGGGCTGTTTGGGTTTGTAATCAAACTTCATTTTTGCGGTGTACTTCAGCGCCATGATATTGCCAACGACCACGCTCAATACAATCGCAATAATCACCCAAGGGTTGGTCAATAAATCCATAACGGCTCCTAGCGAGAAAGATTAGTAATATACTGATTGTAGATGGTTTCTAAATTATCTAACACGACTTGTTTGCCAATAATTGCGCTAGACTCGATCTCTTTGTGTAACACATCTAAAGTCAGGTGGTTAAGGCACCGCTGCGCAGTCTCGCGATGACTAATGTGCCAAGGTTCAATCGCAACACCGCCGTTGTCCTCTTGGTACGGAAAATAGAAGCCAAACTGCGCCAAGTTTTCTTTTAACCACAGATAAAACGGTCGCTGGTGAGCGTTGAAGTACTCCCAAGGTTCTAGCTGCAAGGCCTCCTCTTGAGGAAGCGCATCACGATCGAATAGATCAAAATCACTGCCCCAGTGATGTCGACTGGCGCCTGGCAGTGCCGACCAGCGCAGTATCGCGAATACCTTGTCTTGCTCGCTCAAGGTTTCTGGGGCGAGCGGTTGGCTTTGCGTGTCTAAAATTGTCGCAGCGCCCGTCATTTTGCGATTCCAAATCATCAATTGACGCTCGAAATCCCGAAACCCACTGGCGATATTGAGGTTAAAGCCTGCCCCATCGGCAGCCTGCTTCAGTGCGAGTAAATCCTCTCGCACCTCAGGGTGAACGAGAAAGTGTTTCTGGCCAATCAAAGCATCCACCAAATGGGTGGATACTTTTCCGGTTAGTTGCGCTGCGTTCATTACTAAGCGAGCAGGTTTTCGAGGGTTTTTTGATACATCTGGGTGAGTTTTTCCAGATCATCAATTTTCACGCACTCGTTCACTTTATGAATGGTTGCGTTAACAGGGCCAAGTTCGACCACTTGGCAATCCATTCGGGCGATGAATCGGCCATCAGATGTGCCACCAGTGGTGAGTAGCGCTGGTTTGGTTTGGTTAACTGAATCCACCGCATCGACGACTGCGTCCAATAGCGCGCCAGTATCGGTCAAGAATGGGTCACCATTGAAGGTCCACTTTAGGTCGTAGTCCAGCTCATGTTTATCCAAGGTCTCAACAACACGGTTAACGATCATGTCGTTGTTGAGTTCGGTGCTGAATCTTAGATTGAACTGAACGTTAAACTCACCTGGAATGACATTCGATGCACCAGTGCCTGCATGAACATTTGGGATTTGGAAACTGGTTGGTGGGAAGTAAGCGTTACCTTGATCCCATTCGGTGGTCGCGAGTTCGTGAATTGCCATTAGTGACTGGTGCACGGGGTTATTCGCAAGGTGAGGGTACGCCACGTGACCTTGCGTGCCTTTGACCGTGAGATCGCCAGTAATCGAGCCACGACGACCGTTTTTCACTACGTCTCCCACCACTTCGGTACTTGATGGTTCACCGACAATACACATATCGATGTTCTCACCACGTGCCATTAGAGTTTCTACCACACGGACAGTACCATTAATGAATGGCCCTTCTTCATCCGATGTAATCAAAAAACCGATCGACCCTTTATGATTTGGGTTGTCTGCGATGAACTGCTCCACGGCGACAATCATACTGGCTAACGAGCCTTTCATATCGGCCGCGCCACGGCCATGCAGATAGCCATCAATTTCAGTCGGTTCGAATGGGGGCGTGTGCCATTGGTCTAAGTTACCAGCCGGTACGACGTCAGTATGACCCGCAAATGCAAACAGTGGAGCCTCCGTACCACGGCGTGCCCAGAAGTTAGTGGTGTCTTCAAACACCATCACTTCAATTTCGAAGCCGAGGGCTTTTAAACGTTCGATCATCGCATCTTGGCAACCAGCATCTTCAGGGGTTACCGACTGGCGGCTGATTAAGTACTTTGCGAGAGCCAGTGTCGGGCTATCTGTCATCCTTGAAATCCTTTACTTACTTTATGAAAAAATCGCAGCGTATTGATCTGCTTTAAAACCTAGGTGGTAGCTATCACCTGACAGGAGAATAGGGCGTTTAATCATTGCCGGTTGTTCTACCAGTAGGGCAATCGCATTGGCTTCGTTTAGCCCATCTTTTTGCTCTTGGGTTAGTTGGCGGTAGGTGGTTCCGCGTTTATTGAGGACATTTTCCCAACCGAGCTGTTGGCAAAACGTTTCCACCATGGCTTTGTCTACGCCTTGCTTACGGTAGTCGTGAAACTGGAACTCAATGCCTTCCGCTTCTAACCATTTCTTGGCTTTTTTAATGGTGTCGCAGTTAGGAATACCGTACATGGTAATTGTCATAATAAACCCTTTGAAGTGACTTTTTTGTTATTTCAGCATCCTATCAGGAACTCTGTGTCGAGACAAAAAGTGTGATCGATATATTTCAATGGGCAAAAAAAATGTGTTTCAGGAAGTTGGGATTGTAGAGTTATTGATCAAACGCAACACATGACCCGACAAAACAGAAATAATGACTCTAGAATTTTATAGGAGGTATCAATGGAATTGAGTCCTGTTTTTGCAAGGCGACTGTATTTAGCGCTACTTGTCGAGAATTTAGAACGACCTAACGTTCCAAAACTGATTGAAAAGACTGGGTGGCCACGCCGAACAATTCAAGATGTCATTAAGGCTCTTCCTGGCATAGGTATTGAGTTGATGTTTGTTCAAGATGGGCGACGTCACAATGATGGGTATTACCAACTCTCTGATTGGGGCCCATTTGATAGCCAGTGGGTAATAGACCGAGAGCCAGACATCGCCGCCAGTTTAGGTTTTAAAGCCTAGTCTTTATTGCTGCACCGATAAGCACTCCCCATCACAGTAAAGGAGGTGGTGAAGTCTTGAGGAGCAGTGACAAACACAGTATTCGCGCCAAGCTTCTTGGCGCGATTTTTTATGTCATTCATCGCACCTTGCACCATCACATCATTGGTAAAAAACAGATAGCTGTACCAATGCCCCTCACTGCCAGTCACTTCGCCTAGCCATTGGCAATCATCAGCATCAAATCCAGCATCCATTCTTAAGTGAACGGCTTGAGCTGGGCTGTCTAGACGGTTCATCGGCGAGGTACAACCTGCCATGAACACGGCAACCAGAGAAAGGGTTAGTGCATTATTGAATTTGAGTAACATAGGCGATAAATCCAATCCAGCTCAGGGCTAGCAACACCCAAGGTAATCGAGTTGGGGTTGAGGGTTGTGAGTGAGAATCCATTGGCAGTTCTGCTTCAACGTCGGTTTGCTCAACACGTTTGGCTTTCTGTGCTTTTTTTCTTGCTTTGTCGGCTTGGCGGGACTTCTCTTTTTGCTGTTTTTTGTATTGCGCAATCCCTTTTTCAATCCCTTGAGCGATCAGTTTGGTTTGCTCTTTGGTCTGTCCGGGCTTTTGGGTGGCTTTGGCAATTTTCATTGCTTCTTGCTGGGTTTCTTGCGACGGAACGACTTTTTTGTTCATGAGATAAATACTGCTGGATCAAAGATACGTTTATCCTAACACGATATAATTAAAGCGGAATTGAGATTTACGGCATGAGGCGTATTGTGTGAAAAAAATAGTGCTTTTCAGTGCGGTTATCGCCGTGCCTCTGTTTTTCTGGTTTAAAGGTTCACCGCCTCTCCCGCCCGAAGCCGCTGAGCAGGTCACTCGTCAGCGTGACCCAATGAGCGACATTCAGGGCAAGCTCAAGCAAGATCCAAATCAAGCGCCATTGTGGTTTCAATTGGGTCATGGTTATCTGAACCAGCAAGAGTTTGATGCGGCCTTGACGAGCTTTGACTACGCAATTCGACTGAGCCCAGAGCCAGTGGCCAGCCACTACGCGGCGAAAGCAACCGCGCGTTACTACTTGAACAACCAAGTGCTCGATGATGAGGTCAGCGCATTGTTGAACAAGGCTCTTAAGATAGAACCGCTCAATTTAACCGCCCTTTCTTTGATTGCCAGTGATCATTTCATTAGCTTTCGTTATCAGCAAGCGATTGACACTTGGACAAAGATGCTCGATTCACAAGACCGTGATTTAGACCGAGCTTCCATCATTCATTCTTTAAACCTCGCTAAGCAGATGCAGAACAATCAGTAGCGTTTTGCTTGGCCACGAGTTGATAAATGCAACGAATATAAAAAACCGGCGAAGTTCGCCGGTTTTTTGGTTGTTAACGCTTAGTACTGAGATTCACGTTCTTTTGCGGCCTTGTCCCATTCTGGTACTACGGTATCTAAGAAGTGCGCCTTGTCTGCGTTCATCTTCTCCATATCCATCCCCAGAGCTTTCTGAGCTGCTTCTTTGGTAGAGATGTCCGGCAGAACAACGGGATCGGTGATGCCTTTTTTCGCTAACAAACGGACCAACTTGGTTCGCGCGTCGGCGGCTTTATCTACCGCGGTACCGAGCACTTCAAGCGCGACTTCTGGAGCGTGCATGTGAACGCCGTGTGATGCAATCGCATAATCCCAGCGCCATTGCGCATGGCGAATGTCTTGCAAGATATCTTTCATCTCTGCGTCAGTCGCGCCAGCATCCCACGCCGCTCCTGCTTCAAAGTGAGCGGCAACAATTTGCTTCTCAGCCGTCAGCTTCATGTTGAGAACTTGCGCTTTACGGCTCGAAACGATTTCATACATTTGCTCTTTGCTTTGAGTGTGGCAGTTAGCGCAGGTGTCTTCGAAGCGATCAAACGGGTTGCCTACTTTGTGGTCGGTGTAAACCGTGCCATCTTCTTTGGTCACTTTAGGCATATGGCAATCCACACAGACCACTTTGTTTTTACCATGAACGCCGTCACGCCACGTCTCATACCCAGGGTGCTGAGCTTTTAGCATTGGCGCTTTTGAGACTTTATGCGTCCAGTCTTTAAAGTTGAGCGCGTCATAGTACTGTTCCATTTCATCGACAGAGGTGCCCATATCCCAAGGGAACTTGACCGCTTTGGTTGGCCCAGTGAAGTAGTACTCAACGTGGCACTGTGCACAAACCGACGCTTGTTGATCAAGGCGAGACTGTTTTTCAAACGGTTTATTGATGGCTTGGAACGCGCGATCAACATAAGGTTTTGCAAGCGCTAGTGCTGGCTCTCCCTTTTTGAAACCCTCGCTACGAGTGTCGTGACAGTCGGCGCAGCCAATTGGATTGGCAATTTCTTCACCTAAGCGAGCCCACTTACCTTCGAAGTAGCCATCTTCTCCACGTTCGTCAATGACTCGCCCCACATCAGGGCTTTTACAGCTCCAACATGCCATTGGCATAGGGCCAGATTTGTCATCTTGGGGAGCACCTGTACGCAGTGTTTGACGCACATCGTCGAGTGCATAAAAGTGGCCGCGAGCTTTATTGTAGTCTTTGGCAAACCCATACCCCGCCCACATGATCACCATATTGGGGTCTTCGGCTAGTGCGTCTTCAATGTGGTCACTTTCAGACGTTGCTTTCCAGCTTTGGTATTGATCTGGGTGGTTTTGCTCATAGGCATCGTTTCTAGGATCGATGAGATCGTTGTTTTCAGACGCCGCGAAGCTGGCTGAGCTCATCATTGAGCCTGCCAACAGGAATATTGCCGCGGCGGATGTTGGTATCCAGTGCAATTTTTTCACAGTGCTATCTCCGTAATTCCGTTTGTTATAAACAGCGTTGTGAACTGGCTATATCCAAATTAAGAATTGGAGAACTGAAATAAATTGTAATAAAGAGAAATAAATAAAATAACTTGGTAACAACTCATCATTGCGTTAGATCAATTTAGCTAAGTGACGCAGTTCAAATTACCTCGCCAATACCTCTAAAGGGGTATGTGAGGATTTCCTTGTTGTTAATGAAAGTTATTATCATCAAACACTTATGGCGAAAACCGCGCGAAATTTATGGTGATTTAGATCGTTTTTTAGACAGTAAACACTACCTCTAAAGAGTGGGTGGAGTAGACTATTTATATAGCGTTGTGGCTTTTCCAAAATAAGAATTGATCTCATTTGATATTGATATCTCGTCGATATCGAAGGGCATTAATTTTGACCAGATTTCTATTGTTGCTTTCGGCGATGGTGGGTCTGGAATAAGGAAAGGATAATATGGGCAATATAAAGTTGGCCATAGTCATAATGCTAAAGTCTCTCCTAGCATTCTGCCTCTATGGTTATTCGCTTCATGCCGTTGCCGACACTTCAAGCTTGCAAACTGAAGGCCAAAGCGCTCGCCATGAAGTCACGCTTATCCGTGACAAGGACTATAAATGTGTCCAATGTCATAAGGATTCGAAACAATCTTTACAAGGTTCACACGGTGAGGATGCACACAAGATCCTTGGCCGTGAAGTGACGTGTACCGAATGTCATAACAACATTGGACCAGACCACCGTGAAGGTGCTCCGATTGTCACTAAGTATTCAAGTGCTCAGTCACAACCAGGGACCGATAAAGTCTTCCTCGATCCTGAGCAGATACTCAAAGCGAATAGTCAATGTACAGACTGTCACCAGCCTAAGTATTTGCGCGACGATAGCTGGACTCACGATGTGCACGCAAAGAATTTGACCTGTTCGAATTGTCACGATGTACATGCCAGCAAAACCAAAGTGCTTGGTTTGGAACGCAAAGAGAAAATTAAGCTTTGTGTCGACTGCCATTCTGACTTTAACCAGCAGAAAAAGGAGCAGTGATATGAGTTGTTCTAGACGAAACTTTTTAGCCGGTACAGGGGCGCTTATCTTTACGACAGGCGTTGCGGGTACTGCGGTGTTAAGTAGCCGAAAAACATTGGCCAATGTAGAAGAAGATGGAAACAAACTCTACGGCATGGTTCACGACGAAACCGCATGTATTGGTTGTACAGCATGTACCGATGCTTGCCGTGAAGTGAATAAGGTCCCTGAGGGCGTCTCGCGCTTAGAAATAATTCGTAGTGAGCCCCAAGGTGAGTTCCCAAATGTTGATTACCGTTTTACTCGCAAATCTTGTCAACACTGTGAAAATCCACCTTGCGTTTATGTTTGCCCAACGGGAGCCGCTTACAAAGATGAGAAAACGGGCATTGTGGATGTTCATAAAGAGAAGTGCGTGGGGTGTGGCTATTGCTTGGCGGCATGCCCTTATCAAGTGCGTTTCTTTAATCCTGAAGACCATTCCGCTGACAAGTGTAACTTCTGCCGCGATACCAATTTAGCACAAGGTAAACTGCCAGCCTGTGTGGAATCTTGTCCAACGAACGCGTTGATTTTTGGTGATCTCAACGATCCCGATAGCGACATTAACCAAGTGTTGAATACCGAAGTGGTTTATCGCGATAAGGCGCATTTAGGGACGAAGCCCAAACTGTATAAAGTGCCTCATCAGAAAGGGGAGATCTCATCATGAATGGATTTGAAAGTGCTTTTCACTTTGACTCGTTAGTATGGGATTGGATCATTGCCATCTATCTCTTCTTAGCGGGTATGTCTGCGGGGGCGGTGATGATTGGTCTCTACCTACGCCGCAAAGTCATTGAGGGTGACCCTGCTAATAACGGCATTTTGAAAGCGGTGGCTTGGCTTGCGCCATTTGGCATTATCGTCGGGTTGTTGATCTTGGTTTTCCACTTAACCAAGCCGCTCGAGTTTTGGAAGATTATGATTTACTTCAACGTGACCTCGGTTATGTCGATGGGCGTCATTTTATTCCAAGTCTATATGGCGGTATTGTTTGTTTGGATCGGCGTGCTATTTCGCCATCAAATCATCAGCTTCTGTGAAGGAAAATTGCCAAGTGGGTTGCTGGATTTGGTGGATGGTTTGCTCATTAAAGCCAAGCAAGTCAATAACCCGTTGGAGCTGTTTCTTGGTTTCCTTGCCTTGGTTTTGGCTGCCTATACCGGCTTCTTATTGTCGGCATTGAAGACGTATCCGATGCTAAACAACCCAGTGTTACCGATACTGTTTTTGTTCTCGAGCCTCTCTTCCGGCGCGGCAGCCTGCTTGCTGTTTGGAATCTTAGTCTTTAAAGAATCAGCGAGCAGCCCTAGCGTGTCTTGGGTGCATGGCTTTGAACGTCCAGTTGTGCTGTTTGAATTGTTTGTTCTGGTTACCTTCTTTACGGGATTGATTTTCAGTGGCGGACAAAACGAAGTGGCGGCTTGGAATGCGATTGGAGGCGGGTTCTGGTCGAACTGGTTCTGGTTTGGTGTTGTGCTGATTGGGATGTTATTGCCACTCACATTGAACGCGGTGTCGCCAAAAGAGGTTCGCCATAATGGTGGGTACATCTTTGTTGTGACTATGCTGAGCCTAGTTGGTGTACTCATGTTGCGTACCTTTATTTTGTACGCTGGCCAGATGACGGTCGTGTAACTATGGCGGGAGAGCTAGGGCTATTGTCGTTGGTGTGGATCGCGGTGCTCAGCAGTTTGAGTGTGGCGACGTTTGCTTGGCAACGCTATCGCAATGCAGCCTCGCGGCTCTCCCTAGTTTGCATAGTACGTTTGGTTGCGGTGGGGGCGATTCTCAGCTTAGGGCTACTGGCGTTCCTATTTTTAAATGATCAGTTCCAGTTTGCCTACGTCGCTACCCATTCCAACTCGGCGCTCCCTCAATTTTACAAGCTCGCTGCCGTGTGGGGTGGGCATGAGGGCTCCATGCTGTTTTGGGTGTTTACCTTAAGTTTATGGAGTGCGTTAATCTCGTTTCATCCACGTAAACCGTCGCGCTACATTCAGCATGTTTTATGGATTATGTTGGCTTTTGTCGCTGCGTTTAGTTGGTTTACCTTGCTGGCGTCAAACCCGTTTAGCTACAGTGAGGTTTATGTCACTGAAGGGCGAGACTTGAATCCGATGCTGCAAGATGTCGGGCTGATCTTTCACCCGCCTTTGCTTTATCTCGGCTACATAGGATTCTCTACCGTCTTAGCGTTTGCTTTAGCGGCATTGCTTGAACCCAAATTTGATGCTCACTGGGTGAAAGAGTGTCGACTGTGGGCGGTGTCATCATGGATGCTACTGACATTAGGTATCTTGGTCGGTTCTTGGTGGGCATACAATGAACTAGGGTGGGGCGGCTGGTGGTTTTGGGACCCAGTAGAAAACGCGTCGTTACTGCCTTGGCTCACGGGGACGGCACTGCTACATACCTTGATTGCTTCATCGCGCTATCAGCAGCTTACATTATGGTCGCTCAGCTTGGCGTTGGTGACATTCAGTTTGAGTATTCTCGGAACTTTTATTGTCCGGTCAGGAATTTTAACCTCGGTGCATGCATTTGCGATTGACCCTAGCAAAGGGATTACCTTGCTCGCGATTTTAGCCCTCACCTTGCTCGGCTCGTTTGTTCTGCTTCTTCGCCAAAGCGATACTATTCGTAGCGAAGGATTGCACTCGGTGCTGGGTCGAAGCTACTTGATATTGGTGTCTGCAGGCTTATTGATTGTGGCAACGTTTACGGTGTTTTTGGGTACCTTTTATCCGATGCTATACGAGTTGCTGGGTTTAGGCTCCATATCGGTCGGGGCGCCTTACTTCAATACTCTGATTCAACCTTTAGCTTTGCTCGCTTTGCTGGGGATGGGGATGGCGCCTCTTATGAAGTGGCATCATGGGAGCTATGTGAGTTGGCGCGCGATAGTGCTCTTATTTACGATTGCCTCATTCGTTGGGGCTGCGGCGTATCGGCTTCAAGTGACGGACTGGCGCTTCGCTACCTTGCTGGTTTGGATGCTTGGCGCGTGGGTTATTGGTAGTCATTTGCTGATCGCAGCCAAGAACCGAACTGTGAGCTTTATGGTGCTGGCTCATGCGGGGCTAGCCGTCGTTTGTATTGGGGCGAGTATGAACAGCCAACACTCTTATGAGCTCAATCGTAAAATGGAGCCAGGCACAACCACTGAACTGGCGCAGTGGCAAGTGACCTACCTTGCTACCGAATGGTACGTTGGCCCCAATTATACTGCCGAGCAGGGGGTGCTTGAGTTTTCGTCTCCGGCAGGTGCGAGCTTCAGGCTGGCACCAGAACGTCGCCACTATCCAGTGCGTGTCATGAATATGAGTGAGCCAGCGATTCGCTCAACATGGCATGGTGATTACTATGTCACATTGGGAGCGAAGGTTGATAGCAAGGCGTACGCGGTCAAAATACAATATCGCTCCTATATTGCATGGATTTGGGCGGGCGCAATTATGGCGATACTGGGTGGATTGTTGCCATTGCTGCGCTCTTTTTCGTTGATCAAGTCGAGAGTGACTCATGGCGCTATTCAACAATCGTAAAGTGTTTGTTTTTGTCCTGCTGTTGGCGGGCTTTATTGGTTTCTTGGTGGCGGGGCTTCAATCGGGAAACTTTGGCCCTAGTCAGCAGCCTGTTGTACGCCAGCTCCCTTCCATACCTGTCACATTGCTAGCCAGTGGCTCTGTGGTTCACAGTGATACGCTTCTCGGACAAGATTTTCAGTTAGTGAATGTGTGGGCTTCTTGGTGTGGTGTGTGCAAGGCCGAGCATGCTTTTCTCAATCAACTCTCCAGTGCGGGGGTTCCAATCATTGGTCTAAACTATCGAGACAAAAAAGCCGCGGCGCAAAACTATTTAGCCTTGGGGGGCGACCCTTATCGACAGGTCATGTTTGATCCCAAGGGTCAGTTTGGAATAGAACTAGGAGTCGTGGGGACGCCGGAAACGTATGTGGTCAATCGTGAGGGCGAAATCGTCTACAAGCATTTTGGTCTACTGAATCAAACTTCATGGGATGCTCGGTTCGCCCAATATTTTAGCCAAGAAGTGGATAACCATGATTCGTAATATAGGGATTGTCGTTGCGGTGTTGATGTCGCTCAACCTCTGTGCCCAAGAGCCACAACTCTTCGCGGCATCAGACAGTGAGCTTGAAGTCAAAGTTGAGTTGTATGAGTTTGAAAGTCCGGCTCATCAAAAGCGAGCGATTGCACTGGCCAAATCATTGCGCTGTCCTCAATGCCAAAATCAAAACCTTGTCGAGTCAAACTCCCCCCTTGCCAAAGATCTGCGCTTAATTGTGTTTGAGAAAATAAATGCAGGGGAAGATGAGCAGCAAGTGATCGATTTTATGACGGCAAGGTACGGTGAGTTTGTCCGCTACAAGCCAAGTTTTTCTTGGCAAAATAGCCTGCTTTGGGGGTTACCGATTTTGTTGTTGATTGGATTCTTTTGGCTCTCCGTAAAGTCAGTGCGAAATCGACAGGCTTAACAAAAATCTGATAGATCTTTTTTCTCATTGGGTTACATTGAATCCCATTGAAATGAAGATGTTGTAGGAATTAGTGCGGTACTCAATAGAACAATACGACAAACATGGATTTTTGAAAGCGCCGAAATGGCTGTGGCTGGGCTGGTTATTTATGGCCAAAGCTTGGGTCGTTTTTGTTGTCGCGGGCGCCAGTCGTGAAAGTGGCAGTAAGATTCTCAATATCGTCTATCCTGATCATTCCATGCTGTATCTAGGCTTGGCAATGGGCTTACCGAGCATCTTTTTGATGTGGTTAATTAGCTTACGAAACCCTGAAAGGGGCTGGGTAAACAAATTAGTCAGCTGGGGAAAAAGCATTACGCTTGTGACCGTGGTTAGCCAATTTTCGCAAAGCGTTTATCATGTATATCTAGAGCAAGGGGCCTTTAGTTGGGCAAATGGCATCACCATGCTTGTCCTGCTTTGGTTTGGTCTTTACGTGATGAAAAGCCGCAGCGTGCGAGACAGCTTTTACAATCCGCCAGCTTCCTAATTGAGTGAGCTCTGATCGGTGTCAATATCCCAAACATAAAACAAAATACACTGTGCAAAATAACAATGTGAGGAATCTTCTATGTCAAACCCTCAAAGTGCAATACTTCCTGAAGCGGGCCCATTCGCTCAGTATACGTTACTGAAAATCAAACAAAATCCGCAGTCGGTCGTAGAGAAACTCAAAGCATTACCGCAACTCGTCGAAGAGCTTAACCAGCAGCAACCTGGCGCAGATTTGACGCTGTCGATTGCTTTCACCAAGTCATTCTGGACTCAACTTGACGCTGCAATGCCGCCAGAACTGATTGATTTCCCAGTTCTCGGTGAAGGCGAGGTGGTCGCGCCGAGCTCAGACGTTGATGTCTTGATCCATTGCCACTCAAACCGTCATGATTTGCATTTCTATCTACTGCGCAAGTTGATGGCTGACGTTGAGCAAGACGTGCAAGTTGTTGATGAAACTTACGGTTACCGTTACCTTGACTCTCGCGATATGACGGACTTTATCGATGGTACCGAGAATCCGAAGGAAGGCCAGCGCGCGGAAGTGGCGATCATTCCGGAAGGTGAGTTTGCTGGTGGCAGTTATGTCATGGTGCAACGCTTCATTCATAATCTGCCTTCTTGGAATCGCTTGAATGTGTTGGCGCAAGAGAAAGTGATTGGTCGTACTAAGCCAGATTCTATCGAGCTAGACGATGTGCCTGCGGCTTCCCATGTTGGTCGCGTTGACATTAAAGAAGAAGGCAAAGGGTTGAAGATTGTTCGCCACAGTCTTCCATATGGCAGTGTCTCTGGCGAACATGGCCTACTGTTTATTGCCTACTGCAACACTCTCCATAACTTCAAAGCCATGCTAGAAAGCATGTATGGCGTGACTGACGGTAAAACCGATCAACTCCTGCGCTTTACTAAAGCGGTGACGGGGGCTTATTTCTTCTCACCGTCTGCACAGATGCTTCAGTCACTGAAACTAAAGTGAGCCATCAATGAAACCACAGCCGAGCAACTCGCTCGGCTTTTTTGTGCAATTTTTCTAAAGATCTCGCGTTTAGGCCGATAACTTAGGTAGCCCATAAAAGGAAACCGTCATTCATGGCCATCACTGTTAATACCAATGTTTCTGCAATGACTGCGCAGCGTCACCTGACGAATGCGACGGATTTGCTGAATCAATCTCTGGAGCGTTTAGCTTCGGGGAGCCGGATTAATAGTGCAAAAGATGATGCGGCCGGACTGCAAATATCTAACCGACTCGAGACTCAAATGAGTGGTTTGGATGTGGCGGTGCGAAACGCCAATGATGGGATCTCCATCATGCAGACGGCGGAAGGGGCGATGAATGAAACCACCAACATTCTTCAGCGTATGCGTGACTTGTCACTTCAATCGTCCAATGGCTCCAATAGCCAAGCTGAACGAACCGCATTACAAGAAGAAATGGCAGCTTTGAACGATGAACTGAATCGAATCGCTGAAACCACCTCTTTTGGTGGTCGAAAATTGCTCAATGGTTCGTTCGCTTCGTCGTCTTTTCAAATTGGCGCCAGCTCAGGTGAAGCGGTTCAAGTGTCACTCAAGAACATGCGTTCTGACAGCTTAGAAATGGGCGGTTTTAGTTACGTTGCAGCAGGCAAAGCTGATGCCAATTGGCAGGTTGGGCAGGGAAATCATGTCTTGAACATGGAATACACCAATGCTCGCGGTGAACAAGAGGTCATTCAAATCAAAGCCAAAGCGGGCGATGATATAGAAGAGTTGGCGACCTATATCAATGGTCAAACCGATAAAGTCTCCGCTTCGGTGAATGAGGAAGGCCAGCTACAAATCTTTATGGCGGGTAAAGAAACCGCAGGGACACTCTCGTTCTCGGGTAACTTAGCCAATGAACTGCAAATGAACCTAGCGGGTTATGAAGCGGTTGATAACCTCGACATTTCTGATGTCGGCGGCGCTCAGCGAGCGGTATCCGTGATTGATACGGCGCTAAAGTATGTTGATAGCCATCGAGCAGAACTTGGCGCACTGCAAAACCGATTCAATCACGCCATTACCAATCTAGATAATGTGCATGAGAACCTCGCGGCGTCGAACAGTCGAATCAAAGATACAGACTACGCGAAAGAGACCACACAGCTGGTCAAGCAACAGATCTTGCAACAAGTGAGCACGTCGATATTGGCGCAGGCTAAACAACAGCCGAACCTTGCGATTACCTTGTTAGGTTAATCGAATCTGAGAATCTGTTTTTCTCATAAAAGAGAACGGTATCGACAGGCGAATAGAAAGCTTTAGTAAAAAAAACACTTTTTTTAAGTTTTTCTCCTGTTGGTCACGCTTTCCTCCCCAAATGCACTTTTTTCAAAAAAAACTTAAAAAAATTCTCAAGGTTTTCCAAACCGTGCCGTTAATAAAAGTAACTTTGAGAGAACTACTTGGTTTTCCGAGACGTCGGAAACCGGAAACATCGGAAAATCAATTGGAGAAATCACCATGGCAGTGAATGTAAATACTAACGTAGCAGCGATGACAGCACAGCGTTACCTAAATAGCGCAACGAACGCACAGCAAACTTCAATGGAGCGTTTGTCATCAGGTTCTAAGATCAACAGTGCAAAAGACGATGCAGCGGGTCTACAAATCTCTAACCGCTTAAACGTACAAAGCCGCGGTCTAGACGTAGCGGTACGTAACGCGAACGACGGTATCTCAATCGCGCAAACTGCTGAAGGTGCGATGAACGAGACAACCAACATCCTGCAACGTATGCGTGACCTATCGCTACAATCGGCTAACGGTTCAAACTCTAAGTCTGAGCGTGTAGCAATTCAGGAAGAGGTTACGGCACTAAACGACGAGCTTAACCGTATCGCGGAAACCACATCATTTGGTGGTAACAAACTGCTAAACGGTACGTTTACAACCAAATCAATGCAGATTGGTGCGGATAACGGTGAAGCAGTTATGCTGACTCTGAACGACATGCGCTCTGATAACGTTGGCATGGGTGGTACGAGCTACAAAGCTGAAAACGGTAAAAACAAGGACTGGTCTGTTCAAGCTGGCTCAAATGACCTAACAATCACGCTAACACCAAAAGATGGTGAAGAGCAGACGATCAATATCTCTGCAAAAGAGGGGGATGATATTGAAGAACTGGCGACTTACATCAACGGTCAAACAGACATGGTAAAAGCGTCTGTCGATGAAGATGGCAAGCTGCAAGTGTTTGCGGGCACTAACAAAGTTGAAGGTGAGGTAAGTTTCGGTGGTGGTCTAGCTGGTGAGCTAGGTATGCAAGATGGTCAAGCGGTAACCGTTGACACTATCAACGTAACATCTGTAGGTGGCGCACAAGAATCGGTAGCGATTATCGATGCGGCTCTAAACTATGTTGATAGCCACCGTGCTGAACTGGGTGCATTCCAGAACCGTTTCAACCACGCGATTAACAACTTAGACAACATCAACGAAAACGTGAACGCGTCTAAGAGCCGAATTAAAGATACGGACTTCGCGAAAGAAACAACGGCAATGACCAAGTCGCAAATCCTATCTCAAGCATCAAGCTCGATTCTTGCTCAAGCGAAGCAAGCACCGAACTCGGCACTAAGCCTACTAGGCTAAGCGTCAGCTTTAGAAAAAAATCCAGCTTCGGCTGGATTTTTTGTTTTTAGCTAAGTGATTGATATTGAATGGCGCTATAGAAATCACTTTTAGACCCAAATCACACTTTAGTGTTCAATCTAGAAAAATTCGTAAAAAAGTTAATTTTCTCCTAAAGGTTAATCTAAGTCCGCCGTTAAAGGATTGAGAGAAATGAGATGTGCCAATGCGAGGTGAGAGACGCAAAGGCACATCGCCCTAATGCCTAAGGAGATCAAATATGGCAATTAACGTAAACACTAACGTGTCTGCGATGACTGCTCAGCGACACCTGAACGGTGCAGCTGAAGGTATGCAGAAATCGATGGAGCGTTTGTCATCGGGCTACAAAATCAACAGTGCTCGTGACGATGCTGCTGGCCTACAAATCTCAAACCGTTTGACATCACAAAGCCGTGGCTTGGACATGGCGGTGAAAAACGCAAACGATGGTATCTCTATTGCACAAACTGCTGAAGGTGCAATGAACGAGAGTACCAACATCCTGCAACGTATGCGTGATCTAGCGCTGCAATCTTCAAACGGCTCTAACTCGCGTTCAGAGCGTATCGCTATTCAAGAAGAAGTAACGGCGTTAAACGACGAGTTAAACCGTATCGCTGAAACGACCTCTTTTGGTGGTAACAAACTTCTAAACGGTACTTACGGTAGCCAATCATTCCAAATCGGTGCGAGCTCAGGTGAAGCGGTACAGCTTTCTATGGGTAACATGCGTTCTGACACGGCAGACATGGGTGGTAAAGCGTATGTTGCTGAAGAAGGCAAAGGTGCAGATTGGAGAGTTTCAGACAATACCGATCTGACTCTTGGCTATACTGATGTACATGGTGAAGAGAAAGAGCTAACGATCAACGCTAAAGTCGGCGACGACATTGAGCAGGTTGCGACTTACATCAACGGTCAAAGCGAAGATGTAAAAGCGTCTGTAGGCGAAGATGGTAAGCTTCAACTGTTTGCTGCAACCAATAAAGTGGCAACAGACGTTGAAATTACGGGCGGTCTTGGCGGTGAAATCGGTTTCGGTGACGCTCAAAACAAGACAGTTGCAGACGTTGATGTTACCACGGTAGCGGGTTCTCAAATGGCCGTATCGATCATTGATGGCGCATTGAAGAACGTAGACAGCCAGCGTGCTGGTCTGGGTGCTTTCCAAAACCGTTTTGGTCATGCGATCAATAACCTAGACAACATCAACGAGAACGTAAACGCATCTCGTAGCCGTATCTTGGACACAGACTTTGCGAAAGAAACAACCGCAATGACTAAGTCTCAGATTCTGCAGCAAGCGAGTACTTCAATCCTAGCTCAAGCTAAGCAGTCACCATCGTCTGCACTTAGCTTGTTAGGTTAATCGATAGGTTCGACGGAGCTTATTGGTAGCAGCTTTGTGCTGTGACCTAAAGGTGGAAGGGAGATCGTTATGGACATATCATCCTACACATCGAACATCCAGCCTTACGGCTCAGAAAGTGGCACTAAAATTGCTTCAAAAAACGAAGGAGTACTGCTCGATTCCTTGAAAAAGGAACCGCAAGTAAATGAAAAGGTAAGTGAATCTGCCGCTCAAGCAGTCGAAAGAGTGATCGAAGCAACGAAAGAGCGAGAGAAACTCAATCGAGAAGAGCGCGAGCGGGTTGTTGAACAGGTGAATGACTTCATCTCATCCATCAACAAAGGCTTATCGTTTCGTGTCGACGAAGAGTCCGGTCGGGACGTCGTGACCATTTACGAAGCGGATACCGGTGATATTATTCGCCAGATTCCTGATGAGGAACTGTTGGAGATTCTTCGACGCCTAAGGGACCAAACCGCGAGGTATTCGTCGGGATTGGTGAACCAAACGGTGTAATCGTAATTTGAGGTGATGTAGATGAGTTTTGGCCCTATAGGGATGAATTCTGGCATGGATATCAATTCCATGGTCAGCAAAATTGTAGATTCGGAGCGCGTACCTAAGCAGCAACGTATCGACAATGAGCGGGCCCAAATTGATACCGGGATCAGTGCCTATGGTCGGCTCAGAGAGTCGCTGGATACGATGAAAAACTTGATGGCGAGCTTTCGTCAGGAGAAAGCTTTCGCCGCAAGAAAAGTCGAAACGACAAATGATACCGTTGTATCAGCGACAGCAACCACTGATGCCATCGCTGGTCGCTATGCTATCGATGTGTTGCAGCTTGCGCAGAGCCATAAAATTGCGTCAGACGTACTTCCTGAAGACGCAAAGTATGGCCCTGGTAAGCTGCAGGTTTCGCTTGGCGACAAAAAATTCACCGTCGAAATCTCTAATAACTCCAAACTGGTTGATGTCGTTAGAGGCATTAACAACAGCAAATCTAACCCTGGGGTTCGGGCGTCTATCATCAATGACACCGAAGGCCCACGACTCATTGTCGCTTCAACCAAATCTGGTGAAGCGAACGACCTCTCGATTGTCGCTGACGCAAAACCGGGCGATAACCTAAAAAGACTTGAATATAAAACGCTAGAACAGCGTGTTAAAGACCTAGAGAAAGCGCGGTCTGCTGCTCAAGAGTTGTTGAATCCTCTTTCCCCGAAAGAACAAGAATTCGCCGATAAGATTGCCCAGCGAAACATTGAAGCGGCAAAAATTGTCGATCAAGAAATTGCCGACAACTCAAAACAAGCGGCAATCAAAGCCGATCCTAAAGCCGCCAAAGATGCGAGTGCGGATAATGAGTTATCGACGCAAGCGGCGGCCGCAGCGGCTAAAGCTGGCGTGGAAGCAAACAAATATCTCAAACCAGAAGAGCGTATCCCAGGCTGGACAGAAACGGCATCTGGAACGCTTCTGGATTCTTACTGGGAGCCAGAACCAGAGCTAGACGATAAAGCGATTGAGAAGTCGGGTGATGTTCCAGGCTGGTCAAACACCGCGTCTGGTACTCTTACCGACTCTTACGTGACCCCAAAAGAAGCGCAGGCTAAGCTCGAAGAAGAGAAAGCTCAGATCGAGCAGAAGTTGGTTAATGAAAAAGTTGAGATCGAGCGAAAAGTCGCCAGTGGTGAGCTAACGCCAGAACAGGCGAAGCAGCTTGAACGAGCTAAATTGACCCAAGAAGAGCGAGAATACCTTGAGCGCGTGGATAAAGCTCAAGCGGATCTGGAGGCGGCACAAGCCTCTTTTGATACCTATAATGGTATGACCGAAGTTCAAAGCGCCCAAGATGCGAAAGTGATGCTTGATGGTGTGGCGCAATTGTCCAGTGACAACAACATCATTGAAGATGCCATTGAAGGGGTCGATTTGACACTCAAAGGCCGCACCGAAGTTGGAAAACCAGTATCGGAAATTGACATTGAATATGACCGTCAACGAGTAAGAGACGACATTGAACGATTCGTGGCTGCCTACAACCAGTTCTACCAACTTTCACAAGAACTCGCGGGGGTTGATCCTCGAACGGGTAGGGCAGGGCCATTATCGGGTGACAGTGTGGTTCGTAATGCCGATGCTCGACTAAAGTCGGTTTTCTCTGCTGATGTCGAAACAGCACCGGAAGATCTTAAAACCTTGACTGAGTTTGGTGTGACCACGACTCGTCAAGGTAACTTGGAAATCAACTACGACATGCTCGACCGCCAGCTAAACAACAACTTCAATAAACTTGAAGGATTCTTTGGTGGCAACAAAGGCTTTGCCAAAAAAGTGGAAGATGCGATTCAAGGGCTCACTGGTGTGACAGGCGCAATCCGC
Organism: Vibrio sp. 16; assembly: GCF_963681195.1. Classification (NCBI taxonomy): domain Bacteria; kingdom Pseudomonadati; phylum Pseudomonadota; class Gammaproteobacteria; order Vibrionales; family Vibrionaceae; genus Vibrio; species Vibrio sp. 16. The sequence continues at coordinate 337,716 of NZ_OY808997.1, forward strand.
ACACGTGAAAAGAGCATGCTAGAGCGCACTTATTCATTGCAAGATGATCAAGCGGCATTGGATCGCCGTATGGAGAGTTTAGAAAAGCGGACTCACGCCAAATTTACGGCAATGCAAGATGCAACGAGCAAAATGCAGTCTCAACTGGCTGGGATGATGAATGCACTTGGTTGAAGAGTTTGAGCAAAATCTAGATAAATTGCGTGATATAAATCACACTATTTCATCAGTGATTACACAAGAGGCGTTTGAGACTGAAGAAATCCTCGCTTTGGTCGATACAAGGGAACGAATATTGCAGAACTTGTTCAGCTTGATAGAACGCGATGCCGAGTTGGCGCAAACGGCGCAGTGGCACTCAGCAATTCAAGAAACAAAAGCTATCGTAGAGTTGATGCAAGTAAAAACGGCTGAAGTCGGCAAATCATTACAAAAGTACCGACATGGTCAACGTTCTGTTCAGCAGTACAAGAAATTTTTATAGAGAGGTTATTTATGCGTGGTTCATTACAGGCTTACAAAAAGGTATCAGTTGATAGCCAACTGAGTGCGGCCTCCCCGCATAAAATTGTGCAAATGCTTATGGCAGGCGCAATCGAACGTCTGATTCAAGGCAAAGCTGCGATGGAGCAGGGCAACATTCCTGTCAAAGGTGAGCGCCTAGGTAAGGCTCTTGATATTATCATTAGCTTACGCAGCTGTTTGTCGATGGATGACGGTGGTGACATCGCACAAAACTTAGACCAACTGTATGAGTTCATGATTACGCAAATCACAGAAGCGAATCATCAAAATAACCCTGCCAAGATCGATGATGTGATCGATATTATTCGCGAGATCAAATCGGCATGGGATCAAATTCCAAATGAATATCACAATTTAACTGCGTCAGATGTGGGTATTTAGAGTCAAATAATCACCAATTGGTTGCTTATGTAGTCAAAATCGCGCCAATTGGTTTTGGGCTAACATCACACCGACTAATTGCTTGGTTGCCTTATTTTTTTTATCAAATAGAATAGAAGCCACTCACGAGCCTAGTGGCTTATTTTGTTGCTGAAATTTATAAATTGTTAATCGTTATTTCTGTTCTATAGTTAGAATTGACGTTAGAAACATAAATCAGCCACAACGTTTCAAAAGAAAGGCAATTATTCTCACCCATGCAAGGTTTAGCGAAACTACTTGTGATTGAGGACGACGCACAAGCGCGGACGAATCTCAGTAATATTTTAGAATTTGTTGGAGAGCAGTGCGAAGCGATCAGCTCTGACCAAGTTGAAGAAATTGACTGGTCGGCGATTTGGGCTGGATGCATTGTCGGCTCTGTGGCTGGTGGAAATCTAGCCCCTAACCTAAGCGAGAAGCTAGCCCGTGCAAATCATGTCCCACTCTTGATTGCTGGTAAACACTCTTACCCTGTCGATGAGCTGACTCACTATGTTGGTGAGCTCGATTTCCCTCTTAACTACCCACAACTAAGCGAAGCACTAAGACACTGTAAAGACTTTCTTGGCCGTAAAGGCATGAATGTCGTCTCATCGGCGCGCAAAAATACCTTGTTCCGCAGTCTCGTTGGCCAAAGTCATGGGATTAAGGAAGTTCGCCATCTTATAGAGCAGGTGTCGAGTACAGAAGCGAATGTGCTCATCTTGGGTGAATCGGGGACAGGTAAAGAAGTTGTTGCAAGAAACATTCATTACCATTCCACTCGTCGAAGCGGTCCATTTGTTCCGATTAACTGTGGCGCAATCCCACCTGACTTGCTAGAGAGTGAGTTATTCGGTCACGAAAAGGGCGCATTTACTGGTGCCATTACCTCGCGAAAAGGGCGCTTTGAACTGGCTGAAGGCGGGACACTGTTCCTTGATGAAATTGGTGATATGCCAATGCCTATGCAGGTCAAGCTGTTGCGCGTGCTGCAAGAGCGATGCTTTGAGCGTGTTGGTGGCAATACCACGATTAAGGTTGATGTTCGTGTCATCGCGGCAACTCACAGAAACTTAGAGTCAATGATCGAAGATGAGTCGTTCCGTGAAGACCTCTATTATCGCTTGAATGTGTTCCCAATTGAGATGCCAGCGCTTCGTGATCGCAAAGATGACATCCCACTTCTACTTCAAGAACTGATGACACGGATGGAAGCGGAAGGCGCGCAACCAATCTGCTTCACACCACGCTCTATTAACTCTTTGATGGAGCACGACTGGCCAGGTAACGTTCGTGAGCTTGCCAACTTAGTTGAGAGAATGATCATTCTTTATCCGAACAGTCTTGTCGATGTCAACCACTTGCCAACCAAATACCGCTACAGTGATATTCCTGAGTTTCAACCTGGGTATAACACCGGACGCACGGTTGAAGAACAAGAGCGCGATGCGTTTTACGATATCTTCTCTGAAGATTTTAGCTTAGAGTCGAATGACCTGTTCCAAGATAGCGAGGCAGCGCCGCAAAACTTACCTCCTGAAGGGGTTAATTTGAAAGAAATGCTCGCCGATTTGGAAGTGAACATGATCAACCAAGCACTTGAAGCACAGGGTGGCGTTGTCGCGAGAGCGGCCGATATGCTCGGTATGCGCCGGACAACCTTGGTTGAAAAAATGCGCAAATACAATCTGCAACGTTAGAAAACTGCACGTTCACGAGACTGTCAAAATCTCGACCTTTCTCTAACTGCTTGAAAATAAACAACAATAGTCTGGAATGATTTTTGCATTCTAGGCTATTGTAGTTTTTAAGGCAGAAATACGTCATGCAGCCCAACCCAGTTACTGAGAATCAAACCTCACTTGGTACCTTAGAAGAACAAGTAGAACGTTATCAGCAAGTGCTCAATGTGATGCCTGCAGGCGTAATTCTACTCGACACTCAAGGTACGGTGTGTGAAGCAAACCCAGAAGCGCAGCGCTTACTTGAAGTTCCTCTTGTCGGTCAAAAGTGGTTCGACATCATTCAACAAGCTTTCGCGCCGCGTGAAGATGACGGGCACGAGATCTCTTTGCGTAATGGACGTAAGGTTCGACTTGCGATATCTGCGTCGGCAACAGGCCAGCTTATTCTGATCACGGACCTCACCGAGACGCGCTTGCTTCAGTCGAGAATCAGTGATTTACAGCGTTTGTCATCTCTGGGTCGAATGGTGGCCTCTTTGGCTCATCAGGTACGAACTCCGTTATCGAGTGCCATGTTGTACGCCTCGAACCTTGGTGCTCCAAATCTGCCGCCAGCAACCAAAGATCGCTTTCAAAGCAAGCTGATGGATCGTTTGCATGATTTAGAAAAGCAGGTCAACGACATGTTGTTGTTTGCAAAAGGCGGCGACAATAAAGTCGTCAAACCTTTTACCATCTCAGACCTTGTGGCTGAATACTCGCCCATGGTGGAAACGGCGCTGAAGAATAATCAGATCGATTACTTCATCGAAGTGGAACAAGAAGAGACAGAGCTCCTTGGTAACGCGAACGCGATTGCATCTGCTTTAAGTAACTTGGTGATGAACGCGATCCAAATTGCGGGCAAAGCCTCTCAAGTTGACGTCTTTTTTAGACCCGTAAACAACGAATTAAGAATTTCGGTGCAAGACAGTGGCCCAGGCGTGCCCAAGGAATTGCAAAGTAAAATTATGGAACCTTTCTTTACGACTCGCTCTCAGGGGACCGGCCTTGGCTTAGCGGTTGTACAAATGGTTTGTCGTGCTCACGACGGAAGGTTAGAGCTGATCTCAGAAGAGGGGGATGGTGCCTGTTTTACCATGTGCATCCCGCTAGAGCGCCACACCACTTCTGAACAACATATTGAGACTGGAGAGTAATAATGGCTCAAAGTAAGGTACTGATTGTTGAAGACGATGAAGGTCTACGCGAAGCCCTAGTCGACACGCTCGCTTTGGCTGGTTACGAATGGCTAGAAGCAGATAGCGCAGAAGATGCGTTGGTCAAACTTAAATCCAATACGGTTGATATTGTGGTCTCCGATGTTCAGATGGCGGGGATGGGAGGACTGGCTCTTCTGCGTAATATCAAACAGCATTGGCCAAACCTCCCGGTACTGTTGATGACGGCGTATGCCAACATTGAAGATGCCGTCTCGGCCATGAAAGATGGCGCGATCGACTACATGGCGAAACCTTTTGCCCCAGAAGTGTTGCTTAACATGGTTAGCCGCTATGCGCCGGTAAAGTCGGAAGACAATGGCGATGCGGTGGTTGCCGACGAAAAGAGCATTAAGTTGTTGGCACTGGCCGATAAAGTGGCGAAAACTGACGCCAGCGTGATGGTCCTAGGGCCTAGTGGCTCAGGTAAAGAGGTCATGTCTCGCTATATCCACAATGCGTCAAATCGTAAAGATGGGCCTTTTGTTGCAATAAACTGTGCAGCGATTCCTGACAACATGCTCGAAGCGACCTTATTCGGCTATGAAAAAGGTGCGTTTACTGGCGCGGTTCAAGCGTGTCCGGGTAAGTTTGAGCAAGCGCAAGGCGGCACTATTTTACTTGATGAAATCAGTGAGATGGATTTGAACCTGCAAGCCAAACTATTGCGTGTTCTTCAAGAGCGAGAAGTCGAGCGCTTAGGTAGCAGAAAGAGCATTAAGTTGGATGTTCGTGTTTTGGCTACCAGTAACCGAGACCTTAAGCAATATGTTCAAGAAGGTAACTTCCGCGAAGACTTGTACTACCGTTTAAATGTGTTCCCAATTGCGTGGCCTGCATTGTGCGACCGTCCTGGCGATATTGAGCCTCTTGCTGTCCACCTTATTGAACGTAACTGCAAAAAACTGGGGATGCCGGTACCGACCCTAAGCCCACAAGCGATAAGCAAACTTGCCGGGTATGCTTGGCCAGGTAATGTTCGTGAACTCGACAACGTCGTTCAGCGTGCGCTTATTTTGAGTGAAAACAATCACATTGGCGCAGAGCAGATTTTGCTTGAAGGGTTAGATTGGCAAGACGCCTCGGGTTTACAGCAAGTGGTGGAAAATTCTGACGCCCGTGCGCCTGTGATTCAGCCTGTTGCAGAGGTGGATTCGAGCAAAGTGGCCTCATCGGTTGGTGGACTGGGTGGTGAACTAAGAGACCAAGAATTCGCCATCATTCTTGAAACTTTAGTGGAGTGTAACGGACGCCGAAAAGAAATGGCGGAAAAACTTGGAATCAGTCCGAGAACTTTGCGCTACAAGTTAGCAAAAATGCGCGATGCGGGGATTGATATTCCAAACTAACATGCTATTTTCGACGCTCATAAGGAAATGGCACACACTTTGCAGCGTCATAAATACAACAAAAGTTTTAGTCAAAGAGTTGACGACCGAGGTATCGATGAAAATTGATGGTTTCCAAAGCGAAATGCAAGCGATGATGTTTGAAGCAGGGAATACCAAGCCCGCAGTAACAGGCCATACGGTCGGCGCGGATTTTGGTGAGCTGCTCAATAATGCGATTAACAACGTCAACAGTCTTTCTAAAGCATCAGGTGATCTACAAACACGTTTTGATCGAGGTGATGAAAACGTATCACTGTCTGATGTCATGATCGCCCGAAATAAGTCCAGCGTGGCGTTTGAAGCAACAATTCAAGTACGTAACAAACTTGTGGAAGCGTACAAAGAATTGATGAACATGCCAGTGTAAAGATAGGTAACACCTGTGTCAGAGCAAAATCAATCAACAGACCTAACCGTAGCAGAAGCGGGTGCTGACAGCGCAATGTTGGCGACATCTGATCTTGATTCAGGTGTGCAAAACCCCGATCTCGACGAGAAAAGCAGCTCCAAGTTCGACATGGCGGTGGGTGACCTCGACCTGCTTCGCCAAGTCGTGTTAGTCCTCTCTATTTCCATTTGTGTTGCCTTGATCGTGATGTTGTTCTTCTGGGTGAAAGAGCCAGAGATGAGACCTCTTGGAGCTTATGAGACCGAAGAGCTGATTCCTGTTCTGGACTACCTTGATCAACAAAAACTTGATTACAAACTTGATGGCAACACTATCCTAGTGCCTTCAAGTGAATACAACACGCTTAAGTTGGATATGGTTCGTGCTGGATTGAACCAAGAGAAAAACGCGGGCGATGATATTTTGCTTCAAGATATGGGTTTTGGCGTTTCTCAGCGTCTTGAACTTGAGCGCTTGAAGCTCAGTCGTGAGCGCCAGCTTTCTAAAGCAATTGAAGAAATGAAGCAAGTGCGCAAGGCTCGTGTACTGCTTGCGCTACCAAAACAAAGTGTGTTTGTTCGCCATAACCAAGAGGCATCTGCGTCTGTCTTTTTGACCTTGGCAACCGGGGCTAACCTCAAACAAGAAGAAGTCGACTCTGTGGTCGATATGGTGTCGAGTGCCGTTCCTGGCATGAAACCGAATCGCATCACGGTCACCGATCAACATGGTCGATTGTTGAGTTCGGGTTCCCAAGACCCTGCCTCTGCCGCTCGCCGTAAAGAACACGAGCTTGAGCGCAAGCAAGAACAAGCGCTACGTGACAAAATCGATTCTGTATTAATTCCTATTCTTGGTTTTGGTAACTACACCGCTCAGGTTGATATTCAGCTCGACTTCAGCGCTGTTGAACAAACACGTAAAAGCTTTGACCCCAATACCCCATCAACGCGAAGCGAATACACGCTTGAAGACTATAATAATGGAAGTGTGGTAGCGGGCGTACCGGGTGCGTTGAGTAATCAACCGCCAGCGGATGCCTCAATTCCACAAGATGTCGCGCAAATGAAAGATGGGACAGGTTTAGGGCAGGGCTCTGTTCACAAAGAAGCAACGCGCAATTATGAGCTTGATACGACCATCAGCCATGAACGTCGCCAGACAGGTGTGGTGAACCGTCAAACCGTAGCCGTCGCTATCAAAAATCGCGCGATTGTGAATCCAGATACGGGTGAGACAACGTATCAACCTTTATCGGACGCTGACCTATCTTCGATCCGCCAAGTACTGATTGGGGCAGTTGGATACAGCGAAGCGCGCGGCGATCTACTAAACGTATTGAGTATGCAGTTTGCAGAACCTGAAGTTGAAGTGCTGCAAGATGTGCCGATTTGGGAACACCCGAACTTCAATGATTGGGTACGTTGGTTCGCAAGTGCACTCGTAATTATTGTGGTTGTGTTGGTGCTTGTTCGCCCAGCGATGAAGAAACTTCTCAACCCTGCGTCGGATGATGACGATGACCAGTTGTATGGACCAGATGGATTACCAATTGGCGCTGATGGTGAAACCAGCTTAATTGGTAGCGACCTTGAAGGTGGTGAGCTGTTTGAATTTGGTTCAAGCATTGACTTGCCTAACCTACACAAAGATGAAGACGTATTGAAAGCCGTCCGTGCTCTTGTGGCAAATGAACCAGAGCTTGCGGCTCAAGTAGTGAAGAATTGGATGCAAGATGCCTAACGAAATAGTGCCTCAACAAGAGGGCGGTGGTGACGTTGCCGAAAACGCCGTAGACATATCAACCATTCCTGGGGAAGAGCGTGCAGCGATTCTTCTTCTTAGCCTGAACGAGGAAGACGCCGCGGGCATCATCCGCCATTTGGAGCCGAAACAGGTTCAACGCGTGGGTAGCGCAATGGCGCGTGCTGCGGATCTCAGCCAAGAAAAAGTCGGTGCGGTACACCGTGCATTTTTGGAAGACATTCAAAAATACACCAACATTGGTATGGGCAGTGAAGACTTCATGCGTAATGCCCTTGTTGCGGCGCTGGGTGAAGACAAAGCGAACAACCTGGTTGACCAAATCCTGTTGGGTACGGGCTCAAAAGGTCTCGACTCATTGAAATGGATGGACCCACGTCAAGTGGCCAGCATCATTATCAACGAGCACCCGCAGATTCAGACTATCGTACTTTCCTACTTAGAGCCGGATCAATCAGCCGAAATCTTGTCTCAGTTTGCTGAGCGTGACCGCCTCGATTTGATGATGCGTATTGCCAACCTTGAAGAAGTTCAGCCATCGGCACTGGCAGAGTTGAACGAAATCATGGAGAAACAGTTCGCGGGTCAAGCGGGTGCACAAGCGGCCAAGATTGGCGGCCTGAAGGCAGCGGCAGAGATCATGAACTACATGGACAACAACGTCGAAGGTATCTTGATGGATCAAATCCGCGATCAAGACGAGGACATGGCGACTCAAATCCAAGACTTGATGTTCGTGTTCGAAAACCTTATCGAAGTGGACGACCAAGGTATTCAGAAATTGCTGCGTGATGTACCACAAGATGCGCTACAGCGCGCGCTTAAGGGTGCAGACGATGGCTTGCGTGAGAAGATCTTCAAGAATATGTCTAAACGTGCCGCTGAGATGATGCGTGACGACCTTGAAGCGATGCCACCAATCAAAGTGTCTGATGTTGAAGCTGCGCAGAAAGAGATTCTGGCAATCGCTCGTCGTATGGCTGACTCCGGTGAGATCATGCTGGGTGGCGGTGCGGACGAGTTCTTATAATCAGTTGAGTAAATAAGGTGTCTATGTCTGGGGAAAGAAAACGCGGTTTCTTGCGTTTAGATGATGACGAAGTCGTTCAAAAAGCCGAGCGTTGGGGAATGCCTGACTACACGTCGAAAACGCACGCCAAAGCAAAACAAACGGCGATGAACTATGACCCTAGCTGGACACCAACAGTCTCGGAGCCTGTGGATGAAGCGCCTGTTGAACTGACTGAAGAAGAGATTGAGCTAATCAAGCAGCAAGCTTACCAAGAAGGTTTGCACCAAGGTCAAGAGGCGGGCTTTAAGCAAGGTTATGAAAAAGGCAAAGAACAAGGTTTAGAAGAAGGTCATCAAGAAGGGCTTGAAGCGGGCAAACTCGAAGGTGTTGCTGCAGGACAAGAGTTTATTCAGCAACAAGTTCAAACCTTCGTTGGCTTGGCTAATCAGTTTGCACAGCCACTTGAACTGATGAACGCGCAAGTTGAAAAGCAACTGGTCGACATGGTTTTGACACTAGTGAAAGAAGTGGTGCACGTTGAAGTGCAGACCAATCCACAAGTGATTCTAGATACCATCAAACAATCGGTCGAATCTTTGCCTATTTCGGGGCATGCCATCACATTAAAGCTTCATCCAGAAGACATAGAAATTATCCGCTCTTCCTACGGTGAAGAGGAACTGAACTTCCGTAACTGGACACTGATGCCTGAGCCCGCACTCAATCGCGGCGATGTCCAGATTGAAGCGGGTGAATCAAGTGTCAACTACCGCATGGAAGAACGCATTCGTAGCGTGATTCAGAGTTTTTGTGGGGTGAATCGTCACCAAGGTGGTGAGTAGTGCTCGCCCTCGCAGAACGCCTTTCTCAATACACCACAAGCGGCTTAACATGCCGTCCTGTTGCCTCAGGCAAGTTGGTTCGTGTCGTCGGATTAACTCTCGAAGCGACAGGGTGCCGAGCGCCTATCGGTAGCTTATGCCGCGTTGAAACCATGCATGGAGAAATGGAAGCCGAGGTGGTTGGCTTCTCGGGCGAAAGCCTCTATTTGATGCCGAGTGAGCAAATCACTGGCGTACTTCCAGGAGCGAAAGTTACCCCGTTGACCAGTGAAACTGGCTTACCTGTTGGTATGGAACTGCTCGGAAGGGTGATTGACGGGGTGGGAAATCCGCTTGATGGACTCGGTCCTATCTACACGGAAAAACGCGCGTCGTTCAACGCTCAACCAATCAACCCTCTTGCGCGTAAGCCCATTTCCGAACCTCTCGATGTCGGCATCAAAGCCATTAACGGTCTTCTTACCGTTGGTAAAGGTCAGCGTATCGGTCTGTTTGCAGGTTCGGGTGTTGGTAAGTCGGTAACCTTGGGTATGATGACTCGAGGCACTACGGCCCAAGTCGTTGTGGTTGGGCTTATCGGTGAACGTGGACGGGAAGTTAAAGAGTTTATTGAAGAAATACTGGGCGTTGATGGTCGTCAGCGCTCTGTTGTGGTGGCCGCGCCCGCCGACGCTTCACCTTTGATGCGCTTGAAGGGGTGCCAAACCGCTCTAACCATTGCTGAGTATTTCCGTGACCAAGGCTTAGATGTGCTACTGCTAATGGATTCACTGACCCGCTTTGCTCAAGCTCAGCGTGAAATTGCTCTGTCGGTTGGTGAGCCGCCAGCAACCAAAGGTTATCCTCCTTCGGTGTTTGCTAAGTTACCAGCGCTGGTGGAGCGAGCGGGTAATGGCAGTCCAGAACAAGGCTCTATCACCGCCTTCTTTACCGTCCTGACCGAAGGGGATGACTTACAAGACCCCATCGCCGACGCCTCCCGAGCGATTCTAGATGGTCACGTTGTGCTGTCTCGTGAAATGGCCGATGCGGGGCATTACCCAGCTATCGATGTCGAAAAGTCAGTCAGCCGTGTTATGCCTCAGATTACCTCGGAAGAGCATGTGCTGATGTCGAAAGCGGTTCGCCAAGTGCTGTCAGTATGTCGTAAGAATCAAGATTTGGTATCGATCGGTGCCTACAAGCCAGGGACTGATCCAGCCATTGATGGTGCGTTTACCATCAAGCCGAAGCTCGACGCCTATTTGCAGCAGTCGATGAAAGAAAGCGTCCCTTACGATATGTGTGTCAACATGCTTCGCGGTTTGCTGCAAGGGGAGTAGTAGACAATGGACAATGCACTAGAGTTTCTACTTGAACAGGCAAAAGAGCGCGAAAATCAAGCCGTTTTGGCACTCAGTCAAGCACGCAAAGAGCTTGAAGGCTATTACCAGCAACTAGAGCAAATCGAAAAGTACCGTTTAGACTATTGTAAACAATTGGTCGAGCGTGGACAGCAAGGCTTAACGGCTAGCCAATATAGCCATTTGAATCGATTTTTGACCACCTTGGATGAAACACTCGCCAAACAAAAACAAGCGGAAGAACATTTTAAAGGTCAGGTGGAAGGGTGCGAGCAGCATTGGCTTGAGAGCCGTAAGCAGAGACGCTCTTACGAATGGTTGATTGAAAAGAAACAGAAAGAAAAAGCCCACCTAGAAAATACGCGCGAGCAAAAGCAAATGGATGAGTTTGCGACGCTGCAATTTTCCCGTCGTTTATCGAACTAATATCACCTTTTTAAACAAGTAATGTGGCTCACTTCTTGCAGTGTAAGTGAATAACTTGGTGATCTTGCCACCCTAACAGAGCGTTACGTTCAGCCGCAGGTGTTTGACTATGAATATAAACCTATCAACAGTGACTGAGAGCCCAAAGGCGACCAAAGCTGCCGTTGTTGACGGCAGTTCCGAAGTCAGTGAGGAATCAAGCTCAGAGGGCTTCTTCTCTAAGTTGGCAGCATTGATCAAAGGTGAATCAGCGACTGACGAGAAAACCGTCAAAGCCGACGCAACAAAAGAAGCAGAGGTTTCCGAAGAACCAGCGGCAGTGAAAGGCGCTGGAGATGCTGCGAGCGCGGATAAAATCAAAAATAGCTCGGCAGATGAACTGCTTAGCGACGATGCCTCAAGCGATAATGCGCAGAATACTAGTTCGAAATCGGTCAAAGAGTCGGATGTTACCCACTCAGAGCGTGCTAAGACTGACCAAGAATCGAGCTCTGCGAGTCAAGAACAATCGCAACCAACGTTGTCTGCGTCAAGCAACACCACTGAGGCTGACGAGAAACAGCCTGTTCAAGCGCGCGACCCACAAACAAAATCCGCTCCAAGTGATGCCGAAAAAATAGTCGCGGATAATCAAGAAATCCTTAAACGCCTAGATCAGTCTAACAGTGCTTTGCAATCGAACAACGGCAAGGCTTTGCCTCAAGAAGAGAGTCAAACTCAAGTGACAGCGGCTGCGACCCACGCAGAAACAGTGAGCCGTTCCAAGCCTTCCGAAGTTGCCTCCCTCCAAACTGAGGCACAAATCGTAGATGAGAAAGCAAAGGGCGCCGAATCATTGCAGTCGCAACCTGAGTTGCAAGCTAGTACTGGCAAAATCACAGAGCAGCCTGATCCAAGTGTTAAGATGAATGCTTCGGAGCTGGCTTCCGCACAACCGTCGGATGAATCTGATGCCGCTATCCCCGCAGCGATAAAACCGTTTGTCGAACAGCAAGTTTCTGATGAGCAAGTTACGCAGCACGGCCCCAACGCACTCAATCCAGATACCGTGAAGGAACAGCGCGATACCGCTACTGTTCAAACAGGTACTACAGACGCTGAAGTGCTCGAAAATGTTGAGGTGCAGCTAAGCGGCGATGAAGTAAAACCATTGAAGGTAGACGCGAATCAGCGTGATACCGCAACGGAGCCGGAGGCACTTCAACAGCAGGTTGGAATGCAGCACGGCACTCAGAGTGTCGCTATCGATGAGTTGCCAGAGGGGCAGACGCTAGAAAGCGAAACTGCGGTCTCTCCCGAATTAGTCGTAGCATCAGCCACTCCGGTAATGATGGAAAAAGCCAAATCTCAGGAAGTGCCTGTAGAGAGTGGAAACTCGCCTAAATTGAACGCTCAATCTGCTGCCGTCACCCCGAACGTCGTTGAGTCGGCCACATTAAGCGCTGAAACACCGGTGGCGGCATCCGTCGCGGCTGCAACAGCCATCCCGTGGGCCGTCAGTAGTGATGAAGTTATTGTGGATGAGGACGCAGTCCTGAAACATAAACAACCGCAAGTTCAGCAGGCGGCGGTGGCTCAATCTGTTCATCAAGCTCTTAGTCAGTCACAAGCAACGCAAATGACAAACGCAGCGCAGCTGAATGCGGCGTCGGCCATGCCAGCGGCAAGTGCTGAAGCGTTGGCAGGACAACTGCAAACCGTGGTGAATTCGCCAGTAAATGTAGCGGCTTCTCCAGCTGTGACTGAACAAGCCATGCTAAAAGCTGCGATGGGCGCGAAAGCGACAGGTACAATGCTTAATAATGGTAAAGGTGCGCCTGGTGAACAAGGCGGCACAGAATCAGGATTCTCGCAACAATTGGCGCAAGCAGCAGGTATTCAACAGGCGAACTCCCCAACGGGACAACTTCGCGCTGATCAAACTGCTCAAGTCCCGCTACAATTGAATCGTGAGATTGCCAGTGATCAAGTGGCAGAGCGCGTTCAGATGATGATGTCTAAGAACCTCAAAAATATCGATATTCGCCTTGACCCGCCGGAACTAGGGCGCATGCAGATTCGGATGAACATGAATGGTGATGGTGCGACCGTCCACTTTACCGTCGCGAACCAGCAGGCGCGTGATGCGCTAGAACAGTCGATGCCTCGCCTTCGCGAGATGCTTGCTCAGCAGGGGGTTCAATTAGGCGACACCTCCGTTCAGCAACAAGCAAGTGGACAGCAGCAAAACCGCTATACTGCGAACGGGCAGGGGCAAGGTGGTCAACCAAGCAGCAATCAGGCAGGATTGAGCGAAGAAAACCTTGAACCAGACATCAATCTTGATTTGAATGTGGCAGCAAAGCGTGATGGAATTAGTTATTACGCTTAAACTATAAAATACCAACATAAAGAGAACGTTAAGTTATGGCAGTTGAAGAAGTCGAAACGGAAGCGCCCAAAGGAAAAGGCAAACTGATCATCATTATTGTTGCAGTCGTCGTTCTTTTACTCGGTGGCGGTGGTGCGGCGTTTTTCTTGATGGGGTCAGATGATGAAGCGGCAGCAGAAGAATCCGTTGAGCAAGAAGTGGTGGTGTCTACTGAGCCGGTCGCTTATGTCAATATCGCTCAACCCTTCATATTTAACGTGACCGGCGATAAGCGAGACCGCTTGGTGCAGATTAAAGTCCAGTTGATGGTACGCGGATCTGAAAACGAAAACTTGGCGCGTTACCATTCGCCATTGGTTGAAAGCTCATTGCTGAGCACCTTCGCATCGGCAACGGTAGAGCAACTGCGCAGTGCTAATGGTCGTGTTGAACTACGAGAAAAAGCCACAGAAGACATTAAAGCCAGCTTAACTCGAGCGGTTGGGCAACCTGTTATTGAACGTGTTCTATTTACCGACTTTGTCATTCAATAGGTGAGCTGTGACAGATCTATTAAGCCAAGACGAAATTGATGCGCTACTTCATGGTGTTGATGACGTTGATGAGGTAGAAGAAGAATCGGTTGCTAGCGACTCCAGCGCCGTTGATTTCGACTTTTCATCTCAAGACCGCATTGTTCGTGGTCGAATGCCAACACTGGAGCTTATCAACGAGCGCTTTGCTCGACACATGCGCATTAGCTTATTTAACATGCTAAGAAAGACCGCTGAAGTGTCGATCAACGGCGTGCAGATGATGAAGTTTGGTGAGTACCAAAACACCCTATACGTACCGACCAGTCTTAACATGGTGCGCTTTAGACCTCTAAAAGGGACAGCGTTGATCACCATGGAAGCTCGTCTAGTGTTTATTTTGGTGGAGAACTTCTTTGGCGGGGATGGACGCTTTCACGCGCGTATCGAAGGTCGCGAATTTACTCCAACCGAACGTCGCATCGTCCAACTGCTGCTCAAAATCGTTTTTGAAGATTACAAAGAAGCGTGGTCACCGGTGATGGGGGTTGAGTTTGAGTACTTGGATTCAGAAGTGAACCCAAGTATGGCGAACATTGTTAGCCCAACAGAGGTTATTGTCGTTAGCTCATTCCACATTGAAGTGGATGGCGGCGGCGGTGATTTCCACGTAGTTATGCCTTACTCCATGGTGGAGCCAATCCGTGAACTGCTCGATGCAGGTGTCCAATCAGATAAGATGGAAACCGACGTTCGTTGGAGTACAGCATTGCGTGAAGAGATCATGGATGTACCTGTTAACTTCCGAGTGAATTTACTCGAGCAAGATATTTCGTTGCGTGATCTGATGGAGTTGAGACCTGGCGATATCATCCCAATCTCGATGCCAGAGCACGCAACCATGTTTGTTGAAGAGCTGCCAACGTACCGAGTAAAAATGGGGCGCTCAGGTGATAAATTAGCGGTACAAGTGTCAGAAAAAATCAAACGACCGGATGTGGTCAAAACTGACATTGCCTTCCTTGGTAAAGATGTCATCTCTGAATTAGAAGATGATGATGGTGAAATCGAAGATTAAAAGAATTGTAGGTAATAGGTATGGAACCAAGTGACGACCAAAAACTGGCTGACGAATGGGCGGCAGCCTTAGGTGAAGATCCAAGCGCACCAGAAATCGATGTTGATGAGGTCATGTCGGCTCAACTTGATGAGCTTGAAGATACCTCAAGCCCTATCTCCGACGACGAGCGTCGTAAGCTCGATACGATTCTCGACATTCCAGTCACGATTTCGATGGAAGTTGGGCGTTCACAAATCAGCATTCGTAACTTGTTGCAGCTAAACCAAGGCTCTGTAGTAGAGCTCGAGCGTTTAGCGGGCGAATCTCTGGATGTGTTGGTTAACGGCACCTTGATCGCTCATGGCGAAGTGGTGGTGGTGAACGATAAGTTTGGTATCCGTCTCACTGACGTGATCAGCCAGACCGAGCGCATTAAGAAGCTAAGGTAAACTATGGCTTATTTGGTGAAAGGATTAGGGCTCGGGTCTCTGGTTCTCTTTTCCTCATCCGCACTGGCTGCGACACCAAGTAGCCAGCTTGATTGGGCGACCACGTTTGGGTCGCTCTTATTCGTTATTGTCTTCATCCTATTTCTCGCATGGCTTTTAAAAAGAATGCGCATTCCTGCTTTGGTTAATCAGCAAGGTTTGAGTGTGGTAAGGCAAATCCCTGTTGGGACTCGAGAGCGAATCATGATTGTTCAAGCGGGTGAAGAGCAATTTTTGGTTGGTGTCACCGCGCAATCCATTCAATTGATTTCCAAGTTGGATAAACCCATTTCTCAGGAGGGGCTGAACAAACCGGCGTTCGCGGCTAGTCCATTCGCCAGTCAACTTAGTCAGCTATTGAAAAAGCATGATAAAAACTAGCTCCATACTTGCCTTTGTCTTGACGCTTTTTGTCCAGCTATTTTCCGTTTCTTCGTTTGCACAAGAAGAGATCGACACGCCAATCCCTGCCAATGCGGCGGCGTCAGAGTCGGTCACAGTGAGCGCCATGACGCAAGAACAAGGCGCGGCACGAACCCTCACGACGGGCAGCTTTACGGGCGGGGGAGGCGGAGTTCCTGCCTTCACCATGACAACCAATGCCGATGGCAGCGAAGATTACTCAGTTAACTTACAAATCTTAGCTTTAATGACAATGCTGGGCTTTTTGCCTGCCATGGTCATTTTGATGACGTCGTTCACTCGCATTGTCGTTGTCATGTCGATATTGCGTCAGGCGATGGGTTTGCAGCAAACACCATCGAATCAGGTGATCATCGGTATCGCGATTTTCTTGACCTTTTTTATCATGTCACCGGTTTTGAACAAAATTAACGATGTTGCTGTGCAGCCCTACATCAACGAGCAAATCACCGCTCGCGAGGCATTTGATTTGGCCCAAGCGCCAATGAAAGACTTCATGCTGAAGCAGACGCGCGTGAAAGATTTGGAGACGTTTGTGAATATCTCGGGGTCGACGGCAACGGCCCCAGAAGATGTGTCGATGGCGGTGTTGATCCCAGCATTTATCACCTCAGAGCTAAAAACCGCGTTCCAGATTGGCTTTATGCTTTTCTTGCCGTTTTTGATTATCGACTTGGTGGTCGCTTCTGTTCTGATGGCGATGGGTATGATGATGCTCTCGCCGATGATCGTATCTTTACCATTTAAGCTCATGTTGTTTGTCTTGGTTGATGGTTGGAACTTGATACTCTCCACCTTGGCCGGCAGTTTCGCCTTGTAGCGGGAGATAACAATGACGCCTGAGATATTTGTTGAGCTGTTTCGTGATGCACTTTGGATGGTACTCATCATGGTGTGTGCCATCATCATTCCCAGCTTGCTGATTGGTTTGGTGGTTGCCATCTTCCAAGCGGCGACCTCGATCAACGAACAAACCTTGAGTTTTCTGCCGCGTTTGATCGTGACCTTATTAGCTTTGATGCTTTTTGCTCACTGGATGACGCAGATGATGATGGAATTTTTCTTCGGCATCATCGAGCGACTTCCTCAGGTGCTTTACTAGGCTATGGAATTCCCAGCAAGCGTCGTATTGGATTGGCTCGCCAACTACTTTTGGCCCTACACCCGCATATCGGCGATGCTCATGGTGATGTCAGTCACTGGCGCACGTTTTGTTCCAACCCGAGTTCGTTTGTACTTGGGGCTTGCCCTGACTTTTGCTGTGATGCCCGTAATTCCTGCTGTGCCCAAAGAGATTGAACTGCTCTCATTTGAAGGTTTTTTGACCTTGCTAGAGCAAATTGTCATTGGCGTGGCAATGGGGACAGTCACCCAATTTATGATTCAAACCTTTGTTATCTTGGGTCAAATACTGGGTATGCAGTCGAGTTTGGGTTTCGCGTCAATGGTGGATCCTGCTAATGGACAGAATACTCCGTTGCTTGGTCAGCTATTTATGTTTCTCGCCACAATGTTTTTCTTAGCGACCGATGGGCACTTAAAGATGATCATGTTGGTGGTGATGAGTTTTCAATCGCTACCTATCGGTGCCGGCTCCTTGACGACCGTTGATTTTCGAGAGCTTGCCTCATGGCTTGGTATCATGTTTAAAGTGTCGCTGAGTATGTCTCTCTCCGGCATTATTGCTTTGTTGACCATTAACCTATCGTTCGGTGTGATGACGCGTGCTGCGCCTCAGTTAAACATTTTCTCGTTGGGTTTTGCGTTCGCATTGATGGTCGGTTTGTTGCTGTGTTGGTATATCCTTGGCGGATTGTACAGCCACTATGAGCTATTCTGGTTACAAGGTGAGCAGCAAATATGTCGCTTTATCCGTTTGAATTGTTAACTGCTGGGAGATTAAATGGCAGAGTCTGACGGTCAAGAACGTACCGAAGACGCCACGCCCAGACGCTTGCAACAGGCTCGAGAAAAAGGGCAGGTTGCAAGGTCAAAAGAGCTGGCGTCCGTATCTGTGTTGGTAGTGGGTGCCGTCGCGCTGATGTGGTTTGGCGACTCGTTGGCGCGCGGACTATATACCGTTATGGAACGCCTTTTCTCGCTCTCAAGAGAAGAGATATTCGATCATGTAAAGCTGTTCGATATTGCACTCGGCTCGTTGACCAGTCTTATCTTGCCTCTGATTCTTATCCTTGTGACGCTATTTGTTGCTGCGGTCGCTGGTGCTGCGGGGGTGGGGGGCATCAGCTTTTCTGTTGAAGCGGCCATGCCAAAACTGTCTAAGATGAATCCATTGAGCGGCTTAAAACGTATGGTCGGGATTCAAAGTTGGGTTGAGCTTATCAAATCGATACTAAAAGTAGCCTTGGTATCGGGCATGGCGTTTTACCTTATCAATGCTGCCAAGGAAGATTTGTTCCAGCTGAGTATGGATGTCTTCCCACAGAATATTTTCCACGCGCTCGATATTTTGCTCAACTTTGTGTTGCTCATCAGCTGCTCTTTATTGATCGTGGTGGCGATAGATATTCCATTCCAGATCTGGCAACACGCCAACCAACTGAAAATGACCAAACAAGAGGTCAAAGACGAGTACAAAGAGACAGAAGGTAAGCCGGAAGTTAAAGGTCGTATTCGGATGTTACAGCGTGAAGCGGCCCAACGCCGAATGATGGCAGAAGTGCCGCAAGCGGACGTGATTGTTACTAACCCAGAGCACTTTTCTGTTGCACTTCGCTATAAGCAAAATACCGATCGCGCGCCGATTGTAGTGGCGAAAGGTACCGACCATATGGCGCTGAAAATTCGCGAAATTGCCCGCGAGCACGACATTTACGTTATTCCTGCGCCGCCATTAGCGCGTGCGCTTTATCACTCTACAGAGCTCGAGCAAGAGATTCCTGATGGACTCTTTACGGCAGTAGCACAAGTGCTGGCTTATGTATTCCAGCTTAAGCAGTACCGCAAGCGTGGTGGTCAGAGGCCTAATCTTAAAACGTCTGAACTACCAATTCCGCCTGATTTGAGGAAGTAGGCGCTATCCACCTTATTCGATAGTGTGACGCTCACTTAGATAAGATTGTGCGACTTTTAACTAAAAAGGCTGACGAATGATGCGTCAGCCTTTTTACGTTATCTCTCTTCTCATTACTTCTCTGGAATCGAGAGGAGCACTAATAGCGCACCATCGCCACCAAACTCGAGTGGTGCTTGGTGAAAGGCCATCACATCAGGATGCTGAGCCAGCCATAGCGGTGCTTTCTGCTTCAAAATATGCTTACCAATACCGTGTTGTACACAGGCACACGAAATTTCGTTTTTCACACAATAGGCGATCATGGAGCCGAGTTCGCGCTTGGCTTCAAGTTGCGTCATGCCATGCATATCCAAAAAGACATCCGGCACATAGACGCCACGGCGTAGGCGCTTGACCTCGTAGGTCGACACGTCATCACGTGCATAACGGGTTGGGCCATCCTCGCTAAGCAGCGGCACAAATTCATCTGAAAAGTAGAACTCAGAATCACTGGCTTCACGGCTGGTTCGGACGATTTCTTTTTGCTTAGTATTTCTTTTTGGTTGCTGGACTATGGTATCCTGTGACAACTTTTTTACGCCTTGTACTGCATCCCTAAAAAGGGCGAAATCATCGTCGATATCGGTCTCTTTTTTACTCATGGGTCATTTATACGTATTTAAAAATGCGATTGGCAGTATTGTAGCGCTTTTCGGAGGCAATTTTGGATAAGATTTTTGTAGAAGAAGCGGTATCGGAACTTCACACGCTTCAAGATATGATTCGTTGGACAGTGAGTCGTTTCAACGCCGCTAACCTTTTTTATGGTCACGGTACTGATAACGCATGGGATGAAGCGGTTCAGCTTGTCCTACCAACACTGTACCTGCCAATTGATGTGCCTCCGCATGTTCTTAATTCTCGCTTAACGAGCAGCGAGCGTTTGCGCGTTGTTGAACGAGTGGTGAAACGTATCAATGAGCGTACACCAACAGCTTACCTGACTAACCGAGCATGGTTCTGTGGTCTGGAGTTCTTTGTTGATGAGCGCGTACTTGTGCCTCGCTCGCCAATTGGTGAGCTAATCCAAGCTGAGTTCCAACCTTGGTTGATTGAAGAACCAGGTCGAATTATGGACTTATGTACAGGCAGCGGTTGTATCGCGATTGCCTGTGCGCACGCTTTCCCAGATGCAGAAGTGGATGCGATTGATATTTCAACCGACGCCCTGCAAGTTGCTGAGCAAAACATCCAAGACCACGGCATGGAGCAACAAGTTTTCCCTATCCGTTCTGATCTGTTCCGTGATCTACCAAAAGAGCAGTACAACCTGATTGTTTCGAATCCTCCTTACGTGGATGAAGAAGACATGAACAGCCTGCCAGAAGAGTTTACCCATGAGCCAGAACTCGGTTTGGCTGCCGGTACAGACGGTTTGAAATTGGTACGCCGCATTCTTGCAAACGCGCCAGACTACCTAACAGAAAACGGTATTCTTATCTGTGAGGTTGGTAACTCAATGATCCACATGATGGAGCAATACCCGCATATTCCATTTACATGGTTAGAGTTTGAAAATGGCGGCCACGGCGTGTTTATGCTAACGCGTGAGCAAATGTTAGAGCACGCTGCAGAGTTCTCTATCTACAAAGACTAACGCGACGCTTAGACAAACATATCAACGCCAAGCCGAATGTCTCGTTCGGCTTGGCGTTTTTTTATGCGTGGCAAAAAGCAAAATAGTTGCCGTTTGGGGGTTTACATCAATCGGTAATAAAGACACTATGAAATTATGAAAAATTAAAGTGTAAAGCTCTGTGTACAGAGTGAAACCAGTTTGAGGAAGTAATGGCAGGAAACAGTATCGGACAACATTTCCGCGTAACCACATTCGGGGAAAGTCACGGTATCGCACTAGGATGTATCGTCGACGGATGCCCTCCAGGTCTGGAAATTAGCGAAGCAGATATTCAGATTGACTTGGACCGTCGTCGTCCGGGTACTTCTCGTTATACCACCCAACGCCGCGAACCTGATGAGGTAAAAATCCTTTCAGGTGTATTTGAAGGCCAAACCACAGGCACTTCAATTGGCTTGTTGATTGAAAATACCGATCAACGTTCTAAAGATTATTCAGAAATCAAAGATAAGTTCCGCCCAGGTCATGCGGATTACACTTACCATCAAAAGTATGGGGTGCGTGATTACCGCGGTGGCGGTCGCTCTTCTGCGCGTGAAACTGCCATGCGTGTTGCAGCAGGCTCGATTGCTAAAAAGTACCTTAAGCAAGAGTTTGGTGTAGAGATTCGTGCTTACTTGTCACAAATGGGTGATGTGTCGATTGATAAAGTCGACTGGGATGAAATCGAAAACAACGCTTTCTTTTGTCCAGATGCAGATAAAGTGGACGCATTCGACCAACTAATTCGTGATCTTAAAAAGCAGGGCGACTCCATTGGGGCGAAACTACAAGTGGTTGCTACCAATGTACCTGTAGGCTTAGGTGAACCCGTATTTGACCGCTTGGATGCTGATATTGCGCATGCGTTAATGAGTATCAACGCGGTGAAAGGCGTTGAAATTGGTGATGGCTTTGATGTTGTCAGCCAAAAGGGCAGTGAACACCGCGACATTCTTACTCCGGATGGATTTGGTAGTAACCATGCGGGCGGTATCTTAGGTGGTATTTCGACAGGGCAAGATATTGTTGCCAATATCGCCTTAAAACCAACATCAAGTATTACGGTTCCTGGTGAAACGATTACCAAACAAGGTGAATCAACGGAGCTGATTACTAAAGGGCGTCATGACCCATGTGTGGGTATTCGCGCAGTGCCGATCGCGGAAGCGATGCTAGCCATTGTGGTTTTGGATCACTTGCTGCGCCATCGTGGTCAAAACCATGGCGTGACGACAGAAACGCCACAAATCTAGTTATAGATGGTGTGCAGATTAAGATAGCCCCGACAGTCATGTCGGGGCTATTTTTTTATGCGGTCAAACGTCGTGGAAATCGATCTTTTTACCCGTTTCTCTATCCACGAGTCGCACACGGGTTTGTTCTTTAATGGCTAGTGAAGGATTACGATTTAGACGCTATCCAGTTGTTGATATTTTCTTCTACTACTTCCATCGGTTGTTGACCGTAACGAAGCAACTGATCATGGAACTCAGCATAATCGAACTTGTTACCGAGTTTCGATTGCGCTTTGTCGAGCATCTCCTTAATCACCAAATAGCCAGATTTATAGGAAACGGCTTGTCCCACATGAGCGGCGTAGCGATAGCTTTCCGATTCAATGTCGCCATCTCCGAGGGCAGAATTCGCCCGCATATAGTCGCGAGCCTGTTGAATACTCCAACCTTTGGCGTGAATACCTGTGTCGACGGCTAGGCGCATATTTCTCAATTGGGCTTCGTTGAGGCTACCAAAGTACTGTAAGGCATTGCACTCTTGCTCATCGGTATAGATGCCTCCTTGGAATTGACTGTAGTCCAAGTTTGGCAAACACATGCCGTTACCATTGGTGAAGTTAGGCACGCCATTGTCGTTCAGCTCTCCGTAGATGCCCATTTCTAATCCTAACCACTCGGTGTAAAGCGCCCAACCCTCGCCATAGGCGGTGTACCAAATGTCATCCATATAGCTTGGGATATTTGCTGGCGGGTACTCGCTTGCGTAGGCGTGCTGGAAGTGGTGACCTGGCGCAGCCTCATGGAGCAGTAGGGTTGAAACGTTCCATTTTTGCAAACTGTAGTCTGGATTGGTATTGAGGGTGAACACATTGTTGTCGTAGGACGCGACGCCATCGTAGCGCTCGCCGCCAGCTGGGGTTGGTTCAATCGTGTAGTCTGTTTTGATTGGCTTAAAATATTGAGCAACTACGTCATTCGCGTTGTTTTTGAACGCATAGTAATCGAGTAGTGCACTTTCACAAGCTGATTGATTCGAAGCCGCCTTACAGGTTGTTTCATGAGGTGTGCCAGAGATAAGTGCGCCATCTCGACCATAGAAAAATTGCTCACTGTTCAAGTAAGCAAAAAATTCTGGCAGGTCAATTTCTCCCGTATTGGTGACAAGATGGAATGTACGAGTTGTCACAGCTTGCGTGTCTGGATCTCTAAATGCTGCTTTTACTGTGGAGCCGCGTTTGTCGAAGACTAACCGCGCGACTCGGATCATCTCAGCCTTTGCCTCAGCGACCAGTTTTTCGCCTAACGAGTAGAGCTCCTGAGCCGGCTTCCCTGTGGTACTGTTTCTATCCAAGTGCCACTGATACCAAGCTTGCCCATTGGGTAAATCACCCCAACCGATATATTGATCGCTCAGTGTGCCTTCTCCACGTGCCGTTTGCAGGTAGTCGGTACTTAGATAGTTGAGCAAGTCGTCGCTCGCTTTGATGGCACTATCTACAGCAGACTGATACTCCTCAACAAAACTTGGTTCATACCCTGATTGCGTTTTCAAATCGTTCAAGCCGACTTTCAATATCGCCCAGTCATCAGCTGCTATGGTTGCAAGGCTATTTTGATAGAGTCTTTCTACCAGTACTTTGGGCAGTTGGATCTGCTCTAACTGACCAAGTTGGTATTGGCTATGAAGGTTGCGCACCCAAGACGTGTATTCATTGAGTTTGGTTAACTGAGCAAAATAGGTTTGGTGATTTTCAGCATCGTTTTCAATCGCTGCGCCGGCGTCTTCAGCGTTCCACTGCATAAAGTTGTAGAAATGGGTCAGGGGTACATCAGGGTTGCCAAATCTGGCATTGGCAAAGGTCGCTCCTCGAATAGCAATTTCCCGATCAAAACGAAAGGTATCGAAGTAGACCTTTTCCTCATCGGTCAGTTGTGAGCGATCAATTTGCATCAGTTGGTCAAGGTAGCTTCTATCCAACGTCTGACGTGTCAACGCCATTTGATCATTCACGAGACCATATTCTGTCGCATCGAGTTGAGCGCTTTGTGCCGAATAGTTGTCGATAAGTTGATTTAACTGCAAAGAAGCTGAAGGGGTAGGTGCAGTCGAACAGCCTGAGAGTACAAAGGTGATGAGAGCCGAACATGCAGTTACAGATAAGTGCTTTTTCATCGTAGAGTCCTTATTTGGATTAGTGGTCAGCGCTGTGGTGAACGGTATGTCGATTGTCGTTATTAGGAGGTGACACACGATGGGCACCAGAGCTCATGATTACTCCCTGTCTGTTTAGATTATCGAACCCATCCGCAAAAAATTGTGTATTGGTTCACAGTCGATCTAGCCGAATTTTTAGTCCATTTACGTTGGTTTTATGCATGATGAATGGATATCCGATATCGGTGTGAATCGTTACCAAGTGTCTTTTTCTGAGTGCAGATTCAAGCGTAAGAACTGCATATATTTCAATAATGTCCTGAAGCTTGTGATGGCATTTTGTTCAATAGTGCCAAAGCGTTCACATAAATGGCAGTTGGATTATTGATTGGTGGATATTTATGTGGCGAATGATTTTGGGACGTTATTAGGGACAAATCCCTGTTGAATGTGAGCGTTCTCTCTCATATGTGTGCAATTGAATGTTACAGGGATGTTTTTAGGTGAATTAAATCACATTTGAGGTGTGGTTAAGTTAATAGTATTCACGCTGTTTATTAACAACATAATGAATAATGCAAATGAAGAAGACCCTACTATCCAGCGCGATCTTTTTATCGCTCTCTTTTCCCGCGTTAGCCGCAGACGGCGACATTCACCAAGTCACGATCCTTGGTACCTCTGATTTACATGGTCATTTCATGCCGTGGGATTACGCTGCGGATAAACTGAACATGCGTGGCAGCTTGAGTCAGATAGCAACCAAGGTGAAAGAGATTCGAACAGAGCAACCAAACACCATTCTTGTTGACGCAGGTGACACCATTCAAGGCAACTTCGTCGAGACATTCAAAGATGAACCTGTTGACCCAATGATGCTTGGTTTCAACGAAATGAAATACGATGTTTGGGTATTAGGCAACCACGAGTTTGATTTTGGCTTGGGCGTGTTAAATCGTTCACTAAAGCAGTTTAAAGGCCAGTCGCTAGGTGGAAACATCAAACGTCCAGACGGCAATCCATTTCTTCCAGGTTACACAGTGATTGAGCGCGGAGGCATCAAAATTGGTGTGATAGGGATGGATACGCCGATGACACAAGTGTTTGCAGAAGGGACGAATCGTCTCGAAGGCGTAACGTTTACCAATCCAACGCTAGAAGTGAAAAAAGTCATTGAGCAAATTGATGACAAGGTTGATGCCATCGTACTTGTCGCACATATGGGGTTAGACAATGAAAACGATATTGCCAATACCGGCGTGACTGATATTGCTAATGACAACCCAGAGCTTGATGCCATCGTCGCAGGTCACATGCATACCCGCATTGATAAGGCAACGGTCAATGGTGTGATCATCACAGAGCCAGATAAATATGGTCGAGCGCTCTCTCGTGTCGATTTGCAATTTGAGGAGCGAGATGGCCAGTTCACTCTCGTCAACAAAGACAGCTTTACCTACAAAATCAAAGGTATCGACTCCGACGAGAAAATGGAGGCGCTGTATCAACCCTATCATAAACGTTTAAGAGAGATGGCTAACAGAGAGGTCGCTGAGTTAACGGGCGTTGACTTGGTACCTGAAAATGAAATCCGAGGTATCCCTCAGGTACATGTTCAAGATACAGGTATCAGTGCTTTGTTCCAAGAAGCGAGCTTCCATTACGCACCAAAGGCGAATGTGATTGCTCTGCAAATTGATAACGACAACGCCGAGCTTGATGTCGGTCCTATCAAAGCGAAAGACATTGCTTACAACTACCAGTATGCGGGCGGCGAAATTACGGTTTACCAAATGACGGGTAAAGAGCTGAAAACATATATGGAGTGGTCTGCGGGTTACTTTAACTCTGTGAAACCGGGGGATGTGACCTACAGCTTTGATCCAGAGCGACGAGCGTCTAAATACTCGACCAATGACTTTTTTGCTGGCGTGACGTACAAGATTGACTTGACCAAGCCAAAAGGAGAGCGCATTACCGACCTTGAATTTGCTGACGGTTCAGCCGTTACAGATAAGAGTGATGTGCGCATCGGTATGAATAGCTATCGTATGGGTCACCTGACCAAAAAAGGCGGTGTACTTGAAGGGCGTTCGTTCCCTGTGTTGTTTGACACAGAGGCGGAATATGGTGAAGAGCAGGGCACCATTCGCAACTTGACGATTCGCTACTTAACAGAGCAAAAGCACGGTACCTATGAAGGTAAGCCACAACAGCGCTGGCAACTTGTCGGGTTGGATGATAGCTACAATGAACAACGCGAGATCGTTAAGACGCTGATTAATAGCGGCGAAATTACTGTGCCAAGCAGTGAAGATGGTCGATACACCAACATTGCTTCGATCAACGTGAAAGAATGGTTGTTTACTTCGGCGAAAGAGCAACAGCAGGCGTTGGCTCATCGCGAAGCTCAGTTGGTTGATGCGTCCGAGGGGGAAAAATTAAAGCTTGAGCGAGAGATAGCCTTGATTAAAGCGTTAAACTAATAGCGAAAAGGCTTGGGATTCCCAAGCCTTTTTTAATCAATGAATCGAGCTCTCAGCTTCCAATTGGAAGGAAGGGAGACGCCATTTGAATCGTACCGCCGCCATTCGCAGCACGTAGCCAACGACCAAGGTGGATATGGTGGCCGTGACATCATTGATGCCAAACTCGAGCAGAGCAAGGTACAGTCCAGAGGCAACGAGGGCAACTGACGCATAGAGCTCTTCATGTAGGACTAACGGGGTTTGACGACAAATCAGGTCACGAAGAAGACCACCAAAAACGCCGGTCACAAGGGCGGAAACCATACAAATCATCGCATGATGTCCCATGCCCATCGCAATCTTAGTGCCGATGATGCTAAAGACGATTAAACCTAGCGCATCAAGGCGGATGAACAAACCTTTCAGTTTAATCACCCATTTTGCCAAGCCAGTGGTAAGCACGCCCGCAATGCAGGTGATCGCCAAAAATTCAGGATTTTTCACCCAACCTAGCGGGTAGTGACCCAGCAAAATATCACGCACAGTACCGCCACCAATCGCGGTCGCACTGGCCACCAACATAACCCCAAACCAGTCCATCTTTCTGCGACCAGCGCTCAAAGCCCCAGTCATCGCTTCTGCTGTGATACCAATGATATATAAAACGCTGAGTAACATCGTTGTTGCCTTAAATCGTGCAGATTTATGCTTCTGCCATCATATAAATTAAGGCGTGAGTGTAGTGGGAAATGTGATCGGTGACGAATGAGTTTTTGTGACCGCGAAAACGTTTATCCGATAACTTTTTCTAATGCCAGTATCATTTGTGTGGGGATTTGCATTGAAGACAGAACATGCGACAATGCTCGCGCTGTAAATATCACCGAATATCAAGCTATGACCCACGAGTATCAAGACTTAATCACCATCTTTAACCGTATATTTTTGGCTGAGTACAACACCCAATTAGAACTGGGTGGTGACGAACCCATTTACCTGCCTGCCGATGAGTCTCATCCTCACCATCGGATTATTTTTGCTCGTGGTTTTTACGCCTCTGCTTTGCATGAAATTGCTCATTGGTGTGTCGCAGGGCCCGAGCGTCGGTTACTGGAAGACTTTGGTTATTGGTATGAGCCTGATGGACGTACCGAGCAAGTCCAAGCTGAGTTTGAAAAAGTAGAGATTCGTCCGCAAGCCTATGAGTGGATACTCGCAATGAGTGCTGGGTTTCCATTTAGCGTCAGTTGTGACAACTTAAATGGCGACTTTGAGCCAGACCGAATTGGATTTATGACCAAAGTGCATGCTGAAGTGGAAAAGATTTTCGACCAAGGCATACCTCTACGAGTCAAAATGCTATCGGATGCATTGAGAGACTTTTACCAGATACCAACGTTGACCATTGATCAATTTGTTGTTCAGTAAATTCAAAGAAAGAAGCCGCTTGGAGCGGCTTCTTTGTGTATCTTCTTTGTGAAAATAGGCGAACAAGTTACGCCTATTGAATGTACCAAACCGTCTTCGCTTGACCATCATGCTGATGTTGATAGTAACGGACTGGTACCCCTTGCTCCATAACGGAAACGACCGCCACCAAAGAATCACAATGATTCGCAACCCGAAGATCAAACTGCCCACTGCCTTGTTTCAAGCTGGCTTTGATTAAACACTGGTCATAGTCAATGTTTGCTTCACCCGCGCTGTTGTCACAAATTGCAATATAGGCTTGTTTGCCATCAAGGTCGGCGAGGTCGACATCCACAAACAAGTGGTACACAGACTCAAGCGTGTTTTCTTTGTCTATTTTAAGATCTTGCAGTGTAGGGGTTGCTGCGCCAGAACTACCAGTGCTTGGCGAGGAAGAACCGCCCCCACCACCGCCCCCACCACAGGCAGTCAGACTTAATGAGAAACAGGTGACTAGGTAAAGTTTTGTTAACGTGTTCATCGGCTTCTCCTTAGTCTTGATAAATTTTGTTGAGGTTTGAGTTGGCGTACCAGGTCGGAGACGTACCGCCTGAGCTGTCTTGTGCGAAGCCAGCAAATTGAGAATAGGCTTCAAGAATGTTGACTCTTTCAAGCGGGTGTTTCCAACTGATAGGGATCTCGATTGCCCAAGGTAGACCGTTAGCGTCGTGATAGTGGGTGCTTCCCGACGATGCATCTACGCCTTTGGACTTGTACGCTGGGTTAAACTTACTGGTCGGTGATTTGTTCTTTAGGTGAATCTCGAGTCCACGCCCAGGGTAGCCGCCAGACACTTCCAGACCAACATCGCCGTAGTAATGACCTGGTGCAGCAAAGATGAATGGGTCATAAGGGAACGCGGGCATCACATCTGTGCTAATCGCGTTTTGCATCGACAGTGTGAGCTGCCAAGTTGGGCGATAGCTGGTTCCACAGTTTACTTGAGTTCGGAACATGGTGCAGTTTTCGGCTTCGCCAGCTTCTGTAATGTCCCAAAGGTCTTCGTGAATGATAAAAACGGCGTCTGTTGTACCTTCTTCCAGCACTGCGCCTTCTGCTTCAACGTTGTTGACCGTCAACACAACTGAGTCTTGTTTAATGTCGCTGCGAGCAACGTTAGGTAAGCGGATCGCGAAGCCTGAACGGTTGTCCCCACCTAATGCGGCGATTTGACCTTCAATCTTAAGTCGAATCACCTGATCGTCTAGTTGATACTCGGTGAACTTGACGTTCATCAGGACGTCGTTCATATCGTAGTCTCCGACAAGTGGGTACTGGTCTTCATAAGCAAAGGTGACGTGGGATGCGCCCGTTGGATAGCTTTCCGTGACCACACCACTTTCGGTAATGTCTATCTGGTAATCTTCGACCTCACCTGCGGGAACGCCGCCAGATGGACCGATCCCCGATGTGTTGGACAGTCTAAATCTTGCCCAAGTTTGCCCTACATTTGCCCACGTCGGAACTGAAAAAAAGACGTCACTGGTACCGTCACTGACACTAAGATCGCTAATGATGCGTTCGCTACTTTCAAAGCTGCCATCTCGATCGAAGTCTATCCATGCATTAAGGACAGAATCACTGCTTGCGCCATTAACGGTGGCGATGATTTTACTGGTTTGTCCGATCTGAACTGGGACGGGAAACTGGATACCATCGTCGTCATTGCTGCCATCTGATTCATCATCGCTGAGTGGGTATGGGCTGCCATCTGACTCACCATCCACTAATGCGCCGAGTTTAAGATCCGACAGACCGTGTCTTGCCCCAAGCTGAGCGTAAGAGGTTTGATAGCTATCCGGGGCATCGCCGAAATCGGTGTAAATGCTCGGTTCTACCGGAGCGAGGGCACAACGCGCGCCATCGTTCGAATTACTTGATGGTCCGTACGCGAAAAAGGCGGCGCTTGAGGTACTGCCGTTGATGTTTATCCGAAATATGTAACCATTACTGTTGTTACTTCCGTAAAGATTGCCATCGACATCAAAATAGATCGCGCCAAACGTCAATTTGTATCCTAATTCGACTTTGTCTAACACTTGGTTGAGTCGCGTTGATGTGCCGCTGTTAACATCAATCTCCCACAAATATCCGTTCGCATCGATGGAGTAGGCGAGGCCGTTATCGGGATGAAAGGCGAGATCATAAATGGCTGGATTACCAAATTGGCTTGAGTTGGCGACGAGCGTCATTACTTGCGTGACAAGATCGATCCTATAGAGTCCGTAGTTCGGGCGATAGCCATACCAAGCATTTTCATCCAAAGCGACATCACCTACGTAAATTGAAGCAGGAGCGCCTGTTGGCTTGCTGATAGATAGCGGATATTTGACAAAGTTCGCGTCAATTTTGGTCAGTGATTGTGCTCCGTAATCCCAACCGTAGATAAAGTCATCATGCTGGCTGTACCCTACCGCGTTAATTTTGTCTGCTCCCAACGAAGAGTCGAGAACAACGTAACTGCCCAAATCGATATTCACGCCATAGGCGACAGGCGCACTTGACGGACTTTGAATAAGAAATGCTTCTGATGGGCAATCCGTAAAAGGCGTTTCAGCATTGGCGTACGTGGTGAAACCTTGCGCGGTTAAGAATAGCGTTAACCCTTGGAGGATCTGATTTAATTTCATTGTACTTCCTCGGTCTGGTGTGTGGTTATCACTGAAACTGCACAGAGCGTGCCATACTCTCAAGCCTTGCTGTATATAGGGTTTGCGTTCACATTCTCAATGTGAGAAGCTTCATCATCCTTTTTGAGACGCAAACTGATTTAGGCAACGCATCACCATGATTATTGAATTTGAAGAGAAGCTTCTTGAGCTGATTGACGCACGAATTTCCTCCGCCTCAGATGATGAACTGTTCGCGGGTGGTTACTTGCGAGGCCATATTTCCTTGTCTGCTGCTGCTTGTGAAGAAGAGGGCATCAATGATATTGAAACGCTGCGAGCTCGTATTGAAGCAAGTCTGGATGCGGCTCGCTCAGAGTTAACGCCAGCAGACAGAACCATCGTCAATGATCTATGGCAAGAGCTTGCAAACATGGCGTGATGCCGGGCAGAATTGTATTGAATAAGGGGTTGTTCGAATTTTTCGAACAACCCCTTTCTATTTTTGCGCTTGTTGGTCTTTCGCTCGCTCGATAATCTAGTCACACAAACCAAGAGACAGGATAGACATCATGAGAATCGTAGCATTTGGCGCATCAACCAGTTCAACTTCAATCAACAAAGCACTAGCAACCTATGCTGCTCAACAAGTAGAAGGCGCAGAAGTTCAAGTTCTCGACATCAATAATTATGATGTCCCTATGTTTAGCGAAGACAAAGAGAAAGAAATTGGCCAAGCAGAGGGTGCGCAACAGTTTTTGGCAGATTTAGCTGAAGCGGACGCAATTGTCGTTTCATACGCCGAGCACAATGGTTACTACCCAGCGGCGTACAAAAACTTGTTTGACTGGGCTAGTCGTATCGATCGCAGTGTGTTCCAAAACAAACCAGTGGTGTACTTAGCGACCTCTCCAGGTCCTGGTGGCGCGCAAACGGTGTTGGCCGCGGCAGTCGCTTCAGCTCCTTATTTTGGTGCAGAGGTGAAAGCGTCGGTTTCCGTACCAAGCTTCTACGACAACTTCGACTTTGAAACAGGTAGCATCAACAATCCAGAGATTGCAGCCGAGATAAAACAAGCGGTAAGTCAGCTGGCGTAAACAGCTCTATTATTAATGAAAAGGAACGCGAAGTGCGTTCCTTTTTGGTTTCCGATAGCTGGGAATTACAGCTCGGTAATGGCTTTGCCTTTTTTCAGTTTTCGCACCCACATTCGACTCGGGTGCAACTGCTCCAATACATCGACAGGCAAGGGAAGCGGGTCGCCACAGATTTGCGAAGCCAACGTTTCAGCCATTAACGGAGCTGAGCTCAATCCGCGTGAGCCTAACCCAAGTATGCAGAACAAGTTGTCGTACTGAGGAACGGGTTCAATGTGATCGTCGCGTTTTTGGTTTAAATCCTGATACGTATCCAAGATTTGTTCGAACTGGCCAACGTTGCCAACAAACGGTAAGTGATCACGACTGACGCAGCGAATACCTTGGCGCGATTGGTTGCTGGTAGTATCGACCTCTTGTGGCCAAGTTTGGTTTGGAATGCAGTGACGAAGCTTGTCGCCGTTTTCCTGTTGAGCGACAGGATCAAATTGGTTGTCTAAATTTGAACGATCATAGCTCGCGCCAATGCAGTGGTGTCCGTTATTGGGATTAACCGGTGTCATATACCCGTCGTAGCACAGTACAGTCTTCAGATTCTTTAGAGCATCCGTGGTTGGTATATGGCTAACTTGGCCCTTGACTTGCCCTAGTGGCACTTTGGCCGTTTGCATCAGTTCGTTAAATTGATGGCCATTAGCAATCACTACTGCGTCGTGTTGGAAGGTGTTGTCTCTCGAGACAACAATCCAAGCTTGCGTCTCTTCGTCCCACTTTAAAGAGTCAACCTTGCAATCAAAATACGCAGTGAACTGATCGCTTTGCGATAAATGGGAGAAAAGCCCTTGGGTTAGTTGGAATGGGCACAACCACCCTGCGAGCGGGTAGTGAACGCTCGACATATCAATGGGCAATCCAATCACTTCACTGGTTTGCTCAGGGGAGAGTTTATGGATGAGTTGGGCGTCAAAATTGCCTTCGAGCATCTTATCGAGTTTTTTGCTTGATGATTCGTCCCACATCAACTGTGTGACGCCGCACCAATCATGGTCAAAATCAATGTTCTCTGCAGCTTGCTCTACGAACTGACGTGCAAAAAGAAAACCAGGCGCAAAAACGCGAGAAACGCCACTGTGTGAGCCATTCAGTAATGGATAAACGGCGCCTTGTCGATTGCCCGATGCTCCTTGTGCAGGCTCCTCATCTTGGCAGTACAGAGTGACAGATTTACCACGGCGAATCAGCGTTGTGGCGAGGGTCGCGCTGGCGATGCCACCACCAATAATAGCAATCGATTCGGCTTTACTACTCTGGCTACGAGCAAACCAAGGCTTGATGTTGCTGTTTTTCACTCGTTGGTCCAACGTGCCCGCAATCATTTCTCGCTTAGTGCCAAAACCTTTGACCTTTTTCATCTCGAAACCGGCTTCGATCAATCCTCGGCGTACGAAACCAGCGGCGGTGAACGTCGCGCAGCTACAGTTCTCTTTGGCTAAGCTAGCCATGCCGTTAAATAGTTCTTGGTTCCACATCTCAGGGTTTTTGCTTGGCGCAAAGCCATCAAGGAACCAAGCATCAATGATGCCGTTCTCTGTGACTGGAACCTTGGGCATGCAGTCTTTGATATCACCAAACCACAAATCAAGGGTGATCGCGCCATCTTCAAGCACGATACGGTGACATTCAGGCACTGCGATAGGGTAGTGCTGCTGAAGTTTCTGAGCAAACTCTGCAAGTTCAGGCCACGCTTCATGCGCTTTGATGAGATCGGCTTTACTTAGGGGGTACTTCTCAAAACTTATAAAATGCAGCTCTTTTAGTGGAGCTTGCGGGTTTTGCTGCCTAAATTGATTGAACCATTGCCAAACAGCCAGAAAATTAAGCCCAGTACCAAAACCCGTTTCACCAATCACAAAGCGTTGTTGGTCAAATTCTTGCCAACGTTGTGGCAGATGATTTTGCTGTAAAAACACGTAACGAGTTTCTTCTAACCCATTGACGTTAGAAAAATAGACATCGTCAAATTGGTCAGAAACGGGGGTGCCAGCGTCATTCCAGCCAAGTTGTGCATTGGTAATCGAGGTCATAGCGTCTGATTTTTTGTGATAAAGGCAATAAAGTTGGTGCGATTGTACGGATTTATGGGAAAGCTGACCACTTTTCCGGGGTAACTTAGTTATTATCTAGCGGATTTTAGAATTATAGGAATGTCATAATGAAACGTGTCGTAATCACCGGTATGGGTATTGTTTCAAGTATCGGTAACAACGTCGAAGAAGTTTTAGCGTCTCTACAAGAAGGTAAATCTGGTATTACTGCTTCTGAGCAGTTCAAAGAGCAAGGTCTTCGTTCTCAAGTTTGGGGTGATCTAAAAATCAATCCTGCTGAGCACATTGATCGCAAACAGATGCGCTTTATGGGTGATGCGGCTGCGTATGCATACCTATCCATGCAGCAAGCGATTGAAGACGCTGGCCTATCTGAAGACCAAGTATCAAACGAACGTACAGGCATCGTTGCAGGCTCTGGTGGTGCTTCTGCGCTAAACCAAGCACTGGCAGTAGATACAATGCGTGCGAAAGGCGTGAAACGTGTGGGTCCTTACATGGTACCTCGTACAATGTCTTCGACCGTTTCTGCTTGTTTAGCAACGCCATTTAAAATTCGTGGCGTGAACTACTCAATGAGCTCTGCGTGTGCAACGTCTGCTCACTGTATTGGTCACGCAATGGAGCTTATTCAACTTGGTAAACAAGACATCGTATTCGCAGGTGGCGGTGAAGAGCTAGATTGGTCTCAAACCATGATGTTTGATGCGATGGGCGCACTGTCGACTAAGTACAACGAAACGCCTGAGAAAGCCTCTCGTACGTACGATGCAAACCGCGATGGTTTCGTTATCTCTGGTGGCGGCGGTATGCTAGTGGTTGAAGAACTAGAGCACGCATTGGCTCGCGGCGCGAAAATCTACGGTGAGATCGTGGGCTACGGTGCGACTTCTGATGGCTACGACATGGTGGCGCCATCAGGTGAAGGTGCGGTGCGTTGTATGAAGATGGCAATGCAAGAAGTCGAAGGCATTGATTACATCAACACTCACGGCACTTCAACGCCGGTTGGTGATGTGAAAGAGCTTGGCGCTATTCAAGAGCTATTTGGCGAGAGCAGCCCTGCAATTTCAGCAACAAAAGCAATGACAGGTCACGCACTAGGCGCGGCTGGTGTTCATGAAGCAATTTACTCAACACTGATGCTAGACAACAACTTTGTTGCACCAAGTATCAATGTCGAGAATCTAGACGAAGCTGCTCAAGGTCTTGATATCGTAACAGAAAAACGCGATGTAGAATTGACCACAGTAATGTCTAACAGTTTTGGTTTTGGTGGTACTAACGCTACTCTAGTTATCAAGAAGTACCAAGGCTAACTGAACTTGCTGAGTTATCTCGGCAATCCAGTTTCCAGAGCTGACTGGTTCTTTTGTTAGTACTGGTCGAACAGACGCAGACTCTGACCCATGGAGAGCGGGTCAGGATCCTTTTGTTCTGGAACTTTGCCCGGCTTAATGCCGGGCATTTTTCTTTCTGCTCAACAATCACCTCGACACCGTGAGTGCTTTTCTGCACAATCAAATAAATTTTTTACACTTCACATGAAAGTCGCGCATTTAAAGTCATGAAAATCCTTATCGATGAAAATATGCCTTACGCCGAGCAGCTTTTTAGTCAGCTTGGTGAGGTAGTCTTAAAGCCTGGTCGAACACTTACCGCCGATGATCTGATTGATGTCGATGCATTGATGATTCGTTCAGTCACTAAAGTTAACGCCGAGCTCATTTCTAAAGCCAATAAACTGAAGTTTGTTGGCACCGCAACCGCAGGTATGGACCATGTTGACCAAGCTTTGCTGACAGAGAAAGGCATCTTTTTTACGGCGGCACCTGGCTGCAACAAAGTTGGCGTGGCTGAATATGCGTTTAGCGTGATGATGGTATTGGCTCAGCAGCATGGTTTCTCTGTGTTTGATAAAACCATAGGTATCATTGGTGCAGGACAAGTGGGAAGCTACCTTCAGCAATGCCTTGAAGGTATCGGTTTAAATGTATTGATCAACGATCCGCCTAAACAGGCAGCGGGCGACCCACGTGAATTCACAGAGCTTGATACCCTGTTGAAGCAAGCTGACATCATCACACTGCACACTCCGATCACTCGTGATGGTGAGTATCCAACTCACCATATTCTTGATTCGGCGCGTTTAGAGCAACTGCGTGGCGATCAGATTCTGATTAATGCGGCCCGTGGTCCAGTGGTCGATAACGCTGCGTTGAAAGCGCGTTTACAGCGAAATGATGGCTTTATTGCAGCGCTGGACGTATTTGAATTCGAACCAGAGGTTGATATGGAGCTTCTGCCTCTGCTAGCATTCGCAACCCCCCATGTTGCAGGCTATGGCCTCGAAGGGAAAGCTCGCGGTACGACGATGATCTTTAATAGTTACTGCGAGTTCTTAAACAACGAATTACATGCGCATGCCAGTGATTTACTGCCAACCGCGCCTGTTCCTACTATGGTATTGGACAGAGCGTGGGATGAAGCAACGCTGCACAACATCACGCAGTTAATCTATGATGTGCGTAAAGATGACGCCTTGTTCCGTCGAGAAATCAGTAAGCCTGGGTCATTTGACTTAATGCGCAAAAATTACTGGGATCGTCGAGAGTACAGCGCGGTCACGCTAGTCGGTGATGAGTCATGCAACTTAGCACCACTGGCTAAATTAGGTTTTCAGGTTGAGGTAAGTCAATGAGCCAACAGTATAATGTTGCCGTTTTAGGTGCGACCGGTGCGGTCGGTGAAACAATTTTGGAAGTGCTGCAAGAGCGCAAATTCCCTGTCGGTGAGATCTTTCTTCTAGCCAGTGAACGTAGCGAAGGCAAGACCTACCGCTTTAATGGTAAGACAGTTCGCGTACAAAACGTAGAAGAGTTTGATTGGTCTCAAGCGCACATTGCCCTATTCTCTGCAGGCGGTGAGCTATCTGCAAAATGGGCGCCAATCGCCGCAGATGAAGGTGTGATCGTGATCGATAACACCTCGCAGTTCCGTTACGAATACGATATCCCACTTGTTGTTCCAGAAGTGAACCCAGAAGCGATCGCTGAGTTTCGTAACCGCAATATCATTGCTAACCCGAACTGCTCAACCATCCAGATGCTGGTGGCACTTAAACCAATCCATGATGCAGTAGGTATTGAACGTATTAACGTTTCTACTTACCAATCTGTTTCTGGTGCTGGCAAAGCGGGTATTGATGAGCTTGCTGGACAAACAGCAAAACTGCTGAACGGTATGCCAGCAGAAAACAATCAATTCTCTCAACAGATTGCATTCAACTGTATTCCACAAATCGATCAGTTCATGGAGAACGGTTACACCCGTGAAGAGATGAAAATGGTGTGGGAGACGCAAAAAATCTTCAACGATCCAGCTATCACAGTGAATCCAACGTGCGTTCGCGTGCCGGTTTTCTACGGTCATGCAGAAGCCATTCACCTAGAAACCTGTACGCCAATCGATGCTCAAGAAGTGATCAACTTACTTGAAAATACTGACGGTATTGAAGTATTCCAAGGGGAAGATTTCCCAACGCAAGTGCGTGATGCAGGTGGTAAAGATCACGTAATGGTTGGTCGTATTCGCAATGACATCAGCCATCACAGTGGCGTGAACTTGTGGGTGGTTGCTGACAACGTTCGTAAAGGTGCGGCAACCAATGCCGTGCAGATTGCAGAAGTGCTGATCCGCGATTACTACTGATTTGCATATTGATACGATTGTCAAAGCCTCACCATTGTGTGAGGCTTTTTTAATCGATTAAAGAAAAATTGTGTGAGATTACTGCGATTATCGCTTTAGCCACACATTTTTTGGTTCTATATCTATAGTTTTGCCCGCTTTATCCGATATATTTAACAGATCACTGTATATTTAAATTAATTGAGCACATAGCTGAGCCTTATATGCGTCGACTTCTACAGCGTCTACTATTGCCACTCGCAATGGTTGCCGTGACTCAAACATCTATCGTAAGCGCAGAGAGTATCCGCCTAAAGGGACCGAATGGCGAGATCCAATCGTCTCCTCAATTCTCTGAGTCTGTATCTAATGGCCTGCGCAGTGCAGAGCCTTCTCTTTTCTATGGTCCAACAACAGGGCAAGAAACCTTATGGGGAATCGCTACTCAACTGCGCCCCAATACGTCTGTTTCAATTCAACAAACGCTTTATTCCATTTTCCAACTTAACCCTCAAGCGTTTGACAACCAGAACATCCATGAACTCATACCAGGCAGCACACTGCGTGTTCCATCACTAGCGCAGATTCAAGGCGTTTCCACTCAGCAAGCCGTTAATGTTATGGCGGCGCACAAAGCTCGCTTAGAACAAGTTACTCCAAATTCAACAACAACGGCAGCTCAACCGAGTGCACCTAAAGCTCCAGTTGCTGAGGCTAGCACCTCTACTCAGCCAAAGACTGAAGCCGCTGTTGAGACAAAGCCTGAAACGCCACTTGAGAAAATTGCTCAGCAGGAAAAGACCGCGCAGGTCAATACGCTAGAGCGCCAACTAGAAAGCTCCGAAGGTGAGCTAATGGCGCTAGAAGAAAAGAACCACAAGCTTCGATTAATGCTAGCGCAGGTTCAGTCAGAAGTTGACGTACTTAAAGACGAGCTCGGTGATGAAGAACGCATCCGCAACGAAGTCGAAAAACTGCTAGAAGCAGAGAGAATGCGTGTTGCGGAAGAGCAAAAAATGGCGCCTTCGTCTCTCGATAAATTCTTCTCCAACACTTGGTTGGTGGCTGCGCTCGCAATCATTCCTGGGCTACTTATCGGCTTGTTAGTGGTTATGCTACTTGGCCGTCGTAATAAGCAAGAAGAGAGTGCGCCAGAGGCTCAGCAAGAAACTCCGCAACCTCAAACTGTTGCTCCGGTTGCCGCGGAAACGATGAATGAAGACATCGATGATGATTTGCTACTCGATGACGATCTATTTGGCGACTCAAATGACGATGAAGCCTTGTTTGGTGATGAAGGTGAATTAGGTAAGCCGGACGAAGATGATGTCTTTGCTGATTTGGATGATAGCGATTTAGATTTCAACCTAGAAGGCGAGGACGGCGATGACCCATTCGCGGGTATCGGTGACGATGGGGATCTAGATGAATCCCTCACTGATGGTGATATGGGCTCTAGCGGCATCAGTGTCAACAGCGACGACAAAGCGCTCGGTCTAGAAGAGATGGAGCGTGCGCTGGACGAAGTCGTGATCGATGATGGAGATGACGAAGGTTTCGATCTCTCTGACGAAGGCGATATGTCGCAAGAAGCGCTCGACTCATTGCTTGCGGAAGACGGTGAGTCGGAAGAGCTTGATGGCGGCAGTCTTGACCAATCAATGTTGGATGATCTGTTCAGTGAGATCGAAGATGACGGCAATGAAAGTTTAGATTTCGATAATTTGCTAGATGAAGGGGACGACTTCGATCTTAGTGATGAAGACGAAACATCGCTAGAAGAGCCGAGTTTGGCCTCCGATAGTGAGATCGATGATATTTTCGCTCAGATGGAAGCTCAGGCTGACTTAGAAACACTTGAAGCCAATTCAATCGATGAAACGGCTCTCCTCGATGAGATGCTTGAGGAAGAGACCACTGCGATTGATGAAAATAGCACAGATCTTCTTGATGAGTTGCTGGCGGATAACGTTGAAGAGCCAGAACAACAAGCTTCAGAGTTGGAAGGTGAAGACCTCTTTGACGAACTGATCGGCCTCAATGATGACGAATCGGCCATTGACACTGAAAGCACCGACCTGCTGGATGAGTTAGTTGATGAGTCTGAAGAGAGTGACGAGTTTAATCTTGATAGCGAGTTAGATGAGCTTATTGGCGCCGATGCTGTCAGTGAAGAGTCGAGCTCGCTTGATGATAGTACAGATTTACTTGACGAACTTTTTGATAGTGCAGATGAAGAAGAGTCGTTAGGTGATGAAGGAACCGATCTATTTGAAGAGTTGCTTGAGATTGAAAAGCAGAATCTACAAGACGATGCGCAACCTGAGCCTGAAGCCGATGTCACCGAAGCGAGCCAACCACAAGAGTTGGAAGAGCAACCTCTGGCTGAAGAGGTTCCTTCAGAGCAGCATCAAGATCTAAGCGCTGAAGACTACTCATTAGATAACGAACATCCTGAACCTGAGGTAAGTGATGAATCACTTGATGAGTCAGATATTGCCAGTTTATTAGATGAAACTGCGCAGATTGACTCTGAAGCTGATTCTGAGAATAGCCTCGAGCCGTTGAATGAAGAGCCACAAACGCCAGAGACTTCTGCAGACTTCTCTAGCCAAGACTTTATGGATGACATGTTGAGTGTTGCCCCTGAAGCCGACCCTCTTCTAGATGAGCTCGACCTCGATGACCTTGTTGACACGCAACCAAGCTCTGAACTGGATGACATTTCCGTTGATTTGTCGGATGACGTACAAACACTTGCAGAGCCAGAGCCAGAGCCAGAGCCAGAGCCAGAGCCAGAGCCAGAGCCAGAGCCAGAGCCAGAGCCAGAGCCAGAGCCAGAGCCAGAGCCAGAGCCAGAGCCAGAGCCAGAGCCAGAAGATGAAGAAGATGATTGGCTAACGGCGGCGATAGAAGAAGTTGAAAGCCCAGACGTTGACACCATCGAACAAGCATTAGCAAACGATGACGAATCGATCATCGATGAGTCGGCCAATGAGCAACAAGATGTCGACGTATCATCAAGCAACGATGAGGACGACGATTGGCTGACCGCTGCGATTGATGAAGTTGAATCCCCTCAGGATACCCAACCAAGCCTTGAGCAGGAAGACGAATTGCACAAGGGGCTAGATGAGCCTCTGCCTGTTAGCGGCGAAGAAAACATTGCTGTAGAGCAAGAAGATACACTTGCACAACAAGAGCAAGCACAGGCACCATCTAAAGAGACTCCAGAGACTCCAGAGACTCCAGAGACTCCAGAGACTCCAGAGACTCCAGAGACTCCAGAGACTCCAGAGACTCCAGAGACTCCAGAGACTCCAGAGACTCCAGAGACTCCAGAGACTCCAGAGACTCCAGAGACTCCAGAGACTCCAGAGACTCCAGAGACTCCAGAGACTCCAGAGACTCCAGAAGTGGACGAAAGTCGTCCGCCAATGCCAGAAGCGATTCCAAACGAGTTTGGTATTCCGCAAGATGATGACTGGTTAGTCGATGAACCTGAACAAGCAGTTGCTCAGGAAGACTCAATTGCATCATTGTCACAAGAAGCGCCGTCTTCTGATGGAAGCGCTGAGCCTGTTGACGAATCTATTGAACTTGACGACCTCGATCTTCCTGAATACAGCGAAGAAGACGCGCTGGCGGATATGGGGTCAGAGCCAGAGATGCCAACGGCAGAGCAAGCGGACTTGGAGCCAAGCGCTGAGCCTACTGACGAATCCATTGAGCTAGAAGATTTCGACCTTCCTGAATACAGCGAAGAAGACGCGCTGGCGGATATGGCGTCAGAGCCAGAGTTGCCAGCAGCAGAGCAATCGGATGTGGAGCCAAGCGCTGAGCCTGTTGATGAATCTATTGAGCTCGACGATCTCGATCTTCCTGAATACAGCGAAGAAGACGCGCTGGCGGATATGGCGTCAGAGCTAGAGCTACCAGCGGCAGAACAATCGGACTTGGAGCCAAGCGCTGAGCCTGTCGATGAATCCATTGAGCTAGACGCTCTCGACCTTCCTGAATACAGCGAAGAAGATGCGCTGGCGGATATGGCGTCAGAGCCAGAGATGCCAGCGGCAGAGCAACCGGACTTGGAGCCAAGCGCTGAGCCTGCTGATGAATCCATTGAACTAGATGACTTAGACCTTCCCGAATACAGCGAAGAAGATGCGTTGGCGGATATGGTGTCAGAGCCAGAGGTTCCTGAAGCAGAGCAATCGGAGGTTGAGCCAAGCGCTGAGCCTGCCGATGAATCCATTGAGCTAGACGCTCTCGACCTTCCTGAATATAGCGAAGAAGACGCGCTGGCGGATATGGCGTTAGAGACAGAGATGCCAGCGGCAGAGCAGTCGGACTTGGAGCCAAGCGCTAAGATTGCCGATGAATCTATTGAGCTCGATGACCTCGATCTTCCTGAATACAGCGAAGAAGACGCGCTGGCAGATATGGCGTTAGAGCCAGAGCTACCAGCGGCAGAGCAACCGGACTTGGAGCCAAGCGCAGAGCCTGCCGACGAATCTATTGAGCTAGACGACCTCGATCTTCCTGAATACAGCGAAGAAGACGCGTTGGCGGATATGGCGTCAGAACCAGAGGTTCCTGAAGCAGAGCAATCGGAGGTTGAGCCAAGCGCTGAGCCTGCAGACGAATCTATTGGGCTAGACGACCTCGATCTTCCTGAATACAGCGAAGAAGACGCGCTGGCGGATATGGCGTCAGAGCCAGAGATGCCAGCAGCAGAGCAAGCTGATGTGGAGCCAAGCGCTGAGCCTGTTGACGAATCCATAGAGCTAGACGATCTAGACCTTCCTGAATACAGCGAAGAAGACGCGCTGGCGGATATGGCATCAGAGCCAGAGGTTCCTGCGGCAGAGCAACCGGACTTGGAGCCAAGCGCTGAGCCTGTTGACGAATCTATTGAGCTAGACGACCTCGACCTTCCTGAATACAGCGAAGAAGAGGCGCTAGCGGATATGGCGTCAGAGCCAGAGATTCCAACGGCAGAGCAACCAGACTTAGAGCTAAGCGCTGAGCCTGCCGATGAATCCATTGAACTAGACGAGCTCGATCTTCCTGAATACGACGAGAAAGACGCACTTGCGGATATGTTCAGTGAGAGCAGTGAAGAACTCTCTGAGCAAGATGATGAGACAAGCTTCAATCTTGATGATATTGAACTTCCAGATTTGGAAGACGCAACAGAATCGGTTGAAGGTTTCTCTGAAAGCGAGTTCGATGAACAAGCGTTTGATGAACTGCTCTCTGATACAGAAGAGAACCAAACGGCAAGCTTCTCATTTGATAACCCAATTGATGCGACAACGTCAGATAGCGCTGGTATGGATATCGACGCTATGTTGGAAGTGGGTGGAGAAGATTGGAATGGATTTACACTGTCTGATGATCAACAAGCGCAAATCAGTGATGATATTCCAGAAGAAGAGCAAGACATTTGGTCTCAAGAAAACCTTCCAGAGCAAGCTCAAGTTCTTGATGAAAATTGGGAAGACCAACAATCACTCGATGATTTCAATCCTCGAGAAAACCAGTTCCGAACCATTGATGAACTGATGGCGGAAGTGGACGCGGAAGAAGCACAAGAGATTGATGACTCGCTGAAGCTTGATGTTGGGCTGAATGATTTTCCTGACGTTATCGGTGATATTGGCAGTGAAGACGTTGACTCAAATGCAGAGGCTGCAGGAAAACTGGATCTTGCTAAAATTTACATGGAAATGAACGACGCTCAAGGAGCGAAAAAG
Source organism: Vibrio sp. 16 (assembly GCF_963681195.1). Classification (NCBI taxonomy): domain Bacteria; kingdom Pseudomonadati; phylum Pseudomonadota; class Gammaproteobacteria; order Vibrionales; family Vibrionaceae; genus Vibrio; species Vibrio sp. 16. The sequence goes on from NZ_OY808997.1 coordinate 380,895, forward strand.
TTACTTGAAGAAGCCATTGTAGATGGAAGCGACGAAATTCGACGTGAAGCAAAACGCTTAATCGACGATATAAACCGCAGCTAAACAATCAAACCCAAGGGGGACAGACGTCCCCCTTATTTTTTTTCTGGAAAGTGTTTATACTTGCCGCCCTTACTGAGCAGACCCTGAGAGATCCCCTGATGAGAATAGCTTTAGGTATCGAATACAACGGTACTCAATACTATGGTTGGCAGCGTCAACAAGACGTGAAAAGCGTTCAAGAGGAATTGGAGAAAGCGCTGAGTGTTGTCGCAAACCATCCGGTCGAAGTTCAATGCGCAGGCCGAACAGATGCAGGTGTGCACGGTACAGGTCAAGTGGTCCATTTTGATACGACGGCAAGTCGTAAAATGGTCGCTTGGACAATGGGGGCCAATGCAAACCTTCCCGGTGATATCGCTGTGCGTTGGGCGAAAGAAGTGCCTGAAGAGTTTCATGCGCGCTTTACTGCAACCGCGCGTCGCTATCGCTACATCATCTTTAATAGCGCGCTACGACCAGGCATCCTCTCTACGGGTGTAAGCCACTATCATGGTGAGCTAGATGAAAAGAAAATGCATTTAGCGGCACAATACTTACTTGGTGAAAACGATTTTACTTCGTTTCGAGCGACCCACTGTCAATCACGTAGCCCTTGGCGCAATATGATGCACATTAATGTTACACGGCATAATCAGTACGTGGTGATTGATATTAAAGCCAATGCGTTTGTTCATCACATGGTTCGCAATATTACAGGCAGCCTGATTTGTGTTGGTCGTGGTGAGCAAGAGCCTGAATGGATTCAATGGTTGCTTGGGGCGAAAGATCGCAAGCTCGCAGGTGCAACAGCAAAAGCGGAAGGGTTATACCTAGTCGATGTGGATTACCCTGAAGAGTTTGAATTGCCAAGAGTGCCGATTGGGCCACTATTTTTGCCCGATAACTTGAACTAATTCGTGTTAAATTGTCGAAACAATCAGTTGTTTAGGGTGTGAGAGATAGGTACAGAAAATAGGTACAACCAGTTTTTTGTGCACAGCTGGCATTTTATATGCTTTAATCCTCACGCATAAATTCAGAATTTGTATCCTTCGCACTTTGCGCGGGAGTAGTAGAGAAAAGGTCTTCCATGAGTTGGCTTGAAAAGATTTTAGAAAAAAGCAACATCGGTAGTTCACGCAAAGCTTCTATCCCAGAAGGTGTATGGACGAAATGTACGTCATGTGAACAAGTGCTATATCACGCTGAACTAGAGCGTAACCTAGAAGTGTGTCCAAAATGTGACCATCACATGCGCATGAAGGCTCGTCGTCGTCTAGAAACGTTCCTAGATGAAGGTGAGCGCGTTGAACTAGCAGATGAGTTAGAGCCGAAAGATAAACTGAAGTTCAAAGACTCAAAGAAATACAAAGATCGTTTGTCAGCGGCTCAAAAGAGTAGCGGCGAAAAAGACGCGCTTGTGGTTATGAAAGGTGAGCTACTTGGTTTACCGGTTGTCGCCTGTGCGTTTGAGTTTTCCTTCATGGGCGGTTCAATGGGCTCTGTTGTTGGTGCTCGTTTTGTTCGTGCTGTGGAAGCAGCAATGGAAAACAATTGCGGTCTTGTTTGTTTCTCAGCAAGTGGCGGCGCACGTATGCAAGAGGCACTGATGTCGCTAATGCAAATGGCCAAAACCAGTGCAGCGTTAGAGCGTTTATCAGCGAAAGGTTTGCCGTTTATCTCAGTGATGACAGACCCAACTATGGGCGGTGTCTCTGCGAGTCTTGCAATGCTTGGTGATGTGAATATCGGTGAGCCTAAAGCTCTGATTGGCTTCGCTGGTCGTCGTGTTATCGAACAAACGGTTCGTGAAGATCTACCAGAAGGCTTCCAGCGTAGTGAGTTCTTACTTGAGCACGGCGCGATTGATATGATCGTCGACCGTCGTGAAATGCGTCAGCGTATCGGTAGTCTATTAGCTAAAATGACTAACCAAGCGTCGCCTTTGGTGGTTTCTGTGAATGATTCACCAAATGAAGCGCACTATGATGTACCAGAAGTAGAAGAAAAAGGGTAAAGTAACACACTAACAAACCACCACTAATTTTTGGTTTTAGTTAGATGATTCAAACCCAAATTCCTCAAGCCACATCTCCACTTTCGATGTGGCTTGATTATTTAGCAAATATCCATACGTCAGCCATTGATCTTGGTTTAGAACGTGTCCAAGCTGTGGCAGAGTCTGCCAATCTTACCAAACCCGCACCTACCGTTATCACTGTTGCAGGAACCAACGGCAAAGGTTCTACTTGTGCATTAATGGAAGCCATCTTACTTGATGCTGGCTATTCCGTTGGTGTCTACAGCTCTCCTCATTTGATTCGTTACAATGAACGGGTTCGAATCAATGGCCAAGATTTAAGTGATGAAAAGCACACCGAAGCCTTTGACTTTGTTGAACAGCAGCGTGGCGATATCAGTTTAAGTTTCTTCGAGTATGGCACTTTGGCCGCTTTACGGTTATTTCAAACTGAGAAAGTCGATGTTGTTTTGCTTGAGGTTGGTCTTGGTGGGCGCTTGGATGCGACTAATGTCGTTGCTCACGATGTGTCTGTGATCACCAGCCTTGCTCTCGACCACATCGATTGGCTTGGCGATGACATCAATGTGATTGGTTTCGAAAAAGCAGGGATCTACCGTAGTGGCAAACCTGCTATTTGCGGTCAGCCAAAAGCGCCTTCTACTGTCGCTGCACACGCAGATGACATCGGAGCTGAGCTTTATCAAGTCGGCATTCAATATCGATATGAGCAAACTTCCGAAACCGAGTGGACGTGGACTCATGGGTCTTATGACCTCGAAGCGCTCCCTATACCGAGTTTACCTTTGCAAAATGCTGCGACGGCGCTAATGGCGCTTGCAACAGCAAATCTAGACATTACTGACGTTAACATCGTCAACGGCTTGACCAACGCTCAGCTGCCTGGCCGAATGCAAATCATCAATCATTCGCCAACCGTTTTGCTTGATGTCGCTCATAACCCGCATTCTGCGGAGTACTTAGTTGGCCGCGTTCACCAACAATATCCCAGCAAAACGATACATGCAGTGGTCGCGATGCTGCACGACAAAGACATTAAAGCAACGCTTGAAGCACTAGCGCCAATTGCGACGCACTGGTATCCGGCATCACTTACTGGACCAAGAGCGGCAACGGCGGATGAGCTTTGTCAGCACCTACCCGCAGGCAATGTCCAGTTTGAATCCCCTGTGGCTGCTTTTGATGCGGCAATGACACACGCGGCCCCCGAAGATGTCATCCTCGTAGTAGGCTCTTTCCACACGGTAGGGGAAGTGCTTGAACACTGGGAAAGAAAAGGAGAGTAAATGGCCAGTAAGTTTCAAAGCCGTTTAGTCGGTACCATCATCTTGGTTGCAATTGGGGTGATTGTTTTACCTGATGTCTTAGATGGTAAGAAAACACATTACAAAGAAGAGATTGCGAGCATTCCGATTAAACCTGAAGTCGGCAATGATCTTGAGTCATTCGAAGTTCTTGACCCCGTCGACGACTCTGCGAGTTTACCCGAAACGCCAGTAGAGGTGACGCTTGAGGAGACTTCTCTAGCACAGTCCGAAGGGGCAAAAGAAGAACCGTTACCCGTTATCGTTAAGGAAATTCCGGAACGTAATGAGTATCAAGAAAACGCGTGGATCATTCAGTTGATGGCCCTCAAAAATGCCGACAATGCGAAGAACCTTGTCAAAGATCTACAAAAGCGTGGTTATCAAGCGCATGCGAAGCCAGAGAACAATTTTACGCGAGTAATAATCGGCCCAGATGTGTCGAAGAGCAAACTTGAACGCCAAGTGATTGAACTCGAAAAAATTACCGGCTCAAAAGGTCAATTGCTCAAATTTAAACCACTAAACCCATAAGAAAACGTTTGCGTCAGCGTTTTTTCTGTTAAAATGCGCGCCAACTTAAGATGTAAGTAAAGAATGAATCCGTTAGATATTGTCATTTTAAGTGTGATCGGCCTTTCGGCTTTGATCAGTTTAGTTCGTGGTTTCGCTAAAGAAGCGTTGTCATTAGTGATTTGGTTTGGCGCTTTTTTTATCGCCAGTCAGTACTACGCAAAGTTAGCGGTGTACTTTACCAATATCCAAGATGAGATGTTTCGTAACGGAGCGGCGATAGCAGCCTTGTTTGTCGCAACACTTATTGTTGGAGCGGTCGTGAACTACGTGATCGGACAATTGGTGCAAAAAACAGGCTTATCAGGAACTGACCGAGTACTGGGTATAGTGTTTGGTGCTTTACGCGGTGTTCTGATTGTCTCGGCTGCACTATTTTTTCTGGATACGTTTACATCGTTTCCAGAGACGGAGTGGTTTAAGGGCTCGCAATTGGTGCCGCAGTTTAAGCACATCATTGCTCCGTTCTTTGAACACTTACAAGCAACATCAAGTTTCTTATCTGACGCGCTTTAGCGCGTCAGCCATTGTCGAAAATCGAGGGTTAGGACATGTGTGGTATTGTTGGAATCGTGGGCACAACGCCTGTAAACCAGTCTATCTATGATGCATTGACGGTCTTGCAGCATCGTGGCCAAGATGCCGCGGGTATTTGTACCATAGAAAGCAATCGTTTTCGTCTGCGCAAGGCGAATGGTTTGGTGAAAGATGTGTTTGAAGCAAAGCACATGCAAAGACTGCAAGGCACAGTTGGTATTGGCCATGTTCGCTATCCTACGGCAGGCAGTTCAAGTGCGTCTGAAGCGCAGCCTTTCTATGTTAACTCTCCATTTGGTATCACGTTGGCTCATAACGGTAACCTAACGAATGCCAATGAAATTCGTCAGAAATTATTTGAAAAAGACCGTCGTCACCTTAACACGACGTCGGATTCAGAAGTATTACTTAACGTATTGGCGCATGAAATAGATACGGTTAAAGGCAATGTGACAGCCGAAGATGTTTTCCGCGCTGTAACTAATGTTCACCGTGCAATTCGCGGAGCGTACGCGGTAACGGCAATGATCATCGGCCATGGTATGATTGCTTTCCGTGACCCACATGGCATTCGCCCTCTATGCCTGGGTAAGCGTGAAGTGGACGGCCGTACGGAGTACATGGTGGCTTCTGAATCGGTCGCATTGGATGCGGTTGGTTTTGATTTTATTCGTGATGTGGCTCCTGGTGAGGCGATCTACGCTACGTTTGATGGTGAGCTGCATACCAAGCAGTGCGCTGACAACCCAGCACTTAACCCATGTATCTTCGAGTTTGTTTATTTCGCTCGCCCTGACTCGTTTATCGATAAAATCTCGGTATACAGCGCTCGAGTAGAAATGGGTAAGAAACTTGGTGATCGTATTCGTGATGAGTACGCGCATTTAGATATTGATGTGGTTATTCCAATCCCAGAGACATCGTGTGATATTGCCCTGCAGATTGCTCAAGCGATTGACAAACCCTACCGCCAAGGTTTTGTGAAAAACCGTTATGTTGGACGTACCTTCATCATGCCTGGTCAGCAGCAGCGTAAAAAGTCGGTCCGTCGCAAGCTCAACGCGATTCGCTCAGAATTTAAAGATAAGAATGTTTTGCTCGTGGATGATTCAATTGTGCGCGGTACGACCTCTGAGCAGATTATCGAAATGGCGCGTGATTCAGGTGCTAAGAAAGTGTTCATGGTCTCTGCTGCCCCAGAGATTCGTTTCCCGAACGTTTACGGTATCGATATGCCAAGCGCAAATGAGCTGATTGCTCATGGCCGTGATAACGACGCAATCTGTAAGCAGATTGGTGCTGATGAACTGATTTTCCAAACGCTTGAAGATTTAGTAGAAGCTGTTGGCATCGGTAACATTGACATTGCTCGTTTCGAAACATCGGTGTTTAACGGCGAATATGTTACCGGGGATATCGACCAGAAGTATCTAGAGTTTTTGGAGTCTTTACGCAACGATGATGCGAAAGTCCAGCGTGAGATTCAGCAAGAGCTCGCTAACCTAGAGTTACATAACGAAGGCGCGTAAACGCAAGAGTTAGACTGAAAAGCCGACGTATATTACGTCGGCTTTTCATTTATGCCTTGGTTCTAACTAGTTGAGAGAGCATAAACATGGCGGTCGCGCTAATCACTACCGATGGTCCTGCCGGTGTGTCAAAGTGCCAAGATAGGCTTAAACCGAACACGACAGCGAGAGCACCAATAAGTGAAGCCAACAGTGCCATCTGTTCTGGTGTTGATGAGAATCGACGCGCAGCAGCAGCAGGAATGATCAGCAGCGATGTCATGATCAGCGCACCGACAAATTTCATCCCGATAGCGATAACCAAACCGACCATCAGCATCAAAACAAGGCGCATCAAATCCACATTTTGGCCGTCAACCGCTGCTAAATCTTCACTGACGGTTGTCGCAAGAAGCGATCGCCAGAAGATTGCCAGTATCGCGGTCACGACAATCACACCACCGTAGATATACATCAAGTCAGTGGGGGTTACAGAAAGCAAATCACCGAAGAGGTAGCTCATCAGATCAATTCGCACATCGTCTAAAAAGCTGACGGCAACCAAACCGAGAGACAAAGCGCTGTGGGCCAAAATGCCAAGTAGGGTATCCGTCGCAACCAGTTGTTGTTTTTGCAGAGTCACCAGGATCAGTGCAAGAGCGAGACAACAAACCACCAGTGCGAGATAAAGGTTTACATTAAGCAAAAAACCAAACGCAATACCCATGAGTGATGCGTGTGCGAGTGTGTCACCGAAGTACGCCATTTTACGCCACACGACAAAGGAGCCAAGCGGTCCCGCAATGATGGCAATGCCAAGTCCAGCAAGCAGAGATGGTAGTAAAAACTCAATCATGGTGGTGTCCGTGTGAATGATGTGAACAGCTTGAAGCATCGCCAGACACAGGTTGCCCTGCCAAATCATGGTGGTGGTGAGTATGCTGATGGTTATACAGAGCAAGCGCCTCTTGGTGGCCATGGCCGAAGAGTGCGATATAGCTTGGGTGCTGGCTTATTGCTGCTGGCGAGCCAGAACAACAGATGTGATGATGCAAACAAATGACATCATCGGTTTTCGCCATAACAAGATGCAGATCATGAGACACCATAAAAACGGCGCAATTGAAACGATGGCGAATGGTATCGATTAAATCGTAAAGATCGATTTGCCCTTGCACATCAACGCCTTGTGCTGGCTCATCAAGCACCAATAAATCTGGACGTTGCAGTAGAGCACGAGCGAGTAAGACACGCTGGTTTTCACCACCCGATAGGCTGTGCATGTTTGAGGTTAACAAGTGCTCGGCGCCAACCAGTTTCAATGCTTCTATGATCTCTTGTTGGCTGAATCGGCCAGAGAGTTTCAAAAACCTTGTTACGTTGAGCGGCAGTGAATCATTAAGCTTGAGCTTTTGAGGTACATAGCCGATCTTTAGACCTTTGCTCTTGGTTACTTTTCCTTGATACTTGCGCTGTAAACCGAGTAGCACTTTTACTAGCGTTGATTTGCCTGCACCATTAGGGCCGATTAACGTGGTAATTTCTCCACGTTTCAGCTTTAAAGAGACTCTATCTAGTACTTTGCGCTCTTCAAATTGAACGCAGATGTCAGTGAGTTCGACCAATGTCGACATGAATAGCACTCATTTGCAATTACTTAATGTTATAATGTAACATTTAATCCCTTGTTAGACTAGACGACTGTTCCCTTTATGAAGCGTATTTTTTCTTTTGTCAGTGTTTTATTGGCGGCATTTAGTGCAAATGCTGCGACCGTGTTAACCAGTATCAAACCCATTCAAATGATAGCTACCGAGTTGACGCAAGAAGTGTCCCAAGTTGATGTTTTGATCCCTGCGAATGCTTCCCCACATGATTACGCGTTGAGACCATCTGACGTAAAGCGTATTCAAAGTGCCGATATGATTGTTTGGTTTGGCAATGACCTCGAACCTTTCCTTGCTAAAATTCTTGAAAATCGCGATAGCGTACTCACTTTGAGTGACGTTGATGGATTGGAGCTACGAGAGTACGACGGCGATCATCATGACCATCACGGTCATGATCATGGCAGTCATGATCCACATTTTTGGTTGGGTTATAAAACCACTAAGCAGGTAGCAAAAGCGATCGTTGCCAAGTTGAGTCGTTTAGATGAGAAAAATGCTCAGCGATATCAAGATAACTTGGCCGCGTTCTTACTTAAGCTAGAGAAGCAACAAGTGGCATTGATGTCTCAGCTTACTCCCGTGAAAGAGAAAGGTTATTACGTTTTTCATGATGCGTACGGATACTTTGAGAGTGATTTTGAACTGAACCACTTAGGTCACTTCACGGTAAGCCCTGACAGAAAACCGGGGGCAAAAACATTAATTAAAATTCGTAAAGCCCTGTCTTCGAAGCAGGCAGTTTGCGTGTTCTCAGAACCACAGTTTACGCCAGCTGTTATTGACTCTGTTACTCGAGGAAGCGATGCTCGTGTTGGCGTCCTTGACCCTTTGGGTACCAGTGTGGTCGTACAGCCAGGGTCTTATTTTCAGTTTAGGCAGAACTTAGCCGACAGCTTTTTCAACTGTCTAGGTGGTGTGTAATAGGGAAGGGAGCGTGGCTCCCTTTTTCAACATTTTTCTTCAGTAAGCCATTTAGATGTGAATTTCGCTTTAAAAGTCAGCAGAATGTCGCAGACTAACTTGTTTATTCTCCCTATTCTTAGATAATTATCTTCACAAAATAAATATTCAGTTGTTCGGCGTTACCACTAGTGAACGAACACTATTCTGTTTTAATTCTATTGCTGTTAGGGAAAGTTTAGGTGATAAGAGCCTTATGGGTTACGGTTCTAATTTGGTTGGCGCCTATCGTCAGTGCAGTCGAGTCAACGCCAACCGTTTTTTACCCGTTACCCACACAAGCCCAAGGAAAAGTATTTGCCGCTAAGGATCTGTTTTTAGCCGATGGTGGTGGCGTTTGGTTCCAAGATGTCCGCAATCAAATACTGTTCTTTGATGGTCAAAATATCATGCCTCAATCTGGCTCTGCGTTGGAGCATGAGGTTGATCGCGTTGCCTTTTTAGACAATGCTTTTTGGTCATTTTTCCGCAATGAGATTTATCGTACTGAACCAAATAAAGAGCGAGAGCTCATTTTCAGTCTCCAACCTGGCGTCGAAATCAAGAGAATAGGGGCATCCAAGCGCTATATTTGGCTCTCTGACGATACCAGTTTTTACACCTATGACGTTGATAGCGGCAACTTCAACACCTATTCGCTGCTGTCCCTTTATCAGTACAGCCAATCCGCATCGATTGAGATAAACGATGCAAAATTCATTCTGTCAAAATGGGTGTTGGGTACGAACGCAGGGGTTTACCTTTCTCAGAATGAGAACTTTGAACATGTAGCGAGTTCAGGGAAAAATCACGTTGAAAAGATCTACTTTTCTGACAAGCGTCGAGAATTGGTGATCGGCTCACTTAAGGGCGCGTTGATCTTTGATATCCAAAACCCCAACAAACCCATACAAAAGATACCCGGCTCACATGTGCTAAGTATCGCTGAAACGAGTCAAGAATACTGGATCGGGACTGAGAAAGGTCTCGTTGTCTATTCCTTTTTGACGGGCGAAAGTAAGCGTCTGACGTCCTCTGGCTTCAATGATAATGTTGTTAGCCAAGGCAAAATATATGCGCTGCTAAACGATCAGTCTGGCGGTATTTGGATTGCGACCGATCGAGGGGTACGTTACTTCTCGCTTTTTTCGCACAAGTTCGAACGATTCCCCGTTCGTCTACTCTCGACGAATTTATCCATGGATGAGCCTCATTATCTGACTCGTATGAAGACCAAAGACGGTTATTGGATGATCAGTGATAATGGCGTGTATCGAGTGAGCTTGAATAAAGTCAGCAGACGTGAGCTTTTTTACCGAGGGAAAGTGCACGATTTGGTTGAACACAATGGTGTCTTGTGGCTTGCGACAAACAACGGGATAGTGTGCGTCGACTCGATGACTGGGCAGGTTATTAAAGATGACAATCTACCTATTTATCTGAAGTCTTTCCCAACCAAACTGCTCGAATTGGATGGAAAGGGGTTGTTGTGGGGAGCAAGCGATCAGCAGCTGTGGAGTTATGAGATGACGACCAATACGCTGACGCAATATGGCTCTGAGTGGATGATAAAAAGATACTTGCCTGCTCAGCTCACGCAAATGATGGTTACGTCTCAAGGTCATCTGGTTCTGGGTACAGAGCACGGCGTGTATGTAATGCGCGACGGGCAAGTGAACTTCGTAGGTGAGAGTGTTCCGTTTGGATTAGTCATTAACCTTGTTCAGGTTACGGATGAGCAAGTTTGGGTTGCCAGCCGCTACGGCCTTTATCGTTTTGGTCTCTACAACGGACATGTTGACCCGATTCCTTTACTTGATGGGCACATTACGCCCAAGTGCTTACTCAAAAACCAAGATGGCATTTGGCTGACTTCATCGGCTGGATTTACACGATATTCTGAGCAAGGCGACCTGATACGCCACTACGGAGAGCCCTTTGGTTTGATAAGCAATGAGTTTTCTCCACGCCTGTGTAGTTACAGCACTGACAGTGAACGTACTCTGCTACTGGGCGCTAAATCGAGTTTGATCAAAGTGAATACTCACGAACTGGTTGTGAGCCGTTTGCCTGATATTAAAGTCATTATTAGCCAAGTAAAAGTCAATCAAACCCTTCATTCGCTCGGTGAAACGTCAGAGCAATTATTGGAAGTTGGCTACGGTGAATCGGTATCGTTCCAATTTGGTGTGCTACCTCAAGTGAATAAAGTCTCTGTAGAGTACCGTCTTAATGAGGAACAATGGCAGCTGCTAGATGGCGCGACGCTGAATATTGACCATATGATGCCCGGCCACTACAGGCTTGAGGTTAGAGCGGTGATCAACACGAACCAGCGTGGTCAAAGCAACGAGTTTCTGTTTTATGTTACCAAACCGTGGTTCTTAACGACTTATGCTCTTCTAGCCTATGCACTTATAACGCTGTTTGTTTTGGCCACGGTCGTTTATTGGCGTTCACGAATCATGACCAAAGCCAACAGACAGCTTAAAGCTCAGGTAGCCCTGAAAACCAACCAACTGCGTCACCAAAGTCGTATTTTGTTGAGCAATAACCAGCAATTAAGAAAGCAGCTGCAAATTCGACGCTTAATCACAACGCAGTCTATTGAGGCGATGAAACAACGTCTGATCAGTTCGTCTGTAGAGCACCCTTCAGAGCAGAGTGGTGGTCATCAACATATGCTTAATTATCTGGTCAAAGAGTTGGATCTCCTACTCCATGTTAGAACAACCAATGGTCAAGCGGTTCCGGTTTACAATCTCAACTTGATTCTGCACTCGGTACTGAATGGTTGGGAAGAAGAATTGGTTAAATCGGGGATTCAGGTTGAATTTCAGCGCAATGATGACTCGGATCATTACATCACTTTGGCGACGTTTAATCTCGACGAGTTGCTCAATACGTTACTGGATAGTATTACCAAGCGTTGTTACCGAAACCAAGTCGTGATCATCTCGATACGTCAAGAAGATCAGTGGGTGACGCTGTCGGTTGTCGAGCAAGGTGAGTCACTGGAGAACTACAGCCACTCTTCAACCCTACAAACCCTTCATTCCTTGGTTGATCAAAGTGGTGGCTCTATTAGCACTCACAGTTCGGTTGAGCGTAATCTAATGGAAATCACTTGGCAGGGCAGTGAATCGTTTGATGAAGAGTCAGTGATCGAGCTACCTACTGAGGAAGACCGCCTTGAAGCGCCAGCTGAAGACCCGTGGCTCATAAAAGTAAAAGCATTAGTGCAAGAGAGCTACTCTGACCCAGAGTTCAGTACGTCTGTTGCTGCGAAGATGTTGTATGTGTCAGAACGTAGTTTACAGAGACGAGTCAAAGCTGCGATTGAAAAAACCTTCACCGAATATTTAACGGAGGTGCGTTTGGATCAAGCTTGTCGCCGTTTATTGGCTGGCGAGAAAGTGTCTGACGTTGCTTTTGAGTGCGGATTCAACGACCCTTCCTATTTTAGTCAACGTTTCAAACATCGCTTTGGCGTCCCACCTACGCAGTTTGTCGAGCAGCAAGAGTCGTAAAGACCACTTTGTCTTGGTTAGAGAAGGACTTCGTTTCCTTTTTCATCGTAAGCTCCAATCCCGCAATCTACAACCTACTTAAGCCATAGCACCGCATCGTAGCAGTCTTATTGCGCAAGTATGATTATACGTACAACAGTTATCTTAGACGGAAACTGTGTGGTTTAAGCTAGTCAATGGAATGAGGTTTGAAGTGTAACAATGGAGATGAAAAAAAATATCGTGGTATAGCCGGGGGGACTATACCACGGGTGCCAATGACACCTTCGCTTGCTGCCGGAGTGACGCTGGATGCGCCACCTCTGGAATTCTTGTCTTAAGGTCTCCCTCTCGACGTGATTAACTATAAATCCATGGCCTTTTTTTACTTATAAAATTAACGCCAGTATTACATAAGAAAAGCGACAAGTTGTTTAAGTTATTGAATTTAAATAATTAAAAGTCAATTCTGTCTGGTTTTTTTTGTTCTTGGTAATTCTGCTTCCTTTTTCATTTCTAGTTTTTAACGTTTTTGACGGCGCTTCTTTTAACGAAAATGACATTTCCAAAAGTGCAAAGATTGATTTCAGACAAGAATTGTTACATTTGAAGGAAGTACTATTGGAAGCGTTAATAAAAATACTTTTCATTTGTATATAGCTGGCCTGTTTATGACATTATCAGAACTACAACAAGGGCAAAAAGCCATTATTACTGGATTCAATGAGCTCTCTATTGATGTGAGAAAAAAACTTATGGTGATGGGGCTGCTGCCTCAAACATCGGTGACTTTGATTCGTCGAGCGCCAATGGGCGATCCACTTCAAGTTGAAGTTCGCGGTGTATCACTTGCTGTTCGCGAAAATATTGCCAGTGCAATTAGCGTGGAGGTGAACTAGTGGACTATCAAATTCTCACCGTAGGTAACCCGAACAGTGGTAAAACAACACTCTTTAATGGGCTAACAGGGGCCAAGCAGCAGGTTGGCAACTGGGCGGGCGTAACGGTCGAAAAGAAAACCGGTAAGTTCTTCCACTCTGGGGATCAATTCTCTTTGACAGACCTACCCGGTATCTATGCGCTTGATAGCGGCAATGACAGTAACAGTATCGATGAGTCTATCGCCTCTAGAGCGGTGTTAACTCATCCAGCGGATCTGATCATTAATGTCGTTGATGCCACCTGCCTTGAACGCAGTCTCTATATGACTCTTCAGCTGCGTGAATTGGGTCGTCCTATGATTGTTGTGTTGAACAAGATGGATGCACTGAAGCGCGAGCGACAAACGATCGACATCAAAGCGCTAGAAAACATGTTGGGTTGCCCAGTCTTTGCTATCTCAGCCAACAGTCGAAGCCAAGTGCTTACTCTAAAAGATCGACTTCACAAAGCTATTGTGCAAGGGGTTGCGTTGGATGAGTTGCGTTTGGACTATGGTTTTGAGTTTGAAAGCGCCATTAAAGAGCTGGAGCCAGTATTCGCTGAGAATAGAGATGTCGCGGCGCGAGCGATGGCTATTCGCGCTCTAGAAAATGATCGCCTAGTGCTTAACGCATTGTCACAGCAAGATAGAGAGCGTGTGATTAGTACGCAATCTCAAGTGAGCATCGACATTGATTTGTTGGTTGCAGATACGAAGTACACCTTTTTGCATGACCAATGTAAAAAAGTGCGTCGTAGTGAGGGAAAGCTTAGCCACAGTTTTACCGAAAAAGTCGATAGCATCATCTTGAACAAATGGATTGGCGTGCCGTTTTTCTTTGTGGTGATGTATTTAATGTTCATGTTCTCTATCAACATTGGTGGCGCTTTTATTGATTTCTTCGATATTGGCGTGGGAGCCTTGCTGGTTGATGGGGGGCATTATTTGTTAGATAGCCATCTCCCTGTTTGGTTGGTGACTTTAATCGCTGATGGTTTAGGTGGGGGTATTCAAACGGTAGCCACCTTTATTCCCGTTATCGCTTGTTTGTACTTGTTCCTTGCTGTGCTTGAAAGCTCAGGTTACATGTCTCGTGCTGCGTTTGTATTAGACAAAGTGATGCAAAAGATCGGCTTGCCGGGAAAAGCATTTGTTCCGCTTGTTCTTGGGTTTGGTTGTAATGTGCCATCAATAATGGCGACGCGTACATTGGATCAAGAGCGTGAACGTAAGTTAGCTGCCTCTATGGCGCCATTTATGTCATGTGGTGCGCGACTGCCTGTCTATGCATTGTTTGCAGCGGCCTTCTTTCCAGAAAGTGGCCAAAATGTGGTTTTCGCCTTGTATTTAATCGGTATTTTTGCCGCTGTGTTGACGGGATTCGTGCTCAAGCACACCATCTATCCCGGTTCTAGCGATAGTTTGGTTATGGAAATGCCAGACTATGAATTGCCGACCATGCGTAATGTGGTGATTAAGACTTGGCAAAAACTGAAGCGCTTTGTATTGGGTGCGGGAAAAACCATAGTGGTGGTAGTGACCATCCTTAGCTTCCTCAACTCTGTTGGTGCAGATGGAACGTTTGGCAACGAAGATAGCGATAACTCGGTGCTCTCCAAAGTATCCCAAGTCGTCACACCAGTCTTTGCCCCTATCGGTATCGAGAACGACAACTGGCCTGCAACGGTGGGTATTATTACAGGTATTTTTGCTAAAGAAGCGGTTGTCGGGACACTCAATAGTCTCTACGCGCCAGCGGAAGATGAAGCGGGTGAGTATGATTTATTCGCAAGTCTTGAAGAGGCCGTGATGTCAATTCCTGATAACCTTTCAGGCTTAAGTTACTCAGACCCGCTCGGTATTGAAGTGGGAGATTTGACAGACAGCCAAGCTGTTGCGCAAGAGCAGGAAGTTGATGCGTCTATCTTTGGTAATCTAAAGTCTCACTTTGCTTCTGGTCACGCTGCATTTGCCTATTTACTGTTTATCTTGCTCTACACTCCTTGTGTCGCGGCAATGGGGGCTTATGTGCGTGAATTTGGCAGCAAATACGCGAGATTTATTGCGGTTTGGACGATGGGACTGGCTTATGGAAGTGCCGCCCTATATTACCAAGTGACTCACTTTGCTGATCATCCAGTAACCAGCGCAGCTTGGATTGGTGGTGTGATGTTGACAAGTTTGATCGTTTTCAAGCTATTGAAAAGAGCTGGTCAGAAGGCGCAGCCAGAGCTTGAGGTGCAAGTCGCGTGATATTGTCTGAGTTAAAGTACTACATCGAGCGCAACGGCACTGCTTCTCAGCGTGAATTGGCGAAGCAGTTTGCGCTTAGCGAAGATGGGGTGGATGCCATGCTCTCCGTTTGGATCAGGAAAGGGGTGATATCACGCTTGGTTGATACCAATGCGGCGAATCATATCACTCGTGTGCGATATTCTATGGTTGCACGTAATGCTTTAGCCGTGACAGTGACAATGTAGTCAAGCCAATTAAATGGGCCGTTCTAGTAACAGAACGGCCTTTTTTATGCGCGAGTGAACAGCTTACTTAATGAAAGGACGTTGCCGATTCTTGTTTGGATCTCAGACTGCTCTTGCTCAGTCCTAAACTCTCCCTTGGTATTTCCCCATACCGGCCCTGGCCATGCAATATCGTCTTCAAATCGGGCGATGTGATGGATGTGGAGTTGAGGAACCATGTTACCAAGCGCGCCGAGGTTGAGTTTCTTTGGCTGGAAGGTCGCTTCTAGCGCTTGGCTTACCGCTTGAGATTCATGCAAAAATTGCTGTTGCTCTTGCATCGGTAAGTGATGCAGCTCTTTTAGATTGGCACGCTTAGGCACTAAGATGACCCAAGGCACGGCATTGTCTTTATGCAGCAGTGCAACACACAGCGGGAAGTGACCAATGATGGTGGTATCTTTTGCCAATTGAGGGTGCAGTTCAAAACTCATTATCGTTTTCCATTTTGAATTGAATGACGTCAGTATACGCCAGATAAAACAAAAGGTTGACGCTTTCACGCCAACCTTTCTGATTATCTAAATGCGAGATGCTTAATTACATGCGCTCTAGCGTTTCGATACCTAGCAGAGATAGACCTTGCTTGATTGTCTTCGCAGTCAGAGCTGCAAGCTTCAAGCGGCTCTGCTTCACTGACTCGTCTTCAGTGTTAAGGATTGGGCACGCTTCGTAGAAGCTAGAGAACTGACCAGCTAGTTCGAATAGGTAGCTACACATGATGTGTGGTTGACCTTCACGAGCAACAGATTGTACCGCTTCTTCAAACTGTAGCAGTTTAGCGATAAGCGCTTTTTCTTTCTCTTCAGTCACTTTGATTTCGCCTGCTAGATTATCCATAGAGATACCTGCTTTAGCGAAGATAGAAGAGACACGAGTGTAAGCGTACTGCATGTAAGGCGCCGTGTTGCCTTCAAACGCTAGCATGTTGTCCCAGTCAAACACGTAGTCTGTTGTACGGTGCTTAGACAGGTCAGCATACTTAACCGCTGCCATAGCAACAGTGTTAGCGATCTTAACTTTTTCTTCTGAATCAAGATCTGCGTTCTTAGATTCGATCAGCTTGATTGCGCGCTCTTCTGCTTCATCGAGTAGATCAGCAAGACGAACCGTACCACCTGCACGAGTCTTAAAAGGACGACCATCTTTACCTAGCATCATGCCGAACGCGTGGTGCTCTAGTGATACCTCTTCTGGCACATAACCCGCTTTACGAACGATAGTCCAAGCTTGCATTAGGTGCTGATGTTGACGTGAGTCGATGAAGTAAAGTACGCGGTTTGCGCCTAGTGTTTCGTAACGGTACTTAGCACAAGCAATATCCGTCGTGGTATATAGGAAGCCACCATCACGTTTTTGGATGATAACACCCATCGCTTCGCCATCTTTGTTCTTGTACTCTTCTAGGAAAACAACTTGAGCGCCATCATCTTCTTGAGCAATACCACGCTCTTTCAGATCGGCAACAATGCCAGGTAGCATGTCGTTGTACATGCTTTCGCCCATAACATCGTCACGAGTTAGAGATACGTTTAGGCGGTCGTAGTTACGTTGGTTTTGAACCATAGTAACGTCAACCAGTTTCTTCCACATCTCAGCGCAGTATTCGTCGCCGCTTTGTAGTTTCACTACGTAGTTACGTGCGCGAAGCGCGAACTCTTCGTCTTCGTCGTAGAGCTTTTTCGATTCTCGGTAGAAGGCTTCAAGGTCAGACAGTTCCATTGAAACTTCGCCAGACTCTTTTTGAACGCGTTCTAGGTTAGCGATAAGCATGCCAAACTGAGTACCCCAGTCACCGATGTGGTTAGCACGGATCACTTTGTGACCTAAGAACTCTAAAGTACGAACAACTGCGTCACCGATGATGGTTGAACGTAGGTGACCGACGTGCATTTCTTTAGCAACGTTTGGCGCAGAGTAGTCAGCAACGATCGTTTGCTGTTCTTCTTTCGCGACACCTAGGCGAGCATCTGCCAATGCAGACTCGGCTTGCTTCGCTAGAAACTCTTCGCTTAGGAAGATGTTAATGAAACCAGGACCTGCTATCTCAGTCTTGCTTGCGATACCGTCTAGGTCCAGAACATCCAATACTTTCTGTGCAAATTCGCGTGGGTTTGTGCCTAGCTTTTTCGCTACGCCCATTACGCCATTCGCTTGGTAATCACCAAACTGTGGTTTTGCAGATTGGCGGACTGCGGCAGGGCTGCCTGCAGGTGCGCCAGCGGCTTCTAGAGCCTGAGAAACTTTGTCATTAATAAGTGCTTGGATATTCACACGCGCTTCCTTCAATTCTAGGGAATTGGTTGGGTATACATTCGCTATTGCTAGGCTTGCAGTCGTTGCCTGAATAATATCCACCGAAATGGAATGAATGTATATCTCGATCTATTTCATAATTTGGAGCACATAATAGCAACTTTATTGGATTCCTTATAGGGAGTGAACTGGGAAATTTTCTACTTTTCCTGATGATCTTGTTAGTATTGAAGAAAAATTAATGTTTTAGGTGAAATTAAATGTCTCAAAGACTGATTGATGCTGAATTAATGCCCCAACAGATGAAGCAAAAACTGAACGATTTTATGCATAAAATCCAACAGTTAGGCGAAATCTTGCATATTAATTTGTCGGATTTTCAAGCAGATCATATTGCACTGCGCATCAACGAAGCAGAATTGGCACATTTAGCCCATCAAGAATGGCTAAAAGCGGGGAAAGAAATTTCAAACGCGATGATCAATGGTCGACCGATCATCGTTCTTGAATTCAATCAGCCACTTAACGCATTAGAGTGGCAAATCGAGTGTTTGGAGCTACCCTATCCCGCAGAGGGTAAGTTCTACCCCGAACAAAGCTGGGAGCATGTAGAGTTTGTTGTACCATCTCACGCTAAAACGGCGGAAGAATATTTGGCAGATCTCAAACGCCAATTTCCTCGTTTCGCTGAGAAGTATGATGTCTTGTCGGATCAAGGCGTGAAAATCAAACTATCGAGCCCAAAAGGAGAAGGGGAACGTTTGAACAATCCGACGGTGGCATTTAAACGAAATGGGGTGTGCATCAAGCTACACCCACATTCGTTAAAGAAGATTGTTGAATCAGAACAAGCGAGTTAATGACGACGCGAGTTAACCGAGTTCGATGTCTTTTGGCCTTAACTGAAATTCTTCAATTGAACCGATCTCAGATCCAAGCTCGAGCTTCTCTGACTCGTGGTGCGCATTGCCTTGTGTGTGCATGATGAGTCGATTGGCGGTACGAGGTTTGAGCTCGTTGACGACAAAACGAATCATGTCGGAGCGATCCAGAGTCTTAAGTTCTTCTAGCACTTTTTCTTTTTGGTTGAAGTCGAGATCTTTGTTACCAATCGCAACCCACAACCGCTGTGCCCGAGACCTCAATGTCGTATCGGGTGCCGCGATTTGGTTCCATAGCCCTCGTTTACTGCTGTGCCACTGGTATTCATTCAGCTCTAGCAGGACCATATAAAAGGCGTTTAAAAACTCATCAATGGACTGGATTAGGTCGCTTGGAGCGGCATTGGGTGATTGAACATAGAGCACAATACCTGGATGTTTGTTTAGTGGTAGGTTTCCTGTTCCTACCATGTAGCCAAGCTGCTGCTTTGTTCGAATCTCATGGAAAAACGTCGCCGACATTAAGTGGTTAGCCAGTGAATACAGCGCAATACTGCGGGGGCTCTTATCTTCACATTGATAGTAAAGTACCACGGCTGAGTCTTCTTGGTCACAAAACACTTCCCGCTGAAACGACCCGTTTTTACCCAACATGACAAGCGGTCGTAACGATTCTTCGTACTGTTGATTCTTGACTCTTAGTGCGTCTTTTAGCGTATTCCCAAGGCTGAGCGCTTCTTTTTTCGTCCAGTCACCATAGACAAACATCTCAACATGCAATTCAGAGAGAATGTCTTCAACAAAACTGGATAACTCTTCAACGCTTATGGACTCTAACGCGTCGACTAGCACCGAGTAGGGGGGATTGTTCGGTTGTAAAATTCCGGTTAGAGCATTAAAGAGCTGCGAAATTGGACGATCTTGCGAAGCATTGCGCCAATTTCTTAGCATTTGCGTTTTTATCGTGTCAAAGCGTTGCTGACTAAAGTCCCGTTTAGCGAATCGCTGCAAAATGAGTTGCATCAACTCCGGCTGCTTCTGAGTGAAGCCCGACACGGTTAGGGTAACGCCACCTTGATGGGCGTACATGTTGTAACCCATGCCCGCGATTTCTGCTTGGTATGTCTCTTTTGCCAAGCTGTCTAAAAACATCTCAACGCAAAGTCTTGTTTTTACGATATTTGTCGGGGTTGAAACTGCTTGGGGGCTGTCGATAGCAACGTACAAGACGCCTTTCGGTACTCGGTATTCGGTGTCTTGCAAATGCCAAAGTTTAAAGCCGGGTAACTCTTCAATCACTTGAGGCACAGTGTCATTGCCCTCGATGGGTTGAGGGTCGAGATCGTAGCAAATGAAAGGGTTTTTATCAGGCAGAGAAAATTTGAGCGGTGATGGCTGTTGATAATGTGATCGCAGCTGGTCACTAATCGGGTGAACCGCGTAGGGTGTGAAGTACCACTTCGCTTCTTTATCGTAATCTAGTCCCTGAGCAATCAGTGTGACACGAAGATTGTCGACTGAGAAATAATCTGTCAGAGAAGTGAGAAGTTGCTCGTTATAGCCTTGCATCATGTAGTCGCCGTAAACCACATCTTCGGCCTGATAGTGCTGCATATTAATAACAAGGTGGCTGACCAGATCAAGTGGTCTTGTGGGCTCTTGAAAGCGAAATGCAGACTCAAGGACGGCTTTTTTCTCAAGGTATCGCCATTCATCCATACCTTGTGTCTTGATAAGGGTTATGTAGCTGAATACCGACTGAATGATATCGTCTGTATGCGACATCCCTTCCTGCGTCAGTGAGCAACTAATGGTGAAATCCCGATAGTTACTGCCGCTTGCGCCTCCACCTGCGGAGAGGGATGTAATCCAGCCTTGTTCTTTGAGTGCGACCATCAGGCTTCCAGGTCCTTCATCGCCCAGCAGATGCGCGAAGTAAGAGAGTGGCTTGGTTTGGTAGTACTTATCCATACCAGGCATTGGGAAGGCGAGAATCAGCTTGCGCAGATCTTTTATCGGCTCTACATGCACCGAAATCGCGGTTGAATCAGCGTCCGAGTATTCAGCATCGATTTTTTTGCCCGCAAGTTGGTGATTGGGAATGTCGTTAAACATTTCTTCGCACAAGGTTTGAAGCTCATCAAGCTCTTGTGGACCAATGATGGCCAATGTCATCAGATCCGCAGAGTAATGCGAATAGTGGAAGTCGATTATCTCATCTCGAATGGATTTTCCGTCCCGATCGCCCAGCGTTTCCAGATTACCGACTGAAAACTTACTGAACGGATGCGCTTGGTTGATCACTTCTTTATTGACTTGATATAAGCGACGCGAGTCATCATTGAGTTTCAACTTGTATTCAGAGTCAACCGCTTGGCGTTCTTTATCCAATGCTTCCGGATTGAATAGTGGAGCGGTAAAGAATTGACTAAAGCGATCTAAGGCTGATGGGAAAGCGTTGGGGGATACATCGAAAAAGAAACAAGTATGTTCGGTCCCAGTCCACGCATTGTTGCTGCCACCATGTTGATTGATATAACTTTGAAATTCGCCCACTTTCGGGTACTTTTCGGTCCCCAAAAATAGCATGTGTTCCAAATAGTGGGCTAACCCTTCTCGGTCTTGAGGATCATCGAAGTGGCCCACGTTGACGGCCAACGCCGCGGCACTCTTTTGCGCATTGGCGTCATGCGTCAGCAACACTCTGATACCATTAGGTAAAGTGAGGTAACGGTATGTATTGCTATCATTGGGGCTGATGTGCACGTGATTGTCTCCGATGAGGTAATTATGTGTAAGCCAGTTCAGTATTGATAATGTCAATAGGCCCTAATAATTATGACTCGGATATCCATCAGTGCAAACTATCTGTTTGAGAAATCTGAGCAAAATAGGGTTTCGCAGGCTGTGGGATTTGTCGCAAAGAGTGTTAACGAAGTCTGAGTCTTTGCCACAGTACTTGATATAATTATTGACGAGAGTGATCGATTTGAAGCTCCCAACGCGCATTGTGTGGGCGACAATTCAAATAATATAAATTCTGATCACCAATAATAATTCAGAGAATAGTTTAGGATGAAGCCATGAAAATTTTTATCATGCGTCACGGAGAAGCGGAGCATTACGCGCCCAGTGACGCAGAGCGTGAGTTAACCGACCGAGGCCGAAGCGCTTCAGTTGCGGTTGCGAAGGCTTGTGCTCAGCAAGGATTCCAGCAGTTTGATAAGGTAATCGTTAGCCCATACATTCGTGCCCAGCAAACATGGCAAGAGATTTCGACCTATTTAAGTGCTAAAAGCATCGAAACGAATGAAGATATTACGCCTTACGGCCAAGCTGAAGAGGTTGCGGATTACCTACAAGCCGTAGCCGATTTGGAAAAGCTGGATTCGGTTTTGCTGGTTTCTCATCTGCCGTTAGTAGGCTATTTGACAGCGGAGTTTGTTCCCGGGATGGTGCCACCAATGTTCCCAACTTCAGGGCTCATTTGTATCGACTATTCACTTGAAAAGCAGCGCGGTGACGTCGCTTTTAATATTCAACCGTGACCTTCTTGTAAACACCCTAAATCACTGCGCATTGTGCCAACGACAATGCGTATTTATCAAATCGGAAGTTACCTTTGTTTCTCCGTATTATGGTGGGGTGTTTATCCATCATTGTCAGTCATTTATTTGACATGATAAATGGACTGAAACTTGCATATTCCAATAAGTTTCTCATTCCATAGAAAATTTAACGCCTATCTATGAAGTTTTCTTTACCATTTGCGGATAAATTACCCTCTATCCCACAAAGAGCGATGCCTGCGATTGGCGCCCCCGTCATGGTTTTGGCCACGTTGGGGATGGTTGTATTACCTATTCCTGCATTTTTGCTCGATTTATTCTTTACCTTCAATATTGCGCTTGCAATGGTTGTCTTGCTGGTCACGGTTTACACTCGCAGACCCCTTGATTTTGCGGCATTTCCAACAGTACTTCTGATTGCGACCTTGTTGCGCTTAGCGCTAAACGTCGCATCAACTCGAGTGGTATTGCTCTATGGTCATGAGGGTTCTGGTGCGGCAGGTAGTGTGATTGAAGCCTTTGGTAGCGTGGTTATTGGCGGTAACTACGCAGTTGGTTTGGTCGTGTTCCTTATCTTGATGATCATCAACTTCATGGTTGTAACCAAGGGTGCTGGGCGTATATCTGAAGTAAGCGCTCGTTTTACGTTGGATGCATTACCCGGTAAACAAATGGCCATCGATGCCGACTTGAATGCGGGGTTAATCGATCAAGACCAAGCCAGAACCCGTCGCCAAGAAGTGACGAAAGAGGCGGATTTCTATGGTTCGATGGACGGTGCATCAAAGTTTGTTAAAGGTGATGCCATTGCCGGTATTTTGATTCTGTTTATCAATATTATCGGTGGTCTCTCAATCGGTATGGCGCAATACGGTTTAGGGTTTGCTGAAGCGATTCAAATCTATACTCTACTGACGATCGGTGATGGCCTAGTTGCGCAAATCCCATCGTTACTACTTTCGATTGGCGCAGCCATTATGGTTACACGCCAAAATACCGATGAAGATATGGGTCAACAGGTTGTCTTTCAAATGTTTGACAACCCTAAAGCCCTGACAATCACGGCGATAATCTTGGGCGTAATGGGTATTGTTCCAGGCATGCCCCACTTTGCATTCTTACTGCTGGCTGCTTTGGCTGGTGGCGCCGCTTATTGGATCAATCGCAAACATAAAAAAGCGGCAGAAAAACCCAACTTGCCCGCGACGACAGAAGCAGAAGCGCCCACGCCAAAAGAGCTCTCTTGGGATGATGTTCAGCCTGTCGATATTGTCGGACTAGAAGTCGGTTATCGATTAATTCCTTTAGTTGATAAAGACCAAGGCGGGGAGCTGTTAGAGCGCGTGAAAGGTGTACGTAAGAAACTTTCCCAAGATTTCGGATTCCTCATTCCTGCGGTACATATCCGTGACAATCTAGAACTGACGCCAAACAGCTATCGCATCACTTTGATGGGCGTCGCTGTTGGAGAAGCCGAGATTCGCCCTGATATGGAGCTCGCGATTAACCCAGGACAAGTGTATGGAATGATTGACGGCGAGCCCACGATTGACCCTGCCTTCGGCCTAGAGGCGATCTGGATTCGAGAAGAGCAGCGCGAACACGCTCAAGCGTTAGGGTACACGGTTGTCGATTCTTCGACGGTCCTTGCGACGCACCTGAGCCAACTGCTGACCAACAATGCATCGCAGTTAATTGGCCATGAAGAAGTGCAGAACCTACTTGAGATGCTGGGCCGCAGTACACCTAAACTGGTGGAAAGCTTTGTACCCGACCAACTCCAGTTGGGCGTTGTGGTTAAAGTGCTACAAAACTTGCTTAACGAAGGCGTGCCAATTCGTGATATTCGTACTATCGTTCAAACCTTGTCAGAATACTCGAGCAAAAGTCAAGAACCTGACATTCTCACCGCTGCGGTTCGTATTTCCCTTAAACGCCTAATTGTTCAAGAAATCAATGGTATAGAGCCAGAGTTGCCAGTAATTACTCTAATTCCGGAGTTGGAACAAATTTTGCATCAGACCATGCAGGCTTCTGGTGGTGAATCTGCTGGGATCGAGCCTGGTTTAGCTGAGCGACTACAATCATCATTGAGTCAAGCCACTCAAGAACAAGAGCTCAAAGGCGAACCTGCGGTGTTACTAACCTCCGGAGTTTTGCGCTCAACCTTGGCGAAGTTTGTTAAGAACACGATTCCGTCTTTGAGAGTACTCTCATATCAGGAAATCCCAGACGAGAAACAAATTCGCATTGTTCAGGCGGTTGGTAACTAGCTCTAGATGCGAGAATAAACGGTACCCAAATTGAAGATTAAACGATTTTTTGCCAAAGACATGCGTACAGCACTGCTCCAAGTGAAAGGGGAGCTCGGTGATGATGCGGTGATCATGTCTAATAAAAAAGTCGCAGGTGGTGTGGAGATTGTTGCCGCTGTAGACAGCGATGGGTCGACAAATCGTCCGGCAAACAACAGCTATGGTTCCAGTCCAAGACATGCTCCTCGCCAAGCGCCTGCTACGATACCGACGCCGTCAAAACGTCAACTTGAAGATGATCGTGTTACCTTGCAAGCACACTCGGATTCTGGACGCTCGATGACGCAACGTTTCGCCAATATGCTCAAGCAATACAGCGGCGGTAAGCCAGAGCATGAAGATGAAACCGATGAAAGAGAGACCGACTCGCTTTCTGCCTTGCTCCAAAGGCAAGCGGCTTCTCGTTCAAACAGCAACGAACGCGTGCAGCTCAAAGAAGATTCTCCATTAGCCCGTCTTATCGCGGAAGATCGCCGGATAGAAAGACCACAAGCCAAGCTAGACCCTAGCCGCTATGAGCGTGGCAAGCCGAACGAGCAAGCCGTATCCAACGAAGATCTCGAAGAGATGAAAGAAGAGATGATGTCCATTCGTCGTCTTCTTGAACACCAAGTGTCTGGCTTAATGTGGCAAGAAGTGGAGCGAAGAGAACCGCTCAGAGCGATGTTGATTAAGCGTCTTGAGCGAATGGGTGTCTCGTCAGATCTTGCTGACCAACTTGCTTGTTACATCCCTGAAGACACGCCACCAACCAAAGCTTGGAAGGCGCTGCTAGGTCTTGTTTCGGACCAGATCCCAATTTCTAAGCAAGATATCTTGAAGCGAGGTGGTGTTGTTGCACTGCTTGGCCCAACGGGGGTGGGAAAAACCACCACTGTTGCAAAACTTGCTGCGCGAGCGGCAATGGAGTGGGGAGCAGACAACGTTGCTTTGGTCACCACGGACACATACAGAATTGGTGCCCATGAGCAGTTGGCCATATATGGTCGAATTATGGGATGTGCTGTAAAAGTCGCTAAAGATTCCAAAGAGTTAGCCGATGTAATATATCAGTTAAGGAATCGCCGCCTGATTCTTGTCGATACTGCGGGTATGGGACAGCGTGATGTCAGGCTGTCTGAGCAGCTCGACACCTTAATGCACGAAAGCGGTGAAATGATCCATAGTTATCTGGTATTGCCTGCAACGGCGCAGAGAAAAGTCCTACAGGAAACGATTGATCATTTTAAGCGCATACCGTTATCGGGGTGCATTATGACTAAGCTTGATGAATCTCTAAGCCTTGGCGAATTTGTAAGTGTGGTAGTGCAAAATGCCCTACCTGTCGCCTACATCGCGAATGGACAGCGTGTCCCTGAAGACATAGTGATTGCACAGCCAAAATACATGGTAGCTAAGGCAAACGAATTATTAGAGAAGTCGGCAGACGACGAGCCTCACTACTGGAATAGTGAAGCGGAAAGGTTCTAGCGGCGGACGATTATGACAAATACTATGATACAAGACCAAGCAAGCGGATTACGCCGCTTAACACAACCTTCGTTAACAAAGGTCATATCAGTCACAGGCGGTAAAGGTGGCGTTGGTAAATCTAATGTAACGTTGGGAATGGCCATTTGCATGGCGCGTCAGGGCAAAAAAGTCATGGTTCTTGATGCCGACTTGGGCCTGGCTAACGTCGATGTCATGCTAGGGATTCGACCGAAGCGAAACTTAGGGCATGTACTGGCTGGCGAATGCGACCTAAAAGATGCCATCGTTGAAGGTCCGCACGGAATTAAAATTATTCCCGCGACATCCGGTACACAGTCGATGACAGAGTTGTCTCATGCGCAGCATATCGGTTTGATTCGTGCCTTTGGCAGCCTTGAAGACGAAATGGATGTATTATTAATTGATACGGCGGCTGGTATCTCTGATATGGTAGTCAGCTTTTCGCGTGCTGCCCAAGATGTTGTTGTTGTTGTGTGCGATGAACCTACGTCGATCACCGATGCATATGCTTTAATTAAACTATTGAGCAAAGAGCATCATGTTCAGCGTTTTAAAATCGTTGCAAATATGGTCAGAAGTTATCGAGAAGGGCGAGAATTGTTCGCAAAGTTGACCTTGGTCACAGAGCGATTCTTGAATGTTAGCCTTGAGCTCGTAGCATGTATTCCATTAGATGATAAAGTGCGACAAGCGGTTAAGAAACAAAAGATTGTTGTTGATGCTTTTCCGCGTTCACCTGCGGCTTTGGCTATTGGTTCACTGGCGAATAAAGCGTTAACTTGGCCAATTCCGAAAACCCCGAGTGGACACTTGGAGTTTTTTGTCGAACGATTACTAAATAGAACAGAAATGCTAGAGGAACCATTTGGTGAATAAGGCCCTGACCTATGACCAATATGCAAACCAAAACAGTCAGCGAGCTTTTTTAGAAAAGTATTCGGTGCTAGTGAAGCGTATTGCCCACCATCTACTCGGGCGGTTACCTCCTAGTGTTCAGGTCGAAGACCTTATTCAAGCAGGCATGATTGGTTTGCTTGAGGCCCAGAAAAACTACGATGGTACAAAAGGCGCCAGTTTTGAAACTTATGCGGGTATTCGTATCCGCGGTGCTATGCTAGATGACATAAGACGTGGAGACTGGGTGCCACGTTCTGTACATAAACACAGCCGCGAGATTAGCCAAGCAATCTCGGTACTTGAAGGGGAACTCAATCGAGACCCAACAGATGCCGAAGTCGCACAGCACTTAGGGTTGAGTTTAACTCAATACCATACCGCGTTAACGGACATAAATTGTTCGAGATTGGTTGGGATTGAAGACCTAGGAGTCTCGGAAGATGTCATCACCCCTGATGGTGACGAAGAGGCAAATACGCCTTTTCAAGGGGTTGCAGACGAATATTTTCGCAAAGCGTTAATCGATTCGATCAAATCTTTACCAGAACGAGAGGCACTAGTACTTTCGCTTTATTATGATGAAGAGTTAAACTTAAAAGAAATCGGCGACGTTATTGGGGTTAGCGAATCACGCGTTAGCCAAATACTAAGTCAATCAATGCAGCGTCTACGCACTAAATTAAGTGCATGGACAAATAATGAGTAAAACACTGATATCGAACTCAGTGGAGGCAATTTTGAATAAAAACATGAAGATCCTTATTGTTGATGATTTTTCAACAATGCGCCGTATCGTTAAGAACCTACTTCGCGACTTGGGTTTCAATAATACCCAAGAAGCTGATGACGGCTTAACGGCGTTACCGATGTTGAAGAAAGGCGACTTCGAGTTTGTCGTAACAGACTGGAACATGCCTGGTATGCAAGGTATCGACCTTCTGAAGCATATTCGTGCAGACGATGAGCTGAAGCACCTACCTGTATTGATGATTACCGCTGAAGCAAAACGCGAGCAGATCATTGAAGCTGCACAAGCAGGTGTAAACGGTTATATCGTTAAGCCTTTTACTGCCGCTACGCTTAAAGAAAAACTAGATAAGATTTTTGAGCGTCTATAGTCAAGGTAAGACTTAGCGAAGCTAAAGGTCAAAAGAATGATTTCATTAGAACAGGCAAAGCAACTCGTCGAGCTGTTGGAAAATGACCAGCAGCAAGAAGCAGATACTCTTTTTCGAGAGGTTTACGAGACGTCGACCAACCCTATGCTTCAAGAAATAGGGGAGTTAACTCGTGATCTGCATGAGTCAATCAAGCAATTCACAATTGATGAACGCATGAGTGAAATTGCCAATGACGAAATCCCGGACGCAAGGGATCGCCTTCAATACGTCATTGACAAAACAGAGGTTGCGGCAAATAAAACCATGGACGCTGTCGACCGCTGTATGCCGATTGCAGACAATTTGCATGAAGGCCTACTGAAAGTGCGACCACAATGGAATGAGCTGATGCATGGCAGAATTGATCTCGCCGAATTCAAAGCGCTGTGCCATCGAATTGACGACTTACTGAGTCAAGTCGAAGGGGACAGTTCAGAACTTCGAGGTCAGCTGACGGAAATTCTAATGGCTCAGGACTTCCAAGATTTAACCGGCCAAATCATTTCTCGCGTTATTACGCTAGTTAATGAAGTTGAAGGCCGGTTGGTTGAAATCCTAACGGCGTTTAGCACCACCCAACTGGATGACAACTCAGATAACAAGAAAGATGCATCTACGGCGCCGGAAGGTCCGATTCTTAACCCTCATGAAAGGGATGATGCCGTTTCATCACAAGACGAAGTAGACGATTTGCTCTCGAGTCTTGGGTTTTAGAGGTAACATATGAGCTACGATTTAGACGAAGATATTCTTCAGGATTTTTTGGTGGAAGCAGGGGAGATTCTAGAACTACTCTCCGAGCAGTTGGTAGAACTAGAAAATAACCCTGACGACAAAGATCTACTGAACGCGATATTCCGTGGTTTCCACACCGTTAAAGGTGGTGCGGGCTTCCTGTCATTGACTGAACTGGTTGACACCTGTCACGGTGCAGAAAACGTGTTCGATATCTTGCGTAATGGACAGCGTTCTGTTAGTGCAAGCTTGATGGATACGATGCTTAAGGCGTTAGATACTGTCAATGAACAGTTCCAAGCCGTTCAAGATCGCGAGCCTTTGCCACTCGCTGACCAATCTTTGCTAGATGAACTTCATCGTCTAAGTAACCCTGAATCACAAGACGAAGCTCCCGTAGCTCAAGAGCCGGCGCCTGTAGTAGCTCCAGAGCCTGTTCAGCCAGAGCCGGTTGCTGCGCCTGAACCAGCGCCAAGTGCGGATGTTTCGGCAGGGTCTATTGACGAAATTACGCAAGATGAATTCGAAAAACTGTTAGACGAATTGCACGGTAAAGGCAGTGCGCCAGGCACAGTAGAAGCACCTGCTGCGCCTACGCCACCCGCTTCGCAGCCTGCGGCTGATATGAGCGGTGATATTACCGATGATGAGTTTGAGAAGTTACTGGATGAACTGCATGGTGTTGGTAAAGCGCCAGGCGAGAACGAACCAGCGGCTGCGGCTGCTCCGCCACCACCACCTCCAACTTCTCCATCAGCACCTTCTGCGGCGATGGCTGGCGACAGTGATTTGATGACTGACGAGGAGTTTGAAAAGCTGCTCGATGAACTGCATGGTTCGGGTAAAGGCCCGTCTATTGAAGAACTGGAAGCGGCGACCAAACCAGCAGCAGTTAATGCTCAAGCTGCGCCGACTCCTGCTCCTGCACAACCTGCCGCTCCTGCACCTGCGCCAAAACCTGCGGCGCAACCAGCAGCAAAGGCTGAAGTGAAACCAGCAGCGAAGAAAGAAGTCGCCACTCAAGCTAAGAAGCCTCAAGCAGAGGCGACGGTTCGTGTTGATACCTCGACGTTAGACATCATCATGAATATGGTGGGTGAACTCGTTCTGGTTCGAAATCGACTGCTGAGTCTTGGCTTAAATAGCAACGACGAAGAGATGTCGAAAGCGGTTGCTAACCTTGATGTGGTTACAGCAGACCTTCAAGGCGCGGTGATGAAGACGCGTATGCAGCCAATCAAGAAAGTGTTTGGTCGCTTCCCTCGCGTTGTACGTGATTTGGCGCGTAGTTTAAATAAAGACATCACGCTTGAAATGCGTGGTGAAGATACAGACTTAGATAAAAACTTGGTAGAAGCGCTCGCGGATCCACTGATCCACTTGGTTCGAAATTCAGTCGACCATGGTATCGAGATGCCTGATGACCGTGTTGCTGCCGGCAAGCCTAGAACGGGTAAAGTGATTCTGTCTGCAGCCCAAGAAGGTGACCATATTGAGCTTGCCATCGTCGATGATGGTGGCGGTATGGACCCTGATAAACTCCGTGGTATCGCGGTTAAACGTGGCATCATGGACGAAGACGCGGCATCTCGCTTGACTAACAAAGAGTGTTTCAACCTTATCTTCATGCCTGGTTTCTCAAGTAAAGAGCAAATCTCAGATATTTCTGGTCGAGGCGTGGGTATGGACGTAGTGAAGACGGCCATCAATACGTTGAACGGTTCTATCGATATCGATTCTGAAATGGGTAAAGGAACGAAGATCACCATTAAAGTACCGTTAACATTGGCTATTTTGCCAACGCTGATGGTCGGTGTTGCTGGTCACCCATTTGCGCTTCCGCTAGCAAGTGTGAACGAAATATTCCACTTGGATTTAAGCAGAACTAACGTGGTTGATGGTCAATTGACAATCATTGTTCGTGACAAGTCAATTCCATTGTTCTACTTGCAAAACTGGTTAGCTCCGCAGACTGGTCGCGTCGAGTTACGCAAAGGTCACGGCCACGTTGTGATTGTTCAGCTTGGTAGCCAGCGCGTTGGTTTTGTTGTGGATACCTTAATCGGTCAGGAAGAGGTTGTTATTAAACCTCTAGATAACCTCCTACAAGGTACTCCAGGTATGGCGGGTGCAACAATCACCAGTGATGGTCATATCGCGTTGATCCTCGATGTGCCTGACTTGCTTAAGCAGTATGCCGCTGCTTCTCGAATCTAAGTCGCGAGATATAAAAGGAAATATATGGCGATCAAAGTATTAGTTGTTGACGATTCGAGTTTTTTCCGCCGCAGAGTGAGTGAAATTATCAACTCTGAAGCGAGGCTGGAAGTCATTGATGTAGCAACCAATGGTAAAGAAGCGGTAGAGAAAGCGCTCAAAATAAAGCCTGACGTTATTACCATGGATATTGAGATGCCAGTCATGGACGGTATAACCGCCGTCCGTGAAATCATGGCAAAATGTCCTATCCCAATTTTGATGTTCTCATCACTCACGCATGATGGAGCAAAAGCGACACTAGACGCTCTAGACGCTGGTGCTTTGGACTTTTTACCGAAGAAGTTTGAAGACATAGCTCGCAATCGAGATGAGGCTGTTTCTTTGCTTCAGCAACGTGTTATTCAAATCGCGTCGAAGCGTACGTTCATGCGTCGCCCAACGATTGCTCCGGTAACCAAGCCAAGAACGTCAACCACTCCAACCGCTCCGAGTCGTACACCGTTACAAACGAAAGCGGCTCCTCAGGTAAAAGCAAAACCTGCGGCGCGTTTTAAAGCAACGGGTAAAAAATATCAGTTAACCGCGATTGGTACGTCAACAGGCGGTCCGGTTGCATTGCAAAAAATATTGACAAAATTACCGGCCAATTACCCGCATCCGATTGTGTTGATCCAACATATGCCGGCGACATTCACTGCTGCTTTCGCTAGTCGCTTGAATTCATTATGCAAAATTCAGGTTAAGGAAGCGGAAGATGGTGATGTTCTCAGACCCGGTGTCGCTTATTTGGCGCCAGGCGGTAAACAGATGATGATCGACGGTCGCCCAGGAAATGCGAAGCTTCGCATTATCGATGGCGGTGAGCGTATGAACTACAAACCTTGTGTTGATGTAACCTTTGGAAGTGCGGCGAAAATCTATGCAGATCAAGTGCTTTCAATGGTTCTGACGGGGATGGGTGCAGATGGCCGAGAAGGCGCGCGCATGCTCAAGGGCACTGGTGCGACAATCTGGGCGCAAGATGAAGAAAGTTGCGTGGTCTATGGCATGCCCCAAGCGGTGGCTAAAGCTGGCATTTCAACAGAAGACCTACCGCTCGACCGTATTGCAGAGCGCATGTTAGTTGAAGTTGGTCTAGCATAGAGGTTACGCATGATTGTATGGAGCATAGCAAACCAGAAAGGCGGTGTAGGTAAAACTACAACCACCATTACGTTGGCTGGTTTGCTAAGTAAGCAAGGGAAACGCGTTCTACTTGTAGACACGGATCCTCACGCTTCATTGACGACTTATCTTGGTTATGACTCTGACGGTGTGCCAGCAAGCCTCTTTGATCTGTTTCAGCTTAAAGAGTTTAACGAGCATACAGTGATGCCGTTAGTCATGAAGTCAGATATTGAGGGTATCGATTTGATACCCGCTCACATGTCGTTAGCAACCTTAGATCGTGTGATGGGTAATCGCAGTGGCATGGGTTTGATTTTGAAGCGAGCATTGAATGCGTTACGTCAGCGCTACGACTACGTGCTCATCGATTGTCCACCGATTTTGGGTGTCATGATGGTCAACGCGCTTGCCGCGAGCGATCGTATTCTTATCCCTGTACAAACCGAGTTTTTAGCGATGAAAGGCTTAGAGCGTATGGTTCGTACGCTCGCGATTATGCAGAAATCGAGAGGTCAAGAGTTCAAAGTTACGATCGTACCAACCATGTACGACAAGCGAACGCGCGCATCGCTACAAACGCTTCAACAACTCAAAAAAGATTACCCAAGCCAAGTTTGGTCTTCTGCGGTACCGATCGACACTAAGTTCCGCGATGCAAGCTTAAAGCACTTACCTGTGTCTCACTTTGCATCGGGTAGTAGAGGTGTATTCGCTTACAAGCAGTTGTTGATTTATTTAGAGAGGCTGTCTATCGATGAGTAGCCAGTCGTTGCTTTCCAGTGAGCAAGCGCTAGACGATTATTTCACTGCGCTACTTGAAGAAAGTGTAGAAGAGGAAGAAATACTGGTTGCCAAAGAGCAGTCAGAGGGTAGTCTCTCTGCAGAGCCAGAGCCAGAGCCAGAGCCAGAGCCAGAGCCAGAGCCAGAGCCAGAGCCAGAGCCAGAGCCAGAGCCAGAGGAACTTGAAGATTACTCTTTGCAGCCGATGCTGCAGTCTGTCGATGAAAAAAGCTATTTCCAGTTGCCATCGGAAGAGATAGAAGTCCCAAATCTTGATGATGTCGAAAGGCTGCTAAAGCAGTTGGAAACGACCAACCCTGTTGCAGAGCTTGATTTAGAAGAGGTCTTAGAGCAAAACACCGTAGAGATCGCTCAAGCTCAAGTTGTTGTTGAAGACGAGATTCAAGAATGGGATATCTCAGATCCTGAAATAGTCGTCGAGAGCGTATCTCAAGAAGCGCTAGCAGAACCAGCAGTCGAGATTGAAATTGCTGATGACGTCGCTGAGGTCGATCAGATTGGCGAAGTTGAACCAGAAGTTAGCGTTCAGCTAGAAACCGAGACTGGTGGCAATGGGCTGGATAACTGGCAATCCACGGCGAGAAGTACCGATTTTCAAGTCCTCTACTTTGATGTCAATGGTGTGACATTTGCGGTTCCGCTCGATGAGTTAGGGGGAATTCATCGGATTGCTGAGCTTAATCATCTGATTGGTCGACCTGTTTGGTATTTAGGGTTACAAACCAGTCGAGAAGCGCAACTTGACGTTGTAGACACCGCTAAATGGGTCATGCCAGAAAAACTTAAAGATGATTCTCACAAAGAGGCTTATCAATACATTGTGATGCTAGGTGCGAGTATGTGGGGCCTTGCCTCTACAGAGTTAAAGGGCACCGAAGCTCTCGACCCAAGCATGGTTCGCTGGCGAGAAACGGCGGGTAAACGCCCGTGGTTAGCTGGTATGGTAAAAGAAAAAATGTGTGCATTGATTCATGTTGAAGCATTGATAGCTATGCTTAATGCAGGACTTGATGTAAAAGCGTTAGACAAATAGTACATGAGTGCCAATTTAGGCGTAGAGAGGAATAGGTATGTCTCAAACTAGTGAAGTAGAAGTAAGAAAAGACCAGTCTAATGACGAAGTGCTTCAGTGGGTGACGTTCCAGTTAGAGGAAGAAACTTACGGCATCAACGTAATGCAAGTTCGTGAAGTTCTTCGTTACACTGAAATTGCGCCAGTACCGGGTGCTCCAGATTACGTACTAGGTATTATCAACCTACGTGGTAATGTTGTTACCGTTATTGATACACGTTCTCGTTTTGGTTTAATCGAAGGCGAAATTACGGATAACACACGTATTATTGTTATTGAATCTGAACACCAAGTTATCGGTATTCTGGTAGACAGTGTGGCGGAAGTGGTTTACTTGCGTTCTTCAGAAATCGATACCACGCCAAGTGTGGGTACCGATGAAAGTGCGAAGTTCATTCAGGGTGTGAGCAACCGAGACGGTAAGCTGCTTATCCTTGTTGATTTGAACAAGCTTCTAACTGATGAAGAATGGGATGAGATGGCTCACCTATAATGGATGAGAGTATGTTAGCCAGTATGCCAGTGATCGCTGGCGTAGTGGCTCTGGTCATTCTGTTATTTGTGCTAGCATTGATACGTCTGCGCTCAGGGCAAACAAAAGTGGCTGATCAACTGCGTCAACAGAATCGCCACTTAGAAAAAGAGCTGCAAAAGTCGAACAAACAACTGCTTGAAGTACGTTCAGTGGTTGTTGGGTTGGGGCAGCGAGTCAGTGAACAGCAGGATATCATTCAGCATCTAAACGAACGTATTACCGAACTAGAGCAAGAAGATAGCGACGGTCGTCTTTACTCAAGAGCGAGTAAAATGGTTCAGCTTGGGGCAGATTTAAACGAACTCATTGAAGAGTGCGAGCTACCTAAAGCCGAAGCTGAACTGATGATGTCACTGCAGAAAAAGATAGCAGGTAAAGAGAAAGTTCCTCCGTTGGAGAGCAGTCCTGAACGGCAAAAATCTCAACCTCGTCAAAGACGTGCTAGAAAATAACCAAACTTATGAAGGTGCCATACGGCACCTTTTTTTATGTAAGCATGTAACTATTTAGTGGTAGTTGAGTCACGATATGTTTAATTGTTAACAGATTCTTACTTAGTTTCGTGATTCGTATAGGTCTAATGCTGTGTTGTGGCGATATGGCTGTGGTAATATAGCGACTCAAAAATTTAGTAGTGACCGACCATGTTAGAAGTATCACAACTTACCGCCATCCGAGATGAAAGAATTCTCTTCGAATCCCTCTCTTTTAGTATAGATTCCGGTGAATTAGTCCAAATAGAAGGGCGCAATGGTACGGGTAAAACGACTCTCTTGCGCATCATCACCGGACTAGGTGACCGCGATCAGGGAGAGATTTTTTGGAACGGCGAGAGTATTGAATCTAACCGTGATGCTTTTCATGAAGATTTGCTGTTTTTAGGTCATTCAACAGGCGTAAAGCGCGACTTAACAGCTTACGAGAATTTACGCTTTTATCTGTCGGTTCATTCAAAAGCGTCAATTGATAAAGAAACTATTTACCAAGCTTTGACCAAAGTAGGCTTGGCTGGTCGAGAAGATGTTCCCGTTGCCCAACTCTCTGCGGGCCAGCAGCGACGTGTAGCGTTAGCCAGATTATGGTTGAGCCAACACAAATTGTGGATCTTAGATGAGCCGCTAACGGCGATTGATAAACAGGGTGTGAAGGTATTGGAAGCGCTGTTTCTCAACCATGCGGAGCAAGGCGGCATCGTCATGTTAACGACGCACCAAGATATGTTCACTGACAACCCGAAACTTAGAAAAATTAAACTGGGTGAATAACATGATAGAAACCATGAATAGTATCGTTCGTCGAGAGCTTTTAATCGCTTTTCGTCGACAAGCTGATGTTCTAAATCCTTTGTGGTTTTTCATCATTGTTATCACTCTGTTTCCGTTGAGCATCGGACCAGAGCCTAACCTGTTAGCGAGAATCGCGGCTGGTATTGTTTGGGTAGCAGCATTGCTTTCGGCGTTATTGTCTTTGGAGCGATTGTTTCGTGACGACTTTCAGGATGGCTCGCTAGAGCAGATGATGCTAATGCCTGTTCCATTGCCTGTCGTGGTGATCTCCAAAGTTGCAGCACATTGGATATTAACGGGCTTACCTCTAATTTTAATCAGCCCTCTTTTAGCAATATTATTGTCGTTGGATTTTAATACCTGGCTTTCGGTTGTCTTAACGTTACTTGTCGGTACACCAACCTTAAGTTTCATCGGCGCGATTGGTGTTGCGTTAACAGTTGGCTTGCAAAAAGGCGGAGTGCTACTCAGTCTTCTAGTGCTTCCGCTGTACATTCCAATTTTGATTTTTGCGACGTCTGCCATTGATGCAGCCTCGCTGGGTATTGCGTATAACGGTCAACTGGCAATCTTAGGAGCAATGTTTATGGGAGCGTTGACTCTGACACCTTTTGCGATTGCGGCAGCGCTTCGAGTAAGCGTCAATTAATTGTTTTTGATCAAGCACGAATTTTTCCCTTTCTATAAATTACAAAACTAATAATTGTCAAAGTCGTGAATGCGATGAAAGACAGACTGAAGTAAGAGTGAGAACTAAACATGTGGAAATGGCTCCATCCCTATGCCAAGCCTGAATCTGCTTACCAGCTCAGCGGTAAGCTGTTGCCCTGGTTTTCCATACTAGCCCTGCTGTGTTTATCCGTAGGTACCGTATGGGGACTAGCATTTGCCCCGTCAGATTACCAACAGGGTGACAGTTTCAGAATTATCTATATCCACGTCCCGTCCGCTATTTGGTCGATGGGTGTCTATATGTCGATGGCGATAGCAGCCTTTATTGGCTTAGTATGGCAAATTCGCTTGTCAGATTTAGCCGCATCGGCGATGGCCCCAATCGGAGCCGTGTATACCTTTATTGCCCTTCTAACAGGGGCTGTCTGGGGAAAGCCAATGTGGGGTACTTGGTGGGTGTGGGATGCACGTCTTACCTCAGAGCTGATTCTATTGTTCCTCTATCTTGGCGTTATCGCGCTCTATCACGCGTTTGATGACCAAAAAACAGCCTCAAAAGCGGCTGGTATCTTGGCAATTGTTGGCGTGGTTAACCTGCCTATCATCCACTTCTCTGTTGAATGGTGGAACACATTGCACCAAGGCGCGACCATCACCAAATTTGAAAAACCATCAATTTCAAGCAACATGCTTTGGCCGCTGTTACTAAACATATTTGGTTTCGCATTCTTCTTTGGTTCTGTAACTATGATCCGTTTCCGTAACGAAATCATTAAAAACGAGAGTCATCGCCCTTGGGTGGCGAAGCTTGCGGCTGCTAAGTCTCAGAGAGGTAACTAAACATGCATTTTGAATCTTTGAGCGACTTTTTCGCTATGGGCGGTTACGCCGGTTATGTATGGAGT
Organism: Vibrio sp. 16; assembly: GCF_963681195.1. Lineage (NCBI taxonomy): Bacteria > Pseudomonadati > Pseudomonadota > Gammaproteobacteria > Vibrionales > Vibrionaceae > Vibrio > Vibrio sp. 16. The sequence goes on from NZ_OY808997.1 coordinate 418,445, forward strand.
GCTTTTGGCATTACGTTTTTATCCATGTTGATTATTCTTTGGACCAGTGTCCGTCGCGGCAACGCGTTATTAAAAGAAGTCCAATCAAAAATTGATCGACAAGCACGCATTGACGCAGCTAAGAATTTGGAGAACACATTATGAACCCAAGACGTAAAAAGAGGCTCGGCATTGTTCTTGCCATCTTTATTGGTATCAGCGCGACCATCGGTTTAATGCTGTATGCGCTCAATCAAAACATGGATTTGTTCTACACACCGACTGAACTTGTCCATGGTAAACCAGACGGTACCAAACCAGAGGTTGGTCAGCGATTGCGTATCGGCGGTATGGTTGTGGAAGGTTCTGTAAAGCGTGACCCAAGTTCACTGCAGGTATCGTTTGACCTACATGATGTTGGCCCTAAAGTGACGATTCTCTATAACGGTATTCTTCCTGATCTATTTCGAGAAGGACAGGGCATTGTTGCACAAGGCGTTTTGAAAAACGCAACGACTATTGAAGCGTTTGAAGTGCTAGCGAAACACGATGAAGAGTACATGCCACCGGAGATCGCAGAAGCGATGAAGAAAACGCATGAACCTCTTCAATACACAGAACAACAAAAACAAGGAAGCGGTCAATGATTGCTGAAATTGGTCACTTTGCCCTCATCGTATCGCTAGCGATGGCAGTATTACTCAGTATTCTGCCGTTGGTGGGGGCTTCAAGAAACAATACCATGCTCATGAACACCGCAAGACCTCTGTCTTGGGGTATGTTCTTGTTGATTCTGGTTTCTTTTATCGTTCTTCTTTGGGCGTTTTACACCAATGATTTTACCCTTAACTATGTTGCGACGAACTCCAATAGCCAGTTGCCTTGGTACTATCGTTTAACTGCGGTCTGGGGGGCTCACGAAGGCTCGTTATTGCTATGGGTTCTTATTCAAGCTGCGTGGACGGTTGCTGTTGCGAGTTTCAGTCGCGGTATGCCACAAGAATCTGTAGCCCGAGTACTCGCGGTGATGGGGATGATTACGGTTGGCTTCCTGCTGTTTATCATCGTGACTTCAAACCCCTTCTTGCGCACACTGCCATTCTTCCCAGTTGACGGGCGCGACCTAAACCCTCTACTGCAAGATCCAGGGTTAATCATTCACCCGCCAATGCTTTACATGGGCTACGTTGGTTTTTCTGTCGCATTCTCGTTTGCGATTGCCTCGTTAATGACGGGTCGTCTCGATACCGCTTGGGCTCGTTGGTCACGTCCATGGACTACCGCAGCGTGGCTTTTCCTAACGCTGGGTATCGCACTTGGTTCATGGTGGGCATATTACGAACTTGGCTGGGGCGGCTGGTGGTTCTGGGATCCCGTAGAAAACGCTTCCTTTATGCCATGGCTCGCGGGTACGGCGCTGATGCACTCGTTGGCGGTGACGGAAAAACGCGGCACCTTCAAAGCATGGACTGTGTTACTGGCGATTTCTGCGTTCTCTCTGAGTTTGCTGGGTACATTCCTCGTGCGTTCGGGGATCTTGGTCTCGGTTCATGCCTTCGCGTCTGATCCATCTCGCGGTATGTTTATCCTTGGCTTCCTCGTGTTTGTCATTGGTGGCTCTTTGCTACTGTTTGCACTCAAAGGTGCATCGGTGCGAGTTCGAGGCAACTTTGATTTGGTCTCACGTGAAAACGCATTGTTGGCTAACAACGTATTGTTGATCGCAGCCCTTGTGGTTGTTCTTGTGGGTACCTTATTGCCTTTGGTTCACAAGCAAATCGGTCTGGGTTCAGTATCGATCGGTGCGCCTTTCTTTGACATGCTGTTTGCTTGGCTGATGATTCCTTTCTCATTCTTGCTAGGTATTGGTCCTCTGATCCGTTGGAAGCGTGATGATCTGTCATCTCTGAAAAAGCCTATGCTCATCTCAGGTGTAGCGTCGGTTGTTTTGGCGGGTATTTTCACCCTGATTTTCTCGGACTTCTTCTTGCCGATGGCTTACTTAGGCTGGTTGATGGCACTTTGGATCATCTTCATGCACGGCTTTGAGCTTCATCAGCGAGCGACACACCGCCACCCATTTATGGAAGGTGTTAAAAAGCTGCAGCGTAGCCACTGGGCGATGATGCTTGGTCATATCGGTCTTGCAGTTTCTATCATTGGTATCGCAATGGTGCAAAATTACAGTATCGAGCGAGATGTACGTTTAGCGCCGGGTGAACATTATCAAATCCAAGGTTACGATTTTTACTTCAAAGGTCTACGTGACAAAGATGGTCCGAACTATGACGGGTACATTGCTGATTTTGAAATTACGCTAGACGGAAAATATGTAAACACGCTCCACGCAGAAAAACGTTTCTACCGAACCGCTCGTTCAATGATGACTGAGGCTGCTATTGATCGCGGTATCACGCGTGATTTGTATATTGCGATGGGTGAGCGTCTTGATGACAACAAATCGTGGGCAGTACGCATTTATTACAAACCATTTGTTCGTTGGATTTGGGCTGGCTCATTACTGATGTCATTAGGTGGTGCGATTGCCATCAGCGATAGACGTTACCGTTTCAGAAAAAGCGCCAAAAAGCAGGAGGCATAATGAATAAGAAATTACTGTTTATTCCGCTCGTCGCATTTTTGGGTTTAGTGGCTATCTTTGCTACTCAGTTGGTAAAAAACTCTCAAGGTGACGACCCAACCAAACTGGAATCTGTCTTGGTGGGTAAACCTGTGCCAGAGTTTCGTCTTGAGGACCTTGCTGAACCGGGTAAATTGTACGATCAAGCAATTTTCAAGGGTGAGCCTCTACTGCTGAACGTATGGGCGACATGGTGTCCTACTTGTTATGCAGAGCACCAATACCTAAACCATCTAGCTGGTGAGGGCGTGAAGATCATTGGTATGAACTACAAAGATGATCGAACCAAAGCGATTGGTTGGTTGAATGATCTTGGTAATCCTTACCTTATTAGCCTGTTTGATGGTAATGGTATGTTGGGATTAGACCTTGGCGTATATGGCGCTCCTGAAACTTTCCTGATTGATGCGAATGGCGTGATTCGATACCGCCATGTTGGAGACGTCAACGATCGCAATTGGAACGAAAAGCTTAAGCCTATGTACGAAGGGCTACTTGCGGAGGCGAAACAATGAAAAAGCTGATGCTTTCACTGTTTGCAGCAATGGCATTCTCAATGGCAGTTCATGCGGCCATTGAAGTCCATGAGTTCGATACGCTTGAGCAAGAACAGCAGTTTAAAGAGCTTGGAAACACGCTGCGTTGTCCAAAATGTCAAAACAACACCATTGCTGATTCCAATGCAGAACTGGCTGTCGATCTGCGCGAAAAAGTGTATGAAATGACCAAAGCGGGTAAATCAAAGCAAGAAATCATTGATTACATGATCGCTCGCTACGGAAATTTTGTGACCTACAATCCTCCGTTTACCGCCGCCACTGCCATTCTTTGGCTCGGTCCGATCTGCGTGCTCTTATTTGGTTTCGGATTCATTGTATTGAGAAGCCGAGCTAAGAAAGTAACGCCTGAACAGACTGATGATTGGGACCAAGACAAAGAAGCGCGTTTAAAAGCGCTACTTGATGAAAAGAATGATGGAGACAAGCAGTAATGACACTATTTTGGATAGCTTCGATCATTCTTGTTGTATTCAGCTGCGTACTTATCGCATTGCCAGTGATGAGACAAAAAGCGAACAATGATGAAGCGCTACGCGATGAACTAAACAAAGCGTTTTATAAAGATCGTTTGACGGAACTCGAAGAGGAAGCAGAAGAAGGCTTAGTCGAAAATCAACAAGACCTGATTGACGATCTCAAGCAATCGCTGCTCGACGATATTCCAGCTGATAGCAAAAACTCGCAGGAAAACGCGATATCACCAATGGCGGTGATGATTCCTTCCATGCTCTTAGTTGTCGGTTTGTCTTATGGCATGTACTACAAATTTGGTGCGCAGCAAGATGTCCTACAATGGCAGGAAGTGACATCAAACTTGCCAGCGTTATCGAAGAAGCTCATGTCACCAGAAGGCGCTCAGCTGAGTGATGATGAAATGCGTGATCTTACATTGGCATTGCGCACTCGACTTCATTACGAGCCTGAAGACTCAACCGGTTGGTTGTTGCTTGGGCGAATTGCTTTAGCTAATCGTGATGTTGATACCGCGATCGGTTCAATGAAAAAGGCATACAACTTAGAGCCAGAGAGCAATGATATTATGCTGGGTTATGCTCAAGCATTGATGTTGTCTCAAGATGATGTTGACCAGGAAAACGCACGTCGCATTCTGGGTAACCTAGTCCAGAAAGATTATGTCGATTTGCGTGTCTTCTCGCTACTGGCGTTTGATGCGTTTGAGCGTCAAGACTTCCCAGCCGCGGTTCGATACTGGAGCATTATGCAGCAAATGATTGGTCCAGAAGACAGCCGTTATGAAATGCTTAGCCGAAGCATTGAGAATGCGCAAAAGCAAATGGGTCAACAAGTGGGTTCAGGGCAGTCAGTGTCTGTAACGATCAACATTGCGGATGACGTGACGGCTGATCCAAATGCAGCGCTGATCGTATCTGTTCACACGGCAGATGGTTCACCGATGCCTGTGGCGGCCGCGCGATACCCAGTTGGCAGTTTACCGCGCACCGTTGTACTCGATGACGGCAACAGTATGATAGCTGAGCGCAAGCTTTCTTCACTTGAATCTTTAATGGTACGAGCACGCATCGACAGTGATGGCAATGTGGCGACCAAAGAAGGGGACTGGTTTGGTGAAAGTGAAGCCGTTACAATGGGCGAACCTGTTGAAGTTATGATTGATAAGCGTTATTAATAGCAGCGGATTATCATTGATTAGAGGCCGGTGATTAACCGGCCTTTTTTATGGAAAAATAATAATGAAAAGCTTTACGTCTCAGATTTGGCTCGCATTGATTGCAAGCGTTCTACTTGCTGGCTGCGCAAGCGCTCCCGACACTACTGAAGAGTCTGAGTCAACGTCTTATGAATCTCATAGTAGCGATCCCATCGAAGGTTTTAACCGTGCGATGTGGAGTATTAACTACGATTATTTAGACCCTTACTTAGTTAGACCAGTGTCATTGGCCTATGTGGACTACGTTCCTGTTCCTGTCAGGCAAGGTGTGGCGAACTTCTTAAGTAATCTTGACGAGCCATCAAGCATGATCAATAACATTGTGATGGGTAATGGCGAGAAAGCAGTGGATCACTTTAATCGCTTTTGGATTAACTCTACATTTGGTTTGCTTGGGTTAATAGATGTCGCGTCTGCTGCGGGAATTACTGACCACAATGAAAAAGCATTCAGTGATGCGGTCGGTCATTATGGTGTTGGCAATGGTCCCTATGTCATGGTTCCTGGTTACGGACCTTGGACAGTTCGTGAAGCGACAGACGTGGTGGATGGCATGTATGTTCCGCTCTCTTATTTGAATATCTGGGCAGGACTAGGAAAATGGGCGTTGGAAGGAATGGAAAGCCGCGCTGCTTTAGTGCCGCAAGAGTCAATGCTGCATAACTCTCCGGATCCTTATGCGCTAACACGAGATGCGTATTTGCAACGTCAAGACTTCAAAGCGGAAATCGAAACTCAGCAGTACGATGAAGAAGAAGAAGCGTACTTAGATGAATATCTAGATGATTTTTAGTCTAACTCTGAAATAAAAAAAGGCTTGGATTGACCAAGCCTTTTTCGTTTTTGTCTTTTAGCGAGAGTTAAAACGTATAGTTGGCTTGTAGACCGATTAGCCAAACATTACCCGTTGTCTCACCCTCAAATTTACCACCGATAAGCTGAGCTTTGTCATCCGACTCATAGCCGCGAGATTCAGTGATTGATGCATCTTTAGCAAAGATGTAAGTAAAGCCGCCGTCTAGTGAGAACTGTTTAGTAAACTCGTAGCTTGCACCTAAGCTCAACCATGTGCGATCCGTTTCTGGAATCGTGATAGTACGGTTTTTATTACTCACTGCGGATGTGTCATAGGCAATACCTGTGCGTAGTGCAAGCTTTGGATCCACTTGGTAAGTTGCGCCAATTGCAAAGCGGTAGTTGTCTTTCCAGTTTTCAACTTTTACTGTCTGAGATTCTAGAGTGTCTAGATCTGCATACAGCTCTTTAAAGCTGCTCCAATCTGTCCAGTTAATACTTGCGTGCATCGCCAACTTGTCTGTCAGTTGGTGGAAACTTGCTAACTCAGCAGTTTGCGGCAAAGTAAGATCCATAGAGCCTTTGCTTTCTTCTACTTTGAAAGTTGTGGAACTAAAGATTTTTGCATCACCTTCAAGTGTAAGGTCAACCGCTGATTTATATGTAAAGCCGATACGGTGCTGATCGTTGATTTGCCACGCAGTGCCTAATTGCCAGCCCCAAGCGGTATCTTCACCTTCCATATACTTGAGAGGTGTGCCTTTCTTGACTCCCAAGAATGCGAGTGCATTTTTCTCTGGAGCTGTTGCGCCAAAGCTACCTTCGCCCATCACATAGCGAATACCGCCACCAATGCTTACCGCTTCGTTAAGTTGGTAAGCAAGGTTTAGGTTAGCTTCTTTTGTTATAATGCTTGCTTCGTTGCCAAAGTGAGAGGCAGCAAAGTCTTTGCCTAAGTCGGTTTCCATTCCGTAGTTGGTACCAAGCGCAAAGCCAATCGCAAGCTCTTCGGTGTAACGGTGAGAAATATAGAAGTTAGGAATGATTGCATCGTGAGCGAAGTCGTTTGATTTCGCTTCCATCTCATTTCCTGCGAATGTTGTTGTGCCTTTCACATCAACATTTGGGTTCACGTAGATTGCACCAACAGACACTTGAGTGCCATCAAGTTGAGTTAGCATCGCTGGGTTACGCCATTGTGCGCTTGCGTTGTCTGCCATTGCTGCTTCGCCAGCGTACGCACGGCCTAGACCTGTTGCTGAGTATTCTGCCAGTTGGAAGCCTGCAGCATTAACGGCTGCAGAGGTGCTCACTAGGCTACATGCCACTGCGAGTGATAAGAGAGTCTTGTTCGTTTTCATTATAATGTTCGCTGAGATTCGAATTAATCAGTCGGGTGATGATAAGGTTAGAGCTATTACTTTAAAAATTAAAAACAGTGTATTGCAGGTATTTGAAATTTAATTTGTCACAAATCGAATATTAAAGACTAAAACACTAAATGTTAACGCCTTGTTTTGATATTTCAGCGTACACATGTAGTGTCTGAGAGGGGTTTATCGATACACGTGTAAGCTCAGTAACCGAAAGGGGATTGGGAAAGCTTGTTGTATCAGGTGATTATTGTCGTGTAGATAGCAAAAAGGCCAGTGAACACTGGCCTTTGAAATAGAGTTTTCGTTTTATTAGAAGCTACGGCTGTATTGTAGACCTAATAGAATTGCATCTGCGTGTGTTGTCGCTTCGATCGAAGAGACTAGAGCACCAGTTGCGTCATCATACTGAGACTCTTTCACGTCTACGTCTTTACCCATTAGGTAAGTAAAGCCGAAGTCAATGTTAGACTTTGAATCTAGGTGGTAAGTGAAACCTGCAGAGAACCACTGACGATCTGAATCTGGAACCGAAATCGAAGTCACTTTATCTTGAGCGCTTGTGTCATACATGTAGCCAGCACGCAACGTCCAGTCTTGGTTTAGGTAGTAAGTACCACCCAGTGCATAGTGCATGCCCGTTTGCCACTCGTAAGTGTTTAGTTCGCCAGCTTTATCAGCTTCTAGTTTGTCAAAAACACCCCAGCCAATGTATTGAACGCTGTAGTGAACGGCAAACTTAGTGTCTTCAATACGGTGGTAGCCAGAGAACTCCGCCATATCTGGTAGCGGCATGTACAAAGTGTCGCTCTGCTCTTGACCGCCGTAGTAGATGTCGCCTTTAGCTGCTAGTGTTGGGCTGTAGCGGTATGAAAAACCAAAGCGGTTATTTTCATCAAGCTCGTAGACTGTACCTACATTGAAGCCTAGTGCAAAACCAGACGCATCGGCATCAAGCGCTTTAGCACCTGTAAGTTGCGGTTTGCCAGGAACGTTAAGTTCATTACTTAGGTTACGCTCAAGTTTACCTTGACCATAAATTAGATCTAGGCCAGCACCAACACTCCATTGTTCATTGATTCTTAGAGAACCAGCAAGACCAATGTTCATGCTTTTCACATCTGTTAGGCCTGCATATTCGCTGGCTACGTAATCATCGCTAAATTCGGTTTTGGTGCCGAAATTAGAGTAGGCGTTAATACCCCAAGCAAACGTATCGTTAACTGGAACAATTAGGTGAATATTTGGTGCAATTGAGGTATCACCCGCGTCGTCGTAGTTAGCCTCAGTTGTTGAGTAAGCAGGTACTAGGTTTGGAAGTTGAGAGAAATCAATTCCATCCATATGCGTATACTTTGCATCTTTCACTTCAATCATTGAAGTGATGCTTTCAAAACCTAAAGAAAGTTCTGTCTTGTCGAATAGCGCCATCGCTGCTGGGTTACGTGCCATAACAGAAGCATTATCTGCAATAACTGCGTCACCGGCGAATGCTCGGCCGATACCTGTTGCTGATTGAGCGTTAAGTTGGAAGCCTGCAGCGAGAGCTTGCTGCGAAGCGAGAGTTGCTGTGGTAATGGTCACTGCTAATAGTGATTTTTTAAACAGACGCGTCTTGTTCATTTGTGCTTTTTCCTTTTTGGTTCGCCTCTAGCTGGGCGATATTTTTGAGCAAAAGCTCAGTTGTGGCTGATACTAGACCCAAGTATAGGATATAGAAATCCGACCATTGGCTAATTGGAAGGGAAAATTACAGAAATGACGCCTATTTGGCAGGATTGTGCTGTAAAAAGTACTGTTTTAGAGTTTTAGCTCTATATGATGGGTAAAAAATAAGGCTCAGATAACGAATCGAGCCTTATTTTATCTGTTTGAAGATTGTTTCCTATTAACCCATAGGTTTGATGATATCTAGGATGTTTTCGGCGATTTTAGCGACATTTTCACCTTTATCGCCAACCAAAATGAGACTCACTTCGCCCATTGGTTCAATGATACCTACCATACCATCTTCCGCAAACTCAGATACGTCATTGGCGGCAATGCCTGTCAGAAACAGAGTCACTTTGCCTTTTTCGCCTCTAAACACCATATGCAGTGCATTGGACTCACCAAAACCACAGTGATTTAAGTAATATACGTGGTAAGGGAAGTGCGCACTCAATGAATGAGAAAACGGCACCATTTTCGCGTTGATTTGCGAAGATTTGACTTGTTCGTCTAGATGATTCACGAACGGCTTTTCGTCAACAACATGCTTGATCGCTGTTGATGCTAAACTCGCTTGTGCAGGAGAAACAACGATGTTTCCCCAGTTAACTTGTCCAACCAACAAGCCAGCGACAAAAGCAACTGATGCTGCCATTGCCATTGCTCGGCGGGCAAAATTAGGTCGAACGACATTATCTTCTTTAACATTCGAGGTTTGATTGAACAAAATGCGATCAGCCAGATCCTCAGGGACATCAACATTCATCGCTTTAGCGATTTGAGCATCCAGATCTAAAATCTCATCGGCGAATTTAGCGTTGGATTCACTCTCTTTTATCGCGGCGTTGAGTTCGCTATCTCTGCATTTAGGGTCGGACATGATGCGGCGACGAAATTCTAAATCATCCATTATGCTGTCCTCTTTGGTTACTCTCTGGGTCGATCATCTCTTTTAGCTGATTGCGAGCTCTGAATAAGCGTGTCATCACGGTATTCTTATTAAGATCAAGAATCTCGCTGATCTCTTCACCGCTAAAACCCCCAACAACTTGAAGAAATAGTGGCTCTCGATAATCGGTATCAAGTTTCATAATTTGTGCCTGAATCCACTCGGTCTGATGATGCGGGTCATCGCTGACCTTAGCATCGTTTCCGTGGTCATCGATATCAACCAGATCAAACTGCTTGCGCTCGAAGCGACGAGCGTTTTCTCTGCGTAATATGGTGATTAACCAAGATTTGGCGGCTTTCTCGTCTTGAAGACTATCGAGAGACTTCCACGCACGTAAACAGGTCTCTTGTACTAAATCCTCCGAGATAGTGGGATCTTTGCACAACCAATACGCGTAGCGATAGAGGTCTCTGTGATAGGCTCTCACGAGCGCTTCATATTTTCTTTGTCTGTCCATATCCGAGTTGACCGGATCGGAAGACTTTTTCTTTCCAAAAAAATTGAGAATCGACACAAGAGCCTCCCTAACTGCTCTGTGGATGAGTTTGCTGAACGTTTTTAACGTGCGTTCAACCTGTCTCGTTGGAATCAAAATCCAGCAAGCGATGGGTTACTGCTTCTATTTTATACAATGTGCGCCTTCTAGGAGCGCCTTCAACAATTTCGTTGCAACATAAATGCTATTGAGCTTTAGAAACTCACCTAAAATTGATCTATTTCAAAATCTACCGTCTCACAGCGGTTATAGTAACACCTGTCATCTAGTCAGTGTTTCACTGACATGTTGAGCAAGATGACACTTCCTTTTGAAGGCTGACTTTACTTTCTCCTAATCAGGAAACTGATTATTTCAATTGGCGTAAGTTAATTGCTTTATACATTCCGACCACACAGTTTTGTGTGGTTTTTTTTTGCCTCTAGATTCGCCAAATACCTATTGATGTGGTCTTTGATTCAAAAGTCTAACAACATCTTGATAATATTTATATAAATAGCCGTTATTGTTTTCTCTTTTCGCAAAGTCTATGCGACCACTTTTCTATTCTAAATCACGTTTATTCAAACGATCGTTTGATTGTGTTAACAATCTCGTTACAATGACGTGGTCAGACCTCTTAATATCCAAGGAGAAACAATGGGCAAGCAGGAAGTGAAAACCCGCTCTGGTGAGCGCGTTGCAATTGTCGCTGGTTTGCGTACCCCTTTTGCGCGTCAAAGCACTGAGTTCAGCAAAGTGCCAGCTGTTGACCTAGGCAAAATGGTAGTAAGCGAAATGATGGCGCGGACAGAGATCGACCCAAAATTGATCGATCAAGTTGTGTTTGGTCAAGTGGTTCAAATGCCTGAAGCACCGAATATCGCACGTGAAATTGTGCTCGGAACGGGCATGGACATTAACACTGATGCCTACAGCGTGACGCGAGCATGTGCAACGAGCTTTCAGTCTGCGGTCAATGTTGCGGAAAGCATCATGTCTGGGACTATTGATGTCGGTATTGCTGGCGGGGCAGATTCTTCCTCGGTATTGCCTATTGGTGTCTCCAAAAAGTTGGCTGCGAACCTATTAGCACTGAGTAAAACCAAAACAGTTGGCCAAAAACTCAAGATTCTAAAAAGCCTCTCCCTGAAAGATTTAATGCCCGTTCCACCGGCGGTGGCTGAATACTCAACAGGCTTATCGATGGGCCAGACCGCAGAGCAAATGGCCAAATCACACGGCATTTCTCGTCAAGAGCAAGATGCTTTAGCGCACCGTTCTCACACGTTAGCGGCTCAGGCATGGCAAGAAGGCAAGATTGAAGGCGAGGTGATGACCGCGTTCCCAGAACCATATAAGAAGTGGATCTCGCAAGACAACAATATTCGTTATGACTCGACGCTGGAAGGGTATGCGAAGTTGCGTCCGGCTTTTGATAGACAGTACGGCAGTGTGACCGCAGCAAACAGTACACCGCTGACTGATGGCGCCGCAGCAATCATGCTGATGCGTGAAGGGAAAGCAAAAGAGCTCGGCCTAGACATTATGGGCTATATCCGTTCTTACGCTTTTTCTGCGATTGGCGTTGAAACGGATATGCTGATGGGGCCGTCATTCGCAACGCCTATGGCGCTAGAGCGAGCGGGAATTGAGCTTTCGGATCTTACCTTGATGGACATGCATGAAGCCTTTGCTGCTCAAGCGCTTTCAAACGTGAAAATGTTTGCTAGCGATGCATTTGCACAACAACACCTTGGCCGCTCTAAAGCAATTGGTGAAATCGACATGGATAAGTTCAACGTCCTTGGCGGTTCTATCGCCTATGGCCACCCCTTCGCTGCAACGGGCGCACGAATGATTACCCAAACATTACGAGAGCTAAAACGCCGCGGTGGCGGTTTGGCGCTGAACACAGCGTGTGCGGCAGGTGGTCTTGGTGCAGCTATGATTTTGGAGGTTGAGTAATGAGCGAGCAGAAAGCATTTAAGCTACACATTGATGAAAATGACTTCGCTTGGTTGGCGATAGACGTCCCAGGCGAAAAGATGAATACGCTTCAAGCGGCTTTTGCTGAAGAAATGGAAGACGTGTTTGCTCAACTTGATGAGAAAAAATCCTCCATTAAAGGATTGATCGTACACTCATTGAAGCCAGACAATTTTGTCGCTGGCGCTGACGTTCGAATGTTAGATGCATGTACAACGGCAGCAGAAGCACAGGCATTGGCTGAGAAAGGCCAGCAAATGTTCCAACATCTTTCGGATTTGCCTTATCCCGTTGTTGCCGCGATCCACGGACCTTGTTTGGGTGGTGGTTTGGAGCTGGCACTCGCGTGTGACTACCGAGTATGTACTGACTCCGATAAAACTCGCCTAGGGCTGCCAGAAGTGCAGCTTGGATTACTGCCCGGTTCAGGTGGCACGCAACGTCTGCCTCGTTTGATTGGTTTACTGCCGTCGCTAGATTTGATCTTAACCGGTAAGCAGCTTCGCGCCAAGAAAGCGAAAAAGCTCGGTGTCGTAGATGCTGTAGTGCCTGAGACCATCTTGCTGGATGTGGCGAAAAGCTTTGTTGAAAAGAACGCGGGCAAAAGCAAAGGCAAGCGTAAAGTATCGACCAAAGAGAAACTTATCTCAAACACCGGTCTTGGACGTAAGGTGATCTTTGATCAAGCGGCAAAGAAAACATTCGAGAAAACTCGCGGAAACTACCCAGCCGCAGACGCCATCTTAGAAGTGATTCGCTACGGTTTAGAGAAAGGCTTCGAGCAGGGCCAGAAGAAAGAAGCTGAGCGTTTTGCTGAGCTTGTGATGACCTCTGAATCTAAGGCGCTACGTTCAATCTTCTTTGCAACAACAGAGATGAAAAAAGAGAACGGCAGTGACGCAGAGCCGTTATCTGTCAAGCGAGCGGCCGTATTAGGCGGTGGTTTGATGGGCGCGGGGATTAGCCATGTCAGCGTAGCTAAAGCGAAAGTGCCGGTGCGCATCAAAGATGTCTCAGAAGATGGGGTATTGAATGCGTTGAAGTACAACTACAAGTTGTTCGAAACTCAGCGCAAGCGCCGTATTATCTCGAAAGCTCAATTGCAATCGAAGATGTTACAGCTTTCTGGCGGGACAGATTTCACCAGCTTCAACCATACCGACATTGTGATCGAAGCGGTGTTCGAAGATCTCGACCTCAAGCAGAAAATGGTCGCAGATATCGAAGAGAATGCTAAAGATAGCACCATTTTCGCAACAAATACGTCGTCACTTCCAATCGGGCAGATTGCCGAGAAAGCGCAGCGACCTGAAAACGTTGTCGGCCTGCATTACTTCAGCCCAGTTGAAAAAATGCCACTGGTGGAAGTGATTCCGCACGAGGGAACATCGGACGAAACGGTATCGACGGTTGTGGAATTTGCTCGCAAACAAGGCAAAACGCCAATTGTTGTCAAAGACTGCGCGGGTTTTTATGTCAACCGCATTCTTGCCCCTTACATGAACGAAGCGGCGCAAGTTTTGATGTCTGGTGAGCCGATTGGACACCTAGATAAAGCGCTGCTCAACTTCGGCTTCCCCGTTGGACCAATTACTTTGCTTGACGAAGTCGGCGTTGATATTGGCGCGAAGATTATGCCTATCTTGGTCAATGAGCTTGGTGAGCGATTTAAAGGGCCAGACGTATTCGATACGCTTTTGAATGATGGTCGTAAAGGGCGTAAAAGCGGTAAAGGTTTTTACACCTACAAGGGCAAAAAGAAGGAAGTCGACAAGTCTGTCTACAAATTGCTTGGACTGAGCCCAGAATCCAAGATGGCGCAAGAAGAGATGGCGATGCGATGTGTGCTACCTATGCTCAATGAAGCCGTTCGCTGTTTGGATGAAGGTATTATTCGCAGCCCTCGTGACGGTGATATTGGTGCCATTTTTGGTATCGGATTCCCACCATTCTTGGGCGGTCCTTTCCGCTACATGGACCAAATCGGCGTGAAGAAACTGGTCGAGATCATGAATCAACACGCGGAGAAATACGGTGATCGATTTGCACCTTGCGATGGCCTACTGACGCGAGCAGGGCTAGATAAACCGTTCTACGAGTAATTTCATGTAACAGGCATAGGCGAACCATAAGGTTCGCCTTTTTTCTATTTGAGAGTTATTATCAAGAAAAACAAGAAGTAAAGCTTAAGGATTTCAAATGGACGCTTTAGAACTATTGCTCAACCGTCGCTCAATTGCCAAATTGTCAGCGCCAGCTCCTGAAGGGAGAGCGCTAGAAAACATCATACGCGCCGGTTTGCGAGCACCTGATCACGCGGGCTTAACGCCGTGGAGATTTGTGATTTCACAAGGGTCTGGGCTAAACAAACTATCGGACATTCTGGTGAAAGCGGCGGTAGAAGATAAGAGTGACGACACTGTCATTGAAAAGGTGAAAAACGCACCGTTTCGAGCTCCGATGGTGATCACTGTGATTGCGAAAGTGACCGAACATGAAAAAGTGCCCGCCTTTGAGCAACATTTGTCTGCGGGTTGTGCCGTTCAAGCAATGCAAATGGCGGCTGTGGCGCAGGGTTTTCAGGCGTTTTGGCGCTCAGGGAAATGGATGTTCCATTCAGCCGTGCACAAGGCATTTGGTTTAGAGGGAGAGGATGAAATCGTCGGCTTCCTTTACCTAGGCACTCCAGGGTGTACGCCAATGAAGGTGCCAGAGCGCGACCTGAGTAAATTCGTTGAATATTTGTAATCAAATCAAAAAGAGCTTGGTCATACCAAGCTCTTTTTTTTGTCAGTGGATGTTGTAGGCGATAACAAAATCGATGAACAGGCGCACTTTTTCTGGCAGATGATCTTTATGGTTGTAAAGCATATAGATATCGCGAGGGTTTGCGCTCCAGTCTTCGAGAACTCGTACCAAACTACCGTCGTCGATGAACTCTTTTAGCATCACATCAGGCATCAAAGTGATACCTAAGCCGTCACTGCAAGCGCTACGAACTACATTAAGTGCGTTGGCTTGAAAGCGACCTTTGTCATTGTTAACCACTGTTTCACCGTTTTGGTTAGACAGTTGCCACTTTAACAGTGGGGCGCCTTTCAACAGGCTGTGATTGTGTAACTCTTCTGCGTGTTTTGGTGCAGGGTTCGTTTTTAAATATTCTGGACTCGCAACCAAAATATCTTCCACCGAGTTAATTTTTCGAGCGATCAAGCTGGAATCTCGTTGAGGGCCGACTCGGAAGATCACGTCCCATTCCGTTGGATCAAGTTGTTCTGAATGGTTACTTGTTGTCAGCTCCAGATTGATATCTGGGTATTGTTTCATGAAGTCGTTAAACATTGGCATCATCATACGCTTGGTTAAGTTTGATGGCGCCGTTATACGAATCTTACCTGCAGCACCGCGACATTCATCGGAGATCTCTTCTGCGGTGAGCGTCAATCGGTCTAGCAGCGGTGAACATTCGCTGTAAAAGCGCTCTCCCGCCTCTGTCAGGGAAAGTTTACGCGCGTGCCTATTCAGTAGACGCAGGTTTAGAGAATCCTCCAAAGCCTGTATGCGTCGAGTAATCGTTGCAACAGGGATCATAGTTTTTCGGGAAGTCGCGGTGTAGCTCCCATTTTCGACCACAAGCCTGAACAAGTTGAGATCATCTAATTTCATTTTAGTAGACACATTTTTTTACGAATCTGGTTAATTTATATCTATATCAAATGTCAAAGGTTGAGACATATCAACATCTTTATCGATATTTGATATTCCATACATATAGTATGCAACCCAGAGCAAAAGTGGAAGATTTGTATAAACAGCCGTTCGTGACTACTTTTAAAGGGCGTTTGAAACAAAGGTCACTAGACCGAATAACAATAATAAACACGTTGTACTTTATAGTTGTGTGAGGCAAAGGTTTATGTATAAAACAGTTGAAGTTGCACCAAGCGATACTCCCAATATTGCCCCTGGTGAAAAACTTGTCATGTTGGTTGACGATGATCCTATCTTCCGTCGCATCACGTCGGGCTTCTTGCTATCTCAAGGATACAAAGTCGTCGAGGCTGAGAACGGATTAGACGGTTTAAGGAAGCTTAAGAGCGCAGAGCCAGACATCATCATGTGCGATCTTGCCATGCCAGTACTCGATGGCATCGAGTTTGTAGAAGAGGTGAGCTTGGAGTATCCATCGCTGCCTTTGATTGTGGTGTCTGCGACAGACGATATGGCCGATGTTGCAAAAGCGCTTCGTTACGGAATAAAGGATTTCTTGCCCAAGCCGATTGGCAATTACGAGCATTTGATGTGCGCGATTGAGAATACCTTAGACGACTCGGACAATCATTTGAGTGACCAACGCGATTTTGCAAGCCAATGGTTCCGTGTTGATAGTGGGGATGTGCCCGAAGAGCAAGAGCTGCATTGGCATCTTGAGTTCTTGCAAGAAAATCGCAGTGCCGCCAAAGATTTGCTTCACGCCCTGCTTCCTGATCGGGATACCTCGCAAGGGGACTGGAAGTGCAGTTACCGCATTTTGCAGTCTACCGACGTGATGCCTATCGTGTTTGATTACGCTTGGTTAATGAACGGACAGTTTGCGTTTTATATCGTTGATTCAGCAAGTGAAGGTGAGCACGGTGCTGCAACCACACTCTTGATTCGTGCCTTGTTCCATGACTATTTACGTAACCTCAAGTGTTTCAACGCCGATTTAAAAGACATCGCCTATTTGCTGGAGAAGGGAATCAAGTGCTCGCAATGCTCTACGCCAGTTAAAGCCTTGTTTGGCGTTGCAGACCTCTCTGAAGGGACGCTATCTATTTTACCCGCTGGTCTTGATTGCCAGTGGTCAAATGGTTATATCTCTCAACATATTCAGCCCGGGGTTACGCTTGGCGATAACTGCGTTAAGAACTTTATCACCAACGAGTTGCCGATTCAGTCTGCTTGTCAGATTGCCCTTAGTTGCTTGGGATCGAGTAGCTTTACCTTAGATATCTATCGTGGTGGCAGTGCTTAAGCGCTGCTCGCCTCAAGTCATAAAATCTTAATAACCCTGTTTTTACTCGGTGTTTCCAGAACACAGAATAGGGTATAGTCCGCCGAAACAAAAAAAGCCCATAGTGTTAACCCTTATTTCACTTGGTCTTAAATAAATCGTCACCTACATCAGAGAAGTAATCCATGGCAGACAAAGATTTTAAAGAACCTTATAATATCTTTTACTTTTTAGGTTTTATTGCAGTCCTACTTATCCCTACACTTCCAGCTACTTTGACTTGGATTCGTGTACTTAACGGATACGCGGGCTTCTAAATTTTTCTAGGGGCATGCCATCAGTATTCGCAGACTTAGCTTAAATATTGTTGGTATCCTGAGTTTGTGCCTGGGCATTCTGGGCATATTCCTACCTTTGTTACCGACCACGCCCTTCATTTTACTTTCTAGCGCTTGCTTTATGCGCAGCAGTCCTCGATTTCATCGGTGGTTGCACCAACACAAAACCTTTGGACCAATATTAGACAATTGGCATAACCACAAAGCGGTTACCACCAAGGTCAAAACCCGAGGTGCCGTTTATATTTTGCTGAGCTTCAGTTTCTCAATATGGTTTGTTCCCCATTTTTGGCTAAAAATTATGCTAGTGATCATGCTGGTGGCACTTCTGGTTTGGTTTATTCGGTTGCCTGTGATTGAGCGCCTTGCTGACGAGCAAGAAAATCACTAAGATTGCAAGGAAGCGTGCCCACCTTCGAGTGGGCGTTTGTTTTTTAGGCACAAACCTTTTAGTCAGCATGTTGAATAGATTCAGCAATGCATTGTGCAGAGAACCCACGCTATTGCTTGAAAATACTAATTATATAAACCGACAAGCCTAGCCAATCTAAGTAATGAATTATGACAACTGAAACACTCCAACTGATCAAATCTAGTATTAAAAGCATTCAAGACTACCCGAAACCAGGCATTCTATTTCGCGATGTCACTAGCTTGATGGAAGATCCAGCGGCGTACCGCGCAACCATCAAACTTCTGGTGGAAAAGTACCAATCGATGGGATTCACTAAAGTCGTGGGCACCGAAGCACGAGGCTTCTTATTTGGCGCGCCTTTAGCACTAGAGCTTGGTGTTGGTTTCGTTCCTGTTCGTAAACCTGGCAAATTGCCACGTGAAACTGTCGCTCAATCTTATGAACTTGAGTACGGTACTGACACACTAGAAATTCACACAGACGCGATCAAAGAAGGCGACAAAGTCCTTGTGGTTGATGACCTACTGGCAACAGGCGGCACAATCGAAGCGACGACTAAACTGATTCGTCAGCTTGGTGGTGTGGTAGAGCACGCGGCGTTTGTGATCAATCTTCCTGAAATTGGCGGAGACAAGCGTCTTGAGGGCCTAGGTCTTAATGTTTACAGCATCTGTGAATTTGAAGGTCACTAATCGGGTAAGTTATTAATAGGTTTAATTCATGAGTTATCTTGCCTTAGCGCGAAAATGGCGTCCGACAAAATTTACGGAAGTTGTCGGTCAAAGCCATGTCTTAACAGCACTCGAAAATGCGTTAGCCCAGAATCGACTGCATCACGCGTATCTATTTAGCGGTACGCGAGGAGTCGGCAAGACGACAATCGGTCGTTTGTTTGCCAAAGGGTTAAACTGTGAAACAGGCATTACCTCGACGCCATGTGGTCAATGTGCCACTTGTAAAGAAATCGATGAAGGTCGCTTTGTTGATTTGCTAGAGATTGATGCTGCGTCGCGCACAAAGGTCGAAGATACTCGTGAATTGCTGGACAACGTTCAGTACAAACCGGCTCGCGGTCGATTCAAAGTTTACCTCATCGATGAAGTTCATATGCTCTCGCGCCATAGTTTCAATGCGTTATTAAAAACGCTTGAAGAGCCACCAGAGTATGTGAAGTTTTTGCTCGCGACCACGGATCCTCAAAAACTACCAGTGACAATATTGTCTCGCTGTTTACAGTTCCATCTGAAGCCAATCAGTGTGGATACTATACATGAGCAGCTAGACCACATTTTAGCTAAAGAGCAAGTGACCAGTGAGGCTCGTGCTCTTGGTATGATCGCACACGCTGCGGATGGCAGTATGCGTGATGCACTCAGTTTGACCGATCAAGCTATCGCACTTGGTAATGGTACTGTGTTAACTGATAGCGTTGCCCACATGTTGGGAACGCTAGATACGGATCAGGCACTGCATTTACTTGAAGCCATCAGTTCCAAACAGCCACAACAAGCAATGGAGATGGTGACCCAGCTCGCGCAAAACGGGGTAGAGTGGGATGGGTTGCTGCAACAGCTTGCGACCCAACTGCATCGTATGGCGATGTTCCAAGCGTTGCCTTCAACGCTAGACAAAGCGCAGCCTGACGCTGAAAAAATAGAGCTGCTTAGCCGAGCGCTCTCTCCGCAAGATGTGCAGTTGTACTACCAAATTGCGTTGAAAGGTCGTCAAGATCTGCCGTTAGCACCGTCGGAGCGAATTGGCTTAGAGATGGTTGTGCTGCGCATGATGGCATTTAGACCCGCTTCTCAGCCGCAAGCAAACGCAATTTCAACCGCACCTGAGGTCAGCCCTGCGCCAGTTGCTAGTGCGCCGCAGGCAACGTCACAACCTCAACCTGCTCCGACTCCCCAAAGCGCGATGACTGAGCAAAGCCCTTCAGCGCCAATGCCGCACACTCAGCCATCGGTGCCAGATCAAGGTTATGACGCTCCACCTCCGGGCTATATGAATGAGCCAGTGCAATACGATGCTCCGCCAATGTATGATGATGCTCCAATGCAAGGGCATGCTCCTTCTCAAAGCGCGCCTCAACAGCGTCCACCTGCACAGTCAGAGCAGCCGCCTACGAGCAGAGGAACATCAGCGATAAGCGGATTGCGCCATCAACTGCGATCTCAGCGTAAAGGTTTGACACCAAATCCTGACGCATCAGGAAACGCGCCAAAAAAGGCTAGAGCGGCATCTGCTAAACCAGATTCTGTGCTCGACCGTGTTGCTCAAAAGCACGGTGGAGCATCGCAGGTGTCGCCTTTGTCAAACCCACAATCGACTGCAACACCTGTAGAAGAGAATGAGCCTTATCGCTGGAAACCAACTCTACCGCAAAAAGAGCAGCAGAAAACTGAGCTCACACCGACACAGTTAAAGAAAGCCCTAGAGCATGAAAAAACACCAGAAATGATACAGAAGCTGGTGGTTGAGAGCTTAGAGCAAAGTGATTGGGCGTCATTGATCAGCAAGTTAGAGACCGCCAAATTGACTGAGCAGCTCGCGCTGAACTCGCATTTTGAGCGCAGTGGTTCTTCTATTTCATTGACGCTACGACCAGAACAGGCGCACCTGAACACCGACCGCGCACAGAGCGAACTGCTTCAGGCGCTCAATAGCGTATTGGGTGAAGAGTGCCACTTGAGCGTGGAAGTGGGCGATAAGGGGGAAACTCCGTTAGAATTAAGAGACAAACTTTATCAGGGTAAATTGCAGCAAGCATTCACCAGCCTAGAAAATGATGAACACGTTCGCTTTATCGAGCGACGTTTCGCGGCTGAACTTGATAAAGAGAGTGTACGACCAATTTAATTGTCGGGGTTGAAAGCGATTGAGTTCAGCCCCATCTAATAACGAAACAAGCTAACTAACCAGAGAGATAAACATGTTTGGTAAAGGCGGTATGGGCACTCTAATGAAGCAAGCCCAGCAAATGCAAGAGCGTATGCAAAAGCTTCAAGAAGAAATCGCAAATATGGAAGTGACCGGTGAGTCTGGTGCTGGCCTTGTGAAAGTGACGATTACTGGTAGTCACAGTGTGCGTCGTGTTGAAATCGATGAAAGCTTGATGGAAGACGACAAAGAGATGCTTGAAGATCTTATCGCTGCTGCATTTAACGATGCTGCTCGCCGCGTTGAAGAAACTCAAAAAGAGAAAATGGCTGGCGTAACTGGCGGTATGCAATTACCACCAGGTATGAAAATGCCGTTCTAATCGACAAGGTTAGTTAATGCGTACCAGTCATATGCTGGAACAATTGATGGAGGCCTTACGTTGTCTACCTGGGGTTGGCCCCAAGTCTGCGCAGCGTATGGCCTTTCATTTGTTACAGCGAGATAGAAAAGGTGGCTTGCAACTGGCGGATGCCCTAAGCCAGTCAATGACCGAAATTGGCCACTGTAGCGAATGTCGTACTTTCACAGAAGAGGAAGTGTGTCATATCTGCACTAACCCGAAGCGGCAAGAAAATGGCCAGCTTTGTGTGGTTGAAAGCCCTGCTGATATTGCAGCCGTGGAAGCAACGGGGCAGTATTCCGGACGTTACTTTGTCTTGATGGGGCACTTGTCGCCGTTAGACGGTATCGGACCGAGCGATATTGGTCTTGATGTGTTGGACTATCGTTTACGCCGTGGTGATATTAGCGAAGTGATTTTGGCGACAAATCCCACCGTTGAAGGCGAAGCAACAGCACACTACATTGCCGAGCTATGTAAAGAAAGCCAAGTATCGGCAAGCCGTATTGCTCACGGGGTTCCTGTCGGGGGCGAGCTCGAATTGGTTGACGGTACAACGTTATCCCATTCGTTGTTAGGCCGACAAAAGTTAAGTTGATAAAGCGATGCCATGAGCATCGCTTTTTTGTGGTGGACCACTTTTACGTCTATAGGCTTAGTGTCTAAAGCGCTCTATTTCTTGAGTCACTGTAGGGCTAATCATCAGGCGGCTTTCACCATTTTGGCTTGCAAGTAAAAATCGACTCCATACGCTATCGCGACTGGTATATGAAGCCAAGAGGCGTTTACCTTCAAGCCGCTTGTTGGCATTGACCGTGACGCAAGAGTTAGATTTCTCTCCATCCAGTAAGCACACATCCATTGTTTGTTGAGCGAAGCTCTCCATCAAGGTCCATCGGATTTGCTCGGTAAGCGGCGAACTGCTTTTCACGTCAATGTGAACCTCATGGCTATCGGTTAACGCTGCCCATAGTGAGTCTATCGCCTTACGCAGTTCGGTCGGTGTAACCTGATTGGGCTCGGTTAGGGTGACAGTCGCAATACCATTTTCACTCGACCAGTCAACGGCAAACGTCGGTTGATCATCTCGCACTGGTTGCTCTCGTTGATTTTGCTCGCTTGCCATCTCACGTTTTAGGGTATCGATGAGTTGTTGCCATTCTAATTCATTGGCGACGTCTGCTGCTTTTACCCAGTAGGCTTGATAGATTCGGTGCCACTGCTGCTCGACGTCATACTGATCGGCAAAACGATGGAACACTGAATCCCACATCAACTGGTAGTCATCAAGGTAAGTTGATGTGGTTCGAGCGTTGACCAACACTTGCTGCTCTCTAAGAATGATTTTGACCCTATCAGTATTGGTTCTTCCGATACTGTCTTTTGCATACAGTTCAAACTCGTAAGTGCCCGCAATGGTTGGATTGATCAGTGTTGCGGTCAAACTGTCACCGTTCAAAATAGCAAGTTGCTGAGGACCTGAGATCTGGCTCCATCGCGTCGTCTTAATCTTGTAGAGGTGTTTGGGGTAAGTTTTGGTTGAGCCTCTTAAGGTGACACTTGCCTGCGGAAGCGTGTGCAACTGATCCGAGCCTGCGTTCACAGTGGGTTTAGTGTATTTTTCAGTATCGCTTGCATCATCGACACAGCCGAATGTGAACAGCACTAACGCAATACTCAGTACTTTCAAGTAGTTCATCGTGTTATTCCTTGGTTAAAAGCTGTAGCTAATGCCCGTTGAAAGAAAGGTATTTTCGCTATCGTAGAAGTTGATGTCGGAGTCCTGCTTTTGATAACCCGCCATCACATGCAACTGAGTACCTTGCCAGCCAAAGAGTTGCTGATAGCTATAAACAGAAAAGACGCCGACAGTGTTCTGATCTTGTTTTTGATTGAATACAGGGTTCTCTTTGTCAAAGGCGCTACTGCTATTTCGAATGGTGGTGGTAATACTATGTTGACGCAGACTTAAAATGACGGACAGTTGCGCGCTGAACTGTTCGAAGTCGTGCGCATCGCCCTTCGCATCTCTAACCGTGTAGTAAAGTGCAGGTGCCAGAATCAGACTTGGATGAAGGGGGAAAGTTAATTCGGTCCCAAAGCGGTGATATTGGCTATCTCTAGCAAGTTGATCACGCTGCACGGGCGAGAGGCTAAGTGACAAACCAATATCATCTTGTTCTATGTCGCTGGTAGCGTACGCATATTTCACCGACACAGGGAAAGGAGCATTGAAGTCTAGTGAGAGGCGGCCTCCCGATACGCGTTGGTCGGTCGTTTGTCTGTCTTGATTGGTTAGATATGGGTCTTCCCACACCTCATCCATTCCGGGTAAGTTTCCAAACAGAGCGCCAGTCGCCACAAGGTGTTTCGTGATTTTTTGGGAGACTCCTAGCTCGGCCTGAAACTGCGCTTGCGTGATTTGATCTTCGCTATTTCCCAAGTAGATCAATGTATTGCCAAAACTGTATTGTAAGCGACCAAGAATAAATGGCGCGGCTTGAGCGATGCGTTCACCTTCATCATCTAGACTTGCAGTGCTGGCATTGTCATCGTGGGTGCTGGATTGCGACTGGTTTTGACTCCATCCTGCATTGACGCTGAGTGTACCGCTGAATCCGGGAGTAAATGCGTCGGTTTGTGCGAGACTACTCATGGGCAAGAGTGCGAGCAGCGTGCAGCATGACCAACGATATAGAGTGAAGCGAGAAATCATGTGACGTCCTTTTAATTAGCAATAAAGTAATGCGAATTAAAATTACCATTCACTCTGCTTATGGGTCGTTGGCGAATCGTGGACAGTTTGTGTCCATTTTGGTCACATTAAGATGATTAGGACGGTTGCATCGTAAAAGACTGAGGCCACTGAATGATAAATTTAGCGCCTCCGAGTGAAGAGTCGTCAACGAGTACTTGTCCACTGTGCCAATGGGCGATTTGTTTGACGATCGCTAAGCCTAATCCGTGTCCTTTCCCACTGCCACGCTCTTGGTTTTCAAGTTGTGCAAAAGGTTCGAAAACGCGTTCTACATCCGTTTTCGCGATTCCAACCCCATCGTCTTCGACACAAATGACGTAGTGCTTGTGCTGGCACTGAAAACTGAGCGTGATGGTTGTGGCAGCGTAACGACTGGCATTACTCAGAAGATTTTTGACCGCCCGCATCAGTCCGTTTTGGTCAATGAATACCTGTTGCTGTTGCAGATCTTGCGACACCTCAAGGTTGATGATCAAGTTGGGATGCTCAAGGGTGAAGTGCTCGACTTCTTGCTTTAAGCAGTCGGCGAAATGGCAGTGAGAGAACTGGTTAATATCAGCGACTCGATTGTAGCGGGCCAACACTAAATTCTGATTGATGAGATGGTCGAGATCTTCAATGCTCGAGTCGATAGTACGGCGGTATTTTTCTCTCTGAGTTGCCGATGTTTGTTCGTCATCCAGCATTTCGAGGGCAAAGCGCAATCGGTACAGAGGCGTGCGTAAATCGTGGGCGATGGCATTGGTCAGCTCTCTTTGGCCTGCGATTAAATTCTCGATATTGTCTGCCATTTTGTTGAAAGAGAGGCTAAGTTGGGATGCGACCGTCATTTTGCATGCTTTTGCTCGTCGTGACAGATGCCCACGCCCAAATTCATTGGCAGTAGCGACAAGCTGTTTTAAGTCGCGCCACAACGGGAAGATCCACAGTACCAGAGCAAGTGAGATCAATAAGAAAAACAGAACGCCAATGGCTGAGGTTAGCTTCAGCTGAGTGGTTTGCGATAGGTCGTCTTGTACATGAAGCCACAGCCCAGGCTCAATGGCGGCGAGTAACTCAACTTGTCCCATGTTGTTCACGTAGCTCACGGGGCCATTGATGGTTTGTTTAAGAGCAAACAGGGCGTCATCAGATAATTCAGACTGTGTTTTTAACCGAATTGAGAAGGGAATCAACTGATTTTGCCTTGCCAGATCGGCATCCCATTCTTCCTTCGGGAGTGACCGAAGATGCTCAGCGGCAAGAAATAACGTCCCTCTGGCTTGGTTAAGAACCGCAAGTTCTGTGGATTCATTGAGGGCAAAATAGATGACTTTATCGCTAGAACCGACACGTTGAACCAGTGCCATAGGGTCACCGTAAAGAAAGGATACTTGCCCATTTTGCAGTGATTCATGCAGTGATTGATCAAACTCGTAGTCAGACAATGAGTCGAGCTTTAATGGGTAGGCGAACTCAGTGGCATAGCGCTGAATGGTGATGTCCCATTGCTCGTTGGGTTGGTTAAGCAGTTTGTCTGACAGCAGCTCAAAGTTAACCGAGTAGATCTGCTGATAAAAGTGTTCAGAGAAGGCTTCGTTGAGCCGCTGAATTGGGTTGATTTTCGTGGGAATGATGAGCAGGACAATCGGCACAAAAACCACTAGCCACAAAATAGAAAACGCTCGAATCATATCAAGCCCCTAGTGATGTCATGCAGAGTTGGTATCCAACGCCGCGGATTGTTTTTATCAATTCAGGTTGGTTTGGATCGTCATTGAGCGAACGCCGTAATCGAGAGATTCGTCTGTCAATCGATCGATCTAAACCATCATACTCAAACCCTCTAATGTGCTGCGCAATGTCATCTCTTGAGACCACCTCACCAACATTCTTGGCTAATAAAAGCAGTAATTCGAATTCGGATGTCGTGAGTTTGATGGCTTGCTGATTGAGTTCGACACTACGATGCTGCAAGTTGATCGCTAAATCACCAAAGCGAAGCTCGTGCTTGGAGGAGAGCGTCCGCTCTTGGCGACGCAGCAGCGCTCTGATTCGCGACAAGAGCAGCCTTGGTTTTACTTGTTTTACGATGTAATCGTCGGCACCCAACTCGAGCCCCATCACTTGATCAATATCGTCATCTAATGCGGTTTGCATCAATATCATTCCCGTGTATCCAGAACGAATCGCTCGGCATACATCCATGCCACTTTGACCAGGTAACATGACATCAAGGATCACAAGATCGGGCTGTTGGCTAAGAATGGTATCCACGGCGCGAATGCCGTCACCGACGATGCTGACGCTGAATTCGTAGTTTTGTAAGAAGTCTTGAATTAACTCAGCGAGTTCATTGTCATCTTCAACCAGGATGATGTGAAAAGTAGGAGTGATGGTCATAGTTCCGCAATAGTGAATCTGTGATGTGGGAACTATAACCTGAATGAATGACCACCAGTGTGACCGATTGTGACGAAGAGAAAAACTTGTGATGAGTTTTATAAAATGAATGCAAAGGGCAGATGTAACTCGAGCGTGGGTGTTTTTAGGTCAGGCTCTCTAACTCTGCAATATTGTTCAGTGCTTGCTGATTGGTTTTTCCGCACACTACCGGACAAGGCTTAAACTCATGGCAGACTTTGGGGCGTTCTGGCTTACCAAACAATTTACACAGATTGTCGTCATTCAATTGGATACACCGAACCCCAGCAGGCTTGCCATTGGGCATTCCCGGGATAAAAGAAGAGATACTGGGCGCAATACAGCACGCGCCGCAACCTAAGCGACAATCCATCAAACTGACCTCGAAATTTGCAAGAGCGGGATATTAGCAAAAAAGCCAAGCGTGATCAGCTCAAACTTTGCCCTTGAATTTTGGAAGTCTAAACGGTATAAATCGCACCCCTGTTTGATAACGAAGTAACACCAATGAGCGCACCATTTTGGCAAACAAAAAAACTAGAGCAGATGACCGAACAAGAGTGGGAGTCTCTTTGCGATGGTTGTGGTAAATGCTGCCTACACAAGCTCATGGATGAAGATACCGATGAAATCTATTACACCAATGTTGCGTGCAGCTTGTTAAATAGTAAGACATGCTCGTGTAAAGATTACCCGAATCGTTTCAATTACGATGAAGAGTGTACCAAGCTGACTCAAGACGATATTGAAGACTTCACGTGGCTTCCTCACACCTGCGCGTATCGTTTGCTCGCCGAAGGGCAGAGCTTGCCAGAGTGGCATCCATTGATTACAGGCTCTAAATCGGCCATGCATGCGGCAGGGGAAAGTGTGCGTAACAAAGTGGTCTATGAGATAGAAGTGGTCGATTGGGAGGACCACATCCTAAATCATCCTAACCGTTAATCTCTTTGAAACAGCCGCATTATGCGGCTGTTTTTCTATTTGCTGTTCTTTAACGTTCAGCACGCATTTCTTTTTCTGTTTGTGGTGTACACTTACTGCTATCTACAAAAGAAACAAAGACTTATTGTTTGAGGTTGTCATGCGATTGCTTTCTCACCGTTGTATAGGGTTACCAAAAGGTATTGTGTTTGTGCTACTGGCGGCCATGCTGAGTTTCTCGGTGTTTGCCGCGCAAGAAGTGACAGAGCCGGTTAAGTCTGAAGCTCAGTTGAAGATCGAAACCATCAACTCGGACTTAAAAGATCTCTCCGATGCGCTAATGAATGCCAGTGGCGAAGAAAAAGACGCGTTGCAGCTTAAGCTTTTCCAGAAAAATGAGGATTTAAGAAGCGCTTTATCTGCGGCCATCAATCGAGACTCGATTCCGAAGAATGAGCTCGTTAGACAAGTTGAGATGCAGCAAAAGTATTCCCAAAATGCCTCAATTTTTCTCGAAGAGAAAATTAAAACGCTATCAGAAAAAATCAACACAGCCAAAGAAGAAGAACGGCTGACGTTACTCAACGACTACCAAGAGTTGCAGCATTATCTTGATACCATCATTGAAGCCAACTGGCAGAATATTCAGTGGTTGAAGCAGTTGGGTGTTGACGAAACGCTCGCTGAGCAGACGTTTACTGAGTTAGTGAGTAAACGCTTACGCTTGATATCTGCGTCTGTCGAGTATTTCAATCAGCAGGTGAGTGTCGTTGGCAAGCAGTTAACGGTGAGCCCTGAATCTGAAAAGTCGTCGCTTCAATTGACTCAGTTGGTGATTAAGCAACGCATGAACATCGCGGTCGACAGCTTAAACTCGCTTATCTCGATCGCTGATCAGTTGAATATCGATACGTCTGAGTACAAGCGATTGATCTTTGAGGTGACGGGCAGCATTACGCAGGATTTACTCGACGGGCAAGTATTGTTGTCGATTCTGTCCAATTGGTCGACCAATATTTGGGATTGGATTGCCAACAACGCGCCTCAGCACCTGTTCCAACTGTTTGTGTTTGCACTACTGATTTTAGCGACCAGCATGGTGGCGAAGTTGACTCGTAAAGTCGTCAGTAAAACGGTGATCTCGAAGAACTTAAAACTCTCTCAGTTGATGCAAGAGTTCTTTATTAACATGTCGGGTAACGTCGTATGGGTGATTGGTATTCTGGTTTCGCTGTCACAAGTCGGCTTGAACCTTGCGCCAGTGTTAACCGGTTTTGGTATTGCTGGGGTCATTATCGGTTTTGCATTGCAAGATACGCTATCCAATTTTGCGGCGGGCATGATGCTGCTGATTTATCGCCCATTTGATGTTGGCGATTTCGTGTTTGCGGGTGGCGTGGATGGTAAGGTGAGCCATATGAGTTTGGTCAATACGACGATTAAAACGTTCGACAACCAAATCATCATCATTCCAAACAGCAAGATTTGGGGGGATGTGATTAAGAACGTGACTCATGAGCGTGTTCGTCGCGTCGATATGGTATTTGGGATCGGTTACAGTGATGACTTGCTCAAAGCAGAACAAGTATTGACTGATATCGTCACCTCGCACCCGTTGGTCCTACGTTCACCTGAGCCGAACATCAAAGTACACACCTTGAATACGTCATCCGTCGATTTTATTGTTCGCCCTTGGGTAAAAACGGACGATTACTGGGATGTCTATTGGGACGTCACTAAGGAAGTGAAACTGCGCTTTGACCAAGAAGGAATTTCCATTCCGTTCCCACAGCAAGATGTTCATTTGCATATGGTGAAAGAGCAAGAGGGATAAACAATAAGAGCGCCACTTAGGGCGCTCTTTGTTATTCGATTTCTTCGAAGAAAGTAATGATGGGTTCACCTTTCAAGACGCCATCAAGCTGGCCGAGTAAGTTTTGCAAATAGGGTTGCTGGCTATGAAAGTCGAAAGCTTCTTGGTCGGCAAATTGTTCTTGAAAAACAAAACGGCCTGCTACGTTTGTATCTTTAAATAAACGGTAAGACACACAGCCTGGCTCATTGCGAGTGGGTTCAATTAGCGCTGTTAATAGCGTCTGTAAATCTTGCTCGGCGCCATCTTTGGCATCAAAAGTCGCGGTTAAATGGATCATAGTCATACTCTTTATAGATAACGCCCTTGGCGCTGCAAAAACTCGATTTTGTATCCGTCTGGATCGGTGATGAAAAAGAAGGTCGCAAGGTGAGCGCCATTGTGATCGAGCGCTTTGACATCCGATGCGTCGATTCCCAGAGCTTTGATGCGTTTGTGTGCTTGCTCAATATCTTCGACACTTACCGCTAAATGCCCATATCCAGTGCCATGACTGTAGGGTTCTTCTTGGCCGTGGTTGTGTGTCAGCTCTAGCTCGAACCCGGTTTCCGCATTTGCCAAGTAGGTTAAGCTAAAGCCATCGAACATAAACTGGTCTTTGATTTCAAGCTCTAAGGCTTGGCGATAAAAAACGATTGAGCGGGCAAGGTCGCTAACCCTGACCATGGAGTGAATGAGTTTTGTCATAACTGCCTCTTACTTCTGATTTGGGTAGGATACGGGCAGCGAAAACAGATTAGGTAGTACTAGAGTACGACACGGCCATTTTTACGCGAACTCATGCAATTGCTGTTTTACTTCTTCCATTACATTGTTTGGTTGGCGCAGGTAAATGAGGCACGCGCAGCGAAGCAGCGAAGTGAAGTTGCTAATCTCACCGTTGTGCTGCAAGGCTTCGTTGTGAATAGAGCTAATAAAGCGAGGGAGTGACATCTCTTGCTTTGCAGCGATCTCTTCGAGGATTTGCCAAAAGCTGGCCTCAAGTTTAATGCTGGTGGCGTGGCCATCAATGCGAATGGAGCGAGCGACCGTTTGGTAGTTTTCTTGTGGCTGTTGGGAGAATATTTCACACATGTTCGAAGACCTTAGTTATTGCTGGGTCTATTCTTATCTCTCCCTCGCTGAGAGTCAATCACTGCGCCGCAAACAAAAAAACGCCCCGAAGGGCGCTGAGTAGTGCAAGTTGGTGATAATCAGCTTAGTTAACCTGCTGTTTAATGAACTCACCCAGTTCTGAGTGGTGCATGATTTTGGAAACAGGCAGGATCTTTTCAGCGGGTCCCCATGCAAAAACGTTTACCGGAGTGTGAGTGTGTGTTCCTGTTCCCCAAACAATATTTTGCCCAGTAGCTTGCTCTCTTGCTAACAGGTTGCCACGGTCGTTGTATGGGAAGAAGGCGTCAAAGTCGTTGATCGCAGGGACGTTCTCTTCCGCTAAGTACTTGTGTTGCGCAAGACGGTAAGGGTTTGGCTTGCTCGCTAGTACGTTTTCCGCTTGTTTTGCGGTAATCGGGAACGCGCTGTTTTGGTTCACAATCTCAGCCAGTTTCTGCGGTGTTTGCTGTGATTTGTCCAGCTTTTGGAATTGGCTGATCATGCCGTAGTAGCTTTGTTTTTGGTTGTATAATCCGTCTAGGATATCAAATGAGCCAAAGTTGAAGTTCGGTGCGTAGTCTCGCTTAGCAAAGGCTTCTCCAGAACGCTTTTGAGGCTTCGGCAAGTTTTGAGACGAGTAACTGAACCCAAACGATCCGGTTTCATGATCCGCAGTGACAATTACGATGGTATCGTCACGATCTTTGGCCCACTGGTATACCGATTCAACCGCTTCATCAAACTTGATCATTTCATGCAGCATGGTGCCTGCGTCATTGCTATGACCAGCCCAGTCTATTTGACCACCTTCTACCATTAAGAAAAAGCCGTCTTTGTCTTTCGATAGAACATCGATCGCTTTCTCAGTCATCTCTTTCAGGCTTGGCTGAGTGCGTTTTGCATCCGCTTTATTGTTGCTGTATGCGATGCCGTCATCCATTCCTGAGTAGGAGAACAAGCCTAGCAATTTGTCACCGTTCGCATCATTGAGCATTGAGCGGTTGAAAGCTAACTGGTATCCGTCTTGCTGAGCTTCGGTAAGCAGGTTGCGTTCATCTTTACGTTTTGATTTGAGGTAAACGTCACCTTGCGTCAGGGTTTGAAGCGCTTTGTATGTTTCCCCTTTGTCATTGGTTGATTTCGGGATCCAATGGCGTAGGCCGCCAGATAGCATGACATCCACACCTGTCGCCAGCATGTCTGACGCAATTTCGTTTTCCAGTGAGCGGTGAGGTTGATGCGCTGCAAAAGCGGCTGGTGTGGCGTGGGTTAAACGAGTATCCGAAACCAGGCCAGTCGCTTTACCTGCTTTTTTCGCTTTTTCCAAAACGGTTTCAATGTGGTTGCCCTGAGAGTCAACGCCAATCACTTCCGAGGCGGTGTATTGACCCGTTGCAAGCATGGTGGCTGAACAGGCAGAGTCGACGACGATCGCGTCTTCAGGATGGGTGAGGGATGAACCAATCACACCCTCTTGAGCCAGTTTGTACAGCGCGGTTTTGTTACCGTTGTAGATGGAGTTCGGCGCTTGATTGGCATAGGTCTCAAGCAGGCCAACTTGCTGCGGTCCCATTCCATCACCAATCATCAAAATCACGTTTTTGATTTCCGCTGAAAGTGCGTTGAACGAGAGCGTAGACGTTGCCACTGCGGCAATAACAGGTTTGATTAAGTGCTTCATTGAATTGTCCTTATTTGATAAGCGAGCTGATTAAAGCACTGGTTTGTGTCAACTGTGTTTCGTATTTATGTCATAAATATAAAACTGAGTATTTATTCGATTTTGATTGAAAAGAATGAAAAAAGCCTACGTTCAGTAGGCTTGAGTTAAGGAAGGCTAAAGAAAACTAGTTAGCGGCGTTGAGAACCACTTGATTGAACTCGCTTCGTGCGGTTTGCGCTTGTTCCGATGCTGCTTCTTTGGCATCTTGCGCTTTTGCGACGGCATCAAGCGCAGACTGAAGTTCGTCTTGCAGCTCTTGCGGCAAATGATGACCTGAAAATGCCTCTTCTCCATCATGTTCAAGAGCAAACGCACGGATGCGCTTTTTCACTTTCATCACGTTTGCCAATGCTTGACGTTCTTGTTCAGCCGCTTCTTGGGCTGCGTCACGGCTTCGCTCAAAACGTGCCAGTGCCATGCCTTCCAAAGACCAAGGGTCCATTTCAGGCAGCTCTTCGATATTGATGGTTGGTTCAACGTAATCTTCTTGATGGCGCAAGTCCAACGAGGTGGCTCGAACGGCTGAAATCATCAGCATAACCGAGATGCCAAGCAGTGGCAGACCACCAACAATGGCGGCGGTTTGCAGTGTGCTTAACCCACCTAGGAACATTAAAACCGTCGGCAAGAACGAAAGAGCAAACGCCCAGAACATACGGTTCCAACGCATCGGCTCTTCGGTGACGTTGTTTTGGACCACAGACGCTAAAATGTAAGAGATAGAGTCGAATGTGGTGGCAGTGAAAATGACGCAGAGTAGGGTGAACACCGCAATCACCAAGGTGCCCATCGGTAGGGCATCCAGCATCGAGAAAATGGCTTTGGTTGCTCCCTGTGTATTGAGGATGCTAACCACATCGAGTTCTCCCGATAGCTGAAGTGACAAACCGTAGTTGCCAAGAACCATGAAGAACAAAAAACAGCCCAATGAACCAAAGAAAATTGAGCCCGACACCATCTGTTTAATTGTGCGGCCTCGTGAAATGCGAGCGACAAACAGGCCCATGCTCGGTGCAAAGACTAGCCACCATGCCCAGTAGAATATCGTCCAATCCTGAGGGAAATGTGTGTCATCAAAACTGCCATATCCCCCGAAAGGCTCTGCCCAAGTCGCCATGACGAAAAAGTTCGACAACATTCGGCCAATCGAGTCTAGACCGGTTTCCAGCATGAAAATCGTAGGACCGACGGCTAGGACAAAGGCGAGTAGCCCCATAGCTCCCCAAAAGTTGATGTTGCTGAGGATCTTGATGCCTTTTTCCATCCCTGCATACGATGAGTAAGCAAAGATTGCCGTACAAACCAGCAGAATAGCAATTTGGCTAAGCGTGCTTTGCTCTATCCCGAACAAGAAATAGAGCCCTTCACCAATGAGCGGGGCAGCCAAGCCAAGCGTGGTAGCAGCGCCGCCAAGAAGACCAAAAATAAACAGAACATCCACCACTTTGCCAGCGGTGCCTTGGGTGCGCTCTTCGCCAATCACGGGCATGAGTGCGCTAGATACTTTGAGTACCGGCTGTTTTCGGACATAGAAGAAGTAAGCAATTGGCAGGGCAGGGATGAGGTAAATAGACCAAGCGATTGGCCCCCAGTGGAAGATACCGTATGTCGCGGCCCAACGAACCGCCTCTTCGCTGCCAGGCTCTAGTTGAAACGGTGGGTTTTGGTAGTAATAGGCCCACTCGATACAGCCCCAGTAGAGGATACTTGCGCCGATACCGCCACAAAACAGCATGGCTGCCCAAGAAGAGGTCGCGAACTCGGGTTTTTCATCAGGA
Organism: Vibrio sp. 16; assembly: GCF_963681195.1. NCBI lineage: Bacteria > Pseudomonadati > Pseudomonadota > Gammaproteobacteria > Vibrionales > Vibrionaceae > Vibrio > Vibrio sp. 16. The sequence continues at coordinate 452,195 of NZ_OY808997.1, forward strand.
TCGCCAAGTTTGATTTGGCCCATGTCGCTAAATACGACATAAATCATGAAGAAGAAGGCAGTAATACCAAGTGCAAGGTACAAGAAACCGAGTTTGTCGGTCATGAAGGTTTTGGCGACAGCTATCCAGTCAGCCCCTTGCTGCGGGAACAAAATGAGAGGGAATACAACGGCAAGCAGAAGGCCTATCGCGCCAAAAAAGGTGGGCTTATCTATAAGCGAGAATGCGTTTTTCACGATCTTTTTCCATAAACAAAAACTGATTGATTATGGAATGCGGCATGGCTCCTCAACAAACGTCATCGTTTGTCGATAAGAGCAATAATTCTAATCGGTTACAGCGTATACAGGGTTACAAAACAGCGAGTAGAATTCCGCCTACAGTTGCCGCTGCGGAAAGGAATTGCCCTGCCGTGTATGAACTATCGTCTTCCTCTTTTATCTTATCGGGGTGATCCATCCCGAGCGCGCCGTGTGCAAAAGACTCGACTTTATCGCCAACTGTCTTCTCGCTTTTGTCTACGTTAGACTCTTTGTCTATTTCCTGTAGAGCCGCCAAGAGCGCTTTGCCTTCTTCTGACAGGGTAACTTTGTTTTGCTCGACTTTCAGTGGTGTCGTAGGTTGTGCGTTATCCATCGGACGTGTCTGAGGCTTAATCTGCTGGGTAGTCGCTAGCTTTGCTGGCTCCATTCCTACTGGCGTCATAGTGAACTCCTTATACTGTCCTTAGCCAATGTATCGGCCGTCATGTGAAAAACTTGTGCAAAATATGCGTAATTTGTATGAAATTCACACAAGCATAAAGTATGCCTGTTTGGCGGAAAGAGGAGACTGGAAGGAATGTTGACGGGCTACACGGTGAAATAGCCCGCCGTAAGGCTTTAGCGACAAGTCAGATTGTCGTTGCGTCCCTTCAATTTTTGGTAGGCTTTCATGCGGTTTTCCATTTGTACATAACGAACCGGAGGCGCGCTCACCAACAAGCGGTAGTCGTCGCCACTGTCAGTGTCGGTGCTTGCCACCGGCGTAATCACCACAACATTTAGATCAGGGTTACGCTTTAAAATGGATGCTTTGGTTCCTAGACCAAGCTCAGTGTGGAATTTGCCTGCGACATGAATGACTTGAGTGTCAGGGTGCTTCGCCAAGTAAGAGACAATGCTTTCTGCCATGGTTTCATCCCATGTGACTTGAGCAGCAAATTGTTTCTCTGTTTGTTCTGGTTTGCCATGATGCATTGAGGCCATGAACTTCTCTTTGTAAGGCGAATTTGAGGTATCGATGTCACTGGCAAGGAATGAGCGCTCTTTGATCGTCAGTTTATCTAGGTAATCGACACCTTGGCGTCCGATACAGCGCACAATAGGTTTGGGTGCGTTGGCGGCAATGACGTCAAGGCCGCTTGTTTTGGCAAACTCAACCAATGGGCGATAGTCGCTCTCGTAATTTGGCCAAGCGTTGCCGTTATTGATCAGGACTTGCTCACCAATGGTCCCCGCGAGGTACTCATCCAGCACATTTTGTTTGTCGCGCGAGAATTGCTCCATAGAAAGGGCAATGGTTTTCTGCTCTTGCACCAATTGTCTCAATAGGTCGGTTTGAAAGCGATGAACACCTGCATGAGTGTGCCATTCACCGACTAAGATGACATCAGCGTTGGCCAGTGATTTTGGTAGTTGAGTCAACGAGACCGGTTGAGCGTCAGGAGAGAGCAAGCTGTAATCATAGAAGGTAGTCGGACGCTGCTCTGGTGTGGTTGAGCAGGCTGTTAGGAAAAGAGTAATAAGCGAAGTTGCGAATAGAGTACGCATTAAAAAACCTCCAGAAATTAGTGCGTGCATACTACTGGAGGCTTATCGATGTTTCAATAATAATGAGAATTATTATCCATTAACTCTGTTTGCGATAAACGCGTAACATGAAATCCGCCTCACATTTGTACAGTGTAGCCGATTGAAGTTGTTCTCTTAGTGTGTCTGAGGCTTTCCATGCGAACGGCGTCATCTGTAGCAGATCGTAAGCATCACCTTGAGCAAGTGGCATCACGTAACTGAGCTTTTCTTCTCTCTCTAAGGTGAAACCTAAAATTTCTTCAGAAGCTTCACTATGAAGTCGCACATCTGAGTAGATCGCTTCGCGCAATTGGTAGAGGTGACGCGCTGCTGGGGTCACGGTGATTACAACGCCCTGATCGGTTACTACTCTCGCTAATTCTTCAGCGTTGCAAGGTGCATATATTCGTACAACGGCATCTAAGCTGTTGTCGGAAAACGGCAGACGATGGCTCGAGGCAACACTGAACGCACAGTTTGTGTAGCGTTTTGCTGCATAACGGATGGCCACTTTCGAGATATCTAGGCCATAGGTTTGTGCATTGGGGTATTTTTCCGTTAAGCGCGTAGCCATTTCGGTAGTGTAATAGCCTTCACCGCAGCCGATGTCCAACAGGCTTGGCGCATCACTTTCTATAAATTCAGCACAAAGCTCAGCGACCTTTTGCTTCATCGGTTGATAGTAGTCCTTTTCCAAAAAGCGTCGGCGCGCTTGCATCATCTCTTTGTTGTCGCCGGGATCTTTAGAGCGCTTATGCTGTACTGGCATCAAATTGACGTAACCTTCTTTGGCTAAGTCAAAGGCGTGATTGTTGACGCAACGAAAGCTACGCTGTGAAAAGGAAAGTGCTTGATGGCATAGAGGGCACTGGTAGTTCATATCATGCTCAATACAGATGTGGGAGCGAGATTTTAACAAAAACAGGCAACTGAGGCGAAGGAAAAAGAGCCGAATGACTTCGGCTCTTGATGAGGTTAGTGGAAGAAGTCAACTTGCTGCTTCAAGTCTTGCGCTTGCTTTTGAAGCTCTGCAGCACTCTCTGACGTTTTCGCACTGGTGTCTCGGCTTTGGCGGTTAAGTTCATTGATCGAATGCGCACTGGTCGCAATCTCTTGAGAGACTTGTGCTTGCTCTTCGGATGTCGCCGCAATCGCATCTGCTTGGGTTGCAATTGCTTCGACTTGGCTCGCGATGGCTTCCAGTGCATTACCTGCTTCTTGGGCTTTATCTAAAACTTTATTCGCATTTTGTTGGCTTTGCGCCATCATATTGACCGCATTACCGGTTGACCCTCTTAATTTCTCGATAATGGAGACAACGTCTTGCACTGAGGTTTGAGTGCGATGTGCAAGAGTGCGCACTTCATCCGCGACTACCGCAAAACCTCGGCCTTGTTCTCCGGCTCTTGCCGCTTCAATCGCGGCGTTAAGTGCTAACAGATTTGTCTGCTCAGCGATTTCATCAATCATTTTGGTGACGGTCTGAATGCTTTCGCTATCAACGTTGACTTGTTCAATAGCCGCAGCCGATTGATCGAGTTGATCATTCAATTGAGCAACGTCTATGCACACTCCCTCAACGACCTCTAAACCTGATTGACTATCGGTATTGGCTGAACGAACGTTTTCAGCAATGCTTTCCACTTGTTGGGCAACAGATTGAGCTGAAGCCGCCATTTCTTCGATGGCGGTAACGACTTGCTCTACTTGTTCTTGCTGTAAGTCGGATTGGTCGAGATTGCGCTGTGCATCGCTTACCACGCTGGTGGAGTTTTGCTCTACTTGATCGCTGGTTGAGCGAATTTGGCCGACTAGATTGTCTAGCTGACTGGCCATGTTTGCTACACCAAGATTCAAGTTGTTGATCTCATTGCGTGATTCGCTGCCTGTTTTCGGGATGGAGATACTGACTTCACCTTTAGCAAGTCGACTCATATAACCATTGAGGATGGTCAGTGGTTTGAGTGTCTTGTTGAGCACGAGGGTCAGAATAGCAAATGTGCCAACAGCAACGATCAGAGAAATAATGACGATAATGTTCAGTAATGTGCGGCTGCCTTTTGTCACTTCGCTAATAAAAGTACCGCCTAGCAGTTTCCAATCCCACCCTGGCACTTCAGTATAAACAAGGTATTTTTCACCAACGTTTCCATTGCTTTCATAAGGGTAACGGATCAGTCCGCTTGTCTGTTCAAATATTTTGTCGAAGGGCTTATTGCCATTGTAATCCTGAGTGTTTTGAATCGGTGGATCGGATTCTTTGTTCTTCGGGTGCAGTAGGTAGCGCCCTAAGTTGTCTTTCGCATTGTCTAGAATAATGGTGTATCCGGTGTCACCCCAGTTGACGTCTTCCAAAGAAGAAAACAAATTCTGAGTAGCACGCTCTACGGGGAGTCCGATAAAGGTAATCCCGTTTACCTTGCCATTCACGTCTTTAAGTGGCGCGTAATAAGTAATGAAGCGTTGACCATACAGTTTTATCTGAGCGTAGTACGGCTGACCATTCATAAGCTGTCGATAACCAGGGTGGTTTTGGCCAAGTGTCGTACCTACAGCCCGATTACCTTGTGGGTCTTTAAGGGATGTGGATACGCGAATAAAATCATTGCCCAGAGGCGCGAAAATGGTGGCAATTGCACCTGTATCTCGAGTGAAACTATCCACGATATTGGTATCATTGATTAAACTTTCACTGTATTGGGTAATATTCGCAACCTGATGGCCTTGGAAATCAACGGTGTAATCTTCGATAAAAACGCCGGCAAGGTAACCATTGCGAAATGTCGATTCCAGAACTTTCGCTGTATGCAGATAGGCATTGAATTGTCCTGCGATGGTTTTGGCCATAGCCTCAACCTTGGATTGATGCTCTTTAAGGGTACTTTCAAGTAATACATCAGACGCATTGCGGTAAACCAGTACCGATATGCTTGAAAATGCGACCGCCAGACACAAGGTGATCACCAACTTGAGTTGGAAACCGACGCTTTGATTTCTATATTTTTGCAACATGTCGTGTCGTTCCTAGTATTTATAATTGATTGGTTATTATGGAATGTATGCTATCGACTTATATAAATGACTTAATTGATATTTATTAAGTAATTTGTCAAAAGTAGGGCGTTAGCCAACGGCTAGCTAGGAGTAGACCCGAAGAGCAAGTGCTTTATTGCATGAGGGGGGAAATTTTGCCTTATGTATTTGTTGCGTTCACTTTTCAGCTGATTGTCCTTGAATTCACAAGGAATCCGTCAGGTCCCTACAACGTAACCTCCTGATAATGAAACTTAGCCGTTAAGCGAGCAGGAGCCATGGTTGCTCCTGCTATATGGATTAGAACGATGTGCGTCGATAATGGCGGTATTGAGGTTGCCAGAAGGTAGTTTCAATCGCGTTGTTCAGTGCAGCCTCTGAAAGGGGAAGCGCCAACCCTTCCACAATGGCTTGTTTGCCAACTGCGAAGGCAATGTGCTTACTTATCGCTTGTATTTCGTCCAGTGGAGGAAGTATTGCTCCTTGGTTGCTTTCGCTATGTTCTGCGCACTCTGCCAAAGCTCGGCTTGCTGCCATTAGCATTGAATCACTGATGCGCGTTGCGCTCACTGCCACAACGCCAAGTCCTACTCCCGGAAAAATATAACTGTTGTTACATTGGGAAATCACTCTTGTTTGTCGATGACCATGTTCATCGTAATACTCAACAGGTTCAAAAGGGCTGCCCGTTGCCACGATTGCTTTGCCTTTACTCCAGTTCAGAATATTGTCTGGTGTACCTTCAACCCGTGATGTGGGGTTAGAAAGGGGTAACACAATCGGTTGGTGTGCGTTATTGCAAAGCAGTTCTATTGCGGTTTGATCAAACAGTCCAGGTTGCCCGCTGACGCCAATGAGTACGCTTGCACCACTTTGCTCGATGACATTGTGTAAGGTCAACGCTTGTTGATTTGACCATGTTGATAAGTCCGCTTTTTTCTGTACTAACGTGGTTTGAAATTCAGCCAAGTGAGGAGTGTCGTCGGTAAGGAGTCCTTCACGATCAATCATAAAGAGGTTTTTTGTCGCGACTTGCTCAGTGACACCTTCGGCCATCATTTGACGGATGATCTGCTTGGCAATGCCGCATCCAGCGGAACCAGCACCAACAAAGACAATGCGTTGATCAGAAAGCCTCTCATTTTTACGCCGACATGCGGCCAGCAGGGTGCCAACCACGACGGCGGCGGTACCTTGAATATCATCATTAAAGCAACAAAGTTGATCTCGATATCGCTCCAGAAGAGGAGTGGCGTTTGACTGGGCGAAATCTTCGAATTGCAGCAGCACATTTGGCCAGCGTCGTTTCACCGCTTGAATAAATGTGTCGACGAACTCTTGGTATTGGTCTGCCGAAATTCTAGGATGACGCCACCCCATATACATAGGGTCGGAAAGCAGTTCGCGATTATTGGTACCCACATCGAGAACGATTGGCAAGCAATGAGCTGGGCTGATCCCACCGCATGAGGTATACAGCGCCAATTTGCCAATAGGGATACCCATGCCGCCGATGCCTTGGTCTCCTAATCCAAGAATCCTTTCGCCGTCGGTCACAACTATCACTTTGATGTTTCGTTTGGTCGCGTTTTGGAGCATGTCATCAATTAGGTGCTGCTCGGGATAGGAGAGCAGTAAGCCACGCTTGCGGCGATAGATTTTTGAGAATTGCTCACACGCTTCTCCGACGGTCGGTGTGTAGATGAGTGGCATGATCTCTTCGAGGTGTCGATTGATGAGGTGATGGAAGAGGGTTTCATTGGTGTCTTGAATGTTGCGCAGATAAATGTGTTTCTCTAGTGCAGATTGAAACGAGCACAGTTGCTGATAGGCACGTTCCGATTGAGATTCTATGGTTTCTACCGTATGGGGTAGGAGTCCTATCAAGTTGAACTCTTGGCGCTCTTTTCGTGTGAAAGCACTGCCCTTGTTGAGAAGTGGGGTTTCAAGCAGAGCTGGCCCAGAAAATGGAATGTAGAGAGGGCGTTTGTCAGTCATAGTCGGTTACATCTTTGAGCTAGGAAGGTGCCAAACTGAAGCGCTAGGCACCTAGAGTGGGACAATTTCGCTGTTATAGGTTAAATATCAGTGGGAGTAGCGTGATACTTGCAATAGTGATCAGCGCGATGGCGACGATATTGAGCAAGAAGCCTGCACGAATCATGTCGCCCATCTTCAATTGACCCGAACCGAAAACAATCGCATTTGGTGGTGTCGCGACCGGCATCATGAAGGCGCAACTTGCGGCGATAGCAGCCGGAATGACCCACACCATCGGAGTGCCAGTAATCGACTCCGCGACAGGACCAAGGAGTGGTAGAAACCCTGCTGCAGTTGCTGTGTTGCTGGTGATTTCGGTTAGGAAAGTAATCAGAGCCGTGACGATCAATATGCCCATCACCAGTGAAATGGTATCTGCGCCTTGAATTTGCAGAGCAATGTACTCAGCAAGGCCAGATGACTTAATTTTGGCTGCCAATGCTAAACCGCCACCAAATAGGATCAAGATACCCCAAGGCACACTTTTCGCCGATTCCCAATCGAGTACACGTTGGTTGCTGCCTGATATGACTGGAAGTGCGAACAGTAAGATCGCCGCCATCATTGCCACTCCCGTGTCTGATAGACCGATTCCCGTTGCCTTCGCGATGTAAGGACGGAAAATCCAACCGAGTGCAGCGAATGCAAAGATGAACAATACTTTCTTCTCGCCCGCTGACATTGCGCCTAGCTTGTCGAGTTGGTCCTTAAACACGGACTTAGAGCTCACCTCGCCAGCTTGATCGACTTTGTAGCTAAATTTGGTCAACCACAGCCAAGTGAACACCAGCAGCACGATAGAAAGAGGCAGGCCAAGCATCATCCATTGGCCAAAACCAATCTCAATGTTGTAGCTATCGGATAAGTAAGCCGCCATCAACGCGTTTGGTGGCGTACCAATGAGCGTGGCAATACCACCGATGCTAGCGCCGTAAGCAATCGCGAGGAGCATCGCTTTGCCAAATTGATTGTTGTTCGGGTCGCGGTCGGTAACGATCTTAATCACCGACAGGGCGATAGGGAGCATCATCACTGCGGTTGCGGTATTCGACATCCACATTGATAGAAACGCCGTGACCAACATAATCCCCAACACTTGAATACTGGGTTTGCTGCCTGCGTAGAGCATGGTTTTTAGGGCTATTCGACGGTGTAGGTTCCAACGCTCCATGGCGATAGAAATGAGAAATCCACCCAAAAATAGGAAAATTAGCGGGTGAGCATAAGGCGCGGCGACCTGTTTGATACTGGCAATGCCAGCAACAGGGACCACAACCAAAGGGAGTAGTGAGGCGGCGGGAATGGGGACCGCTTCCGAGATCCACCAACTCGCCATCCAAAATGCTAAACCTGCAGTGCGCCAAGCATCGACACTTAGCCCTGCTACAGGCGGTTCCATCACTAGGGTCGCGAGCATAACCAAAGGTCCGAGGCATAACATGAACCATGGTGTTTTTTTATTATTATCACTCATTCTTTCATCCTTTAATAACACCAATATTGCACTTGGTGAGAGGTTTTAAATAGGCTGCTGCTTCCGAGCAGACCTCCTGTAGTGCAAAAGTGTTGCCAGATTGTGAAAATAATATTTATGTAAATTAAAACAAATACTTACGTGTTATTTGGTTTGTCGATTTCGACTCTTTGTGCGGATTTTCACACAGAAATAAAAGTGTATTTGTCACCTTTTCCACACTCAAGGTGTGATGAACTTATTGCGTTCTATTCCGTATTTGGACACTTTATCGTAGAAGGTTTTTCTTGGCAGTTTTAGCAACGTGAGCGCCTCTTTGACTGACCCTGAGGTTTGACTCAAGGCCTCCTCAATCAGTGCGCATTCATAAAAGGCGACCTTCTCTGCAAGCGACAGATCATCTGCTGGCATTTCTAACGCGTTGGTTTGGCTTAGCTCCAGTGGTAGACCGAGTAAAACATGCCTCTCTGCAACGTTCCTTAACTCGCGTACATTTCCGGGCCAGTCGTAGCGCATGAGTTGTTCAAGATCCTCACTTTTCAATGACCTCAATGGTTTATGAAATCTCCCGGCGGCTATCGAGCTAAAATGCCTAAACAAGAGTGGAATGTCTGCTTTGCGTGCCCTTAGAGGCGGGATATGAATGGTAACGAGATTCAAGCGATAGTAGAGATCCGAGCGAAAGAGCCCTTCGTCTGCAATCGCTAATAAATCCACCTTGGTAGCGGCGACGAATCGAATATCAAGATTGATCGCTTTGTTGCTGCCTACGGGGGTAACTTTGCGCTCTTCGATGACCCGCAGGATCTTAACTTGCATAGCCAGTGGCATGCTTTCGATTTCATCGAGAAAAACGGTGCCTCCTTGGGCAAATTCAAGTTTGCCAATGCGATTAGCATCAGCGCCTGTGTAGGCACCTTTGCGGCTGCCAAAGAGTTCGCTCTCTATTAAGTGCTCGGGCACGGCTCCACAGTTGATGGCAACAAAGTTTGCTTTGCAGCGCTGCTCGCTATGCTCATGAAGATAACGCGCGACCATCTCTTTGCCCGCGCCAGTTTCCCCTTGAATTAATACATCAGTCGGGGTGTCGACAACCGTATTGAGAAGTTGCATCATCTTTTGCATTTCGGGCGTGTCACCGAGAATTTGTGGTCCTGTTTTTGCGCTCTTTAGGTAGTTTTTTAAATGGCGGTTCTCTAACACCAGTTGCCGTTTTTCTACCGCTCTGCTCACGCTATCGAGCAAGGTTTCATTGATGGGCTTTTCGAAAAAATCGTAAGCACCTTCTCTAAGTGCTGTAACTGCGATTTGCACGTCGGCATAGCCAGTCAGCATTATCACCGGAATATCGGCGTCGATGGTTTGAATCTGCTTTAGAACGTCTAAGCCATGCAGTTGAGCCATGTTGAGATCGGTAATGACGATACCATCAAAATCTTTGTTGATGGCTTTCAACGCATCTTCACCGAGCTCATAAGCTTGAGTCAGGTAGCCTTCAATGCTGAGAAGTTGAGATAGAGAATCACGAATGATTTGCTCATCGTCAATAATGATGATGTGGGCTTGTTTAGTCGTTGGCATCTGTTTTTCTTTTTAACCTCAATGTGAAGGTTGCCCCTTGATGGTCGGCGTTGTTTTGTGCGGTGAGATCGCCACCAAATGACTGAATAATGTTCTTCGATATCGCTAAGCCTAATCCCAGACCAATGTCGGATTTGGTGGTAAAAAAAGGTTCGAAAATAGACTCGATGGTTTGTAGATCGATACCTGTTCCAGTATCCGAGAGGGTTATGTCTACCCACTCCCCATTTTCTTGGGCTCGAAGGATGATACATTTTTCATCGCTTTCAGCCATGGCTTCTACGGCATTAGAGAAAAGGTTGACTAACACCTGCTCGAATTTGAGCGTCTCACCCCAAACCTCATAGCGAACGGGTTCGATGTCAGCCGTAACGTTCTGATTGTTAATCTTGGGGCCTACAACGATAAGGGCATTGTTGATACAGGTTTGTAGTGAGCACCAGCCTAGCTGATGTTCACTGGCACGACTAAATTGCTTGAGCTGGGAGACGATACGATGAACTCGTGTAATTAGAGATTCAAGCTTGGCGATATTTTCACAGGCTGGTTCGACCATACCCTTGCTTAGCATCCGTTTGGTGCTAACTAAGTAGGTGCTCATCGCGCTAAGAGGTTGATTGATTTCGTGGTTAATACTCGCCGATAGTTGGCCAATGGTCGCCAGTTTGGTTGATTGAACCAGCGCATGATGGACTTGTTCTAGCTGGTGGGTGCGTTGAGTGACCTCTTTCTCCAATGAGTTGCGGGTATAAATAAGTTGTCTGTAGCCCGCCAATCGGCGAAAAACGAAAATGCCGACTCCTATCACTGTGAAATAGCTGAGTGTGGCGAGTATCAAAGCGACTTGTACTTTTTGATGAGTTTGGCTTATCGGTCTCAACACCACTAACGTGAAGTCGAGTAAATCTAGCTGTGTTTCGCCAAATACGTACCGGGATTGAGTGTTTGGAGAGTGCTCAAGCAACCATATTTTACCATCAAGGTAGGCGGTGGATTCTTGGGAATTTGGGATTCGTTGCTGCTTGAGGTCAAGGTATCTATAGGTCGCTTGAATATCTTGCCAAGAATAGTCTTCGCTCTCCCTAAGTTGTTTTAACCGCCAGTAGGGGTGGTTGGAGATAAACACGACTTCATCTCGGCCGAACACCATAAACTTGGTACTGGTTTCACCAGCAAGCCATTCAGTATCTTGCTCAAACTTGTCGATATCGACTTTGACCGCAATCGCTCCGATGATTTCCTCTTCGCTGTAAATCGGAGCCGAGAAGAATATACCTCGCTCTCCAGAGCGAAGCCCAAGAGCGTAGTCGACCCAACGTTTTCCTTGCATCGCTCGATAGAAGTAGGGGCGAAAAGCGTAGTTGGAACCAATATAGCTGTCGTTTGAGTCGTAGTTACTCGAGGCAATCACATCGCCAGTGGCATTGAGCACATAAACATCGCTCGCGCCGCTGGTTTTCTGTATGTCGCTTAACACTTTGCTTAGCGCCAAAGCAGCGGTGTCTTGCTGTAGGGCTTGCCGGATTCTGTAGTGGCTAGTCAACAGATCAGGAATGTGCTCATAACGCTCGAGTTGAGTGTTGAAGTATTGCCCAACATTGATAGCTTCCATTGAAACCTGTTGGTTCAAACGCTGCACCCAATATCGCTCTGTGGCAAAAGCGGTAATAATCAATACAAGGACCAACCCCAGTGATAAAAGGGCAATCCAGCTATAGAGCTTACGTGGCTTATACATTCATTCGAATCCGTCCGAATATAAGAAAAGTGGCACCTGAGTATATGAGACAGGTAACCTATGTTGAGGCAAAAGTATAATGACAAGAATATAAAGAGGAACGCGAAAAAAAGATAGGCGTATATTGTTACGTCTTGAGAATGAGCTTGGTGGAAAAGAAAGGCAGGTTGTTCGACCTGCCAATCAAGGAAAAGATTATGCTGAGATTTTGGTGAACAGTTGATGACGCTCACCAGGCTGTAAAGTCTTACCTTGCTCGAGACTTGGAGCATGCAGAGTCGATTCCACACATAGGAAGGTTTTATAGCCATCGTCTTGCATGTCCCCCATACTTTCTGCACCTGCCGCCCATGGGTTCCAAAGTACAGCAGAGTTATGACCTTGGTTTTCAACGCTGATTGTACGGGTACCATCAGCAACATTGATTACCGATTCAGGCTTGGTGTATACGCGGTCGATGGTATCAGTCAGGACTAGTTCGTCACCGCCTTGGCAAACTTTATTGTCGAGAAGGCTATCGATGTACTCCGCGCCCATACCTGTGGTTTTAGCTGTTTCAATATCAGCAACGTTTAGGTAGGTATGAAGTGCGCCAGAGAATGTCCAAGGTTGCTCGTCGGTGTTAATGACATCCAGAGTTACTTTTAACTCATCACTGATTTCAACTAATAAGTGAGCTTGGAACTGGTGCGGCCAAACAGATAAAGTGGATTCTGATGTCATCAAACCGAGTTCAATAATCACACCATGTTCATTTTCTCGGTGTTCAAGCAAGGTCCACTCGCTGTTGCGTGCAAAGCCGTGAGCGGGTGCTGCAATGCGTCCAAACCAAGGCCAGCAGACAGGAATACCGCCTCGAAGAGCCGCCTTTCCATCAAAGATTGCTTGTTCGCTCATCCAAATCAGATCTTCTTGACCTTCAGGCTTAAATGAAATGACATGCCCGCCGTGTAAAGCGATACCAGCTGTTGCTTTTTCATGGATGACGCGAACGACTTTAACTTGGTCAACTTCAACGATCGTGACGTTGTCCGATAGTACAGTAAGGGCAGGGAGAATTTTCAAATCCATGTATGTTTCCTATCGCAGGGAGAGCTTAGCTTGAAAGCATGCTCTCAAATTCCAGATACAAAAAAGGCGACTCAAGAGCCGCCTTTTACAAGATTCTGCGCTAAACGCTTATCTTAAAGTAATAATTACTTAGAGATGTGAGCGATTAGGTCTAGAACTTTGTTTGAGTAACCGATTTCGTTGTCGTACCAAGATACAACTTTAACGAAGTTGTCAGTTAGAGCGATACCAGCTTTAGCATCGAACACTGAAGTTTGAACTTCACCGATGAAGTCTTGAGAAACAACTTGGTCTTCAGTGTAGCCTAGAACGCCTTTTAGTTCGCCTTCAGAAGCTTCTTTCATTGCTGCACAGATAGCTTCGTAAGATGCGCCTTTCTCTAGGTTAACTGTTAGGTCAACTACAGAAACGTTAGCTGTTGGTACGCGGAAAGCCATACCAGTTAGTTTGCCGTTTAGTTCTGGAAGAACAACGCCTACAGCTTTAGCAGCACCAGTTGAAGATGGGATGATGTTCTGAGAAGCACCACGACCACCGCGCCAGTCTTTAGCAGAAGGACCGTCTACAGTTTTTTGAGTAGCTGTAGTAGCGTGAACTGTAGTCATAAGACCAGAAACGATACCGAACTTGTCGTTAAGAACTTTAGCAACAGGTGCTAGACAGTTAGTAGTACAAGAAGCGTTAGAAACGATGTCTTGACCTTCGTAAGTAGAGTGGTTAACACCCATTACGAACATTGGAGTCGCGTCTTTAGAAGGACCAGTTAGAACAACTTTCTTAGCGCCAGCTGTGATGTGCTTACGTGCAGTCTCGTCAGTTAGGAAAAGACCAGTTGCTTCAGCTACAACGTCAACACCGATTTCGTCCCACTTAAGGTCTTCTGGGTTGCGCTCAGCTGTAACGCGTACAGTTTTACCGTTAACGATTAGGTTACCGCCTTCAACTTCAACAGTACCGTTGAAACGGCCGTGAGTTGAGTCGTACTTAAGCATGTATGCCATGTAATCTACATCGATAAGATCGTTAATACCTACTACTTCGATGTCTGCGCGCTCTTGCGCTGCACGGAATACGAAACGACCGATACGGCCAAAACCGTTAATACCTACTTTGATAGTCATTATAGTTGCTCCACAACTTAATTTCTGATTAAAGATAACTGGTAGTAAAATTACAGAATCCAGTCAAAATCTGCAACAGATAATCGGACTTAACTTGTTTAAAGTCAAAAAAAAGCGTCGCTTTTTTTCACAATTAGTCGCAAATGGTTATGTTTTGAACGGATTACTGGTTTTTTCCCTAACCAGTTGACGTAAAATAGTTCAGATGTTGACAGCGCTGCTGAAAGTTTAATCATCCTGTTATGGTGTCAAAGTATGTGCTACAAAAGTGATTATTCGCAAGTTTTTCGCGAAAAAAGTCATAACTAAAAATGAGAACATGGAGATCTAATCCAGTGAAACATAAGGTAGAAAAAGTCGTTAAGCCTGATGAATACTGGCGTGAGGCTTTAACAGAAGAGCAATTTCGTGTGTGTAGAGAGCAGGGGACAGAGGCGCCGTTCTCTGGGAAACTGCTCCACAATAAACAGACAGGTGTCTATTCATGTACGTGTTGCCAAGCCCCTCTGTTCCAGTCAGATAACAAATACGACTCAGGGTGTGGGTGGCCAAGCTTTGATGCCCCTATAAATGATAGTGCTATTCGCTATTTAGAAGACTTAAGTCACGGAATGGTGAGAACAGAGATACGCTGCGCAGCATGCGATAGCCACTTAGGTCACGTTTTTCCCGATGGACCGAAGACAACCGGTGAGCGATTCTGTGTAAACTCAGTGTCGTTAATTTTCAACAATTCATAAAAAAGCGGTGATTTAATCACCGCCGTTTGTTTTATCCTTTCAACTGTCTTGTTGGAATCTAGGCACCTGCTCTTTTTTAAAGGTGCCTTGTTCTATCGATTCCTTAAGTTGCTCTGCAATCTGTTCCAACTGTTTGTATTTACCGCTCTCAAAACCATACAAAAGCTGCAGTTCTTGTTCTGTTGCAATAGGAACACCAAAATCACTGGCAACCATTGCCCAAATATAGGCTTCTTCCCGTTGGTTCATTCGGTAGGTAATACTTGCCAATGACTTGAACACCTCATTGTTGATATTCGTTCGGTTGGTCAATTCGAGCGCTCGCAGCAACAATTGACGTGTTTTGAATAGATCACGGCTCGTGTAGAAGGTCGCGAGTGCATATTGCATCTCTGCGGTATCGAGTTGAGGGCTGCCTTCTAGTTGCAAAAATGCGCGTTTTGCTTGGTCACTGCCCATCCGGCTCCATAAAAAGTAGAGCGCATCTGGCGATGAGGACTTTGATAGGTCGTCAGCGATAGTCTCTAGATCGCTACCTGCGTTCACTAGTGCTTGGAATCGTCTTTGTTTGAGTTCTGTTTGGTCGATAGCTTGAATCTGAGAAGCGAGCTCTAAGCACTTTTTATACTCCGCAACCAGTTCATACTCTTTTATTCTGTTAACTGGTGTTGGATTCTTAAGTACTTCGAAGCGATGCCAAATCAAATCAGTTCTTGGTAATCGGCATTGGCCATCGTCCATGTTTAAGCGTTCGCATTTTAGCCCTGGGTTGCTCTCACAAAGTTGTTCTGTATTTTGTCGGCCTTCAAAACAGCCAACCAAGGGAAGGGTTAAAAGGCTGAGTGTAAGAGCATATCGTTTTTTCATAGTTTGGTCGCTTGTGATCCGTTAGACTTATTTGTTGTTCTTTCCTTGACTCAGGAGTGTAGCTCGCTATGTTCACTGCTGTTCGATTTATATTAAGGATACACCATGGACGCAAAGCAGTTAATTGATGCCATCACACCTGAGGCTTATGAGCGTCTACTTTTTGCTGTTGAAACAGGAAAGTGGCCTGAAGGTACGGTATTAACCCAAGAGCAACGAGATTCATGCATGCAGGCAGTGATGATGTATCAGTCAAAGCACAATAGTGATGCTCAGCATATGACAGTGGCTCAAGGTGGGGAAATTAGCTTTAAATCAAAATCAGAATTGAAAAAGCAGTTTCAACCCGAGCAACAAGACATTGTGCGAGTTAATCCCAATAAACAGTAGCGTAAAAAGGCAGGAAGGTTCCTGCCTTTTTAGTTATTAACCGCAGCACTTTTTAAATTTTTTCCCGCTACCACAGAGACATGGATCATTGCGGCCGACTTTAAGGCTAGACACTGTCTGAGATAGACGCTCGTCTTTTGCCTCGTCTGGGAAGGTACCATCTATGTAATACCACTGGCCATTTTCTCGCAGGAAGCGTGAACGCTCTTCCATGCAGTATTCATCACCATCCTGATAAAACCGTGCTTTGAAAGTGACAAAACCTTCATCCTCGTTGTGACCTGGCTCGGTCGATATGACTTCCAAACCTCGCCAGTCCCCGTATACCGATTCTGCTATGTCATCTCGCTGGGATTGCGCATTGCAGCTAGGGTGGTAGGTGTCAACCACGAAGTCGACCAATTGTTTCACGTGAGCAGAGTACCTTGAGCGCATAAGTTGTTCAGGTTGTTGCGCAAGGCTTGAGTCAAGGTGAATAGGCTCGCAGCATTGCGCGTACTCTTGCATGCTGCCACAAGGACATAGAGACATGTTTACTCCAAGTTTTATCGTTGTACGGCGAGAAGTTCAGCGGTCCATTTAACGGACTTCTCGTAACTCTCGCTCAGTGCAGGTTGATCTAATTTTAGCACTGAGCAGTACTGAGAGACGTCATCCCATTGTGCTCTCTCATAAGCACGGATTAGCCCAAGTAGTTTCCCAAGTTCGCCGGCGCCTTCTGTCAATGCGAGTTTGATTGACTCTTCGACGGGAACCTCATTAATGATTTGCTCGATTGGGCGATCAAGTAAGCTATCGAGTAGAGAAAACATCCCCATTAAAAAGGCTTGTCCAGCTTCGAGCTTTGGGCTTAATGAGCGGGAAAGTAATTCGCAATGACGAGCCCGTTGAATTGACAATCCATACAAGTAATCGGGTTTGTGTTCTTGGGTAGAAGCCAGCGCCACCAATGAGATGAACTTGCGAAGCTTGTCTTCTCCTAGGTAAACCAATGCCTGCTTAAACGATTGAATCTTGTTGCTAACAAGTGCAGAAGAGTTGACGTAGGTGAGCAGTTTATAAGACAAGGTGACGTCTGTGCTGATCAGTGATTCGACTTTGGCATAGTTGATCTCTTGATGGGAAATTTCCGTCAACAGTTGTACAACAGTCATAAATGAAGGCTCAAGCGACTTTCTTTGAATCATCTCAGGCTTGCTGAAAAAGTACCCTTGAAAGTAGTCAAAACCCATTTTTTTGGCTCTAGCGAATTCCTCGTGAGTTTCTACTTTTTCAGCCAAGAATTGAATATTGCTGTTTGAGAACCGATCAATAAACAGCTGTGCTTTGTCCAGCGAAATCGCTTGAATATCAAACTTTATGATGGACACAAAAGGCAGAAAAGCCCGCCATTCTTTGGAGGGAACAAAATCGTCGAGTGCGATTTTATAGCCGAGCGCAGCCATCTCTTTGACTGCGTCTAACAAATCGCTCGTAGGTTCACAATCTTCAAGAATCTCAATCACCAAACTGTCTGCAGGGAACAATGTTGGCACCTTATTGATCAAACTTTGATAGGGAAAGTTCACAAACCCAAGTTTGTCGCCCAAGGTAGCGTAATGAGTAGATAGAAAGTGGTCGGAGAGTAATCGACTGGTTGCGTGCTCAGGGTCAATCGCGGGAAATGTGTTTTTGGGTCCATCCCTAAAAAGTAGCTCGTAACCAACCGTTTTTTTGGATTTATCAAGTATAGGTTGTCTTGCAATGTACGAATATTTCAAGGTTTATGCCGCGCTCAATGAATAGGTTTACGACTCGCAACAGATGTTCTGCTGCATAAAAAATATTAGAGCTGATTGAGAAAAATCAATCGTTTAGTCGGTGCTGAACGGTCTAGTTTGAAGTTCGAAGGATTCTTTATCATAGCTCAACACGGAACCTTGAGTGTACCAATCCCCTAATACAATTCTAGTATTTGTCGTACCACTTCTATCAAATGTGTGAACCATAGGGCGGTGAGTATGGCCATGGATCATCAGATCAACACCATGAGCTGCCATTACGCGTGCAACTTCACTTTGAGTCACATCCATGATCTCTAACGATTTGGTTTGCTTGTCATCTTTAATATCAGACTGAACCTTAGACACGATCTTCTTTTTGATGAACATCGGAATGCGATTGAACACCCATTGGAGCCAAGGTTGGTGAACTTTCTCTCGATATTTTAGGTAATTGACATCGCGGGTACATAGTGTGTCACCATGTAAGACAACGGCTTTTCTTCCGTATAAGTCTATCGTCGTTTCATCACCAAGCAGAGTAACACCCGTTTGTTTAGCAAAGCGTTTTCCCACTAGAAAATCGCGATTTCCTTGTGTGAAGAAGACAGGAACGCCGTTCTCTGTGAGCCTCTTAAATTCGTCGCGGATGGTGGAGGCAAAATCGGACTTGTCGTCATCGCCAATCCAAAACTCAAACAAATCGCCCAATACGTAAAGGGCTTCTGCATGAATCGCTTCTTCTCGCATGAATTTGCGGAAACAAGCATTGATCTCAGGAGTAGAAGGGGAAAGGTGTAAGTCGGAGATAAATAGTGTTGTCATGGGTGAGCTTACCTAAAAGAAAAGGAAGAGCGCGAGGCTCTTCCTAACTACCGTTATTCTTCGATAGTTGTGCCTGTGATTAGCACATCTTCTAGAGGTACGTCTTGGTGCATGCCGTATGAACCAGTGCTAACACCTTTAATTTTGTTAACGATGTCCATGCCTTCAACCACTTCACCGAATACACAGTAACCCCAACCGTCTAGGCTTTCGCTACGGAAATCTAGGAATGTGTTGTTGTTTACGTTGATAAAGAACTGAGAACTTGCTGAGTGCGGTTCCATAGTGCGAGCCATTGCTAGCGTGCCCACTTTATTGCTCAGACCGTTATTTGCTTCGTTCTTGATTGGAGCGCGAGTTGCTTTCTCACGAAGGCCAGACTCCATACCGCCACCTTGAATCATGAAACCATCGATAACACGGTGGAAAAGAGTGTTGTCGTAGAAACCATCACGGCAGTACTGTAGGAAGTTCGCGCTTGTTTCTGGTGCTTTCTCTTCGTTTAGCTGAATTTTGATATCACCAAAATTAGTGTGAAGGGTGATCATGACTATGTCCTTTACATATGGTTTTTGATTTGAACCCAAGATTCTATCTTAACTTTTATGACATTAATACGTGAAAAGTGAGGGTTGAGACTTGAGTATCGGTGTTATTGACGGCTTTTTGCGCATTCGAGGGATTACCTTAGCGAAGACTAGTTGATATACTGGCACACTATTTTATTTCACCTAATTATTAGATAGAGATCATGTTAAAGATATACAACACACTCACGAGACAGAAAGAGGAATTCAAACCAATCACTGCCGGTAAAGTAGGCATGTATGTCTGTGGGGTAACCATCTACGATCTCTGTCATATCGGTCATGGTCGCACATTCGTTTCATTTGATGTGGTTTCGCGTTACCTACGTTACTTGGGCTACGATCTTACGTTCGTTCGCAACATTACCGACATCGATGACAAAATCATTAAGCGTGCGAATGAAAATGGTGAGTCATGCGACTCGCTAACCGAGCGTTTAATTGGCGAAATGCACGCTGACTTTGACGCGCTAAACATGAAGCGTCCAGACGTAGAGCCTCGCGCGACGGAGTTCATCGCAGAAATCATCGAGCTGGTTGAAAAGCTGATTGAGCGTGGTTTTGCATACGTTGCAAGCAACGGTGATGTGATGTTTGAAGTGAAGAAGTTTGACGAATACGGCAAGCTATCGAAGCAAGACCTTGACCAGCTTCAAGCGGGTGCACGTGTCGATGTGGAATCGGCGAAGCGCAGCCCGCTAGATTTTGTGCTTTGGAAAATGTCTAAACCAGGAGAGCCTACGTGGGAGTCGCCTTGGGGGGCAGGTCGTCCTGGTTGGCATATTGAGTGTTCAGCCATGAACTCGTCTATTCTGGGCAACCACTTTGACATTCATGGCGGAGGTTCAGACCTTCAGTTCCCGCACCATGAAAATGAGATCGCTCAATCTTGCTGTGCTCATGGTACCGACTACGTGAACACGTGGATGCACAGTGGCATGGTGATGGTCGATCGTGAAAAGATGTCTAAGTCACTTGGTAACTTCTTCACAATTCGTGATGTACTAGGTCATTACGATGCCGAAACGGTGCGCTACTTCCTAATGTCTGGCCACTACCGTAGCCAATTGAACTACAGCGAAGAGAACCTTAACCAAGCCCGCGCTTCTCTAGAACGCCTATATACTTCACTTCGTGGTTTAGATGCATCTGTAGACGCCGCTGGCGGTGAAGAGTATGTGACACGCTTTACGGATGCGATGAATGACGACTTCAATACACCAGAAGCGTATTCAGTCCTGTTCGATATGGCTCGTGAGATCAACCGTCTTAAAACGGAAAACATCACAGCAGCGAGTGCATTGGGTGCATTAATGCGTGAACTCGCTGACGTGATCGGTATTCTCCATCAAGATCCAGAGGCCTTCCTAAAAGGTGATGCAGGCAATGACGATGAAGTGGCTGAAATTGAAGCGCTCATCAAACTGCGTAATGATTCGCGTGCATCAAAAGATTGGGCTAATGCTGATATGGCGCGCGATAAGCTTACTGAAATGGGCATCGTCCTAGAAGATGGCCCAGAAGGCACGACATGGCGTCGTAAGTAAGCGTTAAGCATTTATAAGGGCTGTTCATTCAGCCCTTTTCTTTAGTTTTTTATACATTTCTAAACAGGAAACCCCAGTGGCTCAGATGTACTTCTATTACTCGGCAATGAATGCGGGTAAATCAACCACTCTTCTTCAATCATCATTTAATTACCAAGAGCGCGGTATGACACCAGTCATCTTTACTGCAGCACTTGATGATCGTTACGGAGTTGGAAAAGTTAGCTCTCGAATCGGTTTGCAGTCAGACGCGCAGCTATTTAATGGTGAAACGGATCTTTACAAAGAAATCTCTGCTCTTAACGAAGTCGAAAAACGTCACTGTATTTTAGTAGATGAATGCCAGTTTTTATCGAAAGAGCAGGTGTATCAACTTACGGAAGTGGTGGATAAACTCCATATCCCTGTACTTTGCTACGGCTTAAGGACGGACTTTCTGGGGGAGCTTTTTGAGGGGAGTAAATATCTGCTGTCATGGGCAGACAAACTGGTTGAGCTAAAAACCATTTGCCACTGTGGTCGTAAAGCAAACATGGTTATCCGTACCGACGAGCATGGCGTGGCGATTGCGGAAGGTGATCAAGTTGCGATTGGTGGCAACGATCGTTACGTGTCAGTATGTCGTCAGCACTACAAAGAAGCACTGGGTAAATAGCTTAAGAGTCAGAGGGTGCCTAAGTAGGTATTATTCCACAAGCCGCTAAATCAATATTGCCACCTAGTGATGAGTTATCCGAATTTGGCGCATGCATGTTGCATAATACTTACTCAGAAGCCCAATCATGAACAAGCGGCTTGTAGAAGCAATACCTATTTACTTGGCTGAGAACAGGATAATCATGAGATACAAAAAAGCGAAGCACTAGGCTTCGCTTTTTTGTTGTATTCGACTAATTCTGATTGCACGAGGCAGTCGGAGATTAACGAGCACGGAAGACGATGCGACCTTTAGATAGATCGTATGGAGTCATCTCTACAGTTACTTTGTCACCAGTAAGAATACGGATGTAGTTCTTACGCATTTTACCAGAGATGTGAGCTGTAACTACGTGGCCGTTTTCTAGCTCAACACGGAACATTGTGTTTGGAAGAGTATCAAGGACAGTGCCTTGCATCTCAATTACGTCTTCTTTAGCCATTTAATCCTCTTTTCAAAATGGGCAATTTTTACCAGCGCATAATGCCGCTAAAAATGAATTATGTAAAGTTGGGGCGTATTCTACCCTTGCCAACGCTGATTTACTAGCCTTTGATGGCGTTGAAAGCGGACTTTGTAATTCATCGCTGGGCATTCATCAATTTGATAGCCTAAATAGAGCCACTGTTTGCCTTGCTGCTGACAATATTGAAGCTGGAACAACACGCCTAATGTACCGAGAGAGAGGTCATAGTCGGGGTCAAAGAAGGTATAGAAAGCACTGGCACTATTGGACAAAATGTCGGTCACGGCAACAGCGATCAGCTTTCCATCATCGTAGACGTGCAAGTATTGAGTATTCAACCACGCACAAGCAGAAAATGAGGAAAATTCATTTTTCCTGGGAGGGTACATGGAGCCCGCTTGATGGCGCGCCTCAATGTAACGGGCGTAAAGCTCAAACCAATCCTCATCCATGCTTTCTTTGAGTGTCCATTCAAAGGATTTGGCTTTGTTTAACAGTCGCTTTTGACTCTTTGACATCTGAAAGTCAGGGACAGAAACTCGCAACGCATGACAAGCACTGCAGTTGTCGCAGTGAGGTTTATAAATGGTATCACCACTGCGACGAAATCCGTTGGCAAGCAGAACTTCGTAACTCGAGCCACAATGCATTGATGGATCGAGCGCAACGGCGACGCGCTCTTGTCTGTCGGTTAAATAACTGCATTGATGGCTGTCTGTGAGTCCAATTCGGATCTGTTGTAGATCAGAGCTCATTTATTCCCTCAGTTGGTGACTTTAGCCACTGTTGTTTAAAACAATCTTTCATTACGGGGTGTTGATTAAATGATAGCAGGCTTTGAGCAAATTCTTCTCTTTCAAGTTCAAACGCGCCTAACGATTGAAGGTGTGGATTCATCACCTGGCAATCGATCAATTGACCACCATGCTCTTTGAAGTGTTGGCAGAAAAACCAAAGTGCTATTTTGGACGCGTTGGTTTTTACGCTAAACATCGACTCACCACAAAAGATCTGGCCAATGGATAAACCGTAGAGACCGCCTACTAACTCATCGTTTGACCAAACTTCCACAGAGTGACAATAACCTAAACTGGCAAGGCGTTTATAGGCAGACCGCATATCGGGATTCAGCCAAGTTTCTTCTGGGCTCCTTAGCGCTGCACATTGGTCAATGACTAACTCTGTTGCTCTATTTATACTGACGGAGTAACCGTGTTTACGTTGAAACTTTTTGAGACTTTTGGCGGGTTTGAATGTCTTAGGGTTAAACACCGCTCTTGGCGAGGGACTCCACCATAGGATGGGCTCATTGGGGCCATACCAAGGGAAAATGCCGTTTTGATAAGCAAAGAGAAGCCGCTCAGGGCGGAGGTCGCCTCCGATAGCAAGTAAACCATTGGGGTCGTCCAAGGCATCTTGTGGCGAAGGGAACCAAATCTCATCTGGATCAAGTTCGGTAAGATAGAGCGTCATGAAATAGGGTATGAAAATGAAAAAATTATTGTGGATCATATTGGTTTTTCCGCTAATTGCCAATGCAGCATATCAGCGAAATACGGCTCGTCCGGTTAATGATGTCGTGTTTGGCAAAGTTGAAACAGTCCGTTACATCAGTCAGCAAGATATTGTAAAAGCTCAAGGTTCTGGTTGGGAAACCTTGTTGGGTGCCGTTGTTGGCGGGGTTATCGGCAATCAATTTGGCGATGGACGTGGGAAGGAAGTGGCCACTGCGGTGGGCGCAATAGCTGGTGCGGGTGTTGCTCGAAACCATGCCAACCAAGAGTATCGAATAGAATATAGATTGGTTGAAATTGTGATCAAAACAGAGAAAGGCCAACTCATCGATGTGATTCAAGACGTTGATAATCAGATGTTATTCGAACGAGGGGATGACGTCCGAATTCTCTATTTTGATGAAGGCGTCAGAGTCGATAAAACCTATTGAGCATCTCGTTTTCTATCATGAGCTCGGATGACATAATTATTCAGTGTTAATCCCCGTTTTGGTCTGGTTTTACGTAGGGATTTTAGATAGTCTGCAAGTACGAAGAATTTTTCATCGCCCAGTAAGTAACGCTGGGCGAGCAAGGAATATCAATTTTAATGGAAAGCCTTACGTTACAACCAATCAATAAAGTCTCTGGACAAGTGAACCTGCCTGGTTCAAAAAGTGTATCAAACCGCGCCCTGCTACTGGCCGCTCTTGCTAAAGGTAAGACTCGACTCACCAATCTACTTGATAGTGATGACATTCGTCATATGTTGAACGCACTGACTCAGCTTGGTGTTCACTATCAACTCTCCGAAGATAAGACAGTATGTGAAGTCGAAGGCTTGGGTCAGCCCTTTCAGTCTGCACAAGCGTTAGAGCTTTTCCTTGGTAATGCCGGAACTGCGATGCGCCCTTTGGCTGCAGCGCTATGTCTTGGCCAAGGTGAATACGTATTAACTGGTGAGCCTCGCATGAAGGAGCGCCCGATTGGCCATTTGGTTGATGCCCTGCGTCAAGCGGGTGCAGAAGTTGAGTACCTAGAGAGCGAGAATTTCCCGCCACTTAAAATTCACGGTACGGGACTAAAAGGTGGAACGGTCGAAATCGACGGTTCGATTTCAAGCCAGTTTCTGACAGCATTTTTGATGTCTGCGCCACTCGCGCAAGATGATGTAACGATTAAAATTGTGGGCGATTTAGTCTCGAAGCCGTACATCGATATTACTCTGCACATCATGGCACAGTTTGGTGTTCACGTTGAAAACAACAATTACCAAGAGTTTGTTATCCGCAAAGGACAATCGTATGTAGCGCCAGGGGATTTTTTGGTTGAAGGCGATGCGTCATCTGCATCCTACTTCCTTGCTGCCGCCGCGATTAAAGGTGGGGAAATTAAAGTCACTGGTATCGGCAAAAACAGCATTCAAGGCGATATTCAATTTGCGGATGCGCTAGAGAAAATGGGTGCACAGATCGAATGGGGCGACGACTATGTTATTTCGCGAGTTGGCGAATTGAAAGCCGTTGATATGGATTTCAACCACATTCCCGACGCGGCAATGACGATCGCTACGACGGCTCTATTTGCAAAAGGGACCACGGCAATTCGTAACGTGTATAACTGGCGTGTAAAAGAGACCGATCGTCTGTCTGCAATGGCAACCGAACTACGAAAAGTTGGGGCAGAAGTGGAAGAGGGTGAAGACTACATCATCGTCAATCCGCCAGCGAAGCTCACTCACGCAGCGATCGATACTTATGATGACCACCGTATGGCGATGTGTTTTTCATTGGTTGCATTAAGTGATACGCCAGTGACAATCAACGACCCTAAATGTACGTCAAAAACCTTCCCTGACTACTTTGATAAGTTGGCGGGGTTGAGCTCTTAAGTTTAATCGTTAGATTCGACCGGACATAACAGAAACAAGGGTTGGTACTGAATACCAACCCTTATTCTATTTATCTTCAACCTTCTAAGGTGAATTCTTTTGATAGGTGATGAGCTAAGTATTTAAACATGTTAAATACGGCTGTGGTATTTGGGGTTGGGAGCCCATTGTCATCAAGAAAGTAATTGCCTTTAAAAACCAACACACCGTCTTTTTCTTCTACGCTGTCCGCGCGCATCCCTTCAATGTAGTCGTCGTGTTCTTGGATGATGTGATTCGCAATCATCAGCAGTTCAAACTGCGAGATAACTTTCTTATCGCTCATAGTCGTACTCGTTTGTGATCATGGTTAACACTAAGAAATAATGCGGTGATTCTAAGATTAATCTGTTGGATTGCAAATGGTCTAGATCAAGGGTTTACCGAGCTGCTTGGAATCCCTCGTACGATTGGTTTTGTGACAAGAGGCATAAAAACTATTGAGAAACTAGCATCTAGGATTAACAGACGTTTAGTATGTGGCCCTTTCTAGTCCATCGACTTTCGTCGAATTGTCGAGCAGTTAAAGTTTATTTTTGAAAAAGATATTGATCTTCTTGTAATCTCGCTCAATAGTAAAAAAAGAACTGAAGCATTAAGTATGCCATGCGCTAATGTCGTTTGGCCGTCATTATAGGACACTTGAGTCAATTATGGGTAAGTCACTGGTTATTGTGGAGTCGCCAGCCAAAGCGAAAACCATCAATAAGTATTTAGGTAAAGACTTTATTGTAAAGTCGAGTGTGGGTCACGTACGTGATCTGCCGACCGCTGGCCAAAGCACGGGTCAAAAAGCAGCTGCGGTATCAACCAAAGGCTTAAGTGCTGAAGAAAAAGCGCGAATCAAAAAAGAAAAAGATCGCAAAGCGCTCATCAAAAAAATGGGTATCGACCCTTACCACGGCTGGGAAGCAAACTATCAAGTGCTTCCGGGCAAAGAAAAAGTGGTCGCCGAGTTGCAAAAACTAGCCAAAGACGCTGACAGCGTTTATCTCGCAACCGATTTGGACCGCGAAGGAGAAGCCATCGCTTGGCACCTTCGTGAGATCATCGGTGGCGATGAAGAGCGATACAAGCGCGTGGTGTTCAATGAGATCACCAAAAACGCAATTCAACAAGCTTTTGAAAAACCGGGCGAGTTAAGCATGCCGGGTGTCAATGCTCAGCAAGCGCGCCGTTTTATGGACCGTGTTGTTGGCTTTATGGTCTCTCCTTTGCTTTGGAAAAAAGTAGCGCGCGGTTTGTCTGCAGGTCGTGTTCAATCGGTAGCGGTGAAGTTATTGGTAGAACGTGAACGCGAAATCAAAGCCTTCGTTCCTGAGGAGTTTTGGGACATTCATGCTGATACTAAAACGGCTGACAAAACAGATTTCCGCTTGCAAGTGGCGCAAAAAGACGGCGTTACGTTTAAGCCAGTTAACGAAGCAGAAACCAAGTCGGCAATGTCAGTGCTTGAGAAAGCGGCATACGAAGTCTGTAAACGTGAAGATCGCCCAACGTCTAGTAAGCCATCAGCACCTTACATCACATCGACGCTTCAACAAGCCGCCAGCACGCGTTTAGGCTACGGGGTTAAGAAAACCATGATGTTAGCTCAACGACTCTATGAGGCGGGCTACATCACGTATATGCGTACCGACTCAACTAACTTGAGTTCAGAAGCCGTGGATGCTGTGCGTGGTTTCATTGGCAGCGAGTTTGGTGATGCGTACTTACCCGCTAAGCCGAATGTTTATGGAAGCAAAGAGGGAGCACAAGAAGCGCACGAGGCAATTCGACCTTCTGATGTTTCTGTCAAAGCCGAAGACCTAAATGGTATGGAAGCTGACGCGCACAAACTGTACTCATTAATTTGGAACCAGTTCGTTGCATGTCAAATGACGCCTGCGAAATACGACTCAACAACGGTGAGTGTGAAAGCGGCAGAGTACACCCTTAAAGCCAAAGGACGTATTCTGAAGTTCGATGGTTGGACTCGTGTTCAACGTCCTATGGGCAAAAACGAAGACCAAATCCTTCCAGCGGTTCAAGTTGGCGACAAAATTGATCTGGTCGCACTTGATCCTAAGCAGCACTTTACCAAGCCACCAGCGCGCTTTACTGAAGCAGCACTTGTTAAAGAGCTTGAGAAACGTGGTATCGGTCGACCTTCTACTTACGCTTCTATTATTTCAACGATCCAAGATCGTGGATACGTAAAAGTTGAACAACGCCGTTTCTATGCAGAGAAGATGGGTGAGATTGTGACTGACCGCTTAGACGGCAGTTTTGATGACCTAATGAACTATGAGTTCACTTCACGCATGGAAGAAAAGCTCGACCAGATTGCTGAAGGTGATGCGGACTGGAAGAATGTACTCGATGACTTCTTCGCGGATTTTACTGGCGACTTAGCGAAAGCGGAACTGGATGAAGCAGAAGGCGGTATGAAGCCAAATCATATCGTTTATACCGATATTGAATGCCCGACGTGTTCTCGCCAAATGGGCATTCGTACGGCATCGACCGGTGTGTTCCTAGGCTGTTCTGGATACGCACTCCCACCGAAAGAGCGTTGTAAAACAACGATTAACCTTGGTGATGAAGACGGCATTATCAACGTTCTTGAAGAAGACGTCGAAACCGCTGCCCTTCGTGCGAAAAAACGTTGTCCAATTTGTGAAACGGCAATGGACGCTTACCTGATTGATGACAAGCGTAAACTTCATGTATGTGGTAATAACCCAAATTGTGAAGGCTATGTCGTCGAGCATGGTGAGTACAAAGTAAAAGGTTACGATGGCCCCGTTGTCGAGTGTGACAAATGTGGCAGCGACATGGTGCTGAAAAACGGTCGTTTTGGTAAATACATGGATTGTACGAGTGAAGAGTGTAAAAACACGCGTAAAATCCTAAAGAATGGCGAAGTGGCTCCACCGAAAGAAGATCCAGTGCATCTGCCTGAGTTAGAGTGTGAAAACTCTGATGCTTACTTTGTGTTGCGTGATGGCGCATCGGGCTTGTTCTTAGCCGCTAGCACTTTCCCTAAATCGCGCGAGACTCGAGCACCATTGGTAGAAGAGCTGATTCGATTTAAAGAGCGTATTTCACCTAAGTTCCACTACTTAACTGAAGCGCCAGAGAAAGACCCAGATGGCTTGCCGATGGTTGTGCGCTTTAGCCGTAAAACGAAAGAGAATTATGTTCGCTCTGAAGTAGATGGTAAGCCATCAGGCTACACGGCACTCTACATTGACGGTAAATGGGAAATTACGGATAAGCGTAAAAAGCCAGCTAAGAAAAAGTAACGACTTTTCGATCAAAACAACGAAAGCAGCCAATTGGCTGCTTTTTTAATACGCGTCATATCACTAAAGTAGTAGATAGTTGCAATGAATGTATGCTTTTTGAGCATTCAAGGTGTTTATTGCTTATTTCATGATTATCTCTTTTGACAACTTAGTTAGTAGCTTCTATTGGTTAAGTGTTAGTTGGGATAATAATATGAAATTAAGAGAAACCTTGTTGCTGTTCTTAATACTGGTCAGTGGTGTGTTTGCTGTAACCGCGTATACTGTATCAAAGAAAGCTGTAGATAGCGTCGTACAAGATTTGATTTGGAAGTACAGCCAAGTGGCTGCGCAGCATGACATTGAGCAAACGCTAGCACCAATATTAGAAGAAGTCGCACTTGCCCAAAAGATTGCCACAGACCCGCACATCGTGTCATGGGGCCGAAATGCGAGCGATGAAGTCTATCGTAGTACCGCAGAAGCTGTTTTGGAACGATATCGTTGGCAATTCAAATCCAAGAATTTCTTTATCGCGCTTGACGGTGACTTGTCATATCACTACAACGATGTCCCCAGCATTCGCCAGCCATCATATCTTCGCTACTATTTAGAGCCAACCTCTGTAACTGACACTTGGTATTTTGACCAAAAAGCGCAAGGCCAACGCCTTTCAGTTAATATCGCGAAAGACATCCATATCGATCGAACTAAGGTTTGGATCAACCAAGCTATTCTCGACAAAGGTCAGTTTCTCGGCATCGTAGGGACTGGGATGGATATTGATCTCTTTACGAGTCAGTTGGCGCATCTTGATACCTCTTCATTAAGAACGTTTTTTGTAGATGAGAAGCACAGGGTTCAACTGATTTTAGAATCTGGCCAGTTCGATTATCCACTGAGAAATGCGAAGTTTGAGAAGCCCGACTTGGCATCGATGATCCCCAATCGCCAAGATTTTGAGGTGCTGACTCAATTCATGCGCAAGCAAAAATACGGTCAAGAGGCGGAGTCCCTGATGATCGAGCAAAATCAGGGAAGAGCGGTTGTCTCCATCAACTACATCGAAGAGTTGGGATGGTATGAGATCACGTTTGTTGATGTAGAAAGTATGTTGCCACCGTGGACGTACAGCAATCTGGGTTACATCTTTGTCGTGATCACGCTGCTGTTTGGAGGGTTCTCTTACTATTACTGGCTGAATGTTTGGGTTAAGCCCCTTGAAATCTCTGCCCAGCGGATTCACAAACTCGCGAAGGAGAGTGATTATTTTGTTAGTGAACGCAGTAGCGACTTGGCAAACCATTTGTCTGTTATAGAAGAAGAACTGACGAAAAGTCGCCACTCACTCCATAAAATGGTGGTTTCGCGCACGGCTGCGCTGGATGAATTAACCACGGTCGATGTTGTTACTCAGTTGTGGAATAAGAAGGGGTTGGAGAAGGAGTTGGCAATGGAAATTGCACGTTCTAAAAGAGAGCAAACCGCCTTTGGCCTTATTTGGATAGATCTGGGGTTAACGGATGACGAAACGATTGAAACGGTGTCTGCGAGTTTTGAGTCAACGTTGTCAGCCGCGGGGCGAGGGATTTGTCACGCGATCCGAGTCTATGACCAAGCGGCTCGTTGGGAGGACGATGAGTTTATAGTCTTGGTACGAACAAAGTACCCGTGCAGTTTGAATCAGCTTGCAGGACGAATTAAATCTTGCATCTTATCAGAACAAATGGACAGCGAGCACCTTCAACGCCTAACCGACAGCTTGGCCATAGGAGGGACCGTTATTCATCCTGGTTCCTCAGAAAGAGAGGCTTTGACCATGGCAGACAGAGCGCTCTATCTTGCTAAGGGAAAATCGGGCGAAAAGGTCTACATCCATCATTGCCGAGCACCTGCGGATCAAATTGCATAACGTGCATCTGTAATCCTTTTTTAATCATATATTTACAATCTCAATTGTTCTAAAAGTCGAGTAATGCCTCAGTTATTCATGCAAGTATCACTAATTTGTAGTTAATCTGTTACGGAGTTGTACCAGCTGGAGGGCATTGTGTGAGCTAACCCAGAGTGATGGAAAGTAATGCGTGTGCGGCTGTTAGTACAGCATATTTTAAATTGTAATCTTTTTGAAATACGATAACTTATAATAAACCTCTTGCACATTTTTTGTGTAGGGATTGCTAACGACGTTAGGTTGTAGAGTGGCATGCTTTTCGTGTCGTGCGCTCTTAGGAAATGAGATAAGCCCCCCAATAAAAAAATATGCTTATCCGAAAAAATATTATATGGAGAGAATAGAATGGCTGGTGTTTTAGGTATGATCCTTGCTGGTGGAGAAGGCTCGCGTTTGCGTCCGTTGACCGAGTCTCGTAGTAAACCTTCGGTGCCATTTGGCGGCAGTTACCGATTGATCGATTTTGCATTGAATAACTTTGTTAATGCAGATTTGATGCGTATTTACGTACTGACTCAGTTTAAATCACAATCTTTGTTCCATCACCTGAAGAAAGGCTGGAACATTAATGGAATTACCGATCGCTTTATCGACCCTATTCCTGCGCAGATGCGCACTGGTAAGCGTTGGTATGAAGGGACAGCCGATGCGATCTATCAAAACTTACGTTTTATGGAGTTGGCAGAACCGGATCAAGTCTGTATTTTTGGCTCTGACCATATTTACAAAATGGACATCAAGCAGATGCTCGATTTCCACAAAGAAAAGCAAGCGGCCTTGACCGTTTCTGCGCTTCGTATGCCATTGTCTGAAGCTTCGCAGTTTGGCGTAATTGAAGTCGATGCAGAAGGGCGTATGGTCGGCTTCCAAGAGAAACCAGAAAATCCTAAGTCAATCCCAGGGGATCCAGAGCACGCATTGGTTTCAATGGGTAACTACGTTTTTGAAGCGGATCGATTGTTCTCTGAGTTAATTGAAGATGCGGATAACCCAGATTCGTCCCATGATTTCGGCAAAGACATCATTCCAAAAATGTTCCCATGCGGAGACGTTTACGTTTACGACTTTAGCACCAACCGAATCACAGGTGAAAAGGAAGAAGTATATTGGCGTGATGTAGGTACGATTGGCGCGTACTGGGAAGCACATATGGACTTGTTGGAAAAAGATGCACCTTTCTCGCTCTATAACCGCAAGTGGCCGCTACACACTTACTACCCACCATTACCACCCGCAACGTTTACTGACTCAGATAACGGGCGTGTGCAAATCATCGATAGTCTAGTATGTAACGGCAGCTATGTGCGTGGTTCAAGAATCGAGAAGTGTGTGCTTGGCTTCCGCAGTAATATTGCATCGGCGTGTGATATCAGTGAAAGTATCCTTCTGGGCGACGTGAAAGTCGGCGAAGGCTGTGTATTGCGTCGTGTAATTGTCGATAAAGATGCTGATATCGCACCGGGCACTCAAATTGGTGTGAACCTTACGGAAGATAAAAAGCACTTCCATGTGTCCGATGAAGGCATCGTAGTTATTCCAAAAGGAGCTCGTGTTGGCTACTAAGAATTTATCTATTCTATTCGTAGCATCGGAAGTCGAAGGATTGATCAAAAGTGGCGGCTTGGCGGACGTGGCCAAGGCGCTTCCTGAAGCGCTCCGAGAACTCAATCAAGACGTTCGTTTAGCGTTGCCCGCTTATCGAAATGTAAAAGGGATAGAGCAAGCGCAAGTCATTCTGGAAACACAGCTAGAGCACTGGCCGCATACCTCGTATAAAGTTCGTGAACTGTCGATTTCTGGTGTCGTTGTTTATGCGATCGATTGTCCTCAATATTTTGACCGTCCTGAAATGTACGCTGAAAATAACCAAGCTTACGCCGATAATGGTGAGCGATTTGCCTTTTTCAGCGCTGCGTCTCTAGATATGCTGCAAAAGCTTGATTTTCAACCGCATATTGTCCACGCCAATGATTGGCACACTGGACTGGTCCCATTTTTGCTCACACATCGTTATGGTTCATGCCCGTTTTTCGCTAAAACTAAAAGTGTTTTATCGATTCACAATGCAGTCTTCAAAGGTGTGTTTAGCTATGATGAGTTGCAATGCCTACCTGAGTTTCATGCTCGTTACGCGCCTGATGCGGCGGTGAGCCCTTCGCACGTCACCATGCTAAAAGCTGGGGTGCTAAATGCAGATAAAATTAATGCTGTGAGTCCGAGCTACGCAAACGAACTGAAAACCGAACTGGGTAGCCATGGCATGGCCGCCGAGTTTCAGCGTCGTGCGGATGATCTAGTGGGGATTTTGAACGGATGTGATTATTCTGCTTGGAACCCTGAAACGGATGCATATCTGCCTGCCAACTATCGAGCTAACCGCCAAAGTATGGTTAGGGGGAAGCGAGCGTGTAAGCGCAGCTTGCAGGAAACGGTAGGACTGGCTGAAAAAGATGTCGCTATGTATGGAATGGTGTGTCGCCTTACCAATCAAAAAGGTGTGCATTACCTATTGCCTATCCTGTCACAGTTTTTGAAGCACGATGTTCAACTTGTCATTGTTGGTACCGGTGACCCGGTATTGGCTTCGCGCCTGAAAGAGGTGGAAGCGCTGTTCAGCGACAAATTCAAGTTTGTCGAGGCCTATGACAATGGGTTAGCCCACTTAGTTGAAGCTGGTTCGGATTTCTTCTTGATGCCTTCGGAGTTTGAGCCTTGTGGTTTAAACCAAATCTATAGTATGGCTTATGGCACTTTGCCTATCGTCCGAGGTGTTGGAGGGTTGAAAGATAGCGTTAACGACTACGATGAGAACCCTGCGATCGCAACGGGTTTTGTATTCGATGAGCCTGAACCGATTGCGTTGCTTCTTGTTTTACAGCGCTCGTTGTTGCTTTACGCACAACAACCTAACGAAGTAAAACGCGTGCAACTATACGCGATGGAGCAAAATTTCTGCTGGAGCAAAGCGGCGGATGAGTATTTGACGCTTTATCACAGTGCGCTTAATAGCTAACGGAACAAGCTAAGTATATTGAGGCGTCGTATGACGCCTTTTTTTGTATTTTTTCAATTTTAGACAAGATAAGTAACACGAAATGACATAAGCTGAATTAAAATTGCATTAGTTTGTGCTAATCTTCTGCTTCCAAGTTATTCCAGTAAGAAACTCTGAACGTCACTATGAACTCTGAAATGCTATTTCACAAAACATTTGAACACCCAACAAGCAATGAGTGGGTGGTTTTTGTGCATGGAGCCGGAGGCAGTTCGTCTATTTGGTTCAAGCAAATCAAAGCGTACAAGCAGCACTTTAATTTGTTGCTCATAGACCTAAGAGGGCACGGGCGATCAAATCAGCTACTAAAGGAGATCATGGCGAACCGCTACACGTTTAAGGCGGTCACGCAAGACATTCTCCAAGTTCTGGATCACCTCAAGATTCGATCAGCACACTTCGTTGGGATGTCTTTAGGAACGATCATCGTAAGAAATATCGCAGAGCTTGCCTCGGAGCGTGTGAAATCCATGGTGCTGGGTGGGGCAGTAACACGCCTGAACACGCGTTCACAAGTGTTGGTGCGTCTCGGTAACTTATGTAAACACATCGTGCCTTATATGTGGTTATACAGCTTATTTGCTTATATTGTGATGCCACAGCGGACACAGAAAGAATCACGTCACCTGTTTATCCGCGAAGCCAAAAAACTGTGTCAGAAAGAGTTTAAGCGCTGGTTTATACTCACGGCAGAAGTAAACCCATTAATGAAGTATTTCAAAGATAGAGAATTGCCAATTCCGACGCTGTATCTAATGGGAGAGCGAGACTACATGTTTATTAAGCCAGTGAAAGAGATGGTTGCCGTTCACCAGCAGAGTCAATTGCTTGAGATTCCTGATTGTGGACATGTGTGTAATGTAGAGCGTCCGGAAGAGTTCAATCAGCATTCGATTGCCTTTATACAACAGCAAATTAAGGCGACTTAATCTGCTGCGGTGCCGCATTGCCAGCAAACCCCAAATTGTGATTCGTTGACTTCTCCACATTGACTGCAGTGCCAGTCGCTACCATTTTGCGTTGTCCTAAATTGGTCGATGATCTCATTCGCCTGATTGCGCTTATTTGGTTCTAAAAGCCAAACATAAGGCTCGCTGTTTTCACCGAATGGGATTTCTCCCTGCAACCCGAATATCCCTTCACCACGAACTTCACAGCTGATGTCTTGAGACTTTAGAAGCTCACAGACAATGTGAGCTTCTGGAGGATTACTCGCTGAGTAGATTTTCATGACGCCGAGCCATTCTGTGCGGATGGCGATGACTTAATTTTATTCATGACCCATTTCGCAATGACAGGGAAAAGACCCAGTAAAGCAAATGACGCTAAGACGGAAGGCGAGACAATGCCTGAAAGGCTCTCAATTTGCGCTAACTGAGTACCCGCGTTTAAGTAAACGGCTGTGCCGGGTAACATACCTAGTTGGCTGACAAAATAGAATCGAGTTACCGAAATAGGCGTTAATCCCATGAGTAAATTAATAAGGAAGAAGGGGAAGACAGGAATCAACCTTAGTGAGAATAGATAAAACGCCCCATCACGTTCTACACCTTGGTTAATCGCACTCAGCTTATCGCCAAACTTTCCTTGCACCCAGTCTCGCAATAGGAAACGGCTGCTTAAAAAGGCGAGCGTTGCACCAATGGTGCTGGCAAAAGAGACCAACAGCAAACTTGTCCAAAACCCAAAGAGCGCAGCGCCCAAAAGCGTAACAACGGCTGCTCCAGGAATGGAGAACGCGGTTATGGCGACGTAGGCGAAAAAGTAAGTCAATGCGGCGAAGACGAAGTTTTCGCTGATGTAATCTGAGAGTGCAAGCTGCTGTGCTTTCGCGTTTTCGAGCGTCAGGTATTGCCCAAAGTTCATCGCCAGAAAGGCGATAAGCGCAACTAAGACTATCCCCAAGATCAATTTTTTATTCATAATCGCGTCCTTTAATACTCTTCGCAAGGATAACTCTGACCCTATAGTTACATACTTAAGTTAGTATAGGGAATGATTGATATAGACAATAAGAACGAGAGCGAGAAGAAAATATTTCCTTAGAGACTAAAAAAGCCAGCAAGTGCTGGCTTTTTCATCGATTGATTGAGCTAGTTGCTCAATTTATTCAGTAGTTCTTGTCTTCGGCTTTGCGGTATAACAGACCAATGTGTGCCCCTGATTGCTCCCTCTAGTGCCCACAGCAGTTCAACGCTCACTTCTGCTGAGTGTGTCGATTGAATCGCCTTGTACGCTTTAACAGCGCCCGCTTCTTCTAAAGATTCGACATCGTCAATCCCGGCTTTCTTTAGCATTCTTTCCGTTGCCAAGCGCAGGTTGGGTAGGTCTTTCAAGCGATTTGGTTTCGCTTTCGATTGTACTTTTTTCTCTTCTTTTGCTGCGATCAGCGCTTGTCTTGCCAATGCCAGTGTTTTTTCATTGTCTGAGGAAATGTCATCGCTCAAAGCAAAATATTTAGTCACAACGGGAAAACCACGTTTTTTGTAGACGTAGGGTTCCAAAGAAAGGGCATTGCACTGTTTGATTAACTGAGCATCCGCTCTTACATGAAGCTTATCGTTGACCACTAAAGCAAACATCGTCTCATCTGCGAATATGCCGAAGCCGCCAAACATTGAACGAGACTTAATTTGACCAAGTTGCTCAAATAGTCTCATTGAGTCTTTAAGTATTGGTTTATCCATGCTGTATTTTCTCGGTGTATATGTATACGCCACCAATTCAGGTCCGAGAGATTAGCAAAATAATGCAGAAATTTTGTCAGTAAGGTGTCATACAAGAAAACACTTCGTAAAATCTCGACGAATTCCATGTCTGCTCATACTCAGTATTGAGACGCGTCCAGTTTACGAGAAAGCTTAATGTACTAGTTTTGCATTTTTGCCATCGGCAACCCCGCTACCTTGTATAAGTATACTTAAGGCCGGAGGCTTTGCGTCCCATCCTTTCGAAATGGTTTGCCCTGTTCGTGGCATTGATCGAACAAGTTAAGAATAAATAATATTTGAGGTAAGTATCACACTTGTAGTGAGTAAATGTGATCTTAGTTCAGTAATTTGGCGGGTTATATGCGCCTGACTGATAATTAATCAAAGAGTCAGGCGCTGAGTGATGATGTTATTTGTTGAGGTTGCGCACGGTACAGCGCTCGACAATTTCAGGGTGCATCTCAAACACTCGCTTGTCGTGTTCTTTGTCCTTGATACGCTCTAACAAAATTTCGAACGCGTTCTTACCGACACGTCGTTTCGGTTGGTGAACAGTCGTGAGCGGTGGAGAGAAGTATTCCGCTAACTCGATGTTGTCGTAACCAATAATGGACATATCTTCTGGAATGCGGATACCTTTTTGTTGTAGGCGGCTCATTAGACCCAGTGCCATCGTATCGTTGAAGCAGAAAACGGCACTCGGGCGTTTATCCATTGCAACAATCTTGTCTGCGGCTAGGACTGCAGTGTCACATTCAAAGTTACCTTCAAGGATCCAGTCTTCATCAACTGCCAAGTTCGCTTCGTTCATTGCTCGCTTGAAGCCTGCGATACGCTCCTGACATGCTGCTTTTTCGAAGTGCCCGCTCAAACAAGCAATATCTTTGTGGCCACGCTCAATCAGGTATTTAGTCGCTAGATAGCCGCCTTCTTCTGAGTTGTCGATGATTTCTGAGTTGTCGATGATTTTGTCAGCTTGTGAGCTTTCAGGGCCCCAGTCCATGACCACTTTAGGAATGTCTTTATGACGGTCAAGCATTTCGCTGAGTTCTTCTGTGAGGTCAGAACACATGACCAAGATGCCGTCTACGCGCTTTTCTGCAAGCATGCGGATATAGTCGCGTTGCTTCTCATAGATGCCGCCGGTATTACACAAAATCAGCGTGTAACCTTGGCGGTAACAGTAACTCTCAACACCATCAATAACTTCTGAAAAGAAGAGGTTTGTTGATTGAGTCACCAGCATGCCAATCGTGCGTGTTGTATTACACTTTAAGCTTCGAGCAACGGCACTAGGCGCATAGTTCAGCTCTGTTACTGCTTCCATGACCTTTTCTTGGGTCGCTTCGGCAACAAAACGCGTTTTATTAATTACGTGAGATACAGTAGTTGTTGATACGCCGGCTAAGCGCGCTACGTCTTTTATGGTGGCCATAAGGTTTTGTCCTGTCGATGACTGCCACGAAACAATATTCCTAAGTGTAGGATAATCTGGCAGAAAGTATCAGAAACACAAAAACCGCTTATAATTAGCGGTTTGTATTTAATTCGTTCATTTTTATCGTTTGCGGTCACGATTCTAGACCGCAAACAAACTAAGCGCAAATAAAAAGGTTTTTGTTCCCTGCTCGTGGTCACAAAAGCTCGTATTTATTCGCCTTTTAGGTAGCGAGAGTCAAGTTCCATAAACGCAACCATTAACATCACAATGGCAGAGTAGAATCCGAAATCATCTAAAGCTTTGCACTTAGCGGCGAACTTTGGCACCCAATTAAGTAGTGCGTGGCTGATGAACTTGTCTTGCTCTTCAAGTGCGTTTTCCATTTCAACATCACTTTCAAGTTCATTCGAGCGAATAATCAGATTACCAAGGAAGTCGAGTTCAATCGCGATATGATCCGCAGGTTCATTTAGGTTTTCATCAACTTGGACGCCATGCTTTTGCATTAGTGCTTCCATTTCTCTCGCCGGCTCATCGTTAAGCAGTCCGCTTTTGCCTACATACATCGACGCATATGGAAGGGCAGAGTCTCTGTCTGATTTAAGGAATAAGTCACAAAAATCTGCGGCTAATTCAAGCTGCGCGTCTTCACGGTCCATAAGTCGATTTAGTGCATCAACTAAGTTGTCGACAGAAGGTTTTAGATCTGGGTTGTCGCCAAGCCCAGAGAGAAACGAACGAATCTCGGCTGAATGGTATTGGTCTAACGCCTCTTGAGTGAGCTCTTTCGCCAATAAGCTCGATAGCCACCAATAGATTTCTGCGCGTTTTTCATTGAATGATTTAATTTCTTGCATTAGGTCAGGCTCCTAAAATAACTGCGCTTAGTGTACCCAATAAAGATGAACAGCGATAATGTCAGCTGTATAGAATTGAGTCTAAAAATGGAAAAATATGAACAGATGACCTAGGTTTGTCTTGAATCAAGAAAAAATCATCTTTCTTGGTTTTAAAGTAACAAATACTAGAAATGTTACTGTTTATGAATAGAATACTCGTTAGAACGATGACCAATGTAAATAAGTGGTGTAAATGAGCTATCACGTATTAGTTGTAGAAGATGACGCAGTAACTCGCAGCAAGCTAGTTGGTTACTTTCAGAATGAAGGTTACCACGTAAGCGAAGCCGAAAGTGGCGAGCAAATGCGTGATTCACTACAAAACAATGCGATAGATTTAGTGATGTTGGATATTAATCTTCCTGGAGAGGATGGTTTGATGCTAACACGCGAACTTCGCAGTCAGTCAGACATTGGGATTATCCTGGTTACAGGACGCACGGATAGCATTGATAAGATTGTCGGTCTAGAAATGGGCGCCGACGATTATGTCACAAAACCATTTGAGCTAAGAGAGTTGTTAGTTCGTGTCAAAAATTTGCTGTGGCGTATTTCGGCGGCGCGCAATTCATCAGGCACGGTCGATGCAGACAAACAAGATGGCAACATAGTACGCTTTGGTGAGTGGACATTTGATGTTCAACGACGAGCATTAAGTCGTGCTGGTGAACCAGTTAAGTTGACTAAAGCTGAGTATGAACTGCTTGTTGCGCTGTCGTCTTACCCAAATCAAGTATTGAGCCGTGAGCGCATTTTGAACATGATTAGCCATCGCGTGGATGCACCAAACGATCGTACGATCGATGTTCTCATTCGTCGCATGCGCGCTAAGATGGAATTTGATCCTAAGAACCCTCAAATTTTTGTGACGGTTCACGGTGAAGGCTACATGTTTGCTGGGGACTAACCCTTGAATTGAGTAAAAAACCGAGGCATGTGCCTCGGTTTTTTTGTTTTATAGTTGGCTTTCTGGAGCTTCGATGACGTGTTGTTCCTCATACTCCGACGCCCAATCTCTGAGCTTTTGCCACAAGATTCCTAGTGTCTCATGCCAGTAGCGTTCGGTTTGCTCTAGGTAGACTGCCTTGGGTGTGTACTTAGACCAAGGCTCAGTAACGTTATCGTGAGCTAAGTAGTTTGTTGGTGCAGGGTAGGGTTTTAAGCCCGCCGAGTGAAACTCGTTTAATGCCCGTTTCATGTGGCTCGCGGAAGTCACCACGACCATTTTCTTGTGTTTCACAAAGGCGGCAGCTTGTCGTGCTTCTTCCCATGTGTCTTTTGCCGTCTCAAGCAAAATAATATCAGATTTAGACACGCCGAGAGCGAGCGCCACTTTGGCCATCATGCGAGCATTGCTTATGTCTGATCCTCCCGAATAACCCGACAATATGAGCTTCGAACCAGGATAAATACGCATAACACGAATGCCTTCAGCAAGGCGCAT
Organism: Vibrio sp. 16; assembly: GCF_963681195.1. NCBI lineage: Bacteria > Pseudomonadati > Pseudomonadota > Gammaproteobacteria > Vibrionales > Vibrionaceae > Vibrio > Vibrio sp. 16. The sequence goes on from NZ_OY808997.1 coordinate 492,160, forward strand.
CAAACCTGTACGGCTCAACTCGGACGTTGGTGGGATTTTGTCATCCACCACATGGCCGCTGCCTAGTACCATCACGTAATCAATCGACTCGTCAACGGGAAAGAACGCAGAATATTGACGCTCAAGTGGCATCAATAGCCGCGAGGAGACTGGCTGAAACGCAATAAGGAACATACCAATAAAAGAGAAAAGAACGATAAAACAGCCGGTCTTTTGATTTCGAGTGAACATGATCAACATCAAGCCCAATAGGCCGATGATAAGCATTGCCGGTAGCGGCATCAGAAGAGAAGAGACCACTTTTTTCAGCTCAAACATACTAAATAGTCCGAAAAAACATCAGTTGATTATTTTTTAAGAGAAACCCTCTTTATTCCTGCTTTTCTTGTGACAGAATAGCAGCACGATTGGACATGATACCCTAAGCTGCTGTGACTGAAGACCGTAATTTCGACGATATTGCCCACAAATTTGCAAAAAATATTTACGGCTCCGATAAAGGAGAGATTCGCCAAGTCATTGTTTGGGAAGACTTAGAGCAACTACTCTCTTCTATTGACGGTGACAAACGTGCATTAACGATATTGGATGCAGGTGGTGGATTAGCGCAAATGTCGCAAAAGCTTGCCAAACTCGGACACCAAGTCGCGTTATGTGATCTATCTTCGGAAATGCTGCAACTGGCGAAACAGGATATTGAAAAAAATAACTTGCTTGAGCAGTATCGCTTGATTCATTCTCCAGTCCAAGAAATTGGTCAACATCTCGATAGTCCAGTTGATATGGTGATGTTCCATGCGGTGATGGAGTGGTTAGTCGACCCGAAAACGGCGCTAGAAAAAGTACTAGAGCAAGTGAAATCTGATGGTGCGGCATCCATCATGTTCTACAACCATCACGGCTTGGTCTACAAAAATGTTGTATGTGGCAATATTCCTCATGTTCTTGAGGGCATGCCACATCGGAAACGATTTAAATTACAGCCACAGAAAGGCTTAAAACCAGAAGACGTCTACCAATGGATAGAAGATGCTGGGTTTGAAATCTGTGGCAAATCTGGAATTCGTTGTTTTAGTGATTACATAGGGAATATGGAATACACAGGGGATTACCAGTATGAAGATGTATTGGCTTTAGAAAAACAATTGTGTCGACAAGAGCCATACCTCTCATTAGGCCGTTACATTCATGTATGGGCCAAAAAGAAACAGAAACAGGAACAATAATGAGTGAGATAACTCTCAATGCTGCAGAGCAACCAATTGATGAATTGGTGGGCTGGGTAAAGCAGCACGATTTCTCATTAAACCTGACGACAGAGCGGTTGGCATTTTTGATTGCTATCGCGGTACTCAGTAACGAAAGGTTTGATGAAGAATTGGGTGAAGGTGAACTGCATGATGCGTTTACAATCGTCACTCGATTATTTGAAGAGACAGGAGACGCTTCCGCGTTTCGTGCCAACAATGCCATCAATGAGATGGTTAAGCAGCGTCTTATTAGCCGTTTTGTCAGTGAGATTACTGACGGAGCCGCCATATACCGCCTGTCTCCGTTAGCGGTAGGTATTACCGACTACTACGTACGTCATCGTGAGTTTTCAAAACTGCGTCTTTCTATTCAGCTGTCTATGGTCGCGGATGAAATGGCGAAAGCGATTGAGGCGGCACAAAAGGGTGGCACACCGGGCCACTGGAAGAAAAACGTATACGGGATCTTAAAATATTCTGTAGGCGAAATCTTCGATCAAATCGATCTCAACCAACGTGTGATGGATGAGCAGCAACAGTCTGTGAAACAACAGATTGCCGACCTGCTTAACAAAGACTGGCGAGAAGCAATCAACAACTGTGAAGCGCTACTGTCAGAAACATCCAGCACGTTGCGTGAACTTCAAGATACGCTGCAAGCGGCCAGTGATGAACTGCAAACTCAGATCCTAGATATTCAAGAAATTGTTTACGGCGATCCTGAGCTTGAGTTCATTGAAGAAGCCTTGTTTGGTCTGCAGATGAAACTGGACCGAATCACAAGCTGGGGCCAGCAAGCTATCGACCTTTGGATTGGTTACGACCGTCACGTGCACAAGTTTATCCGTACCGCTATTGATATGGATAAGAACCGTGCGTTTAGCTCGCGTCTGCGCCAGTCGGTCAAAGACTATTTTGACGCGCCTTGGTACCTCACCTATGCCGATGCTGAGCGTTTAACTGACCTGCGTGATGAAGCGTTAGTCCTGCGTGATGACGAGGTTACCGGTCAAGTGCCACTGGAAGTGGAATACGAAGAATTTCAACAAGTCAATGATGAGCTGTCTGAGCGTATTGGTGACATGCTCAAAGCGCACAAAGAGCAAGGCTCACCGATTGATCTTGGGGTTGTGTTACGTGATTACCTCGCACAGCATCCTCGCACTCATCATTTCGATTTAGCCCGAATCGTTATCGACCAAGCCGTCCGTCTTGGTTATTCAGAATCGGATTACCAAGCGATTCAGCCAGATTGGCAAGCCATCAACGATTTTGGGGCAAAGGTACAAGCAAATGTCATCGACAGATACTAATGAATACATGCCAGAGAATCTGGTCAAAGCACTCTCTAACCCTCTGTTCCCAGCACTCGACAGTATGCTTCGAGCAGGGCGTCATATCTCAAGTGAAGACTTGGATAACCACGCACTACTCTCTGATTTTGAGGTAGAGCTTTCTTCTTTCTACCAGCGTTACAACACCGAATTGGTGAAAGCGCCAGAAGGTTTCTTCTACCTTCGTCCACGTTCAACGTCTCTGATTGGCCGTAGTGTTCTTTCTGAACTGGATATGCTGGTGGGTAAGGTACTGTGTTTCCTTTACCTGAGCCCAGAGCGTCTTGCGCACGAAGGCATCTTCACTAACCAAGAACTTTATGAAGAGCTGTTGGCGCTAGCCGATGAAGCGAAGTTGATGAAGCTAGTAACCAACCGTGCGACTGGTTCTGACCTTGATAAAGAAAAGCTGTTTGAAAAAGTGCGTACGTCACTTCGTCGTCTGCGTCGTCTAGGCATGATCATCAACATCGGTGAAACCGGTAAGTTCAGCATCAGTGAGTCGGTATTCCGTTTTGGTGCCGATGTACGTGTTGGCGATGATATGCGTGAAGCGCAGCTACGTCTGATCCGTGACGGTGAAGCGGTCGTGCACACCAAAGAGCCAAGCCAAGGCAGCCTATTGTCTGAAGAAGATCAAGACGACCAAGCCCAAGAAGAAACAACAGAAGAGGGTGAAGCATGAGCATGATTGAACGCGGTAAATACCAATCGCTGACCATGGTTAACTGGAATGGCTTCTTTGCCCGTACGTTTGACATCGATGGTCTGGTCACCACGCTATCAGGTGGTAACGGTGCAGGTAAATCAACCACAATGGCGGCGTTCATCACCGCATTAATTCCTGACCAAACGCTACTGCACTTCCGTAACACCACAGAAGCAGGCAGCAGCCAATCGTCTCGCGACAAAGGTCTGTACGGTAAGTTACAGCCGGGCGCATGTTATGCGGCGCTAGACGTGGTGAACTCACGTAACCAACGCCTATTGTTCGCAGTAAAACTGCAGCAAGTTGCGGGTCGTGATAAGAAAGTAGACATCAAACCGTTTGTTATCCAAGGTCTTCCAAGCCATGTGAAACCAACGGATATCTTGATTGAAAGCGTATCTGCGACTCAAGCTCGTGTACGTCAAATCAACGAAGTAAAAGAATCGATCGCAGAATTTGAAGGCGTTCAATTCAAAGCGTTCTCTTCTATCGTGGATTACCACGCGCAAATGTTTGAATTCGGTGTGATTCCGAAGAAACTGCGTAACTCTGGTGACCGTTCTAAATTCTACCGCCTGATCGAAGCATCGCTTTACGGTGGTATCTCAAGTGCGATTACACGCTCGCTACGTGACTACCTTCTGCCACAAAACGGCGGCGTGAAGAAAGCGTTCCAAGATATGGAATCGGCGCTGCGTGAAAACCGCATGACGCTAGAAGCGATCAAAACCACGCAAGCCGACCGTGACTTGTTCAAACACTTGATCACAGAGTCGACCAACTATGTGGCTGCGGACTACATGCGTCACGCGAACGATCGTCGTAACAAGTTGGATAAAACACTGTCATTGCGTTCAGAGCTGTTCGGTTCTCGTGAAACTCTCGTTGAGCAAAACAACCTGCTTAACCGCGTTCAAGAAGAGCTAGAACTGCTGATCGAGTCGGAATCTGCGCTAGAGCAAGATTACCAAGCGGCTTCGGATCACTTGCAACTGGTGCAAAACGCACTGCGTCAGCAAGAGAAGATCGAACGCTACCAAGAAGATCTTGAAGAGCTAAGTGAGCGTCTTGAAGAACAGATGATGGTAGTGGAAGAAGCGCAAGAACGCGTGATGATGGTGGAAGAGCAAGCGACCGTTGCAGAAGAAGAGGTGGATAGCCTTAAGACGCAACTGGCGGACTACCAACAAGCACTTGACGTTCAGCAAACTCGTGCACTTCAATACCAACAAGCGGTTCAAGCGCTGGAGAAAGCGAAACAGCTACTTGGCGATGACAGCCTAACGGCAGAATCGGCACAAGCGCTTGTCTCTGAGCTTAAGAGCAAAGAATCAGAAAGCACCAACGCGTTGCTATCGGTTAAGCACAAACTGGACATGTCTTCTGCAGCAGCAGAGCAGTTCGAAACGGCACTTAAACTGGTACAAAGCATCGTTGGTCAAGTTGAGCGCAAAGACGCGTCTGAACATGCGAAAACCGCAATTGCGAAAGCGCGTGAATCTCAGCAAGTTGCGCAAAACGAACAACAATGGCGTGCACAGCACCGTGATCTTGAACGTAGCCTTAACCAGCAACGTCAAGCGCGCGAGCTAGTCAACGAATACCAGAAGCAGTTCCATGTTGAACTGACTGACGAAATCACGTTTGAACAAGAGCGTGAACGTCATGCGATGCAAATTGACTCGCTAGAAATGACGCAGGAAGACGTGCGTGAGCAACGCAGCGAACAGCGTCGTCTAGAGCAAGATGCAGTAGCGGAAATCAACAAGCTAGAGGCCATTGCTCCAACTTGGATTGCGGCGAACGATGCGCTAGAAAAACTGCGTGAGCAAAGTGGCGCTGAGCTAGAAGATAGCCAGTCAGTCATGAGTCAAATGCAAGTGGTGCTTGAGCAAGAGAAGACCCTTTCTCTGGCGAAAGACAAACTAGCAGAGCGTCGCAGCCAACTTGACTCTGAGATTGAGCGTCTTGCTTCTCCTGGTGGTTCAAACGACCCTCGTCTGAAAGGTTTGGCAGATACACTGGGCGGCGTATTGCTGTCTGAGATCTACGATGACATCACAATTGATGACGCGCCTTACTTCAGTGCGATGTACGGTCCGGCTCGTCACGCTATCGTTGTTTCTGACCTATCTGGTATCGAAGAGAAACTGGTAGAGCTAGACGACTGTCCAGAAGACTTGTACATCATTGAAGGTGACATCGATGCCTTTGATGACAGCTCATTCGACGCAGAAGAGCTAGAAGGCGCGGTTTGCGTTCGTATGAACGATCGCCAAATGCGTTACTCTCGCTTGCCTGAAATCCCACTGTTCGGTCGTGCGGCACGTGAGCAGCGTTTAGAGTTGCTTCGTAACGAACGTGAAGAAGTGGTTGAGATGCACGCGAAAGCAGCATTCGATTCGCAAAAAATGCAGCGTCTTTACCAAGCGTTCAACCAGTTTGTGGCAAGCCACATTCAAGTAGCATTTGAAGCAGACCCAGAGCAATCATTGGCAACCATTCGCGACAAGCGTAACCAAATTGCTCGCGTACTGGCTGACCTGGATGCGAAAGAGCAACAACAACGTTCTCAGCTTCAAACCAGCAAGCAAGCGTTGTCTTCTCTAGACAAGCTAGCACCAAACATGGCGTTGATTGAAGATGAATCGCTGCAAGCGCGCTTTGACGAGTTGGAAGAGAAAATCGCCCAGCTTTCAGAAGCAAAAGCTTTCCTAAATAACCACGCGAAAGCGGTGGCGGAACTGGAAAAAGTCGCAGTTGCTCTAGATGCTGACCCAGAGCAATTCGATGCGCTAGAAGCAGAATACAAAGCGGCAGACGAACAGCTACAAGATCTTAAGAAACAAATCTTTGCACTTTCAGATCTTGTTGAACGTCGTCACTACTTCGCTTACTCAGATTCAGTAGATCTACTGAACAAGAGCAATGAACTGAGCGAGCAGCTAAAAGCGAAACTGGTTCAAGCTGAACAAATGCGAACCCGTTCTCGTGAAGAGTTGAAACAGTCGCAAGGTCAAATGAACCAATACAACCAAGTATTGGCATCATTGAAGAGTTCGCACCAAGCGAAACTGGAAACGGTTCAAGAGTTCAAACAAGAACTTCAAGAGTTTGGCGTGAACGCGGACGAAGGTGCAGAAGAGCGTGCAATGCGTCGTCGCGACGAACTGCATGAGCGTCTACACACGTCTCGTAGCCGTAAGAGCGAATACGAGCGCACGATCACCTCTACTGAATTAGAGATGAAAGGCTTGGCGAAACGTCTGAAGAAAGTTCAGAAAGAATACGTTGAGCTACGTACGTTCGTGGTTGCAGCGAAAGCTGGCTGGTGTTCGGTACTTCGTCTGGCGCGTGAGAACGATGTTGAGCGTCGTCTACACAAGCGTGAACTGGCTTACATGTCAGCGGATGAACTGCGTTCAATGTCGGATAAATCATTGGGTGCGCTGCGTCTCGCGGTTGCGAACAATGACGACCTGCGTGATGCGCTGCGTCTGTCAGAAGACAATGCACGTCCAGAGCGCAAAGTTCTGTTCTACATCGCGGTTTACCAACATCTTCGCGAGCGCATTCGTCAGGATATCATCCGTACTGATGATCCAGTTGAAGCGATCGAAGAGATGGAAGTGGAGCTAGCGCGTCTAACGGAAGAGCTAACGCAACGTGAAAACCGCCTAGCGATCAGCTCTGAGTCGGTAGCGAGCATCATCAAGAAGACGATTCAGCGTGAGCAAAACCGTATTCGTATGCTGAACCAAGGGTTGTCGAACATCTCGTTCGGTCAGGTGAAGGGCGTACGTCTAAACGTGAAGATCCGCGAAAGTCACGAAGTGCTATTGAATGGTTTGGCGACACAGCAAGAGCAGCATAAAGATCTGTTTGAATCGACTCGCTTTACCTTCTCTGAAGCAATGGCGAAACTGTTCCAACGCGTGAACCCACATATCGATATGGGTCAACGTTCTCCTCAGGTTCTGGGTGAAGAGCTGCTAGATTACCGTAACTACCTAGAGCTAAGTGTGGAAGTGAACCGTGGTTCTGACGGTTGGCTACAAGCAGAATCTGGCGCGTTATCAACGGGTGAAGCGATCGGTACTGGTCAGTCAATCCTACTGATGGTTGTTCAAAGCTGGGAAGAAGAATCACGCCGTCTGCGCAGCAAAGACATCGTGCCTTGTCGTTTGCTCTTCTTGGATGAAGCAGCACGTCTGGATGCTAAGTCTATCTCAACGCTATTCGAACTGTGTGACCGCCTGGATATGCAGCTTCTTATCGCAGCACCAGAAAACATCAGCCCAGAGAAAGGTACCACCTACAAACTGGTGCGTAAGGTGTTTAAAGACCACGAGCATGTACACGTAGTGGGTCTGCGTGGTTTTGGTCAAACCGAGAAACCCAAAAGTGAAGTGCAAGAACTAATCGAAACGCTCTAGAACTGTACTTCAAGTCGTTCATTAAAAAATCCCGCAGTGATAAGCTGCGGGATTTTTTTATTGTGTAGTTTCGAGTAATGGTCGAACTATCTATATGACAAAACCCGCTAGTTAAGCGGGCTTTGATTGCTGAGAGTGGTTATGTGGTCAGCTCTTTGGCGAAAATACCGAATTGTCTGGCAGCATAAGCGACTCGCTCTTCGGGTTTAGGGTAGTCTGCGCCTAATCCTAAACTTTCGATATGATGCAGTCTTGGCAATAATCCTGCGCCGTTGGCAATTTGAATCGCTAGCCCCGGTCTTGCGTTGAGCTCAAGTACCATGGGACCTTCCTCTTTATCCAGTACCATGTCGGTGCCCATGTATCCGAGCCCAGTCATCTCCCAAGCGCTGGAAGCGAGTACCAATAGGCGCTCCCAATGAGGAACTTGCAGTGTGGCGAGCTCTTTTCCTGTGTCAGGGTGATGGGTGATGGGTTGATCAAACTGAACGGCTCGCACAGCACGTCCTGTCGCGATATCAATGCCCACACCGACAGCGCCTTGGTGCAAGTTGGCTTTCCCATCAGATGCCGCCGTTGAGCAGCGCATCATCGCCATGACAGGGTAGCCTTTGAAAACGATGATCCGAACATCAGGTACACCTTCGTAGCTGAAACCGTCGAAGCAGTCATCGAACTTAATTAGGTTCTCGACAACCGCAACATCGTTCTTACCCCCTAACGAGAAAAGACCAGCGAGCGCGTTACTGATATGGCGCTCAACATCTTCTTGGTTAATGGTCGAGCCAGAAGGTTTGGTATAGATACCATCTTTGTGCGATGTGATAACTAAAATGCCTTTACCACCACTTCCTTGGGCTGGCTTAATCACAAAGCCTGGCCAGTCTTTCACCATATTGTGAATGGTTTTGACTTCGGCCTGATTACTGATCACGCCGATAAGCTCGGGTGTGGTCGCACCATGTTGTTGGGCGATGATTTTGGTTTTTAGTTTGTCGTCCACCAAAGGGTATTTTGCACGATCATTGTAACGACCAATGTAACTGTGGTTACGTTGGTTCATCCCCATGATCCCCTTATGGCGGAGTTTGCCCGGCGACGTAAATTGCGAAGTAAAACGTGAGAACATCGTTTAGTCCTCCGCAAGTGGCTTAAAGCGGCGTAGCTCTGTCAAACGGTAACCGGTGTAGGTACCAAGTAGTAAAATACCGGATAGTACAATCAGCTGTAGACCAATAAAGTTAAAGGTTAAGTGCTGGATGTACGGGTTAGTCATTGCTAGGTAAACCAGTACAGCAGTCAGTAGTGAACCACCACCTTGCAGAACCACTTCTTTGGCGCCTTCCTCTTCCCATAGAATCGACATACGTTCGATGGTCCATGACAAGATGATCATTGGGAAGAACGTAATCGATAGACCTTCGGTTAAACCGATCTTAAACGCCACCACAGTAAAGACAGAGATGATCATGATAACCGTGATGATCACCGCCGAAATACGTGCAACAAGCAGTAAGTTAAGCCTTGATAGATAACTTCGAATGACCAAGCCAGTGCCCACAATCAGCAAGAATCCGACGATACCCGTGATCAGCTGAGTCTGAACAAAAGCAACCGCTATCAGAACAGGCATGAAGGTGCCAGATGTTTTCAGACCAATAATGACACGCAAGAAGACCACGATAAGGGCACCAATAGGAATGAGCATGATGGTCTTAAACATCGCTTGCTCTTCAAGCGGTAAGCTGTGGATCGAGAAGTTGATCAAACCATCGGCTGAGACTTTGTCGTTGGTTGCTTGCTGCGGGGAAACCTCTTGAGCAATCATCGAGAAGTGAACTTGGCTGTTTTGCCCACCCATAAGATCAAGCAGCGACACATTTGATTCATCCCAAACCAAGATATTTTCTGCAATAACTTGGTCTGCCTTTTCTGGGTTAAACAGAACCCATTGCTTTCCGTCCCATACTTGGTTCATGTGCTGAATGGATTGACGGCGGCGACCATCTTCCAGCTCGATAACACCAACAACCTTTCCTGGAACCTTGGCGTAAGCCAGCATTTTGTCGATCGCTTCGACTTTCGACATCTTATTCAGAAGCAAAGACGCATTTTGGCTTTCTGAATCGTTGATAGTCTTGACCAGTTCACGAGTAAAAGTGACATCGTCGGCTGAACGCTGATTGGCGCGTTCAATCAAGGCAATCGCAGCAGCTTCGGTTGGCCCATCGAAAGTGGGTTGAGTGATCTCTTGGCTTGGCGGAATCGCGTCGACCTTAGCTTGCGGGTCAACAAGAAACTTCACTTTGTAGTAGATGGTTTGAGCGCCAGTCGCTTGGCGAATAGACCATTCTGCGCGACGACCAGAATCGGTATTGACGTAAGAGACGCCGTAGCCTGGAGAAGAGGAGGATTCATCAATTAATGTGAAGCCGTTTTGGGTGTGAGGTGCTGCCAATGATGCCTTAACTGGCTTGGCTTGGGCATTGAACTCAACTCGCGCTTCAATATCCCAAACTTGACGGGTTTCACCTGGAGTCCAAGGAACACCATATGTTTGATGACGGAATATGCTGAGCGCTATACCGGCTAAAATGAGTAGCACAACCGATATATAAAAAGGGACTTTGGATGTCATAAGCTACCTTATTATTTTTGGACGTCCGTGTGGATGTATTTTTTACTTACATCAACCACTGCAATGTCGCGAATGAACTCGCGGCCTAGAAGCACAGGATGACTCATTTGCGAGCGATCTGCCAAGGTAAATTGCGCTTTTTCATGGATTTTTCCAAGCTTAACCCATAATTCGATCACCGCACGTCTCTCAACTTCATCATTGGTGGATTGGCGTATTTTCACATAGCGGATAATAGGTGATTCGATCCAGTTTTCTTCCGTAAGCGGTGTTTCACCATCAGACAAGTGGAAACGAACCCAGTTTTTTCCATTGCGCTCAAACTCTTCAATATCCACGGCATTGAGCGACGACGTTGCCGCGCCAGTATCAACACGTGCATCAAATGCTTGTTTGATAGCATCGATAGTTACTTTTTCTACTTCCCCAAGGACAATCTGATGTGTTGGTGTCGCTTTTACAGGGGCAGGCGCTGGGATAACGACGGGTTTATTTTTAATTTTTACTTCCGCCATGATTTCATCTTTAAACGTGGCCAACTGACGATCGAGCGTATCAATCTGAGCTTCAAGGCTTTCGATGTAATCGTTTTGGTTATTGATCTGGAGCGAGAGGTTCTCCATTTTGTTCGAGAAGTTAGATTCAGAAGCTTGAATGGCTGCGAGCGTTTCATTGTGGTACTGCTCGCCTTTTGTCAGCGCGCAGCCTGAAAGCAAGACTAATGCGACAACGGGAGTCAATCTGGTTAGCATGAATAAACCTGACATTGATTAAAGTAGTGTGAAATAAGAAGTTTAGCGTATTAACCGAATCCCTCACAACCAACAGTTGAGACAGAGCTCTCATCCTGTAAGGATTGATAAGTGATTACAAAAAATAAGGGGGCGCAACGCACCCCTATTTAGGAAATATCGATGTTTGCGCAGAGTAACCTTTAATCGCTGAAAATGGGTTAACTCTTTGTCAAATCATCGGCTGTGAATCTCAAGCTATCATTATGGCTTGTTTGCAACCAACACAGCTCTTCGAGGCGCGGGATGCCCTTCGACGGTTTTACTTGGATCGTTCGGATCAAGGTAGTCGGGAAGTGAATTGTGAGTCATCCACTCCGTCGTGCGCTGCTCACCCGTCGTGGTGACGTTTTCGTCGACAATACGCACGTTTTCAAAGCCAACATTTTCCAGCCAGACTTTTAACGCACGCGCTGAAGGAAAGAAGTAGACATTACGCATCTGAGCGTAGCGATCTACTGGAACCAACACCGCATTCTCATCTCCTTCGATGACGAGCGTCTCAAGTACCAGCTCTCCGCCAGATACGAGTTGGTTTTTAAGTTGGATAAGGTGCTCAAGAGGAGAGACTCGATGGTAAAGCACCCCCATGCTAAATACAGTATCAAATGCTTCAAGCTTTGGTAGTTGCTCAATACCAAGTGGTAATAAATGCGCGCGTTGATCGCCACCCATCAATTTGCGAATAGCTTCAAACTGAATAAGGAATAAGTGAGAAGGATCAATACCGACAGTAAGTCGAGCGCCTTCACCGAGCATGCGCCACATGTGGTAGCCGTTGCCACAGCCAACATCCAATACGCTGCGGTTTTTCAGTGGTGAGATATGCGGAAGAACGCGATCCCATTTCCAGTCACTGCGCCATTCAGTATCGATATGAATGCCGTGCACGGTGTAAGGACCTTTACGCCATGGATGAAACGTGCGTAACAGGTTCTCCAGTTTTTTTAATTCACCAGTGTGGAATGGTACATCATTGGCGATGGTGACGGAGTTCTTGATGTCGATCTGATCAGGCGAACCTTCAGGGATTTTGTTCAGTGCTTTTACCCAGCGACCAAAATCGCCATGTTCTGCGTTTGCCCAATCGGTTAATTGTTGAGGTAGTACATTTAGCCACGGCTGAAGACGCGTGTCTTGCGCGATTAACTGATAAAAATTAGCAAAATTAAACATAGTTTTTCACTGAGTAAGTAATTAAAAAATTTAGCAAAGAGCGGGCTGTGTTCTGTTTCTATTTGATAGCGAACATCGAGCCAAAGTTAAAGCACTGGAACCAAACATCGTAGCTGCTGAAGCCAATTTGAGCGAAACGCTCTTTGTGCTCTTTTTTCGAGTCTGGGCGCATGACGTTCTCAATTGCGCTCCGTTTTTGGCTGATCTCGAGTTCGCTGTAGCCATTGGCTCGCTTAAAGTCGTGGTGAAGATCAATAAGTAGTTCGTTAGAAACTTGATCTTCAAAAACATACTTTTCAGATAGAATTAAAATACCGCCAGGGCGCAGGCCAGCGTAGATCTTTTCTAACAGCGTGTAGCGATCTTCTGGTGATAAGAACTGAAGGGTGAAGTTTAAGACGACAACGGACGCATTTTCGATATCAATATTGCGAATATCAGCTTCCACGACATTGACCGGCGTGTCGCTGCGGTAGGCATTAACATGAAGCTTACAACGCTCTACCATCGCTGAAGAATTATCGACAGCAATAATCTGACAACCTTCTTGTTTGATATGGCGACGCATTGAAAGTGTTGCCGCACCCAACGAACAGCCAAGGTCATAAATGTTTGAATGTGGTTTTACAAATCGTTCTGCCAGCATGCCAATTGCAGAAATGATGTTGCTGTAACCCGGCACCGAACGTTGAATCATGTCAGGAAAGACTTCCGCCACACGCTCATCGAAGGTGAAATCCCCAATTTTATCCATTGGAGCCGAAAAAATAGTATCTGGATTGCTCTTAGGGTTCATAAATCATTTCTCATCAGGCACAAACACGAAGTTTGCGTGGTCTACAGACGTTAAAAAGGCGCGTATTTTATGGGAAATTCGCGCCTATGTCATGCTTTGCCGCAATTGAGTTTAGAACATCTGTATTTGATTATTGCCATTATCGGCAGGAAAGCGGCTTAAATCCGGTAACGAACACGTTGTTTGCAGTTGTTGATAGAGTTTCAGTGCCAGTTCCGGTGCGATTAGATTGTCTGAAGTATGGATAAATAAGTAGGGTTGCTTTCCCTGTGAAATCCACTCTGGGAGCTTTTTTAGCCAAGGCTGGAAAAAAGCGTTGTTGACGTCATCAACAGGGTGGCCAATAAAACGAATCATTGGATGGTCGGATGTGGCTATGGCGTGTACAGGGACTTTGGGCTTTTTCTTTTGCGCGTCCAATAGCGATTCATAGTGCGGGTGCGAGGGCGTGATCTGCTCTGAAAAAACAGGTCTGCTATCCATAATAATTCGGTCGTATTGTTGCTCAATTAACCACTGGTTGAGTGCTTTTTCTGCGTCCCCCTTGGCAAAAAAATCGGGATGACGTACTTCGATACCAATTGGAAAATTGGGTGGGAATAAGGTGCAAAAACGTTTCAGTGTATTCAAGTTTTGTGGGCCGAATGCGGCTGGCAGTTGAATCGTCCACTGACCAATACGCTCGTGTAAAGGCGCCATAATTTGCATGAACTCTTTTAACTGAGCTTGGCAACCTTTCAACATGTGTTGGTGGGTTATTGCTTGCGGCAATTTAAAGGTGAAACGGAAGTCTTCATGGGTGGCGGCTTTCCAGTTGTTCACCGTACTTGAACTTGGTGTAGCGTAAAAGGTGGTATTCCCCTCAACGGTGTGGAACACCTGCGCGTACTTTTCAAGGCGTTCGGCAGGCTTGGTACCGCTGCCGTAAAAGCTTTGTTGCCAGTTGTTGTGCGACCACATCGTGAGGCCAAGTCGAAGGGGTAAACTATCCATATCTCGTTATCGTTTTGAGTGTCTATATTTAGCTCATCAGAGCTTTGCCCAGAGGCCTGTAATAAGGCTATAATCTGCAGCTATTTTTCCATATTGCGACTGTTTTAAGCCGTTATTGGTTTAAAAAGCATCAATGGATAATAAATCGCAATAAATTGTACGCTAGGTGGTCGATTTCATCCCACTTTCAGCGTATAAATGGACTTTTGCTCTATCGATAACGTTAACATCGATAGATAGTAATCAACAAATTTTAAGAGATTGGGAATTTCATTATGCGTACCCATTACTGTGGTCACCTGAACAAGTCCCTTGCAGGACAAACTGTAGAACTTTGCGGCTGGGTTAACCGTCGTCGTGATTTAGGCGGTCTTATTTTTATCGATATGCGAGATCGTGAAGGCGTTGTTCAGGTAGTTGTCGATCCAGATATGGCAGACGCGTATGAGGTGGCTAACACACTGCGTAATGAATTCTGTATCAAGCTAACGGGTGAAGTTCGCGTTCGTCCAGACAGCCAAGTAAACAAAGACATGGCAACGGGTGAAGTTGAAATCATCGCTAAAGGCCTTGAGATCATCAACCGCTCAGATGTGCTACCTCTAGACTTCAACCAGAAGAACTCAGAAGAGCAACGTCTGAAGTACCGTTACCTTGATCTACGTCGTCCAGAAATGAGCGACCGCATCAAGCTACGTGCTAAAGCGTCTAGCTTTGTTCGTCGTTTCCTAGATGACAACGGCTTCCTAGACATCGAAACACCAGTACTAACTAAAGCGACACCAGAAGGCGCTCGTGACTACCTAGTACCAAGCCGTGTGCACAAAGGCAGCTTCTACGCGCTTCCTCAGTCTCCACAGCTATTCAAACAGCTTCTAATGATGTCTGGTTTTGACCGTTACTACCAAATCGTTAAGTGTTTCCGTGATGAAGACTTGCGTGCTGACCGTCAACCAGAATTCACTCAGATCGATATCGAAACGTCATTCATGACGGCTGACGAAGTTCGTGCAACGACTGAAAAAATGGTTCGCGATATGTGGCAAGAGCTACTAAGCGTTGACCTAGGTGAATTCCCGGTAATGCCGTTCAGCGAAGCAATTCGTCGTTTCGGTAGCGACAAGCCAGACCTACGTAACCCACTTGAGTTAGTCGACGTTGCTGACCTAGTGAAAGATGTTGAGTTCAAAGTATTCTCAGGTCCTGCAAACGACGAGAAAGGTCGCGTTGCGGTAATCCGCGTTCCTGGTGGTGCATCTTTGACTCGTAAACAAATCGACGGTTACGGTGAGTTTGTAGGCATCTACGGTGCGAAAGGTCTAGCTTGGATGAAGGTCAACGACCGCGCTGCAGGCTTGGAAGGTATCCAATCTCCAGTTGCTAAATTCCTAAGCGAAGAGGTGATCAACGGCATTCTAGAACGCACTCAAGCGGAATCTGGCGACATCATTCTATTCGGTGCAGACAAAGCAAACGTGGTTGCTGAAGCTATGGGCGCACTTCGTCTTAAGTTAGGTAAAGATTTAGAGTTGACAGACGAGAACGCATGGGCGCCGCTATGGGTTGTGGACTTCCCAATGTTTGAAGAAGATGATGAAGGCTACCTACACGCAATGCACCACCCATTCACATCACCTCTAGGTGTGACTGCGGAAGAGCTAAAAGCGAACCCAGCAGCTGCAAACTCTAACGCTTACGACATGGTTCTAAACGGCTACGAAGTGGGCGGTGGTTCTGTTCGTATCCACGATGCAGAAATGCAAGCGGCAGTCTTTGACATTCTGGGTATCGAAGCTGATGAGCAACAACTGAAATTCGGCTTCCTACTGGACGCTCTAAAATTCGGTACGCCTCCACACGCTGGCCTTGCTTTCGGTCTAGACCGTCTAGTGATGCTGCTATGTGGTACAGAGAACATCCGTGATGTTATCGCGTTCCCTAAAACAACAGCGGCGGCGTGTCTACTAACAGACGCACCAAGCCTTGCTAACCCAGCGGCTCTAGAAGAGCTAGCGATTGCCGTAAAAGCTGCAGAGAAGAAAGACGAAGAGTAAGCTTCTCATTGAAACTTTTTGTGACAAACCGCTTCGACTGAAGCGGTTTTTTTGTCTCTGAGGTATGGAGTTTTGTTGCTGATGTGTTAAAAGATACGTAACGCTATACAAGTAATGATAAAAACATGAGTAACCACCCAGTTCACTGCAATGCCACGCATCAATTGAGGCGCAAAGTACTAATCGGTATGTGTGTCGTTCTTGGAATCGTTGGTTTGTTGTTTGGGCTCGCGAATCTTTTCTATTTTGACGCTCGAGCCAATACGCTGGGCATGATCGAAATTGTTTACTCGATTGCATCGTTTTCAATGCTTCGGTATGTCTGGAGGAATGAGCCGCCAAGTTGGTTTCTTGTCTTTCATTGCGCGGTCCTCACCGCTTTGATCTGCTACGGCACTTATGCCAGTCGTATAGAGAGCTCCGTTTACTTGTGGGCAATAGCGTTACCAACCGTTTTCTACTTAGCTCTTGGGTTGCGTGTTGGCTTCTATTGGAGCTTGATTTGTCTTCTTATCGAACTCTTGGTGCTCAACAGCGCAATGACTGACTCGCAATTGATGCGACCTGCCGTTTTCCTCAACTTTGTCCTTGCCTATGTTTTTGTCTGGACCATATCCCATGTCTATGAAGATAGTAGGGTGAAAGGCGTGGACAGGCTGAACTCTCTTGCTCATCAAGATGCTTTGACTGGGGCACAGAACCGTCTGTCACTTGTCACGACCTTTGACCAAAAAGGGGAACAACTCAATGGAAGCTATTTATTAACGTTGGATATTGATGATTTTAAGGTTATCAATGACAGTTATGGCCATGCTGCGGGGGATGATGTACTAAAACAAGTCGTTAGCCGTTTATCGAGCTTGGTTGGGGAGCAAAATATTTTTCGCATGGGAGGTGAAGAGTTTGTCTTGGTGCTCCCTAATAAGATCGTCAAGCATCAAGGGCTTTCTACTCTTGCACACAAGTTGCAGGGCTGCATTGTTGCAAAACCAATTCTTTTTCAGGGTAACGAACTTGAGGTGACTTTTAGCGCTGGCATTGATCAGTACTTGAAAGTTAAAGGGTTAGATAAGACTCTGTCGAATGCGGATCACGATCTCTACCTTGCAAAAAAAGCGGGCAAGAGAAGCACTTACTATCAAGGAGAAGTGCTTTCTTGACGGTGTTTAACTCTTAATCAACCTGTACTTCTTTCCATTCACCAGGTTGTAAATCACCTAACTTGATGTCCCCCATCGAGTAGCGAATCAAACGCAGGGTAGGGAAGCCGATATTAGCGGTCATGCGGCGCACTTGTCGATTTCGTCCTTCAATGATGGTGATTGCTAACCAAGTGGTTGGAATATTTGCTCTGAAACGCACTGGCGGGTTACGCTCCCAAATTTCAGGGGCTTCCATCACCTCGACCTGAGCGGGGAGTGTCATACCATCTTTCAGTTCTACCCCTTTTCGCAGTTTGTCTAAATCGGCTTCTGACGGAGCGCCGTCAACTTGCACCCAATACGTTTTTGGAGATTTGGATTTCGGCTGAGTTAATTTCGCTTGGAGAACGCCATCATTGGTGAGAATCAACAATCCTTCACTGTCTCGATCTAGTCGGCCCGCGGCATAAACATCTTTCACTGGAATAAAGTCAGCTAGGGTTTTGCGCCCGTCTCCATCTGTAAATTGGCTTAAGGTATCAAATGGCTTGTTAAACGCGATCACCTTGCGAGCCTCTGGCGCGATTTTGGGTTTACTGCTGGCGGTTTTTTTGCGATTGCGCGAAGAATGCTTAGTGCTTGTTTTGTGACTAGATGGACGTTTAAAACCGGGTTTTCCATTCCGAACGGACGAAGAGCTAGACTCACGACGTGAGCGTGGTGACATGTTAACTACCTTGCAAAAATGTAAATGAAGTGTGGGTAAAACTTTTAACCAAGTGCGTAATAAGCTACCATTTGCGCGCCCAAAAACAGGATTGGCGAACAAGATAATAGACTATTCTGCCAAATTTGTTTAATTATAACGAAACGCTCTCAAGGATGTCGCACGCTGGCGACGAAAAAATAAAGAGACGGGCAAAGCGCAACAAGTGAGGGGATTATTCATAACTTGTTAGCGAACACACACATAGGACCAATCACCAACGGTCCAGTCAGAACAATAGGGAAATTTCATGCCTACAGAAAAACCTACAATTATCTATACAATTACCGATGAAGCACCTGCGCTAGCAACTTATTCACTACTGCCGATTATCCAATCATTTACTGCTTCTTCAGGTATTAACGTTGATACACGTGATATCTCTCTAGCTGGGCGTATTATTGCTAACTTCCCAGAGCACCTAACCGAAGAGCAACGCATTGGCGATGCATTATCAGAGCTTGGCGAGCTTGCGAAAACTCCAGAAGCAAACATCATTAAACTGCCAAACATCTCTGCTTCAATTCCTCAATTGAAAGCTGCGATCAAAGAGCTGCAAGAGAAGGGTTACAACCTACCGAACTACCCAGAAGAGCCAAGCACGTACGAAGAAGAAGCGATCAAAGCAACGTACGACAAAATCAAAGGCAGTGCGGTAAATCCAGTTCTACGTGAAGGTAACTCAGACCGTCGTGCACCTCTATCAGTTAAGAACTATGCGAAGAAAAATCCTCATTCAATGGGCGCATGGTCTGCAGATTCTAAATCTCACGTTTCTAGCATGTCTGACAATGACTTCTTTGGCAGTGAAAAATCACACACAGTAGACGGCGCAACAGAAGTTAAGATTGAATTCGTTGGCGCGGATGGTGCAGTCAAAGAGCTAAAGGGTGCTTTCCCACTACAAGACAAAGAAATTATCGACTGTTCAGTCATGAACAAGAAAGCGTTAGTCGAGTTCTTTGAAACGCAAATCGCAGAAGCAAAAGAGCAAGACGTTCTTTTATCACTTCACATGAAAGCGACCATGATGAAGGTGTCTGACCCAGTTATCTTCGGTCATGCGGTTAAGGTTTACTACAAAGACGTATTCGCGAAGTACGGTGAGCTATTTGACAAGCTAGGCGTTGACGTAAACAACGGCATCGGCGACGTATACGCTAAGATCCAAGCGCTTCCTGCCGCTCAAAAAGAAGAAATCGAAGCGGCGCTACAGGCTGTTTACGAAACTCAACCGCCATTAGCGATGGTTGATTCTGACCGTGGTATCACCAACCTACACGTACCAAGCGACATCATCGTTGATGCTTCTATGCCGGCAATGCTGCGTTCGTCTGGTCAAATGTGGGGACCAGATGGTAAGCAGAAAGATACCAAAGCGATGATTCCAGATCGCAGTTATGCAGGTATCTACCAAGCAGTTATCGACTTCTGTAAAGAAAACGGTGCCTTTGATCCAACCACAATGGGTAGTGTGCCAAACGTGGGTCTAATGGCTCAAAAAGCTGAGGAATACGGTTCACACGATAAGACGTTCATTCTAGATGCTGCGGGCACAGTGCGTGTTGTTGATGCGTCTGGCGAAGTGCTACTTGAGCAATCGGTAGAAGAAGGCGATATCTTCCGTATGTGTCAGGTGAAAGACGCGCCAATCCAAGATTGGGTTAAGCTAGCGGTGACACGTGCTCGTGCAACTGGTGTACCAGCCGTTTTCTGGCTCGATGAAAACCGTGCACACGATGCTCAGCTCATCAAGAAAGTAAACGCATACCTTCCACAGCACGACACTTCTGACCTAGAAATCAAGATCTTGGCTCCACTAGAAGCGTGTCAGTTCTCTCTTGTTCGTATCAAAGAAGGTAAAGACACTATCTCAGTAACTGGTAACGTACTGCGTGATTACCTAACTGACTTGTTCCCAATCCTAGAGCTGGGTACTTCGGCTAAGATGCTTTCTATCGTTCCGTTAATGAACGGTGGTGGTCTATTTGAAACGGGTGCTGGTGGTTCAGCGCCTAAGCACGTTCAACAGGTAGAAAAAGAAAACCACTTACGTTGGGACTCTCTGGGTGAGTTCTTAGCTCTTGCCGCATCACTAGAGCACCTAAGCACAGTCGCTGGCAACCCGAAAGCGCAAGTTCTTGCTGATGCACTAGATAAAGCAACCGGGGATTTCCTAGATAACAACAAGTCGCCATCGCGTCGTGTTGGTGAGCTAGATAACCGTGGTAGCCACTACTACCTAGCAACTTACTGGGCACAAGCACTTGCAAGTCAAACCGCTGACGCAGAATTAGCGGCTGAGTTCGCTCCAATCGCAGAAGCACTTGCAGCGAATGAAGACAAGATCGTTGCCGAGCTAAACGATGCTCAAGGGGTGGCGGCAGACCTTGGTGGTTACTACGCGCCTGTATTTGAGAAAGCAGCGCCACTAATGCGTCCAAGCACAACACTAAACAGCATCATCAATCGATAATGATGGTTTAGAGCAATAAAAAACCCGCTACTTAGCGGGTTTTTTCTTTACTGATATATGTGTTTAGTGGTTATTTCACTATGGCAGCGGTTATTTAGCTAGTTGAGCTTCCACTGGTGTTACAACACTTGCGTGAGAACCCTTTGGACCTTCTTCCACTTCAAAGTTGACTTGTTGGCCTGCTTTCAGAGTACGATAACCATCCATCTGAATTGTGGAGTAGTGTGCAAACACATCCCCGTCTTCACCTTCTGGACAGATAAAACCAAATCCCTTGGCGTTGTTAAACCATTTTACTGTACCTGTAGCCATGCTATACATCCCTCATGCATTTTGTTACTGATGTTGTTTGAACGTTCACAGTTCTTCCATTGTGAACAAAAAGTGAATTTCCATTCAGCCGCTGCCAAATTTTCAGTCACTATTTGACCAATTTAGCCAATGATTGAGCACAGTCAATAAGAAAAAGGTATTAGACTCTACATATTTGCAAACAAATCACTTTTGAGATTTACATTTTTATAACTATGTGAGCGATATTCACGTGTAAACCATTTTTGTCTTGAATGGTTTTTGGTTTCTTTTTAATCAATTAGATAGATAAATCCAAACCGGAAGAATCTTTTATTTGCAGCCACTCAATTGCTGCATTAGTCTCTAAGTAAGGGCAAAACGTTTCTTATCGATTTATGCCCCAAAATCTAAGAGCTAAATTCAAAACTTCTGCTCACTATAGTGGTAAAATTAAAGCAAGTCGTACATCAACGTTGATAGATCATGAGCAAGCATTTTGAATGGGTGACTCCAGACTCAGATTTACTGGAGTTAGAAAAAACAAAAGTTAAACCACCATCCATGTATAACGTCGTACTAAATAACGATGACTACACGCCGATGGACTTTGTAATTGAAATTCTGGAACGTTTTTTTTCAATGGATGCGGACAAAGCAACCCAGGTGATGCTCCAAGTGCATTATGAAGGGAAAGCGATTTGTGGCACATATACTGCAGAAGTTGCTGAAACCAAAGTGGCCCAAGTCACGATGTATTCCAAGGAAAATGAGCATCCTTTGCTTTGTACAATGGAACAAGCGTGAGGTTTGTTCGTACAACCTGAGTTGTTGTTGAAGGAGGTACTTATGCTAAATAAAGAATTAGAGTCGAGCCTGAACAGTGCGTTCTCTCGAGCTCGAGACAAGCGACATGAGTTTATGACTGTCGAGCACCTCCTGCTAGCATTGCTGGAAAATGATGCAGCTAGAGAGGCTCTTCAAGCTTGTCAGGCCGATATTGAGGCTCTCAGAAATGAGCTCGATATTTTTATTGACCAAACAACGCCTCTTATCCCAGAAAATGATGAGACTCGAGAAACCCAACCAACGCTGAGCTTTCAACGTGTGCTACAGCGAGCGGTTTTCCACGTCCAATCTTCTGGTCGAAGCGAAGTGACTGGCGCTAACGTTTTGGTCGCTATTTTTAGCGAACAAGAGTCTCACGCTGCCTACTTACTCAAGAAGAATGATGTTAGTCGTTTAGACATCGTTAACTTCATTTCCCACGGCATCACGAAGGCATCCAGTGCAGGCGATGATGCCTCATCTCACGATTCATTCAGCAGTGATAATGTTGAGGAAAGCGGCTCTGAAGAGCGTTTAGAAAGTTTTGCTACAAACCTAAACCAAGTGGCCAAGCAAGGCCAAATTGATCCATTGATTGGTCGCGATAAAGAGCTTGAGCGAACAATTCAAGTCTTGTGTCGTCGCCGCAAAAACAACCCGCTGTTAGTTGGTGAGGCGGGCGTAGGTAAAACTGCCATTGCGGAAGGTTTAGCGTGGAGAATTGTAGAAGGGCAAGTGCCTGAAATCATTCAAGATAGCGTGATTTACTCGCTAGATATCGGTTCTTTGCTCGCAGGTACGAAATACCGTGGTGACTTTGAGAAACGTTTTAAAGCGATTCTTAAGCAGCTAGAAAAAGAAGACGATGCGATTCTTTTCATTGATGAAATCCATACCATCATTGGTGCGGGTGCAGCATCAGGCGGGCAAGTCGATGCAGCAAACCTAATCAAGCCGCTTCTAAGTAGTGGCAAACTCCGCTGTATTGGTTCGACTACATACCAAGAATACAGCAACATCTTTGAAAAAGAGCGTGCGTTGTCCCGCCGTTTCCAAAAGATTGACGTGGTTGAACCTTCGGTTGATGACACGACCAAGATTTTGATGGGTCTAAAAACCAAGTATGAAGCGCACCACGAAGTTCGTTATACCAACAAAGCACTTCGTGCCGCTGTGGAATTGTCTGCCAAATACATTAATGAACGCCATCTGCCGGATAAGGCTATCGACGTTATTGATGAGGCCGGAGCTCGTAGCCGTTTAGCGCCAGCAAGTCGTCGTAAGAAAACGGTCGGTGTAGCTGATATTGAAGCCATGGTTGCTAAGATGGCGCGTATCCCTGAGAAGTCAGTCTCTTCTTCAGACAAAGAGATCCTAAAAAATCTTGATGAGAAGATGAAGATGTTGGTATTTGGGCAAGATGATGCGATTGATGTACTAAGTGAGGCGATTAAGTTAACCCGTGCAGGTCTTGGTGCCGAGAATAAACCAGTCGGCTCTTTCTTGTTTGCAGGCCCAACAGGGGTGGGTAAAACGGAAGTGACGGTTCAACTTTCCAAACTGCTGGGCATCGAGCTATTGCGCTTTGATATGTCTGAGTACGGTGAGCGCCACTCTGTGAGCCGATTGATCGGTGCGCCTCCAGGTTATGTCGGTTACGACCAAGGTGGTTTACTGACGGATGCGGTCATTAAGAACCCTCATGCCGTCGTGTTGCTAGACGAGATCGAAAAAGCGCATCCAGACATCTTTAACTTGCTCCTTCAAGTCATGGATAACGGTACGCTTACAGACAATAACGGACGTAAAGCTGATTTTCGTAATGTCATATTGGTGATGACAACCAATGCTGGCGTACAAATGACTGAGAAGAAATCGATCGGTCTGATCCAGCAAGATCACAGCCATGATGCGATGTCAGAAATTAAGAAAGTGTTCACACCGGAGTTTCGTAACCGTTTGGATAACATCATTTGGTTTAATAGCCTAGATGAGCATGTTATTCATCAGGTGGTGGATAAGTTCATTGTCGAGTTGCAGGCTCAACTGGATGTTCGCGGCGTGTCACTGGAAGTGTCAGATGATGCTCGCCACTGGTTGGCGATGAAAGGCTACGACAAAGCGATGGGTGCTCGACCAATGGGACGAGTCATCCAAGAGAAACTCAAGAAGCCGTTGGCGAATGAGTTGCTGTTTGGTTGCTTAGTCGATGGCGGTACAGTGAAAGTCAATCTGAAAGGTGAAGAACTCAAATTTGAGTATCTGAGCGAGAAAGAAGCGGCTGTTCACTAAAACGTAGCTGTTTAAGCGTAAGGCAAAAGCCAGAGTATTTACTCTGGCTTTTTCATTTCTCTACTCGTTGTCGTGAAACACTGCGCTTAAGGCTCTGAATGACATTTCAATGCTGTCAGGGATTTCTTGCTCAATTTGATAGCCCATCGCAGGGTAACGCTTGATTCGGTCGAAGTCCCCCAACATTGCTCGCACAGTGGTATCGAGGTCGATATCGTCGTTAAAGTAGTCGCTAAACTCAATACGGGGTGAGGTGACACAAAAACGCTCTAAAACACCAGGCCATTGCTTTATAAATGTCGCATACGTTCTTCTTTCCATATAAGGCTTTTGGACAAGTATGAAGGAAGAAAAGCGGTGACCAAGTTGGTTTAACAACGAGGCAGTATAAAGGACATTCTCTCCGGTGTTGGTCGCTTTGTTTTCGACAATAATGGCATTGCTCGGAACGCCCATATCTTTTGCAATGTCTGCGAAGGTCTCCGCTTCAGATTTATCGAAGACGCCGTCGGTAAGCCGTCCAACACCGCCAGAGAAAATCAGCGTCTTCGCCCATCCCTCAAGATAAAGCGTTGCTGCGTATTCCGCGACACGCAAGTCATTGCTGCCGAGCACGAAGATACAGTCAGAGACTTGCAGTTTGTGTCCGAGCTGCATATACGACCACAGTTGTTCTATATGTTGATATAGCTTCAAAGGACGTCCTTATGGTTTAAACCAACTCAAGAGTGTGCTGATGGTGGAAGCGGTAGCCAAGTTCCAGTAGTGAATCAGCCAAAATCAGTTTATCGGCGATAGAAACGATAGGTGGTAAAGGGTAGGTTGCACCAACGTTATCTAGAGCAGCTTGATAAAACTCAGCCTTGCTCACCGTGTTAGGGGTTGTTGCGTTGACCACGACATTTTTATCTAGCGTTGAGACAAAGCTGACCGCCCCAATTGCGTCTGTTAGGTGGAGCATGTTTGCAGGAGCGAGATCGCTGACCTGCTTTAGCCTTGGAGCGAATCGAGAAGGATGTCGATCAGGACCAACAAGACCACTGCATCGCACGATGGCAAATTTCAGTCCTGAGTCTTTGACATACTGCTCGGCGAGTAACATGATTTTGGCTTTCTCGCTGAACGAATCGTGCTGTTCACTGAGTGTTAACGATGCGTGTTCTTCAGACATCGGCTCCGCGGTACTTGGATAAACCGTCGTTGAACTCACCATGACAACTTTGCCCACGTTTGCTGTTTGACAGGCATGAACAAGCTTGCGCCAATGTTCTGCATACTGCTGACCACCTCCAGCGCGAAAGCCCGGAGGGAAACAACCAATCACAATGTCGGGCGCTTGGTTTTGCAGGTGTGAGACAAAGGCGTCTTCAGCCTCATTTAGATCGCAGTGAAAAGCGTTAAGCGCTTCTTCTTGTAGCGTTTTTACACCTTCGACGGTTGTTTTGCTGACGTAAACTTTATGTCCAATCGTCTCGAGGTAGTGTACCAGAGGTCGGCCGAGCCAGCCCCCTCCAATGACAGTAATCGTTTTCACATTTCACTCCCTGTAATTAAATCTCGTATTTCACTGCGTAGCATCTTGTGAATAGGTAAAGCGCTGCAGCTAGGGTGCTGGATAACATCGACGTTCGCATGCCAAGTCAGTCTCTCGAACTCTACGGGAACACGAACCACGTCCCCCGTCTCCAATAAGGGTTTGACCATGTGAGTAGGTAGTACTCCCCAACCAAACCCTCGATTAATCAGGTCCATAAGGATGTAGTAGTTGTCAGCATACCAAACATTTGGGCTGTAAGCTTTTTGAAAACTGCTCGTCTTCGCGGTTTTAGAACGTATCAGCAGCTGACGGTGTAAGGTTAAGTTTTCAAGGTTCGGTGAGGTCGCTTTGGCCAGTTCATGTTGGCTCGAGACGTAAACATCAAACTCAATACTCCCCACCGATTCAAAATCGATACCGACGGGAAGATCCAGCTCCGAAAACAAGATTCCAGTCGTTGCACGTTTTGATACCACTAGTTCGATCACATCAACGCTCGAGGCGGCTAAGAACTCAAAGCTCACTCCTGGATAACGATCCAGAAGGCGATGGATCGCGCCATAGAGCTGTGAAGTCGGAATACCTTCATCAATTGCGATAGATAGATTAGTTTGCTCTTGATTGAATATCTGCTCAGCACTTTGTTTTAGCCTGTCGTGCTGCTGCAACGTTGCTCTAGCGTGAGGTAGCAACTGCTGTCCTTCGTTGGTTAACACAGGGTATCTACCCGTTCGATCAAAGAGATCGAAACCACTGTCTATTTCGAGGTTGATGATGTGTTGACTGATGGCAGACTGCACTTTGTTCAATGAGCGAGCCGCAGCGGAAAATGAGCCGCTCTCCACAGTGGCAACAAACGCTTGGAGTTGTTCAATGCTAAACATATCTTTAATACTGATAGTACCTAACTACATTCCATCATAATTACTCATGATAATAGTCGCAAATGATTGCAAACTTATTGTGAGAGATACAATGAAATCCAAAGAAAGAGTTTTTCACGCTGTGCTGTTTGAAATGGTCGCTTTAGCGATACTGGTTCCGGCGTCTGCGGTTGTTACAGAAAAGGGAGCGAGCGATCTTGCCATGGTGGGTATTGGTTTAAGCTTATTTACCGTTGTTTGGAATTACCAATACAACATCTTATTTGATCGCTGTTTTGGTGGTGATAGAGAGCAGCGATCGTTGAAGCTTCGCATCGGACATACCGCGGGATTTGAAGGTGGTTTGATATTTATCACGGTACCGAGTATTGCTTGGTTCCTCGATATCTCCATCATTGATGCTTTATTGTTAGAGGTTGGGTTTTTGGTATTCTTTTTCATTTATGCAACAGGGTTTAATTGGTTCTACGATCGATATCAACCATACCGCTTTATCAATGTAAGTCGCTAGATTATTGACGCTCTGAGCCTATCCTTATAGTAAGGAATCGGTTTGAGGGAGAAGAGAATGAAGTGGTGGCTAGTTCTATTCTTTGTGTGTAGTAGTGCTCAAGCGCAAAAAGTCTATATGACATCGCTTGATTGGCCGCCGTATTCTGGAGAGACACTTGTTGAGAATGGACTCTCAGTCGCCATCGCACGTGAAGCGTTTGCGGTGATGGGGTATGAACTCGTTGTAGAGTTTAAACCTTGGGTCAGGACGGTAACCACTGCATCTAAGAGGGAAAAGTATATTGGTTATTTTCCTGAATATGCGTTTGAAACTGAGGATTTTGTTTTCTCTGATTCTATTGGATCTGGACCACTAGGGTTTGTGCAAAATAGGGAGAGGCCAATTTTGTGGTCAGAGTTGATTGATTTATCTGATTATCGGATTGGTGTTGTCCAAGGCTATATCAACACGCAAGCCTTCGATGCCTTAGTGGACAAAGGGGAACTCAGCGTTGAAGCGGCAGAGAATGACATTCTCAACATCTACAAAGTCGCCAAAGGCAGAGTCGAATTAGCGGTGATCGATGCCAATGTACTGCGTTACCTCATTAAGATCGATCCTCGGCGAGAAGTGCTTCAGAGTCGAGTAGAAATGAACCGCCAACTATTAGAAGTGAAGGATCTGTATTTAGCGTTTAAAAACACCCCTGAAGGGCACAGTTGGCGGCGTATATTCAATCAAGGTTTAAGGCAAATTGACATAGAAAGCATTGAAGCTCGCCTATTGGACACAACTTCCCTTAAACGCTTGCAATGAGTTCTTATTGGCTCGAGAGTACGCGCAAAATCTTGTCAGCATGTTCAGCGACTTCGATCCCCTCGTCGGTTAGATATCCACCGTCAGGTAATGTACATAAGCCTTTAGCATATAGACGAGCGACAGCAGCTTGCATTTCCTCTGATGCATCGTGGTGAACTTTGATGCCTGTTGCCGCACTGCTTAAATCGAATTGAAGCAATAAGTTAAGTTCAGCGATATGGTCTTGTGTGTACTTCATAATCAATACCTTTACGAATCAATACGGTTACCTTAGTTCTGGTGCTATGCAGCGGCAATTCAATTAACAGAGAAGTGTTATCTACGGCATAAAAATCGATTTTATTTGAACAAATTTGCTCAGCATTTGAGCCACAACAAAGCTTAACAGGTAACCGTCGCAGTTATTCGTTGTGGGGCGACAGGCGTGAAAAATGAAATCTAATAATGCGAAAAGTGTATAAAACAAAGGTCCCATATAAGAAATTAGACTAAAGTCTATGGCAGGGGAGTGGTTAGGTGTTTTTGGGTTTATAACTATCTGATATTTAATATTTTAATATCTATCGCTTTGGCCTGTTTTATCTATTTTTAGCCCAAGAACAATGTCTCAATGGTTAAACTTTTTATAAGATAAAAGACTATCTGTCTTTTGATGAGATTTAACGCTTGAAATTGAGCACATTTCGAGTAATTATCCGCGCCCACTATTCCACATGTTTCAAGATGTTAATCTGATGAACCTTAACCAATTTGACTCACTGCTACCGCCTCAAGTAGCTGAACGTGCGGCTGAGATCGGCGTTGATAAAGCGACTAAAGATCCGATGAAGTCGTTTCTTCTTGCGATATCTGCGGGTATCCACATTGGTATCGCCTTCGTTTTTTATACCATTGTCACCACTGGTGCTGGCGATATCCCTTGGGGAATATCCCGTTTACTTGGTGGGCTAGCATTTAGTTTAGGATTGATTTTAGTGGTGGTCACTGGCGGAGAGCTCTTTACTAGCTCGGTCTTAACGTTAGTGGCTCGCGCGAGCGGTAAGATCACATGGCGATGCTTGTTTAAAAACTGGGCGGTGGTCTATGGAGGCAACCTGGTTGGTGCATTGTTGCTGGTGGCGTGTATGCTTCTTACCAAGCAATACATGTTCGACCATGGTCAAGTTGGCTTAAACGCGATGAGCATTTCTCAACATAAGTTACACCATACGTTTATCTCGGCTGTTGCGCTGGGCATTATGTGTAACGTTTTGGTGTGCATTGCCGTGTGGATGACGTTCAGCGGTCGGACTCTAACCGATAAAATAGCGGTGATGATTTTGCCTGTCGCGATGTTTGTCTCTGCGGGTTTTGAGCACTGTATCGCAAACATGTTCCAAGTACCGATGGCCATCGGGATCAAAAACTTCGCGCCTGCAGAGTTTTGGCAGATGACCGGCGCGAATATTGCCGATTACGCTGATTTGAATTTGATTGACTTTATTCTTAACAACCTGATCCCTGTGACATTGGGTAATATCATCGGTGGTGGCCTGTTTGTTGGGATGTGGTACTGGCTCATCTATCTGCGAGATTAACCCCTTCCTCTTTCCGAAGCACAGTACAGTGCTTCGGAACGCGTATCATCACTCCACCAGACCAAACTCCTCGGCGTTCACTATGTGTTCAGGCTCATCCCAGAGCCAATTGTGCATTTCTTCATCACGATGACCTTGATTAAAGGTTTGATCCTTTGTGCTATCAAATTTCATGGCTGCCCCTCCTTGTTTGATTAGAAATCAATCTAAGTTGGCGTTATGACGAAATTATTACGCGTTCTGAATTAATTTATATGTGTGTGTTTGCAAAGGGTTTTATTGTTTTAAAAACGCTTGAAGGGGGATAGCTACTCAGATTGAAACAGGTATCACCACTGTTATCCACAGATTCTGTGGATAAGATCATTTGGTTCAAGTGGGAAGGTGATCTTATTTGTTTGAGAGTGGTTTTATCATGACAAGGCCGTGGGGATGAATGCCTCGGCGCACAGTCAAATTTAAGCAAATCGTGATTGATACTGACATCATGACGAAAATCGCAATCATGATCATAATCTGATATTTAATGGCGACAATAGGGTTCGCCCCGCCAAGTATTTGACCTGTCATCATCCCAGGTAGCGTGACTAATCCGCTCGTCGTCATCGAGGCAAGGGTTGGGGCGAGCGATTTTCGAATCGCTTCTCTCAAAAATGGCAACGTCGCAAACCTTACGCTCGCGCCAAGTGCAATTGCCGCTTCATATTCTGACTTTCGTTCTTCCAATGCGGAGAAAAAATTCTGTAAAGCGACGATGTTGCCCCCTAGCGAATTGCCAAGCAACATACCCGCGAGTGGAATGACGTATTGGGCATTGTACAGTGGGGTAGGTCGAACAATCGCTAGGCAAATGAGAAGCAAAACGGGCGCTAAACCAACGACTAACCCTCCTACCACAGGGAGAAAAAGTCGTTGTTTAGGAAGCTTCGCCTTATCCAGTATCGAGCTTGACCCTATCATGATCATCACAGCAAGCCACAACAAGTTGACCGTCATACTGTCGAGCTGGAACAAAAACTCTAAATAGACGCCAACTAAAGTGAGCTGTATTCCCATCCTTAACACACCGATGGCCGTGTCTTTTGCTATACCTAATTGGTAGTAGTAATTGATTGCTAATGGAACCAATAGCGTTGCACCGAACAAGATCAATAGTGGCCACGGTATGTCGACGACAGCGTTCATGATGAGCTCCATTTTCTCCGCAGTAATAGTCGCTTTGTTTACATATTACCTTGATTTGAAGAGAGGTTATACGGCGAGCATTAGAAATGCAGCGGGTGGAAAACAGAACATTTTTTTAACAAACAGCGGTGTACACAAGTAACAAAGCGGCAGAGTTTTGGTGAAAAATGCGTGCTTCATACACTGTTTAATTAAGCGGATTTTACTCAGTTGTTGTAAAGTTGTTTCCATTTTAACAGAGTGTTTACTGTTAATATTTTTTCATATTTCAATGCAATCTAACACATCAAATGTTAATTAAACACATCTCTGGATGAGCTCAAAAAAGTATTGAATAACAAGGTTGAGAGACGATCTATAGATTGAACCTTACTAAGAGTATGGTCTAACATTTCTTATTAGAGATTGTAAAAAAATTAAGCTTGCTTTGAAAAGCTACCCAATAACACTAGATACAAAATAGGCAAATGTATGAGTGATGTTAATAAAATTGAGAGTGGTGAAAAACGCTCACTGGAGTGGAAATCATTCCTCTTCATCGCAGTCGTTCTCTTCCCTGTGTTGAGTGTGGCATTTGTTGGTGGTTACGGATTCCTTGTATGGGCACTACAAGTTTTCTTCTTTGGACCTCCAGGTGCACACGGCCTGTAAGCCGTGAGCTCATTTCCACATTTTTGAACAGATTTTAAGAGAGCAAACTATGAAATCATTTATCATCAAGCTGTGGCGCACCATGACACGCCCGGCAGTTCATATCAGCTTAGGTGTGCTGACTATGGGCGGCTTTATTGCTGGTGTTATTTTCTGGGGTGGCTTTAACACCGCACTGGAAGCGACCAACACAGAAGAGTTCTGTATTAGCTGTCACACCATGCGTGACAACGTATACGTGGAACTGCAAGAAACGGTTCACTGGAAAAACCACTCTGGTGTTCGTGCTACGTGTCCTGACTGTCACGTTCCTCATAACTGGACAGATAAAATTGCACGTAAGATGCAGGCTTCTAAAGAAGTATTCGCTCAAGTATTTGGTAACTATGATGAACCAGGTGCGTTTGAAGAGCGCCGTATCGAACTCGCTAAACACGAATGGGATCGTTTCTCTGCAAACAAATCCCTAGAGTGTAAAAACTGTCACAACTACGAATCGATGGATTTCGAGCAAATGTCTCCAACTGCTCGCATCCAAATGAAGCAAGCAGCAGAGAAAGATCAAAGCTGTGTTGATTGTCACAAAGGTATCGCGCACAAACTTCCAGCTGGCATGGACAGCATTGGCGGTATCGTTGGTGACCTTGAAGGTCTAGCTTCGAACACTAACTACGACGTTGGTCAAACGCTAGTGAGCGTGCGTCACCTACCTATCTACTTCGATGCTGAAGGTACTACTGAAGCTGGTCTACTAAACCCGGCATCTTCAGTGAAAGTGATTGCTGACAAAGGTGACTACGCGGAAATCGAAATTGACGGTTGGCGCAAAGCGAAAGGCTTTGGTCGTGTAATCCAAGAAGACTTTGGTAAGAACATTGCGGTGGCTTCTCTTCTTAAAGAAGCATCAACAGACAGCAACGTTGTGACAACCGGCGAGAAAAAAGTGGATGAGCTAACTGGTCTTCCATGGGAAAAAGTGGCGGCGAAAGTATGGATCAAGAAAGAATCTATGCTGAACGATATTACGCCTGTATGGGAAAAATCAGCGGAAGCATACAAAACCAACTGTTCTGTATGTCACACGCAGCCTGACGAAGCGCACTTCGATGCGAACACATGGCCTGGTATGTTTGACGGTATGCTTGCATTCGTTAACCTAGATACAGACAGCGAAGCACTGATCTTGAAGTACCTACAGAAACACTCTTCAGATTATGCTGAAGGCCACCACTAATAAGCGTCGGATTGGAGTAAATTAAATGGCTATTTCACGAAGAAGTTTTCTTAAAGGTGTTGCAACAACAAGTGCAGCATCAGTAATCGGTCCAAGCTTATTGGCATCAGCATCTGCAAGTGCGGCTGAGTCTACAGGTACTTGGAAGGTTTCAGGTTCACACTGGGGCGCATTCCGCGCCCACATCTACGCGGGTAAAGTTCAAGAAATCAAACCACTTGAGCTTGATAAAAACCCAACAGAGATGTTGAACGGTATTAAAGGCATTATCTACAGCCCATCACGTGTTCGTTACCCAATGGTGCGTCTAGATTGGTTGAAGAAGCACAAGTACAGCGCAGATACACGTGGTGACAACCGCTTTATCCGCGTTACTTGGGATGAAGCACTTGACCTGTTCTACCGTGAACTAGAACGTGTGCAAAAA
Source organism: Vibrio sp. 16 (assembly GCF_963681195.1). NCBI lineage: Bacteria > Pseudomonadati > Pseudomonadota > Gammaproteobacteria > Vibrionales > Vibrionaceae > Vibrio > Vibrio sp. 16. The sequence continues at coordinate 524,939 of NZ_OY808997.1, forward strand.
GATTACGGTCCATGGGCTCTACACGCGGGTCAAACCGGTTGGAACCAGACTGGTGCATTCAACAACTGTACAGCTCACATGCAGCGTGCTGTTGGTATGCATGGTAACTTCATTACTAAAGTGGGTGACTACTCAACAGGTGCTGGTCAAACCATCCTGCCTTACGTTCTAGGTTCAACAGAAGTATACGCGCAAGGTACTTCTTGGTCTGAAATCCTAGAAAACGCAGATAACATTGTTCTTTGGGCAAACGACCCAGTGAAGAACCTGCAAGTAGGTTGGAACTGTGAAACGCACGAATCTTTTGACTACCTAGCTCAACTGAAAGAGAAAGTAGCAAAAGGCGAGATCAACGTACTTTCTGTTGACCCAGTTAAGAACAAGACTCAGCGTTACCTAGAGAATGATCACCTGTACATCAACCCAATGACAGACGTTGCATTCATGCTGGCTGTTGCGCACGTGCTGTACAACGAAGATCTATACGACAAGAAGTTCATCGAAACTTACTGTCTAGGTTTTGACGAGTTCATCCAGTACGTTCAGGGCGAAACCAAAGACAAAGTGGTTAAGACTCCTGAGTGGGCGGCTGAGATCTGTGGCGTTAAAGCTGACAAGATCCGTGAATTCGCTCGTATGCTTGTAAGCGGTCGTACACAGATCCTGATGGGTTGGTGTATCCAGCGTCAAGAACACGGTGAGCAACCTTACTGGGCAGCAGCGGTTATTGCAGCAATGGTTGGCCAAATCGGTCTACCTGGCGGTGGTATCTCTTACGGTCACCACTACTCAAGTATTGGTGTTCCTTCTACTGGTTTTGCTGGCCCTGGTGGTTTCCCTCGTAACCTTGACCAAGGTATGAAGCCGAAATGGGACAACAACGACTTTAACGGTTACAGCCGTACGATCCCGGTTGCGCGTTGGATCGACTGTCTACTAGAACCAGGTAAAGAGATCCGTTACAACGGCGGTAAAGTAAAACTGCCTGACTTCAAGATGATGGTTATCTCGGGTAACAACCCGTGGCACCACCACCAAGATCGTAATCGCATGAAGAAAGCATTTAAGAAGCTTCAGACTGTGGTTACGGTTGAGTTCGCTTGGACTGCAACGTGTCGTTTCTCTGATATCGTGCTTCCTGCATGTACTCAGTGGGAACGTAACGACATCGACGTTTACGGTTCATACTCAAGTAAAGGTTTGATCGCGATGCATCGCTTAGTGGATCCTCTGTTCCAATCTAAGCCTGACTTCCAGATCATGAGTGAACTGACTCAACGCTTCGGCCGTCGTGATGAATACACGCGTGGCATGAGTGAAATGGAGTGGATCCAAAGCCTATACAATGACTGCCGTGCAGCGAACAAAGGTAAGTTCGAAATGCCAGAATTCAATGAGTTCTGGGAGAAGAGCGTACTAGACTTCGGTCAAGGTAAACCTTGGGTTCGTCACGCTGACTTCCGTCAAGATCCAGAAATCAACCCACTGGGTACACCTTCTGGTTTCATCGAGATCACGTCTCGTAAGATCGGTCGTTACGGTTACGAACACTGTCAAGAACACCCAATGTGGTTCGAGAAATCAGAGCGTTCACACGGTGGTCCTGGTTCTGATAAACACCCATACTGGCTGCAATCTTGTCACCCAGACAAGCGTCTGCACTCTCAGATGTGTGAATCAGAAGAGTTCCGTGCAACTTACGCAGTTCAAGGTCGTGAGCCTGTTTACATCAACCCAGTTGATGCCAAAGCCAAAGGCATTAAAGATGGTGATCTAGTACGCGTATTCAACGACCGTGGTCAGCTACTAGCGGGCGCAGTTGTTACAGATAGCTACCCACGTGGTGTTATCCGTATCGAAGAAGGTGCGTGGTATGGTCCTCTGAACGAGAAAGAAGGCGCTATCTGTACGTACGGCGATCCAAACACGCTGACTCAAGATATCGGTTCTTCTGAGCTAGCTCAGGCGACGTCAGCGAACACGTGTATCGTAGACTTCGAGAAGTTCACAGGCAAAGTACCGCCAGTAACTTCATTCGGTGGTCCAATCGAAGTGGCGTAAGCTAAGTAGCATTGAACAAAAACCAGCCTACGGGCTGGTTTTTTTGTGTCTGTCGTCTCTATCTTGTTCCAATCCGTATTTAAACTTGAGCTGTTGAAGACGCTCTTGCGCATAAGTTCTGAAATAATAGTTCAGGCTGTACACAACCTGTTGAGCGTATGGATGGTCTTTCCTAACCGCGGCATATAATGGAGTGGTAATAAATGGAGTGGAATGAACGGTTAAGCGTTTAAGCGGCAGCCCCATCTCTTTAACTACCCACCGTGCTACATACTCATCGGTAATGATGACGTCAACACGCTGCGAGAGCAGTAAGCGGATGCTAGTTTCCAAATTGGCTGACGATACCTTTTGGATTCCCTCGTGGTTAAGCAGTTCTGGAGGATAGGCATAGTTGTCAATCAGTGCGACGCGCTGGCCATTCAAACTCTCTGGTGTCTGATAGCTGAATGCCGTGTCCTCAGAACGTGATATTACCGATAAGTGATTGCTCATGTAGGGCTCGGTAAAATAGTAATGTCGCATTCGTTCGTCGTTTTTCCACACAGCGACAATCACGTCATTCTTACCGTAGTAAGTCTCTTTTAACACTCTTGGCCAAGGCTTCAGCTCATAGATAAACTTGTAGCCGGAATGCGTTAATCCCTCGATAACGATGTCGTGAGCAATTCCTTTCCCAATTGGTGAATCCATAACATAGGGCGCCCATTTGCTCTGCGCGACCTTTAACGGAACGGCAAATGCTGTTGAGATCATCAGTAAGTAACTCAGGGAAACAACAAATAACCAGTGTCTCAATCCGTTAATCCTCGTTGAAAAGCTCTCTGTTCAGTCTAGTCGATGATGTGACTTAGAGTATTTACGTGATATTTCGTCTCATAGATTGAGAAAATGACTACCGAAGAACGCAAAGATACGAAAAAGTTCCACTGACGTTGATTTTAGGTTTTGTTGAGTTTATTTGTGATAAAGGTCTCTTTTATTGGCTTGTTGAGCCTATTTATTGCTCATTTTTTACATTGATTTATGTTTTTGGCTAATTTGCGGGCTATGCAATTAGATCTCTTTTGATTGTTTTATTTGTGAATTATTGGGTGGGCGAATAATTTGCTCAACCAGAGCGAGCAGGTGGTAGATGACGCTCATAAATAAAAATTTATAGGAACAAATAAAAATGAAAAAGACAGTATTAGCAGTAGCTCTTTCTCTTGTTGCGGGTTCAGCAATCGCAGCAGACGTTAACCAAACAACGTCTGAGCGTGCACGTGAATCTCTAATCGACCTAATCCTATCTGGCGAAGAATTCTCTGTTGGCGGTCAAGTGGCTGTTGGTGGTGAATACCTAGAAGGTCGTAAAAACGAGAATGGCGAAGACCGTGAATTCCACAACTACGACGTAACTGGTTTTGACCTTTTCGTTAACTACCAAAAAGGTAACGTACTAGGCCAATTCGCAGGTGAATTCGACCTAGACAACAACTACTCTTCAATGGATGCGTCTTTCGCAGTCATCGATGCATGGGTTGGTTACAAAACTGGCTTCGGTGTAGCTTCTGTTGGTTACGCAGCGGATTCAGCACTAGACGCAGTTGACGGTGCGGCAGACCTAACAGTTGAGTACGGTGCATCAGCATCTGACGCTTCAGACGTTAACCAAGTTGTTAAGTTTGAAGGCATCAAAGAAGGCTTCAAATACGGCGTATCTTACTACGGTGACCGTGAAGCAGACGCTTCTGGCCACAAAGGCTTCAACGGTTACGTTGGCTTCCAAAACGAGCAGTTCCAAGTTAACGCAGGTTACGAAAAGAACGAAGACAACGATGTTGAAGGTGATCTAGAGCAAATCATGCTAGTAAACGGTGTTGTAAATCTAGGCGATATCGCGCTAGGTGCAAACATTGCTAAGCACGAACTATTCTCTGGCGATGACTCAATGCTTTACAGCGCATCTGCTGGCTACACAATCGACAAACTATACCTAGCAGTTGGTTACGCTCAATCTGAAGCATACACTTCTGATGCAGAAGACACTAAGTGGACTAACTTCGGTGCAACTTACCAGTTCACTAACAAGCTATCTGCTCTAGTTGACTTCCGTGTTGACCTATCAGAAGAGAAAGACAGCAGCGAAGACCTAGCTGCATTCTTCAAAGTTGCTTACGACTTCTAATCAAGTTTAGGCTTAAAAATTTACGGCCTGTTCTGCAGGCCGTTTACCATCAAAGCAGGAAGCTTTTAGCGCAATAATCCACTGCCTTTTTCGCCCTCCGGAGTTGGAGGGCTTTTTCTGTTTTAGACAAGTACATCGCGCTTCTATCGATACCTCTATTGCCTGTGACTTCGCGGTGGTCACAATAAAAAGGAAAAATGTGAAGCTTGTACGGCTTTGTGTTTTTGATTAAATAGACAATAAAAATATCCAATGCTGTAATGTGCCGATACTCCTTTGTCTTAGAGCACAGTTATGGCCCTGCATGTAGAACTAGCCAATAGCCGCCTTGTTGTCATCCCCAATCACGATATAACCGCGAAAAAAAAAGATAATCAGCTGCACTTCTTGTTTCAGGGGCTGAGCAACTACAAGTTCAATGATCGCTTTTTACTGTGTCAGACTGAGTTTAATTTCGAACGCAGTGCAACGATATTGGGTGACGGGTTTCAAATGCTTGCCCAAACGACTGGTACCATCGAGCAACCAATCGATATAGGTCGTTGTCCAGATAATTCTCCCAGCTATCGCATTTACTCAAGCCAAGATCCCAAGCGCTACTACAACTATCTTATGGTTGAAGATTCTCTGGGCTACAGTCTGTTTGGCTTCACTTCGTGTCATCGCTTCGCGGGCTACTTTGAAGTACAGGAGCAAGAAGGACGTTGGTTAGTCAGCGCTTACATTGATGGCGAAGGAACCTATCCTCAAGATTGGTCTACCACGGCATTAGAGTCGATTGTGTGCCTGCAAGGCGATTCTATGTCTCAGCTTTACACAGAGTATTCCAAGCTGATTGCGAAGCATCACCCTGTCCGAGCGGGCGTTGAGGCGAAAGCCCCAATAGGGTGGTGTTCTTGGTACGCGTACTATGCTGAAGTCAATCAAGACAACATCTATCACAATCTCGAGGTGATGTCTGCCGATGCCAAGCAGCTTGAATACGTCTTGCTCGACGATGGTTATCAAGCCTTTATGGGGGATTGGTTAACACCTTCGGACAAATTTCCATCGGGGGTTCGAGCTGTCATTGAAGCAATCAAAGCAAAAGGCAAAAAGCCAGCAATTTGGCTAGCTCCTTTTATTGCTCAGCCTGAATCTGAGTTGTTCAAACAACACCCTGATTGGTTTGTAAAACATCAAGATGGCCGCTTACTTAAAGCAGAAGAAGTCACTTACGCGGGATGGCGTTGTACGCCATGGTATGTGTTGGATACCTCTAATCCTGAGGTCCAAGAGCACTTGACTCATGTTGTTCGCGTCATGCGCGAAGAGTGGGGAATAGAGTTGTTTAAGTTGGATGCCAACTATTGGGGTACTTTGAAAGGTCAGCGTTATCAGACAGGGACAACGGGTATCGAAGCTTACCGAATGGGGATGGAAGCAATCGCTGAAGGAGCAGGAGACGCATGGATTCTAGGTTGCAACGCACCGATGTGGCCATCACTTGGTTTAGTTGATGCGATGCGCGTGTCTGATGATGTAGAACGCAATGAGCATCGATTTGAACAGATCGCAAAAGAGACCTTTTATCGCAGCTGGCAGCACCGCAAACTGTGGCAGATTGACCCAGACTGCGCGACATTGGTATCGCTGCCTAATCAAGCCGCAGAACGTCAAAGCTACGAGTTTCACCGCAATGTACTATTGGCCAGTTCAGGTCTTCTGCTTTCGGGCGACCCGTTGCCTGAGCTCACGCCTTGGGCAAAGCAGACACTATCCAAACTGATACTGCGACATAAACACTGCCAAGAGAGTGCGCGATTTACCGCGCTAAACCTCCATCATGCCTTCTTGCCTATTACAGAGCGCAATGACCTCCATTGCTTGTTTAACTATCAGCAGCCTGCAAGGGAAGTCACATTGACTGCGGAGCAGCCCGTCTATTGGTATGACTATTGGACAGGCGAACGATTGGTTGAAGAGCCGACCCAAGTCATTGAAGTTGGTCTTGAGTCCGGTTTGTCGAGTCGAGCGATAATTACCTCGATATAGTGGCGGCTCTGCTTTACCATACGCTTTGAAGCAGTCACATTGATTAGGTATTCATGTCAATCATTCTAGGTATTGACCCCGGCTCACGCATTACTGGGTACGGGGTTATCCGACAAAACGGACGCCATTTGCACTACTTAGGTAGTGGATGCATTCGTACATCAGAAAAAGATCTTCCGGGCCGTTTGAAGCAGATCTATGCTGGAGTTTCGGAAATCATTACCCAATTCCAACCGGATGTGTTCGCCATTGAGCAAGTCTTCATGGCACGCAACGCAGATTCAGCACTCAAACTTGGTCAAGCGCGAGGGAGTGCTATAGTCGCCGCCGTGAACGCGGAGCTTCCGGTTCACGAATATGCGGCTCGTTTGATTAAACAGGCGGTCACTGGAACGGGCGGGGCAGACAAAGAGCAAGTGCAGCACATGGTGCAACAAATGTTGAAACTTCCTGGTAAACCCCAAGCCGATGCCGCCGATGCACTGGGTGTGGCAATTTGTCACGCCAACACCAACAAAACCTTAATTGCAATGGCAGGTAAAGCGACCAGTGCACGTCGCGGACGCTACCGCTAACGCTCAATCTCAAAATTCACCTTCGAGGCGACAAAGAACTGGATGTCTATCCAGTTCTTTATTATCCTGTCGCAAATTCATTTCCAAAGAGTATTTACCGTGATTGGACGTCTACGCGGCATTCTGATTGAAAAACAACCCCCTGAACTGCTGATTGAAGTTAATGGTATTGGCTATGAAGTCCAAATGCCGATGAGCTGCTTTTATGAGCTGCCTAATGTCGGTGAAGAAGCGATTATCTATACTCACTTTGTTGTTCGCGAAGATGCTCAGCTGCTTTATGGGTTTAACACGGTAAAAGAGCGTGCTTTGTTCCGCGAAGTGATTAAAGCCAATGGTGTTGGGCCAAAATTGGGTCTTGGGATTCTTTCGGGTATGACGGCAAGCCAATTTGTGGCATCTGTCGAGCGAGAAGACATTTCGACCTTGGTGAAATTGCCTGGAGTGGGCAAGAAAACCGCTGAGCGTTTGGTGGTCGAAATGAAAGATCGCCTTAAAGGGTGGAGTGCCGGTGATCTCTTTACGCCGTTCACTGATGCCGCTCCTGTTGATTCTACGCCAACTGCAACAAACAGCGCAGAAGAAGAGGCAGTGAGCGCACTGCTCGCCTTGGGCTACAAACCGACGCAAGCCTCTAAAGTTGTCGCGCAAATTATTAAGCCAGGAATGAGCAGTGAAGAGCTGATTCGTGACGCTCTGAAATCGATGGTTTAACGGATAGGAAATAACTCATGATTGAAGCCGATCGTCTTATCGCGCCAGAAAACCCAGTGTATCGAGAAGAGGATGTTATCGATCGTGCCATCCGTCCAAAAAAGCTGGAGGATTACAAAGGCCAAGATCACGTGCGTGACCAAATGGAGATCTTCATCAAAGCGGCTCAGTTACGTGAAGAAGCGCTCGACCACCTGCTGATTTTTGGACCTCCAGGATTGGGTAAGACTACGTTAGCTAACATTGTTGCCAACGAAATGGGCGTGAACATCCGCACGACGTCAGGACCTGTGCTAGAAAAGGCCGGGGATTTAGCCGCATTGCTGACGAATCTAGAAGAGAACGATGTTCTTTTCATTGATGAGATTCACCGCTTAAGTCCGATGGTTGAAGAAGTACTTTATCCGGCAATGGAAGATTATCAGCTTGATATCATGATTGGCGAAGGACCAGCAGCGCGCTCGATTAAAATCGACTTACCTCCATTTACCTTAATCGGTGCGACAACTCGCGCAGGTTCATTAACATCGCCACTGCGCGACCGTTTTGGTATTACCCAACGCCTAGAGTATTACAAGATTCCTGATTTGCAGAACATCGTTCAACGCAGTGCAGACTGTCTAGGTTTGTCGATGGAAGCAGAAGGTGCCCTTGAGGTCGCGAGACGGGCACGTGGGACGCCACGTATCGCCAACCGACTGCTTCGTCGCGTACGTGACTACGCAGAAGTTAAGGGTAATGGTCATATTTGCGCCGAGGTTGCCGACAAGGCGTTGAACATGCTGGATGTCGATGCCCAAGGTTTTGACTACATGGATAGGAAGTTGCTGCTCGCCATCATGGAGAAGTTCGGTGGTGGTCCTGTTGGTCTCGATAACATGGCGGCTGCCATCGGTGAAGAGAAAGACACCATTGAAGACGTACTTGAGCCTTACTTGATCCAACAAGGCTATTTGCAAAGGACGCCAAGAGGGCGTATCGCGACCGATCGCGCTTACCTACATTTCGGAATTGAAAAATAAGTTTTCACGCCGGTCAACGAGACCGGCGTCTTACCACTTGTGACCAATGTCACGTTTGTAAAATCTCGCCTACCACTAATTAGGTAAGTAAAATGGATGAGATGTTAAGTATTTGTTTTGCATAAATACCTATTTCGCCTTGTTCATTACGCTCGGGTAACATTAAACTCACGAAACGCTTGACATAGATCAAGTTGGCGCTTTTTTAAACAAAAATGCCAAGCAAAACTTGACTCAAATCAAAGCGGAACTCTCCTATAAACCTTTTGAAACAATCTGTTTTTAGCAGTAATATTAGCCTCAGCTATATTAGCTGATGCTTAACAATTAACTAACCGTTACGGTACATTTTTGCAACAGAGTGTTGCTATTTAATAACAATCTTTAAGATTGGATAACGACTATTTATGCTTGGCAAAAATGTAAGAAAGTGTCTTCAGCCGACACATAGGAGTAATCATGATCGATGTTGTTGATCTATCGCGGTTGCAGTTTGCACTGACTGCGATGTATCACTTCCTATTCGTACCATTGACTCTAGGTATGGCCTTCCTACTGGCTATCATGGAATCAATGTACGTAATGACGAACAAGCAAATCTATAAGGACATGACCAAGTTCTGGGGTAAGCTATTCGGTATTAACTTCGCCCTAGGGGTAGCGACTGGCCTAACCATGGAATTCCAGTTCGGTACTAACTGGTCGTACTATTCGCATTACGTAGGTGATATCTTTGGTGCACCTCTTGCGATCGAAGCCCTTGTTGCCTTCTTCCTAGAATCCACTTTTGTGGGCTTATTCTTCTTTGGTTGGGATCGCTTATCAAAACGTCAACACCTTGTTGTCACTTGGCTTGTTGCCCTAGGTTCTAACTTCTCTGCACTTTGGATCTTGGTGGCGAATGGCTGGATGCAAAACCCAGTTGGCGCAGAATTTAACTTCGAAACCATGCGTATGGAAATGGTGAGCTTTGCTGAGGTTGTCCTTAACCCAGTTGCTCAGGTTAAGTTTGTACACACCGTCGCTTCTGGTTACACGACTGGCGCAATGTTCGTTTTAGGCATCAGTTCATACTACCTTCTTAAAGGTCGTGATATTGCATTCGCTCGTCGTTCATTTGCTATTGCAGCGTCATTTGGTATGGCTGCGATTCTTTCAACCATCGTTCTAGGCGATGAGTCTGGTTACGAGTTGGGTGAAGTTCAAAAAGTGAAACTCGCAGCTGTTGAAGCAGAGTGGCACACAGAGCCTGCACCAGCGGCATTCACCTTGTTTGGTCTTCCGAATCAGGAAACCATGCACACCGACTACGCGATAAAAATTCCTTACGTAATGGGTATCATCGCGACGCGTTCTCTTGATGAGCAAGTTACGGGTCTTCGCGATCTTCGTGATGATCACGTAGAGCGTATCCGTACTGGTATGTATGCATACGAACTGCTAGAGAAATTGCGAGCAGGTGATAAATCTGAAGCAAACATGACAGCCTTCGACGAAGTGAAGGGTGACCTAGGCTACGGTCTTCTTCTTAAGCGCTACACCGACAATGTTGTCGACGCAACAGAAGAGCAAATTCAAGCCGCTGCGGATGACTCAATCCCAACGGTATGGCCACTATTCTGGTCGTTCCGCATTATGGTTGCGTGTGGCTTTATCATGCTATTCGTCTTCGGTGCAGCGTTTATTCAAACTTGTCGTCAGAAGATTGAGCAGAAACAGTGGGTTCTTAAAGCGGCACTATTTAGTATTCCACTGCCGTGGATCGCTGTAGAAGCAGGTTGGTTCGTTGCCGAATACGGCCGTCAGCCTTGGGCTGTGGGTGAAATCCTACCGGTGAACGTTGCGGCATCTGCACTGAGCGCTTCAGAAATCTGGACGTCACTATTTGCAATCATCGCGCTGTACACTGTGTTCTTAATTGCAGAAGTTTACCTGATGCTGAAGTTCGCACGTAAAGGTCCAAGTAGTCTGAAAACAGGCCGCTACCACTTTGAGCAAAACGCTGACTCTGTCGAAGACAAAGTTAGTCGCCAAGTAGAAGCGTAAGACAAGGAGAAACAAAACATGTTTGATTACGAAATCTTACGACTGATCTGGTGGATCCTGATTGGTGTTCTGATGGTCGGATTCGCGGTTACTGATGGCTTCGATATGGGCGTTGCTTCTTTATCACCGGTTATCGGTAAGAACGATACTGAACGCCGAATTATGCTCAACACCATTGCTCCGCACTGGGATGGTAACCAAGTTTGGCTAATCACGGCTGGTGGTGCTTTGTTTGCTGCTTGGCCGTTGGTTTACGCTACCTCGTTCTCAGGTTTTTATTTAGCGATGTACGTGACGCTAGCGGCACTTTGGATGCGTCCATTGGCACTTGATTACCGTTCAAAGATCGAGAATCCAAAATGGCGTCAAGCTTGGGACTACGCGCTTTGCTTTAGTGGTACTGTGCCTCCAGTCATTTTCGGTGTTGCATTTGGTAACTTGTTGCAAGGTGTGCCGTTTGAACTAAACGACCTGCTGATGTCTGAGTACAAAGGTACATTCTTCGCACTGCTAAACCCATTCGCACTGCTATGTGGTGTACTTAGCTTAATGTTATTTGTGCTTCAAGGCGCAACTTGGCTACAAATGAAAACGACTGAGGCGATTCACCAGCGCGCAAGAAATGCCGCTCAAATCGCAGGTCTGGTTGCTGTCGCGCTGTTTGTTGCAGGTGGCTTCTGGGTTCAGTCGATTGAAGGCTTTGTAGTTACAAGCACTATCGATACGTTGGCGGATTCAAACCCGCTAAATAAAGAAGTAGTGCAGCAAGCGGGTGCTTGGATGACGAACTTCGAAACGTACCCTGCAATGTGGGCAGCGCCTGTTCTAGGTGTGTTAATGCCATTACTTGCAGTGATTGCATCTCGTTTTGAACGTGGTGGTTTTGCATTCTTGTTCTCAAGCTTGGCGAATGCTGGGGTAATCTTGACGGCAGGTTTAGCGATGTTCCCATTCGTTATGCCTTCAAGTCTTGTACCAAACCACAGTTTGACTATGTGGGATTCAACGGCGAGTGAACTAACACTAGGCCTTATGACTCTTGTCGCGGCTGTGTTTGTTCCTGTGATTCTTGGCTACACAACTTGGACGTACTACAAAATGTTTGGACGTCTAGACAAGAAGCACATTGAAGACAACGACGTATCGGCTTACTAAGGAGTATTAACTATGTGGTATTTCGCATGGATTCTGGGTGTCTTGCTAGCATGTGCATTCGGCATCATTAACGCTCTTTGGCTAGAGCACTCAGAAATGATGGACAAAGACAGTGAGTAATCTCGCTGCGCAGGTAGCCAAGCTACATGCACCATTAGATAAGACCCTGTTTAGGGTCTTATCACTTGTATTAGGTTTTTATCATGTCGCGATGGTGATGTGGGATCCGGAGGCATACTCCGCTTCTATCGGCGGTTTTAATGCGCTGATTTCGCCACTACTGATTTGGGCAATCTGCTCGAGCATGGTATTTGGCTTGAGTTTCAAACCACGAAACTGGTACTGGCAGATACTATTTAGCCCGTATTTCTCCTTGGCTATCTTAAGTTATCTGACCCTGCTTAGAGTGTTCTAACAAGCCTTGATTAAAATCTATTCGCATTCTTATCAAAATAGCGCCACTAAATGATAGTTGGCGCTATTTTTTTGTTTCAATCATTGAAAACCTCCATTATCCCTTGCATAAACCCGCTTGAGTTGCGTTATAGTAATGCTCTTCAATGAGTTAAAGAGGTGAGGCGTGCAACAAGAGCAATCCACTTTCGAATGGCCGATAACGGTCTATTACGAAGACACTGATGCAGGTGGGGTGGTGTATCACTCGAATTACCTAAAGTTCTTTGAAAGAGCGAGAACAGAATTGCTTCGCAATGTTGGCGTTTCACAGCACACTCTTTTGGAACAAAACATTGGATTTGTAGTCCGACACATGGACATCGATTTTCTGCAAGGTGCTCGTCTTGACGATCAACTGACGGTAAAAACACACGTTGCAGAATTAAAGAAAGCTTCGCTGACTTTCTGTCAGGAGATCGTCAATCCTGATGGCAAATCATTGTGTAAGGCAATGGTTAAGGTAGCATGTATCGACAATGAGAAAATGAGGCCAATAGCGATCCCTCAATCAATAGTTATGGAGTTTACTCATAGTGACCGCTGATATTTCAATGCTTGACCTGTTTTTACAAGCAAGTCTGTTAGTAAAAATGGTGATGTTGACCTTGTTAGGTATGTCTGTTGTCTCTTGGGCAATGATCATCAAGCGCAGTAAAGTTCTGTCGCAGGCCTCAAAGGATGCTGACGCATTTGAAGACAAATTCTGGTCAGGCACCGATCTTTCCATTCTTTATCAAAACGCCAAAAAACGAAAAGACGAGCTTTCAGGTACCGAAGAGATTTTCTACTCGGGCTTTACTGAGTTTGCTCGATTACGCAAATCCAATAGCGACTCGCCTGATTACATTATGGAAGGTACCGGTCGATCTATGCGTGTGTCGGTTGCGCGCGAAGTCGATGAGCTTGAAACCAACCTGCCATTTCTTGCGACGGTGGGCTCAATCAGCCCATATATCGGTCTTTTCGGTACGGTGTGGGGCATTATGCATGCCTTTATCGCCCTTGGTGAAGTCAAGCAGGCAACCCTAGCCATGGTTGCTCCAGGTATTGCAGAAGCGCTTGTCGCAACGGCAATGGGCTTATTTGCTGCTATTCCAGCGGTTATGGCGTACAACCGGCTAAGTAACAAAGTCAGTAAGTTAGAACACAACTACGCAACGTTTTCTGAAGAATTCCACAGTATCTTGCATCGTCAAGCGATGGCTGGCCGCGATAACGCTCATAAGGAGTAATTAACATGGCCGGTTACCAACGTAAAAAAAGAAAGATGACAGCCGAAATCAACGTCGTACCCTATATCGACGTCATGTTGGTTTTGCTGATCATCTTTATGGTGACATCGCCATTTGTCACTCAAGGAGTTGACGTCGAACTGCCTAAGACCGCAACGGCAAAACCAGCCTCAGAGCTAGCCGGTGAGAGCGATGCCAGCTTCATTATTGTTGAGATTGATCGTGACGGTAATTTGGGATTAAGCGTCAATGATGAAGAGGTGATGCGAGGTCTTTCGCTGCAAGACATTATTGTTCGCGTCAAAGCTGAACTGTCTTTAAAACCAGATTCGCCTGTCGCTGTGGGTGGTGATGCGGCAACACCTTATGCTGAGGTGGTTTTGGTTTTGGATGAACTAGGCCGTGCAGGTATCCCTAAAGTGGGCTTGTTGACGGACATTAAGGAATAAGCGCTCTTAGTGTATGAAAGAGATTAAGCCCAAGAAGAAAAGTGATTACAAAAAGCCGCTCGCGATATCGGCTTCTTTGCATGCGCTGTTGGTTGTCGCCCTAATTTGGGGGGCAGATTTTACCATGTCTAAGCCAGAGCCAACAGGACAGTTGGTTCAAGCCGTTGTGATTGATCCTGCAAGGGTACGCGAGCAAGCTCAGCAAATTCGTAATCAACGTCAAGAAGCGGCCAAGAAAGAGCAAGATCGCCTCGATAAACTAAGACGAGAAAGCGAGCAGCTCGAGAAGAACCGCAAAGCGGAAGAGGAACGCATTCGCAAGCTTAAGGAGCAGCAAGCCAAAGAAGCTAAAGCGGCTCGTGAGGCAGAAAAGCGTCGCATTGCAAAAGAGAAAGAGCGCAAAGAGGAAGAGCTGCGCGCTAAGCAAGAGAAAGAACGCGTAGCCAAGCTAGAAGCAGAGCGCAAAGCCAAAGAGCAGGCAATTAAAAAAGCAGAGCAAGAACGCTTGGCTAAAGAAGCAGCCATAGCAAAAGCGGAGCAAGAGCGTATTGAGCGTGAAAAGGCGGCTAAGGCAGCAGAAGAGAAGGCTCGCAGAGAACGCGAAGCGGCTGAAAAAGCCGAACAAGAACGCATAGCGAAAGAGAAAGCAGCAAAAGAAGCCGCAGAAAAAGCACGCAAAGAAAAAGAGCGCTTAGAGCAGCTAGAGCGAGAGCGAAAACAGCAAGAAGCAGCGCTCAATGACATTTTTGCTGGTTTAGAAACCGAAGCGGAGCAAAACAGCTCTGCGCGAAATCAGCACATAAACTCAGAAGTGAGTCGATATGCGGCGATATATACCCAACTTATTCAAAGTCGCATCATTAAGGATGACTACTTAGTGGGAAAGTCGTGTAGGTTGAACGTAAAGTTGGTTCCGACAGGAACGGACGGTATTGTGAGTAGTGTTTCTGTACTTAATGGTGACGCCCGTCTCTGTACCGCTGCTAAGAGTGCGGTCAGCCAAGTAGGTAACTTCCCGATGCCGAAAGATCGGGACATTATTGATAAGATTCGCGATATTAACTTAACTGTTGATTACTAAATTAAGGAATATGACGTGATTAAACGCCTTATGACTGGAGTACTTGTTATTTGTGCAAGTCTCTCCAACGTGGCTCACGCCGCACTCGAGCTTGTCATTACGGATGGCATTGATTCGGCTCGACCAATTGCGATTGTGCCTTTTAAATGGGAAGGCGCGAGCAAACTTCCTCAAGATGTATCTGCTGTGGTTGCCTCCGATCTACAGCGCAGTGGTAAGTTCAGCCCTATTGCTACCAACAGAATGCCGCAAACACCTTACAGTGAGGCAGAAGTCAATTTTGATGCTTGGACTGGGCTCGGTGTGGACTCCTTGCTTACAGGGACGATCACACAAAATGCAGA
Organism: Vibrio sp. 16; assembly: GCF_963681195.1. Lineage (NCBI taxonomy): Bacteria > Pseudomonadati > Pseudomonadota > Gammaproteobacteria > Vibrionales > Vibrionaceae > Vibrio > Vibrio sp. 16. The sequence goes on from NZ_OY808997.1 coordinate 540,278, forward strand.
GGGTAACTATGTCATTAATTACCAATTGGTCGATGTGGTTCGAGGTCAACTGACTCAAGGTCAAAGCAAAGCGCTAAGCCCAGATGGACAATTGGTCCTATCCAAAGACCACGTGCTTTTCAACAAGCAAGCAACGGTACCAGGGGATCGTTTACGTGAATACGCCCACCGTATCTCAGACTTGGTTTATCAAGAATTGACGGGCGAGCGTGGTGCGTTTTTAACTCGCATCGCTTATGTCGTGGTTAATGATAAGGATCAGAAATTCCCATACCAACTGCGTGTCTCGGATTACGATGGCTATAACGAACGCCTAGTGCTGCGCTCTAAGCAACCGCTTATGTCGCCAGCTTGGTCTCCTGATGGAAAAAAACTCGCTTATGTGAGCTTTCAAAATGGTCAAGCTGAAATCTATATAATGAATATTTATACCGGTGAGCGAGAGAAGGTTACGTCATACCCTCGTCACAATGGTGCGCCAAGATTTTCTCCTGATGGCAATAGCTTAGCGTTAGTTTTGTCTAAAACGGGTAGCCTTCAAGTCTACACTTTGGACTTGAAAACGCGCAAATTAACTCAAATTACTCGTGGCCGTTCAAATAATACTGAACCGTATTGGCATCCGGATGGTAAATCCCTTATCTTTACGTCGGACCGCGGTGGGCGTCCACAGATCTATCAAGTTGACTTGGCGGGTGGTTCTCCAAATCGTCTCACTTGGCAAGGCACTCAAAACTTGGGCGGGCAAATCACTCCAGATGGTCGGTTCCTTGTGATGGTTAACCGCAGTAATGCAGGTTTCAACTTAGCGAAGCAAGATCTCGAGACAGGTGCGGTACAAATTTTAACTCAGACTCTACTTGATGAGTCACCAAGCATTGCGCCAAATGGCGGAATGGTTATTTATAGCTCTATCTATAACAAAGCCAACGTGTTGTCGATGGTTTCAATTGATGGACGCTTTAAAGCTCGATTACCGGCAACAAATGGACGAGTTCGTGCGCCCGCATGGTCACCGTTTTTGTAGCAAGTAAGTATCAAAAAGTAAGGAAAATATATCAATGCGACTAAACAAAGTTCTTAAAGGGCTACTCATTGCGCTACCAGTTCTAGCTGTTACAGCTTGTAGTTCAAGCGACGACGCGGCTAACGCTTCTGGCTCTACAGAAACAAACCAAGCTCAAACAACTGACGGTACAGTGGTTTCACCAATCGATCAGAACGGTCTACTTACCGAGCAAGAGCTTAAAGAGCAAGCACTGCGCGAAACTCAAACTATCTACTTTGCGTTTGACAATGCGACTATCGCTGGCGACTACGAAGAAATGCTTGCAGCACACGCGGCATACCTAAGCAAAAACCCAGCTCTTAAAGTAACGGTTGAAGGTCACGCGGACGAGCGTGGTACTCCAGAGTACAACATTGCACTTGGTGAGCGTCGTGCGACAGCTGTGGCTAAATACCTTCAAGCACTAGGTGTTCAAGCTGATCAAATCTCGATTGTTAGCTACGGTGAAGAGAAACCTCTTCTACTAGGCCAATCTGAAGATGTGTACGCTAAGAACCGTCGTGCTGTTCTAGTCTACTAATTCAAGGACTATCCTTATGTTCAGTAACCTTAAGCGCGTAGTTACGCTTACGTTACTGGCAAGTGCGGCGGGCTCTGTGCTCGCTGCACCAGCTCCAGTATCCGATCTCAATAGCAGTAACTCTGCCACATCAACCTCTTCAGTTCGCTCGAATGAAACCGAAGTTCAGCGTCTTGAGCGCCTATTAGAAAACCGCAATCGCGTCCAGTTACAAATGCAGCAGCAGTTGGATGAAATGGCACTCGAAATCAGCGAATTACGCGGCCAACTGGAAAAGAATAATTACGACATGCAGCAAATGTTGCAACGTCAACGTGAGCTGTTTATCGAACTAGATAAAGTTCGCGGTCAAGTTAATACGGTGCCTGCCGTTGTCGACAATCAAGAAGGCAATGAAACGCCCGCTTCCGGTGGCACGTTCAGCTCAAATGCGGATGAGCAAACCGCGTATCAAAATGCTGTTGATTTGATTCTGAAGAAACGTGACTACACAGGAGCCATCGCAGCGTTCCAGCAGTTCCAGAAAGACTACCCAGATTCATCATTTACGCCAAACTCACACTATTGGTTAGGCCAACTCTATTTTGCGAAGAAACAAGATAAAGAAGCAGTGAAGAGTTTCGCTGCCGTGATTTCTTACCAAGATTCCAATAAACGTGCGGATGCATTGGTTAAGTTAGGCGACATTGCCTCTCGCAACAACAACACAGAGCAAGCGAACAAGTACTACCAACAAGTATTGGATGAGTATCCAAGCAGTGCGTCGGCTAAGCTTGCGAAAGAACGCATCAAAAACTAAGCATGATGTAATAACTGAAAAAGGAGTGGATACACTCCTTTTTTGTTGTTTGCGCAATAAGTAATTCCAGGCGGTACTGGCATCTTGGATTCGGTTGAGGTTACAATACTCGGATTACTGGAAGTTGCGTAGAGCAAGAGCAATGAGCCACATTTTAGATAAAATCGATACTGTATACCCATTTCCTCCAAAACCAGTCCCTCTGACAGAAGATGAAAAACAAGCCTATATTGCGAACATTAAAAAGCTTCTGAAAGAGAAAGACGCGGTTTTAATTGCCCACTATTACACGGATCCAGAGATCCAAGCCCTTGCAGAAGAGACGGGTGGTTTCGTTGGTGATTCGTTAGAGATGGCGAAGTTTGGCAATCGACACCCTGCAAGCACACTGATCATCGGTGGGGTTCGCTTTATGGGTGAGTCTGCAAAGATCCTGACGCCAGAAAAACGCATTTTGATGCCAACACTGGAAGCAGAGTGTTCGCTAGATTTGGGTTGTCCTGCTGATAAGTTCACCGAGTTTTGTGATGCACACCCTGACCATACCGTTGTGGTTTACGCGAACACTTCAGCGGCGGTCAAAGCGCGCGCAGATTGGGTTGTGACCTCTAGTATAGCGCTTGAAATTGTTGAGCACCTGGACTCCGAAGATAAGCCGATTATCTGGGGTCCTGACCGCCATCTAGGTTCTTATATCTCGAATAAAACCGGCGCAGATATGCTGCTATGGCAAGGCGAGTGTATTGTTCACGATGAGTTTTCAGCGGACGCTCTACGCAAGATGAAGTCTGTCTACCCAGACGCGGCTATTCTTGTTCACCCAGAGTCACCTGCGAGCGTTGTAGAACTAGCAGACGCAGTCGGCTCAACAAGCCAGCTGATTAAAGCGGCGAAAGAGCTGCCTCATCAACAGATGATCGTTGCTACCGACAAAGGCATCTTTTTTAAGATGCAACAATTAGTACCAGAGAAAGAACTGATTGAAGCTCCTACTGCGGGAGCAGGCGCGACATGTCGTAGTTGTGCCCACTGTCCATGGATGGCTATGAATGGCTTGAAAGCGATCGAAGCAGCACTGCGAGATGGCGGAGAAGAGCACGAAATCTTTGTTGATGAAGAACTGCGTGTTAAGTCATTGATTCCACTAAACAGAATGCTAGACTTTGCCGAGCAACTGAATATGCAAGTTAAAGGAAATGCGTAATTAGGTGATTGGCGTCACATTTTAAAAACCAGCTGATTTGGCTGGTTTTTTTGTATCTGTTTTTTACTTTATATTCACTGTCGAAATTAATTGAAGTGGTGTGATTATGACCGTTTGGTTATTGGTAAAGAAATGGTTCAAGTCGCATGTCTTTCATTTGAGTAACCGAAACTTAATTATATTGAGTTTGGTGTATGTTGCTCTCTCGTGGGTAATGCTCAAACTGGCCGGTGAGCAGGCTCTCACACAAGATATTGCGACCTTCGTTTACTACCTCATGGTAACAGCCTCGACGGTGGGCTATGGTGACCTGTCGCCAAGCAGTAACCTAGGTAAGTGGATTGTTGTTTTATTCGTTATCCCTGGTGGTTTAAGTCTTTTTGCTGCTTTGTTGGGACGTGTAGCAAGTGGCGCCATTGAATATTGGCGTGCAGGTATTTTAGGTAAGCGGAGGGTTCGCGTGGAAAATCATATTTTATTGTTGGGTTGGAATAACGCTCGTACCATCCACCTTATTCGGATGTTGCAACACGAAGAGGAAGGGAAACGACCCATTGTGCTTTGCAGTCGCTCCGACATCGAAAACCCGCTACCTGGCGAAATCCAATTCGTTAAGGTGACCAGTTACACAGACAGCCAACAAATGGAAATGGCCCATGTGGAAGGTGCAAGCTGCATAATCGTGGATAATTTGGAAGACGATATAACCTTATCGGCCTCACTCTATTGTGCGAATATCAATCCTGATGCTCACTTGTTGGCCTACTTTAAGGATGAAGCATTGGGTCACTTGTTGAGTCAACATTGCCCTAAAGCAGAGTGCATTCCAGCGGTTGGTGCTGAAATGCTCGCCAAAGCGGCGGTAGACCCTGGATCGAGTGCTTTGCATCAAGAGCTTCTTGCTTCAACTCGAGGTATGACTCAATACTCGACGATATACCCGCAAGATCAGCCTTCTGCTAAGGTCGAGCAAGTCTTTAGCTTCATTAAAAAACACTACCAAGCGACTTTGATCGCATTCGATGTTGGGCAGGGAATAGAGCTGAATCCTGATCTTGACCGCTCAATTCCAGCTGGTAGCAAACTCTTCTATATTGCCGATGAGCGTATTGACTCGTTCAATTGGTCTTCCATGCATAAGGAAAAATAATGGAACTGTTAGCAGGCCTGTTGTCGGGCTTCCCAAACTTTGTGTTGTACTTTGGATTATCGATCGTATTCGTGATCGCGTTTAAGTTTATCTATGTTCGTCTCACTCCATACGATGAGTGGACTCTGATTAAAGAACAACAAAACACAACCGCAGCAGTCGCATTAAGTGGTGCATTTCTTGGTTACTGTTTAGCTATTGCGGGTGCCGCTAAAAACTCGGTCAGCATTTTAGATTTTGCTGTTTGGGGATTGGTTGCCATGTTCGCTCAAATGATCGCTTTTGGGATCGTACGCTTTGTTTTAGTGCCGAAAATTGCTGAACGTGTCGAGAATGACGAGCTGCCAGCAGGTATTGTTTTGGCGACAGTCTCTGTATCGATTGGCGTTTTGAACGCTGCGTGTATGTCTTACTAGGAGGCATGATGAAACGCAGTTCTAATGTTCAACGTCCATCAATGGAAAAGGCGATTGGAAAAGCCTTTCCGTTTGTGATGTTCGGGACCTTTATGGTTTTTTCTCAATATGAGTCTAAGACAGAAGGTGCGATTTACCTCGATAGCAACGAGTGTAAGAACAATAACCTCGAGCAAGCAGAGGAGTGTGAGCTCGCTTATCAAGAGGCTTTGGCGGAAGCAGAGCGTACAGGGCCTAAGTACAAAACCGAGCGCGAGTGTGAATACGATTTTCGTGAAGATGACTGTTATTACAGCTCTCGCTACTTTTCCTACATCCCCCGTATGGGCGGCTACTACTATTCAACCGATCTCGACGATTTTGATGGCTACAAAAAACGCTACTACTCGCAACCTATGTACCGTTACAAAAAAGGGTATTACTCAGGCAGCGGGCAGTTTTTTGGCTCTCACCGAATCACCCCAGTTACTCTTGCCAGTACGAGTTTGAAAAAAGGGGGAGGCACAATCGGCAGCGCAATGTCACGTGGTGGGTTTGGTAAAGCCGTGTCATCCAGTCGCGGCGGTTAACCATGTTACGCCGAGAAATCAAAGAGCGACCAGACTGGAAAGCCCTCGCGCAAAGGTACGGGTTTGGCTTTCATTCGATGTACGATAAGCCGTATTGGGATGAGTCTGCGTTTTATCAATTCAATTTGCAGCAGATCGAACACGATCTTGAAGCGCCGACGGAAGAGCTTCATCAGATGTGTTTATCCATCGTCGACAAAGTACTACGTGATGAGCAGTTGATTCGCCGATGCGCGATCCCAGAAGCTATGTGGGATCAAGTCAGAGCTTCGTGGCTACGTAATGAACCATCGCTCTATTCTCGATTGGATTTCGCTTATAACGGTAGCGGCCCTGCCAAGCTGTATGAAAATAATGGCGATACCCCGACGAGCCTATTCGAAACCGCGTTTTGGCAGTGGGTCTGGTTGGAAGATGTGGTCAATCAAGGGGTAATGGCGCGAAACGCCGATCAGTTTAATATCCTACAAGACTATCTTATTGAGCGCTTTAAAGAGATCTCGACCTTGCAACCAGGTCAGGTGCTGCACTTTAGTTGCTGCAAATACACCGAAGAAGATAAGGGCACGGTTCAATACCTAGAAGATTGTGCCAAGGAGGCTGGCTTGCAAACGGCCTTTGTTTACGTCGAAGATATTGGCGTCAGCCGACAAGGCCACTTTGTTGACAGCAATGATCGCGAAATTCGTTGGATGTTCAAACTCTACCCTTGGGAGTTTATGTTTGAGGATCCGTATTCTGTTCATTTAGCGACGGCGAACGTGAACTGGCTAGAGCCAATGTGGAAGTCTATTTTATCCAACAAAGCCTTGCTGCCCTTATTGTGGCAAGAGTTTGAAGGCCATCCTAATTTGCTACCAGCCTATTTTAGTGATGATGCCAAGGCGGCAACACTCAAAGACTACGTGGTTAAACCGCTGTTTTCCCGCGAGGGGGCGAACATCGAGATAGTTAGAGAGGGTCGCTCAACGGTAAAGACGGACGGACCTTACCAGTCGGACTTATCGATTGTGCAGCAATACGCACCGTTGCCAAAGTTTGGTGACAACTACACCCTAGTTGGCAGTTGGTTAGTCAATGATCGTGCGGCGGGCATTTCAATTCGAGAAGATGAGTCATTAGTCACCCAAGATATGGCGCGCTACATTCCTCATGTGATTTTGTAGTCTAGATGTAAAGTGATTAGCCCCTTAGAATCAGCGCTAAGGGGCTTTTTCGTTAATGGGCGTATACGTGTCCGTTCGCTTCAACCGCTAATTCGACTTCAACCTTGCCAGCGTGCTTAAATTGCAACGTCATCGGGAATCGGTCACCTTGCTTGTATGATTGCTTAGGATTAAAAATCATTAAGTGATAACCCCCTGGCTCAAACATTACCGTCTTCATGCTGCCAATGCGCACGCTATCAATTTTCTTCATTTTCATGACACCATCCGCCATCTCATGCGTGTGAATCTCGACATGATCGGCGATTGGTGTAGAAGCGCTGATTAGAAAATCGTCTTTACTCGCTAGGTTTTTAAACTGGAAAAAACCAGCAATGACCGCGGCATTAGGCGGCGCTTCACGGCTCCATGGGTGATCGATTTGCATGCTGTCAGCAGTGTATTCGTGGGCGAACAGCTGAGTGCTAAATAGCGTTGCCACTAGGGCGAACAGTTGAGCGTATTTTTTCATCATTAACCTTCTTATATCGTTAGATTACCAAGTTAAATTGCCTTGATAGACAAGCCAGAACGCCGTCTGATTTTGCTCATCTATCTGTTCATAATTTGCTTGTAGTCGCAGTAGCTGCATCGGAGCGAAACGCCAGTTAACCACGGCACTGTAGCGCTGAGGCGTGAGGCCTTTGGCATCTAGTGCTTGTTCAAAGTCTCGACTGGTGTTGGTGACTCGATTATCTGTGTGCAGCCAGTCGTATCTCAGTCCCAACTCTAGTTGGTCATTCTGCCATCGCAGTTGACTTGAAAGCCCTTGCTGGAAGGCCGAGAGCTCGGTGTTGATTTGCTGAGAATCGACCAGGTTTGCGTCTAGCCGTTGTCCCATCCACTCGACATCCCAGGTCAGCTGTTGCCATTTCAGCTGGCTAGACACACTCACTAGTTGGGTGTCTCCTGCGAAAGTCATCGGACTGGTTTGGCTGGTATGCTTGTGGCTGTGTCCATCATCTTGCTGGTTGCTTCTCTGCTGAGCCGTAAACTGCGCTGCACTCGCGACCAATGTCAGCTGGTACTGCGAGCGCAGTTGATACCACTGATAAAGTGCGCCAAATGCTGCTGGAGAGGCAGAGTCGGCTTGTGCAGGAAATTGATCGCCCCGGCCGAGCCATAAAGTCAGGTCTTGGCGATTGGTCGCATAGGTCACATGCACACTGTCATCTTGGTATTGATTAGCCAAGAACGCCTGTTGGGCTAGGGTAGGATCTAAAAATGACCAATCATGCTCATGGGTCGCATTATAGAGACCGATAGGGCTGAGCTGCCGACCGATACGCAGTGTCCAGTTTTGATGAAGGTAAGGTTGTAGCCACAGCTCTTCAATCTCGATAGCCTCTCCGTGGTGACTTCCAACCACTAATTTGGCCGCTAAAATCTGATCTAAGCTGGCTAACAATCCCAACTCGCCATGCATCAGTTGCAACCCTTGTTCATGGTGGGAAACGTGCGCATCAGTGATCACGCCGGGGACTGAATACGGCTCTTCCCGGCTGGTTTGGTAATAGCCGAACTGGGCAAACAGATTGGACTGGAGGTTAACCTGTTGCCAGATAGGTTCAATCGGGTTTGCACTTGCTACGCTTGAAAAGGCGCACAAAGCGGTTGCGATGTTTATGACTCTCATTGGCTTACCTCTGCAACGAATGGGTTGGCGTAACGAGGGTTACTAATGAATACGGGGTCGCTTAAAGCGTTGAGAAATGCCAACATGTCTTGCTTTTCTTGTGCGCTGAGCGTGAAACCTTTAACAAACTCACTCTTATTGGGATTAATGCGCCCGTCACCTTGATGTTCACCTGAGGTGATGTTTCGACCGCCATTGGCATAAAAGTCGAGCACTTCCGCTAAACTCGCGATGCTTCCATCGTGCATGTATGGCGCGGTAAAGGCGACGTTTCTCAGCGTTGGTGGTCGGAATTTACCTTTATCGCTTGGGTTTTGGGTGACGCTAAACAGGCCGTTATCTTCAATTGGGTAACTGCCTTGTGAGTCAAGGTTGTATAAGCCGGTATTAAAGAAGGGCCTGGACACAAACACTGAACCGTCATGCAAGGTAGAGTCGCTGAAATTGAACCCATTATGGCAGTGAAAACACTCCATCTTTTCACTGTTGAACAGGTCTTGGCCCCGCATTGCAGAGCTGCTCATTGTACCGCGGTCAAAAGGCGAATCTTTGGAGATCAAAGCTCGGTTAAACACGGCCAACGCTTTAATCACGTTGGGAAACGTAAAACTGTCTTGGTGATTGGGAAAGGCGTTATTGAACAACTCTTGATACAAAACGTCATCGCGAAAGCGCTGTAAAATGGTCTCTCGGTTGCTATCGTTGATGCCCATCTCGACTGGGAACTCACCAAAGAGCGGGATCACCAATTGCTGCTCAATCTCCTTGAGGATCGGATTAGCCCATGTGTACGACGCGTTATAGGCGATATTGGTCAGAGTTTGTGAGTTTCTATGCAGCACTTCTCCCGTCGAGCCAGTGGGCACTTTTACCCCATCAGAAAAAGCCAGCGCTTGCTGGTGGCAAGATTCGCACGACATGGTTTGATTGCCCGACAATCGAACGTCATAGAATAGATGACGACCAAGCTGAAACTTTTCTTCCGTTGCTGGATTCTCTGCAGGCTCTTTAGGCAAAGGAAGCGTGCCCGTTTGATAGTCGAAACCGTACGCGTTCACTGAGCTTTGCGGCTCTACCGTATAATTGGATTCACTGCCACAGCCCGCGACCAATGCGATCACGAGCAATGCCAGCAAAGCAAACTTAAGGTCTGCTGGCATGTTGATTACTCCACTGACACCCAAGTTTGCGCACTGCTACAATCATCAGCTACGCATTGACCTGTGACGAGATCAAGCCCTAAATTGTCGAAGATGCCCTGACAATCGGGATCGCTACTGGAAGACATGCAGCCCGGAGGAGTATTGGCGGTATTGGCGCTAATATCGCTGTTTGCGACCAGCTTTTGATAGTCAAACACTATGGTGTGATCTTTAACGTTGTAGCTATCAAACTGATAAGTCGGGCGATTAGGACGAGAGGTCGCGCAGTTTATGATTTCGTTTTCAGCGTCGAGCACTTCACATCCTGTGGTGCCTAGATGAATATTCCAACCTGAGACATCTAAACGCAGATGTTTATGGCCGTTTTGCCAGCTCCAATTCATGCCCATCACATCCAACGGGGAGACCGCATCATCGCCATCGATACCAAAATGATTCAGCTCGGTAGGTACACCAATGGTGAAGCGCACTCCCGAGTAATCTCCTTGTGGGACGTAGCCTTTAATTTGTGTATTGATCGACTCGTTACCGTTTGCGCAGCTATCTGCGCCAGTTTCAAAGTCGAGTAGGGCGACATTTTGGTACTGCCATCTACCATCTTGTTCAAGTTGCACAGCGGTCTTATCGCCATTGTCGTTGATAAGTTGAATGTCTGACAGATATAGGCGAGCGTCTTTAAACTCAGGGTTAACATTCGTGGTGCCTGCCAGTGCATTGTCCATTTGACGACACTCAACTGGGTGTTCGCCAACACGGGCGTTAAAGGTTAAGGTCACGGGTTGCAGTGAGCGCTGCTCTGCTGATGGCGAATCTGAGCCAGAGCCGCCTCCGCAGCCAGCAATGAAACCGACGAAGAGAGAAGCCGCAATCATCTGCGAGCTGTTAGATTGGTTGAACATGGACTTTCCTTCCTTGTTTCTGGCATGCGTATTATCGATTGGCTAAAAGCAACGCAAGCCAGCGCCTCGAGGTCATAGCGTCGCGGCGAATATTGTATTTTTGAGGGTTTTTAAGTAGGCCGATAAGGCCTATTAAGCGAGGAAAGCCAAAGGTGGAGACTGCTTGGGAGCCACCGAAAGATAGAACTTACGTTGGCAAAGCAGTAAAGGTGCAGCAATGCTGCGGGTGTTGACTCGGCATAGCCACAAAGCGATAGCTGCCAAGACAATGGCCATGATGAGAATAGAAAGTTTGCACACATCCAGCAGTGGACAGCTGAACTTTAATGGATCGTGTATCTCGTTGCTATCGAGCGTAGCGCTGTTGTTATCTTCGATCAGTTCGTTGATGTCCACCCATTTAAAGCCGTCTGCTGTACACAGTAAGACTTTCTCACCCTGTGCTTCTGCTAGCCAGTTGTTGTTGTGGACCTGTGACGGGTTAAGTGACAGCGTGGCAAGCAAATAGAGCTGGAACAGCAGAGCGGTAATGACGTATAACGCCATCACTCTACGTTTTCTCTGCGAAATCCCTGTTATTTGCATCATTACAATCAGTTAACCAAAAACGGCGCGGATACTAACAAAGAAATTAAGGGATTGTAATAATTGTTTTATAAAATGGTGATATTGGTGTCGTTTGGGGAATATAACAGCGCGTTAGTTATTCGGAAGGAATGACTAGAGTTGAAAAAGCCGCCAACTGTGTGGCGGCTATAGGAGGGTTAAGCTTCTTCGGTCAGCGCTGCACCGCGCATGGTTAAGCCGCACAGCATCATAGGAACAGAATTAAAGATCTCTTCGAACTGCTCTAGACCCTCCATCCCTTGCTCTGCGAGAGTGGCTATCGATGTCTCTGGGTCGTAGAGCATACTCAGTGAAAGCAACACACCACCGAGCAGCGCACTGTCCTCGCTATCTTCTGGCATGATGGTTTCCCAATCATCTCTCGCTAACTGCCAACCTTGGAGAAAGCCTTCACAGAAATCACGCGTCGCTTCATTGACGATTTCTTCCTCATCCAATGCGCACTCTTGCGGCCATTGCCACTCGTTACTGAGAAGTGCAGGGCGGTATTCATTCCAAAGAGCGACAATCAATTCAACATAGGTTTCAAATTGCTCACCATCAGAAAATGGCGCCACTTCTTCGCCCCCCCATAAAAACGGGAGCCACTCTTCAGGAGGAAGAATGTTTGGCGCCGTGGCCATTGCCGTGACAAAGCCATGAGTTTTAGCTTGATTGATTAGCTTGTCTTGAAGCTCAGGAAGAGCAAGAAGGTTTTGTAAGCTCAAGGTAAATACCATAAATGTGATTGAGTAGTGATTGCGCCATGGTAACAGGCTCACTATCCGATAAAAAGGTTGAAGGGTTCAATTATTCACTATAATTTTTGGTAAACGACAAAATTTCAGTTGGTTATGGAAAGAAGTTATTCGCTCAAACGGAAAAGCATTTACGCTTTAGCATTTTATCTTGCTGTCGTGGTGACCTTAATTGGTACTATCAGCTATCGGGTGGTTGAGCCACCGACGCGAATGCAGCTGGAACGCAATCTCGATCTTAGAACCGAGCTGATTTCTGCTCAAATCCGAGAGCCAATTAACAGCTCTTTAGGTATTCTTCAGGCAGTAGTCACCATCGGCAGCAACCATGAAACGCAATCGCATCAAGCCGAGCTACTTTTCAAGCTCTTTTCTCTGACGGATGGTTTGACTGTGAGTGGCGGGCTTTGGCCAGTACCTCGTTCTATCGATAAAGACGTGGCATACAAAAGCATCTTTTTCAATCGAGCTGGTGATGGTGTCGTCGATCGTGTCTATTCATGGGATAACCCTGAGTCGGGTGGTTACGACAACGAAGCGTGGTATACCTCGGTTATCAATAAACCAGTAGGTACCACGGTTTGGTCTCAGGTCTATATTGATCCTTTTACCCAGGTGCAAATGATCACCGCATCATCGCCATACTATATTGATGGTGTGTTTGCTGGTGTTGCAACGGTCGATTTATCCCTCGAAAACTTAGTTTCGTTTGTCAGGAAACACGCAGAAGAATATGACTTAGGAGTCATACTAAAAGACTCCTATGGTGATGTAATTACCGAGCATAACTTCCAACTGGTGGACGATATATACATCAGCCAACACACCTTTGGAGACTTCAACTGGAGTGTAGATGTCGTTAATGCGAAGCGTCTGGTTGCAGAACAAGTTTACGATGTAGTCAGAAATGTCGAGCTGGGAATTGTTCCCATCATGCTGGCGTGTGTCATGCTTGGCTATCTTCTTATCAACCGCTTTCTTATCGCGCCCATTGTGTTGATTGCTAAGAAAGTTGATGACTCAAAACGCGGCGGGATCATTGATATCACTTATGACAGCAATGATGAAATCAGACACCTCATTGACAAATTTAATCAAAAAACCGTTTTTCTAGAAGCTGAGAAGGTAAAAGCGCAGGCATCGACCAAAGCCAAAAGTGCCTTTCTAGCCACGCTATCGCATGAAATTCGCACTCCTATGAACGGTGTATTGGGTACCGCGCAAATTCTGTTAAAAACGGATTTGACCGAAGAGCAGCGCAAGCATCTCAAAACACTCTATGAATCCGGCGACCACATGATGACCTTACTTAATGAAATCTTGGACTTTTCCAAAATTGAGCAAGGGCATCTTGAGTTGGAGCACCAGCCATTCCCACTTGAATCGATCATAGGCAGTATCAACAGCGTTTATTTCACGTTGTGTTCTGAAAAAGGTCTGCAATTTAAAGTGATCTCTGAGGTGCCTCAGGGTCGTTGGTATCGTTCGGATAAAGCTCGCCTGCGGCAAATCTTGTTCAACTTGCTGACCAACGCGGTCAAGTTTACTTCAAGAGGATATGTTGAAGTTTACTTCACCGAAAAGCGTGCAAATGGTGTCGACTATCTACATATCCGAGTGAGAGATACTGGGATTGGCATAGCCAAAGAATCGCAAGAAAAAATCTTTAAGCCGTTTGAGCAAGCAGAGTCATCCACAACGCGGAGATTTGGGGGAACAGGGCTTGGTCTTGCTATCGTTAAACAATTGTGTGAACTGATGGATGGCGATATTCACCTTACCAGCGAGGTCGGCATCGGCTCTTGTTTCGAAGTTCAACTCAAAATGGAGTCTTGTGAGCCAGCGTTAACCACAGTGACTGAACATAAAAAATTGAGCTACAACGGGTTGAGAGCACTGATTGTAGAGGACAACCGAACCAACGCCATCATTCTGACCACCTTTATGTCCAGCAAAGGTTTTGTTTGTGATTGTGTGGAAAATGGTGAGCTGGCGGTGTATGCGGTGGCAACAGGGGAATATGATCTCGTCTTAATGGACAATCATATGCCCGTTATGGACGGTGTTGAATCGACAACGGCTATCCGAGGTCTACACGACAGCAAAGCCAACATCTTAATCTTCGGTTGTACAGCGGATGTCTTTAAAGAGACCAGAGAACGTATGCTGGGTGTAGGCGTTGACTACATTGTCTCTAAGCCTGTCGATGAAACGGATCTCGATGACGCTCTGTTCGCATACGCAGATAAGTTGTACCAGTACAAACCAAGTTTGCTTAAGTCGCAAAACGAGGCTGAAGGTGAGGGCGTAGAAGGGGTATTGCTCAAGTGTTTTATGGCAATAGAGAACAACGAATTCAGCGCCGCGTTGATAGAGTTTAATCAGATCAAACAGATCATTGGCGAGTCAGATGATGCATTTTTGCGTGGTTGTTTGACGCGTATTGAAGAGAGCCTTATGAGGGAAGAAAACCCTTCTCAAGAAGATTTGGACATCCTGACTGTGCAAATTACTGATTTTTGTAACTAACTTTCATAAGTTGACTTGGTTTTGAGCGTTTCTAATAGTTTTAGTGATTCAAACCAAGTTTATCTCCATATCTGGTTATTTATTTACCTAAATTAATTAAATTCAAAACCAAAAACTACAAAAATGGTGTTCTAATAGCGCCATTAACTACCTATATGTTCATTTGGTGGTTGATTGTTTTAATTAATGTCGTTTTTGTTGGTTTTTTATTTGGGTAAGTAGATGAAGTCAAGAGGTCCTTTCTGTATTCGCAATGCTGCTGCAGATACTTTCGCTATGGTCGTGTTCTGTTTTGTTTCTGGCATGTTGATTGAGATTTTGATCTCTGGCATGACATTTGAGCAGTCACTGGCATCACGAACTTTGTCGATCCCCGTCAATATTGCTATCGCTTGGCCTTATGGTTTGTTTAGAGATTACGTTCTTCGACAAGGAGCAAGGCTCTCTGACACGGGTGTAATGAAGAATGTCTCTGATCTAGTGGCGTACGTTTTGTTTCAATCACCAGTGTACGCAGCGATTTTGTTTACCGTTGGCGCTTCTACCGATCAAATCATCACAGCAGTCACCTCTAATGCGGTTGTTTCTTGCGGTATGGGTGTCTTATATGGCTACTTCTTAGATATGTGCCGCAAGTGGTTCCGAGTGCCTGGCTACTATCAAGAGGCCTGATGTGTTCGAATCATCAACGATTTAGACAGTTAGTGACCAAACAATCACGCTAAGGCGCTTTTTTTCCTCTTTAGGCTTGACCTAACCCAATAGAATCATTAAATTAGCGCCTCGTTAGCCAATGATGCTAACCACAATTTGATTCGGTGAGTTGTCCGAGTGGCTGAAGGAGCACGCCTGGAAAGTGTGTATACGGCAACGTATCGAGAGTTCGAATCTCTCACTCACCGCCACATTCTAAGCCCCAGCAGAAATGCTGGGGCTTTTTCGTTTTTCTCACGGTGGAGAAGACGAGTGTGCACCTCTATTGCGATGTACTAGTGTATCGCAATAGTACTATTCGCATAAAATGGCACCGTAATTGTTTTAATCAGCCAACTGTTAGATGACCATGTATTCTGAGCTTCTAACTCAATATTGATCTGATTTATGATCGGGTACATCGAAGGGAGGACAAATGTCCTCCTTTTTGTTTGTTGCGACGCCATAAGATGAGCGCATTCCAAGCACAAAAATAAAGGACATCTTCATGGACCTATTTGCCCTGTTAGACATCAACAACACCCTAGTTACCATTCCTATTGGCGATGGTTATGCGATGAGCTGGATTGAAGCCTTTGGTACGGTTTTCGGTTTGCTTTGTATTTGGTTTGCGAGCCAAGAAAAAAACATCAATTACTTATTCGGTTTGCTGAACGTTACACTTTTTGCCGTCATCTTTTTCCAGATTCAGCTTTACGGATTGCTTCTGCTTCAATTGTTTTTCTTCTGCGCCAACATTTATGGCTGGTATGCGTGGACAAGACCAAATGCCCAAGGTGAGACACTTGAGGTTCGTTGGTTAAGCAAACAGAAGCTGATCGCGACAGCTTCAGTTAGCATTGTTGCGATTGCGATGTTAACGATTTACATCGACCCATTCTTCTTTGCGTTGGCGAACATTGCCGTTGATACGCTAAATGTGTTCGGCGCTGGTTTGTCTGAGCCAGTTTTAGAGCCAGATGCTTTCCCTTTCTGGGATGCAACCATGACCGTGCTTTCTATCGTGGCGCAAATCTTGATGACACGTAAGTACGTTGAGAACTGGATTCTTTGGGTAGTCATCAATATCATCAGCGTTGGCATCTACGCGACACAAGGTGTGTACGCAATGTCGGTTCAATATGCGATTCTGATGTTCATTGCGGCAAATGGCACAAGAGAGTGGGCACGTAGCGCAAAACGCAACGGTGAGAAGACCCTAACTCAAGCGACAGCACAAGGTTAAGTCAATGATGAAGCAACCTCATATTGGCGTAGATAGCACGCAAGTAGCCCCTCGAGTGATCGTGTGTGGCGAGCCAGATCGAGCAAACCGCATTGCCGCGTTGTTTGATAACGCAGAACTGGTTTCTGAAAACCGCGAGTATCGAGTGTTTACCGGCACATACCAAGGTCAACGAGTCTCAGTGTGCAGTACTGGTATCGGAGCACCATCGATGATCATTGCGGTAGAAGAGCTAAAACAGTGTGGTGTAACAGATGTGATTCGTGTCGGATCCGCGGGTGCAATGCAATCTGGCATTAAACTTGGTGAGTTAATTGTGGCAGAAGGTGCGGTAAGAGATGAAGGGGGGTCAAACGCTTACGTTCATTCTTCTTATCCGGCTTATGCGAGCTTTTCGTTGCTCAAAGCGCTCGACAGCTATTTAGCGGAAAAAGAAGCGCGCTACCATCTAGGTGTGGTTCGCTCCCATGACAGTTTCTATACCGATGACGAAGAAGCGATCTGCGAGTACTGGAACAAGAAGGATATTCTCGGTGCGGATATGGAAACATCAGCGCTGTTTACCGTAGGTCGGCTGCGTGGTCTAAACGTTGCCTCTATCTTGAACAATGTCGTCCTGTATCAACAAGATGTGAAGGAAGGTGTAGGGCAGTACGTAGATGAAGCACAAGTCATGATGGAAGGGGAACGCTTGGCATCTTATGCTGCTCTTGAAGCCTTGATTGCGCAAAGTTAACTGGATCACAGCTCAGCGAATTATTGAAGCGGCACTTTGGTGTCGCTTTTTTATTGGCTGTCATCAAGTTGGTCGAACGAGTACAATCTATTTGAGATTGTTGTCATTAAAGAGAAACTTACGTGAAAATAAGCCCTTACCCCACTGGACGTTTCCAACGCTTTCTAGAGCAGAAAAGCGCCGAGTTTCGTGACTTAATCTTTCAATGCCAAATCGGCAGTCGCTACTTTGATTCTGGTGAGGAGATCCTTCGCCAAGGTGAGCAGCTTCAATATCTGTACGTTGTACCAGTCGGTCGAGTTTCGATGAGCATCATTGCTGCCAACGGTCGCCGTTTTCAACTGGGCGAAGCCAATTGCGATTACCATCTTTATGGTGAAATGGAGTACTTCACTCAGACACCCTGTCAGTGGAATGTAGTGGCAGATGAACACATGCAAGTGGACATCATCTGTATTCAAAAACTGACTGAAGCACTGCATCAGCACCCCGACATGATGTTCTTTTTTGCTTCTGCCTTGGCGGAGGATTATCAAGATTCAATGGATATCTACACCAATCGCTTGTTACATCCTATCACCTACAACATCGCTTATGACTTGCTGGTGCAAAAACAAACCAACACCTTGCTTGGTGGGTTCGATAAAGTAAACCAAGAAGCGGAACGCTTTGGTACCTCAGGGCGAGTTTATCGCCGAGCCGTAAAAGATTTGATGGATAAGGGATTGATCACAAAGGGAGAACAGGGGCTTGAGATTATTGATGAAGCGGCGTTAATAACGTTTCTTGATACCTACGAATAAGCCGCCAGTTATCCCGCAGGCTCTGCATAACAAGTGTTTAGTTGCACCGTTGTTTGGATAAACAGCGACCGCCATTGCGGCGGTCGCTGTTCCAATCTGAAGTTTGTCAGGGTCAAACCTTAAAATACTTCAGCTGATCATTGAGGTGTTCTGCGGTGTTGGCCATGGCTTGGCTGTCTTGTGCGAGCGATTGTGACGCTTGGAGCACTTCGTTTGCGGCGAGGTGGATGCCTGTCACGTTTTCATTCATCTCTGTGGCAACAGCGCTTTGCTGTTCTGAGGCGGCGGCGATTTGTGCCACCATATCGTTGGCGTTTTGCATTTCAACCACAATTAAATCTAACTGCTTACGAGTATTTTCTGACGATTCAACGCTTTGAGCGACATTTTCATTACTTGTTTGCATTGCTTCGAAGGTTTTGTTTGCTTGTTCGGTTAGCTTCTCGATGGTGTGCTGTACTTCATTGGTTGAATTTTGCGTGCGGCTCGCGAGATTGCGGACCTCATCCGCGACAACGGCAAAGCCTCGGCCTTGCTCACCAGCACGTGCCGCTTCAATCGCCGCATTGAGTGCGAGTAGGTTGGTTTGCTCAGAGACGTCACGGATGACTTCAACCACATTACTGATTTCATTTACCCCCGCTTGCAAACCGCGAACCAAATCATTGGCGAGGGATATATTGTCAGAAACATGCGCAATCGACTTTGATGTGACCTTCATAGCTTCATCGTTGACTTGAACGTGGTTGACCACTTTGCCTGTACTTTCTGAGGTGTTTTCAGCATTCGTGGCAACATCCGAAATTGTCGCGCTCATCTCCGTCATTGCAGTTGAGAGCAACTCTAGCTGGCTATGCTGAGAGTTGACGCTGGTGGCAGCTTCTTCACTGGCTTGAGCAATTTGACTCGCCATGGTACTTGATTGAATCGCCGAGTCATGGGCGGTGCTGAGGGTGGTTTGAAGCTTGTCGAGCATCTTGTCCATTTGTTTACCCATATCACCTAACTCATCTTTACGCGTAAGGTTAAGACGACCTCGCAAATCACCATCGGCAATGTTGTGCATGTGGGTGATGAGTTTTTCTAGAGGGGTAAGGATATTATTTGAGATCACGTAACCCATGGCGAACAGAAGCCCAGTGAGGATAAGTGCTACGACGGTCTCTTTGATTGCCAGTGCGTAAAACGCCTCCTGAATGTCAGAGACCAGAATGCCAGAGCCAATAACCCATCCCCATTCAGGAAAAAGTTGCACGTAAGAGATCTTATCTTTCAGCGCGCCTTGAGGGCTTTTCCATTGATAGTCTAGAAAACCTTTCTGCGCTGGTGTGTTTGAAATGGCCACCATTTCTTGCCAGTGGTACTTGCCCGCTCCATCGGTAAAGTCTTTGGCCGTTTTGCCATTCAGCTCAGGTTTGAGCGGATGCTGAACGACACGTGTTTGCTGATCTACAATCCAGAAATAATTATTGCCATCGTATCGGATGGCTTCAATCGCTTTGAGCGCTTGCTGTTTAGCTGTCTCTTCTCCGAGGGTTTGACGTTGATTGTAGTAATGCTGAGTCAAACTGAGCACAGATTCGACCTGCGCTTGAAGTTTGTTTTGGCGCTCCAGCATTGAGGAGTTACGTTGTTGCAGTAGGTTGTATGCGCAAGCCATCGCGATAAGAATTGCCGACAATAAGACAATCGACGCGAGTTTGGATTTTATTGTTAGGTTACTTAGTTTCATTATTGATCCGATATTATTGTTCTGACGTCACCGCGAACTTTAACAAGGATCCGTTTTCTTTGAGCGACTGAGTTCATAAAACCACACTGTTCATAAGTTTTCATATCAGTAAGGTGCATTTGATCAAACAATGCGCAAAATGAATAAAATACGGTAAATTTTCATGGCGTTAGGCACAGTTTGCTTCGGTAGGACGGCTGCGAGAGCTGACTAAGAGATGTGGTGAAGGAGAGAGCGGTAGGTTTGCTAGCGTCCGCTTGTGCAACTGTCCAACGTCAGGGTGAATGTCATCCCTGATTCCGTGTTGAGCGAGGCGTGAATGGTGCCTCGCATGTCTCTGACATTATTGGCGGTGATGGCAAGACCCAAGCCAAGACCTTCGCCAATTTTTTTATTGGTTTGGAATGGTTCAAAGATGGAGCCCAGTTGGTCAGGGTCAATGCCGCAGCCATTATCGGAAACATCGAGAGTGACCTTATCACCGATGCGCTTGGCGTTGATGCTAATGGTTGGAGTAGCGCGACCTTTGAGCGCATCAATCGCGTTGCGAATCAGGTTACCAAGCACTTGACGCAGGCGTACCTCTTCTCCCAATACCCAATTGACATCTTGCGCCACCCGCACTCGAACATCGATTGATCTTAGGGCGTCTTGCTCTAGCCGGAGTACTTCTTCTAGGGCCAAGGTCAGAGAGACGGGCTCAGGCTTTTCCAGTTTCTGGAAGGCAAAGGATTTCAGCTGAGAGGTCATGTTAGCCATCCGATCAATTAGGGTGCTGACCAGTTCTAAATTGGCTTGGGCCAGTTTTGTTTCACCCCGTTCGATAAGCAGTTGATTACTGGATAATAGCGTTCTCAATCCTGTCAACGGCTGGTTGAGTTCATGCGTAATCGCGCTCGACATTCTACCTAATGCTGCTAATTTACTGGTTTCGATAAGCTCCTTCTGCGCTTCCTCTAGCGCTTGGCTTCGCTCTTCAACTCGTTGTTGCAGCAGTCGGTTTGCTGATTCCAGTGCGATTTCCGCCTTCTTACGTTTACTGATGTCCATGATGGTACATAAGTAGTAGGAGTGTGCATCCCAGCGGAATTGGCTGATTGAAAATAGGACCGGGAAATGACTGCCATCACTGCGTCGGGCGAAGGTTTCGACGCTACTCAGTTCGGCGACCTCCCGATGTTGAGAAAGGTTTTTGAGCAGCCTAAGTGTGGTTGAGTTTGGATTTCCTGTATCGAACAGCTGCCAAGCATCCACTGAACCAATCATGGAATCAGCGAGGTTAAAGTAGCGTTTTGCCATCGAGTTAATGTCGGTGATCAAACCGTCTTTATTGACTAATAGTATCCCTACGTGAGTTTTGTTGATCATGGCATTGAGCCGCTTTTCAGACTCGACTAATAATTTCTGAATTCTCACTTGGCTCAAGGCTTTTTGATGCTTCTGATAGCGAATGATGAGTAGTAAACAGACCACCACACAAGCCGCGGCAATGCTCCAGCTTAACCAGGCAACATTGTTTTCCATTGTACTGATTGGGGTGAGATAGGTGAGCTCCCATTGCAGATCGTCTAGCAGGACAGATTGCGCGAGGTAACGCGTTTTACCGAGCGGCCAAATTGAAAAACGAGTGTCATCGAACAAAGTGGTTGGCTCGCTCATTTGTTGTTTGTCGAACGCATCATTAAACCAGTCCGCTGTGAAAGTCTTGCTACTAGAGAGAAAAACGTGGCTGTTGGGTTTCTCTGCCAAAATGATTTCTTCACTGGTAAGCCACTGTTCGGTGAGTAAGCTCAGGTCGATTTGAACGACGACAATGCCAGCAATATCGAGCCCCAAGTACATCGGCGCGGCGAGGAAATACTCAGCAAAGGTTCCCTTGTTTTTGGTGACGACTGCCACGCCTTCACGTTGTTTATGGATTTGTTTAACAATGGATTCGATATCTGTGGGGGGGAGTTGGTATTGCTTTGAGCTTGATGCCAACACATCCCCGCTTGATGAGAGAATCGACCAACCGAGCGTATTGGCGGCTTTGTCGAGCTTGGCCAGTTGCTCTTCGATATCAGGTTGTAGTGTTAGGTTGCCTTTGAGGTAGTCGAGGCTTTGTGAGTCATTAGTCACAAGGTAAGGCAAATGGTAGAAACGTTGCAACGAGCGTCGCGCATCACCGATGTAGTCGAGCAATCGCTGCTCGGTTTGGCTTTGAATTGCGCTCAAGCTCCATTGAGTGGCGATCTCTCTGCTGGCGATCTGAATGGCGCTGATGGCCGAGATCACGAGAATCACTAGCCAATAACGATGACCTTTACTCATTGGCGTTTCCTAACTCAAACGGATGGGCTTCTCATTGGTTTTACTGTCAACACGCTAGCAAATTCCCAATTTTTTGTTAAGAACTTGTAGATGAAAAGTGGGAGCTAGCTCCTTTCCGTTGTTGACTTTTTCTCATACCGTTGCTGAAGGAGGAATGCATCGTATGGAAGAAGTTATGGAAGCATGTGTCGCACTGGTGGAAGATGATGCCATTGTTCGTCAAGCGACCAGTCAGTGGCTGCAGCTCGCTGGGTTTGAAGTGAGCCCGTTTGATGATGGTGAGCAGTTGATGGTCTCGCTCCAGCACAGTGAATTCGACGTAATCGTCAGTGATGTAAGACTGCCCGGCATAGATGGCGTCGATCTGCTGAGCCAAGTTAAGCAGCGATTTCCAACTATTCCCGTGATATTGATTACCGGCCATGGTGATGTGGATATGGCGGTGAAAGCGCTGCAAATGGGCGCTTATGACTTTATAGAAAAGCCGTTTGATCCTCAGCGTTTGTCCGATACCGTGTTAGCCGCGGCTGCCCATTATCAACAGGGCAAAGAGCGAGAAGATAGACGCTCTTATCTTGAGAGCGTCGACGGGATTGAAGAAATCATCATTGGTCGTAGTCAGGTGATGTGCGATCTTCGGGAGCAAATCGCCAAAGTGGCGACCATCGATACCAATGTGATCATATACGGCGATACGGGCTGTGGTAAGGAGTTGGTTGCGACATGTTTGCATCAGTTCAGTCGCCGGCAGCGTCATCCTTTCGTTCCCCTCAATTGCGGAGCAATTCCAGAAAACCTATTTGAGAGCGAGCTGTTTGGTCATGAAGCAGGGGCGTTTACAGGAGCGACCAAACGTCGCGTTGGAAAGCTGGAGTATGCCAACAAAGGGACACTTTTTTTTGATGAAATCGAGAGTATGCCGCTCGCGATGCAAGTGAAAGTATTGCGCTCTTTGCAAGACCATATGGTTGAGCGAGTGGGAGGCAATCAGCCAATCTCAGTCGATTTGCGCGTTGTGGCTGCCGCCAAACACGATCTCATGAACCATCCTGATTTTCGCCAAGACCTTTACTATCGATTGAACGTCGCTCAGCTTTATCTTCCGCCCCTTTGCGAACGCGAAGATGACGCCTTGCTGCTGTTTGAGCACTTTTCCCATCAAGCCAATCAGAATACGCGTTTAGCCAGTGAAGCAGACAGGCAAGCCCTATTGACCTACTCGTGGCCTGGCAATGTTCGTGAATTGCGCAATGTCGCGATCCGGTTTGCACTCGATGAATCGGTCACGGTGGGTGAGATTCTCTCTTCTCGACCGAATACTTTAAGCGAAACCTCTAACGCCGGAATTCCGTTAGCGATTCAGGTCCAGAGCTTTGAACGCAAAGTGATTCATGATGCGCTGGTACGTCACAACGGCAAAATTACCCAAGTGATGCAAGAGCTCGATCTTCCACGGCGCACGCTCAACCAAAAAATGGCGCGCTATGCGTTGAATCGAAGTGATTATGTGAGTGGTGATTGAGACAAATTTGTGGCGGGATAAGCGAAATTTTGCTCACCACAAATTTGCTGCGGTTTGTTTGAATGATCACATTTCTTTAACTTTTGAGTCATTAACAAGGGGTATATGGCCAATATGACCCTGTGAAATGAGCGACTTTTTGCTCATCGCCCTCTTTGTAAATGAGCAAGATTTTGCTCATTTACGTCACCATATGAGTTTCTATCTAAATAATTCAATAACTTACAATTTGGCATCGCTTTTGCTCTTACAGATTTGATTTAACAAAATAATAACGTGAACAACTCTACATGGAGAGTAAAGATGAAATACAACAAACTGGTGAAAACCCTAGCGGTCGCGATGGCTTCTTTTGGTTTGGTATCGAATGCGGTAGCAGAAGATCGCAGCTACATCCTTGCAACGGCATCGACAGGGGGAACGTATTATCCAGTGGGGGTTGCTTTGGCGACCTTGAGCAAAGTGAAACTGGCACCTAAGCATCACTTCTCTTTGTCAGCGATCAGCTCAGCAGGATCTGGTGAGAACGTTAAGCTGCTGAATGAAAATGAAGCGCAATTTGCCATCCTGCAGGGGTTGTACGGCGCTTGGGCTTGGTCTGGTCAAGGTCCTTATGAGAAAAGTGGTCGCCAAGAAGGGCTACGCTCTGTGTCTATGCTTTGGCAAAACGTTGAGCACTTCATCGTTCGTTCGGACCTTGTGGAAAGTGGGACGGTAAGCGATCTGAACAATCTAGATGGCAAGAAGTTTTCCATCGGTAAGAAGAACTCAGGGACAGAGAACTCTGGTCGTCAAATCATGAAAGGCTTAGAGGTCGACCCAGACAAGTTTAATCTTGCCTACATGGGCTATGGTGGTAGTGCGAGTGCACTGCAAAATGGCACCATTGATGGCATGAACACGCCAGCGGGTGTTCCCGTCGGAGCGGTAACTCAAGCATTTGCAGCTCTGGGTGATGATATCCAAATCCTATCGTTTACCGATCAGCAGATCAAAATGGCGAATGGCAAATACAACCTTTGGACGAAATATGAAATTCCAGCCAACACCTACCCGGGTGTCGACAAGCCGATCACAACCATTGCTCAACCTAACTTCTTAGCGGTTCGACAAGACATTTCTGAAGAAGATGTTTACCAACTAACCAAAACAATTTACGAAAACCTACCATTCCTACAAGGCATTCACAAAGCAACAAAAGCGATGGCGATTGAAAAAGCGATCGCGGGTTTGCCACTTCCTCTTCATCCGGGAGCTGCTCGTTACTACAAAGAAGTGGGTGTCGAGATCCCGTCTGAACTATTGATCAACTGATCACCTGATAACGCGCACCCGATGAGCGGTGCGCGCTTCAATTATTATTTGTTTTGCTCTACTGAGAAGTTGGAGTGCGTTGGAGTGGATTATGAGCGATTCGATGCAAGAGGAATTGCAAAAATTTGAGTTACCTACCCGAACGGATTTTCCGTGGGTGGGCAAAGTCATTACCGCGTTTGGTGTGGTGCTATCGCTGTTACATATTTGGTTCAATACCTTGTCGACCTTACCCGAGTTATGGATTTCAGCAACGCACTTTGCGGGTTTTGCTGTGATTTGTGCGCTGTGGTACCCAGCCCATATTTCGCTAAAAAAGAGTAAGTTCGCGCTTGGGATCGATGTGCTGATTGCGATTGCGGCGCTTGCTTGTCTGGTGTACATCCCGTTTGCGGAAGATGCGCTGTATGAGCGAGGAGTCAAGTTTGTCGCCAGTGATTGGTTTTTTGCCATTCTTGCTATTGCCATTGTTATCGAATTGATTCGTCGAACCATGGGTTGGTTTATTCCCATGCTGATCTTGGTTTGTTTAAGCTACGTGGTGGTGTGGGGACAGTGGGCAAGTGGCATTTTCCATTTCCCGGGTTTAAGCCTTGAAACATTGCTGTACCGCAGCTTTTACTCTTCTGAAGGTATGTTTGGTTCGATCTCTCGGATCAGCTGGACCTTCGTTTTCATGTTCATCTTGTTCGGCGCCTTCTTAGTGCGTTCAGGGGTGGGCGATTACATTATTGATGTTGCTCGCGCGGCCGCGGGTAAAATCATTGGTGGTCCTGGGTTTATCGCCGTGATCGGCTCTGGTTTAATGGGATCTGTCTCTGGCTCGAGTGTCGCGAACACAGTGTCTACTGGCGTTATTAGTATCCCTTTAATGCAAAAAGCGGGCTTTCCATCTCGATTTGCTGCAGGGGTTGAAGCCGCGGCATCCACTGGTGGGCAACTGATGCCTCCTGTTATGGGGGCGGGTGCCTTCATTATGGCCTCTTACACGCAGATTCCTTATGTCGACATCATCGCGGTGTCGTTTATTCCTGCGCTGATTTACTTTCTATCCGTAGCGTTTTTTGTCCGTATCGAAGCAAAGCGCAGCGGGGTACAAAAAGTAACGACGAGCGATGAGTCTCTGTTTAAGGTGCTGATTTCCGGTTGGCACAATCTGATTCCATTGGCTGTGTTGGTCACGCTATTGGTTCAGGGTTTTACACCTACCTATGCAGCTGGGCTGTCTATCATTTCCGTGGTTGTCGCGTCGTGGTTTTCCAAAAATCACAAAATGGGCCCTAGAGCGATCATCGAAGCGCTTTCCCAAGGGGCGAAAAACATGGCAACGACGGCGGTGTTACTGGTGGGAATTGGCTTGGTCATTAACGTTATCAGTACCACGGGGATCGGAAACACCTTCTCGCTTATGATTGATGGCTGGGCGAATGGTGATTTGTTTACCATGATCGTGTTGATTGCACTTGCTTCATTGGTACTCGGTATGGGGCTTCCTGTTACCGCAGCGTATATTGTGCTGGGTACGCTTTCAGCCCCGGCGTTGTACAAGTTGCTGGCTGAGAATCAGCTACTTGATCTGCTTGTGGCTGGTCAACTGCCTGAACAAGCAAAAGCGATCTTTATGCTTGCCGCACCTGACAAGCTAGCGCTCTTGAGTGCACCTATGACCCTTGAAACGGCAAAAGAGATGATAGCGCTTGTTCCCGCTGATTTCATGGAAACGTTACTAGAGCAAAGCCTTGGTTTAGAAGCGGTTGGCCTAGCGCTGCTGTCGGCCCACTTAATCATTTTCTGGCTTTCTCAAGACAGTAACGTGACGCCGCCAGTATGTTTGACCGCGTTTGCGGCGGCGACGATCGCTAAAACGCCACCAATGCGCACAGGTTTAATGGCATGGAAAATCGCCAAAGGGCTTTACTTGGTGCCTCTGCTGATTGCGTATACCGGATTGGTCAGTTGGGATGTGACGTCAGTGCTTGTCACGGGTGTGTTTGCCATTGTCGGCACTTACGCTTTTATCGGTGCAATCGAAGGATACCTTGAGGGAGAACTCAATGTGCTAGTTCGTATTGGGTTGGTTGCGATTGGTTTGGCGCTCGTTTGGCCTGATGTACCGATCTGGATTCGCTTAGTGTTAAGTGGTGTGTTCATTGCGATTTTCCTTCACAGTGGTCGCCAATCTTCGACATTGGGCGTGAAGGAACCAGCGGACAAGGTGGCCAATTAACATGAGTATGGAACGAGTGTACGACTATGTGGTTGTAGGTGGCGGGATCGTCGGTGTGTCTACCGCTTGGCAACTCAAACAGTCCCAGCCTGATAAAACCATCCTATTGATTGAAAAAGAGTCGGGATTTGCCCATCACCAAACGGGGCATAACAGCGGTGTTATTCACGCGGGTGTCTATTATCAACCGGGAAGCCTCAAAGCTGAGTTTTGTAAACGAGGGGTAGAGCGGACGATCGATTTCTGCCGTCAGCACAATATAGCGGTCGAGAACTGCGGTAAATTGTTGGTCGCGACAAATGATGTGGAGCTGCAACGGATGCATGCCCTCTACCAACGCTGTGATGAGAATGGGATTGAAGTTGACCTGTTGGACCAAGCTCAGCTAAGTTTGGCTGAGCCGAATATCACAGGGCTTGGTGCTATTTACGTTAAATCGACCAGCATAGTGGATTACAAACTAGTCACCGCTCAGATGGCCAAGGAGTTTGTCGAACTCGGTGGAGAGGTGCAACTTGAATCGGAAGTGATTGCGGCTCAAGAGACCAGTGATGACATCTATCTCACTTGTATGAGCAAAGGCGAAAGCTCGGTGGTGGTGGGTAAGTTCTTAATCACGTGTTCGGGTCTGATGGCCGATCGAATGACCAAGATGTTATCTATTGAGACTGACTTTCAAATCGTGCCTTATCGCGGGGAGTATTATCGACTTGATTCCAAGCATAATGGCATAGTGAACCATCTTATATACCCCATTCCTGACCCTGATTTACCATTTCTGGGCGTACACCTCACCAGAATGATTGATGGTTCGGTGACGGTGGGGCCTAATGCCGTTCAGGGTTGGAAGCGGGAAGGGTATGGGGCGATCAATTTTAGCCTCAAAGACACTATGCAGATGCTGCGTTTCAGTGGCTTTTGGAAAGTGACAGCGAAACACCTCAAAACTGGGCTGGTGGAATTTAAAAACTCATGGTGGAAGCCCGGCTACTTGAAACTAGTTAACAAGTATTGCCCTAGCATTCAACTCAGTGATCTGAAGCCTTATCCTGCCGGCATTCGCGCTCAGGCGGTGATGAAAGATGGTACGCTCGTTCATGACTTTCTGTTTGCCGAAAGCCCTCGCAGTTTGCATGTTTGCAACGCACCATCTCCTGCTGCGACTTCAGCGATGCCTATTGGTGAATATATCTGCCAAAAGGTCATCGCTAAAGTGGGGTAAGTGAAGTTAAGGGGTTGGAATGGTGATGAAGGTTGCGTCAAATACGCTTCTATCACCTTCTGACAACTTAGCCTGATAATTAACTGCTTGCTGGTAGTGCTCTGCGGCTTGCGCGTTGTGATCGGATATAGATAACGCGTGGCTTAATACCGCGTTGGTGAATGCTTGAATCCAGTCTGCTCCTTCACCGTCAAAGTGTTCAAACGCGCTTTGGGCAAATGATAGGCTTAGCTCTGATCCGCTGATACAAAGCGCTCTTGCAACGGCGAGTTCAGCAAGATGTATGTTGTCTGCCGTACCGACGCTTGACCAATGATAGAGCGAAGTAAAGGCAACCGTGAGTAATCGTTGCTGCTCTTGTGTTGTACTGGCTTTTTCAGACAAGCTCCAAAACTCATTATTACTTTCAATCGCGAAGTAGCGGTTTAGGCGAGTGATGTCATCCTGTGTCGGTTTTGCCATGAGACGTCCTTTTGTTATTTTTGGATTGATAGATATAGGCTGAACTTCCATGGTATTTATCATTAGCAGAAAAGTACGATTGCTAAATAAGTTGTTGGAAACACGTTAGGTTTTTAATGCAAGAGAGCTGCAAATGATGGAATGAAAAAGCCCGAGCATCTATATGCTCGGGCTTGTTTTTCATCGAGTGAGTTAAGCTTGAATTAACTCTGCGGCTTTCTTCATTGCTTCTTTGGTTGAGCACTCAACCACGTTCGCGTTAGCAAAGCGCTGTGCGTCTTTGACTTGAATGTCGTGAGCGAGAATTACCAGCTTCGCGTTTGCGACATCTAGGTCAGTGATGCGGTTCTGAATGCCGTTTTGACCTTGAGTTTCTACCTTAATCTTAATGCCTGCTGCGGCGCCTGCTTTCTCTAGCGCTTTCGCTGCCATGAAAGTGTGTGCCACACCTGATGGGCAACATGTTACCGCTACTACGTCGTACTCACCTTCACCTGCTGCTGGAGCCGCTTGAGCTTGTACAGGTGCAGCTTGTTCGATTTCTTCATCTGACTCTTCAGCCACTGGTTTCCAGAAGCCTACGATAAGTGCAGTCGTTAGCGAGCCTAGTGCAATACCAACCACGTACATTGGAATGTTGCTTGATACAGGCGCCGTGATTAGACCGCCCCATGGTGCGTGTAGTAGAACGTCTGTTAGGAAACCGAACACACAGCCAACGATACCACCGGCAACGATTGAAGGAAGTACGCGCATTGGGTCATTCGCTGCGAATGGAATCGCGCCTTCAGAGATACCGATAGAGCCCATGATTGCGGCAGCTTTACCTGCCTCTTGCTCTTGCTTAGTGAACTTCTTCTTGAATAGGAAGGTTGCTAGTGCCATGCCTAGAGGAGGCGTACAGATTGCGATACCAACACCACCCATTAGCCATGGTTGAGTGTCTACTTGAGTTTGAGCAAATAGCGTCGCGACTTTGTTGATTGGACCGCCCATATCGAACGCCGTCATACCACCAAGAATCGTACCTAGAACCACTTTAGAGGCGCCAGCCATTGAAGCTAGGAACTCGTTCATAGATGCCATGAACAGTTTGATTGGCTCACCGATACCCCATAAAACGATACCTGCGGAGATAAGCGTACCGATAAGTGGGTAGATGAAATAAGCGCCGAGCGCCGTCATGTTCGCTGAAAGTGGGATCTTCTTAAGTTGGAATACCACACCACCGGCAATGAAACCTGCAACGATACAACCTAAGAAACCGCCGCCCATATCCGCCATAATGCCAGAAGAGATCATCGCTGGTGCAAGTGCTGGTTTATCAGCAATAGAATAGCCAATGAAGCCACCCAAAATAATTGGGAACAGCACCAGACCTTTAATACCGATATTAGAAATATCAGCCAATAAACCGTCTGCTGGAACCGCACCTTTACCTGATGCCATTACCGCTAATGCCAGAAGTACACCACCCGCAACAATAAATGGAAGCATATGAGAAGTACCAAATAAAAGGTGTCCTTTCATGGTGCCGAGTAGTTTTTTAAAATCGCTATTGTTAGTAGCTTGAGTTGTTAGGGTACTCATAATTACTACGCCTTATGAATTAGTTAAAATATTAAGGATTTGTTGTTCGTCTTTTGCGTTTTGGACCTCTTCAATAAACTCTTCGCTAAATTTTCCGAATAGTTCTTGAAGAACATAAATATGATGATCGGCGCCGTTATCCGGTGATGCGATCATAAAAAATAGGCTGGGTTTGATGCCGTCTTCATCGCCGTATTCGATGCCTTCATGCTTTACGCCGACGGCAATAGCAGGGTTAGTAACGGCTTGGCTTTTGGCATGCGGGTAAGCAATGCCATCCATAGAGGTGACGCTTAAGGATTCACGCGTTTCAATATCATTCAAGAATGCGGATTTGTTATTAATACGCTCGTTATTGAATAACATTTCTGCAAGCTCTTCGAAGGCTTCTTTTTTATTATTTGCTTGAAGGTTGACTTTAATTAAATTGACGTTGGTTAGTTCGGTAATCATTTGTTTTACTCATCAGTGCTTATGCAATGGAGTTAATTTAATCCTTGCCGCTAAACTCGGAAATAGTAAAAAAAATCCAACTACTAGACTTTTGTATCCGCTAATTTTAAGTGTGATAGGCGTCATTTTTAGCCTGTGTTAACGGTCACAAAATAAACGTGAATCACGAAATAGAAAGAGATAAAAAAGCCCCGCATAAGCAGGGCAATAAACGAGTGCTGACCTTGGGGGAAGGCAGGAGCACAGTCGTTAACTGTAAGCGCGAGCGACTCGACCTGCGCAAGCTATGGTGTATTGCTCAGCGTAAGCAGGAATAAATACCGACTTGCCCTTTTCGATGACGCACTGCTCACCGCAAATGTGGGTTAGGAGCATGGCTTCATCCAGAGGAAGCAGTATTTCAGCGCCTTGTGTCTTAATTTCTCGCCGTTCGGAGTGTTCAATAATGGCGAATTTAAAATCTTCGACCGGAATTGGGTATTCGAGCATGCCGTTGTTCTGTGTCGGCTCTAACAACAGGCTATCGAGTCGTTTTTCGTTAAAGCGAGTGCAAGAAACCAGCTCTTTCACATCCATGTATTTTGGCGTGAGTCCGGCGCGCAGCACATTGTCGGAGTTTGCCATGATCTCGAGTCCAGTACCTTTGATATAGGCATGAGGCGTTTCTGCATCTAAATACATTGCTTGGCCAGGTTTTAAAACGATCACATTGAGGATCAATGGAGCAAACAGACCCACATCGCCCGGGTACTGCTCTTCAAGTTCCACAATCAGGTTAAACAGTGGCGTTGGCGACTGCTTGGCTTTTATGATCAGCTTCATTAATGCCACTTCTCTCTGCTTACCTTGCAGTGATAACAAGGCTGAGAAGAAGTTTGCTAAACCATTAGGGCTTTGATCGCCTGACAGATCGTTCACCAGCGAATTGAGTTCAGGAATATCAAGGTAGTTGAAATGGGCAAGGATCTCGTTAATCGGTCTAAAGCCATTCATCGCCGTGTAGTCGGTTAACGCATAAACAAGCTCAGGTTTGTGGTTGGCATCTTTGTAGTTGCGCTGGCTTGCAGAAAGTGGAATACCTTGCTGCTCTTCACGTTTAAACCCAAACTCCGCCTGATGTTTGTTCGGATGGACTTGAATCGAGAGCGCTTTTTCGGCCGCGAGCACTTTAAACAGGTAAGGTAGTTCACCAAAGCGGCGAGCAATCTTATCACTCAAAAACAGATTAAGGTTTTGGCCGATTAGATTAGACAGTTTGGTCTGCTTGGTTCCAGTATCCACCAGTGAGCAACCATTTGGGTGTGCGCCCATCCAGATCTCGGCTTGTGGCTCACCTGACGCGTTTGCAGTGCCAAATAGTTGAGTAAACGAAGATGGGCTGCCCCATGCGTAGTTTTGAATCACGTTTGTCATCGGGTAAAACACACGCTCAAACAACGATTCAGTATTGATAGGTAGTTCAGACATAGAGATCACCATAAAGAGAAAAGTGGCTTGGACGTGTTGCCCAAGCCAATATCAAAGGGAAGAGTTAAGCCGCAGCAGCGGTGTATTTCGCTTTGCGAAGGTTCTTTAAGGTGATGCAAGTTAGAGCGGTTACGCCCGCACCTGCTGCCATACAAACAAGGGCGAGCAGTGGGTAGTTCATTGCACCAAGTAGAGCGACAACTGGGCCACCGTGAGCAACGCTGTTAGTAATGCCGAATGAGAACGCCATCACGGCAGCAACCATAGAGCCCAATACGTTGGCAGGAATTACCGACATAGGATCTTGCGCCGCAAATGGAATCGCACCTTCAGAGATGCCAACTAAGCCCATTGCGCCTGCCGCTTTTCCTGCTTCAATTTCAGAAGATTCAAACAGCTCAAACTTACGACCCAGTACCGTTGCCAGAGCCATACCTAATGGCGCGACAGGGATTGCACATGCCATTGCACCCATAAATTGAGTTTGGCCGCTTGCAATCATGCCGACAGAGAATAGGAACGCGACCTTGTTAAATGGACCGCCCATATCAAAGCCAGCCATGCCGCCGAGTACGATACCCAGTAGAACCACGTTGCCTGTGCTCATGCTAGTAAGCAGTGCGGTCAAACTGTCCATCAATCCTGCGATTGGAGCGCCAATAACAAAGATAAACAGACCGGCAATAAACAGTGAGCCTGTGATCGGGGCGATCATGATTGGCACAAGAGGTTGAATGAACTTGTGGTAGTTGATGGAGGTAATGAACTTAACGAAGTAGCCCACGAGTAGACCTGCAACGATAGCACCAATGAAGCCTGTTCCAGCTTCAGCGCCATAAAACGATCCGTTGTTGGCAATCCAGCCGCCAATCAGACCAGGTGCGAGTGCTGGGCGATCGGCGATGGCGTAGGCGATGTAACCGGCAAGAATTGGGATCATCAGGGTGAAGGCAACCACGCCGACCTCTAAGATTTGATTCCACATGCTGCCTGCAGGAATTGCCATACCCGCTTCCGTTGGTTCACCACCAACTGCTAGAGCAAGAGCAATTAGAAGCCCCCCCGTCACCACGAATGGGATCATGTGTGATACGCCGTTCATTAAGTAACGGTATAGATCAGAACGTGCTTGAGACGCTTTATCAGAGACTGATTGCCCAGTGCTGGTGGCCTCGGCTTGGTAAGCTGGAGCATTCAGCGCTTGCGTAATCAAACCTTGCGCGTCACGAATCGGCGCTTTTACGTTCGTTTTTATGACTCGTTTACCAGCGAAGCGTGCCATATCCACTTGTTTATCACAGGCGACAACAATCGCATCCGCGCGAGCAATCTCTTCTTCGGTAGGGCTATTTTTCACGCCGATAGAGCCGTTGGTTTCGACTTTGACCTCAAAACCCATAGCATGTGCGCCTTTTTCTAACGCTTCCGCTGCGAGGTAAGTGTGGGCAACGCCTGCGGGGCAGCCAGTAACGCCAATGATAAAGCCTTTGGTGCTGTCTAAAGGTTGCGCTTGTTCGGTTTGCGGTTTTTGAAGCAGCAACTCAAGTGCTTGCTGGGGAGAGGTTGCATTGATAAAGCGTTCAACAAAGCCATCTTCAATCAGCTTGGATGAGAGTTCTGCCAACACTTGGATATGGTGATCATCACCGCCATCAGGAGAAGCAATCATAAAAAAGAGTGTTGATGGCTGGCCGTCATCTGCGCCGTATTCGATACCTGCTTTGCGAACGCCGATAACAACGGCAGGTTCAAGCACGGCTGCACTTTTGGCGTGCGGGATGGCAATGCCTTCCTCAAAGCCCGTGTTACCCTCAGCTTCGCGTTTTAGAATGTCTGCCAAAAAATCGCTTTTATTGGAAATTCGACCTTGTTGGTATAGCACCTCGACAAGCTCTTCAAACACCTCTTGTTTGGAGGTGGCCTCAAGCTCAAGCTTAATTAGATTTTCATTGATCAATTTGGTGATCATAGTGGACCCCTAGTGCGTTTCTTGTTGTGTTAGGGGTATTTTGAAATCTATCAGCAGTGCTCTGTAGTGAAGAAAAAACGCATTTACTGGAGGATTGTTGCGTCCCTTTTAGAGTGTGATTTCGATCGTTTCAGAGTGGTGATTGGTAAGGGTGTTGACAGTGGATAACCTTCCTTAATGCCTTTATTTATAGGGAGATTGGCAAACTGTTTAGCTCGACTTCTTGTCGATTTAAGGCTTTTTGATACTGGAAATTTATTGCTATTACTGGATTTTTGTAACCCAGATCTCGAATTGTGATTTTGCTCAATAGCGCTACTCTTCACTAAAGAGTATACCTAGGCTTCCAGCACGCAGGGTGCAGTTTGAGATGATGCTACGATGGTATTTCATGATTTAATTTCGTCCGTACTTAACGAACGAGAACCTTTCCACAACATCTGGTTTGCCGGAGATTTTCATACGCCTCCGGCGTTTAGCTATCAGGTTAACTTTCCGCGTTTAGAACTGGTGTTGGATGGGGAATACGTCAATGAAATGGAAACCCACGAACGTAAAGTGACGAACATTGTCGCGAAAGCGGGCGACGCGATTTTCATCCCGCCCAACTGCTGGAACAAGCCTGACTGGGATACCAATTGCTCGGTATTGAGTATGTTGTTTGGGCGGCGTCAGTTAGGGTTAAGTTTGGTCAGTAAACGCAAGGGAGAAGCGAGTTTTTATGATATTCAAAAACACAGTATTCAAACCCGATCAGGCTTTGCCATCGATAATATTTTAGAAGCGCTCAGTTCATTGGCGAGAGAGAACAATAAGAAGCCGATGGATGAGCTATTGCTGCAAGCGCTGTTGCAATACAGCAAAACCATGCTTGATGCACCAATCGAGCAATCACACAGTCGCGTGCAAGATCTCTATCAGGGGATTTGTATCTATATCCAAGAGAACTTCCACCGCCAGATTACCCGAGACAGTATCGCGACACGCTTTAGTATCTCATCCAATCATCTTTCTCGGCTGTTTCGCCAGCAAGGGCATATGACGTTAGCGGACTATATTACTTGGGTACGTATTGACCGCGCGAAGTTCATGCTCAAAAAGTACAACTTTAAGCTTAATGAAGTCGCGATGCGCTGTGGTTTTAAAGACGTGAACTACTTCTGCCGCGTGTTTAAAAATCGAACCGGAAGAACCCCAACCGAGTATCGTGGCTCTGTTTGAGTTCAGGACAACAGTTGCGACATGGAGTACATCAGCAGCGCTTGAAGATCGACGCTGCTACGTGTCAGCCTTAGGCGTTGAGAAAGTTGATCACAAAGTAGGTTGCGAGTCAGATTGGTTGCGGTAATGATCTGCTCTCTCGTTGGTTTGGCAGGCATCACCAGTGCTATCGCAAGATGCACATTGCCCATTTGCGATGCCCAATCAATCGGGGTGTCACTGGCAATGACAGCAATAGCGATATGATCGATATCGTCAAACATGACATGAGGCAGCGCAATTCCCGGCGTGACACAGGTTGATGAGCGCTCTTCTCGTTTAATAAAGGCGAGGAGCAGTTCGTCTGGATGGCCGGGATGGATTAGCTGGGCGAGTCCTTTTAAGCACTCAAACTTGGTTAATTCAGTATGTGCTTTCGCATAGTGCCATTTGGTTTCACTGGCAGGGCAGAGCTGCGGCAATCGCGTCGCAAGTTCGCTAGAAAACTCATAGTTAATCTTCGAACCAATAAGCGTGTAGTGCTCCGCAATCACATCTTTGAGGACAAAGCAGGCGAGCTCAGCATCCATACCCATTGCGGTAATCTGGCACAGGTCTCCCTCGACCAATCCGACCTGTAACATAGCGACCGCTTTGGTAAGGTCGGCGCGACGATCTCGGGTGATGTTAATGATTTGAAGGGTACTTTTGAACTTTTTGGCTAGCACCCGAAGCGGCTGTGCTGCGAGGGCGTTGGCGTCTGAGTTTTCGACTAAGAAGGTCAGCTGGTATTCGTTCATAGTTACCTGTTGTTTTGTTTGAGGTTAAGAGCGACAGTGCAAGAGAAACACTTTGTCGACATTAACCAGTACATCCTCAATTGACACTCTAATCGCGTTGCAACCTTCAAAGCGAGCTGCCTGGTCAATTTCAATATCAGAGACGATAAGTACTCTATCGGCTAGGGTTATGTCTTGTGGTGTCAGTTGATTTTCAATCCCCATTGCGCCTTGGGTTTCGACTTTGATTTGGACCTGATATTTAGGGGCAGCTTTGATGAGTGCATCTGCTGCCATATAGGTATGTGCAATGCCTGTTGGACAGGCGGTGACAGCGACTATTTTCACGACGTTTCTCAGTTTATAACGTTGCAGACATTAGCACAGCATACGGGGGAATCAGTGATTTGGCATCAGGATTTGAAAGACGCGC
Source organism: Vibrio sp. 16 (assembly GCF_963681195.1). Taxonomy (NCBI): domain Bacteria; kingdom Pseudomonadati; phylum Pseudomonadota; class Gammaproteobacteria; order Vibrionales; family Vibrionaceae; genus Vibrio; species Vibrio sp. 16. The sequence goes on from NZ_OY808997.1 coordinate 576,962, forward strand.
TTCACAGTTTGCTTTGGATGTTACAATAATCCAGTTAATGGTGTTTTCGTCCTATATCTAACACCATGGTCGGTGGTTAATCTATGTTCGAGCGCGAATCATTCAAGGCAGAGAAAATGGACATTACGACTCTCATTGAGCCAGACACAATCTGTTTGGATCTAAAGGCAACCACCAAAGAGGGAGTGCTCAAAGAGTTGGTCGATATTCTTGATGCGGCAGGAAAGCTCGCGGATAAGACGCAATTTCTCGACGATATCTGGCAACGCGAACAGATTGGGAATACCGGCTTTGAAGATGGTGTCGCGATCCCTCATGCAAAAAGTGATGCGGTCACAAAACCTGCGATCGCCGTAGGTATCAGTCGAACCGGTATCGATTATGGTGCTGAAGATGGGGAACTGTCCGATGTGTTTTTCATGTTGGCGTCACCGGATGGCGGCGATCATCATCACATTGAAGTGCTTGCCCAGCTCTCAACCAAGCTCATCGAAGAAGAGTTTATTAGCAAACTGAAAGCGGCGCAAAATATCGAAGAGGCACGCGCTCTACTCACCGATATTCAACAACCCTCGCATGAATTTTGGGATGAGCCGTCTATACCTAACCCAACACCACTAAGCCCTTGGAAACTCCATCTCGCAAGGGCCAAAGAGCATCTATTGTTTGGCACCTCTCACATGATTCCATTCATCGTCGCGGGAGGCGTCCTGCTTTCTCTCTCTGTGATGATCTCCGGACATGGCGCCGTTCCAGAGACAGGAGTACTCGCGGATATCGCCAAAATGGGCATTGCAGGTTTGACTCTGTTTACCGCTGTGCTCGGTGGCTACATCGCGTACTCCATTGCCGACAAACCTGGATTAGCTCCGGGCATGATTGGTTCTTGGGTAGCAATAGAGCAGTACCATACCGGTTTTTTAGGCGCGATTGTGGTGGGTTTTTTCGCGGGCATTGTCGTGCGGATGCTAAAGAAGATCCCTTTGCCAGATAGCATGACGTCGCTAGGTTCGATTTTTATCTATCCACTGGTTGGCACGTTTGCGACCTGTGGCTTAGTGATGTGGCTAATTGGCGCACCAATTTCCGCAGCCATGGCGGGGCTCAATGAATGGCTTACTGGTATGGCGGGAGCGAGTAAAGTGATGCTTGGTACGGTATTGGGCGCCATGACGGCGTTTGATATGGGCGGGCCAATTAATAAAGTGGCGACCTTATTTGCTCAAACTCAGGTCAACACTCAACCGTGGCTGATGGGCGGTGTTGGGATAGCCATCTGTACACCGCCTCTGGGCTTAGCATTGGCAACCTTTTTGTCGCCGAAAAAATTTAAACGGGACGAGCGTGAAGCAGGTAAAGCGGCAGGCATTATGGGCATGATTGGCATCAGTGAAGGTGCGATCCCGTTTGCTGCGGCCGATCCTGCCCGAGTATTACCGGCTATTGTGCTTGGTGGCATTGTCGGTAACGTTGTCGGTTTTATGTTTCATGTGATTAACCATGCCCCGTGGGGAGGCTGGATTGTTCTTCCGGTCGTCGACGGCAAAATTGGCTACATCATTGGAACGCTCGCAGGAGCACTGACTACCGCATTCGTGGTTATTCTCCTAAAGAAAAATGTCCTTGACGAAGAACAAGAGGCGGCACTTGCACGGGCTTATCACGCGATGGAAGGTGAGGGGGAGGCGGAAATTCTTGCTGTCACGTCTTGCCCTTCTGGCGTAGCACACACGTTTTTAGCAGCAAAATCGCTAGAGAAAGCCGCCTACACCATGGGCGTGAAAATCAAAGTCGAGACCCAAGGTGCGAACGGGATAAACAACCGATTGACCGACAAGGACATTCAACATGCCAGGCTGGTGATATTTGCCCACGATGTGGCGATTAAAGAGCCTGAACGCTTCAAAGGGTTAACGGTCATTGATGTACCCACCCGAGATGCGATATTGAACCCACGCGCAGTGCTTTACAGTCGAAAATAGTGTGAATTGCTGGCGTGTTTGCATTGCCTTAATCGCTGAGTAGTTATCTTACTTAATCATCAGAGAACTCACTGGCGATTTTAATAAAGAGATCTTCCTGTGCGAGAAACGCTTCAATCACTAGCGGATCGAAATGCTGGCCATTGCCTTCCAATATGATGCTTTTTGCCTTTTCATGAGTCATTGCATCTTTATAAACCCTTTTACAGATAAGCGCGTCATACACGTCTGCCACTGCCATTAAACGAGCACTGAGCGGAATATCATCGCCTGCATAGCCATTTGGGTAGCCAGAACCGTCCCATTTTTCATGATGCCCGTATGCGATCTCTTTCGCCGCGCTGATCAGATCGTTATGCGCCCCAGAGAGTTGTTCCGCTCTCTCAAGCGCCTGCAATCCCAAGGTAGTGTGGGATTTCATGATCTCAAACTCCTCTTTGGTCAGCTTTCCAGGTTTAAGTAAGATCGAATCGATGATGCCGACTTTGCCAATATCGTGCAGTGGGGCAGCCTTGAAGTAAGTATCGATCTTTTTCGGGGTGAGTAACTCGCGGTACTTTTCATTTTCTGCCAAGTATTCAGCAAGCAGCTTCACGTAATGTTGAGTTCGCAATATGTGGTTGCCGGTTTCTGGATCGCGAGTTTCCGCGAGGCTAGCAAGTGCAAATACTACCGCGTCCTGCATTCGGTCGAGTTCACTCGAACGTTTGAGCACTTCCGTTTCTAGATAGCCGTTTTGATCGCGCAAAAAATCTTTGGATCGTTTGTTCTGCAAATGGGTCCTGACCCGAGAGCGAAGAAGCGGAATACTGACAGGTTTGTGGATGTAGTCTGCCGCGCCTAACTCGAACCCCAGTTTTTCGTCCTCTTGCGAATCTTTCCCTGTTAGGAAGACCACTGGGATATGGCGTGTTTTGGGGTTGCTTGTGACAAAGCGAATGACGTCATAGCCGGACATTTCGGGCATCACCACGTCGAGCAAAATCAAATCAACATCGAACTGTTCAAGTACATGCAGTGCCATTTGGCCCGATTTCGCTGCTTTAATCTGGTAGCGACCTGCTAACCCTTGCGCCATAAAGGCGAGGTTATCTGGGGAATCATCCACCAATAAGACGGTGCAATCATCTAATTTTTCAATCGGCATCTCGTGATCTCATGCAAAGTTTTTAAGCATCTTGTTAAGTACTTACTAAACTATAGTCAAGTAGTGCTGAAAATCACCTTAACTCATTAGTATTAGAAGATGTCGATGCCATCAATCCGAATTTTATTTACCGTACTGTTTTTGGCGATGGGCCTATGCTCTGTTGCCATGTTTGCCGTATCGGTAAAGCTGTCCGATTTGCATGTTGATAGTCGCAATCACCAGAAGCAACTTCATTTGTTTTATCGACTTTCGCATGAGCTCAAGCAAAGCTCTGACAATTTGACCAAATTTGCGCGTGCATACAGCGTGACTGGTGATGAGCGTTGGGAAACCTTGTTCAATCGAGTTTTAAGTGTGCGGACTGGCCAAGCTCCCATACCTGAGGGTAACGAATATGAGTACTGGGATGTGGTCGCCAATGCGGAGCTCGATTTAACCATATTGACCCTAGGTAGTAGTAAACCGCTGTTAGATAGAATCAGAGATTCAGGGATCAGTGCGGTCGAGTTTTTTGAGCTCAAAAATGCGCTGGCGTTGTCAGATTCTTTAGTTCAGCTCGAACGTGAAGCATTTCTGGCTATTAAGGGATATCAGCAAGTTGACGATGGAAAGTTGGTTTACATGGGGGAGCCCGACCTTGAAAAGGCGCAATCACTGCTTTATGGCAACGAGTACTTCGCCGAGAAAGAAAGAATCATGAAAGCCATCGCCTCAGCAAATCAATCGATTCTAGACCGTATTGAAGGACAAATCGCTGAGGTAAACCTTCTTGCCGATAAGTATGAAGCGGTCAAGCGCGCCATATTGGGCATCCTCTTGCTCTCCATTGCAGTCTCGTTTTTATTGCTTTGGCGACTCTACATTAGCCCGTTAAGTCAATTGCTGCGCACCGTTGTTGGTCAAGTGAAACGGAAAGACTACGCGTTTACGATTACCCAAACCGCCTATGCGGAACTGCAAAAATTTATCGATAGCTTGAATGTGGTGTTCCATCACATATCCGAGCAATTGAGCCACAATACCTTGGTCAAAGATTTCAATATTGTTTTGCGTACCAGTCAATCGACGCAAGCCCTAGCACGAGAGGTGACACAATTCCTCCTCCACCAATTTCCTGTTCAACAGATTGGGGTCTATATCCACCAAGATGACGTGTTAACGCGCATTGCGGGAGTCGGTTTTGGTGAAGGAAGTGCCAATGTAATTCGAGATGATTCTGCGACCGAAATGAGTGTTTTGTTGTCAGGGGAGCCGTATAGCATGAAGTCTCTGAAAGGCAAATACGCTATGCAGGTGAATGGCGCGTCGTTGGAGTTGAACGAGATTTACTACTTCCCACTTTGCGTCAATGGTAAGCCAGTGGCGCTTCTTGAACTTGGCACAGTTGATGTTTTAATTCCGCAGCAATACCAATGGCTGATTCAAATGCTCGATGATTTGTCTGTCAGTATTCAATTGAGCCAAAACGTGGAGTTGCAAAGAAAAGCAGAGAAAAAAGTGCTTGAGCAGTCCCAGCTCAATCAAGAGATTTTGAATGCGACACCAAACCCAATGTATTGCTTATCGCCTCACGGCAAATATCTCACCGTAAACGCGAAATTTTGTGAAATGTTTGGTTTAACGATGCAAGAGATCGTTGGCCGAACGCCCAATGAGGTGTTCAATGCCAGTACTGGTCAAGTGTTTACGACCGTTCACCAAGAGCTTCGTCAAACAAAAGGCAGTCGAAACTACGAGCTCTCTCTTTGTGATGGCAGTAGTCAAAACCGCGAAATGCTTGTGTATGAAGCGTCCTTCAGCAATGGGGATGGCGAAATTTCTGGCATTGTCGGCATTCTACTCGATCTGACAGAGCGCAAGCAGTTTGAAAATGAGTTGCGAGAAGCAAAAGAACTGGCCGATGCCATGAGCCAAGCGAAAGGGGATTTCTTGGCCAATATGAGTCACGAGATACGAACGCCAATGAATGCCATTCTTGGCATGGCGCATTTGGCACTCAATACAGAGCTTGATCCTTCGCAGAAAAAATACCTCACAAGGATTAATGAATCGGCCAAAAACCTGCTCGGTATTATCAACGACATTCTCGACTTTTCCAAAATTGAAGCCGGTAAACTTACTGTAGAGTCAATCGACTTCAGTCTTGATGAAGTATTCGACAATCTTGTCAATGTTGTTTCCTACAAAGCCCATGAGAAAGGGGTTGAGTTCTTGCTCGATATTGACCCTAAAGTCCCGATCGGCTTGGTGGGAGACCCACTTCGTTTAGGTCAGGTATTGGTTAACTTGTGCAGTAATTCGGTGAAGTTTACCGAAAAAGGCGAAATCGTTGTCTCTGCTTTGGTCGAGCAATTGGATGAGAATCGAGCAACGATCCGATTCTCGGTGAAAGATACCGGAATTGGCATCGCGAAAGAGAAAATCCAGCATCTATTTAGAGCATTTTCTCAAGCAGACAGCAGCATTACGCGACAATTTGGTGGAACGGGGCTTGGGCTGAGCATCAGCAAACAGCTTGTCGAGCTTATGGGTGGCGAGCTTGTGGTGTCGAGTTCAGAAGGTACTGGGTCGGTATTCAGTTTCACCATCGATTGTGGTCTGCAAGAAGCCAAAATGCGTGACCTTTCTGAGCCAGTAAGTGCGCTCGCGGGTAAACGTGCGCTAATCGTTGATGACAATGATTCTGCACGCAGTATTTTGCGAACGTTGCTCACCGCCATGCACTTTGATGCCAAGGCAGTCAGCAATGCCTACGAAGCACTCGACGAGCTTAAAGAACGTGCCTACGACATGCTGTTTGTTGATTGGACTATGCCGGGTATGAATGGACTAGAACTGCTGCAAAAGGCCCATGATGAGCGCCTCCTACCTCATTGCAAAGTCTTCCTGGTTACCGCATATGGGCGCGAGCTTTCATTGACCGAGCAGAGCAGCAAACTTATCGATGCGCTTATCGTTAAGCCGGTCAATCCATCCAACTTGCTTGACGCTGTAATGGACAGCTTTGGCATTGAACACGTTACCAGCAAGGTCACCCCTTCTGATAATGTTCGACCTCGTTTCGAGAAGCAGACCGTGTTGCTCGTCGAAGATAACGAAGTGAATCAAGAAGTGGCGCTCGGACTATTGAGCGATACAAACCTAGACGTTTTGGTGGCCAATCACGGCCAAGAAGCGATAAAAATGCTTGGCCATCATAAGGTCAGTTTAGTGCTGATGGATATGCAAATGCCGGTGATGGATGGCATTACAGCGTGTCAAGAAATTCGCAAAAAAGACGAATGGCAAGAACTGCCGATTGTCGCCATGACGGCCAATGCCATGCAAAGTGATGTCGAACGCTGCATTAACGCCGGGATGAATGGCCACATAGCTAAGCCGATCAATGTCGCCAACCTTTATCAAACGTTACAGCAATATTTACCGCTTGAGGGCGATCAGCCGCCAAGCGTATCTCCACCTCAAGACAAAGAGTCTTCGACTGAATCCTACCCAGAGCTGACAGGGGTTGATGTTGCCCAAGCAATCTTCGACACGGGTGGTAACGCCGATTCGTATTTCTCCATATTGGAACGCTTTTTAGACGCTCAAAAAATAGATACGCACTCACTGCGAGCGATCATCGCCAAAGAAGATTGGGAAGGCGCCGAAAGAATGGCGCATACCCTGAAGGGAGCCTCAGCAAACTTAGGGATCCATGATTTGACCGACTTAGCGATAACAATTGAAAAACGAGTGAAAGCGTGTGATGGCAGTGCCATTGAAGTGGCGGATCAAGCTCAGCATATGGTTCTTATGCTCAGAGGGCAAATGCAAGCGTGGCGCGGTAAACACACCACGTCTGATCAACCATCATGTGATGAGATGAAAGCAATGTACCTGAGCTTGGTGGATAAAGTTGAGAATTATGATGTAACAGCATTGGATATTATCAATCAGGCTAAACATTGTGATTTATGGAATGAAAAAGAGAAACAACAACTTATCGAACTCATAGAGAACTTTGAGTTTGAGCAGGCAAAACAATTACTAGATAAGCTACCACAGCCAGAATGAAGTAGGCACACCGAGTAGCTCCAAGATAAATAGACAACGTTAGGCGGTTTTCTTTAAGGATAGGGGAAATCAATATGAATATTAACAACACTATGAAATTGGTGTTTGTTGTAATAGGCCTCGGTATCATCATCAGTGTGGTTACGGTGTTACAGCTCAATGGTCTACTGCAGCAAGTGGATACAATGGCTAAGGTGCGGTATCAATCGTACCAAGCGGCGGATGAGCTCAGACAGAGTTCGGATGACTTAACACGTCTGGGTAGGACCTACGTACTGACAGGCGATGAGACCTACGAAAAAATGTACATGGACATCCTCGCGATTCGAAATGGGGATAAGCCAAGACCACAAAACTATCACACCATCTACTGGGATTTGGTTCTAAATTACGGTGAAAAGCCCAAGCCAGATGGCAAGCGAGTCTCGCTTCAAGCCATGATGGAAGATCTCGGCTTCACTGATAAAGAGTTTCGGTTGCTGAAAGAAGCGCAAGGTAACTCTGATGCTTTGGTGAACATGGAAGTCAGAGCGATGAATGCGGTAAAAGGGCTCTATCCTGACGCGAGTGGCAACTACACCAAGCGAGGCGAACCTGATTTAGTTATGGCAGCGCAATTACTCCATAGTAAGCAATACCATCAAGAGAAAGCTAAAATCATGGCGCCGATTGATGAGTTTTTTACCGCTCTAGAAGCGCGAACCTCTTCTCAGTTCAACAACGCTGCTCAAGATGTGAGAACAACCGTGTTGATCGGTAACATCTCTTTGATTGCTGTGTTTGTTATTGCAATTGTGGGATACGTCATTGTCAATCGCAAAGTAGTAAAACCGATTGATGACATGGCGAAAGTCCTCAAGCAAGTTGATGTGGATTCCGATCTGACCTTGCGGGTTGAAGATGGAAGCCAAAATGAACTCGGCGTGATTGGCACGACCATCAATAAAGTACTCGTTAGTTACGCCACGACCATCACTAAGATAAACCAAGTGAATTCGACCATTTCTCAGATTTCTGAAGCGATCCAAGGCATCACACAGCGCAACATCACTATGGCGAACCAGCAGAACCAAGAGATGGAAATGGCCGCCACAGCAATGGAAGAGATGACAGCGGCGCTTTCGAACGTTGCACAAAGCACCAATATGGCAGAGGAGTATGCGGGCAGCGCAGAAAAAGAAGCCTCCACCAGTAAGCAAGTGTTTGATAAAACCACCTCAGAGTTTGGACAACTTGAGGGCGAGTTCCTCAACACCGCAGAGATCATTCAACAATTGGCTGAAGAATCGAACAATGTTGGTAACGTGTTGGATGTGATTAAAGCCATTGCCGAACAAACGAATTTGTTGGCGCTGAATGCGGCGATAGAGGCAGCCCGTGCGGGTGAACAAGGTCGAGGATTCGCCGTGGTTGCTGATGAAGTTCGTTCCTTAGCGCAAAGAACCCAAGATTCAACGGGTGAGATTGAAGGCATTATTCAAACGCTGCAAGAAAAAGCGAAGCAGTCGACGGTGACGATTCAAAGCAGCTCGGAAAAAATGCAGTCAACGCGAGAAAATATGGGCGTTGCGAACGATGCACTTGGCACCATCCAAGGCTCTGCAATTGAAATTCATAAACTCAATACGTCAATCGCCGCAGCGACTGAAGAGCAATTGACGGTCAGTGATGAGATCTCAGGTAACCTGTCTAATATCAAGAACTTGTCATCGGATATGAATGAGGCCATCAATCAGCTGGAACCGATAGTTCTCGATCTAAAACGCAATGTCGACGATCTAAATGGTGCGATTCACCATATTCGTACTTAGCGTTTGTTGTCTGGCTCGGTTTGCTGTGGGGTGTAAGGCTCCCACAGTAAACTGCCATTGGTTTCGAACTTATTGGCTGCTTGGCAGATCAGATAGTGCTCACCAACTTGCAAAATAGCGCCAAGTGAGTAGGCCTGATCTTGATAGTAGCAGACTCGTTTACCTACTTGGTTGGCATCAACTCCGATGCCAATAACCGCTTTCGTCGCATCGGACTGGCTCGGTAGCCCCACCACTTTTTCTGCTTGTGCACCACTCGCGACACACAGCAGCAGACTGAGCATGCAAATTTTTGATTTCATGGCCTTACCACTCCTCATGTTGTGAGAAGACTCCGTATTTTCGCTCGTATCGCGGCAGCATACTCTCGTTGCCAAGTAGCCCACCTTGATGAACGTAAATCAGTTTCTTGTCGAGATTCTCTGGGTACCAATAGTGTAGACATTGCCACATCATCGGATCGTATAGCAGGTCAAACTCGATGTGAGTTTGCTGTTTTAGTTCATGCCAGATTTCATAGTCTCGTTGATACAATTTACCAAAGTGGTGCTTAAACGGCAGCTCCAAAATGGTCGGAAAACTGGTTTCACCTAGATCCACAAATTGCTGCTTAAGGTATTCCTTACCGCCGACGCAAGGGCAAGTAATCACTTCTATTCCATGAGCTGCCAAATGTTTGTGAAGGTAGAGCGCAGTGGTGCCCGTTCCGGAGGGGAGCGCGACAACAAACTTTTGCCCGGCTTGAAACCGAGTCCAAGAAAGGATCTCTCGTGCTAACTGAGCGATGCCATGTTCAGCCTGTGCGAAACGCCCACCTTCTGGGACGATAAGGCAATGCTCATCTGGTTGACGAACCTGCTTAATGTAAGTTTCAGGATGAAGATCAGACTGGCCAGTAACATGAATATTCGCACCAAGTTCAAGTGCTGCGCGATAGTTTCCGCGTGGGTGTTCGGCGAGCCATTGCGGTATATGGTCGACGTAGAATTCAAACTGCCACCCTTTGATTGCGCAAAGCGCTGACAAGGAGTACATCGCATTCGACTGTGCACTTCCATAGCTGATGAGTGTCTTTATCTGCTCATGCGGTTGTTCAAGTAGCGCCATAAACTTTCGCGCTTTGTTTCCTGAAAAGTGGCTGTGCAGCTGGTCATCTCGCTTTAGATAAAACTCGATATCGTCAAATTGGTGTTGGGTTATTGGGGTGTCAGCTAATTTCATAAATCGAAGCCGTCGAGGGTAAGCGGCCCGCTATTTTAGCTAAATCGGGCTAGTGGACCAAATGATCCTAATCATGAAGATAAAAAAAGCCCAGAGCAACAGTGCTCTGGGCGGATACAAACATAGGAGTTAATAAGAAAAAGCTGCGTAAATTAGTAGCTTCAGTAAGAAAACAAGTTCGACGGCCTGTCAACTTAGGAAATGCTCTGCTAACTACAATTAATCAGACTGGCGTAATTCAAAACAGTTCAATAAAAAACGGAAAAATTTTAATTTTTTTCTTTCAGCGGTTTAGCTGCTTGAAAAATGTTCTGGTCGGACCAATGCGCAAAAATGTGATGTTAACAGCTTGTTGATTATTTGTGTCAGGTGTATATTTCAAACAGTTGTTTAATACGAGTGATTGAAATGGCAGGCAGAAACAGTACCAAAGAAAAAATCCTTGATGTCGCCGAAGCGCTTTTTGCAGAGCACGGGTTTAATGATACTTCTCTACGTACGATAACCAGTAAAGCAGGGGTTAACCTTGCTTCGGTGAACTACCATTTCGGAGATAAGAAAACGTTAGTTCGAGCGGTACTAAATCGATACCTAGAAGCGTTTATGCCAGCGGTGCAGGATGCTCTGATTACGCTGAACTTGAACGATCACTATGAAATGTCGGATGTGTTTGAGTCGCTCAGAGCACCGCTGCGCAACTTAAATGATGTCAGACCGAATGGGACAAGCCGTTTTATGTTGCTGATCGGCCGCGGGTACACCGATGTTCAAGGTCACTTACGCTGGTTTATTACCACCCGATATCAAGACACCTTGTCTCTATTTACGGATTCAGTGATGAAAGCCAACCCTAAATTGACTCAAGAAGATTTGTTTTGGCGGCTGCATTTTACGCTCGGAACTTGCGTTTTCACTATGGCTTCGAGCCAAGCTCTGCTTGAAATCGCAGAAAATGATTATGGCAAATCGATGGATGCAAAATCGGTTGTCGACCAACTTATTCCATTTTTAGCAGCAGGCGTCGCTGCGGAATAACGCACTAAAACTCTACGAATACATATAAGAAAAATATTGGAACACCTACAGTGAACAAAAGGATCGGATTATGAGCTCTCTAAGACAAAAATGGATCAGTGACCCAGCTTTCAAAATGTTTAAGAAAGTGCTACCACCACTATCCAGCACCGAAAAGGAAGCAATGGAAGCGGGTAGCGTTTGGTGGGATGGAGAGTTGTTCTCTGGTCGTCCTGATTTCACCAAACTACACCAATACCCAACACCAACGTTGACCGCAGAAGAGCAGTCGTTCATGGACAATGAACTGGAAACACTGCTGGCAATGCTGGATGACCATAAAATCGTGAAAGAAGATCGCGACTTACCGCCAGAGGTATGGGAATACCTGCGTAAAGAACGTTTCTTTTCACTGATCATTTCCAAAGAATACGGTGGGCGTGAGTTCTCATCATTGGCGAACTCGACCATCGTCTCGCGTATAGCAACACGCAGTATCAGTACCGCGGTTTCGGTGATGGTACCGAACTCGCTCGGCCCAGGTGAACTTCTTTCGCACTATGGTACCCAAGAGCAGAAAGACTACTGGCTACCGCGTTTAGCAGACGGGACTGACATTCCTTGTTTTGCCTTGACGGGGCCGGAAGCTGGCTCAGATGCAGGCGGTATCCCAGACGAAGGCATTGTTTGTTACGGCGAGCATGAAGGCGAAGAAGTCCTTGGTATTCGTTTGAACTGGAACAAGCGTTACATCACGCTAGCACCTGTTGCGACGGTTCTTGGTCTTGCATTTAAAATGTACGACCCTGACGGTTTGATGGGCGAGAAAAAAGAGCTCGGCATTACTTGTGCGTTGATTCCAGCAGACCATACCGGTGTGGAAATCGGTGAGCGACATGACCCACTAGGTCTTGCATTCATGAATGGTCCAACACGCGGTAACGACGTGTTTATCCCAATGGAATGGTTAATCGGTGGCCAAGAATACGCAGGTAAAGGTTGGCGTATGCTGGTGGAGTGTCTTTCAGCAGGTCGTGGTATTTCACTACCGGCGCTAGGCACGGCAATGGGCCACTTAACAGCACGTACAACAGGTGCTTATGCTTATGTTCGCAAACAGTTCGGTATGTCGATTGGTAAATTTGAAGGTGTGGCCGAATCGCTTGGTCGTATCGGTGGATTAACGTATCTGCTTGAAGCTAGCCGCACATTAACGACGACGTCGCTCGACCTGAAAGAAAAACCAGGCATTGTCACCGCAATTGCCAAATACCACATGACCGAAATGGCGAGAACGATCCTTAATGACTCGATGGATATCCACTCTGGTCGTGCTATACAAGATGGGCCAATGAACTACTTGGCAGCGCCTTACCTCGGTATCCCAGTTGCTATTACGGTCGAAGGCGCAAACATTCTGACCCGTAACCTGATGATCTTTGGTCAGGGCGCGACACGCTGTCATCCATACGTCCTTAAGGAGATGGAAGCGGCGGCAAATCCAGATGAGAAGCAGGGCGCGAAAGAGTTTGATGATCTGCTGTTCAAGCACATTGGTCACGCAATGAAGAACACCTTCGGTGCATTTGGTGCAGCATTGACGGGCTCTCGCTTTATCAAAGCGAACATGAGCGGTCCAACTCAGACGTACTACAAAGAGATGACTCGCCTAAGCCGTGCTTTGGCGGTGAGTGCAGATATCGCGATGGCAACTTTGGGTGGCGATCTGAAACGTAAAGAGATGATCTCAGCACGTTTAGGTGATGTGCTTGCTTACCTGTACATGGCGTCAGCGGCACTGAAGAAGTATGAAGACGAAGGGCGTCAGCAACAAGACTTAGACTATGTTCACTACGCAGTGCAGCACTGTTTGTTCCATGCTGCTCAGTCACTTCAAGAAGCGTTTACTAACTACCCACAGAGAGCGGTCGGTCGCCTATTGAAAGTTTTGGTATTCCCAATTGGTAATCACTATCATAAACCAAGCGATACCCTAACCGTCAAATTGGCGGAAAGCTTAATGACTCCGGGCGCACACCGTGACCGTCTGACTCATCTTTGCTACATCGGTGCGGATGAAAACGACAGCGTAGGCTTAATGGAAAATGCTTTCTTGGCTATGTATGGCGTGAAGAGCTTGGAGCGTAAACTGATGCGAGCTGCCAAAGAGGGTAAAGTCGCGCGTAAAGGGTTACTGAAAGACCGCTTGGCGCAAGCTTTGGAGGCGAATGTCCTAACGCAAGAGGAAGTGGATCAAATTGTCGAAGCGGACAAATTGCGCTACAAAGCGATTCAAGTTGACCACTTTAGCCATGATTTCAGCGAAGTTCGCACTCATGGTGAGCCAAAAAAGCGTAAAGCGAAGCTAGATAGCGCAGCGTAATATCGCGATTTTTGGTCAAAACCGTGCTTAACCAGCACACCAATAAGGCATCTCAACGAGGTGCCTTTGTTTTGCGTGGAATCTAGCAGAAGCGCTTGAAAGTGCTCCAACCACTTGCATTTTAGCGACATTTTTACAGAAATTAGATGCGATTTTATGTTGAACCTTTTATCCTAGCGGGGTTTTGTTAAGGAAGTTGAATATGATCATCAAACCTAGAATTCGCGGATTTATCTGTACTACTACGCATCCTGTAGGCTGTGAAGCTAACGTAAAAGAACAAATTGCTTACACTAAAGCGCAAGGCCCAATCAAAAATGCACCTAAACGTGTGCTTGTTGTTGGTGCTTCAAGTGGCTACGGTCTATCTTCTCGTATCGCTGCGGCATTTGGTGGCGGTGCTTCAACCATTGGTGTTTTCTTCGAAAAAGAAGGCACAGAGAAAAAGCCAGGCACAGCGGGTTTCTACAACTCAGTTGCCTTTGAAAAGCTTGCGCGTGAAGAGGGCCTTTACGCGAAAAGCCTTAACGGCGACGCGTTCTCAAACGAAGCAAAAGAAAAGACAATTGAGCTGATCAAACAAGATCTTGGCCAGATTGATATGGTGGTTTACTCACTGGCGTCTCCAGTACGTAAAATGCCTGAAACCGGTGAGCTTGTTCGTTCATCTCTAAAACCTATCGGTGAGACTTACACTTCAACAGCAGTTGATACCAACAAAGATGTCATCATCGAAGCAAGCGTTGAACCTGCAACGGAAGAAGAGATCAAAGACACTGTTACTGTAATGGGCGGTGAAGATTGGGAACTTTGGATCAATGCATTATCTGAAGCAGGTGTACTGGCTGACGGTTGTAAGACTGTGGCATACAGCTACATCGGTACTGAGCTAACTTGGCCAATCTACTGGGATGGTGCGCTAGGTAAAGCGAAGATGGACCTAGACCGCGCAGCAACAGCTCTTAATGAGAAACTAGCAGCAACTGGCGGCACAGCAAACGTTGCTGTTCTTAAGTCTGTAGTGACTCAAGCAAGTTCTGCAATTCCTGTAATGCCACTGTACATTGCAATGGTATTTAAGAAGATGCGTGAAGAAGGCGTTCATGAAGGTTGTATGGAGCAAATCTACCGTATGTTCAGCCAACGTCTGTACAAAGAAGATGGCAGCGCAGCAGAGGTGGATGAGAAAAACCGCCTACGCCTAGATGACTGGGAACTGCGTGATGACATCCAACAGCACTGTCGTGATCTGTGGCCACAAATCACTTCTGAAAACCTAAAAGAGCTTACTGATTACGTTGAGTACAAAGAAGAGTTCTTGAAGCTGTTTGGTTTCGGTGTGGAAGGTGTTGACTACGAAGCGGACGTTAACCCAGACTACAAAGCAGATTTCATCGCAATCTAATCTAGATTAGCAGCGCGAGAAGTAAAAAAATCCGGAGTATGACTCCGGATTTTTGTATTTGTCACTTTGAAAAACTATTTAAACGTTGACCAAATTGGCGCATGGTCAGACGGTTTTTCAATGCCACGCAATTCGTAATCGATATCGGCTTCGATACATTTCGCTGCGAGCTTAGGTGTTGCCAATACCACATCAATGCGCAGTCCGCGATTGTCTGGGAAGCCTTTAGAGCGGTAATCAAACCACGAAAAACGGTCATTTACGTCAGGGTGAATCTGACGGAAAGTATCGACAAAGCCCCAATCTAACAAAGTTTGTAGCCACTGACGTTCTTCCGGTTGGAAAGAACACTTACCTGTTTTCAGCCAGCGCTTGCGGTTTGGTTCACCGATACCGATATCGGCATCGATTGGGCTAATGTTAATGTCACCCATCACGATCAACTGCTCATCGTTGTTGTGATGATCGTTTAGGTAAGTCATCAAGTCTTTGTAAAACTGGCGTTTATACGGGAACTTTGTCTCGTGACCGATGTTGTCGCCTTGAGGAAAGTAACCATTCAGTACGGTGACTTTCTCACCGTTGTCATCTTCTAACGTCACCATAATCATGCGCTTTTGGTGCTCATCATTATCGGTCGGAAAGCCTTTTTGTATCGAAATTGGCTCCTTCTTACACAGCATCGCGACACCGTAATGGGCTTTTTGACCATGGAAGTAGACTTTGTAGCCCATCGCCTCGACGTCTTCGAGAGGGAAGGCTTCATCGTGTACTTTGATTTCCTGTAAACCAATCACATCAGGCTGATGCTTATCGATGACCGCTTGCAGTTGGTGAAGTCTGGCGCGAAGCCCGTTGATGTTGAAGGAGATGACTTTCATCCGGATTCCTTTTTATTTTTCTGTGACGAAATTTATTCGATGTTATCACTTTCTTTCTAAGGATACGAAAGTAACGCGAACGTTTGATTCGCATTAACACATTCGTAAACTTTTAATTGATATATCAGTGCATTGTGTTGTAATTAAATTGTTAATATTTTGCTCGCTGTGGTGTGGATGCACAAAGTGTCCGCTAAAAAGGATGTAATATGCGAACTCTATCTGTTCAATGGAAAATCTCTTTATTAGCAGGGTGCTGCCTGCTCCTCACATCGTTATCTCTAATTGGATTCTCTATCTATAACGCGGTCACGAATCAACAATTGATCAAGCAACAGAGCTCTCAATCGGTACTCAAGAAATCAGAGCAACTGATTGAGACACAAGCGCGCTTGAATGCGACGGTGGTGGCAGAATATCTGAATGAAGCGCTTTACCGCGCAGAAATGCTCGCGGCGAGCGCTCTATTTCAAAAGACCAATAGCGAAGAAAATTTTGGTGATAGTGAAGAGCTCAGAACGGCGTTGGATGAGATGGTCAGAAAGTCGGTGCTTAACTTTGACTCGATTCAAGGTGCGTATTTGGTGTTTGAACCCAACATGCTCGACAATGAAGATGCCAATTATGAAGGGGCGGAATATGTGGGTTCGAATGAAAAAGGACGCTTTGCTCCGTACTGGGTGACCGCTGAGAATGGCGAAAACATCATCCCTAATGTGTTGGCTGAGTCCACCCTTGCTGCGAACGAAAATAGTGAACGTTTCTTTTGCCCGATTTCCAGTGGCGCATCGTGTATTTCCTCTCCCAAACAGGTTAATCATCAAGGCAGTTCATTTCTTGCCTCTTCGCTTTCCGTTCCTATTTTGATCGATGATATGGCCGTGGGATTTTTTGGTATCGATTTGCGCCTCGACCCGCTTAAGGCGTTGGCGGTTGAATCAGATGCAAAGTTGTTTGAAGGGCAGGGCTCGGTATCTATTGTCAGTCTCGATGGCACTTTGATCGCCAGTGATGATAGCAGCAAAACGCTTGGTCAGCCGTTTAACAGCGCTTATGTAACGGGTGATCAGCTGACCGATCTTCTCTTTGGACAATCGGTAGAAACTCATTGGAGTAGCGATGGCGAGCGCTTGACCGTATTTGCACCTATCGTGGTTGCCAACCAAACTTGGGGCGTGCTGTTTGATATGCCAAGAAGCAGCGTTTTAAGGGATGCAGTACAACTGGATAACATCATCAGCGAGCAGGTGAGCGCCAGTATTCAGACTGAAATATTGGCAGGCTCGGCTTTGGTTATTTTCGGTTTGCTCACCGTGGCATTTATGGCGTCTCGTTTGGTTAAGCCGATACGCGAAGTGGTTGCAAGACTCGACGATATTGCGTCTGGCGAAGGCGACCTTACTCAAAGGATTGAAGTAAAATCAGGCGATGAAATTGGCCAGTTAGCCAACGGTTTCAACCTCTTTTTAGGTAAGCTGCAAGTAACAATTAAAGATATTATCGACAACACAATGCAGGTTGCGACAACTTCAGAGCAATCAAAAGTCGCGGCGCAAAATACCAGCAGCAGTAGTGACGCTCAGTTTAAAGAGGTCGATTTAGTCGCGACCGCGGCCGAGGAAATGACTCAGACCGCTGGACTTGTCGTACAAAATGCGCAAGTGGCTGTGAGAGAAGCGGAAAGAGCCAACGACGCAGCATCGGTTGGGCAGCAGGTTATCGAGAAGTCACAACATGAAATGGAACGTTTGGTAGAGAGAATGACCTCGGCAGTCCCAGTGGTTGAAGACCTCGCCAAAAACAACGCGAATATCACCGAGATCTTAACGGTGATTGAAGGCATTTCTGAGCAAACAAATCTGCTTGCTCTCAATGCGGCAATTGAAGCGGCGCGAGCTGGCGATCAAGGCCGTGGTTTCGCGGTGGTTGCAGAAGAAGTGAGAAACTTGGCAAGTCGTACACAGTCTTCGGTGGGTGAAATTCGAGAAGTGATAGCCAGCGTTCAAACGGGTACCCAGGATGTGGTGTCAGCCATCCAAGAAGGGAATGAACTGGCGCAGCATTCATCAAATCAAGTTGAACAAGCGGTGGGCGAATTGAGCCATATATTTGAGTCGATTGCTTCGATCAATGATATGAACAGCCAAATCGTTAAGGCAGCTGAAGAGCAGCAGTCGGTGTCTGGAGAGGTTAACCAAAGCGTCAGTAATATCAGAGATCTCAGCGCGCAGATATTATCGCAAGCCGAAGAGTCTGAGACGGTCAGTGTGCAGATTGGCGAGCTTTCGAAAAACCAACAACAGCTCGTTAATCAGTTTAAAGTGTAATGAAAAGCCGCAGTGTTGCGGCTTTTTTGATCTTGAGGTAGTCAGATGCTCGGTAGAATTAATCTAAATACCAGTATCCTAGGTTCACTAAGCGAGTCAGTAACGCGATCCAAGACGGGGATTCAATTGAATAGCTATCGAGCGTGATAGATGCTTGGTCGCAAAGAATAGGCGCAAACGCGGGCTCCGCCACAGAAAACTCTTCACCGTTGATGAATACATGATTCGCGTTATTGGCGTGGTACAGCGCTCTCAAGCCCGATACTTTAACCACATGACCGAGCGCTTCTAAGTGAGCGTATACTTGCTCTTGCGATATGACTTCTTCAGGTTCGACAATATCAAGTTGGTGACGAGATTGGCTTAAGTTGAGGGCTAAGAAGTTTTCAATATCTTGCTTGGATTCAAGCGCAGACTGCAGCATTTGCGTCAGCAGGGTAAGATCAGAGCGTAAAATTTCACCATGATTGCGTTGAGTTTGCATTTGAGGGTTATGCAGATGCACATCGCCTTTTTCTTTGGCGAGGACATAATCAGCAAAATGGCTCAGCAATTCTTGCTCTTTAGGGGAGCGAAAACCCATTGAATAGCTCATGCTTGGCTCAATGGTATTGCCCTCATGCGGGAATCCGGGGGGAATGTAAAGAATATCTCCAGGTTCCAAGACTTCGTCGATTATTGCGTCAAAGCTCTCGATTTGGCGCAGGGCACCTTGGATCGATTCTTGGTATTGACCTTCGTCGGCGGCGCCTACTCGCCAACGTCGTTTACCACTGCCTTGAATGATAAATACATCATATTGATCGATATGTGGTCCAACGCCACCTTGTGGAGCGGAATAGCAGACCATCAGATCGTCAAACAACCATTGAGGCAGCGCTTTAAATGGAGCGACTAACTCTGCTGCGCCCAGATGCCAGTGATTACACGCTTGAACAATCAATTGCCAGTGGCTTTCCTCAAGTTGAGAAAAGAGTGACTCGGGTAGCGGGCCATGTTGCGCTTGCCAATGACCGTTCTTATTGGTGACAAATCTAGAATCAACTTCTTCTTCCATCGCCAAGCCGGCAAGTTCTTCTGGCGAAATAGGATCGATAAAGTTGGTAATACCATGCTTTATAACGGTCGGTTGCTTGTGCCAATATTTGGCCAAAAAAGAGTCGAGATCAAAAGAGAGTTGATACATTACTCTGCCTGTTCCAGTTTGCTTTCTAAATCAGACTTAACGATCTTGATCGCTTCGAGCGCGACTTTTGGATCGACTTCGTTGCTTTCCAATAAGTAAATCAGATCAACAGCGAGTTTGATTTCGTCAGGGGCATTATCGAGTCCGGAAGACATTTATTGATTTCTCTCACGGTAAGTTATTTGGTTTTCAATTTTCAGCTTCGCCTCTTGGCAACGTTTTAAGCGTTGCTCGGTGGCGAGCAATTCCTGCTGAGCCGTTTGTTGCTGAAAGGGCGGGGCATACTGAAGTGCGAGCTCTTTGTCTCGTACCATTTCCATTAAACGCCGCTCCCACTCTTGATGCTGAGATAGGTGTTGATAAAGCTCGTTGATGGGCTTTTGGAAGTAGCTTCGGTGCTTTGGCTCGTTCTTGCGTATTGTTACCGTCGCAAGTTCTCGCTGAATCGCACTTATTTGAGATAAGAGGCGCTCGGTTAAGTATTCGGCACGTAAGGCGGTGAGTTTTCCTGCCGCTTCTTCGCGAATGATGCTATCTAGGGTCGATTGGGTCTCTTTGACGCAAGGGACCAAAAGCTTGGACCGACCTTTGAATAGGCGTTCGTCGAAAAGAGGCAAATGGTGCTCGCCTCTTTTTCTATCGACCGCGGCTGCTTGTTGTGCTAACTCATCGAGAGTATTGGAGAGTTGACTAATCCGGCTCATAAATTAACAAACCACGCTTCGTAGGCCAGTTTTACTGCAAGGATGCTGACAACAGTAACAAAGACTGGGCGAATAAACTTTGCGCCAAATCGGATTGCTGAGTGTGCGCCCACGAAGGCACCAGCCATCAAACACAGACCCATGGTTAAGCCCAATACCCAATCGATATGGCCAAGAATGGCAAACGTCACCAAAGAAGTGAAGTTGCTGGTAAAGTTCATTGCTTTTGATAGACCAGAAGCGAGCAAAATATTGAGCTTATAGAGTGCCATTGAGCTGACTGTCCAAAAAGCACCGGTTCCGGGTCCTGCGACACCATCATAAAAACCGAGAATAAGGCCTTGTCCATACTGTTTCTTGTTCAGCACAGGGCATGGTTCTGGCATCTCGTTTTTAACTGCATTTGGTGTTTTATGCCAAATGGTGTAGACGGCAGCGGCTAATATGATCAGTGGAAGGATTTTCTCTAGCCACTCTGTCGAAATCAAATCGACAAACAAGGTACCAAGGGTGGCACCGATTAGCGTAGAGACAAATGCCCGTTTCCAGCAGCGCGGTTTGAATAAGCGTTTGCGGTAATAAGTAAATGCCGCTGTTGAAGACGCGAAGGTAGCAGCAAGTTTATTGGTGCCGAGTGCGATATGCGGGGGTAAACCCAGTGATAGCAGTGCAGGGACAGTGAGCATCCCACCTCCACCAGCTACCGCATCAATGAATCCAGCAGCAAAAGCAACAAGGGCCAACACCAACAGCACGGTTGGCTCAAACAATTCCATAGAGTTATCTTTTTATAGTTGTTTTTGGTCAACGGACCTTAGTATTCAATCACACGTTTAAACGGTGGTAGGGAGTCTAGCAATGATTTCCCATATCGTTTGGTTACAATACGGCGATCAAGGATGATGACTTTACCAGAATCCCTCTCTTTACGCAGCAAGCGTCCCACTGATTGAATCAGTTTTTTGCTTGCTTCTGGTACCGTGATTTGCATAAAAGGGTTGCCGCCACGGTTTTCAATATATTCTGCATGTGCTTGCTCTACTGGTGAGGTCGGAACACCAAAGGGAATCTTGGTGATGATTAAGTTCTCTAATAGCTCTCCCGGTAAGTCGAGCCCCTCAGAAAAGCTCCCAGTCCCAAACAGCACACTGGTTTTTTTGCATTGAACGAGTGTTTTATGTTTTTTTAGTATTTCCGCCCTCGACTCTTGGCCTTGAACTTGAAGTGCCCATCCGTTTTTAACGAAATATGTTGAGAGTGCTTCAGCAACCTGATTCATTTGCCAATAGGATGAGAATAAAACTAAATTGGCCTGTTTGTCCTCGATTAAGTTAGGCAAAATATCGATAAGATATTCTGTAAACTGAGGAGCCTGCGGTTCGTATTTCATTTTAGGTACTCGAAGCTCAGCTTGATTTTGATAATCAAACGGAGACGCGAGGGCTAAGAAACGTACGCCATCTTCCGGTTTTTCGCTGATGCCTGCTTGGCGGCAAAAAAAACTAAATGAGTTGAGTGCACGCATTGTCGCAGAGGTGAGTACCGCACCAATACAGCGACTCCATAGTTGTTGATCGAGCTGCCAGCCCACTTCAAGAGGCGAAACATTGACAACAAAATCGCCTTCGCGTTCTGGGCTTACTTCAAGCCATCTTGCAAGCGGAGCGCCTTTTTCCCGTTGAGGCTCTGCCATTAAATTCCAGACAGCTGCAAGGTTATCCATCCTCTGAATATAGAAACCCAACTCCGCCAGTGCTGGCTCAGCCAACCGGTTGGTGAGTTCGCCATCTTTGACTCGCTCGGCAATCAAATCCGCAATTTTCCCGACAGCTTGAGCCCCTTTTTGAGAGAGCTTCTTTAGTTCTTTAGACTCTTCATCAAGCCATGACGGCAGCTCACCATTTTCAAATCGATAGATATTTTCTTCAAAATGAGCAGGGTCAAATCGGGTTGCCAACTGAGATAAAGAGGGTATCAACTGTTGAATCGCATCCTGTAGTTCGTTGCGAAATCGGCTGACTCGTTTTTCATCGGCGAGATTGGCAAACTTGGTCACGGACTGGTTCAAACGCTCTAGCCAACTCGCAGCGCCTTTCAAGCTTGCAGCGGCGGAAGAGTGATCCCGAGCGACATGGGGTAGGTGATGCGCTTCATCGAATACATAGATAGTGTTTTCTGGCTCAGGAAGTATGACGCCGCCACCAAGATCTGCGTCCGCCATTACCAAACTATGATTGGCAATGATGATGTCGGCTTTATCCATTTCAGAACGCGCTTTCTGGAATGGACAACCTCTGTGAGCAGGCATACTCCCATTGCAGCTGTGCTTGTCACTGACGATGAGCTGCCAAATGGCATCATCAATAGGCTTTGGCCAAGAATCTCTGTCTCCGTCCCATTTGTTTTCGGCGAGTCTCTTATACATCAACTCCAGCTGGTCGATCTCTTTCTTCTTTGGCTTGGTCTCAAACATCGCCAGTTGCCCGCCGTCCACACCCGAGGCTGCTGCCAGTTTTTCTGCGCAGCAATAACGTTGTCTGCCTTTGGCGAGTATAAAAGAGAACTCACGATCCGTGATGCGTCTATATAAAGGAAGGTCTTTATTCACCAACTGTTCTTGCAGTGCGACGGTTGCGGTCGATATGACAACCTTTCTGTTGTTGTGCAAGGCGACAGGAATAGTTGCCATCAAATAAGAAAGCGATTTACCGATTCCCGTACCTGCTTCTGCGACAATCATCCGAGTTGATTTGTGATACTCACCACACAGTGTCTTTGTTATCTCTGCGACAAGGTAGTTCTGGGCACGTCGAGGTACAAAGTTATCTAACTGGAATTGGAGGTTTTGATAGCTGTTGCGAATGGATTGTTGGATTTTACTGGTTGTCATACAGAGATCTCTAAAACGGGATGAGGATGATAGCACACTTCTCTAAGCGCTACTCAGCTCACGAAATAGAATCCTTAATCCGCAAATGTGGATCTTGTTCACAAAAAAAAACTGAACCATCAGCGACTTAGATTAATTTCTAAATGTAAAAAATATATAACTCTATCTCATATAATATCGTGGTGATAAATATCATAAGTTTTACTTAAATGTCATCTTTTTGGTGTTTTGTTCTGTTTTTTATTTTTGTGCTTTTACGGATATTTGTCGGGTTTAGGGTATGAACTTGGTCGTAAAATGTGCGCAAAACAATGTAAGTCACTGTTATTAAATGTTTTTATGTTTTTTTACGTGAGATTTTTAGAACATTTGACACGCAGGGCATTCTTTTGCAATCTAGACCCCGCAATTTAGATGGCGATGGCATCAAACCCAAATAGAGGTGAGAGCCATCATCAAAAAACATAAAGGGAACCGGATAAGGATTTCCCAGTTTTAAGAAAAGGCAGTGGATTATTATGAAAAAGACTCTAGTAGCTCTTTCAGTTCTAGCAGCAGCATCAGCACAAGCTGGTATTGAACTATACAACCAAGATGGCGTAACAGTAGCTCTTGGCGGTGACGTTGAAGTTGTTTACGTTAAAGACAAAGCAAAAGGTTCTGAAGCTGAGCAACAAATTCAAGACGCTGACATCAGCCTTGATGTTCGTTATGCAATCAACGACGCGCTTCAATTCGGTGGTTTCTGGCAAATCAACGATGTAGGTGTTGACAAAGACGCTGCAAACGATGGTGACGCTTACGTTGCTTTCTACTCAGATGATTACGGTTCAATCAAGTTTGGTCGTACTTGTGCAAACCTAGATGACGCTGGTATCGGTTCTGACTTCCAGTTCGGTCTAAGCACGTTCTTCGGCGGTGACGACAGCCACTTCTGTGCAGACGAAACAATCCGTTACGATCTTGACAAAGGCGCGTTTTACGGCGGCTTTGCTCTAGTACAAGACAAAAACGGTGACGAAGGTCTAAACAACGACGCTACTTACTTCGATGGTAAACTAGGCTACCGCGTTGCAGACTTCGACTTTACTGCATTCTACGGTGCTGGTGAAGTTGGCGAGGGCGCAGCTGCTCATGATGAGAAGCTATGGTCTGCTCAAGCTCGTTACAACGGTGTAGAGAACCTAGAGCTAGCTGCTGCTTACTACAACATCGATGACTCTGACGTATCAATCGATACTATCGGCCTAGCTGCAACATACACAATCGAAAAAGTTGTGTTTGCTGGTGGTTACAGCACTTCTAAGTCTGACGCTTCAGGCTCAGACAGCTTCAATGCTTGGTATGTAAACGCTGGTTACAAGCTAGCTCCAAACACTACAGCGTATGCTGAAGTTGGTGGTGACAACGGTGAAAACGACCAAGGCGAAAGCAACGAAACTGGCGTTGCTGTAGGTATCAAAGCTTACTTCTAAGCCTAAATACTAGACACTTAAGCCACCCATAGGGTGGCTTTTTTAGTTCATAAAGAGGGATTATATGAAAGCTTTATCAATTGTGATTATGATGTTGCTAACGGCGAGTGTGAATGCTGCTAGCCTAGAGCCTAAAAAAGGCACAAACTTCTTGTTTCTTAACGGTGTCGAGCTTGATGATAAGCGTGAAGTTGTCGATATTCAGTCTGGGCCTATTCAGATAATTGTAAAATATAGTAAGAAGCTAAAAGACTCTGGAGAGGACCGAGTGTTCGACTCAAATCCATTTGTTATTAGCTTCGAAGCTACAAACGATGATATTTCTGTAGTTCCTCCTAAATTGTATACGTATGAGCAAGCAAATAGAGCATTCAAGAACAACCCAGAATGGGTGATTAGAACAGCAGATGGAAAACCAATAGAATACACTCAAGAAGCACTTGATCGTTCAGAAGGTTTTATGCCTTATTTTAATATGCCAGAACGAGTAGCAAAACATAATGAAGCGCGAGGTATCGTGTTCGGCTCTTCGGCAGCACTTGTAGCAAAAGCAGCTGTTGCAGAACAAGCAACTCCTGCAGTGCCAAATACACAGGCTAAGTCAGATAAAGTTATCAAGCCCCTAGACACCAACAACCTTGAACAACTAAAGGCTTGGTACGTTAAAGCGTCTAAGCAAGAGCGAAAAGAATTCCGACGTTGGATGATTGACCAAGAGTAGTCATTCGCTGACGTTTACCATAAGAAAGGCTTCCGTTGCGGAAGCCTTTTTGCGTATCAGCGCTTTAATACTGAAAACAATCGGGAGATGTTAACGCTGACTCAATTGCGGCAATGAGCTTCTCAATATCCGCAGGTTGGCTAATAAACGGAGGCATTATGTAGATGAGTTTACCAAATGGCCGTATCCAAATGCCTTGCTTAACAAAGTGTGCTTGAATGGCATCCATACTGACGGGGTGAGTGGTTTCAACCACACCTATAGCGCCTAGCCAGCGAACGTCTTTCACTAGAGAGTATTTCATCAGGTTAGGTAATAGCTCTGAAAAAATACTTTCGATCTGTTTGGTTTGCTTTTGCCAATTGCCGCTTTCTAATATCTCCATGCTCGCCGTAGCAACAGCGCACGCTAACGGGTTGCCCATAAAGGTCGGTCCATGCATAAAACATCCTGCCTCACCACCACATACCGTATCTGCGACCTCTTTTGATGCTAGGGTCGCCGATAATGTCATGTAACCCCCTGTTAAGGCTTTACCGACGCAAAGTATGTCTGGTTGGATGTTGGCGTGTTCGCAAGCAAACATCTTCCCAGTTCTGCCAAATCCAGTCGCAATCTCGTCCAAGATCAAAAGTAATCCATATTGATCACACAGATCTCTAACTCCTTTTAAGAACTCAGGGTGATAGATTCGCATTCCTCCAGCACCTTGTACTATCGGTTCTAAAATGACAGCTGCGATGTCCTTATGATTCTCCTCGACTTTACGTGTGATATCGTCAAGGTCACTTGGTTGAAACTCCTGCCAGAAACCGGACTTTGGTGATGACGCAAAGATATGTTCAGGCAAGAAGCCTTTGTAAAGTGAGTGCATTGAATTATCGGGATCAGTGACAGACATTGCTGCAAAAGTATCACCGTGGTAACCGTCTCGTAAGGTAAGGAACTTTGCTCGCCTCTCACCCTTAGCATGCCAATACTGGAGTGCCATCTTTAAACTTACTTCGACCGCAACCGAGCCAGAATCGGCTAAAAATACGTGTTCTAAGTTATCCGGTGCAAAGTTGAGCAGTTTTTTGCAAAGCTCAATAGCTGGCTCGTGAGTGATTCCCCCAAACATAACATGTGACACCGTATCGATTTGGAGGTGCGCAGCCGCGTTGAGCTGAGGGTGGTTATACCCATGTATCGCACTCCACCATGACGACATTCCGTCAACGAGTTGATTTCCGTCTTCCAATTGAATCAATACACCATTAGCAGAGACAACAGGGTAGCAGGTCAGAGGTGTTAGCGTTGATGTGTAGGGATGCCAGATATGACGGCGGTCAAAGGCGAGATCCATAGATGTGCGTCCTATTTTATTGGTTAAAAAACAACCATCTGTAAACTTTTAATTTTCTTAATTGTTGACAGTCTACCTGCCGAGGTTAGACTAGCCAAGTAACAAATCTAATAACTAAAGGAATGCACGTGGAAGTACGTCACAACTGGACTGTTGCAGAAGTTCGTGAGCTTATGGAAAAACCATTTATGGACCTCCTCTTCGAAGCGCAACTGGTTCACCGTCAATACCAGCAACACAACCATGTTCAAGTCAGCACACTGCTGTCGATCAAAACAGGAGCATGTCCAGAAGACTGTAAGTACTGTCCGCAAAGTGCGCGCTATAAAACCGACGTAGAAAAAGAGCGCCTGATGGAAGTTGAGCGTGTTTTAGACGCTGCGCAAAAAGCGAAAAGTGCGGGGTCAACACGTTTCTGTATGGGAGCGGCTTGGAAGAATCCTAAAGAGCGTGACATGCCACACCTTAAAAAGATGATTGAAGGTGTTAAAGGCATGGGGCTGGAAACCTGTATGACGCTTGGTATGCTTACGCCAGATCAGGCAAACGAGCTAGCCGATGCGGGTTTGGATTACTACAACCATAACCTCGATACGTCACCAGAGTTCTACGGCAACATTATTACCACTCGTACTTACCAAGATCGCCTTGATACTTTGTCTCATGTCCGTGATGCCGGCATGAAGATTTGTTCGGGTGGCATCATTGGCATGGGTGAAAGCGTCAATGACCGAGCGGGTCTTTTTGTAGAATTGGCAAACTTGCCGGTTCACCCAGAAAGCGTGCCGATCAACATGTTAGTAAAGGTGAAAGGCACACCACTTGAAGAGGTGGATGATGTCGAGCCTTTCGACTTTATTCGCTTGATTGCCATTGCACGTATCATGATGCCAAAGTCGGCGGTTCGCCTTTCTGCTGGCCGTGAGAACATGAATGAACAGATGCAAGCGCTCTGTTTTATGGCTGGAGCCAACTCGGTATTTTATGGCTGCAAACTGCTCACTACACCAAACCCTTCCGAAGACAAAGATATGCTGCTGTTTGATAAGTTAGGAATCAATAGTCAGCAAGTTTCTCAAAAACCAGATGAGATACAAGAAAATGACCTTTTAGACCGAGTTGTCGAGCGCGTAGCTGCAAGACCGGCTAAAGATGATTTGTTCTACGATGCCAGCGTTTAAAGCGCGTATAAAGCGCGAGTTGCAGCGTCGTCAAGAACTCGGGCTTTCTCGTCAAGTCAAAGAGGTCAATTTTGGCAACTGCCCCGTGCTTGAGCATGGGGGGACATTCTTAAATTTTTCGAGTAATGATTATTTGGGCTTGGCTTGCGACGATGAACTGCGCAGGGCTTGGCAAAAAGGGCTTGAGATCTATGGCTGCGGAAGTGGTGCATCGCCACTGGTTACGGGTTTTAGCTCTGCCCATGCGGGGTTAAAGTCCGCGTTATGTGAATGGTTGGGCTTTGAGAGCGCAGTACTATTTGGTTCGGGCTTTGCGGCAAATCAGGCATTGATTTTTGGCTTATTAGAAAAGGGCGATTTATTGCTGCAAGATAAGCTCAATCATGCTTCTTTGATGGAAGCGGGTATGCTTTCCCCTGCAACAATGAAACGCTTTAAGCACAATGATGTTGCATCGCTTAAGGCACTCCTGACCGACGATGCGTTTGTCATCACAGAGGGGGTCTTCAGCATGGATGGCGATCTGTCACCACTTGCAGATATCCGTGATGTGGTAAAGGAGGATTCCTTGCTGGCGGTCGATGATGCTCATGGCATCGGTGTACTGGGGAGTGAAGGCCAAGGCAGTTGTCATTTGGCTCAAATCACTCCTGACGTTTTGGTTGTCACGTTTGGTAAAGCATTTGGCCTTTCGGGCGCGGCAATTCTATGCAGTGAAGAAATGGGCGACTACCTAACTCAATTTGCTCGTCACCACGTTTACTCAACGGCGATACCGCCTTCACAAGCGTATGCCTTAACTTACGCGGTTACCATGCTGCAAACTCAGCATTGGCGTCGAGAAAAGCTCGCGGAGTTACAACATAGTTTCAAAGAGAACTTTAGTGGTTTTCCTGGTTATGTAGAAACAGTAACCCCCATAAAACCGGTGCTACTTGGTGACAGTCACTTTGCTGTGGAAGTATCACAGGCTTTGAAAAGTAAAGGGTTATGGACCACCGCCATCCGTCCACCAACTGTGCCTCAAGGTACGGCGAGACTGCGAATTACATTGACGGCTAATCATGAGTTGTCGCATGTCGTGTCTTTGGTTGAGAACTTAGAACAACTACTTGAGAATGGAAGTATAGGGTGATGGGATGGAACAAGCGTTAGCGGTACACGGGTCGTCATCCAATGATAAAACCGCCATAGCTGAGGCGTTTGGCAAAGCGGCTCAAACTTACGATGCTCACGCGGCGTTCCAGCGTGACGTCGGCCATCGGTTACTCGATTTGATGCCCGCAGACCTGACGGGGCGAGTTGTGCTCGACCTTGGTTGTGGCACTGGTTATTTTTCGCAGATGCTACAGCAAAGGGGCGCTCATGTTGTTTGTTGTGATTTATCGCAGCAGATGCTCGACACAGCTCGAAAACGCTGTGGCGAGCGCAATATGAGTTACCACTTGGGAGACGCAGAGAAGCTGCCATTTGAGGTTGAGCAGTTTGATTTGGTGTTTTCGAGCTTGGCACTGCAATGGTGTGAGGATCTTGCTGATCCACTTAGAGAGATTCACCGCGTACTAAAACATAACGGACAGGCCTATTTCTCTACGTTGCTGGATGGCTCATTGAGCGAGCTTAAGCAGTCGTGGGCAAAAATTGACTCATATCAACACGTGAATGACTTTATCAGTACCAATCAGGTAAAAATTGCGTTAGCGCAATCCGGCTGCGTAAACCATCGACTAGACTTGCCCTCGATCACAGTTTGGTACACGACGGCTTTTTCTCTCATGCGTGATTTAAAAGGCATTGGAGCAACTCATGTTCACGGTCGCTCTCATGGCTTGACAAGCCGTACAGCGCTTCGCCAAGTCGAGCAAGCATACCAGACGTTCAAAAACCATCAGGGTCTTCTTCCTGCCACTTATCAGGTTTGTTTAGGGGTTATTCATCGATGATTGATGCATTTTTTATAGCTGGTACGGATACCGATGTTGGAAAAACAGTTGCTTCAAAAGCAATTTTAAACGCGCTTGCTGAAAATGGCTTAAATACTATTGGTTACAAACCAGTAGCAGCAGGCAGTGAACGAACAGAGCAAGGCTTTCGCAACTCTGATGCACTGTATTTGCAAAGTGCAGCGACAGTTGATGTCGCCTACGATGATGTGAACCCTTATGCGTTAGAATTACCGGCGTCTCCGCATATTGCAGCGCGCCGTGAAGGGGTCGAAATCAATTACTCAGTGTTGAGTGCAAAGTTAACTGAGCACAAAGCGAATTCGGACATTGTTTTAGTCGAGGGGGCAGGCGGTTGGCGCGTTCCGGTATCAGACAGCGACTGCCTTTCATCATGGGTACAACAAGAAAAGCTGCCTGTCGTGTTGGTCGTCGGGATTAAGCTAGGCTGTTTGAGCCACGCAATGCTTACGCTAGATGCGATCAAAGCAGATGGCTTAGAAGTAGTCGGTTGGGTTGCAAACCGTGTAAACCCAGGCACAGAACACTACGCTGAAATTATTGAAATGCTAGAGCAAAAAATTGATGCGCCAAAAATTGGTGAGATTCCTTATGTTCCTAGCGTCAAGCGTAAGGGCTTAGCAAAGTACATTAATGTCGAACCATTAATTAAACGCAATTAATACAAAAAAGGGCAGCCAAGTGGCTGCCCTTTGACTTTTAGAGGGTCGAGCTATTTCTCGTTGCTCAATCCAATCATCGCTTGCTGCATTTCATTAACATGAGTTTGAGCGCCCTGTTCGGATGAAATGCCGAGTTGCTGTTTTGCTTCTTCCTCTGAAATACCAAGGTGACAGCAAAGTAAATCAATAGCCATTTGATAGTTGCTAGTTTCAACCATGATGTTATCCCTTATTCCCATGGATTTATTATCTAAACAAAACTTAGCATGTTTCGCTAATTAGACAATAAGACCAAAGTCTAAAGTTAGATTTGAACGCTTATCTCTCGCTGGGTAGGTATAACTTGGCTGAATGTGAACTGTAGCTAAATGGCATTGACGAGAGATGGAAAACAAATGTTTCAATTTGAGACTTAACCTTGTTTTTAAAGCCGTTAGACTATATCTATATGTTAACTCTGCTGATGCCATCAATCGTGGCACTTAGGGCCAATAATAATAAGCTTCCAGTTTCGGAGAAAAGTCATGAAGCGTGTAATGTTGTTTCTCGCAACCAACTTAGCCGTTGTACTCGTGCTAAGTGTTGTACTAAATATTGTTTATGCTGTAACGGGGATGCAGCCTGGTAGCCTTTCTGGCCTACTTCTTATGGCTGCAGTGTTTGGTTTCGGCGGTTCTTTTATCTCTTTGATGATGTCAAAGAGTATGGCTCTGCGCTCAGTTGGCGGTATGGTCATTGAAAGTCCTCGCAATGAGACCGAGCATTGGCTACTAGAGACGGTTCGTCGCCAATCAGAGCAAGTGGGCATTGGTATGCCTACGGTCGCGATCTATGACTCGGCTGATATCAACGCTTTTGCAACAGGCGCAAAGCGAGATGACTCTTTGGTTGCAGTGTCAACGGGCTTGCTACACAACATGAGCCGAGATGAAGCGGAAGCGGTGCTAGCACATGAGGTTAGCCACATCGCAAATGGTGATATGGTCACTATGACGTTGATGCAAGGTGTAGTGAACACCTTCGTAATTTTCTTGTCTCGTTTCATTGCTAACATTGTTTCTTCTAACAGTGACGAGGAAGAAGGCGGCAGCAACATGATGGTCTACTTCGGTGTTTCTATTGTACTTGAGCTTGTATTTGGCTTCTTGGCAAGCTTCATCACCATGTGGTACAGCCGCCACCGTGAGTTCCACGCAGATGCAGGAGCGGCCCGACTAGTCGGTAAACATAAGATGATCGCGGCGCTAGAGCGTTTGAAAGTGAGTCACGAGTCTCAGCTTGAAGGCTCAATGATGGCGTTTGGTATTAATGGTAAACGTTCAATGACTGAATTGCTGATGAGTCACCCTCCACTCGATAAACGTATCGCAGCACTTAGAAATTCTTAACAGGTCTACAATGTATTGAAAAGGCTTGGCTTTATGCCAAGCCTTTTTTGATCCAAATTTTTGAGTATTACGTAACAAATTAAGCAAGTGTATGCATTTTAATTTGTACAACGTTCTCTAATGTTCTAAGCTGAATTTGTTGTACAAAAATATCACTTGTATAACAAATTGAGAGGTAACGATGAACGTAGAGTCTGTTGGCAACATTTATCAGTGTCTAAATAAAGCGAATTTGCACCTGCTAGAAGGTGTCTATCATCAGGACGTTGTTTTTGAGGATGCTGCCCATCGATTGGAAGGCTGGGATGCGTTGCAAAAGTACTTTGCCTCATTATACGAGAACGTAAAGCGCTGCGATTTCGACATTGAGGAACACCAACAGGTCGGGGATGCTGGCTTTCTGACGTGGACGATGACGCTCGAACACCCGAAGTTGCAGCGGGGAAGTAAGGTCGAGGTGAAAGGAGTAAGTCACCTCAAGTTCGCTGACGGTAGAGTCGTCTACCACCGGGACTACTTTGATCTCGGTGAGATGCTTTATGAAAACTTGCCACTTCTTGGTTCTGTCATCAAGACCATCAAGCAGAGGTTAGGGCAATGAACCGAGTATTGATTACAGGCGCAACATCGGGCATCGGCCAGCGTTTGGCTCGAGATTATGCCGATGATGGCTGGGAGGTGGTTGCTTGTGGCAGAAACATAGCCAAGCTTTCCGAGTTGGAAATGTACTCTGACAGGATTCATTCTGTTGCCTTTGACGTAACAGATTTTGAAAACACTCGCGACGCTCTCGCTACTTTACCCTTTACTCCCACCCTTTGGATTATGAACGCTGGAGACTGTGAATACATTGACGATGGGCACGTTGACGCCTCTCTGGTGAAGCGAGTATTCGATATCAACGTTGTGGGATTAGCGAACGTGATCGAAGCGTGTCAGCATCACTTTGAATCTGGCCATCGTGTTGCAGTTGTTGGTTCCATCGCGAGTGAGTTGGCACTCCCTCGAGCTGAAGCCTATGGCGCGTCTAAAGCCGCGGTAAGTTATTTTGCTCGCGCTTTACAAGTCGATTTAAAAAGCAAATCAATTGACGTTTCTGTTATCTATCCGGGGTTTGTTGAAACACCACTCACCGACAAAAACACATTTCCTATGCCCATGCTTGTAAGTGTCGAATACGCCTCGAAAGCGATACGACTCGGGCTGGCTAAGGGCAAATCACATATTTACTTTCCAAGTAGATTTACTTCAATTTTAAGGTTACTTGGGTTACTGCCATACAGTTGGCAAAACAAACTGACATCAAAGCTCATTTCTGGTTAAGGAGTCCAAAGTGAAAATTGCGATTATTGGTACAGGTATTTCAGGGCTTACTTGTGGTTACCATCTACATAAAGAGCATGATGTTACCGTGTTTGAGGCCAACGACTACATTGGCGGTCACACTGCGACGATCGATGTCGAACTCGAAAATAAAACCTACGCCGTCGATACTGGCTTTATTGTTTACAACGACCGAACGTATCCAAACTTTATTCAAATGATGAATGAAATTGGGGTAAAAGGTTTGCCGACGCAAATGAGCTTTAGTGTTCGCAATGATGCCACTGGACTCGAGTACAACGGCCACACTGTGACAACACTTTTTGCGCAAAAGCGAAACTGGTTCAACCCAAAATTCTACGCATTTATCTTTGAAATCCTTAAGTTTAACAAAGCAGTAAAACAGGTTGTGGAACTTAATAAAGGCCAGCAACAGACGCTGGGTGAGTTCTTAAACACTCAAGGCTTTAGTGACTATTTTTGCGATAACTACATTCTACCAATGGGGGCGGCGATATGGTCGTCAACGTTAGCCGATATGCGCGCCTTTCCTCTCGACTTCTTTGCGCGTTTCTTCCTAAATCATGGTCTGCTTGATGTCACCAATCGACCGCAATGGTATGTCATTGAAGGGGGCTCTCGAGCCTATGTTGAGCCGCTGATTTCCGGTTTTAAAGATCGTATTCGCCTGTCGACGCCTGTCGAGTCAGTAACAAGGGATTCATCTGGTGTTGTGATTAAAGCAAACGGATGCGTGGAGCGCTTCGATCACGTTATTTTTGCTTGTCACAGTGACCAAGCAATGGCTCTGTTGCAAGATGCCAGTTCAACGGAAACCGATGTATTGACAGGATTGGACTATCAAGAGAATGAAGTGATTCTTCACCACGATGAAGAACTGCTCCCCAAATCGAAAGCAGCATGGGCTTCTTGGAACTATCGATTGAGTGGCGGTCAAGATGAGCAAGAGAGAAGGCCAACACTCACTTACAACATGAATATACTCCAACATATTGAATCACCAAAAACCTTCTGCGTGTCGTTGAACAGTTCAGAGCAAATTTCTCCAGACAAGATACTGCGTACCTTCCACTACGATCATCCGGTGTTTAATCAAAAGTCTCTGGCATCCCAGAAGCGCCGTAATGAAATCAATGGTATCAATCAAACCTGGTTCTGCGGAGCATACTGGTATAACGGGTTCCATGAAGATGGTGTGCGAAGTGCGTTAGATGTGGTGAAAGGTCTACAATCTCAAACTGCTGCGGTGTCTCAAAAAGGGGCAGCCTAATGAAGACAGATACACGGTCCACAAGCGCATTGCTCGTCGGCAGCGTCAGGCACCGTCGATTTTCGCCAATCAAACACCAGCTCAGTTATCCACTATTCATGCCTTGCTTAGATCTTGATGGCTTGGCAGAGCTAGAAAAGGATGTGTGGTGTTTTGGTCAGCGCTGGTGGCACTGGGCACGGTTTAAGCGCGAGGACTACCTAGGGTCAGGTTGCCTAAAAACGGCTGTCCAAGACAAAGTGTACGAGCTTACTGGAGATCGGGTCGATGGTAAGGTCGAGGCCGTGGTTCACCTAAGATATCTAGGTATTTACTTCAGCCCGGTAAACTTTTACTACCTTTATAACAAACAGGGGCAGTGGTGTTACCTGCTGGCTGAAGTGAGTAACACTCCTTGGAACGAGAGACACTATTATGCAGTTCCAGCATCGAGCACGCAGGGTTTTGAACAAGATAAGGCTTTCCATGTCTCTCCTTTCAATCCCATCGAACAAAAGTATCAATGGCGAGTAAAACCTTTAGACAGCCGACTGTTTGTACATTTGGAATGTCACCGAGAAAACAAGGAGTTTGACGCGACGTTGACGATGAAAAAGCATCCGTTGTCGTCTAAATTTTTACTTAAGCAACTGATCGTGACACCGATTATGGCAGTAAAAGTAGTTATTGGAATTTACTGGCATGCGCTAAAGCTATGGTTAAAAGGGGCGCCGTTCTATTCACACCCCAAATATCAGTCTGGCGATGACAAACAGGATAAGAGAAAAGAAGTCGAGGAGAATCGAACATGATCAACTCTCAAGCAATACCTTTTAATGGGACACTGACGACTGGGCAAAAAACGGCAAGGTCTATCGCGTTTACTTGTTTATACAAAATATCTAAGGGCTGCCTCACCGTTGTCGAGTCATTTGATGGCGCTGAGAGCAACCAAAGAACAATGTTTGGTCGTCCGAAAAGTGGTGAGCCAAGCGCGCTTATTGAAGTAAAAAATCCTGCATTTTATTCGCGTTTGTTAACGGGTGGTAGTATTGCGGCCGGTGAAGCCTACATGGAAGCTTGGTGGGACAGCCCTGACTTGACCGCGCTTATGGAGCTGATGGCACTGAATATGTCAACGCTGGATTCAATCGAAAACCGCACCAGTTTTATCTCCAAGCTCTCTTACAAGGTAGGGCACTGGCTCAACCGTAATACGGTCGCCAACTCTCAGAAAAACATACATGCGCATTACGATTTAAGTAATGACCTTTACGACACCTTCCTCGATGAAAACATGTTGTATTCATCGGCGATTTTCTCATCTCCCAACGATACGCTGGAGCAAGCGCAAATCAATAAGATGGAGCGCTTGTGTCAGCAACTAAAGTTGCAATCGTCCGATCGTGTCGTTGAGATCGGTACGGGGTGGGGTGCAATGGCTATCTACATGGCAGAGAAGTATGGCTGTCATGTTACAACAACGACCATCTCTGAACAGCAATTTGACTATGCCCAAGCCCAAGTTAAAGCTCGAGGATTAGAAGACAAAATAACGCTACTCAAAGAAGATTATCGCAACTTAACGGGTGAGTTCGATAAACTCGTGTCGATTGAAATGATCGAAGCGGTCGGCAAAGAGTACCTTAATTCATACATTCAGAAATGCCAGTCCCTA
Source organism: Vibrio sp. 16 (assembly GCF_963681195.1). Taxonomy (NCBI): domain Bacteria; kingdom Pseudomonadati; phylum Pseudomonadota; class Gammaproteobacteria; order Vibrionales; family Vibrionaceae; genus Vibrio; species Vibrio sp. 16. The sequence goes on from NZ_OY808997.1 coordinate 612,979, forward strand.
CTTAAACCAAAGGGCCTAATGGCGATACAAGCAATTACCATTGCTGACCAACGTTACGATTACTACAGTAATAACGTCGATTTTATCCAAAAATATATCTTCCCGGGGGGATTCCTACCTTCAATTACGGCGCTAACACAAGCCGCGACCAAGCAGAGTGACCTTGTGTTGCGAGATTTGTTCGATATCGGTGAGGACTACGCCCATACATTGCGCCAGTGGTATCTCCGCTTCAATGCTGCGGAGGCGCGGGTTAGAGAGCTTGGCTTTGATGATACTTTCATTCGAATGTGGAACTATTATTTCTGTTATTGTGAGGGTGGCTTTAAAGCGAAAAGTATCAGCACCGTACATATGACATTTGAAAGACCCTAATATGAGTGCTCGACGTTTAATCCTCTTATCCACATGGTTTCAGATCATCTGGTTTCTTGCCATATTGGGTAGAGAAGAGTGGGTATGGCTGACGTTGAGCCTTGTGTTTGTTACCCAACTCTTGTCCGTTGGGCTCAGCCAAATTCGATTGGGGGCATGGTTAGGGTTGCTAGTACTCGGTGTATGTACAGACTACGCCAACTACTATTTTGGCTTGTTTCAGTTTGAACCAAGCCGTTTTCCAATCTGGCTCATCCTCCTTTGGGCTATCTTCCTCTGGTATGCCAACTATTTAACGCCGATTCTGAACCAATACCACCCAGTTCTCGTATCAATAGTGAGTGGGATAGCTGGCGCAATGAGTTACTTTGCCGGCATGAAACTCCAAGCGGTTGCCTTCCCACATGGTAACGTGACGACTCTATTGGTTCTGTTCATCGAGTGGTCACTCCTTATTATTGTGATTAAGAAGGTGTATAGCCATGAGCCGAATCTTTCAGTTGATCAAAAGGGGGCTAACTTTTAGCCTGCTAGTCTCATCCACGAGCTATGCGGCACCAGTAGACAGCGAAACTGAATGGAACACGTGGCCAGCTGTGGGAGAAGCTCAGTTGTCGCTATTTATTTTTGATGTCTATCAATCACGACTCCAAACGCCCAATGGAACTTATTCTGTTGATGCTGACATTACGCCTCATCCTCTAGCACTTTCGATCGATTACCAAAGAGATATAAGCCAGCAGCAATTGCTTGATGCAACCGAGGACCAGTGGGAAGAAATGGGTTTCGATAAGCAACTCTCACAGAGATGGATTCAAGAGTTGGTGACCATCTTCCCAAATATCGAGAAGGGACAAAACCTCACTTACGTGACTGATGGCCAAAGCGGGCACTTTTATTTTCGTTCGAATGAAATGGCATCGCCGACACGTATCGGCTCAATCACCGACGAGAGCTTGAATGACGCCTTTCTCGCTATCTGGCTTTCACCCAAAACTACGTACCCTAAACTGCGAGCACAACTAATAGGACTTAGCCAATAATGAAACTTTTGAAAACCTTTCTTCTAACGTTAGTTTTTGCCGTCACGGGGTGTTCCGCTGACTTAGACAGCTACCAAGCATCAAATCCACGCTTTGACCTTTTCGACTATTTTGAAGGTAAAGTGACCGCTTGGGGTATGGTTCAAGATTACACCGACAAGCAAACCCGTCGTTTTACGGTTGAGATTATTGGCAGCGTTGAAGGTGACACGCTCACACTGGTTGAAGATTTCGTGTTTGATGACGGAGAGATAGACCAGCGAATTTGGGTGATTAATCGAGATGGTGAAGGTAGTTATGTCGGTGAAGCAGATGATATCATCGGACAGGCAATGGGCAAAGAAGTCGGTAACGCGCTTCAGTGGCAGTACGACTTTGAACTAAAAATGGATGATTCATCCGTGGTGGTTGGGTTTGATGATTGGTTATATCGTCAAGACGAAAAGCACGTATTCAACTCAACCAAAATCAAAAAGTTTGGCATTGAGGTTGGAGCGATAACCCTCTTCTTTCAAAAGCAATAACGCTCAACTTAATCACACTGACAAACAAAAAGGGCTGATGTGTTTACATCAGCCCTTTGATATTTAACTGTTGAGAGGATTACAGCTTATCTGTCAGCTCGATTGCTTGACCGATGTAGTTCGCCGGCGTCATCTCTTTCAGACGTGCTTTCTCGTGCTCAGGAAGCTCAAGACCGTCGATGAAGTTACGCATTGCTTCGCCGTCTACACGCTTACCACGAGTTAGTTCTTTTAGCTTCTCGTATGGTTTTTCGATGCCGTAACGACGCATTACTGTTTGTACAGGCTCTGCCAATACTTCCCAGTTTTGGTCTAGTTCAGCAAGAAGTGCTTCACGGTTAACTTCTAGCTTGCTGATACCTTTAAGCGTAGAGGTGTAAGCGATGATAGCGTAGCCCACACCCACACCAAGGTTACGTAGAACTGTTGAGTCAGTTAGGTCACGCTGCCAGCGAGAGATAGGCAGTTTCTGTGCTAGGTGGCCGAATACAGCGTTCGCAAGACCTAGGTTACCTTCTGAGTTTTCAAAGTCGATTGGGTTAACTTTGTGAGGCATGGTTGAAGAACCGATCTCACCAGCAATAGTTTTTTGCTTAAAGTGGCCTAGTGCAATGTAACCCCAAACGTCACGGTCGAAGTCAATCAGAATTGTGTTGAAGCGAGCGATTGCGTCGAACAGTTCAGCGATGTAATCGTGTGGTTCGATCTGAGTTGTGTAAGGGTTCCAAGTAACGCCTAGAGATTCAGTGATGAATTCTTCAGAGAACTTATGCCAATCAAGCTCTGGGTAAGCAGAAAGGTGTGCGTTGTAGTTACCTACTGCACCGTTGATTTTCGCTAGGATTTCAACGTTTTCGATTTGCTTGAATTGACGCTCCATACGGTACGCCACGTTTGCCATTTCTTTACCCATAGTAGATGGAGAAGCAGGCTGACCGTGTGTACGAGATAGAAGAGGAATGTCGCGGTATTCCACTGCTAGCGCTTTGATTGCGTCGATTAGGTTACGGATTTCTGGAAGAATCACATTCTCACGCGCTTCTTTAAGCATTAGAGCGTGTGATGTGTTGTTGATGTCTTCAGAAGTACAGGCAAAGTGGAAGAACTCGTTTACTGCGTGCAGTTCAGGAACATCAGCAACTTTTTCTTTTAAGAAGTATTCAACCGCTTTTACGTCGTGGTTAGTTGTACGCTCGATCTCTTTGATACGGCGTGCGTCTTCTTCTGAGAAGTTTGCAGCAAGGTCGTCTAGGAATTGGTTTGCTTCAGCGCTAAATGCTGGTACTTCAGCGATTTCAGCCGTTGCAGCAAGCTTTTGTAACCAGCGGACTTCAACGATAGTACGGTACTTAAGTAGACCATATTCACTGAAGATTTCGCGCAACGCAATTGTCTTGCTTCCGTAACGACCGTCTACTGGTGAAACAGCAGTCAATGCTGACAGTTCCATGATGTTCTCCTGAATTGAGTTTCTAAATTTCGTGAGCTTTATACCAATATCGAAAGCGTTTGTCACTAGTGTTGCGCAAACGTTTGCTTTGGTTGTCTTTGATACATGGTTTTTTGGTATAAACAAAGAGCTCGCGACAAGTCGCGAGCTCATAGTGATTATTGCATTCTTGCTAACAGGATTTGAGCTTGTTCAACCATCTTCTTACGCCCAAAAATCAGGTGGCGGCGTTTGCCTCCAACTTGACGCCAAAGGACAGAGCAGCGAATACCGGAAAGAAGCAGCGCTCTTACTTTGTGTTGGTTGGTCGTCTGTTGTAGTACAGATGGGGTGCCCGTTACTTGAATTCGGGGGCCAATAGGGCTCACTACATCAAGATAGACACTCGCGAGATTACTGAGCATTTGCTCATCGAGTAGCTCGAAATGGTCAAGTTGGCGCTCTAGCATTTGGATGCGATCACCTAGCTGTGCCATTGCATCATTACGGCCGCTTAGTTTGCGTTCCAAGGCCATCAAGCTAATGATGTAACGGGTGATTTCGCTGCCAGTTGGCGTACTATCAATGCCCTTAACTAAACATTCTAAACCCAGTTTAAGATCTGACTCGCGGCCAAATACACTCACCGTATTGCTCGGGTTCGTGTTCATGATCGCTTTGAGAGACGTTTCAAACGCGTCGTTGTCGCAGTGACCGTTTTTCGCTACTTGTTGGACCAAAGCAACGGCTTGGCAAATTCCTGCGAATGCGATGGTGCGGTCATATAATGCGTTAGCCACGTAGTCATACTCCTAAATGTAAGCGTAAATTAAATGCGTTTTTCGATAATTCCACCACCAAGACACACTTCGCCTTGGTAGAATACCGCAGATTGACCAGGGGTGACGGCGATCTGAGGCTCATCAAAAATAACTTTAATGTTTTCATCATCAATTGGGATGATTGTACAAGGTATATCTGTTTGACGGTAACGTGTTTTTACTGTGCACTTCAAAACATCAGTAATTGGTGTGCGATCTACCCAGTGGAGTTGGGAAGCGATCAAGCCTTCTGATTTTAGAAGAGGGTGATCTTTACCCTGAACGGCAATCAATACGTTGCGTTTTAGGTCTTTGTCGCCAACAAACCAAGGCTCTTCATTACCACCGCCGCCTTTTTGACCACCGATGTGAAGCCCTTTACGTTGACCCAAAGTATGGTACATCAACCCTTGGTGTTTACCGATAACTTTGCCTTCAGGCGTTTCGATGTTGCCTGGCTGCGCGGGTAGGTATTTGCCAAGGAACTCAGTAAACTTACGTTCACCGATGAAGCAGATACCTGTTGAGTCTTTTTTCTTCGCGGTGATGAGATCTTGCTCTTCCGCGATGCGTCGAACTTCAGGCTTTTCAAGCTCACCAACAGGGAACAGACTACGGGCAACTTGGTCACTGCTTAGTGTATATAGGAAGTAACTTTGGTCTTTATTACTGTCTAGACCACGCAGCATCTCAGGTTTTGCTCCCGCATCAAGCTCTTCCTGAGTTGGGAAAGTGCGGCGAACATAATGCCCCATGGCGATATAATCCGCGTCGAGTACCTCATCTGCAAACTCTAGGAAGGCTTTAAACTTGATTTCTTTGTTACAAAGAATGTCTGGGTTTGGCGTACGCCCAGCTTTGTATTCCGCAAGGAAATATTCGAATACATTATCCCAGTACTCAGCCGCAAAGTTGATGGTGTGAAGGTGAATGCCTAACTTGTCACACACTGCTTGAGCGTCAGCTAGATCTTCAGCTGCCGTGCAATACTCCTCATTGTCATCTTCTTCCCAGTTCTTCATGAACAGGCCTTCTACTTGGTAACCTTGCTGTTGTAGCAGGTACGCAGAAACAGATGAATCAACGCCGCCGGACATACCGACGATGACTTTCTTTTGGCTGTTGTCAGACATTACTTAACACCACTTAAATTAACTGGACGCAGATTCTAACAGAAAGCCGTTCGAGGTGACAGATCCGAGATCGGACTCACACTTCGAAAACAGAGCGAATTTTGTTCTGTTAATCACTATATCCTGCGCTTTTTTAACAATAGAGTGTCTATATATGGCATAGTTGCCGAAAATCAAGCCTAACGGGTTAAACAAATGAGTGAAGAAAACCAAGTTTTAGAAGAATCCCATTTGATTGAAGTGGTCGAGAATCAATTGGAAGATGGCAACCCTATTAAAGTCAAAGAGACCCTCATGCGGTTGATGATGACAGGAACCCCGCGTGATGAAGCCGTAGCAATGATGGCCTGTGCCATGTCGATTGAAATATTCGATGTAATGAAAAACGACGGGGAATTTAATCTTAAACGCTACTCTGAAAACCTAGATCGCTTACCTGATTTGAGCTTCATGGAAGGGGAATAGCTTCCTCTTATTTAAAACGTCCTGAATCGTTCGTAAATTAATTATGCCTGCAAACGTTTGCTATACTTGCGATTGTTGCCGCGCCCAATTGTGCGCGGTAGAATCCGGCATCCTTTCATCCCTTACTCGAATCCTTTACCACAGAATATAGCTATGAAATTTCCTGGCCAACGTAAATCGAAACACTACTTTCCCGTACACGCACGCGATCCTTTGGTGAGCCAAGCACAAGAAAGCAAGAAAATGTCTCGCACCCACATTATCGGTATTGATCAAACCTTGGTTGATATTGAAGCAAAGGTGAGTTCAGAGCTAATCGAAAAATATAACTTGAGTAAGGGACACTCACTAGTTATCGACGATGTCACGGCAGAAGCTTTATATGTTGAGTTGAAACAAAACGAGCTTATCACCAATGAATATGCAGGCGGCACCATTGGTAATACGCTACACAACTATTCTGTTCTTGCTGATGATCGTTCAACGTTACTAGGGGTGATGAGCCAAGATATTAAAATTGGCAGCTATGGCTATCGTTATCTGTGTAATACATCCAGCCGAATGGATTTGAATTACCTGCAAGGGGTTGAGGGCGCGATTGGACGTTGCTTCGCACTCATTACCGAAGATGGTGAGCGTACTTTTGCGATCAGTGAAGGCCAGATGAACCAACTTCACCCTGATAGCATTCCTGAAAAAATCTTTAAAAACGCCTCTGCGCTGGTATTAACGGCCTATTTGGTACGTTGTAAAGAGGGCGACCCGATGCCAGAAGCGACAATGCGCGCGATTGAGTACGCTAAAAAGCATGACGTGCCGGTAGTGCTTACATTAGGTACCAAATTTGTCATTCAAGATGATCCTCAATTTTGGCAAGCATTCTTGCGTGACCACGTTTCTGTTGTGGCCATGAATGAAGATGAAGCTGAAGCTCTGACGGGCGAGTCCGACCCATTGGCCGCGTCTGATAAAGCGCTTGATTGGGTGGACTTGGTGCTATGTACCGCTGGTCCTGTTGGCTTGTTTATGGCTGGCTACACTGAAGAAGCGGCTAAGCGAGAGACTTCTCTACCTTTATTGCCAGGTAGTATCGCAGAATTTAACCGTTTTGAATTTAGTCGACCAGCAGTAAAAGATAACTGCGAAAACCCAATTAAAGTGTATTCGCATATTTCACCTTATATGGGCGGGCCTGAGAAGATTAAAAATACAAATGGTGCAGGGGATGCAGCGTTATCTGCCTTACTGCACGACATGGCGGCAAACAAGTATCACAAAGAAAACGTGCCTAACTCAAGCAAACATGCCCATGCTTATTTGACTTACTCGTCGTTTTCTCAGGTATGTAAGTATTCAAACCGTGCTAGTTATGAAGTTCTGGTACAACACTCACCACGTTTGTCTAAAGGCTTGCCTGAAAGAGAAGACAGCTTGGAAGAAGCGTATTGGGAACGATAGAAAAGAAAACCTCAAAATTATGAGGTTTTTGACTTATAAAAAAAGCGCCATGAAGGCGCTTTTTTTGTTGTTACTTATTTTAGATTAGGAAATCGTCTAGTGATTTACCTGCATCTAATTGTTCTTGAATTGCTGAAGGTGTACGACCTTGGCCAGTCCAAGTTTTTTCTTCGCCATTCGCATCTGTGTATTTGTACTTCGCAGGGCGAGGCGCACGCTTTGATTTCGCTTTAGTTTTTGCTTTTGAGTCACCAGCAAGCGCAGAAATCAATGCTTCTACATCGATGCCATCTTTTGCGATTTGCTCTGCAATAGCCGACAGTTTAGCTTCTTGCTCAGCTGCTGCCGCACGTTCTGCTTCTTCTGCTTCTCGGCGTTCTTCTACAACTGTCGTCAATTTTTCTAGTGCTTCTTCCAATTGCTCCAGTGTTAATTCACGAGAGAAAGCACGCAAGCTGCGAATGTTTAATAGTGTTTTTGTTAGTTCCGACATATTTAAATCTCACTTTTATAAGGAGTGCCTAATATGAAAGATAATAATCCTGAAAAATGGATATTACAATATATAGAATGTAAATTTAGTTAAATCCTGACAAATATAATTCATCGCAGAAGATTTGTATTTTTTTACGCAAGTTTTCGTGACCTAGTTTAGTTTTTACTGGCTGGTTTAGACCATATTGATAAATAATCAACTCATGATTAAGTATTTGGTTTCATATATTGAAAACTGTTTCTAATTTAAGAATAAACAAATCGTCAAAAAATAGTCGGCGACAAACATTTGAATTTTTAGGTGCCACATTATTAGTGTCTATTTTAGATGCTTACCAAGATAGTCATTCCTTAGTTGTATGAGATGGTATGCAAAGAATGTCTATGCACAAAAGTTGGAAGGTTAATCTTTCCGGTATAAAAATATTTTTAACAATAAATCTGGCACGATGTATTGAAAAGAAGTGTGACTTAAGTACAATAAGCGGAACCTAATGCATTATGCTGGTTAAATTATTGTTAAAATGACTTTTCGATAGTTTAAAGTTTCAGCATGTGCGGTAGAGGCGCGGAATAAATAAGTAATGCTTGTTGGGGTGATGCCAATGAACAAGTAGGAAAGGTTATTTCGCCGAAGTGGGCTATCAAATCAAAGATGCTTGCTGGGGTTACACTCGAAAGGGGTAACACTGCCATAGTCTATAATTTGTAAAACTATGGAGCGCTACTGTAGGGCTGGGTAAGCATTCGCTTGCCTGTCGCTTATTTTTAGTTAATTGCTTGGAAATGAGTTCCATCAATTAGTCTGCAGTAGATCTCTAACCATTTATTACTGGTTTTTGAAGATCATGAATTTAATTGATTTTGCATCATCTCCTTTATCTCTTTTGCCTCCTTTAGTGGCGTTGAGTCTTGCTATTGTTACGCGTCGCGTACTTGTTTCTCTAGGTGTCGGTATTGTTCTTGGTGCTGTCTTGCTTAATGACTACTCATTGGGTAATGCGCTTGGATATGTTGGCTCTACTGTATCTAGTGTGTTCATCGAAGACGGTGGGATTAACACTTGGAACATGAGTATTGTCGGCTTCCTATTGTTGCTCGGTATGATGACTGCGCTGTTAACACTGTCGGGTGGTACTCGCGCTTTTGCTGAGTGGGCGCAGACACGCGTGAAAAGCAAACGTGGTTCTAAGCTTTTGGCTGCGTTTCTTGGCGTGTTCATCTTCGTCGATGACTACTTTAATAGTTTAGCGGTAGGGGCAATCTCTCGACCTGTTACTGACCGTTTCTACGTGTCTCGTGCTAAGCTTGCTTATATCCTCGATTCTACAGCGGCACCTATGTGTGTGATCATGCCTGCGTCTAGCTGGGGTGCTTACATCATGACAATCATCGGTGGCATTCTCGTCTCCCACGGCATCACAGAATACTCGGCATTAGGCGCTTACTTGCGTTTGGTTCCAATGAACTTCTACGCAATCTTTGCGCTATTGATGGTATTCGCTGTGGCTTGGTTTGGCTTAGATATTGGCAAGATGCGTGACCACGAGATCGCTGCGTCTCAGGGCCGAGGTTTTGACAAAGACCAAGAGAATGATACCGAGGAAGCTCATGAGCTGAACGAAGAGCTAGATATCCGCGAAAGCGAAGGCGGCAAAGTGTCTGATCTTGTTTTGCCGATTGTTTTCCTAATCATTGCGACGGTTGCGTCAATGCTTTACACCGGTGGTCAAGCGTTGGCTTCAGACGGTATTGAGTTCAATCTATTGGGCGCGTTTGAGAATACTGATGTTGGTACCTCTTTAATTTACGGTGGTTTGGTTGGCCTAGCGGTTGCTCTATTCACGGTATTCAAACAAGGTATCGCCGCATCGGAAATTGGCCGTACGCTTTGGATCGGTGCCAAATCAATGTTTGGCGCAATTCTTATCCTAGTCTTCGCATGGACAATTGGTTCTGTCATTGGCGACATGAACACAGGTAAATATCTGTCAACGCTTGCGCAAGGCAATATTAACCCACACTGGTTACCTGTAATCTTGTTCCTATTGTCTGGCTTGATGGCGTTCTCAACGGGCACATCATGGGGGACGTTTGGTATCATGTTACCAATCGCGGGTGATATGGCTGGCGCAACCGATCTTGCGTTAATGCTTCCGATGCTAAGTGCTGTTTTAGCTGGTTCGGTATTTGGTGATCACTGTTCACCAATCTCAGATACGACCATTCTGTCTTCGACAGGCGCACGTTGTAATCACATTGATCACGTTGCTACACAGCTACCTTACGCATTGTCTGTTGCAGCCGTATCCTGCATTGGTTTCATCACATTGGGTATGACGGCGTCGGTCGGTATTTCGTTTGCCGTCTCGTCTGTGGCGTTTGTAGCGGTTTGTGTATTGCTATCTGTCCTGTCCAAATCGAAAATGGCCAGTTGTCAAAATGCTTAACTGAGCAATAGTGCATCATGTTTAAAAGGGAGCTTCGGCTCCTTTTTTAATTGTCATATACAAATGGAAAAAAGTTTAAATAAATGGTTGAAAAATGTTTACACCTTAGTTAGTGTGGATATCAACAAAGCGAACACGAAGAGCTATATAAGTATGCGTCCAACAGTAATGAACATTCATCACCATCATCACCCAGTCTAGTCTTTCGGGAGATGCGCGCATACCCGGGAGGCAGGAAACTCCCGGAGGCTAAAATCGTAAATTACAAGATTTAGAACCCTCGGGAGACCAACTCTTCCGAGGGTTTTTTAGTATTCGATTAACGTAAAATTTCATAAATTTCAAATATTTGCACAGGGATTACAGCAATGCAAACACAACGCCTAAGAATCGCAATTCAGAAAAAAGGTCGCCTCAGCAAAGAGAGCCAAGCTCTACTTAAAAAATGTGGCGTGAAGTTCAATGTTATGGGTGAGCGACTAGTTGTTCATTCAGAAAATATGCCAATTGACTTGCTGTTAGTCCGTGACGACGATATTCCAGGTCTGATTATGGATGGTGTGGTTGACCTAGGCTTCATTGGCGAAAACGAACTGGAAGAAGTTCGTCTCGATCGTAAAGCGTTGGGTGAGGCGTCTGAATTTGTTCAACTTCGTCGACTTGATTTCGGTGGTTGCCGTTTGTCTATCGCAATCGATAAAGACGAAGAATACAACGGCCCTCAAGACCTTGCTGGAAAACGTATTGCCACAACTTACCCGCAGCTATTAAAAGCTTACATGGATGAAGCGGGCGTTCCATTCTCAACATGTATGCTGACAGGTTCCGTAGAAGTTGCCCCTCGTGCGGGTCTTGCTGATGCCATTGCTGACTTAGTTTCTACTGGTGCAACGTTGGAAGCGAATGGCCTTAAAGAAGCTGAGATCATCTTCAAATCAAAAGCGACACTGATTCAACGTACGGGTGAGTTCGACGCAGACAAAGTCGCGCTAATCGAAAAGCTCCTGACTCGTATGCAAGGCGTACAGCAAGCGAAAGAGTCTAAGTACATCATGCTACACGCACCTGCTGAGAAGTTAGACCAAATCAAAGCGCTGCTTCCAGGCGCGGAAGATCCAACGGTATTACCTCTGTCTGCTGACAAGCAAAAAGTTGCGGTTCATTTAGTAAGTACTGAAAATCTGTTCTGGGAAACCATGGAACAACTGAAAGAATTGGGTGCGAGCTCAATTCTAGTACTACCAATTGACAAAATGATGGAGTAACGGCAATGAGAACTGTTGTATGGCAATCACTCAGTGAAACGCAACAAGATGCGATTTTGGAACGCCCAGCGATTAGCGAGGGGGCAAATATTACCGCGTCAGTTGCCGAAGTTATTGCGAAGGTTCGCGAAGAAGGTGACGCTGCGCTGTTTGAGCTGACTGAAAAGTTTGACCGTGTGACTCCAGATTCGTTAAGGGTCTCTGAGCAAGAAGTGACAGCGGCTTGTGGTCGTTTGTCTGACAATATGAAAAAGGCGTTGGATCAAGCGTACTCAAACATTGCTAAGTTTCACAAAGCGCAGAAGCCACAGCCAATCAAGGTAGAAACTCAATCGGGTGTACTTTGTGAACAGGTCACGCGCCCAATACAAAAAGTGGGTTTGTATATTCCTGGTGGCAGTGCGCCATTGCCATCAACGGTTTTGATGCTTGGTGTTCCGGCAAAAATTGCAGGTTGTCGTAAAGTAGTCTTGTGCTCACCACCACCAATTGCCGATGAAATTTTATATGTTGCAAGACTGTGCGGCATTGATGAAGTGTACAATGTCGGCGGTGGACAGGCGGTTGCTGCGATGGCTTACGGTACAGAGACCGTATCGAAAGTCGACAAAATCTTTGGTCCGGGCAACGCTTACGTGACGGAAGCAAAACGTCAGGTAAGTAACGATTTCCGTGGCGCAGCCATTGATATGCCTGCAGGTCCATCAGAAGTGCTAGTGATTGCCGATGAAACCGCAGATGCAGAGTTCATTGCGGCGGACCTTCTAAGCCAAGCTGAGCACGGCCCTGACTCTCAAGTGGTTCTTGTGACTCCTTCTCCTGTGATTGCCGATCAAGTGACGGACGCGGTTCAACGCCAGCTTAAGGAACTGTCTCGAGCTGATATTGCTGAAAAGGCGTTGGCATCGAGTTTAATCATTATCTCTGAATCTCTCACTCAAGCAGTTTCCATCTCGAATTACTACGGTCCTGAGCACTTAATTGTTCAGACTAAGAACCCTCGCGAGCTTCTGCCTCTATTAGATAACGCAGGTTCTATCTTCCTGGGTGATTGGTCGCCTGAATCAGCAGGTGATTACGCATCGGGTACCAACCACGTTCTTCCTACTTACGGTTACACACGTACTTATTCAAGTTTGGGTTTAGCGGATTTCTCTAAGCGTATGACGGTTCAAGAACTGTCTGCTGATGGTCTAAAGAACCTCGCGCCAACAGTGGTCACCATGGCGGAAGCGGAAGGCTTGGATGCACACAAACGTGCAGTAACTATTCGTACTGAAAAATTAACCCGCGTAGAAAAATTGGCAGCGAAGTAAGAGGGTAATGAGATGGAAAAGCTAGCGCGTAAACAAGTCCAAAAACTTACCCCTTATTTATCGGCTCGCCGAATCGGTGGTACCGGTGACGTCTGGCTAAATGCCAACGAATCACCATTCAACAATGAATATACAACAGACTTTGCCCGTCTTAATCGTTACAGCGAATGTCAGCCAAAAGAGTTGATTTCCGCTTACGCAGCGTATGCGGGTGTGAAACCAGAACAAACGCTGACTTCTCGCGGTGCAGATGAAGGCATTGAACTACTGATTCGTGCTTTCTGTGAGCCGAGTGAAGATGCGATTCTTTACTGTCCACCAACTTACGGTATGTATGCCATCAGCGCTGAAACCATTGGTGTCGAGCGAAAAACCGTGCCGCTAACGTCAGATTGGCAACTAGACCTTGCAGGTATCGAAGCTAATCTGGATAACGTGAAACTGGTTTTCGTATGTTCGCCAAACAACCCAACGGGTAACTTAGTTAAGCGTGAAGATATTGTGTCTCTGCTTGAGATGACAAAAGACCGTGCAATTGTGGTGATGGATGAAGCGTACATCGATTTTTGTCCGGAAGCGTCAACGGTAGACCTACTGGCGCAATACCCGAATCTTGCGATTCTGCGTACTCTGTCGAAAGCTTTCGCGCTTGCTGGCCTGCGTTGTGGATTTACGCTTGCGAACGAAGAGCTGATTAATGTACTTCTTAAAGTTATCGCACCGTACCCAGTCCCGGTTCCGGTGGCAGAAATAGCGACTCAGGCGCTTTCGGAAGCTGGCTTAGCGCGAGCGAAATTCCAAGTTCTTGATCTGAACGCAAACCGTGCTTACTTGCAAGTTGGTCTTTCAATGATTCCGGGTCTGGAGGTTTTTGAAGGATGGGGTAACTACCTATTGGTAAAATTCCCAGATGGCGATGATCTTTTCAAAGCTGCTTGGAAGACGGGCATTATTTTGCGTAACTCGCCAATTGAGAACTGCGTACGTATCAGCGTTGGTAACCGCGACGAGTGTGAAAAAACGCTTGGATTTATTAGAAACTACTACTCATAAGTAGAGAAAAAATTAATCGCTCTTGCTCAATAGCGGGAGCGCCAAAAAGAATAGCAATAAGGAAGTTCGAGTGAGCAAACAACAAAAAATCCTTTTTATCGACCGTGACGGCACCTTAATTGTCGAGCCGCCAGTTGATTTTCAAGTAGACCGTTTAGACAAACTAAAGCTAGAGCCATTTGTTATCCCAAGCCTGTTGTCGTTGCAGGATTCCGGATACCGCCTAGTGATGGTAACGAACCAAGATGGTCTAGGTACCGACAGCTACCCACAAGCAGACTTTGATGCTCCACACAACATGATGATGGAGATCTTTGAATCTCAAGGTGTGAAGTTTGATGACGTGCTGATTTGTCCGCACTTCGATGAAGATAACTGTTCTTGCCGTAAGCCTAAATTGGGCTTGGTAAAAGAGTACCTTCAAGGTGGCAAAGTTGATTTTCAAAACTCCGTTGTGATTGGCGACCGTCAAACTGATCTTCAGCTTGCAGAAAATATGGCAATTCGTGGCATTCAATACAATCCAGAAACTATGGGTTGGAAACAGATCTTGAAAGATCTAACGGTGAAGGCACGCGTTGCTGAAGTGATTCGTACTACAAAAGAAACAGACATCAAAGTTGCGGTGAACCTTGATGAACAAGGCGGCAATGACATCTCTACAGGTCTTGGTTTCTTCGACCACATGCTGGATCAAATCGCGACGCACGGCGGATTCCAGATGGTGTGCAAAGTAGAAGGTGACCTGCACATTGATGATCACCACACGGTAGAAGATACCGCTCTTGCTTTGGGTCAAGCATTGAAAGAAGCACTGGGCGACAAACGTGGTATTGGTCGCTTTGGCTTTAGCCTGCCAATGGATGAGTGTTTGGCACAATGTGCACTAGACCTATCAGGTCGTCCTTACCTTAAGTTCGACGCGCAGTTTAGCCGTGAGCAAGTGGGTGATCTTTCAACAGAGATGGTGGTTCACTTCTTCCGCTCTCTGACTGACACCCTGGCGTGTACGCTGCACCTTTCTTCTGCGGGCAACAATGATCACCACATCATTGAGAGCCTATTTAAAGCGTTTGGTCGCACTCTGCGCCAAGCTATCAAAGTAGAAGGCACTGAGCTACCGAGTAGTAAAGGCGTACTTTAAGGCTAACGTTAGCAAGGAGAAAAACAGTGACAGAACAGAAAGTTGTCATTATCGATACTGGCTGTGCCAACGTCTCTTCGGTGAAGTTTGCTATTGAACGCCTAGGTTATGACGTAACGATTTCAAAAGATCCACAAGTTGTATTGGCGGCTGACAAGCTATTCCTACCGGGCGTGGGAACCGCCAGTGAAGCGATGAAAAACCTAGAAGAGCGTGACCTAATCAGCTTGGTAAAACAGGTAGAGAAGCCGCTACTAGGTATCTGTTTGGGCATGCAACTGTTGGGCAAAGTGTCTCAAGAAAAAGGGCAGAAAGCCGACGAGTTAGTCGAGTGTCTTGGACTTTGTGATGGCGAAGTGAAGCTACTACAAACTGGAGATTTGCCGCTGCCACATATGGGCTGGAACACGGTGTCTGCAAAAGCAGGTAACCCACTGTTCAAAGGTATTGAAGAAGGTGAGTACTTCTACTTCGTGCACAGCTTTGCAATGCCTGTTGGGGTTTACACGATTGCTGAGTGTGAATACGGCAACCCGTTCACAGCAGCAGTACAAAGCGGTAACTACTACGGCGTGCAATTCCACCCTGAGCGTTCTTCAAAAGCGGGCGCGAAGCTTATTCAAAACTTCTTAGAATTATAAAAGGGATTTAGTGTGATTATTCCAGCTCTTGATTTAATTGAAGGACAGGTGGTTCGCCTTTACCAAGGTGATTACGGCCAAGTAACCGAGTACAAAGTCGACCCAGCAGAGCAGTTCAACTTGTACCATCAAGCTGGTGCTAACTGGCTACACTTAGTGGATTTAACTGGCGCGAAAGACACGACAGCACGTCAACTTGATTTGATTGCAAAGCTACTAGCAAGCACGCCAGCGAACATCCAAATCGGTGGCGGAGTGCGTACAGAGCAAGACGTGATTGATCTGCTAGAAGCGGGCGCTCAGCGTGTTGTCGTTGGCTCAACAGCAGTAAAACAGCCAGAGCTTGTGAAAGGTTGGATGGAAAAATACGGCGCAGAGAAAATCGTTCTCGCGCTAGACATCAACATCGATCAAGACGGCACGCGTAAAGTGGCGATCTCCGGTTGGCAAGAAGATTCAGGCGTGACCATCGAAGCTCTAATCAACGATTACCTGACGGTAGGCCTACAACACGTGCTTTGCACGGACATTTCTCGTGACGGTACGTTAGCAGGCTCAAACGTTGAGCTTTATGTCGACCTATGTAAACAGTACCCACAAGTGCAGTTCCAATCTTCAGGTGGCATTGGCTCATTAGCGGATATCGAAGCGCTAAAAGGCAGCGGTGTGGCTGGCGTGATTGTCGGTCGTGCACTATTAGATGGTAAGTTCACAGCAGAGGAGGCATTTGCATGCTGGCAAAGCGAATAATTCCATGTCTTGATGTTCGTGATGGACAAGTGGTGAAGGGCGTTCAGTTCCGTAACCACGAAATCATAGGCGACATCGTTCCTCTGGCGCAGCGTTATGCAGAAGAGGGCGCAGACGAGCTTGTGTTCTACGATATTACCGCTTCAAGTGATGGTCGTGTCGTCGATAAAAGTTGGGTCGCACGCGTTGCTGAAGTGATTGATATTCCTTTCTGTGTGGCTGGTGGTATTAAATCAGCGGAGGATGCAGCGCGCATTCTTGAGTTTGGTGCAGACAAGGTGTCTATCAACTCACCTGCATTGGCGAACCCGCAATTGATTACTGACCTTGCTGATAAGTTTGGTGTGCAATGTATCGTCGTTGGTATTGATTCATACTACGACAAAGAGACAGGTAAGTATCAGGTTTACCAGTTTACTGGTGATGAAGAACGTACCAAAGCAACCCAATGGGAAACTCGTGATTGGGTGCAAGAAGTACAAAAACGTGGCGCTGGTGAAATTGTACTGAACATGATGAACCAAGATGGTGTGCGAAACGGCTACGACATCGAACAACTGAATATGGTGCGCGAAGTGTGTAATGTACCGCTGATTGCATCAGGTGGCGCGGGTGCCATGGAGCACTTTGCGGAAGCCTACCAAAAAGCCAATGTGGATGGTGCGCTTGCCGCGTCGGTATTCCACAAACAAGTCATCAATATTGGTGAACTAAAGCAGTATTTGAAACAACAAGGCATTGAGGTACGACTATGAGTGTGAAAGCCGCCGAAGTAAGTTCGCTAGCTGAGCGAATCAACTGGGAAAAGGTGGATGGTCTGGTACCTGCCATCGTACAAGATTTCCAATCAAGCCAAGTGCTGATGATGGGTTACATGAACCAAGATGCGTTGGCAAAAACGGGCGAAACAGGTCAAGTGACGTTTTTCTCTCGTACCAAAGAGCGCCTTTGGACCAAAGGGGAAACTTCAGGCAACGTATTGCAATTGGTGAACATTCAGCTTGATTGCGACAACGATACGCTATTGGTGAAGGTGAATCCCATTGGTCCAACTTGCCACACTGGAACGACGACTTGTTGGGATGGAGATCCGCAAGAGGAGTCACAAATGGTGTGGCTTCATCAACTTGAGCAGCTACTGGCTGCCCGCAAGAGTGCCGACCCAGATTCCTCTTATACTGCCAGTCTTTATGCCCGTGGCACCAAGCGTATTTCGCAAAAAGTGGGCGAAGAAGGCGTTGAAGTCGCGCTTGCGGCGACGTCGGGCGATAAGGCGGAGTTAGTGTGTGAATCGGCAGATTTGATTTACCACTTAATGGTATTGCTTCAAGACCAAGGCTTATCGATGAATGACGTAGTGAATAAACTAAAAGAGCGTCATAAATAACCACGTTTAAAACAACTACTCATAGAGTACGAATGCTTCATTAGATATGTAAACGCCCTCAGTTGAGGGCGTTTGATTTTAGTGTTTGGCAATAAACTTGCGTTATATTTCGAATAAGAAATAGTAGCCGTAGCCAACGATAAAAGCAGGTATCGCGGAATAAATTGTCGCGACAAGCGCTGCTTTAGGGGCAAGAGCTATAGCTGGGAATAAGGCGTCACCATCATTTGAAATGGCGTTGGCAAGTTGTGCCGAGAGAGGGGCAGCGCCTGCAATATAAAGACTGGTGACCAATATTTGAGGGCCACAGCCAGGTAACAGGCCAATAGCAACGCCCACTAGAGGCATCCACATTCCCCATCCTGAGAAGCTCGCTGCCAAGTCGATGTGCCCAAAGAAAGCAATCAGTTCAAAAGCCATAAAGGCGAGGATTACCCATGCTGTGACGAAGTTTGTGTCTTGCGCGGCTTTTTGTAACGGGTGAGAAGAAACTTGCTTAGTATCCTCAGAAACAGTCGATTCGTAGTCCTTGATCTCTTTGGTCAGCGACCAAAGCAGCATGCTCGCGATGATTAAAACTGCGCCAATCCATTCAATTGTCATGGCTGGAAGTGATAGTAGTTCGTTTACATCCACTTGGAATGACCCAAGCGCAGCGATGATAGTCGCAGGAACGATCAACCATTTCCAAAATGCGCCTTGGAGATTAATCGCCTTTCTCTCTAGCTTGTTTTGTTCACTGGCGTTTTGACATGAAAATCGCTCACTAATAGATTGCAACTCTGGGCGTAAAAAGTCATCGTTGTGGATAGCGTTGACGGCCCAACCAGATACACATCCGACGATAACACCAAGACCAACGACGGCAAATCCCACGTCAGGTTTGCTTGCCAGCAACAAGAAGGCCGCGTCGCCCATTGTGGAAGTTAACACCGCTACAATTGCGCCAAATCCGACTCGACCACTTACAAACTGGGTGGTCACAATGATCGCACCGCCACACCCAGGTAAGGCTCCGAGTAACGCAGCAAACATAACCTGGTATCGTCGAGAGCTTTGATACAGAGTCACTACCTTGCTTTCTTTACTCATTAAAAGCGACAAGTAATGGTAAAGGGTGAGAGTAAAGGCGACATACGCGGAAACGGCCCAAAACGCGTCAGAAAGTGTGTTGACGGTCAGTTCGCTTGTTGTCCCATTTGCGACAAGGGCAATCAACGCAACCGGCAAGAATAAGCGTTTGTAAGCGGGCTTAAACTGTGAAAACGAAAGCCAGGCAGGGGCAATTTGAGAGAGTCTAAGTGAGTCCATAGTGACATTAATGCAAATGATAATGATTCTCAATATAGTTAAGTGAGAATTATTTGCAACAAAAAGTTGAAAGAAACAGTTTTCTTTTTGCTAACCCATGACAAATCTCAAAATTCAGGTAAAGTAACGCCTTCGTGAGTAATTTGCCCTGAACGGGCCTATTTTAGTCGTATAGGAAATAAGATGATTCTAGTTGTAGGTCACAAGAACCCTGATAGTGATAGTATCTGTAGTGCGCTTGTAGCAACTGAGCTACTGAAAGCGCGTGGTGTTGAAGCAATGCCAATTCGCCAAGGCGAAATCAACCGTGAAACGCAACACATTCTAGAAGTTGCGGGCGCTGAAGTTCCTGAACTTCGCACGTCTGTAGCGGGTGAGAAAATTTGGTTGGTAGACTACTCAGATCTTGCACAAGCTCCGGATGATGTGGCTGAAGCTGAAATCCTAGGCATTGTTGACCACCACCGTTTAGGTGACGTAATGACAGTCAACCCAATGGAAGCTTGGATTTGGCCTGTTGGCTGTACAAACACTGTACTATTCAACATGTTCAAAATTGAAGGTCACGAGATTACGCCTCAGATCGCTAAACTAATGATGTCTGCAATCCTTTCAGACACAGTAGGTTTTGCATCTCCGACTTGTACTCAAAAAGACAAAGATGCCGTTGAAGAACTCGCTAAAATCGCTGACGTGTGTGATGTTGATGCCTTCATCAAAGATCTTCTAATCGCAAAAACAAACATCGAAGGTCTATCAGCTGCTGAACTAGTAGAAAAAGACCTGAAAGGCTACCCATTCAACGACCGCGATGTTGTTGTAGGCCAAGTTGAACTTGCAACTCTTGAGCAAGTAGATGGCATGATTGATGCACTTGAAGCAGACCTAGAGCGCCGCTGCGCTGAAGAAGGTTTAGCGTTCGCTGCTGTTATGCTAACAGACATCACTACGGCACAAACTCGTCTACTATACAAAGGTGAGTGGGCTGAGAAGCTAGTGAAGCATGAAAAAGATGGCATGCTTATGATGGAAAACACACTAAGCCGTAAGAAACAAGGTTGGCCTTGGCTACAAGGTGAGCTTGCATAAGCTGGCTATTGTTTGAATTACTCAAACGCCCACGGTTTTATACTGTGGGCGTTTGTTTTTTTAGCTAATCAATTCGTGGAGAGGCTGATGTCTGAATCACTTTCACAAGATCAAATCGCAACAGTTAATAAAATGCGCGCGGAAGAGCGTTTCAACTACTGCATTAAAGAAATCGCTAAGCATCGCAAAGTGTGGATCCTTACTGATGAACATGGCTGTGTGATGCTTAACACGGAAGATGAAGACTGTGTACCTGTATGGCCACATGAAGAATTTGCAAATCAGTGGGCAACAGGTGAATGGGAGCATTGCAAAGCGGAGTCTATCTCTACAGCAAAATGGTTCAGTCGCTGGACTTACGGTCTAGAAGACGATGAGCTTGCTGTTGCTGTTTTTCCAAACAACGAGGAAGAAGGTGTCGTTCTTTATCCTGACGAGTTTGAATTCGAACTCAAAAAGCGCGGTTAATCTTCCCTTAGACCAAGTAACAGTCAACTTGGTCTAACTCTTTTCTCTTCTCATATAAACAGTCCAGTTGCTCTCGGGCGTGGTATAGGTGTTATCGCGTTCGTAATGTTCAAAAGCGTCCGCGAATTCCGGGTATTGACTAAAGTGTTTGATAAAATCAAAGCCTTTAGGGTAGCGCAGCAGCTGTTCTGACTCTTCGACCAAAATGACTTTAGGCTGATTGCGTAGGATATCTTCCGTCACAATTTGGCTTACCAATTGTAAACGTTGTTGGCTATCTTCACTTTTTGGGTGCTTTAGCGATTCAGGTAATGGCCAAAGAACGGGGAAGCGACCTGCCCACTTTTGTTCAAGATGGATCGCAATCGGGTGTCCGACAAATAATCGAGCGCTAAATGCGTACAACTGTTCTCCTGGCTGCGTAACTTCGCTGACCGCGTTGTAAACCACGTGATAGGGGTTATGCTCAATGACTTTTTCAGGTGCGTAGCTGTGCTTGGCTAGGAGTTGTGTTGCCGCCGTTTCATAGTCCACTCTATCGATATCAATAAAATGAAATTGTCTTAAGAACACTAGGATGGCGCTAAAAAATAGAAACTGAACTAGGTGCTTTATCGAAAATCTTTGACTTAACTCGCCAGCCGCATAGAGCCAACTGCTGATAGAGACAATACCAAGTAGAGCAAATACCAGAACTAAGTGATAACTGAATCCAGCTCGGCCAAGCACGTAGGCAACAAATGCGGCAGCCAATGTGACATAGAGACAATCAATGGTTTCGGGCGATTGAGTTGCGTGTCGTAAGTAACGATAGGGCAAATAGGAGACTACGGCCAAAAGAGCCACACGAGTGAGCAGACTATAAATCGGCTCAAAATAGGCAATGTAAGTTTGTTTAGCGAGGGGGGCGACGTTATCGAAATAACTCGGGTGGGCAAAGTAGACGTAAGTTATGTACGTAGCGCCCAGCAAGCCTAGGTATAGGTTTTGCCATCGAAACAACAAGGATAATCGACGTGCCGTCCATAGGTAGTAGATATCGAGTAACACAAAAATAGTCACATACTGAGGTTTCAAGCAGACACTAAGACCTGCGAGCGTCAATGTTAGCCATTGGATGGCAACAGAGCACGATTGATTCTGTATGCGGCACAAAATCATGCACAAGTATGCGATCATTGCTGCAGCGATGATGTGCTCTCGTTGCAAGAATGCTGCTGGTAGGACAAAAACAAGGCTTAATCCTATCGCTGCAAGCCAGATGTAAGGCTGACGAATGGGTAGCTTAACCACGTAATAGTGGCAGAGTGCGGCTATCCCGAGTAAGTAACCAATCATCGATATCCGCAGTGAAGAGACAACGCTCCAATCGCCTAAATAATAAGGCACTAAGAAAAGCCGATAGATATATACGATCAACGGCGGATTGATTTCAAAATATTGGGTATACAGGTCACCGGGTTGACCATAGAGTGCCATCTGCGTCAGAAAGGCGACATCTGCATTTAAGAAATAATGCGTCTGGCTGATAAGTGAATGCAGCGCCCCAACAAGAATTACGCTCCAAGCAAGGATTGACCATAGCTTGTAATTCGGTTGCGACTGATGATTAGTTTCCAACAAGCTGATAAAGCTCCCCTGAATTAGCTGTAGCGACGGCTTTGCCCAAGACGCCCTGTTTTTGATAGCGGCGCAGTATTTTTCTGACGATAGGTCTGGCTTGCTTCGCTCTCATCCCGACGGTTAACTCTGGCTCGTACAGCAATTGAAGTAAGACAACATCTAACGGCGACAGTAAGTCTTCGGGTGTCTCGTCATTGAAGATTGATGGGAATGCACTCTCTGCATCATTTGGAAGCCCCATGACTTGGGTTACCTCCTCAACAATACAGGCTAGCAGTTTGCCGTGGTTGCGAGCTTGATCGACGGGAATGATAATTGCCGCTGACGTGATAGCGCCAGAGCGAGAGTCTAGGCGATAACCTGCTTTGCATATCGCGCCATGCATATTGTTTAATGCAGATTTGCCAAGCTCTTTTTCAACTTCTTTTCGCCACTGAGACTCGCGAGTGAATATCCAGATAACATTCGCTTGGCTACGAGCGTTGACTCTAGTTATTGGAACGCCAGTCAACTGAGAAAGGTGCGTTAAGTGTGCGTTGGTAAGCAGGTCATGAAGTTCTTGATCGCCAACTTGATGGTTAACCCAAATCTTGATTGGTTGGTTCCATTTTACCAGTTGCCAATTGCCAGAGTTGTACTCGCGCTTTAGCGCCACATCGACAAAAGCGCGTTCCACAAATTCAGGATCAAGCCAAGTGCGATTTTGAGGATAATTCGCGTACACGCTGCACGCGAACACGCCACAGATCAAGAGAGCTATCCTTAGCATAATCGTGTTACTTAAAGCAGGTCGATTTATTGAAGTGGCTTTCTACAAGTCGCTGGGTGACGATGTGTTCAGGGCAAGAGAGTACCTGCTGAGTATCGCCACTTTCCACCACTTCACCCTCATGCATGACCATTATTTTATCCGTGATATGTTTCATGATTCCAATGTGCTGCGAAACGTAAACGAAGGAGACACCCATCTCTTCTTGTAGCTCAAGGAACAGGTTAATGATCTGCGAACGCATCGCCATATCCAATCCGTTTAGCGCCTCGTCGGCAACAATAATGGAAGGTTGCAGAATGAGCGCCCGCGCCAAACAGACCCTCTGTTTTTGGCCCGTTGCCAACATTTGTGGGTAAAAATAGGCGTGCTCAGGGAGTAAGCCGACGCGAAGCAAGGTGTCCTTAACGCGTTTCATACGTGCTTCGGGAGGCATGCTGGTGTTTCGTTTTAGAGGGCCTTCCAGAATTCTCCCAATTTGAATTCTCGGGTTGAGCGACGTGTTCGGGTCTTGGAAGATCATTCGAATCAACTTACAGCGCGTTTCGTAATCTTTGTGCGACAGAAGCTCACCATTGACTCGGATCTCGCCTTGAGTGGGCTCCACTACACCTGCAAGCATTCTTGCTAACGTCGACTTTCCAGAACCGTTTTGGCCAATAAAACCAATGGTTTGTCCTGCCTCTAAGTCAAAACTGACAGGCTTAACCGCTTGGTGAACTTTTTTACGAAACAATCCAGAGCGCGTAGTAAACACTTTGGAAAGATCAGTGACTTCTAATAGAGCACTCATGCTTTTTTCTTCTCCCTCTCTTTTGGAGAGTGATTGAGTGGGAAGTGACAAGCAAATTTATGATTTTTGATTCGTCTCGTCATAGGGATTTCGACACATTGTCGCTGTGCATACGGGCAGCGGGGACCCAAACGACACCCAATGGGTAAATGCTGCAGTGGAGGTATGGAGCCCGGCAACGACTGTAGCTTCTCTTTGTGAGGAATCCAGTCGTTAAAGTCAGGCATCGCTTTCAGGAGTGCAACAGTATAGGGGTGCTTGGGTTTTTCGAGAATCTTCTTCGTGTCAGCAGATTCAACGGATTGGCCGCAGTACATTACGGTGATGCGATTTGCCCACTGAGTGATGGTTGTCAGGTCATGACCGATTAGCATGATCGACGTATTGTGAACCTGATTCATTCGACTCAGCAGGCGCAGAATTTGCGATTGAGTAATCGGGTCTAAATCGTTTGTTGGTTCGTCCGCGATCAGTAGTTTAGGTTTCGCTGCGATGGCCATCGCAATCATCACCTTTTGACACTCACCGTCGGTCAGTTCATAGGGGTAGCTACTCATCAACTGACGGTGGTTTTTAATACCGACTTTATGCAGTAGGGCAATAGCTTGTTTTTTACGCCACTTAAAACGCTCCCACCATTTCCCTTCGAATGATTTCGATGGAATGGCCTCGATAAGCTGCTTTCCAACTTCCTCAGACGGATCTAAACAAGTGGAAGGCTCTTGGAAAATCATGGCAATATCGCGCGCAATGACGCGTCGGCGCTCTCGCGGGGTGAGTTGCAATAAGTCAATGTTGCCAAGTCGCATACGGTCGGCCGTCACTTTCCAGTTGTCTTTACAGACGCCAACAATGGCTTTCGCGACTAAGCTTTTTCCTGAGCCCGATTCGCCTACAAGACCGCGAATTTCGCCTTCATTTAAGGTCAGGCTCATGCGATCGACCGCTTTCATCATCCCTTGCGGGGTTTCGATTTCTATCGTCAGATGTCGAATATCAAGTAAAGGCATTATTCGATTCCTGCATTAAGGGCTTGGCGAACACCTTCACCTACAAGGTTGATGGCAATCACTGTAAACATAATCGCAAGTCCGGGTAAGGTCACGGTCCAAGGCGCAAGGTAAATCAACTCAACAGAGTCTCCAAGTATTGCGCCCCATTCGGTACTTGGTGCCTGCGCACCAAGGCCTAAGAAGCCTAGCGCGGTAATATCTAAGATAGCAATTGATAGCGCGAGGGTGACCTCTGATGCAATGACCACCAATATATTTGGCAGTATTGAGTTCCACAGCAAGTAGAAGTCGTTGGCGCCATCAAGTCTCGCCGCCATGATGTAGTCTTTTTCTACTTCTGTATGAACCGCGATATAGACGGAGCGAACAAAACGTGGAATGAGTGCCAAGCAGATGGCGAGCAGAATATTGAACTCACCGAACCCCAAAAAGGCGACAAAGATGATCGCCAGCAAGAGTGAAGGGATCGACATCACCGTATCCAACAGGTGGTTCAAAATGCTCGAAACCAGACCTTTTGTCATCCCGGCAAGAATACCGATCAAACAGCCGACAGTACCCGCAATCAAGGTGATAATCACCGCCGCTCCGAAGGTGAGCTGCGAACCGCCAATCAGGCGCGAGAGAATATCTCTACCGAGATCGTCAGTCCCTAAAAAGTACTCGACGGTGCCCGCTGGGTTCCAAGAGGGTGGAATGAGTAGTTCGCCCAATTGCGCTTGCGGATCGTGCGGGGTGATCCAAGGTGCAATTATGGTAATGATGACAATCAATCCCAAGCACCACAGACCAAACATCGCAAGATTGTTGGATCGATAGCTTCTCCAGAACCGCTCAAATTGAGTCGGGACCTGCTCTTCCTGATAAATGTTATCGGTTAGCATACCATTCCTTCCTCACTAACGGGTTGATCATCGCGCCGATCAAGTCAGACAAGATATTTGCGGTCAAGACTAGCGTGGCCACGACAATTACGCCGGCTTGAATGGCGACGTAATCTTGATTTGAGAGCGCATCGAGCAGCCAGCGTCCGATGCCTGGCCAGTTGAAAATAGACTCGGTAATGATTGCCAAGGTCAACATACTTGATAGCTGCACGCCAATCTTGGGAATAATGGGTGGAATGGCATTTCTCATCACATGCTGAGTGACGATTTCTCGCGTCGATAAACCTTTGATTCGGGCTGCGCGAATGTAGTTTTGCCCCATCACTTCTGCTACTGAAGTACGCATTAAGCCGATGACCTGAGTGGTCGGCGCGAGCGCAAGCACTAGGCAAGGTAGAATCAGATGCTCTATGACACTCTGTAATGCGTGGGCACGGTATGGACCTTCGGCAAAGAACGCGTCGATGATGGCGAAGCCCGTCACGTGATCAATTTGATACAGCAAGTCATAACGGCCAGCGACAGGAAACAACTCAAAATGGAGTGAAAACGCCATAATCATCAGCAGTGCGACCCAAAAAAGAGGCGCAGAGTACCCAGACATCGAGGTGAATGAGATAAGCGTATCAACCCATTTCCCTTGTTTCATGCCCGCGATAGTGCCAATAGGGATGCCAATTAGCAGCGAAATAACAAACGCGATAAAGCACAATTCAAGGGTCGCAGGAAACACGACCGCGAGCTCATCAGCGATCGGAACGCCATAATGATTGACGCCGAAATTTAGCTGCATTAACTCACCTAGGTAGGTTAACCAACCCGGCCAAAAATCTTGCAGTGCCCAAACTGAATCTGGAGCTAAACGTAAAATGCTAAAACCAACCATGGTCAGAATTAACATTGTAATAATGAAAAGGTTAAGTCGCCTTACGGTGTAAAGAAACATTATCTGACCCTCTCTACATTATCGAAAGGCTGCGCGTTAAACGGGCTCACTTTAAATCCTTGCAATGAATGATGCTGCGCCTGCAGTTGCATTCCGTGGTTGAGTGGAATGACAGGGACTTCTTCATTCAAAATATTTTGGGCTTGTTTATATAGGTTTAAGCGGTATCGCTTCTTATCGACTTCTAGTGCGAGGTCGAGCAAAAAGTCGAAATCTGGATTACACCAGCTCGAGACATTGAGCCCGACACGTTTTGAGTCACATGAGAGCAATGGTCGGAAAAAACTGTCTGGGTCACCCGTATTAGCTATCCAACCTGTTAAATAGAGATCCACGCTCGCATCGAGTTCAGTACGATTAAATCTGTCATCGGTCATAAGGTTTAGCTTTATACCCACATCCGCTAGGTTAGCTTGAATAAGTTCGGCTGTTTTGCGTGGACTTGGGTTGTAAGCTCTTGGCTCTAAAGGTACCGACATGGTTAGCTCTAAGCCTTTGCTGTATCCTGCTTCGCGAAGCAATGCGATTGCGTAATTGCGGTCATAGCGAAGCTGGGTTGTGTCTTTTTGATACGCCCACGATGAAGGTGGAAGCACAGAATAGGCTTGGCTGCCTGTACCGTAATAAACGGAATCGAGGATGTTTTGCCTGTTAATCGCGTAACTGAGTGCTTTACGGACTCTTGAATCATTCAGCGCCGGATGAAGGGTATTGATGGCCACAAATGAAATGTTCATCGCAGGTTTGGCCGTCAGCTTAATATCATCTCGTTGCTCAATAACAGGCAGTTGGCTTGATAACGGCGCGTTGAGAATATCGCACTCTTCCCTAAGCATCTTGGCTAATGTGCCGGTTCCGCGATTTGAGATATCAAATACGACTTGCTTCATTTTGGCTTTGCCTTGCCAATAGTCGTTGTGTCTTTTTAGCCGAATCAAGTCATTAATTTGGTACTCGGACAGGTAAAACGGACCGGTACCAATCGGGTGAGAGTCCATCATCCCTTTCTCGTCACGCAGCTCTAACTGGCTGCCATACTCTTTTGAGTGAATCACCGCGTGGCTGGTTGCGATGTTGGACAAAAAAGAGTTATCCGGTCTACTCAGAGTGAAACGAACTTGATTGCGAGACAAGGCAACAACATCAACCAATAAGTTTTGGAAATCGATGCCATTAAACCAAGGGTATAACCCACCACCTACGTAATGAAAGGGGTGACTAGAATCGATAATGCGACGAAAGCTGAAGACCACATCATCTGCGGTTAATGGACGAGATGGTGTAAACCATGCTGCGGACTGGAACGCAATGTTGTCTTGAAGTGTAAACGTATACTCCGTCCCAGATTTATTTACTGTCCAACTCTTAGCGATGTTTGGAACGGGCTCGAACGTTTCAGGATCAAGGGTAAGCAAGGTGTCGAAAAGTTGTGGACTGAGAGTCTCAGGCGTTATGCCACTGTCGATCAATTGCGGGTTAAATGTCTCCGGCCCGCCTTGACCACAATAGACAAACCCTTGTTGTCGAATTTTATTGTGGTCGATGGCTTCGCCACAGCCAGATAACAGGCTGAAGCTAAATATACCAAGTGTAAGTTGTAAGAATGCTTTCATAGAAAGATTAACTGCTGAAGACAAGCACAAAGGGATCTCCAATTGTGCCTTATTCTGCCACCCGTTTACCATCAATAATTACGTTAAACCTCAGTAAACCTTAACTTATGTCATGTTACTCAGACTGAGTTAGGTTGTATTTGCGCACCATGCCTCTTAGCTGGTGATAACTTAAGTCTAGCAATTGGGCCGCTTTCCTTTGATTGAATTTCGCTTCTTCCATGGCGGCATTGAGAATTTTCAAGTCTTGTTCTTCTTGCCACTGCTTGTAATTAAGCGGAAAGGTAATAGTGTCACTGGTTGTCGATAGCTCGCTCTCCGAGCCCGATTCTGGCTCTGACCAAGTATTGGCGAAGGGGTCGAAAATCATGTGAGAGATAGGCTCGTCTTGCTGCCCATGTTGATAGACGGCTCGCTCGATAACGTTTTTTAGCTCACGAACGTTACCTGGCCACGCGTAGTCTAATAAGCTCTGCTTTGCGTGTTCACTAAACCCGACAAAATACTCGAACCCGAGTTCACGGCACATTTTGATTGCGTAGTATTCGGCGAGAAGCAAGATGTCTTCCGTTCGTTCGCGCAGGGGTGGAAGTTGAATGACATCGAAAGCAAGCCTGTCGAGAAGGTCGGCACGAAACTCCCCGTTGGCAGCCATTTCTGGAAGATTGGCATTGGTGGCACACACCAAACGTACATTCGCGTTGAGTAATTGGTGCCCACCAACCCGCTCATATTGACCATATTCAATCACTCGCAGCAATTTTTCCTGAACAAGGAGTGGGGCGGTCGCAAGCTCGTCTAGAAACAAAGTGCCATTTTCTGCACGCTCAAAGCGACCTTTATGCCTGCCTTTTGAGCCTGTAAATGCGCCTTGTTCATGACCGAACAACTCAGAGTCAATAAGCCCCTCACTCAATGTTGAACAGTTCAATGAGATAAGAGGCTGATCCCAACGTTTAGATAAATAATGCAGACGCTGTGCGATGAGTTCTTTTCCGGTTCCGCGCTCTCCAATAATCAGGATAGGGCGCTCAATCGCTGCAAGTTTTGATACTTTATCCAGTACCGCAAGGAAAGCGGGAGACTCACCAATCAGGTTTTGTTGCATGACTTCACTCCGTTGGTCAAATTTACCTAAAGTTGGCTAAATTCATCATACATTGAATCGGCTTGCAAGTTGATATTTGTTAACTTTATGATTTTTAATAAATAAAAAGTTGGCACACATATTGGAATAGTTAAACCAACATAAAGAGTTCGATGATGACTCAAACCCCAATGACCACTATCGGCCTAAGTGCCAACATATAAAATGAGGAGCTGTGCTATGGGTATTTTTTCTCGATTCGCAGATATTGTAAATTCAAACATCAGCGCACTACTGGATAAAGCGGAAGATCCAGAAAAGATGATTCGCCTTATCATTCAAGAAATGGAAGACACCTTGGTTGAAGTGCGTACTAACTCGGCAAAAGCGATTGCAGATAAAAAAGAGTTGGCACGTAAAGTGGAAACTTTGGAAGATCAAATTACGCAATGGCAAACCAAAGCGACATTGGCGTTGACCAAAGAGCGTGAGGACTTGGCTCGTGCAGCATTGATCGAGAAGCAAAAGCTGCAAGATGTCTTGAAGGGGCTACATACTGAGCAAACGCTTGTTGAAGAAACTATCGATAAGCTAACGGGTGAAATTGGTAAGCTAGAAACTAAGATCACGGAAACCCGAGCTAAGCAGCAAGCATTGGCTATTCGCTCTCAAGCTGCGTCAAATCGTCGCGATGTGCAAAAGCACCTTCATACTGCTCGTACGTCAGAAGCGATGGCGAAATTCGAACAGTATTCGAGAAAAATTGACGAGCTTGAAGCGGAAGCGGACGTTTATTCCAAAACCGGCAATGCGAAATCGCTTGATCAAGAGTTCGCAGAACTTCAAGCTCAAGATGAAATTGAACAAGAACTGGCCAAGTTAAAAGAGCAGATGGGCGAGAAAAAATAATCCGTCGCATTCTTTAACTCAAATAAATGTGCACCAATCTAGGTATTGAGGTTTCACTGCCTGAGCTTGATACTTAGATTGGTGAGTTAGGCTTAATTGTTTTATCTAAATTGTCAGTCGGTTGTCTATGAAATCAATCTGATTGAGCGCTATCAGTAGGAGTTGTTTATGTCGACATTTATTATTGCCGGGCCATTGATTGTTTTTTTGATTTTTGTCGCCCCTTTGTGGCTCATCTTACACTATCGCAGTAAGAAGAAAGCGGCAGGTGGACTATCAGAAGATGATTTCCAACGCTTGCAATCTTTGTCAGAGAAAGCTGATCAGATGCAAGATCGAGTTAACACGCTAGAAAGAATTTTAGATTCAGAGGCGCCTGAATGGAGACGTCGCTATGAGTAAACAAGAGCTTTATCGTGATACTGATAATGGAAAAATTGCTGGTGTTTGCGCAGGGTTGGCCAATTACTTCGGATTGGAGGTATGGTTAGTACGAATCTTAGTCATATCCGCCGCGTTACTTGGTGGTAGTTTTCTTGTGTTACTCGCGTACGTTGCATTTGCATTTATGATCGAGAAACAGCCGCCAAACTACGTAGAAGCGATGAAAAGCAAACAAGAACACAAGTTGAAAAGTAAACCTTGGACTCAGGGTCAAGCGCCTGATGCGTTGCTGACAACGCTCGAAAATGATTTTTCAACGCTTGAAACTCGAATTCGCGCCATCGAGGCGTATGTCACATCCGATACGTTTAAGGTAAATCGCGAGTTCAACAAGCTGTAAGTCGTTTATGAGACTTAGTCGCGTTTTCTTTTAGCAAATTATTAATTTTAATAAGTTTTTACCACCCCTACTGTGGAAGTCATCAATCCAATCATCTATCTTTGTTGTAAATTGTGATAACTGGATGATTGGACATGCAAAAATCAATGCTGCTTCTCGCCATAGCTGCGTCACTCAGTGGCTGTGGTAAGGAGCTTCCACCCGTACCTGAGCCCGATTCTCGGCCTGCGAAACTCTTCACTATTTCAGTCGGCAATGCCACTTTTGAACGCCATTTTCCAGCCACTTCTGAAGCCGGTGATAAAGCAGTTCTTGCATTTAGAGTACCTGGTCAGCTTCAAACCATTGATGTTGTTGCCGGGCAACGGGTCAAAAAAGGGGATGTGCTTGCGTCTCTAAACCCTGATGAGTACACCCTGTTGGCGAAGCAGGCAGAGGCTCAATTTAAACTTGCCGATGTTCAATATCAACGCTACAAAAAGTTAAGAAAAGATAAAGTGGTTTCCGAGCAAGATTTTGATCAAGCTAAAGCCAACCACAATTCTGCGCGAGCAACTCTTGAGCAAGCAAAAGCGAACCTCAGATACACCAAGTTGGTCGCGCCGTATGATGGGACAATCTCACTCGTCCCCGCAGAGAATCACGAATACATAGCCGCTAAGTCTGGCGTGTTAAACATTCAAACCAATCAGTTGATGAAGGTGATTTTCCAGCTCCCCGATCACTTGTTAAGCCGATTTTCTACAGGGATTAACCTAAAGGCGACAATGACTTTTGATGCCTTTCCTCAAAATACCTACGACCTGACCTTCCAAGAGGTTGATACTGAAGCCGATCCCAAAACGGGCTCTTACAAAGTCACCATGATCATGGAACGTCCTGAAGATACTGGGATCCTGCCTGGTATGGCAGGGTCGGTTCACGTCGCGGTCGAATCTACAGGCGCGACTCGTATTCCGGAAGCCGCTTTGTTTGAAGAGCAAGGAGACACCTTTGTTTGGCGTGTTGACGACCAAGGTATTGTTTCCAAAGCGGCGGTTGAACTGAACGATAAGCGACAAGTGGAAAGCGGTTTAGCCGATGGCGAGAGAATTGTCGTGTCCGGAGTGAGTGGTATTGAACCGGGAATTAAAGTTCGCGAATGGATCAAAGAGCGAGGTCTGTAAGATGAAGCAATGGTTAGGGATAAGTGTGTTATCCACGGCAGCGTTCTTAGCGGGCTGTAGCGGTGAGGCAGAATATGTCGATTTTGGTCTTGCCAAAGTAAAAGTGTTGGAGTTGTCGAATCACGAAGTGAGCGAGGACAGATTGTATTTTCCCGCTGTTGCCAATGCAGCGGAACGCTCACACCTCAGCTTTAGGGTGGCGGGTGAAATTAGCAAGATTTACGTCAAGGAAGGGGATCAAGTTAAGCAAGGAGACCTGATTGCCGAGATTGAACCAACGGATTACAAACTTGACGTTGATAATGCAAGTGCTCGTTATTCGGTCGTCGACAGTCAGTATAAGCGCTCCAAGCCTTTGGTCGACAAAGGCTTACTTGCCAAGTCTCAGTTCGACGAAATAGCGGCTAATCGTCAAATTGCCTACGCAGAGTTGCAGTTAGCGAAGCTACGATTGTCTTTTACTCAACTGAAAGCGCCTGTTGACGGGATCATATCTCGTGTGAGTGCTGATCAGTTTGAGAACATTCAAGTTGGCCAGCAAATCGTCAATATTCACAGTCTAGATAATGTAGAGATCCTGATTCAATTGCCTGATCGCCTCTACACCAATCAGCCTAGCCAAGAGGTTTTGGAAAAAGTAGATGCTGTGGTTAAAGTACCAAGCGGTAATGAATACAGCGCAAAAATCAAAGAATTTACCACAGAGCCGGATCCGGCGACGGGGACGTTCACTGTAACCCTGTCGATGCCGATGCCAGAGCAAGAATACATCTTGGATGGCATGGCGGTCGAAGTGACTTCTAGAGGCGAAGACATTGGATTAGAGCTGAACACCGGTGTCCAAGTCCCGATTGAGTCAATATTCAACGCAGATGGCGATGACTTAGCGCGTGAAAACAAATACGTGTGGACGGTAGAGCCCGACAACACGGTTACGAAGAGAAAAGTCGTTGTTGGTAAGGCAAATAAGGAAACCGTTCAGGTCCTTGAAGGGCTAGATAAAGACCAAGTTGTCGTGGTCGCAGGTGTATCACGATTAAGGGAAGGTATGCAGGTAGAAGTGATTGAGAAGGAGGCGGGTCATGAGTGAACAAAATCTCAACGCGCCTCAACGTGATGAAGACGTAACGGGTATCGCAGCGTACTTTATTCGAAATCGAGTCATCAGCTGGATGATCTCGCTGATTTTCCTCATTGGCGGCACCGCAGCATTCTTTGGATTGGGGCGCCTTGAAGACCCTGCATTCACCATCAAAGATGCGATGGTTGTTACTTCATACCCTGGTGCGACACCTCAGCAGGTCGAAGAAGAAGTGACGTACCCATTGGAAAAAGCCATCCAGCAATTAACTTATGTGGATGAGGTGAACTCGATATCCAGTCGGGGTTTGTCGCAAATCACCGTGACGATGAAAAACAACTATGGTCCCGATGATTTGCCACAGATATGGGATGAGCTACGCCGTAAGGTCAATGACTTAAAAGGTCAGTTACCTCCGGGTGTCAATGATCCGCAAGTGATTGATGATTTCGGTGACGTTTACGGAATCCTACTAGCGGTCACAGGTGAAGGTTACAGTTACAAAGAGTTACTCGATTATGTTGACTATTTGCGTCGAGAATTAGAGCTCATTGATGGTGTGAGTAAGGTCTCGGTATCGGGTCAGCAGCAAGAGCAAGTGTTTATCGAAATCTCGATGAAACGCATGAGCAGTTTAGGGCTTTCGCCAAACACCGTGTTCAATCTGCTGTCTACTCAAAACATTGTCTCTGATGCAGGCGCGATTCGAATTGGTGACGAGTACATTCGTATTCAGCCTACGGGTGAGTTCCAAAATGTGGACCAACTTGGGGACTTGATCCTCACCGAGAGTGGTGCTCAGGGGCTTATCTACTTGCGGGATGTTGCTGACATCAAACGTGGTTACGTTGAAGTACCAAGCAATATCATCACGTTTAACGGCGATCTGGCGCTCAACCTCGGCGTCTCCTTTGCGCAGGGTGTAAACGTCGTCGAAGTTGGTAAACGCTTTGACCGACGCCTCGCCGAGCTCAAGTACCAACAACCCGTAGGTGTCGATATTTCGGAAATTTACAGTCAGCCAAAAGAAGTCGACAAATCAGTCAGTGGTTTTGTCGTCAGTTTGGGACAGGCTGTTGCTATCGTAATCATCGTGCTCCTTTTCTTTATGGGATTGCGCTCTGGTTTGCTCATCGGCTTGATTCTTCTGCTTACGGTGCTCGGTACATTCATCTTCATGAAGTACTTCGCTATCGATTTGCAACGAATCTCTCTTGGGGCCCTTGTTATCGCTTTGGGTATGCTGGTGGACAATGCCATCGTGGTGGTCGAAGGGATATTGATAGGGACGCAAAAAGGTCGAACGAGGCTGCAAGCTGCCACAGATATTGTCACACAAACCAAGTGGCCGTTGCTTGGCGCGACGGTGATTGCCGTGACGGCTTTTGCTCCTATCGGCTTGTCGGAAGATGCGACTGGTGAATATTGTGGCACGTTGTTTACGGTGCTTTTGATCTCGTTGATGTTGAGTTGGTTTACCGCAATTTCATTGACGCCTTTCTTCGCAGATATCTTCTTTAAAGGTCAAAAAGTTCAACAAGATGGCGCAGAGAGCGATCCGTACAATGGCATGATCTTTGTGGTGTATAAAAACTTCCTTGAGTTTTGTATGAAACGAGCTTGGTTGACCGTCGTTGTACTGATTCTTGGATTAGCCGCGAGTGTGGTTGGCTTTACCCATGTTAAGCAATCGTTCTTTCCATCTTCTACGACACCGATTTTCCAAGCGGATATTTGGCTGCCTGAAGGGACGGACATTAGAGCGACCAACACTAAGTTGAAAGCGCTTGAAACGTGGATCTCTGAGCAAGATGGAGTGGACCATATCACCACAACCGCGGGTAAAGGTTTGCAGCGCTTTATGCTCACCTACGCGCCAGAGAAAAGCTATGCCGGTTACGGAGAGATTACGACTCGAGTGACCGATTATGAGAAACTTCATGATCTTATGGCACGTTTTCGTCTGCACGTAGAAGAGAACTTCCCTGAGATTAACTACAAGTTGAAGCAAATTGAGCTTGGTCCTGGCGGCGGTGCTAAGATTGAGGCGCGTCTAGTAGGCTCTGATCCTACCGTTTTGCGTAGCCTTGCTAAGCAAGTGGAAGACATCATGCACGCGGATCCAGGTACGACAAACGTTCGTCATGACTGGCGTGAAAGAACGAAGGTGCTTGAACCTCAGTTTAATGAAAGTCAGGCTCGTCGCTATGGTATTACCAAGTCAGACGTCGATGAGTTTCTCGCGATGTCTTTCTCAGGTAAAGCAGTGGGCGTCTATCGTGACGGTACTACTCTAATGCCAATCGTGGCGCGTTTGCCAGAGGACGAGCGTGTAGATATCCGCAACATCGAAGGTATGAAGATCTGGAGTCCAGCGCTCAGTGAATATATTCCACTGCAACAAGTGACGATGGGTTATGACCTTCGCTGGGAAGACCCGATCATTGTGCGCAAAAATCGTAAACGTGTCTTGACCGTTATGGCAGACCCCGATCTGTTGGGTGAAGAGACGGCGGCGACGTTGCAAAAACGTTTGATGCCACAAATCGAAGCAATCGAGCTTCCTCCTGGCTATTCGTTGGAGTGGGGCGGTGAGTATGAGTCTTCAGGTGACGCTCAAGCTTCGCTGTTCACAACGATGCCAATGGGTTATCTATTCATGTTCTTAGTGACGGTGTTCTTGTTTAACTCGGTCAAAGAGCCTCTGATTGTGTGGCTGACGGTACCGCTCGCGATTATCGGTGTGACGACAGGACTGTTGGCGCTCAATACCCCATTTGGTTTTATGGCGTTGCTTGGCTTCTTGAGTTTGTCGGGGATGCTTTTGAAAAATGGCATAGTATTGTTGGATCAGATCGAGATCGAAATGCATTCAGGCAAAGATCCTTATGTTGCCGTGGTCGATGCTGCGCTGAGCCGCGTGCGTCCAGTGTGTATGGCGGCCATCACCACGATTCTTGGCATGATTCCTTTGCTGCCTGACATATTCTTTAAGCCAATGGCGGTAACGATTATGTTTGGTTTAGGTTTTGCGACTGTTCTGACACTAATCGTTGTGCCAGTGTTGTATCGTTTATTCCACAAGGTCGCGATACCAAAATAGCGTAACTCGCCAATAATGTTTTTCAAACGCCCTTGATGAAGAATCCGGGGCGTTTTTATAAGGATCGAAAATGGATAACAAAACATGTGCTTGGGCGATGAATCACCCACTTGAACGCGAATATCATGATGCAGAGTGGGGTGTGCCCGTTTATGACGATAACGTGTTGTTTGAGTTCATCACGTTAGAAGGCGCGCAAGCCGGTTTAAGTTGGATTACGATTTTGAAAAAGCGAGAAGGCTATCGCCAAGCATTTGAAAATTATGACTTAGATAAGCTCATTCAACGTGATGAAGTACGTACTGAGTTCATCGTTGAACACTTCGACGTGGTTAAGCATCGTGGCAAAATTAACTCGGTATTTAGCAACGCTAAAGCGGCAAAGCAATTAATCGAAGAATACGGGAGCTTATCTAATGCGCTATGGCAGTTTGTTGATGGCAAGCCTATTGTGAATCACTGGACAGATATGAGCCAAGTGCCAGTCTCTACGGAACAGTCCAAAGCGATGAGTAAGTTCCTTAAAAAGAGAGGCTTTAAGTTTGTGGGTGAAACAATTTGCTACGCCTTTATGCAGGCTGTGGGCATGGTGGATGATCATGTTGTTGGTTGCCCTAAAAAGCCTAATTAGTTTTTTGAATGTTCGTCGTGAATACGCTCAAGAGCTTCGATTCGCCTTTGTTGGTGTGGTTCAAAGCTCTGATTTCTTAGCGTGGTGATTTCTTGTTGAATTGCTTCAGCTCCTAAAGCGGGATTGTTTAAAATGTCTGACCGTTGGGCTAAATAGTGGTCAAGGGACGCTTTAAATGCCGCCCTTTTGTCGTCAAGATCTTGCAGTCGCTGAGCACCTTGTTCACCAACCAACTCGACCCTCGCTAGATACTTTTGCTGTGAACTTAACTGTGATGTATTGACTAGTTGAAGCGTGAGAGCATTATTTCGTTCGCTTTCTTGAATGTGGCTTGGTTGCGCGATTAAGAGTTGTTCTAAATGCTGCTTTTGGTCTATTGGGTCTAAGGTGTTCTCTTTAATGACCAGTTTGTCGACCGCGAGTTGGCGTAACCTGTTTTCCTCATCAAAAAGTTGTTTAATTTGCTCGTCAGTAAAGAACTGCCGCTGCAGCGCCAGAATTTCATTATTGATTCGCTGTAACTCCAAAACTGAAAGTGACGTCGCGCCTAACGGCTCAAGATTCGTAAGCGCTCGTTTGTAGGCGAGGTAGGTGTCAAAGAGCGCAATACTGACGTTGATCGATGTTTGTTCAGCAGCATCAGAACGCACATTTGTCCGCACTTGATCAAGTGATTGCTCGCCAACACTGCTTAACGAATATTCAAAAAAATCCTTTTGGGAAGAAAGGTCGACAGCAACATCTTGTTGTGATTCTGCTTTGATTGGCATTGGTGAGGTCAGCGGATGAAAATAAGTCGCTCCAACGAAAAAAAGAGAAACGACAAACAGTGAGAACAGAGCGACTTTTTTCATAACGGACTCCTTACAAACCTTGTTGTTTCAGGCGGTTTGCATGTTGACGGTATAGCGTTACTGGATCTGTCTCGAATAAATGATGAATACCAAGCAACCCATTGATTTCATCGAGATGGTTCATCTTGTAATCGTCGCGAATGACTTTGCCTAAATGCGTACTGCAAGTGGCAACCAACCCATCGTTTGGACCATCAAACGCTAGCCCTAAAACCATCATGGCACCGTCCGTTGGATCAAAGACGTTGGTAAAGTTTGCTGCACCTGTCCAAGAGTAATAGTACACACCATTAGATGCCAACAGGTCGCCGTTACCGCATTCGGTGCTTGGGATACCTTCTGGGTAATATCGGTTAAAAGTCAGTGAGCCTTCCGTCGTAAGTGCATCTAATGACGCTAAAGGATCTTGCTCAAGATCGGAGCCGCCAGATAGCAAGTTAATCAATGTCACTAGCCCTTGTGCGAGTTTGACGGCTACTCTCTCACTGATTGAGCCTTCAGGTACCGTTCCACGAACAATATCTGCCACCTTTGACCCTTTATGTACACCACCAACACTTGTTACTGAAGCGACCAAATCTGGGCGAATCGATGCAACGTAACGGGCGGTAGGGCCACCATGACTGTGTCCAATCAAGTTGACCTTTTGAGCGCCAGTGGCCGCGAGTAGCGTCTCAACTTGGTTTAAGAGCTGTTCACCTCGCGCTTCGCTACTATTAGTCGCAGATACTTGAGCGACATAGACGGTGGCGCCATCTTTAGTCAGTGATTGAGGTATGCCGTAGAAATAATCGACGCCAGCCAATGAATCAAAACCGAACAGTCCATGTACCAAAACGATTGGGTACTTGGTTTCGGTATACCCAGACGCATGGGCGAGGTTGATGACGGGCTGGACTATTGCCAAAGAGACGAAAAGAGTCAGTGCTTGGTAGAGTTTCAAATTGTTGCTCCTTCTGGTTAGACCTCTGATGAGATATTACAACGTAGAAGAAACGCGACAGATAAGGCAAGAAACAATGTAAATAAAATGTTAACTCGTGAGCTTGAGATAAAAAACAACAGATCGGTTTAACTCGACCAAAGGTATGAGAAATATTGATGAGTGTAGATAAAAAAGCCCCGCATACGCGAGGCTATAAGTTTACTAGCGTCGTTACGCAGTCGCTTCTTTCTCTAAAATCAACGCGTTATAACGCTCTAATCCTGCCTCTAGATCGGAAATTAAGTCGTCTACGTCTTCTAGACCAATGTGGACGCGAATCAATGTACCTTCAAAATTGGGATTCGCGACGGTACGCAAACTGTTGAAACTTTTTGGCTCGTTGGCAAGGATTAAACTCTCAAATCCTCCCCATGAATAGCCCATACTGAAATGCTTCATTCCATCAAGCAATGCTGTCGTCGCGCGAGGATAACTGGTTTTCAATACGAAAGAGAACAGACCGTTTCCACCCGTAAAGTCGCGAGTAAAGAACTCATGACCTGGACATGTCTCAAGGGCAGGGTGTCGAACATGATCGACTTCTGGACGGCTTTGTAACCACTTGGCCACTTTTAAGCTATTTTCCGCATGTTGGCGGAGTCGAACATCCAAGGTACGAATCCCCCGTAGGCCCAAGTAAGCATCATCAGGAGAAACGCATTGGCCCATCAAGTAGCTTTGCTCGCGCAATTGATCCCAATGCTTTTCGTTGGCGACTGCGGTACCCAGCATAACGTCGGAATGTCCCACGATGTACTTTGTCGCCGCCTGAATTGAGATATCTACACCGTACTCAAAAGGAGAAAAGTTAACGCCAGCGGCCCATGTGTTATCAAGCATTACAACAATGTCAGTTTCGTGAGCAATGCGGGATAGAGTTGGAACGTCTTGTACTTCCATCGTGATTGAACCAGGCGACTCTAAAAATAGAACTTTAGTATTTGGCTGGATGAGTTCACGAATACCTTCGCCAATTGTTGGGTCGTAATAGGTTGTTTCTACACCCATTTTTTTCATGATCTTGTCGCAGAAATCTCTTGTAGGTTCGTAGCATGTATCAACCATCAAGATGTGATCACCAGTCTCTACAAAGGCAAGTATGGCGTTTGATATTGCTGCGGTACCACAAGGGTATAAAGCGCATCCCGCCCCGCCTTCGATCTCAACCATCGCGTCTTGGAAAGCAAAGTGAGTATTTGTTCCTCTGCGCCCATAGAACAGAGTCTTGTTTGCTCTGTTAACGGTAGCGTGGTGCTTTTCGGCTACGGTGTTGAAGACAACGGTAGAGGCGCGTTGTACTGGGGGGTTAACGACTCCGTTTGTCCATTTGCCATCACGGCCGGCTGTGACAAACTTAGTTTGTTTCTTTTCTGACATTTGAAGTCCCTATCTCTAACTGTTGCCTTATTTAAAACATGACAACACTCAATAAGCAAGGGCTAGAGCAGGGGATTAAACAAGTAAAAGACTCGCTCAAGAAAACGTGAGTACAATGAGCGCTTCTGCCATTGTTTCAAACTGACTCGATGCGACTCCTGCATGTAGCTGTTTTGTAGCCAGAACATTTCTTTGGTAAATGACTCGTCGTCAATAGCAAGTGTCAGCTCGAAATTGAGCCATAAGCTACGCATATCCATGTTTACGGTGCCAACAAGGCAAAATTGTTCGTCGATCACAACCGATTTTGTATGCAGAAGGCCGCCATAGAATTCGTAGATCTCAACACCTGCCTGCATCAGTTCGGTATAGAAGGCGCGCGATGCCCATTGAACCATGATTGAATCGTTCTTATGTGGAATGATTAGCTCGACTTTGATACCCCGCTGAGCGGTCATTTTAAGTGTTTCAAGTAAATCGGAGCTCGGGACAAAGTACGGCGTGGTGATCCGCACCGACTGATTCGCTTGGTTAATAGCCAATGTAAGCACCTGAGAGATCAGATGCTCTGGCATTCCCGGTCCAGATGGCACAACTTGAACAGGGTGTTGCGGCTCTTCGGGATTAATTCTGCATTCAGGCAGTTTGGGTAGCCTACGGTTTCCTGTTTCGACCTCCCAGTCCCAACCGTGAATGGCGGATAGGACGTTCACGGTCGGTCCGGTCAAGCGAACCATAATGTCTATCCACTGACCAACACCGCTACTTTGTTTAAAAAAGGCAGGGTCAACCATATTCATCGATCCCGTGTAGCCAATGTTATCGTCGATAACGATGATTTTTCTGTGCTGCCGAAGATCGAGGCGGCGAAGAAAAATACGCCAAGGGCTGACTTCTAGCGCTTGCACTACCTCCATGCCAGCGGATTTCATCATCTTGTACCATTCGCTTCGAAAGAAACGCGGGCTACCCGCAGAGTCGAGTAAGAGTCTAACTTTAACTCCACGTTTAGCCGCTTTAATCAGAGAAGCGGAGACGGCATCAACAAGGCCGCCCGGGTGCCAGATATAGAAGACCATGTGGATGCTTGATTTTGCCGTTTCAATATCTTGAATGACGGAATGGAGGATCTCGTTGGGTGAACTTTGCAGAGAAAGAGTGTTGCCGCTTAATGCAGGCAAGCCTAGACGATTATTACAAAGTTCATCGATTCGGTAGATATGGCGACCAAAACTCTCTGGTGCATGCGCATGGCATTCATTCAAACTAGAAAACCATTGCTCGAAGGGAGCAAACATAAGCTTCGCTCTCTCGGCTCGCTTCCTGCCCAAATTCAGTTCTCCAAACAGGAAGTAGCAGGCAACCCCAACGATCGGGATGATATAGATGATCATCAACCAAGCAAGGGAAACACTAACAGCACGCCGTTTTAATACCACGCGAATCGTTACACCGGCCACAAGAATCCAGTAAAACACGATCCCGGCAAGGGTTAGAAAGTGATAAAACTTGTCCATTCAACTACCTAGAACACATATCGAGCGACTTAATAGTAATCTGCCATAGTCATAGTCACAACAACAAACTGGGTTGAATTAAGAGAGTATTGCAAAGTTTACAAAAAGAGGATTTGTGTTAGAGGAGTGTTAAATCTAGTGGGTAGAGCTTGCTATTGTGTAAAAAATCAGCATTTAAACACAATAATTACATTTGTGGTGAAGAAATGTACTTTTCGGGGTTTCAATTTTACTTTTAAACTGCTTTACTTGCTACAACGTTAGCGTCACTCAAAATTCTAATTAGTGTAAAAAAATATATACACCCACTTTTAAAGACGCCTAACAGAAGCAAACACAACTTATAAAATGATTTTAATGGAGTAAATCGTGGCTACTAGTTCAAGTTCAAAGCCCCGTGATACGTGGGGGTCTAAATTAGGCTTCGTTATGGCTGCAGCAGGTTCTGCTGTTGGTCTT
Organism: Vibrio sp. 16; assembly: GCF_963681195.1. Taxonomy (NCBI): domain Bacteria; kingdom Pseudomonadati; phylum Pseudomonadota; class Gammaproteobacteria; order Vibrionales; family Vibrionaceae; genus Vibrio; species Vibrio sp. 16. Next base: position 655,193 of record NZ_OY808997.1, read on the forward strand.
GGTAACATTTGGAAGTTTCCTTATACGGCAGGTGAAAGTGGCGGTGGTGCATTCGTTGCTATCTACCTTCTTTTTGTCATCTTTATCGGTTTTAGCGTCATGCTTACCGAATTCACGATTGGTCGTAAGACAGGTCTATCAGCAGTAGGTGCGTTCAAATCGACTGACCGTCGTTGGACGTTTACCGGTGTTATGGGAGTATTAAGTGGTCTACTTATTATGGGTTTCTACCCTGTAGTAGGTGGTTGGGCACTCGCTTACATCTTCAAAGTAGGCGGCGGTCTACTAAGCACACCTGAAGCGATCGGTGACAGCTTTGGTGGCTTTATCTCTAATCCAGTTCAGCCACTTATGTGGATGGCTGTATACCTATTCCTTAACATCGTAATTGTTATGAAAGGTATCTCTGGTGGTATCGAGAAAGCAGGTAAGGTTCTAATGCCTTTATTATTCCTGATTCTGATTGTTGTATCAGTGAAAGGTTTAATGCTGCCAGGTGCAATGGCAGGCCTAGAATTCTTGTTCATGCCTGATTTCTCTAAAGTAGACAGTAATGTTGTACTAGCGGCGCTAGGTCAAGCATTCTTCTCTCTATCACTTGGTATGGGTTGTATGATGACATACGGTTCTTACCTTAAGAAGAAAGAGAACCTAGTTCAGACGACAGGTATGGTTACTGCGATGGATACAGGTGTTGCTATCCTAGCTGGTGTTGCAATGTTCCCTGCAATGTTCGCATTTGGTATGGAGCCAGCAGCGGGCCCTGGTCTAGTATTCGTCGTCGTTCCTCAGCTATTTGCGGAAATGGGTGGCGTAATTGGTCTTCTATTCGCTCTAATGTTCTTCATCGGTCTAACAGTCGCGGCTCTAACTTCTTCGGTATCTCTTCTAGAAGTTGTGGTGTCTTACCTAATCGATGAAAAAGGCATGAAGCGTTCAACTGCGGTTATCTCTTCAAGTGTTGTTATGGCGACACTATGTGTGTTCGCATCACTATCGCTTGGCGGTGTTGGTCCAACACTATTCGGTACTGGCGCGTTTGATATCTTCGACCTACTGACAGATAAGATCTTCCTAGCGGTTGGCGGTATGTTAGTGTGTATCTTTGCTGGCTGGCGTCTATCTCGCGCAGAGCTTGAGAAAGAAATTACTAACGACGGCAAAGTATCTTTCCCACTATTCGGTCTATGGTACAACCTAGTTAAGTTCGTAATTCCAGTTGCAATCGCAATCGTTGCGTTCATGGGCATTAAGTCTGGCTTTGATAGCGGCAAAGGTGAAATCATGCTGCTTGGTATCGGTATCATTGCTTTAGCTGGTATTTTCTCGAAGAAGCTATAACGCTAAGAAAAAACGAATCAAAAACCTCCCAATTGGGAGGTTTTTTCGTTTCTGTCAGCTACTTTTATTAAAGTTATCGATAAGTAGTACCGATACAGAATGATATCAGCAATAAATTGGAAGGTGCTTTGTGAAGTGGTCTGTTCGTAAAAAAATGTATGCAGGTTTTGGTTGTGTTTTAGCAATCATGACGATTATGGCAGTAACGATATGGGCTGAAGTCACTCGGTCACACGCAGTTGCTCACGAGATTCGTACGGATGATGTACCAGAAGTTGTCGGTTATCTTGTTCTTATTGATGAAGCCGGTGATGTCTACCGTGATGCGACCGGAGCCATTACCGGTGTCCCTGGCGCTATCAATGACTATCGAACCAACAAACAAGAATTTGCTGACGCGATAAACGTAGTAAAAAACCTTGAGGTTAGAGGAGGGGCGGATTATCAACGAGTTGAAAAGATTGAGCGTTTGATGTCTGGTTTTACACAAGGTTTTGAGCGAGAAATCGTCCCTTTGCTTGGTAACAAAGATCAGTTGGATAAACAAATTTCCCAACTTCGGCAGTTATATGAGACTTACTTATCGCCGATAGAAGCGTATTTAGATGAAGCATCGTCGACTGAGGTAGTAGAAACTGATGCAGCGTTGTTGGCGCTCACTGAGTCGTTCTACACAATCGAAACGACTATTATCATACTCTTTGTTGTTGCCTTGGTGCTGACATGTATTGTGGCATATTGGCTATCTCACTCCATTACGACTCGTTTATCTAAACTTGATTCAGTTGCCCAGAAAGTGGCGAATGGCGATTTGACCACGGAGGATATAGTCGATAACTCAGGTGATGAGCTCTCTAATCTAGCCGGTTCAATCAACCAGATGCAAGCCTCCTTAACAACCCTGATTGGTAGTATATCTGCCGTTGCAGAAGAAGTGAAAGTGGTAACCAAAGAGCTTTCCGATGTAAGCCAAGACATTGTAAGTGGAGCTTCATCCCAAGCCGATAAAGCTAATCTGATTGCTACTGCCGCAGAAGAGTTGAGTTTGACGATTTCAGAAGTGGCACAGCAAGGTAATGCGACTTTCGAGGAAGCGCAGCGTTCTGAAGGAAACGCAGAGTCGGGGCGTAAAGTAATCAATGAAATGGTCGCGTCGATACAGCAAGTCAGCGTGCAAATGACAGAGATGTCAAAGCAAATGAATGAACTCGGGACGCATAGTGAGCAAATTGGTTCGGTTATTCGAGTCATTGAAGAAATCGCAGAACAAACAAACTTGTTGGCATTAAACGCAGCCATCGAAGCTGCGCGGGCTGGAGAGTTCGGTCGCGGCTTCGCCGTTGTAGCGGACGAAGTTCGAGCGTTGGCAGAGCGCACAACGAAAGCGACAAAAGAGGTAGGCGGAATCATCCAACAAATTCAATCAGGCACTCAAGAGGCTGTTACCTACACGGTAGAAAACTGTCAGCTAGTAGAAATCGGTGTCGAGCGCAGCTCTGGTGCAGTGAGTGCTTTGGATGAAATTGTATCAGGCGCTGCCAACGTTCAGGCGATGGTTAATTCGATTGCGACTGCGGCGGAAGAACAGACAGCTGTAACTAAAGAGATAGCCGCTGACATTACGGCAATCAGTGACATTTCGGAGCGTTCGCTACAGCTTGCGAACAACAGCTCACACAATGTCAATGGGTTGAACGCAAAAGTATTGGAACTTGAATCCCTCGTTGGCAAGTTTAAATTGAATTAACCTCATTTTCTCGCTACTGGCTTTCACTAGGATTAAAGGTATACTCTTGCGTCCTAAGTGGAGCCAGTTGTATGTTTGATATCCTTTATACCCACCCAGATTTTATTGTCGTCGTTAAACACCCAAACGTGTCTGTGCATAAAGACGAGGGCGAGACCATGCTACTCCAAGAAGTTGCAGCCAAGACGGGTGACCCTAAGTTGTATCTTGTCCACCGTTTGGACAAAATGACATCAGGTTTGTTATTGCTCGCAAGAAGTTCCAAAGCGGCGAGTGCCTTGGCAACACTCTTCTCTGACAGAGAAATTGAGAAATACTACCTAGCTATTGGCAGTAGTAAGCCGAAGAAAAAGCAGGGCGCAATAATTGGCGATATGGAACGTTCGAGGCGTTCTACCTGGAAACTTATCAATCGGCGAGACAATCCTGCTATAACCCAGTTTTTCTCGACTGCTAGTGGTCAGGGAGAACGCCTTTTATTGTGTAAGCCTCACACTGGCAAGACCCACCAAATCAGAGTCGCCTTGAAGTCGATTGGTTCCGCGATTGTTGGAGACGCGATTTACAACGCATCATGTAAAGCCGATAGAGGCTACTTGCATGCTTTTGCTTTGCGCTTTAATTATCTAAATGAAGAATATAAGTTCATTAGTGACCCAAGAGAGAGTACTGAACTTGGCACTAAATGGAGAGATGAAACAACGAGTCAGGCGATTGAATCCTGGCTCAAGCCTTGGGAGCTGTCATGGCCGAAGATCAAAATGTAATTCCACTACCAATGCAATCAAATCAATTACCTGTCTTCTTTGAACAGCTTACGCAGCGATTAACCGATGCTCCAAACGAAGTAAGACGCCTGTTTCATGGGCGAGGACGCTGCTTCTCTGGTTTAGAGCAAATTACTTGTGACTGGGTAAATGGACAGCTGATTGTTGCTTTGTTTAAAGAGGGAGATGCACGCTTCGTTGAAGAATTAAAGCGTGGCTTGCTTGCCCTGGCGACTTCAGAGTTGTGGCGTTCAACAGCTGGACGCTCAATCGTCATACAGTATCGATACAAGGAAGGTGCTCCTTCTGAAGTGCTAATTGGTGAGTTGGAGAGCACCCCAGTAGTTATTGAATCTGGAATCAAATATCAACTCAACATTGGACGCAACCAAAACTTCGGTCTGTTTCTTGATATGCGCTTTGGGCGAGATTGGGTCAGAGAGCATGCGCAAAACAAGAACATACTCAACTTGTTCGCCTATACTTGCGGGTTTTCTGTCGCCGCTGTAGAAGGCGGAGCAGATAAGGTTGTAAATGTCGATATGTCGAGGAGCTCGCTTTCAAAAGGGCGTGAAAACCACAAGCTAAACGGACATAACCTAAACAGCGTGAGTTTTCTTGGCTATGACATCTTTCGATCATGGGGGAAAATTCGCAAGCTTGGTCCTTATGACTTAATCATCATAGACCCACCTTCATTTCAAAAGGGGAGTTTCGCCCTAACGAAAGATTATAAAAGAATATTAAGACGCCTACCTGAACTGCTTACTTCAGACGGTAGAGTGTTGGCATGTGTAAACTCTCCTCAAGTAAGTTGCAACTTCTTGATAGACAGCATGAGAGAAGAAGCGCCAAGTTTGCACTTTGTCCAACGTATTGATAATCCGCCTGAGTTTAAGGACATCGATTCAGAAGCCAGCTTGAAAGTGATGGAATTTGCATACTAGTCCTAAAATATAACCCATCTTATTTTGTGTGAAGAAATAAGGTGGGATCGTTTTCCAAGTTTAACGTATCAAAAGTGAGATTTTTTGACCTTGCTAACTTCTGAGTGAGTAGGTGTTAAGTCAACTATATTGTACAGTAGTAAGTAAAGATGTGTTTTATGTCGAAATGTTCATTTTCTGTAAATAAGTGTGCTTGACCAAAACAAATTACGTCACATAAATCACAGTCAAATCGTGTTACACTGGATTTGTTGTTTATTTTATGGTGTAAAATAAGTGCCAGTAATTGTTTGTCACTTCGCATTCACTTATATAGAATGCGTACATCTTTGATGCATATATTGTTACAAAAATATATGCAATAGTTCTAGTAAAGGAAAAATATCATGTTAACTAAAGCTTTTGTTGCTGCTCAAAGCGCACTTTACTCATTTAAAAAAGACGAGCGCGGTGTAACTGCAATCGAATACGCAATCATCGGTGTTGCTGTATCTGCAATTGTACTGGCGATGTTCAACAGTGATTTAAGAACTGCATTGACTGGCGCGATGACTAAGATTACAGGCAACATCAACAGCGCTTCTTAATAGCGTTTTGGTTACACCTACATTTATTTGGTGGCTGATACTAGCCACCATTTGTTTATTTATATGTTGGCGCGACTATCGTTTCCGATTAGTTTCCAACAATAGTGTTTTGTCACTGGGATGTGTGTTACTTAGCTCTGCTTTCATAAACGGTTCACAAATCTACCCTTTTACTGCGCTGATGCTATTTATACCTGGCTTACTTCTATGGCGGTTAGGAGCGTTTGGTGCTGGTGACATAAAATTGATATGTGTATTCTCACTGCTTATTCAGCCCGATTTTTTGCTCTTAGTCGGAGTGATTCTTATGCTGCTGGGTGGGCTCGAGGCGCTAGTCTACATACTAATTAAAAAATTTAAGCCTATAAGTATTGTCCATGACGGGCTGCCCTTTGCGATACCAATTGTGTTAAGTGGTGTGTTTGGCATAGGTGCTTCAATTTAGGAATTTAACATGCGCACAAAACTTATTCTCGCTGTCGCCGTTTTAGCCATCATCTTTGGTCTTTATGGATTAGCGGGTAACTTAACACGCCCCACAGACTCCAGCAGCCTACAAACGGCTCAACCACTCAAATTCTATTCCGTCTGGCAAGTTAGAAGCCAAGTCTCTGCAACTGACGTTGTGCGTCCGGAACACTTGCAAGTACTAAAAATCCAAGAAGACGATGCGGCCCTTCAGGGAATTGCGGAAGACATGTTGTTCGAATACCCGCTAGGTTCTATTTATCGCTCTGATATGGCCGAAGGTAGCTTGCTGTATCCAACAGATATTGTTGCTCCCAATTCGCCAGAATATTTAGATTTAACGCTAGCTGACGGGTATGTTCCTTACCCTCTAAAAGTGTCTCCTGAAGCGGTTGTTGGTGGTGTGATTCGTGCGAGCTCTTATATTGATATTTTAGCGCTGACAAGCCCCACGAATGTGGCGACGATTGAGGTTGGTTCTTCAGCGACTGCGCGAGGCAAGGCAATCTCAATATCGCCTGTATTGATGGGCGTCAAAGTGTTGCGCGTTGATCAATCAGATGCAAAAGAAGCGACCGGTGAAGATGTCGCATTGGAGACTCACCTCATACTCGAACTTGATAGAAAACAAGTTTCTATATTGAGTGTCGCGAAGCAGATTGCGACACTGGAAGTACACAAATCTGTAGGTAATTATCGCCCTGCGGACCTTAGTGCTGATGCTGGTGATGTATTACCGGGATTTAAATCAGTGATTGAATATCGAGCTGATGCTGTAACCATTAAGTAGGGAAAACGACAATAATGTATTTAGTTAGAGCGAGCGTTGCTATTTTCATTGCTATGTGGAGCAGTATCACCTTTGCGCAGGTTTTGATGAACCTTGGAGAGGGGGAAGCAAAAGCGATCAATACCAAGGCTGAAATAGCATCAGTTTTTATCTCAGACCCTCAAATTGCTGACTATCAAGTGGTTGATAAGAATAAGTTGGTAATCTTTGGTAAGAAAGTGGGTACAGTTTCGTTGCTCGCTTTCGATGACAATTCTGAGACGATCATCAGCCGAAAGCTCGTAGTAAATCAAAGTCTTATTCATATCCAGCAACAGGTTCAAATTCGTTACCCTGATGTCAGTATCTCAATATACAACTTGGGTGAGCAGGTTGTGCTTGCTGGCAAAGTACCCAGTGAAAAAATTCGTGATGAGATAAATATTCTGGTGGGTGAACTTCTTAACAAAGAATATGAGGATTATAAGATTGAGTGGGATCTAGGCGAGAACACCTACGAGATGGAGTTCATGACTAGACGTCACTACAAGGGCATCGTTAACAACATTGAAGTCTCAACAACCAAGCAGGTCAATGTCAAATTATCGATTGCAGAAGTGTCACAGTCTTTTCTCGAACAGTTTGGCGTAAAGTACGGAACGTTGGATAGTAGCGCCAATTTTATGGGTGGCACGTTCGTTGATCAGCTTATTAATTTCAGTGCAGCGGATATTGTCTCTGTGATATCAGCAATCGGTGATGATGCAGTAGGGCAAGTATTGGCAGAGCCGAATTTATCGGTCATATCGGGAGAGACAGCTAGCTTTTTGGTTGGTGGAGAGATCCCTGTGGTGACGGTAGTCGATGGTGGAACCAACGTTCTTTTCAAAGAATTTGGTATTCGACTAGAGATGATGGCGAAAGTTTTGCAAGACGACAAGATCAAGCTATCACTAATGCCAGAGGTCAGCTCGTTAGATACCCAGTATCAAAATGACCGTTATAGCTTACCTGCACTGAAAACACGTCGTGCTCGCACAACCGTAGAGTTGGGTGATGGTCAGAGCTTCGTGTTAGGTGGCTTGTTAAGTACCGAGGATCGAGAGTCGTTGAGCCGAGTTCCATTTATTGGTGATGTCCCCATTTTAGGCGCGTTATTTAGACATACAGAAACAGTCCGAAATAAAACAGAACTTGTTATTGTCGCGACGGTAAACTTAGTTAAACCAGTTAATCCTTCGCAAATCCAACTACCGACGATGAAACGAACAACGACCATGCAAAGATTTTTTAATGTCGAGTACAGCTATACGCCAGCAAGTAAGGCGTGGGCGGAAGAAGTACTGCAGGCTGGAGGCTTCAAGAAATGAGAAGTTTATCGGTTGTGCTAATGTCGAGTGTGTTACTTTTTGGTTGTGCTGAACGTGTCGCAGAGCGAAATGGTATTTCAGTAGATTTGGTCCCAGTGACCTATACCTTTAAAGCGAAAGTAGATAAAACGAACCGTGATAAAGTCGATAAACAAGTGAACGAGTATCTCGATACGCATCGTGAAAAGGTGCAAACTGAGCAGCTATTTTTTACATGGTCTTCTGAACTGGCTAAAGAGCATGTATTGAAAACAAAGAAAATGCTTTTACAGCAAGGTATCGATCCGCAAAATATCCATATAGCAGAACAATCAAATGGTATAGGGCCGTTCAACCTGACTTTATCATTGCAGCAATACCAAGTGCTTGTACCAAGATGTGAAGGTGCCCAAGTCAATCGATTCGACTTTACGACACATGACTGTTTTGTTGAAGGGAATCGTTGGCATTCATTACAGCATCCCGAAAAAATGGTCGATAATAAAGCGCAATACAACGACATGGGTGAGTAGCAAATGTTAGATCTTGTTGAACTATTAAAGCCTTCTGAATCCAAAGAGCCTGAAACGCAAGGGCTGTCTTCTGTCCTGTTTTATCAAACAGAGGTCTGCAGAAAATTAGTTGAAGAAGCGTTCACTTTTGAAGGCCTTGCTGTCCCTAAACTATTAGAAAACGACGACGAAGTAATAAAGAAGTATGCGCGCAGTAGTGCGTTAGAGATTGTTATTGTAGAGCTGAATGAAAGCAACAATGTCACAGAAGATATGCGACGTATCAGTCATTTGTTGCCAAATTCTGCGTCAGTGATTGTAGTCGGAAGTGAAGATGCGATTTCGACTATTCGGAATCTTAAGGAGATGGGTTTCTATTACCTGTTCTGGCCTGTAAGTAAGCAAGAACTGATAGATTTCGTCAAAAACGTTTCTGATAACCGTCAGAGAAATGCTGGCCTGGGTAAGGCGCGAGAAGCAAAAAAAGTCGCGTTTTGGGGAGCGAGTGGTGGCGTTGGTAACTCACTGCTCGTTGCTGAGATTGCTTGTGAACTCTCGAGTAAGAAAAACAGTTCTTGTGTTGTGGTTGATCACGACTTTGTCGGGGGCAACCTAGACATACTGCTTGGTCTCAAGAAGTTCGAGAAAAAAGACATCCCACCAGGAGCGTTAACTTCTAATCTGGACACCTCTTATGCGCTCAATATGACGCAAAAGATCACCCCAATGCTGTCCATACTCTCTGTTCAGTCAAAAGATCTCAACGAATTTCAGATGAAGGAATACGTAAGAACTTTATCTGATGAGCTTTCAGAGCAAACTAATTTTTTGATTGAAGATCTTTCCTGCTCAGTGAATTGCAAGCAAGACCTAGAGTACAGTGCAAAAGAGTGCGATGCGATTGTGTTGGTATTGAAGCCGACCGTTTCATGTCTTCGCGACGCCAGCCGGATAGTCTCCCAATTAAAAGAGTTAGAAACTAAAGCTCGAATCATAGTGGTCATTAACCACACTTCTCCCGAAAAGCACGCGACGGTGACAGAAGAAGAGATCGAGAAGTATCTTCGCAGGCCTATCGATGTAACGTGTCCTTATGATGGCCAAATGAGCAAAGCGCTTCTTGAAGGAAAACACCTTCATGAACTAAAGCTACCAATTAGTAAAAGCATAAAACAGATTACTGCGGCACTATTGGGCGAAAAACATGAAATCGGAAAAGTTGGTGTGTTGAGTAAGTTGTTTAAGAGGAGCCGTAAATAATGGATCACTCTAAGTCAATTTTCATTGCTATTCGCAGTCAGATTTTTGAGGCTTTAGATAGCGAAGCGGTCACCGTGTTATCTAAAGAGCAGTTGAGTAAACAGTTAGCTGAAGCTGTCGAGCTTTTGATTGAACGACAAGGGTGGTCAGTGCCATCTATTGTGAAAGCCGATTATGTTCAAAGCCTTGTCAACGAAATCCATGGTTTAGGTCCGATGCAGTCACTTATGGAAGACGAGTCCATCAGTGACATCATGATTAACGGGTGTGATAATGTTTTCGTCGAACGAAATGGCCTGGTTGAGAAGTCAGAAGTTACTTTTATCGACGAAGATCAGTTGATTCAGATCGCTAAACGTATTGCCGCACGTGTTGGACGCCGTGTCGACGATTCTTCACCAACTTGTGATGCGCGTTTGCCAGATGGCAGCCGTGTAAACATTGTTATCCCACCCATTGCGATCGATGGCACTTCGATTTCTATTCGTAAGTTTAAAAAAGGCAGCTTGAGTTTTGATGCACTGGTTGAGTTCGGTGCGATGAGCCCGGAAATGGCCAAGTTACTTATGATTGCTGCACGTTGTCGCCTTAATATTCTTATCTCAGGGGGGACGGGCTCGGGTAAAACAACCATGCTGAATGCCCTTTCCCAGTTTATTTCCGAAAAAGAACGTATCGTAACGATCGAAGATGCTGCCGAACTCAAGCTACAACAGCCACATGTTGTACGATTAGAGACGCGTACCTCCGGTATTGAAGGAACTGGTGCGATTGACCAGCGTGATCTTGTGATCAACTCACTTCGTATGCGACCAGACAGAATTATTGTCGGTGAGTGTCGTGGTGGAGAAGCGTTTGAAATGCTTCAAGCAATGAACACTGGCCATGATGGCTCAATGTCGACCCTCCACGCCAACACGCCCCGTGATGCGTTAGCACGTGTCGAAGCGATGGTTATGATGGCCACCAACAACCTACCGCTTGAGGCAATCCGTCGTAACATTGTAAGTGCGGTTGACTTGGTCATTCAGATTAGCCGCCTGCATGATGGCTCTCGTAAAGTGATGAGTATATCCGAAGTTGTTGGTCTAGAAGGACAAAGTGTTGTACTTGAAGAGATATTCCGCTTTGTTCCGAATCAGATGCAAGGGGATGATGGTAAAGTGCGCGGAAACTTTATGACTGCTGGCTTAATGCAGCGCTCTGTACTCGTTGAGAAAGCGAAATTTTTCGGCTTAGATGCACAATTGGGTCAGCTATTTGCTGCTAGAGAAGCGATATGATCTTCTGGCTTGCTCTCATTCTCGGAGGTGTTTTGTTCATCATTGCGTTTTGGCCCTCAAAGCGCAAAGAGAATGAGTACCTCGAACAGCTAAATAGAACGCTGTATGTCAACTCCATGGATGAAGACCACAAAGCCGTCAACCTCAATAGTCTGACAGGTGAAACCTTCCGCCAGAAAATCCAACGTAGAGTACGCAATATCAAAATGCAACTAGGGGCGTTTGCGCTACTTAAGGTATTGGCTTATTGTCTGGTCGTTGCTCTGGTTAGTTTCTATGCGAACAACACCTTCATCAGAGTCAATCCTCTGTATGCACTAGTGATAGGGCAGATGGTCGGTATATTTTCTGGTTTGACGATACTCGAGAGTCGTCAGCAAAAAGAGTTTGAAATGGCCTTTCCAGATGCCCTTAACATGCTTGCCAGTGCTGTTAGTTCTGGTGAAAGTTTGATGCACTCGATTATCTTTGTCGGCAAGTCATTAGAGGGCAGTGTAGGCGAAGAGTTTAAACGCATGGGTGAAAGGCTACAAATGGGGGAGTCGCCAGATACAGTATTTAGGAAATCTTGTAACCGTTTCCCTTATCGATCTTTCCAGTTTTTCGTCATCACCCTGAGAGCGAATATGCAACGTGGTGGCCAGTTGAAAGATGTGATTACAAGACTCAACAGGCTAATGTTTGACGCAAGAGCCATCGAGAAGAAGAAATACGCACTAACGTCGGAAGCTCGAACGTCAGCAAAAATTGTTGCCGCTATCCCTTTTTTCTTTCTATTTATGTTGCAGTACTTGAGCCCAGAGAATTATGACTTTGTGATGAACCACCCTAAAGGTCAGCCGATTTTGTACTATATGCTGATCAGTGAAGCGATAGGAATCAGCATCGTTTGGGGACTCATGAGAGGGGTTCGCTAATGGATATCTCACCGCAACTTTATGTCTTCCTTCAGTTATGTGCGGTTTTTTTAGGTGTATTGTTAATCGCACTTGTTATTTTTCGTCTGACTAAGCGAAAGATGTTTTTAAACCAGCTTTCTTTAAAATCTGACTCGAATCGGATGGCTGGCTTTGTCGAGTTTATGTCGGAGAAAGTCGCGAAACCGGCAGTAGAACACAGCAACCAGGAAATAAACGACAAGTTTAAGCGTGCTGGCATATCATCGAAAAGTAAATGGGTTGCCCTTTATATGCCCCTAAAATATGGGGCGTTGATGTTAGGCTGTGCTGCGATATATATCTATTCGATTAAAAGCGCAATTTCTACACCGACATTAATCGCGTTTATGGCCACATGGCTAATTATTTGTATTGTGGTCCCTGATGCACTTCTGGATGGCAGAGGTAAGGCAAGGGTATCTCGAGTATCTGGTCAGTTACCTTACCTGCTCGACCTATTAGCTGTATGTGTACAAACAGGTATGACGATTGAGTCAGCGATGAACTATTTGTCAAAGGAGATGGTTGGTTTCGACAAGGAATTAGCTGGGCTGCTCAAAAAAACGAATGATCGCGCTCGATTGGTTGGTATGCAAAAAGCGTTGGACGAGCTCTACGAAGACATTCCTTCCAGTGAAATGCGCAGCTTTGTTATGACCTTGAAACAAAGCCTCCAATACGGGTCTTCCATTTATGGTGTGCTTACTACGCTTGCTGGCGACATACGTGACGTACAGATGCTTACTTTAGAAGAAAAAATCGGTAAGTTGGCCGCGAAAATGTCGGTACCTTTGATCCTATTTATAATGATGCCAATTGTTATTCTCATTGCAGCACCGGGTATTCTGAGGATGATGTCCAATGTCTAAATTAAGTTGTTTTTTACTCGTTGTTTTTTTAGTCGGATGCGCGAGCACAAACTCTGATGATCGCTCTCTGAATAAAGAGGCGTTGCTTATACAGGCTCAGAACTACAATGAGCTCGTTGGTTACTATAAATCTCAACTCAGTGTCAGAGATACAGAAGAAGTGCGAATCAAGTTAGCAAGAAGCTACCTTAAAATTAAAGATGCGGATTCTGCACTATTTATTCTGAAACCTCTGATGGCACAAAAAAAGATATCTGCTGAGGCATTGTTGTTAAATGCCAACAGCTTATACGAACTGGGAGAATTTGAACAAGGTCTTCGAGACATCGAAAAAGCAAAAGAGATAGACCCCAAAAACGCTGAAATTCAAAATATGGCGGGCTTACTGTATTCGGCAAACGGAGATTATAACCGTGCGAGAATGATGTTTAATCACGCACGTAGTAATTTCTATGATGATATAACGGTCAAAAACAACTTGGCCGTATTAGACATAATTGAAGGCCATTATTTAGATGCGGTGCAGCGTTTGATGCCTATTTACACCAATGACAAAGCCGATGCTCAAGTTCAAGCAAACCTAATGTTAGCGTTAGCAAAGTTGGGGAATTTTGATTACGTGAAAACTATGCTTGGTCCTGAAGTAACAGAAGAAGAGGCATTTAATCATTTTGCAGCACTAAGAAACAGTGAGCCCACTAGTCAAGTCAACCCTGAGCTATTAAAACAAAACGAAGAGAAGGCACTGCAATGATAAAAAAAGTGCGATCGTTTTATCAAAGAGGCATTGCGAGTATAGAGTTTGCTCTTGGTTTTATGGCTTTTTGGCTTATGTGTATGGCGTGGGTAGAAATGAGTTACCTCTCTTATGTAAGCGCTATATCTGACTTAGCCATTTCTGAAGCAGCACGTTCCGCAAAAGTCTCGAAAGGAAACTATAAACAGTCTTTTTCTAGTGTCATTGAAGATAGCAACGCCCTTTGGTCTGGAGTCGTCGATGAATCGAATTTTCGTATGTCGGTAAACTATATACGTAAGGTTGCTGATCTAACCAATGTGAATGCTTGTGAAGTGCCCGATGGCGATACTTTTGCTGAGTGCGGCATAGCGGCGAATAGTGCGATGGCAATATATCGTGTTGACTACGATTTCAACTCTATCTTCACCTTTTTCATGGATACCTCGAATCTGGTAAGCCGTGAGGTGATTGTAGTGCAGGAGTACGAACGCGATGCCTTCTAAACCATCGCCTCGTAAACAACGAGGCACTTTTAGTGTTGAATTCGCCATTGTTGGCTTGTTCTTTAGTATTCTACTCGTCTTCAGCGGAGATGTGGTGATGAAACTGTCTTTGAAAGGCAAGCTTGACCGCCTTTCGTATTCGATGGTTAATATTCTTAAAGAGCGTACCCAACTTTATGATGAAGAGTATCGAATTAACAGCAGCGAAGCGCGTCAACTCTATGTGATTTCTCAAGGTTCGCTTGAACGAATGGGAGGAGCCTCTTTTGACAACACTAAGTATCGAGTCGTAGTTGAGGAACTGACATTTGCATCAAATGGTAGCCCAAACCCGTCTGCCACCTTCTCGTTTGGTCCTAACGTATGCACGTTAAGCAATAGGTTGAGTGATTTACGTCATTTATCTGTCATTACATCTTGGGATCGCCAAGCCACCCTTTATCGTGTGACCTTGTGTTATGAGACTGATAATTGGATAGGCGACATTTTAGGTAAAGACTTTAAGCTAGTCTCTTCAGACGCGGTCATTATAGGTAGGTAGCAAGATGAGAAAGATCAAAAAGCAATCCGGTCATGCTGCTCTGCTATTCGCCATGATCATACCAGGCCTCTTTGGGATATTTACACTCGCGACTGATGGAGCACGTGCGTTGCAAACTAAGGCGCGTATCGAAGATGCGTCAGAAATCGCAGTGCTTGCAATAGCGGCTCACAACGATGACAACCAGGACTCTCAGGGAGCTGGCTCAGGAAGCCGGGTTAATCGCCAGATTGCCACCGATTACTTAAACGCTTATTTGCGTGATTCAACACAGCTCACAGGTTTAAAAGTTAAAAAATACAATTGTGACCAAATCGCTGAATGTAGAGCGGGCTTGGCACGTGGTGAACCTCGTTTTTTCCAATACGAGATTGAAGTTTCTAGTGTTCAAGATACCTGGTTCCCAGGAAACGACTCGATAGAAGGGTTCGGAGATACTTTCTCTGCAAAAGGCGCTGCTGTTGCTCGCAAGTATCAAAGTGAGGCGGTAGATATTATATTTGTATCAGACTACTCAGGATCTATGGCTTGGAATTGGAGTGGGGGTAGGAATCGAAAGTATATTGACTTGCGTAATATTATCCAAGAAGTGACTGATGAGTTGCAAAAATTCAATGATTTGAATAATACCGATAACAATACAGTTGGTCTTACGGCGTTTAACTATTACACCAAAACGGTACCGAGTAATCGCAGTAACCACTGTTTTATGACTCAGTTGGTCAACCCAAATGGTAGGTTTAGTGCATCACAGACTGTGCGAAATATATTTGTAGAGAAAAATAACCGGTATTGCGTAAATCACGGAGACAGCTCTAGGTTCCAAGATTTACCGCTGACGGATAACTATTCCTCATTCAATAACAGTGTACGTAGCTTTTACCCCAATCATGGTACGGCGTCTTTTCAAGGGATAATTCGAGGGGCTCAAATGCTCCGAAAAGGTCGAAACCCTAGGCGTTTGCTCATTGTGTTGTCTGATGGCGAGGATGGGGATCCAAGCAGGCACATGCAACTTGTTAATGCGGGCATGTGTAGTACTATCGTTAACACATTGTCAGGCGATCTAACACCTGACGGGCATAAAGTAAAAGCTAGGCTGGCCGTAGTTGGTTTTGACTATGATGTGAATAAGAACAGGGCTTTACAGAAGTGTGTTGGCGCAGAAAATGTCTATAAAGCACAAAATCGAGACGATATACTCAATAAGATTCTTGAGCTTATTACAGAAGAAATTGGTCACTTAAAATGATATTAAGCGAATTAAAATGATTACTATGCGAACTGTTATTGCAACCTCTCTTTGCCTTGTATCTTTTCATGGCTTTGCCCAGGAAAATCAAGACCCTCTTGCATTGTATTGCAACCAAGATGGATTGGAGTTTGAGCACTCTATGAAAGTTGGGCAAAGTATACAAGTGATGACTCACCAAGGTGGTTTTCAACAAATTGTCACGCAGGGAGAAGTCACTCCTGAGATGGCTTGGTTGAAAGAAGAATTAAAAGCAATTGGTCTTTCCCTAAACTGCACAGAATATCTTCTAACTAACTCCGAAGTCCGACTTTCTAATGATCCGGAAGTGATTGCAAGAGTCTATTTTAACTTCGATCAATCAACACTGACACAGCAGTCGGAATATGTACTTACGCGGGTTATCAGAATGGTTGAATCCAACTCCTCTAACCTTGAGCTGGCTGGTCACACGGATAACGTAGGGGATGCTGGCTATAACTTTTCACTGGGCCTAAAAAGGTCTAAGTCGGTAGAAGACTATTTGATAGACCAAGGAGTGGATCCCAAACGCGTGACTACAACCAGTTATGGTGAAACGAAACCATTCGTCGATAATATGAGTGATGAGAATAGAAAGCTCAATCGACGTGTTGAGATTTCCACACTTTAGTTGTGACCACTATACGTAGTGGTAGAAACCGCCAATGGACCATGCCCGGAGAGATGTTTACTGGGCATGTTCTCAAGCATCTAAACATTAAATACTTTCCTACCTCAATCTAACAGGTCTTTCGTTTGCTATCTTTGCTTGCTCTGCTTTCGTTGAATATTATCCTTTTATCTATTGGGGTAATCCTCTGCTGGAGTAATGAACATCTACTGATATCACTTTTGTCATTCTATTTTACTGTTTTAACGATCTTATATTTGGGTCGGAAAACCAAACTTCCATTGTTGATGTCTGCACTACTGTTTCTCTATGTGGGACTGTTAGTTTTTGCGAAGCTATATTATGGTGGCTTCACCGTCGGAGTTATCGGTGCATTATACGAAAGTAACTATCAGGAAAGTATCGAGTTTATAAGCTCTTTAGGAGCTGTTAATTTAATTTTCTTCTTTTTCTTTGTGTTGGTTTTTGCTGTTTACACTGCAAGTTTTGTAGTGATAAGAAAAAAACACTACGTGGTAATGCTATTAATTTTCCTTGTCTCAAATGTTTATGTGGCGCACTTTGCAAAAAATATTAATTCTGACTTAAAGTATACTTTTTCAGAATATGGCTTAGAAGGAAATGATTTGATGATAATCAGATTGTTAGATACTAATCCATTTTCTCAACCGCTTTCTTCTTTATATGTTTTCTACAATATTCTCAACTACCATAACTCTAACAACGGTGAGGGTTGGAATAGAATTAGCTATGCCAACGCTACTAATAACAATGAGATTTATGTGGTTGTCATTGGTGAGTCGGCTCTAAAATCGCATTTTAGTATATACGGTTACAAACTGCCGACTATGAAGGATGTTAGTGGATTAACGGTATATGATGGTGTGATTGCCCCCTCGGTGGTTACCCGTCTTTCTGTTCCTAGAATGTTATCAAAGAATGAGAGTTCAGCGATATATCAACCGGGTAAGAACATTATCGCTCTTGCCAATCAGGCTGGCCTAGAAACGTATTGGCTGTCAAATCAGGCGAAGTACGGTATTTTTGATACGCAAGTATCTAAACTAGCATCAGAAGCGAATCATGTTATATACACAAGCTTAGATTATTTGTCTTCGCGGCCAGATTCTGTCTTGCTGCCAATATTTGAACGCATTGTGTCAAAGCCCAGCAAAAAAAACAGAGTTGTATTCATTAACACCATGGGTTCTCATAGTGATTTTTGTTCTAGGTTCGACTCAATAACCAAACCGATAGAAACAAATAGACCTAAACAGTTGGACTGTTACGACAATTCAATCAAGGCTAGTTTTGACTTTTTGTTGGAACTAAGGTTTATTCTTGACCAAAGCAATCTCGCCTACCAGATGATATATTTCTCTGATCACGGTTTGAGATCTATCGATGCTCCCCCTTACTATATTCATGATACTATTGGGACAATATCGAATTCATCCGTTGAGATCCCCTTTTTCTTATTTGATAGTAAAAAAAGAAAGGATATGACAAAAATAATTCAACGACCTTATAATATGCGGGATTTCAGTGCGACGTTTGCCGATTGGACAAATATTGAGGTAGATGGTCTAAATATGGATAACAGTATATTTAGGGATGAGAATAATTACCTCATGAGCTATGAAGTTATCGATGCGAATCTGAGAATACAAACCGTTAACTAAGATTCACTAACTGGCTCATGACGACTTATTTCCCAACCAGTTTGCTTTTCTTTCGCTTCATACATGGCTAGATCGGCGTTGTGAATGATCGCGGATATATCCTTGTGATTTTTAGGCTTAGACGCAATACCAATGCTGGCAGAAACATGAAGTAACGAACCTCTATATTCGATCGGTGAGCTTATTGTTGCAACAAGGCTTTTTGCAAGTTTAGTAGCATCATCTGAATTAAACGCCTGTTCACAAATAAGAACAAATTCATCCCCTCCTAGGCGATAAACTTTTGTATTTGAGTTCGCTTGCTCATGAAGCCGAGACGCAATCTCTTTTAACAAAAAGTCCCCAGCACTGTGCCCATAGGTGTCATTGATAGGTTTAAAGCCATTTAAGTCTACCATTACAAAGTAGACTGCTTGGTTTGGAGTCCTCTCTAGTTTATCGATGTGTCGATTAAATCCTACACGATTGCCAATCTTCGTCAGTGAGTCAGTGATAAGCTGTGTCTCTAGCTCACGTTTAGTTGCAATAAGAGAGGTTACATCAAGGGCTGAGCACTCAACGATAAAATCATCACTGTCAGTTGTATTAAAGTGAAATGACCGTTCGCCGTGCAATGTACTGACTTGGAAGTACTTTCCGTTTCGAATCTGTTCATTTGCAATGCGCATAATTAGGCTAAGTTGCAGGTCATTCACGTCGTCAGTCGTACTGCCAAAATGTCGTTTGAACTCGTTGTTAGAACGGACGATAGTTTTGTTCTTTGTGTCTACGACAAACTGGCAGACCTGAGTTAGGTTATAGCTTGTGTTTAATCGCTGCTCACTTTTCTTGAGTTCGTTGATATTATCGAGCAGTCGTTCTCTAAGGTTATCTATTGAAGCGAATAGGGCACTGAACTCCACATATTGGTGCTCTGGTGGTGCAACGTTTATTTCTCCTTTTGCCATCAGATAGCCGTATCGCTGTGCGTCATAAAATGGTTTGCTGAGTAGAGCTAAAACTTTGCGACTAAACAAAAAGCCAAGAATTAAGAATGAAAGTACAAACAACATGGCAAAAGGAAGAATGGCGGCAATTTCGCTTTTTCCTATCGCATCGGTGTTTTTTTCAACCAAAATAGATCCGACTTTATTGTGAAGGTGATCATACAGAGGGAATTTGAACTGTTCCGTCTCTGCTGAGTTGGTAGTGGAGATCACCTCGGACAGAACAAGGTCATATACGGAAGAAGTTAACGTCACTTTGGTGACATGTTCTACATGGGAAATGTGTATCGCGACTTGCTGCGCAATTTCAGTATCGAGATCAGTAGCGGCGTGCACCGCATTTAAAGTTTGTGACTCGATAACCTCATAAAACTGGTGGTTAAGAGACTGTAGGTTGGTTTGGTAGTAGAAAACAAAACCAATCGTTCCAAGAACAGTAAGAGGGAGTAAGGTAAAGATCGTGTAGTAGAAAATAATCTTGTGTGTTAGTCGTTTCATTAGAAGTGTCTGCTACAGTTCCGGTTAAGCGCTTTTAAAGGCCCACTCGAGGTCATTTTCATCTTATTGCTCAGTTGTTCTAACAACACTTTGTCCTCTTCACGAACGGCTTGGTGCTCTGGATTTAGAATAATCTCAACCATATTTTGAGAGGTTCCAAAGTGTTTGTGGTTGCTATTCCATATGCCAAGGTAAAGCTGTTTCATCACCGCAAATGTCGCATCGTCAACGTGCTTAAGCATAGATGCCATAACAACGTGCGAATAAGCATCATTTTGGTTGGTGTCTACACCAAAGGTGGTGATGCTGTTCTCACTTGCTGCTTTATACACACCTTGGCTTGAAAAGCCTGCTACTGGAAATAGAACATCTATCCCTTGCTCAATTAAGCCCTCTGCGATTTCCTCAGCTTTAGTGCTGTTTAGCCACGCATCAGATGTTGTCCCGACATATTCGCTATTGAGGGCCGCATTTGGGTTTGCGTCGTGTAACCCAAGCTCAAAACCACACCGAAAGTTCTCAACTGCTGGGTTGTCTATGCCGCCAATAAAGCCCACTTTTCCTGATTCGGTTTTCGAACCAGCAAGGTAGCCTAAAATGTATGCAGCATGACTGCTGTCAAATAGTATTCCCAGGCTATTAGCGATATCGAAACTGATATCGTAAAGGACGAATCGCGTGCCTGGATAGGCTTTCATCACGTTACTTAGTTGAGGTGTACTCGTCGCATAAACGGATATGATTGGGTCGTATCCAGCTTTTACCGCGCTAATTATCGACGCTGTATAACTCTCTTCTTTCGTGATGATCTTACGTGTCGTTTCAATCCCTAACAGCTTGTCCGTTTTATCAAGTCCCTTTTCTATCAATCCAAGAAAGCTTTGTGGATTTGGCTTTGATTTATAAATAACGATTGGCTTTAAACCAAGCGACTGAGTTTCTGCCAAAGCACTCTGAGTGAAAACTAGTGATGAGAATATCGCTAGTAGGGCAACAATGTTTAAAATAGGTTTCACTAAATCAAAGCCTGTATGTGCGCATTTGATATGCATCTAGTTATTGACAGCAAACGCAGGATTTTATTGTATGTTTAATCGTCATTCAATTGTCGTCGTCAAAAAGCCAGATATTTAGTAATAAAACCTTATATCCAATTATTTAGCAGTGAAAATTATCACTTGAGAGTCTGATAGCCTGAGTAGATTCGGGTAAAGGTTGTAAACCAACAGGCAAAACCAAATGCATATGCAATGATGGAATAATGCGCAGGCATTAGACAGAACAGCACGAAACATCCGATGGTTTCTGTTCCCTCGGTTAAACCACTCATGTAGTACAACGACTTGTTTTTGTAGATTGGATTTTCTATGCCTCTCTTGTTTGCCATTACTGCAAACGCGAGGAAACTGCTGCCGGTGCCAATAAACGCAAAGATTAAAAAGGCACTCGCTAATGCATTTTGTTCAGGGTTAGCAAGCGCGAAACCAAATGGAATTAATGAGTAGAACAGGAAGTCTAAACTGATATCCAGAAAACCTCCCGCATCAGTAATGCCTTGTATCCGCGCCAGTGCACCATCAAGCCCATCAGCTATTCGATTGAGCAAAATAAAGATAAGCGCTAATTCAAATTGTTGATAATACAGCGCAGGTAAAGCAAAACAGCCAACAATAAAACCTCCCACAGTGATTTGATTCGCCCTAATGCCAAAGGTATCAAGACGTTTTGCTGCCGAGGAGAGTGGGTTTCGAATGAGTTTTATACTGTAACGATCAAGCATGGTCTATGTTCCAGCTGGGTAATATTAAGTTTCCATCTTTGGGTATGTCGCTTTGGTCATGCGTCACGAGCAGAGTGGGAATACTCGCTTTTCTGAGTTGGTCAAATACCCAGTCTCTGAACTGTATACGTAACTGTTTGTCTAGCTTGCTAAATGGTTCATCGAGCAACACTGCCGAAGGCTTAGTGAGCAACATGCGAGCTAAGCTGACTCGAGCGCGCTGCCCTCCGGATATTTGTTCTGGATACGAATGTGCTATTTTCTCCAACCCTATATGACCCAATGCGCGTAAAGCGTGAACCTCTCTATCATTCGGTTTGACCGACTCTGGGAGAGCAAACGCCAAATTTTGCCAAACGTTTAGATGAGGGAAGAGCAAATCGTCTTGAAACAGTATCCCTACGCCTCTTTTGTGGGGGGGAATGTCTAATAAGCTCTTACCATTAAGTATCACATCGCCTTGAGGGTGAAAGTCGTCGCTGAGATGACCTGCTACTAGGTTGAGCAGCGTTGATTTTCCACAGCCACTTGGTCCCATAATTACTGCTACCGTGCCTGCTTCAATATCTAACGTTAGGGGAGAAAACAGCGGTTGCTTGTGCTTATCATGGATGACGATGTTTTCGAGCCGTAGCGTCATTGATTCGTGATTCCTTATGTATGATTTGAGGTGCTTTCTTCCTACTTAAATAGAACCGAGGTAGGAGTATCGCCAAAGAGAAAAATGCGAAAGGAAGAAGCGCTTGCCACAATGCGTAAATCGCGGTCACACGACGATCGTAGCCACTCGAGAGAGCGACAGCTTCCGTAGTAATGGTAGCGATGCGACCCGCGCCCAGCATCAATGTCGGTAAGTATTGCGCCAAACTGACGCTCGCCCCAATTGCCCATGCATAAAAAATGGGTTGAAGTAATATTTTTGTCTTTATCTGAACGAATACTTGCCAAGGGGTTTTACCGAGGCTAAGCGCGACCTGAGAGTATTGGTTGTTGTAACTTTTCCAAGAGCCATCCAACGCTAGGTAGACAAATGGAAAAGCGAAAAAGACATGCGACCAAATCACCCAAACGTAATAGTTATCATTGGATACATAGAGCGTTGAAACTTGCAAACCAAATAACAGTGAAAGCTGTGGCATCAACATGGGTAATACAATGACATAGCTTGGTAAGTGAAGCCGATACTTGAGCCGGTACTCATGTGCCAATATCGCCAAACCGAGAGCGATTAAAGCGCTGATGAGAGCGAGGTTGATACTTTCGCCCAGTATCGGTAAAAAAGAGCCCGATTCGTTTGCCCAAAATCGAAAGCTAAAGTTTGAAGGAAGCAGATCAGGAAAGCGCCACCTATGGGCCACAGACCACATGGCCATGATTGGCATAAGTAACACATTAATAAACGCAATACTCAGGACAACAAATGTGCCTGGTAAACGAAGCCCGAAGCGGCCAGAGTATTGCCAGCTTTTCTTGTTGACCAGATATCGCTCCACTAAGTAGACCGTCAATAACAGGCACGCGCAAATGACAAAGAGTAACATCGCCCCCGCAGCGGCTCGGGGCAACAGTGATAAATCTGGCTCTGCAAACCACTGCCATACCAATACGGCAAGTGTTGGTGGCGTAGTTGGGCCTAGCACCAGTGCGAAATCAACGACAGAAGCTCCGTAAGCGATGACGGCAAACAGAGGGAAGCGCATTTTATTTAGCCATTGGGGTAAAACGACTTTCCACCAAAATTGGTGAGGAGAATATCCCAGAGACGTCGAGACTTTAGCTAAGTTGTCGACGTTGATTTGATGCAAGATTGGGATACTCATCAAAAGCAAGAAAGGTAACTCTTTCAAGGCAAGGGCTAACGTCAGCCCGATAGCAAACGGATCGTGCACCAGCCATGATGCCGCCGATTGGTCACCTTGAAACCAAGGGAGTGTATTTAACACTCGATTGGATAAACCGGTTGAAGCAAACAAAAAAGCGAATCCGATAGCAAAGGCGACGTGAGGCACGGCTAGCAGAGGGGACAACAAGTTTTCGACGTATTTCCAACGTCTGCTGTTCCAAAGGCTTTGCAACACCATAAAGCACAAAGCTAATGATAAGTAGGTACTGACTAATGCAGAGAATATCGTCAATAAGCTTGAAGTTATAAACCCAGGCCACGCCAAGGCTTGGCGATAGCCTGAGAGTGATAGTTCGAATGAACCAATGGGTGGCAAGTAACCTACAGACGAGAGCATGACGCCTAATATCCCAGGAAGTGTGGGTAGGATCACGATGAAAATCAATAATAAATACGCAGCTCTAAACATCAGGCTCTCGTTGTAACACTCAATTTAATTTCCGTAACGCTTCTGCCATTCGGTCTCAATCGCAGTTTGCCAACTAGGATGAGGCTCCGCGACTGACTTGAACAGTTTCGTGTTTTTAGCTGAACCACTAACAAACTCGTTTTTAAGCACAGATGGATCACCCCATATAGTTAAATCGCCTTTGCGAGATTGAGCCTCTGGGCTTAGGAGGAAGTTGATCGCCACTCGTGCACCTTCGGAAGCATTTGCATTCCAAGGAATGGCGAGAAAGTGAATATTAGATAGCGCCCCTGATTCCATTGCATACGCCTTAGTCGTTTCTGCTAGCGTGCCATTCGCTTGAGAAGAAAACACTGCGTTTGGGTTAAAGGTAATAGCTAGATCCAACTGGCCATCATCCAACAGTTGGAACGTTTCTGCGCTACCTCCGGGAAACTGCTCGCCTTTGCGCCAAGCTACTTTGTGAAACTCTTCTAGGTATTGCCATAACGGCGCTGTCACCTGTTCGAAGTTATCAGCGTTTACAGGTTGACTCAGCGACGGATCGTTTGCTGTAAGCTCGATGAGAAGCGCTTTTAAAAAGCTGGTGCCATGAAACTCAGGTGGCTGAGGATACGTCACTTTATTTGGGTAGGCTTTTGCGTAGCTCAATAGCTCAGTAAAAGACATAGGTGGATTGTTCAGCGTTTGAGTATCGTGAATAAAAACCAACTGGCCAACTCCCCAAGGCGCTTCCAGTCCTTCGGTTGGTTCGGAGAAATCACTATCGACAGGTAAAGTTTTATCAACATATTCCCAATTTGGTAATTGCTCTACAAACGGTCCAAACAGCAATTGATTGGATTTCATAGACTTGAAGTTTTCACCGTTGATCCAAACCATATCAACGCTGCCGCCTTGGTTTTTCCCCGCGGCTTTTTCAGCAATCAGTCGTGTTGTTGTTTCGGCTATATCTGAGACTTTTACGTGCTTTAACGTTACGCCATATTGTTGATTCAGTTGCTCGCCGGCCCAACGAATGTAGTTATTGATTTCTTGGCTGCCCCCCCAAGCGTGAAAATACACGGTTTGGCCTTTTGCTTGTTCGGTAATATCTTGCCAAGTATTGCTGGCATAGGCAGCAGTGGAAAGTAATGTGGTGAAAAGTAAACTGATAAGCCTTGTCATAACATTCCCTGAGTATGATTAAAATGGTCTATTTCCATGTAGAGACCGAGCACCGGCCCACATTCTTTCATTATGACGGAAAAATACTAATTTTTTTATGTATTTGCTGATTAAATGTATCAATGGGTTAGGAACAAAAAAAAGCAGCCACGTTGGGCTGCTTATTTGTATTGAGAGTCAGTTACTTTTTCCAGTCACTGAGCTTGAATGTAAGAGTGTGCACATCATTCTTTAGCGTTAAATTCTCTTCAGTTAGAGAAATTGTGCTCCAATCAGAAAGGGTTTGAGAAAATGCTTGCTCAATATCCATGATATCTCCAACACACATCTTCATCGTCATTCCCATTTTCTCGACACGAAACTGATTGTCTTTTAACTCTGCTTGGCCAAAGAAATTGTTGCAGCCAGCATTGCCGTTTGCCATCATTTTTTCGCCGATCTCTAGGTTTGGTGATTGCTGGCGTCCTTCAGTTTTCACTTCGTTTCCGTCGACACTGACCAGTACCCAATTATGGTGTAGTAGATCGTTTGCGGAGATCTGCTTTACATCGTCACTGTTGCTTGCGCAAGCCGTCATCAGAAAAGGCAGCGATACTGCAGCAAGGAATGTTTTTGGACTAAACTTCATAATAATCGACTCCAATATACGGATAGACTCGTCGGAAGTACGACGACAAATATGGGTGCCAGTATAGTTAATAAAACGCTGTTTTTGTCAGCTTTGCGTCATAGTTTGTTGCAAATCACATTGTGGAAGTTATTGATAAACATTCGGTTACGCTTATCGTAAATTAGAATCTGGTGATTAAAGGAGGCTGGATGGAGCAACTAGAATTTTTTAACGTTCCAAGTCCTTGTATTGGAGTATGCACCGTCGATGAGCGGGGCTACTGCAAAGGATGCATGCGAAAGCGAGAAGAGCGTTTTAATTGGTTGTCTATGACTCCCGCCCAGCAGTTGCATGTCATTAAGTTGTGCCGTCAGCGATACTTGCGGAAAATAAAGCAAGGAAAGAGCAATCCAGAAGACATTTCTTCTACTATTAGCCCTCAACAAGAACTTTTTTAACGCTCATGGTGAGGTAAAGAAAGTACAAACGTGTAAATGTCATACCAGATGCCTTCGCATCGTTCTTAAATCAATAAAAGAGACGCATTAAAAAGTCGTTTCACGCCTCTTCACTTAATATTTCTCACGGTTATTTCATACCCCAGCGATCGCTTACCCAACCACCGGCTGTTTCGTCAAAGTGATTACCAGAAAAACGGTGGTTTTTATCTATGGTATTGTCAACTTCTGGTCGAGCATCGATAAGGGATTGGATATAACTGGCCATTGGATCACCGCAACTAAGCCGCTCTCTCCGAGTTGCGACCTCTTTAATCAGTTGAAGTCGATATGAGTTGCTTGCACGTTTCATTTTGTGATCCTCCGTGGTTGTGACACTAATATGAAAAGTTAGAAGCTCAAATCGATCCCGTCAACGCAGGAACACTGTTTTTTAGCATTATTCTCTTTGTCGAAAGCGATAGGTTGGAGCTAAGAATCACTTGAGATTGTTAAGTGGTTAAAATGTCGAATAATTCACTAAATACGCGACTCGAACATTCACAAAAAATTAACAAAGGGGGGCTGATGACGAAAAGTCTTGGGGTATTTTAGGCAGGATGCTTTGTTCTAGTTATTCAAAGCCCCACGATTGCAGAGCTTTGAATTGAATTAGTTGCTTTCACAGGTTTGTGCAGACACTAACTCGTCAGCCATCAGTTGACCGCGGGTATTGCGTATTTTTATCCGGTAGGTTAATCCAGCGTTGAGGTTTCCTCGAATCGATGGATTGGTGCAATATGTATTGATGCTGTGCTTTAAAACCGCTGAAGTTGGTTTTGCACCGGCTTGATCTTGGTTGTATACCATCATCAATTCAATCGTTGTACCACTTGCTGACGCGCGCATTACAGAGAGAGGGCCAACTTCAAGTGGTAGCTCAGAAGAAAGAAGTTGAGCACGGTTGTCTGCCAACAACTCCAAATTTCGTTGTTGTTGCGCATTAGACGAACATCCAAACATCGCGGCCAAAACCGTGAGCAATAGAGTGTTTTTGATGTAATTCGTCATGGTTAGAACACTTTCTTAAAGGGTTTGACGATGACTTTCTCGTAAACTCCAGCTGCAACATACGGGTCGGCATCTGCCCAAGATTGAGCCTCGGCGAGAGAGTCAAACTCTGCAATAACGGTTGAACCAGTAAAACCTGCTTCCGCTGGGTTTTCTGAGTCAACAGCAGGCATTGGCCCAGCTGTCAATAAACGACCTTGGTCTTGCAATGCTTGGAGTCTTTCTAGATGAGCAGGGCGAACGCTGAGTCGTTTTTCTAGAGAGTTTTCCACGTCTTGAGAAAATATAACGTACCACATGACGAGATATCCTTATTTGGTATTGGGCAGATAGGCTAACACTTTACTTAAATTCGATTCATTTAAAAGTAGTTACGACAATATTTTTGTGAAATCAAACATTAAGCGGTGACAATAGGACGTGGTTTACCGTTACCATCAATAGCCACGTAATTAAAGGTGGCTTCACAAACTTGATAGCGAGATTGTATGCCATCTTCAGTTACGGGTTTTACCCATACTTCCAAATTGATTGACATTGACGTCCGGCCAATTTTGGTACATTCACCGTAGCAACATACCACGTCGCCTACTTTTACCGGTTTTTTAAACGTGATACTCGATACGGATACGGTAACGATACGACCTGCTGAGATCTCTTTCGCTAAGATACCGCCAGCCAAGTCAAGTTGAGACATAATCCAACCGCCAAAAATATCCCCATTAGCGTTGGTATCGGCAGGCATGGCTAAAGTGCGCAATAAAAGTTGGCCTCTTGGGGCGCAATTTTCTGAATTCATAAGTAACATCCACAACAAACAAAACAGCGGCTAGTGAGCCGCTGGAAATCCTTTACAAGGAGAATGAGGTGGATTGTAACAAAACTTGCCGCGTTGTCGCCAGAACCACGCCTATGAGCGAAATAATCTCGCGATGTGTATATCTAAGAATCGAGAAAGCGAACGCATTGTAAATGGTTAAGTGTGAATTTGGCGCTTCCAGTCTTCTAGATAACCTTCATTACGTAAGTTATCGACGGTTGATTCTAACTCTTCGTCGCTCATCGCAAAGCAACTAGATTTACCCGTCATCAGGTTTAGATATTCGTGATATTCCATTTCTGTAAAGTGACCCAATCGGTCGACTAGAAGACTTTTAATCCCATGATGGATAAGTCGGTAATATGTATGACGATGAACTTCCATAACCAGCCCCTTACAGCTACCAACAAAGTCGAGACTTTGCCGCTTTGAGTGATGTAGTGAAAAGATGCATGATTGGTGCCATAAAAAACGTCAAAAATAGGGGGATGTTGCCTCAAAACTCCTAGCGGTGAGTCATTCTGAGAATTGACGTTTCAAAATGAGAAAATCAGTGTGTGGCGTTACTATGCGGGTTCTTTCGTCTCAAACGTTCCGATTAAAATTCGTTCCAAGGCATTTTTTGTTGTCGGTTTAGAGAGACGACCATCCATGAGCTGACTCATGCGCAATATGTCTTGTTCACCAGACTCACCGGAGAGAGCAATAATCGGTATAGCAGGGTAGGATTGTTTGATGATGCCCGCCGCTTCGAATCCATCCATTACTGGCATCTGTATATCCATAAAGATTAGGTCAATTGGATTATTGTGGATGATTTCAATCGCGACTTTTCCATTGTTAGCGAGTACCACACGGTAGCCAAGTTGTTCCAAATAAAGTTTTACCAACGCTCGTTGGACTTCTTTATCGTCAACCACAAGGATTAATTGAGGCTTACTGGCGACACTGATAGGCTTCGCTTGAATAGTGGCGGACGCCGTAACTCGCGGAGTAAGTGGTGTTTCTTCCGGTGCGATTGAGATGTTACTGATCGGAAATGACAGCGTAAATTCCGTATAATGCCCATACTCGGAACGGCAACGAATAGAACCTCCAAACGACTTCATTACACGTTGACAATAGCCTAAACCAAGCCCGCTACCACCGCTCTTGTTGTGACTGAAAAAATCATCAAAGATTCGGCTGAGCAGATCTTCGGGGATCCCTGGGCCTAAGTCTTTAATTATTATACTATTTTCATAGTCATTGACGTCAGTTCGGATCTCGATACAGCTTGAAGGGTAGGAGTCAAAATAGTAAACCGCATTTCTTAATATGTTGAACATTACAAAGTTAAACAAGGTTTCATTTATCTTGGCAATAAAGTCATGTTCGGCGGTTATCTTTACTTTCTTGGCGTCCTCGTTGCTATCGAACCCATACAGTGAAACTGCGTTGTTGATTGCTGTGCGGATGGATGTAGGTTCGACAGGCTCTTGGTCAAGTGACGAGTTGTTCACCTCTCTTAAAATGATGTCGATTAACTGGCGACCGCGCGCGATTGCTGAGCGACCTTGTTCCACGTGACGGTACAGCTCTTTAGTGGTTGCATGAGCCAACAGTTTTTCATTCAAACATTCAAACTCTAATTGCACTTGAGCCAAAGGGTTTCTCATCTCGTGAGCGATTGAGTTAGCTAATGCTTGGGCTTGTCGCAAACGCTGATCGTAGTTGATATGGACTTGGGCTTTTTTCAATACGCGAGACAACGCGACCAATTCCTCATAAGAGAAGTTGTGTCCATCTGGTTTATGGCTTGAGACGAGCACATGAGAAAGCTTGTTTTTCGACTCGTATAGCGGTAGGACTAGAGCATAATCAGTCTCGTTCATTTGGCTATGAAGTTCAGACAACTCTTTCGTTTTGGTTTGCTCCAGTTCATCTTCGAGTTCATCAATTACCAACGGATCGGTGTGGCTTTCAAAGTATTGCCTATAGGTGTTTGCCCCTTGGTAGTCATCGAGCAGTTTTAGCTTGTCATTCGGGACACCTAAATATCGCGCGAGGTGTGAAACGGCTTGAGAAGGAGACTGCTGAAACATATCTTCGAGACGCACGATTTTGTCAGCGGGTGAAAGTGTCGTGCCATACATCAAGAAATTGGCAATGACCTTGGTTCTTTTGTAAAGATATGGCCAAGTAGCCCCGATGACAATCGTGCTTAATAGAAGAGATGTGGTAGTAAGTTCAATTGAGTTACTAACCAACAACAGTGTCAAGGTATAGATAAGACCTGTAAGGATGGCAGCGATCGAGACAGTACAAATATGACGGAAGCTGTAAAAGCGAGACGCCAAGATGGCGTAACCCATAAAGAGCATCTCACTAACAGATAGAGCTGGTGGCAGCCAAGTTAACGAGAAATCTTGGAAAAAATAGGTGAACCCCAACTGAATGATGGCGGTAGAACACATGAAAATAGTCATCCCCAGCAACATATAATTGATTCTGGTTCGACGTATTCTCTTCGCACTACCGCGAATCGAAAATAGATTAATAAACGTGAGTACTACCAAGGTTGTTAAGCCTAGGAAGAAGGGCTTGGTGTAGTCACCAAAATCAATGACAAATTGGCTGGGTGCGACGATAGTGACGCCGCGAATGGTTAGATCTGGGATCAGGTTCCAAGATAGGCATAACACAAATGTGATGAGTGCGAGCGCTCGTTGAATATCCCAAGGCTTACTGCGAGTGTAATGATGTTTGAGCTTTACGGTGAACTGATAAGCGGATGCAAATGCGACCAAAGCAGATAAGTTTGCCACTATTGCCATCCATACGGCAGTGCTTTCACCAAAATCGACCAAGTACCCGGTATGGAAGTAGGCGTTACTCAATATCCATATTGACAGTCCTAGCGTGTAGCTTATGTAGTAGCTGTATGATTTAACACTCTTACCGCCAAAACGCTTGTGTAATGATAAACAGAAGTAGCCCGCCCACACAAAAACGAGTACTGCGGTAAGAATCAGAACGATGGCTTTGGGGTAAAAAGTGTTCGCAGCAAAAGTACTAAGCATGGTTGAGCTCATTGTGACGTGTCTTTTTTATTTGTTGTAAAGTTTGTTGCTTGTAGCGGCGATAATCTGAGGATGTTAAAGCGTGGTGCATTTGAGGAACAACCCAAGCCCCTTTATACGTTGGATTATCTGATCCCACTAACGTGCATGACCCAAATTGGCAATAAGATCCCAAAGATAAGCTTTCATAGTACTTGATCATCAAAGGTTGTTCGACTACCACGAACGACAGCATCATTTGTTGTTCGTACAACTGTTTCATCAAACGCTTTTGCGAAAGGTACAAGTAATACATTTTTTGTAATTTGGTTCCGCTCACGGTTAGCCGAATCACTTCACAAGATCTTTCAGGGCAAACTAGGTGCTCCCAGACTAATTTATCAAACTCTTGTTGACTCCGTGGCTCTTGAAGCAATGCTTCCGCAGAGAGCAGCCCCTTTTGTATCAGTGTTGTAAGTTGCTGTGTGTGGCTGATGCTTCGCCAATGTTTGCTTTGGAAAAAAGAGGAGAAGTAGAGCCAGTCTTGCATCCCGACGGCAAAGTTCACTCTTGCGGTTGAGACGAGCAGTGGATGCTCAAGCTGTGGATCTGAATAGGTGAGTAAGAAGTGTGTGCCAGACTTAGACAGTTCGATATGTTCGAGCAGCTCATACCATTGAAGTTCTAAAACCAAAGTCGACAGATTGATCATCGCCACTGCATCTTTTAGGACCATAGCGAAAGGAGAGTGAAGCGTGAAAAACAATTTCTGGTTTTGGTCGATATCGTTGACAAGGCCATCGTCATACTCTGCTTCGTTTTCCGGCAGTGCTTGCCAATGGTTTAGATTTATACGTCGAGTTTGTAGTGCTGTGTATTTTTGCTCTAGCGACCAAATTTGAAAGTGCGTCCATGCTTCAGCCCAGTGCGAAAAGTGCGCGAGCAGTAAGGATTCATAGTAACACCAATCTGAAGGCCAAAAGGTTAGGGGCGTGCGCGAGCTAACGTTGAACTCAGAAGAATTTATTTTGCTTGAAATATTATCGTCGCGCTTTTCGGGGAATCGCTCGTGAAACTGTTCGAGCCGGGATTTGAGACATTGAGAAAACAGCTGATTCGCGGAATCGCCAAATTGACTTTGGATGCGATAAAAGACATCGGAGTAGGTTTCAGACGCTGAGAGACAAACCGAATTTGTATGATCGTAACTAGCCATCACGAAGTTTGGTTCTGTTGTTATAATTTGACATCATTATTGATTTGTTGTGAATGATACGCAAATTATTTTATAGCAAATAAACACATCTATCAGTATCTTGCAACGAAAGTTGTAGCGAGTTTGCGTTTTCAGCGGGAGAAATCATCGTTTATCCAACGTGTCGATCGACTGTTGTGGTTTAAGTGAACTTTTTCTTTCGGGTGGCGCTGACACTGAAATATAGGACAAGATGACTTAACGTATTGATTTAATAATCAATAAACTAGCATGTAACAGCAATCTTTTGGTTTTTAGCGTTTTATATTGACGGTTATATCAATTTGGTTTGTTGTTTTGATGAGTAGTGTTTTTATGGCGTTTTTTGGCATTAACGTCTGTTTTGATTTGCGCTAAGTTTGCGACTTTGAAGCGTTTTTTGTCTCAAATGATCAACATTTCATAAAAAAGTTGGCGAAAATCATAAGCTTGGCATACACTTTCCAAAGTGAGGCCGATATGTTGTTGATTGGCTTGACGAAAGTGATGGTGTCGCCCTTGGGTGACGAGGTTTAACACAGCTTTGAGGAAAGTTTTATGGCGCTCACAAAGGCCGATTTGGCTGAGAACCTGTTTGAGAAGCATGGATTCAGTAAACGGGATGCCAAGGAAACGGTTGAGGCGTTTTTCGAAGAGGTGCGTAAGGCACTAGAAGGTGGCGAGCAGGTTAAACTATCTGGTTTTGGCAACTTCGATCTTCGAGATAAAAATGAACGTCCAGGTCGAAACCCTAAAACAGGGGAAGACATTCCTATCAGTGCTAGACGCGTAGTTACCTTCCGTCCGGGTCAAAAGCTAAAAGCACGTGTAGAAAACATTTCAATTGATGAGTAATGACAGCTAAATTGGCTAAGCGTTGACTCATTCGCCATTTTCTAAAGCAGACAATGGCAGATAAAACACCCAAGTCTATTTACTTGGGTGTTTTTCTATTTAGCTAGTCTCTTTTCCACAGAATGTGGCAAAACTTGTGGTCTGGGTCTCGGCTTACCAGCAGTCGAGCAAATACGTCATCAAGGACGTCGTTTTCCTCGTTAACCAGTCCAACTCTGACTTCTGCATAGACCTCTTTGTCCACATCAAAGCCAACATGGCCAGACCAATCATCACCTGTCTCAACCAGTTCAGCAGCGCCGCGCTCTTCAAATTGTGCGGTGAAGATAATGACGTCCGCCGCCTCTAGGTTGTCTGGTGCCATTTCCAAGAAGATGTCGTAGGCCGTGTCGATGGCATCATCGTAAGAGATCAAATCGGTCATCACTACGCGCGGCTCATGTATTTACGTTCAGCAGTGTTCACGATGATACGATCACCTGTCGCGATGTACTCTGGTACTTGTACTGTTAGACCAGTAGGAAGACGCGCTGGCTTAGTGCGTGCAGACGCTGAAGCACCTTTGATCGATGGGTCTGTCTCTTCGATGGTTAGCTCAACGGTTGCTGGAAGTTCAATGCCTACCGAATTTCCGTTTACCAAAATGATATGCAAACCTTGGATCTCTTCAGTGATGAACAGCAGCTCGTCTTCGATTTCGTCTTTTTTGAATGTGAACTGAGTGTAATCTTCGTTATCCATGAAGATGTACTCGTCGCCATCAACGTAAGAGAATGCTGCCGCACGCTTAAACATATCTACCGTTTCAACAACGTCATCAGACTTGAAGCGCTCATCAACACGAGCTCCTGTGTTTAGGTCTGTGCAACGCAGCTTGTAGATTTTTGCGCCGCCGCGACCACCAGGCGTTGTTACTTCGATATCTTTGATTAACAGTGTTTTACCATTAGATTCAATAGCAAAACCTTTTTTAAGCTCACTTGCCTTAGGCATGAACGTTTTCCTTTGTATGGTGTTGAATTCGAGCATTATATACTTAGCAAGAGGTAGAAGGAATATCTTGATTCACAACCTTCTCTAAGCGAACATTGTAGGATTACCAAGAATAAGCTCCTTTACGTTATGTATCTGTCAACTATCGATTCCGACCAACCATTTCAAACGCCATACCGACCGGCGGTTAAAGAGCTGATTGGCTTTTTGACAAGCGGGTTGGAAGACAATCTGCATAGCATTTATTTGTATGGCAGTGTCGCTAGGCGCACTGCGAAACCCGGCTCGTCTAATCTCGATGTGATTGTGGTGACTCACAAATCATTTAATGACTCTAAGGCGGCTCTGTTTAATACCATCAAGTGGCGTTTTCAGAAGAGTTATCCATTTATCACTGAGGTGAATTTTAAAACCGCATTGGTTAGCGACGTAGTCAGCTTAGACAGTATTTTCTCTTGGGGCTTTCAGTTGCGACATTGCGCAGTTTGCGTTCACGGTGAGAACCTAGCGGAGTGTTTTGGTGATTACGAGCCAAGCTGGGAAATCGCCAAGCATTGGAATATGGACGTGGAAGATTGGGTAGCGGTTTATCGCAATCGAATAGCACGAGCAGATAAAACGGAAGACTTGATAAAATCACAAAAAATTATCGCCAAAAAACTGCTTCGTGCGAGTTACTCAGTGGTGATGTATCGTGATAAAAATTGGTTTGATGATCCGTTAGAATGTGGCCAACAATTCTTACGTTACTTCCCCGAAAAACAGGTAGAAATTGAGCGTCTTGGTATCTTGCTGTCAGGCCGCCTCATTGCCAAACGCTCTGTTATTGGGATCTTGGATAGCTTCGGTGATTGGCTGGTGAAACAGTATAAAAAAACCGAATTTAAAATTGGTTAAACCTCCGAATACACTCATTTTTTGATATGTCTGTTACTAATTGTGCTAGCTTTATTAAAGGAGAGGGTTCCACCGAGAGGTTAGATACCAGTGCAGGACCATGCGAAAAATCATCAACTTTCTAAGGTGATTACTTCAAGCCACATTCGACGTTATATTGTCCCTTCCTTACAAGCGATACGAGAGGGGATGTTGTGGCTGATTCCATGCCTTATGATCTCCTCGTTTGCTCTATTCTTTGCCAGTATTGGTGAGTTTATTGCGGGGCATAGATACCCTTGGATCGAGCTTTTTTATCAAGCTCATTCCGCGATTGCGACCTTTTTCCCTTATTTAATGACCTCTACCATTTCCTATGTTCTAGCGATGCAGTGGAAATTGCCTCGTCCTCCCATCGCGTTGTTGATGATGACGTTTCTAGTGACGGTCAGTAACCTTTTGCCAGCTGAGAATACGGTGCTGACATTCCATATCATCATGGCGATTACGATGCCCTTGTATGCCATTCCCTTGCTTGCGTATTTACTCAAGTTTGACGCGTTGAAGTTGACTAAAACCGACTCCGCAGGACAAATAGTCAAAGAGTCGCTGAATTTCGTGCTGCCTGCATTGATTACGGCTTTCATTGTATTGGCGGTTAACTATGGTGTTGTTACCGCGTTGGTGAATGTTGAATTTTTGTCTTTGCTTTCCGTCGACTATTCCAATGAACCCACGCTATTTGGTGTGACCTTCGCTGCTTTGAACTCAACACTCTGGTTTATGGGCGTACATGGGTACTACGCACTATTGCCATTGGTGGAACTATTACAAGAAGCCAGCAACTTAAACTACTCCACAACGTTAGCGGGTGGTGCTGCCCAGTATCACATGAACCTGTCCTTCATGGGCGCGTTTGTTTTTATCGGCGGTAGTGGCGCTACCTTTTCTCTGGTCATTGCACTTCTGTTATTTGCCAAGCAGCGAAGTTTAAGGCTGATCGCGCTTGCTAGCATCCCGATAGGAATACTGAATATCAACGAGATTCTACTCTTTGGTCTGCCTATTATCTTTAATCCGAGACTATTTTTGCCTTTCTTGATAGCGCCCATCGTGAATGTAATGACGGGAATGGTCGCAGTCTCATTTGGCTTGGTGGATTCGCCCTCCGTGTCGGTGCCGTTCAATAGTCCCATCTTGCTCAACGCATGGATGGCCACTGACGGTGACTTTAGCGCAGTGATGCTTCAGTTGGTCAACATCGCGGTTGGCGTTCTCATCTACTACCCAGCAGTTAACTCGTTGAGCAGTCATCAGGAGAAAGCAAGTATTCGCCTGTCCGCATTTGATACTTCGTATACGCGCAGACAAGAAGAGGCCAAAACCCTGATGGATGATCCAATTGCACAGGCGGTAAACCGTGAAAAGGCCACCATACAAGTGGAACAAGCACTAGAGCAAATTAGCCAAAGAGACTTTTGTTTAGAGTATCAACCGCAAGTTTGTTCATTGACTGGAAAAGTGATTGGTTGCGAAGCCTTGATTCGTTCTGTGGATACGAAAGGGCATATGCAGTATCCGAACACCTTTTTACCATGGCTAGAAAAAGCTAATCTCATGAAAGATGTCGATTTATGGGTATGTAAACAAGTTGTACGTGATCTTGCCGATATGCAGGCGAAAGGACTATACATCGCGGTGAGCGTCAACGTGACGGCTGATGTTCTTACTGATGAAGAATATCTTACTGAGTTAGAGAAAACGATAGAGCCTTATGCGCGTTTCATTCACATTGAAATTACCGAAGAGACCTTGCTGGCAGATGAGCAGGTCTTGGCGCTTGCCTTTAATCGGCTACACATACTGGGGACTAAAATTCACATTGATGATTTTGGTACTGGGTATTCTTCGCTGAGCTACTTAAACAAGTTTGAAGTGGATGTACTCAAAGTTGATCGTTCTTTTGTTTTAGCATTGAGCAGTGACAAAGGGCAGAAAGTATTTTCCAGTATTATGTCTACCGCGCAATTGCTTGACTTGGATGTGATTGTTGAAGGCGTGGAGACCGACGAACAACTTTCCCATATTCCCAAGCAGAAAGGGACGTCTATTCAAGGCTGGTATTACGCAAAATCCCTGTCGCTCGAGAAGCTCATTGAGTTCGTTTTAAAATAGCCCCATTTGAGGTTCACTTAGCGATGTAAAGTCCAGCCCGATAAACGGCAAGATCGCATCCGCGACAGGTTTTAGCTGTTTATCGATGTAGTGCTGGTAGTCAATCGCACTTTTGACATACTCCTTGGGTTCGGGGCCTGAGAGCGTGATCAGATATTCAATTCGCCCTTTGTTTTGGTACTGTAACGGCCTCCCAAGTTGAGTATTGATCTCGTCAGCCATTCTTGCTGCCCTTACTTGAGGGGGCACATTCTTTTGATATTCGTGCAGTTTACGGCGGAGACGCTTTTGATAGATTAACTCCGCATCAAAATCACCTGCCATGGTCTTTTCGACCATTTCACGCACGTATTCGCTCGGGTTTTCTCCATGGAACACCATTGAGTAGAGCGTTGACTGAAACCTCTGCGCGAGAGGGGTCCAGTCAGTACGAGCACTTTCAAGCCCTTTGAATACGATGCGTTCGTTATCACC
Source organism: Vibrio sp. 16 (assembly GCF_963681195.1). Classification (NCBI taxonomy): domain Bacteria; kingdom Pseudomonadati; phylum Pseudomonadota; class Gammaproteobacteria; order Vibrionales; family Vibrionaceae; genus Vibrio; species Vibrio sp. 16. Next base: position 692,728 of record NZ_OY808997.1, read on the forward strand.
CTCGCCAATCAAACCAGCATAGCGTTTTTTGGAGCCTGTTTCTTGGCCTCGAATGGTTGGCATTAAAAAGCGGCGATAGTGGGTCTCATATTCCAATTCAAGAATAGAAGTTAAGTTGTATTGCTCTTTTAGATGTTCAGTCCACCACCTGTTGATGTGATCCACCAATGCTAGGCCAATTTGGTCGGCGTCTTGTTGCGAATAGGCGCCGTTAAGAGACACAAACGTAGAATCGGTGTCGCCATAAATAACCTGATAGCCTTGCTCTTCAATCAACTTCTTGGTCTGCTTCATGATCTCGTGACCGCGCATGGTAATGCTTGAGGCTAAACGGGTATCAAAGAAACGGCACCCCGACGAACCAAGCACGCCATAGAAGGAGTTCATGATGATTTTTATCGCTTGAGAGAACGCCTTTTCGTTGTTTTGCTTGGCAATATCGCGTGCTGCCCACAAGTCTTCGATCATCTTAGGCAAAAAGTGTTTACTCCTGTGAAACTGACCGCCGCGAAAACCCGGCACAGCTTGATCCATTTGATTGCCGATCTCTAAGCGAAGGCCTTCAATCAAGCCCATAGGGTCGATGAGAAATGACCGAATGATCGACGGGTAGAGGCTTTTAAAGTCCAATACCAGTACTGAATCATAGAGATTTGGAATCGAGTCCATGACGTAACCACCAGGGCTTGCGATCCAGTTTTCTGAATGAAGATTGGGCGCGACATAGCCCGCTCGGTGTATCTGAGGAAGATAGAGATTGGTGAATGCCGCAACTGAGCCACCAACACGATCGAGCTCAACGCCGGTTAACCTTGAGCGCTCTACGGCAAACTCAAGCAGGTGTGTATGAGCAAAAATTTTATTAACCAGAACGCAATCTTGCAGGTTGTATTTTGCCAGTGACGGTTTGTCGTTGCGAAACATCTGGTTGATTTCATCCATACGATCATGGACGTTATGAATCTCTTTTCCTTGACCGAGCAGCTCTTGGGAAACCGATTCTAACGACCAACTTCGAAAGTGATAGGTTGCTGTCTTGAGAGTGTCAATACCATCTAATACCACCCGCCCTGGAATTGAAATAAAGCCTTGTTGAGTGGTATTTGACGAACGGAAAAAACTGGATTGTTTTGCTCGACCTAGCGTCATTTTGACTTTATTCCACTCAGCTCGTTTATGCAGTAAGCGGAAGTCGAAGTCGATAACGTTCCAACCGATAATGACATCTGGATCAAAGCGTTCAAACCAACTTACTAAAGCGTACAGTAGCGCGCGTTCATCGTTGACCCATTCGACGGGCGTGTTGCAAGGTTGTGGTGCGCCAACCATTATTACTCGGCTATCCATTGGGCTATCTAAACCGACAGAGTAAAGAATTCCTTTCTCAGAACATTCAATATCCAAAGAGACAACCTTCAATTGGGGAAGGTAACTACCTTGGCGAATTTTGGTTTGAGCGACGCGTTTGTAGCCGGATTTCTGAGCTATTGAGCCAGTAAACTCAAGGCTCCCTTTTACGAACCGCTCCATGAGGTAGCGATCTGCGAGGCGGATGTCGTCCTCAAGCACTAAAACGTCGTGATCTTTTAATCGTTGGCTCAGAGCTTTAGAGTCTTTGATGGTATTGCAGTAACATGCCGACAGGTCAGTTTGCTCAAAGTCTTTGAGTGCTAACGATTTGAACGAGACCGACAGGTTAAGAGAGTCTGCGACTTGCTGCGCTTTGTTGCATTCAGCTTGAGGGATGAAGAACACGGGTTGCTCATCTGTGATTATAAGCTGGGCTGGCCCGTTATCAGTGGTTACCCAAAGTTCAATTTGAGTTGTGCCTGAAACATCTCTTGCTTGTCGAGTGAGAAGGAAACCTTGTTCAACTGTCATTCTTGCGCTACTACATAGTGAAATCGAAACACCGTTGTGATGTTTCGAACTCGCATATTAGCACAGACCTCAGTAATAGAAGTAGCCAGTCAACCGAGTGGTGAGCTCTTCGCTTGTCCAATGTTGGTAGTTCACCTGACCGCGAAGCGCAAAGTGACGATTAAGCGACCAGTGCCAAGTCACGGTTGCGTTGGCATTTTGCTTCGCTTTGGAGTTAAACAAAGAAAGGTATTGCCCTTCTAGACCAAGTCTGTGCTGGTCGTTCAGTTGATAAAGGATACCACTCTCGACACCGACTCCCAGTGTTGATTGATAGTCAGTGAGTTCTCCGCCGCTCAGTTCCCCTGAGAGTAAGCTATAAACGTGGAGTTTATCTGAATTTCCCCAAGCTTTACCAAATCCAGCTTGCCCAAACCAACGTCCCAACGAGTCATTTAGGTGGGGTTTACGATCAAAGCCTGTGCGGATGTTCCAAGCCCAACTGTCGAAGACACGATTACTTGGCGCGAGAGACATTGCGTCGAGTATGTAAAGCTTATCAATCTGAGTGCGTGAATGACCGTCGGTGCTTGCTTTAAGGTCAAGGAAGCTAATTTTTGCTCCTGGGATAAAGCCCGCAGGTGAATCGAGAAGATCATGATAGGCAGCCCGCCATTCAATCAAGCCTTGATTGAGGTAAGAATCGCTGTATTGATAACTGAGACCAATTCGAGCGGAGCCATGACCTTTCTCTGGGCTAACGTTTGGTTTTGGTACAGGCGTGAACGGTGAATCAACTTTTATGAGGCTTCTTTGGTAAAGGAGCGCGGTAAGCTGTTTTGCGGTCGGGTCTCTTTCAAGTCCTAAGTCATACAACTCAAAGTTTAGCCACTCATAGGCAAACTCGAGGATGGCAGCTCGCTCAGCGTCAGTGTATTCATCTTTTGACGGGAACTCTCCTTGTTTCGCTCTTTCAGCCGCATCAAACAGTTGCTGATCGATCTCGTTGGCTTGATGGAGTAACCGCGTACCGAATGCCTCGCGATAGTTCGGCTCTTCTAGCAGGTTGCTATTCGCCAGTGCCTCTACGGTATCCGAGGGAATTGCCTTGAAAGGAAAATCTTTGACCAAATACAAATCATCTCGCGCAAGCTCCAACAGTGCCAGCAATTGATACGAGCAGTTTTCGTCAAGAAAATAGTAGTCAAACTCGGCGTCTTGCATTTCCCAAAGGTGCAGCAACACCCTCTCGACTTCCTGTGGGGTTAATTTGAGTTTGTATTCCCAAATGTCCCTTGACTCTATGTCATTATACTCACGAACCTTTCGGTAGTAGGGCATAACCGTATACCTACCTGGGTAGCTGCCGACTAGACCTTTAAGGGCATAAAGTGCAGCGTTGTCATCACTGTCTGGCTCGGCAGCAAAATTGATCGCAAAAGCAACAAGCTCTTTATGTCGGGTTTGATCTTTGGCGTCCACACGAAGTAGCGTGTGCCCAAACATAGAAGAAGGGTTATTCATAAATGCAGTGGGGAATACCAATGTTAGACCTTCTGGGTCCAACACATCACGCCATCGATTTAACTCCTCACAGTTTAACTTAGCCTCACGCCCAAGCTTAGCTTCGAGCCAGGTATAACGAGCGGGAAAACGACATTGCGCAACCTTCGCTTCATCATTGGACTGTCTATAGAATGCCTCATAGGTTGCTTGGAGTTCATTGGCTGGGGATTTCTTACCGTCTTTTGCAAAGAAGAATGCCTCTGAGTCAACTGTGCTTGTATGTCCAGTCAGCGTGTTGGGTAAATAGTGTCCTAGTTTCAACCAGTATGGGTCGTTAGCTAGATCGGCCATGCCAGGAACTGGGTTCGCAAAACTGACAAACGAGGTTAGTGCGCCAATTCCTATAAGGAAAGAGTGCTTAAGATGGATTAACTTCATGACGACTGCTTACCTGTAGACAGTTTCCAAACGAGAGTGGTTTCTATAACGTATTGAACAATAGGGAATAATACAATAGGAAAGAAAGGTGCTCACAAAGGAGCACCTCAATAGGAGACATTTATCGATCGAGATTAAATTGCGTAAGTTGCAAGTGTACCGTTGTTAGCAACAAGCGCATTAAGGTTTACGAAAACTTCTTCTGACGTTACGTTTTCAGATTGGAAGATTGACGCAAAGTTTTCTTGTGCAAGTTCGTTGAATGCCGCTTTGTCAGACTCTTGAATACCCCACACTTCAGAAAGTGTCGCTAGGGTTTCACCTTCGCCTTTCGCGATGTCACGCGCTAGGTTGTCCATATTGCCATCAATGAATAGCGCTAATTTTTGCGATGAACTGATGGTGCCAGAGCCATCACAGCCCAGTGTACCGAATGTGATACCAAATGTTTGGTTACCCGAGGTGCCGTTTGTTGTCGCGCCAAGTACTTTAAAAACTTTGCCTGATTGACCGTCAAAGATCATTGTACCTAGACCACAACCGATGTCTGAGTCAGCCATTGCGATGTTTGAAAGAGGAAGCGTTGTTGCCAAAGCTGCCACTGCGAATAGCTTTTTCATAGTATATCCTTATGAAGTTATCGTTCACTAATGAAGTAATTCGTTTTTATGCAACTCAATGAGTTCAGCTAAGAAAAAATAGTGGAAAGTTGACATATAAGCAATGCGAATTATTGCATAACCATGCATTGTTCCAACAGCTGAGACACTTGGCATAGTTGAGTGCCAAGTTATTGATTAATAGCTAAATAAAGATTTAGTCATCAGATATGAGAATAAGTACTTGCTAAAGTTTGCGTTTCGGCACATATTCAGAATACGTAAATTCTCGAATTTGCGCTAGAATGCAACCATCCTGCTTTTCTCATAGTGAGAAGTAGCAGAGCTGAACAAAAAGTGTGGAGATACAAGTTTGATAAGTGTTTTCCTTGTAGATGATCACGAGCTGGTTCGCACAGGGATACGACGTATTATTGAAGACGTCCGTGGAATGAACGTAGCAGGGGAAGCTGAGAGCGGTGAAGATGCGGTAAAATGGTGTCGTAGCAATCATGCAGATGTCATTTTAATGGACATGAATATGCCGGGTATTGGTGGTTTAGAAGCAACCAAAAAAATCCTGCGATTCAATCCAGATGTCAAAATCATCGTTTTAACTGTTCATACGGAAAATCCGTTTCCAACTAAAGTGATGCAGGCCGGTGCTGCCGGATACCTGACAAAAGGCGCAGGGCCAGATGAAATGGTCAATGCAATACGTGTGGTGAACAGTGGCCAACGCTACATTTCACCAGAAATCGCGCAACAGATGGCTCTTAGTCAATTTTCTCCAGCATCGGAAAATCCTTTTGCCGATCTATCTGAGCGTGAATTGCAGATCATGATGATGATTACCAAAGGGCAGAAAGTGACAGACATTTCTGAGCAACTGAATTTAAGCCCTAAAACGGTAAACAGCTATCGTTACAGATTGTTTAACAAGCTCGACATCTCCGGTGATGTAGAGCTAACCCATCTTGCCATCCGTCATGGAATGTTAGACACCGAGACATTGTAGTGACCTCTTCATTTGACTCGGTTTCGTTCCTCAAAACAGTAACGAATCAGCCCGGCGTTTATCGTATGTATAACGCCGACGCTGTCGTTATTTACGTGGGCAAAGCGAAAGACCTCAAAAAACGCCTTTCTAGTTATTTCCGTAAAAAAGTCGACAGTGAAAAAACACGTGCTTTAGTCGCCAATATTAACAAGATTGATGTCACGGTCACCCACACTGAGACCGAAGCGCTCATCCTTGAGCACAACTACATCAAGCAGTATTTGCCTAAGTACAATGTATTGCTGCGTGACGATAAATCTTACCCCTACATATTCATTAGTGGTCATAAGCACCCAAGAATATCCATGCACCGTGGGGCTAAGAAGCGCAAAGGTGAATACTTCGGCCCCTATCCAGACTCGGGTGCGGTGAGAGAAACACTCCACCTCATTCAAAAGATTTTTCCCGTTCGTCAATGCGAAGACACCGTATACAGCAATCGAACCCGACCTTGTTTGATGTACCAAATTGGTCGTTGTGCCGCACCTTGTGTCAGCTCAGTCATCAGTGATGAACAGTACGCTGAGCTCGTTGAACTCGTACGACTTTTTTTGCAGGGTAAAGATCAACAGGTGCTTGAAACCTTGATTGAGAAAATGGAGCAGGCGAGCAAGACCCTTCGTTTTGAAGATGCGGCGAAATTTCGTGATCAAATCCAAGCTATCCGCCGTGTTCAAGAGCAACAGTTTGTTTCTGAAGACTCGATGGATGATATGGATGTACTTGGGTTCGCCCAAGAAAATGGCATTGCCTGTGTTCATATATTGATGATTCGCCAAGGTAAAATTCTTGGTAGTCGAAGCCATTTCCCCAAAATTCCAAATGACACCAATCGTGAAGAAGTGTTCTACAGCTTTTTGAGCCAATATTATTTGAGCCACAATGAAGCGAGAACGATCCCAACTCGTATTCTACTCAACAGTGGACTTCTTGATGACTCAGAACCGTTGCAGCAGGCGTTGACCAGTATTGCGGGACGAAAAGTACGTTTTCATGTCAACCCAAGTGGTACGCGAGGTCGATATCTTAAATTGTCGAATACGAACGCGTTGACGGCGATTACCACCAAAATTAACCATAAGATGACCATTTCCCAACGTTTTAAAGAGCTGAGAGAAGTCTTGGGGATGGAGGGTATCTCGCGAATGGAGTGTTTCGATATCTCACACACAATGGGAGAGAACACCATAGCTTCATGTGTGGTGTTCAATCATGAGGGACCGCTCAAGCAAGAATATCGTCGCTACAACATTAGTGGTATTACTGGTGGGGATGATTACGCGGCGATGGGGCAGGCGTTAGAACGTCGCTACTCCAAGCAACTCGACGTTGAGAAAATTCCGGATATTGTTTTTATCGATGGTGGTAAAGGGCAACTAAATCGTGCCCACGACATCATTTCTCAATATTGGTCTGACTGGCCGAAGCGACCAAAGCTTATTGGTATTGCCAAAGGGGTGACTCGCAAACCAGGTTTGGAAACTTTGATTACGACGGATGGTGATGAGTTTAACTTGCCAAGTGATGCGCCTGCTTTGCATTTGATGCAACACATTCGCGATGAGAGCCACAATCACGCCATTGCTGGCCATCGCGCGAAACGCGGTAAAGCGAGAAGAACCAGTGCTTTGGAAGGTATAGAGGGCGTGGGTCCTAAGCGTCGTCAGTCGCTTTTGAAGTACATGGGCGGATTGCAAGAGCTTAAACGTGCAAGCGTTGAAGAAATCGCCAAAGTGCCTGGCATTAGTCACTCTTTGGCAGAAAACATTTATCAAGCATTGAAACAATAAGAAAAATCCCGCACCATAAGGGCCTGTTTTCAAGCAGTAAACAGCGCAACACGATAAGAGCCATTAATAAATATGCGTTTAAACATCCCTAATATTCTATCTTTGCTTCGACTTTTTCTGATTCCGGTCTTCGTCGTGGTCTTTTATCTTCCTTATAGCTGGGCTCCGTTTGCGGCTGCTATGGTTTTTTGGGTAGCAGGTTTCACCGACTGGTTAGACGGTATGCTAGCAAGAAAATTAGGGCAAACCTCTCGATTCGGTGCATTTATCGACCCAGTTGCTGATAAAGTGCTTGTCGCTACCGCTCTTATCTTGATTACGGAACATTATCATTCGATTTGGGTCACCATTCCTGCCGTCACCATGATTGCTCGAGAAATTATTATTTCGGCGCTCCGAGAATGGATGGCTGAAATTGGTAAACGCGCGAGTGTTGCTGTCTCTTGGGTAGGTAAGGTAAAAACCGTCAGCCAGATGTTTGCTTTGTGGGTGTTAATTTGGCGCTACGATGATTGGATGATTTGGGTCGGCTTTGCTGCGCTTTACATCGCGACCATCCTCACTTATTGGTCGATGGGGCAGTATTTACTTGCCGCCAAAGATGACTTGCTCAATGAGGAGCATCACTGATTTAAATGAACGGGCTCAGGCCCGTTTTTTTGTATCTGTGTTAGCGTTTATCCTAGGAAACTTACCGTTATTCAAAGAATTAACGCGAGTAAATTGAGCAATTTGGCGCTTTTTGAGCGTTAATTAGACAAACGATTCAAAAAATTAAAAATAGTGTTGACTCATTAGTTCGAATCCGTAGAATGCATCCCGTACCCAAGAGGAACGCAGCAATTAAGCGAGCTGATTGGAGTATCGAAGGCGTGTTGGCAGAGTGGCTATGCAGCGGATTGCAAATCCGTGGACCTCGGTTCGACTCCGGGACGCGCCTCCATTTGCGACACTAGCTCAGTTGGTAGAGCGCAACCTTGCCAAGGTTGAGGTCACGAGTTCGAACCTCGTGTGTCGCTCCAAATTATTGGATAGCGAAACAAACTTCGATATCTAGATGGTGTTTTACTTACTTCAGTAAAGGCCTCACAAATTTAGATTTGTGTGCCCTGGTGGTGGAATTGGTAGACACAAGGGATTTAAAATCCCTCGGCGTTCGCGCTGTGCCGGTTCAAGTCCGGCCCGGGGCACCATCTAACACAGATTATTGCGACACTAGCTCAGTTGGTAGAGCGCAACCTTGCCAAGGTTGAGGTCACGAGTTCGAACCTCGTGTGTCGCTCCAAATTATAAAAAAACCAGCCATTCGGCTGGTTTTTTTATGCCTTCACATTTCCTTTGATGATAAAATACTCAAATAAGTGTTAATTCACTCGTAAATCCCATAAAATACACCACAGTTTATAAGGTTGTTGTTGCTACGCGAAAGGGTGTTGGATTGCGTATGAAAAAAGTTTTGCTGTTGAGCCTGTCGGCAATACTGTCTTTGGCGTCCTCCTGCGTGTTATCCCAATCATTAGCGAGTTACCCTCAGAATTGGTCTCAGTGGCCTGTAGTCAAAGAGTCGATGAACCTTCCTGCAGATACCGTCCTTCCTGACGACGCTTCGCTCTTTTTACAAGAATCTGTAAAAGCATACAGCTGGATCAATAATGGGCAAGGCTCCCCCCTGACAATTCGGGTCAATCCTGAAAAAATTGAACAATATCAGAATCATGGCCCCTATACTGACGGGCCAACCGCGGTCGCTATTTCAGAAGTTCAAGGTATTGTTTGGGTTACCGAGCACATAGGTGGAGAAGCGATTTACGGCAGTTACAACCGAAAAGGTGAGGATATTAGCCACACTCATCCTTCACTCCAGCCAAGTTACTGTCAAAGCTGTCATACGACTTACAAAGATATTTGTCGCAACGGGACATGCGCTTCGTCAACTTCTCTTGATACAGAGTGACGCTGTTTATGAGATTTAGTGCCCCGCTGCTTAAAATGACCATTAAACAAATGCTGATAGTCTCTCACTTGGTATTGGTGGTGATGATTGTGCTAGGCATGAGCTACGCACGCTATTCCAGTGAATGGGATCGACAAGTCAGATATTCGGCGTTGCTGGCAAAACATTCGCTTGATACGCAGGTAAACTTCTTCTCTGGTTCTGTTGCTGGCGTAAACTATGCCAATCTCACGATGTCATCGACCAAGCAGGTGATAAGTTCTATCGAGGACATTCTGTTTTTTGAAGTTAAAGGCGTCTCAGACTACTCTAAGCGAAATGTCCATGTCCGGTATTTAGCGGAACGTGATTTACTTTGGCGAAATGATGTTGAAGCCCAAGAACTGATAACGGTGGCCCGGCGAATAGAGATACTTGAGCAAAGGTTAGCGGACTCAGCAAACAGCAATCCAGTGACGGTCAAGAAGCTCAATTACCTGTTGAAAAGGAATAAGACTGAATATGATTCACTGCTCCGCAGTCAGGAGTTGAGTGAAACCATCACGCTCGATTGGGATAAGCCAAAGTATCAAGGGTTACGATATTATCTTGATCAAGAACGGTGTGCTTTGCACATCGAAGTGCCGCTCACTAACGCAAATGGTGGCTACATTTGGGCGGTTATCGACGCGAGCAATTTGACGAAAATCAGAACTCACTTGATCAAAGAACTTGTTCTGGAAGCCAGCGTTGCGTTACTGATCTCTTTACTGTTGATAGGTTGGGTAACGCACTGGATTGTGTCACCGATGAAAAATCTGGCTCGCAGCATGGACTCGGAAAATGCCTATCAAGAGATTGATTCTCTGGTGGAGCTCAAGCGGTCGGATGAAATCGGCCAACTTGCCAGAGCGTATAAAGGGTTGTTGGTTAAAATTGAAAACCAGCTGAACATATTGCGTACGAAATCCGACACTGACCCGCTTACTGGTTTAGGATCTCGGAATAAATACACTCGCATGGTGCAACCGTTTATCAAACGCCACCTCAGTAAAGACTATTACGTTGGAATGATTGTCTGTGATGTGGATAACTTTAAAGCGTTTAATGATTTGTATGGGCACACAGAGGGTGACAATGCCTTAGCGAAGGTAGGAAGCAAAATTGCTGAGTTAGTGCGCGATACCGATCTTGCTTTTCGTTATGGTGGAGAGGAGTTTGTGATTCTTTGCGCGCGCCCGTCTGGGTCACAGCTGGACTACTTTACAGAACGACTAAGGCTAGAAATTGAAGGTTTAGCCATTCTACATGGAGGCAATGATCCGCACCGAGTTATTACGGTGTCTGCGGGAGGAGCTCGAGTTCGGGCTTTCAAGCCGACATCGGAAACGGATTATGAAGCGTTGCAAGATCAACTGTTTAACGCTGCCGATAAATCACTGTACTTGAGCAAAGAGCAGGGACGAAACTGCGTCAACTGGAAGAGTATTGACGCATAACTCGTTTGTTATTTACTCCACGAGACGGTAGATATTCCCACTGTCAGTGCTAAACAGAATCTCTCCTACTGGTGTTACTTCCAGATCTCGTATTCGCTCTCCTAAGGATTCTAGTAGCCGCTCTTCAGCAACAATATTTGCTTGCTCATCGAGTGTGACGACATTGAGGTGGGTGAGCTTCAATGCGCCAGATATCAGTTTGCCATTTAGGGATGGGTACTTATCCCCTCTGTAAAGAATGAGAGAGCTAGGTGCGATAGAAGGCACATACACTTTCTTCGGTGTTTGAATACCCGGCAGGGTTTTGGCTTCACCAACTGAGATTGGCCCCCAATACTCTTTGCCGTGGGAGGTAACAGGCCAGCCATAGTTTTCTCCTTTGACAATCAAGTTGATTTCATCTCCGCCGCGCGGACCATGCTCGATAGACCATAGCTGTTGAGTGCTGCGGTCGTAAAAGAGTCCTTGAGGATTGCGGTGACCATAGCTCCATATCTCGTTTAACGCTGAGTTTACTTTGGTAAACGGGTTGTCTTCTGGGGCTAGCCCGTTTGGTAATAGGCGCAGGATCGAGCCAGCGTGTGTTCTCTGATTTTGCCCGTTGTCGCGAACGCCTCTATCGCCGACAGACATATACACGTAGCGTTCGTCAAAGGTGATTCGGCTACCAAAATGCCTGCCCGTATCAGATCCAGACTGAGTCACGAGAAGCTCTTTCCATCCAATCAGCTTACCTTGTTGATATTGAGCGGAAGCTAATGCCGTTTCGTATGCATCTTCCACTTGCTTTGAATAGGTAAAATAGAACGTATTGTCTTCGAAAGGAGACTTGGCAACATCAAGCAAGCCTCCCTGACCAACAGCACTCACCTGTGCCGGTGTAGCGACAGTACGATAGAAGCCATCATCAAGGTTAACCACACCTATTTCGCCGTGGCGTTGTGTGACAAGCAATTGGTTGTCGTCAATAGAGCTCATCCCCCATGGTACCTTGAGGCCAGACGCAACAAGCTCGGCTTGCCAAGCGTATACGGAAGTTGAGAGCACTGCTCCAATCGCGCCAAGAGCCAAATATATGTGTATCTTCATCGTCTGCCGCACCTCTCAATTGGGTTTAATTACCATCTAAGTTGTATACGTTAAATGGGTTGTCATCAATCATTCTTATAAATGTACTTGAAATGATCAATAAATGCACTATTATGACGATGTGTCAAAAGTGACGAGTCGTCATAAATTGCTGTTTATCACGTTTATGGTAATCGTGTTACAATGACTAGGTTAAGGAGTAACGGATTAGTACGGATTGATACATCATGTTTGGCTTTAGCTGTAGTAAAAATGACAAAAGTGAACGTTCTGGTGGTGGTGGCGCTCTTTCGAAGAAGCAACAGGCAATCGCTGACAGAGAGGTTGAGTTAACGCTTCTCGCTAAGTCGATAGTGCAAGAGCAAGGTTGGAGTAACTTGACAATGGACAAGTTGACCGCGGCGAGTGCTTATTCGAAAGGAACGATCTACAACCATTTCTCGAGCAAAGAAGATGCAGTGATCGCACTGTGTATTCATTCGCTCAAGAGTGAAGCCATTTTGTTTGCTAGAGCCGCAGCTTTTGAGGGGACAACACGTGAAAAAGTGATGGCGATGCACGTAGGTTATCGAATTTACGCCCGCATGGAGCCAGTTCTTTCAACGTGTGCCATTATGGCCAAGAGCCCGTGGGTGCTTGAGAAAGCGTCACCCGAGCGAGTCAAAGAGCTCAACGAGCTGGAGGAACAAGTCATTGGCCACGCCGACTTGCTTGTGAATACCGCGGTAGAGCAGGGGGACTTGAAGTTTTCGCCAGGCATAGGCTCTGATGCCATTGTTTATGCGAACTGGTCCATTGCTTTTGGCTCCAATGCTCTAAACCAAAATGCCTCAAACAGTCATTGTATCAAGCGTATTCAAGATCCATTCTCTGCATTGCATAACGCGAATATGTTGTTGGATGGGTTGAACTGGAAGCCACTTTCAAGCGAGTGGGATTACCGGAAAACCTGGCAGCGTGTGGAACAAGAAATGTTCTCCCAAGAGATTGAGTATTTGGAATCGGTGGGAAGGTAACACTTTATTTTAGAAGCCCTAGCGGGCTTTTAAATTGCCAATAGATGACGAATCGTCAAAAAAGACACAAAAATAAAATGATAGTGGTCTATGACCATTAACGATGTGTAGAAACCAGCTTAGTCTGGTTTTTAAATGTATATTTTTGACGAAACGTCACAAACGGAGAGTGTGATGAATACCGAACAACCGATCCCAAAACAGCCTCCCTATTGGCTAACCATGCCCACCCGTTTTAGCTGGTGGATGTTATTAGCAACAATGTTGCTTGTCGTTGTGGCAACCATTGGCGGGAAAAACCTCTACTTCAGAGGGGACTACAACATATTTTTTGACGGGCAGAATGCTCAATTAAGAGCGTACGACGAGATCCAAACGACATTCGCGAAATCAGACAACTTGTCTATCGTGATTGCACCGAAAAGCGGCGAGGTTTTTGAAGGTGAAACCTTGTCTCTTGTCCAGCAACTGACCAAAGATGCGTGGCAAATCCCTTATTCGAGTCGCGTCGATTCACTTGCCAATTATCAGCATACCGAAGCACTAGAAGATGACTTAATTGTCGAAGACCTGCTGTTAGATGAATACGAGCTAACAGATGCACGAATCGATAAGATCAAGCGTATCGCGTTGTCGGAGCCTGTTGTAAAACACTCGCTTATTTCCGGGAAAGGGGATGTCACGGTCGTGAACATTACCGTCCAATTACCGCAAATTGATGAAACGGCAGAAGCGATTGAAGTGATCGACAGTGCAAATACGTTGATTGCGAAGTATCAGCAGCTATACCCAAACGTTGAGTTTTATAAAGCGGGCATTGTTGCGATGAACCATGCCTTTATGGTCGCCGCGCAAGATGATAGCGCGACACTCGTTCCGACTATGCTATTGGTTATTTTGCTGTTTCTCACCATCATGTTGCGCTCTTTTCTTAGCGTAATTGCTACTCTGGTGGTCATTATCGCGTCGGTGATGGCAACAATGGGGTTATCAGGTTGGGCTGGCATGTTCCTGAGTACAGCAACGGTTAATATCCCTACCTTGGTAATGACCCTTGCAGTCGCCGACTGCGTCCATGTAATTGCCACTATGCGTCAAAACATGAAAAAAGGGCACTCGAAGCCGTTTGCCATTGATCAAAGTGTTGCGATTAACTTTATGCCGATTCTGATGACGTCGGTCACGACGGCGATTGGCTTTTTGATGATGAACATGTCTGACTCACCGGTTCTGAGAGACTTTGGCAACCTCGCAGCTCTGGGCGTGATGATCGCGTGTTTTCTTTCTGTTTCGTTGCTCCCTGCGTTACTGCGAGTGTTACCAATCAAAGTCAAACAGGTGGACAAGACGCAACAAGGCACTCCTGATTTTATGGACAAGTTGGGCGATTGGGTTGTCTCGAACCGCAAAGCCTTGCTACCGGTATCTGCGATTGTGATTGCAATGTCCGCAGCGCTCGTGCCTTTGAACAAGGTGAATGACGAGTCAGTGAAGTACTTTGATTCAAGAAGTGAGTTTCGACAAGCGGCAGACTTCATGGAAGCGCGAATCAGCGGTATGACGAATATCAGTATTGCGGTTAAGACCAATGAATCCCAAGGCATAGCTGATCCTGTATTCCTCAAAGCGATTGGTGATTTCTCTCAATGGTTAAGAGATCAACCAGAAGCGGATCACGTCGCGACGCTTTCTGATGTGTATAAGCGTCTCAACAAAAATATGCATGCAGATGATCAAAGCTACTACACACTTCCGTTGGATCGAGAGTTAGCCGCTCAATACTTGCTTCTTTACGAGATGTCTCTTCCTTACGGGTTGGACTTAAACAACCAAGTTAATGTCGATAAGTCCTCGATTAAAATGGTGGTTACAGTCGATAACCTAGGTAGCGTTGAGTTGGTCGATCTGGAAAACCGAATCTACGCGTGGTTTTCACAATATGCTCCTCAATATGAGGTGGTCGCATCAAGTCCATCATTGATGTTTGCGCATATCGGAGAAACAAATATGGCAAGCATGCTGTCCACTCTTCCGGTGACACTCATTCTAATCTCTGCACTGATGATTTTTGCGCTTCGCTCACTACGTTTGGGCTTAATCAGCGTCGTGCCTAACATGGCCCCAGCGATAATTGGCTTTGGTTTGTGGGCTCTTCTATCCGGAGAAATCAATTTGGGGCTCTCTGTGGTCGTGACGCTGACGCTGGGAATTGTCGTCGATGATTCCGTGCATTTTCTATCGAAATACCAACGCGCCCGCCTGCAAGGTCAATCTGCGGAGCAGGCAGTTCGATACGCATTTCACACGGTAGGGCGCGCGCTATGGATAACTACGGTTGTTCTGGTTGCTGGTTTTTCTGTACTCGCGATGTCGAGTTTTAGGCTGAACGCTGACATGGGCCAGCTAAGCGCACTTGTTATTTTCATTGCACTGGTTGTGGACTTTATTTTCCTTCCTGCATTGCTAATGAAGTTTGATACGGCGAGTTATACCGAGAAGCAAGAAGAACAAACATTGTCTACAACGGCTGTAGCTCCAACCCAAGGTTAATAAGGTTAATAAGGTTAATAAGGATATAACGATGAACACATTGAGAAAGACACTGATTAATACAATGGCATTGGCGGTTTTGGTTACGTTTACTGGACCAGTGATCGCATCTCCCGAACGCGGTCTGGAGATCGCCAAGGAGCGTAAAGCAAGAGATGAAGGTTGGAAAGATTCCATCGCGACCATGGAAATGGTTTTGAAAAACGCACAAGGCGAGAGCAGCACGCGTGCAATGAGGCTGAAGTCATTTGAGGTCGATGGCGATGGCGACAAAGGGCTTACGATATTTGACCAACCGAGAGATGTGAAAGGGACGGCTTTTCTAAATCACTCCCACACCTTGGATGCGGACGACCAATGGCTTTACTTGCCTGCATTGAAGCGAGTGAAAAGAATCTCCTCACGCAACAAGTCAGGCCCTTTTATGGGCAGCGAATTCGCTTACGAGGATCTGAGCTCATTTGAACTCGAAAAGTACTCCTTTAACTATCTACGCAATGAGGCGATAGAAGGCGTCGAAAGTTACGTGTTGGAGCAAGTACCGACGGACAAAAACTCAGGTTACACCAAGCAACTGGTGTGGCTAGATCAGCAACATTATCGACCAATTAAAGTCGAGTTTTATGATCGCAAAGGTGCACTGCTTAAAACATTGCAATTTGAAGATTATAAACAGTATCTCAATCAATACTGGCGAGCTCATACCATGGCAATGGTGAATCATCAAACGGGTAAAAGTACGTTACTGACCACCAGCCAATTAGATTTCCAAACGGGTCTCAGCGAAAAAGACTTCGAGAAAAACATACTCAAAAGGGTGAAATAAACCATGAAGCAAAGTGTTAATGCATGCGCTTGGCGACTGGCAGCGAGCTCCATTCTGACTCTGTTTGCGTTACATTGTCACGCTTTTGAGTTAGCGGGGAAGTCCACCGTCGAGCATCGTCAATTTTTCTCTGAAGGGCTACAAGGTCAGGATAAAGGGCAAAGCTCGCTTATTTTAGAGCCCGAGCTGTATTGGGAAATTGATGACAGCTCTGATTTTACATTTGTGCCTTTTTATCGTGTCGACAGCTTGGACGAGGAGCGAACACATGGTGATATCCGTGAGGCGCTCTATCTGAAATATTGGGACGACTTCGAAGTTCGAGTTGGTGTCGGTAAAGTGTTTTGGGGAGTCACGGAGTCTGCGCACCTTGTTGATGTTGTCAATCAAACCGATGCAATTGAGTCATTGGATGGAGAAGATAAGCTAGGCCAACCAATGGTTCACTTTACGTCGATTCAAGATTGGGGAACGCTTGATGCCATGATACTGCCGTACTTTCGGGAACGAACATTCGCAGGGGAAGATGGGCGTTTAAGACCAACAGTGCCTGTCTCAAGCCACGCTATTTATGAATCAAGCCGAGAAGAGAAGCACGTCGATGTGGCGTTTCGTTATTCACAAATGCTGGGGGATTGGGATTTAGGTGTCAGCTATTTTCAGGGGACAAACCGAGATCCCTATTATCGCTTCGATGGTCGAGAGCTTCAGCCTTATTACGCTCAAGCAAAGCAAGTAGGGGTCGATCTACAAGGGATTGTGGGTGATTGGCTGTGGAAACTTGAAAGTATCTACCGAGACAGTGATGACCACCACACAGGTATGGTCGGTGGGTTTGAATACACCATTGTCGGTGCGTTTGGCACAGTTTGGGACATTGGCTTGATCGCTGAGTATTTGTATGACAGCCGTGGAAACAATGCCCAATCGATTGGACAAAACGACGTATTTGCGGGAACCAGAATTGCACTCAATGATGAGGACAGTACTGAAATCTTGCTTGGCATCACTCAAGACCTCGATAATCAGGACGTATACAGCGCTAAACTTGAGGCATCAAGTCGCTTAACGAATCATTTGTCCTGGACTGTGAATGGCTGGCTGTTCGAAAACGATACGCCAGACGATCTGCTGTACTTTGCTCGAAAAGACGATTTCGTTGAAATTTCATTAGAGTATTACTTCTAAAGAGATCCGAATCACTATTTAAATAAGTGATATGGATTCCAAACCATGGGGAGCTGATCTAGCTCCCTTTTTTCGTGTTTCAGTCGGTGAAATGAATAAAATCTATGTAGAATTCCATATACAAGGTATGGTTATTATAAATTTATTAAATTAAACCCAGTAAATTATAGACAAGGGCGAACGGTCGATGCAGTCATTTCAATGGGACAAATGCTACACGACAGGTATTGATGAAGTAGATGAACAGCATCAGTATCTCGTTGAGATCATCAATCGGTATGGAGAGTTAATCGCTAAAAATAGTATCTCAATCCAAGATATTAGAATGGCGTTATTTGAACTTTCTCGTTATGCAGAATTTCATTTCAAAGAAGAAGAAAACCTCATGCGCAGTGCTGGGGTTTACTCGGAACATATTGAAGAGCATGTGAAGGTTCATCGTGCGTTTATGGCTGACATCATTGGCATGCAAGCGTTTATTAGCGACGAGAACAAAAAGGCGTCGGAACACTTGCTTAACTTTTTGATTCATTGGCTTGCCTACCATATTCTCGGCATCGATCAGAATATGTCTCGTCAAGTCAAACAGATAGAAGCAGGGGTAGACCCAAAGACCGCTTGGCTCAATGAAGAGAGAAAACAAGACAGCTCAACGGAGCCGCTGCTTAAAGCACTCAATGGTTTGTTTGAACAAGTCTCAGAGCGCAACAAAGAGCTGCTCGAGTTAAATCAATGCTTGGAAGACAAGGTAGAGCAGCGAACCAAAGCGCTATCTGAAGCAAACAAGCAGTTAGAAGAACTGTCGTTGACGGACTCCTTGACCAATTTACCAAACCGACGCTGCGCCATCCGAAAACTCAAGGTCTACTGGCAAGAATCAGTGCAAAACAACGAGCCTTTGGTTTGCATCATGATTGATGCGGATTACTTTAAACAAGTGAACGACACGGCAGGTCATGATGCAGGAGATAGACTGCTAATCGAGTTGTCGCAAAATCTTGCCCACTCGTTTAGAAGTGATGACTTGGTGTGTCGCTTAGGTGGAGACGAGTTCTTCGTCATTTGTCCAAACACCGATCTTGAAGGTGGCTTGCACATCGCCGAAATTACACGAGACAGAGTAAGCCAAATGTTGGTTCCGGTGGGAGAAAGCGTTTGGCGAGGTAGCATCAGTGTCGGGGTTGGTGTACGCACGCCAAATATGAACGATTATAATGACTTGATTAAAGTGGCCGACAATGCGGTGTACTTAGCGAAGTCGTCGGGGCGAAATCAAGTTGCCACGGTTCAATCGAGTGACTTCAGCATCCAGACATCACAGCCACTGTGTTCGGTTCCATCTAAAGGCTGATCTAGGTGGGCAAACCCCAGTTTTTCGTACAATCGAATCGCGGATTTCATGGAAGTGAGTGTATCCAGATAACACTCACGAAATCCTTGTTCTTTCGCATAGGTTAAGCACTGCTCGCTGAGCGCTTGGCCTATGCCATGACCGCGACTTTCTTCCAATAAGAACAGCTTTTTTAGCTCGCAAACTGTGTTCGAACCTTGAAAAGGCGCGATGCCGCACCCGCCAACAATTTTTCCATTTAGGCTTGCTACAAGATATAAGCTTCGGTTTTGTGCGGTGTAGTACTGGCTCATGGCAAGAACTTCTGGGTCCGATGGACCAAACCCTTCGCCAATGGCACCAAATTCGGCGCCAACCGCTTTGATTATCTTGCAGATCTGATCATCTTGATGCGCCTTAATCGGTTCAATTAACACTGCCATTTCTCTTCCTTAGGATTCCGTCAATGCTTTATAGATTGGTCTGAAAGCCTGTTTTATCAAGCATTGAGGCGAATTTTTGCCCAAAGGCGGTAAATAGCAAGATTTCAATTTGGATTTGACCCTGTCATTCGTTACTATGTAGAGCTATTTATAGACCCAAAATCCCTGTCGGGTAATCGCACTTTGCGAGTAGCCCAGAATGGACACTACCACTTATGCCTATTGCATGTAGGTGTAGGTAGATGAGGAAACGATGCAACATCTAGAAGAGATCATTGCTAACGCGAACGCCGCTATTGAAGCAGCAGATTCGTTAGTTGCACTTGATGAAGTGCGTGTTCAGTATCTAGGTAAGAAAGGTGAGCTAACAGCTCAACTTCAAAGCCTAGGTAAACTACCACCAGAAGAGCGCCGTGAAGCTGGTCAAGAGATCAACAAAGCGAAAGGCGTTGTTCAACAAGCGATCGCAGCTCGTAAAGAGGCACTACAACGTGCAGAGCTAGAAGCGAAGCTTGCAGCAGAAACAATCGACGTGACTCTACCGGGTCGTCGTATCGAGAACGGCGGTCTACACCCTGTGACTCGTACTGTTGAGCGTATTGAACAGTTCTTTGGTGAGCTAGGCTTTAATACTGAGTCTGGTCCTGAGATTGAAGATGCATTCCACAACTTTGATGCACTAAACATCGCAGAAGATCACCCAGCGCGTACTGACCACGACACGTTCTTCTTTAACCCAGATCTAATGCTACGTACTCACACGTCTGGCGTTCAGATCCGTACGATGGAAAATGGCAAACCACCATTCCGCTTCATCGCTCCGGGCCGTGTTTACCGTAACGACTACGACCAAACGCACACGCCAATGTTCCACCAAGTGGAAGGCATGCTAGTAGACGAGAACGTAAACTTCGCACAGCTAAAAGGCATCCTGCACGACTTCCTATGTAACTTCTTTGAAGAAGAAGTTGAAGTTCGTTTCCGTCCTTCTTACTTTCCATTCACTGAGCCTTCAGCAGAAGTAGACGTGAAAGGTAAGAACGGCAAATGGCTTGAAGTTCTAGGTTGTGGCATGGTTCACCCTAACGTACTTCGCAGCGTTGGCATCGACCCTGAGAAATACTCTGGCTTCGCATTTGGTATGGGCGTTGAGCGTCTGACTATGCTTCGTTACGGCGTAAACGATCTTCGTGCGTTCTTCGAGAACGACCTTCGTTTCCTAAAACAGTTCAAGTAATCCAGGGGAACCATCACTATGAAATTTAGCGAATCTTGGCTTCGTGAGTGGGTAAACCCTGCGGTATCGACTGACGAACTTACACACCAAATCACAATGGCGGGTCTAGAAGTAGACGACGTACTACCTGTTGCTGGTTCTTTCACTGGCGTTAAAGTAGGTAAAGTGGTTGAGTGTGGCCAACACCCAGACGCTGACAAACTACGCGTAACTAAAGTAGATGTTGGCGCTGAAGAACTTCTAGACATCGTTTGTGGCGCATCTAACTGTCGCCTAGGTATCAAAGTTGCTGTAGCGACTGTTGGTGCTGTTCTACCAGGCGATTTCAAAATCAAAAAAGCAAAACTACGTGGTCAACCATCACACGGCATGCTGTGTTCATTCTCTGAACTAGGTATCGACGTTGAATCTGATGGCATCATGGAACTAGCTGAAGATGCAGCAATCGGTACTGATTTCCGCGAATTCCTAGGTCTTGACGACGTAACAGTAGACGTAGACCTAACGGCTAACCGCGCGGACTGTTTCAGCATCCGTGGTATGGCGCGTGAAGTTGGCGTTCTAAACCGTGCTGACGTAACTGAGCCTGCAGTAAACGCAGTAGCACCAGCTATCGACGACACAGTTTCTATCGAAGTGAAAGCGACTGCAGCATGTCCACGTTACCTTGGCCGTGTGGTTAAGAACGTAAACGTTCAAGCTGAAACACCACTTTGGATGCAAGAGAAACTGCGCCGCTGTGGTATTCGCTCTATCGACCCAGTAGTAGACATCACTAACTTTGTTCTTCTAGAGCAAGGCCAGCCAATGCACGCATTCGATCTTGCTAAGATCGAAGGTGGCATCGTAGTACGTATGGCAGAGCAGGGCGAGAAGCTAACTCTTCTAGACGGCAACGAAGCTGAGCTAAACGCTGATACTCTAGTCGTAGCAGACCACAACAAAGCACTTGCTATCGCAGGTATCTTTGGTGGTGAAGAGTCTGGTGTAACGACTGAGACTAAAGACGTTCTTCTTGAGTGTGCATTCTTCGCACCAGACCACATCCGTGGCCGCGCTCGTAGCTACGGTCTACACACGGATTCTTCAATGCGTTTTGAGCGTGGTGTCGATTTCGCACTACAAACGAGCGCAATGGAGCGTGCAACAGAACTTCTCGTTGAGATCTGTGGCGGTGAAGTAGCCCCTGTTGTTGCAGTAGAGTCTGAAGCTGACCTACCAAAAGCAAACACAGTATCACTACGTCGCACTAAACTAGACAGCCTACTAGGTCACCACATTGCTGATAGTGATGTTGTTGAAATCCTAGAGCGTCTTGGCCTAACGGTTGAAACAACAGACGCAGGTTGGACAGCAACTGCACCGACATGGCGTTTTGATATCGCAATCGAGCAAGACCTAATTGAAGAAGTAGGTCGTATCTACGGTTACGATAACATCCCTAACCAAAACCCAGCGGCAGCACTTAAGATGCACGACCACGTTGAAGCGAACATTCCGCTAAAACGCGTTCGTAACCTACTTGTTGACCGTGGTTACCAAGAAGCGATCACTTACAGCTTCGTTGAACCAGAGCAGCAAAAGCTCGTTGTTCCAGGTGTTGAGCCGCTAATCCTGCCGTTCCCAATCTCTGCGGATATGTCAGCAATGCGTCTAGGCCTAATCCAAGGTCTACTAAACACTGTGGTTCACAACCAGAAACGTCAACAGCCACGCGTTCGTCTATTCGAATACGGCCTACGTTTCATCCCATGTGAGTCAGCTGAAAACGGTATGCGCCAAGAGCCTATGCTTGCAGGTGTTATCGCAGGTACTCGCAGCGAAGAGCACTGGGACATCGAAACTAACACAGTTGATTTCTTTGATCTGAAAGGTGACCTAGAAGCCGTTCTTGAGCTTACAGCAAACGAAAACGCGTACTCTTTCGCAGCGCTTTCTGCTGAAGATAAAGCAGCGAACCCAGCGCTTCACCCGGGCCAATCTGCTGCAATCATCGTTGATGGCAAGCAGGTAGGTGTGATTGGTACCGTTCACCCAGAGCTTGAGCGTAAGTTTGGTCTAAACGGCCGTACTATCGTATTCGAAGTGGAATGGTCTGCAATCAACACTAAAGTGATTCCTGAAGCAGTAGCGCTTTCTAAGTTCCCATCTAACCGTCGTGACATCGCGGTAGTTGTTGACGAAGCAGTCGCTTCTGGCGACATCGTTGCAGCATGTCTAGAGCAAGGTGGTGAGTTCCTGAAAGATGCGAAACTGTTCGACGTTTACGTTGGTAAAGGCGTTGAAGAAGGTAAGAAGAGCCTAGCAATCGCACTAACACTACAATCTGTAGAGCGTACGCTTGAAGATGCCGACATCGCTGGCGCGGTTGACGCTATCGTTGCTCACGTATCTGAGAAGTTCGGTGCGTCACTGCGTGACTAATCATCACTTCTGATTAGATAGAAAGCCAAAGGCCTCGCAATTGCGAGGCCTTTTTGTTTGGTGTGATTAAGGAGTTGGGTGTTAACTCATTAGTGGACAGAAGTGAGTTAGAGTTTCTGTTTAAACTCTGCTGGTTTGGATTAGGGAAAGTAAGCCTATATCACGTAGCAAAACGTGAAATTCACCTAATAACTATCAAATTCATACTATTAGTTCACATATATTAGCACTACCCAATAACCTAATATGCTGCCATCCTTATTGTTCCGCTTCTGCTTCCGCTTCCGCTTGACGGTTGTTGTGACTATCGACCACTTTCTAGATATGAACCTTTGGTAATATGAAACATCATCTGTCAAATGGGTATCATAATGCTAAGAAGAATACGAAAAATTGAAGGCATCGGTAGCTATCACAGCGCAAGAGCTGGTGGCACGCAATTTTCTGACGTGAACATAATCTATGGTGAAAACCGAAATGGTAAAAGTACGCTATGTGACATTTTCTATTCTCTAGCGTCGAACAACCCAGAGCTAATCAAAGACCGCAAAGCTATACCAAGGCAAGGAACAGCGGCTAATGCAATGAAAGTCGAATTTCAGTTTGATAATGCGCCAATCTCTGTGTTTGCAAACGAAACTTGGGCACCTGGATTACCTGCTGATTGTGAACTTCATATCTTTGACCACAACTTCATTCATCGAAATGTAATGAGCGGTACGGTCAATAACCGCGAAAACTCAGAGAACATTTCAAACTTCATTCTAGGTGAAGAGAATACCGAGCGTTTTGAAGCCCTCAAGGCAGAAAAAGAGGCTTTAGCTACTACAAATGCAAGTTTACGAACAGCTAAGGCTACACTAGAAGCGAGCGGTATCACCGATGTAGAAACATACGTTGCTTCTGAACTTCCAACAGAGTCTATCGAAGAGCTGAATGTTGCAATTACCGCATCTATCGCTGAGCAAGAATCATTAACGGTACAGATTGGTAGCGTCACTCAATCTAAAGCACGAAAGAACTTAAAAGAGATTTCTACTGCTTTTGATATCACAGCGACAAGCAATGAAATCAATGAGTGCTTAGCTACTAGTATGGAAGAAGCTCACACCGACGCAAAAGCTCTAGTACAAGCACATATGGAACACCTAAAACAGCGAAACGGCTTCAAAGGCTGGGCTTCCAGTGGTCTGACTCATTTAGATGAAAATTGTCCATTTTGCGGTCAAGAACTTCAAGGCGATTCTTTAGAACTAATCGAAAGCTACAAAGTTGCATTCAATGAAGCTTTTTCTAACTTCATTAGGGAAACCAAAGCAAGTGCTACTCAACTACTGACCAAGCAATTGATTACAATTGATGAGCAAGCCATTAATAGGATTCACGAAGAAAATAAAGGAATACTTGAGCTATACCCTGAACAATCTGTGACTGAGCAAATAGCGGAGCTAATTCCGCTTGTCGATGATATGTATGAGGTAGTTAAGGGGTCGATTGAACAGTTAAGCGAAAAACACAATGAGTTAAAGTCTCAAGTTCTTGAGCTTCTAAATGTTAAAATCGAAACAGCATACAACCCTGTTGAAGCAATTGATTTCTCGCCTCTACAGTCGGCGATAGACTCATTTAATGATGCCAAAGAAGCCTATAAGATTGTAATCAAATCTATAAATGAAAAGCTTATTGAGTTTAAAGACGGTCTTGATTCTGCGGAGCTAACTGCTACTAAAACCGCTGAAAATACGAATCAGAAAGCACTAGAGAATAAAAAGCTACGTCATACGTTAGAAGAAAAATGCGCAACTTATAGGCAACTTAGCACTCAAGCGGTACAAGACCAAGAAACATACAATAACAACAAGGAAACATTAGAAGCATCACAAGAGGAGTTTCTAGATAACTACTTTGATGAGATTAATCTACTATTCCAAAGCCTTGGCTCTCGAAACTTCAACATCAGTAGAAAGCAAAACAATAGTGGTAGAAAAATAGTCTATGACTTAGAGGTTAGCTTCAACGGCACAACGATTCCAAGAAACAAGATGAACTGCCTGTTCAGCGAGTCTGATAGACGCGCTTTGGCGCTGTGCATCTACCTAGCTAAAATTAACAAGCTTTCAAATGAGGATAAAGCCAAAGCGATATTAGTAATGGACGACCCTGTGACCAGCTTTGATAATGAACGAATCTCTAGCATTTTGAATAAGCTCTATGAGATTTCGCCAACTATAAAGCAGTTGTTCATAACAACCCACTACCGTGGAATGGCCGCGACAGCAATTAAGAAGTTCGCTAATACGAGCGCACTAAAAATTGTAAAAGTAGCGAATGGTTCGGACTTTGCTGCTACTACAGAAGCAGAGATGACAGCGACGGAGCATGATGACGCATACAACGAAATCACTGCATTTATAAACAATGAAACCCAAGACAACAAGATACTGATATTTAGACCGTTCTTGGAAACAGAGCTTCGCCATCGATACAAAGACCAACTTAGAGCCAACGGAGCCACTTTGAGAACCGATTTTTCAGTTTGTATCGATACCCTTAAGGACAGTGGCATTATAACGGAGGCAGTAGCAAGCGAGATTCATTCTTTTAGAACAACTTTAAACCCACCAATGCACGAGTTGATGGAGATGAATATTGAAGATGTTCGCAATACCGCAGCTAATATGATGGATTTGATTTATAACCGCATGTAAAACATAAGGAAGCCGAGCAAATGCTCGGCTTTTATACAATTCAATTGGTTGCGCTGAACAGATGGCGCGTTTGACAATCTTCCATCTTATACTCTTGGTGCGCAGTTAATTGCCAATCAGCAGACACTTTCGAGGTATGAGAGGAAGTAGGGCAAACCACATCACTGTGGTTTGAGAGGTTGAGCGTCACTGGAACGGAATGGGGCAAAAATGAGTTAGCTGGTCATCACCTCAGAAACCAAAGGCCTCGCAAGTGCGAGGCCTTTATGTTTTTCCGAGATAGCCGAGAGGTTAACTACCTATTGGATTCAACCTGTGTCTAGCGGTTAGCGAAAGCTTGGAATAATCGCAGGTATCCCTGGCAAAAGGCCAACTAACGCCATCACACTGGTTAGCACTACAAACATAATGCCTGGCAACACCCAGCGGCTCATCTTGCTCAGTTCACCGCTACGCTCTTTACAACCGATTAGACCTAAGTTGTCTAACAGCATGGTGAGTGACCAACCAAATGCAGGGTTTACGAGCGCTGAAGAAAATACAACGATCGCAGCAGATTGAGTGGTTTTTCCTTCGCGCGTCATTTCCATGCCAGCTTCTAGCAATGGGACGAACACACCAACGATTAGCGCAACACAAAGCACAGGTTGCCAGATAGCTAAATCCATCGGGTAACCCCAAATTGCGGCGATGATGCAAAACAGAGCCGTCAGCAAAGCGCCTGCAGGAATAGGGCGTTTAGCAATTGCCGCTGGTACGATGTAAGTCCCCCATGAAGAGGTAAAGTTAGTACCACCAAGAAGAGAACCAAACGTCTGGCGAATAGATGCCGTGGTCATGGTGTCGTCAATGTTCATGTGTACTTTTTCGGTATGTTCTGGGTAGCTGATTTTTTGAAAGACTTGATGCCCTAAGAAATCTGGTGACCACATCGCCACGGCTAAAATAGCGAACGGCAATACCACCATGAAGTGTTCAATTGTCGGTAGGCCCAGCATCCAACCAGTATCTTCTCCCCACCAATACATCGGGTTGAGATGAGGTAAACCAGGCTCGGTTTGGAAAGAAAACGGTGCACCCATAGCAAAAGCTAACGAGCCACCTAGCAAGCAACTAAGAGGGACGGCTAGCCAACGTTTACGGAAATGCTCTAACAGCGCATACAAAACAATGGTACAAAAGATCACGACGAAAGCGATGTGACTCATACCAATGCCTTCTGCCCAAGCAAATAGCTTTTTAACTTGAGAAACAGTCCCAACAAAACCTAGGTAGAGCAACAAGCCGCCACATACGCCTTTACTGGTGAGATTCGCCAACATGCTGCCACCTTTGCTGATGGCCAACAGTAAGCCAAAAGCGCCAATAAGCAAGCCAAAGGCCATCGGGTGTCCGCCAGCGGCAACAACAATAGGAATTAGCGGGATAAGTGGGCCGTGTGTACCTGCGAGGTTAGCGGTCGGCAATAAAAAACCAGAGAAAAGAATAATGAAAACAGAAGCGATCAGTAATTCATAACGGACGTTTTCTAGAATGAACCCTTCGTTTAGCCCTAGAGCTCCGGCAAAGGTTGCTGCAATCGCGCCCACCATTACTACTTTACCAATGGTCGCCGCCATTGCTGGGATGGTGTCTTCAATCTCAAATCGATAATCTTTAAACGGTAAGTTTGGACGCCAGCGTTTAGGCGACATTATTTGCAATTCGTGCTCTAGATACTGTTCTCGGGACTCAAATTCAGAGCTTGGTTTGTGTTGTTGTTCATAACTGAGTTCATCCTCATTGGCTTGAGGATTATCTGTTCTTATATTTACGGACTCTAAAGTGCTGCTCATTTTGATTCCTTTCGTTCACACTCTGAGGTGTGTTGTTCCAACAAACGTAATTTACTCTCGGTATTAAGAAGTAACGGAGTAGTCAGTATTCGGTGTTACTTGAAGTTATGGTTAAAAAATGAAGGTGACTGACTAAGAATAGGGTCGGAAACAAGCTTGATTATCATTGGTATTGTTGTAAAAGCTTGAGGTTCAC
The DNA here is from genome assembly GCF_963681195.1 of Vibrio sp. 16. NCBI lineage: Bacteria > Pseudomonadati > Pseudomonadota > Gammaproteobacteria > Vibrionales > Vibrionaceae > Vibrio > Vibrio sp. 16. Next base: position 720,255 of record NZ_OY808997.1, read on the forward strand.
GGATAAAGACAAAGAACAAATTACCCTATCACTAAACGCAATCATTCAAGTCGTTAGTACCTTAAACCAAACTCAAAAAAACAAATAGTCTCAGTGAGTTAGACATTGGTCGTAGAGTTAGCCTGCAAGTATGAAGAAGCAGATATCGCAGGTGTGGTTGACGCTATCGCCGCTCACGTATCTGAGAAGGTCGGCGCGTCTCTTCGCGCCTAACTACAACTAAAGTCATACCAAAACCTTGTTACTGCTCTTCAGTAGCAGGGCATATCAATGGTGTCTCACTTTAAGGTGGTACTGTTTTTGACAAAAATGGGAGTAGGAAGTCACCGAAACGGATTTTGGCTAGTGCAACTACTGCATTAATTCACAAAATTCGCGGTGTGTTAAAAAAAATTTAAAAGTTAAGTAACTACTTAATTAGCAAGGTTAATTATTCATTCAATAAATGATTTGGCTTTGATGCTCTTTATCGAACTACTATTCTATCTTTTTGAAATATCGATGAATTTGGTAGATCAACAACTATTCTAACTTAATAGTTTGGTATGGTTCGCAAATTGGCGGATATGGTCATTTCGCACTAGCTTATATGTGTTGGTTAGTTAACTAATGGATATAGGTATGAAACTAAACAAAATTTCCCTAGCTCTTAGCTTGGCTAGTGCTGTTGTTTTATCGGGCTGTGGTGGCGGTAGCTCATCCTCCTCAGACTCCTCCGGAAGTAGTACATACAGCGTGAAAGCGATCGATGGTTACCTAAAAGGGGCCTTGGTATGGCTTGATATTGACGGTGACTTCGTATTGGACGACAACGAACCTTCAGCGACGTCTGGCGATGGCGGCGTTGCCAACTTAGACGTGTCGAACGTTTCCAATCCGGGGCAATACGCAGTGGTCGTCAAAGCGATTCCTGGCCAAACTATTGATGAAGATAATGGCCCAGTTTCAACGGGTTATGTGATGTCTGCTCCTGCAGGCGAAACCAATGTCACTCCTCTTTCTACACTTGTTCATGTCACGCTAAAACAGACGACTGACGACGATGCGACCGAAGAAGAGATTGAGCAAGCGAAACAAGATGCTGTCGATAAAATTGCGGCTGACTTGGGTATTGATCCCGATGATGTACTTGGCGACTTTATCGAAGAAGACCTTGATGACGCTGCTTTCGCCGCAGAAACGCTAGTGGAACAAAATGTGCTCCCCGATGATGAAGAAGATTTGGGTGATGCGGCAGAAGGGACCGATGACACACTTCTTGAATCGGCCAACACCGTTTCTTCCTCCATCAAAACGGTCAATGATACCGACCCAGAAGATTACGACACCATCGATTTGGATACCGATACGGATGGCGATGGTGTGCCAGATTTGCTAGATGCGTTCGATGATGATCCAAACGAACAGTACGACCTTGACGGCGATGGCACGGGTGATAACTCTGATTTAGATAAGGATGGCGATGGCGTAAACAATGATGTCGATGCCTTCCCTACTAACGCTAGTGAAACTGCCGATTTCGATAAAGATAAAATTGGTGACAATGCCGACTTAGACGACGATAACGACGGCGTCAAAGATACGGATGATGACTACCCAAATGATAAAACGCGGGCGGGCGACTCAGATGGTGATGGCACCGATGATCTCTACGATGAATTCCCAGATGATCCAGAACGTGTCGGTGACTCAGACGGGGATGGTGTTGACAGTGCCACAGACGAATACCCTGGCGATCCTACCAGAGCAGGGGACAGCGATGGTGACGGCGTTGATGACTTAGATGATGAGTTCCCGGATGACAACACCCAAGCGGGTGATGCAGATGGCGATGGCGTCGACGGTCTACAAGACGCATTCCCGGGCGATGCGAGCGAATCCGTCGACACGGATAGTGATGGTATTGGTAATAACGCAGATGATGACGATGATGGTGACGGTGTCCTTGATGAGTTTGATACCAAACCATTAGATGGAGATTCCAAAGAGAGCAACAACGCAATCGCGGCAAGCTTCTTCTCAACCCTTGACCACGCGTTTATTTTTGACGGCGACATTGAAGATGGATACATCGACATTGAAACGCTCGATGTTGCTAATGGTATGGCAAACCTAACAGGCATCGCGACGTTAAACAGCTTTGGTGAGTTTAGTTTCGATCTAGATGAAGACAGCAGCATCGTACTGACAGCAACAGGTTGGCAGCAGTTGGATGGCCTTTACACCATAGATTTCTCTGAAGGAGACGATATTTATGCGTATGCGACCAACTTTAAATCAACCGTTAGTTATACCGTATCGGCACTTCTGACTGATCTTGAAGGCAGCAATGTTTCAGACTATGCGAATGAGGATGAGATTTGGGACGAATTTACCGACACCACTAAGCTGTTTAGCAAAGATGCCAAAGAAGTCGAAGCCACGCTGACACCTGAAGATGATATCTATCAACTGTGGGAAGAGAGCGAAGCGTATGTGTTCCAAGGTGATGGTGGCGCGACCGATGGCAAGGTAACTGATCTTGATGAGTTGATCACGAGCACTTCGGTCGGGACTCCAGCCAACACTGGCGACTTTATCGGTGTTTACTTGTCAGGTAATGGTGACATGGCCGCTGCTGTGGAGTTGTTGGATACCAATGTCGCAAACTACTACCTGATGAATTGGATGGCTGAAGACCCAGAGATGAGCGCGACGCAAGTTGCGACTGGCACATGGTCAGGCAGCCCAGTAGTTGGTGTGGAATTGATTGAATTCACTGTACCTGATACAGCCATAACCGCATGGGGCAGTATTTGGGATGAAGATAACACTACATTTATCTTCTCTGAATACGATGGTGTTGTTCGTCAAGGTCGTGTAGAGAAGGCGGGTGAAGCTCTCGAAGACGATGAGGTTCTCTTTGTCAGTGAAGTCGCGAAAGAAGACATCGTAAGCGTTCTCGATCTGCCATTGGGCGAATGTTACGCCAATAATGCTGAGTCCGGCGCGACTGAATCTGACTTCTCGCTTGCGATTGCAGGATGTGGCGGTCTGGAAAGTAAGATCACATCAGAGATGGTCGTAGGAAATACGTTTGAACGTTTCAGAGGCGATGACAGCTCTCGCCAGTACACCTTTGTTGAAGGTGGTACTGTTCATGTTGGTAAAGATGGTGTCTACTCGTTCGATGCTCAATGGGCAATTGAAGAATCTACGGGTTACTTAGTCGTAACGTACGATGATGGCAGCATATGGAAGTGGGCACTTGTTGGTAAAGAAACTGGGCCAAGCAGCGATTCTGTCTCTGCATCAATCACTAAATTTGCTATTGCTGAAGAAAGTGAAGTAGACAAGGTTTGGTCGGTAAAACACTTTGAAACCTATACTAATGATTCGGGCGTATCTGTCAGTGAAATATGGTCAGAAACGTTTGAGCTAATCGACAAAGCCGTTTGCCCATTCGGTGAAATGGAAACCGGTGCGACTCAGCAAGATTTCGATAATGCTATAACGGCGTATCAAACTTGTTCTGGTAGCACGCTCATGGCTTCCAATGACGATGTCTCGGGTAAAACGATACTGCGAACCAACAGTCGCGGTGAAATGAGAGCCAATATGTACAATGGAGATGGTTCAGGGTCTTCATATCGTAATGGTGTTCATACTGGAGACTTCGCTTGGACGATTGTCGATGGTAAAAAAATTCAGGTCACTGACCCAAATAATACCAGCATGGTGTATGAACAGTATGTGATAACCCAACGCGGTGAAGACAGCTATCAAATGGTAGTGTTCGAACCAGAGGAAGGCGCATACTGGGCGGATGAATACTTTGATAGTTCTATGGAGCATGTTCAAGAATGTCAGACAGGTAATACTGAGTGGGATGAGGTCAATGATGTTCCCCTCACCACAGCGACATTTGAAGAGTATCTAGAGGCTATTGATGAGTGTAAATCTGACCTTGCGGAAGAAGTGTGGTTCAGTAGCGAGTTCTTTGATAGAGATGACCGCCAGATCGTCATTGCTCAAACAGGCATGGATGCTGACGAGAAGTACACGTTTAATAGTGATGGCAGTGGCTTCTACACCGATTTAGGTGAAGAACCATCGGTTGACTACAATTTTACGTGGACTGCCGATTCTGAAAACAAACTCTTGGTAGTTACGATAACCGCTGGTGAGTTAACGGCGATTGATTACATGGCTATTGTCGGAACGGATGGAAAACTGCTTTCAGTGAAAGCGCTCTCCAAAGCGAACGAAACGGGCTGGCCTGGTATCGGTGAGGACGATGAAGGGGATCTATGGAGTCATGTTTACATGATTGAGCAAGTATTCCCTGAAGAATAGCAACCACGTTTAGGGGAAACATTTCTCCCAAGCAGAAACAAAAACGGGATTGCCTAGCGCAATCCCGTTTTTATTGATTGATCATTCAAATAGCAAGAATGCCCCACCATGGGTGGGGCTGGCGTCAAAAACATGTTTTGACTACGGGGACCTTCCTAGTCCAGCAAGGATTAAGCGGTTGCCGCTTTTCCTGCTTTTACGCTTTCACGGGCACCCAATACTAGAGTGAGACCGAAAGCGACAGCAAACGAGATGGCCATGCCTGCAACGTAATATCCGATTTGGCTTGGTATGATTGAGATGATACCCGGCAAGCCTGCTGCACCTAATGCTTGCGCTTTGACATTAAACAGTGTGATAAACGCACTTGCTGTCGCTGCGCCAACAACCGCTGCAATGAATGGGTAGCGAAGCTTCAAGTTAACACCAAACATCGCAGGCTCTGTGATACCAAGTAGTGCCGTAACACCTGATGGCATCGCAATACCTTTCAGCTTGATGTCTTTGGTCTTAAAGCCTACCGCTAATGCTGCTGCGCCTTGGGCAACGTTGGACATTGCCGCGATTGGGAAAATAAACGTTCCGCCAGTGACCGCAATATCGGCAAGTAACTGAGTTTCAATGGCGATAAAACTGTGGTGCATACCTGTGATAACAAAAGGTGCATAAATGAAGCCAAATAGCGCACCACCAATGAAACCAGCAGAGTCGTACAACCAGTTCAAACCATCACCGAGTAGGAAGCCGATGTCACGAGTGATAGGACCAACCAGTGTGAAGGTTAGGAAACCCGTGATGAAAATCGCCAGCATCGGAGTGAGCAGATTATCCAGTACCGACGGGATGAACTTGCGTAGACCGTTTTCCACTTTCGCAAGAATGAAGGCTGACACTAATACCGGTAATACAGAGCCTTGGTAACCGACTTTCTGGATCTCGAAACCAAAGATGTTCCAAGTCGGGATGGTGCCTGCAACGCTAGCGCCACCAAATCCCCAGCCGTTTAACAGGTCTGGGTGAACCATCAACATACCAAGCGCCGCACCTAAAAATGGGTTACCGCCAAATTTTTTGCTGGCAGAAAATGCAAGAAGAACAGGCAAGTAGACAAATGGTGCATTGGCGAAGGTATTGATCATGCTCGCGAGATCCGCAAGGCCCGGGTTTGCTTCGATCAGTGATTGACCTTCAATAAACAACCCCTGAGCGGTCAGCAGGTTGAAAATACCCATCAACAGACCACCAGCAACAATGGCAGGGATGATCGGGACGAAAATATCTGAAAGACCTTTCACCGCGCGCTGTACGATGTTTTGCTTTTCTGCCCCCGCGCTTGCGACGTCGTTGGTCGACATATCACTCATGCCAGTCAGCTTCGCCATTTCTGCGTGAACTTGGTTAACGATGCCAGATCCAAAAATGATCTGGTACTGCCCAGCAACTTTAAATTGGCCTTTGACACCTTCTAGGTTCGAGATAGCGTCTTCATCAATAATTGAATCATCTTTCAGTGCTAAACGTAGGCGTGTCGCACAGTGGGCGAGCGCTTGAAGGTTGTCTTTGCCTCCAAGAAGCTCCAGCAGCTCTTTTGCAATAATCGGATAGTTCATTCCAAACCCCAGTTGTTGTTTTTGCTATTTAATGAATCTTTGGAAAAGGTGGTTAAACTCTTTTCGGGAACGTTTGCAAAGTCGATTTTTGGTGATCTATTCAATTCAGTCAAAACATATTGGGTTTTTATGTGAGATGGATCTGCTAAAATATTTTGCTAAACCGATTAGGCAAAGTGGATTTTGTTTCTAGATCTGGTAGTTTTTGCAAACAATCCCAATAACTTAATTAGAGATCTCGCAATGGCAAGTCTACACGATGTCGCGGAACTGGCTGGTGTCTCAAAGTCGACCGTTTCTCGAGTCATCAATAACGAATACGGCGTCAAAGAGGCGACCAAAGCCAAAGTGATGAAGGCGGTGGAAGAGGTTGGTTATGTGGTCAACCAAGTTGCCAAAGACCTCAAATCGCAAAAAACAAACTTAGTGGGTGTTATCGTTCCGCGTGTTTCATCCCACGCGACGGCGCAAGGAATGGATGGCTTAAGCCGAATATTTGAGTGGGCAGGAAAACAGGTTTTACTCGCCAGCACGCAGCAATCAAATGAAAAAGAAATTGAATATATTCAATTGTTTAATCAGAAAAGAGTCGAGGGGATCGTGCTCTATGCTACTCACATCGATGCGGACTTGGTCAAAGCGATCTCTCAATCACAAGCGCCTGTAGTGCTGGTGGGTCAAGATGGTTCGCTGTTCAACATTCCGAGCGTTGTGCATGATGACTTAAGGGTCGGGTTCGAAGCTGGGAATCGACTCATTGCAGCAGGGTGTGAGCAGATTGGATTTTTGGGTGTGGCGGATTCCGACTTGGCGGTAGATAAACTGCGCTCTGATGGTTTGGTGCAAGCCTTGGCAATGTCTGAAGGAAAGAAGCTACTTTTCCACTGTCACGGAGAGTTCACCATAGATTCAGGCTATGCCAACACAAAACAGATTCTGCAAGACTACCCAAATGTTGATGGCATCTTCTGCGCGACCGACCGAATTGCTGTAGGGGCGATTAAGGCACTGCAAGAGGCGGGAATTGAAGTAGGCAAGCAGGTTAAAGTACTGGGCGTGGGTAATGATGAGCTCGGTTGTATTAGTTCTCCTACGTTATCGACGTTTAACTATGCTTTTGATAAGGCAGGAGAAAATGGTGCAAAAATGCTACTAGAACTGATTGAAGGCAAGCCTCAAGTTATGAGCAAACTGGTTTTGACTTTCCAAAATGTAGAGCGAGAAACCTGCTAGAAGTGACTTAATTGTTCCTTTTGCCAAGCCTGATTCGTCAGGCTTTTTTTGTGCGTGAGATCACGGAGTTCCAGTATGAACAACTGTGAGTAGCTTGTAGTTTCCAGATTGATGATGTATTTTGCAAACGTTCCCAATTTTTTAGGTAAGGTCCAATGTCCGTTGAGCACTATCTCTCACTCTGTGGTGGAAAAAACAATATAACTCGGGTTTTGGTCCCCGATGATGAGCTAATCATTGCGGTAGAGGATGTCAGCAAAGTGGCTGATAGCTCCTTAATCGTTGCAATTAGAGAGGTACTTGGAGAGCATCAAGTTACCTTTAAGCGCACTCGCTGTTTTGATGAAGAAGCACTGCTTAAAATAGGTCGTATGATTTCAGAGCAACAGCAGCTAGCACTAGCAAACGCTACCAAGCCTGCCCAATGCCCCCATCGACCCAGTTGGCACATTTCGCCGCCACAAGGTTTGCTCAACGATCCAAATGGCTTCATTTTCCACAATGGCGAGTACCACCTGTTTTATCAGTGGTACCCACATGCGTGCGTGCATAAAGACAAATATTGGGCGCATCTAACCAGTCCTGATTTGGTCAATTGGCAGTGGCAACCTGTAGCGCTTGCGCCCTCGGATTGGTTTGACGCACACGGTGTTTTCTCCGGTCATGCCTTAAGCCATCAGAATCAACTTATGTTGTTTTACACTGGCAACACACGGATTGGTGAACAGCGTGACCGCCATACCACCCAGTGTTTAGCCACTTCACAAGATGGTATTCACTTCACCAAGCATGGCCCTATTATCGATCAATTGCCTGAAGGGGTGACTCCCCATATTCGCGACCCTAAAATTGTGCGCCACAATGATTCTTGGTTGATGTTGCTTGGTGCTCAAACGTCGGATCTCAAAGGGCGACTCGCCATATACCGATCTGAGGATTTGCACACTTGGCAGTTTGACGGTTTATATGGTCAAGAGTTCGGCGATTTTGGCTACATGTGGGAATGTCCCGATTTATTCAGCATTGGGGACGAAACGTTTGCGGTCATTGGCCCGCAAGGCATGGAGTCGTTTTCAGAGCACAACACAATTCCGCACCACAATGGCATCGCTCGGGCAAGGTTCAAGTCAGACAAGGGCATTGAGCTGTCGGACTTTGAGCACCTAGACTATGGTTTTGATTTTTACGCACCGCAAACCATGTTAACACCTGATGGGCGACGCGTGATGTGCGGCTGGATGGGATTACCCGATGAAATTGACCAACCTTCGGTCGATAATGGCTGGCTTCATCAATTAACGCTGATGAGAGAGTTATCGGTCAAAGATGGTCGATTGGTGCAGTGGCCCATCGCTGAGCTAGATGCCTTGGCTCAGCCGGAGCAATCGATAATGCTCAGTGATCAAGGCTACAATCTCGAGACCAAGAGTTTCGATTTAAGCATTGAGTTAGAGTGGGGCAGCCAGCTAAACCTATTTGAGGGTGAGGAAAGTAAGTTGATGTTGATCGCTGATCAATCGCGCCGAGCGTTCGTGATGGATCGCTCTCAAACTCTTAATCGCGCTCAGGATACGATACGCGAATTGCCGCTAACCGGTGACAAGATTCGCTTGCGCATTTTAGCCGATAGTTCCTCGGTTGAAGTGTTCATCAATGATGGCGACGCGGTAATGACATCTAGAGTGTTTACCGAGCCGCACGCCACGGGAATCTCACTCTCAGGTACGCCGAGCTTGGCGCGAGTGAAGCGCTTAAATCCAAGTCGAGCGCCATTTGCAGATTAAGTCATCCATAACTGAAAAGCCCCAACTCTAAACGTTGGGGTTTTTTACTGCTTGGGTTTGTGGAATGAACTATTGAATGTAATCGAGCAGTGCTTGTTCGCTAGGCAAAGCCGTCATCGCGCCTTTTTGAGTGGTGGCCAGTGCGCCACAACCGTTCGCCCATTGCACCGCGGCTTCGATTGTGTCCGTGTTGGCCCAGCCGTTATGTTGTGACAGTTTGGCAAGCAGTCCGCCAACGAACGCGTCCCCTGCGCCTGTGGTATCCACCGGTTTGACCGCTTGACCTGATAGCAAGCGTTGTTGCTGGTTAAACACAACCAGTGCGCCTTTGGCGCCTTGAGTGATCAGTACCAGCGTGTTGTTGTATTTCTCAATAGCCTGTAATCCGGTCTCTAATGAATCTGAATCTGTCAGCAACATCAACTCATCATCAGAAAACTTCACCACATCGGCTAACTCAATCGCTTGGTTAACCACTGGTTTTAGCTCCTCTGGATTTGCCCAAACTTCTTCACGTAAATTGGGATCGAAACTGACAAAACCACCTGCCGCCTTAATCTGACGCATGGCTTCTAAAGTGGTGCTGCGGCTTGGTTCGTTCGCGAGGGCGATAGAGCACACGTGCAGCCACTCACCCGCGTGAAAGGTTGGGATATCGGCAAGTTCGAGAAACTGATCAGCGCTCGGCTTTACCATAAAGGTAAAGCTACGTTCGCCAGAATCATCAAGATCAACGATCACGGTTGACGTACGCTGAGCTTCATCAAGCCGCATAAACTCTGTGTCGACATGCTCATCTGAGAGTGTTTGTTTCATAAAACGACCGAGTGGGTCTTGACCAACGCGACCAAAGAAAGCGCTGTTGCCCCCTAATCGAGCGATTGCGACCGCGACATTAGCAGGCGCGCCACCTGGACACTTTAGGTAGGTAAATGGTGTATCTGGAATCAAGTCGACAACCGCGTCTCCCGTTACCCAAACTCTGTTCATGATTGTTACCTCAGTCGTTCATAGTTGATGTACTTATTATATGGCTAAAACGGTTTAGCTTGCTATTCGAATCCGCCAAAACAGCCAAGAGCGAGTGTAATTTGTGATCTAAAACGATCTTTTGAGCGGCTATGCAAAGCGATCGTCATTCCACTCGGAAAGCATTAGAAATCTTTCTCAATGACAGTAGAATAGACGGGCAAAGTGTCAAATGCTCAGGGAAAAAATGACCACTAAAAAATTAAAACTGGCTGATATTGCTCAGTTAGCGGGTGTCTCAAAATCAACGGTAAGTTTTGTGCTCAACGGGCACGCGAAAAAGCACCGAATCAACCAAGAGACGGTTAAGAAAGTTGAGGCAATTGCCGCAGCCCACAATTATTCCCCCAGTATTTATGCGCGAGCGTTAAAGTCTAAACAGACATATACCGCAGGTTTAGTGATTCCGGATCTTGCCAACATGGGCTTTGCCTCTATTGCCAAGCGGCTTGAGGTTTTATGCCGAAATCACGGTTATCAGCTGTTGATTGCGTCGTCCGATGACAACCCTGAGATGGAAAAGCAAGTCATCCAAAGTTTGGTGGATAGACAAGTTGATGTGCTGTTTGTCGCGACCTCTTTCACCAATGAGCAGTATTTACAACAAGTTAAGCAAACAACCCCGATCATCTTGTTTGACCGAGTGTTTGAGGATAGCGCGTTTACAACCATTAAAACGGACGCCGCGAGTGCAACTCAAGAGGTGGTGAGCAAACTGGTTGAGGGAGTAGACGAGTGCTGGTACATCGGCGGGCAAATGGATTTGTCGCCCAGCAGAGATAGATTTACCGGTTACCAAGCGGCTTTGCTGCAAGCGGGTATCGACTTTCGACAAGAACATGTGCTCAACAAAGACTATCAACCTTCATCAGGTTACGACTTGATGGCGAATGCAGTTTCTAGTCGTGGCTGTGCACCCAAAGCGGTGTTTACCGCCTCTTACTCCTTGCTTGAAGGGGTACTGCGCTATCTGACAGAGCACAACATGCTGTCGGACGATATTCAGATCGCTACGTTTGACAACTATGACATTCTTGATTGCTTACCGCTGAAAATTGATTCAGTAGAGCAAGATTGCGAATCCATTGCTCAAGCCCTCTTCAATGCCGGACAATCCGTGTTAGAGCAACCGAGCAAAGCGCCAGAACAGCTCAGCATTGCTGCCAAAATTCATTATCGTCGTCAGGTATCAGCCAACAAATGAATGTTAACGTGAGTAAAGCGTGCCATCGGGTCTCTTTGTTCCGATTGATACCAGCAAGCGGGCATTGCCTTTTCTAGTCCTGCGTTTTTGAGGGCGGATTTTTCTTGTTTGTCGATGGTGATGAAGCGCAGCAAACTATCCAAAATTCGTCTAAGGTTACTTGGTGTCAGCTCGCCATCTCGCCAGTAACGTTTGATCTCGCCAATGACCACATCAAGCGGTACGACTGGTTCAAGTGTGGAGTACTTTAAAGAGTGAACGTTAGAAGAACGCGGGCAAGAGGCGCGAGCAAGTTCCCAATCGGGTTTGCCTTTGCTTGAGACAAACCCCTCCCGATAGCAGAAGTAACTCAACAAGAATCGTTCGATGTGCTGCCATCTTTGGCCGCGAACTTCCAAGTAGATGTGTTCAAATTCCAGTTCTAAATCAGTCATGCAACGTCTCGCCTTAATTTCGGCGACATAGTAACGGCTAGCCAGCCGCGACAGCAAGGGGTTGATGGCGACGGGTTTTCTTAATGGCAAATAGTAACTGCGCCAGTAGCAGAACGCCAGTTACGCCCAAACCAATACCAATACCACCCCAAATGCCTGCTAATTCAAATTGCGGCATCAAAATCCATGCAGCCGGTAAGCCAAATGCCCAGTAGCCAATGGCGGTCATAATGGTCGGTCCCATCACGATCTTCATTCCGCGTAATAGGTTGATTGCTAACAGTTGCCAAGCATCAACCACAAAAGACAGTGCTACCACCCATAACACCATGGTTAATAGAGTGCTGAGTTCAGCATCAAGATTGAACAGGCTAGCTATAAACTCGGGCCACAGCATAAATCCACCCGCTAACACCACGCTTAACACGGTGGTAATGCCAAAACTGCGCAAGGCGGTACGTTTGATACCGTCGTAGTTTTCGGCGCCGAAGTCTTGCCCAACAAGAATGGCCGCGGCTTGCGAGAAACCAAAGTTGATGTTCCAAGTGAAACTCAAACATTGCAGCAAAATTTGGTGTAAAGCTAACGCCGCGATGCTGATTGTCCCTGCCATTAACGTTCCGCCATAAATCAGACCATGCTCAAGCAGCGCAGCAAGGGCAATGGGCAATCCCATGGCAAGCAACGGTTTTAGCAATGACCAAGAATACTCTTCTCGATTCAACCATGGGGCAAATGCCATGTACTCAGGGCGCTTAAATACCCAGATGCCATAGCCAACCATCACGATTGTCGCCGCAAGTGCCGTTCCTGCGCCCAATCCAGCTAACCCAAAACCCAGTGAGAAAGCGAGTACATAACTGATTGGCACATTGAGCAACACGGTAAGCAGCGACATCACCATGATTGAGCGCACGTTGCCAAAGGCGCTGGTTAAACCACGCAATACGAGCAACAGTAGGGAAGGCAACATCGCCCACTTTAAGGTGTCGACATACGCCATTGCCGGCTGTGCGAGCTCTGTGGGTTGGTTTGCCAATGCAAGCAGTTGGGGAACAAACGCAAAGCTGATTGTTAGTACCACAGAGAGCGCCAAAGACAAAAGGACCGCGCCTTTCACGGCTAAACGAATTTGTTGATTGCCATACTCTGGGCGAGCGATTCGTTGCCCATAAGCGATGGCAATCAAATTCGCTACGCAGCCAACGGTGCTGCCTGCAATGATAAATACAAAAGAGTAGACCGACGCCCCTAAACCACCTGCTGCGATCGCAGAAATACTCAAGCGCGACATCATCCAAACATCCGTTAACACCAATGCCATGGAGATCATTTGCGAAATGATGAGTGGGATAGCAAGTGAGAGAATTTTTTTCATTGGGCGCCTCGTGATCAGTATCACACAAAGGTACGAATAATCTTGCTGGCGTTCAAATGACATTTATGCCAATCTGACATAACTTAAAATCATGAGAAAGACGATGCGACCTTATTCCAATCTTCCATACTCTCACAATGCCTTCAAAGTGTTTGAAGCTGTCGCGCGTTTGATGAGTTTTACCGCCGCGGCAGATGAACTCAATGTGACGCAAAGCGCCGTGAGTCGGCAGATCAAGCAACTTGAAACCGAACTTGGTGTCAGCCTTGCTATCCGCAAGCACCGCTCTATTGAACTGACTGAACATGGCAAAGATCTCTACCAGATTCTGCGTCAAAACTACCATAACCTAGATGCATTGATTGCCCAGTGGAAAGCGCCAGTTAAAAAGCGGATTGTGATTAAGAGCGCCCTCAGTTACGCGACGCGTGTTTTGATGCCTAACGTCGCGTTGCTCAATGAGAAATACCCCGAACACGAGATTGTTATCATCCCGTCGATTGAAGAAGATCCGGTACTGGAGCACGAAGACTGCGATCTACTGATCTTAAACACTCGCCATAGAGACCGCTACTTGGGTCTGCCGGGGATTCGCTTTTTACGAGCAGAATACATGGCTCCGGTTTATGCAGAGTTGATGTCTGAACAAACCATTCAAATTGAAGATGTGCTTGAGTTGCCTCACCTCCACGCGACGCTTGATCATCAAGATTGGAAACTGTGGCTTGCTAATGCGAATTTGAAGGGGAAAAAGCGCGGCAGAGACACGGTCTTTTTCAGTTTAGATTTAGCGTTAAGTGCATGCTTGTCTGGTCAAGGGGTGACGGTGACCGATCTGTTATTGGTATTACCTGAACTCAAACGAAGGTTCCTCAAGTGCCCAGAAAACATCGCGCTGCAGCACAGTGATTGGCACTACCTCTGTTATCAGAAAAATCATACGCCAATCGCCAATGAGATTCTTGAATGGCTGACCAAGCAAACCAAAGCAGAAGTACAAGAGTTGCAATCGCTTTGCGAACAGTTTGGTTGGCAGTGTGAACACGTTGAGTGGGGTCGCTAGAATATCCATAAACTGCATATTTTTCAGATATTTATTCAACGTTTTGTTGTCTGCATTCTGTGATCCAATGATCATTAATCTCGCCAATACCTCGCTAGACTGCCAACAACAGCTTTCCAAACAATAATAATTTGCAAACACAGATTGAAGCTGAATTCGCCTAATTTGATCCAAAATGGAGATAGAAGAGATGAAAACATGGTCTGTGACATTCGCCGCGAGCGCCATTGCTGTGGCGCTCAGTGGCAATGCAATTGCGTGTACGGGTTTGATTGTTGGTAAAGGGGCATCGGCTGATGGCAGCATTATGATCGCTCGCAACGAAGACTTTGGCATCAACAACTGGAACAAGTACCTTGAGTATCGCTCTGCACAAGATAACGAGCCAGGAGATTGGACACTCGGCAATGGCTTGGTGGTGCCAATGCCTGAGCACTTCTTGGCTTACTCTTCTATTCCCGATTGGGACGCCATTACCGTTGACAGTGACGGAAAATACTACGAAGAACGCGGCATTAACGAGTACAACGTCGCGGTGTCGGCTACCACCAGTGCTGAAGTGAATGACAAAGTTGCCAAAGCGGACCCTTTGGTGGAACCAGGCATTATTGAAGCGATTATTCCCACTTTGATTCTCCCGCAAGCGAAGAGCGCCAAGCAAGGCGTGGAACTGCTCGGAGACTACATCGAAAAATATGGGGCGGGGGAAGGAAATAGCCTCTATATCGCCGACGTCAACGAAGCTTGGTTGTTTGAAATTGGCTCCGGTCATCACTGGATTGCGGTTAAAGTGCCTGATAACAGCTACGCGATGATTGCCAATGGACTGCGTATTCATGGCGTCGACCTTGCCAGTGAGGACGTTCTGCATTCGCAAGGCATGCTTGAGTTTGTCGAAAAGCACAAGTTGCTCGACAAGGTTGATCGCCAATCATTCAACTTTGCTAAAGCGTTTGGCGTGGTGGGGGATGAATACAACATTGACCGCGAATGGCTTGGGCAAAAAATGTTGACGCCATCGAAGTATCAGCAAAGCCGATTAGCACAATATCCGCTGTTTATGCAGCCGGATGACAAAATCAGTGTTGAAGATGTGGCTGAAGTGTTGAGTGCAACTTACGATGGAACTGCACTAGAAGGCAAAGCGAAACGTCCAATTCGTGTAGAACGCCAGTTAGAATCTCACATTATTCAGCTTCGTGCAGAGATGCCCAAAGAGCTACAAGGTGTGATTTGGCAAAGCTTTGGCGTATTGCCAGAGTCCGTACTGGTTCCGCTCTACTCAACGTTACAGGATTACCCTAAGGCTTACCAAGTGGGGGATGACACCTATAGCGACGACTCAGCTTATTGGCAGTTTAGAAGCTTGACCGCTCTTGCATCAGCGAACCCAGAAAAATATTTGCCCATGCTAAAACAGACGTGGGACAAAGAAGAAACGCGTTTGTATAAACAAGTGCAGCACCTAGATGCGACGCTCAGTGACATGTACAAGCAAGATAAGCAGGCGGCTCTCGATATGGCGGCGGATTATTCTTATGGTCAGCTTAAACGGACACTAAATATGGCGACAGACATTCGCTATAAAATGATGACCGATTTGACCAAGAGTACAGAGAAGAAGTATTCCGAAGAAGAGTTCAAAAAGATCATGAGTTTATAATTCAACCCAACGAAAAACGGAGCCACTGGCTCCGTTTTTGGTTAAGGAATCTAACTTGCTTTATCTAGCGTAGAGATAAGACCAAAGCTCTGCTTTAACTCCGTCAGAAATACCTCATCTTCGCACATCGCTTTTTCAGGCTCGTCACTGATTTTGGCGACCGCCTGCCCATTACATTCTGCCAGTTTGACCACCATAGAGAGGGGCTGGTACTGAATCTGACCATCACGCCAGTCGCCCATGTCATTGGCTAAAAAGGTGCCGATTCCAAAACTGACATTAGCGCGATCTTTGAAGTAGTCGCAAATGTCTAATGCGCGTTCAAAATTGAGTCCATCGGTAAAGATCAGTACTTTGGATTTCGGGTCAATTCCCAATGCTTCGTAGTGCGCGATCATTTTGTCACCCCACGTGTAGGGGCAACCGGAATCATGGCGCACTCCAGCATACGCGTTCGCGCGTTCAAGACTGAAGTCGGCGAGAAAGGCGTCAATCCCAATGGTGTCGGTGAGTGCAATACCGAGTTGACCGCCAAAGGTGGCATGCCATTGATCGAGTGCAACCTGTTGAGACTTTGCGGGCTCTGTTAATTGCTGATGCGCCATAAACCATTCGTGGGCGACGGTACCAATAGGTGTGAGATCAAACTGTTTTGCTAAGTGATAGTTACTCGTGCCCGACATTAGATCTGAGGCGTGTTGGCGCAAATAATCCACTACGTCATGTTGAACCTGCGCGCTAAATCGGCGTCGGCTGCCCATTTCTGAAAACTGGAAGTTGGTGATGTTTCGGTGCTTGAGCTCGCGACGCAACCAATCCACTTTATCGACTAACGTTTTCTGAAATTGTGCATAGGGAATAGAGGGCCAACGACGGCGATTTCGCACTTCGGAAATGATGCTCATCACCAGAGTTTCATACAAGATCGTCTCATGCCAAAGACCTCGAATAGAGACTCGTAGTTGGTCTTTACCCTTTGTTGGTAAAACACACACTTCCACCTGAGACTCTGGACGAAAACGAAACTCTGCAAGGTAGTCAATAAACGTGCTATCAAGGTAAGGCGCTTGCTCAGTCAGGTAGCGGCGCTCTTCATTGCTGAAGTTGACCTTGGCGAGGCGAAGAATCTCATGTTCGACGTCATGTTTAAGATCGGACAAGTCTTCATCCGAACGAACAATAAGTTCATATCGCACTTGGGTGCTGGGATACAGCTTGTAAGCGGCATGCATCATATTAATTTTGTACACGTCGAGATCGAGTGCACTTTGAATAATGCTTTGATTGAAAAGCGAGGTGGTCATGATGCCATCCTATCTATTACTCAGCTTAATTACTTGCTCGAACTCTAATCAACCAAAATTGGTTTGTCAAATTGTGTTACTAACTAGTATTGCCATCAAACTAAGTTCCATGCTCTTAATAATTAGGTGAGGTTACTATCAATTTAAACGCAGACTAACTCGAATTAGAAAAGAATATTGGTTAATCACAAAAGGTTACTTTCTGGTTGAAATTGTGTTGAACGGTGATAATGTACGCACTAGAGAAGGATGTAGGAAACGTAAATGATTGTCACCATTGACATGATATGTCTTAGGCTAGGCAGCCAAGGGTTGGAAGTGTTATTAATCAAGCGCAACAATCCAGAGCGACCGCAACATGGTATGTGGTCGATTCCGGGTGGATTCGTGTTTGAACAAGATTGGACGGAGCGAGGTGGGCAACCTGCCGATCAAGATTTTGATGCCGCGAGGCGACGCATTTGTCGGCAAAAAATTCACACGTACCCCAATTACATCAGCGAACCCATGGTAGATGGTAACCCCAAACGCGACCCTGAAGGGTGGAGCGTGACAATTGCGCACTACGCGCTGCTCAATCAAGCCAATGTCGAGCAAATCGAAAATTGTGGCTTATGCCAAGAGCAGCTTCGCTGGTTTGCGTTAGAAGACGTGCTTCAAGATGCGTTAGACCTCGCGTTTGATCACGCCGAGCTGATTAAACTGGCGTGGCGTAAGTTGCGTGCAGCCGTTGAGTACACATCGGTAGCGTTATTCGCTCTCGATAAAGAGTTTTTAGTCTCTGACATTATTGCCGCGTATGCTGAGTTTGGCGTTGAAATTAACCGAATGACGGTCAAACGACGCCTGATAGAAACAGGCGTAATTGTGAGCGCCAACAAGATGGCCTCAACCAACAAAGGAAAAGGCGGCAAGCCTGCTCAGGTTTACAGTTTGAGCGAAAAAAGCGTGACATATTTTCAAACGTGCCTGCGTTGAACAGCATAAGGAATAACCCATGTCTTTGAAATCGGTACAGATTGAGAAATCGAAAACAGCGGCCGTCGATGTTGACCCGCAAAAAGGCTTTAGCGAGCTTTGCCCGAACGAACTGCCTGTAGCGGGGGCGCTGGAAATCGTTGACGAATTGATTGCCAACCACAGTAAAGCGAGTATTAAGCTCGTGTCGCGAGATATGCACCCTCCAGGCGCAGCGTGGGAAGCGGAAACGCCAGCGAACATGCTGGAACCTGTTGGCCTGCCAGAAGTGGATATTAAGTGGAATCCGCATTGTGTGGTTGGTACTTCGGGCGTTGAGTTACTGCCCGGCTTGCCAGCGATTCGCGATTACGACTTCCAAATGAACAAAGGCATCGACCCAGACGCGCACCCTTATGGCGCTTTCTACCATGACCAAGCAGATACGCTGTCGACAGGCGGGATCGAGTTTCTGCAATCTAAAGGCATAGATACCGTGATTGTCGGGGGCTTGGCATTAGATTTTTGTGTTAAGAAATCGGTAGAACAGCTGGTGGATACAGGTTTTCGGGTGATTCTGAATCTAGCCTCGACGCGAGCGGTGTTTCCGGAGAATGCTGAGCAGGTGGCTGAGGAGTTAGCGACCAAAGGTGTGATACTGGTGACAGATTCCGAGCAAATCGAATGTTGTGAGTAAGTGTTAAAGTATCGGGCTGTAAATTAGCGAAGCGACTTAACGCTTCGCTTTTTATATCAAACTAAACACGCTCAAAAGCAGCAAACCTAACGTACAAGTCACGGTAGAAATTGTCGTGGTTAGCGCAATAATATTGGCCGCGAGCACTGCGTTACCGTTCATTGCCCTTGCCATAATGTAGCTCGCAGATGCCACTGGTGAAGCGTTCATAAAAAAGATGATTCCAAGCTCCATCCCCTCAAACCCTAACCAATAGGCACATCCAGTAATAAGTACGGGTGCTGCCACCAACTTAAATCCGCTTGCCGTCCAAGAGGGCGCTTGCTCCTTTTTGAGAGAGCTTAAATTGAGTGAGCCGCCAATACATAGAAGGGCGAGAGGCAATGTCATTTTGGCAAGGTAGTTACCTGCATCAATCGCAATGGTTGGTACAGGAATACTAAGAACGTAAAAGGCGATACCGAGTAAAATCGAGATAATGAGGGGATTTTTGGTTAACGTAGCCGCCATCATTTTGCCCACTTTTACCCCCGATTCCTGATGCTTTGGAGTGAGGCAAATCACCGCCAACACGTTGTAAACCAATGTGGTTGCGGCGACAAATATCGCGCCCAATGCGATGCCTTGCTCACCATAGGCATTGGCAACATAAGCGATGCCGATAATGCCAGTGTTCGCGCGAAACCCGCCCTGTATGATCACGCCTTGGTCTGGAGAGGTTGGAAAGAGCGCCTTGACGCAAACTGATGTAAACACGAAAAACGCCACACTGGACAGCACACCGTACAAGATGAAGTGACTCGCGGCAGAGATATCATGTTCTGAAACTACGATGCTCAGAAACAGCATGGTAGGGAGTGTCACCTGAAACACCAGTTTCGAGGCGACCTCAATGAAGTTATCGTTTATCAAACCAATACGTTTGAATACGATACCCAGCACCAACATCAAACAAATTGGTCCCGTGATTGATACAGAAAATTGCAACTGGCTGAGTAAATCCATTCGACTCATCACACAAAAAAATATCCCTTCTCAATACCTTATCAGAGTGCGTCGGTTGGAGATGTAAGAAATGTTCCAGATTTTAGAGGTTTGGCAAGATTTCATGTCGGATACGAGCTGACACGTTACGGTTTCTTATTGATATCCATTCTCATATTGATTGATAATATTGTTATGTTATAACATTGCGCTGAATTTGTTTTTAAGGACATGAATAATGAAATTTAGGATAGCGGGTATCGCCGCAGTCGTTGCTATTGCGGCGGTCACTGTGTCGCAATTCACTCAATCAACGTCAAGCCAAGCATTAAAAATCTCTGGACCGTTTGAATACTCAAGCCAAGATCTCTCGAAAGATGGTTATATGTTCACCCGAATGCAGGTTGTTGAATCTTTGGTCGCGATCAATAAAAAGGGCCAAGTGGAGCCGCAACTCGCTGTTGCGTGGACCGTGAGTCCTGATGACCTAGAGTGGACGTTCGATATCCGAGAGGGGGTAACGTTTCACGATGGCGAAAAACTGGATGCGGCAGCGGTTAAATTGGCGCTTGAAAATGCGATGGCGAAGCCGGGCGTGATTAAGCGTGTGCCTATTTCAGAGATAGTGGCGAACGGGAATCAACTGACACTTCGCCTGTCTAAACCTTACAACCCTATGTTGTCGGTTCTGGCTCATTACACGGTAGCGATCGCTTCTCCGAGTAGCTACAACGAAGAAGGAACCTCTACTTCACTGGCTGGTACTGGCCCTTACAAAATTGCTGAACTTGTCCCGCCACATAAAATTCATGTGACTCGTAACGAGGGTTACTGGGGCAGCAAAGCCAAGATTGAAAACGTCGAATATCTGGCTGGGCATCGTGCTGAAAGTCGTGCACTGCTCGCCCAAACAGGTCAGGCTGATATCGTGTACACCCTCGATCCGGCAAGCATCGCGCCATTGCAGCAAACAGAGAATGTCGATGTCGTGAGCGAATCTATTCCTCGGACAATTTTGCTCAAACTGAACAACGAGCATCCGTATCTTAACTCGTACCAAACACGCCAAGCGCTGAGCTTAGCGCTCGATCGTACTGGGATTTCCAAGCAGATCATTCGCATGCCGGGCTCTGAAGCCTACCAGCTTTTTGCGCCTTCGTTAGGGGCTTGGCACATTGAAGCGTTCGCGCAGACGTCTCGTGATATTGCCAAAGCGAAATCGTTGCTTGCTTCTCAAGGATGGCAGCAAAACGAACAAGGCATCCTAGAGCGAGAAGGCAAGCCGTTTGTTGTCAATCTGACTACCTATTCAGATCGTCCAGAACTGCCCGTGGTCGCTACCGCTATTCAAGCGCAATTGAAGGAAGTTGGCATTCAAGTTGATATCTCCATTGATAACTCCAGTGCGATTCCAGCGAAGCATCAAGATGGCACGATTGAGTTGGCACTCGTGGCGCGTAACTTTGGCGCCACGGTCGATCCCCTTGCGCTGCTTCTTAAAGACTTTGCTGAGCATAAAGGTAGCGATTGGGGACCAACGAACTGGTCATCGGAAGAGTTTAGCGCTCTGCTAAGCCGCTTGAGCGCAACAAAAGATCGCGCTGATTACCAACAACAAGCGCAGCAAGCGTCTCAAATTCTTGCGCAAGAGATGCCACTGATTCCTATCACCTTCTACACCCAACTTGTGGCGGTGAATAAGAAAGTCGGCAACTTTAGCTTTGACCCGTTTGAGATCAACTACCGAATTTCAGAGATGACGCTGAATGATTAACATCCTTCTTAGAAGAGTATTCCAAGCCACGTTGGTGGCTTGGAGTATCGGCACGTTGACATTCATTTTGATGCGCCTGCTTCCGGGTGATTTTGCGTTTCGGATCGCAGCGGGTCGATATGGTTACGACTATGTGGATGCAGAAGCGGCGCAAGCAGTCAGTGCGGAGCTTGGCTTAGACCGATCTGGGTTTGAACTCTATGTTCAATGGTTGTGGGATCTGCTCCAGTTTGACCTTGGTCATTCCCTGATTAGCGGCGCCCCCGTCATTGAAGAGATAACGCATCAGCTTGGTCACTCATTGCTGCTCGCATTGGTTGCTTTGTTGCTGTCTGCCCTCATCGCGATACCTATTGGTGTTTATTGTGGGAAACATGCTAACTCGGCGGCTGACAAGTGGAGTTTGATTACTTCGGTGTTTATCCGCGCTCAGCCAGTATTTGTGATTGGCTTAGTGATGACGATTCTATTTGCATTGCACTTAGGGCTGTTTCCTGTGGCGGGGTTTGGCAGTGCAGCACATCTCTTTTTACCGGGACTGACGTTAGCGCTCTCACTGGCGGCGATGTCAAATCGGCTTATTCGTAACGCGACGCGCAGTACGATTACAGCGCCATACTTTAAGTTTGCCAGACTAAAAGGATTAACCTTTGAGCAAGCATTCCAGCATCACGCACAGCGCCATATTGCGATTCCGATTGTCACTTTCTTAGCGATTCAAACCATTGGCTTGATGGAAGGCATCATCATGATCGAGTCACTTTTCTCTTGGCCAGGTATCGGCCACGCGTTGGCGCACGCGATTTTTGCTCGAGATATCCCAATGATCCAAGGAACAGCATTGGTGATGGGCTTGTTGTTTGTTGCGATCAACACCTTTATTGACCTCGTGACCTACCAACTTGATCCAAGACAACAGCAGGAGGCGACGCAATGAAACTGCTTGCTAAACAAATCTGGGGCATTGCGATTATCGGCGCAGCACTGCTGCTCGTGTTGACGCAAAAACTGCTCTTCAATAGTGACCCAGCCGCACAGCAACTCTCATTGGCGTTTTCTTTGCCGGATTTCTCCGAGCCACTGGGGCGCGATCATTTTGGTCGCAGTAACTTTGCTCGTTTAAGTGATGCGATTGTTACCTCGTTAACATTGGCTTGGTTAAGCGTATTGACCTCTGCTGCGTTAGGGATTGTTGCAGGCGTACTCGCAGGGTGGCGCAAAGGGTGGTGGGAGAGAAGTTTCACTTTTGCGATGAATATTATCCTCGCAATGCCGGGGCTGATTTTAGTGCTGTTATTTGCCGCGTTAGTACCGGGATCCTTTACGATTTTGTACGTCGCAATCGCCCTTATTTTGTGGGTTGAGTTCTACCGAGTGGTGCGTAATAGAACGCTATCTCTGATTCATTCTCCGCAAGTTGAAGCGTCTGTGCTGTATGGATTTGGGTCTTGGTATGTATTTAAGCGTCATATTTGGCCTCACTGCCGTCAAGATGTGTTCACCCTCTGTTGCTTTGGGGCTGGAAACACCATACTCGCGCTTGCCTCGCTCGGCTTTTTGCATGTAGGCCTTAAGCCACCAGAGGCGGAGTTAGGACTCATGATGGTAGAGCTGTTTCGTTACTACCAAGTTGCATCTTGGGTGTTAGCGCAACCACTGATCACCTTGTTTGTTTTAGTACTCGGGTTCCATTTACTCGCGAGTGGGGAAAAGTCATGAATTGTTTTCTTCGTGTCGAATCATTGTCAGTAAAAACGGCGCAGCAAGTCTTAGTTGACCCGGTCAGTTTTACCCTCGCTAAGGGAAAGCCGCTTACGATTCTTGGCGAAACAGGGGCGGGAAAAAGTTTGATTGCGGCTGCGCTAACCGGAACCCTGCCAAAAGAGTTGGTTGCCAAGGGGCAGATTTACCTCCATGACCGAGCGGTCAGTGAAAACGAGTTGCAGCAGATGTGGGGGCGAAAAATCGCGTTGCTTCCTCAAGAACCGTGGCTCGCGCTAGACCCTATTATGCCCGTACACCAACAGATTGAAGAGGTTCATACTCTCGTTAATCAGGCTCCTGCGTCGACGGCCAAAAAACGAGCTCAATCAGCGCTTGAAAGCATGAATCTTAGCCACGCGAAACAAAAATATCCTTTCCAGCTTTCAGGTGGAATGGCGCAGCGAGTCGCTTATTTATGTGCGACTCAGGCTGGCGGAGAACTGCTGTTAGCGGACGAGCCCACCAAAGGGCTAGATCGAGCCCATTGCGACATCGTTGGTGACATGCTTGCAGAGCACGCAAAACAGGGCGCATTGATTACCATCACTCATGATATCGAGCTGGCGCAAAGGCTAGGGGGAGACATGATTGTGATGAAACAGGGTGAAGTGGTGGAATCCGGAATCGCACATGAGATCTTAGCCAATTCGAAATCTGAGTACGCCAAAGCGCTTATCGAGTCGAGCCCGAAACATTGGCCAAAGCGAGCCTCTGCAAGCTCAGGTCAGCCTCTGGTGAGTATAGAAAACCTATCACTACGTCGAAATCAAACCACCCTGTTTGACAAGCTTTCTCTTCGCGTCGATGAGGGTGAAGTGGTTGGAATCTATGGTCGAAGTGGTTGTGGTAAAACCAGTTTGGCGGATGCGGTGCTTGGGCTACTCACGCCAAGTTCTGGAGAGATTGTGTTTCACCAAACGGTCGGTGTTGGGCAAAAGCTAAAGCTCTATCAAGACCCGCCAAGTGCATTTGCTACACATGTTACGCTCGATCAACTACTGAGTGATTTACAGCAGATTCACTCTTTTGATGAGGCTGAAATAGCGCCCTTGATGCGATTACTGAAATTAGACTTGGGGTTACTACAACGAACACCTAGGCAGATTTCAGGAGGAGAATTACAGCGTTTCGCTATTTTACGTGCGTTGTTAATGAAACCTAAGCTGTTGATTGCAGATGAACCCACTTCAAGGCTTGACCCCATTACAGCGGCAGAAACCTTACAGTTGCTCACTTCTCTGGCGACTGAGCGACAATGTAGCGTGATCATCATTGGCCACGACGAGGAGGCGTTGCGAAAGCTATGCGATAAGGTCATCAATTTGCATCAATATTCGGTTGAAACCTTGAGTAATAAGGTGGCGATGACGCCCGTGTCGACCTAGTCCCCATTCGGCTCCTTCAATTGTGCCTGTTTGGCAAAAGAGGTTAGCGAAGGAGCCAGTCGTGCACATGCGCTGAATATTAAATAAATTAATTGATAATAATTATCATTACTATATCTTTAATGTCTCGCGATAAACTTCAATCTTGGAGACTAAAATGGGACATTCCGACATCACACAACTTCTGATTCCAAAAAGCGACTGGGTATCTCCAGATCTCTATTTGTATGAAGGTGAAGACCGACTGAAACTAAGCTTGGAAGGAGCCATTCAGTTTAGTGGTTTAAATAGTATTGGTGGGGTCGTGCTCGGCTTTCGGATGATGCAATATGCGGTGCAACTGTCTGCTGGAGACTTCCCGCTGCAGCGTGACGGCATTAGCATCTATACGGCGTTTCCTGGTCGCGGTGTCCAAGACGCTTTTGAATATACCTGCCGAGCGCTACGAGATCGTCGCTACTGCTGCGATACGACATTGAATCACCCTGCCGTCCAATCTGGTCAACGCGGACAGTTCTTGTTTACCATTCGAGCCAACGAGCAATCGATGGTGATGACACCAGCGAATGGTTTGCCTCGTCAAACCTATTTTGAAGCCGATCGTCAATCACAAGATAGCCGCGAAGCCGCTGCAAGATGGCGAGATGAGAAGATAAACTTCGCAAACACGCTGTTGAGCTTGCCGCCGGAAAAGTGCTTGCGCGTATTGTAATCACGAGTTCAAATTAGTGGCTGTCGCTCACATTCTGGTGAGCGACATACCTTGCTACTACGTGTTTTCTATCCATTTGTTTCGGCTTTAGCTTGCAAAGAAATCACGACGAAAGCTCGCGATCTGCTGTTGGTAATAGCTCTGCCATTGTGACTCTGACATGTGGGCATGGCTGCTTGAACGCTGCGCTTCTAGGGTAGATTTCAGTTGTTCTAACTCGTGTTGATAGTCACGAACTTGCTGTTGCTGATCGACGATTTGCTGCTTGCGAGCCTGAATGTCTTCACTCTGTTGTTGCGTCAAGTATGTTTGCGCAAGTGCCTGAACTAACGCCTCGCGTTCACTTTGGCTAATATGGTTCGGAATTAACGTGACGGCTCGTTCGTACTTTGCTTGCTCACTGGCTAATCCCAGAGCTTCCTCACTGCCTTGCCAATTTTTCACTAAATCGTCAAAGGCTTGTACGTAGTCTTGCACGGGCGCTGCGCCTAACTGTTCTGCCTGTAAACTGAAGTCATACAGCGCATACTCATCAGCAAAAATGACATCCGCCAACTCCCCCCATATCTTTCTTGCTTCCGATTTGAGAAGAGCAATGCGAGAGGCGAGCGGTTGCTGATCATCAAACACCAAATTGCCGACACTTTGCTGCCACTCATTATTGAGCTGATGGTAGTTCGCGAGCAAAGCAAACCGCTCGTTCGATAAACGGCTTTCCAATTCGGTAAGTTGAGATTCGCAGTCGTTGCGAGTTGTGCATTGATGCCAAAAGGATTCGATTTCACCTTTCAATGCTCGTCCCTTTGCGCCACTTAACACTTCAGCAAGCCCATTGATTGAGGGTGTTGAGTGTTTTCCTTTTGACTCTGGTTGTTCGTCTGCGCTTTGAACTGAACTTGTGAAAACCTCGTTAGGCGATGGAACTTCTACCTTATTTGAAGAGGTTGTTATCGGCAACGGCGCTTCTTGATTCTCATCCCCAGCAACAGAAACCCAAACTATGCCCGCCAAAATGGCGGACACAGAGATCAATAGAATACGCTTCATGGCTTGATCACAGCGCTAACAGGGAAATGATCCGACAGATTGTAGTGTTTCCACAAACTCTCTGCGGTAGAGCGCGGAACGTCAACACGATTATCGTTAAACGACTTCACGCCGTATTCATTACTCACCATCACGTAGTCGAGGTACTCTACATTCTCGCCACCAGATAAAGCCTCACCGGCAAAGTTATTGATGCGAGGATCGAAGGTCGACGCTGTATAACCAGAGTACCGGGGCTCGATTGCACTCAAGTTAGCAATCATCTGTTGATAGTCACCTGGGAACTTCAATTTGTTGACGTTGAAGTCACCGCTGTAAACCACAGTTTCACCGTTAGGGATGTTCAGAGACTTCGCCATAGCTCGCATCTGCTTGAACTGACGCTGACGATACTCACGTGCGGTGTCGGTATCAAAAGAGGCGGTATGCGTTGCGAACACGTGGTAAGCCTGACCGCCTTTAATGATCTCCGCATAATTCACGCCTTTATCGGCAAAGCAATCCGTACCCGAGCAATCTGGGAATACGTATTGAGCCTGATTAACGATAGGGTAGCGGCTCACAATGACGACGCCGCCGTCATGGATGTTAAAGCCATCTTTATCCAGCATCTTAGTCTGGTATGGGTATTCTTTTGCAAGTTCACGTAAAAACGCGTCACGACCGCTGGCAAACACTTCTTGAAGTGCCAGCACATCGTAACCTTTGACGTAATCAGGAATTAGCTCGTAACGATCGCCAATGTGAGAAGCAATCGCAGGAAGTGCCCAGATGTTGTAAGTCATCAGCTTGAGGTTTTGCTCATCGGTATCGACGATTTCATCTACCTTGTTAGGCGTGATGGTGTAGTACAAATCATCGTATCGCGCAGTACTGGCAGACTTAAACGCCAGTTCTGAGGTGCGGTCACCGAATGCATTGGTACTAGAGCGGTGAATATTGCGATCGTCTTTCAGCGCGAGATCCACATCCGCCGCAGAGACGCCGTATTCAATGCTTGAGTTGTACCAATGACCTTTCATTACTTGATTCAAAGTGACACTTTCACCTCGCGGGTTAGAAACCACGGTGTCGAAGCGATAGTGCTGGCCAGACTTCACGCCTTCCCAGCGATTAAAGCTCAATATTGATTTGGTTTCCCAAGGACCGAGCACTTGCACATGCTGTTGCCATTCTTCACCGTATTTCAGTAAATCACTGCCTTCGTGTTTCACTTGAATCGTTAGCGGCTGAGCCGAGTTATTCGTCAGGTATACATCCGTATCGGCTAAGCTAGGTAGCGCAACCAAAGCGCCTAGCAAAAGAGTCCACTGCGTCAATTTCATCTTGTTTTTCCATAGGTTGTGTTAGAGCAATCATTCTTATTTATTAATATGACTGGCACGTTAAATATGGATGACAAGTGACGATTCACCAGAAAGAGTTCGTGAGTTGTGATCTTTATTCGGATTAAATTAAGGGATTTGTGGTTAGTTATTGTATCGATATAGTTAGAGATAAGAGTGGATATGGAAATCACCTGCCATTGCGGAAACATCGTTGTTAAAGCGGATTTACCAAAAGAGATAGCATCATGTAATTGCTCTATCTGCCGCCGATACGCAGCGTATTGGGCGTACTACTCACCAGAGCAAGTAACGGTTCGCTACTTAAAGGAGCCACCTGTGTTTTACATCTGGGGAGACAAAGAAGTAGAGTTTCATCGCTGCAATCTGTGTGGGTGTTTAACACACTATGTTACGACAGAGGCATGCGATGCCGATGTCGTCGCAATTAATATGCGAATGGCAGAAGAGGAAGTCTTGAAAGATATCCCGCTGAGACTCATTGACGGTAAAAATTACTAACCAAAGCCAGGCTCAAGTCTGGCTTCTCTCTTTTTAGTCATTTGATTTTATCTTTGATATTTCAATCAGTTGTGCAACATCTTCCAGTTGTATAGCTGGAAAAACCTTTATAAATTAGAGTTAAATATCTATTTTATGAACCGGCTTCATAAATTTTATGCAACTCAATTCATTTTGGATGCTGTAGTGAATATAACAACGCGCTCAAATATATAACTAATTAATGAGTGTTGTTATGTCTCATACCCGTCTATTCCCACGTCATCGCGTGGCGCTCGCTTGCATGCTTGCTGGTGTTTCCAGTTTCTCATTCGCTCAACAGCCGTGCGATGTTACCGATCTTCAACGAGCTTCTGATCTTGCGTCTGCTGTGTCAGAAGCCACTCATCATTGTTACAGTGATTGGTTTTCTGCCCGCGCTGATTCACTCAACGATATTTACAGTGAAGCGAGCTTAAGCCGTATTCAAATCGCGTTAAATCAAGCCATCGCAAGCTATCGCGGTGAAGCAGAGCAAGCGCGAAAACTCGAAAACCTGGGTGAGTTTGTCCGCGCGGCTTATTACGTTCGTTACAACGCGCAACAGCCGGACTTTTCTCCGGCATTGAGCCAACGTTTTGCTCAGTCGATTAATGCGTTCTTAGCCAATCCACACGCACTAGACCAAGGGCGCGAACAAGTGGGGGCGATGAAAAGCTTGACGTTGATGGTCGACAATGTGAAGCAACTGCCTCTCACGATGGACGCACAACTTGCGGCGCTACGTCACTTCAATCGTGAAACGGCGCAAGATACGCAGTGGGTCGATGGGTTGAATAACCTTTTCCGTGCGATGGCTGGTCATGCCTCGCGAGATGATTTTTACCAATACATGGCAAGCCATACGCAACACATTGATACGTTAGCAGCATTTGCTCGTGATAATGCTTGGGCATTGGATACGGATGCGAGCTTCTTGGTTTACAACGCCGTTCGCGAAACCGGACGTTTACTAGCCAGCCCAAACCAAGCCACCAAAGAGAAAGCGCTACGCGCTATGCAGCAAGTGATGGAGCAAAACCCACTTGGTAGTGAACACGACAAGTTATGGCTGGCAGCCGTCGAGATGATGAGCTTTTACGCGCCAGAGGGGTTGAATGGTTTGGATATCGAGCAGGCGAAACGTGATTTGGCGGCTCGCGTACTGCCTAATCGTCATGAGTGTCAAGGACCTGCGATCATTCGTTCTCAAGATCTCACGCAAGATCAAGCGATTCGTGCCTGTGACGTGTTGGCTGAAAAAGAGGCTGACTTCCATCAAGTGGCGAATACGGGCTATCAACCTGTGGCAGATGACAACAATGAGCGAGTTGAAGTCGCCGTGTTTGCCAACAACGGCAGTTACGTGGATTACTCGTCTTTCTTGTTTGGTAACACGACAGACAACGGCGGTCAGTATTTGGAAGGTAATCCGGCACAAGCAGGCAACGTGGCGCGCTTTGTCGCTTATCGCTATGACAACGGTGAGGCGCTCTCTATTCTTAATCTAGAGCATGAATATGTTCATTACCTCGATGCTCGCTTTAATCAGTATGGATCGTTCAGTGACAATTTGGCGCATGGCTACGTTGTTTGGTGGCTAGAAGGCTTTGCTGAATACATGCATTACAAGCAAGGTTACGATACGGCGATTGGCTTAATTACTGATGGCAAGATGAGCCTATCGGATGTGTTCGCGACTACTTACTCTCACGATACCAATCGTATTTATCGCTGGGGCTACTTAGCGGTACGCTTTATGTTGGAAGAGCATCCGAAAGAGGTGGAGAGTTTACTGGCGCTTTCTCGAACTGGTCAGTTTGCTGAGTGGGCTGAGCAGGTACAGTTACTAGGTGAGCAGTACAATGGTGAGTTTTCCCGTTGGTTAGACTCTGTCTCTAGTGATTCACAGCAGCCTGATCCGAACCCAGACCCAAATCCGGGTGAGCCAACAGAGCCTTCCGAGCAAGTAACGCAACTCGCAGCAAATCAGAGTGTGGTGCTCAGTGGCGCAGCATACAGCGAGCAACTGTTCTATGTGGATGTGCCAGAGAACACTACTCATTTTGATGTAGCAATTCATGGTTATAGCCAAGGTGATGCAGATTTGTACATCAGCTTTGAAAAAGAAGCCCATTACTATGACTTCGAATACAGCCAATATGGCGATGGCAGCAACGAGACAGTGACATTTGAGCCAGAGCAATCGGGTTACATCAAACCGGGTCGTTACTACATCAGTATTGCGGGCCGTTCGGATTTTAATGACGTAACGTTAAAAGCATCATTGGAAACAGAAATTCCAGCGCCACCATCACAAGAGCAAGATGATTTAGCTCCAGTGGTTCTGGAATCTGGCCAAGCGCAAACTTTAACGGTGCACCAACAACGCTACGCTGCGGTTTATGTTCCGCAAGGCGTGCAACACGTAAGAGTATGGCTGACGGACAAGTCAGGACGCGGCAACGTTGATTTATACGCCAGCCAAACCTATTGGCCAACCAAGAGGCAGCACGAGTACGCATCCAACTATTCGGGCAGTAATGAATACCTAGAGGTTCCGGTAACGGAGGCGGGGTATGTGCACTTTTCACTGGTTGCCGATGGACAAGGTGACGATGTTGAGATGGTCGTCTATTTCCAGTAGTGGAAACCAAGCAAAGCCGAGCAGCTGTTCGGCTTTGCAACGTCATTAGATTGGTTGAATTAAGAAGGTCAGATTAGCTAACGAGTTTATACTGTTCTTAAACTTATGATTTAAATGACGTTATTTGGTTGGTTTACAGTGGAAGGTCGTTAATTGATGTAGGTCAATCTTATCATTGATTGTTTTGTTAATAGATTTGTTTCATAAGTGTTAATAATGGTCTGTGCGCTACATCTGCTGTGGTGTTCAAAATTTAATCAGTTTTAACATCGTTTTTTACCATAAAAGCCATCGATTTTTTGCATTTCATTGCTCAAATCAATTCTATTACCGTGGTTTCCAGAGCGCATCAATAAGAAATTGCGCCACTCTAGTGAGATATACCATCACTTGAAAAGGAAGCCATGCTATGAAAACACTGATAGCTGCCAGTCTCTTAACTGCGTTGTCGTTTTCTGCCTTTGCCGAGCGGCAATCGAGCGAGCCAATCCAAGTCATAGAGCCTGTTGTTGGCTTGGACCAGAGCAAAGTCGACTTGGGTAAAACACTTTGGTTTGAGCCACGTTTATCGGCCTCGAACACCATCTCTTGTAACTCTTGCCATAACCTAGCGAAAGGCGGGGTAGACAACCTCCCAAGTTCCATTGGTCACAAATGGGCGATAGGTCCTATTAACTCTCCGACCGTCTTGAACTCCGATCTTAGCTTCGTTCAATTTTGGAACGGCAGGGCGAAAGATTTGCGCGAGCAGGCGGCGGGTCCCATTGAAAATCCATTGGAAATGGCGTTCAGCCATGATTTAGCGGTTGATACGTTACAGTCTATTCCCCAATATCAGGCTTGGTTTAAAGCGGCGTATGGCGTCGACACGATTACAATTACTGAAGTCACCGACGCGATTGCTACTTTCGAGCAAACCCTTCGCACGCCGAACTCGCCCTTTGATCAATGGCTCAAAGGGGATGACAGCGCGCTGACGACCGCTCAAATTGAAGGCTATCAGCTCTTTAAAGAGAAAGGGTGTACCGCGTGTCACAGTGGCCCGCTTGCTGGTGGCCAGATGTACCAGAAAATGGGGCTGGTGAAACCGTTCGCGACCGATAACCCGGATATTGGGCGTAAAGCCATTACTGGAAACGAGTTTGATAAGTTTGTCTTTAAGGTTCCGACCTTACGAAACGTTGAACTTACTTATCCCTACTTCCATGATGGTTCTGTCTGGCAGTTGGAAGAAGCCGTCTCGATGATGGCGGATTTACAGCTGGGCAAAAAGTTGACTAAAGATGAATCCGGTAAGATTACTGAGTTCCTCAAATCGTTAACCGGTGAGCAGCCGAGTATTACGCTGCCCCACTTGCCGCCTTCCGCTGATGAGACTGCAAGACCTAACATCTAACCTTCTAGAGCCCTTGATTGGGCTCTTTTCGTTTATGTTGCTGGCAAATTTCGACAAGTTCGCTGCGATTTTCACCGTTATGTTGACTAAATTTAAAATAACTCCCCAATGATTCGAATATTGCTCTATAATCTGCGACCGTTATTTTGGTTATGCTTTGAATTAGCCGTTAGCTTTAGGAACAACATATGTCATTTGCATCACAAAACTTTTCTCCAGAAATCGTGAAAGCACTTACAGAGTGTGGCTATGAGAAACTGACTCCAGTCCAACAAAAGGCGATCCCTTTTGCTCGTAAAGGGCATGACATTCTAGCTAATGCGCAAACTGGCACAGGTAAAACCGCAGCGTTTGCTCTGCCTATTGTTCAGAACATTCTGGATAACGAAAAGCCGCGCCAACGTCACCAAACTCGTGCGGTTATTCTGGCGCCAACTCGCGAGCTTGCGGCGCAAATCGCATCAAACATCCAAGATTACACCAAGTACACAGACGTAAAGACCGTGGCCATTTACGGCGGCGCGAAAATGTCATCTCAACAGAAAGCGTTGGAAGCAGGCGTAGATGTGTTAGTCGCGACTCCTGGTCGTCTGATTGAGCACATGGACATGAACAATGTGTCGCTTGCAAATCTTGAGTTCTTAGTTTTTGATGAAGCAGATCGTATGTTGGATATGGGCTTTATCTCTGCGATTGAGAGCATTATGGCGGGCGTTAATACTAAGCCACAAACGATGCTTTTCTCAGCCACATTCTCTGCTCAGATGAACACCTTAGCGGGCAAAATTCTTCGCCAACCAAAACGTGTTTCTGTCGCGCGTGAAAACGTGACTGCCGATACGATTGCGCACGTGGTTTACCCAGTAGAGCAAGAGCGTAAACGTGAACTGCTTTCTGAACTGATTGGTCGTAAAAACTGGCAGCAAGTGCTGGTGTTCGTCAACTACAAAGAGACAGCGAACGAGCTTGTGAAAGAGCTGAAGTTAGACGGCATTAAAGCGGTACTTTGTCACGGTGATAAAGCGCAGAGTGCACGTCGTCGTGCCTTAGATGAGTTTAAGTCTGGCAAAGCGCGCGTGATGATTGCAACAGACGTTGCCGCTCGTGGTCTCGACATTCAAAATCTGCCACACGTGGTGAACTTTGATATGCCATTCTTAGCGGAAGACTATGTGCACCGTATTGGCCGTACTGGACGTGCTGGTCAGCGAGGTAACGCGGTATCTTTTGTAAACCGCGAAGAAGAGCTGACGCTGCAACAGGTTGAGACCTTAATCGGCCAGCGTATCTATCGTAAAGAGCTAGAAGGGTACGAGCCGAAAAACCGAGACGCGCTACTAGAACGTATGCACACTAAGCCAGCGTTCAAGAACCGCAGAACGCGACAGAACAATCCAAGTGATTCAAACCAAGGGGCAGCAGAGCGACGCTCTCGTTTACGCCGAATGATTCGCAGTAAAAATTCTTAAAAACAAAAGGAGCCTAGATGGCTCCTTTTGTTTTCCATTCCGCCAGTACTTGTATGTACTCAGGACCGATACCACAGCATCCTCCAATGATTTCAGCCCCAGCTTGCTGCCAGGCTTTGGCAAACTCTAGATAGTCTTCTGGGGTGAGAGCTCGAATGCTTTGCAAGCTACCGTTGGCTTGATGATCAGGAGTAATGATGTCGAAATTATTCGCGTATGCTCCGATAGTGATTTTGGCACCGTTTTGGTCAAATATGGCTTTGGCATCGATGACGGCTTGTTCAAGTACTTCGGGGATCGAGCAGTTAAATAGCATGCCTGATGCACCGCTCTCTGCGACTTTTAGAGCAGCGTCTGTCACCGTTTCACCAGAGCGCAACTGGGCGTTTTTCCCCTGCGGTTCATCCATCAAGGTAAATGCGTAATGACAGGGCTTATCACAGTTGGACAGTAACCCATGATTGGTCTCAAACTCTTTAATTGAGGCCAGCGTTTCGACCATCCAAAGATCAATGTATGGCACTTGAGCTTGGATAAGTGTCTCAAGAATTGGCGTCGCTTTGGCTACATCGAAAAGATCCGGACGATAACTGCCCAGAGCAGGTGGCAAGCAGCCCGCGACCAACACTCCTTTATGGTTGTCAGCCACTTTTCGCGCTATGGTTGCAGCACTTCGGGCGAGCGCAGCGCCTTGTTGCTGGAAGCGCTCATCACCAAGGTGAAAAGGCACACAAGCGTAAGCGTTGGTAATTATGATCTCTGCCCCGGCTTGGACGAAGCTTTGGTGCACTTGGGTGACGTGTTGCGGTGATTCTAGTAGAGCTTGAGCGCTCCAGAGTGGTTGGGAAAATGGGGCGTCTACGCGTTTAAGCTCGCGTCCCATTCCTCCATCTAAGATGGTGAGCATTTCATCATTCCGTACAGCTAATGAGTCGATAGATTACTTCTCATCATAGAGTGCTCCTCGCAAAAATGAAATGCTCTTTGACCGTGAGCTTACTGTTTCTGCAGTTGATAGTGCTCTGCGAGATCACCTTTAACGCGTTGACCGTTTTTATCGAGCATTAACAAGATGTTTTCGCCGACGAAGAATTGATTTGCGCCAGTTTCATTTTCAAGCGTGATGATGTTGCCCTCATCATTCCAACTCAGTTGGCCATGAGATTCAAAGAAGCCATCCTCTTTACCTAAATAGGTTTGATTTACGCTGTAACTGCCATCATGGTTGAGGGTGATTTGTGTTTCAATGCCTTCGCAATCTGCACAAGGTAAAATCCCGAAGTAGGTGCCGTTCCAATCTAATGCGTTATTCGCGGTGTGTTGGTCAATCACCTCAAAATCCGTCTCGGTTGACTCTTGATTCGGGGTTGCGGCTTCTGCTTCCGCAACGACATTGTCCATCGAGGCTGTTGTCTCGTTTGTCTGCTCATCTTGGCAGCCCGCCAGTGCGATTGCTGCGATGCTAAGACCCACCATTAAAATTACTTTTTTCATCTGACTATCCTATCTATTGGGGAGGTGCAGTAATGGTAAGTTATGACACTGAGCACTCGTCAGAACTGAGTGAGATCATTTACAATTTTTAGTGAGTTTATTAGCTAAACCATAACAATAGCCAAAGGTGGGCTAAGGGCGGGGCTTAGTGTTTAGGCGCCAGCGAGTTCACTGGCTCCTAGAGGATCAATCATCAAGTACAGGAAGTAGGGCATCAAAGTGAGGGTTGCCATGCAGCCCTTCAAGATCGGGTTCGGTGTTAATCAAGTCTCTAATTGAAGGTGTCGCTTCAATTGCGCGTTCAAGATCTTCAATGGCTTGCTCTTCAACGCCCAATCGCGAGAATGCACATGCGCGTTGGTATAAAGCAGGACCGTTTGTGGTGTCTAGCTCAAGAACACGGTTACACAGACTTAGCGCCCAGTTGTACTCTTTGATCTCCATTGCTGCGTCGGCTTTGTAGGTGAGCGCTTCGAGGTCGCCTGGACGAATGTTTAAGATCTCGTCATAGACATCGATACGTTGTTCGGCGGTCGGCATACTTTGTGCGCGAAGCCAGAGGTTATGGATCTCGTTAATGCGTTCAATTTCTTTGTTGTTTTCGCTAATGATGCGGGTTTTACGTTTCAAGTCACGCTCTAGCGCGCTGAACTTTTTCTCGTATTCGCCTGCGATCGCTTCCAGACGCTTATCGGCCATCTCTTTGGTGTTGTTTTTAAACTCGCGAAGGGACTGCCATCCAACAAAGGCGATAAGAGAAGCTACACCAGCAATAATATAGAAGAAGTAGGTGACCGTGACGTTGGCGTAGTTCAGAGACTTATCCGCGACCGCAAGTTCTCGGTCTGTCATTTGGATAGTAAGGCGTCTTTCTAAATCTTGCTGATCCTGACGCAACGATTTGAGCTCATCGATGATGTAGCGCTCCATTAATGGGCGATCGAGCAGATCACTCTCTGAGTACTTGGTGGATTCAGCATGGCTAAGGGAAGCGAAGGTGAGAAAGAAAGCTATAAAAAGAGGAAATAATCGCATAATGAATGGGTACTGTTGTCGTTCTCAATAAGTAAACAGTAACAAAATCACACGCAGTTGAGTATGGTTGGGAGGAATTAATCCGAGATTAGGGGAGGGAAATGACTGACGGCAGCACCATCAGCCATACACCAATCAGTTGCTGTGTTCAAAAAACTGATTTGATACTTTGTTGATGACCTCTTTTCGACAACGGACATTGAGCTTTTTGTAGAGCTTGTACACGTGAGTTTTGACGGTACTCTCGGCCACAAAAAGCGCTTCAGCAATTTCCAAGTTGGATTGCCCTTGAATAATGCGCTCCAATGTTTGTTGCTCCCGTTTAGTTAAGGTTGTGTTCAACTCTTGATAGTTGATGGCATAGGGTCGAAACTCATTGAGCATCTTTACCATCAGTTTTCGCGGAAGCCACATGTCATTGTTGCTAACGGCATCTAAACAGCGAAATAAATGATCAATCGGCGCCTCTTGGTAGAGAATGCCTTTGAGTCCCCGGTAGCGACACAACTCTATGTCGACACCTGTCTCAGGGACATCATAAACGATCAGGGTAGAGGTTTCCTGAGAGAAAAAATCAATCAATTCGCTTGTTGCATTGCTTAACACGTTGTATGAAACAAGAGTAATAGTTCTTTGGTTTATTGTTTGAACACCATCGTCACAAAAGTATTGTGGTAACTTCCTCGTAAAGCGGAATTTGTTTTTCTTTTCAATTTCTCGTCGAATAAACTGATTCTGTATACAGTTAAAACCAACCAGCACCACATCCAAAATTTCTCCATTGTTCTTATTCTTTACCATGACCAACCTCGTGATGATATTTGTCCCTGTCAACATAGACCACGGAAATGTCAGCAGCTAGGTCATATTTGTCTCACACATGAGAATTCTCAGGGTTGGAGAGTCAAATTCGGCTCAATCGAGATCTGTATCGTGTCTCTGTATTTGCCTCCAGGCCTATTGTTGGTATCACCCACCTCAAATTGAATGTCCATTGGTGAGCCAGAAGTGGGCTGGTTACGAGTGAGTTGGGCGATGGTTTGCCTAAGGTCTAGTCGCCGCTGGTCGATACTCATTGAGTAGTCGATATCCCAATCATTGTCGTTGGTCTCGTGCCGCAGTTTCCCTTGGTTGTCTGAGCTTACCGATATTGAATAACCCGAATTGGTTTGGACCCAAAGTTTAGGCGCAGAAGTAATGATTTTATGCGAACTCAGTTCACCCATATCCAATTGGTAATAATTCTGAGCCAAACCATAAAACTGAATTTTTGCAATTGGCAGTACAGTCATTGAAATAGGCAGTGTTTTGGTGAACGTCAACGACGAACTCGTTGATGGCTCGTTGAGAAGGCTTGCTTCTAGTTTTGCCTGATAGTTTCCGGCCTCAATCCACTGGAGTGAAGGGTAGCGCAGTTGAAATGTTGTTGTAGGTTGTTGGCTTGTCAGTTCTACTTTCCATTGGTTACCGCTTAAATGTCCTTGGCCAAACCACTCAAAAACTAACGCTTCGTTCGCTCCGTTGAGAAGGCTTTTGTTTCCGTCTTCAAGTTCGACTGTGATGGTTGCAACGCAATCTTGTCCGATAAATTCAGCGGCAACTCTGTAGTTGTTTGATACTGAAAACTGAGAGGAGGAAAGTACGTTGTAGTTTGTTTGCTCGGACAGAGTTTCTAGGGCTAACCCTCTGACTTCACATTGACCAAAGGCGAATGTTGAACAGAGCAGAAGCGAAAGTGCCACAGTTTGTGCATGGATGTTATTCAACATATAAATCTCCTAAGCGAATGAGAACCTCACTGTTTGGGCTAAGCGTTATGGTGACTGACTGCTGACGTTTGTTGCTTAAAGTCAGTGTGTATGTGCCCGCTTTTAAACCGGATATTGCGAACAGCCCGTTTCGGTTAGTGAAGAATTCAATTGGGTCTTGTGTATCGTCAGTGCGATATGCTTTGCCTGCAATTAGCGAAATTGGCGCATTTGTATTTGGGTCAATGAGGGTCCCGATTACCGTCAGAACGGCGTCAGAGCCCACTTGAAGTAAGTAGCCTTGTTTGTATCCTGGGTTTAGCCAAAAAGCACCGTCACCTAAGTCATACCCAGGGGGCAGGTCTTCAACGTCGTAGGTGAGTAGTCTTGTGTTGTATGCAACTAAATCAGGGACAAGTGCGCTACTCTCACCATCACTGTGCACACGTGCGTGTTCACCATCATTGCTGGGTTCTATGGTGAGGCGGTTTTCTCTGAGACTCGAGTGCTTAGTGACGATAGCGAAGGCATCTCGGACTGGGCGACCAACAGCCAGTTTAGTTCCAGCAAAGGCGATGGCACTACTGAGTTCCACACGGGTGTTGTGGCTTCGAGTCTGCTCACTGTAACTATCAACGCGTGTAGTATGATCCGCGTTAGCGATGAATTGATTCCCAGTGTAGTTGACTCCCATGTCAACACTTGTATCGACATCTCGGTTGCGTGTGATTGAGGCAAAACTCGACACACCACCCGTGTTACCAATGTTATTTTGGTACGTGTAGTCTAGTGAGGCTTGGTCAGTGTCGCTGTTGTAGCGCCCCACCAGTCGAGTTGTTTTACCAAACGGCCAACTTAGCGTGATGGAGGCGCTCCAGTCGTCATCCTCGATTTTATTGTATCGATAGTTGAGTTTCGTACTCCAAGTCGCTGGCGTCGCAAAGAAGGAACCAGACAAACTGGGGCTTACGGTGACATAGTCTTTGTCTCGGTCGACTCCAGAACTGTAACCAACTGAAAGAGCGGATCGTATGTTGTCTATCAGATACATCGAACCAAACAGTGACGCATAATGGGTAGTCGGATTTATAGGGGACTCCGTCACGTCGTGGCTATTTACGCCCGCATATTGCTCGGATTGGTACTCATAAATGAAGCTTAATTGCGGTCTTAGGTGATTATCATCATCAAACTCTGCGTCGAAAGCGAGACGGTAAGCGCGCCCAGAACCCAATGTTGGATGGTGACTAAAAGAGGGCGAAAACTCGGTTACACCCAACGACGAGGCAAGTAGAACCGTTCCACCATATTGGTACAGATCGTCTCTGGTTTGGGCGTTTATTCCCGCTGTCATCCAAGGTGTAAAGCCGATATCCAAGTAGCCGTGAAAAACCTTTTGGTCCGTTAAGTACTCGATTTGTCTTTCTTTGCGTTGGCTTGGTACACCGTACATTACGCTGTATTCAAATTCCCCAGAGTTGAGCAGATCGTTGCCGGTAGCAACGGAAAACTCGATACGCTCCTGAGCGCCACTCGGGTCGGTAATGAGCAGTTCGACGTCATTGTTTCCCTGCGCTAATGGAATGTCGTTGAGGTTATAGCTACCCGCGCCAAGAGTGAGTCGTTGTACGACGACGCCATCGACCACAACGTCAACACTGGATGTTCTTTGCAACGTAAAGGACTGATTGGCTTTTGGTCTTACATTGCGTGTTGGTATGAGTGTAAAGTCTCTTGTTATGCCTAGTCCGAATACGTCGGTTGCATCTTGCAATAGTTTTCCTGTGTTGAACATATCGCCGATAACGACTCGAGTTCCTTGGCTTGGGATATCGAAATTCAACCGTGTTCCTTCTCGTACATAAATAGCATCACTGTTGGTGCTGTTTTCAAACGCAGATTCATATTCTAGGTTTAGCTTGCCTAGCGTGAAGCCCGCGTCAAATCGAGAGTTATACGAGTCGATACGCTCTCTATCAACGTCGATGGATTGGCTAGTATTCGCATTGACACTAACGTTGAGGTATCCAGAGAGAAACTGTGGTGAGAGGTATTCGAAACCATTATTATCTTTCTCCAGTGAAATGTTCCTTGTGAGCCCTGCATCAGCTGGCACGGTAATGATGCACTCAAGCGTAGAGAGATCGAATGTCATATCTAGTCCAGCACGTTGGAAGTCTTCTTTGGTGAGGCGGTTTGGATTCTGCGCTTGCTCGAGCTTTCTAATTGTCTCCTCAGAAACCAAGCTGGAAAGCAGGGTTATAGTGCTTTGTTTAGGTAGCTCGATCTCGTTATCAGCGGTAATGGTGATCAGCGCCTCGCCAAGAACGGTATCGCTGACTTTGAGTAGGGAAGAA
Source organism: Vibrio sp. 16 (assembly GCF_963681195.1). Classification (NCBI taxonomy): domain Bacteria; kingdom Pseudomonadati; phylum Pseudomonadota; class Gammaproteobacteria; order Vibrionales; family Vibrionaceae; genus Vibrio; species Vibrio sp. 16. The sequence goes on from NZ_OY808997.1 coordinate 760,623, forward strand.
AGCTCCAAATCACGACCAGTGGGATTTAACACGACCTCAGTTTGGCTAGCGTATGACTTGGATATCCCTAACAACCATAGGCACAAGGAAGTAAGGATGATGTGTCGAACAACATTAGTTATTTTCTTGGCCATAGTAATTTCCCATTGGAATATCGACTGGCTCACTCAACTCGACATAGGAATATGGAGGGATAAAATACTCGCCAAAACCATCCTCTAAGCGGTTCATAGCGCCAGAAGGAAATTGAAAAGACAGTTGGCTGGAATATATAAAACGATTACCATTGTTCTCCAACTTTGCTAGACCTAGGTTATTAACACGTAACATCACATTGGGTTTGTTATTATCTGAGTAGACATGAACCAAAGTATTGTAGTGAATTTGAAAGTTGACGCTTGGTACTATATCTTGGTTATCTTCATTAGGTGTCTTGAGGTTTATTTGACTGAATCTAACAAAATAACTCTCAGATTGGTCAAGGTACTTATTGTCCAACCATTGTAATCGAAAGAGTTGGCTTTCATCTGGTTTTAAAATAACGGCCATAGGAAATATAAGTAATGAACTGTCGTCGGGCTGCCGTTCATAAAGCTGGCCCTTGTCGTTGAACTTAAGTTTAAATACATTCGCTTCAATGGCTATTCGTTCAGTGGAGTTGTTGGTTAGAACTATCTTTCCTGATTGATTTTTAGAAATATTAAATTCCAGGGTTGTTGGTGACAGAACAATGCCATAGGAGTTGCAAGCGAATAAAGTAAATAGTAGCCCTATAGCAATTCTGTGCATATTACTCTTCCTCAGCAATATCTATTTTTAATTTGCGTACATTAAAGTTATCAATTGGTGTCATTTCAAAGAAGCGAGTAGAATATGGAAGCACTAGAGTTCCTGCAATTAATTTGCTGATCTCAACGCCTTTCAAATATAGAGAATTATTTCCGTCATCCAATGTCCAGTTCGTTCTGGAGAGTCGCCCATAGCTGTCACCGCTATTTTCAACTTCGACAAGCCATTTCGCGTCTTTTTGTGTAACGCTTCGGATGCTCAGCTTTGGATTGGTGTTCTTGGGACGAATGTTTACCAGCGTATTGAACTGTAGTAGCAAGCCCATTTGCCCGCTCTCTTCTTTAGAGTTTTCTACTTTTACCTGTTTAACCGCGACTCGGTACGACTTGGATTGAGAGATTGAAGGATCACCCAAGTATCGAACCATGACAGATTGAGAACGACCTGGTTTAACAATTGCCGTAACCGGGATAACTAAGAGGTCGTCATCTGCGGGAGAAATGGTCTCATTGCCATATTGGTCCATAGTCATGGAGAGTGGGTAAAGTTCGACGGTAAGTGGCTTGGATGACGTGTTGTCAATGCGCATTGTCATTTGGGCGCGTTTTCCGATAGGCTCCATTTCTGCAATCATGGGCTCGACACGGTAGGCATGCGCCGTTGAAGAAACGATCAATAATCCAATTAAACTCATCCAGCGCAACATGTTTGGCTCCGATTAGAAGTTGAATAAAAAGGAGACTGCGCAAACACAGCCTCCTAACAAGTGGTATTAGTTTGAAGTAATGTTTACGGTCAATGTGTCTGAGTAACCACCCGCCCATGCCGCTGTTTCTGTTGTGGCTACATCCAATGTTGCAGCGACACCAGTCGCAAGAGTTGATGAGCCCGCGTAAGAGAGCGAGTTAGAAACATCGTTTGGACCTGGGCCCCCAGGAGTGTTTAGTACAAGAGGAGCCAAACCTGCTGGAGTGAATGTTGCTGTGTACTTCAGAGCGTAGTCTTCGTTATCATCAGATTCTAGACCGCCTTCCGCACTGGTAAGCTTCACAGTTGCGCCATCAATATCGTTACATTGAATTGCTAGGGGAATAGAAACAGACTGAGTGCTCGTAACTAAACCAAGGTCAACGAGTTGTGTAGAAAGACCGGACACTTCACATACAGGCGATACGTAACCGACGAGTTGAACATCGCCTGGTGCAGCGTGGATAGGTGTTGTCAAAACGGCAGTTACTGCAGCGGCACAAAAAGTTAGTTTTTTCATAAGAAAATTCCTTTAACTCAAATTGAAACATTATGTTTAGCCCGTTTCCGACGAGCTATGGAGCCTACCTAAATAGGCTGAGTTTCTACTTCACGGTACTGAGAATAGAGGGTATGATGTCTATTTCAACAGTATCTCGATAATGGCCTGCGTAAAGAAGGCCACGTTCTAACGTTACTCTCAATTCTCCAGTTGATGAGAATGGAATAACGCCAAAGCTGCTAATTCTATTTACATTAGTTAGGTCTTTACTTTCCGTCTTAAAACGAGTTTTTGTTTTGTCGATTTGAACTTCAAAAATGTAATCTTCAACAATATTATGGTTTTCACTCCCTAGTTTTAGCCCTCCGTTGTGTGAAGAAACCTCAATTAGAAACGGTTGATTGCAATACAACTCGAAAGGTAATGTCTCTAACTTTTTATGTGAGAGGTTTATTTCATTTCCTTGATTAAAAGAAATTTCACATCGATTGCTAATGTGACCTTCGATATCCATGGTCAAAGATTGGGCGTGCAAATTAAAACCAGCTAATAGACAGGTAAATACAATGAAAATTTGTGTGTAATTATTTGCAATCAAGCTCATTGTTATTTCCAACACAATAGTCATTAACTATTATGAAGTGTACGCAGAGAGCCTCATCTGCAAGTGGTAAACTAGGTTGATATAATTTGAGAAAGTAGTAGAAAAAGTTGGAGGTTTTATCGTGGGGGTAAACGGTATTATCTATATGATCTGAAAACTAAGTGAACCTTATTTTTTCTCCAGCCAACTATTCGACAAGATTACGAAAAGTAAGATTAATTCTTGCAGCTCGCTGTTGTTTGGTTTTGGCTAACGTATGGAGCCAGTGGTGTTGCATTTCTCCAGCCATGATCAATAAGCTCCCTGATGTTAGGTCAAAGGTAATCTTCTGTTTTGATTGTTTGTGCTTTAGGTGAAACCTTCTTGTCTCGCCCAAGCTCAAAGAGGCGATTGTTGGGTTTATCCCTAACTCTGGTTCGTTGTCACTGTGCCATCCATTAGAATCTTGACCGTTGCGGTAGAGGTTGGCGAGAACCGAGTTAAACGGCGCATCGGCGGCAGATTCGCAGCGGCGTTTAAGATCAAGTAAGGTCGGCAACCACGGTTCAGGGTACATGGTTAAATTGGAATAACGATAGGGTGACTCCCCGTACCAACATTGAAGTCGAGGGATCGGCATGCGTTTGCCAAACAGCGTGATCTCATCTTCTCGCCAACGGATTTGTTGATTGAGTTGCTCAAACAATCGGCTTGCTTCGTCAGAAGGGATGAAATTGGGCGACCAAAAGAGTTTTCCATTTTCGACAGTATGCCATGTGTTTGGTGTCAAAAGTGGTTGCTCGTTTTGTGTCATGCTCAGTGCCCCCTTCGATTACAATACGAAACGCGTGGTGATGGACACAAACGCGTGATCGCTTGCATATTTGTCTTGCTCATAGCTTGGGCTAATAAGATGGGTATCAGTGACTTGATAGTCAATAATATCAGCGAGCGATACTTGAGAGTTTGCCTGAAACTCTTGTGAGACCAAAATGTAGTCAAGAACATTTCCATTCGCAAAGTGGTAGTGAGTAGGTGTGCGCTGGAATTGCCCTTCAGCGTTATACACCTGCCAACTGTCTACAAGTTTTAACCTACGCTCAATGCCCGTATCTTTGACCAGTAAGCCTGTTGAATCACTGTCTAATGACTGATTCATGTCTCCCATAAGCACCGTTGGACAGGGGCTATTCTGATATTCATGCTCCATAAACAAACGTAGCATGACCGCTTCCCAACCTCGTTGTTGAAAAGAGAGCCAATGACCTACGAGAGGTTGCTCTTCACCGTTGTCGTCACTTTCCGTGGGACGCTGTGACTTTAAATGACAAACATATACAGCGATGTCTCCCAGGTCAGGTACCTCAACGATAGCAAAGATGGGGTGGCGACTGAACTCTGGTAAAAGGACAGGGTAGCCGCTAAACAATTCCGCCAATGGGGTGACTGGTTTCACCTGCTTGATCGGAAACTTTGAGGCAATAGCAACAACGGGTTTTGAATAAATATAGTCGTCTTCCACATGTGGGGTTTCAACGGTTGCAAAGTGGGGAAAACCCATTTCGGTGCATAAACGTCTAGCAGCTTCAATGCTGAAAACTTCCTGTAGACCGATAATGTCAGCATCAAGGCTCATTAATCGATTCTTCGTCCAACGACACTTTCCCTCCCACGCCTCTTTCTCATAGATGTTGTCAAAATCATAGAATGCCGATGGCGGCTCTACAAAATTGAAGAGGTTGGCAGTAGCGAACGTGAGCGTTTTGTCTGTGAGCAATGGGCTTCTCTTGGATGCTGGTCTAATTGTTTCAGTGTAGCGAAGAGTTGAAGGGACAGAAACCGCTTTGTTGCTGGAGGTATACTCATATCAGAATGAGGCTCTCGGTTGTTTCCGTCGATTGAATGAGAGCGGCAATTAGTTTACCGCTCTCAATTTGTCGCATTACAGGTAACGACTTCTCAGGTGAGATTGGAAATGCTGCGCGTTCAAGGTTTCTCCCGTCGCACGAGTAACAAGCTCATCGGTAGTTAAGATGCTACCTTGGCTCCAGATATTCTCCGATAGCCATGTAAAGATAGGTGATAAATCACCGCTTTCAATTGCGCCTTCGACGTCAACGGTTTTCTTCATCGATGCCATAAATTGCGCCGCGTACATCGCGCCTAGAGTGTAGGAAGGGAAGTATCCAAACGCGCCATCTGTCCAGTGAATGTCTTGCATACAACCATTTTTAAAGTTGCCTTCTGTCGACAAACCCAGATATTTCTGCATCTTCTGATTCCAAAGTTCAGGCACATCAGTATGCTTAATCTTACCGTTAATTAAATCTCGCTCGATCTCGTAGCGCAAAATAACGTGGGCAGGGTAAGTTAATTCATCGGCATCAACTCGAATAAAATCTTTCTTCACGCGAGTGTAGAGCTTTTGGAAGTTATCTTGAGAGAAGAGCGCTTGATCGTGAGCAGCAAAATGCTGACCTGCAAGGCGTGATAGATGAGCGATAAACGCGTCACTGCGGCCAACTTGCATCTCAAAAAAGAGTGACTGAGATTCGTGAATACCCATAGAGCGAGCTTCCCCTGAAGGCAGCCCCGCTAGAGATTTAGGCAACCCTTGTTCGTAACGTGCATGGCCAGTTTCGTGTACGATCCCCATCAGCGATTGGACGAACTCACTTTCGTCGTAGCGAGTGGTGATACGAACATCGGTAGGAACGCCGCCGCAAAACGGGTGAACACTTTCATCCAAGCGACCGTGATTAAAGTCAAACTGCAGCAGCTTCATCACATCTAATCCCATGGCTTTTTGCTGCTCAGTAGCAAACTGTCCTTTAGGTTCAATAAAGCGCTCTGAAGACTGTTTTTCGATAACGTCGTCGATAAGAGCAGGAAGCCAGGTTTTGACGTCACTAAACAAGGTGTCGAGAGATTCGGAATGGGTGCCAGGCTCGTATATGTCTAGCATCGCATCGTATGGCGATAATCCGGTTGCTTGCGCACGAATTTGTGCTTCTTCTTGAGACAACTTGACCACTTCGGCCCAGTTTTTCTCGAAACCTTGCCAGTCATTTTCACCACGTTGGGTGCGCCATGCGTGTTCACACTTCGAACCGGCTAACGATTTCGCTTCAACTAACGCTTCTGGGAGTACGTTGGCTTGTTGCCAGTTACGTTTAAGTTCTCGAAGTGTGGCTTTTTCTTGAGTTGAAAGATCTTCTTGTTCGGCTTGCGCAAACCAATCACCGAGCTGTGGTTGAGTTTGCAAGTTATGCATGTGAACAGAGAGTTCTGCCATCGCTTCGGAACGAGCTTGGTTACCACCACTTGGCATGACGGATGCTTGATCCCATCCGCAGATTGCGCCTAAGTGCGCAAAGCGAGAGATTTTCAGTGAATGATCGGTGAGTTTTTTGAATGCGCTCATGGTTCGCCTTCCGTGACTAATAAAAACGAAAGTCTATCAATCAACCATCGACTGTCCAAGTAATTGAACACATTATTATTTGCTGAGTCTATTGAGTCAGTGAGAGTTAAATGTTGGCATGGGTCATTTATTGGTTGAAATAGACCAGCAAACCTCGCTATAACAGAGATGAAGCATATTTGGGCCAAGGAATGGGGGCGACCTTGATAGCAAACTTTGAAGCATTTTTACTTGCGATAACCATACTGACATTAACTCCGGGGCTTGATACTGCGCTCGTGATACGCAATTCCTCGCGTGGTGGGTTTAATGATGGAGCGATGACCAGTCTTGGAATCTGCTTGGGGTTGTTTGTTCACGCGACATTTTCTGCGATTGGAATCTCAGCGCTATTGGCGCAATCAGCTGAGTTGTTTAATGTGGTTAAGATGCTCGGTGCGGGCTATCTAATCTATCTGGGTCTGAGCAGTTTAAAAACCTTGTTTTTGGCAAAGGGCGATCCGCAGTCAGCAAGTATCTCAGCAAAACCGCAAAGCCTCAGCCGATGGAAGTCATTGCGTGAAGGTTTTTTGTCTAACGTTTTGAATCCTAAGACTGCGGTCTTCTATCTCGCGTTTCTACCTCAGTTTATTAACCCTGAAGGATCTGCGTTTTTGCAATCGACCTTGATGGCGAGCATTCACTTTGTGATAGCGATGGTTTGGCAATGTGGCTTGGCTGGTGCATTAACCAAAGCCAAAGCGTTGTTACAGAGCGCGCGTTTTATGCACTGGATGGAAGCCACAACGGGAATGGTGCTAGTTGGACTGGGCGTTAAACTGATACTGGAAGATCAATAAAAAACAGCGACCTAAGTCGCTGTTTTTTTGGTTTATGCTTGAGCAGATTTCATCGAAGCAAACTGCGCTGCAAAGTATTGTTTGGTTTCTTCTAGCACGACATTGCGCAGGAGAATCAAGCCAATCAGATTCGGTATCGCCATCAAGCCATTTACGATATCGGCGATAATCCAAATCATGTCTAGATGCAAGAAGGCGCCCGATGCCACCAAAGCCACGAAGATAAATTTGTAAGGTAGCACCGCTTTGGTACCAAACAAGAACACCACGCAACGTTCACCATAGTAGTTCCAACCAAGAATGGTGGTGAAGGCAAAGAACATCAAACCAATTGATACAAGCATTGGACCAAAGGTGTCTGCGTTTAAGCCAACTGCAAAGGCATGCGTTGTCATTGCAGCCCCAGCAAAATCACTTTGCCACGCACCCGTCAGAATCAGCGCAAGGCCTGTCATGGTACAAATGATGATGGTGTCAAAGAAGGTACCCGTCATCGAGATCAAACCTTGCTTTACACAAGAGTCGGTTTTGGCGGCGGCGGCGGCCATCGGCGCACTGCCAAGGCCAGACTCGTTTGAGAAGACCCCACGAGCGATACCCGATTGAATCGCAAGCATGATGCTCGCGCCCAAGAATCCTCCAGTAGCAGCAGTCGAAGTGAACGCTGAGATAAGAACCAGTTCAACAGCATCGAGTAGTTTGTCGGCGTTCATGATGATTACACTCAGACAAGCCAGTACATAAAATAGCGCCATAGTTGGAACAACTTTACCCGCGACTTTGGCGATGGATTGAATACCACCAAGTGTGACAAACGCGACAAGCAAGGTCAGGATACTCGCTGAAATCTCGCGAGAAACGCCGAATGAAATTTCAGACGCATCTAAAATCGCATTCACTTGCGGGAAGGTACCGATACCGAAGCAGGCAACACCCAAAGCAAACACAGCAAAAAGGACCGCCAATGCCTTCGAGCCCACGCCATATTGAAGGTAGTACATTGGTCCACCGACCATCTGGCCGTTGTCGTCAACCTTGCGATATTTTACTGCTAATAGACATTCCGCGTATTTAGTCGCCATGCCAAAGAGCGCAGCAAGCCACATCCAGAATAAAGCGCCCGGTCCACCTAGTTTGATTGCGGTGGCAACACCAACAATGTTACCTGTACCAATGGTGGCTGACAGCGCCGTACACAGCGCAGCAAAGCTCGATACGTCCCCTTGTTTGTTGGAATCTTCTTTACTAAAGACCATTTTTAGCGCGGTAGGGAGGTGTCGAAATTGGATTAAGCCGAGGCTAAAAGTGAAGTAAACACCGGTACCAACAAGCAAAATGAGCAGTGGTGGTCCCCAGACGAAGCTATCTATGGTTTTCAGTAAAGTGTATAGGTTATCCATGGTTTCCCCTTAATTGATAAAGCATTACTAAGGAGAAGAGAGAAAAGCAGAGATCAAGGATCTCAAAAAAGCTAATAAAAGACAGGAAGTCTATAGCTGGTTGGTACTTTCCACTCCTCTGTCCTTTTGCCTGAGAGTTTCACTAAAACGAACGCGTTTTAGCTTGCTCCTTCGGCGACCGATTTAACGGTTCTCTCCAGAGGTTCCTCCAACTACAGTCCCCGCTACCTAGGTAGCTCCTGAAATAGTTAATTCTTCGGCGAGTTATTCTGTCTAAATGTTAACATTTAGATAACAACTACTCTCCTGCAGTCTTCATCGGAACAATTACACATTAAAATGAGTAAAAGATGGTCAATAGTTCTGTTTTATTGACGTGTGAACTCTATCATAAAAAATCGCTAGTTCAATATCTGTTTTCAATTTTTATTTAATCAATAAATTGACTAATTAATGTCAAAATGACTTTTTTACATGCGTGTCTATTTGACTCTTTATGGTGGGGTTTTGATAGTAAGCTATTGAAAATTTGGGTGAGTTTTAGATGGCACGGGTTGTGCTAAAACAAGACTGATAATAAAAGCAGCTCTAGTGAGGTTCTTATGTTTGCTCAACAAAAAACAGACAATTTCAAATTACTACTTAATGTCTCAAATGTGGTTTTGCTCGTCACAACGTTAGCGATGCTCTTAAGTGTCTTGATTTCATACCCTTATGCAGAATACTTCAGTTTGCCAATCCAGATTGCTGCGCACATTAGTACCATCGTAATCGCCGCTTTTCTTAAAATCAGCTACGTCGCCCGTTGCCTCGCACAATATCAGCTTGGCTTAGAGGTACGATAACGTCCCAGACAAAAAAATAGCGCCGTGATAGGCGCTATTGCTTTATTGAATTGAGGTTAGAAGTAGTTCGCGTCTAGCAGCTCACTACTTTCTACTGATTTCACTTCACCGCGAGCTTCAAGCCAAGCGATAACCTGCGCTTTTTGCTCTTCCGTTGCGTCGATGTAACGCTTTTGAGCACATAAGAAGCCTTCAAAGTGCTCAAGACCACCGCCGCCGAAGCAAAGGCCTAGACTGTCGATGTAGTCAATGAAGTCATCAACGAACGCATCGTAGCTATCAAAGTCTGTGATAGTGGTTTCACAGCTGATTTCAAAGCCAAGCATAGCAAACTCGCCCAGATAGAGCTTTTTAAGAATGCGGCGTTTTTTGTTGTCTAATTTGTAAGGTTTCATTAGGTAGCCTCGTTGGATTTTGTCATTCTTTTATACCTTGTTTCTATTAAAGCACCAAACTTTATTCTGTGGAAAGCCAGCGAGTTGGCGATAATCTGCGCATCATGCAGATACAAGGTGGTATTGCTCTAGGATAATTCGTTTTTGAAAGCAGAAAACTACCGAATGCTGACCATTTTTTCTTGTTTAGTGGTATAAATGAAGTAGTTAAACTATTCAATCCCCGATGTGCAGTGAAGCTAAGGAGAGTGTATGACTCGTTTGATCGCAATCGCGTTTCTCATCGCGCTAGCGTTTGTTTTAATTCGATATCGTACCAGCGAAAAACTACAAAAATACGTCGTGGTGACATTGATTTCCGGCTTTTTATTTTACACTGCCACATTGATGGTGACAGAGTTAATCCGCTAGTGGTTAGGAGCGAGTTAAGTGAGCAAACAGACAGATATTGAAGACAATGAAGACGTTGTTGTTATAGAAGAGCGAGATCGTCGCAGTTATCTTTACATTGCGATTGCTGGTGTGCTTGGACTTGCTATTGGTGGTCTTGCTGGATCGTCGCTCACAGCCGGTAAATGGGAGAGCGCCTATCAGGAGATGGAACAAAAGTATCATACGATGATGAGCGACAAGCAGAAACTGGTGGAGCAGGTGGAAGTGCGCGTCGCCAATGTGGATTCTGAAGTCGAAGATAAACTTAAGCAAGCCATCAAAGATCAGGCCCAAGAACATGAAGCGGCACTAACCGCATTACAGTCTCAAATTGCGGAGCTTGAAAAGGTGAATCTATCGCTTGAAGAGCAAATTGCCAGTCAGAAACAGAGCCTGAGCCAAGCATCCCAACAAAATGCGCAACTTAATCGTCAAGCGGATATCCAAGCGACCTTGTTTGAGCGCTCTCGTGAGCTGTTTCAACAAGAACTCAAAGTGAAAATGGAGCTTGAAGCTCTAGAAAAAGAGCGTGAACAATTATTGCCTAAAATAGATGTGCTGAAAGCGGATTGCGACGCCTATCTTGAAGGAACCTCTTGGGATGCGAAGTCTGATTCGTGTGATAAACAAGACGAAGCAAACTCACGCTTAAGTCAGATTAATCAGATGATTAAAGTGCATCAGATGGATCTGCAACAAATGAAAGAGCTGGCGGAGCAACTAGGTTTATAGCGATTTTCTGTTATGTACAGGCATTTTTGTGGCGTGATTCAAACTATGATCTTCGATTCCTAATATTCTTATCACATTAGTATCGGTAGTACTGAAATAAGCTCTATATTTAAGAATGTTTATTTGTTCTTTCAATAGAGCTTTTTTATTGCGCCCGTGTTGGGAGCAACGGGAGTCATAGCTAAGGTTGGATGTGCTAGAAGATACGGTACCTAAATCAGTGAAAGTTACAGCAGCAGTGTTATTTTTGGCGTCTGTTGCTTTGATTACCCACACGCTTGTGACAGAGCATGAGGTTTGGAAGGAAGCCTATTTGTTGTTCCCACTTGGCATTCTCGGGGCATTTTTTGTCACTAAACCACGCCTAAAAGTCCTGTTGAGTGGCTTGTCCATTGCTGTCATCTTTGTCGGTGGTCTGTTTGAGCCCCTAGAGCTCGATGCTATTGAAGAGAGTTTTATCCTACTGCCTCTTTGTTATCTGGTTTTGTTTCCTGGTTCATTCTTCCCTATTGGGGTGGCTCTCGCGCTCGTTGCTAGCTATCTCTACAATCTCCCGGCTGAGGAGTTCGAAGAGTTTATTGAAGATGCCATCGAAGTCCTAGCGATTACAGTGCTCGCTACCATCATGACGTATTACTACGAGAAGGCTTCTCGCCAAGCATTACGCTATCGTAAAAGCACTTATACAGATGTGCTAACAAAGCTACCCAACTTAAACGCGTTTTATGAGGATATCGGCGAGGTGACGCCCGACAATGCGGATCGTTACGCCGTTATTCAAATCGGTTTAAATAACTTTAAGAGCGTCAACGATAGGTTGGGGTATCGAAATGGCGATGAACTGCTACAAACGTTTTCTCAACAATTGAATTCAAAAGTCCCGTCCTTTGCCAAATTCTATCGCTTAGGTGGGGATGAGTTTGTCTTTATGGTTGAAGCGGAGAAGGAGCAACTGAAGGATCAAATTCATCAGTTGGTTGAAGTCTTGCACAACTATCACTCTGACTTGTATGTGGTCAGTGATATGTCACACCGGCTTTCATTTAGCCTTGGCGTCGCGTTTGCCAAAGATGCGTTAGGTAACGTACTGGTGTGGGGAAAGAACGCCGACTTAGCTTTGTTTAAAGCGAGGCAAGAGGGCGCAGGCGCGGTGTGTTGGTATGATGATGTGTTGTTAGATGAGACCGTAAGGCAGCACCAAATTGAGGCAGAGTTACAACGGGCACTTGATGAGCAGCACTTTGTCTTGCACTACCAACCCAAGGTATCTATTGGTACCAATGAATTGGTTGGCGCCGAAGCTCTAATCCGTTGGATGCACCCCAATTTAGGAATGGTTTCCCCAGCCGAATTTATTCCGGTAGCGGAGCGGACAGGGAAGATTGTACCGCTTGGGCGTTGGGTGGCGAGAGAAGCCTGTCGAGAAGCAAAAAGTTGGTTTGACAAAGGCCACGCTATCGTTGTCTCAATCAATGTTTCCAACGTTCAGTTTGCCCACGATGATGTGTTTAAATTTATCAGTGATGCTCTTGATGAACATCAGTTGCCCGCAAATCTTCTGCAAATCGAAATTACGGAATCTACCTTGATGCAGCAGCCTGAATTTGTGATTGCCGCGTGCGAGAAGTTGCAAGAGCTAGGCGTCTCTATTGCGATTGATGATTTTGGCGTTGAGTACTCATCTCTGAATTATCTCAAAAAGCTTCCCATTGATGTGCTTAAGATCGACAAGTCGTTTGTCGACGATTGTGTCAGGCTACACACCGACCACATGTTGGTTAGGACGATTATTCAAATGGGCCATAACCTCAATAAACGCGTGATTGCCGAAGGGGTAGAAACGGAAGACCAACTGGCGCTTCTCGAAAAAGAAGGATGTCAGGAGTACCAAGGGTACTTTTTCTCTCGGCCGTTGCCTGCTTATGACTTTGTGGGTTTAATTGATGGCTATCGAAGCGACTCCAACTGAGTGAAGTAGGCGTCAAAATCGCGAAATAGTGTGACTTGAACTAGTGTTTATAGAGACTGTTTACATATGAGCGGCTCGTTATCACAGAGAGTGTAAGCGTTGCATCGTTGAGCTAGAGGGTGATTCGGTGAACGTGACGCATCTGGTGTTGAGAGACAACACGCGATAACTCATTAGTAGGGATCACTATGCGCCAGAATCAACTAACAGACGGCTTGCAGGTCTTGGGTTACTTGGCTTACCTTTCTGCCGTTGGATGGGTGACTTATACACTGACCATGATTCCGCACTCTTGGAATTATGTTTACTATTTATTCCCACTGATGATGATGATCGCACTCTTTGTGAAAGAGGCGTCTCTTAAACATTTGTTTGCGTTTTCGTCATTGGCTCTGTTCGTTGTTGGTGGGCTGATTGACCCTTTTAACCTTGACGATATTCAGCTCTGCTTAATACTGCTTCCACTTTGTTACATCGTCCTTTTCCCCGGAACGTTGTGGCCGATCGCGGTCGGTGCCGCATTAATCAATAGTTACTTGTACCAACTTTCCGTGTCAGATTTTGATGCGTTTGTGGATTTCTCCATCCAACTCACGGCAATCACGCTGTTTTCGACGCTACTTGTCTACTTTTATGTGCAAACGCGTAAGCAAGCAGAGCAATTCCATCGCGATAGCGTCACCGACTATCTGACAAAATTGTCGAATGCGAATGCTTACAACGAATCCTTACAAAGAGTCGATAAGTCAAACTTGGGACGCTTTGGTTTGATTCATATCGGGATGGAAGGCTTTAAGAACGTCAATGATCGCCTAGGTTATCGACACGGTGATGCGCTGCTAATTGCTTTTGCACATCATCTTAAAGACTTGGTTGAGTCTAAAGGCGAAATATTCCGGTTTGGTGGGGATGAATTTGTCATCCTTGTTGAAAGCAAGCACATTGAAGAGACGCTCCAAGAACTGGTCGATGAGTTATTGAAGCACCATAAAATGATGTTCAACATCGAAAATACCTCGCACCGGATCACTTACTGTATCGGTGTCGCATACGCAACCGATGCGAAAGGGAACATGGAACTTTGGGCAAAAAACGCCGATTTTGCTTTGTATAAAGCGCGCACCGAAGGGGCTGGGTCTGTTTGTTGGTTCGATAACGAACTATTGAGTGAGACTATTCGCCAGCACCAAATCGAAACAGAGATCAAAGATGCGTTGGCCAACAACCAATTTGTCTTACAGTACCAACCCAAAGTGTCGATTAAAGAGTCGAGGATTGTTGGCGCAGAAGCGCTAATTCGTTGGCTGCATCCAGAGCTTGGTCCTATTTCGCCTGCTGAGTTCATTCCAGTTGCGGAAAAAACCACTCAGATTGTTCCGCTTGGACAATGGATCATCTACCAAGCGTGTGCGCAGGCGAAGCAGCTTAACGATCAAGGTCTCGATGTGTGCATTGCCATCAATGTATCAACGGTGCAGTTTGCCCACGCTGATCTGTTTGACGTGCTGTGCAAAGCGCTAAAGCAAACCAAACTCCCTTCTCATCTCCTGCAAGTCGAGATCACGGAATCCACACTGATGAGTGATCCTGAACATATCACTGATATTTGCCGACAACTTCGTGCAATCGGCGTCACTATTGCGATAGACGACTTTGGTGTTGAGTATTCGTGCCTCAAATACCTCAAGCAACTGCCTATCGATGTGCTGAAAATTGACAAGTGTTTCGTTGATGAATGCTCAGTCAGCCATTCGGATCGAGTGCTGGTGAATACCATTGTTCAAATGGGGCACAGTCTGGGCATTAAGGTGATTGCTGAAGGTGTTGAACATGAAGAGCAGTTGGCGGTGCTTGAAGAGCTTGGATGCGACCAATATCAGGGTTACCTATTTTCACAACCGCTCTCTTATCAAGAGTTCTCTTCGATGATTCTACAAGAGCGTATTGAAGCGAGCTCCGCATAAAAGCCGCAACATGCGCTGCGGCTTAGCTTGGTGTTAATGAGTTAAGTAGTGTTTCACAAACTCAGTAATCTTAACCATGTCATCAATTGCGATGAACTCTTCAGTGGTATGAACTTTCGCCATGCCCGTAGACACATTGACGGTGGTTAGTCCTTTGGCATTGAAGTTGTTCGCGTCACTGCCGCCACCTGTGCCCTTGGTGTAAGGGCTAGCACCAATCGCTTCAAACGACGCTTTTACCGACTGAATATGAGGGTGATCGTCAGCGATAACAAAGGCGTTGTAGGCACGTGTTGATTCAATGTCCACTTCGGCGCCGTGCTGTTTGGCAACTGATTGGAAAGTCTCGACCATGTGGTTGACCTGCGCATCGAGCTTATCACCGTTTAGTGAGCGCGCTTCCGCGACGATCTTAAGTTCTGGCATGACGATGTTAGTTGCGTTTCCGCCTTCGACAATACCAATGTTTGCGGTGGTTTCTTCATCAATACGAAGCAATTTCATCTGTGTAATGGCGTCAGCCGCGACTTGGATCGCACTGATGCCTTCTTCTGGCGCTAAGCCTGCGTGGGCTGGGCGACCTTTGATGTTAGCGACGATTTTTTGCTGTCCAGGCGCCGCGTTGACTATCGTACCAATTGGACCACCTGTATCGAGTACGATGGCTTTGTCCGATGTGATGAAAGACATGTCAAAATGCTCTGAGCCAAACAATCCGCCTTCTTCGTGAACAGTGAACGCCAGTTCAATAGTTTTATGGTCGAGGTTTTCTGATTGAATGCAGCGAACGGCTTCCATGATCGCTGCAATGCCTGATTTGTCGTCACCACCGAGAATGGTGTTGCCTTTGGAGCGGATGATGCCGTCTTCGATGATGGGCTCAATACCAATGCCTGGAGTCACTGTATCCATGTGACAGCTCAAAACAATGCTGTCTTCAATTTTGCCTTCGAGTCGAGCATAAACGTTGAAGCCATTAGAGACCTCTTCAGGCACAGGTAGCTTGTGAACCGTAAAGCCCAGTTCGCCTAATTGCTCTGAAAGTGCTTGCGCGATGGCTTTCTCGTTTCTTGATTCACTGTCGATCTGAACGAGTTGGATAAAATGGTCAACAAGACGGTCGCGATTAATATGTGTCATTTTTATACCTAGGTAGAGAACAGAGGCGACCACCTTAGCCTTACTGGCAGTGAATAAATCTGAGGTAAATCAATCTAACCAACAACTTTACCTGTTTCTGACCAACTAACTGGTAACGGAGTAAAACGTACTCTCATTGTGTAAAGCAAACTTTTCCTTAATGTAAAATATTTGTTACCAAGTTGCTTTGTTTAATTCATTGTTTTTATTGGTTTTAGTGTTCATCGTAGGCGATGTTTTACAGGTTATGTTGCAAGTTTGTGCGAGTGTAAAATGTCCGCCGTTGGTTCCTTTTATAATTGAGATCGGCAAATCTTAGCTAAGACACGCTGAAACTAAAAAAGAGGGAACGACAATGAATCAAGCGTTTAATCCACTAGGCACTGACGGATTTGAATTTGTGGAGTACACGGCAGCGGATGAAAAAGGCATTCAAGACCTAAAATCGCTGTTTAGCTCGCTGGGCTTTGCAGAAGTGGCTAAGCACCGTTCCAAAAATGCGTGGCTGTATCGCCAGGGTGACATCAACTTCATCGTCAATGCACAGCCTCACAGCCAAGCTGAAGCCTTCGCCAAAGTTCATGGTCCTTCGGTTTGTGGCATGGCATTTAGAGTGAAAGATGCCGCTGTTGCACACGCTCATGCTCTTGAGAATGGTGGGGAAGAGTACAAAACAGAAATCGGACCGATGGAGCTGAGTATTCCGGCGATTTATGGCATTGGCGAAAGCTTGCTCTATTTCGTTGACCGATACGGCAAGCAGAGCATCTACGATGTGGACTTTGTATTTTACCCTGATGCAGAGGAACGTTTGGCGAAAATGGACGTCGGTATGTATGAAATTGACCACCTGACGCACAACGTCAAACAGGGCAACATGGATGTCTGGTCGGGTTTCTATGAGCGAATCGGTA
This sequence comes from Vibrio sp. 16, assembly GCF_963681195.1. Taxonomy (NCBI): domain Bacteria; kingdom Pseudomonadati; phylum Pseudomonadota; class Gammaproteobacteria; order Vibrionales; family Vibrionaceae; genus Vibrio; species Vibrio sp. 16. The sequence continues at coordinate 777,298 of NZ_OY808997.1, forward strand.
ACTTCCGTGAGATTCGGTACTTCGATATTGAGGGCAAACTGACGGGGCTTGTGAGCCGAGCGATGACCGCACCGTGTCGCAAAATCCGCATTCCAATCAATGAGTCGTCTGACGATAAGTCGCAGATCGAAGAGTTCATTCGTGAATACAACGGCGAAGGGATTCAGCATATTGCCTTGACGACAGATGACATCTACCAAACCGTACAAACTCTACGAGATCGCGGAATGGACTTTATGCCAACACCGGGTACTTACTACGAGAAGGTGGATAGCCGCGTAGAGGGGCACTCAGAGGATGTAAACCGTCTTCGTGAGCTCGAAATCTTGATTGACGGCGCGCCGATGAAAGATGGCATCTTGCTGCAAATCTTTACTCAGACGGTCATTGGTCCTGTGTTCTTTGAAATCATTCAACGTAAAGGCAATGAAGGATTTGGGGAAGGTAATTTCAAAGCTCTATTTGAGTCGATCGAAGAAGACCAAATTCGCCGTGGAGTACTAAACGATGCATAAATGGATCACATTCCCTCACCGGGAGGGAGTGTGCTCCAAGCAAGCGCACGCAGACTTCCCGGAAGAGGCAATTTACGAGAGAGAGGCGGGGAGAAGCGGCTTTTTTGGCCCCGCAGCACACTTTCATCATCAACACGCACCTACAGGATGGAGTGAGTGGGAAGGGGAACTACGCCCGAGAGCATTCAATTTCAATCTTGTCGAGAAAGCGAGCCAACTCTCTCCTTGGGCGGTGCCCCATCTGCTTCACAATGCAGATTGCAAAATTCGCGTTTGGCGCATGGATGAAAAAATGGAATTTCTGGTTAGGAATGCAGACGGTGACGAACTGCTGTTTATCCACCAAGGGAAGGCCGATTTTTACAGTGACTATGGGCATTTAGAGGTAGGGGAAGGTGACTATGTGGTGATTCCTCGCTCAACCAATTGGCGCCTCGAACCGTCTGAGGCCATGTTTATTCTAATGGTTGAAAACACCGATGCCGCGTACACCTTGCCCGACAAAGGCATGGTCGGCAACCACGCTGTGTTTGATCCGGCCGTTCTGGAAGTGCCTTCGATCAATGAAAAATTTAAGGCGCAATATTCTGAGCAGCCAACCCAAGTGCAGGTAAAACGCCATGAGCAAATCAGCACGGTCACTTATCCGTTTAACCCATTGGACGCGATTGGTTGGCATGGGGATTTGGCGGTTGTCAAAGTAAACTGGCGTGACATAAGACCATTAATGTCACATCGCTACCATTTGCCGCCGTCGGCGCACACGACCTTTGTGGGCGCGGGCTTTGTTATTTGTACCTTTGTTCCAAGACCCATCGAAAGTGACCCTGGGGCATTGAAAGTGCCGTTTTACCACAACAATGATGATTACGACGAAGTGCTTTTCTACCACGCTGGGGACTTCTTTAGCCGAGACAATATCGAAGCGGGGATGGTCACTTTCCATCCAGCTGGATTTACTCATGGGCCGCACCCAAAAGCGTTTCAGGCTGGCCAAGAGTTCAAGAAGAAGTTTACCGATGAAGTCGCTGTGATGATTGATACACGCCACGCTCTCTCGTTTGGCGAAGAGGCAACCGCGGTTGAAAATAAAGAATACGTCTACAGCTGGAAAGGATAAGAATTAAGGGATTGAGTATGAAGTTAGCAACCTTAAAAAATGGCCGCCGAGATGGTTTGCTGGTGGTCGTCAATAGAGCATTGACCAAGTGTGTCGCGGTTCCTGAAATCGCGGAGACCATGCAGCTAGCCTTAGATGATTGGGAGCGCGTTGAGCCTCAACTCCATGAAGTCTATATCGCGCTGAATGAAGGCGAGCTAGTGCAGGAGCTGCCGTTTGATCAAAGTCGATGCGAATCGCCGCTACCTAGGGCTTACCAGTGGGCGGATGGCAGTGCATATGTCAATCACGTAGAGCTGGTTCGCAAGGCGCGTGGCGCAGAAATGCCCCCAAGCTTTTGGACTGACCCGCTAATGTACCAAGGAGGTTCCGATGCGTTTATTGGTCCTCGTGATGATATTCCACTAGGAAGCGAAGATTGGGGCATCGATTTCGAAGGTGAAGTCGCGGTGGTAACAGGCGATGTGCCAATGGGCGTCACACCGGAGCAAGCTGCAAAGAGCATTAAACTTGTAATGTTGGTTAATGACGTGTCGCTACGCGGCCTGATCCCCAATGAACTGGGTAAAGGGTTCGGCTTTTTCCAATCGAAACCGTCGTCGGTCTTTTCCCCAGTGGCGGTGACGCCAGATGAGCTCGGTGATGACTGGGATGGCGGCAAACTAAGCCTGCCGCTTATGTCTTACTACAATCATGAATTGTTTGGTAAACCGAATGCGGGCGTCGATATGACATTTGAATTTCCAGAGCTTATCGCTCACGCGGCGAAAACCCGTCCGCTTTGTGCTGGGGCGATCATCGGGTCTGGTACGGTTTCTAATAAGCAGGGCACTGACCATGGAACCTCAATAGTTGAGGGTGGCGTCGGGTATTCGTGTATTGCTGAAGTCAGAATGATTGAGACGATCCGTGATGGCAAACCTACCACTTCTTTTATGAAGTTTGGTGACCATATAAAGATCGAGATGCTGGATAAGCAAGGTCACTCTATCTTTGGCTCGATTGATCAGCACGTGGTGAAATACTAATGTCAGACATCACGCTTTATGGATATTGGCGCTCGTCAGCGGCCTATCGAGTTCGGATCGCTCTGAACTTGAAGCAATTGCCCTACAAACAGGCGTCCGTCCACTTAATCAGAAATGGCGGAGAGCAGCACTCTGCCGATTTCCAGATGCTCAATCCCAGTGAACTTGTGCCCGTATTGGTCGATGGTGACGTGCGGCTTAATCAGTCGTTAGCCATCATCGATTACCTTGATGAGCAATACCCGGATGTTTTGCTTACTCCAGCAGATATAGAGAAGCGATATCTGGTGAAAGCGATGGCGCAAGATATCGCAATAGATATTCATCCACTCAACAATTTGCGCGTATTACAGTACCTTGCTGGCCCAATGGGTATTGATGACATGAGTAAGCAGGCGTGGTACGCGCATTGGATTGATGTTGGCTTTACCGGTTTGGAAAAGAAGTTGGCTCAAACAAGTGGTCGATACTGTGTCGGAGATGATGTTAGTTTGGTTGATGTATGCCTGGTGCCACAAGTGTACAACGCCGAGCGATTCAACATCGATATCACGCGCTATCCACGTATCGAAAAAGTGACGTCGTCACTTAGAGAGTTGAGCGCTTTTACTGATGCCGCTCCAGAGAATCAGCCAGACGCAGAATGATTGTGCGTGAATGAATGAGTGGTTGTGATTTGGCAAAATTCGAAAACAAAAAGGCCACCGATTTGGTGGCCTGCTCATCCCTGGAGAAATCTAATGCTTAACGCATTGCCTGCTGTTTTTCACGCTGTGCAAGTTCAGCAATGTTGAATTGACGGACATCCAATGTGGCCAGTTCATTACACTCTTGGCAAGAGTGGTGGCGCAGACCGTCAATGTAATCATGCGAGGTTAGTAGGCTTGGTTTTTTGCACCAATCGCATATGCCTTCGATAGTAAACATAGTGTTCTCCCCACCTTTATATACTAGGTGTTATCTTCGCGGCGTATTATTACATGACACCTATCAATAGGTTAATCATTTGTTATGGTTAATGGGAGAGTGATCGATTGCGCGAGCCCGTAACTTAAAGCTTGTCGAATATTTCGCTCTCGGCTTACTATGATTTGTAACTATTTATTAACGCAGCTTAGTATGATTTTCAACGCCGCATTCAAACGTTTCATATCTTCTTCACTGCCTTTCAAATCAGGATGGTAAATTTTACACAGCTGCTTATAGCGCGTTTTTATTTGTTTTGTATCTGGAATGGTATCTGGCTTATAGCCAAACAGTGCACATGCCAAGGAGAGCTTGTTCTCGCTCGCCGTTTTAGTCGGCTGAGAAGGTTGAGTTCTTTGCTGGGTCGCTTGCTGTTTTTTAAACTGGCGGTAAAGCGTCTCCAACTGGCGCTTTTGTGTTTTGATCGTCGCTTCGTGTTGTTTGATTTTGTTCTGTAGCTGGCGCTGCTCCTGCTTATTCTCTGACAAAGAATGTTGGCTACTTTTGCTCAGCGAGCGAGTTGCCTTTAGGTGCCAAAAGAGCAAAGCAATGAGTGCAATACTCAGGGCGATGGATAAGTAAATAAAATCGTTGTTTGCTGTGCTCTCGGTTTTCGATTGGGCCACAGGGCTTAACTCAATACCGCTATTGTCAAAGGCGACTTCTAACTGATCGATAGATGACACCTGTTTGGCTCGTTGGGCGTTAAACTGCATCTCAAGCACCTTCGCATAGGCGTCTTCTGCCTCTGGCACGTTTGGGGCGGCAATTTGATACCAAACTTCCGCCAAGGCAAGGTTGGATGGTGGTTGACTCAACCCTTCGTACACTTTGCCTAAATTGAACTGAGCTTGGTAGTTATCGCTAAGAGCAAGTCGAGTTAGCCAGTAGATGGCTTTTGCAACATCAGGCTGATGACTTTGATTGGCTAAGTAGACGTTAGCGAGATCAATCGCCGCTTGTTGGCTTCCAGAATCAGCGGCTTGTTCGAGCCAATAGATGGCTTCGTCTCGAGAGGCTTCAACACCGTCTCCGCTAAGGTACTTCTGACCGAGTTGCAACTGCGCATCGACATTCTGATTTTGAGCTTGCTCGGTTAATGCTTCGATTGAAGCGGCATAGCTCAATGGACAAAAGATGAGCAGAATGAAAGCAATCAGTTTCAAGGCAATCCCTTACAGCGAATTTGGCGTTAGTCCTATAGTTTAAATCATTTGCGAGACAAATAAAAAAGTGGCTTCAAGGAAGCCACTTATCTTTTATCAAAACGTATTCTCAGTTACTTCAATGGAAGAATCTGAATCTCAACACGGCGGTTACACGCACGGCCTTCTGCTGTACTGTTGGTGCAAAGTGGGTAACGTTCACCATTGCCACGAGCAATAGCACGACCAGCCGCAACGCCTTGTGACACTAGGTAAGAACGGACCGATTCAGCGCGACGCTCTGATAGGATTTGGTTGGTCGTATCACTGCCTGTGCTGTCTGTATGGCCTTCAATAACCAAACTTGTGTCCGGGTATTCAACCAGAATACGAGCGACACCGCGCAGGGTATTGTGGATGCTGCTATCGAGTTGATACGAGCTAGAGCTGAACCCGATGCCATTTTCTAAGCGCAGAAGAAGTTGGTTTTCGCCAACACGTTCGACCTGAACACCAGAATTTAGCAGCTCTTGACGCAAAGCGGCTTCTTGTTGGTCAAAGTAGTAGCCTACGCCGCCACCGACCGCAGCACCACCCGCTGCGCCGATAAGAGCACGCTTACGGCGATCTTTCGCGTCATCACCGGTTGCAACGCCAATCGCTGCACCTGCGATAGCACCAATGATTGCGCCGGAAGTTGCTGAATTTGTCTCTGATTCGCCGGTTGTCGCGTTTTGGCGCTGAGTCGCCTGACAGCCAGACAATGCGATTGCAACAGCAAGGGCTAAGGTAATTTTCTTCACAATAAACATCTCCGTGTATCCAGATTCATTGCTCTGGAGTTTTGATTTGCCGAGGAATAAACCCCATCGACGCCTCTATGTCAATTCTGAACAGTGTATTTTACCAAACCTTAACCGAACCTGAACAAGCGCCTAACGCAGCATTTTAGGGGCTTGAGCGCCGTCAATAGGGCGGTTGACCGATACTTTCCGCCCTTTTTTCAAGCCGACCTCGTAATCTTCAGTGAGATTTTTCATCGCCTCTCGAAGCTGTTGCTTAAAGGTCTCTCGGTCTATGTTTTGGAACTCTTTATCAATGTAGTCGTCAATCTTTTTTGCGGACTCTTCATCTGGAGTAATAATAGGCAATTTTTCTAGTGCGCCTTCCACCCAGCCCGATAAAAATGAGTTTACGCGGCGCGTAACTTCGCTCGATGGAGTGCCCGTGCCGGCAAAACTGTTTCTAAAACGGCCCGTTTGCTCGTTCATTTCTCGGTAAATAATGTCGAAAGCAAAGGCAGCAAAAATAGCGCGGTCGGCTTCACCAATGAATTCAGCGCGCTTGAGTCCTTTATGATTTAGAAGTACCGCTTCTACGCCAAACTTGGTGTTAATACCACGAATGATACGTAGCAGCTGAGAGCCAATGTTGGCAGGAAGGAGATGTGTCGATTGGGTTTTGCCCATTTTGATGAATTCAATATCGTCTTTGTCGAGACCATATTTGAGCATCAAGCTATGAGCCATCTTGATGGCGTTTGCTGCTTCATTCACATTCGCAGAGTTACCAAGTTCAAGACATTTAGCAATTTTCTTCAGGGCTTTCTGTTTATTCATCGACAACTAAGAGGTACCTAATTTTGCAAAGTCGGCTATTTTAACGTGTTCTGAGGAAAAACGGAAATGTCGGCAGGGCTCTGGTCACGAAGAATAATAGGGCGTGGTTTAAAAGGCAGTGGTGGGCAAAACGCCACTGCTTAATCAGTGGCGTTCTATTTTTGAAGAACTGAGTGATTAAATACCTAGTTCATCGAAAAGGTCGTCAGCTGCAGATGCGCTTTCTTGCTTTGGTTCAGACTTGCTTGTCATGTTTTGACGTGCTTTCTCTAAAATCTCATCAGGGCACTCGTCTTCCACGGTTTCGAACTCTTCAAGCTGGATAAACTCTGTCTTATCCATCGCTAGCTCAAGGTAGAAAATGTTGCCTTTCTCTGTTGAGAAAGTAACTCGGCGAGCTTGCGGTCGATCAAGGTTAGTATCTACCGACAAGATTACCTGCTTATTCAGCGTTAGCATCTTAGGTTGGTTTTGTGTGATGTGAGTTTGCAAGTCTTTACGCACTTGGTTGGTAAAGTCACCGACCAGTTGGTTCATTAGCTCGCCCAGTACATCTGCCACTTCATCTGAAGTGTGTAGTACAGCCAACTCATCTTCAGGCATGCCCATATTGCGCATGTAGTTTGTGTACACTTCCAATGCCGCCTTGGCCGTGAAGTTGATGACGACGAGCCCTGAAAAACCACCATCGAATAGAACAAAGCAGCCAAAGTCTGGCTTTAGGCTAGTTTTGGTGATTTTTTGCACCATAGCTGAATAGGTGACAGGCGAGCTAGTTGCTGAAGTCAGTACCCCGGATACTGATTGGCAAAGTTTTAAAAGAATATCTTCTGTTGTGATAATTTTATTTTTCTTCATTGATGATTCGCTCATAAAGACACTTTAAATCAAGTCCATGATTTCTAAGTGTGGGAAAGAATTGCGATAAGTTCCAATTTGACACTGCATTTCTGTTTTGATCACCCTTTTAAATGTTGTAAAGTGACACAACTCAAAGATTATAACTTTATATAAAGAACCCAATGCTGATTGGATCAGCGTAGTAGGGGCAGGAAGCAAATGTTACCAAGATTACACTCTCAATCTGATGTGGATCCCGTCGTCATCAGTTTTCTCGACAAATTGCGCCAATCTGGCTTTAGCGGGGACATTGAAAGCCAATATTCTAGCCGTTTAGCGGTCGCCACAGACAACAGTGTTTATCAACAACTCCCACAAGCTGTTGTTCATCCAAAAAACACTCAAGATGTCACTCTCATTGGTAAGTTAAGCGCACATTCCGATTTTGAACGCATCACGTTTTCACCTCGTGGAGGCGGTACCGGGACCAATGGTCAATCCCTGACTTCGGGTATCGTGGTCGATCTGTCTCGCCATATGAATAAGGTTCTTGAGATCAATGAGCAGGAAGGTTGGGTTAGAGTTCAAACTGGTGTGGTTAAAGATCAGCTAAATGATGCCGTCCGACCTTACGGGTACTTTTTCTCTCCTGACCTTTCGACCAGTAATCGCGCCACATTAGGTGGCATGATCAATACCGACGCGTCTGGTCAAGGCTCCTTAAAGTACGGTAAAACGTCAGATCACGTGCTATCGCTTCAAGCGGTATTCGCTGATGGTTCGGTTTTAGAATCAGATCTTTCTCATGGTCTGCCTAAAGAAGGTGAGTTCGCTTATCAAGCACTTAAAGTGACCGAGCAGGTTTGTCGAGAAAAGAGAGAGCAAATCAACAAAAAGTTTCCACCGCTGAACCGTTTTTTGACAGGTTATGATCTGAAAAACGCGCTCGATGATGAGACCAATGAGTTCGACTTGACTCGCGTTCTATGTGGCGCTGAAGGGTCATTGGCGTTTATCACTGAAGCGAAACTTAATTTAACACCGATTCCTAAAGCCCGTACTTTGGTTAATGTGAAGTACGACTCGTTTGATTCAGCATTGCGCAACGCCCCCTTTATGGTCGAAGCCAATGCGCTATCGGTTGAAACCGTCGACTCTCGAGTGCTCAATTTGGCCAAGCAAGATATTGTTTGGCACACCGTGAGCGATCTTCTTACGGACGTCCCGGGCAAAGATATGCAAGGGATCAACATGGTGGAGTTTGCTGGCCAAGATGTCGATGAGGTCGAGTCTCAAGTCTCGGCGTTAACTGCGCGCATTGACCAGATGCTAGAGAATAGCGAGGCGGGCATTATCGGCTATCAAGTGTGTGATGATGTCGCAAGCATTGGTCGTATTTACAACATGCGTAAAAAAGCGGTCGGCTTACTCGGTGCAGCTAAAGGTCGAGCAAAGCCTGTCGCGTTTGCAGAAGATACTTGTGTACCTCCTGAGAACTTGGCTGATTTTATTGCAGAGTTCCGCGAGCTGCTAGATGCCAAACAGCTTAACTACGGCATGTTTGGCCACGTTGATGCTGGTGTTCTTCACGTAAGGCCCGCCTTGGATCTTTGCGATCCGAAGCAAGAGGCGCTAATGCACCAGATTTCTGATGAAGTGGTGAAGCTGGTCGCCAAATACGGTGGCTTAATGTGGGGTGAGCACGGCAAGGGTTATCGTTCTGAATATGGCCCTGAATTCTTTGGGCAAGAGCTATTTACAGAGCTGAGACGAGTTAAAGGTGCCTTTGACCCTCACAACAAGATGAATCCGGGCAAGATTTGTACACCGCTTGAAAGTAATGCTGAACTGGTCAAAGTGACCGATACCAAGCGTGGCTTCTATGACCGACAAATCGATGTGCAGGTGCGTGATAGCTTTAAGCAGGCGATGGAGTGTAATGGCAACGGCTTGTGTTTTAACTACGATACATCATCGCCAATGTGTCCATCGATGAAAGTTACCGCAGATCGTCGTCATTCGCCGAAAGGTCGCGCTGGTTTGGTTCGAGAGTGGCTGCGACAGTTAACCGAGCAAGGCATCGATATTCTCGATTTAGAAAAGCAAACCCTAGAGCAAACGGCATCGATAAAAACCATGCTCGATCGGGTTCGCAACAGTTTTAATAAGCGCCATGAGTACGATTTTTCGCATGAAGTCCATGAGGCAATGAATGGCTGTTTGGCGTGTAAAGCGTGTGCCAGCCAGTGCCCGATTAAAGTCGATGTACCGAGTTTCCGCTCACGCTTCCTCAATATCTACTACTCACGTTATCAACGTCCTGCGAAGGACTACTTAGTCGCTAATATTGAAACCATGCTGCCTTTGATGGCGAAAGCACCAAAGGTGGTGAATACCGCTCTGAAACAGAAGTGGGTGCAAGACCTAACGGCATCAACGGTTGGCTATGTGGATGCGCCGTTAATGTCGGTTCCGACACTAGAGAAGCGTTTGTCAGGGTTGAAGCCATTTGATTTGCAGGCGCTAGCAGCGTTGTCAAAAGAAGACAAAGCAAATCACGTCGTTATCGTTCAAGACCCGTTCACGAGCTATTACGATGCAGAAGTGGTCGAAGACTTTGCAAACCTGATTGTGAAACTTGGCAAAACACCGGTTCTGCTCCCGTTTAAACCAAATGGAAAAGCGCAACATGTAAAAGGGTTCCTTAAGCGCTTTGCCAGCAATGCCGCAAATACCGCTGCGTTCTTACAGCAAGTCGCGGATATTGATATCCCCTTAGTGGGCGTCGATCCGGCGTTAGTGCTTTGCTACCGCGATGAGTACACGGAAGTGCTTGGAGACAAGCGTGGCGACTTCAACGTACTGACGGCACATGAATGGCTTGAGCCTCGCCTTATTGAGTTCGAAGGGGTTAAACAAGGGGTACAAGAGCCTTGGTACTTACTCGCTCACTGTACTGAAAAAACAAAGATGCCAAATGCAGAAAAAGAGTGGGGCAGTATCTTTAAGCATTTCGGTGCAGTATTAAATACGGTACCTGTTGGTTGTTGTGGAATGGCAGGCACGTTCGGCCATGAAGTGGATAAGCTGCAAATGTCGAAAGACATCTATGGTTTGAGTTGGAAACCAAACTTAGAGCAATTACCGAAAGAGCGCTGCCTAATTACGGGCTATTCTTGCCGAAGCCAAGTCAAACGCTTTGAAGGCATGAAAGTAAAACACCCAGTACAAGCACTGCTTTCGATTCTTTAATAATAAATAGCCCAGCGTTAAGTTGGGCTATTTTTTAATGGTTAACGCAAGGGATTACGTTATGTTTATGGATAAGCTCGAGTTAAAAGTTCCGCCCGTCGCCGTCTTTATTGTTCTTATGGTTATCGTTAATCGTTTGGCTCATGCTTTTACTGGGTTGACGATTTCGCTACCGGCTCCTGGTGTGGTGTTGTTATTATGCTTCATAGCGTCTGGAATTATCGGCATTGCCGGCGTAGTGGAATTTCGGCGCTCAAAAACAACAGTGAATCCGATAAAAGTCGAGAGTGCTTCAACAGTAGTCGACACTGGAATATTTGCTTACAGCCGAAACCCTATGTATCTGGCTTTGTTGTTATTATTAATCGGGTTTTCATATTGGCACCAAAATATACTGTCTATCATTTTCGCTTTGTCTTTTATCTACTATATGAATCGATTTCAAATAAAACCCGAAGAGAGAGCGTTAGAGAAACTGTTTGGTGCGGAATATTTAGATTACAAGCAGAGAGTTAGGCGTTGGATATAAGTTGTAGATCTAACTTACAAATTGAAACATTATTAAGAGATTTTATAGTGATTGTTTTTTCTATTAAAACAGAACGTTGTGCGAGTTTAAAATAAAGCAATATCTTAATAAGTATTTGTTAATGTAAGCATGGTCATTTCATTGTGATGTTTAAATGGTGATTCCGCTCTCGTATTTAAAATTTACTTAAATAATTATTAAGGGAGCAATGTTAGAAGTAGGTATCATCCGGCAAGCGAATGTTTTCGCTATAAATAACAACTTTTAAGGATGTATTATGTCACGTTGGTTTAAGCCTACTTTGCTTGGAGCATCTTTGCTCACCGCAATTTCTCTTCCCGCCCATAGTTCGAACACTCCAAGAATCATCGACGGCACAGATGCCAGTGTGAATGATTGGCCGTTTATCGTTGCGATGGTCTCTAAAGGTGTCAACGCGTATGAAGGTCAGCACTGTGGTGGTAGCTACATTGGTGGTCGTTATGTATTGACGGCAGCACACTGTGTAAACAACACCGATGAATCTGATATTGAAATGGTTGTGGGGATTAATAATCTCAACAATGAAAGCTCTGAAGGTGAACGATTTGCTGTCAATAAGATCTATGTTCATCCAGACTATAATGACAATACTCTCGAAAATGATATTGCAATCATTGAATTAACTCGTGATGCGAGTCAGTTTAGCTCTGTTCGCTTAGCCGATGAGAATACAAGAGCAAACACCGCTGATGGTACCGTGTTAACTGTGGCTGGCTGGGGCTCTACCACTCCAGAATATGGCAATCACACGCAACCAGCACAGTTGCAACAAGTTGATGCACCTATGGTCAATCAAGGAACGTGTGCGGCGACATTTGCAGGCGTAAGCAGTAATGTCGATTCAGTAAATTTCTGTGCGGGCACGGCTCAGGAGGGCTTCGATTCATGTCGTGGTGACAGTGGTGGTCCTCTCGTTGTCAAGGATACAGGCATTCAGCTTGGTATCGTCAGTTACGGTAAATCTCGTTGTGGTGAAGCAAACTCTTATGGGGTTTACACTAATATCAGCCAATATACAGATTGGATCGAGCAACACACGTCAGGCTTCTCGTACGAGCAAACCAAATTCATTGGCTTTTTCTCTCCAGGAAACCATACCCACACATTTGACTTTGTAAACGATTCTGGCGCTGTCATGAGTTTCTCAAACATGACACCTAGTACGGGTTTAATTACGAACAATACCTGTCTGAGTGGTTTGGCATCGGGATCTTCTTGTGCTGTCACAGTACGCTTCCCTGTAGCAATATACGATAGTGGGACAGCAACACTATCGTTCGACTACCAAATTAACGGTAAAAACTACCAAACCGCAGCGAAGGCAAATTATGTAGGTTCAGAGAGAGGCTCGGCTCTACTAGCTGACCGCATGGGCGTTGACGCTGGCAACGTTTATGTCAATGAAAACCCATGGGTTGCTTATGGTGATAACGGTATTCGCTCTGCAACAATCGGTGATAGCCAACAGTCGGCAGTGTTTTTCGATAAATTACCTAGAGGTTTATATGCATTTGATGTAGGCATCGATTCGGAAGAGGGTTTTGACCACCTTTATCTACTAGTTAATGGTGAACGAAAAGGGCAAGTAAGTGGAAAAACTTCATTCAGCGATCAAATTTTCTTAAGTGGAGATTCTAACTGGATTGGGTTGGTGTATAAAAAGGACGGTTCTCAGGCAACAAGCAGTGACTTTGCATCTGTTTCTAACTTTAGACATGTAGATCCTACAACACAAGGTTCTGCCAATACTGGTGGATCTTCTTCTGGTGGCGGCGGTAGCTTGGGTTGGCTATCCTTGTTAGCGTTATTTCCTTTAATGCGTAGACGCAAATAATCAGAGCCCCTCAATGAGGGGCTTAATTTTATCTGTTAAAAACTCGGCAATATCGCTTCTGGCATAAGGTGGTTGTGAACGGCCAGTTTAAGCAGCGAGTTTGCTTGCTCAATATCCGGTGCAAAGTAGCGATCTTTATCATAGAAGCTGACTTTCTCACGTAGGATCTGTTTCGCTTCTTCAACTCTTGGCGATGATTTTAGTGGTGCTCTAAAGTCGATGCCCTGTGCTGCAGATAAGTACTCTACAGCCAAAATGCCTCGAGTGTTTTCCGCCATATCACGCAGTCTGCGACCTGCAAATGTCGCCATCGAAACATGATCTTCTTGGTTGGCTGACGTTGGCAAGCTATCGACGGAAGCTGGGTGAGCTAGGGTCTTGTTTTCGCTTGCGAGTGCCGCAGACGTTACCTGAGCAATCATAAAGCCAGAGTTTACTCCACCGTTGTCCACCAAGAATGGCGGAAGCTTACTCAAAGCGCTGTCAATCAACAGAGCCATACGTCTTTCTGATAGGCTGCCGATTTCTGCGATAGCAAGTGCTAGGTTATCGGCGGCCATAGCAACAGGTTCCGCGTGGAAGTTACCACCGGAGATGATGTCGCCATCTTCTGCGAACACAAGTGGGTTATCGGACACTGAGTTTGCCTCAATTTCCAAAATGTCAGCGGCGTTTCGAATTTGCTGCAAACAAGCACCCATTACCTGAGGCTGGCAGCGCAGCGAGTAAGGATCCTGCACTTTTTCACAGCCCGTATGTGATTCTCCAATCTCGCTGCTGACATCTAGCATGTGGCGGTAGGCTAGAGCGGCGTCCATTTGACCTCTGTGTCCACGAACGCGGTGAATACGTGGATCGAATGGGCGTCTACTACCTAATGCGGCTTCTACCGACATCGCGCCACATACCGTGCCTGAAGCGAACAGATCTTCTGCTGCAAATAAACCTTCTAGGGCAAAGGCTGTTGAAGCTTGGGTACCATTTAGCAGTGCTAAACCTTCTTTAGGTGCTAACGTAATGGGCTCAAGGCCAGCGATTTTCAGTGCCTCTAATCCAGAAATGATCTTTCCGTTGTGGCGCGCTTCACCTTCACCCAATAGCACCGTGCTCATGTGAGCAAGAGGTGCTAGGTCCCCAGAAGCGCCTACCGAGCCTTTCTGCGGAACGCATGGATAAACCTGAGAGTTCACCAAATCAATCAAGGCTTGAATCACTTTTAGGCGTATACCGGAATAGCCGCGAGACAAGCTATTGATCTTCAAGACCATCATCATGCGGACGGTTTCATCTGCCATAAGCTCGCCGATACCCGCAGCATGCGATAGCACGATACTTTTTTGCAGTGTTTCAAGATCTTCAGGGGCGATACGGGTGTTGGCCAGTAGACCGAAGCCAGTGTTGATGCCATAAACCGTGCGATCTTCAGCAATCACTTGCTCGACAACTTTCGTGCTTTCGTCAATGGCTGGAATCGCTTCTGGGTCCAATGAAAGAATCACTGGAGAACGACTCACTTGACGCAGTTCTTTTAAGCTAATAAATCCAGGCTTTAGCTGTAAATTTAACATCTTCATCTTCCTTTATTCAGCTGAGCTTATTTTAGCTTTTTCAGTTCTTCGTTAAGCATCGGTAAATCAAGACCTTGCTGTGCTGCACAGTTTTTCGCGATATCATAGCCTGCATCAGCATGGCGCATTACACCCGTTGCTGGATCGTTATGTAACACGCGAGAAATACGTTGAGACGCGTCTTCACTACCATCACAACAGATAACCATACCTGAGTGTTGAGAGAAGCCCATACCGACGCCACCACCATGGTGCAAAGATACCCAGGTTGCGCCGCCTGCCGTGTTCAGCAAAGCATTGAGTAATGGCCAGTCAGAAACGGCATCTGAGCCGTCCATCATGCCTTCTGTTTCTCGGTTTGGACTCGCTACCGAGCCTGAATCTAGATGATCACGGCCGATGACGATTGGCGCTTTTAGCTCGCCGTTTTTGACCATTTCATTGAATGCCTGACCGAGACGTTCGCGATCTTTCAATCCTACCCAACAAATACGAGCCGGTAAGCCTTGGAACTGGATTCGTTCGCGGGCCATGTCCAGCCAATTGTGGAGGTGTGGGTTGTCTGGAATAAGCTCTTTTACTTTTTGGTCTGTTTTGTAAATGTCTTCTGGATCGCCTGATAGCGCAGCCCAGCGGAATGGACCATTTCCCTCACAAAACAGAGGACGAATGTACGCAGGGACAAAGCCTGGGAAGTCGAATGCGTTTTCTACGCCTTCTTCTAGTGCCATCTGACGGATATTGTTGCCGTAATCGAGTGTTGCTGCGCCGCGTTCTTGAAGGTCAAGCATAGCTTTGACTTGCACTGCCATTGATTCTTTTGCCGCTTTAACCACCGCCGCTTCATCTTTAAGGCGCATGTCTGCAGCGTGTTCCATTGACCAGCCCAGTGGCAGGTAACCATTTAATGGGTCGTGCGCAGAGGTTTGGTCGGTAACAACATCTGGAGTAATGTTACGCTCTACAAGTTCAGGGAACACATCGGCTGCATTGGCAAGTAGGCCCACAGAAACCGGAGTGTCTGATTCGTAGATAATCGCGAGTGCTTCGTCTAGGCTCGTGGCTTTCTTGTCGACGTAGCCAGTACGTAAGCGGTAGTCAATACGCGACTCATCGCACTCGACAGCAATCATAGAAAAGCCAGCCATAGTGCCAGCGAGAGGCTGAGCACCACCCATTCCGCCTAAGCCACCTGTTAGGATCCAGCGCCCTTTAGGATCGCCGTTGAAGTGCTTTTTCGCTACAGAGACAAAGGTTTCGTATGTGCCTTGGACAATGCCTTGTGAGCCAATGTAAATCCAGCTTCCCGCAGTCATTTGTCCGTACATCATCAAACCCTGTTTATCGAGTTCGTTGAAGTGCTCCCAGTTAGCCCAGTGCGGCACCAAGTTAGAGTTAGCGATCAGTACGCGCGGTGCATTTTTATGAGTTGGGAATACACCAACAGGTTTACCCGATTGAACGAGTAAGGTTTGGTCGTCTTCAAGGCGCTCTAGCACTTCGACAATTTTATCGTAGCACTCCCAGTTTCGTGCAGCTCGACCAATGCCACCGTACACGACGAGTGAGTGAGGGTGCTCGGCAACATCTGGGTCTAGGTTGTTCATCAGCATGCGAAGTGGGGCTTCCGTCAGCCAAGATTTTGCTCTCAACTGCGTGCCATGTGGGGCACGAATTGTACGGCTAGTATCGAGACGCTTATCTTCTACTTGGCGTTCCGTCATGGTAAGACTCCTTGTGTTTCATGTTATTCAAGTAGTACGAAGCTCTCCAAGCTACCGAAGTGACTTGGTTCCACTACTTGGTTTAATGTTATTTTTCTGAAAATGCGTTGGCGATATCCCAACAAAGTCGAGCGGCTAATCTCGCCGTCTGACTGTCTACGTCGTAGGTCGGGTTGTACTCGGCGATATCGGCAATCACAAGCTTCTGCTTATAGTGCAAAATTCTGTCTAGAAATGGTGCGACGGTATCTATACTCACGCCTCTCGCAGCCGGTGCACTCACGCCAGGCGCTGTCGCCGCTGGAAAGACATCTAGGTCGATAGTGAGGTAGATATAATCACAGTTATCAATAAAGTGCTGTAATTGAGTTAAGTGGTACATGTGGTTGAGATGCGCAAGATCTTTGTCTTCCACGAACCAGACGCCAAGCTCTTCAGCTCGTTTAAACAGTGCTTCAGTATTACTCGCTCGACTGACCCCAAGGCATGCGTAATGGAATGGCCATTCATGTTTATTACAGTAATCATAGATTTGATTGAATGGCGTCCCGGAGCTTGGTTTTACATCGGCATGGCTACTTTCAAAGGCCCGGAGATCAAAGTGAGCATCAAAGTTTATAATGCCAATCTTTGGAGGCTGTGACGGGCTGAGATATTCAAAATATCTTGCGAGACCTTGAAAGGAAGCCCAAGCGACTTCGTGACCCCCCCCTAAAGTGATGACAGGAGTAGAGCGTAACGCGGTTGCAATCACGTCTGCACAAATCGACTGGTAGTGTTCCAGTAGATCATCTTCGCAGACAACATTGCCCAAATCGATAAGCGAGCTTTTTTTATGCCAAGCCATATTCGCTAAAGCACGGCGGATGAGATCGGGGGCTTTGCGTGCGCCTATTCGGCCTTTATTGCGAGCAACGCCGGCATCACAGGCAAAACCAAGTAAGCTAACAGCATTGTGATAGGGCTCTAGATCGCGAACTGGAATCTGTTTAATGACATGATGGACGCGTTTCCCGAGCGCACCATCTTCAGCGTCGTGACGTCCTTGCCAATGAAATTCTTGAACTGTTGTCAGCGTTTTATCGCTAGATTGTTCAGACATGATCCAACTCTCCCTGTACGATGCGACTCGATAGGCGTGACACGCCTTGTTGATAGCTAAAGTCAGCAGGGTGGGACACGTCCCAAATGGCGAAATCCGCATCAAACCCTACTTGTATCTGGCCACGACTTTGCCCATATCCTAATGCTTTTGCTGCATGGCAAGTGACACCACGCAGCGCTTCTTCAGGTGTGAGACCAAAGAGGGTACACCCCATATTCATCATCATAGTCAAATCTGCGAACGGTGATGTACCAGGATTCAAATCGGTCGCGATGGCCATGGGCACTTTGTACTTTCTTAGTAGCTCGATAGGAGGACGTTTTGTCTCTTTTAAAAAGTAGAATGCGCCAGGGAGCAATGTCGCGACAGTGCCTGATTGAGCCAATGCCTCAACGCCCGCTTGGTCGAGGTATTCGATATGATCGGCGGATAAGCCCTCGTACTGAGCGGTTAACGCGCTGCCGCCTAGATTAGATAATTGTTCCGTATGTCCCTTAACGCGGAGACCATACTCTTTAGCGGCAACGAATACTCGCTCTGTTTGCGCTAAATCGAAGCCTATCGACTCACAAAACACATCAACGCTGGTGGCGAGTTGCTCTTCTGCTACAAGCGGAATGATCTCTCGACACACGAAGTCAATGTAGTCATCTGGTTTGCCTGCAAACTCTGGAGGAAGAGCGTGAGCGGCTAATAGGGTCGTGGTCACGCGCACTTTACGATGTTCTTGCAATGCTTTAGCAGCACGCAACATCTTGATTTCATCATGCAGCGTTAAGCCGTAGCCAGATTTTACTTCGACCGACGTCACACCGCTGCGTAGCAAACCGTCTAGCCGAGGCAACGCTAGTTCAATTAACGCCTCTTCGCTGGCTTCGCGAGTTGCACGTACTGTCGAGAGGATCCCGCCACCCTGTTTAGCAATCTCCTGATAAGGCACACCTTTCAAACGCATCTCGAATTCGTTGGCACGGTTGCCCGCGTAGACGAGGTGAGTGTGGCAGTCAATAAAGCCGGGAGTCACCAGTTGTCCTTGGCAATCATAGCTTTCCGACTCGGCGGTCTCTACGTTATCTCCAATCTCGGCGATGATTCCTTGTCGAATAGCAATATTTGTTGGCTCGCTAATCTCATAACCACAATCACCAGGCACCATAGACACGAGTCTGGCGTTAGTAAGCACCAAATCAAATGACGGAGATCGTTGCTGTTCGAACATACTGCATATTCCATTAATTAAATGTATATACAAATACTCGTTCAGGATAGTCAATTGATCAAGTGAGATGTTGCGAAAATGTGATCGATGAAAAAGTATGAAATGCTCTAAGAGAGCAGAACTTTAGAACTTAATTTGTAGCGAGTGCCGGGGTGGTAGAGCAATGCGGAGCTCACAAGCTTGTCTTGACTCCACGTACGTCGGTTAAGCAAAAGGCAGGGTTCATTTGATCCTAACTTTAACGCAGAGCGAACGTGGTCGTCGGCGACAATCGCTTCAACGGTATGCTCGATAGCACTGAGTGGGCAGTTTTGCGATAAGTATTGATTGGGTGTGACTTCGGTAAAGTCTTGCTCGAGATACCCTGGAGCGTAAGCAGCATTGACCCAACGTAGTTCATATTGAATGGGAGATTTATCTTCAAAGTGAATGATTTCACTGTAAAAAACAGCCGTCCCTAACATAACGCCGAGTTTAGTCGCGATGGTTTCGTCAGCTTGGAGCACGGTTTGAGTCACCACTTTGCTTGAGTAGGATTTACCCCTATGAGCGACTTCTTCTGCAATATTTCGGATATCGAGCAAAGGTGATTCCGCTTTATCTTCGTTGCTACAGACAAACGTACCTAGGCGAGGTCTGCGCTGTAACTTTCCTTCAGCTACGAGATCCCGAATTGCTTTATTTACCGTCATCCGACTGACATTAAACTGTTTGGTCAATTCGATTTCAGTGGTAATTCGGTGCCCGATTGGCCACTGACCAGACTCAATTTTATCGTTAATGTACTTTTTGATTTGAAGATAAAGCGGGGAGTTACTCATTGGATGACATCGCTGTATACTTATTGACTATACAAATGGTTATACATTTGAATTGATATTGCAAGTCGCACTGCTAAAGCCTTGATGGTAATCCTCATTAAAAAGTGAGAAAGCCTATGTGTTTTCAGGAAAATAGTCGATAAAGGGCTTGCTTAGTTGTAGCTGTCCACGTTAAATCAATGCAAACAACGACAATCATAAGGAAAGAAGATGTTTGGTAAGTTGAAAGCATCCTTGGGTATCGGAGCTGCAAAAGTCGATACCGTTTTAGAAAGTATGTCAGTATTTCAAGGTGAAACCCTTAAAGGGACAGTTCACATTCAAGGTGGTGACGTCGAGCAGCAAATTGATGCCATCAATTTAAAGCTGTGTACGGAAGTAAAAGTGGAAAGTGATGATAGTGTGAGCTACCAAGACTTCATCATCGGCAAGCTGCAAGCCGTTCAGCCTTTCACCATTCAGCCTGGTGAAAACAAGCAAGTTCCATTTGAATTGAAATTAGATGATGAGACGCCAATTACGGCGCTTAATGCATTAAAAAATCAGTGTCACGTCTGGGTAGAAACCACGCTTGATATCGATTTTGCGATTGACCCGAAAGATCGTGATTTTGTTGAAGTGAAACCACTCCCTGTGGCAGCGAAAGTGATTGGCTTGATTGAGCAAGCCGGCTTTTCGATGGTAAAAGCAGACGTTGAAAAAGGGCACTTACGTGGTAGTAATTTCTCTTCGAAGTCTGGCTGCTACCAAGAGATTGAGTTTCGAAACAATGGCTTCATCAATAAGAAAGAGATCGAACTGTCGTTTATTTTAGATGGTCGTGTCATGCACTGTTTAGCAGAGGTCGACCGCTCACTCAGCATGAGAGGCGATCAGTATGTCTCTTTCACACTGGCGTTAGATGCGAGTGACGCTGAAATCAGTTCGGCAGTGAATCGAGTGCTCTCAGTCTAATTGAGCACTAAACAATACATTAAGAGCCCTCATTTGAGGGCTCTTTTGATAATGACTATGCAGCGCTGAGGTGTGTGGTGAGGTATGGTTGCCAAGCATGTTGATAAAGCGCTTTAGATTGACTGCGCATCGATTTGATTTGTGCGACCTCAAACTCGCTAAACTCACGGCGCTCTGATGCCGCTTTACGTTCTATTTTCTGAATTTTCTCGTACAGATCATGCTCTGGACCGCTTTTCACATCGGCAATGGCTTTCAAATGGACCTGAACTTCCGCAATCAGCTTAGTTTTTGGAAGCTGAACCAGAAGATTCAAATCACGATAACCCGATGCCGCTGGATTTTTGAAGCGGTTTTTCACCTTAACAATGGTGGTTTCGCGATTAAGTACCTCGTACGCAGACATCAGGCTTTCAATGTCGTCTGCAACGATGGTCGCGCGAGCTAAATCGGTAATGCGTTCAGTTTGGCCGTCTAGCTCATAGGCGATCTTTTCTTTTGCACGTTCAGCGGATTTTACGCCTGCGAAATAAGCGTCTGTGGATGTGAGTAGTGCAGTACTTTTACAGATGGTTTCAAGTTCAGCTTGAGCTTGGTGTGCTTTGCTATAAAGGATATCGAAGTCTGAGTAGGGTTGAAGTGGTGTAGAAGCGATCGGTTTAATACCGTAAAGGCCGCTTAAATTATGCTTGAATGCTTTTGAACAGACTTCATTTTGATTCGCTGGACGGTTTTCCTCACTGCCAGGTGCTGGTGGTACAGCAGCAAAAGCAGGCGCTCGGCTGAGCATTAAAAGCATTAGGGCCGTGGTACGTAGGAAAAGGCTCATTCACTCTCCTTAGAGTCGTTGCTTAGGAAAAAGGTGTCGAAAAAGGTTTCAATCACTAAGCTTGACGATTCTACATTTCATATCTTGGGGCTAAAGCTCCGATTCCAATAGCGATTTTTGCTTCTCTATCCAATCTTTGAACTCTGTCCCATTTCTTTGGAGTGAACAATTTGGATTAAGTTCATCACCAAGATGTAACCAAGTATAAAGGGCGTAGCTGAACCTAATCTGAACGTAAATTTGAGATTCGGATTGTCAATAGATAGGGCTTTCGCTAGGCTAAGCGCAAGTGAAGTCAGTGACAGAGAATAACAATGAAAGACCCAGAATTTTGGCATTCTAAGTGGGCGGCCAATCAAATTGGATTCCACCTAGAAGATGTTAACCCGCTGCTTATCGAGTATTGGAAGCATACAAACCCAACGCATGACTCGAAAGTGTTTGTTCCCTTGTGTGGTAAGTCGGAAGATCTTGTTTGGCTAGCGACAAAACACGCCGACGTACAAGGTGTTGAGCTAAGCAATATTGCGGTACGCGCTTTTTTTGCTGAACACTTCTATACACCAATGGTGATGCCAGTTAATGGTCAACACGAGCTGTTTCAGTTTGATGAGCTCTCGATCTATGTGGGAGATTTTTTCACGGCGCCGATTCAGCCGGTTGATATCGTTTATGATCGCGCCTCTCTTGTCGCGTTGCCACAAGAAATGCGTGGCGAGTACGCTGAGCGCATTAAATCATTGTTAAACCCAGGTGGAAGAATGCTGTTGGTGACACTTGAGTACGAGCAATCTCTGATGGCGGGGCCTCCGTTTTCGGTACCGGAGCAAGAAGTAAGAAGCTTGTATGAAGGCTACAAAATTACAGAGCTACATCGTAATGATGAGGCGGACATGCCACCGAAACTTTCAAAAATTGAAGGGGCACGAATGATCGAAGTGGTGTATTTGATAGAGTCTTAAATGAAAAGAGCGTTTGGGAAACCAAACGCTCTTTTCGATCGCGATTAGTAAATCACTTTTACTTGTGCAGCGCTAGTGACGGCATCTTCGATGGCTTGCTCAATGGAGTCACGACGAGTAATTGCGACACCTAAGCGGCGGCGTCCATCAATATCTGGCTTACCAAAAAGGCGAACTTGGGTTTGAGGTGCGGCGAGTGCTTGCTCTAAACCTTCGAAACGAATGTTTTGTGATGTACCTTGGCCAAGAACCACCGCTGATGCCGCTGGGCCAAATTGTGTAATGCCAGCAATTGGCATACCTGTAAAGGCGCGCACATGCAGCGCGAATTCAGAGCTGTCTTGCGACATCAAGGTGACGAGACCTGTGTCGTGTGGACGAGGGGAGACTTCATTGAAAATAACGGTGTCACCCTTGATGAAAAGTTCTACACCAAAAATGCCATAGCCGCCCAATGCGTTGACCACTTTTCCTGCGGCGTCTTGAGCGGCGGCCAGAGCTGCATCTGACATTGCTTGTGGCTGCCACGATTCGCGGTAGTCACCATCTTCTTGGCGGTGACCAATCGGAGCGCAGAAGTGCACACCGTCAACCGCGCGTACAGTAAGTAGCGTAATTTCATAATCGAAATCGATAAAGCCTTCAACGATTACGCGCCCAGCCCCCGTGCGACCACCTTCTTGAGCGTAATCCCACGCTTTTTGGACATCATCAGCAGACTTAATCACACTTTGCCCTTTACCTGATGAGCTCATTACAGGTTTGCACACGCATGGAATACCCACGGCTTCGATGGCGGCAGTAAAGTCTTGGTAGTTGTCAGCAAAGCGGTAAGGAGAGGTTGTCAGATCCAGTTCCTCTGCGGCTAAACGGCGGATTCCTTCACGGTTCATGGTCAGTTTCGTCGCGTTCGCAGTTGGGACAACATTAAGTCCTTTCGCTTCAAGCTCGACTAACTTATCGGTTGCGATAGCTTCGATTTCAGGCACAACGAAATCCGGCTGTTCTTTTTCGATGATCGCCTCGAGAGCCTCTCCATCAAGCATATCCAAGGTGTAGCTGCGATGAGCGACTTGCATCGCCGGTGCATTTTCGTAGCGATCACAGGCAATCACTTCAAGCCCGAGGCGTTGGCACTCGATTGCGACCTCTTTTCCAAGTTCACCAGACCCAAGCAGTAGAACGCGTGTTGCGTTTTGACGTGTAGCCGTACCAAACATAGATAACCCTTATTATTCAGAGGAGAATGAAATTGTAGGCGATCATACGTATCCCGAACCAAAAAGCAAACGTTTGCTTTGACTGCGAATAAGATAATGGGTGCATGTACTGTAAATTGGCTTTAAAATGCCGCGCAATAGTATGATTTGTAACTAATAATTACTTAATATTATTGATTGTCTTGTAGTTTATGTCGATTGAGATGAGGAAATTGTTTCGATTACGATTATAATGATATCAATATAGAAGCCGTGTGAATCATAAGTCAACAGAGCGCCAACTCACTGAAATTTCGTCGAAATCTTGTTTCAAGTTTTCCCCAGACGTAAAGGTGATAAAAACAAATGCTCGGGATATAAAAAGAACAGATGCAGTACGACCCAAAACAATCCATCAAGATACCGATTGATACGCTGACGGTGGGCATGTTTGTTACCGCCATTGAAGACAGTAAACGCGTCAACCTTGCTAATGCAGGGCGAGTACCTACTCAACAAGCAATTCGTCAATTGGTGAAAAATGGCGTTAAGTATGCTTGGGTAGATCAAAGTCTGTCGGTAAAGGGCAGTGTATTTAAACCAGTAAGCGATCAGCCAGAGGTGGAGCCAGAAGGTGCGCCCCCCGCACCGACAAAACGTAAGAAAATGAGCCGCTTTTCCCAACAGAAAAAAGCCTCAAAGATTATCCGCGAAGCGAAAGGTTTAGCGCAAAAAATTCTTAATCAGACGTTTGAAGGCAAGTCTATTCATGTAGATGAGCTAGATGGCTGGGCGGATGATTTGATTGAGTCCGTGCTGATCGATTCTGATGCGCTTCACTGCGTTTCTGCGTTAAGAAGTAAAGATGAGTACTTACTGGAACACTCGGTCAACGTTGCGACCTTATTGGTCTCATTTGGTAAGCATCTAAACTTGCCCAAAGAGACGTTAAAACAGATGGCGATCGGTGGCATTATCCATGATGTTGGCAAAATCAAAGTCGACGACAAAGTGCTCCATAAACCCGCACGCTTAACGCCAGAAGAGTTTGAGCATATGAAGCTGCATCAGGTCTATGCGGGTGAAATCATCAGTACCGTTACTGGGCTGAGTGATATTGCTCGTGACGTATGCTTGATGCACCACGAGAAATTGGATGGGACAGGGTACCCGGGAGGTTTGACTGCTGAGCAGATGCCAACTCATGGGCGTATGAGCTGTATTGTTGATATATATGACGCTCTAACCGCGGATCGCTGTTACAAAAAGGGGATGAGCTCCGCAGAGGCGTTTAAGATTTTGCTTAGCCTTACACCATTTCACCTAGACCGAGACTTGGTCTATAAATTCATCAACTGTATTGGTGTATACCCAGTTGGTGCTTTGGTTGAACTGAGTGATGGTCGGGTCGGCATTGTATGGACTTCCAATGCGGCGGAACCACTGAAACCTGAGGTCAAGTGTTTCTACTCTCGAAAGTACAAGCGTTTCATTGATGTGTCATACGTTGATGTAAAACACAGTAAAGTAACCATCGAACGAGCGATTGCCCCTAGCAGCTTAGAAGTGGATCCGACACCGTTCTTTGACGTTTAGGTAAGTGGCAAAGTGAAACAAAAGGCGCTCATTGAGCGCCTTTTGTATTTTATATCGCTAAGTAGGCGACCGGAATATCGGGATTGATTGCTTCCAGTGTTGCCTGTGTATCCGCAAGGTGACTGATGGTACCGTCGGCCATTTCCGCCAGTGCTGCAGACTCTATATTTTGTAAAGATTTACCATCTAGAAGTAGCTGAATCATCGCCACTTGCAGTGGTGGTAAGCTTGGGTTAAACGCCGCATTTTCAGCGTATGCACCTAAGTAAACTTCACCGCTATCGAGTTTAAGACACACGCCACTTAAGTTCTTAGTGTAAGGGGCGTGGCTGCGGTTAAGTGCCTCGACGGCTTTGTTAACCATTTCATCGGTTTCATTCGTATGCTTGCCATGGTCAACGCTAGACATGAGTCCAGACTCGATACCAAGATCGGAAGGACCAAACGACTCCGGTAGATACTCTTGCAAGGTCATTTCATCACGCTGTGGTAGCTGCACCACTAACTTATCTGCGGTGGTCAATTCATTCATAAACTGACGACAGTGGCCACAAGGGCTAAAGTTAATCGTAATGTCTGAAATACCTTGTTCCCCTTTCATCCATGCGTGGCTAATGGCTGACTGCTCTGCGTGAACGGTTTGGCCGAGTTGTGCGCCGAGGATTTCGACGTTCGCGCCAAAGTATAAGCGTCCTGACAAACCGCGTACGATCGCGCCTACATAAAAATTTGAGATAGGAGCATAGGAATAAGCGGCAGCAAAAGGAAGCAGCGCGACGCGAAGTTCGTCATCTTCTAGCCCTGAAATGGACAGAAGCTCTGAAAATTGCTGAGGGGAAAGCGTTGCGTCAAAGTCATCAGCTAACAGAATGGGTGATAGGTATTCTGCGATTTGGCTTGGCGCATCAGATAGCGCTTTTTCAATGCGGCTTCTCATGGTGAATCCTTGTGTATACGTTAATTGATATCTTTGGCACGGGCGTCTTTACAGTACAGACATGCCTTGATACTGGTATTTCATTTTATGCGAAGAGTAAAACATTACTGAGATTTAAATCACATTAATCTGTGTAACGAATTTATTGTTTACATAATTAGAGTGAGGTCACACATGGTATCGATTACATAAGGGAGAGAAGTGAGGTCGGTCGAGCTGCGACTGAACAGCTCGACCAAACGTCGCAAAAGTGAGTTAGGCAGCAAGCCAAACGGCAAATGCGAAGAAAGAAGGGGCAAGGATAGACGTAATCACACCACAAACCACTAAGGCGAGAGAGCTAAATGCAGCGTCTTGACCATCTTTTTCAGCGCAGGTTGCGGTACCCAGCGCGTGGGATACCGTTCCCATGGTAAGTCCTTTGGCAATAGGGTGAGTAATGTTAAGCAAGTTGTAGACAGGGTACGCCACAATCGCTCCAAACAGACCGACGATTAGAACTAAGATCGCGGCAATTGCAGGCTCTCCGCCGAGGTGGCTAGAGACTTCCATCGCGATAGGCGTGGTGACGGATTTACCAAGTAGGCTTGCTATCAGTGTAATGTCGGCTTGCATGTAGACGGCAATCATACTGGCAGTGAGCATCGACATCACGCTACCTACACCACAGGCAAGCATAATGATTCGCCAGTTTGCTCGGATCTGCGGCAATTGCTCATACAGAGGGTAAGCCAGTGCGACGACAGCGGGTTGAAGCAGATAGTTGATCCACTGGTTGTCAGCATAATATGTCTCAAACGGAACCTTCAGATACGTCAGAAGTGGAATGAGTACAGCTAAGCTGATCAAAAGCGGGTTCATAAATGGGCTTTTGATTTTTTGACACAACCAGCGAGAAGCGAAAAAGACAACAAGGGTAACGAGTAGCCACATTACTTTTGTCCTCCTTTTAGCATTCGATCAAGCATAAGGCCAAGCAATACAAGAACAATGAATGTCCCACCTACCGCGCTGGCGAGAATAGGCAGCGCATTAGCGAGTAACATATCGAAATGCTCCATCAACCCAACACTGATGGGTACAAACAGCAGCACCATATAGCGAATAAATAAACTTGCGCTTGGGCGTACCCAGTCGACGGGAACAAGTCCACTTGCAAGCAATCCAAAAAGAATCAGCATGCCGATGATGCTGCCAGGAATCGAAATACCGAGAAGATGTTGAATGTTGATGCCCGCGATGAGGCAGAGGAAAATCAGCCCCATTGACACAACGTATTTCAGCACTGTTTTTGCCATAAGTTGTTATCGTCCGAAATTATCATGCGTTGCAAAAACGCAACGTAAAAAACCAACACGGTGTAAACCCATGTTGGTTGGGTGTCAGTGCCTCATGACTGGTAATTATTGTGTATGTGGCTGAGGCATCTGTTAGGGTGCAGGCGTTCTGGTATCTAAGATACTAGCTTTTGTACGTATTGATAAACGGATTTTAAAATAGCTAGCTTCTTTTCATCACTTTCATGTTCGTGAACTAAGTTTTCCAAATTGAGCATATAGTCTTCAATACGACTTTCGAAGTAGTCTCGGCAATGATTTGCCCAGCGTTGCTGTTCTGACTCATCTAAAGTGGCAGGGAAGTTGCGTGCGCGGTAGCGGAATAGCAGCGGTGCAATACGGTCATCATTAAACGAGATATCAAGCGCCGCTAAGTTATTTGGATCGGTTTGGCGAATAATGTCCATCGAGGCTTTATCCGCCGGAGAAAAGAATCCGTCATAAAGCATGCTATCGACATCGTTATCTTTCGCGTATTCCCGGTCGATGCTGTATAAGCCAATCAGCTTTTCGCGTATTTCAGGGGTTTGACGCAGACGAGCCAAGTTCTCAAGGCATTGTTCTCGGTTGATACCAATATTCGCGGCGTTTTCTGCGGTTAAGGTTTTCGCAGGTGCAAGTATCGGACACTTATTAAGGTGGACCAGTTTTACCGGGACCGGAAGTTCATCGTCTGCCAGCTCCGAGTGTTTGGTGTACAGGCGCTCATTGAGCTGCTCAACATCCAAATCGAACAGGGGTTGTGGGTCTTTGGCCAAATCGACCATGATCACCGCATTTTGGTTGGTTGGATGCCAAGCCACAGGAACCATCCAACTGGTGTAATTACACTCTCGACCCAACATGCCCGAGACATGCATTAATGGCGTCATGTTAACAATATCAATCAGATCGTTGAGCTTGCGTTTGTGGCGCATGCTGAGGAAATAATCAAACAGCTTAGGTTGCGCAGCTTTGATCTTCTTCGCCATTTCAATAGTAGCAATCACGTCGGCCATCGCATCGTGGGCATTTTCGTGTTCAATCCCGTTGGCTTTAGACAGGTGCTCTAGCTTAAAGCTGATAAACCCTTCGTCATTTTCTGGCCACTCAACGCCTTCTGGGCGTAGTGCATAACAAGCGCGCATCACGTCGAGAAGATCCCAGCGAGAGTTGCCGTTTTGCCAGCTCCAAGCGTAGGGGTCGATAAAGTTGCGATAACACGTATAGCGAGTCACTTCATCGTCGAATCGAATGCTGTTGTAACCCAGGTTAATGGTGTTTGGAGTAGCGAGCTGCTCATGGATCTTGGCGATGAACTCTGGCTCAGACAATCCTTTGGCAACAGCAGTTTGAGGAGTGATACCGGTGATTAATGCCGCTTCTGGTGCGGGTAAGTAATCTGTCGGTGGTTGACAATAGATAACCAGAGGCTCACCAATGATGTTGAAATCCATATCGGTACGCACACCTGCAAATTGGCAAGGACGATCCTTTGCAGGGCTGGTTCCCCACGTTTCATAGTCGAAAAAGAAAAACGTAGGTTGATGCTCATGTTGCATTATCTATTTACCAAGTGGTTGAAAATCACTTGAGTATTAGACCACTGCGACGCGAGCAAGGCAACGTTATCGAAGAAATCAGAGCGGTTCTGGCGAGGGTTTAATCAGAGCAAGAGGAGGGTGAGCATGTCACCCTCATGATTGTTAGTGTTTGGCGAGATCGTCCATCACCATCGAGTTGTGTTGTTCGTGAATGGTATTGACGCGGATGCGCTTCTCAGGTTCCAGCTTTTCATATTCCGTGAGGTAGATGTCACTGTGGATGTGCTCAGCGATCATTTTCACCATCAAGCGGTTGTTGGCATAAAGGCCCAAGGTTTCGTCACGGTGAGAAAACATCAGTGCTAGCTTCATATCCGCCACACACATAAAGCGGTGAGAAGGGTACTCGATTTCTTCGTTGTCAGAGCGAGAATACATTTCGATTTTCTTGTGCGGACTCGCTACTTTATTGAATGAGAAAACAATCACGCGCACGCCACGTTCAATGGCATCACAAAGCTCTTGTGCAAACAGATTTAAGTTAAAGTCAGTATTGAGGTAAATCTCCAAGTTGGCTTGGTTGATCACTTCTTTGGCTTTTTGCAGCACATTTTCATAGCCGGTGACGTTGTACACAAACTGCTTTTCTTCTTGCAGCATCATCTTCGACAGTTCGGTTTTAAGAATATTGATATTCTCGACGGTCTTTTTCTCAATTTGATTGAAGATCAGTTCTGGCGATTTGGCTTCGTACTCTTTGGTATCACCGTCTGAAAGGAAGATGTAGCCGTTGGCATAGAGGTTATCGATCGATGAATAAACTGAAGAGCGAGACAAAGAGATGTCTTTAGCGATTTTGTATCCGCTTGCACGGCCGTTTTTGAGTAGGTTGATGTACACAAGCGCGTCGGTTTTAGAAAAGCCGAAATCCATCAGTTTGGTCACTAGATCTGACACAGGTTGTCCTCTGAAGCTGTTCAATTTATTTACCTACTTTAGATTATCATTGTCATCGTGCGGAGAGAAAACGATTGTTGTAATTTTTTTCCGAGAAGAGTGCCGCACCCTGAGCAAAAGCAAAGGCATCACTGGATAAGGTGATCGAGTCGGGGAGCAAAGAGACGTCGATGTATCGACTCAGCGCCACGAGTAAATCGTCATTGATACGGCCGTGGCAAACCACGTCGCCAGACAGCAGAAGAGTCTCGGGCATTAATTCGTTTATTGGCTTGGCCAAACTGCGAGCCAGTTGATCGATAAAGGTACGATACACCCTTGTATCGGTTGGGACCGCGTTGGCGACGCCAGCAAAGATCACCGCAAGCGGTTTGTCTTGCAAGACGATTTGGTGATACTGCCTTTCAATTCCGCCGACCGACAAAAATTGCTCGATACAGTGTTCACTGCTGCACCGACATACCGGCGTTAAGCCATCGACGAGCCAGTCAAAACCAGGAAGCTCAGAGTGTGCCCACGTCTCACACAGACGGCTTGGGCGTAGTTTGCCGTTCTCAAACAACGCCAAACCACAACTGTCGCCGAGCGAAACGCTTAACAAACGCTGGTGGTGTGCAGACACATGCATCGCAGCCGCTTGCGAGTGGCTGACAAGCTGGCAATCGATCGTGAATGTTTGGCTCAGGGCACTCGCGAGTTGCTCTGGGGACGGTTGATGGAGGCTATTCGTAGCCGTGAAGTATTCAGAGCAACTTAGTGTCAGCGCTTTGAGTTCACCAAATTGAATTCGGCTTTTATTGACCAAGCGCTTTAAGGTGTCGAGAAGCGAAGCTGAGTTTGACGAGAGGGGCTCTCGGGCTCGGAGTCGCTCGTGGCCTGCAGCGTCACTGGTGTATGTGTGAATGGATTGGGAATCCAAAGAGATTCCCAAATGAATGGCGCCTTGCATTAGCGAGACACTTGTTCCATGACATAACCATAGGCGTTAAGCTCGTACGGTTTTCCACTACATACGACGGTTTTCGCTTGGTCACTGTTATTGAGAATAAAGCGCCACTCACCACGCTGATAGGCGATGCAGTGATCATCATCTACATCAAGCCAATCGAGGTAAGGGAGATTGAACGCCGCTGAGCTTTTACGCAGCGAAATGAGATCCTGAATAAACTGCTTAAATTCAAGATCTTGCTCTGACTCGTCCCAAATCATGCATTTGCGGTTATCTTCACTTCCCATACCGCGATTACCATCAATGCCTACCTCTCCACCGTAGTAGATACAAGGCGCACCAACTTGGGTGAACATAAAGAGGTAAGCCAGTTTCGCTTTGCGTTTGTCACCACCACACAGCGAGATGATTCGGGTAGTATCGTGGCTATCGAGCAAATTAAACATCGCTTCATTAACATTGCGCGGGTAGGCTATGTAAGATGTCGTGACCGCGTTCTTAAACTCCGACTTATTCAAGCTGGCGATGGCAAAATAATCGGTGATTGCCTGAGTTAATGGATAGTTCATCAATGAATCATATTGATCACCGCGCAGCCAAGGCATCCCTTCATGCCAAATTTCACCAAGGATATAGCAGTCTGGATTGGCTTGCTTCACTACCTTGCGGAACTCTCGCCAGAAGCTGTGATCGACTTCGTTGGCAACGTCTAAGCGCCATCCATCAATACCAAATTCTTCAACCCAATGCTTGGCAACATCGAGTAAATAAGCGCGACACTCTTCATTCTCTGTATTGAGTTTTGGCATCTCCGCAACGTTGGCGAAAGTTTCGTAGTTCAGGTTCCAAAAGTCCCATTCCTCTCTTGGCGTGTCTGGGTAAACAGGGAACTGGTTGATCCAAAACCAATCTGCGTATTGAGAGTCTTTACCTTTCTCAACCACATCAAGCCATAGCGGTGATTGATCGCCAATGTGATTAAACACCGCATCAAGCATCACCTTCATTCCGCGTTTATGTGCTTCGTTAACCAATGCTTTAAACGCTTCGTTGCCACCAAAATGCGGGTCAACATTGTAGTAGTCCACCGTGTCATATTTGTGGTTGGCATTGGCGGTGAAAATAGGGCAAAGGTAAAGTCCGTTGACGCCTAGGTCTTGAAGGTAATCGAGCTTATCGATCACGCCCCATAAATCGCCGCCCATAAAGCTGTCGCTGGTGGGTTGGCTGCCCCATGGTAATACGTTGCTCGGGGAAATTTCTGGGCGTCCATTGGCGAAACGCTCAGGGAAAATCTGGTACCAAACCGTCTCTTTAACCCACTTAGGCGTGGTTAATACATCGCGAGGGTTAATAAACGGAAAGCAGAAAAAGTTGCTTAAGTTACTCAGTTCCACTTCTGCTTGAGTATCCTGAGCGATGTCGACAATGCGCTTTTCACCAAACAGCAGTTTTTCACCCCCTTTACCGTAAAGGATAAAGCCGTAACGTGTGCGCTTTTTCGGCGGGGTAAATTCGGCGAACCAGTGGTCGTGATGCTCTGATTGGCCTTCAAAACTCATTTCCACTTCATTACCACCGACCCAACCGTGGGCGTCACTGCCACCTAGGTTACCGCCATCTAAGCCGCCTTCGGCCCAGTGATAAGGGTCTCCAATCCAAAGGGCGACTTTTTCGATTTCACCTTTGGCGCTGCGTAAGCGGATATGCAGCGTGTCATTATCGTAGGCGTAACTGTCCGCACTCTTTGCCGAGTGTGAAAGGGAGCTTCTTGTAATCATGTGTATATCCTGACGTTGTTATTCTTTTACTGCGCCACTGACTAAGCCTGTGGTGATGTGTTTTTGCGTGACCACAAACAGCAGCGTGATAGGTACCGCGACTAAGAGAGAGCCGGCGGCAAACAGAGTAAAGTTCTCTGCGGAGTTGGAAGAGATCCAACTAAAGATGCCAATCGCTAAGGTCATTTTCTCTTCGCTGCGCAGGATGAGCGTTGGCAAAATGAAGTCCATCCACGGGCCTGTAAATGACACAAGGGCGACGAAAACCAGAATCGGCTTGGCGAGCGGCAAAATGATCTCAAGGAAAATGGTCATGTGACCGGCACCATCAATTTTTGCTGCTTCATCGAGTGAGGTTGGAATCGCATCAAAATAGCCTTTGACCAACCAAACCATGAAGGGGAGTGACCCCGTTACATAGACGAACAACAAGCCAGCGTAGGTGTCGATAAGGTTCATCTTCGACAGCAAAATGTAGATTGCCGTCATGGAGAGAAACGCTGGGAACATCTGTAGTACAAGAATGCTCATCATAATGTTGCGTTTGCCTTTAAAACGGTATCGTGAAAAGACAAAAGCTGACAGGGTCACCACTACCAGTGAAATCAACATATTCGCCGTTGCTAACAGAAAGGTGTTTTTGTACCAATCAAAGTAAGGCGTATCGTTGAATAGCGCTCGGTAATGGTCCAACGTGAACTCAATTTCCGTAAAAGATGAGCTGAACAAGTTAGTGCCGACTTTGAAAGAGGCCAAGATCGTCCAAAGCACAGGGCCGAGCACCAATAGCGCATTTGCTGTGAGAAACAGATAGACGATCGCGGTGCCGATTTTTCCGATAAATTTGTCCATGTTACATACCTACGTCGTCTTTAAAGGATTTCATGCGTCGGAACTGCCAAATTGCGATGCCAGACAAGAACAAGAAAATGATGATTGAGATAACAGAGGCAATTTGATACTGCTGGAAGTCGAGCGTGAGCTTGTAGATCCAAGTAATCAGGATGTCTGTGTGGCCCGCAAATCGATACTCTGGGTTGATAGGTCCGCCTTCAGTTAGAAGGAAAATGGCGCCAAAGTTGTTGAAGTTATGGGCAAAAGTCATCACTAAAGATGGTGCAACTTGGTGTAACACCATTGGCAAGGTGATTTCCCAAAACTGTTGGAACTTACTGGCACCGTCCACTTCACTCGCTTCGTACAGATCGGAAGGAATATTGGTCAATGCACCGGCAATCAACAACATGAAGTAAGGTGCGCCGACCCAAACACTGACAGCGATAACGGTAATTTTTGCCGTGAATGGATCAGAGAGAAACGCAATAGAATCAAAGCCCCAAGCGTTTAACGTCGCATTAACCGGTCCGACACCATTAAGCAGTAAACGGAACATCAGCAAGGTAACGAAAGCGGGAATGGCGTAAGGCAGAATGAAGATAAAGCGCCACGCTTTTTTCGCCTTGATGTCTTTCTTTTGCAGCGCCAGAGCAAGCAGAAAACCAAATCCACAAGTACAGACAGTCGCAAAGAACGCCCAAATTACCGTCCAAGAAGCCACGCCGAAGAAAGTACTGGACCAGATTTTTAGCTCAAACAGCGCAATAAAGTTTTTAAATCCAACCCAGTCCACCAGGTTACGCGGCGGGATATGGTGCGGCGCCGAATAGTTGGTAAACGAGACCAACACGGTAATGACGATTGGCAAAATGATGAACGCGATGCTGGCCAAAAAGGCTGGCGACAACATGATAAAGGCGAATTTCTCGTCGTAGATCTGCTTGAATTGCTCTGAGAGTGACGCGTGGCTCGGCGTTACACTTAGCGCATCTTTCACGTTAATGGCGTAGACACACAAAAACAGAAAGCAGTAAATCAGCGCGATCACCCCTTCAACTAGCATAAAGATAGAGTTATCGCCGGGGATGATGTCAAAACCATTACGCACTTGAGCCACATCGCCGAGTGTCACCAATCCTTTTAGTGCGATAGTGATGTCGACGAGAAACAGCAAGGTGACGATTTGCAAGGCTAGGAACGCAGCCCCTTTGACCCAATGGCCAAAGCGTAGCTGAGTCGCGCCCATAATCAGGAGCGAAGCGGGCACCTTAGGTGCCGGCTGAGTTTGTGATAACAACATAGACATCTTTACTCTTGTAATTCAATCTGTTCTGCGATGATTGAGCGAGCACGGTCAAGAACCTCTTTCGGAGACTTATCATTGACCCACATTGCCGTAATGGCACTCGCCATTGGTGACCAAATAAAGCCCATTTCAGGGATGGATGGCATCGCATCTGAATAGAAACCTTGAGTGATGATGGCGTAGGTTGCTTCGTCTGCATCAACAATGATCTCTTCCATCACCGATTGGACTGGTGGAATGGCCTTGGTCATCTCAAAGCGTTTTTTCAGCATCTTGTCACTCGACAGATAATCTGCGAAAAGCTGTGCGGCTCTTGGGTATTCCGTGTAAGAAGAGACGACGGCTAGGCGCACGGTTGAAAACGTTCTAGGCTGCTGACCTTCAAGTTTTGGTAGAGGTACAACGCCATAATTCACCCCTGAATCTTGGTAGCCTTTGATGGCCCAAGGACCATCGATGATTGCCGCGACTTTACCTTCGCTAAACAAACCTCGGCGCACCTGTGCATTTCTCATGTCGATTGGGTTGGAGTTGTTTGCAACGCGCAGTTTCTTCATCGCCTCTAAGCCTTGCTGCGCTTTCTCTGAGTTGATACCGATGTCTTTAGCGTCAGTGCCGTGATTACCAAACTCATACGCACCGTACAGCGTGACAAACGAGCGCGACTCGTAGTAATTCTGAATGTCCCACAGCAGTGCGTACTTGTGAGATTTTTTATCGTTGAAGGTTTTCGAAAACTCAATGAGCTCTTCAAATGTGTTGGGTGCTTTTGGCAGTAAGTCCTTGTTATAGAAGAGTGCCGTGGTGGCGAAACTCACCGGGAAACCATAGCTCTTACCTTCTGACTTAGAGGCGTCGATGGCATTTTGCATAAAGGTTTCATTGATGCGCGGTGCGGACACCAAGTTTTCCATCGCGCCACCAGCGACCACCAGTCTACCCAGCAAGTCATGTTCGATTTCGGCAACGTCCGCGACGCGAGCTGAGCCGCCATCTTGGATCAGTCTTGAGGCTGCATCGATAGGAGCAAGGCCACGGAAAGAAAACGCAACATCGTAGTTGAAGTCTTGGTTAAACGCTTTAGCCGCGTACTCCATGTAGTCGACGGTTGTCGAATCCGTCCAGATCAACAGCTCTGCGTTGTCTTCTGGGGAGATGGCTTGTGCATTGACCGTTGCCGCGACCAAAAGAGATCCAATCAGTCCTGCTGTAATTAGGTTTTTTTTCATACCCACACCGCTCATTAGGTTAGTAGTCCATAAGATACTACTAGGTTAAAATGCCGTCGTAATAAGTCAATATAATAAACATGGAAATGGTATCTATATGTGATATTTGTCACTAATTTCGGTCGGTGTTATGGGGTTGCTGGTTGTTATATGAAACCAGGTTGAATAAGGTCTCAACGTAAAATTCACCTGTTAATTTTGCTTTATGCTTATGAAAAACAGGGTTTTTGTGACCAAATTCAAAAATAACATCATTAATGGTGATGCAAGTCTCATTTGTAGAATCAATAGGAGGAAATCTTAAAATATTTCCAGAACAATAATTAGGCGTTCAACGTGAACTACTAAAATTCATGGCCAGAATTTTTCTAATATCCACTGCCTGGAACAATTAAGGAAATACCGTGAAAAGAACAACATTGTCGGTACTCATTGCTAACACACTGCTTTTAAGTACGACCGCATTTGCTGCTAATGACCGAGGCTTTGCCCCTGAAGATACTTTTTTTGATGACGCTCTACAGTTTGGGGGGCATGTCGGCTCATCGGTTGAATATGAATACAAAACAACGACTGACTGGCAGAAATGGGGAGGAGTGAAAGCGACTGAGAAAACTCGCACACACGAAGTGGTGAGTCTGTTTTATCGAAACGCTAAGTGGAACTTAAATGCACTCTATGGCTTTAAATTAGAAGATCGCAAGAAAGAGCAAAAAGGCTACAGCGAGACGGAAGATGGTTATAAACACCTATTTTCAATTGATAAGGGATTCCATTTTGGTGATGGATGGGGCACAGGCTTAATTTATGAACTGGAATACACTCGGAGTCAGTTGTACAGCACAGCCGGTGTATCTGGTCTGAGAAAAACGTCTGGAGAGCATAGCTTAAGACCTTATCTTACGTACTGGAATAATGAATATAGCGCAGGCTTCTATTCAAACCTTGAGTACCTAGTAAACAAGGAAGATAAGAGTGAGTGGGGGGATACTCGTGAAGCGGGTTACAGCTTGTTGTTCAAACCATATAAGCGTTTTGCTAACTGGGAGTTTGGTGTAGAGCTGTTCTATCAGATTAAAGAAAATGAAGCGAATGGCAGTAAAGTCGCTGACTTCACAGAGAAATATATCGAACCTATCGTGCAGTACAGCTTTGATGACGCCGGAACCATGTACGTGCGTACTCGAATTGGTCAAAACGAAACCAACGGTATCGGTAGCAAAGATGATTACTTCAAAGATATCCGTAAAGCAACCATTGGCTATGAGCAAGCGCTTGGCGAGGATTGGCTTGTAAAGGCTGAGTATGAGTGGGCCAAAGACACTGAAACATCAAACGCCGACATATACCGTGGTGACGAGAAAGTGGTTGAGCAAAATACTCTATTTGTTCAAGCGCTATACCGCTTCTAAATCCTTCAATCAATAATGGATAACCTGTAATGATTAAAGTTTCAGAAATTGCCCAACTATTGGGTGGGGAAGTCATCGGTGACGAGACACTTGAAATCTCTCAGATTCGCCCTGTAAAGAGCGATGTAAAAGGTGGTCTTGCGATTGTCTTTTCGAAATCTGATTTTAAAGGGCTTTCTGAAACTTTAGCGGACGTCATCATTGGCCCCAAATCGGTTCTCCAATCAAACGCTAAAGTCAAAATCGTCATTGATAAACTCAGTGCTGAGCGTATCAATCAGGTGATGCGCTTTTACAAAGTGCACAAGTACCAACTGTTTGATCAAGGCAACACGTCAGACATTGAAGGTGTGTACATTGGTAAGCATTGTCAGATTGGCGAAGGCTGCCATTTTATGCCCGGTGTCAAAATCATGAATGGCGTAACGATTGGCAATAACGTTGCCATTCATGCCAACACGGTGATCAAAGAGGGGACGATTATCGGTGACAATGTCACGATTGATTCAAACAACTCGATTGGTAACTACAGTTTCGAATATATGGCCGGCACGCGCACACGTTATGAACGCGTGGAAAGTGTCGGGCGGGTGATTATCGAAGATGATGTTGAGATCGGTTGTAACAACACCATCGATCGAGGCACCTTGGGTGATACGGTAATTGGTCGAGGGACTAAGATCGATAACTTGGTTCAAATCGGTCACGACTGTAAGATTGGTCAGCACTGTCTGCTGGTATCGCAAACGGGATTTGCTGGCCACACCGTATTAGAAGATCACGTTATCGTTCACGGTCAAGCAGGTACAGCGGGCCATCTGACCATAGGCAAGAACTCAGTCGTGAAAGCAAAATCGGGTGTTAGTCACTCCTTTCCGGCCAACAGCGATATCTTTGGCTATCCCGCTAAGAATGCCCGCGAGTATTACAAAAATCTCGCGGTACTAAACAAACTCACCAAAGAAAACAAAAACAAACCGACCGAGAAAAAAGGCTGGCTTGCGCGCTTGTTTGGACGCTAGCCGCACAAATCTTTGAACGAATTAACTCATCATAATAACAAGGAATTGAAACATGAAACGTACGCTACTGGTTACGGCATTACTCTCAAGTGCGCTGATGGGCTGTGCATCTACATCTGATGATGCGAGTTTACAAGCGACGCTGGCGACAGGCCCTTTTGCTGATTGTAACTTGGCCAGCGTTGAAGAACGCGGTCCAATTCGACCTTCACTGTTTGTGGTTGGCACCTTCCCAGATGGCCAATGGCTACACACGGAAAACCGCCAAATGTCTTACAAAGGCAATGGCATTTATCAGGTTGTAAGCGCTGAAAAAGCGGGCAATGTTAGCCTACAGTTTGCAACCATGAGCTGGACACCACAATTTACCGCTGCCGGAATGGAAATGCAGGTTGGCTATGAGAAAGTGCTTAAGCGCGGCGGGTTTGCCAAGAACACGGTCGTGAAGCTGCCAGAAGACGGTAACTACTTATGGTCTATTGAAATCGGCGAAGATAAAAAACCAGTCCGTGCACTAGTGAAACCTTGTCAGTGATTGAAATAGCACTTCGTTATTTTGGAGTGCTGTTTGATTAGCCGAGCGATGTTAGTTCGGTTAACCAAACAGTTTTAACCAGTTGAAAGTCCATATTCGGAGTATGAGATGGCAACAGTAAGCCTACGTAAAGTAGAAAAAGAATATGACAATGGCTTTAAAGCCGTACACGGCGTCGATCTCGACATTCACGAAGGCGAATTTATGGTCTTTGTCGGGCCTTCAGGCTGCGCCAAGTCAACCACATTGCGAATGATTGCAGGCTTAGAGGCGATCTCGGGGGGAGAAATTAAAATTGGCGGCCGAGTTGTCAATGATCTGCCACCAAAAGATCGCGGCATCGCCATGGTGTTCCAGAACTACGCGCTTTACCCGCACAAGACGGTGTTTGATAACATGGCGTTTGGTCTAAAGATGCAAAAGCGACCAAAAGAAGAAATCAAACAACGCGTAGAGGAAGCGGCTGAAAAGCTAGAAATTACCGATCTTCTATATCGTAAGCCAAAAGAGATGTCCGGTGGTCAAAGGCAACGTGTCGCCGTAGGGCGCGCCATCGTACGTAAGCCAGACGTGTTTCTGTTTGATGAACCGTTGTCCAACCTAGACGCGAAGCTGCGAGTCTCGATGCGAGTGAAGATCGCTCAGTTGCATCAATCGCTCAAGGAAGAGGGCAACCCTGCGACCATGATCTACGTAACACATGATCAAACTGAGGCACTGACGCTTGGTGACCGAATCTGCGTGTTAAACAAAGGTGAGATCATGCAGGTGGATACGCCAGCAAACCTATACAACTATCCAGCCAATAAGTTTGTGGCCGGGTTTATTGGCTCTCCTGCGATGAATTTGGTGAAAACCACACTACGCCAAATTGGTGAAGATGTATACGTGGAGCTTGTGCCAGAAGCCAGAATAATCATCCCCAAAGAAAAGCAGCAAAAACTACTCAACCATATCGACAAGCCCGTTTGGCTAGGCATTCGCCCTGAGCATATTTCGTTAGCTCAAGATGATGAGTCTATTAACGTCCATGCTGGGGAATTAACGGTGGTTGAAAACCTAGGCAATGAACGATACCTCTACTTTAAACTGGGTGAGAATGAAATCGTCTCGCGCGTTAACAATCAAGAGATCACCACATCGGACATTGGCAAATCTATTCGTTTCAACTTCGACTCAGGTTTCAGTCATATTTTTGATGGTGAAACAGAACAAAACCTAACCCTATAAGAGACAAGCCGCCTTAACCAAGGTGGCTTTTTTAATAATGAAAACAGTCATTTCGCTCTGCGGAAAGGACTCTTGCGCCCTGAATTCAGGGATAACAATAACGTGAAGTAGGAAAATAAAAATGAAACACAAGCTCGTGCTGCTGTCGACATTGCTTGCCTCACTGCCTGCCATGGCAGATTGGAACCAAGCGTATTTCCGTGGAACGGCCAATGATTGGCAAGCGGAAGCTATGGTGAAAGTTGGGGCCAACCACTGGCAGATTACTAAGAAATTTAACACTGGTGATGGTACCAACCCGCCAAGTTTTAAAGTGGATAGGTTCGGCGATTGGTCGGAGAACTACCCACTCAGCAACTACGTGGTTGATCCGAACAAATCTTACGAAATCAACTTCTATGACGATACCAACACGGTCGTTGTGCATGAGAAATTGGGCTTCGACATGCGTGACGAAACCATGTACTTCGTCTTTTTGGACCGCTTTGCCGATGGTAACTCATCAAACAACACTGGCAACAATGCCAGTACTTACTCTGCTGATAAGTCAGACTTCAAAAAATACTTTGGTGGTGACATCAAAGGCTTGCTAGGCAAGTTAGATTACCTAAAAGAGATGGGCATTACTGCTATCTGGATTACGCCACCAGTCAACAACGTAGATCAGCTTAACAAAGATGGTTCTGCAGGCTACCACGGATACTGGGGAAGAGACTTTTTCCAAGTTGATGAACACTTAGGAACCATTGAAGAGTTTCGTGCGCTCAGTACCAAAATGGAAGAGTACGGCATGAAGCTAGTCTTAGACTACGCACCAAACCACTCAAATCCGAACGATGAAAACGAATATGGCGCGCTGTACAAAAATGGCGTTTTCCAAACCGACTTTAACAGCGATACAGAAAACTGGTATCACCACAATGGTGGCGTGACCAATTGGGACGACTACTATCAGGTACGAAACCACAATCTATTTAACCTTTCTGATTTCGACCAAAGCAATGAAAAAACTTATCAATATCTTGCAGAGGGCGCTAAGTTTTGGATTGATCTAGGTGTTGATGCGATTCGCATTGACGCGATTAAACACATGGATAAGTCATTTATTCAGCGTTGGACATCAGAGCTGTACAGCTACGCGAAATCTAAGGGCAAACCGGGTTTCTACTTCTTTGGTGAATGGATGGATGCGGGCGCTGGCGCGACGGGTATCAATGGCTTGTCTGTCGATTTTGCCAATACCTCAGGCTCGGCACTGCTTGATTTTGGTTTAAGAAACATCATCGAAGATGCGTTGATTGGCCATCATGGAACGGGCATGTACGCTATCAATAACTACATGAAGTTGCGTGACCAAGAGTTTACTTCAAGCGATTGGCAGGTGGTCTTTTTAGATAACCATGATGCACCGCGTCTATCGACAGTTCTTCGTTCAGATGCGACCAATTTTGGCCCAGGCAAAGATAAGTGGGGCGGTCGTCAGAGCATTTCATTTGCCCAAGATCGTTTAGAGCTCGGTTTGGCACTGATCATGACGTCTCGCGGTATTCCTTGTATCTATTACGGCACAGAGCACTACGCAGCGAACTTTACGACGAATGGCTTTGGTCAAGTCGGCAACGATCCGTATAACCGCGAGATGATGCCAAGTTTTGATACGACAACTCCCGCGTTCCAAATCATCAAAAAGCTAAGTAAGTTGCGTAAAGAGAGTTACGCAATCCAGCAGGGCAGTTACATCGAACGTTGGGTCAGCAATGACGTGTTACTTTATGAACGTAATGCGGGTGACGATGTTGTTGTCGTGGCGATGAACATCGGTGGCAATACTTCGGTTAATGCTATCAACCTTGGTTTGGCGAACGGCACTTATGACAATGTGATTGGGAGCGACCAAGTTGTGGTAGCAAACGGGAGTGCAACCTTTAATCTTGATCAGAATGAAGTGATCGTGATTCGCAGCAAATAACTTATTTAAGAGCGTTAACTGGCCGACATTTGTCGGCCTTTTTTGTATGTAAAGTTTATTTGTGACTTGCATACACATATGAAATCTAAATGGTATGAAATTATTTCATACCTCCCAGTCGTTTATTCCATTTTTCTCTGTTGCATATCCCGCCTAATCTAGCTGGGAAAATAGAGTTAGTATTCTAATTAAGCAATGGTGATTACATGAAAAATAAAAAAATTGCAGCAGCGGCGCTTGTTTTGGGGAGTGCCTCATTTGCTTCACATGCCGATGACGCAGTGCAAACCGCTCTTCAAAATGTACAGAAAGTTCAAACCGATCAGACGCAAAGGCTTGACTTGCAAGATGAGCTTATTGCCCAAACTCATGGGGAATTGATGAAACTTGGTTCTGAGGTATTGAGCAGTACAGGTCAGTTGCAATCACAAATCCGCGATCAAGGCGCAAGAATTGATACTAGCGACAAAATGGACGGCGAGCAAAATCGATTTATCGTCCAAAACGAACAAAAAATACAATCACTAGAAGCGGTGGATAAGCAGCAGGGACAAAGGTTGGATGCTTATGGCAAGCTTATTACAAGCAATGCGCACCGAACTACTGAAGCGTTAGATAAGATCAATACCTTAGACACAACTCAAAAGGTGCAACAGCACGCGATTGATGCAAACCATCAACTTAGTGTGGATAACCAAAATGCCTTAAAAGCGAATGAGCAAATCGACACACAACAAGCGAATGCAATTATTCACAATCAACAAGAGGTGCAATCGCTGGCGTCGACTCAGCAGCAGCACGCTCACAGACTTGATGCGCTTGATCAATCTATCGCAAGCAACGCTCAACAGGCTCAGACAACCTTAAATGATGTTAACAAGCTGCAAGCAACGCAAAAGGCAGAGCAGCAGAGTATTGCAGCTAACCACCA
This sequence comes from Vibrio sp. 16, assembly GCF_963681195.1. Classification (NCBI taxonomy): domain Bacteria; kingdom Pseudomonadati; phylum Pseudomonadota; class Gammaproteobacteria; order Vibrionales; family Vibrionaceae; genus Vibrio; species Vibrio sp. 16. The sequence goes on from NZ_OY808997.1 coordinate 820,120, forward strand.
AGCGAGCGTACAGAACCAACAGGTGATTACTGCCAACACGGACTTGCTTGCCGAGCATGAAAAAGCGATCCAACAAAACCAGCAGCAGGCACAATCGCTGGAATCGACTCAACAGCAGCACGCTCACAGACTTGATACGCTCGATCAATCTATCGCAAGCAACGCTCAACAGGCTCAGGCAACCTTAAATGATGTTAACAAGCTGCAAGCAACGCAAAAGGTTCAGCAGCAGAGTATAGCGGCTAACCAGCACGCGAGTGCTGATAATCAACAGTTGATCACTGCCAATACGGATCTGCTTGCCGAGCATGAGAAAGCGATCCTACAAAACCAACACCAGGCGCAATCGTTGGCGTCGACTCAGCAGCAGCACGCTCACAGACTTGATACGCTCGATCAATCTATCGCAAGCAACGCTCAACAGGCTCAGACAACCTTAAACGATGTTAACAAGTTGCAAGCAACGCAAAAGGTACAGCAGCAGAGTATTGCAGCCAACCATCAAGCGAACGCACAGAACCAACAGGTGATAACAGCCAATACGGATCTGCTTGCCGAGCATGAAAAAGCGATCCAACAAAACCAACAGCAGGCACAATCGCTAGCATCGACTCAGCAGCAGCACACCCAGACAATTAACTCATTGAGCCATTCAGTCGCAAGCAACGCTCAAAGTGCTCAGAAAGCACTAAGTGATGTTCACAAGTTGCAAGCAACGCAAAACACGCAGCAGCAAAGTATAGCGGCTAACCAGCACGCGAGTGCTCATAATCAACAGTTGATCACTGCCAATACGGATTCTATTGCCCAGCAAGATAAAGCGATCCAACGAAATCAACAAAAAACACAGGCATTAGACACTGTGCAGCAGCAACATAGCCAGTCAATTGCGAACAATACACAGCAGGTTAAAACTAACGCACAAAACATTGCTGCCACAGGTCAAATCGCGTCGGCAAATAGCCAAGCGATCAGTCAGCAACAAAGCGTTATGCGAAATGAAGATCAACAAATTGCTCAAAATCATCGAGCGATTGAACAAGAGCAACGTGATGTCGCGACTAACAGTGCCGCGATAGCGAAAAACCGCAATGATATCGACGAGTTGCGTCAAGATATGGAAAACATGGCGAAGAATATTGATGGCGCTTACGCTGAGTCAGCTGCATTTGCGGGTTTAGTTGACCCTTACGGCGTTGGTAATATCGCAGTGACCGCAGCGTTAGGCTACCACGGTGACGCTGAAGCGATAGCCGTGGGTATCGGTGACCGATTCAACGAGCATTTAACTGGGAAACTGGGTGGTGCTTACGATACCGCGACCGAGTCAATGAGCGCATACGTGGGTATTGGTTACGAGTTCTAGTTAGGCCGAAGGCAGTATAAGTATTCTCTCGCGAGTCAGGTTAAAACGCCGGCTCACGAGTGAATACTTTAACTCATTGTTTCTTAGCGGATATTAGGGTAATTTCGGTGGATGGATTGTGAACATTTAGGGTCAACCAATGCGAAACTATAAGTTACTCAAAGCGCTCGCTTCGGTGTTGGAAACTCAGAACTTAACCGAGAGTGCGAAACAACTTAACGTGACTCAATCGGCGATGAGTAAAACTTTATCGCAGATTAGGCTCGAGTTTTCTGATCCGATTTTAATTCGAGAAGGGAATCGTTCGGTATTAACCCACCGAGCGAAATACCTAAAGCTCAAACTTCCTCAGCTACTCCAGCAGCTCGATGATCTCTATCTCACAGAGGATATTCAGCCACAAAAGATTGAACGCAAATTTACCATTGGATTCAATGCCTATGTAGCGCCGACCATTCTTCCCCAGATTTGCGCGAAGATGGAACTAGAGTCGCCCAATTCGACTATTGAATGTCGATTATGGCAAACCGAGCAGTTTGATGAGCTGGGAGAATCGTCGATTGATCTAGTTGCAACCATGGCGGCAGACATTCCTGAGAACATTTATGGTAAGTCTCTCGGGCAAGATCAGTTTGTGGTCATGATGTGCAGTCAGCACCCGAAAGCCAACAGTGAGTTTGGTTTGCAAGACTTGGCTGATGCCAAACATATTCTGGTCAACGGAATTATAGAGCGGCGGGAAATGGTCGATGCTCTGCTGTCACCAACAGGCAAAAAGCGCAAAGTATTTGCTGTGGTGCCTTCCTTTCTCTCTGCGGTGGAGTCTTTAAAGTTGACGCAGGCAATCATGGTGGCGCCCGCTCATATTGCGGCAATGTATGTGGAGCGGTTCAGCTTAGTAGTGAAGCCACTGCCGATTGATTTACCCGAGCATGATTATTACCTTTTGTGGCATGCCAAAAATCAAAACGACAACGAGCACAAATGGTTTCGAGAACTGATATTTCCGCAGTTACGAGATAATTTGTCCAGTGCTATTGAGCAAGGGAAGTTGTTGCTCAATATGTCTCAATAAAAATGGCCGACAATCGTCGGCCATTTTCTCTTTTAAACGTTTTGCGTTTTTAACTCCGATTCGTTGGATTTATCTCCAAGCAAACGACTAGTGATGGTACCCGCTGTCATTGCACCCGAAACGTTTAACGCCGTGCGCGCCATGTCGATTAATGGTTCAATCGAGATAAGCAGAGCCGCGATCGTCACCGGCAGCCCCATTGCAGGAAGAACAATCAGTGCCGCGAATGTTGCACCGCCACCTACACCGGCAATACCGAACGAGCTGATCACAATCATCGCAACGAGTGACAGAATGAAGTTAATTTCCATTGGGTTGATACCCACCGTTGGTGCAACCATGACTGCCAGCATAGCAGGGTAGATACCGGCACAGCCATTTTGACCAATGGTAGCGCCAAAAGATGCGGAAAGGTTAGCGATCGCTGGTGGGACATTGAGTTTGTTAATTTGCGCTTCCACATTGAGCGGAATGGTCGCAGCAGAACTACGCGAAGTGAAAGCAAACGTCAGTACTGGCCAGATTTTCTGGAAGTACTCTTTTGGATTCACGCCAACGAATGAAACCAATAAACCATGAACAACAAACATAAGTGCGATAGCAACGTACGAAGCGACGATAAAGCCAAGCAAGTTAAGAATGTCTGATGCGCTAGAGGTTGCAACCACCTTCGTCATTAAGGCTGCGATGCCATAAGGCGTTAGCGCCATGATCATTTTTACTAAGCGCATCACAATCGACTGAGCTGCTTCAACAAAAGTACGAATCGGTGACTCGAGCTCTTCTTTTTCCGCCATCACTTTGCGCGCAGCAATGCCCGTAAGCACACCAAATATCACCACAGCGATAATCGAAGTCGAGCGAGAGCCTGTGAGATCGGCAAATGGATTGGTTGGAATGAAACTGACTAGCATTTGAGGAATGGTAAGATCGCTGACACGATCCGCGCGTGTCTCTAGTGCAGCTATGCGTGCGGTCTCTCGCGCACCCTCAGTAAGTCCTTCAGCAGTTAAACCGAATGCTTGAGTTACCATAATACCGATAATGGCAGATATCGCCGTGGTCGCAAGCAAAACAGAAATCGTCAAACCAGAAATTTTGCCAAGCGACCCGCCTTTTTCAAGTTTAACGACGGCGGCAATCATAGAGACCAGAACCAACGGCATGATGATCATTTTCAACAGACCAACGTAGCCTTTGCCCACGACGTTTACCCATTCTAGCGTTTGTGAAATGCCCGCGTTTCCTTCACCAAAAACCAGTTGAAGCGCCAAACCAAATGCACTGCCCGATATAAGTCCTAGCAGAACGAGTCGTGAGAGAGTGTGCTGATTACTTTGCTGCTTATAAAGAAACAGCAAAATACCCGCAAATATTGCCAATGAAGCAATAGAGGCAACTGACATAATCGAAATCCTTATATTTATAGATGACACATTTCAAGGGTGAATGTGTTACAGAATGTGGTTCGAAGGAACGATAATGATTCCAAAGCCTGCTTTAAAGTGACGATTGGGAATGGATTAGAACGAAAGGTTATTTACGTGAAAAGGTGCTACGAAAACAACCTTATTGAAGAAATTAAACTCAGATTATTGATACTTTTTCAGCAGCTTACGCATCAAAACACTATCAAGGAACTGAACTTTTTTGTTTGAGTGAGCAAAAATACTGTACTGCATTGCTCGAGCGACGAGCCCCGCCTTAATCGGAATCAACTTAGCAAGCGGGCCAATCATTATCGGGCGCAAGATCGTTGCGATCGCTTGAACGATCCGCTCATCGGGTCGCGGCTGTTCACGCAGGCCAACCAACGGTCCTGGTCGGACAAACGTGACGTGTTCAAATTCGAGGCGCTCGATGGCCATTTCCATTTTGCCTTTGCACCTTAAGTAGTGTGAAAACGAATGAATGGAAGCGCCTACACTTGAGACCACACAGAGTCGTTTAACGCCAATGACCTTCATTTGCTGAGCGACCTTGCACACCAATTCATAGTCGATCTTCTCTAACGCTTCGTTACTGCCTGCTTGCTTTTTGGTTGTGCCAAGGCAAATAAACCCGTAAAGCGGGACTGGCTTGGCATCATCCCAATCGTGGATGTCTAAGGTCTGATTTTTGATGACTTCAAGTTTTGAATGGAAAAATGGCAGGTCTTGTCGACTTAAGGCATAAATATGCTCGATCGGCTGCTCGTCTAACATCTGCTTGATGAGTTCGGTACCAATAAGCCCGGAGCTGCCGGCGATGATCACGATGGGTCGGTCTGTACTGTACAAGTGGAAGCACCAATTACGTTAAGTGATTGACGGGGTTTGACCGAGAGCATCGCTTAAATGCGATAAAAAGTCTGTGATCAACGCTTTACTTGTCAAATGGCTTGTTTTCATAAATGGCATCTCTAGTTGAATCGACTAACTTTATAAAAAGGTCATCAACGAAAGCATAAGGCGCTGAGTTATGAAAATTAAACAAAAATTACTACTAGGGCTTGTTGCTGCAACTTTGCTGCCAGTGGCGATCATTTCATATGTCGTCATATCAAGCTCCAGAAGTGAGGCGGTAACCGACTTTATCGAACGAAGTCGCGGAGAAATCAGTCAGGTCGACAACGCGATTCGAATCTATTTTGACGCCATAGAAGATAATGTTCGCATGTTGTCCGAACACCCTGCTATCAAAGCAGCCAATGAGTCCATAACCACATACACAGATAAGCCTTCAGTACAGATGACACCAGACCAAAATAGTCCGGTTGAGCAGCAGATCTATCAATTGCTGGCACAATTGGGTAACTCGCATTCTGGTTACTCCTACGTCTACATGGGAACTCAAAAGGGTGGATACATTCAATGGCCTAAGGGGAAAACCACCGCAGGCTACGATCCAAGAAGTCGTCCATGGTTTACAACTGCCCAGTCTTCCCCCGGTAGTGTGGGTAGAACCTCCGCTTACTATTGGGCAGCAGACGATGCCACCATCGTTGGCACGGTAAAGTCGTTCACCGCCAATGACACTTCGGCGTCTGGGGTGGTGGCGATTGACGTGTCACTCAAAAATCTGACTGATATTGTGAAACAGATAAAACTGGGTGAGACCGGGTATTTGATGATGATTGAGGACTCAGGCAATGTGCTGGTCGATGCCAACAATCCAGACAACAATTTCAAGGACGTGAATTCTCTTGGTCAAGCGTATCAGCAGATCGGTCAGACTCGCGAAGGGGTGTTAGATGTCACCCTAAACGGCGAACACTACATGGCGAATGTGTATCACTCAGAGAAACTGGGGTGGAAGTTTGTGGGTTTAATTACCTATGACGAGGTGATGGAAGATAGCCAGAGTCTTCTAAGTTACATTTCAGTTATCGTCATTGTTTTGGTGGTGATATTCATTGCGGGAGCCATTTTCCTTGCGAACTTGATCGCTAAGCCTCTTACGCTTGTTTCTACAGGCTTAAAGGAAATCTCTGAAGGGGAGGGGGATCTGACCAAAGAGCTGCAAGTTCGATCTAGTGATGAAACGGGCGAGCTAGCGGGTTACTTTAATGCGTTCCTTAAAGCGATCAGACAGCTGATCCAACAAATATCACAAGCGGGCCATGCGATGGGTGAATCAGCTTCCCGTGCTTTGACCGTGTCTGAAGATCTTGCGCAGGTTTCCGAACGTCAAAACCAAGCGGTAGAAATGGTGTCGACGGCGTTTAACGAAATGGTTGCCACGGCTAACGAAGTCGCGACCTTATGTACTACTGCCGCCCAAGCCGCAGACAGCAGCCAAGCTCTTGTTACTCAGGGACAAAAGGACATTAACCAAGCGGTCGCAAGCGTGAATGAGTTGGCACAACTTATCTCCGCATCTTCTGAAACCATTGCAGAGTTAGAGCAAGACAGCCAAGGCATCACTGCGATTTTGGATACGATTCGAGGTATAGCAGAACAAACCAACTTACTAGCATTGAACGCAGCCATCGAAGCGGCAAGGGCGGGCGAACAAGGGCGCGGTTTTGCGGTTGTGGCTGATGAAGTGAGAGCGCTTGCTAAGCGTACCCAAGACTCCACCGAAGAGATCAACGAGTTGGTCATGCGTTTGCAAAACCGAACCAAAGAGGTCACACAGCAGATGTCTGTCAGCTTAAATGCCTCTCATGAAACGGTTGAAATGACTGAGTCAGTTAACACCAGCTTCAGTGGCATTTCCGAGTCAGTCTCTTCGATTCACGATATGAACACTCAGATCGCGACTGCAGCGGAAGAGCAGCATTTAGTGGCGGAAGAGATCAATCGCAATATTCAGCAAGTGCACGAGGATACACAAAAAGTCGATGATGTAGCGGGTCGAGCTCAGTTGAACTCGCAGTCGATGCAGCAATCGGCAGATGAACTTAACGCCTTAGTTACCAAGTTTAAAACCGACTAATTCCCCCCCCCAAACAACAAAGACCTCACCTGTTGGCGAGGTCTTTTTCTATGAGAGAAAGTGATTAAACGTTAAGTGAGAGACAATGGCACGCGCTTTTGAGTTTTTTGGCCATTCTTAACTGGTTTTTGTTTTTTGGAACGTTGATTGGCAAACATAACTACCTCCTTTGCTATCAACTTGAGCGCACATTACGCGTCAACATTTCTCCCTTGCACTTTTGGTGCCATGGGGTGTTAGGCTCTGTATTAAGTAAGGTTTATGAGCCATAGGAGAACGTCAATACTTATAAGGATAGTATCAATTTAGGATTTCTTTCATATTGATTATCAAAATGAAACGTCTTACTAACAAAGGTACGGGATTCATGTTTAGGAAAAGTAAAAGTGGATGTCTAGGCTAAGATTTCGCGATACACTCATCTCCAATCAAGGACTTAGCCACTAAGGAAGACAATGAATCTCGAGATGAGTACCCAACACTCTGAAGCAATCTGGCATCGCATCAATAACAAAACCAAACCTTTGGGCTCGTTAGGCCAGCTAGAAGCGTTAGCGCACCAACTTGCTCTTAATCAAAGCCAATCGAAACCAGAAGCGGTTGAACGGATTGATATCAAAACGCCGACCGCGGTGGTCTTCGCCGGCGATCACGGCATCGCGGAAGAGGGCGTCAGCATTGCCCCAAGCGCGGTGACCCAGCAAATGGTATTGAACTTTCTAGCGGGTGGTGCCGCGATCAACTGTTTCTGCCGAGCGAATGACATTGCACTCAAAGTGGTCGATTGTGGGATCTTGTGTCCAGTCGATCAGCAACACGAAGATTTTATTATTCAGCGATTGGGCGAACGTACCAACAACCTTGCCAACGAAGCCGCGATGAGCATGGCGCAAGTCAATGACGGAATAGCATTCGGGCGCCGAGTCGTTCAGCAGCTGACAGAGCAGGGCAGCAATTTACTTATGTTTGGTGAAATGGGCATAGGGAACACGTCAAGTGCAGCTGCGATACTGGCGGCGATTTCTCAGCGTCCTGTTGAAACCTGTGTCGGTTTGGGCACGGGAATTAGCCAAGAGCAGCTAGAGAAGAAAATCACCCTCATAGCAAAAGGCGTTGAGCGCTGTGTTGGCCAAGATGTTCATACCATTCTTTCCCATGTGGGCGGTTTCGAAATTGTGCAAATGGTCGGTGCGTTTCTTGAGTGTGCCGAGATGAAAACGCCCGTGCTTGTCGATGGTTTTATTGCCACAGCCGCTGCGTATGCCGCGTACCAAATCAATCCAGATTGTCGAGCATTGATGATCTTCGCGCATAAATCTCATGAAGCAGGGCATCAATACCTGCTGCAAGAGCTTGATGCAACACCTCTTTTGGATTTGTCATTGCGCCTTGGTGAAGGAACAGGCGCAGCGTTGGCTGTCCCTTTGATTCGAGCTGCGGCCGAGTTTTACAACAACATGGCGAGCTTTGAAGAAGCAGGAGTGGAGGTTGAATGACCGCCAAAGCTAGATACCAAGCTGAGCTCTTTTTGTTAGCGCTGGGCTTTTTCTCCCGTCTCCCAATCCCGAAAGAGACGCCATACAGCGAAGAGCGGATGAATCAAGCTGGGCGCTACTTCGCCTTGGTTGGGTTGCTACTTGGCGTGCTGTGTGCGGGCGTTTATACACTCTCGCATCTTCTGTTTAGTGCCGAGGTGTCGCTTTTTCTCACCATGGCTTTTAGTTTGTTGCTCACAGGGGCTTTCCATGAAGATGGATTGACCGACATGGCGGATGGTATTGGTGGTGGGATGACGCAGCAAAAACGTCTGACCATCATGAAAGACAGCCGTATCGGTACCTACGGAGCGACGGCTCTAATTATGGCCCTGCTAGGCAAGTACCTGTTCTTGTCTGAGTTGGCTCAACATGCGGTCCTAATTCCAACTTTGATCGCAGGCTACGTGGTGAGCCGCGCGGTCGCTGCGTCACTGATCTACGACATGCCCTATGTTACGGACTCCGACACAAGTAAGAGCAAGCCGTTGGCAAACAAGTTAAGTAAGGTTGAACTGGGCATCTTGATAGTGTCTGGGCTTATCCCAGCGCTATGGTTAGGCGTTCCCTTGATGCTCGCTATGTTGCTGGTGTTATTGCTGTTTCGTTTTCTGTTTAAGCGTTGGTTGATAAAACGCATTGGTGGTTTTACTGGTGACTGTTTAGGTGCCGCTCAGCAAATTAGTGAATTGCTCGCTTATTTGGTCGTACTTAGTTGGTTGGGAGCTCATTGATATGGCTGTGCACTTAATTCTGGGAGGCGCTCGCTCGGGTAAATCGAGCTATGCTGAGACGCTTATTCTCAACGAACAAGGCAACCGACAGCGGCACTATGTCGCAACCGCGCAGGTCTTTGATGGTGAGATGAGTCGCCGAGTCGCTCATCATCGGCAGCGGCGTGGAAATAACTGGCAAGAACACGAATGTCCCTACGACTTACCTTCATTGCTGGCCCGTTTTACCCACCACGATATTGTGCTGGTGGATTGTTTGACCTTGTGGATGAACAACGTCATATACAACCACGGAGAGACGGCAAGTGAAGCGCAGATTCGATCGCAAGTTTCACAGTTGGTCGATGCGTTGAACAAATCCACAGCGACTTTTGTGATAGTGTCCAACGAGGTCGGTTTAGGCGTTATCCCAATGGGCGAAGTCACGCGGCTGTTTGTTGATCACGCAGGGTGGATGAATCAAGCGGTGGCAAAAGTTGCAGATAACGTTACTTTTATCGCCGCAGGTTTACCTATGCAACTGAAGGGCGCTCATGGATAAGGTCATCAATATTTATCTGCTGCGCCATGGTAAGACCGTCGGAGCGCCTGCCTTGTATGGTCATACCGATGTGGCGGTAGACGATCAAACGCAGCAACAGATATACGAGCGTATCAAGGCAAGCGCAATGAACGTTGAGCGGGTGATTTCGTCACCATTAAAGCGCTGCGCACAATTAGCGCAGTTCTTTGAGGCGTCACCAGCCAATATTGACGTTGCCATATGGCCTGCGCTAAAAGAAATGCACTTTGGCGAGCTAGATGGGGTACCATTTGACGCTGCCAAGTCTTTTTGGCCAGAGCTCGAGCAATTTTGGCACTCTCCCGCAGAGAATACGCTTCCTGGGGCTGAGAACCTAAGCGACTTTTATACAAGAATAACCAAGAGCTGGGAGCAGCTTGTAACAGATGTCGAACAAGACACATTAGTCATTTGTCATGGTGGAACTATCAGGATGATTCTCGCGTCGCTACTGCCACTTGATTGGCAAGACAGCCGCTTGTATTCAACGTTACAAATAGGGCACCAGACAATCAGTCACATTCAGATCATTAAAGCCGATACGATTTATAAGCGTGTGTGCTCTATTGGCGCACCCATCGAATCATCGCGAGGGCAAGGAATATAACAATGACGACACCAAATTGGGATTTGTCGATCGCTTATCAAGGATTAAGCGACAGCAAAATCACTCAAGATATTGAACTAATCCAACAATGTATCCAAACGTTAATTATTCACGCAGACTCAAGGACCTCTGTGTCTGTCGTGCAAAACGCGATTCAAACTAGCGAAGCGGCAGGTAAGCTCCTCGCCACGATCAACACCTTCGCTAACTGTCATGCATCAACAGACGCGACCAACAGTGAGGCAAAAGCGCTGATTGGCCGAGTTGCCAAACTGAGCTCAGAGTTGAGCCAAGCGTTTACGCCGTTCCAAGATATTTTGGTAACGTCACCGGATAGTTTTGTTGAACAGGTACTTAGCCATGACAGCACAGACGTTTCAGGACAAAGCTTCCAAATAGAGTCGATGCGCAAACTGGCTGATACCAAGCTAAGTATTGCTGAAGAGCAATTGCTGTCGGCGATGGAAGTAGACGGCAAAGATGCGTGGGGCCGCCTTTACGATAACATCACCGGTTCACTGCAAGTCACCTTGGAAGATGGCATCAAGACTCAAGTGGGCTTCTCCCACGCAGCGAGTACCTTGTATGGCACCGAGTTTAATGCTCAGGAGCCAGCGTGGCGCGGTATCCAAAATGCGATGCGACAAAATCAAGAGTCGTTCGCTGCGATCTTAAATGCCTTGGCGGGATGGCGCTTAACCGAATACCAAAAACGCTCTAAAGTTCGCGATGTCCATTTTCTGGAGCCAAGCCTGCACGATAGCCGTATCCAAGCCGAAACCTTGGATGCCATGATGAGCACTGCCAAGGCCAATCGTCATGTTGGGCAGAAGGCGGGTAAGCTAATGGCTCGTGTTCATGGCTTAGCGCAGATGACACCTTGGAATCACTTGGCAGGAATGCCTAGCCTCACAGACGCAGAACCTAAAACTTACCCATTCGACGAAGCGATAGAAATCATTCGTTCGGCTTTTACCACTGTGGACAATGAGATGGCTGAGTTTGTCACGCTGATGGTTAAAAATGGCTGGATTGACGCTGCGCCGAGTAAGAATAGACGTTTAGGCGCCTACTGTACTAAATTTGCTGCAACACGCACGCCGTTGGTCTTTATGACTTGGGGTGGCAGTCGCTCTGACTTGCTGACACTTGCCCATGAGATTGGTCATGCGTTCCATAACTGGGTGATGCGCGATATGCCGTTGTGTCAAACCCGTTATCCAATGACGTTGGCGGAAACCGCCTCGATATTTGCCGAAAATATCGTACGTGATTATCTGCTTGAACAAGTTGAGAGCCGTGAAGAAAAGCTCGAAATGCTGTGGGAAGAGCTGTCTAGCTGCTATGCCTTGATGGTCAATATCCCAGTTCGCTACGAGTTCGAAAAACAGTTTTACGAGCAGCGTCAGGGCGGTGAGCTTGATGCGTCTCAGCTTTGTGATTTGATGGGCGAAACGTGGAAGGAGTGGTACGGAGATTCCATGTCTGAACCAGACCGCTATTTTTGGGCGAGCAAACTGCACTTCTCAATTTCTCAAGTGAGTTTCTACAACTACCCGTATTTGTTTGGCTACCTATTTAGTATCGGCGTGTATGCGCAAAGAGAAAGCAAAGGTGAACAGTTCTATCAAGATTACGTCAGCTTGCTGCGCGATACCGGGTCAATGATGGCTGAAGACGTGGTTAACAAGCATCTCGGCATGGATCTGACGACGCCTGATTTTTGGCAGCAAAGTATTGATAGAGTTGCAACTAAAATAGATGAGTTCGAATCGTTGCTAGATCAAAAATAGCCGATTCTTGTTTATGATATGATCATCAAGCCGAGCGAGCGCTCGGCTATTTTGCATTGCGAGTGCTTTCCGTTTACACCTCTGTGTAGCAATTTGACAATTTACGATGCGGCACACGATTTGTGTCGATAAGTGGGACCGCTCCTACATAATTTGTCAGAACAATTCATTAACATACTCGCTGTGCAATAAAGGAGTAGCGCATGACGAAAAACCTCTTTCGCCAATCTTTTCTTTTTGACAGCTTAGACTTAGAACAAGAAATGCCAGCTGGAGAGATCACAGTAGCTGGTGGAGCGGTCTTTAAATTACACCAACGTGGTGTACTTGAAGTCATTCCTGCAACCGTCACGCAGGAAACAAAACATATAATCTTCTCTTGTGGAATCCACGGTGACGAAACAGCGCCCATGGAGATCGTTGATAAAATTGTGACCGATATTCAGTCGGGATTTCAGCCTGTTACTGAACGTTTGTTATTCATTATCGCTCATCCGGCAGCGACCAACGCTCATACCCGCTTTTTAGATGTGAACTTAAATCGTCTATTTGATGAGAAAGAGTATGAGCCATCTATTGAGCTGGATATCGCAAGCAACCTAAAACGTATCGTCACGGACTTTTATCAAGACACGGTTCAAGAGCAGCGTTGGCATCTGGATCTTCATTGTGCGATTCGTTTATCCAAACACTATTCGTTTGTCGTTAGCCCGAAAACACGCCATGCAGTGCGCAGTAAAGCCTTGATGGACTTTGTTTCGAGTGCTCATTTGGAAGCGGTGATGTTCTCCAATGCTCCATCGAGTACATTTAGCTGGTTCAGTGCCGAGAATTTTGGCGCTCAAGCACTCACGATTGAACTGGGTCGAGTGGCGCGCATTGGTGAAAACGAGCTCGATAAACTGGTCGCTTTTGATTTAGCAATGCGTGATTTGCTGAGCGCGTCTAAACCAGAGCACTTGCCGCGTCCGCCTGTGATGTACCGAGTGAGTCGAACCATTGTTCGCTTACACGATGATTTCGACTTTATGTTTGATGACAATGTGGAAAACTTCACGGCGTTCAAACATGGCGAAGTGTTCGGTCACGATGGCGATAAGCCGCTGATGGCGAAAAATGAAGGCGAAGCGATTGTTTTCCCAAATCGTCATGTCGCCATTGGGCAACGAGCTGCGCTTATGGTTTGTCCGGTCAAGACAAGGTACGAAGAAGGGCAGGTTGTTTACGATTAACACGCTCGATGAGTAAACTTCGTCTTCAGACTTCCTATTTCAATGGCTTAACGGTATCGTTAAGCCATTATTTTTACCCACAGGGAATCGGCCTCACCAGCGTTTAATCATCCATGGAATTTAGTCAATTACTCTTTCGTAAGCAAAGGCGCTGGAATCTGTTTGCTTTCTTCATGACCACGTTACTCCTTGTCTTGAGTAGTATTTATCTTGCGGTCGGTGAGCTTACGATCTCCCCATTCTCCGAAATAACCCCTTTGATGGAGCAGTTGGTCATGCAACTGCGATTTCCACGTCTGCTAACTGCGATAGTCATTGGTGCGTCGCTCGCCTTGTCTGGAGCTGTACTTCAGGTGCTCCTTGGCAATGTATTGGCAGAGCCGGGTGTTATTGGCATCTCAGGTGGCGCAAGTGTGATGATGGTGTCGGTGCTGTTCTTTTTGCCCGCAATGGCGACGCCAATTGGTTTCATGTCTGCGGCCGTGTGTGGCGCCTTGCTGTTTACTGGACTACTTGTTGCTTTTGCGCGAATGGCTAGGCTTACCACAACGCGCTTGCTGCTCGTTGGTGTTGCATTAGGTATCTTGAGCGGCGCAGTGGTGACATGGGCATTTTATTTCAGTGATGACTTGAGCCTGCGTCAACTGATGTACTGGTTGATGGGCAGCATTGGGGGCGCAAGTTGGGGGCATCATATTCTCAGCTTAGTTTTACTGCCTGTGATGATTTGGCTCTGTTTTAAAGGGCAATTGCTCGACAAGCTCATGATGGGCGAGCTTCATGCAAAACAGTTGGGCATTGATGTAGACGCGGTGCGTTGGAAGCTCATTTTGGCGGTGTCAATCTTAGTGGGTGGCGCCGTTGCATTGGGCGGCATTATTGGTTTTGTAGGTTTAGTAGTGCCTCATCTACTTAGGCTCTCTTTGGGCAGTGAAAATCGCTACCTGCTGCCGATGTCTGCCCTAAGCGGGGCGACCTTGTTGGTGCTCGCGGACATTGTCGCAAGAACGGCCCTTGATTCGGCAGAGTTACCATTGGGAGTGGTGACCACAACGATCGGCGCGCCTGTGTTTATTTGGATGTTGGTGAAAAATCATGATTCGCGTTAGCCATTTATCTGTCGGTAAGCGTTTGCTGCCGTTCTCTTTGCAGGTCGAATCCGGTGAGGTTCTGCACGTTGTCGGACCAAATGGCAGCGGGAAAAGTACCTTTCTCAATGCGTTAGCAGGAATGATTGATCATCAGGGCGACGTTTTTTATGACCAGACTGAGATTCGCCACTGCTCCTTTGAACGTTTAGCCAATTATCGTGCTTTACTGTCACAATCGGATCGACCCGCTTTCAATTTGGTTGTGGCTCATTATCTTGCGCTGTCTATCCCTAGTGCTAAAACCCACCCGACAACGCTTATTGATGCGACAGTCAATGAACTGGCCGACATTTTGCAGCTTTCCGACAAGCTTCATCGTCCTATTCATCACCTTTCCGGCGGAGAGTGGCAACGCGTTCGTCTGTGTGCCATTTGCTTGCAGATCTGGCCAACATTAAACCCGACTGCGAAGCTACTCATTTTGGATGAACCTGCTGCGCCTTTGGATATTGGTCAAGAGAGCATGTTGTATCGCCTAATTCGCAGAGTGGCTTCCATGGGGTTGTCGGTCGTCATGTCTAACCACGACCTAAATCGGACTTTGAACTACGCTGATCGCGTGGTGCTATTTGATAAGGGCGTGATGCAGCAGTTTGGATCGCCACAAGAGGTGCTGACCGAAGAACAACTGGCAAACGTGTTCAACACTCAAGTGACAAAGGAGGTTGTCAATCAAAAGCCAGTGTTGCTGTTTGATTAGTTGGACAAGCGCGAACTTAGCAAGTTTGCCCAGCCAGATGAATCATATTTGGGTGCAGTCTGCACCACGACAGCGCAGGGTATTCATTAGTTTAGGCTGAGTTTTGACTTCTGCTGATTTAAAATCAATGACTTATGTTGAGTTGAAAAACTGGCATGCCAATCGCAATAGAGAGAGTGATACATTCTCGTTCTTGTTTGACTCTACTGGGATGTGAAAGGGTGGGAACGTTTTTCTCGTCTTAGATGAAATGGAGTCGTAATTTTCGATATGGCAGCTTCCGCCACCTAGGTTTTACCTCAGGTGGCGGCTTTTTATTATTTGGTCAGTGGCGCTAAATCTGCCGGACGGTAGTACACCGATTTTAACACCTTGCCTTGACGAATGGTCTTGCCTTCAGACACAAAATCTTCAGCACATTTTGCAATAATGTAATCGCCTTTTTGCACGGCCATCAGCTTGATGCCTTGCTCTGCGTAGTGAGATTCTGTCTCTGCGTACTCTTTCTCACTGCGGCACACTTTACTCATGTTGCTTGAGTGCACTTCATCCCAACATGGAACGAAATCAATGCCACGGTTTACTGCCACATTCAAAAGCAGGTCAATCAAATAGTTAATCGCTAGATTGTCTTCGATTTTGTCATGGCCAAGGTGGACCAAACGACCCATCAACACGTAGACGCTATCAACAATCGCATCCGCTTGCTCTGTTTTACAATCTGCTTCCGCTAGCTCGGTAAGCTCCTCAATGGCAAGAGAAGTATGCAGGGTGTCTGCTTTCTCGTCTAAGCTTTCAGGAGAGGCGACGGGAAGGTCAAACGTGCTTCGAAATTCAGAAATGTCGCGGTACAGGTGGTCAAAAATGTCGTTGGTGAGTTTAGAAAGGTGCATATCCATTAACCCGGATGTCTTTAAGATTGGCCAATACTACCAAAGCCATTTCGCTGCGGCTATCCGGGGAGCAAAATTAATGGAGTGAGCGGCAAATAATTGAACGCCATTTTGAAAAATACGTTGCATTGTTTGGTTGGCTAACTCTATCTTAAATATACAGTTTATAAATTGGTGGGAAGAGTATGGTCGTAGAGAGTGAAAGTGAGAAAGTGATTCGCCGCTTGTATCAAATCACCAATGACTATCAAAAAGGGTTTGATATCCAAGTAAGCCAACTGATCATGATGGGCTTAGAACGTTTTGATTTGGATATCGGTATTTTGTCCCACATTGAGGGTGATAAATACACCGTGCTGCATTGCGTAACACCTGAAGGGATTGAATTAAACATCGGTGATACGTTTGAGTTTGATAAAACCTATTGCCAAATCACCTGCGGTTCGTTTGGACCGGTGATGATTGAAAACATGGGAGAAAGTGATAAATACGCGACTCATCCAGCCTATCAAGCTTTTGGACTTGAGTCGTACATCGGTGTGCCGATTTTCATTGATGATGAAATATTTGGTACGTTGAACTTCTCGTCTGCCGTCCCTTATCCGAGAAAGTTCAGAGAGATCGATGTCGATGCGTTGAAGCTGATGGCTTCTTGGATAGAGGTTGAACTGATTCGCCGTAAGCAGGAAGAGCGACTACAGCAGCTAAATGCGAGGCTTGAATACCAAGCCTACCACGACACACTGACAGGCGTGGCGAATCGAAGAAGTTTGTTTAAAACCGTTCATCTGGATATTGAACGAATGAAACGCGCAGGCGGAAAAGGGACATTAGCCATCGTGGATATTGACCACTTTAAACTGGTCAATGATAACCACGGCCACCAAATCGGCGATGACGTACTAAAGAAAGTCGCTACAGCCATCCAAGCTCAATTGGTTGAGAGCGATTTTATCGCTCGTTTTGGTGGCGAGGAGTTTGTGGTTTGGTTACCTGAACGAGCACTCGAAGAGAGACGAAGCATCATTGAGAAAGTGCGCACCTGTGTGAACAGCATTTTGGTTGATGGTCAGCCGATTACCGTGTCTGTCGGAGCGTGTGAGTTTGATTTTTCCAGCCTGGTGAATCAGCAGTGCAACAAAGCCACCTTGGATGAAATTATTCATATTGCTGACGATAATCTCTACCGCGCGAAAGATGCAGGAAGGAATACAACCGTTCGATCATGTTGGAGCGAGTCAATCTAATCCCTCAAGTTATCACTTATAGAAAAAGCGCCGTTTGGCGCTTTTTTTTGGGTTGTTCAGACCGTGTCAACTGAATAAATACGGGAACAGTTTTTTACGCTCTTCTGGCGTGAGGGATTCGACACGGGCGATGTTAGTGTCAGGAATCGCTTCAGGGTTGGGATAGTGTTTGAGGACTTTTTCCATGCTCTCTTCGCGAATCAAGTGAAATACGGGATAAGGAGAGCGGTTGGTTAAGTTTTCTGCGTCTTCAGGCTCAGTTCCACCGAAACAATAGTCAGGGTGGAAGGTGGCCAACTGGAAAATGCCTTCCCAATCTTGCTGTTTAATAAGCGCTTCGACCCAATCAATAAACAAGTTGTAGTCATAAAAATCGGCCAACATATTTGGCGCCACAACCAGCGTAGTTTCAAGCTCTTCGGCCGGCGTTGCGTCAAGCTCAAGCAGTTGAGTCAAGATATCTTCAAGCAGAGTTTCTTCTGTGATTGCTTCGCTGACAAATATCTTAATCTGCTTATTGCGCTGTGGCTTTGCGGCGAACGGGCACAAATTGAGCCCGATCACGACGTCGTTGAGCCATTGTTCGACTTGCTGAGCAATTTCGTTGTTAGAGCGTGTTGTTATCATTTTGCTTCCAAGTTTGAATTTGCCGCTAGAATAGCAGATTTCCCTCCTTGCGGCTTGTCTTGCGATAAGCGTTTGTCGTGCTTGGCGAGGCGATAGCTCAAGCAAAATAGGCCGAGATAGAGTGCACTTCCGCCTTGCATAACCCCATACCAACCTGCGTGTTGCCAACAGTAGATTAGGAAGAAGCCGCCCAGGCTGCCACCGATATAGTAGTGAACTAAGTACAAAGCAGTTGCCGTCGCTTTAGCCTGCGTCGCTTTTCGGCTGACCCATGAATAAGCCAAAGTATGAGTGAAAAAAGCGCCAAAGCTGATGCACATTAAGCCTAATATCATGGCCCACAATGAATCGATATAGGCAATGCACATGCCCAAAAGACTGATTATCGAGCCAGCGATGATGCCTGAGATGGGTGAGTAGCGCTTGCTCCAGGTTGAGGTCAGCTTCGAGCTAAGCGTTCCCGCCAGATAGCAAAGAAAGATCAAGGACGCCAAACCAATCGGCAAATTATGCGGCGCGGCAACCAGCCTAAATCCCATCACGGAGTAGAGGTTAACAAACAAGGCAAAGTTAATACCACCAATCAACATAGCCAGCCACAATGTTGGGTTTTGTACATGTTTAATCAGCGCTTTATTGTGATAACGAAGCATGCCGCGCTGTGGAGTAAAATTACGTTGTGAAGGCAGTAGACGAACCACGAGTAGCGCGCCTGCGAAAGTAAAGAGGGCAATTGCGAGCACGGCATATTGCCAACCAAGATGCTCGGTGAGCATGCCCCCTGCAATACGACCGAAAATTCCACCTAAAGAGTTTGCAGCAATGTAAGTACCAATTGCGCGAGCAAAGGCGGTTTCTGATAACTCTTCCACCATGTAGGCAACCGCCACCGACGCAAAAGCCGCGAGTGCGACGCCAAGTAACGCTCGAAGGGCAACAATGGCAATCAGAGATTCACTGACAAGCATGGCGACGTTGATGAAAGGAATCGCAATAAGGCCGATCAACATGATTCGACGGCGGCCAAAGGACTCCGATGCCACAGCCCAAGGCACCAAACAAATTGATAGCGCCAGCGTTGATGCGGCGAACACCCAGTTGATCTGAGTTTCGCTGACGGAAAAGTGCTGAGCCATAAAGGGCAGCATGGGCTGAAAGAGGTACAGATTACAAAAAATCAGAAATGACGCCAGTGCTAAGCCCCAGGTGACATGGTGATATTGCTTGGTGCCGATTTGGATCATAGTTTTAGGCTGCTAAAGAGTAATTAATGTGATCAAAGTATCAGTGAGATGGGGATTGATAAAATATATTAAAAATATCATCTCAATATATTTTTAATATCATGGAATCGAAGCAGCTTAAGCACTTTCTGGCCGTCGCGGAGCATCAACACTTCACGCTGGCGGCAAAAGCGCTGCACATTGCTCAACCTGCGTTGAGTATCTCTATCAAGAAGTTTGAACAGCAGTTGGGCGTGGATTTGTTTCGGCGCGAAGATCGTCAAGTCACGTTAACCGATGAAGGTAAAGTCTTGCTTGAGCACGCCAAGCGAGTTCAGCAGCAAATTGACGATGCACAGCTGGCCATCGATGAGCTAAAAGGCCTCGAGAAAGGGGAAGTTAGGTTAGGGGCGCCAAGCATGATGGGCTCGTACTTTTTCCCTCAAGTCTTGATGGCATTTAAGCTGCGCTATCCCAACCTAAAATTAACCTTGGTGGATGCCGGAACCGAATCGATTCGACAAATGCTCCTTGATGGAGAGCTCGATATTGGGGTGATTAACAACGACCACGTCCCAGACGATCTCGAGGTGGATCACCTATTTGATACGGAAATGGTCGCCGTTGTGGGTAAAGAGCATGAGCTCGCGGGTCAAAAAAGTCTCTCATTTGAGCAATTTTTCCAGCACGAGCTGATCATGTTTAAACCGGGTTACTTTCACCGAGAGTACATCGAGAAGAAAGCGGCCCAACATGGAACGGAAATGCGCTTTTCTTTCGAAACGAACTTGTTACCCATGATCCTCAGTATTGTTCAGCACGAGTTTGCGATTACCGCGTTACTTAAATTGGTCACTGAACATGAACCTTCGGTGGTCGGCATTCCATTTGATGAGCCCGTAAAGCTCAGCCTCGCGCTGGCATGGCGGAAAGATGGCTACCTTTCGATCGCGGATCGCACCTTTATCGATTTTGTGAAGCAGTACGCTTAACTTCGCGGCTCGGTCTTGCGCTTCACACTTTCAAGAATCGCAATCGCATCCATTCAAATCATCAAGTAACGTTCTACATCAGGAAGTGAAGGAAAGGATATCCAATAATGCAGATTGCGTTTAACAATCTAGAGCTCGAGACAAAAACGAGCCATCTTTCAATCGAACACTGGCAAATCCAGCCGGGCGAGTCTTGGGGGGTATTTAGCACCGAAGGGGACATCGGCTCTGCGTTAGGCTGTCTTTTGTGTGGCGAGTTGGATGTCGACGCTGAAAGCTTGGTGAAGACCGCGGGATCAATTGCTCAAGTTTCACTGGTGGAGCAACAGCGTTTATTGGAAGAAGAAATAGCAAAAGACGAGACCGACTTTCTCGATAAGATCGATAAGGGAACCAACGTCTTTACCCTGATTTATGAGCAATGTGATGACAGCGTGCTAACGGAGAAGTTACTCCATGATCTCGATTTGTACCATTTGAAAGAGAGTGGCTTTCGCGTTTTGTCTACGGGGGAAACTCGCCGCGTTATGTTAGCAAGAGCGCTAGCAACCAAGCCTGACTTGATCGTATTGGATAACCCATTTACTGGACTGGATATGGAGCACCGCGCGTCTTTAGCGAATTACTTGGCGGAACTTGCTCGTCAGATTCAGATGATAGTGACGTTTAACCGCGAAGAAGACATACCGAGCTGGATTGACCAAGTCGCGTTGTTTAATCATGGTAAGCTCGAAAGCATAATGGGACGAGATGAGTGGGAATCTCACCCAGTGATTAGCCAAATCAAAGCGCAATCGCAGCTGCAAAGCGACGAGATGCTCGCACTCATTAGACGCCATCAGCACAATGCTGTGTTTGCCAATCCCGTATTCGAAATCACTAATGGGCAGGTGGCATACACCGATAAAACCATTTTTACAGGATTGAACTGGCGGATTGACAACGGACAGCATTGGCAAGTTAAAGGCCCAAATGGGTGCGGAAAAAGCACCTTGCTTGGTTTAATTTTTGGTGACCATCCACAGTGCTATTCCAACGATATTCAGATTTTTGGCAAACAGCGTGGCAGTGGCGAATCGATTTGGGAAATCAAAAAGAATATTGGCATGGTCTCGTCTGCACTTCATTTGCAGTACCGAGTCAGCTGTAGCGCTTTAGACGTCATTTTATCGGGCTTTTATGACTCGATCGGTCTTTATCAGCAGCCGAGTAAAAAACAAGTGCAGTTGGCACAGGAATGGCTCGAAATTTTGCATATGAGTGACTACGCGAAGACCTCATTCAAAGCGTTAGAATATGGTCAGCAGCGGTTACTGGTGATTGCAAGAGCCATTGTGAAGCAGCCGGCGCTATTAATTTTGGATGAGCCGTATCAAGGTTTGGATTACTTAGGGCGTCGGTTGGTGAAAAACACGCTAGAGCTGATCGCAAAAGAAAATTTGAGCCAGCTGCTCTATGTTTCTCACTATCAAAAGGATAAGCTTGCCAGCATTAGAAATGAACTCGAGTTTGTCTTCTCCCCCGAACTCAACTGTTATCAAGCGGAGTTGACGACCAACTAACTCAAAAAAGTACGTATGGATTTAAGAAGTACCATTAAGTTTGCCATCATTGGCAACATCGTCGCCTTCTCCGTGGTTTTTGCCCTTGAATCAAGCACCCACTTTTTCGGCATTAAATACGTCTCGGATTACGCATTTTTCGTGTTAATGCTGCTATGGGGCAGTGCGGCGCTGCTTTACATGTACCCGCCGGGTACGGTTGCCGCGCTGAACACTAAGCAAGAACCGAGTGAAGAGGCAGAAAGTTCTGAAGAGGAAAAGGGGGCCGATAACCCGACGAAGCGTCTAGATGCCAACACTATCACTTGCCTTAAACTGCTTGTGTCAGGGTCACCAGCTCTCGTTTATTGCGTTATCGCCCAGCTCATAAACTAAAAAGAGTGGCTCAAGCCACTCTTTTACTCGTTATTTGCTGTTGTACATTCGTTCGAAATTACCTGGATTCCAGCCAATCATATAGCGGTCACCAATCTTTAACACAGGCAGTGAGCGCGCACCAATGGCGTCTAGCTCTTTGCGGCCGCGCTGCATTTTTGCGTTGGTTAACCTGTACTTATAACCCTTGGAATCTAAGTAGCGCTGCGCGTCTTTGCAGTGTGGGCATTTATCTTTTACATACAGTACAAGTCGTTTCATGGTCTGTTCCTACGATTATTTCTGGCGCTGAGTTTAACGAAAAGGCCGTGAATGGCAAGGGTGAATAAGGTAGACTGTCGCCCCTTTGTTGTTCGACCTACACCAGCGCACTACCTGTTATTGTTGATTATGAACCCTTTAATTCGTTACATCCAAGGCTACCCTCAGCACATTCTTGACCCCGTAAATCAGATGCTTGAATCTGGGCGCTTCAATGCTTGGTTTGAAAAGCGTTACCCAAACAATCACGACATCAAAAGTGAAAAGGCGCTATTTGACTATACGATGGCGATTAAAAATCGCTATATGAAGAAAACGTCTCCATTGAGTAAGGTGATTTACGACAGCAAGATCCACTTGATCAACAATGCATTGGGTTTACACACTTACGTTGCAAAAGTGCATGGCGGCAAAATTAAGTCGAAGAACGAGATTCGTATTGCGAGTGTATTTAAAAACGCCCCCGAACCCTTATTGCGTATGCTGGTGGTTCACGAGTTGGCTCACCTAAAAGAGAAAGAGCACAACAAAGCGTTTTATCAGCTTTGTTGCCATATGGAGCCGGATTACCATCAACTGGAGCTCGATGCGCGTCTATTTATGATTTACCAAGAAACATCAAAACAAAAGTAATCGGTATGACAAAGCCAAAAAGTAAGCCTGCACGCAACAATGAAAAAGCGTCAAACATGAAAGTAGTCAAGGTGAAAGGCAAAGCCGGATTGCACAAAAACAACCTGCATCATGGTCGTTACGACTTCACCAAACTTATTGCCGCATTGCCAGAGCTCAAAAATTACGTCATAAAAACGCCAAAAGGGGAGCAGAGTATTGCATTCTCGGATCCGGTGGCGGTAACTCTTCTCAACAAAGCGCTGCTTGCTTACCATTACAACGTCACGTCGTGGGACATTCCTCAAGGCTATCTATGCCCACCCATTCCCGGACGTGCTGACTATGTTCACCGACTTGCTGAGTTATTAAGTACCGATTCTGGCGATGCTCCACAGCAGCAAATTAACGCCTTAGACATTGGTGTGGGGGCAAACTGCATTTACCCTATTGTTGGGGTAACGCAATACGGCTGGCATTATGTGGGCTCAGACGTCGATCCGGTTTCTGTTGAGAATGCCAACAACATCGCCAAGCGCAATCGCGTGCTAAATGATCGGATAGAGTGTCGGTTACAAAAAGAGAGCCGTCACTTTTTCAAAGGCATCATTAAGTCTGGCGAGCGTTATCACGTGACAACGTGCAACCCGCCTTTTCATAAGTCATTGCAAGAGGCTCAGCAGGGGACAGAAAGGAAAATCAACAACCTGTCGGCCAATAAATCCAAGCGTGGTCAAGCCGTAAATCGCGCTCAATCTAAGCCTTCTCCTATACTTAACTTTGGAGGCCAAAAAGCGGAGCTATGGTGCCCAGGTGGTGAAGCGGCCTTTATCAAGAACATGGCGTTTGAGAGCAAAGAGTTCGCGGATCAAGTGCTGTGGTTTTCAACGCTGATTTCCAAAAAAGAGAACGTTCGTTGGATGCGAAAAAACCTTGAAAAGGCTGGGGCGAGCGAAGTTAGGATTGTCGAGATGAGCCAAGGGCAGAAGATTAGTCGCTTTATGGCTTGGACCTTTAAAACGGACGCTGAGCGCAAAGCTTGGTTTCAATAGTCAGTTAACGTGAGGAGGGCATATGGAATTTGAAATTTATATGCCCTGTGAGCCCGCGTGGATCTGCACCAGTTTTCTATGGCTTTTTGCCATGCTGTTTCTGCTCGGTCTGATTGGCTTCGTCTACATTCTTTACAACGAGTACCAAAAAATACAACGCGCAAGTCGAGTTAGAAAACGGCGCCAAACCCATCATACAAAACGTAAACCACGTTAACCCATTTTATCCAATTTGGCCTGATATTGCTGTTGCAACGAGGGGTTTCCTGCCTGCTCTTCTAGATTGATCAGTAATTTGAGCGACGGCTTTTGCAGTCCATAAGATTGGTGGAACTTCATCAATCGGATGCGAGCCTGAGTATATTCCCCATCCTCAATCTCTAGCTTAGCAAGGTGCAAAATTGAGCTCGCGCGATATGGGTCATGATCGAGTGTGCGAGTAAAGTAGTATTTGGCTTGTTCGTTGTTTCCTGCTTTTAAGGCGCACATCGCGGCGTTTTCGTAACTACCAGAAATCAAATAGTAATAAGGTTGATCGATGGCTGCATTAAAGTATTTGTCAGCGCTGTTGTAGTCACCTTGTTTACAAAGAAAGGTACCAAAGTTATTCAGCACGTTTCCGTTTCTTGGATGTTGCTTGAGCGCCGTTTTGTACATTTTCTCGGCAGATTGGGTTTCACCTACTTTTTCAAAATAGTGTGCCATTGAAAGTTGGGCGCGATAGTAATTGGGCGAGTGATCGAGTGCTTTCTCTAGGTTTTCGCGCGCTTTTACCATGTTTCCTTGTTCAAGATAACCAATACCCAGTGCGATACGGGCTTCAGCACGCTCGGTCGGGTTGAAGGAGGGATCAGACTGCTTGGTGGCGTCAACGGTAACGCAACCAGCGAGCATTAAACTAAGAATGAAAGAAAGTGAACGCATAAGCTGTGTCTTTTTAAGGGTTTAACAGCATGTATAACGTAAAGCGCGAAAGAGTTTGATGGGCTCAGATTCACTATGCGACAGACACGGCACTATTGATTGTCTAAGTTGCATATATGCCTATGAAAGGAAGAAAGGGTTCAAACGAACCCTTTCATCTTGTCTTAGTCATCTTTGGTAAAGTTTGCTTCGCTAAAGTGGTCAAGATCGTACGGCGTTTGTTGGTAAACGCAGTAGTTTAACCAGTTGGCAAACAGCAGATGCCCGTGGCTTCGCCAACTGGCGATAGGTTTATTGTCTGGATTGTTGTTCGGGTAGTAGTTAACTGGAATTGCGGGCTCCATGCCTTCACCAAGGTCGCGAATGTACTCGTTATGCAGTGTGAGGGAATCGTATTCAGGGTGACCGGTCACAAACACGTTTCGTTTATCTTTGGTGGCGGCAAGGTAAACACCTGCGACATCGGATGTAGCAAGAATATCGAGATCGGTATGTTCCTCTAAATACTCTGCGGAGAAATCGGCGTAGCGAGAATGAGGTGCTAAGAAACTGTCGTCAAACCCTCGCAAAATAGGGTGGTAAGGATGGTGAATTTGATGGTGATAAACCCCAGAGAGCTTCTCTTTGCGTGTTCGTTTGGGCAGATCATATAGCAATTTGAGACCCGCTTGCGCCGCCCAACAGACGTATAAGGTCGAAGTGACATGCTCTTTAGCCCATTGCATGATGGTCTTCAAATGGTCCCAATAGATCACGTCTTCAAACTGAACCAAGCCAAGAGGTGCACCTGTGATAATGAGTCCGTCGAAATTGCGCTCTTTGACCATTTCAAATTGGCGATAGAAGTTATCGAGGTGTTCAGTCGGTGTGTTTTTGCTTGGGCGGTTATCAATACGCAGCAGCTCAATGTCTACTTGAAGCGGACTGTTCGACAGTAGACGTAGGAACTGGGTTTCCGTCTCGATTTTCTTCGGCATAAGATTGAGGATCAGAACCTTTAGCGGACGGATTTCCTGAGTCGAAGCGCGAGACTCTGGCATAATGAAAATGTTTTCCTGTCGCAGTACGTCAGATGCAGGTAATTGATCGGGGATCTTAATTGGCACAGCTTACTCCCTAAGCATGATTATGGACGTCTATACATCCAAACTTAGCGCAATCAGAATGAGATGTCGATAGCAAATGTGTGCCAATTTCTAATACACTTGCCGCTTGGACACTCGTTTCAGCAGCAAAAAGCGACATCTGATATTCAGAAGAACTGTCACCATAACCGGAGTCAATCATGGCAAAGCGTTCACCCATCGTAGAAATCACGTCGTACGGCATCTATCAAGATTGGGACTCAAAATCTAAACACCTTCCGAAAATACAAGAGTTTACGACCAAGGTACCCGCGCAAGAGGAGACAGAGTTTGGCTTTATCGTCAATATCAAAAAAGCCAAGGGTGCAGTGATTGAGTACTGTATTGACCACCCAGGGGTAAAAGGCAAAAAGGGGCAGGTTTTGGAGCCCTTTACTGGGGAGCTTCACATTGGCAGTAATGATTGGGACTTTTACCTTGGTGATACCATCCAGCTGTTGGACCCAATTGATGGCTATGACTCTAATATCGGTAAGTGGGCGATGAGTATTCGCTTAAAAGGTGAAGTCATTGCAAGTAAAACGTTTGAGGTGTTTGCAAAAGACGAAGGCGAATTTTGGCGCAGGCGAGGTTTTTAAATGCTGAATTTCGGCATTAAGTGAATCTGTTTCACATCTCTATCAATTAAATTAGACGCATATCAAGTCGAGCGGGCGGTTATTTCTATAATATTGATAATTACTTGTAAAATTATAACAAAATCATATGAATCGATTGCGCTTGTTTAACCTTAAGCTGGAAACCAAAACCGCTCTCTACTTTATCTTTGGTCTTCTTGGCATCACCCTCAGCTGTCTCTACATTACCCGATACTTTTTTTTGCTCAGCTTAGACAGCTTAGAAACCATGGAATCTAATCGTGCCAGTGCACAGGCGCAAAGCTTAATCACGACCATGGTTCAAGAGCTAGAGGTCCGCTCTTATGATTGGGCATACTGGGACGAGACGCATGAATTGCTGTTAGGTGCGAGCTTAAGTGACTATCGGGAAAGAAACCTTGTCCAAGAGTCCCTTGATGCGTTGAGCTTAGACCTGATGATTTTTACTGATCTGCAAGGACAAGTTATCGATTCTATCGAGCGTCGTGACGGGGACAGCGAACCCGTCACCTTACCAGCCAAAATCATGTCTGAGCCTGCAGTCTTGGAGCACATTTCCAAGATGAACAAGGTACTGGATTCATTTCGAGAAAGTTTTAGTGGCTTGCTCACCGTTGATGACCAAGTATGGATCATCACTCTGTCCCCAGTAAGAAACAGTGATGGCACGTCAGCATCCTCTGGCTGGCTGATCTGGGGCCAAAACTTAACGGCACGTTTTCCCGGCAACTACAATTCGATCTTGATTGCTGATAATAAAATTGAGTACGTTTCTGACTCCCATCAAGGCTCGTTGGTTCCAGAGATTGAGAAAACGCGGCGAACCTTAATTCAGACCGTTGATCTCGCGGGGATGTCAGGCGAACCTGCCGCACATCTCACGACGGTGGTTGAACGTGTTCACTATTTAAAGGGCAGTGTGCTTTTTAGCTATTTGTTTGTGGCTGTCGCGATTGTTGCTGTGGTTATCTCATTGGCAACGTTTTTGATTTTTCGACGCCGAGTCGCCGTTCGCTTTTCCGATCTCGAGAAAGACATTGATGAGCTGTTTTCATCCTATCAACTGGAAGGGTTAAACCAGCCAAATAAGGATGAACTCGATCGTTTAGTTAAATTGGTCAAAACCCTAGCGAGTAATACGTCCAGTGCTCAAGAGCAGCTTCTCGATACCCAACAAAAATTTGATGCCCTGTATCAAAGCCAAACCATTGCTATGGTTTTGGTGAGAGAGCGAGAGATTGTAGACATCAATCATACCGCATTGTCCCTTCTTGACTATCAACATGAAGAAGTCGTCCACCAACCGCTGGATTTGTTGTGCCCAGACAGCGATCAACCTGAATGTCAGATCGACCGTATGTATCGCATGTACTATCAGGGGCAGACTCAGTTTGAGGCGCAAATGCTCACTAAAAATGGCGATAAAATTGATTGCCATATCGAAGTGCGCTCGATTCAGTACCAAGGCAGCGATGCAGTAATGCTCTCAATAAGGGATGTTCGCGAGAACAAGCAACAAGCAAAACTTATCGAAGATTTGGTAGAAAGGGATAATCTCTCAGGGCTGTGGAACCGTAAAGCGATCATGGAGAAGGCGCGAAATTTCGTTGAGGTTGCTCCAAACCAATTTAGCTTTTTCTATGTGACGATCCCAAGCCTAATGCATGCTTCAGAAGTGTACGGACACCAAGTCTATGATGAGTCGTTAGAGGCCATTGCAAACCTATTTGGCTCTGAACTGGGTGTGTTTCCTGTTGGTCGAATCAGCTCGCACGAGTTTTTAGTGTTAATTGAAGAACGAAAAGATTGTCACAAAGCGAAACGTGGCGCGATTCGTTTTAAAGAGGCTTTATCTCGCAAGTTGCAGATCCAAGATGTCACCATGGATTTGCAGTGTCAGATCGCCATGATTGCACCCGACATTACGCATCACTCATTGGATACCTTAATCCACGCCGCTATTCATGCAATCGAACTGGATGGCAACAAAGCTCACAACGGTGACCCCATTTATGTGGGTGAACAAACGTTTAATATTGCTCAAGCCTCCGCAGCGATTCTTAGAGATTTGAAGGGCGCGATTGAGTCTCGAGAGATTCATGCAAACTACCAACCGATTGTCGAGAGTAAAACGGGAGACATTGTCGGTTTTGAAGCCTTGGCGCGTTGGCAACATAGTGCGCATGGGTTTGTGTCACCTGGTGTTTTCATTCCTTTGGCTGAGCGACATCATCACATTATCGAACTGGGTGAGAGCATCTTGGAGCAATCGTGCGAGTTTATCCAACGGGTGAATTTAATAAGGCGTCATCAAGGGAAAACACCATTAACCATTCACGTTAATCTAAGTGCCGCGCATTTTTATCATCAAGATCTTGCTCAGTTTTTGCAACGGGTCATCGAGGACTACGCCGTACAACCGGGGCAGTTGGTGATTGAGGTGACGGAAAGTATGCTGATGGGGATTGAAGAAGAAGTCATCAACCGAATGGAGATGATCAAATCTTTGGGGGTTTTGTTTGCGCTCGATGATTTTGGTACTGGGTACTCTTCTTTCACAACCTTGTGTTGCTTCCCGCTGGATATCGTTAAACTTGATAAGTCTTATATTGATCAAGTAGAAAGCAACGATAGAGCAAAAAGCTTGGTGAGAAACATTGCCAACATGGCGCAAGAACTGGGTTTAACAACCGTTGCTGAAGGGGTAGAAACCGCATCGCAAGCGAGAAAACTGAAAAACTGGAATATTGAAGAGATCCAAGGATTCTATTTTTATAAACCTATGCCAGAGGGTGAGGTTTTAGCGCTTTTGGGTGATTGAATTAGGTAACAATCAAACACGCATAAAGATAAAAACGCTTCTAATCGAAGCGTTTTTTTGTCAGTGAAGCTGAAAAAGCAGGTAGGCATCGTGCACGCCTTGAATCAGCATTTGCATGCCAATCACGGTGAGTATTAACCCCATTAATCGAGTGACGATACTAATGCCACTTTCACCTAATTTATCGACCAACTTGGGACCAAATAGGAAGCAGATAAGAGTAATGGCACATAAAATGGCAAAGGCAGCAATCGTCACAGTGATGCTAAGCATATCGCCAGACGCCGAGTAGTTCATTGCGGTGGCTATGGTGCCAGGCCCAGCGAGAATCGGCAGCGCGAGCGGCGAAATTGCGACGTCTTTATGTTCATTCTGCTCATTTTCTGAGTGTGAATGAAGCTTCGATGAGCTGCCTTGTAGCATGTGATAGCCCACCAAAAAGACTAATACGCCGCCCGCCAAACGGAGTGCAGGTAACGTGATGCCAAACAACTCGAAGATCCCTTTACCCAGTAAGCAAAATGCTGAGACGATGAAAAACGCGGTGACCAGTGCCTTGATGGCCGTCGCTCTGCGTTCGGTTGGTGTTTGCTCTCCTGTCACACCAACAAATACCGCTGTATTGGCTATCGGATTCATCATGGCGAAAAAACCCATAAAAACGGTGACCGCGGTCGTAGTGATGTCATGCATTGCGCCGTTATCCTAAAACTGAGTGATGGTTTGCACGGTAACATGGTTTATAGCCATGCTCTACTATCTAACTTGAGCTTATCGTCTGACTCTCTTTAACGAGAGCCAAGCCACTCCAAACCAGCCAATAGATTGAAGCCATAAAAGGGTGTACTCCCATCGTATATCTGCCCAATTACCACCCATCTGAGTTAGCGTTAAGAAACTCTTAATGGCGGCTGTACTCGGAAACAGTTGCGATGCCCAAACAATGGGCTGCGGAATTGACTCTACAGGCCAAATAAACCCAGCACTAAAGATGAGCGGCATGGAGCTAATCAACACGACTAAGGTGACCAACTCACGACGTGGTGTAACCGCGCCAAGCCAAAGGCCGATCGCGCAAGAGGCCAGTAAAAATGGCAGCAGCAAACTGAGT
Source organism: Vibrio sp. 16 (assembly GCF_963681195.1). NCBI lineage: Bacteria > Pseudomonadati > Pseudomonadota > Gammaproteobacteria > Vibrionales > Vibrionaceae > Vibrio > Vibrio sp. 16. The sequence goes on from NZ_OY808997.1 coordinate 850,738, forward strand.
AATTCGCCTACTTGGGCAAGTTGGTTGACGCCGTGCATTGAAAAGCTCGCACCGAAGTAATACATGCTGAGCAGGTAATAAATAACGGTTAGAACCGTGACTCGAACAAGCATCAGCTTGCCGACCGAAGCTCGGCTCCAGTAACCACGACCTTGCTTTTGGGTACCAACCATCAATCCAGACGCCATCGCCATCGTTTGCTGGAGAATCAACACAAACACCGCCGGTACCACATAGTCCACGTAACCCATACGCGGGTTAAACGTTGGCTTAAGGTTAAGCTTCGTGGCGGCGTAGTGGTTTTCTGCCTGAGACAACGGCTCGCCATCAAGCACTAACTTTGCGACTTTGGTCTGCGCAGCCAACGTTCCGCCCGCTTGTGCCAGCCCTTCGACAATCGTGCCGTAGACCAAAAAGTAAGATGCGTCGCCTGCATAAGAAAGGGTTGGGCTTTTACCCAGTAGTAGCTCTTTGTAGAAGTGCTCAGGAATGACGAGAATACCGCTGACTTCGCCGTTCAAGAAGGCTTGGTGGGCAGCGGCAATGGTGTGATCTCTTCGAACAACCTGCACTTGAGGCGTTGCGTCTACCATGCGTTCAAGCTTGAAGCTGGTTTGGCTCATGTCGAGATTAACGACGCTTATCTTTTGTTCCCTCGGAGTTTGGTGGCTGTAGGGCAACGGATAGAGGAATGAGTAGAAAATCACGCCGCCGAATACCGTCAGCAGGACAACAGGGTTTTGGAACAAGGCTTTGAGCTCTGCTTTGAAAAGTAGGGGAAGTTTCACGCATGCTCCTTATTATTCATTGCCTGACGTTGTAGCTCGGTAGCCAAGTGTTTTTGGATTAATGCAACGCAGAGCAAAATCACTGCGCCATACCCCAACATCGGAATGAGATGTTGCAATGACGCTACCCAACTCTGTCCATAACTTACTTGGCTAACTTGCACCTCAATGTAATGACTGATTGGTAACAGCCCTCGCCAAAACTGAGCAAGTGAACTCATGTCGCTGACCGGAAAGGTGATGCCCATAAATGCAAAGCTTGGCGCGGTGAACGCCCCAGCAAAGCTCATCGCTCGGGCAGGGTCGAGGGTCAAAAAGAAAAACGCGCTGCCCATGATCATACACGCGACAATGGTAAACGCTTGCGCAATCAGCAGAATCACCAAACTGCCGTGCATTGGCCATTTAAAGCCTAAATAGAACCAACATAAAAAGGCAAAGCCTTGCAACGCAAAGACAAGAAAGTAGGGGGCTAGCGTTGAAACCAAGTCAACAAGGGGGTGCTGACCAAGCCAAGGCAGCAAGCCTCTATCTCGATGGTTGGCGGCGAGGACGAGAATGGTGCTGACCACAATGACAATTTGCCATAGTGCAGGCACCACCGCAGAAACCAAAAATTGCGCATAGTTGGAGTTTTTATTAAACAGTGGCGTAATTTGAGTTCTTACTGGAACGGCTTTGCCCATCGCGGAGAGCATTGCTGTATCGCCCTTGACCAAACCAAACCCCGTGCTGACTTCGGCGTTAAACGTACCTTGAGCTTGAAGAAACGCAGAATTAATCAGCTTACCCACTAATATCATCTGGCTGTTGTAGAACACGCTCACTTGCGGCGCGAGTTGCTTGAGCGTATTTTGCTCAAACTGAGTCGGGATGATCGCATACCCATAGATATCTCCCACAGTAAGCGCCTGTTTCGCCTCTTCAACACTGGCAAAATGATGCGTCACCTTCATTGCGGAGGTAGCATCGTAATACCTGACGAGCTTTTGAGAGAGCGAACCGTTGTCAAAGTTAACAACACCAATGGGTAAGTCCCTCGCAATCCCTTGCGAGAAAATCGCCCATATGGTTACCGCCAACACAATAGGGATCCAAGTTAAGCTAGATAAAAGCCATCGGTCGCGAAGAACAACGGACAATTGTGAAACCTTAGACGTAGTCATGGCGAAGGTCTTAATTCAGTTCAACGACGAGGCTCATACCCATTCGTAGACCTTGCTCTGGCTCTACTGGGTGAGCTTCTACTTCAAAGGTGCGCAGATCAAAACCTTGAGACGCATCGGTCGAGCGCCACGTCGCAAAGTCACCCATAACGGCAACGTGCGTCACTTTGAACTCAATCGATTTGTCGAGCGCTGGCAGATAGGCATTGAAGGTATCGCCTTTGTTAAAGTGTTTGAGCCAATCTTCACGCACGTTCAATACCGCCCATGAATCGTCACTATCGATAACCGTGACCACAGGGAAGCCTTGTGGGGCGAGCTCACCACTTTGCAATAATACCTGTGACACTTCGCCATCAAACCAGCTTTCAATCGCGGTATCTTTTGCGTAGGCTTCGACTTCTGCGACAGCTCCCGCTGCCATGCGCGCTTTTTCTGCTGCTGCGACTTTGGTTTCACTACGAACGCCTTCTTTCGCCATTTGGTACATTTGGAATGCTGCGCTTTCAGTGTATTTTGCTGCGTCCCATTGCGTTTTGGCTTCATCACGTTTTTGCTCTGCAACCACTCCATCGCTGTAGAGGTTATTTACGCGCAGGTAGGTTTTCTCCATCAACGCAGCTGCGGCTTTTGCTTTCAGCCATTGATCTTTTGCCGCTTGAATTTGTTGGGTGCGTGCGCCTTTTTCCGCTTCAAGCGCGAGGGCACCTGCGGCTTTTTCACCCGCTTTAGCTTGCTCAAGTTTGGCGGCAATTTCTGGGCTATGTAGAGTAAAAATTAGGTCGCCTTTTTCGACTTTATCTCCTTTGCGAACCAGAACTTGATCAATACGCCCTGGCACTTTAGAAGAAATGCTGTACTGCTGAGACTCGATTTGTCCCTGCAAACGCACAGGTTTTGGTTGGTACGCTTGGTAAAAGCTGTACCCAACCCAAGATGCTAGGGCTAACGCTGCTGCTGTCAGTACCAATGGTTTTGCTTTTTTCATCTTGGATCCTTAAAAATTTGAAACTGGGGTAGAGGTTTGTTGATATTGGCCAAAAGCGCTCATCTCATTTGAAAGGGCGAGCAATTTAGACAGAGAGAGTAAGTAGTTAAAACTCGCTGCGGCTTTTTGGGTTTGTACGCTTGCAAGATAGAGCTGCGCGTCAACCACGTCTGTTGAGGTGGATAACCCTTGCGAGAATGCTTTGTCACGCAGCTTGAGGTTTTCTTTCGCTAGCTCAATGCTCGACTCTAGACCTTGTACTTCTTCTTGAGCTTGCTGTGCTTCTAAATAGGTTTTCTGCACCAAAACAGAGAGGTCTTGTTTGGCCTGAGCTTTGAGGAATTTCACTTGAGCGACAGCGCTCTTCGCCGCTTGAACGTGATCATTTCTGCCGTGGGAATCAATCAGTGGAATGTTGACGCCGATGCCCACTAGCCAATCTGGTTTCATTTGGCTTGCGAGAGAGTCATCCTCATACAAGCTGTAATCACCGTACAAATAGACTTCAGGGTAGTACTTGCCTTTCTCTGCCTTAATCAAGCTATCTGCTTGTTTCTGCTTGGCATCAAGCAAGTCCAATCCGGGATACGTGTCTAAGGTACGTTCAACAAACGCATTTAACGGTGGCAAAGAGGTGTTAATAAACAATGAGTCTGAGGGTTCAACTGCCGCCGTTTGATTGAGGATTTGAGTCAATGCGGCTTGGACGATATCTAACGACTTTTGCGCCTTTTTCCGTTCTATGATCGCCTTGTCTAGCGCAGATTCGGCTTGAAGTCGCTCTACACGCGCAATCTGACCTTGTTGTTCGAGCTTCAATGCGTTGTCACGGTGCTTGGTTAACCCTTGCTCAACCAGTTTGCGAGTGTTGAGAACATCTTGAGCGAGCAACACTGAAAAATAGTACTTACTCAGGTCTTCAAAACGCGCTTGGGTTTCCATTGCTAGCTCACTTTGCGCTTGCTCTTTCTTACCTTCGGCGGCCGATTGCGCGGCGTTAATGCGGCCACCAGTAAAAATCGGCCATACCGCTCGGATTGAGGAGCTGAAAATATCGCGCTCTGTGATGGTGGATGTGATGCCACCAACGCCAGCAAGTAGCGGATTTAGAGGCCCTAGGTTGGGTAGCGGTTGACCTGTACTCTCGAACAGTTGTTCACCTGATACGGTTACGTCGGTATCAAGGCGAGTATAGTTGGCTCCAAGGGTCACAGAAGGAAGATTCAAACTGTCTGTTGCGTTTTGTAAGTGTTCGTAGCGATCCACGTTAGAGCGCTGGGCGGCGAGTGAGTTGTTCTCTTGCTGTAAAACTTGCCATGCTTGTTCAAAACTGATGGCAGCAGCATTCGAGACCGCAGAATAAGAAAGGCCAAGGCAACCAATAATGAGCGCTAACGGACGCAACGACATAGTAAATCTACTCTTGCTGTTAAAAATTAGAGTTTATACTCTAGATGAAAATGGGGCAATGAGTTTAGGGTAGCAGAGAGAAGTGATTCGAAGATAAGAAGTGCGCCAAGAATTGGCGTATAAAAAAGGGACACCGAAGTGTCCCTAAAGGGTTAAATGGCCAATGTTTATTGCTCAACCTTTTTTGGTGAGGCTTTTAGTTTTTGGAACAGCTTGACAAAAATTGGGCTAAACAGCACGAGCACAGCAAGTACAGTGAAGGTCATAGTGATTGGGCGCTCCCATAAGAAGCTCAGTTCACCGTCGCTAATCATCAATGCTCTACGCAAGTTTTCTTCCATCAAGCCGCCAAGAATAAAGCCGAGAAGCAGCGGGGCGAGTGGGAAGTTTGCCAACCTAAGTGCAATCGCAGCCATCGCAATCAACAACATGATAAACACATCCATGGTGTTGAAGGATACAAGGTAAACGCCAGTGATAGAGAAGAACAAAATCATTGGTAGTAATACCGTTCTTGGCACGGCGAGAAGCTTAGAAATGTAAGGGATCAACGGCAAGTTCAGAATGACCAGTACGATGTTGCCAAAGTACATAGAGATGATCACTGACCAGAAGACATCTGGGTGCTCAACAAACAGGCGTGGACCTGGCTGAATGCCGTAAGCGATCAAAGCGCCAAGCATGATAGCTGTGGTACCAGAGCCCGGGATACCCAGCGTAAGCAGAGGAACGAACGAACCACTCGACGCTGCGTTGTTTGCCGATTCTGGCGCAACCAAACCACGGATGCTGCCTTTACCAAATTCAGCTTTTTTCTCTTTCGGCGCGAGGTTGCGCTCCATACCATAGCTTAGGAAAGCCGCGATGGTTGCGCCTGCACCCGGAAGTACACCGGTGAAGAAACCCAAGATCGATGAGCGAATCGAAACGGGCGCGACATCTTTGATCTCTTCTTTGGTGACTTTCATGCTACCAATGTTGCTGAGCTTACTTTGCTCGTCATCACGTGTGTCTTGCTCTGGCTTTAAGATACCCATTAAGGTTTCGCCCAGTGCGAATGTTGCCATGGCAAGCAGCAAGAAGCTAAAGCCATCCATTAAGTCTGTTAAACCAAAAGTGAAGCGCTCAACGCCAACGCCTTTGTCGATACCGACCGTTGACAGCATCAAGCCAAGGACTGTCATCATCCATGCTTTAATCACTTGACCAGGGCCTGCAAACGCTGCCACGGCAGACAGACCTAGCAACATCAGCGCGAAGTAGTCTGACGATTGGAAGCTCAGCGAAACGCTAGCCAATGCTGGTGCAGCGACCAACAGCATGATGGCAGAAAGCGTGCCACCTGTAAAAGAAGAGTAGGCCGCCAAAGCGAGGGCTTTTCCTGCTTGGCCTTTTTGCGCCATTGGATAGCCGTCAAACGCGGTAACCACGGTTGAAGAACAGCCCGGAGCGTTGATCAAAATTGATGATGTTGAACCACCAAAAACGGCGCCGTAGTAAACACCAGCCATCAAGATAAGACCAGACGAAGGGTCTAAGCCGTAGGTGATCGGGATCATCAGCGCAATCGCTGAGATAGGGCCCAGTCCGGGAAGCATTCCGATAAAGGTACCCACGAAACATCCAACGATCACCATCATGATGTTCATTGGCATAACTGCGGTCGAAAGACCTTGTAAGATTCCATCTAACATTACGATTTCCCTATTAAATTACGACCACATAGTGAAAATAACGCCCGGCTCTAGGTAGATGTCTAGGCCTTGGGTAAGCAGTAGATAAAACGCCATCACAAACGGGAATGATGCCCCGAATAGAATCTTTTTACGTCGCTCACCGAGTAGATAAAAGCCAGCAAGCAAGAAGACGCTCGTCGCGATAACGAAGCCTAAATAGGTTAGCCCAACGCCGTAAAACGCCATCAAGACCAGAAAACCGATCAGCAATTTCCAGTTAAAGTCCATCACCGCGCCGCTTTGCTTGTCTGGTTGCCCTGTCACAAGCAGCATTAAAGACAACCCAATGCCCGCGAAAGTCAGGAGTGTTGGAAGTGTCCTTGCGGTAAAGGGTTCGTACTCATCTCCGGGAAAGAGGGGGATTTGTGTGGTTTGATAGCCGTAACAAAGGCAGACGAGAAGAAATATCATCGCACCAACACGATCACGGCAGAGAAGGTTTTCTTTGCTAAAGAAATTTCCGTTGTTGAAAGAGTTCGTTGGCAAATCCGACATATCCAATTCCATTTGTATTTAGGGAAGAAAAAAGCCGTACATAAGAGCTAATGAGCATGGTTTCATTAACAAATTAAGCGTCATTGCTGCTAGTCAACTCGGCCTAAATGTTTACAACAACTATAAACAAGGAGATTGAAAGTATTCTTATGTACGGCGAAGAGGGTCAGGGCAGCGTTGCGCCGCCCTACAGGATTACTTCAAGAAACCAAGCTCGCGCATTAGGTCACCCATTTGCTTCTCTTGATCTTCAAGGAAGGCATAGAAGTCTTTGTCCGCTTTGTAGTTGTCGATCCAACCGTTACGGTCACGAACGACTTTCCATTGGTCGGTTTTGTACATCTTAGTCAGTGCGGCATTCCACTCGTCGATCTTCGCTTGTGAGGTGCCCGGAGCGGCGAAGAAGCCACGCCAGTTCGCAAATACCGTTTCATTGCCATATTCGGTTAGTGTTGGAATGTTTGGTGCTGCGTCTAGACGTTTTGGTGCCGTCACTGCTAGTACTTTGACTTGGCCTGATTTTGACATTTCTAATACTTCACCAAGGCCAGTAGACAGTAGCTGAGTCTCACCAGAAAGTAGCGCCGCCATTGCTTTACCGCCTGCGTCGTAGGCGATGTAGCGAACTTTCTTCGCGTCAAACCCTTCGCCTTTGAATGCCGCTGCAACGACTAGGTGATCCATACTGCCTCGAGCTGAGCCACCTGCGATTTTTACTTTACGCGGGTTGGACTCAAAGTCTTTCACCACGTCTTCCCAAGTGTTGTACTTAGAATCTGCGGAAGCGACGATCGCACCATAGTCAGCGATGGTTGCTGCAACAGGTGTTAAATCACGGAATGATTGTGGGAAAATCCCCGTTAGCGAGCGTACGACGATTGGTGTTGAGTTCACCATGAGTGTGTCTTCTTGACGCTCTGCTGTCTCGATGAGGTGAGCAATCGCTTTACCGCCGCCGCCGCCCGATAGGTTTTGGAATGAGACGTTTTCAACGATGTCTGATTTGACCAGAACATCACCTGTGCCACGTGCGGTCATATCCCAACCACCACCAGCACCACCAGGAATCAAAAAGTGGATTTTTTCTACATCTGCTGCAAAAGCGTTGAATGAAAAAGACGCAGCGATGATCGAAGCCGCTAGGGTTGGTTTTAGTACCTTAAACATGATTCACGTTCCTTATGTCGTGTGCGCTTCTCTTTGGAAGCGCACTTATCGTTATCAAGAATCTATCAACAAGGGAGGGAGACTTGTTAATAGATGGGTTTAAGGTTAATGGAGTGTTAAAACTCTGTCTGCAATGCGTTGATAAAAACAATAAAGGTCATTTAGGCGGTTTTGTTCATAAAGTTCACGCGAGAAAAGAGGGAGAAATCAATTTGCGAAAAATGGCACTTTTTCTTTAAAGATGAGTGAGCTAGCACTAAAAGTTCGCATGTAGCGAATGAAAATAAAAAGAAAGTTATATGCAACTTCTACACTAATAGTGCTAGGTGACAACAACACAGTTTCGATTAGGAAGCCATGGAGGGTTCGCAGTTGGTCGGCTTAACACAAAAAAAGAAGAAGTTCTCGATACGATTTACGGTCGGAACCTTGTTTATCATCGCGACGATTGCGACGTCGCTGTTTGCGATTGCGCTTCAGTACATGTTTACCAAACAGATGTCTGAAGAGCATGTGCTTAATAAACTTGTCATGGCAACGAGCGATGTGAGTGAATACATTCAGCAGGTTGACCAGAATGCGAAAAGTAGTGCGCGAATCTTGAGCAGCGTGTCCAATACGCTCAACCACACCTTCAGTGAACAAGAAATCCGTACCTTATTGGTGCAAGTGCTTAAAGATAATCCACTGTTCTACAGCATCTATTTTGGCAACGAACAAGATGACTTTTACCAAATCATCAATTTAGAGTCATCGCCTATTGTCCGGCAACGTATTGAAGCGGCACCACAAGATCGTTGGGTAGTGATTAAGATATCAGGGCAAGAGCAAAACCGAGTTCGCCAGACGTTGTATTTCTCGGATGCGTTTACGTTGACTCAAGAGCGCACAGAAACGAGCAATTATTTCCCCACACGACGCCCTTGGTATGTGGGAGCCAGTGTTGAGCAAGTTTTTAAGACCGAGCCCTATCTCTTCAAGCATCTAAAGATTACCGGGCAGACCTACTCGATCCGTGCAAAGCAGTCAGTCATCGGCATCGATATTGTCTTGTCATCCATCAGTTCCAAATTGACACCTGCGGCATTAGGCTTACCGGAAGAATCAGGTGTTGAAGCGTATGTATTCCATCAGTCGGGTGAAGTGATTGCGTCCAATCGAGTTATCCAGGCAAGCAAAACGTCAGTCGACACTTCACGGATTATACTCAGTGAACAGGAACAAGCCCTTATTGATGCGACGCCCGCGTTGCTTACCTCCAATCAGCTTGACTGGCGGCCTTACGACTACGCGAAAGCAGGTGAGCCACAAGGTTACGCCATCGATTTGTTGCAATTAATGGCTGCCAAACTAGGTATCACTTTAGAGTTTGTGAATGGGTTTGATAGCCAGTCATTGCTGAATAAGTTAGAGAGCGACGAGCTGGATATTGTCCACTCATTGACAGACCTTTCTGCCGGCGCCTATCAATTGAAACTGTTTGAGACGCCATTAGCGATGGCGACGTGCTCCGAGCAGTTGCCGAGTAAACCGGAGCGGGTGTTTGGTGTGTTGGCAGGTCATGATTTTTCTAAGCAGTTGAGACGAGTAGTCCCGGATGCCAACATCATTCAATTTGAAGAGAGTCAAGATGCTCGGCAAGCGCTAGTCAGTGGTGAAATTACAGTTTTGGTCGATGCGCAGCAAGCACTCGAGCAACTGCAAAAAACAACCTCTTTACCGATCCATTTGCATCCATTTTTTGACGATACTCAGATACCGTTTTACCTTGCCGTTAGCGCGCCACATCGTCAGCTTATTCCGTTGTTTTCCAAAGCGCTCCAGAGCATTACGCCCGCTGAATACGCACAGTTGACCAACAAATGGTATCAGCAAGTTCGTGATAATCGTGTTCCCCATCATGAGTTGTTTGAATTGAGCCAATCAAGTTCGAAACAAAACAGGATTCAAAAACGTGAACTCGATGGAGAGCAAGCATTTTTGTACGTCAGCGCGCTCAACGGACAAGCGGGCGAGCAATCTGAGTACTTAGCCGTGGTTGTGCCTCAAGCATTAGTGATGGCCGAAGTCTATCAGCGACTATATACAACGGTTGGCGTGACCATGCTCGTGATGGCGGCACTACTGCCAGTATCCTGGATATTTGGTTCACCAATAGTGAATCCTATTCGTCAACTCACTCAGCAAACGAAAAAGATAAAACAGCGGGACTTTGATCATGTCGAGCTGATCGACTCGCAGATTAAAGAAGTTTGGCATCTATCAAAGTCCATTCAAGAGATGGCAAATGAAATCAAACAGCGTGAACAGCAGCAACAAGCGTTTGTGGACGCCTTTATTCAGTTAATTGCGCAGGCGATAGATGACAAATCTCCTTACACCGCAGGGCACTGTAATCGTGTGCCTGAACTGGGCATGATGCTGGCAAACGCTGCTGAAGAGGCCTCGTCTGGCAAGTTTAAAACCTTCCGCTTTGAAAACGATAATCAGCGCCGAGAGTTTAAGATTGCAGCGTGGCTACACGACTGTGGAAAGATCACTACTCCCGAGCATATTGTCGACAAAGGGACCAAACTGGAAGCGAATTACAATCGAATTCATGAAGTCCGAATGCGCTTTGAAGTGCTCTGGCGCGATGCGGAAATCTCTTTTTTGCAGAGCCAATTAGCGCAATCTATGGACAAGGATGAAGCGCTCGAGCAACTGCGTGACACCAAGCGTCAGCTGCAAGAAGATTTCGAATTTGTGGCGGCGGCGAATGTAGGAGGTGAGTTTATGAGTGAAGAAAAAGTGCTGCGCATCAAGCAGATAGCCACGCAAACTTGGCAGCGGCACTTTGATGATCGGCTGGGCTTGTCACCGTTTGAAGAATTAAATCGGACCGAGAGTCAAACTCGCCTTCCTGTTACAGAGAATTTACTCAGTGATCGACCTGAGCACGTCATCAAACGCATCAGACCATTGGTGTTTGACCCGAGCTTCGGCATCAATGTCGATATTCCTGAGCATCAATACAATTTAGGAGAGATTTATAACTTGTCCATAAGCCGTGGCACGTTAACCGCTGAAGATAGGTTCAAAATTAACGAACACATGATCAGTGGCATTAAGATGCTCGAAGCGCTGCCTTTCCCTGCGGAGCTTAGCAAGGTACCGCGTTATGCTTCTACTCACCATGAAACCCTTAAAGGAACAGGCTATCCGCGTAAGCTATCGGCAGAGGACCTCTCTATTCCTGAACGCATTCTGGTGATTGCCGATATATTTGAAGCCTTAACTGCCGCTGATAGACCATATAAGAAAGCTAAGCCCGTCAGTGTCGCCGTCGATATCTTGCACAAAATGGCACTTGATGAACACGTCGATATGGACTTGTTTAAACTGTTTCTTGAAAGCGGCGTGTATCGAGACTATGCCGAACAATTCCTACCTGAAGCGCAAATAGACGAAGTAGACATCAGCAAGTACTTTACGGAGCAAAAAGTTGCGTAGGAAGCAGACTGACCGATCGAACCTTGGGCTATTTACAAGGCTCACCTTGAACTGGATAGCGGAAGTTGGCTAAGACCTTAGTCTAAATTGTCGACAATCTGCTTGATTGTCGACAATCTTATAGTCTATTTTATATTCAAGTTAAGAAATTGTTGACACATTGCTAAAGTGTCTCGTCGAGTTTGAGTATGAATGTAGAGCTAAAACCACACCACAAATCGGTCACGGGTGATAAAGAAAACACCAAGTCTGAATCGCTTACCGAATCCTTGGTTGAGGCGATTGTTAATGGTGACATCGAGCCCGGAAGTAAGATCTCAGAGCCAGAGCTGGCAAAGCGTTACCAAGTGAGTCGTGGGCCGCTTCGAGAAGCCATTATGCGTTTGGAAGGACTCGGGCTGATCGAGCGAATTCCCCACGTAGGGGCGCGTGTGATCACCTTGTCGCCAGAGAAATTGATTGAGCTGTACGCTGTTCGAGAAGCACTTGAAGGCATGGCGGCTCGATTGGCGGCTCGTTATATCTCTCAAGAAGAACTGCTCAGTTTAGAAACCTTATTGTCGACACATTCCCGACATATTGAAGAAGTCGAGGGATCGTCATATTTCCACCAGCATGGCGACTTTGATTTCCACTATCGAATCATTAAAGCCAGTCGAAACAGCAAGCTTATCGGTTTGCTATGCAATGAGCTTTATCACTTGCTGAGAATGTATCGTTACCAATCGCCAAGAGCTCAATCAAGACCGGTTGAGGCACTAAACGAACACAAATTTATTCTTCAAGCGATACGCAATCGCGATGAGGAGCTCGCTGATATGTTAATGCGTCGCCATATTTCGGGCAGTCGCAAGTTAATTGAACAACAAATACTAACGGACTAGAGGATAACGTCATGAGTTTATCTCCGGGGGCGAAGTTTAGACTCGCTGTAGAGCAAAATGATCCACTGCAAATTGTTGGCACCATCAACCCTTACTGCGCCATGATGGCAAAGAACCTAGGTCATCAAGCGATCTATCTTTCTGGTGGTGGTATTGCCAATGCGTCTTACGGTTTGCCGGATCTCGGCATCACAACGCTAAACGATGTGCTGGTTGATGTAGACCGAATCACCAATGCGTGTGATTTACCGTTACTTGTCGACATCGACACCGGTTTTGGCGGCGCATTCAATATTGCTCGTACCATTAAAGCGATGGAAAAAGCAGGCGCTGCAGCGGTGCATATGGAAGATCAAGTGGCGCAAAAGCGCTGCGGTCACAGGCCCAATAAAGCCATTGTTAGCCAACAAGAGATGGTGGATCGAGTCAAAGCAGCGGTTGATGCACGTAATGATGAAAGCTTTGTGATTATGGCGCGAACCGATGCACTAGCAGTAGAAGGGATGGACAGTGCCATTGAGCGAGCCATCGCGTGTGTTGAAGCGGGCGCCGACATGATTTTCCCAGAAGCAATGATCGAACTTGAACAATATCAGCAGTTCGCGACGGCCTTGTCTGAAGCAACGGGCAAGCATGTGCCTATCTTGGCGAACATCACTGAATTTGGTCAAACGCCACTTTACGGCGGAGAAGAGCTGGCGAAATCCAATGTTGATATGGTGCTTTACCCACTGAGTGCATTCCGAGCGATGAACAAAGCGGCGGAGATGGTCTACAAGCATTTGCTCGAGGTGGGTAACCAAGAAGCCTTACTTGATTCGATGCAAACAAGAAAAGAGCTATACCAACACCTTAACTACCATGATTACGAAGATAAGCTCGACCAGCTTTTCTCCGAAGGAAAATAATCCCAAACGGAAGTCCAAGAAAACGCTAATAACTTAATCCAACAACGTGAAACGCCTGATAAAAATCACCCCATCCAAGAGGGTAAGCTCAGGCAGAAAAGGAGTTCTATCATGCCTAATGAACTAGGTGGAGCAGGCCTGCGTGGCCAAAGCGCTGGAAGCACAGCTTTATGTACTGTCGGAAAAACGGGGACAGGTTTAACCTACCGAGGTTATGACATTACCGATCTGGCTAACAACGCCCAGTTTGAAGAAGTAGCGCATTTACTGTTGCGTGGCCACTTACCGAATCAACAAGAGCTTGATGCCTACAAGACTCGTTTGCTCAGCTTAAGAGGGCTACCCCAAGCGCTGAAAGATGCATTGGAGCTGATTCCGGCGCAAGCACACCCAATGGATGTGATGCGAACAGGGTGTTCTGTGCTGGGTAATTTGGAGCAAGAGCAAGACTTCTCGCAACAACTTGATGCCACAGAACGCATGCTAGCGTTATTTCCAGCGATCATCTGTTACTGGTACCGCTTTAGCCACGACGGTGTTCGCATCGATACCGAAGATCAATCGCAAGACTGCCTAGGTGGTTACTTCTTGAAAATGCTCACGGACAAAGCGCCGAGCGAGCTACATAAACAGGTCATGCACTGCTCGCTGATCTTATACGCAGAGCATGAGTTTAATGCGTCAACATTCGCCGCTCGCGTATGTGCCTCGACCTTGTCTGATATCCACTCATGTGTGACGGGGGCCATTGGGACTTTGCGCGGTCCTCTTCACGGCGGCGCCAATGAAGCTGCAATGGAAATGATTGAAAACTGGATGACGCCAGAAGAGGCGGAAGCCAATATCATGAAGATGCTTGCCAACAAAGATAAGATCATGGGTTTTGGTCATGCGATTTACCGCGAAAGCGACCCGCGCAATGCATTGATCAAACGTTGGTCAAAAGAGTTGTCTCAAGCGGTGGGCGATACTCACCTTTACGCAGTTTCAGAGCGGGTGGAATCAGTGATGAAGCGCGAAAAGGGATTATTCTGTAATGCGGATTTCTTCCACGCATCGGCGTATCACTTTATGGATATTCCAACCAAGTTGTTTACGCCAATTTTTGTCATGAGTCGACTGACCGGATGGGCTGCGCACGTCTATGAGCAACGTGCCAACAACCGAATTATCCGCCCAAGTGCCGATTACACAGGTCCAGATCATCAAGATTGGGTGCCAATCGACCAGCGTTAAAGACAGATGCGACCTCTCTTATCCAAGAGTCGATAAGAGAGGCGCCGCCCACATTGCATTGGAAGCATCACATGACTATAAACACACAATACCGAAAGCCGCTTGAAGGTACGCTGCTCGATTATTTTGATGCGCGCGAAGCGGTAAATGATATTTCCCCAGGTGCTTACGACACCTTGCCATACACTTCCCGAGTGCTTGCTGAGCAATTGGTTCGTCGCTGTGCCCCTGAGTCACTGACAGATAGCCTTAAACAACTCATTGAGCGAAAGCGTGACCTTGATTTTCCTTGGTACCCAGCGCGAGTCGTGTGCCACGATATTTTAGGTCAAACCGCGTTGGTGGATTTGGCTGGTCTGCGCGATGCGATTGCAGAGCAGGGCGGAGACCCATCTAAAGTGAACCCTGTGGTCGAGACGCAGCTGATCGTCGATCATTCACTCGCTGTTGAGCATGCTGGCTTTGAACCGGACGCGTTCGAGAAAAACCGCGCGATAGAAGAAAGACGCAACGAAGACCGTTTTCACTTTATTGAGTGGTGTAAAACCGCGTTTGAAAATGTCAGCGTGATACCAGCTGGTAACGGCATCATGCACCAAATCAACTTGGAGAAAATGTCGCCCGTCGTTCAAGCCAAACAGGGCATTGCTTATCCAGACACTTGTGTCGGTACAGATAGCCACACCCCTCATGTTGATGCGCTCGGCGTCATCGCTATCGGTGTTGGTGGACTAGAAGCGGAAACCGTCATGCTTGGTCGCCCGTCGATGATGAGGCTGCCGGATATTGTCGGAGTTCATTTAACTGGAAAGCGCCAGCCGGGCATCACCGCGACAGACATTGTCTTGGCGATTACTGAGCACCTACGCCAAGAGCGAGTGGTTTCCTCTTACTTGGAATTTTATGGCGAGGGCGCTCGAGACCTGACTATTGGAGACCGCGCGACTATTTCCAATATGACACCGGAATATGGTGCGACGGCGGGTATGTTCTACATTGATGAGCAAACCATCAACTACTTAAAACTCACTGGGCGAGATGAACAGCAAGTCGCGCTTGTTGAGCAATACGCCAAACAGACTGGTTTGTGGGCCGATGATTTAGAAAGTGCTCGGTATGAACGCGTGCTTGAGTTTGACCTATCGTCAGTCACCCGCAACATGGCTGGGCCATCTAATCCTCATCGTCGCTTACCAACGTCAGAGCTACAAGCACGTGGGATTTCTGGTGAGTGGCAAGAAAAACAAGGCGAACTGCCAGATGGTGCGGTGATCATCGCGGCCATTACCTCATGCACCAACACCAGTAACCCACGCAATGTTGTGGCGGCGGGCTTAGTGGCGAAAAAAGCCAATGAGCTTGGTTTGGTTCGTAAACCTTGGGTCAAATCATCGTTTGCCCCAGGTTCAAAAGTCGCCAGGTTGTATCTTGAAGAGGCTGGCTTGTTGCCAGAACTCGAGAAGCTAGGCTTCGGTATTGTTGCTTACGCTTGTACAACCTGTAACGGTATGAGCGGCGCGTTAGACCCGAAAATTCAACAAGAAATCATCGACAGAGATCTGTACTCGACTGCGGTTCTTTCGGGCAACCGTAACTTTGATGGTCGAATCCACCCTTACGCCAAACAAGCGTTTTTAGCTTCTCCGCCTTTAGTGGTGGCCTACGCGTTGGCAGGCACGATTCGATTTGATATTGAGCGCGATGCGCTTGGGCATGATGCTACTGGCAAGCTCATCTATCTCAATGACCTCTGGCCAAGTGACGAAGAGATCGATGCGGTGGTTGGTAAGCACGTTAAGCCTGAACAGTTCAAGCAAGTCTATATTCAGATGTTTAAGCTAGACGAAAGTGAACGCAGTCAAAGCCCGCTTTACGATTGGCGTCCAAAGAGTACGTACATTCGCCGTCCACCTTATTGGGAAGGCGCGCTTGCGGGTGAGCGCTCCTTATCTGGAATGCGACCATTAGCGGTATTAGGCGACAACATCACTACCGATCACCTTTCTCCGTCAAACGCGATCTTAGCCAGTAGCGCAGCGGGTGAGTACCTAGCAAGTATGGGCGTCCCTGAAGAAGATTTTAACTCGTACGCGACGCATCGCGGCGATCACTTAACGGCGCAGCGCGCAACGTTTGCTAACCCGAAACTGTTCAATGAGATGGTGAAACAGGACGGTGAAGTGGTGCAAGGCTCTCTTGCTCGAGTCGAGCCGGAAGGCGAAGTGACCCGAATGTGGGAAGCGATCGAAACTTACATGAACCGCAAACAGCCACTGATCGTTGTTGCTGGAGCGGATTATGGACAAGGTTCATCGCGCGACTGGGCAGCCAAAGGCGTCAGACTCGCAGGGGTTGAAGCGATCGTTGCCGAAGGGTTTGAACGTATCCACCGAACCAATTTGGTTGGCATGGGGGTGCTACCGCTGCAATTTAAATCGGGCGTCAACCGTAAAACGCTTGAACTAGATGGCAGCGAAACTTACGACGTGTTAGGTGATATCCAACCCGGTACCGATTTAGCGTTGGTAATTACTCGCGCAAACGGCGAGCGTGTCGATGTGCCAGTGACATGCCGTTTGGACACGGCAGATGAAGTCTCTGTGTATCAGGCTGGTGGTGTTTTACAGCGTTTTGCTCAAGACTTTTTAGCTCAGTAACGGTTTGGGAGGCGACGAAATGAATAGATCGACACCAAGCCAAATCAAAGTGCCAGCAACCTACATGCGTGGCGGCACGAGCAAAGGCGTCTTTTTCAACTTGGCTGACCTGCCGATTGAGGCTCAACAGCCCGGAAAACAGAGAGACGATCTGTTGCTGCGCGTGATAGGCAGCCCAGACCCTTATGCGAAGCAGATTGATGGCATGGGCGGGGCAACTTCAAGCACCAGTAAAACGGTGATCGTCAGCAAGAGTGCAACGCCAGACCATGATGTGGATTACCTGTTCGGACAGGTTTCGATTGATAAGCCATTTGTCGATTGGAGTGGCAATTGCGGAAATCTGTCTGCTGCTGTCGGACCATTTGCCATTCATGCGGGGCTTATTGAATCTGAGCGACTGCCAGACAATGGCATTGCTGAGATCCGTATTTGGCAGGTAAACATCCAAAAAACCATTATTGCTCATGTGCCAATTGTGAATGGGTTGGTTCAAGAAACGGGTGACTTCGAACTTGATGGCGTGACTTTTCCCGCAGCGGAAATTCAGGTGGACTTTGTCAAACCTGCGGACGGCGAGGGCAGTATGTTTCCAACTGGCCATATCACCGATGAATTTGATGTCCCGGGGATTGGGACATTCAATGCTACGTTTATAAGCGCTGGTATCCCGACCATTTTTATTGATGCAGAAGCCCTTGGTTACAGCGGAACCGAGCTTCAAGATGATATCAACAATGACGTCGATGCCTTGGCTAAGTTTGAAACTATTCGAGCTCATGGCGCGTTAAAAATGGGCTTGATTGGTACGCTCGAAGAAGCTGAAAGTCGCCAACATACCCCTAAAATTGCGTTTGTTTCACCGCCAAAAACCTATCTAGCGTCTAGCGGCAGTCAAGTGAACAAAAGTGAGGTAGACGTGTTGGTTCGTGCTCTTTCTATGGGCAAGCTACATCACGCGATGATGGGAACGGCCGCCGTTGCGATTGCATCCGCTGCCTGCGTTCCTGGTACGGTAGTCAACCTTGCTGCCGGGGGCGGAGAAAAGCAGTGTGTGACATTTGGACATCCTTCGGGGACGTTGAAGGTAGGGGCGGCTGCGACACAAACTGAGTCAGGTTGGGTGGTCGACAAAGCCATAATGAGTCGAAGTGCTCGTATTATCATGGAGGGCTTTGTGCGTGTTCCCTCCACTATTTTTGAATAATTCACTTGCTGTAAAAGTGCAATGTCAGGACATACTGGAGGAAGCAATATGTCTGCATATCAACAACAATATCAATGGGCGCAAAACGAGCCGGAACAGTTTTGGCAAGCTCAAGCTCAACACATCGACTGGTTTGAGAAGCCGAGCACCATCTTAAACACCGATGAAAATGGTATCGAGCGCTGGTTCCCAGATGGCTTGCTCAATACCTGCTGGTTGGCTCTGGACTACCATTGTGAGCAAGGACGGGGCGACAATACCGCGTTAATCTATGATTCACCGGTTACTGGTCAGAAGATTCGATACAGCTACCATGAAATGCGCGATCAAGTGGCGAAAATAGCCGGCATGTTGGCAGCGCAAGGTGTCGAAAAAGGCGATCGCGTGGTTATCTATATGCCAATGATTCCTGAAGCGGCGATGGCGATGTTGGCTTGCGCGCGATTGGGCGCGATTCACTCTGTTGTCTTTGGCGGGTTTGCCCCTAATGAGCTGGCGGTACGTATCGAAGACGCAGAGCCTAAAGTCATCATGACGGCCTCTTGCGGTATCGAAGTCAATAAAGTGATCCCCTATAAGCCAATGGTGGATAAAGCGATTATGGACAGCCGCTGGAAACCAGAACATGTGTTTGTCCTTCAGCGTCCTCAACTGCAAGCTGAGCTAGGAAGTGAGCGCGACATTGACTGGCAGCAAGCCTATCAAAATGCGCTGCCTCATGCCTGTGTACCAGTGCTTTCGACAGACCCTCTTTACATTCTCTATACCTCTGGCACCACGGGTAAACCGAAAGGTGTTGTTCGAGACAATGGCGGCCATGCGGTTGCAATGAAATATTCGATGAGTGCTATCTACAACATGCCGCAAAATGGCGTGTTCTGGGCAGCATCGGATGTCGGTTGGGTTGTTGGTCACTCATATATTGTTTATGCGCCGTTGATTCATGGCTGCACTACCATTTTATTTGAGGGCAAACCGGTAAGAACGCCTGATCCAGGCGCGTTCTGGCGAGTGTGTGAAGAATACAACGTGGACGTGCTCTTTTCTGCGCCGACGGCTTTTCGTGCGATTAAGAAAGAAGATCCAGAGGGTAAGTTCCTTGAGCAGTATGATCTAGCGGCACTTAAAACCATCTTTATGGCAGGCGAACGACTCGATCCACCAACCTTAGAGTGGGTAGAGTCCAAGTCGCACAAGCCGGTTGTTGATCACTGGTGGCAAACCGAGACAGGTTGGGCTATCGCAGGAAATCCAACAGGGATTGAATCTATGCCTGTCAAAGCAGGTTCGGCAACCAAACCCATTCCTGGATACCAAGTGGAAATTCTCAATGAGTTAGGTGAAGCTTGCGCGCCGAACCAACAAGGCTTTGTGGCTCTTAAACGCCCATTACCACCAAGTTGCTTGCCGACAGTGTGGCGTAACCACGACCGATTTGAATCAGGTTATCTAAGCCAGTTCCCGGGTTATTACGTGTCAGGTGACGGTGGTTATCTTGATGATGATGGTTATCTGTTCATTATGGGGCGGATTGATGATGTGATTAATGTCGCTGGCCATCGTCTGTCAACCGGAGAGATGGAAGAGATTGTTGGTGGCCACCCTGCGATTGCTGAGTGTGCGGTTGTTGGCGTTCACGATGAGCTAAAAGGGCAGCTTCCACTTGGGTTTGTGGTCTTGAAAGATGGCGTGAAAGTGGACGATCTTCAGCTTGAGGGAGAGCTTGTTGGAAAAGTGCGTGACGAGATCGGCGCGGTAGCCTGTTTCAAACATGCACTTGTAGTCGAACGGTTACCCAAAACACGCTCGGGTAAAATTCTGCGTCGTACCATTCGCCAAATTGCAGATGGAGAGCAATACACGGTTCCTTCAACAATCGATGATCCAACCAGCTTGGATGAAATATCTAAAGCGCTGCACAGTGAATCATAGTCATATAACCATATACAGCGCCCGTGGCTCCAATAGCTCGCAACGAGTGGAGTGGGCGCTGAACTATAAAAATATTCAATATCAACGAGTGGAAGTTCTCTCTGAAGAGCTCACTTCATCCTACCTTGAGATTAATCCATTCGGTATATATGAGATAGATTTCTACACTGAACACTTGCAATACCTCGTTCTCACTCATCGATCGCTGATTCTGAACCACTTTAGACGTTTGTAGGCAAGTGCGAGGAAGATTTGAATCGCAACATTGCCATCCAAGAGTTGGAACATGGTCAAAAATAGGCATCATGGCGATTGAGCAGTTTGCATACAAAATAGGTCATTAGGAAGGGCAGTAGAAATGATATTGAATCATATTTCATTGGGTACTAATCACGTAGAGCGTGCGATTACGTTTTATGATTCGATACTCAAAACCTTGGGTGTGCATCGAGCACATACGATTGAAGGTGTGGCCGCAGCTTACGGAGAACAGTTTGAGTTCTGGATCGGTACACCTTGTGATAGTCAACAAGCAACACATGGCTGCGGTACTCATGTTGCGTTCAATGCGCCAAGTCGAGAGTCGGTCGACGCTTTCTATCAAAGCGCCATCGAGCTCGGTGCGCAGTGTCAGGGAAAGCCAGGGTTAAGACCGGAATATGGCGACACCTATTATGCGGCTTACGTAAAAGATTTGGATGGCAACAAGATTGAGGCGGTACATTTCTCATAATCCGGCGGAGATTTATTAAATCCAAGTCGAGCGTCATAAACGAGAATAGACTCCGATTTCAACCGTGCCCTCTCGCATCAGAGGGCATTTTTGTTGATAATTTTCTGATAAATGCTCACACTGTCACTTTATTCGCTTCTCAAAAATATCTATGCAACGCCTATCAATAAGAGCTGCCAATCAAAACGACCTCGAACAACTCAACGAGCTTATGTATCTGCTTCATGATGAGCATCATCAGCAATCTCCCGAGTTTTTCAAAACTGCAGACGATATTGAGCAAGAAAAGAGCATTGCGCGTTACCTTGATAATCCAGAATGCCTTGTGTTTGTCGCTGTTCAGGAGGCGAACATCGTTGGATTTATCACAGGTCACTTTTGTGAATTGGTATCAACAGTCAGCAAGCCCGTTCAAATGGGCAGTATTGATGAGCTGTATGTTGTGCAGCCGCACCGTCAAAATGGCGTTGCACGGGCGCTGTGCCAAACCATTGAGAAGCGATTTGAGGAGTATGGGGTGAGAGAGATGTTTGTAGAGGTCTGGGATTTCAATCGCCCTGCGAACAGACTTTACCAAGAACTGGGTTTTGTAAACCACATCAATTGGCTTCGAAAACCCTTAGGAAGATAAAACTAGAATGAATAATCGTTTCAACGGGCTGAGTTACTTTTTTTTAATTATTTTAAGCGTTATGGCGTTCTCGTCGTATGCGCAGAGCGAAGTGGGCAACGTAAAAGGCGCGGCGTGTATCATTCGCGCTGACAACAAACTCGTGATGGTACACGAGATCATTACCAAAAAACTCTCCCTCCCCGCAGGTCGAGTTGAGCCTGGCGAAGATCCCGCGATCGCGGCTCAACGTGAAACATGGGAAGAGACAGGTCTGGTTGTAAAGATTGACGGCGTGTTAGGTCGCACTAAAGATGCGGTTTTTTATGACTGTGTGTCTGAATCTGACATTGTGTCTTTCCAGTTCAACAATATCTACGATGGCTATGAGCTGCCAATATGGTTTGCTCCCCATTATGGCGTCGAGATCGCCTCAGCAATGCTTGTTAACCCAGACAATATTCCTGCGAGCGATTACCGCTATCCGGCACAAATGGAGTGGGTATCGCAGTTAACCAAGAAGGCGACGGATCAGTCGGTTGTGTATGTGGGGAACTTGGTTGAGGCAGCCCCCGGCTTTAACCAGATTGAATTAGCTTGGATGCTTAAATTCCAACACCTTGTATTGTCTTTGCCAGAGAGTATCAAGGAGATGGTGCGTGGCGTCATCATGAGTGGCAATATGCTGTCAGAGCCCTTCCTGCTGATCATTTTGTTGCCGTTGGTCTTTTTGCGATATGGCAGAGCGTTTACCTATAAGATCTTTTTTGCTGTCACGGTGACCTCTCTGATGAGTCTTGTCGCCCAGCAAGGCTTTGCGTTTCCGAGGCCGCACGTGTATCTCCCAGCCGTTGAGTTGGTGCAGACCTACGGTTACAGTTTTCCAAGCACGCCAGCCGCGATTTGGCTTTGTATTGGCGTTCTCATACTGAACGAAGAGAAGAAGCTCTCTTTGAATCCGACATCGTTAGGTTTTGCCGTGTTGATGGTTTGGTTAGGGATGGCTAAGTTCTACACCGGCTCTGCGTTTATGATCGATATCGTAAGTGGTGCTTTGCTCGGATTCTTGTGCGCTTGGCATATCATTCGCTTGGAAGGCAAACAGGAAGTCAACGCTATTGAGTTACTTTCTTCGAAAGTAGTTTGGTTTATGCTTCTTGGAATATGTACTGTGATGGGGCTATTCTGGCCAAGTCCAATTGTCGTCTATTGGTTGGCGATTATCGTCACGGTGTTGGCATTGATTTTTGGCTTGAAAGAGGGAGAGGGCGCCAGACAGAGTAGGACAGTCTATTTGTTGATCTTCGCTCTTTTGGCGGTCAACGTGGTTATCTCACTTGCGGCGAGCATGCTCTCCTTTAACACTATGCTCGCATTAAGCGTCGAGGCAGCAAGATACCCAGTGTTAATTCTGATGTTTGTTTTCGCTGTCGGGAAGTTCAAACAGGCTGCGTAGTGCAGCCTGCTCTTGTTCAATTAACACTTAAACTGAGAAACCAGCTCATCTAAGCGTTGGCATTGCGCCCCGAGTGAATCCAATGAGCGCTCAGCAGTGTCAACCGTTGTCACCATGCTATTGCTGTTGTGGGCAATTTTCTGGATGTTTGCATTGAGATCTTCACTGACGGCATTTTGTTGCGCTGCTGCCGCAGCAATCTGAGCATTCATCTCATTCATTCTACTGATTGCAGACAGAATCTCATGGAGCGAGTGAGTAGCGCTACTTGCTGAAGCGATGGTCTCTTCACTGCTTGCTTTACTTGCTTGCATCACTTTTACAGCTTGTTCTGCACCGGTCTGAAGTCGTTCAATCATTGCCTGAATTTGACCAGTACTTTGCTGTGTGCGGCTTGCTAGAGAGCGTACTTCATCAGCAACAACAGCGAAGCCTCTTCCTTGTTCACCCGCACGCGCCGCTTCGATCGCAGCATTCAATGCGAGCAAGTTCGTTTGTTCTGCAATTCCACATATGACATCAAGTATTGATGCGATGTTTGCCACATCTTGATCAAGTGTGTGAATCACTGAACTGGCGTTGTCTACGTCATCAGCCAGCCCTTGGATAGAGATAACCGTTGACTCCAATACTTGGTTCGTACTTTGAACTTCATCTACCGCGTTGCTGCTTGCTCCAGCAGCATCTGTCGCATTATCACTGACAGAAAGGCTTGTTGCCTGCATTTCATTGACCGCAGCAGCAACGAGTTCGCTTTCCTGCTGCTGCTGATTGGTCGATTCAGAAATCGACTGAGCAACGCTTGCTAAATGAAGCATCTCGCTACGAATGGACGCTGTGGTTTCAACAACTTGTTGGATTGTGGTTTGAATCTTAGTTGCGAAGAGGTTAAACGCTTCGCCAAGTTGACCGATCTCATCATTAGATTGGCTGATAATGCGTTGGCTTAAATCGCCGTCACCTGATGAAATCTCTCGCATCGCACTGGTGATGTTCTCAATCGGTTTAACGATGACTCGAATCAGCAGCCAGCAGGTGACTACCGCGAGTATGATCACCAGTAGCGTGCCGATCTCCAAAGTCAGTTCTGCTTTTTGTTGGGCTAAGGTATTTTCTGTTTGTGTTTTTGCACGTACTTCTTCAATCAGGTCTTTGACGACATTGAGCTGTTTGCGTACGGCAATAAACTGCTGTTCAAAGGTCTCTTTGTTTCTATCATATTGAAGTGACCAGTCCGCTTTAGGGAGAGTAATGAACTGCTCATAGCTTGCAAGCCAATCCTCGCCTAAGGAGACGAGCTTCTCGACTTCTCGCGCCGCTGATTTTGGCAGAAGGCCTAACTCGATGAGTGAGTTGGCATGTCTCATCCTTGGTAGCGCTTTGTAGGCGTTGTCTTTGTATTCAAATAGGTGATGCTCGACTTCGTCATTGGATGACGCAAGCACCAAACCTTGCACTGCGGAAGTGGCTTGATAAAGATCGCGATAAGCATCTTCAATCGTGAACAAAGCGGGTAGATAATGTTGTTGGATCGAATCGGAAATCTTCGCTTGCTGCTGCGATGTCAGCACATTAAGCATAGAGCTAACGCTGAAAAGTAAAATGAGAAGAGAGAGTGGTAACACAATCTTCTTTTTGATCGATAAATTGGAAAACATAGTAGTAGCCTGTAACAATTGGAACAGACTTTATACTAACAATGCCTTTAGCGTATGTCGTTTAAGGTTATGATTTTTAACAATAAAAATTTCTATCGTAAGGATAAAAGGCAATAAAATTTATCCTATTTATTGCCTTTTGGTTAATCAGTTGAGTACAAACTCTTCGATGACTTTAGCAACGCCATCTTCATTATTACTGGTGGTTATGTAATCGGCGATTTGCTTGGTTTGTGGCATGGCATTACTCATTGCAACGCCAAGTCCCGCATACTGAATCATATGGTGATCGTTTTCCGCATCCCCAACACAAATTACTTCGCTTTGGTTAATACCGAGAAACTCTGCAATAGCACTGACACCGACACCTTTATTACTATCTAGGTTAAGAAACTCGAGAAAAAACGGCGCGCTTTGTACGATTGTAAACTCGTTATGCAAATGGGCAGGGATTTGCTCTATTGCACGAGTGAGCTTGGTCGGCTCGCCAACGATCATCGCTTTGATGATTGGATGATCATCGGTAAGAGTTTCAAAGGCCATTTCTGTTACAGGTACTCCATTAATCGTCGATTCGATATCTGTGTATTCGTTTTGTTTGGGTGTGATCAGACCATGTTCAACAGAGAATGCGTGGCAATCTAATCCTAAACTCTCAGCGAGCTTAGCGACCTGCTTAGCTTGTCGACCGTCAATCGTTGCTTGGTGAATAACTTTTCCAGAGCCGATTTCTTGCACGACAGAGCCGTTGAAGTAAACAACAAATTCGCCTTGTTCAGTTAGCCCCAATTCACGTAATGCGCCTTTCATTCCGTCAAGTGGTCTTCCTGATGCCAACACGACTTTTACGCCTTGTTTTCGAGCGGCTGCGATGGCGTCTTTTGTTTTACTACTGATGGTTTTGTCGCTGGTTAACAGTGTCCCATCCATATCAAGTGCGATCAGTTTATACATAACTTACCTAAAATAAATACATCAAAGAGTCGCAGGATAAAGGTTAGTAAAGTAATGATCAATTTATGAAGAGGTTGACCTTCTAACCTAGGTCATTTAAGGTCTCCGTCCTGCAAAATTTTGCGATTAAGTTAGGCTGAGAGTAAGTTGTATAAAGTTAACGAGATGTTTGAAACCATTCAGGGGGAAGGGGTCTTTACAGGTGTCCCTTCTGTATTTGTTCGTCTTCAGGAATGCCCTGTTGGATGTGCTTGGTGTGATACCAAGCAAACGTGGGATGCAACACCACAAGATGAAACAAGTTTCTCTGAAATTATGAAAAAAACACAAGACTCGCCAACTTGGTGCCAATCGTCAGCGCAAGGCATCGTAGACGAGTACCGTAATCAAGAGTATACCGCTAAGCATATCGTGATTACGGGCGGAGAGCCTTGTATCTATGACTTAACACCGCTTACGGAAGCCTTCGAAGCGATTGGCTGCCAATGCCAAATTGAAACCAGTGGTACTTCTGAAGTTCGAGCAACAGACAATACTTGGGTGACAGTGTCACCAAAGGTGGCGATGAAAGGAAAGCTGCCAGTTCTCGATTCCGCACTTGTTCGCGCCAATGAGATAAAGCATCCCGTCGCAACGCAAAAAGACATCGATCAACTTGATGAGCTGCTTGAGCGCGCTAAGGTCCCAGAGACCACTGTGGTTGCATTGCAGCCGATCAGCCAGAAGCCAAGAGCCACTCAGCTCTGTATTGATGTATGTGTAAAGCGTAATTGGCGCTTATCCATTCAAACTCATAAATATCTCAGCATCGCGTAAAGGATAATCAAGATGAAAAAAGCAGTCGTCGTGTTTAGTGGTGGTCAGGACTCAACCACGTGTTTAGTCAAAGCGCTAAAAGAGTTTGATGAAGTTCATGCCATTACCTTTGATTATGGCCAACGTCATAAATTAGAAATTGAAGTGGCAGAGCAACTGGCAATCAAACTGGGTGTGAAGGCGCACAAAGTAATGGATGTGGGTCTGCTCAATGAACTTGCGATCAGTTCTTTGACTCGCGATGACATCCCAGTTTCACACGAGTTGCAAGGTAATGGATTGCCGAACTCATTTGTTCCAGGACGCAACATCCTGTTTCTTACTTTAGCGGGTATCTATGCTTATCAAATTGGTGCAGATGCCGTGATTACAGGTGTTTGTGAAACGGACTTTTCTGGCTACCCAGATTGCCGAGATGAGTTTGTCCGTTCGATGAACAATTCTCTGGTTCTCGGCATGGATAGAGCGTTTAATATTGAAACGCCGCTCATGTGGTTGAATAAAGCAGAAACATGGGCGCTGGCGGATCAGTATGACGCGTTGCAGCTCGTTCGTGAAAGCACTCTAACTTGCTACAACGGCATTGTGGGAGATGGTTGTGGAGATTGCCCTTCGTGTGATTTACGTAAAGCAGGTCTCAATGATTACCTATCCAACAAAGACGCGATTATGTCTGAACTGGTGCGTAAGCAGAGCTCTCAAGATAAATCGGCTCATTAAACGCGTCAATCGTACGGTTCTTGCCCGTTTGCTTCACTTGATACAAGGCTTGATCCAAGATCGAATAGAGCTCATCAAAGTCAGACAATGGCTTTGATGTGGCCAGATACGCCATACTGGCAGTAACATTTAGCTTTTGGCGACTCTCAGATTGGAAATAGGCCGTCGATATTGAATTATGCAGTTGTTCAACTCTGTCGGCCACATCGAGCTCATCAACTTTTGTCATCACAACGACAAACTCTTCCCCTCCTAAACGACCAAACAGATCACGGGCAGTGCATTGACTCTTGATCGCCTCTGCCACCTTTCTTAGCGCTTTATCGCCAGTTGGGTGGCCATACAGGTCATTGATCTGCTTAAAATCATCCAAATCAAGTAAGATTACAAGATGTTTTAAGCGAGAATCACTGATTTTTGGTAGCAGCTTAATATCACGTATGGTCGATGCTCGGTTTTTCGCTCCGGTCACCGCATCGAGCTCCGCAACGTTTAGCGCGCGCTTTCTCGAATAGGAAGAGAAGATCAACAAGCCAATAAGTGCAGCGCAGCCAGATGCAAAAATGTGGAATAATGACTTATATTCACTAAGTTCGTCTGCGAGTTGCTCGTTTTTCTCCATCAGATCAGACTGCTGTAGTTGCTGGATGTATTCCCTTTGAGCAGTCCCCAAAGCAAGGTAGGCAGATTGATGCTGTTTGTCACGTTTACTGATTTCAGCGGTCACGTAAGCTTGGTGATATTGCAAGGCTTTTTGATACTGTTCCTGCGCCTCGGCAATATCAGATAGGCTCTTCAGCGCGTCCCCTTTGAGAGGAGCACTGCCAATGGCATCCGCTAGGCTTAGGGCGTTGTTGGCGAAGTCCTCAGCTCGAATGTGCATGGATTGTTTTTGGTATGCTTCAGAAAGAGTGAGGTAGATATCGCCCCTGATTTGGTCATTTCCTTGAATAGAGGCATTTTCCAATGCTTCAAGTAAAAATGCGTTGCCCACATCGTAACTCTGCAATGCAATGTTCGCTTTGCCTAGCCCCAAAAGCGCATAAGTTAGCCCATAAACATGGTTGTATTTTACTAACGTGCGCCGTGATTGTTCGAAATGATGGATGGCTGATTCATAGTCTTGCGCACTAAGTAAAATATCCCCCATGCTGTGATGGGTTTGCGCCAAAAGGAGTTCGCTTTTTGATTCACTACGAAGTTTTAAAGCGATATTGGCGTACTCTTTTGCCAGTGGTAGGTTACCAAGGTTTTTGAGTAGCAAAGAAGCATCATTATATACACCGGATGGATCGACATGGCTCGGTATGATGGCGAGATATTCTTGATAAGCCTTTAGTGCGCTCTGATAATTCCCTAAATACTCTTGGTTGTTTGCGATAACGCGAAGCGCGAGATATTTCGGTAGTGTAGAGTGACGGCTATCGTCTAAATGTGTGTTAAGTGAAGAGCAATAGAGTGCGGCTTTGTGGAACTGACCCTGCCTATTGAGTGAGCGACATAGGTGATACTCAAACAGTATTTTGCCATTGAGATTGTTGGTTTCCATCGCATGGCGCAAAAGGGTTAAGTAGCCTTGTTTCGCTGCTCCAAACTTCAGGTGCTCTTCACTGTTGAGAGCGGAAATGAATGTTTGCTCAAGACGAGAATACTCCTCTTGATGAGGGATTTGATTTCCATGGTAAGGCTGGCCACGCAAGATCATGAATCCGTGAATTTTTGAGCTGACATACAGCTTCTCAATGCTTGGAGAAAGAGCGTTATAGCGATCCTGCAGCATTGCCAGCGCTCGCTGCTCATCGGATGCTAATACTTGATTGTAGGCTTGTTCCCAACTTGCAAGGTCATCTTGCGCAAGAGTCATGGGAGATAGCAGCAAAGTAACGAGTGTTAACCTAGAAAATAGACGTGTCATCATTATAGTTTTATTTAGATTTTGACGTCATTTTAGTACTGACCGTCATTAACGCACAATATGTGGTTATCGGAAGGTTGAGAAATTGCGAGGTAGGATCGTTTCGAATAAACAAAAGCGCCCGTTAGAGCGCTTTCGATGTTAGTTAAGGTAAAGCTTTGCTAGATCACTTGGCTCTAGCTCTTTGCCCTCAAGCGTTACGTTCCAGTTAGTGCCAACCAAAACGCCATCTTCTGCAAGCGTTAGTAGCCAATCTTCAACAAAAATATCGAGAGGGATTTCTAAAACTTCGAAATCTGCCCACTCTTCAACATTGTGAGCCACTGCATCTTCTTTCGCAGACCAGAATGGCATAACTTCGCTATTCTCAAATTCTGTTGAGTCACACGATAGCCAACCTTCTTCGTTGCGTAATCCCCAAACCAGTTTGTTTTGTTTGCTTTCAGCAACGAAAAGATCAAGGTTTGCTTGAATGTCTGAAGTTAATTTACTCATGAGGTTATTCTCTTAATTGCAATCGGGGATAGGGTAGCACTGATGGCGGATAATCAAAAATAAAAAGGGAGCTTTACGCTCCCTTTGCTTATTTCTCAATCTTGGTGAAGATGGTCCATTCTTCTTTTACCTGACCTTTGTGGCCAATGACGCTTGCAACAACCTTACGGTTTTGTGCGTGCGCTTGTTCATCATCACCTTCTACAGATAAGTTAGTATCACCAAAACCGACGATAGTTACGCGGTCGGCGTCAAGTTGATAGTCCAACAACAAGTTCTCAACCGCTTCGGCTCTTCGCTTAGACAGTTCAAGGTTGTAATCTGGGCGACCCACTTTACTTGCATAACCTTGCAGCTCTACAGTCGTCGATGGGTACTCTTCTAGGAAGTCTGCCAGTTCACGAATCTGAGTCATAAAGATTGGTTGAACGACATCTGAGTCATTCGCGAATAGGATGTGGAGATCAATCTTTTCTGAGGTGTTGATGTAAGTGCCACAACCGTCGTTATCAATTTCAGAACGAGCAGGTGTTTGTGGACATAAATCTCTCGCGTTGATCACGCCATCTTTGTCTTCGTCGAGCAGGTCATCAATTTGATTCGGTACAGGTGTCGCGATGTACTCGTACTCATCTTCTGCGTAGGCAACACCAGTAGAAAAAACGGTTGCGAGTATTAGGGAGTGTACTAGTGTTTTCATATTAATATTCTACAGCCTCGTTCCATTCATCAGGAGTGTCCACACGTAGCGCTGACAACAAACCACCTGTCGCGTTCATGACTCGGTATTTAGCATACTGTTCATCATATTTTGCGTCCAAATAACCTTTACGCGCCTCAAACAATTCGTTCTCAGTGTTCAAGAGATCCAATAGCGTACGTTTACCCAAACGGTATTGTTTTTCATAAGCGATAACAGTGTCTGATGCAGAATCAACATGGTCAGCTAGGAATTCTTTTTGCTGAACCGTTAAGTCTAAAGCACTCCACGACAAGCGTAAGCCTTCTTCTACTGTTCTAAAGGTGTAGTTGCGAAGGTCTTTAGCTTTGTTCAGTTGATACGCAGCACTGTCTGAACGATCTGAATCTGAGCCACCATTATAGAGGTTGTATCTCATACGAAGCATCGCAGAAAATTCTTCGCTCGAGCCTTCGATACCGCCTGCGTCTTCACGCCAAGTTTGGTTCGCTTCAAATGACAAGGTCGGGTAGTTGACACCTTTAGTTTGATCGAATTGAAATCTTGCTGAATCGACATCCGCTTGAGCGATTTTGATCACTGGGTGATTGTTCATCGCATCTTCAAGAGCATCATCGATGGTGAATGGAATCGCGTTCTGGTCTGCTCTAGGGAAGGTTAATCCTTGCGGTGCTTGACCAACAATGCGTTTAAACTGTGTATGAACGTCAAATAGGTTGTTTTGCGCAGCAAGCAGATTTCCGTGTGCTTTAGCTAGGCGAGCTTCAACTTGTGACATATCAGCCGTAGAGCCAATGCCGGAGTCGACACGTTTTTTGATATCACGATAAATTTCTTTGTGTACCGCTAAGTTGCTTTCTGATAGCGCGAGCACTTCATAAGCTTTCGTCGCGTCGAGGTAGATCTTAGTGACTTCTAGCGCGATGTCCTGTGCGTCAGCAAGCAATTGATAACGAACAGACTCAGCGTCAGCGGCTGTGCGATCCATGTCGTTTAGAGTTGCGTTTCCATCCCAAATAAGTTGAGTCAGAGTAATTGTTGCTTCTTTACGGGTTAATTCGTTTTCAGTTCCCGATGCAAGATCAACTTTTTCGTAGCCGATACCAGCATCAAGGTCAATTTTAGGGAGATAAGCGCCGACTGAGGCTTCTGAGTCGTAGAATTTGCTCTGAAACTCATTATACGAAGCCTTAACCTTAGGGTTATTCGTTATTGTATACGCGACAGCCTGCTCTAATGTTTGGCTATGCGCAGGAAAGCTAAGTGCGACGGCGCAGCTTAGTACTTTCAACTTATTCCAATTCACTTCAACTCTCCTTAACAAGCTGTGATTCGCAGGATCTTACTCAATTTAAAGTCTCATTTTTGAGAAGGTCTCTACGTAAACGTCAATAAAGTAACACTAATCGATTCAGTTATCTAATAGAAACAACAATAAATGGCTTAAAAAACAGCGATGTTGATAAATCTGTGAGTCAGCCTACCGTAATTGGTTTAAGGAGCGCCATACCTTTTATAAACTGATACAATTGAGATCTTCATTCAATATTTATGATTGAATAATGCAACATGTTTTTTATTGGTTGCAGATAGAGGGCGAAAAATTAGTTTTGCTAATTTATCAATAATGTTAATTTATACTGAATATAAATAGTAACATTGCCAATTTATTGTCGTTTTGAAACAAGACGATAGAGGTAGTAAAGGATTAGGGGCTCGTTTATGGGTTTTGGTGCATACGTGGCGTTAAGCAATCTAGCTAGTGGACAAATAGTTGTAATCGATACTAATGGTAACGTACGACTTCTTCTCGAAGGTGAAACTCCGAGACCGGGTGAGGTAGTGCTTAACAATGAAGAAGTTCTCTTTAACGGTGAGCCTCAAATTAGTGCTGAACTGATCGGTGATGATGGTGCTGTGCAGGATATTACCAGTGAATTGGAAGATATCTTTGCAGCATTAGAAGACGGCCAAGATCCAACACAGTTGGGTGAAGAGTTTGCTACTGCGGCTGGTGGCCAAAGTGGCTCCAGTCTGACCGCTTCAGGCACCGTAGCCCGTGACGGTACTGAAACCATTGCCTCTACCGAATTCGTCACTCAAGGTTTCGCTTCGCTGGGTCTTTCAGAAACTCAGAGCCTTTCTTTACTTGAGCAATTTCAAATTCTTCAACAGCCGCCTGTTTTTGTCGATGGAAATTCGACGCCTCTAGGCAACGATATACAAGTTTCAACAGACGAAGATACCCCAGTCTCAGGGCAGTTAATCGCAACTGACCAAGATGGAGACAACCTAACCTTTACGCAAACCCAGCCTCCTACAAATGGTACCGTTACTGTAAATCCAGACGGCTCTTGGACCTACACACCTAACAACAACTTTGATGGCGGAGATAGCTTCCAAGTGACAGTTAGCGATGGAAACGGCGGTACTGATCAAATCACCGTCAATGTAGGTGTTAATCCTATCCCAGAACTAAGTGTTAGTGGTGGTGGGGATGTTAATGAAGGGAATAGTGCAGAATTTACTATTGATCTAGACAAGCCATCGGATCAAGACACGACAGTTAAATTAACCGTTGTAACGGGAAGCGCTGAAAGCGAAGACTTAGGCGATATCACAGTTACCACGCCAAACGGAACGGTTTTGACCGTTAATCCTGATGGAACGGTAACAATTCCTGCTGGTGAAACATCAATTATTGTATCTATTAGTACCATTGATGACTCTGTCTTCGAAGGCGATGAAGATTTCAACTTAGTCGTTGAGCCTGTTGATGGTTTGATTGGCAGTGCGACCGGTACTGCCACCATCAAAGACGATGGTACGGGCCCAGGTCCAGGTACCCCAGACAACGACAAGCCTGAGCTTACCGTGACAGGCGGGGGTGATGTGAACGAAGGCACTGACGCTGTGTTCACGGTTTCACTCTCTAACGAAACCGAAGCGCCAGTGGTCGTGAACCTTGCGCCAACCACTGATGGTTACAGCGCCGAAGCGGGTGACATCGGCGAGATGGTCGTGACGTATGTGGACAGCAACAACCAGACGCAAACTCTTGTGGTCGATGGCAGCGGCAACGTGACCATCCCAGCGGGCATCACCGACATTACCGTGACCATCCCAACCACGGGCGATAACGTCTACGAAGGCGACGAGACCTTTGGCCTTGTGGTCACCGAGAGTAATAACGTGACGTCAAACGGCAGTGCAACAGGGACCGCAACCATTAAAGACGACGGTACGGGCCCAGGTCCAGGTACCCCAGATAATGATAATGATAAGCCTGAGCTTACTGTCACTGGCGGTGGCGATGTGAACGAAGGCACTGACGCCGTGTTCACGGTTTCACTCTCGAATGAGACAGAAGCGCCAGTCGTCGTAAACCTTGCGCCAACCACTGATGGTTACACGGCAGAAGCGGGTGATATCGGCGAGATGGTCGTGACTTACGTTGACAGCAACAACCAAACGCAAACTCTCACTGTGGACGGCAGCGGCAACGTGACTATCCCAGCGGGTGTCACCGACATTACCGTGACCATCCCAACCACGGGTGATGATGTGTACGAAGGTGACGAGACGTTCGGCTTAGTCGTAACCGAAAATAATGGTGTGACCACGAATGGCTCTGCTACTGGTACAGCGACGATCCAAGATGATAGTTCTGGTAAACCAACCCTGTCTGTAACGGATGCGGGTGACGTCAACGAAGGCACTGACGCCGTATTCACGGTTTCACTCTCTAATGAAACCGAAGCGCCAGTGGTGGTCAACCTAGCGCCAACCACTGACGGTTACACCGCCGAAGCGGGTGACATCGGTGAGATGGTCGTGACGTATGTCGACAGCAACAACCAAACGCAAACACTGACGGTCGATGGCAGCGGCAACGTGACTATCCCTGCAGGCATCACCGACATTACGGTGACGATCCCAACCTCGGGCGATGACGTCTACGAAGGCGACGAGACCTTTGGTCTTGTGGTCACTGAATCAAACAACGTGACCTCAAACGGCACAGCAACGGGCACCGCAACCATCAAAGACGACGGTACGGGCCCAGGTCCAGGCACGCCAGACAACGATAAGCCTGAGCTTACCGTGACAGGCGGTGGTGATGTGAACGAAGGCACTGATGCCGTGTTCACGGTTTCACTCTCGAATGAGACCGAAGCACCAGTCATCGTGAACCTTGCGCCAACCACTGATGGTTACACCGCCGAAGCGGGTGACATCGGTGAGATGGTCGTGACTTACGTCGACAGCAACAACCAAACGCAAACACTGACGGTCGATGGCAGCGGTAACGTGACCATCCCTGCGGGCATCACCGACATTACGGTGACTATCCCAACCACGGGCGATGACGTCTACGAAGGTGATGAGACCTTTGGTCTTGTGGTGACGGAATCGAACAACGTGACGTCAAACGGCAGTGCGACCGGTACGGCGACCATCAAAGACGACGGTACGGGCCCAGGTCCGGGCACGCCAGATAACGATAAGCCAGAGCTTACTGTCACTGGCGGTGGTGATGTGAACGAAGGCACTGACGCCGTATTCACGGTATCGCTATCGAATGAAACGGAAGCGCCAGTGGTGGTCAACCTTGCGCCAACCACTGATGGTTACACGGCGGAAGCGGGTGACATCGGTGAGATGGTCGTGACCTACGTCGATAGCAATAACCAAACGCAAACACTGACGGTCGATGGCAGCGGTAACGTGACCATCCCTGCGGGCATCACCGACATTACGGTGACTATCCCAACCACGGGCGATGACGTCTACGAAGGTGATGAGACCTTTGGTCTTGTGGTGACGGAATCGAACAACGTGACGTCAAACGGCAGTGCGACCGGTACGGCGACCATCAAAGACGACGGTACGGGCCCAGGTCCGGGCACGCCAGATAACGATAAGCCAGAGCTTACTGTCACTGGCGGTGGTGATGTGAACGAAGGCACTGACGCCGTATTCACGGTATCGCTATCGAATGAAACGGAAGCGCCAGTGGTGGTCAACCTTGCGCCAACCACTGATGGTTACACGGCGGAAGCGGGTGACATCGGTGAGATGGTCGTGACCTACGTCGATAGCAATAACCAAACGCAAACACTGACGGTCGATGGCAGCGGTAACGTGACCATCCCTGCGGGCATCACCGACATTACCGTGACCATCCCAACCACGGGCGATGATGTCTACGAAGGCGACGAGACGTTCGGCTTAGTCGTAACCGAAAATAATGGTGTGACCACGAATGGCTCTGCTACTGGTACAGCGACGATCCAAGATGATAGTTCTGGTAAACCAACCCTGTCTGTAACGGATGCGGGTGAGGTAAACGAAGGCACTGACGCCGTATTCACGGTTTCACTCTCTAATGAAACCGAAGCGCCAGTGGTGGTCAACCTAGCGCCAACCACTGACGGTTACACCGCCGAAGCGGGTGACATCGGTGAGATGGTCGTGACGTATGTCGACAGCAACAACCAAACGCAAACTTTAACCGTGGACGGCAGCGGCAACGTGACCATCCCAGCGGGCATCACTGACATTACGGTGACTATCCCAACTACGGGTGATGACGTCTACGAAGGCGATGAGACCTTTGGTCTTGTGGTTACTGAGAGTAACAACGTGACGTCAAACGGCAGTGCGACTGGCAGTGCAACCATCAAAGACGACGGTACGGGCCCAGGGCCGGGTACCCCAGACAACGACAAGCCTGAGCTTACTGTCACTGGCGGTGGTGACGTAAACGAAGGCACTGATGCTGTGTTCACGGTCTCGCTGTCGAACGAAACCGAAGCGCCAGTGGTGGTCAACCTTGCGCCAACCACCGACGGTTACACCGCCGAAGCGGGTGACATCGGCGAGATGGTCGTGACGTATGTCGACAGCAACAACCAAACGCAAACACTGACGGTCGATGGCAGCGGTAACGTGACCATCCCTGCGGGCATCACTGACATTACGGTGACTATCCCAACTACGGGTGATGATGTCTACGAAGGCGATGAGACCTTTGGTCTTGTGGTCACTGAGAGTAACAACGTTACAACTAACGGTACGGCAACAGGGACCGCAACCATTAAAGACGACGGTACGGGCCCAGGTCCAGGTACCCCAGATAACGACAAGCCTGAGCTTACTGTCACTGGCGGTGGCGATGTAAACGAAGGCACTGACGCCGTGTTCACGGTTTCACTCTCGAATGAGACAGAAGCGCCAGTCGTCGTAAACCTTGCGCCAACCACTGATGGTTACACGGCCGAAGCGGGTGACATCGGCGAGATGGTCGTGACTTACGTTGACAGCAACAACCAAACGCAAACTCTCACTGTGGACGGCAGCGGCAACGTGACTATCCCAGCGGGCATCACTGACATTACCGTGACCATCCCAACCACGGGTGATGACGTCTATGAAGGTGACGAGACGTTCGGTCTTGTGGTCACTGAGAGTAACAACGTGACGTCAAACGGCACGGCAACCGGTACCGCAACCATCAAAGACGACGGTACGGGTCCAGGTCCAGGCACGCCAGATAATGATAAGCCAGAGCTTACCGTGACAGGCGGTGGCGATGTGAACGAAGGCACTGATGCCGTGTTCACTGTCTCGCTATCGAATGAAACCGAAGCGCCAGTGGTGGTTAACCTAGCGCCAACCACCGATGGTTACACGGCAGAAGCGGGTGACATCGGTGAGATGGTCGTGACGTATGTGGACAGCAACAACCAAACGCAAACACTGACCGTGGATGGCAGCGGCAACGTGACCATCCCAGCGGGCATCACTGACATTACGGTGACCATCCCAACCACGGGCGATAACGTCTACGAAGGCGACGAGACCTTTGGTCTTGTGGTCACTGAAAGTAACAATGTCACTTCAAACGGCACGGCAACAGGTACTGCCACCATCAAAGACGACGGTACGGGCCCTGGTCCGGGTACCCCAGACAACGACAAGCCTGAGCTTAGCGTCACTGGCGGTGGCGACGTGAACGAAGGCACCGATGCGGTCTTCACCGTTTCACTCTCTAACGAGACCGAAGCGCCAGTCGTCGTAAACCTTGCACCAACCACCGACGGTAACTACACCGCCGAAGCGAGTGACATCGGCGAGATGGTCGTGACGTATGTCGACAGCAACAACCAAACGCAAACTCTCACTGTGGACGGCAGCGGCAACGTGACTATCCCAGCGGGTGTCACCGACATTACCGTGACCATCCCAACCACGGGTGATGATGTGTACGAAGGTGACGAGACGTTCGGCTTAGTCGTAACCGAAAATAATGGTGTGACCACGAATGGCTCTGCTACTGGTACAGCGACGATCCAAGATGATAGTTCTGGTAAACCAACCCTGTCTGTAACGGATGCGGGTGAGGTAAACGAAGGCACTGACGCCGTATTCACGGTTTCACTCTCTAATGAAACCGAAGCGCCAGTGGTGGTCAACCTAGCGCCAACCACTGACGGTTACACCGCCGAAGCGGGTGACATCGGTGAGATGGTCGTGACTTACGTTGACAGTAATAACCAGACGCAAACACTGACTGTGGATGGCAGCGGCAACGTGACCATCCCAGCTGGCATCACCGACATTTCGGTGACCATCCCAACCACGGGTGATGACGTCTACGAAGGCGACGAGACCTTTGGTCTTGTGGTTACTGAGAGTAACAACGTGACGTCAAACGGCAGTGCGACTGGCAGCGCAACCATCAAAGACGACGGTACGGGCCCAGGTCCGGGCACGCCAGATAATGACAAGCCTGAGCTTACCGTTGCGGGCGGTGGTGATGTGAACGAAGGCACTGACGCGGTGTTCACGGTCTCGCTATCGAATGAAACCGAAGCACCAGTGGTGGTCAACCTTGCGCCAACCACTGACGGTTACACCGCAGAAGCGGGTGACATCGGTGAGATGGTTGTGACCTACGTCGATAGCAATAACCAAACGCAAACACTGACCGTGGACGGCAGCGGTAACGTGACCATCCCAGCGGGCATCACCGACATTACCGTGACGATCCCAACCACGGGTGATGACGTCTACGAAGGTGATGAGACCTTTGGTCTTGTTGTGACAGAATCGAACAACGTAACGTCAAACGGCAGTGCGACCGGCAGCGCAAACATCAAAGACGACGGTACGGGCCCAGGTCCAGACACCCCAGACAACGACAAGCCTGAGCTTACTGTCACTGGCGGTGGCGACGTGAACGAAGGCACCGATGCGGTCTTCACCGTTTCACTCTCTAACGAAACCGAAGCGCCAGTCGTCGTAAACCTTGCGCCAACCACTGATGGTTACACGGCCGAAGCGGGTGATATCGGTGAGATGGTCGTGACGTATGTCGATAGCAACAACCAGACTCAAACACTGACCGTGGATGGCAGCGGCAACGTGACTATCCCAGCGGGCATCACTGACATTACCGTCACTATCCCAACTACGGGTGATGACGTCTACGAAGGCGATGAGACCTTTGGTCTTGTGGTCACTGAATCAAACAACGTCACAACTAACGGCACTGCGACGGGCAGCGCAACCATCAAAGACGACGGTACGGGCCCAGGTCCAGGCATGCCAGACAACGATAAGCCTGAGCTTACCGTGACAGGCGGTGGTGATGTGAACGAAGGCACTGATGCCGTGTTCACGGTTTCACTCTCTAACGAGACTGAAGCACCAGTGGTGGTCAACCTAGCGCCCACCACCGACGGTTACACCGCAGAAGCGGGTGACATCGGTGAGATGGTTGTGACCTACGTCGATAGCAATAACCAAACGCAAACACTGACCGTGGACGGCAGCGGTAACGTGACGATCCCAGCGGGCATCACCGACATTACCGTGACGATCCCAACCACGGGTGATGACGTCTACGAAGGTGATGAGACCTTTGGTCTTGTTGTGACAGAATCGAACAACGTAACGTCAAATGGCACGGCAACAGGTACTGCCACCATCAAAGACGACGGTACGGGCCCAGGTCCAGGCACGCCAGATAACGACAAGCCTGAGCTTACTGTCACTGGCGGTGGCGACGTGAACGAAGGCACCGATGCGGTCTTCACCGTTTCACTCTCTAACGAAACCGAAGCGCCAGTCGTCGTGAACCTTGCACCAACCACCGATGGTTACAGCGCCGAAGCGGGTGACATCGGTGAGATGGTCGTGACTTACGTCGACAGCAACAACCAAACGCAAACACTGACGGTCGATGGCAGCGGTAACGTGACTATCCCAGCGGGCATCACTGATATTACCGTGACTGTCCCAACCACGGGTGATGACGTCTACGAAGGTGACGAGACCTTTGGTCTTGTGGTGACGGAATCAAACAACGTGACCTCAAACGGCAGCGCGACCGGTACTGCCACCATCAAAGACGACGGTACGGGCCCAGGTCCAGGCACGCCAGACAACGACAAGCCTGAGCTTACTGTCACTGGCGGTGGTGACGTAAACGAAGGCACTGACGCCGTATTCACGGTTTCACTCTCTAACGAGACCGAAGCACCAGTGGTGGTCAACCTTGCGCCAACCACCGATGGTTACACCGCAGAAGCGGGTGACATCGGTGAGATGGTCGTGACCTACGTCGATAGCGATAACCAAACGCAAACACTGACCGTGGACGGCAGCGGTAACGTGACTATCCCTGCGGGCATCACCGACATTACCGTGACCATCCCAACCACGGGCGATGATGTCTACGAGGGTGATGAGACCTTTGGCTTAGTCGTCACAGAGAGTAACAACGTCACCTCAAACGGCAGTGCGACGGGCAGCGCAACCATCAAAGACGACGGTACGGGCCCAGG
Organism: Vibrio sp. 16; assembly: GCF_963681195.1. NCBI lineage: Bacteria > Pseudomonadati > Pseudomonadota > Gammaproteobacteria > Vibrionales > Vibrionaceae > Vibrio > Vibrio sp. 16. Next base: position 890,715 of record NZ_OY808997.1, read on the forward strand.
TCCAGGCACGCCAGATAACGACAAGCCAGAGCTTACTGTCACTGGCGGTGGTGATGTGAACGAAGGTACTGATGCGGTATTCACTGTCTCGCTGTCGAATGAAACCGAAGCGCCAGTGGTGGTCAACCTAGCGCCCACCACCGACGGTTACACGGCAGAAGCGGGTGACATCGGCGAGATGGTCGTGACCTACGTTGACAGCAATAACCAAACGCAAACACTGACGGTCGATGGCAGCGGCAACGTGACCATCCCTGCGGGTATCACTGATATTACCGTGACGATCCCAATCACGGGTGATGACGTCTACGAAGGCGACGAGACCTTTGGTCTTGTTGTGACAGAATCGAACAACGTAACGTCAAATGGCACGGCAACAGGTACTGCCACCATCAAAGACGACGGTACGGGCCCAGGTCCAGGCACGCCAGATAACGACAAGCCTGAGCTTACTGTCACTGGCGGTGGCGACGTGAACGAAGGCACCGACGCCGTATTCACTGTCTCGCTATCGAATGAAACCGAAGCGCCAGTGGTGGTCAACCTTGCGCCAACGACGGACGGTTACACGGCAGAAGCGGATGATATCGGCGAGATGGTCGTGACTTACGTTGATAGCAATAACCAGACGCAAACTCTCACTGTGGACGGCAGCGGCAACGTGACCATCCCAGCGGGCATCACCGACATTACCGTGACTATCCCAACCACGGGTGATGACGTGTACGAAGGCGACGAGACGTTCGGCTTAGTGGTCACTGAATCGAACAACGTGACGTCAAACGGTGCAGCAACCGGTACCGCGACCATCAAAGACGACGGTACGGGCCCAGGTCCAGGCACGCCAGATAACGACAAGCCAGAGCTTACCGTGACAGGCGGTGGCGATGTGAACGAAGGCACTGACGCCGTATTCACGGTTTCACTCTCTAACGAGACCGAAGCGCCAGTAGTCGTGAACCTTGCGCCAACCACCGACGGTTACACGGCGGAAGCGGGTGACATCGGCGAGATGGTCGTGACTTACGTTGACAGCAATAACCAAACGCAAACACTGACGGTCGATGGCAGCGGCAACGTGACCATCCCTGCGGGCATCACCGACATTACCGTGACCATCCCAACTACAGGCGATGATGTCTACGAAGGTGACGAGACGTTCGGCTTAGTCGTAACCGAAAATAATGGTGTGACCACGAATGGCTCTGCTACTGGTACAGCAACCATTAAAGACGACGGTACGGGCCCAGGTCCGGGTACACCAGACAATGACAAGCCAACCCTGTCTGTAACGGACGCGGGTGAGGTAAACGAAGGCACTGACGCCGTATTCACGGTTTCACTCTCTAACGAGACTGAAGCGCCAGTGGTGGTCAACCTTGCGCCCACCACCGACGGTTACACGGCAGAAGCGGGTGATATCGGCGAGATGGTCGTGACTTACGTTGATAGCAATAACCAGACGCAAACTCTCACTGTGGACGGCAGCGGCAACGTGACTATCCCTGCGGGCATCACTGACATTACCGTGACCATCCCAACTACGGGCGATAACGTCTACGAAGGCGACGAGACCTTTGGTCTTGTGGTCACTGAAAGTAACAATGTCACTTCAAACGGCACGGCAACAGGTACTGCCACCATCAAAGACGACGGTACGGGCCCTGGTCCGGGTACCCCAGACAACGACAAGCCTGAGCTTAGCGTCACTGGCGGTGGCGACGTGAACGAAGGCACCGATGCGGTCTTCACCGTTTCACTCTCTAACGAGACCGAAGCGCCAGTCGTCGTAAACCTTGCACCAACCACCGACGGTAACTACACCGCCGAAGCGGGTGACATCGGCGAGATGGTCGTGACGTATGTCGACAGCAACAACCAAACGCAAACACTGACGGTCGATGGCAGCGGTAACGTGACTATCCCAGCGGGCATCACCGACATTACCGTGACTATCCCAACTACGGGCGATGACGTCTACGAAGGCGATGAGACGTTTGGATTAGTCGTCACCGAATCGAACAACGTCACAACCAACGGCAGTGCGACCGGTACCGCGACCATCAAAGACGACGGTACGGGCCCAGGTCCAGGCACGCCAGATAACGACAAGCCAGAGCTTACTGTCACTGGCGGTGGTGATGTGAACGAAGGTACTGATGCGGTATTCACTGTCTCGCTGTCGAATGAAACCGAAGCGCCAGTAGTCGTGAACCTTGCGCCAACCACCGACGGTTACACGGCGGAAGCGGGTGACATCGGTGAGATGGTCGTGACGTATGTCGACAGCAACAACCAAACGCAAACACTGACGGTCGATGGCAGCGGTAACGTGACTATCCCAGCGGGCATCACCGACATTACCGTGACTATCCCAACTACGGGCGATGACGTCTACGAAGGCGATGAGACGTTTGGATTAGTCGTCACCGAATCGAACAACGTCACAACCAACGGCAGTGCGACCGGTACCGCAACCATCAAAGACGACGGTACGGGCCCAGGTCCAGGCACGCCAGATAACGACAAGCCAGAGCTTACTGTCACTGGCGGTGGTGATGTGAACGAAGGCACTGATGCCGTGTTCACGGTTTCACTCTCTAACGAGACTGAAGCGCCAGTGGTGGTCAACCTAGCACCCACCACCGACGGTTACACGGCAGAAGCGGGTGACATCGGCGAGATGGTCGTGACCTACGTTGACAGCAATAACCAAACGCAAACACTGACGGTCGATGGCAGCGCCAACGTGACCATCCCTGCGGGCATCACTGACATTACCGTGACCATCCCAACTACGGGCGATAATGTCTACGAAGGCGACGAGACGTTCGGTCTTGTGGTGACAGAATCAAACAACGTGACCTCAAACGGCAGTGCGACCGGTACCGCGACCATCAAAGACGACGGTACGGGCCCTGGTCCGGGTACCCCAGACAACGACAAGCCTGAGCTTAGCGTCACTGGCGGTGGTGACGTGAACGAAGGCACCGATGCGGTCTTCACCGTTTCACTCTCTAACGAGACCGAAGCGCCAGTCGTCGTAAACCTTGCACCAACCACCGACGGTAACTACACCGCCGAAGCGGGTGACATCGGCGAGATGGTCGTGACGTATGTCGATAGCAACAACCAGACTCAAACACTGACCGTGGATGGCAGCGGCAACGTGACCATCCCAGCGGGTGTCACCGACATTACGGTCACCATCCCAACCACGGGCGATGATGTCTACGAAGGCGACGAGACGTTCGGTCTTGTGGTGACAGAATCAAACAACGTGACCTCAAACGGCAGTGCGACCGGTACCGCGACCATCAAAGACGACGGTACGGGCCCAGGTCCAGGCACGCCAGATAACGACAAGCCAGAGCTTACTGTCACTGGCGGTGGTGATGTGAACGAAGGTACTGATGCGGTATTCACTGTCTCGCTGTCGAATGAAACCGAAGCGCCAGTGGTGGTCAACCTAGCGCCCACCACCGACGGTTACACGGCAGAAGCGGGTGACATCGGCGAGATGGTCGTGACCTACGTTGACAGCAATAACCAAACGCAAACACTGACGGTCGATGGCAGCGGCAACGTGACCATCCCTGCGGGTATCACTGATATTACCGTGACGATCCCAATCACGGGTGATGACGTCTACGAAGGCGACGAGACCTTTGGTCTTGTGGTCACAGAGAGTAACAACGTGACGTCAAATGGCACGGCAACAGGGACCGCAACCATCAAAGACGACGGTACGGGCCCAGGTCCAGGTACACCAGACAACGATAAGCCTGAGCTTACCGTTACGGGCGGTGGCGATGTGAACGAAGGTACTGATGCGGTATTCACTGTCTCGCTGTCGAATGAAACCGAAGCGCCAGTGGTGGTCAACCTTGCGCCAACGACGGACGGTTACACGGCAGAAGCGGGTGATATCGGCGAGATGGTCGTGACTTACGTTGATAGCAATAACCAGACGCAAACTCTCACTGTGGACGGCAGCGGCAACGTGACCATCCCAGCGGGCATCACCGACATTACCGTGACTATCCCAACCACGGGTGATGACGTGTACGAAGGCGACGAGACGTTCGGCTTAGTGGTCACTGAATCGAACAACGTGACGTCAAACGGTGCAGCAACCGGTACCGCGACCATCAAAGACGACGGTACGGGCCCAGGTCCAGGCACGCCAGATAACGACAAGCCAGAGCTTACCGTGACAGGCGGTGGCGATGTGAACGAAGGCACTGACGCCGTATTCACGGTTTCACTCTCTAACGAGACCGAAGCGCCAGTAGTCGTGAACCTTGCGCCAACCACCGACGGTTACACGGCGGAAGCGGGTGACATCGGTGAGATGGTCGTGACGTATGTCGACAGCAACAACCAAACGCAAACACTGACGGTCGATGGCAGCGGTAACGTGACTATCCCAGCGGGCATCACCGACATTACCGTGACTATCCCAACTACGGGCGATGACGTCTACGAAGGCGATGAGACGTTTGGATTAGTCGTCACCGAATCGAACAACGTCACAACCAACGGCAGTGCGACCGGTACCGCAACCATCAAAGACGACGGTACGGGCCCAGGTCCAGGCACGCCAGATAACGACAAGCCAGAGCTTACTGTCACTGGCGGTGGTGATGTGAACGAAGGCACTGATGCCGTGTTCACGGTTTCACTCTCTAACGAGACTGAAGCGCCAGTGGTGGTCAACCTAGCACCCACCACCGACGGTTACACGGCAGAAGCGGGTGACATCGGCGAGATGGTCGTGACCTACGTTGACAGCAATAACCAAACGCAAACACTGACGGTCGATGGCAGCGCCAACGTGACCATCCCTGCGGGTATCACTGATATTACCGTGACTATCCCAACCACGGGCGATGACGTCTACGAAGGCGATGAGACGTTCGGCTTAGTCGTAACCGAAAATAATGGTGTGACCACGAATGGCTCTGCTACTGGTACAGCGACGATCCAAGATGATAGTTCTGGTAAACCAACCCTGTCTGTGACGGACGCGGGTGAGGTAAACGAAGGCACCGACGCCGTATTCACTGTCTCGCTATCGAATGAAACCGAAGCGCCAGTGGTGGTCAACCTTGCGCCAACGACGGACGGTTACACGGCAGAAGCGGATGATATCGGCGAGATGGTCGTGACTTACGTTGATAGCAATAACCAGACGCAAACTCTCACTGTGGACGGCAGCGGCAACGTGACCATCCCAGCGGGCATCACCGACATTACCGTGACTATCCCAACTACGGGTGATGACGTGTACGAAGGCGACGAGACGTTCGGCTTAGTGGTCACTGAATCGAACAACGTGACGTCAAACGGTGCAGCAACCGGTACCGCGACCATCAAAGACGACGGTACGGGCCCAGGTCCAGGCACGCCAGATAACGACAAGCCAGAGCTTACCGTGACAGGCGGTGGCGATGTGAACGAAGGCACTGACGCCGTATTCACGGTTTCACTCTCTAACGAGACCGAAGCGCCAGTAGTCGTGAACCTTGCGCCAACCACCGACGGTTACACGGCGGAAGCGGGTGACATCGGCGAGATGGTCGTGACTTACGTTGACAGCAATAACCAAACGCAAACACTGACGGTCGATGGCAGCGGCAACGTGACCATCCCTGCGGGCATCACCGACATTACCGTGACCATCCCAACTACAGGCGATGATGTCTACGAAGGTGACGAGACGTTCGGCTTAGTCGTAACCGAAAATAATGGTGTGACCACGAATGGCTCTGCTACTGGTACCGCAACCATCAAAGACGACGGTACGGGCCCAGGTCCAGGCACGCCAGATAACGACAAGCCAGAGCTTACTGTCACTGGCGGTGGTGATGTGAACGAAGGCACTGATGCCGTGTTCACGGTTTCACTCTCTAACGAGACTGAAGCGCCAGTGGTGGTCAACCTAGCACCCACCACCGACGGTTACACGGCAGAAGCGGGTGACATCGGCGAGATGGTCGTGACCTACGTTGACAGCAATAACCAAACGCAAACACTGACGGTCGATGGCAGCGCCAACGTGACCATCCCTGCGGGTATCACTGATATTACCGTGACTATCCCAACCACGGGCGATGACGTCTACGAAGGCGATGAGACGTTCGGCTTAGTCGTAACCGAAAATAATGGTGTGACCACGAATGGCTCTGCTACTGGTACAGCGACGATCCAAGATGATAGTTCTGGTAAACCAACCCTGTCTGTGACGGACGCGGGTGAGGTAAACGAAGGCACCGACGCCGTATTCACTGTCTCGCTATCGAATGAAACCGAAGCGCCAGTGGTGGTCAACCTTGCGCCAACGACGGACGGTTACACGGCAGAAGCGGATGATATCGGCGAGATGGTCGTGACTTACGTTGATAGCAATAACCAGACGCAAACTCTCACTGTGGACGGCAGCGGCAACGTGACCATCCCAGCGGGCATCACCGACATTACCGTGACTATCCCAACTACGGGTGATGACGTGTACGAAGGCGACGAGACGTTCGGCTTAGTGGTCACTGAATCGAACAACGTGACGTCAAACGGTGCAGCAACCGGTACCGCGACCATCAAAGACGACGGTACGGGCCCAGGTCCAGGCACGCCAGATAACGACAAGCCAGAGCTTACCGTGACAGGCGGTGGCGATGTGAACGAAGGCACTGACGCCGTATTCACGGTTTCACTCTCTAACGAGACCGAAGCGCCAGTAGTCGTGAACCTTGCGCCAACCACCGACGGTTACACGGCGGAAGCGGGTGACATCGGCGAGATGGTCGTGACTTACGTTGACAGCAATAACCAAACGCAAACACTGACGGTCGATGGCAGCGGCAACGTGACCATCCCTGCGGGCATCACCGACATTACCGTGACCATCCCAACTACAGGCGATGATGTCTACGAAGGTGACGAGACGTTCGGCTTAGTCGTAACCGAAAATAATGGTGTGACCACGAATGGCTCTGCTACTGGTACAGCAACCATTAAAGACGACGGTACGGGCCCAGGTCCGGGTACACCAGACAATGACAAGCCAACCCTGTCTGTAACGGACGCGGGTGAGGTAAACGAAGGCACTGACGCTGTGTTCACTGTCTCGCTATCGAATGAAACCGAAGCGCCGGTCGTAGTAAACCTAGCGCCAACCACCGACGGTTACACGGCGGAAGCGGGTGACATCGGTGAGATGGTCGTGACCTACGTCGACAGCAACAACCAAACGCAAACACTGACGGTCGATGGCAGCGGTAACGTGACCATCCCTGCGGGCATCACTGACATTACCGTGACCATCCCAACCACGGGCGATGATGTCTACGAAGGCGACGAGACGTTCGGTCTTGTGGTGACAGAATCGAACAGCGTGACCTCAAACGGCAGTGCGACGGGCAGCGCAACCATCAAAGACGACGGTACGGGCCCAGGTCCAGGTACACCAGACAACGATAAGCCTGAGCTTACTGTCACTGGCGGTGGTGACGTAAACGAAGGTACTGATGCGGTATTCACTGTCTCGCTGTCGAATGAAACCGAAGCGCCAGTGGTGGTCAACCTTGCGCCAACGACGGACGGTTACACCGCAGAAGCGGGTGACATCGGTGAGATGGTCGTGACCTACGTCGACAGCAACAACCAAACGCAAACACTGACGGTCGATGGCAGCGGCAACGTGACGATCCCAGCGGGCATCACTGATATTACCGTGACTATCCCAACCACGGGCGATGACGTCTATGAAGGCGACGAGACCTTTGGTCTTGTGGTCACTGAATCGAACAACGTCACAACCAACGGCACGGCGACCGGTACTGCCACCATCAAAGACGACGGTACGGGCCCTGGTCCGGGTACCCCAGATAACGACAAACCAACGCTGTCTGTGACAGACGCGGGTGACGTCAACGAAGGCACCGACGCGGTGTTCACGGTTTCACTCTCTAACGAGACCGAAGCGCCAGTGGTGGTGAACCTAGCGCCAACCACTGACGGTTACACGGCAGAAGCGGGTGATATTGGTGACATGGTCGTGACGTATGTCGACAGCAACAACCAGACTCAAACACTGACCGTGGATGGCAGCGGCAACGTGACGATCCCAGCGGGCATCACTGACATTACCGTGACCATCCCAACCACGGGTGATGACGTCTATGAAGGTGACGAGACGTTCGGTCTTGTGGTCACTGAGAGTAACAACGTGACGTCAAACAGCACGGCAACAGGTACTGCCACCATCAAAGACGACGGTACGGGCCCAGGTCCGGGTACCCCAGATAACGACAAGCCTGAGCTTAGCGTTACTGGCGGTGGCGATGTAAACGAAGGCACTGATGCTGTGTTCACTGTCTCGCTTTCCAATGAAACCGAAGCGCCAGTGGTGGTCAACCTAGCGCCAACCACCGACGGTTACACGGCAGAAGCGGGTGACATCGGCGAGATGGTCGTGACGTATGTCGACAGCAATAACCAAACGCAAACACTGACGGTTGACGGCAGCGGCAACGTGACCATCCCTGCGGGCATCACTGACATTACCGTGACCATCCCAACCACGGGCGATGACGTCTACGAAGGTGACGAGACCTTTGGTCTTGTGGTCACTGAATCGAACAACGTCACAACCAACGGCAGTGCGACGGGCAGCGCAACCATCAAAGACGACGGTACGGGCCCAGGTCCGGGCACGCCAGATAACGACAAGCCAGAGCTTACTGTCACTGGCGGTGGTGACGTAAACGAAGGCACTGACGCGGTGTTTACGGTTTCACTCTCTAACGAGACCGAAGCGCCAGTGGTGGTGAACCTAGCGCCAACCACTGACGGTTACACGGCAGAAGCGGGTGATATTGGTGACATGGTCGTGACGTATGTCGACAGCAATAACCAGACGCAAACGCTCATGGTGGATGGCAGCGGCAACGTGACCATCCCTGCGGGCATCACCGACATTACGGTGACCATCCCAACTACGGGCGATGACGTCTACGAAGGCGATGAGACCTTTGGCCTTGTGGTCACTGAGTCGAACAACGTGACGACGAATGGTCAGGCTACAGCTGAAGCTAATATTATCGATGCACAAAATGCGCCGAACGTGAGCATCAGTGCTGACGCTGATAGCGTGACCGAAGGGGGCGATGCGAGCTTCAGCGTGAGCATCGACCAAGCGGCGGAAGAAGATGTGGTAGTTACGTTCACCATTGGTGGTGACGTGGATGGCGACGATTACATTGCGCCAGCGACTTACACAGTAACGATTCCAGCGGGTCAAACGTCGGTCCCATTAGACATCAAGACGCTTGATGACGGCATCTATGAAGGTGCGGAAGACTTAGACATCACACTCGTTAGCACAAGCGGTGCAGGCTCAACGCTTGATAGCAACGCTTCTCAAGCCAGCGTGAGCGTGGAAGACGCTCAACACGCTCCTGAATTCATTTCAGATGGTGACGCTGCCGGCGATGCGCCAAATGCTGATAGTTATGATTTCGGCTCTGTAAGTGAGAACTCTACAAGTGGAACAGTTGTTGGCACTGTCGTGGCCGAAGATCAAGATAATGATGACCTGCACTATAGTTTTGCTGATGGCTCGTTGAGCAATGGATTATTTGATATCGACCCTGTAAGTGGTGATATCACTCTAAATCAAACAATCGATGATGCTCATTTAGGGGATTATACGTTAAACGTCAAGGTCATCGATGGAACTGGCGGTGAAGACACCGCTGTGGTAGAGGTTTCGTTGACCAATGTTAACGATGCACCGGAAGCTTCACCTTCTGCGGTGACTATTGCGGAAGATGCTCATGGCATGGCCTTGATGCTTGCATGGTCATCGTTTGGGATTTCAGACGTCGACTCGCCAGATGCATCTTTGTCTGTGGTTATTACGTCCTTACCTGTTGACGGTGTGTTGGAGTATCAAGATGCCCAAGGCGTTTGGCAAACGGTCCAGCAGGGGCAAGAGCTAAGTAAAGATCAATTCGACTCAAATGAAGTTCGTTTCACTCCTGATTACAATGAATCTGGAGATGATAGCTTCGGTGGTTCGAATGTAGGTGATCAAGCGTCTGACTATGCGCAAATTGGGTTTAAGCCAACCGATGGGCAAGACGATGGTCAGGAGTCGACACTCACTATTGACGTTACACCGGTAGCAGACAAACCAAACCTTGCTACGGTTACGCCTGGACTTTCGTTGCCTCAACAAGAATTTAACGTTACAACGTGGAATAACGTTAATATTGGTGGTCACAACGGGCTTGGTGTAGCTGGTCTTGTGCTCATTAATGCTATTGATGCACTTGACCCAGCAAACGGCGTGCTATCAACGACTGCAAATGCTGAAGATACGGGTACAAACGCAACACTACAAGATGAGGCTGTGTTAGTTACAGCGTTGGTATACCTTGAAGCTGGGACTAGCTATGATTTTGTCGGTACAGCTGACGATAGCATGGCGATCACAATTGGGGGAGTTTTAGTCGATGAAGCTCGATGGGGAAATGACAGTGGTGACATTAAAGGTGGAGCCTTTGTTCCGTCAGTATCTGGCTTCTACCCAATAGAAATTTATCACCATAATCAGAGTGGCCCCGGGAATTACAACGTAAATGTTTCCATAGATGGCAATACACCTGTCGACTTGAGCAATAGCAACCTTTATATCGTTAGTGATGAGAGCGCGCTAGATAACGCAGACGTTCGTACTTCGGAACTTAAGGAAGTGGACGGCGTCGAGTTTTATGAAACGTATGAAGTTAATGAAGGGCTTCAAGATACTGAAATTCCATTATCTGAAATCCGTGCGAGTTTGAGTGATACCGACGGTTCAGAATCATTGGCTGTGACGTTGGCAGGTCTTCCTGTTGGCGCGATTATTTCTGATGGCAATACGTCAGTCACAATCAGTAGCGCAAATGAGTCAGTAGATGTTACGGGGTGGTCACTTGACTCCCTTACTGTCACTCCTCCTCAAGGAAGCCATGACGACTTTACTATCTTTGTTACGGCGACAAGTACAGAGGATTCAAATGGAGACTCAGCTCAGTCACACGCCACGATAAATGTAGTTGTTCATGAGAACTTAGTAACGAATACGGTTGCTGATACTGGAACTGTCAATGAAGACAATACGTTGCAAGGTAATGTATTAGAGAATGACACTGATGGAGATAATGTTCTCCAGGTTGACTTTATTACTGTTGATGGAACCGATTATGCGGCTGGCCAAGCGGTTTCTATCGATGCAGGCATTTTGGTAATGAATCAAGATGGGAGCTATAGCTTCGAGCCATCAACACATTGGTCTGGTGAGGTTCCAACGATCACCTACACAACCAATACAGGTGCGACAGAGAGCTTAGATATCGACGTTATCGCGGTTGCTGATGCTCCAACTGTTAAGATTACGCTTGGCGAAATGGTTAAAGCAGATGCGACTTCAGTTCATCATGCTGATGTTATTGCCGCTGTAGGTAAGACCCAAGCCGAAAACAATGACCTAGCCATTGAGATGGGACTAGACAATTCGCTACCGTCTCACTTAGGTAATAACAATGACTACAGTGACACCGATACGCTCTTTGTTGGCGGAAACAACGTCGACACCATGTATGGTGGTGGCGGTGACGACACTTTTGTTGGTGGTGCGCAAAACGATTCATTCTATGGCGATGATGCGACAAGTAACACTGCCCATGATGGTACAGACACCGTTTATCTATCTGGAAACTTTGAAGACTACAAGTTTACCTTCAAAGACAACCATGGAGGTGGTGTTCCATACTGGATTGTATTAGATACTAACTCTGTTGATTCAGTGAATGACCATACAGGTCAAGAAGACCGCGGTGACCATCTGTATGAAATTGAACGTGTTGTGTTTGCTGATAAGGTAATTGAGCTTAATCCTGATGGTACATATGAAGTGCTTCAAGATAGAACGATTCCAGTTGATGTAGACGTAGATCTCGTTGATACAGACGGAAGCGAAAGCTTGGTTCAGACAGTTACAGTAGATGGACTTCCTGAAGGCATTGAAGTCTATGTTAATGGACAAGCTATTGACGCTGAGGCAGACGGAACGTTCCTTGTACCAATCGATGCGAATGGTAATGCTTCATTTGATATTAAGGTACCGTTTGACTACGAGGGTAGCCTCGACTTCCCACTAAGCGTAACCGCAACGTCGGTAGAGTCATCAAATAGTGATAGTGCATCTACCACTGAAACTGTTGATGTAACAGCGCGTGATTACGTAATGGAATCTGGCTCCCATGGTGATGATACAATTGCAGGCACTGCGGATCATGATCTGATTGTTGGCGATGTTCAGGGTATTGAGATAATTGCTGGTGAAGATTACAACATTGCGTTTGTGCTTGATACATCAGGTAGTATGGGGCATTGGGTTGGTACAGCAAAACAAGAGATACTAGATGTATTTGATGAGTTACAGGCTGCCGCGACACAAGGTTCTCAGCCAGGTACCGTTAATGTTCTATTAACTGAGTTTGCCACAGGCGCTACCTTTATCGTTTCTGTTGATTTGAGCTCTTCAACGGCAAGACAAGACTTTGTCACGCAGCTTAATACAATTGAAAATGAGGGTAAGGGTGCGACAAACTATGAATCAGGCTTACAGTCAGCAGTAGATTGGTTTGGTGGGCAACCGAATCCAAACGGTCAGAACATTACTTACTTTATTACAGATGGACAACCGAATAGGCATACAGATCTAGACGACATACCTCAAAATCAATTTTCTAAAGTGATTTTGGATGTAGATTCAAACGGTGAGTTGGTGACGTTAGCGAACATCGTTAATGACTTCAATTACACCTACGGTCAGACCGTGAACTATAAAGGTAACGTTCTAATTGATAGCCACGGTGGTATTTACTCTCCATTTACTGGTCAGAAAATAGGTGATATCGATTCATCATCCGGCAATTTATACTATGACGATGAAGGTACTAATTCAGTGCAAGCTCAGCATATGTATCAAGTGCTGGCAGCGTTGTCGACGGTAGAAGCTATCGGTATTGGCAGTGGTGTTAGTGAAAGCATACTTCAACAGTATGATACAGATGGCGTGGTTGACTCGCATATTGACGTAACTAAACTTGCCGAGACAATCCTTGGTCAAGATGTCCCACTTAAACAAGGTGAAGATACACTGAGTGGAGGTGAAGGTGATGATATCTTGTTGGGTGATTTGATTGAATTTGGCAGTAACGAGCAGGGATTGAGTGCAATTCAATCACATGTTGCTAGCCAAACAGGTCAAGACATCTCAACAGTTGACGCTGAAGACATTCACAACTATGTAAAAGATAGCATCCAAGAGTTTGATCAAAGCCATACTGGGGACAAGTCAGATGTTCTTGATGGCGGAAAAGGTGATGATATCTTATTCGGTCATGGTGGCAGTGATACCTTAGATGGCGGTGAGGGTAAGGATATCTTAGTCGGTGGTTTAGGTAATGACATCCTAACTGGTGGAGATGATGCGGATATCTTCATGTGGACTGAGATGGAATCATCAACAGATCGCGTGACGGACTTTAATGTTAGCGAAGGCGATTCTATTGATGTTGGCGACTTGTTTGAAGATTTATCAAATGATGATATCAGTCAGTTGCTAACAGATTTAGGAAGTGGGGATTTCCACGGCCAAGTTGGCGATGTTTCCATCACGGTTACAGACGATCAGAGCGCATCTCATTTGACCATTGTAAAAGGCGGACAAACCTTAACTATCGATTTTGATGGTGCATCAGCTGCTGACGTTACTAACAGCCTTATGGATAACCTCAGTCACTTAAAAGACTAGGTATGTGACAACTGGGCTGTTGCTAGCCCAGTAAATATCCGCAATAAAAAGCCTCGCTATAATAGCGAGGCTTTATTGATTTGTTTGTCCCGTCCTAAATGGAGTTTTACATAGTCAGGGAGAAATGACTATAACACCTTACAAGCAAAACCTTTTAGGTAGAAACCTTCTGGATAAGCACTGTCTGTTGGGTGGTCAGCCGCTTGTTCGAAGCGTTCTACGAATTTTACCTGACGCCCTGAATCCACGGCGGCATCTGCGATAATCTTTTGAAACAGATCTGAGCTCATTAACCCAGAGCAAGAGTAGGTCAGCAACGTTCCTCCGGGCTTTAGGATTTGCATTGCAAGCATGTTGATGCTGACTGTACTAGGCAAGTTTCTAAAGAACTTTGCAAGCAAAGCCTTTTAAGTAAAAACCTTCAGGATATGCACTGTCCACAAGGTGGTCTGCGGCTTGTTCGAAGCGTTCAATGAATTTTACGGTTCGACCTGCATCTATAGCTGCATCTGCGATTATCTTTTGGAATAGATCCGCACTCATTAGTCCTGAGCACGAATAGGTGAGTAAAGTACCACCACTCTTAAGTATCTCAATCGCCAACATGTTGATGTCTTTATAACCGTTTGCCCCAGACGTTAAATTGTTCTTACTAGAGACAAATTTTGGCGGGTCCATAATCACAACATCAAACTTAGTCCCTTGATCACGGTATTCGCGAAGTAGCTTGAACACATCCGCATTTAAGAACACTGCGCGTTTCTTGGAAATATCAAACTCATTGAGCTCCGCGTTATACTTTGCGGTATCAAGAGCAGGTTGAGAGACATCGGCGTTAATGACACGCTTAGCTCCACCTTTGAGTGCATATAGACCAAAACCACCAGTGTATGAGAAACAGTTCAACACTTCTTTATCTTTGACGTACTTCATCGCTTGTTGGCGACTGTCGCGTTGATCAAGGTAGAAACCTGTTTTGTGCCCGCCGACAATATCGACACTGATTTTGACGCCATTTTCTTCAATCACTACGGATTTTGGTGGCTCTTGACCGTGTAATACGCCAGTTACTTCCTCTAAGCCTTCTTTTTTACGCACTGCAACATCCGAACGTTCATATACGCTACATTCAGGAAACACGTCGAGTAGAGCTTCAACTAGTGTCTGCTTATTGTACTCAGCGCCAGCACTTAGCAGTTGGCAGACCAAATAATCTTGGTATTTATCGATAGTAATGCCCGGTAAACCGTCAGACTCAGCAGCGATTAAGCGATAGCCTGTTAGACCGTCGCGGTCGATAATATCGGCTCTGAGTAAATGAGCGTCTTTAATACGCTTGACGAAGAACGATTTGTCGATGGTTTCTTTTTCAAATGTCCAAACCCGAGCGCGAATTTGAGAGTTAGGCGAGTATGCCGCTTTTGCCAGCCATTTGCCATCGTGAGCAAACACATCGACTGTTTCGCCAAGCTCAGGCTCACCTTCAACTTTGCTTATACCACGCGAAAACACCCAAGGGTGTTTACGGCGAAGGGATTTATCACGGCCTTTTACAAGATAGATAGATGGAGTCATGAGTTTGCTCAATAGGTTTAATTTGAAAGGAGGGGTATTGTCTGGGAAGTGCTTTGGAAAATCAAATAAAAGAGCCGCCAATTTGGCGGCTCTTCGTCTAGGCTTTTAACCCTGTAAGTAGTGACTCCATGGTGTCACTTTGTCTGCGTAGTTGTTCAATGTTGTTGTTGGTTGCGTTAATCATTTCGCACACTTGATTTGATTGAACCCGAATCTCTTCGACACTCGCCGCGATGTTATCAGCAACGACGCCTTGCTCTTCTGCAGCAGTCGCAATTTGAATGCTGCTGTCTGAGATGGATTGGTTTTTGTCGGCTAATGAGGCGATTTCAGAGTCGACTTCCGACATTCGGCTTTGACCTTCGCTGGCATTGATAACAGTTGTTTCCATTAATTTGGTGAGTGACTGGCTATTGCGTTGCAGTGCTTCAATCATGGATTGGATTTCAACCGTTGCCTGTTGAGTTCGACCTGCCAATGCTCGAACTTCATCGGCAACAACTGCAAAGCCGCGACCTTGCTCGCCCGCGCGCGCAGCTTCAATGGCGGCGTTCAAGGCAAGTAGATTGGTTTGTTCTGAGATACCGTTAATCGTCGTGACCACTTCATCAATTTGAGCGGCGTTCGCGTCAAGTTCCGCCACTGCTTCGGAAGCGGATTGAATTTCACTCGATAGCTGCGAAATAGAAGATAATGTATGCTCAACTTTTTGCTGTCCTTGATGGGCAACAGAACGCGCATCTTCTGTCTGAGCACTTGAGTCGTGTGCAAGATTTGCGACTTCGCGAATGGTAGATGCCATTTGCTCTGTGGCACTCGCAAGTGAGTTCAGATGTTCTTGTTGAGAGCCTGAAATATCCGCGCTTTGACGATTTGAGAGGTTGAGGTCAGAACTAATTTGTTGCATGAGCGCGATGGATTCTTGAATCGAGAGAACCATGTTTTGCTCACGTTCTGCGACCTTATCGATTGTGATGGCAATTTCACTAAACTCATCTCGCACTTTGAAAAAGTTCATACGACTGGTGAGGTCACCACTAGATAAGGTCGTGAGTGCCTTGTTCATTGTGAACATCGCACCGCCAATAAAGGTCATGATGTAATAAACACCCATTGCGATAAGGAAGAGTGTGACTGCAATAATAGTAATATGAGTAGTAGAAAGCGCAGTCCATAGGTTTTGGTTATGAATCGCAACTAAACTGAATTCACCATTGTTGACGGATATTGAACCAAGACCAGAGCCTATTGCGATGGTTTCTGAACCCGCTATTAAACTTGCCACTTGGGAACGATTAAGGTTCCCCGATTCAATGAGATCGCGCATAAGCACCAACTCATCTTTGTAAAGGTGACTCAACATGTTGTCTGCAGCATTATCCAGTACAAAGGTGAGGACTAAGAGTGCGATGACTGGGAGAGCGAAGAGTAGATAGAACTTCTCTTGAATTTTTAGATGAATGAGATATTTGTCAATCCAGCGAAAAGGTATTTCTTTCATAATAATAATTCCGTGAAAACCCTGTCTGTTCCATAGAGGGTTATAAAAAACACATTTACAAATATATCACTGTACGATGTATTGAGGTATTAAATATGGTCCAAAAATGCGAGAAGTTCACAGTGTCAGGTCTAGTTCAAGGGGTTGGATTCCGTTATCACACTTCACACCAAGGAGTGAAGCTCAGTCTTAGCGGCTATGCGATGAATCTTAACAATGGGGATGTCGAAGTCGTAGTGTGCGGGGAAGAAGGGAATATCGCGCGAATGGCAGAGTGGCTTCAACATGGCCCTAAAACGTCAAGAGTTGATAAGGTCGTTTCAGAGCCAATCGCATACAAACCGTTTAACGGTTTTAAGATTCTATAGGCATTTTGCTGGCTTAGGCAGTCCCGCCAGTTTAGTCGCTTGCTTGGCAGGGCCTTGCTTAAAAAGCTTAAACAAATACTTGCTGTTGCCTTTTTCTGGACCGTGGGCTTTTTCCATAGCTTTCACCAACATGCGTACGGCTGGTGAGGTATTAAACTCTACATAGAAATCACGAACAAAGTGAATCACTTCAAGGTGCGCGTCAGTTACCTCGATACCTTCTTGTTGGGCGAGAAGCTCTATCATGCCTTCTTCCCATTGAGTGTAGTCTAGTAAGTAACCTTGAGCATCGGTTTCAATCTGCTTGCCGTTGTATTCGAACATCTCTAATAACCCTAAAATCAACGTATGGAGAGTAGGGTACTTACCCGTAGGCTGTTTCACAATAGACAAATAAACAAAAAGCCCGAAAGAGAGTCTCTTTCGGGCTTTGTTTAACGAGATATGTTCAATTAGTCGTCGTTCATAATGCCTAGAATTTGAAGCAGGCTGATGAAGATGTTGTAGATTGATACGTATAGCGTCACGGTCGCTGAGATGTAGTTGGTTTCACCGCCACGAATAATACCTTGAGTAGTCATCAAGATAGCCATGGTCGAGAACACAATAAACAAGCTGCTTAGTGCTAGGTGCAGGATTGTTGATTGGATGAAGATGCTTGCAATCATACCTACAACAAGTACAACAAATAGTGACAGCATTAAGCCACCCATCATCGACAGGTCACGCTTAGTTGTAAGTGCATAAGCTGACGCAGCAAGGAATGACAGTGCAGTACCACCAAGCGCTGTTACGATCAAATCACCCATTCCCGCGCCAACATAAGCGTTTAGGATAGGGCCAAGTGTGTAACCCATAAAGCCAGTCAGTGCGAAGGTAAATACTAGACCCATTCCGTTGTTACGGTTTTTCTCAGTTAGGAAAAGGAGTCCGTAGAAGCCAACTAGAGTGATGATAAGGCCAGGGTGAGGAAGGTTCATCACCATAGCGACACCAGCAACGATAGCTGACCAAAGTAAAGTCATAGAAAGTAGCGCGTATGTGTTACGCAGTACTTTGTTTGTTTGCAGTGCACTTTCTTGTGTAGATGTGCGAGAAAACATAGGGCTGTTCATGGTCTTCCTCATTAGGTTTTTCTGTTTATCACTTACATTTATGGGGCTGCACGATGAAAAGATCAAGCCCTCATTGAATAAGTAGTATCTAAAATAATAATAGAATTAGAGTGTTAAGTATTTTTGAAGATGTAACACAATATAACACAAATGAAAGAGGCGACCCTAGCCGCCTCTTTGGATATTATCGCGATGTGATTAATGGCTCAAAATCTGCGACAAGAAGTTTTGAGTTCTCTCAGATTGAGGATTTTCAAAGAATTCAACTGGGTTGTTTTCTTCAATGATTTCACCAGCATCCATAAAGATGACTCGGTCCGCGACCTCTTTGGCAAATCCCATTTCATGGGTTACACAAAGCATGGTCATTCCTTCTTCTGCAAGTTCTACCATTACATCCAGCACTTCACGAACCATTTCTGGGTCAAGGGCTGACGTTGGTTCATCAAACAGCATCACTTGAGGACTCATACAAAGAGAGCGTGCAATAGCCACACGTTGCTGCTGACCGCCTGATAATTGACCAGGGAACTTATCCGCTTGGTCCGGGATCTTCACTCGTTCCAAGTACTTCATCGCCACTTTTTCTGCTTCCTCTTTGGGCATTTTCTTCACCCAAATTGGCGCCAATGTGCAGTTTTCTAGCACAGTTAGGTGAGGGAAGAGGTTAAAGTGTTGGAAACACATTCCGACTTCTCGACGAACGGCTTCGATGTTTTTTAGATCTTCCGTTAGCTCATTGCCAGAGACAATGATCTGACCCTTTTGGTGTTCTTCGAGGCGGTTAATACAACGGATCATGGTTGACTTACCAGAACCCGATGGGCCACAAATTACGATTTTCTCACCCTTTTTTACATCCAGGTTGATGTTCTTTAGTACGTGAAACTCACCGTACCATTTGTTCATATCCTTAATTTGGATCATGTAATCTTGTTGCTGCGTCATAATACGTCCTTGAGCTTTTTGATTATCGTTTGTGACCGGTATGAAGTTTGTTTTCTAACCATATCGAGTATCTCGACATGCCGAAACAAAATACCCAGAACACTAACGCGACAAATACATAACTTTCTGTTGCAAAACCTAACCACTCAGGGTCAGTGTTCGCTGCCTGTCCAATACCGAGAACGTCAAACATACCGATGATGAGTACCAGACTGGTATCTTTAAACAAGCCGATAAAGGTGTTCACTATAGAAGGGATGGTGATTTTCAACGCCTGCGGCAAAATGATGAGCCCCATCTTCTTCCAATAGCTTAACCCCAGCGCATCGGCAGCTTCATACTGTCCTTTTGGAATGGCTTGTAAGCCACCGCGGACCACTTCCGCCATGTAGGCAGCACTGAACATGACTACACCAATCAGAGCACGAATGAGTTTGTCTGTCTCCGAGCCTTCTGAAAGGAAAAGAGGCAGCATTACCGACGCCATAAACAGAACGGTAATGAGTGGAACGCCACGCCATACCTCAATGTAGACGGTACAGATGCTTCGGATAATTGGCATTTCGGACCGACGACCCAAGGCTAACGCGACACCAATTGGCAATGACACAACGATACCCACCAACGCAATGATCAGAGTAACTAGCAAGCCACCCCATTTGTGAGTTTCGACAACTTCAAGGCCAAAGACACCACCGTAAAGCAATGCGGCAATAATGAAAGGATAAACGTTAACAAAGAACAGCCAAATCCACATGCGCTTCGGCGTTTTCTCATACGCAAGCAATACAGTAAAGATCGCTAACGTAATGTAAAACAAGCGTGGGCGCCACAGCTCTTCTTGCGGATAGAAGCCATACATAAACTGCTCCCATCTCACGCTGATAAATACCCAGCAAGCGCCATCTCTTGAACAAGCGTCGCGGGTAGTACCAACCCAATCTGCTTTTAGGAATGCCCAGTCAACGATATTCCAAAGCAGCACGGCTGCAAGATAAGCAAGAATGACGGTAACGACTGAGTTAACAGGGCCATTAAATAGGTTTTTACGTAGCCAACCGACGACACCCACTGTATTGGACGGTGGTGGCAGATCGGGCAAAAACTGATGCTCTTTCATATTATCTCTCCACCAAGGCAACTTTACGGTTGTAGATGTTCATTAGCGCTGATGTCAACAGACTCAACGTGAGGTAAACCGCCATTGTCATCGCGATAATTTCAATCGCCTGACCCGTTTGGTTCAACGTTGTCCCGGCGAAAACCGAGACTAGGTCAGGGTAACCAATCGCCATCGCGAGCGAAGAGTTCTTCGTTAGGTTTAAATATTGGCTTGTCAGGGGCGGAATGATAATCCTTAATGCTTGAGGGATAATCACCAACTTAAGCGTTCTGGACTTTGGTAGACCAAGAGACATGGCTGCTTCCGTTTGACCATGGCTAACCGCGTTGATACCCGAACGGACGATTTCCGCAATGAAAGACGCCGTGTAAATACTCAGGGCAAGCAATAACGCGGCGAGTTCAGGAATGATGCTAATGCCACCACGGAAGTTGAAACCCTTGAGTTCCGGGTATTCTGCCGAGATCGGTGAGCCCATCACAAAGTAGACAATCGTTGGTAAAACCACAACAAGGCCAAAAACAATGCGCCCCATCGGGGTTTGTTGACCCGTTATACGTTGTTTGTTTCTCGCCCAGATACCGACAAATATCGATGCCAGAACCCCAATAACCAAACTTGCAATCACCACTCCTGATCCCGCTTCAAAAATGGGGGCTGGAAAGTAAAGACCGCGAACATTGAGGAAAATGGCTTCTCCAAGACTTAAACTTTGGCGTGCCGATGGCAATGCCTGTAGTACTGCGAAATACCAAAAGAAAATTTGTAGCAGCAGCGGTACGTTACGGAAAATCTCGATATAAACAGCGGCTAGTCGGCTGACAAGCCAGTTGTTTGAAAGCCGAGCAACACCCATAACAAAACCCACGACAGTCGCTAGGATAATACCCAGAAATGATACTAGAGCGGTGTTAAGTAGGCCGATGAGAAATGTGCGTCCGTAAGAATAGGTTTCGTCGTATTCAATCAATGTTAGGCCAATCCCAAAGCCAGCTTCTTGATCAAGGAAACCAAAACCCGTGGCGATGCCGCGAGCTTCTAAGTTAGACAGTGCATTATTGACAATTGTATAAAAGAAAAAGAACAGTGCGAGTATCGCGATAATCTGGAACACGACTGAACGAAAGGTGGGATTGTAAATAAGGCTAGCACCTGAAGACGGTCCGTTATCCGCTTTAGATGCAACAGTATTAGTAGGTTTCATACAGCTATAACCTCAAATCCATATTTTGTAAAAAGGGCGGCCTAAACCGCCCATTTTGTTGTTATGTGTTGCTTAACGGATTGGCGGAGCGTACATAAAGCCACCCGCATTCCATAGTGCGTTTACACCACGAGAGATTTGAAGAGGAGAGCCTGTACCAACCGTGCGCTCGAAGCTTTCGCCGTAGTTACCGACTTGCTTGATAACTTGGTAGCCCCAATCGTCACGGATTCCAAGACCTTTACCTTTAGGACCATCCACACCAAGGATGCGCTTCACGTTTGGATCTTTAGACTTCAGCATTTCGTCGGCATTTTTCGACGAAATTCCGTACTCTTCCGCGTTGATCATTGCATTTAGCGTCCACTTAGCAATATTGAACCATTGGTCGTCGCCTTGACGAACTACTGGGCCAAGCGGCTCTTTAGAAATGATTTCAGGAAGTACCTGTGCAGACGCTGGATCTTGAAGATTTAGACGAAGCGCGTATAGACCTGATTGGTCTGTGGTTAGCACGTCACAACGACCAGCATCGAAACCTTTCGATGTTTGAGCCGCGGTGTCAAATACCACAGGTTTGTAAGACATGCCGCTGTTGCGGAAGTAGTCAGCTAGGTTAAGCTCTGTCGTTGTACCAGATTGAACACACACTGAAGCACCGTCTAGCTCCTTCGCACTCTTAAGGCCAAGATCTTTTTTGACCATGAAACCCTGGCCGTCGTAGTAGTTAACGCCTACAAAGTTCAAGCCAAGCGCGGTGTCGCGGTGAAGTGTCCACGTTGTGTTACGCGATAGAACATCAATTTCGCCTGATTGAAGCGCCGTAAAACGCTCTTTTGCGGTGAGTGGTACGTATTTCACTTTTGATTTGTCGCCAAGTACTGCTGCGGCAAGTGCCTGACAATACTCAACGTCAATGCCTTCCCATTCACCCTTCGAGTTCGGGTTAGAGAAACCTGGCAGACCAGTACTTACACCACAAGTAATAAAACCTTGTTTCGTTACTTTATCAAGCGTGCTATCAGCTGCCGATGCGCTTGTAGCCATGAAAGCAGTAGATGCCGCTACAACTGAAGCAAGAAGTGTTAGTTTATTTGCCATTTGTATCCTTCCTGTATGATCCATGTTAAATCAGGTGTTGCCTGATACAACGAATGAAATATGTTGTGTATCTCTATTATGAGTTGATTTCGCAATCATAGTGCTTTTTAAAAATCAACTGTTTATAAGCGTAGGAAAGGATTTGTGTTTTCTCAAATGTATAATTTAAAAAGATTTTTGATTGAAATCACAAACCCGTTCAGTCACTAGAATGACGAAATGTTACGTGAATGTAAATAGTGCAAGAGTTCACAAATTTAGTGCAATAGGCCTTACTGACTAAAGTGTCATGTTTACTTAGATTTAACGTGATGTGATTGAAAAGTAGCCTAAGATTTAATTCTATAAATAGTGGAAAATTTGGTGATAAATTATCCAAAATGAAACTGTAGTTTCGTTGTGTGCCCCAATTTTGGTAGTATCAGTCAAATAGTTAGTTGAATTATTCAAGGAATGAAATGCAGTATTTTCCTCTGTTTCTCGATTTAAAAGGTAAGCCAGTACTTGTTGTGGGTGGTGGAGAAGTGGCAAGCCGAAAAGTCGATAGTCTGGTTCGCGCTGGCGCTATCGTTACGATTGTCTCTCCTCAGATCGACCCCTTCTTGCAAAAACTCGTAGAAGATGGGGAGTGTATTTGGGTACAGAATTTCTATTCCCAAGATTTGATGGATGAAAAATACATTCAAGTTTGGGCAACAACAGATAACCCTGAGTTAAACCATCAAGTCCATCACCATGCGAAGTCACTGGGAATCTTGGTTAATGTGGTTGACGATCAACCTTACTGCGATTTTATCACTCCTTCTATGATCAATCGGGGGCGTATCCAGTTAGCCATTTCAAGTGGTGGGGCCTCTCCCGTTTTGGTCCGTAACATCCGAGAAAAGCTCGAAGCTGCGCTGCCGCAGAACTTGTCTTTGCTTGCAGACTTTGGCGCCTCCAAACGAAGTGACATCAAAAAGGTGATGCCGAGTGTCGATTTAAGGCGCAAGTTTTGGGAGCGTTTTTTCGCGCTTCCGCAAGTGGATTCAGCAACCACAAGCGGTGAGTTAGAGAGTGCTTATCAGCGCTTGCTGGCGGATGAAGTTGATGATGTAGGGAGCGTTACTTGGATAGACTTTGGCGAGGATGTCGAGTTGCTGCCAATGAAGGCGTTACGCTATATGCAAGAAGCAGAGTTGGTTCTCTATCCTCAAGACTGTCCGTACACATTTGTTGACTTAGTGCGGCGAGATGCGGAGCGCGAAACATACCGCAGCCATACGGAACTTGCTGAACGTTTGGTGGCGGCGAGAGAAGAGAGCTTGCGAATCGTGGTGTTTGTTTCTCCAAATAGTAACCAACACAATCTATTAAAGCAGCGTGATTTACATTTAGCTTTAGCGACAACGAGATAAAAGAAAACCCGCGTAAAGCGGGTTTTTCACATTGGTCACATTCAGAGATTAGTCTCGGAAGTTTTCATACTGGAAAGGTTGCCCCAGTTCTGCCTCACGAATAACAGCGATAACCGCTTGAAGGTCGTCACGTTTTTTACCGGTCACTCGGACTTTTTCACCCTGAATAGAGGCTTGGACTTTCATCTTCTTATCTTTAATCAGTTTGACGATCTTCTTCGCCATCACGGTTTCAATACCTTGCTTAAAGACAATGATTTGATGCCAGTTTTTACCCGTTGCTTCCTCTGGCTTTGCGTCCATTGCGTTTGCATCGACACCACGTTTTGCCAGATTACCGCGTAGGATGTCGCGCATCTGTTTAAGTTGGAAGTCGCCTTCCGCATTCATTCGCACTGACTCGTCTTTTTGAAGCTCAAAAGAGGCTGAGACACCACGAAAATCGAATCGAGTTGATAGCTCTCGAGATGCGTTATCAACAGCGTTACGCAGTTCTACAGTATCGATTTCAGATACAATATCAAAAGATGGCATTGTTCATTACTCCTCAGATTCAGTTAGCGCGATTTTACAGCGTCAGCAAGTAGGGCAAGCATTTGTTCAGTATCATCCCAGCCTAGGCACGGGTCCGTAATGGATTGGCCGTAGGTGAGATTGTTGATGTCTGCCATTGACTGGTTACCTTCAACAATAAAGCTTTCAGCCATAATACCTGCAATCTGGTTTTTACCTGACTTGATTTGAGCACACAGCTCTTTTGCAACATCGAGTTGCTTACGGTGCTGCTTTTGACAGTTCGCGTGGCTGAAGTCAACAACCAAACGTTGTGGCAAGCCAAACTCAGCAAGTTGCTCACAAGCCGCGTTGACGGACTCGACATTGTAGTTTGGTCCTTTATCACCACCACGAAGGATCACGTGGCCAAATGGGTTACCACTTGTGCGATACACCGTCATACGTCCATTTTTGTCTGGAGAGTAAAAGTAATGTGACGCTTGAGAGGCGCGGATCGCATCAATAGCGATCTTAATGTTGCCATTGGTACCGTTCTTAAAACCTACTGGGCAAGAGAGTGCAGAGGCCATCTCGCGATGAATTTGAGATTCCGTTGTACGGGCACCAATTGCACCCCAAGTGATGAGATCAGCAATGTACTGGCCGGTAATCATATCTAAAAACTCAGTCGCTGTCGCCAACCCAAGCTTATTGATGTCGAGTAGCAGTTTGCGCGCTTTGTTCAAGCCCGCTTCCAGAGCATAAGAACCGTCTAGATTTGGATCGGTGATAAGGCCTTTCCAGCCAACGACAGTACGCGGCTTTTCAAAATAAGTACGCATGACGATAAACAACTCGTCTTTATATTGCTCTTGAGTTTGAGCAAGGCGCTGAGCGTAATCCAGCGCGGCATCTGTATCGTGAACAGAGCAAGGGCCAACAATGACAAGCAGTCGCTCATCTTGGCCTGTAAGAATTTGTTCGATTTGACGACGAGAGTTGGCAATGCGTTCTGCAACATCATCAGTAATAGGGTGTGCGCTCCCAAGTTCTGCCGGAGTTGGCATTGGACCCAGTGGTTGGGTTCTTAATTCATCGGTTTTGAGTGGCATACCATAGCCTGTTCTTTTTATTGCGAAGCGGTAAAGATAACGGAAACGCTGCTAGGAATAAACCACTTATCGATAATCTTCATATTCAATTTGTGTAAAAATGAAAAATTATTCACTTTCAAGAACTAAAAATGTATTTCGCCCTTGTTTAAGCCTCCGCTTGTGGGTATGTTCGAAGTAACGAAACAACAATAAATTGCACGGAGCAGTAATGAGTGTAGAGACTTTTATCGGTTTACATCCCGCACTAACTTTGGGTAGTGCACTTCCAAGCGCAGATGACAGTGGCGAAGGAACCCATTTGTATGTGTCATTTTCAGAACTCATTCTAGGGAATGTCTTTTATCACCCTGAATTTAAAGAAAATACAGAGAACCTCTCCGAAGTTGAAAAGAGTTCGATAGAGGCAATCTTAGCGGGCCAGTCACTGCAGCAACACTTCGTAGACACTTTGGTGACCAGTGTCAAAGCGGCGATCAAACCTGAACATGAGTCCATTAGAGTGAGCCTGAGCAGTGCTGATAGTTATGCGTTCAGTTCACTACTTGGAGGCAGCGCTGAAATCGAAGAGGTAAACCCTGCGCTAGGTTTGCGAGGCGTCTCTCGTTATGCATCTGACCAGTTCAGTTCAACGTTTGCGTTAGAGTGCCAAGCGATCAAACAGTTGAGGGAAGAGGGCATTCAAGTCGATATCGTTGTTCCCTTTGTTCGCGCTCTGTCTGACGCAGCAAAGGTTATTGATCTCCTTGCTGAGCAGGGATTACCTCGAGGGCTAAATGGGCTTAAAGTTATCTACACCGTGGACGTGCCTTCTGCTGCGCTCCTTTGCGAGCGACTTCTTCCTTATTTCGACGGTGTGGTGATCAATCTAGAGAACTTGGCCCAGTTTACCTTAGGCGTTGATAGGAGCAGTGAGGCGTTAGAGTATCTATTTGACCCACAAAGCGAAGCCGTGGTGCAACTTCTCGATATTGTGGTTAAATCGGCAACAACGAGCAATAAGCCGGTCTTACTCACTTCGTCTAACCTTACGCAATATCCCAAAATACAAGAGTATATTTTGGAGCGAGGCTCGATTGATTGTGTAGTGACACTGTAACTAGCAGCGTAGCAACATCACCTTTTGCAAAGCTCAATGTTAACAAAATGTTGACATTGAGCTTTGTTCGTTATGAACTAAAGCGACTATTTTAACTAATCGGACCAGTTCATGATCACTTCAATCGCAAAAGCCAATATGTACCTCAATTGGTTTGGATTTTTCAAAGTACCGTTTATATGGTTGTGCAGACCGAAGATCCTAAGGTTGGATGATCAAAGCGTTGAAATCAAAATCCCCCTGAAACGACGAACAAAAAATCACCTAAACAGCATGTATTTCGGTGTACTCGCGGTGGGTGCTGATGTGGCGGGCGGTTTCATGGCGATGAGTAAAGCGCAGGAGCGAGGGGAGCGTGTTTCTCTGGCGTTTAAGGAAGTAGAAGGGAAGTTTCTCAAAAGACCGGAAGCTGACGTTCATTTTGTGTGTCACGATGGCGAATTAATTGACGACATGCTTGATGAAACCTTCAAGACTGGCGAGCGCGTAAACCAGGCGGTCAAGATAACCGCCATATGCCCATCTCTGCACGGAGATGAACCCATGGCGGAATTTCTTCTTACTCTTTCACTGAAGAAAAAGGGTGGATAGCCGCTTCCACCTCGATCTGTTCAACGGCTACAATTTTGCTTCGATTGAGGACAATCTTCCAACGATAATACTTCGGTTCGCCATCGTGATTGTCTTCTTTGGCGATCAAATTGACTAGGTGGCGTTTTTCCACTGACTCCTTGCTGACTTGATTATTGTTCAGCACATATACCTTGTTTGAACCTTTATCCATGAGCCGCATTAGAGGTCTCATGCTTATGAGCAGTGATTCCCGGGTCTCTTCATAACCACTCATAAACTTAGAGGTCGACATTTCAACCCCCGCGCGATAGTGGAGGATGGTTTCTTCTCTTTGTACGACTCGCTTTTTACGAATGTTCTTAATTCGGTCGGGAAGTTTCTCTAAGTTTTTGTAGTCGAGCCACTCTAGTTTCTGACCGACGGCTTTCTTAGTGGTTGGGTCTAAGTAGAGCTTGCGCCACTTTGGTCGCCCTTTGCGAAGCCAGCGCCAAAGCACGTCCCTCAAGTCGTCTTTAAAAATCTCACGTAATGCGTAAACAAAGGACATTAATACGATGAAAGAGACGGTGATCTCTCCCCAGTAATCGCGGGCTAGTATCGCGGCAATCGTTACAAACACCATCACAAAACCAGTCGCGCCGCCTTTAACCATTCGCTGCATATTGCTGCCAAGGGATTGGGTTTTCTCTTGCAACACCACGGGGTGCTCGATCAATCGGCGCAGCAAGCGCATCTTGTTACTCAAACGCGTTACGTCGTCACGTACATTTTTCGAGTTGTAATTGTGCAGCTTGCGATGCGCCGCTTCTTTTTCGACAATCGCGAGTAAACTCTCTTTCACGGCTTTGTAGTCACCCTCACGAGGCATGTGTGCCACCAGCGACATCAAACGTTGGCCTGTGTACCAAGAGAGATAGTTGTCTATATTCGCGTAGTAGCGTTTTAAGTTCTCTTCGTATGGTGCGCCTCTACGTAGCTTCTTTAGGATGTCTAGCGCTAGGTCAATGACTTCATCCACTTCGTCTGTGGTGACGCTGTCGGTATTGTTTTTATTGAGTTGGTTTACCGCTTTGTCTAATGCAATAACATATTGGTAGGCAAACAAACTCAAACTAACGCGATACTGGGTAGAAGAGAGTCGGCCTCGTTTTGCTAATCGGCTGTGCACGAGTGGAAGAAGGGTTTTGTCACTGTAATAGGCGCGCTTTTGAATCAAAGACTCGTAGTAAAACTCGCTTTCTTTAAGTACATCTGAGGATAGACCGAGTTCACCTGGCACAAAAAAGTAGAGATCGAGAGTCGATTTTTTGGTAGACGCCATCGCATGAGAGACTTTTAAAGTGATGCCGTCCTGCTTATCAACGGTGATCAAGGAAAGCTCCTAAAAAAAGTAACAATAACTGGCGAAAGCATATCAGAGATTCGCTATAATCACCGCAAATTTAACAAGAGACAGTTGAAATGATTAAAGTTGGTCAGATTAACCACTTAGAAGTAGTAAAAAAGGCAGATTTTGGGGTATTTCTTGATGCCGGAGATTACGGTACGACATTACTTCCAAATCGCTATGTCCCTGAAGGGGTTAAGGTTGGCGATTTCGTTGATGCTTTTTTGTACTTTGATTCTGACAGCCAGTTAGTCGCAACAACTGAAACACCTATTGCTCAAGTTGGTGAGTGGGGATTGATGACCATTGAAGGTGTCAATAGTACAGGTGCATTCGCGAGTTGGGGCATTAAAGAGAAAGATCTGCTGATCCCATTTAGCGAGCAACGTACGCGTTTCAGTGCGGGTCAAAACGTCCTTGTTTATGTCTACACCGACAAAGCGTCTGGACGTATCGTTGGAACCACGAAGTTCAACAAACTGCTCGATAAAACGCCCGCCAACTATAAGCGAAATCAACAGGTTGATCTTATTATCGCTGAGCGTAGTGACTTGGGCTACAAAGCGATTGTGGAAGGCCAACACTGGGGAATGATTTTTAAATCTGACGTATTTGGTAAGCTGTTTATCGGTAAAAAGTTGAAAGGTTACATTAAGTCAGTTCGTGAAGATGGCAAGATCGATCTTTCTCTGCAAAAGGTTGGTGTCGCTAAGATGGACGATTTGAGCGAGAAGATTATTGAGTTGCTCGAGAAGAAAGGCGGATTTTTGCCACTGAATGATAAATCTTCACCTGAAGCGATCTTCTCGGCTTTCCGTACTAGCAAAGGGACGTTTAAAAAGTCGATCGGTGGTTTGTACAAACAAGGTAAAATCGTTATCGAGAAAGAAGGCATTCGACTCGCTTAACGTTTGTCGATTGAGCAATAACCCAATCGACAAAAAATGGCCCAAAGCTTATCCTGCTTTGGGCCTAGGGGAATGGCTCCTACAGAGCCTGCGCTAATGAGTGTAATACATAACAATTCTTATCTTTTAGTGTAGTGCATCGTAGTCAGTTCGCGAGGCTTAGCTAGAATTTCATACTATTGGTTTAGACACTAAAATAAGTTTTTGTCTCTAACCAATTCGCGCGGCAGGCCATTTTTAACTCTGTTTCCAACCCATTTCCCCAGTCCAATCACATCGTTACCTAGCTTGACGAATACTTCCCCTTTGCCCGATTGACCTTCTGGTCTTACATCGCGTCCCATATACCATTCACGAGCCTCTTCAACACTAAGTACTACACATTGGCGCTCGTTTCCTGTTGCCAGTGATGTCGCGACCTGATGTTGCCAGCGATAGCCTTTCTTGTGGGCTTCAGCAATCTTGATTCCCATACGTGAGAACTTAAACTCACCGAGCATGGCTTCAAGCGCGTTAGGAAAAAGCCATACATCGTTATCACGTAGCCAGACAGAACTGTTACTAGGTAACTGAACATCAAGCGTTTGGGCCAGTTGCTTCTCAATATCTTGCTGGATCTTGGCTGATGCTTTTTCAAAAGGAAATTTGCCGAGACGTTTTTTAACGTTTGGCGCTTCGACCGAGCTTACTTTACGCAGCCGTGCGACAAAAAATCCCTCACAATCATAGGTTTGGGGGAATATATGCAAAAAGCCTTCAGGCGTTAGTGATTTGTCTGCATTTGGAAATAGATCTTCAAGGCTGTCGAATTCTACCGCTTCACCAAAAGTCTCCTTTAAGTGATGACACACTTGCTGGTTTTCTTCAACGCTCAAGGTACAGGTTGAGTAGACAAGATGGCCACCGACTTTGAGGGCGTGAAATGCGCTTTCGATAAGATCTTTCTGAGTGTTAGAGATGTCAATAACCGAGGCTTTACTCCAGTTTTTCATCGCATCTGCGTCTTTACGAACGGTGCCTTCACCGGAGCAAGGGGCATCGATCAACACCGCTTCAAATTGTTCTGGCAACCACCCCCCGAACACTCTGCCATCATAGTTGCTTAATGCGGCATTTCGTACTCCACAACGTTCAATGTTGGCATGAAGCACTTTTACGCGGCTAGACGAATATTCGTTGGCTACTAATACACCCTCATTGGCCATTTTTGCGGCTATTTGCGTTGTTTTAGAACCAGGAGCGGCAGCCATGTCGAGAACCGTGTCATACACATCAGTGTCTGATTTAAACAGCGCAGAAACAGGCATCATTGAGCTCGCTTCTTGTATGTAAAAAAGCCCGGACATGTGTTCAGCAGTATTGCCCAGTGGAACTACACTCTCATCTGCTTCAATCCAGAACCCTTCGTCACACCATGGCACAGGGTACAGTTGCCAGCCTTTTTCGTTCGCGCGAGTGAGAAAGTCGGCAACCGTTGTTTTTAATGTGTTGACGCGAATGCTCTTGCGAAGGGGGCGTTGGCAAGCGGCAACAAACTCTTCCAAAGTCGATGATGTTGGAATGATGGCCGCCATTTCATCAAGGAATTCTTGTGGCAGATAAACGTTAGAGTGCAATGTTCTATCTCTGAGGAGGTAAAGGGGCAGGGATTATAACCAATCAAAACAAAAAACGCAGCGGTTGGCTGCGTTTTAAAAGTCTTGTTAGGGTTTAGGTATCGGTGTGCGCCACTGTTTCCATTGTTCTTCACCTTGTGCGTGTAGGAAGAATGATTGGCCTTGTTTCGCTACCGGACGAAGCTGCTTATCTTGAGGCGTTGCGAACGTGATACCACCACGAACCAAGCTATCGACTGTTCCTGCCTTAATGTTGGCACCGCTAATGCCAATTGACACGTCAAGTCCTGAGGTATTCCAAAAAATACTGTTTTGACGCACCAAGTAGGCGTATTGAGGATGAATGGAAATCTCTGTGATGACTCGGTCAGCGAACTCTCCAAGCTCAACTCCAGTCACGCTGCCCACTTCAATTTCTCGATAGAGCACAGGCGTCCCCTTGGCAATCGAGCCGCGTGTTTCGCTTTGAAGAGTGAATGTCACGCCTTTTAGCGCTGGCTCTTGCGTGTGTAAGGCAAATTGAGTGGCTGCCTTACCTTTACCTGGGCTGACGCTAATGGTCTTACTGATCAAGTTTTCTAGATTACGTACACCGCTTAAGCTGACCTCTGCTTTGGCTAACCAAAAGTAAGATCCACTGACCGCTATTTTGCTCGCATACTCGGGCAAAATACGCGCTTTGATATCCACTTTATTGCTATTGAATCGAGGCGTCACCAGTGTAACTTCACCGACTTTTACTCCGTTGTATTTGATGTCGGTTCCTTGAGTGAGCGAGTTTTCTCCGCTAAGAGAGAGGGTAATAACCTGACCAAACTTACGTGCCGTTTTGAAATCTTTGTAGAGTACCCACTTGCCGTTTTGTTTGTTGTCTACGCCGGGTAATGAATCAAAGGCGATACCACCTTGGATAAGAGATTTTAATGGTGCAGCTTTAACGCTCACGCCAGACAATCCCGCGTCGACCTCGATGCCAGAGCGGTTCCAGAAAACAGTTTGTTCAGTAACTAAGTGCTTGTATTGGTTCTCTATGCTGGCAGAGATCACCACGCCACCATCGACAAGATGGAAGTCGGCAATTGAGCCCACTTGTAGGTTGCGATAGAGCAGAGGGCTTCCTTTACTCACGGGAGGAAGTTCTGGAGCAAAGAGCGTTAATTTCGAAGAACCTGACAAGTTATATTTAGCCAACTCAGCTAATGATTTACTTTGATAAAGCTGGTAGCTCTCTTTGGCTGAGTTTTCCCCTTCGCTGACAAAGCTTATCGAGCCTGTCAGTAGTTGCTTGGCGGGGGGAACATTGATGTTTAAGCCAGATTCAGTAAGCTCTGCACTTGCACTGCCTGTTACGAAGAAGCGATTTTTAGATTTGATGAGGTGAGCGTATTCAGCATCCACTAAGGTGTCGATATGGATTTTGTCATCCACGAGCTTTACGCCAGCAACGGAGCCGACCGATATTCCTTTGTACAGGATGTTTGCGCCTTTATCTAACCCAAATGAGTTGTCGGCAAGTAACTTAACCTCGATTGAACGAGCTTGCTGGCGGTCAAAATCATTCTGACGAATTGCGGTGAAGTTTCTTGTGCGTTTGCCTTCACCGGGTACGATGGTCAGGAAGTTGCCTTTTACTAGGTTGGATAGATTTTTAACTTCAGAAAGTGACACGGTCGCTTCCTCTAGAATGAAACGTGACCCTGATGTCAGCATGTCGCTGAAAGCAGGTTGGATCGCCGCAAATGCAACGATGTTTTTCCGTTCATCTCTAAGTTGTAGGTCGGTGACTTGGCCGATTTCAATGCCGCGATACATGATCGGGGCACCTGATGCACTGATGTTATTGTCATCCGGTAATTGGATCTTAACGGCGATACCGCGTCCGGCCGTTTTTAAGTCTGGGTAGAGGCGAAATACCGTGTCATCTCCAATGGGCTCGCCCCCTTCAGGAGAATCAACGGCAATAGCGCCGCCAATAAGTGCGCTCATGCTTTCCAATCGAACGTCGACACCGTCAAAACCAATTTTTGTGCCGATGCCACTGACATTCCAAAAACGGCTATCACCGGTGATAATGTGGCGATACTCTTCTTTGATGGCGGCTTTAATAAGAACGTTTTTTGCCTCGTCATCAAGTTGATAGCTGTACACTTCACCGATAGGAATCTTCCGATAGACAATCTTCGACCCTATGGAAACGCCACCTAAGTCTCGGGCACGTAGAGTTACTGACAATCCTTGCTCTGCTAGCAAATCCGCAGGTGCTCTATCTAACGCACGGAAAACAGTTTCGGGATCGCCGGGCTCGTCACTCGGAGATATCGCGATATAGTTACCCGAAACTAATGCATCTAGACCTGAGATGCCAGAAAGGCTAGCGGTTGGCTTGACCATCCAAAAACGAGTGTTTTCGTTAAGCAGTTTGGTTGCTTCAGGGTAGATATCCGCTTCGACATAGATGCTTTGAAGATCTTTCGCTAAGTTGATGTCTCTGACCATTCCCACTTCCAGGCCTTGATAGCGAATCGTGGTTCTTCCCGCGATCAAGCCAGAGGCTTCCGAGAAGTAGATTTGAACCCGTTCGCCCGCATCTTGAATGGCCTTGAAAACCAACCACCCAGCTAAGATGACAGTGAGAATAGGCAACAACCATAAAGGGGATATACCGCGACTCTTCTTAACGTCGGGTGAGTACGAATTTTGTGACGGGGAAGGGTTACTCATTTATCGATTCTCTATTGTTCGATGGTTGCTTATAGTTGTCCCAAATCAAGCGGGGATCGAGGCTTTCTGCTGCCAGCATAGTAAATATTACCACCAAGCCAAACGCAACTGCGCCAAAGCCTGGGGTGAAATCAAGAATTTGCCCACGGTCTACGAGAGTCATCATGATGGAAATAACAAACAGGTCCATCATCGACCAACGACCAATCCATTTGACGACAAAATAGATGATCATCCGTTGCCTGTGAAATATGCTTCGCTTGAACTTGATCGCGAGAAGGATGTAACTCAAGCCAAGAATCTTAGCCACAGGTACAACTATGCTGGCGATAAAAATAATCGCGGCGATACCAGGCATTCCATTTTTAACCAGACCAGCAACTCCAGAAAAAATAGTGTCCTCTAATCGTTTTCCGTTGGTCATCAAGATTGAAATCGGGATAAAGTTTGCTGGGAATATGGCGATAGAAGCAGCAAACAAATAGGCCCAAGTCTTTTGGATAGAGTTGGGTTTGCGGTGATGGATCGGGTTATGGCAACGAATACAGTGCTCACCTTCTGGTTGAGAGAGGTGACAACTGTGACAGTGTAGCGTTTTGTTCTTCATCGGCAGCATACGCTCTGGCATATATTCTTCCCAGTAACGACGTACACTAACCCGAGTCACTAATAAAACCGTTGCTACCTGAAGTAAAACCAATCCAATCAACCCAGGGCCAACAAATATGTCTGAATAATCTTGAAGTTTAAAACACGAAATAGCCACGCTGATAAGGAAAACATCAATCATCACCCAGGCTTTAAGGTGTTGAATTAGGGCGAGCGAATACTTGAGTGCACGGAATGCTCGCTGTTGAACCGCGATATGAGCGACAACAACCGAGGTTGATAGAATCAGCGGGGCAATAGAACTGCAGAAAAAAATCAGTAAAGCCAGCATGACAAACCCTTCCTGCATCAAGGTCCATACTCCATGAGGGAGCGTTGCAGGAATCATGACACCAAACAGGCGAATACTGATGAAGTTGAAAAAGTGTGAGGGTATAAAAAGCAGTAGACAAGTTACTGCAATCGCCAAATTGCCAGAAAGTGAAGGATTGCCCCCTCGGTACAATTGCGTTCCGCAGCGGGGACAGTATGCGTTTTTACCCTTTTCGAGGGCGAAAGTATCAACGGGTAACTCACACCCTTGGCAAAGGCGAAGTGACTTCACTTGAGTTTGGTGATATTGCGGTTTTATTCGAGGAGGGTGATTCATAACCACCCTCTATTATTAGTGGCGAGTTGAGTTTTAGGCGTGCGATTGTACGCTGCCATACAGGGTTTGATATAAGCCTTGTTGTTCAACCAACTCACCATGTGTACCCGTTTGTGTCACCTGACCATCTTCCAAAACATAAATGAGGTCAGCTTGTTTAACTGCTGAAAGTCGATGAGCGACAATCAACGTCGTGCGTCCTTGTAAGAACTCGGTCAATGCTTTATGCAAGGCCGCTTCTGTTGCAGTATCTAGCGCTGACGTGGCTTCATCGAGAATCACAAATTTTGGATCGCTCAATATCATCCGAGCAATTGCTAGTCGCTGCCGCTGCCCGCCAGATAAACGAATGCCACTTCGTCCTATCTGTGTCTCTAACCCATCACTGAGCTGTTCAATGACATCGTGGAGCTGTGCCACTTCCAACGCATGCCATAACTTCAAGTCATCGTAATGTGCGCCGAGCGTTAGATTATGCCTTAAAGTGTCATTAAAGAGTATAGGTTGTTGTAAAACCACAGCAATCTGATCGCGGATTACCTCAAAACTGATATCTTCAACCGTTTCATCATTGAAGCGAATGGTTCCAGAGTTGGCACGATATACTCCAATGAGTAATTGAATTAAGGTTGATTTTCCGCCTCCGCTCGCTCCGACTAAAGCTACTTTTTTACCCGCTGGAATGTGCAAGCTCAGATTTCTTAACACTTCATTTTCTTCGTTGTATGAAAAGCAAATGTTCTCGAGTTTGATATCTACATTGGACTCTTTGTTAAATGGATTTACTTTACTTACAGGGCGGTGCTCTTCCTCAAGCTCAAGCAATTGATTGATTCGGCCAAGCGCTGCTTTCGCACTGTACCAAGAGAATTGGATGCCGAGCAGCTCCTGTACGGGACTTAACATAAACCAAAGATAACCAAATACAGCGAAGATTTGCCCGATAGTGAGGTCACTAAACAGCACCATTAACATGGCAACGGCGCGGAACAGTTCAAATCCTAGCAAGAACAGCAAAAAAGATACTCTTCCTGCTGCCTCAGATTGCCACGCGTATTTATCTGCATCAATACGGATAGCATTAGCCTGTTGCTTTAGTTCATCAAGAAACTCGCGCTCTCTGTTGGCGGCCCTAAGCTGATAGATACCATCCAATGTTTCGACGAGTCGATTTTGAAAGTGTTCAAACGACTGGTTTTCTTTCTTTTTTAGGTGCTTAACTTTGCTCCCTAACTTGCGAGAAAAATAGATAACAATGGGGTTGACCAGCAAAATGAACAGACCTAGGCGCCAATCTAACCACAGCAGTACGCCAGCGGTACCGATAACAGTGAACAGGCTGATTAAAAACTTGCTCAGTGTAGAGCCTATGAATTGATCAATTGTCTCGACGTCAGTGACGAGATGGGCATTGATGCCACCACTACCGCGGGTTTCATACTGACGAATGCTTATGCGACCCAGCTTATCGATCATCTTACTTCGCATTTGAAACGTGATGGTTTTTGACACCAAAGTAAATTGGCGACTTTGCAGGATGTTCAACGCTTGGCTCGCGCTTCGCATTACAATCACTAACGCAAGAGTTAGGAAAATATAGCCTGTTGGCGTTTGCCATGAAGACGGCAGCACCGAGTTCATGGCTGCAACGCCATTTGCAGGTTGATTGAGAAGGACCTCATCAACCATCAGAGGCATTAAAAGTGGGATCGGGACACTGATTAACGTCGCTATGATGGCGATGATGTTGGCAAACACGAGTTTAGACTTGTGTAATTTTACTTGTCTTATCAACCAAGAACGGCTAATAGTGTTGTTACTAGGATTCATTATAATGAGAATGCTTACTATTTAATGGTTTATGGAATTGTACGTAAATTCATTAACGAAGTCTCTAAATTCAAACGGAACAGCACTCACTATGACATTAGAACAGTATCAACGTTTAACCAAACAAGCCGTCGCACTACTTGAAGGCGAGCAAGACCTGATTGCTAACTTAGCCAACTTGAGCGCCCTGCTTAACATGGAACTTGACAGCATCAACTGGGTCGGATTCTATTTGATGAAAGAGGAAGAGTTGGTACTCGGTCCTTTTCAAGGGAACCCTGCATGTGTCCGAATCCCAGTAGGGCGCGGGGTGTGCGGGACATCAGTTGCAACGAACAGTGTTCAGCGTGTCTATGATGTTCATCAATTTGAAGGGCACATTGCGTGTGATGCGGCAAGTAACTCTGAAATCGTGATTCCATTTTCGATCTCGGGTGAGGTTGCTGGCGTATTAGATATCGATAGCCCTGTGGTTGGTCGTTTTAGTGAGATCGACGAAGAAGGACTGACGTTTTTAATGGCAGAAGTAGAAAAGCTGCTCAATTCACACGCTATCAAGGCATAAATTGGCTTTTCACTGTGGTTTTTCCCATGCAGGTCACTATAATACCTGAAATATTTATCTTAATGCTCGCGGACAGTCCGCAATAACCAGGAACCCACATGGAAAACACTGAAAAGTTAAAAAACAGCAAAGAAATCATTGCATACATTGCTGAATGTTTCCCTAAGTGCTTTACTTTAGAAGGTGAAGCAAAGCCACTTAAAATTGGTATTTTTCAAGATCTTGCGGAACGTCTAAGTGACGATCCAAAAGTGAGTAAAACACAACTTCGTGCAGCGTTAAGACAGTACACTTCATCATGGCGTTACCTACACGGTGTAAAACCTGGTGCAGTACGTGTTGATTTAGATGGTAACCCAGCGGGTGAACTTGAAGAAGAACACGTAGAACATGCAAAAACAGCATTAGCTGAAAGTAAAGCGAAAGTTCAAGCTCGTCGTAAAGAGCAAGCTCAAAAAGCGCGCGAAGAGGGTAAGGCGAAAGCTAAGCCGGCTGCGAAGAAGCCTCAAAGCCGTCGCCCACAACAAAACAAGCCGCAAAAAGCCAAGAAGCCAGTGGAAACACGCGCTCTGACTGCTGACGAAGTGAAAGTTGGCAACGCAGTAAACGTGAACATGGGCAAAGGAAATATGGCTGCGACTATCGTTGAAATCAATAAGGAAGATGTACGTGTTCAACTGTCTAACGGCCTACAAATGGTTGTGAAAGCGGAGCACCTACGCGCATAAAGGAGAGTCTCCTACGCATGAAATGCCGTTCAAAACTGTCGCTGATTGCTGCTAGCTTATGGCTAGCAGCGTCTTCAGCCCAAGCTCTAGAAGCAAAGATTGGTCTAGAAGATTTACCCACATTAGCACCGGAAGCTCAGCACGCCACAGCAAGTAAGCGTGTGACCTCTCGCTTTACTCGTTCCCATTACAAACACTTCACGTTGAATGATCAGTTCTCAAAAGCGATTTTTGACCGCTATATTGGGATGCTTGATTACAATCGTAATGTGTTCACTCAATCTGACATTGACCAACTAGATAAATTGGCCCTGGGCATTGATGAACAGTTGAAGTCGGGTGAAAACCAGATTGCCTTTGATGCGTACAATCTATCCATGAAACGTCGTTATGAGCGCTTCCAATACGCTTTGTCTTTGTTAGACAAAGAGATGACGTTCGATACCGACGAGACTATCGAGCTTGATCGCAGTGAGTCTGCTTGGCCTAAAGACACCGCTGAGCTAAACGAGTTGTGGCGCAAACGTGTTAAGTATGACGCGCTCAACTTGAAGATGACGGGTAAAGACTGGGATGAGATAAAAGATGTTCTCGGCAAGCGTTACAACAATGCGCTTAAACGTCTTAGTCAAACTCACAACGAAGATGCGTTTCAACTTTACATGAACGCGTTTGCTCGTGAAGTCGATCCTCATACAAGTTACCTTTCTCCTCGAAGCGCCGATCAATTCCAAACTGAAATGAACCTGTCTCTTGAGGGCATTGGCGCCGTTTTGCAAATGACAGATGATTACACGGTCATTCGCTCGTTAGTTGCTGGTGGACCGGCTTCCAATAGCAAGCAACTTGCCGAAGGTGACAGGATTATCGGTGTCGGACAAGATGGTGAAGAGGTCGTTGATGTGATTGGTTGGCGTCTAGATGACGTCGTGCAACTGATCAAAGGCCCGAAAGGCACCAAAGTTAACTTGCAAATTCTGCCAGAAGGTAAGGATAGCAAGGCGGAAGTGATCACCATCGTACGAGATAAGATTCGACTTGAAGATCGTGCAGTGAAAGCGGAAGTTATCGAACAAGATGGTAAGAAAATTGGGGTGCTTGAAGTTCCAAGTTTCTACGTTGGTCTTGCAAAAGATACGGATAAGCTGATTAGCGAACTCAAACAGAAAGGCGTTGCCGGTATTGTGGTTGATTTACGCAACAATGGCGGTGGTGCGTTAACGGAAGCGACGGCGTTGTCTGGGCTGTTTATTACCAGTGGCCCTGTAGTACAAGTTAGAGACAGCTACGGTAGAGTGAATGTTAACAGCGATACCGACGGTAAGATTAGCTACGAAGGACCGTTGACGGTTTTGGTGAACCGCTACAGTGCATCAGCTTCTGAAATTTTTGCCGCGGCGATGCAAGATTATGGCCGTGCCGTAGTTTTAGGCGAAAACTCTTTTGGTAAAGGTACAGTGCAGCAGCACCGCTCGTTAAATCACATCTATGATTTGTTCGACAAAGAGTTGGGTTATGTGCAATACACAATCCAAAAGTTTTATCGAATAGATGGCGGTAGTACGCAAAATCGAGGTGTTGCACCGGATATTGCTTTTCCAACGGCAGTCGATCCTAGTGAAACAGGCGAGAGCGTAGAAGACAATGCGTTGCCGTGGGATAGTATCGACAAGGCAAAATATGACGTGTTACGCCGTAACGAAAAGCTTATCAGCGAGTTAAGCGCTAAGCACCAAGCAAGAATTGCGGAAGACTTGGAGTTTCGTTTCATTGCCGAGGACATTGCAAAGTACAAGGCAGAGAAAGATGACAACTCGCTCTCTTTGAATGAAAAAGTTCGTAAAGCCGAAGCAGATAAAGCTGACGCTGATCGTCTAGCACGAATTAACCAACGTCAGAAAGCAAAAGGTGAAGCAGAATTCAAATCTTTGGACGATATCCCTAAAGATTATGAAGCGCCAGACGCTTACTTGAATGAAGCTGTCGCGATTACGGTAGACATGATTAAATCGTAGTTTCAACCGCTTAGAAAGGCGAGCCCCTGTGGCTCGCTTTTTTTATGTCAATAATTAATGTGATTTAGATCAATTTTTTAGCCAAATAGAACGAATCTGCCTAAGCTTAAAGAAAAAGAGTGAGGGTATGTTATGAAATGGTTCGGACTTTTTTGCTTGCTTTTTAGCCTAACTGCATCTGCAAATCAAAACAAAGACAATGCGGATCTTACCCAATTTGATCAGCCGTTTTTATTAGGGGACTGGTACTTAATCAATCCTAACCCAGAAAACTCTCAAGAAAACTTTCTAGCGATTAAGCTCTCACTCAACTCAAACTATAGTTTCGTTATTGATATACAGAAAAAGGACTACTCGGTAGATCACTGGGAAGGGCTATACAACGCTAACGATGACACCATTATTCTTGGTCTCAATACATCTGAGCCTCAAGTGTACCAGTATTCAGCGAATCACAATCTGCTTAACCTAAATGGTGTGACCTTTACCAAAGCACTGTCTAATTCTCTTGCCGGTATGTGGTCTAGTGAGCATCTTGCTGGTGATGATTTGCTTGCTAGTGACGTTCGAAGAATGGATTTGGTCCTTCAGCCCGATTTTGTTTTTACTTTCCGCGTGGCTAACGAAGATGGTGATGAGGCTGTTCATCAAGGTGTCTACTATACGGAAGGGGATCAACTGGTTCTTTTGTATGAAGATGGTGAGCACGATACGCGTTACACACTCAACAGAGACGTCCTAACGTTAGAAGGTGAAGAAGGTGGTATGTACGCAGTGCTCAATAGAATACGGTGAACACCAAGGATATGACAGTCATTTTATATGACGAACGACGCTTTTGTAGCCATATAGTTTGATTTATGTTTGAACAATAGGCAAAAAACGAGGTATTTGTAGAGAATACCTCGTTTTTTTGCACATAGAGTTGTAAGCTAACTGCCACTTTGCGGATGAGAATCTTTTATCGTTCGCCCCACTCATAGAATGTGAGTGTCTTCATTAGTATCAGTCAGAAGGATTTCGACATGGCTCAGACTCCACAAGCCAAGTATCGTAAAGATTATTTATCACCGTCACACACCATTACTGATTTGGATTTGACGTTTGATTTGCATGACAAAGAAACGATCGTTACCGCCGTTTCACAAGTAAAACAACTCAGAGACGAGGCATCACTGCGCCTTGATGGTGAAAGCCTCAAACTGGTGAGTGTCTCTGTAAATGGCACTGCTTGGGAAGATTATCAAGAAGTGGAAGGCGCGCTGATGCTTAACGCACTTCCTGCAGAATTCGAACTCACCATTGTCACTGAAATTGATCCGGAAGCGAACACTGCGTTAGAAGGTTTGTACAAGTCGGGCGGTGCATTTTGTACGCAATGTGAAGCTGAAGGCTTCCGTCGCATTACCTACTATCTAGACCGCCCAGATGTGTTGGCCAAGTACACCACCAAGGTCATCGCAGAAAAAGCCCAATACCCATACTTGTTGAGCAACGGTAACCGTATTGCAGAAGGGGATCTTGAAGGCGGCCGTCACTGGGTTCAATGGCAAGATCCGCACCCGAAACCAGCCTACTTGTTTGCACTTGTCGCGGGTGACTTTGATGTTCTGCGCGACCAATATGTGACGCAATCTGGTCGCAATGTTGAGCTAGAAATCTTCGTTGATAAAGGCAACCTTGATCGCGCGCCACATGCGATGACCTCTCTAATCAATTCCATGAAGTGGGATGAGGAACGCTTCGGCTTAGAGTACGACCTAGACATCTACATGATTGTGGCGGTTGATTTCTTCAACATGGGCGCAATGGAGAACAAAGGTCTCAACATCTTCAACTCTAAATATGTTTTAGCCAATGAGAAGACCGCAACGGACACAGACTACCTAGGTATCGAAGCGGTTATTGGTCACGAATACTTCCACAACTGGACGGGCAACCGAGTTACATGTCGAGATTGGTTCCAACTGAGCTTAAAAGAAGGCCTAACCGTCTTCCGCGATCAGGAGTTCTCATCAGACTTAGGCTCTCGTGCAGTAAACCGAATCAACAACGTCCGAATCATTCGTGGCCCTCAGTTTGCTGAAGATGCAAGTCCGATGTCTCATCCGATTCGCCCTGAAAAAGTGATCGAGATGAATAACTTCTACACCCTAACCGTTTATGAAAAGGGCAGTGAAGTTATTCGCATGATGCACACTTTATTAGGCGAAGAAGGTTTCCAAGCGGGCATGAAGCTCTACTTTGAGCGTCATGACGGTACTGCTGCAACCTGTGAAGACTTTGTTGCGGCAATGGAAGATGCTTCTGGCGTGGACTTGAAACAGTTCCGCTTGTGGTACAGCCAGTCAGGTACACCAACCGTGTCTGTGGAAAGCACTTACGATGCAGAGCAGAAAACTTATGCACTAACAATTTCTCAATCGACAGAGCCGACACACGAACAAAAAGAGAAGCAAGCGTTACACATTCCTTTCGATGTGGAACTGTATGCCGCGAATGGTGATGTTATTGAGTTACGCCGTAACGGTGAAAAAGTTCATAACGTCCTAGACGTAACAGAAGACAAGCAGACGTTTGTGTTTGAAAACGTAAATGAAGAGCCGATTCCGTCATTGCTAAGAGAGTTCTCAGCACCTGTTATTCTAGAATACGATTACAGTGATGAAGAGCTGATCTTTTTGATGGTTCACGCGCGCAACGAGTTTGCACGCTGGGATGCAGGGCAGATGCTGCTTGCGAAATACATTCGTAGTAATGTGACGGCTGTGCAAAATGGTGATGGAGTCGTCCTGCCTGAATCACTGATCGATGCGTTCCGAGGTGTTCTGCTTTCTGATTCTCTTGAACCTGCCTTCATTGCGGAAATGATGTCAGTTCCGAGTCACAATGAAGTGTCTGGCTGGTACAAAACCGTAGACGTTGATGCGGTGGCGAGCGTTCTTAAAGCAATTAAGGTGAAACTGGCAACAGAACTTGAAGACGAGTTGACAGCGTTGTACCACAGTTTGAATCAAGCTGAGTACACAGTGGATCACCCTGCAATTGGCAAGCGCTCGTTGCGTAATACAGCGTTAGCGTATTTGGCGTACACAGAGCAAGGTAATCAACTGGCAGAAAAACAGTACTTCGAAGCCAATAATATGACCGATACTGTGGCGGCGATGTCAGCAGCAAACAGCGCACAACTCCCTTGTCGTGAAACCTTGATGGCTGATTACAGCGATAAATGGAAGCACGATGGTCTGGTTATGGATAAGTGGTTTGCGCTACAAGGCTGTAATCCGGCAGAGAACGTGTTGGAAGTGATTAAAGAGACAATGAACCATGAGGCATTCAGTCTTAAGAATCCAAACCGTACTCGTAGCTTGATTGGCTCGTTCCTAAACATGAACCCAGTGCGTTTCCATGCGAAAACGGGCGAAGGGTACAAGTTTGCAGGTGAGATCCTCAAAGAGATGAACAGCAGTAACCCGCAAGTCGCCTCTCGATTGATTGATCCGTTGCTGAAGTTCCGTAAATACGATGAAGAGCGTCAAGCCTTGATAAAAGCTGAGCTTGAAGCGCTTAAATCAATGGATAACTTGGCAAAAGACCTGTTCGAAAAAGTAACGAAAGCGCTCGAAGCTTAATCGACTGGTTAAAACAGTAGCACAATTATGTGCTACTGTTTATTTATACAGTATTTTTCGGTTGGTACCAAAAGTGTTACTTTATTGACCATGAACTACTATTACTTCTCCTTAAACATCTCATATCAAACTTTCCTTGCTCACTACAATGGTGCAGCAAGCAGTGTTTTAGTCGTTACTGACAACGGGTTACGTCTACAATTACCTGCAACCAAGTTCAGACCATTTCTTAGTCAAATTGGTGTAAAAGGGCGGTTTCGTTTAACAACTGACCAAAATAATAAGTTTCTCAAGTTAGAAGTTCTGTGAGCGACTGATTTCTTAGAAGTTTAAATAGA
Source organism: Vibrio sp. 16 (assembly GCF_963681195.1). NCBI lineage: Bacteria > Pseudomonadati > Pseudomonadota > Gammaproteobacteria > Vibrionales > Vibrionaceae > Vibrio > Vibrio sp. 16. Next base: position 935,194 of record NZ_OY808997.1, read on the forward strand.
ACCTCAATCACATTCTCAAACATTTCACCTCTTACCACTCCTAAAAGAATTAACTATTTATCAATAAAGCTTTTACAATAAAGCGGCATTACCCGTGTTAAGCACTATGCTTACAACATCCCTACAAAAACATACAATTCTATAATAGTGGAGTGTGATTATGACCGCGCGTGAAACATTGATGCCGGTTCTGCTTGAAAAAGTGTACCAACTGATTCAAGACAAACTCGAGCTTGCTCATCAACCTTTAGTCACTCAACTTGCTCAACATTTATTTAGCAATATCTCTCAGGACGACTTAGTCGAACGCAACGAATCCGATCTTTACGGTGCAGTGGTGAGCCTTTGGCATCACATCAGCGAAAAGAAAGCCGATGACGTTTCTGTCCGAGTCTTCAACCCAACTGTTAGTCGTCAAGGCTGGCAATCCACACACACTATTGTTGAAATCGTCGTACAAGACAGCCCGTTCTTGGTCGATTCGATTAAGATGGCATTGAGTCGTTTGGATCTTGCATCACACCTGATGCTGCATGGTCCTACGCAAGTTGCTCGCAATGCCAAAGGTGAGATTACCGGTATCAACGAAGGTGAAGGGGCGCTGCAGTCACTTTTCCATATCGAAGTTGACCGTTTAAGTGACAAAGGCGCAATGGCTTCTTTGAAGGAAGAGTTGCTGAGTATTCTGAAAGACACCGGCCTTGTTGTTCAGGATTGGTTACTGATGGTTGAAAAACTTGAAGAAGTCACCAATCAAGTCGAAGCTCAGCAAGATACAGTCACCGTTGAGCGTGATCGCTACGATGAGACGATTAACTTCCTGCGTTGGTTAGGAAGACACAACTTTACCTTTATGGGATACAAGGAGTACGATCTTGTTTCCGTCGATGGTGATACGGAGTTGCGTCCAACGCCAGACAAAGGCTTGGGGCTTTTTGCGAATCGCGACCGTGTTCGAAGCGTTAAACTGTCAGACTTCCCTGATTCGGCAAGACTTGAAGCGAAAAAACCATTCTTACTGATCCTCACCAAAGGCAATACGCCTTCGCGGATCCACAGACCAGCATACACCGATTACATCGGCATTAAGAAATTCGATAAGAATGGCAAAGTGATCGGTGAGCACCGCTTCACAGGTCTTTACACCTCCGCAGTTTACAACCAAAGCGTAGAAAGCATTCCTCTAATTCGTGAAAAAGTCGAACGTATCCTAGAAGCGAGTCGATACCGTGAAGGGTCATACTCCTATAAAGCGCTGCATAACATTCTAGAAAATTACCCACGTGATGAACTGCTTCAGGCAAAAGAAGAAGAGTTGCTTGAAGTGGGTATGGGTGTGGTTCAAATGCAGGATCGTGATTTACTGCGTTTGTTCGTGCGTAAAGACCCGTTTGGCCGTTTCTTCAGCTGCATGGTTTATGTGACAAAAGATCGTTACAACACCGAGCTTCGCCGTCAGACGCAACGAATTCTTAAACAGTATTTCGGTTGTGATAAAGAGGTTGAGTTCACTACCTATTTCTCCGAAAGCCCACTTGCCCGTACACACTACATTGTTCGTGTGGACAACAACAACTCAGATATTAATGTCAAAACGATTGAGCAAAACTTAATGGAAGCATCTTCGACTTGGGATGATCGTTTGTCAGATGCGATCGTTGCGAACTTTGGTGAGAGCAAAGGCTTACCTTTATCAAAAGATTACAACCGCGCGTTCCCACGTTCATACAAAGAAGATGTTATGCCTGGCTCGGCGGTGGCTGATATCGAGCGATTAGAAGCACTTAGCGATGACAACAAGCTGGGAATGCTGTTCTACCGTCCGCAAGAGCTTGGTTCCGACTCAAAAGCAGTACGCCTGAAACTGTATCACCGCGATGAACCTATCCACCTTTCTGACGTCATGCCGATGCTCGAAAACTTAGGATTGCGAGTGATCGGAGAGTCTCCTTATGAAGTGCGTAAGGCGAATGGCCAAGTTTATTGGATACTTGATTTCTCAATGCTGCATAAGAGTGAGAAAACCGTTGACTTGCGTGAAGCGAGAGATCGTTTTCAACAAGCCTTTGCTGCGATTTGGGCTGGCGATCTAGAAAGCGATGGCTTCAACCGTTTGGTTCTTGGTGCTTCGTTGACCGGACGCGAGATTTCCATTTTACGTGCTTACGCGCGTTACATGCGTCAAGTCGGTTTCCCATTCAGTCAACAGTACATTGAAGATACACTCAGCCATTATCCTGATTTGGCGAAAGCTCTGGTTGATCTATTCGCTAAACGTTTTGATCCTAAGTTCAAAGGCAGTCAAAAAGGACAGGCGGATCTTGTTAAGAAGATTACTGAGCAACTTGATCACGTCGAAAGTCTCGATGACGACCGTATTATCCGCCGTTATGTAGAAATGATCTCGGCAACACTGCGCACGAACTACTATCAACTTGATGCAGACAAACAGCCTAAGCCTTGGTTATCACTCAAGATGAAACCAAGTGAGATTCCAGAAATCCCGCAGCCTGTGCCGGCATTTGAGATCTTTGTCTACGCACCCGATATTGAAGGTGTGCATCTACGTGGCGGTAAAGTGGCTCGTGGTGGTCTACGCTGGTCAGACCGTCAAGAGGATTTCCGTACAGAAATTCTTGGTCTTGTGAAAGCGCAGCAAGTTAAGAACACCGTCATCGTACCGGTTGGTGCGAAAGGTGGCTTTGTTTGTAAACGTCAGCACAACTTTAGTGGCCGTGATGAAATTTTCGCTGAAGGTCAGCGCTGCTACAAACGCTTTATCCGAGCGTTACTGGATGTCTCTGATAACATCATTGAAGGCGAAGTTATCCCACCGAAGAGCGTGGTTCGTCATGATGAAGATGACCCGTATTTGGTTGTAGCGGCTGATAAAGGCACAGCAACGTTCTCAGATTTGGCTAACTCAGTATCTGAGGAGTACAACTTCTGGCTAGGTGATGCGTTTGCGTCAGGCGGCTCTAACGGCTATGACCATAAGGCGATGGGGATTACCGCGAAGGGCGGTTGGGAGTCGGTGAAACGCCACTTCCGTGAGATGGGCATTGATTGTCAAACAACCGATTTTACTGCGATTGGTGTTGGTGACATGGCTGGAGACGTGTTTGGTAACGGTATGCTTCTATCTAAGCATATTCGTTTGCAAGCGGCGTTTAACCACATGCATATCTTTATTGATCCAAACCCAGACTCGGCTACGGGGTGGGAAGAGCGCAATCGCTTATTCAACTTACCGCGTTCAAGCTGGGAAGACTACAACGCCGAGCTTATCTCTAAAGGTGGTGGCATTTTCTCTCGCCGTGCGAAGTCAATCTCACTGACTCCTGAGATTCAAAAAATGCTCGGCACCAAAAAAGCGTCTCTAGCACCAAACGAACTCATCAAGATGATCCTAAAAATGGAAGTTGATCTTCTATGGAATGGCGGGATCGGTACTTATGTTAAAGCCTCATCGGAAACACATACTGATGTCGGCGACCGAGCAAATGATGTGTTACGTATCGATGGACGTGAACTGCGTGCCAAAGTCGTCGGCGAAGGCGGTAACTTAGGTATGACTCAGCTTGGCCGAGTTGAATACGCGCTAACAGGTGGTCGCGTCAACACTGACTTTGTCGACAACGTTGGTGGTGTGGATTGTTCGGATAACGAAGTAAATATCAAAATCTTCCTAAATGGTTTGGTTGCAAATGGTGACCTTACGGTTAAGCAACGTAACCAAATCCTAGAATCGATGGAAGATGAGGTAGGAGAGATCGTATTGGATGATGCCTACTGTCAATCAGAGTCTATTTCTGTGACAGAGCAGCAGGGGACCTCTCTGGTTAAAGAACAAATTCGTTTCATCCATACGATGGAAAAATCAGGTCATCTTGATCGCGCTCTTGAGTACATCCCAGACGATGAGACCTTGATTGAACGTGAGAAACAAGGCCAGGCATTGACTCGTCCTGAGCTATCTGTGCTCGTTGCTTACGGAAAGATGGTTCTTAAAGAAGAGCTTGTCCATGATGACATTGCTAATGATGCATTCCATGCACAGCAGTTAGTACAATACTTTCCAACTGAGTTACGCCGTAACTATTCTACACAAATGGACAATCATCCACTACGTGCAGAAATAATTGCAACGGCACTTGCGAACCAAATGGTTAACGAGATGGGTTGTAATTTCGTGACCCGTTTGCAAGAAGAGACTGGCGCTCATGTTGTGGATATCGCAAATGCGTATGTTGCTGCGAGAGAGATATTCGGCTTAGGCAAAGTCTTTGAAGAGGTTCGCTCGCTAGACAACCAAGCAACAACCGAAGCTCAGTACGACATGATGTTCTATGTTCGCCGTACGTTACGTCGTTTATCTCGTTGGTTATTGCGTAACCGCAATGGCCGTCAATGCGTTAAAGCCTTGATTGACCTTTACCAGTCTGACGTTGAAGTGATCAAGTCAAACCTTGATGACATGTTGGTACCGTCAGAAGTGGAAGAACACAACGAGATGGCGAAAGCGTGGATCGAGCAGGGTATTACGCCTGAATTGGCGAGTTATGTGTCTCGCTTATCTAGCCTATACTCGGCACTGGATATATCCACAGTATCTCGTGAAAAAGGTAAATCGGTCGAGCAAAGTGCTAAGTTGTACTACAACTTAGGCGATCGATTGTCGCTACATTGGTTCTTGAAGCAAATCAATACTCAGGCTGTTGACAACCATTGGCAGGCTCTCGCTCGAGCAGCGTTCCGTGAAGATCTAGATTGGCAGCAGCGTCAATTGACTGGACAAGTGTTGAGTTGTAGCTGTGCGCCTGAAGAACTTGATGTTATGAAAGCGCTAGAGGATTGGATTTCAACGAACGAAATATCTCTTCATCGTTGGGAGAATATCTTGAACGAATTCAAGATTGGTTCAGTTCATGAGTTTGCCAAGTTCTCTGTAGCTCTGCGCGAACTGATGCTGCTAAATCTGAATTGTTCAGCAAATGAGTAAACGTTTGCCATAATAGATTGAATTGTTCGGTAAAACCATTAATAATACAGCCCCGTTTACACGGGGCTTTTTTCTTTCGGAGGCACAATGCTTTACCGTCTAGCCAGAGCTGGCTTTTTCCAACTTGATGCCGAAAAGGCACATGATCTTGCAATTCAGAACTTCAAACGTTTCACTGGCACTCCAGTCGATCTTCTTTACCGTCAACAACTCCCACATCGCCCAGTCGAATGCATGGGTCTGACATTCCGAAATCCAGTTGGCCTTGCGGCTGGCCTAGATAAAAATGGTGAGTGTATCGAAGCGTTCGATGCAATGGGTTTTGGCTTTGTTGAAGTGGGGACTGTTACGCCTCGTCCACAATCCGGAAACGACAAACCACGTTTGTTCCGTCTTGTTGAAGCCGAAGGTATCATCAACCGTATGGGCTTTAACAACCTAGGTGTTGATAACCTTGTCGAGAATGTTAAGAACTCCAAATATTCTTGCGTGCTGGGGATCAATATCGGTAAGAACAAAGACACTCCGATTGAAAAGGGTGCTGAAGATTACCTTATCTGTATGGAAAAGGTATACGAGTATGCTGGCTACATCGCGGTAAACATTTCTTCTCCAAATACACCAGGGCTTCGCTCTCTTCAATATGGTGAAGCGCTGGATGATCTTCTATCTGAGCTAAAAGCGAAGCAAGCTGAATTGGCAGAGAAGCACGGCAAGTATGTACCGCTTGCTCTGAAGATCGCTCCGGATCTAAGTGACGATGAGATCAAACAGATCTGTGAATCGTTACTTAAAAACAAGATTGATGGCGTTATCGCAACCAACACGACGCTAGACAGAACCGTAGTAGAAGGCATGAAGCACGCAAACGAGGCTGGAGGTTTAAGCGGTCGTCCGGTGCAATCGCGCAGTACTGAAGTGGTTCGTCGTTTGCACGAAGTGCTTGGTGACCAGATCCCAGTAATCGGGGTAGGTGGTGTTGACTCTTATGTTGCCGCGAAAGAGAAACTGATGGCAGGAGCAAAACTTGTTCAGGTTTACTCTGGCTTCATTTACCACGGCCCGGGTCTTGTAAAAGATATTGTCAAAAACCTTTAGTTTTACGCCTAACATATTGATTGGCGTGACATTGTCACACTGAGCTAGATGGGTTTCAATAACCGAATTTGAAGAGGAAATGAGTTTTCATTTCCTCTTTTTTTTATTGGTATAGCGAATAAAATTCAAATCATTGCTTGGACAGGTAATTAAGCGTTTACCTAAATTCAAACGACATAGAGATTGGAATGATGCTTAAACCCAGTGACAAATGGACTTGGTACTACGATGACTCAGAAGGGCACCTGATGCTCGATCTGGGTGATGGTATGTTGTTTAAGACCAACCTTCCTCGCAAACTAATCGTCGAGTGTGCGATTGGCATCAACGAGTTTTCTGTCGACGATGCATCCGCTTATCAAACTTACAAAGAACAAATTGCGTTGCTTGGGCTTTCTGAGCCACGTCAAGCCGAATTAGCCTTGTACTGTGTGGCAGCGAAACGCTTTCACAAACCTGTGCAACCCAAGAGCTGGTTCTTTGATTCACTATCGGATGGAAATCTAGCGCTTGAGGAAGGTGACTTCGTTCAGTTGTCAACATCAAGCTGTTCGAGCTCTTTTATTGTCATCGAAGTCGGGGAGTGCGCCAGCTTATGTGTGTCTGTCTCACTTGACGAATTCCAGTTGAATGGCATTAAGTCGTTGTCGTTTGGTGAGGCAATCAAAGTGATGCATGACCGAATGCTGCTTATAAACCACCAGTTCCAAGCTCAACCAATCGCTTTGGTTGGCTAATTTTTCGTTCCTTTTATGATTTCCCATCGGCCTTATGGCCGATTTTTTTTGCCTAAAACCCATCTTATTCCATCTAAATTCATTCGTATCCTCGCGGAGAACTGATTATTGAATGTGAGAATCGTTCGGTTTTCAGACAATAATTTGAGTCAGTTTCATCGGCAATTTTGGCTTAATCGCTTCTATCAATATGCAAAATTCCCCCTTTAAGTGGTATTTGGTAATAAATTTACGTCTTTTAGGGTTCTTGGTATAGACCAATTCTTAAGTAAATAAGTATTCACTATCTCCTTAGGCCAAGAAATCCGATAGGAAGTTGACGATTTATTAGAAAGGTTGGTAACTCTCTGACTAGATGAGAGTTGATGGTTATTTCATCAGACAGCAGCGGAAAGGCTGAATAACGCTATTTGGATTAACGATGTTGCTCGGTTGTCAGGTATAATGAGAGGTCATTTTCAACAGAATAATAAGTTCACTATGCATCAATATCTTGCGGTTACATCCAATGGTTTGGAGAACCTGTTAGTAGAAGAGTTAACAAAGCTAGGGATTAACGACGCAAAACCTGTACAAGCAGGTGTCCGTTTTAAAGCATCAATTGAGCAGATTTATCGCTGCTGTCTATGGAGCCGTTTGGCTTCTCGCTTTGTTCGCGTTCTATCAGAGTTCACTTGTAACGACGATATGGATCTATACCTTGCGACATCATCAGTAAACTGGGTCAACCATTTCCATAGTTCGAAAAAGTTCGTCGTGGACTTTAATGGCACGAACCGAGAGATTCGTAACAGTCAGTACGGAGCGATGAAAGTCAAAGATGCGGTAGTGGACTGTTATGAGAAGAAGAACCTCCCACGACCGTCGATCAGTAAAGATCGTGCCGATCTTCGTATCCACGTTCGCTTACATAAAGATAAAGCGTTACTTGGTATCGATATGGTCGGTGGAGGCCTACATCAACGTGGTTATCGCCCAGAATCAGGCCGTGCGCCTCTACGTGAGACGTTAGCGGCGGCTATTATTCTTCGCAGTGGCTGGGATGAGAGCAAGTCGATGTTAGACCCTATGTGTGGTTCAGGAACGCTTTTGATTGAAGCTGCGATGATGGCTGCGAATATGGCGCCAGGTGTGAACCGTAAAAAATGGGGCTTCGAATCCCTTGAAGACTTTGAGCCTGAGCTTTGGGCTGAGATAAAGTCTGAAGCTTCCGTGCAGGCTCGTCGTGGTGTCAAAAAAGTTGACGCTAAGTTCTTTGGCTTTGACAACGATGCTCGTGTACTTAAAACCGCAAAAGACAATGCGCGCCGTGCAGGCGTTGAGTCTCTTATTGAGTTTCAAGAAGGGGATGCAGCTAAGGTTATGCGACCTGCTGGTTTTGAGCATGGCGTCATCGTGTCAAACCCACCTTATGGTGAACGTTTAGGTACTCATCCTGGTCTGATTGCTCTATATACCGCCTTTGGTGCACAGCTCAAAGACCAGTTCGGCGGATGTCAGGCGTCTATTTTCTCAAGCTCTGATGAGCTGCTCAGTTGTCTGCGTATGCGAGCTGATAAGCAGTTCAAATTGAACAATGGCGCGTTGCCTTGTCATCAAAAAAACTACTCCATTTCAGATCGCCCTGCAGAATCTAGAGGTGACGCTGTCACTGAATCTTTAATCGCACCAGATTTTGCCAACCGTCTAAAGAAGAACATTGGCAAGATTGGCAAATGGGCGCGTAAAGAGCAGCTCGATTGCTACCGTATTTATGATGCAGATTTACCAGAGTACAACGTGGCTATCGATGTCTACCTTGATCACCTAGTGATTCAGGAATACGCGGCACCAAAGAATATCCCTGAAGAGAAAGCAAAGCGTCGTCTTACAGACATTATCCGCGCAGCAATTCAAGTGACCGGCACTGAGGCTAATAAAGTTGTGCTGAAAGTGCGTGAGAAGCAAAAAGGGCGCTCTCAGTATCAAAAGCTCTCTCAGGAGTCAGAAACAATGCAAGTCAACGAGTATGGCGTGAAGCTGCTCGTTAACCTTCACGATTACCTAGATACTGGATTGTTCCTTGATCATAAAATCACCCGTCGTAAATTGGGTGAACTCTCGCAAGGTAAAGATTTCTTAAACCTATTTGCTTACACTGGGTCAGGCACAGTTCACGCCGCATGTGGCGGTGCAAAGTCCACGACCACGGTCGACATGTCTAAGACCTACTTGGAATGGGCGAAAGAGAACATGAAGCTCAACGGGCAGGTCGGCAGACAACATCGGTACGAGCAGGCAGATTGCTTGCAGTGGTTGGCAAACTCTACAGAGAAGTTTGATTTAATCTTTATTGACCCACCGACGTTTTCTAACTCGAAACGTATGGAACAGTCATTTGATGTTCAGCGTGACCACATTCAATTGATGAAAGATCTTAAGCGACTCCTTCGTGCCGGTGGAACCATTGTTTTTTCAAACAACAAACGCCACTTTAAAATGGACTTGGACGCATTGAATGAGTTGGGGCTAGAGGCGAAAAACATTTCAAATCAAACTCTGCCGCTTGATTTTTCTCGCAACAAGCATATTCATAACTGCTGGATCTTAACCCACAAGGAATAAGTTGGTTTCGTGATCACTTTATATAGTACAGAAGGGTGCCATCTCTGTGAGATGGCTTTTCAATTGTGTCAGCAAGCAGGTATTGCAGAGCACATCCGCATCATCGATATTGCCTTTGACGATGAGCTGTTTTCTCGTTACGGCGTCACTATTCCAGTGCTCAATTACAACGATACCGAGCTTAACTGGCCTTTCGACTTACAAGAATTGAAACTTTGGTTAGATAAAAATGGCATTACTTACCATCAATAATGGATTGCTGGCTTACGGTGATCACCCTCTACTTGACCATGCAGATTTTGCATTACAAGAAAATGAACGAGTCTGTTTAGTTGGTCGCAATGGCGCGGGTAAATCCACGCTGATGAAAGTCCTAGCAGGCGATGTATTACTTGATGATGGTAAACTGACCGTTACGCAAGATGTCATTGTCTCTCGTCTCGAACAGGATCCGCCCCGAAATCAAGAGGGAACCGTCCTTGAATACGTTGCTGGTGGATTAGCCGAAGTCGGTGAGCAGCTTAAGATCTATCAAGATCAGCTTGATCTGATTGCCATCGACCCTTCAGAGCAAAACATAAACAAGCTAGCTCGAATTCAAGAGCAGCTCGAGCACTCAGGCGCTTGGCGTTTTGAAGATCGCATTAAAAACGTCCTTACGGCCCTTAAGCTCGACGGGCACACCAAATTGACCGACCTTTCTGGCGGCTGGCAGCGTAAGGCTGCGTTAGCGCGTGCGTTGGTATGCGATCCGGATGTTCTGCTACTTGACGAACCAACTAACCACCTAGACGTCACGACTATCGAGTGGTTGGAGAACTTCCTGAAAGACTTCCGCGGCTCGATCATTTTTATCTCCCATGACCGTGCATTCATTAAATCGATGGCGACACGCATTGTTGACTTAGATCGCGGTAAGCTCTCTTCTTTTCCTGGTGATTATGAGAACTACTTGGTTGAAAAAGAGGAGATGCTACGCGTCGAAGAGATGCAAAACGCAGAGTTTGATAAAAAACTGGCTCAGGAAGAGGTGTGGATTCGCCAAGGGATTAAAGCGCGTCGTACACGCAACGAAGGCCGAGTTCGCGCGCTCAAAAAGCTCCGTGAAGAGCGTTCAGACAGACGCGAAGTCCAAGGTAAAGCGAATATCCAAATCGATGATGCATCTCGTTCAGGCAAGATTGTGTTTGAAGCGCAAAACATCAATTACTCCATTGAAGGAAAGAGTATTGTCAAAGATTTCTCTTTCAACATCATGCGCGGCGATCGGATCGCACTTATCGGTCCGAATGGTTGCGGTAAGAGTACGCTGCTGAAACTACTGCTTAACGAACTTGAACCGCAAAGCGGCCGTTTACACTGTGGTACCAAACTGGAAGTTGCCTACTTTGATCAGTATCGCGAAGTGCTTGATCCAGAGAAATCTGTGATCGACAACCTGGCTGATGGCAAGCAAGAAGTGATGGTCGGTGGGCGCCAGAGACATGCCTTGAGCTACCTGCAAGACTTTTTGTTTGCGCCCAAACGAGCGCGTACACCAGTTAAAGCGCTGTCCGGAGGAGAGAAGAACCGATTACTTCTTGCGCGCATATTCCTCCGTGCGAACAACTTATTGGTGCTCGATGAACCAACCAACGATTTAGACATCGAAACGTTGGAACTTTTAGAAGATTTGCTTGCCAATTATCAGGGTACGCTTCTTTTAGTCAGCCACGATCGTCAATTTGTTGATAACACGGTAACCACGAGCTGGATCTTTGAAGGTGAAGGCGTTATCGAAGAGTTTGTCGGCGGCTACCATGACGCTCAGCAACAACGAGCTCAAGCGCACAGTCAACGTACGGTTGAAAAACCAACGAAAAATGAAAAACAGCTTGAGGAAACTCCCAAAACTGCACCTGTTAAGAATAAGCCTAAGAAATTATCTTATAAACTGCAGCGAGAGTTAGAGGCGCTACCAGCCAAGCTTGAAGAGTTAGAAGCCGAGATTGAAAGTTTGCAAGAGCAGGTGAACAATCCTGAGTTTTTCTCAAAATCAGTAGAGCAGACACAACCCATTTTAGATAAGCTTGCTGCCACCGAGCAGGAGCTTGAAGTTGCTTTTGAGCGCTGGGAAGAGCTCGAAGCAATGCAACAGGAAAGTTAACGTCTAATGAGTAGTAAGATTTTTAAAATTTCAATGGTTGCGGCAACGGTTGCCGCATCTTTTAGCGCAAGTGCCGCTATCTATCAGATCCATGCTTATCAACCTGCGAATGGCGGTGAAACATTTGGTGCAGCGATTCAAAGTTCAACGGAGAACTGCTGGGTAGATACCGACTGTAACGACGTATCAGCACTCGATCACACAGTTGATCTGAAAATAGCGATTGAAGAAAAACAAAACCCAGAAGGTTTCAACTACCGTAACGAAGCGCCATTTTTGCTCGAAAACGGTTATGACTATCTTGAAGATGGCTACGATGGCTTTCGTAAGTACTGTGATAACTTTTTAGATTACTCTAAAGAGCTATGTAAACGTTGGGCGAGTAGACAGTATTCTGCGGGGTATGCGACAGAAGGATCGTTGAACAACTCGTATGCTTATATTGAAGATACAGCGATTGAAAGTGCACGTGACAACGTAATTATTAATCAAATTGTTGATCCAGCGAATAACGAAGCCATCGGTACTTACTATGGTGACAGTCTTAAAGCGCGAACGCAGTCTTTTGCTGACGTCACTATTGTTGATAGTGGTGTTCAAAGTAAAGTCTTCTCTAAATTGGAAGGCCAAGACCTATATGTAGGTAGTGTTTCTTTCGAGACGAGTAACGCTAACGATTTCCGCTCTCAAGCGGCTATTTGGACCAGCAGTGGTGCTACGCAAACTTTGATAGCATCTGGTGGTAGCATTAGCAGCCGCTCAATCCCTCAAGGCAGTGCAAGAGACGTCGCTGAAGTTAAAGATGATAGCAATAACCCGGTAGGGGTTTACGCGGTTGGTTATGATTCCAACAGTGACGAGATTCCTCTTGCTGCGGTGTTTAAGATCGATGGAACCACGGTAAACAAAACCTACGTCGGTACATACAACGACGACAATAAATACCTTAATTCCTTGTTAACGTCAGTCAACGACAAAGGTGTTGCGATTGGCACGGTAAAATACCGTGAGCCAATTGACGGTGCCTACGCGAATCGTTTGTTCTATGTACCTGACGTGACGAAGTCTTCACTTGGTGGTGCAGATTTTCCTGGTGACATCTTCTTTACTAGTGCCAATGGCATTGCTGGCGCAATCAACAACAACAGTGAAGCAGTTGGACAGGTTGACTTTGAACGCCACCAGGAATCAAACGGTGGTAAGCCGAGAGCTAAGCGAGCGTTCATCGCACCACTTTCGTCTACAGACGCGAAAGCTCCATTAGGCAATAAAGCCTGGTATCTTGACGATCTTACCTATGGGTTAAGTAGCAATAATGCTTATCGTGTGATCGATGCGACTGATATCAATGATGCTGGTGTTATTGCCGGTACTGCCTACTATTGTGCTGGTGGTTTTGATAGTTCTGCTATTGATGCAAGTTGTAAAGCAGGCGCTTCAATCGTAGCGGTTAAGTTGGTCCCGATGAATGGTAAGACTTCTAGCGATATTCAATCGCGTCCTCGCGAAACGACTAAGGTTGAGCGACAAGGTGCTGGATTTGGCCTTTTTGCTCTGACAGTACTTGGCCTGATAGGGTTCCGTAGAAAATAGGTGATTTTTTAATCTAGGGCACAGGTTCACATTTTTGGATCTGTGCTTTTTTTATACCTTGAGAAAGGCTCTGTTTTGATCGATTCTTAATTGTGGAGTCACAAAAGCTCCACATTAGTTTAATAGTAGTACGTTAGAAAACACTTTCTTGTATGAGGACGACACTATGAAGAGACAAAAGCGTGACCGCATGGAAAGAGCGCAATCTCAAGGTTATAAGGCAGGCTTAAATGGCCGTTCTATGGACGCATGTCCATACCAACAGATGGATGCTCGATCCTATTGGCTTGGTGGTTGGCGCGATGCCAGAGAAGATAAACAATCTGGTCTCTACAAATAACGACTCAAATCCACATACATATAGGAATAAAGCCCCGAAAGGGGCTTTAACCGTTATTAGCGCACAATAAATAGTAGTGTAACGCACTATAACTAAATTGTTAGGGAATAAAAAACGACTCCGAAGAGTCGTCTTAAAAAGGATAGCGTTAGAACGCAGATGTATCTTGGAAAAGACCAACTTTTAAATCTTTTGCTACGTAGATTTCTTTACCGTCCACAAGAACACGACCGTCAGCTAAACCCATAACTAGCTTGCGGTTAACAACGCGTTTCATGTGAATTTCATAAGTCACTTTTTTCGCTGTCGGTAGGATTTGGCCCGTAAACTTAACTTCGCCAACACCTAGAGCTCGACCTTTACCTTTGCCGCCAACCCAGCCAAGGAAGAAGCCAACAAGCTGCCACATTGCATCCAGTCCTAAACAACCTGGCATTACAGGGTCGCCAGGGAAGTGGCAATCAAAGAACCACAGGTCAGGTGTGATATCTAACTCCGCAAGGATAAGACCTTTACCAAAATCACCTTCAGTCTCAGACATCTTGGTGATGCGGTCCATCATCAGCATGTTTGGTGCAGGCAGTTGAGGATATCCAGGGCCAAAAAGCTCGCCTTGGCTCGACGCTAGAAGATCTTCACGGTTATATGATTCACGTTTGTTTTGCATTATCAATGACTCCAATATTTGATAGCCGCATCTTAGTGAACACGTGTACGCTAAACAACTCCAACCAGTCTGAATCTAATGAATATTTACATTATCTAAACCAGTTTTTGAAGCGTTCCACAATTCCTTGTGGGTGTTCGTGTTTTTCAAAGTTTTCAATTCGTTGCGCGATTTTGTTGATGACACTTTCTTCATCATCACCGCGGAAAGGTTTGCCCATGATGAGAGGGATAGCTTCATCGACCGTTGATACAGACCAGATGTGAAACTGATCCTGTTTAATGCTATCGACTACATCCTGATTCAGTGCAAGATGCTTTAGGTTAGATTTTGGAAGAATCACACCTTGCTCGCCGGTCAATCCTTGATGTTTACATACGTGATAGAAGCCTTCGATTTTTTCATTCAAGCCGCCTACAGCTTGCACTCGTCCAAATTGGTCTACCGCGCCGGTGACTGCAATTTGTTGATTAATTGGGATCTCAGACAAAGCACTGACAAATGTGCATAATTCGGCGAGAGTTGCACTGTCACCATCGACTTCACTGTAAGATTGTTCAAACACCACTGACGCAGAATAGGGTAGCGGCTCCTCTAACTGCAGTGCGCTACTGACGAAGGCTTGCATAATCATCATACCTTTCGCGTGTAGATTACCGCCAAGCTCCGCTTTGCGTTCAACGTCTGATATATCACCGTCACCAAAATGGATAACACAAGAGATTCGAGCGGGCTCTCCATATGACATCGGGTGGCCAGGCACATCGATGACGGTCAACCCGTTAACTTGACCAACGCATTCGCCTTGTGTCTCTATGATAACTTGCCCGTCGGTGATGTCAGCAAGAGCGCGTTCAGGAAGATAAGCCTCACGATGGTACTTGTTGTTTACAGCGTTTGAGATGTCATTTTCATCAAGGACATTACCTGACGACGAAAGCAAAGACTCTTGGAAAAGAGCGAGATACCAAAGTATTTCGATAGGCATATACTCCTGATCTTCGGTATATCGAGCTCCTGCGACCAAAAGTCGATGCAACGCGCCAAATGTCAGCGTAGGAAGTTGATAGGTACTAAGAATCCATCGAATGAAGCCCAACAGCTTTGCACATGACTCTTCACCAAAAGCTATCTCGTTTTCGATTTCGGTATACATGGCTAGGCCGCTGTATAGCTCGTCATCTAAATACTCAAGATCAGAGATTTGATGTCGGTCGCCGACAATGACTACTTTTACATCATAGGTTTGGCTTGGGACTAGGGTGGCAACCTTGCGTGGATTTGCATTCAGCGGCGAGATAGGTTGCCCTAAAAGAACGGTTTTGAGTGCTTGCCAACTCGCGGGGTTTGCTAGAATTAAGTTAACAGGTATGACGAGAAACCCGCCATCTGCTCGATCAAGTAGCCCCTTATGGCGAACGGTAATTTGTCCGTCGTCGTCGCATGAGTAAGAACCAAGTAAAGAGTCTGCTGTGAGTGATTCAGTCACATGAACACAATCATTTTGTGTATGTTGCTCTATCGCTTCTTTTACCAAGTGTCGGTAGAAAGCATTGTCAATCGAGTTAATGATGAGTGCGCGCGTATAGCCGTTGACTCTAGAAAAGGTGTCTATAGATTGTTTGAGTCGGGGTTGAATGTCGATAAATCTGACAAGATCCAGTTCATTAAATCGCTTTAGAATTCCGTCATATTGGGAGTACTGAGGCGTTACTGAACGCCAGCTTTCTTGCTTCATCAAATTGGTTCATTAATCTCTAAATGCGCGAAATTATATAGAAAAAGCCAATGATGAGATACTGGTAATTTAATCTGATGATCTGGATCGCTTTTCGATTACAATGGGGATTGTAACGAACGCTTAATGCAGTTACGCTGTCACTAGAAACTCAATGGAACATTGTTACTCATGAAATATCAACAGCTTGAAAATCTAGAATGTGGATGGAAGTGGACCTATTTAATCAACAAATGGAAGGCTGGTGAAGCCATCACTCGACACATTGATTCAAGTGAAGCTGAAGCCGCTATCAATGAGCTTCGCAATATCGAGCATGAGCCAACTCAAGTTTTAGAGTGGATTGAAAACCACATGTCACTTGAGTTAGATAACAAACTCAAACAAGCCATTCGAGCGAAGCGTAAAAGACACTTCAACGCTGAACAGATTCACACCAAGAAAAAATCGATCGACCTAGACTATCGGGTTTGGGAAAAACTGTCCTATCGAGCAAACGAGCTAGGATGCACGTTGTCCGACGCAATTGAATACTTGCTGTCAGAGGCTTCAAGAAGCGAGAAAGCCAGTAAAACGGTGAGTAGCCTTAAAGAAGATTTGTCGAAGTTATTAGATTAAGGAGTAGTAGGGATGCTGTATGTCATTTTGATTGCTGCAGTGGTTGTTTTTTGGCTAGTTGCAGTCGACAGACCTGTGTTGAAGGTGAAGTTTTCAAACGGGAAGATCGTAACCGAAAAGGGGCATTTCCCTCCAACGTTTAAGCACAACGTTGTTGATATTGCTGAGCGTGATCCTTTTACTGGTGAGCTTAAGGTGTATCAACTTCGAACGGGAACCAAACTGGTTTTCAGCAAGGACATCCCTAAAAAAGTGCAGCAAAGAATCCGCAATGTATTTCCGCATCAAGGATTTAAAAGTAAGGGTACAAAAAAACGTGGGTGACAAACCTATCAATTACACATAAAAGAATTTTCCCTTCAGGTCCATTTCCTTCTCCCCACATTCATCTCAGACACTTGGTAGACTCGTTTCTGAGGTGAATATATGAAAACAAATATCCTAATATTAAGTCTGCTTTTATCAACTAACGCACACTGTGCAGATGATGCCGAATGGAACGCCATTGCAAAAAAACTTAAAGCCAGAATTGAAAAAAAAATAGCCAACCATAGCCTGCCTGGGTATTGCAATGTCTTCATCGAATTCAAACACTCTAAATATCATGCGATTGTCACTAGGGTGAACACGAATGGAGATTTTAAAATTTGCAACGTAAGCAAACATCTCATCAAGAAGGGAGAAAAGTTCAGATACCGTACACCAGAGAAATATTTGAGAATTCATGTTGCAAACGAATGAATAGACACAGAGAATGTGTGCTAGATTATTAATATGTTTATTGAACCGAAGTCTCACTTTGTTAGTAACAAATAAGAAATACAATAGCGAAGCGTTAGCAATAGCCCAAAAAGTTAACCACCTTACGCGAGAGCGTCATGCGAAGTGGTTAGTTAGTCTCAAATATATTCTTGATCAGTCTGATGTAGACGCGACACTCAGTCGTCAAAGCGAGTTTTGTGACAGTGTAATTTTAAAAGAAGAAGAACGTATCACGAATAATCAACGTTTGCTCTTGGAGTGTGAAAGCGAGCGAGTCCAGGAAAGAAGGCAAGCGGCTGAAGATAAGCAACGAATCCTGGGTAATGTCGTTGATGATGTTACGAAACATGCGGAGCAACTGATTACCGATACGCTCTTAAATATGCCGGCAATTAAACTTTTTGGACGTTTTCCAGATTTTTCGTACTTCTCAAGCATTGCCTATTCTCCATCTGCCAGTTACAGCAAACTAACCGTACTCCCAACTAATGATAACCAGTTACGAAACAATCTACTGATGTTGGTTAACGATCCCAAGTTTTGTGCCCGAATTGGCAAGATGGCTCGCGGAATTAACGAGCCTCAAGTAGCGATCGGCACTTTAGGTACTGAAAATTGCCGAGTACTTTTGCCCATCTTAATGGTGAAACCTATTTTGCGTTGGCACAATCCGTTAACAAAAAACATTGCTCCTAAACTATGGCAACACATGATTTTAACTGCAAACGTGACGCGAATGCGTTTGGATATGGCAGGAATTAAAAATCCGGAACAGGGGGTCTTGCTCGGGGTTCTAAGAACGATAGGGAACTTCGCAGTAGTGAATCAGTTTCCCCAACTGTTCGAGGATGCATTGGTCGAGAAGATGCGTTATTACCGTGAAAACAACCTAAGAGACGAATACTACGCCTGCGCAGAGGTTACTCCTAATTTGAATCTTTTGCCCAAGCTATTAGTTAATTTGGATAATGCGATTACTCGAAAAGTCATAGAGGAAATAGAGTGGGGGCCAAATACAGTACACTTAAAAAATGCGCTCTTGGATGATCTTGAAGAACGCCCAATCTTAGAGCGAAGTGAGTTTGGTGTAGCGCTTGCACAAGGCCAAGCATATGCCATTTTTGATATGCTTGATCGAAGTGATGCGTTTGTCGAAAAGCATAAACCGTTTTGGTTTGCTCATGTTCAAATGCCACCAAGTGCTCTCAATGAATTGCGGGCCAAACATCCAGGTCGAATTGGCTTATCTAACGCAAATAGTTAAACGTGTTTGTTCACTCAGAGTATATCGGGGATATACCATAAGGCACTATAACTAAATTTCAACTTACAGACGATATAAAACAACATGGTCACTAAATTAAATAACCGAATCAAAAACATAACAAAATTCATATAAAGACTTATGACATTGCGAGACAATATGACAGCTCTATGTGACGCCGTCACTAAGATCATATTTGCTCACTGTAGACAACTGTATCAACAAGGTTATTTACTCTGTAAAAACGGCTGCTATCCGATTAGCCTAAGTTTTGTTAACGCGAGCGAGCGGTATTGGGTAAAGGCTAGCTGTTTGTTTACCTTTAATGATCAACATGCAGAGCCAACGTGCATGGTCGCTATAATAAAGCAGATGAAATGCTGCGAAACAACAACGTAAATCTCATGTTGCTCGGTAAGCTTCTCACAAGCAAACGTTGGCGAAAAGTCAGCATATTGAGCGCGTATGATGTTCAGAACCTCAGCCCGAAAAGCATCAGGATAACGTCGGTTACTCGGACGACCACGTGCACCATGTGCCAACGAAGATGCGCCATGTTGGTTTAGCTGACTCAATAAACGTCGAACTTGTCGAGTGCTTATATTAAGTATGTCGGCGGCGTCAACTTGACGGAGTCGGCGTTCGCGAACATCTTGCAGCACTTTAAAACGATTAATGTCTCGGTCACTCATTGGAATTAGCATCGGTTAAGATCCTCAAAGTTAAGTGCGCATTATGTATATTATGTTAAATGGAGGTCTTATTGATTAATGTACTCTCAATACAAACGCCTCACCCGTTGTTCTTCTCTAGGATTAAACATAACTGCATTTACCATAAAATACCTAATAAACACAAACAATTAATCAAGATTAATGTCCGTGCTTATTAGGATCTCCCCAAAACAGATTCTATTGAACGTTGTATTTCTTTACCTCTTATAGGCTTCGAGACAAACGCGTTCATTCCCGAGTTCAAACATGCCTGTTTATCTTGCTCCATCGCGTGGGCTGTCAAAGCAATAATGGGCGTATGTCTACAAAACTTTCGGATTTCTTTTGTTGCGGTAAGTCCATCCATGACAGGCATCGAGACGTCCATAAAAATCAGATCTACAGCTCCCATGTTCTCCTTGATGTATTTGACTGATTTTTTGCCATCGTTGACGATAGCTACTTTGTGTCCGAGCCGCTCTAGTAGTAATTTTAAAACCATTTGGTTTGTCTCTGTATCTTCTACTACCAACACTGACAATGGGCCTGTTCCTTGGCTCTTTGAAAGTCGCGGCTGCGTCAACTCATGTCCAGATTTAACTGATATAGGTAATTTTATTTTAAACCTAGAACCTTTCCCTTTTTCACTTTCAACGCGTATGCTTCCGTTCATTAAAGTGACCAAGTGTTTTGAAATGGTTAAGCCAAGTCCACTGCCACCATAGCGCCTAGTGATGGAGTCATCTGCTTGTTTAAACTGGTTAAACACTGTCTCAATACGAGAAGGATCAATACCAATACCAGTATCTTCGACTTCGATGATAAGTTCTTGGCTAGTGACTTCTGCATGCAAAGATACATGGCCAGCATGAGTAAACTTGATTGCATTGCCTAGCAAGTTGAAAACTATCTGTAAGATTCTTGCCGGATCAACCCAAACAGAATGATGAGCATCAATATCAAGATTTACATTTAATTTCAAACCCTTAGCGTCCGATAGTGCGTAAAAGTGCTCTAGCATAAACTCGAGTTCGTTTTTCAAATTTACCCACTGACATTTGATTCGAAACTCACCACTTTCTATTCTAGACAACTCCAAAATGTCATTAATTAGCACCAACAAAAGCTCTGCTGATGATTCCATCTTTTCCAAGATTTCTATTTGATGATCGCACTTTGAATCAGCCAAAAGAACGTCGACATATCCTAGGACTGCACTGAGAGGCGTTCTAAGTTCATGACTCATCATGGCAAGAAAGCGTGATTTCGCTTGGTTCGCTTGCTCTGCTCGAACTTGTGCCGATTTTAATTGGCGCGTTTTAATGTCAACAAGCTGTTGGAGCTGCTCAGTTCTTTCGATATCTATAAGAGCACGCTCCAGTAATGGCCTAAAACGTGACAGGGTGTCACGCGATTCAAGTGTAAACTGCCCTACTTCTTCTCCCAACAGTACGATGATGGAATCGGTAATGGTGCCCTGTGCCCCAGTTATCAACGCGGAATTGATGTCGTAGTCTGTATTACCGACCAAATGGCTGAACTCTTGCGCATTATTTGGTTCGTATAGAATGATGCTTTCACCAGATAATGCGCGTTTGAAGCGGCTTTGATCCTGCCAGGCTAGATTTTGAAAGCACGAACTCGACGCAAGTAAAGTATGATACGCGTGTTCGTTTTTACTTGGTTTGCTCAACACCAAAAAGTCAGAAAAGTTGATATAGAGTGATAAGACTTTTTTGAGTTCTGTGAATATTTGTTGCTTGTCGGATGCGACGGTAATGCTTGATATTGCGTCTAAAATAGCGCGGTTCTCTTCGGCTAGTTTTGCCTCTCGCACTTGGCTCTGCTTTAGTTCAATTAGCGCTTCTTGTAGCTGTTCTTGTAATTTTAGACTCATAAATTTGTTCTAATCTGAGTAAAAAGTTGCTGCCGAAATCATTAGATTTCCATGACCATTGTCACCATTGATAAAGCGGCCTTGTTCACCAAACGTGAACGGACAAATAAATGGAATATCACCCATCTCGTGTTTTATTTTGTCATAGACCTTGCCCATATCTTCCTCTAAATGAAGCATTGCTCCGGCACAAATCACACAAATAGCGCCCGTAAGTTGCGTATTGAGCTCTGACTGACGTCTTGCTTCTCGAATCACTCTTGCAGGTCGAGAGATTAACTGTTGTCTATCACCAGACATAAGTGTGACAATGTCACCTTGATTCACGTTGGTAAACAAGAGAATGCCTTGTTCATCCGTAACATTTATCGGATGTGAGAGCTTAAAGTAAGGTTGGTTGTATAACGTGCCTGCTATTCTTCCTAACGGGTATTGAGTCACAACCTGAAACTTAAACCATTCGGGAATGTCTTCACCTGAATGTTCTGAAATCCAGCCTCGATACCTTTCTTGGGCAGGCATATGGTCAATTTCTATGATTTCTCTGTCTTGACACTTGGTAATCAAGCCCTGGTACTTCGTCGGCGAGTAACCCGCGCTGAAGCCTGTGGTGAGCGGTTTGGAAGGGAAAAGTAGCTGAATTGAAATGCCTTGGCTTGTTGATTCGTCTTCATTAAATATTGACCATTGACCCTTGATAGCGTTGTCTGCCGCCGTAGCACCGATAATAGGGATAGGCGTTTTGAATACATTATCAAATGCGCTGATTAGCTTTTCTTCAATGCCCGGCGTGCTATGAATGATTGCGAAACTGGGCACTTCTCCCACTCGCTCAGCTTTACGGAGAGCCACATCTATCGCTGCCCTTGTTGCTTCTTCTATGACCGACGTATCTTCAATAGAGACTACGCCGCTTCCATAGGCGGTTGAATTAGAATCATAGATTGCTATTACGCCAATGACTGAGCCAAAGTGTAATCCCCGCTCTGTCATCAACCCTTTACATGTAGAACACCCAGTGATTGAAACTTGAGGAAAGTAATGTTTAAAAGCCAATCTGAGTTTCTCAGCGCCATAATTTTGTGTGAAGTAGCAAATTATGCTCACTAAGTTAGTTCGGCAAATTTTGATGCTCAGTTCCTCTATGGCCTCTTGCTCATTAAGCCGATGAGTAATGTGGGTCTTAAAATCCATTTATCTACTTTTAATACTGACGTAACGGTCGATATTCGCATTTTTTAAAGATAGTTGGAATGTTATTTCATCAATTTCTGGACTTAAATTGATGAGATATATGTTTCCATTTCTTGGCAATATTTCGTCGCTATCGATTAGTCGCACCCGCCAATCGTTTTCGTCCGTTTCCAGTTTTATATTTTGCTTTGAAAGAGTCGCATAGAAACGAAAGTCATTTACAAAAAAAGTACATTTTTCGTCGATGCCACAAGCTACATTTATCACTTTTTGATGGTCAACAGTACGCCAAATAAACGCCGCAATAAGTATGGTTAACATGATGATTATTTGAACAAAACGGCCTCTTGTGAGTTTTTCGGCAGCCATACTGTGGGGTTCTCCGTGTAACAAACTTCAAAGTTTTAAAATAAAAGGCCAAAACCTGACCGACTGTAAGGTTACTACTCTGTCATTGAATTGTTAAATGCAGTATAGTTGGCGGCTGAAAATGCCACTTTTTTTAAAAATCAGCAAGAAGATTTAACCGAAGTTATCGGTGCGAATTTCCTTAATGATTTGGGTGGCATTACGACATGTGTCGTGTTGGAAGTAAAGTGTAGTTAATTAGAAATTGGAAGCATGCAAATGAGCCAAGAAAAGCAGCTTGAACAAAACTACAACTATACGGTCGTCCGTCAATTTACCCTGGTTACTATTTTGTGGGGTATTGTCGGTATGGCTGTTGGTGTTTTGATTGCCGCTCAATTAGTTTGGCCACAGCTAAACTTTGATACGCCGTGGTTGACGTACAGTCGCTTACGTCCTCTGCATACTAATGCGGTTATTTTTGCGTTTGGTACAAGTGCCCTGTTCGCAACGTCTTATTACGTTGTACAGCGTACCTGTCAAACTCGTCTATTTGGTGGCCCTCTTGTCGCCTTCACCTTCTGGGGTTGGCAGGCAATCATCCTAGCAGCCGCGATTACTTTACCGTTGGGTTTTACCTCAGGTAAAGAGTACGCTGAACTAGAATGGCCTATCGATATTGCCATTGCGGTAGTATGGGTCTCTTACGCTATCGTGTTCTTCGGAACATTGATTACTCGTAAGACCTCCCACATCTACGTAGCAAACTGGTTCTTCGGTGCCTTTATTATCACTGTCGCGGTTCTTCATATCGTGAACAGCATGGCTATTCCTGTCTCTATGGGTAAATCGTATTCGATCTACTCTGGTGCAGTGGATGCGATGGTTCAGTGGTGGTACGGACACAACGCAGTAGGTTTCCTACTGACAGCTGGTTTCCTAGGCATGATGTACTACTTCGTTCCTAAGCAAGCTGAACGTCCTGTTTATTCATACCGTTTGTCTATCGTTCACTTCTGGGCATTAGTATCTCTATACATTTGGGCTGGCCCTCACCACCTACATTACACTGCGCTTCCAGATTGGACTCAGTCGCTAGGTATGGTGATGTCACTGGTTCTATTCGCGCCGTCTTGGGGTGGTATGATCAACGGTATTATGACGCTTTCTGGTGCTTGGCATAAGTTGCGTTATGACCCAATCCTTCGTTTCCTAATCGTTTCTCTATCGTTCTATGGTATGTCTACGTTTGAAGGTCCAATGATGTCTATCAAGACAGTTAACGCGCTGTCTCACTACACCGACTGGACTATCGGCCACGTACACTCTGGTGCATTAGGCTGGGTTGCTATGGTATCTATCGGTTCGGTATACCACTTAGTCCCTCGTTTGTTCGGCCAAGAGCGTATGTACTCTGTTAGCATGATCAATACGCACTTCTGGTTGGCAACAATCGGTACCGTTCTTTACATCGTTGCGATGTGGATCTCTGGTGTAATGCAAGGTCTAATGTGGCGTGCGGTCAACTCAGACGGTACGTTGACGTACAGCTTTGTCGAATCTGTACAAGCGTCTTACCCGTTCTACTTTGTACGTTTCCTAGGTGGTTTCATCTTCCTAGCTGGTATGTTCCTAATGGCATACAACACGTACAAGACGGTAACAGCGCCTAAAGATAGCCTAAAAGCTATCCCACAACCGGCATAAGGAGATTAAAGAATGAGTTCTAATTCTAACAATCGCCACGAAATTGTAGAACGCAATGTCGGTTTACTAGCGATTCTTATCGTTTTTGCAATCAGTTTGGGTGCTCTTGTAGAAATCACTCCGCTGATTTTCCAAAAACAAACCACAGAGCCTGTTGAGAACCTACGTCCTTATACAGCGCTTGAAATGGAAGGTCGTGACGTCTACATCCGTGAAGGTTGTAACGTTTGTCACAGCCAAATGATTCGTCCATTCCGTTCTGAAACGGAGCGTTACGGTCACTACTCTGTTGCTGGTGAAAGTGTATACGAACACCCGTTCTTATGGGGTTCTAAGCGTACAGGTCCAGACCTAGCACGCGTAGGTGGTCGTTACTCTGATGAGTGGCACCGCGTTCACTTAATCGATCCACGCGAGTTGGTTCCTGAGTCAAACATGCCAGGTTTCCCATGGCTTGAGGAAAATGTTCTTGATGGTAAGGACACTCAGAAGAAACTGACTATTTTCCGTGATCAATTTGGTGTTCCATACACTGATGAACAGATCGCAAATGCGTCTAAAGAAGTAGAAGGTAAGACAGAGATGGATGCCATCATCGCTTATCTTCAGTCTCTTGGTCACGCGATGAAGTAAATAAGGAGGTAGTTATGGATATCGGTACTATTCACAGTATTTGGACCATAGTGCTATTCGTTAGCTTTTTAGGTGTAGTTTGGTGGGCTTACGGCAAGAGTCGAAAAGCTCGATTTGACGAAGCTGCAAACCTTGTTTTCGCTGATGAAGAGCAAGCGCCTTCAAAAGAACAAGGAGTGACTAAGCAATGACGACATTTTGGAGTCTTTGGATAATCATCATTACAGTCGGGACACTTGTCGGCTGTGCTGCACTACTTTTCTGGTGCCTTAAAGATAAAATGGGCGTTGAAGAAGGTGCAGATATGGGGCACGAATACGATGGGATTCGTGAACTGAATAACCCACTACCTAAGTGGTGGACTTACCTTTTCGTTGGTACGTTTATTTTTGCTGCAATCTACCTAACCCTTTATCCAGGTTTAGGTAGCTTCAAGGGTGTACTAGGCTGGACAAGTTCAGACCAAACTGTACGCACTGTTGAAGAATCAAAGGCGTCGATCGCTGCTGCGCAAAGCAACAAGCAACTTAACCAGTTCGCTAAAGAGCTTGATGATGCTGATGCCTACTTCGGTGAAGCGTTTAAAAAGCTTGCGCACGTAAACGGTACTGACGAGCTTCGTCCTATCCCAGAAATCGCAGCTGACTCGGAAGCAGTTAAAGTAGGT
This sequence comes from Vibrio sp. 16, assembly GCF_963681195.1. Classification (NCBI taxonomy): domain Bacteria; kingdom Pseudomonadati; phylum Pseudomonadota; class Gammaproteobacteria; order Vibrionales; family Vibrionaceae; genus Vibrio; species Vibrio sp. 16. The sequence goes on from NZ_OY808997.1 coordinate 960,922, forward strand.
CAACGTCTGTTCCTACAAAACTGTTCTCAATGTCACGGTTCTGATGCTCGCGGCCTTAAGGGCTTCCCTAACCTAACTGACGATGCATGGCTATATGGTGGTGAACCGCAAGCTATCGTAACGACTGTTATGCAGGGCCGCATTGGCCAAATGCCAGCTTGGAAAGACGCACTTGGTGAGCAAGGTGTGAAAGAAGTAGTAAGCTACACACTAAGCCTATCTGGTCGTTCTGTTAACGCAAGAGAAGCAGAGGCTGGTAAAGCTCGTTTCGTTGTGTGTGCAGCATGTCATGGTACAGATGGTAAAGGTAACCCAGCAGTGGGTGCTCCTGACCTAACTGACCAAGACTGGCTATTTGGTGGTTCACGTGCGGACGTAACCGAAACTGTGATGAACGGTCGCTCAGGCGTAATGCCAGCTTGGAAGGATATTCTAGGTGAAGACAAAGTTCAGCTTGTTTCAGCTTATGTTTGGAGTCTAAGCAACTCGGAACAATAAGTTACATTTCAATAACAGCCCCTTACTTTCTATCGATGGCAAAGGGGCTGTCTTTCCTTTAGAGTTAAATCCCTGATTCTATTTTATTAATTGAGAACTTTTTTATGGTAAAGCCTTGGTATAAGCAGTTTTGGCCGTGGTTTCTTATTATTCTGCCACTCACTGTTGTTGTATGGACGATCATCACGGTCATCGTTTTTTCTCAGAACTCTGTGTCATTGGTCACTGAGGATTACTATAAAAAAGGAAAAGGCATCAACATTGATATTTCTAAAATCAATGTCGCCAAAGATCTCGGCTTAAGTGCTTCAGTGTCCTCAGAAGGCAACACTGTTATTATTCAATTTGAAAAAGGTCAGCTAGAGCATTATCCAGCACTTACTGCGATGTTTGCTCATCGAACATTGCCAGATCGAGACTTCTCACAACTTCTTACCTCTGATGCACAAGGATTCTACCGACTAAACTTGGACGCTGAACTTCAAGGTCCATGGTTTATTGAGCTAACTGGCCACGATAAGAAATGGCTAGTACAAGGTCGTGTCACTTTCCCATCATCAACCCCTGTTTATTTAGAAAACTAGTCGGTGTCTATGTGTAAATCCTGTTATCACTGCGGTGAAGAAGTACCAGTCAACACGGATTTTAAAGTAGAAATCCTTGGTGAAATCAGAGAAATGTGTTGCCCTGGCTGTGAGACGGTCGCGCAGACGATCGTTGATAGCGGCCTGGTTTCCTACTACCAATATCGAACGGCTCCAGCCGAAAAAGCGGAGCTAGTACCAGAGCAGTTACAAGCACTTATCCACTACGACAATGAAGATGTCCAATCAGAGTTTGTCCGAAATGCCGATGACAGAGCAGAAGTCACTCTGTCACTCGATGGCGTTTCTTGTGCTGCTTGTGCGTGGTTAATTGAAAAACAAGTCTCTAACAAATCAGGTGTCCTATCGATTCGCGTTAATACAACGACTAACCGTGCGATTCTTGCCTGGGATAAAAGCAAGACTCGCCTTAGTGAACTGTTGTCTGCTATTCACCAATTAGGATATAAAGCGGCGCCTTTTGAAGCCGACAAGCAAGAGGCAGCTTATCATCAGCAAATGAAGCAGTACCTGTATCGTTTAGGTATAGCTGGGCTTGCGACCATGCAAGTCATGATGCTTGCTGTCGCACTTTACCTCGAAGTGTTTGGCGATCTTGAACCCGAATTTAAAAACTACTTCCGCTGGGTGAGCTTAATCTTTGCAACTCCGGTGATGCTCTACTCTGCCCTACCTTTTTATATCAATGCTTGGCGAAGCATTCGAAGCAGAACATTGGGCATGGATGTTCCCGTGTCGATCGCTATGATCTTTGCCTATTTCGCCAGTTTGGTGGCAACAGTTACAGAGAAAGGCGAAGTCTTCTTTGAATCAATTTCAATGTTTGCGTTTTTCTTGCTGGTTGGACGCTTCCTAGAAATGCGCGCGCGCAGAAAAGCGGCAGCCGCCAGTGGTAACTTGCTAAAGTTGATTCCTGCAATTGCAACCAAGTTAGATGGCGATCAAGTTCCTGTCAAAACGCTTAAGTTGGGAGACCGAATTCGAGTTCTACCCGGAGAGCACGTACCTGCAGATGGAAAGATTATTTCCGGACGAGTCCATATCGATGAATCAATGTTGACTGGAGAGTCTGTCCCCGTTGTAAAAACGATTGATGATCATGTATATGCGGGTACATTGAACGGAGAAGAATCTTTCGAACTGGAAGTCACCTCTTCAAAAGCTGATTCAATGATCTCTAACATTGTTCGCCTGCAGGATGAGGCGCAACTCTCCAAGCCAAAGATTGCTGAAATTGCCGATATTGTTGCACGTTACTTTGTTGCCATCATTTTGGTGATTGCTGCAGTAACCTGGTATTACTGGCATCAAGCGAATCCCGATGATGCGTTTTGGATCATGCTCTCTGTGCTTGTCGCAACTTGTCCTTGCGCTCTATCTTTAGCGACGCCGACAGCACTTACATGTGCGACCTCGAGAATGGGTAACTACGGTATCTTGCTGCGTAAAAGTCATGTCTTTGAAACACTGTGTAAGGTGAATCACCTTATTGTAGATAAAACAGGGACGCTGACTCACGGCGATATTGTGATCAGTAAAGTTGACCTCATCGCCGATGTGACTGAATCAAAAGCGCTCGCGATAGCAGCAGCACTCGAAGCCCATGCAAATCACCCAATTGCTCGAGCGTTCAAGCGCTACGGTGACAAACAAACGGTTGTTGATAATGTCGAGAATGTGATTGGTTCGGGTATCGAAGGTACCTATCAAGGCAAGCAAGTAAAAATTGGCAGCGCCAGTTTTATTCTTGGTGAAAGTGCTTTTGCTGAGCCTAATTCAGTCTACCTCTCTATTGATGGCGCCCACATCGCCACCTTCCGCTACCAAGACCCGATTCGTAAGGAAGCTCAATCCTTTATTGAACGATTTAAGAAATCAGGCATAAAAATCACCTTACTGACAGGAGATTCTCAGGCCAACGCAGATGTCGTCGCTAAAGAAATAGGTATAGAAACAGTGATTGCCGGAGCGAAACCGCAAGACAAACTGGAGTACCTCAAACAGGTAGATGAGCGAGACATTACCATGATGATTGGTGATGGCATAAACGACGCCCCAACATTAGCAGGAGCTCATCTGTCTGTAGCTATGGGTGGCGGTGCAGATGTAGCAAAAGCGTCTGCCGATATGGTGCTCCTTGGCGATCATCTAGAACGTATTCTTGAAGCGCGCCAACTTGCCCTGCAAACACGAAAAATCATCCGCGAAAACCTGGCATGGTCTCTAGGGTACAACTTACTGATTCTGCCTTTAGCTGTGGCAGGACTGGTTGCTCCATATTTTGCAGTTGTCGGTATGTCTGCGAGCTCAATTATTGTAGTATCGAACTCTCTTCGCTTGCTCAAAGAACAAGGTAAATAGATGGAAAGCATATATATCCTCATTCCGATCGCCATTGTACTGGTCTGCGTCGCTGTCGCGGTATTCTTGTGGGCAGTGCGAAGTGAACAGTTTGAAGACCTTGAAAGACAAGGCCACAACATACTGTTCGATGAAGACGAGAAGCAGAGTAACGAGAAGAAGCCTCGATGACCCCTGATTGGATTGGCGCTTTTGTTATTGGTTTAGTTGGTGCCGGCCACTGCATGGGGATGTGTGGGGGCATAGCCTCCATGTTATCTATTGGCCAAAATGCGCCTTCCAAGCTCACCCCTCTGTTCTACAATCTTGGCCGTATAACTAGTTACGCTGTGATTGGTGCGCTGGTTGGAGGTGCTGTTTCGTCCATCTCCCAAGTCAGCCAACTCAATGACGCACTAGCTTGGTTAAGATTGTTTGCGGCACTCTTTATGGTACTGCTTGCCTGCTACATAGGGCGTTGGTGGCATGGCCTTTTGTATATTGAAAAACTTGGCCAATTACTGTGGAAGCGTATTTCTCCCGCAGGAAAATCTTTGTTGCCGCTCAAAAGTCCAATACATGCACTCCCTTTCGGCTTCATCTGGGGTTGGTTGCCATGTGGGCTTGTCTACTCCACTCTCACATGGTCTGCCGTCTCCGGTAGCGCTGCAAGCGGTGCACTTGTGATGCTCATGTTTGGACTGGGCACTCTCCCCGCTATGCTTGCTGTTGGGCACAGTGCAAGTGTGTTACATAGGCTGCAAAATTCCGTCATATTCCGTCACATAGTCGCAGTTATGCTGTTAATTTATGGTTTATATACCGGCTATGGTGCACTAAGTCTCTTATCAATTACTTTTTAGATCACTGTTTTTATGCGTCTTTTTCCACTACCCATTAGTGTTAAGGAATGCTAAAATATTGATGTATATCAAATAGTGAAAGGTTGTTATGATTTCTGAAAAACCTGCAACAAAGCGAATCCAGTCGGGTGGTTGTGCCATCCATTGCCAAGACTGCAGTATCAGCCAGCTTTGTATCCCCTTTACTCTGAATGAATCTGAGCTTGATCAGCTTGATCAAATTATCGAGCGTAAAAAGCCAATCCAGAAAGGACAAGAACTGTTCAAAGCGGGTGATGAGCTGAAATCGCTTTACGCTATTCGTTCAGGCACTATCAAAAGCTACACGATCACAGAACAAGGTGACGAGCAGATAACCGCCTTTCACCTAGCAGGTGACTTGGTTGGTTTTGATGCAATCACTGATGACGCGCATCCTAGTTTTGCTCAAGCGCTAGAGACTTCTATGGTGTGTGAGATTCCCTATGAGATCTTGGATGACCTATCAGGGAAAATGCCGAAGCTTCGTCAGCAAATTATGCGTTTGATGAGTAACGAGATTAAAGGCGATCAAGAGATGATCCTTTTGCTCTCGAAAAAGAATGCTGAAGAACGTCTAGCGGCATTCCTATACAACCTTTCTACTCGCTTTTCTCAACGTGGATTCAGCCCACGTGAGTTCCGCTTAACCATGACTCGTGGCGATATTGGTAACTACCTTGGATTAACCGTTGAGACGATTTCTCGCCTCCTTGGACGCTTTCAAAAGTCAGAAATTCTGAGCGTGAAAGGCAAATATATCACCATTCTCGATCACGACGCGTTGATGGAATTGGCTGGCGTTTCTACAGAATCTTAATAACTTCAATGATGTAGCTCTACTCCTCTCGATGTAGAGCTACATCATACTTCTCTCATATTCCTGCATTTTTTCCTAAAACTCTTTCGCTAACTAAGCTACATTAATCATATGTTCCTCCTCTTTCTAAAGGAGTTTGTATGAGCATCTACAATAAAATATTAGTTGTTGCTGACATCAATAAAGATGAACAACCCGCATTAGCCCGCGCTATGCAGCTTGCTGCGAAAAGTCGCTCACCAAGTCAGGTGACTTTTTTCCTATCCATTTATGATTTTTCCTATGACATGACATCCATGCTGTCCATTGATGAGCGTGACGCAATGCGTCGAGGCGTTATCGGGCAACGAGAGCAATGGATGCGTAAGATTGCTCAAGATTATCTCCTCGACGGTGTTGAGTTCGATGTAAGAGTTGTCTGGCACAATCGTCCATATGAAGCGATCATCGCCGAGGTGTTTGGTGGTGAACACGACATCGTGATCAAAGGAACTCGCAAACACGATGTTCTTGAGTCGGTAATCTTCACTCCGACGGATTGGCATTTACTTCGTAAGTGTCCATGCCCTGTTCTATTAGTTAAAAACCAAGATTGGCCTGAGGATGCAAGCATCATTGCTTCGGTTCACGTTGGTTCGGAAAACGAAACGCACCTTAACCTCAACGATAGTATGGTTGAACAACTCAATAGCCTAACCGAACGTTTGGGCGCTAAACCTTATTTGGTTAACGCCTACCCTGTCACACCGGCTAACATCACGATTGAATTACCCGAATTCGATCCCGCAACATATACAGATGCTGTGCGTGGGCATCACCTAACCGCCATGAAAGCGCTACGCCAAAAACACGGTTATGATGATGAACAGACTGTGGTTGAACAAGGGCTGCCAGAAGATATCATTCCTGAAGTCGCCCAGCGCTTAAATGCCGCGATGGTAATCATTGGAACAACGGGACGCACTGGGTTGTCTGCGGTGTTTATCGGTAATACCGCTGAGCACGTCATCGATAAAATTAACTGTGATGTATTGGCATTGAAGCCTCTGGGTTACATTAGCCCACTTGATCCAAGAACCGCAATTTAATCATCAGAAACAAAAAAGGAAGATAATCATTATCTTCCTTTTCTTTTCTTATCTGTAATTAGATGTTTGTCACATCGATAAACATGGACTCGTCAATGTTGGTTGACGAAACGATGGCTTCACTAAACTCATACTCTTCTCGATCTCCATCACGATCAAGCGGCAAGTTTTCAAAGTCAAACAGGTTTTTATCTGCCAGTTGGCTAGGGCTGACGTTTTGAATGGACTTAAAGATCGCTTCAACGCGGCCAGGTGTTTTTTTATCCCAATCAATCAACATCGCTTTGATTGATTGTCGTTGCAGGTTTTCTTGTGAACCACAAAGGTTACAAGGGATGATCGGGAACGCTTTATGTTCTGCGTACTTGATGAGATCTTTCTCACGACAGTAAGTCAGGGGGCGAATTACCACATTGCGGCCATCATCTGAACGCAGTTTTGGCGGCATTGCTTTAAGACGAGAGCCATGGAACATATTCAAGAACATGGTTTCAACAATGTCATCCATGTGGTGACCAAGAGCAAGCTTCGTTGCACCGATCTTCTCGGCAAACGAGTAAAGCGTACCACGGCGTAAACGTGAACAAAGACCACACGTCGTTTTTCCTTCTGGCACCTTCTCTTTTACAACCGAGTACGTATCTTTATCCACGATATAATATGGGATGTTTAACGTTTCAAAGTAGTCTGGAAGAATGTGTTCAGGGAATCCTGGCTGCTTTTGATCTAGGTTAACCGCAACAACGTCAAACTTAATTGGCGCCGCTTTTTGTAGATTCAGTAGGATATCCAGCATCGCAAATGAATCTTTACCACCACTGATACATGCCATCACAACATCGCCTTCTTCGATCATGTTGTAATCGGTAATAGCATTTCCAACGTTTCTTCTTAGGCGCTTTTGAAGTTTGTTGAATTCTAGGGTTTCTTTTCTTGTATCTAATTGTGTCATTGCGAGCTCTCACATCGTCGGCTAGGCCAACAGTAGGACTTCCTAACGTGTCATATTCGGGGCGTGGATTATACGAGCTTTTTGGTGAGGATTAAACGTCTGCAGTTAAATAGGTAAGCAAAATTCGATTCAATTTGATGGGAAACAAATGAAGAACGAGGAAACTGATTGGAATAGAGTCAAAAAAGGCCGCGTGGGCGGCCTTTTAGTTAGTTTGCTTTGGGTAGATAAGGAAGAACTCTCGCCGTTTCAGCCGGAAGTGTCATCGTGCCACCTTCACCAATCTCTGCTAACGACACTTGAGTCTTACCATCTACGATAGGTTTCGTGGTCCCATTAGAAAACTGGATGGTTGAATTTAGCTTATTTGGAAACTCTAACGTTAGCCCTTCTACATCAGGCGTAAACCAGCTCGCGAACATGCCACCTAATTGCTCTAGAATAACCTGCATTTGCGGTAACAGTACTTTAACGTCATCGTAGCTGACCTCTCCGTTCATTGGCTCTTTTGTCATAACCACCATAGAGAAATCACAACGCATATCCATCGGCGTGTGGACAAACACCAATGGATTGGCTGAGCGTAGATTGTTGTCTAACGGGACAATCACTTCGTTATAAGGAGAAATCGTCAGCTCCTCATAATGCTCTTCTTTTTCCATCCAAGCTTTTTCAATATTGCACAACTGCTTGGTATTCGCATTTAAGAAAAAGAAGCCCACTTTTACATCATCATGCCCTTCTTTCGCATTCTGCTTCATGTGAGAAAACAGTTTTGAATAGGTGAACATATATTCTTGAGCGTAACTTGGCATCGCTGCGGTAATACCTACTGCAGCGGTCAAAAGGGCTAACGATAGTTTCTTCATTGAATTTATAGTCTTGTTGTTTTAGTTGGATAACGGGCAGTGCTTATAATGTCTACCGACTCGCACTGGATTGAGAATTGCCTTCCCAGAACTGCTTATTATGACGAATCATGCTTTGCAAGTCGTTGACGTATGCCTCACCGCGCTCAGAGTATTTCAATAGTCCATTCGCAAGTGCCATCGCCGCCTCTGTGTCTATGAGACTTTCCCCTTGTGTATGGCGCTGGTATCGAATTTCTCTTAGCTCATGATAGGCTTTGTTTCGGTTTACATTCATGAAATACCCATGAATAGATTGCTGGGCTGAGGCGAACTTAGCCACTTCATGAGTCATTCCCTCTGAACGTTTCAGAGGAACAAGCCCACATCCTTTGCTATAACACCACTGACCAAAATAGTTATTTGCCTTAGTTGCAAAGCGAGATGTCCCCCACGCTGACTCATTAGCAGCTTGGACCAACACGAGCGCTTCGGGTATGACATCAACGCGGTGGCGCATATTATCAAGCCAACTCTGAGTAATCCCTTCTTCGGCCAAATTGAGGTTGTAAAGGCGCCCTAAGCGTTTCGCATCGCTGAGTTCAGACGAGGTCAAATTACCGACATCAAACGACGTTTGGATAGCTTCAAGTCGTTTGCGTTCCTTTTTAACGCGTTCATTCTCTAGCGCGATACCCGGCCTTAAATAATCGAAAAACGCCTGTTTCTTTGAGCGCGTTTCAGCAATTGCAGAGAAGTCAGGCGCAGCTCCCAAAGCCTTTGCTTTACTGTTGGTCTCGGTTTGATAGGCAGTTTGGCGCTCTTCTTCTATTCGGTTTTTCTCGTAGCCATAAAAACTACAGCTGGCTAATAGGCCAGCTGCAGCAATAGCAATAAATTCACTTTTACGCATTGAACACTTGTGAATCATTGTCGTTGTCATCCCCATTTTTCGGACGGTCTGAAGCGATGATCTTCAGTTTAATACCAAACATGTTGCGATAAATGATGCCTTTTACGTGGAAGAAGAAAGGCAAAACAAAAATCAAACCAATGCCGTAAAGCATTACGCCAACCATGAACATAATCACGATGAAGAAATAAATGCCCAGCAGCGGGAATAATTTCTTGTTCACTGCACGAAGCGATAGCAGTAAAGACTGCATTGGTGGCACTTTCTTTTCGCAAATGAGTAACATCGAATTACTAAACGCGAGAGAAAAATACAAAGATAGAAACGGCAGCAATGTTCCCGCAATTCCTTGTAAAACAAGACTGGCTAGCGTCGCAATGATCACGGGAATGGTGAACTGCAAACCTTTACCAATATGTCGAGGTTTGGTTGATAACCCAGCCGCGTGACTCATTGCCATAAGGCTGATTCCCGCATAGATTGGGGCGCTGATGACCTCAAAGCTGAAATTAGCAATCATGATCGCGCTGAAGATGCTCGGGTCAAATGACTCAGGATCTAAAACCGCATCAAAAATCACCGATGGGTCACCAAGTTGTAGCTTTAACGCGATGACGAATATGGCGACTTGAATCGCGATGAGCAACACGATGGCAGGTGAAAAGGACAAGAAGTTCTTTATCGTGTGATTCCATGCCTCTTTAAGAACATCGCCAGCGTTGAGCTCATAGTTACCTTCAAGCGCACGCTCAATACTCCCACCTAAATTAAAATCTTTCTCTATGTCGTTATTCATTACTAAGTCCGATGCCTCATCAACTGACAAGGCAAACTGGTTGATTAATGCTTTGTTGCAAGTGAGAGACATTATACTGAAACCCCTCAAACTCCAAAATCAGATCCATGCCAATTACTTGCTTTCTTGACTTTATGGTTGATAATTGACCACTAAACGCATTTACAAAGCCTAGATTCCTGATTCAGAGAGAAAAATACCCTACTCCAAAGCGTGTAAAAGGTATAGAGAGAGTATGGTAAGAAAAGTTTACTTTTACCTGCAAAAATATTTCGGTTTCAGGATAAGAAAATGCTTTGATTTCACAATTTTGGTGATTATGATGCGCGCCTCTATTTTGTGTAACTACGGGTCTTCGCTAAAACTCGCGACATAATGACCATTGTGGGAGAAAAACAGACGTTGAACGCTAAACAAAAAGCAGGACAACCAGTTATTCGTCTAACTGGTATCAGTAAAAGTTTCGATGGTAAGGAAATCATCGGTAATCTGAATTTAGATGTGAACCATGGTGAATTCCTTACCATTCTTGGTCCATCGGGTTGTGGTAAAACAACCGTTCTTAGAATGATTGCTGGTTTCGAAACCGCTGACCAAGGTGACATTATTCTTGATAATCAGAATGTAACCTCAGTCCCTGCAGAACAAAGGCATGTCAACACTGTATTCCAAAGTTACGCACTCTTCCCACATATGACAGTGTTTGAGAACGTAGCATTTGGTCTGCGTATGCAAAAAACACCGGCTTCGGATATCGAACCTCGCGTCATGGAAGCATTGCGCATGGTTCGCCTAGAGAAAATGGCGCAGCGTAAACCCCATCAGCTATCAGGTGGCCAGCAACAACGTATCGCTATCGCGCGCGCAGTTGTGAACAAACCTAAAGTCCTGTTGTTGGATGAATCTCTCTCTGCGCTTGATTACAAACTGCGTAAGCAAATGCAGATCGAATTGAAACAGCTTCAGCGCCAGTTAGGCATTACCTTCATCTTCGTGACACATGATCAGGAAGAAGCACTCTCTATGTCTGACCGCATTATCGTTATGCGTGACGGTGTAATAGAGCAAGATGGTTCTCCACGTGAGATCTATGAAGAACCGAAGAACTTGTTCGTCGCTCGCTTTATCGGCGAAATCAATGTGTTCAATGCGACCATGCTCGAGCGTTTAGATGACAAGCGCATTCGTGCTGACATCGAAGGTGTTGAATCTGTAGTTTACTACGATCAAGACGCGCAATCGGGTGACAAGCTACAAGTGCTTCTTCGCCCTGAAGACTTACGTATCGAAGAGATCAAAGAGTCTGAGCAAAAAGGTATTGTTGGTCACGTTACTGAACGAACCTACAAAGGTATGACCTTAGACTCGGTCATCGAGCTCGAATCAGGTATGCGTGTGATGGTTAGCGAATTCTTCAATGAAGACGATCCCGATGTGGACCACTCTCTTGGACAAAAAGTCGCAATCACTTGGGTTGAGAGCTGGGAGGTGGTACTCAATGATAAGCAAGAAGCTTAATCTACAAAACGCCATCATTGCCCTAATTGTTGGTTGGTTAACACTGTTTGTGCTAATCCCTAACGTCATGATTATTGGTACCAGTTTCCTCACGCGTGATGAAGCTAACCTAATCGAAATGACGTTCACATTAGACAACTATGTGCGCTTGATGGACCCACTGTACGCCAAGGTACTGTGGCACTCATTCTACATGGCGATTGTCGCGACGCTGATCTGTTTGGCCATTGGTTATCCATTTGCCTACATCGTGGCAAAAATGCCTGAGAAATGGCGACCAATCATGTTGTTTCTGGTGATTGTTCCTTTCTGGACTAACTCGCTGATTCGTACGTACGGCCTTAAAATCGTATTGGGTACTCAGGGCATCTTGAACAAATCGCTGATGGCGATGGAGATCATCGATAAACCGATTCGATTGATGTACACCGAAACTGCGGTAATGATTGGTCTGGTCTATATTCTGCTGCCGTTTATGATACTTCCGCTCTACTCAGCGATTGAGAAGTTAGACCATACCTACACGGAAGCAGCGCAAGACTTAGGGGCAAACAAGTTCCAGATATTTACCAAAGTAACGCTCCCTCTGACCATGCCTGGCATTATTGGAGGCTGTTTATTGGTGCTACTGCCTGCACTGGGTATGTTCTACATTTCTGACTTACTCGGCGGAGCGAAAAACTTATTGATTGGTAACGTCATTAAGAGCCAAGTATTGAACGCACGTGATTGGCCATTTGGTGCCGCGACCAGTATCGCTCTAACCATTGCGATGGCAATCATGCTTTACGCCTACTACAGAGCGGGCAAATTATTGAATAAGAAAGTGGAGCTAGACTGATGGGCCGTACAGTTAGATTTAGCTTTATGACATTGGTGTACGCGTTTTTGTATCTGCCAATTATTGTCTTGATTGTTAACTCATTTAACGCCAACAAATTTGGCATGAAATGGGGCGGTTTTACCACAAAGTGGTACGAAACCTTGATCAACAACGACAGCCTGATGCAAGCCGCGTGGCACTCGTTAAATGTTGCGATTTTTTCAGCAACAGCAGCAACCATAATTGGTAGCTTAACGGCTGTTGCCCTATTTCGTTATACCTTTAAGGGTAAGGGTGTGGTCAACGGGATGCTTTTTGTCGTGATGATGTCTCCGGACATCGTAATGGCTATTTCGCTGCTCGCGCTGTTTTTGGTGATGGGAGCGCAACTAGGATTCTTCACCTTGTTGGTTGCTCACATTACATTCTGTCTGCCGTTTGTAGTCGTGAGCGTATACAGCCGCTTAAATGGCTTTGACGTCAAGATGCTCGAAGCGGCCAAAGATTTGGGTGCAAGCGAATGGGTTATCTTGAAGCAAATTATTTTGCCTCTTGCTAAACCAGCAGTTGCAGCAGGCTGGCTACTGAGTTTCACCCTATCACTAGACGACGTGATTATCAGCTCGTTCGTGACAGGCCCAACATATGAAATCTTACCGTTGAAGATCTATTCAATGGTGAAAGTCGGCATTTCACCTGAAGTGAATGCCCTCGCAACCGTGATGCTGATTGTCTCACTAATTTTGGTTGTAACATCTCAGTTGCTAGCCAGAGAAAAAGTGAAGTAGAATCCGCATCGAAAAACACGAAACAGAATGGCATGTCGCCGTTCTGTTTTTCTATCCAATCTCCATTGTGGAGATACGTTTGGTTTGGAGCTAACGTCAATGAAAAAATGGGCTACTTTATTAGCTGGTAGTGCATGTGCGCTTTCTCTGTTCTCAGGATCAGTTGCAGCGGACGAAAACAAAGAACTTGTATTTATGAACTGGGGTCCTTACATCAACAGTAATATCCTAGAACAATTTACAAAGGAAACTGGCATCAAGGTGATTTACTCGACTTACGAGTCGAATGAAACACTGTATGCAAAGCTAAAAACACATAATCAAGGTTATGACCTTGTCGTACCGTCAACTTACTTCGTCGCAAAAATGCGCGATGAAGGAATGCTGCAAAAAATCGACAAGTCGAAACTGAGTAACTTCTCTAACCTAGATAAGAACTACTTGGACAAGCCTTACGATCCAAACAACGACTATTCGATTCCTCACGTAGTAGCGATTACTGGCCTTGCCGTTAACGCTGACATGTACGATCCGAATGACTTTACGAGCTGGGCTGATCTATGGAACCCAGAACTTGAAGGTCAGCTAATGTTGATGGACGACACCCGCGAAGTGTTCCACATCGCTTTGCGTAAACTGGGTTACTCTGGTAACTCAACCGATCCGAAACAGATCGACGAAGCGTACGCAGAACTACAGAAGCTAATGCCAAACGTATTGGTATTTAACTCTGACAACCCAGGTGCTCCATATATGTCTGGTGAAGTTGGCGTAGGTATGCTTTGGAACGGCAGTGCGGCTGCGGCTCAAAACGAAGGTATGAACCTAAAACTTGTCTTCCCTAAAGAAGGCGGTATCGGTTGGGTTGATAACTTTGCCATCTCTTCGGGTGCGAAGAACGTAGATGCGGCTCATAAGATGATCGATTTCCTACTTCGCCCAGAAATTGCCGAGCAAATCTCGCGCGATACCGGTTATTTAACAGCGGTTGCTGAGTCTAACGCCAAGTTTAAAGATGTGGCTCCCCTATTCCCTTCTCAAGAAGATCTGGACCGTGTGGAGTGGCAAGATTCGGTAGGCGATTTAACCGTGAAGTATGAAGAATACTTCCTAAAGCTTAAAGCGGGTCAATAACCCAAACTAAACAGGAAAATAGGCAGCATTCGCTGCCTATTTTCGTCATTGGCTGATATAATTTCTGTTTGCATGGTTTGTTGTTCTAACAAGCGACTTAACTCACTGCTTACCCAGCGTACATAAGCTTGGAAATGCTTATGCTGTCTAAGCACAGGAAAAACGGAAAAATAATGAAAAGTAAATTCTATGCAAGCGCACTGTGCGCGGCGACTCTGATCGCTTCCCCTGCAATGGCTGCTGATCAAGAACTCTACTTCTACAACTGGTCTGAATACATTCCAAACGAAGTTCTTGAAGACTTTACAAAAGAAACCGGAATTAAGGTGATTTACTCAACTTACGAGTCTAACGAAAGCATGTACGCTAAGTTAAAGACTCAAGGTTCTGGTTACGACCTAGTAGTACCGTCTACTTACTTTGTCTCTAAGATGCGCAAAGAAGGCATGCTACAAAAAATTGACAAAGAGAAGCTTTCTCACTTTGCCGATCTTGATACAAACTTCCTAAACAAACCGTTCGACCCAAACAACAGTTACTCTATCCCTTACATCTGGGGCGCGACAGGTATTGGCATTAACTCAGACATGCTAGACAGCTCTTCAGCAACGAAGTGGGATGACTTCTGGGATAGCAAGTGGGAAGGCCAACTTATGCTGATGGATGACTCGCGCGAAGTCTTCCATATCGCCCTAACGAAGCTTGGGTACTCACCAAACACCACGGATCCAGATGAAATCAAAGCAGCATATGAAGAGCTGAAAAAGCTAATGCCAAATGTATTAGTTTTCAACTCTGATTTCCCAGCAAACCCATACTTAGCAGGCGAAGTTTCTCTTGGCATGCTTTGGAATGGTTCGGCATACATGGCGCGTCAAGAAGGCGCATCTATCAACATCATCTGGCCTGAAAAAGGCGCTATTTTCTGGATGGACAGCCTAGCTATTCCTGCAGGTGCGAAGAATATCGAAGCGGCACACAAAATGATCGACTTCCTACTTCGCCCAGAGAATGCAGCGAAAATCGCTCTTGAGATTGGCTACCCTACGCCAGTGGCTACAGCACACGATCTACTGCCTAAAGAGTTTGCAAACGACCCAAGCATTTTCCCACCACAAGAAGTGATGGAAAGTGGCACGTGGCAAGACGAAGTGGGTGAAGCAAGCGTGCTTTACGACGAATACTTCCAGAAACTTAAAGTAGATAATTAAGCGATTTATCTTACACTTAATAAAGCGGCATCTGCCGCTTTATTAGTTTGAGAGGACTATGTACAGAGTCACCCTTTTCTTTCTTTCATTGCTGATCATCGTCCAATTATTACTATTGGTGATGAGTCATTTCTTCGCTGTTGATTCACGCTACGATCTGCTTTTCGAGACAAACACCCTCTTTCTGGTGATTTATTTAGCCTACATCTCTCTGCGAACAGTGCGCTCCAACTCACTGGTTAATTATGGGGTTGGCTTACTGATCACAAACAGTTTTTATGAAGTCGTCACGGAAATCACTTACTTCAACGACATCGCAGCGCAACATCCGTTGGTTGACTCGTTTCTAGAAGACGGCTTGTTACAACTTTCGTTCTTGTTGTTGGCCTTTGGCATTACTCGTATGGTCAATAAAGCGAAAGAGAACGCCACTATTGATGAGTTAACTGGGCTATACAACCGAAAAAAACTCAACAACATCACCCTCGAAAAATTTGACTTAATCTACTTTGATTTAGATGGCTTAAAGTTAGTCAACGATACACAAGGTCATGCGCAAGGCGATATTATGTTGGTTCGCTTTGCACAGGCGTTACGAGAATCGACTTCTGAGGCGGAGCAAGCGTTTAGACTGGGTGGCGATGAATTTGCTGTTGTGGCGTCGCCAGGGGCAGGACTCGCGTTCATTCGCAAGATCAACGCTCATCTAGAAGGTGAAGACATCAAGTTTAGCTATGGTATTGATTCAACAACCAAGACTCAGTTCCATCAAGCGTTAATCAATACAGATAAAGCCATGTATGAAATGAAAAAAGCTCAGCGAGGCAAGCGCTGAGCATCTATTCAAAACGCAACGTTTATGCGTGCTTTGCTTGAGGTTTCTGCAAAGCTAGGATTTCCTCAACCAGTTTCGGAACTTCCACACTGGCTTTTCCATAACGCTTCTCTTCAAACTCACTCTCAACAGCACTTGGCTCTAAATTGATTTCTATTGTGTGGGCACCATGCATTTTGGCATCGTGAACAAATCCAGCAGCGGGGAAAACAACCCCTGATGTACCAATCGAAATGAACAGATCTGCGTCTTCTAGGGATTGATAAATCTCGCCCATTCGTAATGGCATTTCGCCAAACCAAACAACATGAGGTCGCATTTGAGATGGCATTTGACAGCAATGACAAAGATCGCCCGTTTTGATTTCACCCAACTCTTCAACCACTTGATTCGATACGCTGCAACGTGCTTTTAGGAGTTCGCCATGCATGTGAATGACGTTCGAGCTGCCACCTCGCTCATGTAGGTTATCGATGTTCTGTGTAATCACGGTTACCGTCCCGTCTAGCTCGGCTTCCAGTTGCCCTAATGCGATGTGAGCTGCATTGGGTTCAATATGCGGTTCTTGTAGCATGATGCGGCGTTTATTATAGAAATCTTGAACAAGATCAGGGTCGCGGGCAAATCCTTCAGGGGTCGCGACATCTTCTATGCGGTGATCTTCCCACAAGCCATCTTGCGCTCGAAAAGTTTGAATACCTGATTCAGCTGAGATCCCTGCTCCAGTGAGAATTACGACATTACGATACGGAAACTTCATACCACATCCTTATATTTTTCCTTTAGATGTAGCTTAGCACTTCGCTAATAACATCAGAAGTTATGCGGATTAGACCATAGTCGAAATCAAACGAGTTATACAAGGTAATGTGAACTAAAACAAAAAAGGCGACCGAAGCCGCCCTATCTCAACCGATTGTTTAATCGTCACTCGTGGCAGAGATTTTATGAATCGCCAAGTCTGCACCATTGAACTCATCTTCTTCCGATAAGCGTAAGCCAGATACTTTGTTAATGATGCCGTACACAACCAAAGCGCCCCCAACCGCAATCCCAATGCCGACTAATGTACCGAGCAACTGAACCACAAAGCTCACGCCTCCGAGGCCACCTAACACAGTCTGGCCGAAAATACCGGCAGCAATGCCACCCCACGCCCCACAAACTCCGTGAAGCGGCCAAACTCCAAGAACATCATCGATTTTGGTTTTGTTTTGAAGGTAGGTAAATAGATAAACAAATAACGCCCCTGCGACAGCACCCGTAATCAAAGAGCCGATGGGATGCATTAAGTCAGAGCCGGCACAAATGGCAACCAGACCAGCTAAAGGACCATTGTGAATAAAGCCTGGGTCGTTTTTGCCTGCGATTAAAGCAGCAACAATTCCACCGACCATCGCCATCAATGAATTCATCGCGACGAGCCCGCTGATGCCATTAAGCGTTTGCGCTGACATCACGTTAAATCCAAACCAGCCAACACACAGAATCCATGCGCCGAGCGCTAAAAACGGGATATTCGATGGCGCAAAGTTGGTGTGCTTTCCTGCTCTGATTCGCCCTTTACGCATACCGAGGAAAAGAACTGCAACCAACGCAATCCAACCGCCGACACCATGCACAACAACGGAGCCTGCAAAATCATGGAACCCATAGCCAAATTGTGATTCGAACCAAGCCTGCAAACCAAAGTTGCCATTCCAGATCATGCCTTCAAACACTGGGTAGACCAATCCAACCGTAAAGAAGGTCGCCACAAGGATAGGATAAAAACGAGCTCGCTCAGCAATCCCGCCAGAAACGATGGCTGGAATCGCAGCGGCAAAGGTTAGTAAGAAGAAGAACTTGACCAGCTCATACCCATTTCCTTGTGAAAGAGTTTGTGCGTCAGCGAAGAAGTTTGCTCCATAAGCGACCCAATAACCGATGAAGAAATAGGCAAGCGCTGAAATACCGAAGTCTGCAAGAATTTTAACCAGAGCATTGACTTGGTTCTTATGTCTGACCGTACCGACTTCGAGAAATGCGAACCCAGCGTGCATTAAGAACACCATAATGGCACCAAGAAGAAGAAAAAGTGTGTCCGAACTTTGAGTCAGGGTTTGAACGGCTCCATGAACCTGACTGGCTGTTACGCTCATCCGTATAAGTCTCCATTTTTGTTTGTCGCGCACTTTTCCTGTGCGTCATATAACATCGCTCACCACATTGGTGATATTGCTTGAAGCCCTGATACGGCAAGTTACATGCCACTAAACTATAATTTTATAATCTACATCTTAGTGATTGAATTTATTAAAATAATTAAAGGATTCAAGTTGAAGGTGACGATTTGAATGTGCAAACTGGGTGAGAAAATGCACCATGAGAGGGATAGTTGCACCAGATAGAGGCGCAATCTTTTGGTGCATAAAAAAGAGCCCTGAAGAGATCAGGGCTCACTTAGTAAGAGGCTTTTTACAGGTTTGGTCCTTTTGAAAAACTAAATGGTTGGTTGTCTCTGAGTTTGCTCATGCCTTGGAACATGCGGATAAACCAAATCACTATCGCAATTACACCAAATAACATTCCTACGTATGGGATGTAATAAGCAATCTCGTCGATGATATGACTTTGATACCAGTAATCATTGACCCCTTTCAGGACACCATTTGACGTCGCTACCGTGATGATCAATACGACAAAGTAGGTTAAGTTCAGGAAGAAAGTTCGAATCAAGCCGTAATAGTGAGAATCGATCACTTCGCCATCTTCACCTCGGTCTAAACGGTAACCCGCGTAAACAATCGCAATCACACCTGAAATTAGGCAGGTAAACGGAGTAAAACAACTTAAGATGTACGCAACCCAAATACCATTATGAGGTTTGTTCATTCGTCTGCGCTCCTTTTACTTCGTGGTCAGAGCTCGCGGTGTTTGCATTTCCACCCTGCTCTTCTCGCTCTTTAGCCATCATCTCTTCATACCAAAGGTCATGGTGCTCTTTGGCCCAAGTTTCATCAACCTCGCCCGTTACCATACCTTCAAGTGCTCCTTCCATTCCGAATAAACCGATATAGATGTGGAACACGAAACCACAGATTAGAATCAGAGCCGCTAACATATGGACCAGGTTAGAAAGCTCCATATCACGTCGCGTCTGACCAAAGATTGGGAAATCCAATACCAACCCGCTGATCGCAACGACCGTTCCTACAACAATGAGTAACCAGAACAGCGCTTTTTCACCAGCGTTAGAAAACTCTGCTGATGGATGCGAGCCTTTATGTTTACCCACCATGCCACCAAGCTTCATAAACCAAGCAAGATCGACTTTTTTGAAGATCGACTTTCGCCACCACTTAATCAGCACACATAGCAGCAACACGTAGAAGATTGGACCAATGTAGTTATGGTATTGCTTCGCCAACATAATGATGAAGCCCCATAGCTCAGACGGAATGTACGGCTTAAGGAAATGTTTACCATAAACCAGCATTAGCCCACTAAACGCTAAGGTTAAGAAAGTGAATGCCATGCTCCAGTGAAGAGCGCGATCCAGTCGAGACCAACGCTTGATCTTCTTACCTGTTCTTGGCGCACTTAACATAAGTGGACCAATGACAATGTACATGAGAGTAACGAAAGCGATACTACCGAAAATCGCCACAGCTCCCGCTGGTGACATCCATTTCTCTTTCAAAATGTACCAGGTTTGCCCTGGGGTACTGATCAGCATTCCATGCTCTGGGAACTGAGACGTCGTGTAGCCCTCTTCGCCTTGACGAACTTGACGCCAAAAATCGGCGCCAGCCAATTGGGTCATTTCACGTTGTGCAACTTCAGACTCTTTTTGCTCAGCATGCGCAGGCAGCGATAAAGCAAAGAGTAATGCTGCCATCATTGACAGCATTACAAGAGATGCACGTTTAAACATTGAAAACATGAATCTCTCCACCCTTAACTTTTCGTTGCGTCGTAAGACAAGTCGTTACCATTCGTCCAACCCGCACCTTTCGCACCACGCTCAACCACACGTTGACGGAAGATATCTGAGACTTTCTCAGCATCACCCGCTAACAGCGCTTTAGTTGAGCAGAGCGAGGCACACATTGGCAGTTTGCCTTCAGCAATACGGTTCGCACCGTACTTCTGACGTTCTTCTACTGAACCTGGCTCTGTTTCAGGACCACCGGCACAGAAGGTACATTTGTCCATCTTACCGCGCTCGCCAAAGGCTTCCTGTTTCGGAAACTGAGGCGCACCAAACGGACAAGCAAACAGACAGTAACCACAACCGATACAAAGGTCTTTGTTGTGCAGCACGATGCCATCTTCTGTGTGCTCAAAACAGTCTGCCGGACACACCGCCATACAAGGCGCATCAGTACAGTGCATACAAGCAACCGAGATCGAGTTCTCACCCGGTTCACCATCGTTCAAGGTAACAACGCGGCGGCGCTGAATACCCCACTCTAGCGCGTCGTCATTTTCGTTCTTACATGCAGTGACACAGCCGTTACATTCGATACAGCGCTTGGTGTCACAAAGGAATTTCATTCTAGCCATTTGTTGACTCCTTAAGCTTTGCGAATGTTACATAGGGTGACTTTAGTTTCCTGCATTTGCGTAACAGGGTCATAACCGTAAGTCGTTGCAATGTTGGCTGATTCACCAATCACGTATGGGTCTGTCCCTTCAGGGTACTTGCCGCGAAGGTCTTCGCCTTGGAACTTACCGCCGAAGTGGAATGGAATAAATGCCATGCCCGGCTTCACGCGTCGAGTCACCATCGCTTTCACGTGGATTCGACCTTTCTCTGCACCTTCAACCCAAACCATTTCGCCATCTTTGAAGCCAAGATCATTGGCATCTTTCGGGTTCACCTCGACAAACATTTCTTGTTGAAGCTCAGCAAGCCATGGGTTTGAACGAGTCTCTTCACCACCACCTTCGTACTCAACCAGACGACCTGAGGTTAGGATGATTGGGTACTCACCCGATACATCTTTGTCTTGAATTGACTTGTACATGGTTGGCAGACGATAGATAGACTCGCTGTCGTCCCACGTTGGGTAATCCGCGACTAGGTCACGACGTGGTGTGTAAAGCGGTTCACGGTGCAGTGGCACGCGATCTGGGAAGGTCCAAACTACCGCGCGCGCTTTCGCGTTACCAAAAGGAATACAGCCGTGTTTGATGGCTACGCGCTGAATACCGCCTGATAGGTCGGTCTTCCAGTTTTTGCCTTCTGCTGCTGCTTTCTCTTCTGCAGTAAGATCATCCCACCAACCCAGAGATTTCAGTAGCTTGTCACTGAACTCTGGATAGCCATCTTCAATCTCACAACCTTTTGAGTAGCTGTCTTCAGCGAGAATATTGGTGCCTTCAAACTCCACACCAAATCGAGCACGGAAGTTACCACCGCCCTGAGCAACGGGTTTAGACGTATCGTAAAGGATATGCGTACCCGGGTGTTTCATCTCAGGTGTACCCCAACATGGCCAAGGCAAACCATAGGTTTCACCGTGAGCAATACCACCTTCTGCTTCCAGTGTCGTTTTGTGGAAGGTATGCCAGTTTTGTTGGTGCGCTTTTAAACGCTCTGGGCTTTGACCTGTATAACCAATCGTCCACATACCCTTGTTAAATTCACGAGTAATGTCTTCGATAACAGGTTGGTTGTTTTCCACTTTCACGTTCTTGAACAGCTGCTCTGCAAAGCCTAGCTTCTTGGTCAGCAGGTACATGATTTCGTGGTCAGGCTTGGAGTCGAAAAGAGGCTCAACGACTTTGTCACGCCACTGAATAGAGCGGTTAGACGCCGTCACACTGCCGTAAGTTTCAAACTGAGTAGTAGCAGGTAGAAGATAAACACCATCGGTACGATCGTTCATTACCGCTGCGACGGTTGGGTATGGATCGACGATAACCATCATATCCAGCTTTTGCATCGCTTTGCGCATTTCTACGCCGCGAGTCTGGGAGTTAACCGCGTGCCCCCAGTAGAACATAGCGCGAATGTTGTCGTTTTGTTCGATGTTATCTTTGTTTTCTAATACGCCATCAATCCAACGAGACACAGGAATACCCATGTTGTTCATTGGCTTTTTGCCGCGGTATTCGTTTTGGTCGAAGCGGTTTTGTACCCACTCATGGTCTAGATCCCAAACCTTAGACCAGTGTTTCCAAGCACCATCTGACAGACCGTAGTAACCAGGAAGTGTGTGCGAAAGTACGCCTAGGTCAGTTGCGCCCTGTACGTTATCGTGACCACGGAAGATGTTCGCACCACCACCAGATTTACCCATGTTACCTAGCGCAAGCTCAAGTACACAGTATGCACGCGTGTTGTTGTTACCGGTTGTATGTTGAGTACCACCCATACACCAAACCACACAGCCTGGGCGGTTTTCAGACAGCAGTTTCGCGGTTTTGTAGACGTCAGCTTCAGCCACACCCGTTACACGCTCAACTTCTGCTGGGTTCCATTTAGAGACTTCTTCACGGATCTCATCCATGCCGAATACACGTTGGCGAATGAATTCTTTGTCTTCCCACTGGTTAGCGAAGACATGCCACAAGATACCCCAAATGAAGGCAACGTCAGAACCAGGACGAAGAGATACGTAGTGATCTGATTTTGCAGCGGTACGTGTGCGACGCGGGTCAGCAACAACGATCTTACAGTTGTTTTTCTCTTTGGCGATCAAGATGTGCTGCATGGCAACTGGGTGTGCCTCAGCTGGGTTGGAGCCAATGAACAGCATCGACTTACAGTTGTGCATGTCATTGAACGAGTTAGTCATCGCGCCGTAACCCCAAGTGTTTGCTACACCTGCTACGGTTGTGGAGTGACAGATACGCGCTTGGTGATCGACGTTATTGGTGCCCCACAGTGACGCCATTTTGCGGAACATGTACGCTTGCTCGTTATTGTGCTTCGCGCTACCAAGCCAATACACTGAGTCAGGACCTGATTCTTTGCGAATATCGAGCACTTTATTGCCGATCTCTTCGATCGCTTGATCCCAAGAAAGCTTTTTCCACTTACCGCCTTCCAGTTTCATTGGGTATTTCAAGCGACGCTCACCATGTCCATGTTCACGCAGTGCTGCCCCTTTAGCACAGTGGCCACCAGCGTTGAATGGATGGTCAAACGCAGGCTCTTGACCTGTCCACACACCGTTTTGCACTTCGGCATAGATACCGCAGCCCACAGAACAGTGAGAACAGATCGTACGTTTGACGTCGGTTTTAGCACTTGGATCAACAGACTTTGCTTCTGCTTTCTTGATCATGCCCGGTGTAAATAGGCACGCACCTGCAACCGCACCACCAGCAGCCAATGAGCTGTTTTTCATGAATGCGCGGCGTGAAATACCCAATTGATTTTGTTCTTTGCTCACACTATCGGAGCGTTTAACGAGTTTCATTGCTTAGCTCCTATAGGGTTTCGTAGTAATCACGGATATGTTGCGTTTCGCGATAACCTGTCTTCTTTGATTCTTTATCCACCGCTACCGTCTCCGATGCGTTAGCCACAGTTGCGGTACCTGTAACAACAGCACCCGCAACGGCAGCTGTGGTCAAGCCTTTAAGAAGATCCCTACGGCTTGTGTTTATTTCTTTATTATCTTTCATTTTGCTTCCTTACCTTTACGGTACTTGGAGACTCAGCGTCTCTCTTATCGACGCGAACTCGTTACTGCTGAGCTTGGTCGTACTCAGTGACGTTTTTCACATCAATTTTTAATTGTGTTTTAATGCTTTTCGTTTTCTCGCTAAAGCGCACTTGCTCTAGCGAAAGGAATGCATTGAGCAATGCGGCAACGTTCAGATAAAAGTCAGCGCTCTTTGCCTCACTAATTTGATTAACGAGTGAGCCAAACCAAGGTGCAATGTGCTTGTTGAAAAACGCTTGCTGAAGCGCTTCATCCTCTTGAGTGATCATCGCCATAACTTCACACAATGCAGCAATATGGTCTTCTGGTTCTTTCACCTGCTCTTCACGTTCAAACCCCATCTGGTCAAGATCATTGCGGATCTCTGCCAGTGGTTTTTCCATTAAAGAACCTGTGCGATGCCAAGAAGCAAATGGCACAACTTCTCCACGGCCAATGCCGATAAACAGCTCTTGGTATTCGTCTTCCAGTGCACTAATGTTTGCTTTGGCTGCCGCAGTAGAAATGCCCTGCCACGCTTTTTGCATGTCACTTTGTTCTGATTCCGCCTCGAGTTGACAAAGGAACGCTAGCATCTCTGCTGAAGGCGTATGACGCAGCAGTGCTGAAAGCAGCAAGTAAATCTCTGTACGTAATGTTTGTTGTTCGATACTCACACGCCACTCCTAGTATTTGAGTTGTTGCATCGGGTCTTGAGCCATTGACTCAAACATGTCTACCACTCGGCAGTCTTCACACATGGCGATACGGTTGATCGCCGCTTCATCAGAGAAATGAGAGTGACCGCGTAACTTGTTTTGCAGCATGTCAATCATTGATTGCGGTGCGAACGGTTTATGGCAGCGAATACATTCCGCCGCTTTCTCTTCATGCAGAACTACCGCATTCTGACGCGTTTGACTGTCCCAATTCATTCGAGGCGTCAAACTAAGCGCATTCTCAGGGCACGCTTTTTCACATAGCCCACATTGAACACAGTCTTGTTCAACAAATTGAAGAGATGGCGAGGTGCCATCCGTGTGAAGTGCGCGTGTCGGACAAACCGCCACACAGCTCATACACAAGGTGCAGTCTTTGCTTTCACATGAAACCGAACCAAACGGCGCGTTGGCTGGAAGATCCACGACATTTTCAACAGGGATACGCGCTTTAGCGAGCGCATCAAGCGCCGTGAATAGACGAGCGCGTTTATTGCCTTCAAGATCGCCCAACGCTAAGTCAAACGAATCCGTGCAAAGTGTTGGTTGACCTTCGCGTAGAGATTCTAAATACAAAATATCGATAGTCTCTTTCGCAATACCGAGCTGACTCAACAACTCTTGAGCAATAGAGACTTCATTATTGAGCACTCGAATGATAGTCGGTGGCATAAAGCGACTTGCCGCAAAAAGAACCTGTGTGGCCCCGTTCACCAATGCCGCTAACCAACTGTCTATTCCCACGGAAGGCAGCTCTTCTACAACGATTGGAACAACGTTATCTGGGAGGGCTTTCAATGCCATGACGTTGTACTGTTCATGACGAGAACTGCAGATTAGGACAATGGGGTCGACACCACCGGCTTGTTCGTAGTTCGCCAAGGTGCGCTCAACGAATTTTTGTGTCTCTTGCGGATTCGGCAGTGCATAGTGAATCGCTTCTGTCGGGCAAGCAGTCGCACATGTGCCTACGCCTTGACACAAATACGGGTTAATCTCGATGCGGTGACCGGTCTTATCTGAACCTTCACTCGATAACGCTCCCGCAGGACAAGCGTCGACACAGCGCTCACAGCCTTTAACACCGCGTGAACTGTGTGCACACAAATCAGTATCTAGGCGAAAATACTTAGGCTTATCAAAGGTGCCCATCAAGGTTGGAATCTCTTCTAACGCTTCCGCCAATTTTGGATAGCCACGTCCAACGGGGTAATAACCAGGAACCGGCACTTCCTCTTTCATGCAGCTTTCAAGACACAGATCGAGGACGATATCGAAGCAGTCATGATTGATAGCGACTTTCGCAAGATTGCTCGAAATGCCTTTGTTTTCGATCACAACGTCAAACGTGCCGAGAAAACCGGAAACTTGAACGCTGTTTGCAAAGTAAAGGTTAGCGTGTTGACCCATTTCCCCGTCAGTGGAGAGAAGTGTCAGGCTTTTCATTTGAGCCAGCTGCTCAGCCGCGCTTTCGATAATCGCCGTAGGGCCAACGATCAAAGTGTGACCACCGCTTTCATAGCTGACTGTAGGTGGAATGAGATTCGTCAGTTCAACGGTATTTTCGAAGGCGTATAAACGTGCCTTTCCGTTGGTTGACGTTGATTCTTGTAATAGTTGTTTAAGCATTGCTCACTTCCAGTTCTATTCCAGTAAGAACATGAATATTCACTCTGCTGAGTGATAGCAATTGCTGTACCAACTTTTTAATACAAATTTATCAATAACTTAGGGGGAAATGCAGTGAGATAACGAGAAATGAAAAGCGGGCGAGACAAAATGTCCCACCCGCTTTAGTTAGTGTTTAGTCAAAATGTACCTATTGTTTGTATGGTATATTTTGTCTCACCTGTTCACTGCCATCATCTAAGGTCGAGTCCTCGCCTTCTACGTTAATGGCGTATTGTGAGTCCGCAGCCAATTTGGCATCGGCTGGCTCAGTCGAGGGTTCATGCTCACTAGCGGAAGAGTGTGCCTCCATGTCTTTATCTTCGCTTTCATCATTGACCCAATCTCTCAATTTACTGGCGACTTCACTCGACAATGACTTAACCGATTGATAATCATGATCATAGTCATTGAGGCGGTCTACTTCACTAAACTCACCGGATAAAAACAACTTCCGAAGTGCAGCTTTCTTAACGCTACTCTCAACTTGTGACGCAAGCAGTGTTGCCACACTCTGATCATCACTTCCATCAGAAAGATTTTGAGCGTCATCCGTTGGAGTCTCATGCGGCTTTTCGACATGGTTTTCAGCCTCACTGACTCGCGCTGATTCGTTGGTTTCTACGCTTTCTTCTGCCTTATCGGAACCGACATCCAGTTTGCGTTGAGACCAACGACTTAGAAAATTAGTTGCCACTAGCGCGCCCTGCTCCCTTACGTTTCTTTCTTCTTTGCTCGAGCAGTTCACCATGTCGACCAATATAGGCTTCCATCCATGCTTGTACCGGAAGTGGCATCTCTTTAGAGAGGACGAGATAATCTCCATCCATATATTGCCCAGCAACGCTCTGAGAGGCGGTCAGCGCGACGATATTAGGCTCGTCGTTATTATCAACCGAATCAAGTACAAGAAAGAGTTTAGGTTGCTGGGAGCTAAGATTGAAACGATAGTCTGTTCTCTCGTCTCGATGAAGCTGAAGAAGCGCCACGTTTTGGCTAGCGTCATTAGGTGCGAGTTCAAAACCCGATAGCTGCCATTGCGTGGTTACCCAGATACCTGTAGAGATCTCATGAGAAATAAGCTCACATTGTATCGGCCATAACTCTTCTGTTTTTGTTAATGTGGCTTGAGTCGACGGTTGTTTTGACATTGTTTACCTACCCCGAGTTGTTGTTACTTTTGTCACAAGCAATATTTGTACCTACGCTGATTGAAAATGTAGTTCGATATCTTGTGGTAAGGTAATGGACAAGTTCAAAAACACGACACAGACAAACTTGGGAATGTTATTTGCAAGTAAGCTGTTTCAATAATAATAACCAACGTTATCAATAGGACCTCATGTGGTGAAAGCGAACATTATTAAAACCAGTGAAAATCCCCTACAAACCATCGAAGTAGAAGTGTTCGACGAGTATGGCGAAAAGCTTACCAAGCAAATTGCCTGTGAACGTCCTCTAACTGTGATGCTCAACTGGAAAGAAGTGGTCACGCTCATGACGTTGGGCTCTAGACCTGAATCGCTCGTCCTTGGCTATCTTAAGAACCAGAGCTTTATCTCTGATCCTGATGCGTTAGAGTCAGTGATTATTGATTGGGAAACGCACACAGCCGCGGTTGTAACCAAAGAAGATACAAAAGAAGTAGAAGGCGCACTTAAAAAGAAAACCGTCACCTCTGGCTGCGGTCAAGGGACCATGTATGGCAACGTCATGAAGCAACTTGAAAACTACCAAGTGCCGCAAATCAAAATCAAGCAATCCGATATCTACTCCGCGCTTGAGGTGTTAACCCATTACAACGACACCTACAAAAAAGCTGGTGCAGTCCATGGTTGTGCGGTATGCAAATCTGATGAAGTTCTGTCATTTGTCGAGGATGTTGGTCGTCACAATGCTGTTGATACACTCGCTGGGGAAATGTGGCTCAACCAAGAGATTGGTGACGACAAAATCTTCTACACCACAGGGCGACTCACCTCAGAAATGGTGATCAAAGTTGCCCAAATGGGTATCCCTATTCTGCTCTCCCGCTCGGGTGTTACGCAAATGGGACTCGACTTGGCGAAAAAATTTGGCATTACTACCATTGCACGGGCAAAAGGTTTGAGGTTTCAAGTCTTTACCGGAGCAGAAAAGATAGAATTTGACGTCAAAGGAAATCAATAACCTTTGACCTAGCTTGCAAACCACCCCCTTTAAGCTATTAGTTGTATAACCACTGAAACAAAAATGTCACAAAAATTTCATCATCAGTGGTTGTGCAACGTCATTGGTCTAATAAGGGGAGGTGTCCATGGTTGGTACACCGAAACGTCAGGGCTTTACGCTCTCGCTGTCGATCAGAACAAAACTGGTCTTAATTAATCTGACTCTACTTTTAGGTGTTGTCGTCTACGCCTACTACGAACAAAAAAGTTTGGCTGACCTCGCCTCACTGGAACGGGCAGCCAGTGACAACTTGAGTAGCTCTGTGGATTTGCTCATGCTTCGTCGACACGAGAAAGATTTTCTTGCTCGTAAAGACAGCAAATATGTCACTCGGTTTGATTCAACATTTGAACAACTATCTCGCCGTATCTCCGCTCTCCAAACGTCGCTAAACGAGCACCAACTCAACCTCAATCAACAAGGCGCACAAATCGTCTCCACGCTAAACCAGTATCAGCGTCAATTTCATCAATTGGCAGAGCAAGTCAATGAGCTTGATGCCCAAAATGGTCAGCAGAGTTTGTCTTTGCAAGTTGCAGGCGACCGAGAGCGCCTGAAAAAGACCGTGTCTACACATGAGGACTTTTTGCTTAAAGTCGCTTTGCTCGAGCTCATTGAGTCTGATTTGAGTTATCTCGCCGCTCCGTCCAGAGAAAGCATTGAAATGGTCAACCAAGCGATGGCGCGTTTTGCTCAGTTTTCACCGATGCCGTCGGATGTTTTTAATGCGTTTGAACAGTACAAAGAAAACTTATTAACCCATATCGACAAGACCGTGGTATTGGGTTTGAGCGCCAATGAAGGATTGCGAGGAGCGCTGAGAGATAACGTCCATACGACAGAGGATGCGATTGCAGGTCTCCAATCTGAAATCAACGCAGCGATTGTCACCAAAAGTGAGGCAATTAAAAGCCAACTTCATTCGATTGGCTTAGGGCTCGTTGTCTTGTTGTCCACACTCCTGTTTTTAATCGGCCGAAGCATTCTGAGCAGAATTAAAGCGATCAATTCACTCATGATGCAAATCGCGAGCGGTAACGGTGATTTAACCGTGAGAATGAATGCGAAAGGCAATGATGAACTGGCGAGTCTGGCCAATTCGTTTGACCTGTTTATTGCCAGCCTTCACGGCCACATCAAAGATCTGGCAGGCGTGATGAATGTTCTTAGCGAAAGTTCGTGTAGCTCCGAACATGCTGCGATTCAAAGCATGAAGAATGCGGAGCAGCAAAAACTGG
Source organism: Vibrio sp. 16 (assembly GCF_963681195.1). NCBI lineage: Bacteria > Pseudomonadati > Pseudomonadota > Gammaproteobacteria > Vibrionales > Vibrionaceae > Vibrio > Vibrio sp. 16. Next base: position 990,451 of record NZ_OY808997.1, read on the forward strand.
AATCAGAATCGGTAGCCACAGCGGTTAATGAGCTGGTCATGACCACCAACGAGATTACCGCCAACATTGAATCAGCTGCTCAAAATGCTGAGCGTGTAAAAAGTGAAGCGCAAAACGCCCTCGATATGACTCATAATACTGGTGACCGAATTGATGAATTAGCAGAGAGCATTGAGCAGTCGCAAGCGCAAATCATGGCGCTTGAAGAACAAAGTAGAGAGATTCATCAGGTCGTCTCGACCATTCAAAGCATCGCAGAACAGACTAATTTACTTGCGCTAAACGCCGCGATTGAAGCTGCGCGTGCCGGTGAAAGTGGACGAGGCTTTGCTGTGGTCGCAGATGAAGTTCGCCAATTGTCGGTGATGACCAACGATTCGACCCACCAGATTGAATCAACCATCCAAGGATTAACCAATGGTATCTCGCAAACAGTGTCGAAAATGGCGTCCAGTGCTGAGCAAGCAAGAACCACCAACACCCATACTCATCAAGTGGTGACGGCGATTGAGAGTATCAGCACTCAAATCAGTGAAATGTTTGATATGAATACGCAAATCGCGACTGCCTCTGAAGAGCAGTCCGCTGTCTCTGCGGAAATCGATCGCAATATCACAGAGATTGCTCACCTTGCGGGCAACACCTATCAAATTGTCTCTAGTTCTGTGAAATGCAGTGAACAGGTATCAGGGGTTAGCCACAAGCTCGAAGGAATTGTCGCACAGTTCAAATATTAGAAAGCAGTCTATTTGAAAGTCAGTCGGATACAAAAAGAGCCTCAATCGTGAGGCTCTTTTAGCAATATTTTCAACGAATTATCCGTCAATACCACGCGCCTTTAGGAACTCTGCGTAAGTACCGCGGAAATCGTGAATCTGACCATCTTTGATCTCTAGAATACGGGTTGCCAGTGAGTCAACAAATACACGGTCATGAGAAACGAAGAACAGTGTGCCCTTGTATTGCTCAAGTGCGTTGTTCAGTGATTCGATAGATTCCATATCCATGTGGTTCGTCGGTTCGTCCATCAACAGCATGTTTGGCTTATGCATTTGCAGTTTACCTAGCAGCATACGACCTTGCTCACCACCCGATAGCACTTTTACAGATTTCTTAATGTCATCTTGCGAGAACAGCATACGTCCAAGGAAGCTACGCAGAACTTGCTCGTCGTCGCCCTCTTGACGCCATTGACCCATCCAATCCATCAAGTTCATGTCTTCTTCAAAGTCATGTGCATGGTCTTGAGCGTAGTAGCCAATGTTTGAGTTTTCTGACCACTTGTATTCACCTGTGCGTGGCTCGAGTACGCCCGCCAGTGTATTAAGCAACGTTGTTTTACCCACGCCGTTTTCACCGATGATGGCAACACGTTCGCCCACTTCAAAAATCGCATCAAAGTTGCTGAACAGATCGTCTTCAAAGCCTTGGCTTAGGTTCTCAACGATCAGAGCGTTACGGAACAGCTCTTTAGATTGCTCAAAACGAATGAACGGGTTCTGACGGCTTGATGCCTTAACTTCATCCAATTGAATCTTATCAATCTGTTTCGCACGAGACGTCGCTTGCTTTGCTTTTGATGCGTTTGCCGAGAAACGCGCTACGAAGGTTTGTAGTTCTGCAATTTGCGCTTTCTTCTTCGCGTTGTCAGACAGTAGACGTTCACGAGCTTGTGTTGCTGCCGTCATGTACTCATCGTAGTTACCGTGGTAAACACGCAGTTCACCGTAATCCAAATCGGCCATGTGTGTACACACAGAGTTTAGGAAGTGACGGTCGTGCGAGATGATGATCATTGTACAGTTACGCTGGTTAAGGGTTTCTTCTAGCCAGCGAATAGTGTCCATATCCAAGTTGTTGGTTGGTTCGTCAAGCAGCATGATGTGCGGGTCAGCGAAAAGAACCTGTGCAAGAAGAACACGAAGTTTCCAACCTGGCGCAACCTCGCTCATCAGACCGTAATGTTGCTCTTCTGGGATACCCACCGCTAGCAAAAGCTCGCCGGCTTTCGCGTCCGCCATGTAGCCATCCATCTCAGCGAACTGAACTTCAAGATCCGCAACCAGCATGCCTTCTTCTTCTGTCATTTCTGGCAGAGAGTAAATGCGGTCACGCTCTTTCTTCACTTCCCAAAGCTCTTTGTAGCCCATAATCACCGTATCGATGACAGTGAATTCTTCGTATGCGAACTGATCCTGATTCAGCTTGGCAACGCGCTCATTTGGGTCATAGCTTACGTTACCGCCTGTTGGCTCAAGCTCACCGCTTAGGATCTTCATAAAGGTTGATTTACCACAACCATTTGCACCAATAAGACCGTAGCGGTTACCTTCACCGAATTTTACCGAAATATTCTCAAACAGCGGCTTAGCACCAAATTGCTGCGTAATGTTATTAGTGGAAATCAATGTGTTTACCTTTAAATGATGAAAAACCGCGCCACACTACTGTTTACCGAGAATAACTTCAAGTGTTGTTTTAACTTTGTTTCCTGACAGGCAAAGTGTGATTTAGATTCACTTTCCCCAAAGCAAGATGTCAGATAGAAGAAGCGGAGCACTTTGGCTCCGCGTTAGATGTCATAGGTTGGTGATTTTAAAGTCGGTTTCCGCTCGTTGAGGGAGATAGATACTAAAGGTTGTCCCCTTGCCCCATTGTGACTCCACCTTAAGCTCCCCACCCGTTTGGCTAAGAATACTTTGGGAGACAGACAGCCCAAGCCCAGTACCTTCACGTTTGGTGGTATAGAAAGGTGAGAAAATGCGTTTCAGATTTTCAGGCTTAATTCCGCATCCTTGATCCGTTACGTGGATGATGGCGCCAACACAACGATCGCCTTCCAACCAATCCTCGGTGGTTATCGTCAGTTTGCCCTTTCCATCCATTGCATGGATGCCGTTCATCTGCAAATTGACCAAAATCTGCAACAGCTGGTGACGATTGACCTCGACAGAGCTTTTGGCATTGAGCTTAGTAACAAACTCGACATCGCGTTTCTTGGTGCCCGTTTTCACCAACGTAATGCTCTCATCGACAACGGGATTGACATGCTGCCAAGTGATCTCGTCTTGCACGCCACCTTGACGGCTGTATTGAAGCAAACTGCGTGTGATATTACGAATGCGGTCAATTTGCGCGTGGATTGCGTCTATCTCTTCTTTTACTCTCTCGGCATCATCACCAAGTTCAAATTGAATCAACTCCACGTTGCCCAGTATTACCGCGCTTGGGTTATTGATCTCATGCGCGATCCCAGCAGTTAGCTCACCAAGTGCGGCAAGTTTTTCGTTCACAACCAACTTATCGCGAGTTTGATTCAAGAGTTGAATATGAAGCTCAAGATCTTCGGTTTTTTCCATCAAGCTGGCGGTACGTTCTTCTACCTTGGCTTCAAGTTCAATGGCCGCAGCTTTCAACTCGTTTTTCCGCTGTTTGAGCAAATCAAGCATGTTGTCAAATTGGCGAGCAAGTTGGGCGAGTTCATGGTTTTCGTCTAAACCCAAGGTGCCAATTCGGGTCTCTTTACCCATCTGAATCATTTTGACTACGCGATGAATATGCTCAATCGGGTTAAACAAATCTCGTGAACCACGATAAACAATCAGACCAGATACCAACAGCAACAGCAGTGTCGTTACCGAGATTTCAGCGATGTTGGTCATGTACGCTTTGACAAACGGCCACAGCAAATAACCGGTGTAGAGCATTCCGATAACATTGTCATATTGGTCGCGTATCGGTTGGTATGCGGTGATGTACCAAGCGTCATACACAAATGCACGGTTGACCCACTCTCTCCCTTCGTGCAATACGGCGCGATTGACCTCTGAAGAAACGCGCGTACCAATGGCGCGTCCGACTCGATCGTTGCTATCAAGGGGCACATTGGTACTGACACGGAGATCATCAAGAAAGACGGTTAACGTCCCCACAGGTCTCAAGCTGTCATGTTTAGACGGATAGATAAGATCGCGGATTTGATCGACCAACACCGTGCTGTTGTTGAGCAGTAATCCCCCATCTAAAAAACCAATGATATTGTTTTTTTGATCGTAGATAGGGACGACAGTGCGGCTCACCAGCCCGCGCCTTTCAAGTTTTTGGCTGTTTAAAATCGGGATTTGCGCCCGCGTAACGAGTTCTTTATCAAGCTCATCCAGCTCATGCTCGTCTAACACATCAAAAAAAGACTCTTTAAGCGTTAAATCTAGGAAGCGAAACTTGTCTTCTGGTCTCTCTACTCGGTGAAAACGGAGGAAGTCGAGATTGTAGCGATGCTTTTGCTCTGAAACCCAGCCGCTAAAGTCATCAAACTCGCTTTGATTGTTGATCGCGTAAACAAAATCGAATGATTCAGAAAACGCCTTAACGTGATTGGCTTGCTTCTCTTGAATTAACTCGATGCTGTTATCGGCAACGCCCAAACGTTCAGAAACATCAAGCAGCGCGCTTTGCCATGTGTAATGAATCGACCAATAGATGGTGATCCCTATTAAGGCAACCAAGGTCAAAAATATCGGTGCAGACGTCAGAATCATCAGACGATAGCGCACCATGGTTTTGAAGCGATAGCGCCACTTTGTCCACAAGTTGCCGTTATTCGGCATAATTAGACTCCTCCGCATCCCACTCTTTGTATTTGCGCTCTAGTGTCTTGCGCGCTACGCCGAGTTCTCTTGCAGCGGCCGATTTGTTGCCGTCATGCAGGTCAACTAATTGCTGGATATGTGCTTTCTCCACTTCTTTCAGTGTCCAACTGCTCGGATAACCTTGAACATCATTGGCTTGAGGTAGGTCAATCATTTCGCAGCCACTAGATACCGTCACAGAGACATTTTGCTGCGGTGGTACGCCATTCACTTCACGCCAGTAATGAGCAGGAGGCTTACCAAGCAAGATACATCGTTCAATCAAGTTCTTTAGCTCACGGATGTTACCAGGCCAGTCATAGTCATTCATGGCGATAATGTCTTCATGAGCCCACTTAGGATCCGTCACACCTAACTCGGCAGACAGCATACGAGTGAAGAATGGTACCAACTCGATTAAGTCCGCTTTTCGGTCTCTCAGTGGAGCAACGTCAATTTTCAATACGTTGAGTCGGTAGAATAAGTCGCGGCGAAAGTTCCCTTTGTCGACTTCTTCTTGTAGGTTTCGGTTCGTCGCAGCAACGACGCGAACATCAATAGTGATCTCTTTCTCGCTACCTACCGGACGAATAGTGCGTTGCTCTAATACGCGTAACAATGCCGACTGCATAGAGAGTGGCATTTCCCCGATCTCGTCCAAAAATAGTGTGCCACCGCTGGCAACGCGGAACATGCCTTCACGGTTTTTCTTTGCTCCCGTAAACGCGCCGGAGGTATGGCCGAACAGTTCACTTTCGAGAAGCTCAGGGGCGATTGCCCCACAGTTGATGGGCACAAAGGGGCCTTTACGTTGGCTTGCTTCATGCACACCTCGCGCCACCAGCTCTTTGCCCGTTCCTGACTCTCCTTCGATTAGTACAGAAGCTCGAGACGGAGCAAATTGACTGATCAATTGTTTAAGTTGTTTGGTGCGCTCTGACCCACCAACGATTTCCGTTTTAATATGGCGCTTAAAGTCGTGGCTTAGCGCGTACTGGTGTCGCTCAGCCAAGCGTTTATCCATACAGCGCTGAACGGCTTGCAGCATTTGTTCCAGGTTAAACGGCTTCAAAATAAAGTCTGAAGCCCCCAATTTAAGCGCTGAAATCGCGGTTTCTAGATCGGCGTAGCCTGTCATAAAAATAACGTCAGCCTTGCGATCTTCATCCGTGAACGCCTCTTTCCATTCTATCCCCGAGCGCCCCGGCAAATTGATGTCCAATATGATCAAATCATAATGATTGGCGACCCGCATTGTCTCAGCTTGTTCAATAGAGCCAGCGGTATCGACACGAGAAAACCATTTGCTGAGCGCCTTATTCAATATGGCCTGCATACCGGTTTCATCATCCACCACTAATACGGAAAAGGCCTGATATTGGGAAGTTTTATTGGGATCAAACGTTGGGGACATAATGACTCGTTCAATTAAATAGAGGTTGGGACAGAGTGTACCAAGGTTTAGGCCAAGGGAATAAACTAATCTGCGACATTTTGTCTCACATCAAATTTTACATTGATAAATCATTGATATTTCGTGATTTATATCATCCCAATTATTGGCATTAAGATTGCTTTAAATGCGTGTCTATCGATAAAGTAGAGACCGCTACGTTATCTCAACTTAGAAGATTATTTTGGCAAGTCAATACCATCACATGGAATGATAATATAATGAAAACAATGACTTTAACTCTTGCAACAGCGTCCTTGGCCCTCGTTAGCTATTCAGCGTCATCGGCAGATGAACAGCCTCACGTCCGTTTAGCGACTACCACAAGCACCTACCACTCAGGCTTACTCGACTACCTACTTCCTGAATTCGAAAAAGATACAGGCTACAAAGTTGATGTGATTGCCGCGGGCACCGGTAAATCCCTAAAAATGGGCGAGAACGGCGATGTGGATTTGGTGATGACTCACGCACCAAAAGCAGAAGCGAATTTTGTTAAAAAAGGTTACGGTGTCCTACCACGTAAACTGATGTATAACGACTTCGTTATCGTTGGCCCAGAAAAAGATCCTGCGAAGATCGCGGAATCTGCAGACGTTGCTCAAGCATTCAAAAAGATCGCCAACATGAATATGACGTTTGTCTCACGCGGCGACGATTCTGGTACTCACAAAAAAGAGAAAGGCATTTGGCAGCAAAGTAAGATTGAACCAAACTTTGGCGGCTACCGCAGCGTGGGCCAAGGCATGGGGCCAACACTCAACATGGCCAATGAAATGCAAGGCTACACCATGACTGACCGCGGTACTTGGCTTGCGTACAACAATAAGCTCGATCTTAAAATTCTGTTCCAAGGTGACAAAAACCTATTTAACCCTTACCAAGTGATTTTGGTAAACCCTGAGCGCTACCCAACCATCAACTACCAAGGCGCGAAAGTATTCAGTGACTGGCTTGTAAATCCTAAAGGCCAGCAATTGATCAACGAGTTCAAGTTGAGCGGTAAGCAGTTGTTTGTCGCGAACGCGAACGAGAAATAACCTCTATGAGCCTTTGGCAAACTACCCTTGATGCCCTTGCCTTGTTGGTGAGTTTGGATCGAGAACTATGGGAGATCGTTGCGGTCTCCTTTAGTGTTTCTCTGACCGCGATTTCTTTGGTGCTTTTACCTGCTATCCTGTTCTCCTTTATTCTGGCGTATACAGAGTTTCGCGGGAAATGGTTGTTCTTATCGCTGGTTAACACGTTGCAAGCCATACCGACCGTGGTGATTGGTCTGCTGCTTTATATCCTATTCTCCCGCTCAGGCCCTATGGGAGATTGGCAAATGCTCTTCACTCAAAAGGCGATGATCGTTGGTCAAATGCTGATTGGCTTTCCGGTTTTAGTCTCAATGATGCACGGCGCACTGCAATCGAGTGATCGCCGCGCCATTGAAACTGCGATTACCCTCGGCGCTTCACCAACCCGCATCGCCGCCACCATGATTTGGGAAACTAGATTTCCATTGATGGCGGCAACCATTGCAGCTTTTTCGAGAATTGTGACCGAAGTGGGCTGCTCAACCATGGTCGGAGGCAATATCATGGGACTCACCCGTAACATTCCGACCGCCATCGCGATGGAAAGCCATAAAGGCGCATTTGCTCAAGGTGTTGCGCTAGGTATGGTGTTACTGGCACTGGCGCTCGCGTTAAACTTCGCTCTTACCTCGATGCGTGGTAAAGGGTATCTAAGAACATAAGGACGCTGTATGACAATAAAAATCAATGCGCAGCAACTGTCCATGCGATACAAAGAGCGTGTGCTTTTTCATATCCCTCACCTTTCTATCGGCCCCAATGACGCGATCTACTTAAAAGGTGACAATGGCGTAGGCAAGACCACCCTACTAAAGATTTTGTCTGGTTTGATCAAGCCAACCACAGGCTCGGTCAATGCACCCAATGATCATTGGATTCACCGATTGTTTAGTCGCACCGGTCGTAAAGATGTTATCTATCTCCATCAATCTCCCTACCTTTTTGATGGCACTGTTTACCAAAACGTCGCTTACGGCATTCGATTTCACAAAGAGTCGCAGAAAGATAAGCGAGCTCAAGTCATCACTGCATTAAGAATGGTAGGCTTGGAAACACTCGCTGATGAACACATCTCGGTGTTGTCTGGCGGTGAAAAACAGCGTGTGGCAATGGCGCGAGCTTGGATCCTCAAACCCTCAATCCTTTTAATGGATGAGCCCAGTGCGTCATTAGATCAAGAGTCGATCGAACGCTTGGTTGTGATGGCGAAAGATTTACTTCAACGAGGTTCAAGTATCGTGATCACCAGCCACCAAAAGAACGCATTAACGGATTTATGTCGCAAGCAATGGTGGATAAAAGACACAACTTTGATAGAGTCTCCGCTGTTACAAGTGATTACTGATGCAAAACAAGAGAACAGCTATGCTTCTTCCAACGCAAACTAGTTGGGTTATTTTGGCTGGTGGTCAAGCCAGCCGTATGGGCGGAAAAGACAAAGGTTTAATAGAGTTAAACCATAAACCGCTGATACAACATGTTATTGAGCGACTCTCTCCTCAAACTCCAAATATATTGATCAACGCCAATCGTAACCATGATGCTTACGCTCAGTTTGGACAGGTGTTTAGTGACCGATTTGCCCACTTTCCTGGCCCAATGGGTGGGATTCACGCTGGGTTGGTTCACGCAACAACCGACTGGGTTGGATTTGTGCCTTGTGACAGCCCTCAAATCAACCACGATTTGGTCGAACGATTCTGCCGAGCGGCGAACAAAGATACCGACATCCTGGTCGCCCATGATGGTGAGTTTAAGCAACCTGTCTTCACGCTCTATCACAAACGTGTGCTTCCTAAGCTCACCGCATTTCTAGAACGCGGCGACAGAAAAATCATCTTGCTTTACAAAGAATGTAAAACCGCTTACGTCGATTTTAGTGATTCTCCCGATTGCTTCGTTAACTTAAACACACCGGAAGAACTGGCTCAATTTGGAACACTATCCGCATGATTAAATCTCTCCCAATTCCGATTCTTGGCTTTGCTGCCTACTCTGGCACGGGCAAGACAACGTTACTTGAAGCACTACTGCCTAAATTGACTGATGCAGGTTTACGCATCGGTATGTTGAAGCATGCGCACCACAACTTTGACGTCGATAAGGAAGGCAAAGACAGCTACCGCTTACGAAAAGCTGGTGCATCGCAAATGTTGATTTCCTCCCGAAACCGTTTCGCTCTCATGACCGAAACACCGGAGTCAGAGTCAGAGTTTGATTACCTTCTCAGCCGATTTGATACCGAAAAACTCGACATCATCCTTGTCGAGGGGTGCAAGAACATCGCCTTCCCTAAGATAGAGCTTCATCGTGAAGAAGTGGGAAAACCTTGGCTTTACCCGAACGATAACAACATTATCGCCATTGCTGCCGATGAAGTGGTACCAGATACATCACTGCCACAAATGTCGATCAACAACCTTGAAGCGATTGCCAAATTTGTCGTCGATTATGCTCGTGCTTCAAAGCAGCCTTCGTCAGCGAAAACCGAATCCGCATGTTGTGACACTCTATCTCCTGCGTTTCTTTCGGTAACACAAGGGCAAGAGAAGATCCTGTCACTGGTCGATGCCGTTACCGAGACTCAAACTTGCCCTGTTGAACAAAGTTACGGCCGAGTATTGGCAAACGATGTTCAATCACCGGTCAGCGTACCTCAATACACTAACTCTGCGATGGATGGTTATGCGATTCGCGGAGACGACTTAGACCGAGACCAATATCACGTGGTGGCGGAAGTCCTTGCAGGTCACGCTTATCCTCATGCTTTGGAAAAAGGCCAAGCGGTAAAAATCATGACGGGCGCACCAACGCCTGAGTTCTCGGACACGGTAGTGATGCGTGAGCAAGCGACCGAAATCGGTGACAATGTCACATTCAATGGTGCATCCATTAAGCGTGGGCAGAATGTTCGTCAAGCAGGCGAAGATTTACCACTTGGCGCCAATGTGTTTAATCAAGGCCAGCGCATCGCGTCAGCAGAGATGGGCATGATCGCCTCTCTCGGATTCGGTGAGTGCTCGGTCTTTCGTAAACTGAAAGTCGCCGTTTTCTCAACGGGTGATGAAGTGCAAGCGCCGGGAAGCAAGCAGCAAGAAAACACCATCTATGACTCAAACCGCTTCACGATTATGGGTCTATTAGAGAACTTGGGCTGTTACATCATTGACTTTGGTATATTGGAAGACAATGAAGCGTTAATGATCGAGGCATTGGAAAAGGCAGCCGAGCAGGCAGACGTCGTGATTACTTCAGGCGGCGTCTCTGTTGGTGATGCAGATTACATCAAGCTAGCGCTCGATAAGCTTGGACAAATTGACTTTTGGCGAATCAACATGCGACCAGGACGCCCTCTCGCTTTTGGCCACATCAACCAAAAACCATTCTTTGGTCTGCCAGGAAACCCTGTTGCCGTAATGGTCTCATTCATCAACTTTGTTGAACCCGCACTTCGCAAAATGCAAGGCGAACACAATTGGACGCCGCTCAAGGTGAATGCGATGGCTTCTGAAAACCTTCGCTCTCGTCAAGGTCGCACAGAGTTTAGCCGAGGTATTTACCAACTTGACCACTCAGGCCAACTAACCGTAAGAACCACTGGCAAGCAAGGCTCAGGAATACTGCGTTCTATGAGTGAAGCCAACTGCTTGATTGAGATTTCTCCCTCTGTCGATACAGTGAAAGTCGGTGAAAGCGTGACAATCATCCCGCTTCAAGGCAGAATCTAGCCCCATGAACTTAAGGCCGCTTTGTCGGCCTTAAACTTTTTGACTATTTGAGAGATCTTTATGGCTCGTACCATCCTTTACACCTACAAAGGTGAAGACAAGACCCTGACCTTTTCTTATGAAAAGCACCGCAACATTCATGAAGCCGTCGCTGAAGCAGAAGGGATCGATATTTCTCAGTACCTAAAAATGGAGCAGCAAATCGAGGCGGTTTCCGATACAAAAGCAGTACGAAACTACCGCGACAATCACTTCAGAAAACTCGGTTTTGAAAAGCTAACGCTGCAACAAAAAGAAAACCTTGGGGTCGGCAAGAAAACCAAGTAAGCGTTACCCTGTTTGAAAGCAGAGCCGTGAGCTCTGCTTTTATAACGATTTTTCCATACGATAATTGATTAAGACCTGCCCCTCTTTTTCGTTGTGTTGTTCTTTCACCGCGACAAATCCAAAGCGCTCATAAAAGGGCCTCGCCGTGATACTTACGTTTGAATAGAGCTGACGAATCCCCTTTTCTTTCGCCGTCTGATGAATCTTCTCCATTAATTCCGTGCCAACACCCACACCTTGATATTCGTAATGGCAAAAAAAGTGGTCGATCAGTCCATCGGTTTGAAGGTCGGAGTAACCAAGGATCACGCCATCTCTGACACAAACAAAAGGTGACAGCGAGTTCATCTTCTCAGCCCATAATTGCTGAGAGAGATCTTCTTTTGCCCAGACGCGGACTTGATCGTCAGTGTAATCTCGAATGTTCACTTTTCGAATCGTATTGAAGTAGATTTGCCAAAGCTCGTAGGCATCATCGGGGTGGTAGTTTCGTATCATTTCTCGTTGATCCTTCTACTGTTTCGTTGGAGTTAAAGGGGTTTGCTCATATAGATCAGTTCCCAAGATTCCCCTTCAAACTCACGGACTCCCTGTTCCCGTTTCACTTCACGAAACCCTAGCGTCTGATAGCAATTGATAGCTTTTGTGTTGCTAACAAACACGCACAAATCTAATTGGAGATAACTTCGCCCTTTGGCTATTTCAAACAGATCCTGCATCATTTTCTGCGCAGTTCCTTTTCCCCGATAGGGCTCAGCCACAAACACTCGACTTACGCGGGCGCATACTGAGCTTTGTTCAACAAGCTCAATGTAGCCCGCAGGCACAGCCTGGTCATTAAGCAGAAACGCACTCACTTCAGGTTTGGCGGTATGAGTCAGGATCGCATCTCGAGTGAGGGGATATTCAAAAGCGGGGCCACCCCACAAATAGTTGAGTTTGGCAGAATCAATCCAATCAATAAGATATCGGACGTGGGAGGGTGAAAACGGTTCTAGCGTCATTGCGGTTTCCTTACTGCAATAAAAAAGAGCTTGCCAACGCAAGCTCTCAAATTTAGTCATTTAAATCAAGACTATTTGATGTTTAGGAACGCCGCTCCGCGTACACCGCCTGAATCGCCGTGCTTCGCTTTAACGATCTTAGGGCACTTAGCGACAGAGAGTAGATATTTAGGAATACGCTTAGGCATTTCTTCGTAAATCAGTTCGAAGTTGGATAGCCCGCCACCCAAAGCAACAACATGAGGATCATTCCCTGTGAAGATATTTGCAAAACAGATAGCCAATAGCTCCATGAAGCGTTCTACGTGCTCTACGGCTTTTTCTTCGCCTTCCGCATGCGCTTTAATGATCTCAACAGCCTTCTTCTTCTCACCAAAGTAATGCTCGTAGATCAACTCAAAGCCGCGTCCAGAAAGATAGCTGTCCAGACAGCCTTTTTTGCCACAACCACAACCAAGCAGCGGCGCGTTGTCGCCCAAATGGAACCATGCATCAATAGGTAAACGCATATGACCCAGTTCGCCGGCTACGTTATTGCGACCTGAGAACACCTTACCTTCATAGATCAAACCGCCACCAAAACCGGTGCCTAAGATAAGACCCATAACGGATGGTGCGTCTTGAAGCTCTTCATCCCAAGCTTCGGATAACGCAAAACAGTTTGCGTCGTTTTCAATTTTAACGGTGCGACCGATTTTCGCTTCAAGATCAGCGCGCAGTGGCTTGCCTTTCGCAGCTGGCACGTTGACGGTAAGTACTGTTGCGTCGTCCGCATCTTCCATACCCGGTAAACCCAAGCCAATTTTGCCTTCGCAGCCAAATTCTTGGTCATACTTTTCAACCAAACCTGCAATGGTGTCAATCAGTAGTGCATAATCATCCGTCGGCGTTGGTACACGCTCTGTCGCTACACGCTCTAGTTTGTCATTAAATGCACCAAATTCAATTTTAGTGCCACCAACGTCAAAGCCGTAATACATTGGCTCTCTCCCATAAATACCAAAATATAAAATCAAAAACTGATTTATTATCCATATAGCTAAGCCTACAATCCGTGACCTATGACCGATTTAATTGCCAGCTCGTATTAAATGCGCAGACTATCGCCAACTAGGCCTCAACTTTTAGACAGGTTTCTCGTTTTCCCGCTCCTGCATGTAATGTTTCAACGCAAGACGGCGTTCATCGGTCTTCATTCGAGTCTTACTTAACAGGTAGCTTTCTCTAAAGGCGTCAAACCACTCAGCTAGAACTTTAGATGCATGCACTTCGCCTAGCTGCTTGAGTACGATGGTTGCAACTTCTGCTGTTGCCAAATGTTGTTCGTTGTCTGAGCGACGCATCAAATACTGCGACAGTGACTCTGGCTGAATCGACAAAACGGGCAATGAGTTGAGATAAGGCGATTTACGGAAAATACGCCGCGCTTCACGCCAACTGCCATCTAGAAAGATCAATAGCGGTTTTTTCTCACCACAGTACTCTCGGGGGTTAATCTCAATTAACCGAGAGCGCTCCTCAACATACTCGTCTGGGAAAATGATGATTGGCTGATACGCTTCGTTTGCCAGCAGCGCCAACATCTCTGCATCTGGTTCTGTTCGACTCCATTGATACGCATAGCCCTCTTCCACCGTATCTAAGATCAGTCGCCCTGTATTGCTTGGTTTAAAAACTTCGTTTTCAGACAGCAACAGCATCACTGCCACATCGGACTTTATCTTGGGTTGATGTTTGCAAATACAGTATTGCTCTGACACCTGACAATATTGGCAGCGCTTAACCTTGCAGCCACGAGCATTGAACGGCTTGGTCGATTGCGCCAATCTGCGTTGATATAGATGGTGAAAAGCGTGGACTCTCATAGGTTTTTGGTAATAATGGCAAAGGGTGCAAAGTGTACCCGTCAGGCTTCAAGTTGCAAGATAAAGTGTGGAACTCATCCTATGCAAAACCCGGAAATGATTCGTTTGACTGTATTTCTCTCCGTACTAGCGGCCTGCGCTTTATGGGAGTGGTTGACGCCAAGAAAGGCACTGACTCAGAACAAACTCTACCGTTGGGCGAACAATCTTGGGCTAATCGCATTTAACTCGATTTGTCTTAGCTTATTTATGCCTATTTTGGCCTTTGAAGCCGCAACGCAAGCAGCGCAGCACCACTACGGTTTGTTCAACGCGCTGGAATTGCCTTGGTGCGTCGAACTTTTAGTGAGTGTAATCCTGCTCGATCTGGTGATATACCTTCAGCACTTGGTGTTTCACCGCGTTCCTTGGCTATGGCGCTTACACAGAATGCACCACGCCGATCAAGATATTGATGTCACCACTGGCACTCGGTTCCACCCTATCGAAATTTTGATGTCGATGTGGATTAAAGTCGCGTTTATCTTCATTCTGGGCGTTTCGCCAATCGCGATTGTGGTGTTTGAAATCGTGCTTAATGCCAGTGCGATGTTTAATCACAGTAATGCAAAGTTACCCCTCAATGTCGACCGATGGTTGCGCCGTGTGATTGTGACGCCAGATATGCATCGAGTGCACCATTCAGTCATTGTCAAAGAGACCCACTCTAATTTCGGCTTTTTCTTGTCTGTTTGGGATCAATGGTTTGGCACCTATCGCGCCCAGCCTGAGCTCGGTCATGACAAGGTTAAAATCGGTATTCCGCAATTTCAACGCCGTGAAGAGCAGCGGCTGGACAAGATGCTCACCCAGCCTTTTCGCCAACATTAATCTAGCCTAATTGAGTCGGTATTTGTGCAATTGCGTTTGCTGCTGACCAGCAATGTTAGAGACTTGCTGAGCGCTCTCAACCATGGATTCCAATTGAAGTTTGGTCTTCACACCCTGGTCCGAAACAAGGGCCACCGCTTCGCTAACTTCAGCGGTCGCTCTTTTTTGCTCTTCGGTGGCGATGGTCACTTTCTCTACTCTAGAACGAATTTGGTTCACCGCGGTCTCAATATCTTCAAAAGCGACTTTGACTAAATCACTCGACTCTAGGGCTTGCGACATCTCTTGGCGAGAATGATTCACTGCCGTTCTTGAGTGTTCTGCCGCTGCGACCAATTCATTCATTCGCTCACGAATGTTCGACGTTTGCTGCGAGGTATCGCTGGCGAGCTTTCTGACTTCGTCGGCAACCACAGCAAACCCTCGCCCTTGCTCACCTGCTCTTGCTGCTTCAATCGCTGCATTCAACGCCAGCAAGTTGGTATTCTCTGCTATCCCTGAAATCATATCGACCATCTCTCGAATCTGCTTAACGCGGCTATCGAGCTCCTCCATAGAGGCATCATTTAGGTTCAACGATGCTTCTAGCGATTTAAGTCGTTGCTGATTCTGTTCAATGGCCTGAACACCGTGGCTAGAATGCTGAGCCGCAACCTTTGACTCTGAATAGGACTCATTGGTTACTGTTGTGATTTCAGATATCGACTGTTCAAGCTCTACTAGTGTTTCTACCATACTGGCCAAAGATTGGTTCTGGATAGTTAAACTCTGATTGGATGACTCTGCGGCGTCGTGACTGATCTCGGCCGTTTGGTATAAGGTTTCACAATTTCTTGTCACGCTAGCGATGGATGATCTGGTTGACTCCACAACGTCGTTAAGCTGAAGCGCGATTTCTTGCATCTCATACGGACCGACCCGTTCTGCTTGTTGGGTAAGATCATGTTGAGTAAGGCGTGATAGGCTTTTAAGAATATTGCGTAATCCAAGGTTAACCCAGCCTCTTAGCACCAGCCAAGAGACAACGATTAACACCACCAGCCCAACGCCGCTCACCAACACGATAAACGCGATGTAATCAATTGTAGTAGAAACGTCTTGCTGGCTTTTGTGGACTAACTGCTCAGCTTGATTGGAGATAGCGTTGAGCAACAAAATTGTTTCGTTTGCCGATGTCACAACGTCACTATTGAGCGCTCTTTGTGTCTGCATCAGCTCGAGTTTTGCTAAGATTTGCTGCAGTACACCATCATCTTTGAAGCCCGAATTCACCATCTCATAAGGGGCGGTTAAGCTCGCAAACTCTTCCACTTCTGGATGCCACTGCGCAAAGTCGTCGAACGCCAACTGGATGCCTGCGATGCGATTACGCATTTCTTTATATTCTGGCAATGCCTTAGCTAAATCCGTTTGCATCATCAATACCAAAAACGTGCTTTCCATAGAGCTGGCACTGGCGATAAAGCGGTTCGCTGCATCGGCTGATTCTGGGTTGTCTCCCGTTAAAAAAGAGCTAATGCGATTCATTTCAGGACCAATTGAGCTAAGTCCGTAACGAAACCCTGATACCTGTGAATCGATCATTTCTTGCATCTGCAGCAGCCTACGCTGGGTATCAAGAATGCTATTTGTGTTGCTCCGCAGCAAATCAAGGTTTACTTCAAGCTGCTCAAGTTGCTCCGTTTTTATTGACTGAGAAAAGTCTCTTGAGGTGGCGACAACATCTTGGACATACCCCTGGCTTTCCTGCCCCAAATTAGTGATGGTTGACTCAATGTCACTAAGATCACCAAGCGTCTCGGCTTGCCGACTGTAGCTCAGTTGTTTGACTTGCTCTAGAATAGACTGCGTAAGCTTGGCGTTAGTCATAGAGAGCGGTAATGCGTTATCCGAAAGAACAGTAAACTGGTCGCTGACTCGGTTTATCCCCTTGACGGTAGTGACAGAGAGGGTCACGACGAGTAGAGTGATGGTAATAAAAATTGCGCTAAGTGACTGAATAAGTGACAAGGATCGCTTGCCAGGTGTCTGAGCCATGTAAGCCTAACCTAAAGTAATACGTAAGTTTATATGGCGAAATACTATTTAGCGGTCATTACAGAAAGATTTCACTAATAAGTCATTAATGTTGCATGAAAAAAGTTTCGAGTTGCTTAACACTGATAGTCCTTACTTCTCTCTTTGGATGCACGTCATCACCAGAGCATGGAAGTATTGACGAACTGGTAGCAAACCAAAGTAGTAGCCCTTTCCATACGGAGATGAAGGAAGCGTTTTTGGACGTGTATCAGCTTTGGCAAGGAGCTCCCTACCGACTGGGCGGCAGCTCATTGAATGGTGTTGACTGCTCTGCTTTTGTACAAGTTGCGTTTCATGATGCGCTCAATATGTCGCTACCAAGAACAACAAAGCAACAAGTAAAGATCGGCGCTAAGCTCGCATACGAAGAAGCACAAATCGGAGATTTAGCGTTTTTTAAAACGTCGCCCAACGTCAGGCATGTGGGTGTTTATGTGGGAAATAAGCAGTTTATGCACGCCTCGACATCAAAAGGGGTGATTATTTCGAGGCTAGATAACCCATATTGGGCTTCAAAATTTTGGCATTTCAGACGAGTGATTTCCTCGCCTGAAATGAATTGACTTGGTTTAATCGTATTTCGCGACAGCAGAATCAAACAGGTTCTTTACGAGGGCGATGTATTCGTCTAAAAACTCGATCTGACCGTTAGTCGCGGGCTTGGCCCAGACACCAGCCAATACTTCACCCAAATCTTCGACAACAGAGTCAGCTTCTTTCAACAGTTGGAAACGAACACTTGAGTGCAGCTCAGGGTTTTGTTCAAAAATAGCCATGATGTTACTAGCAACCATGTCGGTTACCACATCTTCTACGCTTTCTGAACCCGTATCTCCATCATCAGATGCAAACACGTCTAAATTAAACGCTAAGTGCTCGATCAAAGCCAAGTAACCATCGGTTTCAACAACCACAGCACATCTCCATTTATCATTATGACGACACAATACCTTTTAATACTATGCCATATCAATAAGTTTACACAACTCATGGGGATTCGGTTGCCGATAATTTCCCCAACAATCGTTAATATTGTGTATTTAAACCCAATATCTGCACTAATTCTTTGCTTTTGAACACGATAAGACTAAATAGACCAATTTTGCTTAGTTCGAAATACTGTTCTAATCCATAGCAGATAGAAGCGATTCAGGTCACAGTTTGCCTAATCAAGCATGAAAATTTGCTAAATGATTGAATTTTTTGCACTCCTGTCCAGTTTACTGCGGAACCATCTTCTACAATGAGTATGTTGCGTATTCAATGGAGAACAAGTATGTGGCAAGCCATCGCTCAGCAGCTGTCTGAAACTCTGATGTTTTCATTTAATATTGAAGAAAAGGTCCGTGTCTCGGGAGGTGATATTAACGAGTGCTACATGGTCTCAGACGGAGAGCAACGTTATTTCGTCAAAGTAAATACGCGTCAATTCTTATCCAAGTTTGAAATCGAAGCGGAGAATATCCGCATCATGCGTGAGAGCAACACCGTTTTTGTGCCGGAAGTCATTCTAACGGGCAAATCAAAGCAAAACGCTTTTATCGTGCTTAACTACCTCCCGACTAAGCAGTTAGATGATGACAAGAACAGCTTTTTGTTCGGTCAGCAACTTGCGCGCCTCCACAAATGGGGAGAGCAAAAAGAGTACGGGTTTGATCACGATAATTACATTGGCGCGACGCTACAACCCAATAAATGGGACCGCAAATGGGCACGTTTTTTTGCTGAGCAACGAATCGGATGGCAACTGCAGTTGGTCAGAGAAAAGGGCGTGAATCTAGTCGATATCAACGAGTTTATTGAAGTCGTACACGATCAATTAGCCACTCATCAACCCACCCCGTCACTCCTACATGGTGACTTGTGGCACGGTAACGTCGCCAATTCCGTTTTTGGCCCGATTTGCTACGACCCAGCCTGCTACTGGGGAGATAGAGAGTGCGATATTGCAATGACCGAGTTGTTCGAGGGGTTCCAACCAGAATTCTATCAAGGCTACGAGAGTATCTTACCTCTTGATTTTAAATACTCTGAACGAAAAGATATTTACAGCTTGTATCACCTATTGAATCACTACAATCAATTTGGTGGACACTATTTAGAACAATCACAGAAGTTGATTAATCGGATATTATCTTACTAGTAATTTTAGCAAAACCTATATTTAACAATTGGTTACAAGTATTGATGGTAAGTTTTGTCAAACAGAAAAGAGGCAATAATAGACGCTGGTTATACCCAGTTTTGAAATTTATTAGCCAAATCAAAGTTTGTACTTAATTCACATCTAATACTAACTTCTCGACTTAAGATTGAAGTGTCACATGGACGTTTCACCTTGAAAGCCATTTATCTCATCGAGAAGTAAGGAAGAGAGTTATGCGAAATTACACCGAGAAAGTCGTTTCTTGTCCCCATTGCGGACATTCCATTTCAATCACATTGGATGCGTCTAACGGCAGTCAAAACTTTTACGATGACTGCCCTGCATGTTGCCATGCTATCCATCTCAATATGATGGTCAATGAGCAAATGGACTCTATTGAGTTGTTTGTTGATGCAGACGATGAGCAAATTTTTTAACGTTCTACCTTCATCAACACGGACGTTGATGGGTGATAATTCCGGCTAGTAACGCCGGAATCTAACACTCTTTATCCCAGCTGTTTACTCGCTAACACCCGTTCAACCGTATCAACGATAGCTTGTGTTTGTGGGTCAAATTCAACGTTGATTTTTTCTCCCACTTTACGCTGACCAAACCGTGTGCGTTGCAGCGTCTCAGGAATTAAATGAACAGAAAAGCGGTTCTGCTCTACTTCCCCGATAGTGAGAGAGCAACCATCCAAACCAATGTACCCTTTCGCCAATACGTATTTCATTGACGCTTGAGGTAATTCAAACCAAATTGTTCGGTTATTGGGAGTATCGATGATATCGACGATTTCCCCGACCAACGTGATGTGACCAGACATACTGTGGCCACCAATCTCAACACCAAACTTAGCAGCTCGTTCGATGTTTACGGAGTCTCCCACTTGAAGCTCACCTAAGTTTGTCAGCTTCAACGTCGCTTGCATTAAATCGAACGAAACAATCTCGCCTTCGATTTCGGTAACGGTAAGGCAGCAACCATTGTGCGCAACTGAAGCACCAATGGACAAGCCCTGATTCATTTCCCCAGTCAATCGAAGTTTGTGGGTTTGGAACGCTTCTTTCTTTTCTATGGCAACGACTTCCGCCATGCCTTGCACAATTCCCGTAAACATATACAGATCCTTCAGTTTTTGATGGTGCTTAGTGTGACATTTCTTTATCATTCGGCACAATAGCGCAAAGCTAAATTTCCTTTTCTCTTTTCAATCGCATTCACTCCGCATTGTGTTGAAAAGATTGCTTCCTTTGGAGTTCTACGTGCATCGTTATAAAACAGAAGCCAACACCCTAGTTAAGTTGGCGACCCCCGTATTAATTGCTTCCGTGGCACAAACTGGTATGGGTTTTGTTGACACCGTGATGGCGGGTGGCGTAAGTGCTACAGACATGGCGGCGGTATCCATTGCGGCCAGCATTTGGCTACCATCGATACTATTTGGGGTCGGATTGCTCATGGCGTTAGTGCCCGTTGTCGCTCAGCTAAATGGTTCTGGCCGACAAGTAAAAATTCCCTATGAGATCCAACAGGGTCTGGCCATGGCGCTAATCATCTCAGTGCCGATCATCGCCGTTTTATTTCAAACCAAAACGATTTTAGGCTTAATGGATGTCGAAACGCTGATGGCAGAAAAAACCAATGGCTATATGTCTGCGGTGATGTTTGCTGTTCCGGCATTTTTGCTTTTCCAAGCACTGCGCAGTTTTACTGATGGTATGTCTCTGACTCAACCTGCGATGGTGATTGGCTTTATTGGTCTGATGCTCAATATTCCGTTGAACTGGATTTTTGTTTACGGAAAATTTGGTGCTCCAGCACTTGGTGGTGTGGGCTGTGGTGTGGCGACAGCGATTGTTTACTGGATCATGTTTGCAATGCTGCTGTTTTATGTACTGACATCAAACCGAGTCGCACACGTGAACGTGTTTGGTCAGTTTCATCGCCCAGAGCTCAAACCCCTGATTCGCTTGCTCAAACTTGGCTTCCCTGTTGCCGCTGCGATGTTTTTTGAAGTGACACTCTTTGCGGTTGTTGCTCTTCTCGTCGCGCCCCTCGGGCCTTTAGTTGTCGCCGCACACCAAGTTGCTATTAACTTCTCATCACTGGTATTTATGTTGCCAATGAGTATTGGCGCTGCAACCAGTATCCGCGTAGGTCATAGACTGGGTGAGAATAATGTCGACGGTGCAAAAGTCGCCTCTCGTGTGGGTCTGATTGTGGCCGTTGCACTGTCCCTCATTACCGCTGCATTGACGGTTCTATTTCGTGAACAAGTTGCGTTGCTATACACAGACAACCGAGCCGTTATCGAAATCGCGCTACAACTTTTATTGTTGGCGGCGGTTTATCAAGTCACCGATGCCATACAAGTCGTTGCCGCCGGCGCATTGCGTGGCTACAAAGATATGGCGGCGATTTTCAATCGTACCTTTATCGCCTATTGGATGCTGGGATTACCTGCGGGTTATATCTTGGGCATGACAGACTGGATTGTTGAGCCAATGGGCGCGCATGGTTTCTGGTATGGTTTTATTATTGGTCTGTCTTCTGCGGCAATTATGCTCGGAGTCCGACTCCACTGGATGCATAAACAGCCTGAGACGATTCAATTGGAGTTGTCCGCTAAATAAACCCTAATTTGCTTTTAAAGGTCAGTTTAAACTGGCCTTTTTTTTATCTGTGCGCGTATGATTTCGAGAAGGTGAATTGTATCGAGGTTTTTTTATGCGTTGGGTTGTGACTGTTTTAGGCACCGTCTTTATTTCTGGATGTTGGTGGAATCAACACCCTGTTGACGCGAGTTTCTCAACCTATACCAGTCGTATCTCAAACGTGCAGCAATCGCCTGACATCACACTTCCTGACAATGCTCTCGTTGCCTTACCCGAGAAGCGACAATTGATGCTCGAGGCCCCAGACATTCCATTTGGATTTTTAGACAGCTATGAGTTGAGGAAATGCGATCTCTTCAACTTGATCGCGGAGAAAAACTCCATATTGGGGAAAGTACAAGACGCTTTTCGTAATCTCGACTACCAAACTCAGCTCGTCGCTGGCCTCTCGCGCTGTCTGGCTTCGTCTGAGATTTCTGAAGAAATGAAAGCAGAGCTAAAAGTGGTTCTTGATGCAAAACGGCGTCAACTGCCAGCTCATTTCAATAATCTTGTTTTTGTCAGCCAAGAAATGCGTGTGCAACTTAATGGCAGCAACTGGGTAGCGACAGACATGTCGTCACTTTCTGCTGAGTTAAAACAAGGGCTACAAGCGGTTTCAAAAACACACCAAGCGATCTCACGTTCCGAAGTCGAAAGCAGCGACACTGTACTAACTGACTATCAAGAAGTGATAGAAAAACAACCGCTGGTCGGCTCTTTGAGTTACTCGATGCAAAATGCCTCGTCCAAGCTAGCAGCGATTACGCAACAACTCGAACAGTATGACGCTGTCATAGTGTGTGGCGTCGGAAGAAATGACACAAAGTTCAAAACACTGCGAAATGTCTTTCAGCTTTACTATGTTGAACAGTTGCAGCCCTACTTCGCCAAACTCGATCGTCTATACCTTCAAGTTTCACCGCAGCTCGATTTTGTTCGAAGTTCCAACGCTGATTACATCTACCCTATTGATACACTGCATACAAAATTTAGGCAGGCCATCGCCGATCACGTCAATTACTGGAAAACGCTTTTTAAACGCTGTCGCGCATCACCAACGCGCAACTAGAGGTTATTCGACACGCTCTCGCACAAACCGAGCAAACTTGGGGACACCATTTTGCGTATAGCCGTTGTAGCGAAAGGTAATCACCGAACCCAACTCAGGGGGATCTTTTCGTTGAATGTCACTAAACCCGCTGCCAATGTAGAATTTGATCCCCGAGTCCAGTTGAACGAGCAAAGCGCCCATCAGCCCATGGTACTTGCCTCGGCCCACTTTGTATCCAACCACTCGAGCTTCTGCATCTTGGTGCTTCTTTAACTTCAAAAGATCGTTGCTTCGGCCAGCTTGATAGCGACTGGTGATTTTCCGCAGCATCACCCCCTCTCCCTTTGCACTATCTATGCTATCTAAATAGCCGAACAACTCGGTTTCACTTTTGATCGGAGTGTGCTCAATGTACTTAATGTGGTCTCGCTTGCTGGCTCGGGTAAAGTAGATCACGTTGTGGTATCGCTTCTGGTAATCTCCGGCGGCCTCCGGCATATCAAACAACATGTAATCGATTTTACGCCACGCCGCGTCCGTTGGTTTGGTGTCTAACACGGTTTGTTGAACCAGGTGAAAGTTACCTCGTCCAGCCCAGAGTTCTCCCTCAAGAGGATATGGAGGAAGCGGTTCTACAAACCAGTCGGGCGCATGTATTGGGTTCCCGTTGCGTGTAACGAGGCGTTTACCCGTCCAAATCGCTCTTATGCCATCAAGCTTCTCACTTTTCCAATATTCTGACACCTCGATTTTTTGATCGTAACTGTGTGCTAACGGCACCGCGACAAGAAAGTCATCGACATTCGCAGCATTCGCTGACATAGACAAGGCGATAAGGACTGAAGCAGCAAGGCTCGTGAGTTGATAGTTCATGAGTAACGCTCGTTGATTGTGACCGGGCCATTTTGCGTTGCCTGTTTACTGCGCTTCAATCTGTCCCTTTCATCATTACGAGCTAGATCTAGTTAGTTAAATAAAACGTTCTCTATCAATTACACATTTTCCTATTCACAAAAACTGGCTATCAAATTGAGAAAAACGCCGTTCTCAATTTGAGAACCCACCAATAAACAGCATTAAGCCATTGAATTTTAATGTTTTAATTTTTGGCACACATTCTGCTTTTTAGATATCAACCCAACAAGGAGATAGCATCATGGAACTACGTAAAATTGAAGCAAGCGACACTGTTCTTACTCTTGTCATCAACGGTAATTTAGATGCTGCCGGTAGCCGCAGTGCCCAGCCCCATATCGATGAAATCATTGCAGACAAAAGTGATCGCGAGATCGAAATCGACTTTAGCCAAGTGCAATTTCTGGACTCTTCGGGAGTCGGTGCCATTGTTTACTTATACAAACGATTGATCGAACGCCAACGTGGCATGCGTTTAGAGAACGTTTCCGGTCAACCACTTGAAATTATGAACTTACTGAGAATCGATCAAGCGATTCCGGTGAACTCAAGCAAACACTAAAATAATAAAACAAAGGAAGTTGGCATGGTTTCTTACATCAAGTACATAGCCCTAGCTGTATCTATTGCGAGCGTTGTCGGGTGTACCAGTTACCCGCAACAAAGCCAGGGCGGTCTCGCAGAAAATTACATTCAATCGAAGTTCACTCCTGTGATGCCAGACGAGCCGCTAGGCCCTGAACACGGTCTACGCTTTGACTGGCAACTCACTAAACTTCATCTTGACTCTCTGATCCGAGAAGGTGCGCGCTGGTGCTTCCCTGCCGCGGTCGTGCAAGCAATCGAAAAGCAAAACCGCATCGCTCGCGAGCTTGAGGGCGGGCTTCTTCTTGATGCTGCCAACGATATCGTAATTCAAAGAAAGCGCCTCAACGAGCTCGAACTGCAGCTTGACTACGTCACATCACAAACCAAGTGTGTCCCTCCGATGGACGAAGGTGCGTTCCATCAACGTTTAGCGGTAATTGATGAGCTGTTTAATCTACTCAACGTGGACAATCAGTTCGCCTTTAACTCCTCTGAAGTGAACCCGAAATACATGGGGCATTTGGCTAAAGCGGCGAACATGCTCGCAGAGCACCCAAGCTTGAATTTAAAAGTGACCGGCCATGCTGACTCTGTAGGCGACGTGGCGTACAACGAAAAGCTGGCGTTGGAGAGAGCTCAACAAGTTAAGCGCTACCTCTCTATATTTGGCCTAGCGCCAACCCGAATCGCGACTCACTCTGTTGGAGATACGCTGCCGTTGCACGAAGGCAATTCAGAGGGCGTTAAACTGACCAACCGCAGAGTAAGCATCGAAGTTATAGATACCCAAGAAAAAGACCTGCCGCTTCAAGGAGGTTACCATGCCATGGACTAAGCTCATTCTCATCGCGCTGTTAGTGGTCATCGGGTTACCGAACTCGCACGCAGAAGAAACAGTGCGCGTTCAAGTGGGTGACCTCATCCAAGTTGATTTACCAGGAGAAGCGTCGCTCAACAAAGGATTTCAAGTCGACAAACGCGGGCGCATTACCTTACCTGAAGTGGGCACCTTGTTTGTCGCTGGATATACCGAAGCACAACTCGAGCGAACCGTGTTAGATGCGTTGGAAAAAGTCTATCGAGATCTTTCTTCCGCGTCTGTTTTCGTTGCTGAACAGCAAATTCTCATTTCTGTGCAAGGCTATGTCAATTCTCCGGGTGAATATACCTTAACGAAAAGCGCCGATGTGCAAATGGCCTTGCATGCCGCAGGCGGGATCCGTCCGGGCGCGCAGTTAAACAATCTGCTAATCAAACGCGGCAAAGAAAAGATCACCTTCAATTACAAATCTTTTCTTGATTCGGGTGATGAAACCATCCTTCCTCAACTCAACTCGCTTGATACCATTTTCGTCCCGACCTCTCCTTTGGTGGGCAACATCGAGCAAGAATTTGACTCGAGTAAACTGGCCGATGCAGGCGATAGCGCAGATGGACGCACAGCCATTAAAGTTTTTGGCGAAGTGAATGCGCCAGGCTCATACAGTTATAAAGCCAATACTGACTTGGTCGATATTCTCATGCGCGCCGGAGGCGTGACCCGCTACGCTTCCGTCGAGCAAATTCGCGTCATCACCAACAATGCGCCACAGCTTTTTAACCTTAAAACCTACCTTGACAGCGGTGACGTGTCATTGCTTCCGACTTTGAAGCCCGGTGCGACCATCTTTGTGCCGAAACAAGAAGACGAAATCAAAGCTGGGGCAAATGTCATTTACATCATGGGTGAAGTTGCCCGCCCCGGAGCTTATGAAGGTAAACGCAATGCGTCATTCATGGATATTTTAGCGAATGCGGGCGGCCCTACTCGATTTGCAGAATCTCGCCAGATTCGTTTGATCAAGGCTAACGGCCAAGTTGTGAAGTTTGATTTGACGGCCTTTACCGAAGGGCTCTCACGTCGTAGTCCGCCGAAAATTGAAGCGGGTGATGCGATTTTTGTTCCTGAGAAAACGGACATGAACGAGAAGTCATGGCTAAAAATCGCACCAGACCGCGCCGTTAGTGTGATGGGGGAAGTGGTTCGTCCGGGGCGCATTGAATGGTCTGATGAAATGAACCTGATTGACCTGCTCTCTCACGTTGGCGGCCCAACGCTGCGAGCTGATACATCAAAGATCGAGGTCGTAACACAAGCCGGACGCATGGAAGTGTTCAATTTAGATGAGTTTATCCTCAACGGCGCTCGCCCTGCCGAGCTTCCTCAAATTTCAGCGGGCTCTATTGTGCGTATTCACGACCTTCCGCAAGACCCGTCGGACAACAAATCCCAGTGGGTGCGCCAAAGCTCTGATGCGTCGATCTATGTGTTTGGTCAAGTTAACGCGCCAGGCCGCTACCGTTTTACTAAAGACATGCACTTTTTAGATATTTTGTCTGCCGCTGATGGCCCAACCAAAGACGCCGACATCCACAACATTCGCATCACTCATCGCGATAAGAGTTACTCGAAAGTGAGCCGATTGAATCTGTCGCTCTATTTTGAAACTGGCGACGAAAGCCTGCTACCCAACGTGACGATGGGCGACACCATCTACATTCCTGAGAAAGACAAGATCTGGCTCGACCGCTCGAAAGAGTCCACCGTAAGAGTGCTTGGCGCCGTCAACAAACCGGGCCGTTACGTATTCGATGACAACATGACCATCTTGGACTTGCTAGCAGAAGCGGGAGGCCCTGCTGAGCGCGCTTACCTAGAGAAGATATCGATCGTCAATATGTCTTGCTGCCAAGGTCAAGCTCGTACCTTTGATCTTATCGAGTTCAGCAAAACAGCCAATATCTACCAACTGCCTGTCCTTCGCTCTGGTGACACCATTTATGTCCCTGACCGTGGAGAGAGTTTCTTGGAGAAGGCACGTGTTGGGCTTGAGGACATACTAAGACTGACGACCACGATTGTACTGATAGGAGCATTATAATGATTCCTGCAACGCACAGCGAAATTGAACAAATCTACTTGGCGGCAGAAATGAGCCAAAGCCGTTCTCTCTGTATTACGGCTTGTCAATCAGGTGACGGCGTCACGTCTGTAGCAACAGCACTGGCGGAACGTTACCTACTCGCAGGATTGAAAACCTTGATAGTGGATTTGAACACCTTCCATCCGGCGTTTGAATCTGCCGGGTTGGTTTCAAACACACTCCATGCACAATGTGGCGTACTACTCGAGCACAAAGAGTCTCACCAACTCTTTACAGGGCTTCCGGTTCCTAGCCAGCAAGCGGAGTTATTAAGCTATCGAGACCCTGCTCAACTTTCTGTCAATGTTGAAAGTTGGCTCAATGATTTTGATCGAGTCATCTGCGATACCTCGCCACTGCTGCAGATCAATCGAAGCAATATTCCAGCGCAAGTCGTGGCAAATGCCTGCGACCATACCATCTTGGTGGTCATGGGAGGGAAAACCACCTCGGGGCAACTCTCCAAAGCAACGGAGCTACTTTCTCACTCATCGATTCAATTGCTTGGTTCCGTCCTTAATCTCCAACATCAAGCGACGTTAGGTCAAGAAATGGTTAGAGAACTCAACCGCCTGACATTTTTGCCCAAGCGCTGGAGAGAAAAGTTATGCAATCGAATTTTGGCCAACGATTTACTCGCACACTCGGCTTAGGAGCGACGATGAAAAGGATAATTCTAGTCATACTGGCAGGCTTAATCAGCGTGCATAGCTACGCCAAAGTGTACACTTTTGGCATTGTGCCACAACAATCGGCCAGTCGATTGGCGCAGCAATGGGGGCCAATTTTAGACCACATCAGCGCCCAAACAGGCCACAAAATCGTCTTTAGTACCGCCTCTGATATTCCAACCTTCGAGCAGCGACTGGAGCAAGGCGACTACGACTTCGCCTACATGAATCCCTATCATTACAGTGTCTACAGTGAGCAAAGTGGGTATCTTGCCGTCGCTAAAGCCAAAGACAAACTCATTAAAGGGATCATCGTTGTAAGAAAAGACAGCGGGATCACGTCAATCGAACAACTGGCTAACACCACTCTTGCGTTTCCTTCCCCTGCAGCGTTTGCAGCTTCCATCCTCACCCGTGGCGCTCTTGTTCAATCTGAGATTCCGTTTGAGCCCGAGTACGTGTCTTCGCATGATTCTGTTTATCTGTCGGTCGCTAAAGGGTTCTACCCAGCCGGCGGCGGTATTTTCCGCACATTCAACTCCTTGCCTGCAGAGACACGCGATCAACTGACACCTATTTATGTCACTGAGGGTTACACGCCTCATGCTATCGCTGTACACCCTAGGGTCGCAGAGAAAACACGCCAAGAAGTGAGCCAAGCACTCTACATGCTCGAGAATGCCCCAGTAACCCTTGAACAACTCTCTGCGCTCAACATTAAGGGCTTCGTCCCGGCTCGAGACCAAGACTGGGATGACGTTCGACGCTTAAACATCAATCTGTTATCTCAATAGGTGGTCGTTATGTCTATACGCACCAAAACCATCCTCGGCATCGCAGTGATCGAAATTGCGCTTCTTATGGTCCTGACCTTCTACGCCATGAGTTTCTTGTCGCAATCAAACGAAAAACAGTTGATACAGCGCGCAAATGGAGCCGCGACCATGTTCAGCCATGCCGCGAAAAATGCAGTATTGTCCACAGATCTCGCGACGCTTAATGATCTCATTGACGAGTTTATTCAACTTGAAGATGTGGCTTACGTCAGAGTACTGCGAAATGGCAGGGAAATGGCGCACGCTGGCGATAAAGATCTGCTGGCGCGCCAGATGATTGAAGACCGCTCACTAGATGACGTATCGGATGGTATTTTTGATGTTCGAGTCCCTATCAGTGTTGGAACAACGGAGTTCGCGACGGTCGATATCGGCTTTGAAACTGCGCCCATTAGTGCCATGTTGAGCGAGGCCAAACAAGCCATCATCGCCATTGCATCGATAGAAGTGGTGCTGGTGGCGCTATTTTCATTTGTTTTAGGTACCTACTTAACACGCAGTTTGACCCGCTTGGCAACGGCGGCACATACGCTTGGCCAAAGTGGACCGGGTTTCCAATTAAACGATCAACGCCCCGACGAACTGGGTGATGTGGCACGCGCTTTTGATAGCATGTCCGCCAAACTCGAGAAAGACTACATCGACCTAAACACCGCAAGAGCAGACGCGGAACAAGCGAGCAGCTCAAAAAGTCGTTTTCTCGCTTCAATGTCCCATGAAATTCGTACGCCCATGAATGGCGTGCTTGGTATTCTCAATATCCTAGAAGAGACAAACCTGACCAAAGAACAGCAGAAGCTCGTCAACACGGCCACCGAGTCTGGCCACTTTTTGCTCTCTGTCATTAACGATATTCTCGATTTCACCCGCATGGAGTCTAATACGCTGATCCTCGAAAACCGCCCTTTTGATTTACATCGCTGCATTACCAGTGTTACAGACAGTTTCTACCCGACAGCGCGAGCTCAAGGATTGGTGCTGCACTGCTACATTGAACCGGCCGTCCCCGTGATGGTGCTCGGAGACAAAAACCGAGTAAAACAGATCTTACTCAACCTAATTGGAAACGCCGTCAAATTTACCCATGAAGGCAGTATTCGCATCCATGTAAGCAGCATCGCTAGCGAAAGCAGTCATGCCACCATCAAGTGTAAGATTTCTGATACCGGAATCGGCATCAGCAAAAACGCCATCGATTATCTCTTCGATGAGTTCACCATGGTTGACCAGAGCTACTCTCGAAGCAAAGAAGGGTCAGGGCTTGGCTTAGCGATATGTAAAAGACTCTGTAATCTGATGGATGGGGACGTCAACGTACAGAGCGAACCCGATGTCGGCAGTACCTTCGCTTTCACCATCCAGCTAGAGCTCGCCGATGAAGAGTCCAGCACCAGCGAAAGCAACGAGAACACTAAAACGGCGGTACGAGATGATCTAGCCATCTTGGTTGCAGAAGACAACAAGGCCAACCAACTGGTAATTAAAGAGATGTTCAAACGGTTGAACCTAAAGATAGACATTGCCGAAAATGGGCACCAAGCCGTCAATCAAGTGAAACAATACAACTATGATTTGATTTTCATGGACATTTCCATGCCCAAAATGGATGGTATACAAGCTTGCCAAGCCATTCGAGCTATGCCAGATGCTCGCAGTGCCAGTACACCGATCATCGCTCTGACAGCGCACTCCCTCGCGGGCGACAAAGAAAAATTTTTGGCATGCGGCATGGACGATTACATTTCCAAACCCCTTCGCTTGTCACAACTTGTTGAAAAAATTGACCTATTTACCAATAAATCGATCACAAAGGCTACGCAAGCTAGCGAAGATACGTCTATAGTAAATATGCAACAGGACGTAACACTAACGGATGAAACATCAATGCCAAACATAGATACTCATCCTATCGAGAAGGACACTATTAATTTGGAACTCGTCGACGAAGCAATACTCCAGCAGATGATCGAAGATACCAGTGCGGATGTCATTCCTCTTCTGATCGACCACTATTTGGAAGAGTCCCACCAGCGTCTCGAAAAAATCTACCTTGCGATGGACAACAAAGACAAGGAAACGCTCGAGTTTGAAGCGCACACACTAGGCAGTTCTTCGCTTGCGCTCGGTAATAGAACGCTGTCGAATCTCGCACGGAAAATTGAGCACCAATGCTTAGATGGGCAGTGCCAACTTGCTTTCGAGCTAAAAGAAGAACTGCAGCAAGTGGCCAATGACTCACTCGAAGCCCTAGAACAACGAAAAAAGAAAGGATTCACTGAATCCACGAAATAAGGTGGCGAAGGATTTAACCATGAAACCAAAAGTATTACTTATTGAAGACTCAACGTCGCTCGCTATTTTGTACAAGCAGTACATCAAAGATGAACCCTATGACCTGTTCCATGTTGAAACGGGTCGCGAAGCCATCGCCTTTATTGAACGAAATGTTCCTCAGCTCGTTATTCTCGATCTTAAGCTGCCAGACATGGATGGCGAAGACATCTTGGATTGGATCAACGAACAGCAAATCCCAACTTCCGTGATTGTCGCTACCGCACATGGTTCAGTAAATGTCGCCGTTAGCCTAGTGCAAAAAGGGGCGAAAGACTTCCTTGAAAAACCCATCAATGCAGACCGCCTGAAGACTTCCATCAACCTTCATTTGCAACAAGTGAAACTCGAGCACTTGGTGGAAGATATAGAAACGAAATTTGACCGAAACCGTTTCCACGGCTTTATCGGTTCCAGTTTGCCGATGCAAGGTGTTTACAAAATTATCGACTCGGTCGCACCGACCACCGCGAGTGTTTTCATCGTTGGTGAAAGTGGCACAGGTAAAGAGGTGTGCGCGGAAGCCATTCACAAAGAGAGCAAACGATCAGACAAACCGTTCGTTGCAATTAACTGCGGGGCGATCCCGAAAGATCTGATGGAAAGTGAAATTTTCGGCCATGTAAAAGGCGCATTCACGGGCGCAACGACAGACCGAAAAGGCGCAGCATCACAAGCCCACGGCGGTACGTTATTTTTAGACGAGCTTTGCGAAATGGATTTGGAGATGCAGAAGAAGTTACTGCGTTTTCTTCAAACTGGGACGTTTACGCCACTGGGTGGTAGTCGAGAGGTCAAAGTGGATGTCCGCATCATTTGCGCCACCAACCGAGAGCCCTTAGTTGAAGTTGAAGAAGGACGCTTTCGTGAAGACCTCTATTACCGAGTCCATGTCGTCCCTGTCGACATGCCACCACTGCGCGAACGCGGTAACGACATTGTCACGCTCGCTAACCATTTCTTGAAGCTGTACGCTAAAGAAGATGGCAAACAATTTAGAGCAATCAATCGCGATGCGGAAACCTTGCTCAAACGTTACCGTTGGCCAGGCAATGTTAGGCAACTGCAGAACATCATCCGCAATATTGTGGTATTAAATGATGATACCAAGCTCACGGTTGATCATTTGCCAGAGCAGGTTCGCCAATCCACAGCCGCTAAAAATAACAGAACTGCGCCACCACCGACGCCATTGTCTGTTGAAGCGTCCCCTGCTGAACCGATCATCGATGAAATAGAGAGCACGTATACCCCATCGCAAGCTGCAGACAATCCGCCAACGCATATTCGTCCAATGTGGCAGATTGAACGAGAAGCCATTCAACAAGCCATTGATTATTGCGATGGCAATGTTCTCAATGCAGCAGTTCTTTTGGAGTTAAGCCCATCGACGGTTTACCGCAAGAAGCAAGCATGGGAAGCAGAAGATGAGCAACAATACACCGACTAGTGTTTGGTTGATTATCGACAGCTTAACCTTTGGCGGGATCGAGAGTCACGTTATCGAGCTCGCCAAAGGGTTGAAACATTTCGGTGTCGATGTCAAAGTTTGGTTAGTCCGCGCATATCAACAACCCTCACCTTTGTATGACAAACTAGCAGCACTCGATATTCCATGTGACTATTTAACCAATCAAAAGGGGAAAGCGTTCGCGAACCTGTTGAAGTTGGTTAAACGTCATCGCCCTAACGTTCTCCACGCTCACGGCTATAAAGCGAGCTTGCTGTGTAAACTCACTAAACTGTTCACTGGAATCCGCCAAATCTCTACTTATCATGCAGGGGAAACGCCAACCGGTTGGGTAAAACTCTATGACCTTCTCGATCGATACTCCGCAATGATTTCATCGACCTCCATTGCCGTCAGTGCGCCTATCAGCGATAAGCTTCCTGTTACCGCAAAGCGATTTAACAACTTCATTGATACTGGTACCGTTACTCCCTCATCAGGAAAGCAAACCGCGTTTGTTGGTCGACTAAGTCATGAAAAAGCCGCCGATCGCTTTGTCAGGCTTGCTCAGTCTCTACCTCAACGCCAATTTGATATTTATGGCACTGGACCAGACGAAAGCAAGCTGCAACAAATCGCCCCACCTAACGTCACGTTCAATGGGCACCAAACCAACATGAACGCCGTTTGGGAGCAGATTGATGTCCTCATTATCTGTTCTCGATTTGAAGGGCTACCAATGACGGCACTAGAAGCAATGGCGCGAGGAATCATTGTAATGGCAGTGAACGTTGGCAGTTTGGACACTCTGCTCAATCATCAGCAAAACGGCTACCTGTTTGATGACTTTGACCAATTGTCCGAGTTTTATCACCACTGGATTGAACTCCCCTCTCCAGATAGCGAATCTATTCGACAAAATGCCAAACAAACCGTTCAAGACGCTTTCTCTCAACAAGCGGTAATCCCGCAACTTTTAGACGCCTACCAAAGCTGAGTGCTATCAATCTGATTTTCATTTTGAAAATGGGTCATCAAAGAAATAATAATCCATTATTAATCAACAATTTAACGAAAATCACAACTTGGCACCTAACTTGCTCTTTCCTTATAACGTTCAAATTTGGAACAGGAAGGACACGTTATGGCGAAGAAAATACTGTTTGTGCATTATGGTGATAATTGGATTCGTGGTAGCGAACGTTGCTTGCTAGATCTGGTGAAATATCTCGACGACCGCCAGTACCACCCATTTATTTGGACCAATAATCAAACCCTGTCTCGACAACTCGACATAATGAACATCGACAACGAGGTTAATCAGTTTCCGTTACTGCTTGGCTGGAAAGCCCCTCGTTTTGATGCTGCAAATTGGCTTAATCTAATCGAATACGGCTGCAAGATCATTGAGCGAGAGTCCATCGACCTTGTTCATGTCAACAGCGCCGCTCCCTGCCAATGGATGATAGCCGCCGCCAAAATCAAGCACATACCGCTTGTGACGCAACTGCATTGCAGCTACATCGCGCGAGACAGATTGACGCTTGGCATCAACGCCAGCCCACATATTATCGCGGTGAGTAAACATGCCGCGCAATCGTTACTCGATGATGGCTATCCGAAATCCAACCTATCCGTTGTGCATAACGGTATCGACACCCAAGCGCTCATTGACCAACCCAAGGTCGATATCCGTCAACAACTCAATATCTCTGACGATGACTTTGTGTTCGCCACCGTTGGCTCTTTGATTCACCGAAAAGGCGTTGACCGAATCATGACCGCGCTGAGGCATCTAACGTTGGAACATCCAAATGCCCACCTAGTTGTCATCGGTGATGGTCCACTGCGCAGTAACCTAGAGAGCCAAGCTGAGCTACTAAGACTCGCTCATTGCATTCACTTTGTCGGGGAAAAGAGCAATGTGGTCGGTTGGCTAAAAGATTGTGATGCATTCATAAGCGGAGCCCGCAATGAAGCGTTTGGCTTGGTGATCGCAGAAGCATCACTTGCCAACATTCCTGTGATAGCCCCGTACGAAGGAGGGATTCCCGAATTTGTACGCCATGGTGAAACAGGACTTCTGTATAAGAATGTCGGCATCCGAAGTATGACCAAAGCGATGCGCCTCGTGATAGCAAATCCGAAACTGAGCGCCTACTTGGCGACCAAAGGCTATGAACACATTATCGCTCATCATGACCTTGAAGTGACTTGTCGTGCGATCGAGAAAGTCTACCTAAACCTATGGCAAAACAAACCTGTTCGCTCGATCGGTGTTTTGAGTACCTTTCAGCCACTGAAAGCAGTGATGGCAAGACGTTTTAGTCTATTAGGAGGTCAACATGGATAAGCGCCCA
This sequence comes from Vibrio sp. 16, assembly GCF_963681195.1. Classification (NCBI taxonomy): domain Bacteria; kingdom Pseudomonadati; phylum Pseudomonadota; class Gammaproteobacteria; order Vibrionales; family Vibrionaceae; genus Vibrio; species Vibrio sp. 16. Next base: position 1,025,461 of record NZ_OY808997.1, read on the forward strand.
GTAACTCTCATTTATGATCCCATCATGTTCAAAGGCGGCTCTAAAGTCGCCACCAGTGACGCGCTTGCGCAATGTAACCCTCAAACGCAGCGGTTTATCGTGTTAACCGCAGATAAGCAATACTGGCAAAAAAGTGAATTTCACCAGCTGCATGATGCAAAAATCTGCTCGCTGCCTCTTTGCAAATGGACCTCTCAACATCACAACGGGTTGCTTTACTGGTTTGAGCAACTGATCGCGACCGTTGTTGTTCTTTTTTTTATGGTGCGGTTTTACCAAACCTCGCAACTGCTTGGCGCGTCTGGTCCGGGGATCGACATGCCCCTTTATCTCGTCAAGAAGCTGACTGGCAAACGCGTGATTCAATGGGTTCACGGTAATGTCGGGCTTTCTCGCTCAATCGGTTATTGCCTCGTCAACGCTGATGCGGTCTTTTTCTTGCCGTCAACAAAGAGAAGCATTCAAAACGCCATCGAACAATACTTCTGGTCTAGCTTGAATACCGGTGACGTAGGTGCATTGTCTGAGCTTTTCATCCAATCTGAGAACTATTTTGAGACGGTTAACGGCATCACTGAATCACGCTGGCCCACTCCATGCCAGCGTGACATTCCTGTTGGGTTCTGGGCTGCGTCGCTATTGAAATGGAAAGGCATCGATACCTTAATCGACGCGGTAAAATTGGCTCACACTCTGCATCCGCTGCCGTTCAATATTTGCTACATTCAGCCACAAAGCACCAATATGCCTGTCTCAAACGCGCCTATTGAACTGCCCCACACCCAATGGCATCAAGACCCGATTGATCTAGATGAGATTCGTCGCCAGTCCAACATTTTTGTCTCGACCAGCCACAATGAGCCGTTTGGTTTATCGATTCTTGAAGCACTTGCGGCTGGGATGTGCGTGCTTATCCCCAGTGACAATGCTTATTGGGATCAAGTTCTGACTCATAACGAAAATTGCGTCAAATACCAGCCTAACGATGTTGACTCACTGTGCGATGCTCTGCTGTACGTGTTCAATGATAAGCAAGCAATGCAGCGTTGTTGTCAAAATGGTCTCGATATTGCGCAGCAATACAAGGCGTCGGTACGTTATGACACCTTCGCGCGTTACCTATGCCGTCATTCGGCAACTGTCGAACAGCACGCTTAAGGAGGCGGACATGGCGAGTAATCCTCTTAAAAACATGAGCCTATATGCGGTTAGCCTCTTTTTGATGAAAGGTATCTCGCTGTTTACCCTTCCATTGATGGCGCATTACCTCTCTCCTGTTCAACTCGGTCAGCTTGAGTTTATCGGCATCACAGCGGTCTTTTTTTCGATGGTCATTGGCTTAGCCATGCACGAGAATCTCTACCGTTTCATTGGAACCATTGATTGCCATGACGCACAAAAGCGCAAAGCGAGTGAGCTCTATACCGCAACGCTGCTGATCTCATCTGGCCTAGGGATAGCGTGTTTCACCCTTTACAACCTTATCGGTGCGCCTATTGAGAGCATCAGTGAAAGCCAGTCATTTTTAATCGGTATTGTGCTTTGCTATGAAGCGCCGCTCGCGATTGGGCTTGCTTGGTTGCGCCTTCACAATCAAGCCATGCTGTTTTTCAAACTGTGCGTCACCACCGTTATTGTGCAAGTGGCGTTACTGGTTATGATTTTGTTTTATCGCCCAGACGTGACACTGATTTTCGCTGCAAACGTCATTTGCACACTGGGGCAGTTTTTGTTTTTGCATGTCTACTTGCCATTTAGCATTCGCCTACCAAGCCGAGAACAATTACAAAGCTATCTGCGCTATTCCTCTCCTTTAATGCTGTCTGCAATGGTCGCGTTTGCACTAAGCGGCGCAGAACGTTGGTTTATTGCCGGCTATACAGATCTAGAAACACTTGGCATTTACGCCATCGCAGCAAAGTTTGCCCTAGGTGTGGGCATCATGATTCAACCCTTTCACATGTGGTGGATGCCAAGACGATTTCAGGTACAACAAACACAAGGCAACTTGGCGGTCGCAAAAACCATTCAACAGGGCGCGTTGTTGCTTTGTGTGATTGCTGTGGCTTTATCTTGGGCAAGCCAGTTGTTTATCACGCTAGCGCTGCCAGCAAACTATCATCAAGCAGCGCAATTGGTCGCGATTACTATTTTGATTATGGTGTTCAAAGAGCTCACTGAAATGATCAATATTGGTATTCTCCATGCCAAGCAGACCACCAAATTATTGTCGATTAATCTCGTTGCTATCGTCATCGCGTTTATCATCGGCGCGCTTACCATTGAACATGGGGTCTACGCCATTTTGGTTGCGCTATTGTGCGGCCAAGTCAGCCGATTCCTGTTTGCGCTCATCATGAGTCAGCGGTTGTTGCCACTTCCTTATCATACTGGTGCCACGCTAGGGCTGATCGCTTTGAGCTCGCTATTGGTCATCAGTGGCAGTTTCGAACAGCCGCAATCAGTGACCCTTTTGATGTTCGTCCTTCAACCGTTAGCACTGATCGCCTACGCGCAGCGCGTCAACTTGATTGACATCAAGCAGGTCCGTAAACAGTTCTCGACCACCGCTGCGGCGGGTGAAAAGTAGGGGGAACATTGCGATGGTGACTGCACATAAGCAAAGAACCGCAATCATTGGCATGACAGTGCTGTGCTTTCTCCTTATTGGCATTTGGAGTTTAGCACCTCACCCTGCTCTCATTGCCGTTCTATGCTTAGTGCCCTTTGGAATCTTGTTCGTGCTCAACCAAACTTTTTGGTTGGTCAGCCTGTTTGTTCTGTTCTCTTTTTTCAGAATTCACGAAGCCTTCCCCGCGCTGTACTCTTTGAAAATCCCGTTGCTACTCTCACTCGGGGCGTTGTCTGCGCTCATGTGGCATACCATTATCAGTCGTCAGGTAAAAACCTACTGGCATCCAAACTTAACCCAACTTGCTGCTTTTTGCTTGCTTGTCATTATTGGAATTGTTTTTGCGTCCAACCCGGGTATTTCGATTGCATTTTTTAAAAATATCTACTGGAAGATCATCGTGATGACTCTGGCGATCGCTTGGTTGGTTGACACGGAAGACGCGGTGAAAAAAATCGCTACACTCATCATCATTTCGGGCATTCTCATCTCTGGGGTCGCGATTTTTAACTCCCTTAACGGGATTGGATTGGTCGAAGGAACGCGTGTCACGATAGGCCGCCATTTAGGCTCGATGCTCGGCGATCCAAATGATCTCTCATTGGTGCTGATGTTCCCGCTAGCGTTTGCCATTTCGTTTGCTACCACCAAGAACATCGGCATGGCTAGGCTATTAGGGATTGTTGGGGTGCTTCTCGCCATTTGGGCAGTACTGGCTACTCAAAGTCGTGGCGGGTTGCTCGGTTCATTGGCGGTCTTTGGCATGTTCGGGCTCCGATTGATAAAGTCGAAAACGTTGCTCATAACACTAGGGGTTGTCGCGGCATCAGCGCTATTCTTGGCGGCAGGTATTTCTGACAGACAATCAGGCGGCGCTGCCGAAGAAGGGATTGATGCGTCAGCGATGGGGCGTTTATACGCGTGGGAAGCAGCTTTCAAAATGGCGGTCAGCAATCCGCTGACTGGCGTTGGCCTAGATAACTTTTACGTCAACTACTTCTTCTACAGCCCACATTGGGACGGGTTGAATCACGCTGTACACAGCACTTGGTTTGGTGTCTTAGCGGAAACAGGTTTTTTGGGACTGCTCGTGTTCATCTGGTTAATCATTGGCTTACTCAAAACCAGCCGGCAAACCATGAAAAGTCTGGACGCAAACCCTGCACTTTTCTCACCACTTTTCGTTGCGACTTCTATGGCGGTTTATGCTGGCATTGTCGGAACCATTGTCTCTGGCACTTTCCTCACCCAAGGCTTCACTTGGCCGATTTATATCTTGGCCGCGCTGTGCATTGCTATCTCTCGCATCACTCAAAATTCAACTCAAAATGAGAAAACCGCTCAAAGCGACAGTTAAGACAGTTTAACTATTTGTAATTGTTCAGGTTATTTTCTGGCACGCTCTGTGTAATAGCTAACTCATAACTCGTAAATTGAGGATGGGCTTATGCTAACGCAACAACTCAACGGATTAAAAATTTGGCTTAAAGAGAGTGACAACCCAACCTCTCGCAAAGTGTTTCTCATTTTGAAAGCGGTCAGAGCGTGCGATCTACCCACCCCAAAGTGGTTCAACACTCTGATAGCTGCGCTGTATAACCTGTTTAACAGCGTCATAGCCAGCGTCTTGCGAGTATTGATCCATACGCCAGCATTTAAAGGGCGCCTAAGTCAGTATGGTCGAGGTTTGTATCTATTTGGGGGCGTTCCATTTGTGTCTGGTCCTCTCGAAATTTCGATCGGTGATGATTGCCGCATTTCCGGACAAACCACCTTCAGCGGTCGCCCACAAACTCACCGTCCTCAATTGATCGTTGGCAGCAATGTGGATATCGGCTGGCAAAGCACGTTCGCCGTTGGCCGGAAAATTGAAATTCAAGACAACGTTCGCATTGCGGGTCGCGCTTTTTTCTTTGGCTATTCCGGTCACTCAATGGATGCTGCATTGCGAGCGAAAGGCGATGGCGATTTGGAACAAGACATTGGCGACATCGTACTGGAGAAAGACGTGTGGATCGGCACCAACGTCACCATCTGCCCCGACGTCACCATTGGTCAAGGTTCCATCATCGGCACGGGAAGCGTTGTGACAAAGGATATACCGCCCTATGTGGTTGCAGTTGGCAACCCTGCAAAAGTCGTTCGTTCACTGGATAAGTCGGAGGTTTAAGATGCGTGATCTTATTGTTTTTGGTGAAGACTTTGGCGGACTGCCTTCTAGCACCCAACACCTCATCACACGTTTGGCCGATGACCGCCGCGTACTCTGGGTCAACTCGATTGGTTTGCGTCAGCCACGATTGAGCAAAAATGACATCGGGCGAGCTTGGAATAAATTGCTCGGTAAAGCGAAGCAAGGCTACCAAACCTCCTCGCAGCAGCATCCCAACATCCATGTTGCCAATATTAAAACCATACCAGCGCCTTCATCGGCCTTTGCGAGAGCCATAGCGAAACAGCTGATGGTCAGCCAGCTTAAACCCATCATCAAAATGCTGCAGCTTAGAGAGCCGATCCTTTGGACCTCACTACCGACAGCCGCCGATGTGTGTGGCCACCTCAACGAGTCAGCGGTGGTCTACTACTGCGGCGATGATTTTACTTCTTTAGCGGGTGTTGATCATGATGTCGTTCGCGTACATGAACTGGACTTAGTTTCTCACGCCAATCTGGTACTCGCGGCAAGTGACAAGCTATGCCTCAAGTTTCCACGTGCCAAAACCCACTTTCTGCCCCATGGCGTTGATGTCTCTTTGTTTACCCAGCCGCACCCTCGCGCCCTAGATCTGCCCAGCAACGGAAAACCTATCGCGGGGTTTTATGGCAGCTTATCGAACTGGCTCGACTACAAGATGCTCGATCAACTATGTAAGCAACGCACTGATTGGGAGTTTGTTTTTATCGGCCCATTAGAGCTATCGCATAACCCACTACCAAGATTACCCAATGTGCATTATCTTGGCGCGAAAGCGCATCACGAGCTTCCACAATATAGCCAGCATTGGACAGTCGGTTTGCTGCCATTTCTACTTAACGATCAAATTCGCGCTTGCAGCCCGTTAAAACTCAAAGAGTATCTCGCAGCAGGCTCGGCGGTCATTTCATCGCCTTTTCCAGCTGCATATCCGTACCAAAACCAGTTGCAGTTTGCTCAAACCGTCAACGAGTTCAGCGCTGCACTCGACCGTGTCCAGCAACAACCCAGTAAGCAAACCCACATGCATTTCATTGACGAAAGTTGGGACAGCCGAAGTATCGAGTTATCTCGCTTGTTGGAGGCCATATGACCGAGCTTAAATTACGACTGATCGTGTTACTGAATGCGGCGTGGAGACAGCGATACATCATTGTGTTGCCCATCTTGATCTTTCCGTTTGCGGGCTACTTTATTGGCAAAATGGCACCCGCCAATTATGTCTCACACACCAGTATGTTGATTCAAGAAACCGCAAAAATGAACCCGTTTCTGGAAGATATTGCCGTCTCAACCATGCTTAAAGAGAGACTCAACGCCTTGAGTACCCTGCTGAAAAGTCGCCATGTGTTAACCGCGGTGGCCATTGAGCACCAACTCATCAATGACGGCATGTCGCCGCTTGAAAAAGATCGCGTGATCAACCGCCTTGCCGAAAGTCTGAACGTGACTCAGCCAGGCAAAGACTTTTTGAAAATCACGCTAACCGCGCCACGACCGGACGGTATGAAAGGATTGTTGGAGTCAATCAGCGATCACTTTATAGAGCAGCTTCTGGCTCCGGAACGTTCATCGATTAAAGACTCGGCTGAATTTCTTGCCATCCACATTGAAGAACGTAAAACCGCGTTGGAAAACGCTGAAGTCAAACTGGCAAATTTCAAAAATGAGTTTTCCTCCGTCACGCCTGAAATGCAAAGTCAGAGCCTTTCTCGCCTTGCCTCATTGAAACAGAGCTTGGCAGAGAAAGAGGCTGAGCTCGCGGGGGTGAAACGCAGTTTGGGCTCCTTGGATCAACAGCTTTCCCGCACAAACCCCGTCGTCGGTAAAATCGAGGAGCAGATCATCGAAACGCGCAGCGCACTCACCTTGCTGAAAGCAAAGTACACCAATAGCCACAGTGCGGTTCAAGGTAAAGAGCGCGAACTTCGCCGCCTCGAAAGCGAGAGAAGCCAACTGATTAATCTCGAGCAACCCAGCGTTGACAGCAACCAATTGTGGGATATCGCAAGTAGCGGACGTTTATCCGAACTTGGCGAAGTCCAACCCTTACTGGTGACACAGTTGCACAATTTACAACTCGTACGTAGCCGCTATGAATCGCTTACTGAAGAAACCAAAAGCCTAAGATCCATGATTGAAGAGCTAGAAACGTCAGCCAATCAATTTGGTGACCGCGCAAGAACGCTTTATCAACTTGAGCGAGAAGTTAACCTCAAGAGACAGCTGTATGATGAACTGGTTCAACGCTATGAAATGGCGCAGCTTACTGGCTCACTCGGCGTATTCGAGCAAAGTAAGCGAGTTAAGATCATCGACTTACCTTACACACCTAGCCACCCGTCTAATTTACCTGTGATTGTCTTCATCCTTGCTGGTTTAGTCGCAGGGATTGGTTTAGGGGGCGGTGTTGCGACCTTTATTGAGCTTTTCAACTCCTCCATTCGACGAATCGAAGAGATCGAAACCATCACCAAGGCACCGGTACTCACCTATCTACCCAAAATGAAATAGTCCCAATCATTTCGCATTTCATTTTGACCAAATTGAAAAAGAAAGATGAAAAACAATCACAAACCATTGTTTATATGAGAGTTTTTATTTGGCACGACCTATGCAAACTACCCATATAGAAAGACATAAGTGAAATTAGGGTATTGACTACCCGCTTTAAGAGAGGTCACACAATGGCAATCCAACAAAAACTCATTATCCATGTCGTGCAACACCTCGCCCCAGGGGGCTTAGAAGCGCTTGCGCTAAATATGCTGGCATTTTCGAACCCTAGTCAGCGCGTTATGATTGTGAGCCTAGAAGGAAACAAAGCAGACGCCATCGCCCACTGGCCAAAATTGGCACGCTACCAAAACCAGCTCATGTTTCTAGACAAGCCCGCAGGCCGCAGTGGGCAGGTTTTTAATCAGCTCCATACCTTGTTTCGCTTGCTCAAACCACACTGCGTTCATACCCACCATATTGGTCCATTACTTTATGGAGCGGTAGCAGCAAGACTGGCTGGTGTTCATACTCGAATTCATACCGAGCACGACGCGTGGCACTTGCAGGCGTTCAAACACCGTTTCCTGCAAAGTCTAGCGTTGAAAGTTGCCAAGCCTAGAGTAGTGGCAGACGCGAAACGCGTGCGCGATCAAATTCAGCAATATTTCGCTTACAACGACCTCTCGGTCATCAAAAACGGCGTTGACTGCGAACGCTTCAAACCGGGTGCGAAGCTGCTCGCTCGCCAATCGCTAGGATTACCAGAATATACCAACATCATTGGCTCTGCAGGAAGACTAGAACCAGTCAAAGGTCATGACGTACTGATTGAGGCGTTTTCTCACATGCCAAGTTCTGCCCATTTAGTTATCGCTGGGCACGGCAGCCAGCGGGAAACGCTAGAGGAACAAGCTCGCGCGCTAGGAGTGGCAAATCGAGTCACCTTCCTCGGCTTAGTCGATGATATGCCCCGCTTTTATCAAGCTCTAGATGTGTTTTGCTTACCCTCGCGCTCTGAAGGCTTTCCACTCTCAACACTAGAAGCACAGTCTTGCGGCATTATCACAGTGGCCACCGATGTGGGTGCGACAGACGAAACCCTAGACCCTGAATCGGGCATTTTGGTGGATAGCGAAGACCCGCGCGCTCTCGCGAATGCTATCGAATCGGCACTAAAAACCTCCATAATCGCCCGCCCTAGAGCATTTGTGCATTCAAACAATGATATCCGCCAAATGGTTCACGCCTACAACGCATTAACTGAGGAGAAACGCGCATGAGCGATACAATTTTAATGCTTATTTTTTCTGTTGGTGCGTTGTTGATCGTCTACCACCACGTGGGCTACCCCGTGATTCTTGCTTGGTATTCGAAAAGTCACCCACTGAAGGCACTACGCCATCAAGCACGTGGTTTCAAAACGCAGAATGCGGATCAAGAATGCGCAACCGTGACCATTTTGATTCCCGCGTACAACGAAGAACAGTGGATCGCCGACAAGATCCGTAATCTCGCATCTTTAGATTATCCAAAGAAAAAGTTCAAAGTGATCATTGCCTGTGATGGTTGCACCGATAACACTGTATTGGTGGCCGAAGAGACAATTCAAGAAGCTATCTGTTGCGATACCCATTTTGAAATTCACGCCCACGAGACCAACCGCGGCAAGGTGGCGGTAGTCAATGATGAAATGAAGCACATCACCAGTGATATTACTGCACTGAGCGATGTTTCTGCCATCATCTCTCTCGATGCACTCTGGAGAGCCAATAAGCATTTTAGCAACCCAGAAGTGGGCGTAGTCAATGGCGCTTACACCTTGTTTGATACGCAAAACAAAGGTGAGCAAAAGTACTGGCAATACCAGTGCCAAGTCAAAATGAATGAAGCCACGTTCGGCTCAACACTTGGTGCGCACGGAGCCTTTTATCTATTCAGAACGCGTTTGTTTGACCAATTGCAAGCCAACACCATCAATGATGATTTCATCTTGCCGATGAACATCGTTAAAAAAGGTTACCTTGCCGAATACGACGCAAACATGACAGCCCTTGAACTGGAAGCCTCATCAGAGAGCATGGATTTCAAGCGCCGCTTGCGTATTTCCGCTGGCAACATGCAGCAAGCCATCCTGCTTGCTGAAATGTTCCTCCCAAGACACGGCGGAGTCGCGTTTGCTTTTCTGTCTGGTAAAGGATTAAGACTGGTTACCCCATACCTGATGATTGCATGCTTGCTAAGCTCTGCCTTGCTTTTACATTCACCGCTATTTGCAGTTTTGTGTGCAGGCCAACTCGCTGTTTACTGCCTTGCATATCTTAGCTATCAGTTCCCGTTTATCTTCAAGCACAAAGTGTGCAAATTAGTTCTATATGTTGTTGCCGGGCACCTTGCCAACTTCGTCGGTGGCGTCCGTTACTTACTTGGTATTGAAACCGGCAAGTGGTCAAAAGTGAACCACTAAGGAGTTTATGATGAGTATTTTAACTACCCCAATGAGCATCTACTTTGCAAAGCGTCTGTTTGATCTTACTGGCTCGGTTGTGGCTTTGATCTTGCTTTTACCAATCTTGCCGTTTATTGCTATCGCGATTAAGCTCTCGTCACCCGGGCCTGTGTTTTATAAACAGCTGCGCGTTGGTAAATCGACGCCAGAAAAAATGGTGTTCTTCGAAATCATTAAGTTTCGCACTATGTACCAAGATGCGGAACAGCGCACCGGTGCGGTTTGGGCGACAGAAAACGATCCCCGTATTACGCCTGTGGGTCGTTTCTTAAGAAAGACACGACTTGATGAGATTCCACAATTGTTCAACGTGATTCGTGGGGAGATGTCGTTGATTGGACCAAGACCAGAGCGCCCAAGTTTCTACAGCAAATTGGAAAACGCGATCCCCTTCTTTGCTGATCGAACCTATGGCGTAATGCCAGGCATTACTGGACTTGCTCAAGTAAACCAAGGCTATGATACCTGTATTGACGATGTGCGCAGAAAAGTAGGCTTTGACCACAGCTACGCCCTTTCGCTTCGCTCGCTGCGCTCATGGTTGGCGATGGATATTGATATTATTACTCGCACGATTATCGTTATGTTTGATGGACGAGGTAGATAAGCGCACCTCAAACGAAAATTAAAACATGATTTAGTGCACATTTATTCGGCCATGGCGTATAAAAAACAGGCTTTTTGATTAGATGTAAAGCAAACGGTAGAAAAACCAATAATTTGCTCTTGCACGCGAGAATAACTCTCGGTAATATCCATCTCGTTCTTAAGGAATGGGTCCGTAGCTCAGTTGGTTAGAGTACTACCTTGACATGGTAGGGGTCGGCGATTCGAGTTCGCCCGGACCCACCACTCCTTAAAGCCATACTAAAACCAAAGTATGCCGAACATTAAATTTGGGTCCGTAGCTCAGTTGGTTAGAGTACTACCTTGACATGGTAGGGGTCGGCGATTCGAGTTCGCCCGGACCCACCAAATTTAGTTCCCAGTGAACGAAACGCAAAGCCCGCTTTTTTAGCGGGCTTTGTTGTATTTGTAAGTTGTGTATCACTTACACAGGCTTACGAAACTTTCATCGATCTTACATAGATATGAGCATAAAGTTGGGCGGTTCCGAATCGACATAAAACGTTTATTATGCTCAAAAAATCACTCTTTTTACTGCCCCTTCTTTCGCTGACTTCATTTGCAACAATCGCTGATAGCAACATAGTTGCTCAAATGTCCCACATTGGATTTGGCTATAAACATGCCCACCTTAGAAAAGGGGCCTTTGAACCCTACTCAGATAATAAATACGTCAATGACGAGAGCAAAACTTATGGTGGCTTATACCTTGACCTTGGATTGAGTGTCACCGACACGGTTTTCTTGGAAGGTAACGCAGACTTCATTACCCGCTTCAGTTCTTCTATCGATTCTTGGAAAGTTGGTGCTGGATTTAACACCCCGATCTCGCCTGTTGCTAGAATGCCTTTATCTTGCGGTGTTATTAACTACTATGCCGATACAGATAAAACGTCATCACATTCTGAGCAAGCAGCCTACTGCAAGGGCGGTCTAAGAGCCCAAGTCGCACAACATTGGCTGGTTGACGCCACATACCAGCACGACTTCTTTGACATCGCGAAGGATACCTATCGAATCAACAACGTCTTTCAATTTGGCTCAGTTTTTGGATTCACGATCGGCATGGAATACGCAAAACGCCTAAAGCCAGAGACAGCAGTGACGGTTGGATTACAGTTTACACTGTGATAAACCTTCTCAAGTCCACGACTTTAAGCAGTCACTAACTTTTTGTTATTGTCTTAAGCCATACCAAGGTGTGGCTTTTTTGCATTCCGACATCTTCCCTCTTTATTTCAAGCAGTTAACCTCTCCTCTGTTTTAGTAAATTTCTCCTATACTTATAAAAAACAATAATAAGTATCGCTATGCAGACTACCCTTCTATTCTTGATCTTACTCGCTTCACCATGCGCACTGGCGGAGACTTCAGAGAGCCAACTCGACTACTTTTCCATGTCAATGGGCCTATTTGGCGGTTTGGCTATGTTTCTCTATGGGATGGAGAAGATGTCAGATGCTTTAAAACGCACCGCTGGCAGCAAGATGAAGCAAGTACTTGGGACGTTAACCAAAACGCGGCTCAGCTCTGTCGCCACCGGAGCCGGTTTGACTGCGGTAATCCAATCCTCATCCGTTACAACGGTACTGGTTGTGGGATTTGTAAGTGCCGGTCTCATGTCATTGAATCAAGCGGTTGGCGTCATTATGGGCGCTAACATCGGTACCACTGTCACGGCTCAGATCATCGCGTTCAAAGTGACAAAAGCAGCCATGGCGATGATAGCGATCGGTTTTGCTATTGAGATGGCGTCTAAACAGCAACAAAACAAAAACTATGGCAACATCCTGTTTGGTCTTGGCCTACTGTTTTTAGGCATGAACCTGATGAGCGAAGCGATGTCACCACTTCGCGTGTTTCAGCCCTTTATTGATTTTATGGCAAAAATGGATAACCCCATCTTTGCCATTCTTCTCGCCGCTTCCTTTACTGCTCTGGTTCAATCTTCCTCTGCCACAACAGGGATTGTCATCGTACTTGCAAGCCAAGGATTTATCTCGCTAGAGTCCGGTATTGCTATGGCCATGGGAGCGAACATTGGTACTTGTGTGACCGCATTATTGGCCGCAATTGGCAAAAGTACCGAAGCAAAACAGACCTCTGCAATTCACCTTATCTTTAATCTCGCGGGGGTATTGATATGGCTACCCGCAATCAGCATTATCGCCTTTGCGTCCACTTCTATCTCGCCAAGTTACGTCGACTTAACCGGTATGGAGCGCTTGGCAGCAGAAACGCCGCGCCAAATCGCCAACGCCAATACCTTATTTAATGTGGCTAACACCTTAATCATGCTGCCGTTAAGCGCTTTCTTTGTCACCGCCGTTAAAAAGCTCGTGCCGCATACTGCGACTAACAAAGAGCAGCAGAAAGTCGAACTCAAATACATCAAACCTGAATATTTGGCGACCCCCGATATCGCTCTTGAACAAACTCACCTTGAAATTGGCCGATTAGGGCGACGTGTTGCTAACATGGTGAATCAACTCCCCCCATTAGCCACCCCTGTCCATAATGAACAAAACAAAGAATCCATTCGACAAGCTTTAAGAGAGATCGAAAAAGTTGAAGATGAAGTCGATATACTCCACGCCAAAATCCTCGCGTACTTAGGAAAGTTGCGCCAGTCCCCTCTGACCAAAGAGGAAAGTCGCTTGCAAATCAAACTGGTGAGTATTACCGACCAACTAGAGAGCGTGGCAGACTTAGTCGTTAACTCCATGCTCCCGTTAAGCTATAAGACCCTCGACGCTAATCTCACGGCAAGCCCTGAAATGAGAAAAACGCTGGATCGAACTCATGCTAGAGTGAACCAAGCGTTATTGGATAGTGTGAATGCCACCCGACGTGGTGATCGTCAATTAGCCGAGAGTGTGCTGAGCGCAAAACGGGAGATCAACGTATTATTGGAGTCAATATTGGAGCTTCAAGCTGAGCGACTCTCACAAGCGACTGAGCAACGTTTGGATATTTTCCGTATTCAAATGGAATGGGTTGAAGCACTCAAACGCATCTACACATTGAGTAAACGTGTTGCAAAACTGCAGCTACGAAAATAGACCCATTATTCATTTAACGCCATTTTAAACACTTGTGTATTGAGTGAAACTTACGTCCCGTTATTGAGAAACGAGTTGATTATTATCAAACTTATTGCCAGATAATCGTGTTGCTTGCCGCATAATTAGCAAATTATAGTTTTTGTCTTTGTTAATAGCTGACCTATAAACTTCCAATTGACCTCGCGTCATGATAAAAAGTATAGCGTACCATGAAAGAGGTAAAACGTAGATGGCCATCAGTTCAAAAGCAGTCGCTCTGATACTAGTATGCACTTGCGTGGGATTCTCCCATCCAATACATGCGGAACAAAACACATCGGTACGCACTCTCAATTATGGTGTCATCTCCTCGAAGCCAAACAAGCGCATCAAAGACAGCTACCCGCTATTCTCGTATGTTGCAAAACAGTTGGCTGATTCTGGATTTGAGGGCGCACAAGTTCACGTCTACTCTTCTATCGATGAACTTGCCTCAGACTTACAATCTGGTCGCATCGATCTGATTAGTTCAACCATTTATCCCGCGCTGTTGCTGAAGAATAAAGCGCAAGCTCAGCCCTTTTTGGTGAGATGGAAGAAAGGCGAAGCGAGCTATAGCTCTGTTTTTGTCGCCAACAACCGTCAGCGTTATAACGACTTATCCGAACTTCAAGGCAAAGTCATTGGTTTTGAAGACCGCAATTCCACCAGCGGGTATTTTCTTCCTATGGTGACCTTGCTCAATCAAGGGCTTGAAGTACAGCACATAACCTCAGCGCAACAACAACCTGACAGTGATAAAATCGGCTATTTCTTTTTTGATGACCGGCTTAGGGAAACCAATGAGGTCAACATGAGTATGTGGGCGGCTAAGGGTAAAGTCGATGCCATTGCTTACAGCTCATCAAACTGGACAAACCCCAAAGACACCCCGGCAGCACTCAAACAGCGCTTACACATGTTCGCTCAAACAGGTCATTACCCTCGCTCTATCATCAGTGTCTCTTCGAAACTGGACCCAGCGGTAGCGGAAAAGCTCAGATCCGTTTTACTCAATTTAGATCAATCTGACATGGGAAAAAAAGTGCTGCATAGCTATCAAGAAACCAAGAGGTTTTCCGTTATAGATAATAATGCAGAAAAACTACTCGACGAAGCGGAACAGCTTTTAAGCCAGTTTGAGGAACAAAAGTAAGTAATGAAGAACATCGGATTCAAAGGACACCTGATGTTCTCATCAGCTTGCGTTGTCGCTCTAGTTTGTGCGCTTAATTTTATCCTTTACACGGTTGCTTATGAGCAACAATCGCAGCAGAACCTAGACAAGATTACCCAAAGCGTCGAACAGACGTTACAGAAAAAAGTTGAGCAACAAGCGATCTCGCTGGCTCAGACCCTTAGCCAGCAAACCTTCAACCCTCTTTATCACTACAATGTTTCGGAAGCGTTGCACCTGTTGCAAACCAACCTAAGCCAACCCAATGTGGAAACGATCCAGATCGTCGACAAAGAAGGTTTAATTTTCCACGATGGTACGCCAGACATTGTTCGATATGGTTTGCCTAACGCTCATCCAGATATGATCAAACAGGTACTCGCCACTCAAAGTACCGTTACAAGACATGACGAGGGGCGTTTTTTGGTCGCTTCCCCTATTTCCGAGCCGGGGAATTCTATTGGCGTTCTCTATTTGGAGCTAAATAAACACAGCTTGATTGCTGAACTCAAAAACAGCGCTGAGCACATCGATACGCTTGGCGAGCAAGACAGCCAGCGAATGCGTCATTGGCAAATTGTGTTTTCGGCCATTGGGCTTGTGTGCGGTGTCGCAATGGCCTATAGCGTCGCAAGCTCATTTGCTAACCCAATCACTCAGATCATCAAGCAGCTCCAGCAAACCAAGTCAGGTCGTTTCAAACCCATAGAGAATTCCGCCCCGTACAAAGAACTCAATCGCCTAGTCGACGCCTTCAACGAGATGCAGCACTCCGTCACTCGGCACACAGATCATATCCAGCACCTCGCGTTTCATGACCAACTTACTGGGTTACCCAATCGACTGCGTTTCACTCAATTGCTTGACGAAGCTATCGCAACGGAGCGACACGAATTACTCGCGGTGTTGTTTATTGACCTCGACGATTTCAAATTTATTAACGACAATTACGGCCACCATATCGGTGATGATGTAATTCAGCATGTCTCTACTCGCTTGCATCGACTTGCCGAAACGACACTTAGCGATTCTGTGATCCTCTCACGAGTCGGCGGTGACGAGTTTATGCTGATGGTACCTTACTCTCGTGATACTCGAATCACTTCTATAGCCAACGCCGTATTAACCACAGTCACAGAGCCGATTGAACATGAGCGCTACAAGCTCGCATGCAGTGCCAGCATTGGGGTGGCGTGCTATCCCGACTTTGGCAACGCCGCGGATCTACTGTGTCGACATGCTGAGTTAGCCATGTTTGAGCAAAAGCAAAAAGGTAAGAACGCTTACAGCATTTACACGCGCGAAATGGACAAATCGATTGAAGAGCGCTTGTATATTGAACGAGAGCTGCGCAAAGCAATGGATGACTTATCCCAGTTCGAGCTCTGGTATCAGCCCAAGTTTCATACCGAGACAAGACGCATTGTGGGTGCCGAAGCGCTTGTCCGATGGAATCACCCGACACAAGGTTACATTGGCCCAGATAAGTTCATACCCGTCGCAGAGTCTACAGACTTTATTCTTCAGCTCGGCGAGTACCTGATTCGACTGGCCGCTAAGCAAGCGGCAGAATGGAGAAGCCAATATGGTCGGGGGTTTTACATCGCATTAAACCTATCGCCAAGGCAGTTACATCGACAAGATTTGGTGGGAATTTTTCAGCAAGTGCTCAGCGAATTTCATCTCCCTGCTTGCGCATTTCACGTCGAGGTCACCGAAACACTACTGCTTTCTGACAGTGAGCGCATCAAAAAAGTGTTGGCGGGAATCCGCGACTTGGGGATCAAAATTTGGCTCGACGATTTTGGTACTGGTTATTCATCGCTAAGTTATTTGCAAGAGTACCAGTTTGATGGCGTTAAAATAGATCGCTCTTTCATCTTTTGTTTATCGCCAGAGAACAACAATACATCTCTGATTGAAGCGATTCTATCTATCGCGAAAAGTATGAAAATGCAAAGCGTCGCTGAGGGAATCGAGACCGAACACCAATGTTTGTTACTTGAACAATTGGGCTGCGAATACGGGCAAGGGTATCTGATCAGTCGCCCGTTACCGGTAAATGAATTTAATCGAGCATTTGCCACACCACACGTTTTGCAACCCGCTCTGTAACGTTATTTTTTGTGGTTTGGTGGTAAGTTCGGTATGATGCGCGCCACATTTAGACAGCAGACCAGAAGCCATGAATCGTAAAAAGAAGATCAATAGTATCTTGAAGGCGAAACTTAAGAAGAAAAACGCGAAGCTACATAAAAGCAATAAGCCTCGCTATATCTCCAAAGCTGAGCGTGCAAAACTTGAATCAGAAGACAACACTGAACAAACTTCAACCGAGCTCAGCGAGCAAGAGCCAACCTCAGCCGACTCTTCTGAACAATAAGTTCTCTTCAATCGGAATATGTTTATCGCACACGTCTATCAAGGCTTGTGCGGTAAGACCAGGGACAGAGTAAACATCCACCTTGGTTCCAAATCGTTGCTGAATGCGCTCAACCAAGATTTCAAAATCGCCATCTCCTGACAACAGAATCACGCGGTCGACCTTGTTTGCGGCCTCATACACATCCAACGCGATGCCAACATCCCAGTCCCCTTTGGTACTGCCATCGGCGCGCTGGATATAAGGCTTCAACTTCACATCAAAACCAATTCCTCTCAAGATGTGGTGAAACTGCCTTTGCTTTGGGTCCGTTGAAGCAATGGCATAGGCTTTCGCCTCCACGACCTCTTTCCCTTCAGTTGCAAGGTACCAAAACTCGTTGTAGTCAAAGTTTGCGCGATATTTATCTCTGGTGGTGTAGTAGATGTTTTGCACATCGACGAAAATAGCGATTTTTTCCATGATTAGATTACCCTTACTGCAACGCCGAGACTGTAACAGAACCGCTTGATGTTTTCAGTAAGCTACCCCTTTTGGTCATCGATTTTTTAGCCCGATATGCCGCCAAGCTCATGGTTAGTTAAACCAATTCAGCTTGTCGTGTAGCGAGGTGACACTGCCGACAACAATAAGCGCGGGGCTCACTGCCTCTTTCGCCATATTTGGCAGATCTTTTAGTGGGCCGGTAAATACACGTTGCTCTCGACGAGTGCCATTTTCAATGATGGCGCAAGAGATCTCAGCGTCTAAACCTGTTTCGAGTAACTTCTCAGTAATATAGCCACTTTGCTTAAGCCCCATATAGAACACGAGCGTATTGTTCGATTGCGCTAATGAGTGCCACTCAATCTCGCGACCGTCTTTTTGTACATGGCCGGTAATAAACTGAACGCTTTGCGCATGATCTCGGTGAGTGAGTGGGATCCCCGCGTACGCCGTAGCGCCAGCGGCAGCTGTAATACCCGGCACCACCTCAAACGATATTCCATGCTGTGCAAGTTCTTCCAACTCTTCCCCGCCTCGCCCAAATATAAACGAGTCTCCACCTTTTAAACGTACGACTCGCTTACCTTGTTGTGCTTTCTCTACTAACAGTTGGTTAATCTGATCTTGCGGGACGCAGTGAAAATCTAACTTTTTACCCACATAAATCATTTCCGCAGTGCAGTTTGCTAGCGCGAGGATTTCCGCAGACACCAGTCGGTCATACACAACAACGTCAGCCTGTTGAATAACTCGATAGCCTTTCACTGTTAGTAGGTCTGGATCGCCAGGCCCTGCTCCAACAAGTGATACGAAGCCTTGGTTGATTTGAGAATTTGTAGTCACGCTCATGTCGATGCCTATTAATAAATTTGGATATAAAGAGTCATACTCGTGCGAAGCGGCGGAATAAAGACTGTTTATATTCAAATAGAGTGATACTCGAGAAAGAAACAAGACCCCACGTTTTAGCGTGAGGTCTTTACATCACTATTTTGCTAGCACAGGTTTTGCGTTCACATTCTCTTCATCGCTTAGAGAAGGCGCTGTTTTTGCGTGAGTTAAGTAAAGCGGGATACAAGTCATGATCAAGCCACCCACAATGTTACCTAGGATTGTTGGGATTAGGTTAAAGTTCAACCAAGTCGCAATACCAAAGTCCGCGCCTAGAATCATGCCTAGTGGGAATAGAAACATGTTTACCACTGTGTGCTCGAACACGAGTGCAAAGAAGATGAAGATTGGGAACCACATCATTGCGACGCGGCCAGCGACAGTGCGTGCTGTCATGTTGCCGATAACGCCTAGACACACCATCAGGTTACAGAAGATGCCACGCACGAAACAGGTAATCCATCCGTCCATACCCATGTTTTCAAAACCAAGGCTACGTGCAGTAGAAACAGCGATGAATTTCTTCGCTACTGCGTTTAGTTCTAGAGAGAAATTACCTGTTAGAGAGATTGCCACTAGGTAGGCTACGATTAGAGAGCCGATAAGGTTACCTAGACCAACAAGGCCCCAACAACGGAAGATACGATTCCAAGTAATACCCGGACGACCTTCAAACTTAGCCAGTGGCGCGAGACCAAAGACACCAGTTACCAAGTCATAGCCCATCACCGAAAGAATAACGAATCCAACTGGGAAGACCAACGCACCAACGACGCCCACACCAGTTTGTACGATTGTTGTAATCGCAACAACAACCGCAAGCGATAAGATGATACCCGCCATTGTGCCGCGAAGAAGCAGATCACGAGCGCTCGTTTTCGTCTTTGCTTCGCCAATGTTAATCATAGTTTGCACGAATTCAGCAGGTTTAAAGTCTGTAGACATGAATGTGTCCTTATCCAAAATTGAAAGTTAAAAGTTGAAATTGAATAGTGAAAGACTCGCTGTTCCCCAACTGAGAAGCAGCGAACCTTTAAGCTATTAAATCTCGTTTAACACTTGATTAAGCCGCTATCTCCACTTTGCCCTTTGCGACACGTGCTTTGTACGATTTCACGCTCATACGCTCATCTTCCATACATGCGCCTGTTGCTAGATTAAAGCGTTGCTTCTTAAGCGGGCTTGCTACCCATAATTGCTCATCGTGCTCAACAATCAGGCCACGTGACAGTACATTTGACTGAAAGAATGGGTCCATATTGTTGATTGCAAAGACTTCTTCCGTTGCTCGTGGGCGGAAGATAGCCACTTGCTCACCCTCAAACAGTGCGACTACGCCAGTGCCTGGGATGATGTCTTCGATGTTGCAAACTTTTGTAAATGCCATGATCTCTTCTCCCCTTAAACCACTTCTACGTGAAGGATGTCACCTTTCGCTTCAGGATGTTTTTCAGTGAATGTTGCTGGGCGATGCTGACTACGACCATCCGTGACAAACTTAACGTTGTCATCGCGCTCATCAGAGTTAACAAAGTGTGCAAAGCGCTTAAGCTGAGTTTCATCGTTAATCGTGTCAGCCCACTCACAGCGATACTCTTCAACCAATTTCGCTACGTCTGTTTCAAGTTGGTCATTAATGCCTAGCTTGTCTTCGATGATCACTTCACGAAGGTAATCAATGCCGCCTTCTAGGTTTTCGAACCATACCGATGTGCGCTGTAGTGGTGCTGCTGTACGGATGTAGAACATCATGAATCGGTCGATGTACTTGATCAGCGTTTCTTTGTCTAGGTCACCGGCTAGTAACGTTGCATGACGAGGCTTCATACCACCGTTACCACACACGTACATGTTCCAACCGGCGTCAGTTGCGATGATGCCCAAGTCTTTGCCTTGTGCTTCTGCACACTCACGAGTACAACCAGACACACCAAACTTCATCTTATGAGGTGTACGGATGCCTTTGTAACGGTTCTCGATCATTACGCCAAGGCCAACTGAATCTTGAACGCCGTAACGACACCACGTAGAGCCGA
This sequence comes from Vibrio sp. 16, assembly GCF_963681195.1. Classification (NCBI taxonomy): domain Bacteria; kingdom Pseudomonadati; phylum Pseudomonadota; class Gammaproteobacteria; order Vibrionales; family Vibrionaceae; genus Vibrio; species Vibrio sp. 16. The sequence goes on from NZ_OY808997.1 coordinate 1,045,975, forward strand.
CACACGTCTTAGCCATACGCAGTGCTTTCGCATAAGCTTGGCCTGTTTCGTAACCTGCTTCGATTAGCTTTTTCCAGATTGCAGGAAGGTCATCTTTCTGCGCACCAAATAGACCGATACGTTGAGCGCCTGTGATCTTGGTGTACAGGTTGTATTCAGCGGCAACATCTGCGAGTGCAGCAAGCGCTTGTGGCGTGACTTCACCACCAGCCATACGTGGAATAACAGAGTACGTACCATCTTTTTGCATGTTACCTAGGAAGTTATCGTTGGTATCGTGCAGCTTAACTAGAGATGGCTTCAGGATGTGGTCACCCCAGCATGAAGCAAGGATAGAGCCTGCTAGTGGTTTACACACTTCACAGCCGTAGCCTTTACCGTGTTTCTCTAGCAACTCTTCGAACGATTTAATTTCACCGATACGCACTAGATGGAAAAGCTCTTGGCGAGAGTAAGCAAAGTGCTCACAAACGTCTGCTTTTACTTCAACGCCCGCTTTTTCAAGCTCAGCATTTAGCACAGAGGTAACAAGTGGAATACAGCCGCCACAACCCGTACCTGCACCTGTTACCGCTTTGATGTCGCCAATCGTGTGGTGACCTTGTGCAACTGCCTCTGCGATTTTGCCTTTAGTCACGTCAAAACAAGAACAAATAACCGCAGAATCAGGCAGAGCATCTGCACCTAGTGTTGGTTTTTCTGCGCCTGCGTGAGCTGGCAGAATAAGTGCGTCTGGGTGTTCTGGTAGGTCGATTTCGTTAAGCATTAGCTGCAGAAGATCGCCGTAATCAGAGGTATCACCGACCATTACCGCGCCAAGAAGCTTCTTGTTGTCTTCAGATACGATTAAGCGTTTGTATACTTCCTGCTCTTCGTTCTGGTAAACGTAGCTCTTACAACCAGGAGTGCGACCATTAGCATCACCAATTGAGCCAACTTTTACGCCAAGAAGCTTAAGTTTTGCCGACATGTCGGCACCTTCGAACTTGCTGTCGTTACCCACAATGTGGTCAACAGCCACAGTTGCCATCTTGTAACCAGGTGCGACAAGACCGTAGAAGGTTTCATTCCAAGACGCACACTCGCCAATCGCATAAATGTTCTCATCAGATGTCTGACAGAAATCGTTAATGGCGATACCACCACGTGGGGCAACATCCAACTGCATGTCACGAGCCAGCTTATCTTGTGGACGGATACCTGCAGAGAACACGATGAAATCTGTCTCTAGTTCAGTACCGTCAGCAAAACGCATAACATTGCGCGCATCTTTGCCCTCAGGAGCGATTTCTAGTGTGTTTTTGCTTGTGTGAACCTTAACACCCATGCTCTCGATTTTTTGGCGAAGTTGATTGCCACCCGCTTGGTCTAGCTGTTCAGCCATCAGCTTCGGTGCGAACTCCACCACGTGCGTTTCAACGCCCAGCGCTTTCAATGCACCCGCTGCTTCAAGACCAAGTAGGCCGCCACCGATAACCACGCCTACCTTGCTCTTCTTCGCGCACGCTTCGATCGCTTTGAGATCTTCGATAGTACGGTAAACAAAACAGTCTTTGCTTTCACGTCCCTTGATAGGTGGAACAAATGGGAAGGAGCCAGTTGCCATAATCAGCTTGTCGTATTGAACTTCACGACCTGTGCTCGAATGAACGATACGTTTCTCACGGTTTACGTTAATGGCACGCTCGCCAATCAACATATTCACACCATGCTTCTCGTAGAAACCTTCTTTAACTAGAGATAACTCGTCCGCAGTGTGGTGAGAAAAGTAAGAAGAAAGGTGGACACGGTCATAAGCGACACGTGGTTCTTCACAAAAAACAGTGATCTCATACTGAGATGCGTCCGCTTTCTCGACTAAGTCTTCAATGTAACGGTGCCCTACCATACCGTTACCAATAACGACCAGCTTCAACTTGCTCATATTACTTCCTAAGGGTTAGGTTCTTATCTGAGCGCATTGTTGATTATGAAAAAAAATTAATACATGATGTAAATCAATTACAAAATTAAACTACTCTAAAGGGGTAGGAACACAAAATAACCACTTATATTTTGTAATTACTTTTCATTTTAGGGCAGCCAATTCCATTTTGTGAAATATCTCGAACTCTATAACGATGTTTTCGACAAAACACGCCTTGCTAACTTCTTGTTTGCAACCACCCTAATTGATAACCAATATTTATTAAAATAATAATTATCAATAATTTTTATTTCACCAACGCTCACCCTACACTTCTCTCCATTGAAACGAAACACACAACGAATTTTGGAGCATATTATGAAAATGAATCACGTAGGCATCATGGTTGGCGACATGGACAAAGCGGTCGAGTTTTACACCAAAGCACTCGGTCTTCGTATTGTTATGAACAACACCAAAGTGATTGAAGAACGTGAAACTGCAATCGGCCGCATGTGTATCGCTGTATTCGGAGAAGGCTTTAAAGGCTTTAACATCGCTCACCTTGTGACTTCAGACGGTATTGGTGTTGAACTATTCGAAATGGAAGAACGTCAAGATCGTCACGACGTAGATTTCTCTCGCTTAGGTATCTTCCATTTCTGTCTACAAGTATCAAAAGAACAATTTGCAACGGCGATTAAACGCGTTGAAGAGTTTGGCGGTAAGGTTCGCATGGATATTATGCGTTACCATCCAGAAGATGAGCTAAAACAAGCGCAAATGGTGTATCTAGAAGACCCATTTGGCAACTTATTTGAGTTTTACTCGCACTCATATGAAGAAACTTACGCTTCAGACTACGAATAACCCTCTGAGTAGCATGCTGGCGATTTGTTCAGCATGCTTTCCCCTTTGTTCTCCTACGCATTCATACGGTAAAGAACTAACCCGAAGGGAATTCTTTTATATTTCAAAATAAATTACCTTTGAGTTAAATGCATAGCTATTCAACAACAGTACTTTTGGACTAGTCTGCTCACAAAAGCAACGATTCTCGTTTTAATTATGTGATCTTGAGCCCGATACAATCTTGATTCCCGCAACTAAAAGCATACTATGGTCTGATATTCGCTATAGAGCATATTAATGCAGGAAGTAAGGACATGGAGCTAGATATATTTCATCCTTCTCGACATTTACGTCGGGCTGTCCTTTTTTGGTTAAGCCTTATGCTTGCCTGTATGTCTGCAATTTTTAGCATTTTCAACTTTTTAGACGGTGCAGAACCGATTCAAATATGGCCTTTAGCGACGTTTAGCCTTATCTCGCTGTTTGTTAGTTACAACACCTACCAACACTCTTCAGGCGCACCGTTAACAGTGAGTTATGTGTTCACGCTGATATCTCTAGTCACCTATGCGACCTTCGTCTACCCCTTATCCTATGGCTTGTTCACTTGGGCTTGCTTGTTCCCTGTCTTGTTCTATCTCATATTGGGGAGGCGCAAAGGAACGCTCGCGACCGGGGCGGGTTTTTTGACCGTTTTAATGACGGTTAGCTACAAAATCATTGAATGCAGTTTTGTTGATAGCGCTCATCTAGCGATCAATTTCGCCCTGACCTTTTGTTGTATTTGGCTTACTTCCCACATTCTGGAAGTGAAACGAAAAACCTCTGAAGCGTCATTAGGGCAGCTTGCTTCACGGGACTCGCTTACAGGTGTCTACAATCGTCATGCACTGGTGCACAATTTCAACCGCTATCACAATGAAAGTGCAAAAGTTCCGTTATCTCTTTTGATATTAGATTTGGATTATTTTAAGCAAGTGAATGACCAATATGGGCATGATGTCGGCGATAAAGTCTTAGTTGAAACCGCAGCGTTGCTGGATGCATTATGCGATGAACATTTAGTCTATCGCATAGGTGGGGAGGAATTTTGTATCGCGCTGCACAACTCAAACCTACAGCACGCTAAGTATAAAGCTGAGCTTATTCGCCAAGCCATTGAGCAATACTCTTTCAGTGGTGCGGAAGCCCCCATTAAACTCACCGTGAGTATTGGTGTCTATGAGTGCCACCACTTTGATAGCTTGGAGTCTGTGCTAAAAGAGGCCGACAAAGAGCTATACAAAGCGAAGAAAAATGGTCGAAATCAAGTGATGGTAAGTCAGGAGGTAGTGACCTCAGCCAGTTCTTAGTCACTAATCCTAACCACTAGATCCTTAACCTTTGCTTGATGTGATAAGCGCTCGAGGAATTACTTTCTTAGGAGCTCGCGCTTAACGAGTGTCAGTTTCTTCTTATCTTGAAGGCTCTACGATGCCTCTTCATCAAAGACCACATTATAGTTTTCTGTGTAGGTACAATGAGGCTGACGGCTACACGTAAAGAAACGACGCCCTTTGTGTTCACCTTGGCTAGCAATTTTGATCACCATCGGGCTACCGCAGCGCTTGCAAAATCGAACTTCTTTTTCTGGCTCGATAAGATCAATATGCGCCGCCAGTAAGCGTCTTAGTCGTCCGACTTGATAGCTGTGCTTAATACTCGCCCCAATCAAAGGCACCCCAGCAGACTTACAAACGTGCATCAAGAGCTTTTGTCGTTCGACCTTCCCTTTATCCAGCTCTTTGCCGTTATCGAGTTCGATCACTACTCTCGGATGCAAGGTACGTGGGTCACACACGACGAAGTCAAAGTAGCTCTTTGCGATGCGATTGTTTGCAATAAACCATTCTTTCTTATTGGTTGCCAACGGTGCGATGGCATTGCTCATGTTGACTTTGGCTAACACGACGCCATGTTGACCGACCGCGGTAACCAAAGCGTTATAAAAGGCAGACTCTTGCATATTGAGCAAAGGTCCTTTCTTTTTGTAAGCACTGTCTTTTAACTCATCTTGCTTAAGGTATCGCTGCTGCACAACAAAGAAAAAGATCACCAAGATAGCAACAACAATAAAAACACTTTCCATCGAAGACTCACCGGTTAAAACATGTCTAAAGGTTTATTATTAGATTTTATACGCTTACAGCAAGATCCGGCTAGTTATTTTGCGATTTGGCGTTCGGGGTGGTGAGTCGAATAACGACACGCTTGGCTGGGTCTACGACTTGAAACGTTCGTCCCCAATGCTTAGTGATGATCTTATCGAGCAGCCCAGAACTTTTCGCTTTCCGAAGCGCACGCTCTATGATGGGCTGGTATTCTTTTGCTTGCGGTGACAAATAGAAATAAAAATCTCGATCATATTGCAGCATTAAACGCTGCTCAATCGCCAAATGAGGGTTAAGCTCCGCCTCAGACACGATCTCATTAAGTCCCCTTGGAAAGTAGTTCACTTTTCCATCCGTAGAAATCAGCCTGTAAAGAGAGCGCCACTCACCATCGGCGAGATAAACTGGGAGTTGATTGGTTTTCCACACTGCGACATCAAACCAGTTAATACCGAGCCCCGCCACTAAACCCGAACGTTGCAGTTCATCGAGGCTATTTACTGCATCAAATTGTGATTGTAATTGAGGAGGGATGAGTAAGATCCGTTTGCCAATCATTCCGTTGGTTAACGGCACAGGTACCACAACGAACCTTTCGTCTCGCTCTGGTGTGGGTAGTAACCAAGTGAGCGTGAGCGCTCCACTCTCAACCATTTTAACCACGCGTTTCTGAGGAATATGCTCACTAGGGCTTGAGATCGACACTTTGTAACCGAGATCGGTTAACGACTCAAACAATAACTCGTGATAAAAGGAGTGACCGCCATCCAATTGTGAGGACAAACTGAGTTTTATCTCTTGGTTCGCAGCGACCATTTGAGCAACGAACAAAAGGAAAAGAATTGAAACTCTCATACACCCTCCTAAGCGGCTGGAAATGTTTTAGTAAACTTATCTTGGCAAACTCCCAACCAAAAGTGACAACGTCATGTGACAGCTAATCAAAATAGCCTTCAATACGTGAAGCTGTTGCGTGCAACGCTCCATCTTATAGTGTCCGCCCTATTGAGCGAATAAACTGACACGAGCCACTCTACAACTTTAGAGGTCGATACCTAAAACGTCTAGGTGAGAGTGAGGAATGGTTGTTCTTATTGAGATCTTCTGTAACTTCTCTCTGGACGTCCTACTGAGCCATAGTTCAGATCAGCTTCTAACTCTCCAGTGCTAATTAAATACTCCAGATAACGGCGCGCCGTTGTTCGACTGGCACCGATTCTCTCGCCAGCTTCATCGGCCGTTAAGCTTATCGGCTCTTGGAATAACGCTTTTATTTTATCCAAGGTGACGCCATCGATTCCTTTAGGCAGTCGATTGACGGAAGGTTCGTGAATGCTGGTAGATTGCAGCATTTTATCAACGATTGTTTGGTCTAAATCAGAAGCACGCGTCAGTTGCTGTTTTTGCTCGACGTACTTAGCTAGGGCCGCCTCCAATCGCGGAAACATAACGGGCTTAAGTAAGTAATCAACGACGCCACCACGCATTGCCATTTGCAGCGTATCCACATCTCTTGCGGCGGTAATCAAAATTACATCACATTGAAGACTTTTGCTGCGCAGCTCATTGAGGATCTCTAAACCTGAACCATCAGGAAGATGAACATCGAGCATAATCAGATCAGGTTGCAATATCTCGAGTTGAATATTGGCTTCCATCTTAGTGGTACAAATACCGATCACTTCATAACCACCAATTTGCTCCAAGTACTTTTGATGCAATTGCGCTATGGCAATATCATCTTCGATGATCATCACCTTTGTTTGCTTGCTCATACCACATCTTCCTTCGGTAAATACACCGTCATTCTTGCTCCATTATCCTTGTTATTGACCATTTCCAGCTCGCCCCTATAGCGCATCGCCAACTCATTAACTAAATACAAGCCGACGCCTCGGGTTTCCTGATCTTTGGTAGAGACTCCTCTCTCAACCAGTGATTCTGGCGTTATGGTATCGGGTAAGCCGCATCCACGATCCAACACTTCCAAAATGATTTCATTGCCATAATCACTGATGGAAACTTCAACCTTACGCCTAATGGCGTTAAACGCGGAGTCTTTGGCCATCGCTTCTCTAGAGGCATCAAAAGCATTGTCGATTAAGTTACCTAAAATCGTTACCACATCTTCGGCGTTAATTCGATCCGGCAGAGGAAGTAGCCTTGATCCTTCTTCAACCATCAGCTCGAGGCCAAGTTCTCTCGCTCTCTCTGTCTTTCCGAGTAACATACCCGCAATGAGTGGTTCTTTAATGGTTTCACGCAAAAACTCGATAATCGCTTGGTAATGGGCGGTTTCTTGACCAATTAGATGTTGAACAGCTTCGAGTTCTCCCATTTGAACCATGCCACTGATGGTGTTGAGTTTGTTGCGATGCTCATGTGTCTGAGAGCGCAATAGGTCTGCGTATTCTTTGGTTTTTGCGAGCTGCTCGGTCAATTCGGTCAAATCATCTTTGAGTCGGAAACTTGAAACCGCACCGACCACTTTTCCATCAACGATGATTGGACTGCGGTTCGCAATTAACCTTTTTTGGTTTAAATAGAGGTTGATATCGTGGTCGGTTCGCGCCGTTTGAAGAACCGATTGCAAGTCGCTATCAGGGAGTACTTCACTCAATGGCTTGTTGATAGAGTCCGCTTTATTAATATTCAGGATCTGACAAGCACTACGGTTTATCGATCGGAGTCGACCATCACCGTCAATACTCAGTATTCCTTCTTTTAATGTTTCCAACGTAACATCAAGCTCAACATACAAACGCCCTATCTCTTCTGGCTCAAAACCTAGAATGGCTTTTTGAAAACGTCGAGAGGCGTAGCTCGACAAAATCGCATTGGCGGCAACGACGGCAAGCGCCATCAAAATAAGATAAAGCAAGAAGGGTTCGATTCGATCTTGAAGTCTATCTAGCAAATAGCCGACAGATACTACCCCAATAATATTTCCGTCAGAATCAAATACTGCCGCTTTTCCCCTCACAGAGTAGCCCAATGACCCTTTAGCAGTGGAAATGTATGCCTCACCATCCACTAATGCACGCTTGTTGTCACCGCCTTTCATCGGTAAACCAATGCGCTCATCAACAGGGTGAACGAGCCGAACGCCATTTTCGTCACCGATCACAATGAACGCCGCACCGACAAGCTGAGTCAGGTCCCTAAATCGCTGCTGTTGATCCGGTGTCACGCCCGTTTCGATTGCATCAATCACATATTGGGATCTCGACAAAAAAGAGGCCAAACCTAACGCTTTCATTCCCATCTCTTCTTCCTGAGAATGCTTCACATAGATAAAGCCCGCTGCCACGAGCAATAGTAGCTCGATCAATCCAGACAGCGTCATGATAATCAACATTCGCTTACGAAAGCTGATACTGCTCCATTTCATAGCCTCTCCTTAACTCGACTATAGGCTATCACTGTTGCCGAGTCTGTCCGAGTTTGTCGTAGCGAAATTGTGAATGAAGTGTGTGTATGATTTGTTGTTTTTAGCCATTTTTATAACTAAAACGAATTAACCAGATGACACACCAAACCTACGAGCAGAAACTCATCGTTTATTGATTACGATCAATCTTTTTTATGTTCATTTTTTGCGCTATTTACGCAATCCTCTTGTATAATTATTAAGCAGCGCAAACGCGCGCAACGTATTTGGCTACGCAGCAAAAAATAACACTCTATAATCGCTGCTTTTTTGAGGGAATCGAAATGAAAAGGGACATATTTGGGATCTGCCTTTCACGCTCTATGCTGTCTAGTAATTTATCTGGCACTTTCACTCATGTTAGGGCTTATGCAAGATCAAATCGCGAAGACGATGCGAAGGTGATGCACGCTTTCCCCCAACTATCCGGGAAAGAGATCTTGGCTAACATGGAGTCATCTAACTCGTTACTGTGGCGTGCTGAATTTGCTTGTTTAGAACAAAAATAGTGCACTGTGAATCGCGCAAGATTCAACCTTTCGACGAAGAGAAGCTCAGCTTCTCTTTTTTATTGCCTGCAAATCCTAGAAGCAAATGAGTCACGATAAGACTTTGCTAGATCTTCACACCCAACAGAGCTAAAGTTACTGATATCTATGTTAACTGGCTGATAAATATGAAAAGAATCATTCTATTCATTGCACTTATATTTCTCCACGGCTGTACGGCAATTCCTGAGCGGGTAAAGCCCGTCTCTGATTTTGATGCCAATCGTTACCTCGGCACATGGTATGAAATCGCTAGGCTTGACCACAGCTTTGAACGTGGGCTGACGAATGTCTCGGCAAACTATTCGTTTAACGACGATGGCACCATTAAAGTCATCAACCGAGGTTGGAGCGAAAAAGATCAAATCTGGAATGAAGCCATCGGCAAAGCGAAGTTTGTTCAAGACGCTGATGTCGGTCATTTGAAAGTTTCCTTTTTTGGGCCGTTTTACAGCAGCTATGTCGTCTTTTATCTCGAACCGGATTACTCAACTGCGCTTGTTTCTGGCTATAACAATGAGTATTTCTGGATTCTATCTCGCAACACCACCATTCCAGATTACAAGCTGAATAAATATCTCCGCATTGCCGAACAAGCAGGGTTTAACACCGAGTCATTGATTTTTCCGTTTCGCTCGGCCGAGTGACCAAAGTGCGGTGAATAAACTTCTCAATTGAATTTTAGTGACGCGCCAATGCGTGGACGGCGTGCGAGGGGTGGTTTCGATCAGGTATCGATAGGTTTCCTTATCAAAAGTCACCTCCCCTCCATGCGCTGCCAGTAGACGCTTCGGAGCCATTTCAAATACCCTTTTTACTGAAGCTCGGTACTGATTCGGGTGGAATATCGGAAAGGGAGAGATCAAACGCTGCTTAACTTCAACAATTAGATCCGCCACATAAAGCAGGTCTTGTTCGCGGTGGTATAGTGACAAGTCTCTATCGGTGTGACCTGGTGTTTCAATTACCCGCCAATCTTCAAATCCGGGTATAACATCGCCCTCTCTAACCCTTACCTGAGGATGTAAATGGCGACTATACCAAAGGTTTCTCTTCGGCTGATTCTTGCGCTTAGCCACCCACATGGCCAATGCAATATCCGTTAGGTGCATAATGAAACCATCTGGCCCCGAGTACCACTGATTAGGGCGGTCCGCCGACACCAATGTACACCCCGTGCGCGCCCGCAGTAAATTGGCTCCACCAGCATGGTCAGGGTGCATATGGGTAATCACCACGACTTGTAGATCGGTGATTGGTCTTTTTAACTTCAGGGTGACGAACTGCGTTATATCATCAACATCCGCTCGGCTTGCACCATCGAGCAGCATCAATTTATCGGGATATTCGGCTATATACAGAGTTTGTATATAGCCTTTGAGAGTGTGGAGTATCATTCGCAATTATTAACAAGTTATTTACACTTGTTAATTTAGCGAGTCCTCAAGAAATGGAAAGAGCAAAAACTCTAAGGTGTGAATTTGCTACGACTTTAGAAGCCCCGTTTTTTCGGCAACTTCAGCCACAACGGCATCCAAGTTTTGCGCTATTTGTTTCAATGTCTGCTGTTCTTCTTCGGTAAATGGATGGCTCAGAACAGATTCCGCCCCATTCTTACCAACCACGGTTGGTAGGCTTAGAACAACATCATTAATACCATACTGCCCATCAAGAAGAGTCGCCACAGGCAATACTGAGCGTTCGTTAATCATTATCGCTTGGATAATTCTAAACACACTGGCAGCAATACCATGAGTGGTATTTTGTTTACGCTTAAATATCTCATAGCCAGCTTGCTTTACAGACTCTAATAACTCGTCCGCACAGATTCGGTCGATATGGTGAGTATCACAATAGTAGTCTGCAGGCTGCCCAGCGATTGAAATCAAACTTTTGGGCGTGAAGCAGTTGCTCCCATGCTCACCCAACACATAGCCAAACACGTTTTTAGGGTCTAAGTTGACTCGGTTTGCCACTATGGTCATCAGACGCGCAGTATCAATCACACAACCGCTACTGATCACTTTAGAGCGAGGAAACTTGGTATTTGTCGCGATAAAATGCGCCACAATATCGCAAGGGTTCGATACGACGATCAAAATGGCGTTTGGCGCAACTCGCTCAACTTCTTTGGCAATTTCAACACCAATTCGGCTATTGACCTCAGCCAAATCGATTCGAGTCTGACCCTGTTGGATTTGTGCGCCTGCGGTAATCACCACAATGTCCGCGCCAATCAGGTTCAAATAATCATCGGTTGGCACTAAGTGAGTATTCTTTGAAAACGTTAGTGCTGCGGTGTGGCGAAAATCGAACACTTCACCTTCGGCACGTTCAAGATTTTTATCAAGCAATACCAGCTCACTCACACTGCCTATCGTCAGGAGGTAGTTGCACACCCCCACCCCAACGGCACCAGCACCAATTACTCCAATTTTCATGTGTTCATCCCTGTGTTTCTTACGACAAATTGCTAATAATCACATCAATTATAGCAATTTAATTTTACCTTCTAAATAAGTAATGAAGGATCTCACTAGAAACCTAGACTATTGCTAGCGGCGAACTCTGAAAAGCCTGCCATCGGTGCGATAAAATAGAAGAGCAAATAAGATCAAGCTGCACCCAATCAGTTTGTTGGTTGAAAGTTGCTCGCCGTACCAGAGGATACTTAATATCACCGTCCAAATGGGTTCTAACAACATGATGAGCGCCGCGTTGCCTGGGTTACATCCCTTCTGGCCAAGTGTCTGCATCACGTATCTTAGACTGGTGGCCAGAACCGCGCTGGCTGCAAACCACCCCCAGATTGACGAATCGACACTGACTGGCGGCTCCTCAAGCAGAAGTGACATCACCAAGGCAATCAAGCCCGTCACAAATAGCTGTATACACGTAAGCAGTAAGATTGGAAGCTTTTGCGCTAGCTTGCTATTAATATTGAAATGAAGTGCTAACAAACACGCATTGGCAAGAAACCAAATTTGCCCGGGCGAGCTATTCCAGCCTCCTTGCAACGAAAGAAACGCCAATCCAGCGATGGCAATTGGCATCGCAAACCAAAATGCACGCTTTGGCCGCTCTTTAAACAGTGCCCAAGCCACAATTGGCACAATGATCATCGACAAACTGACAATAAACGCCCCTTCTCCAAGGGTTTCGCTTATAGAGATAGCGTGGACCCAAGCCAAAAGTGCCAGAGCGAGAATACCGCCCCCACCAATGGCTTGTGCTAGCTGAACGCGACTCAAGCGTCGAAATGCCCGAAAACACAATGGCAGTAAACAAACCGAAGCAACCAAAAAGCGAAGACCTATAAAACCGAAAGGCGGTAAGCCTTGAATGGTTTCTTTGGAAAATATCCAGCCCAGACCTGCCAACATCGTTGTGGCAATAAGTATCCAAGCAGCTTTACGTTCAGCGTTCAAAATCAAATCTCTTCGTTATTTTTTATTGTTTTGTTGTTTGGCGATAGTCTCAGATTTTTGTAGTGACAACCACTCTTTAGCGCTAATCTAACCGCTCATTATTTTTTGATTGTGTTAAGCAAATGAATATAGTCGGACACCGAGGCATTGCCGGTCATTACCCTGAAAACACCCGAGTGAGTATTGAAGCTGCGATAGAGCTCGGCCTCAACTGGATAGAAGTCGATATCCAACCAAGCAAAGATGATGTTCTTGTGGTTTGCCATGATCACACAGTTGATCGATGCAGTAATGGGAAAGGTCGAGTTGATACACTGACCTTAAGCGAACTACGCCAGCTTAATTTTGCCCATCGTTATCCTGAATGTTCTCCGCAAACAATATTGACCTTGAGTGAGTTGCTCGACATTGCCAATCGGCACCGCATCAAGTTAAACCTTGAAGTGAAAATCGATCACCATGACCCTGAACACGTTGTCGACCTCCTTGCGCACACCCTCAAAGGCATTGAGCTGCCAAAAGAGGCGATTCTGTTTTCGAGTTTTAACCACGATGTCGTTCGCCAGCTTAGAAAGCAGTTTCCCACCCACGCCATTGCCGTTTTGTCAGAAAGATTGAAGAGAAAAGATCGACTTCTTCTAGAAGAGGTTCAAGCCGTTGGTTGCAATCTCAACCACCTCTGGACAAGCAAACAACAGATTTCATCTCTGCAAAAGCTCGGCTATAAAGTCTGGTGCTACACAGTAAACAACCCAAATCGCTTAAAGCGCCTTAGCAATCTAGATGGTATTTTTAGTGATTATCCTGAGCGCTTTTTTAACCCCTAGAAAGCGCGAAATTAGAACCAGTCGAAATTAGCGCCCCAAACCACAAAGCCTCAGCATGAAGATGACAAGATACCAAGCTGGTTCAGAATATCTTGACACTTAGGGGCCATTTCCAACAAACAACCTCTCTGGCTTTATACAGTACTTTCTCCACAGTACTGTATAAAGCCATGTGCGTTCACTCACAGTTTCTCATACTTAGATCACTTGCAAGAAAACAAAGGTAATCATTTAAATTCAACAACTTAACTTTTATTCTCGCTCAAGAGCTTCTATTTTTCGATTAAAAAGACAACAAAAAGTCTTGATCACTTCCAGCAAACAAACTACTGTATACACATACAGCATGTATGAAAGGACAGTATTATGATTCAGTTTCAACCAACAAGTCGCTCGGTTTCTAAATTCAATGTTCTCGCTCAACCTACCCAGCCGATGAACATCGATGACACCGTTCTTTACCGCTTAGCGAGCCTATCGCACCAAAAGCAATGGATTTTGTTTACTGCTGAATGTCCACGTCCCGACTACGAACAGTTCGCTTCATACAATGTCAGCTGTAAAAAGATCATCCAGATGAGAGCATCTCAAACTCAGTCAGAGGTAGAGATTGTGACCAAAGCCATTCAGTCGGGTAACGCAAGTGCCGTTGTCGCGTCCAACCAAATTTCAGAATTAGATCAAGCGTTACTTACTGACCTCGCTAACCAATTCCAGTGTGCGGTCTTTTTTGTTGAGGGCAGATCATTCCAGTACCACTAATAAGCTCAACATTTACACTGTCTTTGTCCCCTCCCTTTGTGAGGGGCTTTTTCTTTTTATCACATCGCCATTGCGCCGTTAAAAAATTAAGCAAACGTTTGCTTTTTATCTGGAAGCCTCGCTAAGTTCTGGTATTATGCACTGCAAATCGAAAGCAAATTACGTCTTTCACCCATTTTTGACAAAGATAGGAATGTCTAAATGAGTCTCGCCGATCAAGTTCTCGCCGTAAATGACGATCTTCCAATTCGCACAAATAAGCCAGTTCATAGCGGAAAAGTACGCTCTGTATATTGGTTAACTGAAGAAGACAGCCAACGCCTTATTCAAGAAAAAGGCTACGATGTTGCCCCTGATGCGCCTTTAGCCATCATGGTTATCAGTGACCGCATATCGGCGTTTGACTGCATTTGGCATGCAGAGGGTGGATTGCAAGGTGTCCCAGGAAAAGGCGCTGCCTTGAATGCGATCTCTAATCACTGGTTTAGCCTATTTAAAGAAAATGGACTCGCCGATAGTCACATTCTTGATATCCCTCATCCGCTAGTTTGGATCGTTCAAAAAGCCAAACCAATTATGATCGAAGCGATTTGTCGCAAATACATCACGGGCTCGATGTGGCGTGCCTATGAAAAGGGTGAGCGTGAGTTCTGTGGCATTGAACTTCCAGAGGGACTCGAGCGCGATAAAGCACTCCCTGACTTGCTGATGACTCCTTCAACCAAAGGCATTCTTAAAGGTATCCCAGACGTTCCAGAAGCCGATGATGTCAACATCACTCGTAAAAATATCGAAGACAACTTTGCTGCCTTCAACTTTTCCAAACCAGAGGATATAGCACTCTACGAGAAGTTGCTCCGCGAAGGGTTTGGCGTCATCAGTGATGCACTGGCCAAAGTGGACCAAATCTTTGTCGATACAAAATTTGAGTTTGGCTACGTTCACGATGCTGCAGGCAACGAAAAACTGATCTACATGGATGAAGTCGGTACGCCAGATTCATCCCGTATTTGGGATGAAAAGGAGTATCAAGCCGGTAATATTGTCGAGAATTCAAAAGAAGGATTCAGACAATTTTTGCTTAACCACTTCCCTGAACCAGATATCCTTCTTAACAAAGAACGTATGCCTGAACGTGAAGCACTGGCGCGCGAAAACGCATTGCCTCTTGAAGCGCTTATGGATATTTCCCGCACATACACAGGGATCGCAGAAAAGATTACAGGTCGCCCAATTGAGCTAAGTGATAATCCAAAGCAAGAGATTATCGATGTCCTTGGATCTCAGTATGGTCTGATTGACTGATACCTATAAACACAACGCCCCATATTTGGGGCGTTGTGTTTAATACGATTATTTATCTTTTCCACCACCATTGCCGCGATCGCTGTTTTTTCCTCTGTCGCTGCGGTCGGGCTTTTCCTTTTTCTCTTTACGATTGGCGTTGGACTTTTGCTTTTTGTTATCAAGCAATGCGCCTGTGCCATTACCTGGGTTTGAGTATTTTGCGTGAGCCGCTAACTCTTCTTCGCTGACAAAACCATCTTTGTCTTTATCAAACGAAGCGAAGGCACTTAATGAGCTCTCTTCCTCTTCTTCACCGTCGTCCATCGTTGAGCGAAACGCATCAAACTCTTCTTTCGACACGACCCCGTCTTTATCCTCGTCCATGACTTGAAAATCTGGAGCAACCTTCACCTTGGTCGCTTCATCCATATCGTCCTCATCAGCCAACACTGGATTAACCACCAACAACAAACCAATGGTCAATAAACTTTGTACCTTCATGTTTTCCTCCTAGTCCAACACGATCTAACTATTAAGCAATAAATTAATAGCC
This sequence comes from Vibrio sp. 16, assembly GCF_963681195.1. NCBI lineage: Bacteria > Pseudomonadati > Pseudomonadota > Gammaproteobacteria > Vibrionales > Vibrionaceae > Vibrio > Vibrio sp. 16. Next base: position 1,061,718 of record NZ_OY808997.1, read on the forward strand.
ATTGTTACTCTAGTATAGAAGCGGAATAGCACTTCCACACAACGAGCACTTTGCAAAGCAGTCAACGCGGATATAATGCAGTAGAAACTGACCAACAATGTTACGCCATGGATTTTATTGCCCTTTCCCGAATCAGCATGAAGCACTTAACGGTACTTCACGTTATGCTTTCAACCAGCAGCGTGACTAAAGCGGCTGAGAAATTATGTGTCACGCCCTCTAGTGTAAGCAAAACGCTGTCACAACTTAGAGAGCAGTTAGGTGATGAGCTCTTTTATCGAGAGGGAACCTTATTGCTCCCAACCTCCTTTGCTCTGAGCATTGCTCCGCAAATTCATGGTATTTTGTCGAGCATGAACGGTATTCTTCATCAAGGAGAATTCGAACCTGCCAGTTTTACCGGCACCATTTCATTGTCTATGCGCGAAAGTACCTTCGAGCTATTTGCCGAGCGAATTGAACAGATCTGCCAACAGTTGTCCTCTGCTAAACACGTTCAGCTTTTCGCTAAAGAGCAAATGAACTTTGATTCGTTGAGCCGCGGTCAGGTCGATTTTATGCTGCTGCCCCACGATGTGAGCCAACCGCCAACACGTAGCCGCGATTTGATGTGGCAGCAGATCATGGAAGATGAAATGGTCTGTTTGCTTTCGCCCACCCACCCTTTAGCGAGCAAGCGAACACTATCAATCGATGATTATCTACAATACCAACATATTGGGATTCATGATGACGACCTTGCCGAACCCTTCTTTGAACAGAATTTGACTCAGCAACATCGTTCACGAGATGTGAGTATCTCTGTTTCAGATTTTGGTTCTGCCGCCGTGTTGTGCCATCACTCCGAACGAATATTAACCTGCTCCAAAGCCTGGGCCGACAAGGCATATCAAGCGAAATTGCTCATTCAGAAACCTCTACCCTTTGATTATGGCCAAGTTGGATACAGTTTGGTTTGGAATCAAGCCAGTTTAAATCATCCGGCATTGCGCTGGCTCCATCAGCAACTTTTGGCAGTGCATCAGACGTAAACACTGGGGCGGCTGATCGGATTTGGAACGAGCTTTTCAAGCCGTTGGTAGAGGTGATCGATTTGCCCTTCGCTACATTTTGACCAAGATAGCGCTTGGCCAATCACGCCATGATGCTGAAAAGCGTTGAGCCTAATATTGACGTTGGCTGGCAGCTGGTTGATAAGCGCTGCAATATGGGAAATTTCACTCTCCAAATCACTTTTATCTGGCACGTGAAGAAGTCGAAGCTCGTGTAATTTTCCGTGCTCTGCTAACAAGCGAATCGATTGAATGACTTTATGGTTGTCGCGACCAACAAGCCACTGATGGGTTTCATTCTGCCAAGATTTCAGATCAATCATCGCCCCATCCATAAAGGGTAACACGTTGATCCATCCTTGTTGCGACAAATAACCATTGCTATCAATAAAACAAGTGAGGTGTGATAACTCTTCGTCCTGTTTGATTGCTTTGAATAGATCAATGATGAAAGGAAGCTGCAAGGTCGCTTCGCCTCCGGACATGGTAATACCACTGATGAAATGGCGCTGCTTTCTAATCAGCCTTACGACCCGAGTGACAGTGTAACTTGTAACCTTGGGGCTCGAATGATGATCGCAGCGATCAAGGCAATCATCACAATGGGTGCACTTGACCTCGTTCCATGCGACTCGCCCACTACCCTCTAGCGTTAAAGCTCCGCTTGGGCACACAGCAACACAATCACCACAATGGTTGCAGTGATTGATTGTGTGAGGATTATGGCAGGTAATGCAGCTAAAATTACACCCTTGTAGGAAGATGACCAGGCGATTTCCTGGTCCATCCACACATGAAAAATTCAGAATTCGGCTGACAAACGCGCTTTTTTCCATCGTAAGGCCTTACTGATAGTACGGCTGCGATTCCATGCTGACGACTCGTGGACTGCGCTCAAGTATGCCGGTGTTATTTGCCGCTTCTGCCCCAAGAAATGTCGTGTTCGAGCGTGAACCTGAAGCGGCGAACTTGGCTATGTCAGAAAGCTTAACCATATAGCCAGTTACACGAACTAAATCGTTTGATGCCACGTTTGCCGTAAACTCGCGGTAGCCCATGGCCAACGCACCTTTACAAAGATTGAACATCGCTTCTGGGTTCGATTTAACGGTTTCATCAATCGTTAAGATATCACTGATCCCCGACGTATAGTATTTGTGCTGCGGCGCGGTCGCTTGAACATAGCTCACCGGATCCGGCTCGGTCCCATAAGGAATACGCACACCTGGTGTGACATCTTTATCAAGACTAATCCCGCCTTGAGCATGCAATAACGCTTTACCTTCATAGCCGTATTTAACCGGGCTAGTGTCGACCAAATGCGCCAGCTTTTCTGAAATGGCAAGCGCGAGTCGGTTTGCCTTATCACTGTGGCCATATTGTTCATTGCAATCTTCTTTCTCTAAAAGGATATTGACCGCCTCTGCCATGCCGTATATCCCGTACATTGGTGCAAAACGGTTCTCGTAAATCAGCGCCTCCGTCGCCAAAAAGCCTTTAAAAAAGTTTGAGTGTTCATGCAGATGACGGCTTCTTGCCTCAATGAGCTCAATCATTAGCTCGTTGTACGTCGGAAGAACGTAATCAATAAAGTCCGTACTGTCTTTTGAACGCTTAGCCACTTCTTTCAAGTTCATTCTCACTAGAGTGTTGGAACCACCCGCTAACGGCAATGAGTTGTAGCAGCTAACAATGCCAAACTGTTTATCACCATACGCGCTTGCATGCATCGGATAGTTGGCGATGTGTGGCTTACTGCATTCGCAAATATTACTGGTTGCCTGCCTTAAAAGATCGTCCGGAGTGACGTTCGAGTCATACATAAAAGTTAAGTTGGGCGCGATCTGCTTAAGCTCTGCATCGACTTTAAGAATGGTTCGGCAAATCACATTGTCCGTAGGACTGATATTCACATGCATGAACGCATCAGGCAAGGTGCGGTCCAACATGATCCAGAAGCGCTTGAGTTTGGCATAAACCTGTTGCTCTGTTAGAGAGCCGACATAAGGAAGCAGCACTTCGTCAAGTTGACCAAGATAAACGGGAATATTAGTGACTGAGGGAACGTGATGATAAAGAATGGTCAGCAAATTGAGGGCATCATCAAAATCTTGCGCAGGCTCAACTTCAAGATGCATCGAGCCTTGCTTTAGATATTTTGCGTAATCGGGCAGCACGTAGCGAGGTTTGAAAGGTGCGTGTCCCTCAAACATGTCACAAATGATGCCTTGTTCCATCGCAATCGAAACGGCATCAGACACCTCCAAATATGGAAGGTCCGCCTCCGCTTCTAACGCGAGAAATTGGTTCTTTTGCTTTGGGCTAAGGTTGGTGTCGGTCACGATAGCGTGAACACGTTGTTGGAATGCGTTGAGAGAAGTCGGCATAGCTTGTAATCCTTGTTGTTTGTATGGATTTTAAAACTTGCACAATCATTTCTGCTATTGAAACTTTGATAAGTCTATTTTTCCATTTTGGAAAAGTATCAAACAAAAAAAGCCCGGAAGTAATAACCGGGCTTAGTCGAAACAGAGTATGGCGCTTACAACTTGAAGCGATTGATTTCTTGTTCTAGCTCATGAGATAGCTCTGACAATTGCGCCGCTTGAGATGCCGCGTCATGTGCCTCATCCGCCAAGTCATTCGACACATCACGAATACCCACAGTGTTTCGCGTAATTTCAGATGTGACTGACGCTTGCTCTTCTGCCGCTGAAGCAATTTGAGTCGCCATATCACTGATGCGTTCAACAGCCGTTTGGATTAGGGTTAAACTCACTGCCGCAGAATCCGCATCGCCCACACTGGTATCCGCCAACATGCGGCTATCACCCATAATGCCTACGGCTTTACCCGTCGTACCTTGTAGAGTTTCAATCATCTGCTGGATTTCTTTCGTCGAAGCATGAGTACGTTGACTCAACACACGAACTTCGTCGGCCACCACTGCAAATCCACGCCCTTGTTCACCCGCACGCGCCGCTTCAATTGCCGCGTTAAGTGCAAGTAGGTTGGTTTGTTCTGCAATATCTTGAATGGTCGATAGAATCGTACTAATGCTATTGCCGTGTGCTTCAAGTTCTTGAATAACCTCTGTCGCTACCTGAACTTCCTGCGCCAGATTTTGAATCGAGCTTTGTGTTTGCACCACTTGCTGACCACCATGCACACACGCTGATACCGCTTCTGACGAGTTTTGTGCCGTATGATCGGCGTTGCCTGCGATTTCTTGTGTGGCAGCTGCCATTTCATTGATAGCAGTAGCAACCATGTTGATTTCATCTTGTTGATGACGAATACGAGCACTGCGCTCTTCAGCATGTTGCGCAGTTTGCTTCGCTTGCTCTGACAGTGACGCCGAAACTAAGCTAAGTTTAGACACCATCGAATGCATGTTACCAACGAAGGTATTGAAGTTTGACGCCAATTGACCAACTTCGTCGTCACTACGAGGTTCAAGTCTTTGAGTCAAATCACCTTCACCTGATGCAATTTCTTCCAACGCTTTGGACACACGGCCTAAATCGCGGAACAAGAAGCTCACCAACCAAGAGACAACAAAGACAACGATCAAAGTAATTACGATTGCCGTAATAATCAGGTCAACCAATAACTCTGAGTGTGCCGCTTCTTCTGTTGCGCGATCCATTTCAATCGCAAAAATCCACGGGGTATCTGGTACTTGTTTAAAGAAGACCATTTTCTCTACGCCGTTTCGCTCAATCAGCTCAATAGAGCCGGTATTTGCCGCTTCTTGAATCGCGCGAAGGGTAAATTTATTTGAAAGCGTTGACACAGGTTTCAGCGATAAGTCTTTGTTTGGGTGCGCTAGGAAGTTGCCATCTTGAGTATCAATAAGCATCGCGTAAGCATTCTTACCCGCATCGAGATTAATGACATCGTTGATCAACTGATCGATCAAAACATCAGCACCAACAATGCCGACAAACTGACCGTTGCGACGAACTGGCTCAGCAATTGTCACCAATAGCGCATTGGTAATCGCATCTTTATAGGCAGTTGTGATAATTTGCTTGCCCGCAACATTGGCATCTTTGTACCAAGGGCGAGTACGTGGATCATAGTCTGCACGGTTTCGCTCTGGGTGCGAGCGGTACATTCCGCCCTCTGGAGTACCGAGGAAGATATCATCGAACCCACCAGCTTTACGCGCTTGCTGCAAGTATGGAACGACATCGGCTTCTTGGCTGTAATCGTTGAACGCAGTAGAAATTTGTTTACGAATGGAAATCCAGTCAGAGATCCCTTCTGAAGCAGCAGCGGCTAGACTCTCTGCACGAGCGTATACGCCGTTACGAGTTTGTTGGAAAAGTTGGTCTGCAGATAGCCAAGTTAGCACGCTTGCCATTAGCACCACCGCTAATAAGCTGGCACCTATCAGTTTTTGTTTTAATGATAATTTCATGGTTGATATTTCGCCTGGAACAGTAGGAAAGTGGCGAATATTATCGGGATTTTAACCAAGATGCACGAACATTTGACAACCAAACAACAGACTGTAAATTATTGAATTGACTGCAAAATATTGACGTCATTTTTCCGTCATTTCAGGCAGCCCAACCCCGTCGTTAGCCGCTTGCGTGGATCCATCCTCTTCACTTTCAACAGGTCGTTCATTGGCGTGCGTTGAATAGTAGCGATCTAACAGCTCTTTGCCATAAATCACCTCAGTTTGCATATGCATGACAAGCAGGAACGCTGCCGCACAAGCGCAAAGAATATTGAATTTTTTCGTAATACGGCCACGTTTAGTGGGCGAGTAAATGGCAATTTGCAGTGTAACAAGAGCAAATGGATAGAAAATGAGCAAGGCGAGCAAGCCACCTAGATAATTGGATATCGCCATTGGTGTATCTAAACCCATATCATCTCTCCTTTTACTGCGTAGTTTGGTCACTATACGTGAACCAAAGTGCAGACTAACTCAGAGAGAGACACTTTTGAGACGAGTTATACACCTTATTGAAACTATTGGCGAAATTGCTTAATTCTGAGCACAAAAAAACCGAGCAATTGCTCGGCTTTGATTCATTTAAAACGTGTTTACGCTTGAGGCTCATCATCGCCAGTCGGCGTTTCTGGATTCTCAGACGTTACTTCAGCTGTGTTTTCTGTATCAGCAGCATCTTCACCTTCTGGTAAATCCACCTCTTCTACTTCGTCAATACGCTGAAGTCCAACAACATTCTCATCTTCTGCAGTGCGAATTAGCGTAACACCTTGCGTATTACGGCCAACTTGGCTCACTTCAGAAACACGTGTACGAACTAGAGTACCAGCGTCAGTGATCATCATCATCTCATCGCCTTCTTCTACCTGTACCGCGCCAACAACTGGACCGTTACGCTCTGACACTTTGATAGAGACAACACCTTGTGTTGCACGACCTTTCGTGGGGTACTCGGCAAGCTCGGTACGTTTACCGTAGCCGTTTTGCGTTACAGTTAGAATGTCACCTTCGTTTGAAGGAACAATGAGAGAGACAACTTGATCTTCATCAGCCAGTTTCATACCGCGAACACCTGCCGCAGTACGACCCATTGCACGAACTTTATCTTCGTTGAAACGAACTACTTTACCCGCTTTAGAGAACAGCATGATGTCGCTATCGCCGTTGGTAATATCAACGCCAATCAAGGAATCGTCATCACGTAGGTTAACTGCAATTAGACCGTTTGAACGTACGTTTGCAAATTGATCAAGCGATGTCTTCTTAACCGTACCATCACCAGTTGCCATAAAGATGAATTTCTCTGGTGAGAACTCATCAACTGGCAGAATTGCGGTAATACGCTCACCTTCTTCTAGCGGTAGAATATTGATGATTGGCTTGCCACGAGCAGTTCGGCTCGCTAACGGCAATTGATACACTTTCAGACGGTAAGTTTTACCACGTGTAGAGAAACATAGGATGTTATCGTGAGTATTCGCAACCAACAGACGCTCGATGTAATCTTCATCTTTCATCTTCGTTGCACTCTTTCCTTTACCACCACGACGCTGTGCTTCGTAGTCGCTTAGGATTTGGTACTTAACGTAACCTTCGTGAGAAAGAGTCACGACCACGTCTTCACGTGCAATCAGCTCTTCCATGTCGATGTCATGGCTTGCTGCTGTGATTTCCGTACGACGAACATCACCAAATGCATCGCGAACTGTTTCTAGTTCTTCGCGGATCACCTCCATCAAACGCTCAGTGCTTGCAAGAATGTGCATCAGTTCAGCGATTTCTTCTAGAAGCGCTTTGTACTCGTCAAGAATCTTCTCGTGCTCAAGACCAGTAAGCTTGTGTAGACGTAGGTCTAGGATTGCTTGCGCTTGAGTTTCTGTCAGGAAGTACTGACCGTCACGGATACCGTATTGTGCTTCTAGCCACTCAGGACGGGCCGCATCAGTACCCGCGCGCTCTAGCATTGCTGCTACATTGCCTAGATCCCAACCGCGAGCCACAAGACCGGCTTTCGCCTCTGCTGGTGTTGGCGCCTTACGGATCAGTTCGATGATCTCATCAATGTTCGCTAATGCCAGTGCCAAACCTTCTAGGATATGGGCACGCTCACGAGCTTTACGCAATTCAAAGATAGTACGACGAGTCACCACTTCACGGCGGTGATCTACGAAGCACTTCAACATCTCTTTTAGGTTGAACAGCTGTGGCTGGCCGTTGTTCAGGGCAACCATGTTGATACCGAACGTCGTTTGCAGCTGAGTGTTCGCGTATAGGTTGTTTAGAACCACTTCGCCCACTGCATCACGCTTACATTCGATAACAATGCGCATACCGTCTTTGTCAGACTCATCGCGCAGTGCACTAATGCCTTCAACTTTCTTATCTTTAACAAGCTCAGCGATCTTTTCGATCAAGCGAGCTTTGTTCACCTGATAAGGGATCTCGGTAACGATAATGGTCTCTTTACCATTCTTGTCCGCTTCAATTTCCGCTTTAGAACGCATGTAAATTTTACCGCGGCCAGTCTTGTACGCGTCTACAATGCCTTTACGACCACTGATTAGTGCCGCTGTTGGGAAATCTGGACCAGGAATGTAGTCCATTAACTCATCAATCGTGATCTCTTCATTATTGATGTATGCCAAGCAGCCATCGATCACTTCGCCAAGGTTATGTGGCGGGATGTTGGTTGCCATACCTACTGCGATACCAGAAGCACCGTTTACCAATAGGTTAGGAATTTTAGTAGGAAGAACCGCTGGGATTTGCTCAGTACCGTCATAGTTCGGCACGTAATCCACGGTTTCTTTGTCTAGATCAGCGAGAAGTTCATGGGCAATTTTTGCCATGCGAACTTCGGTATAACGCATTGCCGCTGCTGAGTCACCATCGATAGAACCAAAGTTACCTTGGCCATCAACTAGCATGTAACGTAATGAAAACGGCTGAGCCATACGAACGATAGTGTCGTATACAGCACTGTCACCATGCGGGTGATATTTACCGATTACGTCGCCAACAACACGGGCAGATTTTTTGTATGGTTTATTCCAATCATTACCTAGCACATTCATCGCGAACAAAACGCGGCGGTGTACAGGCTTTAGGCCATCACGCACATCAGGAAGAGCACGACCAACGATTACGGACATCGCATAGTCAAGGTATGAACCTCTAAGCTCATCTTCAATGTTTACGGGCGTGATCTCTTTAGCTAGATCGCTCATAGAGCCATTATCCCTCTATTTATAGATCGTATGTACAATACGTTTAAGGTGCAAAAATATAACACACAAATCGACTCTTCGGCATTACTTTCCCTCTCCTTTTATCAGGTTGTGAGCTTGGTTGTGAATCAAATGCCGAGAAATTGCACACTCTTATTTTATCTCGCTGATTAATGGTTATATTTTCACCAGTCTAGTATAAAAGTGACATGCCCTATGGAGTGTTCATTTTAACGCGCTATAATGCCTGCCTAATTCAAGGAAGCGGTACAACACAGAGCAGTTATGACACAAGCACAAAACGTCGACCCAAACGAAATTAAGAAATTTGAGGATATGGCTTCACGCTGGTGGGATCTGAAGGGCGAGTTTAAACCTCTGCATCAAATCAACCCGCTACGCTTGAACTATGTTTTAGATAACGCCAATGGCCTTTTTGGCAAGACAGTGCTCGACGTTGGCTGTGGTGGTGGCATCCTTGCTGAGAGTATGGCGAAAGAAGGTGCGATCGTGACCGGATTAGACATGGGCAAAGAACCCCTTGAAGTCGCTCGACTTCACGCTCTGGAGACAGGTACCAAGCTTGAGTACATCCAAAGCACCATCGAAGACCATGCCGCAACCCATGCTGGAAAATACGATGTCGTCACTTGCATGGAGATGCTTGAGCACGTCCCTGACCCACTTTCCGTTGTTCGCTCTTGCGCAGCGCTTGTTAAACCAGGTGGCCATGTCTTTTTTTCAACCTTAAATCGCAATATTAAGTCGTACTTGTTTGCCATCGTCGGTGCAGAGAAACTGCTTAAGATCGTCCCTGAAGGTACTCACGATCACGAGAAGTTCATTCGCCCGTCTGAGCTGATTAAAATGGTTGACCAAACCGACCTGACAGAGACAGGAATTACAGGGCTACACTATAACCCGCTCACTGATTCATATAAGCTTGGTCGTAAGGTCGACGTCAATTACATCGTCCACACTCAGAAGTTTTAACACCAAGATAACACCCTATATCTAGTGGTTATTTCTAAGGCGGTAGCATAAGCTCACCGCCTTTTTTAGTGCTTTTTTGAACGATTTTTGTCGACTTGATTCCATTTTCACCAGGCGAAAAAATGCGGGAAAAAATTGGCAAAGATCAAGATATTTTTTTTTGTTTGTGGTTACGAATAAACCGATTCCAAAACGGTAATTTTCTACAATCTTATCCGCTCTTATTTCATCGGTTAGTAGTCACTTACTGATTTTTTCAATTTTGTTAGTTATCCACAAGTCATCCAAGATCTCCAACTTGAAAACCACCTCAGATAGCACTATCTTGTAACCCGCACACCAATGCACCCCTATATATTGTGTTTGTACTACAATATATAGATAGACTTTGATCACAAAGCCGGTACGAATTTTACAAGAATTACACAAAAACACGGCTTTTATCAGTTTTGTTAGGGAAATTAAGCAGAATGAACCAACAACTTACCGTTACCAAACGCGACGGTCGTAAAGAAAGCATTGATCTTGAGAAGATCCACCGAGTAATCGCTTGGGCAGCAGAAGGCCTCGACAACGTTTCTGTATCTCAAGTAGAACTACGCGCTCACATTCAATTTTATGATGGCATCACGACTTCAGACATCCATGAAACCATCATCAAATCCGCTGCTGATCTGATCTCAGAAGAGACGCCAGATTATCAATACCTTGCTGCTCGCTTGGCGGTATTCCACCTGCGCAAAAAAGCGTATGGTCAGTACGAGCCACCAGCACTGTATGATCACGTTGCGAAGCTGATCGATATGGGTAAATACGACCAGCATATTCTAGAGGATTACACAAAAGCGGAATTGGATGAGCTTGACGCGTATATCGATCACCGCCGCGATTTAGATTTCTCTTACGCAGCGGTTAAACAGCTTGAAGGTAAGTACTTTGTTCAGAACCGTGTATCTGGTGAGATCTACGAGAGTGCGCAGTTCCTTTACATTCTTGTTGCTGCTTGTTTGTTCGCGAAATACCCGAAAGAAACGCGCCTTGATTACATCAAGCGTTTTTACGATGCGACCTCTACATTCAAGATTTCTCTACCTACACCGATCATGTCAGGTGTACGTACTCCTACTCGCCAGTTCAGCTCGTGTGTACTGATCGAGTGTGGTGACAGCCTAGATTCTATCAACGCAACGGCAAGCTCCATTGTTCGTTACGTTTCTCAGCGTGCCGGTATCGGTATCAACGCAGGTCGTATCCGTGCTCTGGGTTCAGAAATCCGCGGTGGTGAAGCATTCCACACGGGTTGTATTCCTTTCTACAAATACTTCCAAACCGCAGTAAAATGTTGTTCTCAAGGTGGTGTTCGCGGTGGTGCGGCAACGGTATTTTACCCACTGTGGCATGGTGAGTCTCAAGCACTGATGGTTCTTAAGAATAACCGTGGTGTTGAAGAGAACCGTGTTCGTCACATGGATTACGGTGTTCAGTTGAACCGCTTGATGTATCAACGCTTGGTAGAAGGTGGCAACATCACGTTGTTCTCTCCTTCTGACGTACCAGGTCTGTATGATGCGTTCTTTGAGAACCAAGATGAGTTCGAGCGCCTATACGTTAAATACGAAAACGATCCTTCAGTTAAGAAAGAAACGGTTAAAGCAATCGAGATGTTCTCTATCTTGATGCAAGAACGTGCTTCTACAGGTCGTATCTATATTCAAAACGTTGACCACTGTAACACCCACAGCCCGTTTGATTCAGAAGTTGCACCTGTTCGTCAATCTAACCTGTGTTTGGAAATCGCGCTGCCAACCAAGCCGCTAACCAACGTTGAAGATGACTCTGGTGAGATTGCGCTGTGTACACTCTCTGCATTCAACCTTGGTGCGATTAAATCTCTTGATGATTTCGAAGAACTGTCTGACCTAGTTGTTCGTGCTCTTGATGCGCTGCTTGATTACCAAGATTACCCGCTTCCAGCGGCTTACAAGTCAACGATGAACCGCCGTACTTTGGGTGTGGGCGTGATCAACTACGCTTACTACCTAGCGAAAAATGGCGTGAAATATTCGGACGGCAGTGCAAACGGCCTAACTCACCGTACATTTGAAGCAATGCAGTACTACTTGCTCAAAGCGTCTGTGGCACTAGCGAAAGAGCAAGGTAAATGTCCTTCTTTCCACGAGACGAACTACGCGAAAGGTCTACTGCCAATCGACACTTACAAGAAAGACGTCGATCTCGTGTGTGACGAACCATTGCATTACGACTGGGACGGCCTACGCGAAGAAATCATGACACACGGTCTGCGTAACTCGACGCTAACTGCGCTAATGCCGTCTGAAACGTCTTCTCAAATTTCGAACGCAACCAACGGTATTGAGCCTCCACGTGGCTATGTATCAGTCAAAGCGTCTAAAGATGGTATCTTGAAGCAAGTTGTTCCAGAGTTCACTGAATACAAGGAAAACTACGAGCTTCTTTGGAATATCGGCTCGAATGATGGCTACTTACACCTTGTGGGCATCATGCAGAAGTTTGTCGATCAGGCTATCTCGGCGAACACAAACTATGATCCAACCCGTTTCGAGAGCGGTAAAGTACCAATGAAGAAACTTCTCCAAGATCTTCTTACCGCGTACAAGTACGGTGTGAAGACGCTTTACTACCACAATACTCGTGACGGTGCGAGCGATGATCAGAAAGACGCCGTACAACCACAAGATGATGATTGTGCAGGCGGCGGTTGTAAGATTTAATCCATAATCCCCTAGCGGATTATTAGGCAATAGACATTATTCGCCCCTCCACCGTGAGGGGCATAAAAGGAATTGAGGCATCATGGCTTACAGTACTTTTAACAGAAACAAAAACGATCAGCTAAAAGAACCTATGTTCTTAGGTCAATCAGTCAACGTAGCACGTTACGACCAACAAAAATTTGAGATCTTCGAAAAGCTGATTGAAAAACAGCTTTCTTTCTTTTGGCGTCCAGAAGAAGTAGACGTATCAAGCGACCGCATCGACTACAACAAGTTGCCTGATCACGAAAAGCACATTTTCATCTCCAACTTAAAATATCAAACGTTGCTTGATTCTATTCAAGGTCGTAGCCCGAACGTTGCGCTTCTGCCACTTGTTTCTCTGCCAGAAGTGGAGACATGGATTGAGACTTGGTCTTTCTCTGAAACGATTCACTCGCGCTCATACACACACATCATTCGTAACATCGTTAACGATCCAGGTATCGTATTTGATGACATCGTTGAGAACGAGCACATCCTAAAACGTGCGAAAGATATTTCTGGTTACTACGATGACCTAATTGAGCTAACAAACGACTATCACCGCTACGGCGAAGGCACTCACGTCATCAAAGGTGAAGAGAAGACTATCAAGCTTCACGACCTTAAGAAAAAGCTTTACCTGTGTTTGATGTCTGTTAACGCTCTAGAAGCTATTCGCTTCTACGTGAGCTTTGCTTGTTCATTTGCGTTTGCAGAGCGTGAACTGATGGAAGGCAACGCAAAAATCATCAAGCTTATCGCTCGTGATGAGGCGCTGCACCTAACCGGTACTCAGCACATGATCAACCTTCTTCGTAACGGTCAGGATGACTTCTCTTTCATGCAGATTGCCGAAGAGTGTAAACAAGAGTGTTTCGACCTGTTCAAAGAAGCGGCAGAGCAAGAGAAAGAGTGGGCAGAATACCTATTCAAAGATGGCTCGATGATCGGCTTAAACAAAGACATTCTTTGCCAGTACGTGGAATACATCACCAACATCCGCATGCAAGCGGTTGGCTTAAGTGCGGCGTATCCAGAAGCGACCTCTAACCCGATCCCTTGGATCAATGCTTGGTTGTCTTCGGATAATGTTCAGGTTGCTCCGCAAGAAGCTGAAATTTCATCTTACCTTGTTGGTCAGATCGACAGCGACGTTCGTGCAGACGACTTTAAAGACTTCGAGCTATAAAAACGAATATGCCAAGAATTAAAATTAACGGCTTCACACCGATTCAATCAAACCCTTCGAATACTCTATTGGAAACAATGGAACAAGCGGGATTAGAGCCTGAGTACAATTGCCGAGATGGTCATTGTGGTGCATGCCGCTGCAAAATTGTATCAGGTGAAGTGGAATACGTTGGTTTTGCGATGGCTTATGTGCAAAGCGATGAAATTTTACCTTGTATATCTCGTGCGAAAACGGATATTGAACTGCAAGATGTCAATTACACGCTAAGAGAAAAACGCGCATAACTATTCAATAAAAAGAAAGCCTGGATGTATCTCATCCGGGCTTTTTTTGTATCTACGCGCGTAAATTTGCTCCTGATAAAAACTCATCTGCTGTCAGCATAGACACGGCTTTATCCGCGATTTCTCTACCATCATCATCAAACAGAGAGAGTCGATACCCCATGGTAGATGTGACTTCCTTCTCTTCTGGCGCGGTCAACCACATTGAAATTGCATCCAAGCTTTCTGAGTTAACTGCCTCACCCAGAATCACTTTTTGGCTTGCGACTTGATACCAAACCAGTATTTTAGACTGATGAAACATGCCTTCCTCCCTGAATGATTCCTGCGACGAACTCTTAGTTTAAGATCTAATGTTGCAAATGCACGTTGCAATTTAGAGACAAAATTCGCTCCTATTAGAAATCATTAGCTTAGCCATTAGACGATTTTGCTATAACAGAAAAGTATGAAAGCAAATGAGTAATAACAAGAATATTCATTCAGTTAAAACAGCATGGTGGACCGATTTAATCACGCAATGACGACCGAGCCCTACCCCGTTTGAATCGCACTCTGAGGAACGTACATTTCCTTTTCACGTTTCAGTGAGCTGTAATTGGGAAACATGGGTTTCGCTGCTAGGTAACGCCTTAACATATCGGCCGCCACGGTGGTAATTAGTAGCACTTGATCATCTGCTGAGAACTGACGATTAAAGCTCAATGTTTGCCCCCATTCACCTTCACGGGTAGAAATGGCGACAGAAAAGCTTTTTTCATAGACACGTCCAGTTACGATCGAAATGTCGGTAGCGCACTTCTCTTTAGTTGCTCCGGCTAAGGCAAAAGCCGCTGCAAGCGAGTCTTGATCCGCTTGCCCCACTTCAACACGTTTTCCTAAAACCCAACCGTGCCCACAATAGTCAGCGGCGCGCTCATTCGAATGTAGCCAACGTGACAGACAACCTTGTGTTGATTGCTCTGCTGTCGAGATAGAAAGTTTCTTATCCAGAATCAAGTGACCAACGTGATCTTGCATCGACTCATCGACACTAACAACGTTGGGCTCTATCAATTTGAAAATAAGCTGTAGCAACTTGATGCGTGTATCTACATCCCCTTTTGGCCCAAACAGCTTCACTTCAATGTAAGGCAAGTAAGAACGGTATCCAAGCATATACCCTTCCGGCAGTTGGACTTTGTCTAACGCATCGGACAATGCTGATTCAGAGGTACCAAAGGTGTGCAGTTTACTGCAGTCCATTCCGACCACTTGAGGGTGTGATTTTTTAAGGTCTGGTAGAATCTGAGTGTCTACCATCGTCTTAAACTCACTTGGAACGCCCGGCGTAAAATAAAAGTCACAGTCGTTAATCTTAAGTTTGAAACCACACGCAGTGCCGACTGGGTTATCAATGAGTAAGGAACCTTGCGGTAACATCGCTTGCTTTCGGTTACTTTCAGGCATGGTTAGGCCACGAGCGGCGAAAAATGCTTCTAGCCGTTCTATCCACTCTGGAAACTCGACAAGGTTTACATCTGCAGCCTGTGCTGCCGCCTTAGCACTGAGGTCATCAGTTGTGGGCCCAAGACCACCATTCACAATGACCACATCACTGTTGAAACTCAGCATTAGAAGCTCTTCGACTAGAGCTTGGCTCTCATCCCCAACAGTGGAACGCTTGCTGAGGGAGTAACCCTTCTCAAAGAAACGCTGAGACAACCAAGCCGCATTGGTGTCCACAATATCTCCGTGAAGTACTTCTTCCCCGGTGCTCAGCATCGCAATTTTCAACATAAAAAGGTCCTTACTAGTAGGCATTACTTTTGGTGCACTTAAAATTGTCGTTTTCGCTACTTATAGAGTGAGAATCTGACAAATCGTTCCTGCAAGCTAATTTCTGGTTTCCATTAGCATGACTTTATTAGATAATTGTGAGTCTGATCATTAAAAAATCGCAGTGGAGTTTTCCGTGTTCAAAAAAAGCATTGCCGCTTTAGTCTTGTCAACCTCTACCCTAGCTCATGCCAATATGAGCAACTACAACCAACATATTGAGTTTTCCTACACGGTTGATCAAGCGGAAAATTACACCTTGTATTCATACTCCAATGACGCAATCAACCCAGACCCGTTTAGCTTAAGTTTGTCAGAGAACACGCTGAATCTTGAAGAGCCACCACTACCTAAATACCTGACTGTACAAAACGAGAAGGATTGGGATTACCTAAAAGGGCAAACTTATACAATCTTGGGCTTGAGTGTGGCAACGGTCGGCTTAATGACACTGCTCCCTGAATCCATCACAAAATGGGATGCGGAAGATCGCAACTTAAGCGGTCTTGGCACAAAATGGAAAGATAACGTCACTGACGGCCCAGTTTGGGATCGCGACGAACATTTCTTGAACTACATTATGCACCCTTATTTCGGTGGTGTTTATTACACTGCGGCGCGTCATGCTGGTTTCAACGAATTTGAATCATTCCTCTACTCCGCGACAATGTCTGCCTTCTTCTGGGAATATGGCGTAGAAGCATTTGCTGAAGTTCCATCTTGGCAAGATCTGTTCATTACCCCTTTCTTTGGTGCGGTTGTCGGTGAGTTGATGTTCGAAGCAGAACAAGACATCGTGGCGTCAGGGGGAGAAGTTTGGGGTTCAGAAACCATGGGCGGTGTGACCCTCTTTTTCCTAAACCCGGTAGGACACATTCACGGCTGGGTTAGTGATGCTTGGGGTGGTAGTGCAGAGTTTCAATACAGCAGTACGCCATGGTTTGGCAATCATGATGCAGCACAATTTGCGATGGATGCAGGCGCAAGTTATGACAAAGCATTCTACGGCGTAGAAATGAAAATCACTTTCTAGAGTAGAGACAACGTTCCTATAAAAGCGACGCAATGCGTCGCTTTTTTTGTGCTCAAGATACAATAACTACAACCTGAACAATGGATTAGGTTGAAAACTTGACGCATATCAAACCTATTATGGCCTCCCCATCTACACTCAAATTAAACCCTTCCTGCAATCTCTTAGGAGGCCCACTGTGAATACAACCTTTATCGCCAACTTCGTTGGTAAAGCAACACCTGCGACCATTAAGCAGTTAGCCGCTGTCACACACGAAAACGGTGGGAAATGGCTAATTAGCAAAGTTAACTTTATCGAAGATCAAGTGGCTGCTGTTATCAAGATCGACGTTCCTGAAGAAAATGCTTTAGTTGTTCAAGAAGCGTTTAAACAACACCCTGATCTTGTCGTACAGATCGTCGATTCTGACTCTATGGGTCATAACGTGGATACGATTTATCAGTTAAGACTCGATTCAAACGATCGTGCAGGCATCGTTAATGAGATTACCCATGTTTTGGATGGACAAGGCGTAAATATTTTGGATATGGACTGTCAGCGCGTCTTTATTGCCGGTGGCGGCGGTGTAAGTTCAAGTTTGTTTACCGCCAATATGGCGATTCGATTGCCGCAAGAAATCAGTATTGATGATATAGCCAATGAGCTGGAGTCACTGAGCGAAGATACACGAGTAATGGTTGAAGCATAGCGAAATGTCAGTTCTTACGGTCTTTCATCGTAAGAACTGACTTAACCAATTACAGATTGAACTTGTAACTGCCTTTAAGCATTACTGTGTTGTCTGTAATCTCATAGTCATACTCTGTACGAGAGAATTGCAAACCCAATGCCCAGTGTTTGAAATCTAAATCGGCGCCGGCACCAAACGATACACCTTTAATATAGTCGTCACTTGCACCATCAAGAAACAGCACTTTATAACCAAGCAAACCGTAAATATCTACATTTAATGCGTTGCCAGCATCAATCCTTACACCGAGTGGAATATTACCAGCAATAGAGTATTTTTCTGAGGCGTTTTGTTCTTTTTCAAAATCACTGCTGCCGTAACCTGCAATGACAAACTCACCACCAACCAAAAAGCGCTCATTATAAATATTTTTCGCGCCGACATGAGCACCAAATGACGCTCCGTTATTACCTTCAAGACTGTAAGAACTTAAGTTACCGCCAACATAGAAATCTTGTGTTAAATACTCTTTTTCCTGCTCTGCTTGTGCGGTAAATGCAACCGAAGCAGACAGCGCAATGAGAAGGGCTTTATACATTTTGTGTATTCCAGATAATAAATAATCCACCGCATTATAATCAAAGTATTTATATATACAAAGCGACACCAATCAAGTGTGATTAACTCTAACTATCCAAGAAATACCCTTATTTTACAGCACACATCTCTGATACAATCGATAGATTAGTTGTATTACATATTCAGGAATTTATATTCTCATGCATGAGATTACGCATAATAAGAAAGCGATAGCTATTGCATTATTTGCAATTCTGCTTGGTGGTTGTAAAGGTGGCAGCGGCGGAAGTCTAGGTGGTGACAATGGTGGAGTCTCTCCAAATCCGGGACCAACACCCAATCCTGATCCTCTCCCTATTGTTAGTAAAATCAATATCCCTAGCTCAATCAGCTTTATTGAGCCAATTAATGGTAGTGAAACACAATATATTCAACTGACACTCTCGGAAGCTTTAAAAAGTGACCTTACGCTATATATCACCACTTCGGATATTAATGCGAGAAGTAGCGGTAAATTCAAAAACTACACAGCGAAAGTATCAGAGCCTTTTACGATAGTTGCCGGGCAAACAGAAGTAAAATTGCCACTTAGCGTAAGCAATAACAAATATTTCGAAAATGATGTGTCACTAACCTATTCCATCTCCGGTCCGATTCGATCTGACTACACAATTGAGCGTGGTCAATCGGTTGTTACTCTATCTGACATCGATGGCGAACCCCGCATTAGTTTTGAAAAACTTAACCGCACACTGCTCGAAGGTGAAAGTGACACTTTCTCTATTAGTGTTACTCATCCGTCGAGCCTACCCATATCTGTGACTTTGGAACAATCTGGGACAGTAAATCAAAACGACTTCACCGATACACTCACCCCAGAGAAAACCGTCACAATATTAAAAGACGAATTAAGCGTAACATTTGACGTCACCGCGACAAAAGATGACATCAGCGAAGGTGCGGAGAAGTTAGTTTATACTCTCACAAACCCAAACAACGTCACAATTGATGAGCAACACAAAGCGCTCACCATTTATATCCCGGGTGACAAACGCTTTAACGATACCGGATTTGTGACTCGTTACGATGGTAACAACTTTAACAACGCTAACCCTCAAGCGGATTATCCAAATCAAGATGCTGATTTTGGCTCCGATAC
The DNA here is from genome assembly GCF_963681195.1 of Vibrio sp. 16. NCBI lineage: Bacteria > Pseudomonadati > Pseudomonadota > Gammaproteobacteria > Vibrionales > Vibrionaceae > Vibrio > Vibrio sp. 16. The sequence goes on from NZ_OY808997.1 coordinate 1,080,979, forward strand.
AGACAGCCCAGTTGATCATACAGACGGCCGCTACGGCTTTAGTTACACTAAGTTTGATATCCATGGCAACGTTTTACCTATAAGCGCATCCGACTATGCTTGTGTACGTGATAACACGACAGGCCTGTATATTGAGAGCAAACCAACTGTTTCTGTCGACTTACCATTAAATCGTAAAGAAGTAGAAGATGAACAAAAAGCACAGGAAGACGATCCAGATAATTATATCTACCCGGATGGAACTGATCCTACTAGACCAGATTATGTTACCGCATCGCGTTATTGGCAAAACTCAACATACTTGTATACGTGGTTCGAAAAGGATGACACCCTAAACGGTGGTAGTAAAGGGGCAGAGAACATGACTATGCCCCAAGAAGTTCCTATTGACTTTACTTGTGCTGTTTCACAAAACTCGGAGGGCGATCGTCGCTGTGATACATCGGGTTATTTGAGCCAAATGAATCGGTTTGCGATTTGTGGTTTTACTGACTGGCGTTTACCAAGACCGGCAGAAATGAAATCACTAGTTAGCTTCAATGCCGATAATAACGACAACAATAACCGAGCGTTTCTAAAGTTTATCCATGGAAAAACCTATTTTACCAATGCAACCAATGCTGAACGCAATGGCGCCGCTTGGTGTGTCGATACGGTTTCTGGGCAAGCAAAACTCTGTCTTAAAGGATCCTACAACTCAGTTATTGCCGTAAGCGGAGGTAAAGAATAATGAAAGCACTACATCTATTAGCTTGCTTAACGTTCGCAACAACTTCGGCTTGGGCTCAAACTTGTATCACCAACCAGCCACTGTCACAAGATGAGGGGCAGTTGGTCGACCTTGAAAACGGTACTATCCTTGATGTAAAAACCAACTTGCTTTGGCAAAAATGTACGTTGGGGCAAACCTACTTGCCTGACAGCAACAGTTGTACTAACGATGGTGCAACCCACTTTGGGACATGGCAGGAGGCTCTCAAAGCAACGGAAGACCCAGCTATTACGACTGTAGAAGGAGTCCCTGGTTTTCGTTTACCGAATATCAAAGAGCTCACCTCTATCGTGAACTATCAGTGCGTATTTCCAGCCATTGATACGACATTTTTCCCAGCAACGGAAAATGAGCCTTATTGGACCAACACTCCAGATGCTCCGAGAACTGTGAATGGGATTTCTAATACTGAGATAAACGCTGATATCAAAGGTTTAGTGATCGACTTTAATAATGGAGAAGAATTTATTAACGGAGAAAACGATAGAATTCTTATTCGTTTGGTTAAAGATTATCAGTAGTTCAGAAAGGCAAAAAAAGAGCAGCGACAAGCTGCTCTTTTTACATCTCACCAATCAATTCTCACGCTACACTCCACTGAGAGAGAGAGCGTTTAAAGTCTGAGTAATCAAATTCGTTCAGCTTTTGAATATCACCGTTGGAACGTTCACAGTATACCGAAGGCATACGCAGACCGTTGAACCAATTCAGTTTCACCATGGTGTAACCGGCACTGTCCAAAATGTGCAAGCGCTGGCCAATTTCTAGTGGCTGCTCGAAGTTCGCAACACAGAACTGGTCACCAGCCAGACAAGAACACGAACCAATCACGTATTCATGATCACCGTTTTCAGATGCTTCCAAGATTGACGCAGGCTCGTTGTAAATCAAGGTATCTAGTCGGTGCGCTTCCGTTGCCGAATCCACAATCGCAGTCTTCTTCACGTTTTCTACGATATCGACCACAGTCACCACAAGGTCCGTGGTTTTGGTGATGATTGCCTCACCCGGCTCTAGATACATTTGCACGCCGTGCTTTTCAGAAAAGGCTTTCAGCGCTAGGCCTAATTTCTCGATGTCATAGCCTGGCCATGTGAAGAACACACCACCGCCCATGCTCACCCAATCAAGCTTATCGAGATATTCGCCAAATTGCTCGGAGATCGAATCTAGCAAGCCGATGAACGCATCCACGTCTTTGTTCTCACAGTTCATGTGGAACATCACACCATCAATGCCATCGAAAATTTCCGGCTTGATGTGGTCAGCTTGTACGCCTAGACGAGAAAACTGACGTGCAGGGTTCGCTAAGTCTTGACCTGCGTAGCTCACACCTGGATTCAGACGAAGTCCAATCGACGCTTTACCTTCAACGATATGGCGGTAAGCCGCTAACTGTGACTGCGAGTTGAAAATCATCTTGTCACAGATATCCGCGACTTCGCGTACATCATCTTCGCTGTAACCCACGCTGTATGCATGTGTTTCACCACCAAACGTTTCGTAGCCAAGTTTCACTTCAAACGGACCAGAGCTAGTTGTGCCGTCTAGGTAAGGCTTGATGATGTCAAATACACCCCATGTTGAGAAGCACTTCAGCGCCAACACTAGCTTCACGCCCGAAATCTCTTTCAACTGTTTCGCTTTCTCAAGGTTCTCAATCAACTTATCTTCGTTGATCATGAAGTACGGGGTTTTAAGTTCTTCTTTCTGAAATGTCATTTTATGTACTCAAACAGTCTCTAGAGATGAAAAAGGATAAATAAAAGGTTGGTGTCATTTACTTTGATTTTGTCCTGTCTGAACGAAGTGAGTTACAAAACCAAAGTAAATGATACCTTTCCGTAAAGGCACTAGTCAGTAAAGAGGGAACAATCCATGTCCCCTTCAATCAACGATTAAACGTTCAATGCTTATTTATTAAGCTCGTGAATTATTGGTAGACCTTGACCCGCTTCCAACTCCTGAACGTGCCAATCTAGACCGATACTTGGCATTGTCTCTAGGAACGGATCTGGATCTAGCTGTTCCATGTTGAACACGCCTTTATCCGCCCACTTACCACGGAAGAATTGCAGCGCAGCAGTAATGGCAGGAACACCTGTTGTGTAAGAGATCGCTTGGTGCTCAACGTCTTGATACGCTACTTCATGGTCTGCGTTGTTGTAGATAAACACACTACGCTCTTTACCGTCTTTCTTACCTTGAACCCAAGTACCGATACACGTTAGACCTGTGTAGCCTGGCGCTAGTGATGTTGGATCTGGTAATAGTGCCTTCAACACGTGTAGAGGCTGTACAACAGTGCCATCGTGCAGCGTGAGTGGATCTGGGCTCAATAGGCCGATATCACGCATTACATTGAAGTAGTTTAGGTAACGGTCACCGAAACCCATCCAGAATTCAATGCGTTTTGCAGGGATGAATTCTTTCATTGAACGAACTTCATCGTGCGCCATTGAGTACACTTTGTGTGAACCACAGTTCGGGAAATCAAACTCTAGCATACGAGAGTGACAAGGCACTTGCTTCCACTCACCGTTTTCCCAGTAGAACGAGTCACCCTGGATCTCAAGCATGTTCGTTTCTGGGTCAAAGTTGGTTGCGAACTTCTTGCCGTGATCGCCTGCGTTTACGTCCATAACGTCGATCGTATCGATTTCATCAAACAGATGCTTCACAGCGTACGCCGCGAATACCGACACTACACCTGGATCGAAACCCGCACCTAGAATACCTGTGATGCCCGCTTCTTCGAACTTTTCACGGTAACCCCACTGCCAGTCGTAAGCCTCTGGCACTTGCTGACCTTCAGAACAGAGATCAACGGCTACTGATGTATCTAGGTATGAAACTTTCGCTTGGTAACACGCTTCCATAATGGTCATGTTAACCCAAGGAGGACCTGCGTTAATCACAAGATCTGGCTTCACTTCGTTAATAAGAGCAACGAGTGCATCGACGTCATCAGCATTCACTGCGCGTGCTTCGAGTTTCTTAGATGCATCTTTGAGGTTATTTTTCTTCTGAATCGATTCGATGATTTTTTCACACTTACCAACCGTGCGAGACGCAATAGTAATATCTCCTAAAACGTCGTTGTTTTGTGCCGCTTTGTGTGCAACAACCCAACCAACACCACCTGCACCAATCTGTAGAATAGCCATAGTTTTCCGTTACCTTTATTAAGCTAGCTCAGCCGCTAGCGTGTTAATTTTCAAAAGCAAAGATTCAAAATCCGCTGTCGTCAAACAAGGGTTTAAAATCGTAAATTTAAGTGCGGTTTTACCATCAACGATGGTTTCACCGAGAACTGCAATACCGCGAGTCAACGCTTCAAGGCGCAACGCTTTGTTCAGTTCATCAAGATCAGCACACACATTGGTTGCGCGGAAAAGAACCGTTGAAAGTGCTGGTTCAGCCAGAAGCTCGAACTGACCATGTGCACGAACCATCTCAGCAACGTCTTTCGTTTGTGCCAACAAGTGATCGTACATATCACCAAGCGCTTTAGGACCGACGTTTTGCATCGTCATAAAGACTTTCAATGCGTCAAATCGCTTCGTCGTTGCGATAGATTTGTCCACCAAGTTTGGTAGCTCATCGTGTTCGCGGTTTAGGTAGTCAGCATGGTGAAGCAAGAACTTAAAGTTCGACTTGTCGTTCACCAGCAACGCGCCACAACTGATTGTTTGGTAAAACAATTTGTGGAAGTCGACACTGATCGAGTGTGCACGCTCTACACCTTTCAGGCGAGATTTGTGACTGCTAAGAATCAGAGCACCACCATAAGCGCCGTCAACATGCATCCACATCTCATGTTTCGCTGCCATATCAGCAATGAAATCAAGTTCGTCAATCGCACCGTGATCGGTCGTCCCCGCCGTGCCAACAATCGCGAATGGAATCAAGCCTTCTGCTTTTGCCTGAGTTAGAACTTGATCTAATTGGCTTACGTCCATTGTGCCGTCAGCGTTCGCATCGACGGTCATCACGGCTTTCTCACCTAGCCCCATCCAAGATGCTGACTTTTGAACCGTGAAGTGTGATTTCTTAGAGCACACAATGCGCAGTTTGTCTGCGTAATCCGGAAGACCCAACTTCTGAATAGAGTGACCGCTTAGCTTGTCAGCAATCCAATCACGAGCCAGCATTAAGCCCATTTGGTTGCTTTGTGTGCCGCCGCTAGTGAAGATGCCGTCCGACTTTTCACCAAGTTCGTACTTGTCACACAACCAGTTTATGACTTTCTGCTCAACGTAAGTCGCAGACGACGCTTGATCCCATGAATCCATTGATTGGTTCAATGCTGCAATCATGGCTTCTGCCGCGACTGCTGGCATAAGAGGCGGTGTATGTAGGTGAGCAATGCAATCTGGGTGCTGAGTGAAAATCGCATTCTTCGCAACGAGCTCTGCTGCTTCATCAATTACAGATTTTAGCGATGCGTTTTTGTTGTCCAGATCAACTGCGTTAATTGCCGCTTCGAGCAGTTTTGGATCCATACCAGAGTATGGCGCGTCCACCTGCTCGAATACTGACTTCATCGCAGCTGTGGTGTGATTCATTACTGAGGCAAACTCAGTACCGCCTAGTTCACCAGTTTGAATGAAGTGCTTCTTCCACTCTTCTTGTGGGTCCGCTTCAACGTGGCTACCGCCTGCTGCGATGATCGCATCTTCTAGTACACGTAGTGCAAAGTCGATTTGCTCGAAAGAGATAATCAGTGGTGGAAGGAAACGAATCACCGAACCGTCGCGGCCGCCCTTCTCAACCATTAAGCCACGCTCAAGCGCCGCACGTTGAATCGCAAGTGTCAATTGACCATCTGACAAAGGCTCGCCAAACTTGTTTAGCTCGCCACTTGGATGTTTAATCTCAACGCCAAGCATCAAACCTTTGCCGCGAACATCTGCAATACAGTTGACGCGCTTTTTAATGCTCTCAAGACCAAAACGAAGGTACTGACCAGCAACGTTAGCGTGCTCGACAAGGTTATCACGCTGGATGATTTCGAGCGCTTTCGCACCCGACACCATTGCCAATTGGTTACCACGGAATGTACCGGTGTGCTCACCTGGTTTCCATGTGTCGTGTTGTTTGTTGATCACCAATAGCGACATTGGTAAACCACCACCAATCGCTTTAGACAAACACAAAACATCCGGAACAATACCTGCTTCCTCAAACGCGAAGTTGTAGCCAGATTTACCTACACCACACTGAATTTCATCAAAAATTAGTAGGATGCCGTGCTCGTCACAGATACGACGCAACTCACGTAGCCAAAATGCAGGTGCTGGAATAACACCACCTTCACCTTGCACAGGCTCTACAACGATCGCCGCAGGCTTCATGATCCCTGCTTCATCATCGTTCAAAAGACGTTCAATATAACGAATACCCGCTTTCGCGCCTTCATCGCCACCTAGACCAAAAGGACAACGCAGATCGTAAGGGAATGGCATAAAGTGGACGTCTGACATCAAGCCAGTGCGACGAGCTTTGGTGCCCAAGTTACCCATCATACCCATGGTGCCGTTTGTCATACCGTGGTAAGCACCGCGGAAAGCGAACATGGTGTTACGACCAGTTGTCTGCTTTGCCAGTTTGATTGCCGCTTCAACCGCATCCGCGCCAGAAGGACCACAGAACTGGATCACACAGTTGTCGCTCAACTCTTGAGGAAGGAAGCCTTTAACAGACTTAATAAAATGCGTTTTCGCTGAGGTCGCGATATCGAGAGTCTGGTATGGCAAACCTGAATCCAATTGTTCTTTGAGCGCTTGGTTGATCTCTGGATGGTTGTACCCAAGAGCCAATGTACCGGCGCCCGCAAGGCAATCTAGGAAGATTTGACCACGCGTATCTTCGACTAAACAGCCATACGCTTGTTTAATCGCAATCGGTAAACGACGTGGGTATGAACGAACTTCAGATTCGTGTTGTTCTTGGTCGAGTAACACCTCATCAGGCGTTAAATCATAAAGACCTTCCACAGTTGGAATCTGACGAGAAAATGGTGTTGCGATCCCAGCGTCTAGGGCTGGCGTATCGACTTCAAAGGCTGTGCTCATGATTTAATCCCATGAAATGTAAATGAACACTCGCAATTTCACGCAATGGGTGAACGCAAGGTACAGTCAGCCGCCCCAATGAAGTAAATCGGGTACGACAAATCACTCCGCATAACAAGACGCGGATTACATGTAAGAAATTAGATCAAGGTTCAGTAATGCAACTGTCTTGCAGAACAGGGCATTGAGGGAGAACGAAGCTGATTATTGTGTGTTTGTTAAGTGAGTTCAATGTTGGGTTTCCCATTCACATGCCGCATCCACGACATTAGTATCCCGTCTATCGGTAAAAGAACTTACCGATACCTACCCTACGCGATGCTCACTCAGCCCGAATGAACACCTCGCGTATCCCCCAGAATGTCTTTACTAGACTCTCGTCCGAGATTGCGCGCGAAAGTATCATAAAATAAAATCTTCTGGCAACAATTTTTCACTTTTGAATGTTAAATTATTTATTCATCTATCAAAAAGAGGCGAGTGTCTTAACTCGCCTCTCTATCTTTAGCTAAAAACACTCTCGAGCGCACTTACGCCGCGTCAGTTTTTAGAACTTGAGTGAGCATTTCCAGCTCATCCGTTATCGCATTGCTTGCGATAAGGCCCGCATCGGCAAAGCTGTCATAGACACCTTCCAAAACGATGGTCTGCTCTCGGCCTTCGTCACTCACGGTAAAGACTACATCGTCTTCACTGAGACTCACGTCTATTTGATTAACCAAATCGGCGACTTCAACGTTATCATCGTCTTGCAGTATTTCACGCAAGTCGATTAAATCACTGCCTAGTTTGAAGTTATCAATCACATCGGTACCATTGTCCAGCGTGGTATCAAGCCAAGTAAACACGTTGCTATTGTCGTCACCAAGCATCATTTGATTGCCTAGCTGCGCGGTTAAGTCCTCCCCTAACTCGGCAGATAGCACCGTGTATTCCGGAGAATCAGACACATCGATGGTAACGGTCGCTTCATTGCTTATTGCCAGATCAGAGTCGACAGCAACGTAATCGAACGACACATCTTCCGTGATGTCTTGGTTGCCGGATAAGTATCTAAACTCCCAGTTACTCCCTGTTGAACTGAGCTCCATTTTCGTGATTGGATTGTCAGGAGATGAATAGCTAAACTCATAAAGAATTTTGTCGTTTCCAACCTCCCCTTCATCTTTTTGATACTGCTCCACAGCCGTCGTGCCATCTGCAAAGGTGTATGTGACCTCAACATAGACGTTGCTATTTGTGTTAAAACCCGCGCCCATTCCATCTAGGCCAAATGTCAACACATCCAATGGGTTATCGCTTAAATCAACAATTAACGTCTCCTGCGCGTTGAGCCCGTTGCCATCAGTATCGCCAATCCCCCATCCAACGTGAGCAGGGCCGCCAGTGTACTGTTTGAGTGGTTTGTCATTGTTATCAGTAATACTGATGCCAATTGTGTTGCCGTTGTCCAGCGTGATGAGTCGCTCGGTATCGCTGACATACTCACCCCAGTTGTAGAATCCATCTTCATCCAAAACAATATTGTCCGGATCACCAGAGTAACCTATTTCAAAGGCCTCCCCTGGTCCTGGAACATAGCTGATGTTATCAGGATCAAACAATTTGCTAGAGTCAATCTCGGCACCGATCACATGCAGATCCGCTTCGGTAATGACGCGAGTGTCACCAAAATCATCGGTGTACAGCAACGTCCCATATTCTGGTAAGGAAGTCAGCATGACGTTGAGTTGTACATCGTTGAAATCGTCGTCTTCATCTGATATATGGTCAAATTCCTCAACATCAGAGTCAAACACAATCGGTATCACTATGGCTTCTCCGGCATCAACCTCAAAGTCCTCTGCCACCGGCAACTCGTTGACATTCAACTCGGTAAGAACCACATCAATATTGGTCGACTTCTGAATACCGAATCCATCCACTTCTGTGGCAGTTACCACTAATGTATGCGCATTGGCCAATGCCTCGAAGTTGTTTGTAAACGCAAGCACACCAGCAACCGTTAAGGAAATTGATCCACTTGAAGAGTCAATCGCGAACAATGGCTCATTAGCATCATTGGTCACATTGGTGGTGATACTATAGGTGACGTCTTCGCCATCAGCATCGGTTGCAGATACGGTTCCGATAACATGTTCGTCGTTGTTGTTTTCATAGTAGGAGAATGAATATTGATCACCATCATTCGCATCAAACACCGGAGAATTGTCATCAATATTGAGTTCTTCAAGCGTGACTTGAACGTCAGTAGATTTAATTGGACCAAGTCCATCAACTTCCGTAGCGGTCACGACAAGGCTGTGAGTATTATCCGCAAGTTCAAAATCATTGGTAAAAGCAATCACACCAGCGACCGTCAAACTAATTTGACCACTGCTGGTATCAATTTCAAACAATGGCTCGTCTGCATCATTGACCACATTTTCTTTAATGCTGTATACAATCTCCTCGCCATCAACGTCTGCCGCTGAGACGGTGCCGATAACATAGTCATCGCTAGAGTTTTCATCATAACTAAAGTAGTACTCGCCCTCTTGGTTGGTGTCATTGAAGGTAGGGTCGTTGTCATCTAGGTTCAGCTCGCTGAGCTCAACGTTGATGTTGGTGGCTTTCACGTCACCTAAGCCTTCGTCTTCGGTGGCGGTGACGACAATGTTGTGCACGTTCGATGCAAGCTCAAAGTCGTTGGTAAAGGCGGCGACTCCGGCTGCGGTTAAGCTGATTTCACCGGAGTTGGCGTCGATTTCAAACAGCGGCTCATCGACGTCGTTGGTGACATTGGTGGTGATGCTGTAGGTGACGTTTTCACCGTCGCCATCCACCGCTACTAAGGTGCCAATTACATCGCTATCGAGTGAGTTCTCGTTGTACTCGAACGCGTAGTCCTCGACGGGATTGTCATCGTCATCGACAAAAATAGGACTGTCTTCATCCAGGTTCAGCTCACTGAGCTCAATATTGATGTTGGTGGATTTCACGTCGCCTAAGCCTTCGTCTTCGGTGGCGGTCACGACAATGTTGTGCACGTTTGACGCAAGCTCAAAATCGTTGGTAAAGGCAGCGACTCCGGAGGCGGTTAAACTGATCTCACCGGAGTTGGCGTCGATTTCAAACAGCGGCTCATCGGCGTCGTTAGTCACATTGGTAGTAATGCTGTAGGTGACATTTTCACCGTCGCCATCCACCGCCGCTACCGTACCAATCACATCGCTATCAAGCGAGTTTTCGTTGTACTCAAACGCGTAGTCCTCCACCGGGTTGTCGTCATCATCGACAAAGATCGGGCTGTCTTCATCAAGATTCAGCTCACTGAGCTCAACGTTGATGTTGGTGGATTTCACTTCACCCAAGCCTTCGTCTTCCGTGGCGGTCACGACAATGTTGTGCACGTTTGACGCAAGCTCAAAGTCATTGGTAAAGGCAGCGACTCCGGCTACGGTTAAGCTGAGCTCACCGGAGTTGGCATCGATTTCAAACAGCGGCTCATCGACGTCGTTGGTGACATTGGTGGTGATGCTGTAGGTGACGTTTTCTCCGTCGCCATCCACCGCCGCTACCGTACCAATCACATCGCTCTCAAGTGAGTTCTCGTTGTACTCAAACGCGTAGTCCTCCACCGGATTGTCATCGTCATCGACAAAAATAGGACTGTCTTCATCAAGATTCAGCTCGCTGAGCTCGACATTGATGTTGGTGGATTTCACCTCGCCCAAACCTTCGTCTTCCGTGGCGGTCACGACAATGTTGTGCACGTTTGACGCAAGCTCAAAGTCATTGGTAAAGGCAGCGACTCCGGCTACGGTTAAGCTGAGCTCACCGGAGTTGGCATCGATTTCAAACAGCGGCTCATCGACGTCGTTGGTGACATTGGTGGTGATGCTGTAGGTGACGTTTTCTCCGTCGCCATCCACCGCCGCTACCGTGCCAATCACATCGCTGTCGAGTGAGTTCTCGTTGTACTCAAACGCGTAATCCTCGACGGGATTGTCATCGTCATCGACAAAAATAGGACTGTCTTCATCAAGATTCAGCTCGCTGAGCTCGACATTGATGTTGGTGGATTTCACCTCGCCCAAGCCTTCGTCTTCGGTGGCGGTGACGACAATATTGTGCACGTTCGATGCAAGCTCAAAGTCATTGGTAAAGGCGGCGACTCCGGCTGCGGTTAAGCTCAGCTCACCGGAGTTGGCATCGATTTCAAACAGTGGCTCATCGGCGTCGTTGGTGACATTGGTGGTGATGCTGTAGGTGACGCTTTCACCGTCGCCATCCACCGCCACGACCGTACCAATCACATCGCTATCAAGTGAGTTTTCGTTGTACTCAAACGCGTAATCCTCCACCGGATTGTCATCGTCATCCACAAAGATCGGGCTGTCTTCATCCAGGTTCACCTCACTGAGCTCGACATTGATGTTGGTGGATTTCACTTCGCCTAAACCTTCGTCTTCGGTGGCAGTCACGACAATGTTGTGCACGTTCGACGCAAGCTCGAAGTCGTTGGTAAACGCGGCGACTCCTGCGGCGGTTAAGCTGATCTCACCGGAGTTGGCGTCAATTTCAAACAGCGGCTCATCGGCGTCGTTGGTCACATTGGTGGTGATGCTGTAGGTGACGTTTTCTCCGTCGCCATCCACCGCCGCTACGGTGCCAATTACATCGCTATCAAGCGAGTTTTCGTTGTACTCAAACGCGTAGTCCTCGACGGGATTGTCGTCATCATCGACAAAAATTGGGCTGTCTTCATCCAGGTTCAGCTCACTAAGCTCAACATTGATGTTGGTGGATTTAACTTCGCCTAAACCTTCGTCTTCGGTGGCGGTGACCACAATATTGTGCACGTTCGACGCAAGCTCAAAGTCGTTGGTAAACGCCGCCACCCCAGCCGCGGTTAAGCTGACTTCACCGGAGTTGGCGTCAATTTCAAACAGCGGCTCATCGGCGTCGTTGGTGACATTGGTAGTAATGCTGTAGGTGACATTTTCACCGTCGCCATCGACCGCGGCTACGGTGCCAATCACATCGCTCTCAAGTGAGTTCTCGTTGTACTCAAACGCGTAGTCCTCGACGGGGTTGTCATCCTCATCGACAAAGATAGGGCTGTCTTCATCCTGGTTCAGCTCACTGAGCTCAACATTGATGTTGGTGGATTTCACGTCACCCAAGCCTTCGTCTTCCGTGGCAGTCACGGCAATGTTGTGCACGTTCGACGCAAGCTCAAAATCATTGGTAAAGGCGGCGACTCCGGCTGCGGTTAAGCTGATCTCACCAGAGTTGGCGTCAATTTCAAACAGCGGCTCATCGACGTCGTTGGTGACATTGGTGGTGATGCTGTAGGTGACGTTTTCACCGTCGCCATCCACTGCGGCTACGGTGCCAATCACATCGCTATCGAGTGAGTTCTCGTTGTACTCAAACGCGTAGTCCTCGACGGGATTGTCATCCTCATCGACAAAGATAGGGCTGTCTTCATCCAAGTTCAGCTCACTGAGCTCCACATTGATGTTGGTGGATTTCACCTCGCCCAAGCCTTCGTCTTCCGTGGCAGTCACGACAATGTTGTGCACGTTTGACGCAAGCTCAAAGTCATTGGTAAACGCCGCCACCCCTGCTGCGGTTAAACTGATCTCGCCGGAATTGGCGTCGATTTCAAACAGCGGCTCATCGGCGTCGTTGGTCACATTAGTGGAGATGCTGTAAGTGACGTTTTCGCCGTCGCCATCCACCGCGGCTATCGTACCAATCACATCGCTATCGAGTGAGTTCTCGTTGTACTCAAACGCGTAGTTCTCGACGGGATTGTCATCGTCATCGACAAAGATCGGGCTGTCTTCATCAATGTTGAGCTCACTGAGCTCAACATTGATGTTGGTGGATTTCACCTCACCCAAGCCTTCGTCTTCGGTGGCGGTGACCACAATGTTGTGCACGTTTGACGCAAGCTCAAAGTCATTGGTAAACGCCGCCACCCCTGCGGCGGTTAAGCTGAGCTCACCGGAGTTGGCGTCAATTTCAAACAGCGGCTCGCCGGCGTCGTTGGTGACATTGGTGGTGATGCTGTAGGTGACGTTTTCACCGTCCGGATCAGATGCAGACACAAGACCGATGACGTCAGTATCAGTCAAGTTTTCGTTGTAATTAAATGAGTAGCCGCCGTCATCGACATCCTCAAAAGTCGGTGGATTATCGTCTAGGTTTTGCTCATTGAGGAAAACATCAACGTCGACAGATTGAGGCTCTCCAACCCCATCTCCCTCTGTCACGGTAACAACGATATTGTGCGAATTGGAAAGTTGTTCAAAATCATTCACAAAAGCAGCACTACCCGCTTCAGTTAAGCTGATTTCCCCTGTTGCAGGGTTAATTTGGTAAAGGTCGTTGCCCTCGCCGTCTTGAAGGTTAGTAGAAATACTAAAGATTAAAACGCTGTTGTCCGGATCCGTCGCAGCAACTTGGCCTATTGTTTCTCCTGCACTTGCTCCCTCAGAATAGTCGAACGAGTAAGAGGTCACATTAAACGGTGCAAGATTAACCTCATCTGCCGGTGCATCTTGCGCTGTCGCCACAAATTCCGGCAGGTCATTGGTCCCATCAATCGCAACAGAGACACTTGCAATTGTGCCATCTCCAGACTGAACTTCGAAAACTTCTGCAATAGAATCGCCAACGTTTAGCTCATCGAATGCGTGATCAGCGGTAAACGTCCAATTGCCCTCAGCGTCAATCGAAAATAGACCATACTCTCCTTGCACATCCGTCTGGGGAATGAAGCTCGTATCCTCCGACTCGGTCGCAACCAAGCTTCCCGTCAATACTAACGGCTCGTCTGTTTCATCCGCTCTAACTGAGTCATCGCCCAAAATAATCGCTTGGAGTGTCAGTGAATCTTGTACAACATCCAACAGAGAGAGACTTTGAGTTTCAGAAAGCCCTTGCGATTCCAATCCCGTTGTATCGAACGACGTTGACGCTATGGTTTCCGAGCCTATACGTTCGATATCACCCGATCCCGTCAGGCTAGACCCATTTTGCCCACCCGCTGCGGTCGCAAACTCTTCGTTCAAGGTTGGATCGACGCCTTGCTCGATCTGGTCGAAAATGGCCGCTATTTCATTGTCTAAGTTGAGCTCACTCAACACACCATTGTCGTCAACCAGCTGCGCATCTATCTGAGGAGGCGCGCTATCACCTTGTTCGGCAGAGACGACCACTTCACCAGGTTGTGGGGATTCACCAGGAAGTAGCTCTCTAACCTGGCCATTGGCATCAATCACGACGACTGAGTTTGCTGTTGCAAATAGGGACGAACTGTTCGTATTCATAGTCAAACTTCCTAATTGTATGACTAATTGAAAAGCCAAAATTCGGCTATCCAGTTTTTTTAAACGTAAGGGTGCATCCTATAAAGCTAGTCGTCTCACAACTGATAAACCAATTAATGACAAAAAAGTACCAACGAAAATTGATAAAAACATTATTAAAACAATTAAAAGTTAAGACATAGCGCTCACTTTTTGACTATCTAGACTAAGCTTTTCTTATCATTAGTACCTGTTCTCCATCACAAACCCATTTTCGTGAGCCGCTCACGCTCGCGCTTAAGGAGGCCACCTTGAACTGGAAAACATCCATGATTGCCAGTTGTATCGCACTCGCTAGCTTTAATAGTCATAGCCAAACTTTAGAGCAAGCCGTCGCGATTACCCTTGCAACCAACCCAGAAATTAAAGCTGTGTTTAATGAGTTTAAAAGCGCAGTAAAACAAAATTCTGCGGCTGAAGGCGCCTACCTTCCTAGCATTGATCTAGACGCGGGCATCGGTTACGAAAGGATCAGTCCGGCAGATTCGACCGGGAGAGACACCACCAACTTAACGAGAAAAGAAGCGACTGTGAGCCTAACTCAGCTTATTTGGGATGGGTCAGCGACACTTAACGATATGGATAGAACGGCGGCAGAAGCCGAATCCATACGTTTGCAACTCCTATCAGACGCGTCAGACATGGCATTAAAAGTAACTGACGTCTACTTGGAAGCAGTCAAAGCAACCGAAGTGCTCGCACTATCTGAAAGTAATTTAGCGGTTCATAAAGAAATATATAGAGACATAAAGCGCAGAGCAGAATCAGGGATTGGATCAACGGCTGATGTTTCTCAAGTCGAAGCGCGAATTGCCAAAGCACATGGTAACTTGCTCGCGGCGCAAAACAACTTGATTGATACCCACACCCAGTTCAAACGATTGGTGGGTCAAGATCCATTGGGATTGATCTACCCGAGAGCAGATGAAAGCAAACTGCCTTTATCACTCACTGATGCCATCATTCAAGCCAACGACAACCATCCTGTGATCCAGCTCTCGATGATAGATGTCGATGCAGCGCGCTTCCAATACAAACAATCTAAAGGTAGCTTCTATCCCACATTCTCTATTGAAGCGAGCCAAACCTGGCGAGACGATGCCGGAGGCGATGAAGGAAGAAGCGAAGAAACACTCGCGATGATCAGGATGAGATATAACTTGTTCAATGGCGGCTCAGACTCTGATCTTTCAGAAAGAGCAGCATATCAATTGAATAAAGCCAAAGATCTCAGGGATGAGGCATATCGACAAGTTGAAGAAGGGTTGCGACTCTCTTGGAGCGCTCTAGATCTCACCCTACAGCAAAAAAACTTCCTTGCAGACCATGTTGACTCCGCCGCTGAAACCGTTATCTCCTATGAGAAACAATATCGAATCGGTCAACGCACATTGCTTGATTTACTCAACACAGAGAACGAATTGTTTGAGGCGAGAAAAGACTATCTCGACGCTCATTACGCTGAGCAGTACGCAAAATATCGCGTCATGAATGCAACAGGCGTTCTTTTAGACGCATTACTCGTTGATACGCCGAAAGAGTGGAACGAAAGAGTGGAGTACTAAATATGAAAAGTTTAATCATTGTTCCTCTGTCTGTTTTGGCTACAACGGGTTCTTTTATAACCACAGCACAAGATGAGTATGACTATATAGCCGCTCCTGTTGCAGAGCAAATAGCGGACTTAACTGACGACGATAAAGATGGAGTGGTTAACGCCCGTGATCTCTGCCCTAACACACCGGAAGGTGCCCTTGTCGATAATGACGGGTGCGGTGAATCACTCAAAAACGAAGAAGAGCGGCAATTAAGAATTCTATTTGCTAACGATTCCTACGAGATTAATCCAATCTTTTCTGACCAGATCAAAACGATGGCAGAGTTTCTACAAAAATACCAATCGGCCTCTATTCAAATTCAGGGCTTTGCTAGTAAAGTCGGTTCTCCTGAGTACAATCTGGCGCTGTCTAGAAAGCGTGCTCACGCAGTGCAAGATGAACTTATCTCTTTCGATGTTGATCCAAGCCGAGTTTCCATCGTTGGCTATGGTGAAACTCGATTAGAAGCAGAAGGTGACGACGAAACCTCTCACGCCCTTAACCGAAAAGTAACCGCGACCGTTGTAGGATTAAGCGAAGTTGTCGTTGAAGAGTGGACGATATTTACGTCGAAAGAGAAGTAGCTAACCTAAATACGAAAGCGCCTCGTCATTGACAAGGCGCTTTTGGTTCTCACTTTAGCAAAATTAGTGGTGGGAGTTCACTTCATTTGCATTGTTCGCCGTTGAAGCTTTTGCAACTGGCAAAGACAATCTAAGTAACACATAGCCTAACACTGCTGAAACCGTTGACCCCATGAGGATGCCCAATCGAGCGAAAGTGTCGAACTGTACGTTCGCTTGGCCAAACGCCAGTGACGATATGAATATCGACATAGTAAAGCCAATACCACACAACACAGATACAGCAAAGATATGCTTAAAGTTGATCCCTTCTGGCAACTTGGCAACACCCAATTTTACCGCAGCCCAGCTGAACGAGAAAATACCCAAAGGCTTACCAACTAATAGACCCAGTGCGATACCGAGTGGCAGCGCAGTGCCTAAGCTTGAAAGTGATACGCCCTCTAGTGAAATACCTGCGTTCGCAAAAGCGAAAATAGGCAAGATTGCGAAAGCAACATACGGGTGCAAGGCATGTTCCATGTGTTTCAATGGAGAGTAAGAGCCGTTATCCCCTTTAAGTGGGATTGCAAAACCGATAACCACACCTGCAAGTGTCGCGTGTACGCCCGATTTGAGTACCGCAACCCACAAGATAAAGCCGACAATCATATAAGGTGTTAGCTTGGTCACATGCTTGGAGTTCAAGAAGAACAGTAGTGCCGTCATGGCAAAACCAATCGCCAATGCCGTGGTTGACAGATCGCTCGTGTAGAACAGTGCGATTATTACTACAACACCAAGATCATCAATGATCGCTAATGCAAGAAGGAACACTTTTAAGCTCACAGGTACACGCTTACCGAGCAGAGCCATGATACCTAGTGCAAAGGCGATATCCGTTGCCGCTGGAATAGCCCAACCTTGAATCGCTTCTGGATCACCAGAGTTAAACAATACATATACAAGTGCAGGTGCTAGCATACCGCCAACAGCTGCAATGGCTGGGAAGATAGCGGTCTCTTTAGACTTTAGCGCACCTTCAAGAAGTTCTCGTTTTACTTCTAAGCCAATAAGTAGGAAAAATACCGCCATTAAGCCGTCGTTGATCCAGTGCGACACTGACATACCTAACACATAAGTATGAAGCGTGCTCTGGTAAAGATCCCCTAATGGCGAGTTAGCAATTGTCATAGCGATGGCAGCAGTAATAACAAGCAGAATGCCGCCCGCTGACTCCATCTTAAAAAAATCGCGAATAATATCACTCATGATATCTTCCTTATATTTATTATGTTAATAAGCGATTAACAAAGAATACGAGTGTATAGTTTACGAAACCACAGGAATAATCGCTTGTTTAGAGTTTTTATTTCGGAATTTCCGATAAAAACTCGAGCAATTCCTTCCATTTTCCTTAGCCAATTATAGGCAAGATGAAGCAAGAACCCCAGAAATGCAAAAAGCAGCTTCCCATATCACGAGAAACTGCTCTCTTTCACCCAAACCGACTACGGTTATCACTATCACTAATAACCGGTCAACTGCATAAATCCATTCGCATCATGCGTCCCCGTTGTTGTCACTGGCCCCTCCCAATACGGAATGACAAAAGGCAGCCAAGAATCAGCATTCACACTTTGTGTCGTTACACTGATCTCATGCTTCGGAATATCAATAGACCACCGAACAGGTACCACTTTTCCATTTGGTAACATCGTCGATTGTAACGGTGCCATCTTCACATCCTCTGAGGTGAGGTCAACGACCTTTCCATCTGTGGTTGCTAGCGTGCCAAACAAATAGGGCAGCTGTTTATCATGGCGGTAACGGCTAAGAGACAATGTTTGCTCATCATCTAAATGAAGGACAAACCAGTCCCAACCTTGTTGACCTTCAGCCATCAAGCCACTTCCCCACTCTTTACTCATCCATGCTTTTCCTTGAACGGTTAACAAGCGGCCATCACCCAAGTTGAGGAGTCCTTTGGCTCGCAAGAACGGCGCAGACAAGTTGTAAGAAGAGACAGGTAAAAGATCATGCTTTTGACGATAACCTCGTTCACCGGGCAATACGTAAGGGCCGCGCGTAATCGTGGTTAACTGAACATCAAATCCATCGGTCGATACGGTCAGTTGCCCAGGGAATGGCGTATGAGCTAACGAGCGCCAGTTCCAGTTATCAATCCATGTTCTAAATGGGCGGTTAGACATCCCAGCCTGACCAATGCCGCCTCGAGCAATACGTTGTTCTCTCCACACGCGTTTTCCATGGGTCACCACAATGTGAGAGACGAAAATCTGCGGGCTTAACCAACCCGACCAATCGCTATCACTGCTTGCAATTCGAAAGTAGCTCCACTGAATGCCGTACTTCTCACCGTATTGATCCGTGACATTGGCAAAGTAGTGCCACCACTCGTGCTGAAAGGCATTATGGAATGCAAAGTCACGCGGCAAAATAACGGGTTCATCAGGCAGAACGGGTTCGAATACTTGATTTGATTGTGCCAGAAAAACCGAACTGACGGCGTCGCTGGTTGTAGCCACGGTGTTCTTGTCTTCGTCATGATTAGAATAGATGACATTTACCAAAGACAAAACGGCGAGCACAACAAGAAGAAACGCTATTAATTTTTTGCTCATGTTATAGCGATTCCCTCAATGACTTCATGGCGGTCCCGCGGATCATTCGTAACACTGGTATTGCACCGGCAACAACCAAAGACATCATCGCTAGCAGGCCCGTTTGCAAATACGCACTTGGAATAAATTGCAGCTCTAACGTCCAACCAAACGACTGCTTGATAATAATATCGACGACTAAATTCGCTAAGGCTATCCCTAAAGGCATGGCAATCAAAATAGACACGGCACCAAAAACAAAGAGCTGTAAGCTTCCCATTAGGACGAGCTCCCGTCCCGACATTCCCAAGCACCTCAACACTGAGATGTGTTTTTGACGCGAGACTTCCCCTGCAATCGTGGCAAAAAAGATACCGAACACAGCAATCACCAATGTGATGTTGCCTAGCGTATCTGCGATAGAGAAAGTTCTATCAAAAACCCGCATCGCTTGCTTGTGGATGTGGCTGTTATCGAAAATGCGTTCAGAGTCGATTCTAAATACAGACTCCATCCGGCGTTTCAATCCCATAGGGTTGACGCCGTCATTCAACACCGCACCAAGCGCAACGCTGCCACCGCCTGCAAAAGCGTAGAGCCAATTACGATGTGACAAAAGCACTTGATTGTAAGGGTTGCCGTAATCGTAGTAGACACCCACGACTTGCCAGCCTTGCCCTAACCCTTCTGCAAGGTCAACATAATCACCTGGCCTGATATCCAACTTGAGAGCCATCGATTCACTGATCATCACGCCTTTCGAATGGTGCAAATGGTACCAATAGTTTGGCACACCTAATTTTACCGTCAGCGCTTCGAGTTCACCTTCTGATGCCCCAGTGCTAACCACTTGTAATGGCCCTTTTAAGGTGTTGACCTCTTTTTCCCAACGCCACCACACTTTGTCGACTTCAGGCTGCTTACTCAGCCAAGTACTTACACGAGCGGCAGCGTTGGTGTTTGGATAAATATAAAGATCTGCGGCTAAACGCTGGCTCAACCATTTATCCGTTGTATCACGGAAACTGCCAACCATAGTTTCAACACCAATATTGGCCGCCATCGCAAGCATAAACGCCATGGTAGCCACACCGCGATAACTCATACTGGCAGCCGCATCCGCGAAGAACCAACGAGCTTTTACCCACCTTAATGAGTAAGAGAACCCATCAAACACTTTCCACACAAGGAAAGGGGTAAATAGAGCGACGCTAAGTAACATCAATGCAATGATGACAAAGCCAGACTCTTGAGTCTGAGGAGCTTGATAGATCGCAATCGCAGCAACACATAGTGCACATGCGAGTAGCGCTTGAATCGTAAACTCAGTGCCCGCAAAACGCATCAACGACAAGCGTGTTGTTAAACGAATTGGTTGCGATCGAAGCAAGCGAATCAGTGGCCAAGCGCAAGCCACAAACGCCCCAATCAATGAAAGGTAGAGGCTATGAAGACTTGAACTTAAGCTCCACTTCAAAGCCAATCCGACGTTAGCATTATAAAGATCGCCCAAACTGGCTGAAACCGCAGGAACCAGTTGATTGGCTAAGAATAGTCCTAACACGTTGCCGCAAACCCAACTCACCACCACAAGGAAAATCAGTTCAAGCAACAGCGCTTGAGCGAGCTGCCATCCAGATACACCGGTTTGACGGAGAATTCCAACCAATGGCTGACGTTGAACCAAAGACAACGACATCGCTTGATAAAAAATGAACAGGCCAACCAAAAAGGCTAGCATCCCCATCGCGCTCAGATTCATATGAAACGCTTGGGTCAAGGACTCGAGTTGAGTACGAGAACTACGGCTTAGCTCCATACCATTTGGTAAAGAGGATTTCAGTCGAGCCAGTTTAGCTTCTGGCATTTCACCGCAAGCAATAACCGATATACCAGAACGACGCTCCAACATGCGCAGCAGCGACATATCCGCGATGATGCGCGTGCCATTCAACATACCTTCGGTGTCGACGAGGATTGGCCCTAGCTTACTGGCATCTTCTAAGCGAATAAAATCCCCATTTCGCCACTTCATATGATCCGCGAGATCTTGACTAACCAATACTGGGTACGGTGGACGCATCAACTTAAGCGATGCGATGTCCTTCAACATCTCACTATCTTGCATCTTGAGCATGGCAACGGGGTCAATACCCACTAACACGAGATCGGCACCCTGCTCGGTATGAACTCTTAAGCTTTCAAACGGTGCGCACTGGTGGAAGCCATCACGACGCAACTGGACATAAAATCCTTGAGGGATCTTGTTGGTCGTATGTTTTGGACGAATACGGTATGGAAGAGGGTTGGAAAACAGCTTTTCGCCATGCTCATAGCTTTGTTTTGCATGGTTGTTAATCGAGCTCACACCAACAAGGAGTGAAACACCCAAAGTGAGGCCAAGCCAGACAAGGAGGATTTGAAAAGGATAGCGTCTGTAATGGCCAAGTAGTGCTTTAACTACGGGCCATAACATGAAGCTGTCCTCCTTGAAGACGAATCTTACCTTCCATGTGGGCAGCGACTCGCTCACTATGAGTCACCAGTAAAAGCGTGCATTCAAGTTGCTTAGTTAACGAGGTAAGCAATCGCATTACCGCTTCGGCGTTGCGTTCATCGAGACTTCCGGTCGGCTCATCGGCAAGCAGAATTTTAGGTTCCATATACAAAGCGCGAGCAATCGCAGCGCGTTGCTGTTGCCCACCAGAGACTTCCTCTGGGTAGCGGCCAAGCAATGGCATAAGATCAAGTGCGGAAAGGATTTGACGCCACAAACCTTGATCTTCAGGTAAGCCTTTAAGTTGACGACAAAAGCGAATATTGTCAGCAACATTGAGTGTAGGCAGAAGGTTAAACTGCTGGAAAATAAGACCAATGTTGTTTCGTCTATAAGCCGTTCGTTTGCTTTCAGAGACTTGATGCATAGTGAAATTTGGGAACAATATCTCGCCAGAGTCGACCGTGTCTAAACCTGCAATTAGGTTGAGTAACGTACTCTTGCCTGAACCACTTTCTCCCATCAAAGCGATTTGCTCACCTTGGGTTAAAGACAACTCAGCACCTTGTAAAACTGGGTGAAACTCACCACCATCCACATAGCCTTTACTTAGGTCTGTTAGTTGAAGCATCAAAACTCTCGAAAACAAAAAATTCGGACTGTGAATCTACACTAATTCGCCGTAACTAGGAAGCATTTTGGATACTAGATCACAAGATATGCATCGAAATGCAATAAGTTATCGCTCTATGTCTAATTTTCGATCAAATTACGAATCCACTTGCGCGTGGTCATTCTATAGACAGAGCCAAACCATTTGAGCAGCTCTTCCGTCAAAAACAAAAGATAAATCCACTCTGGCGACCATCCAAGACCTATTGCAGTAAATGCTGCTAACGGAATGCCAATCAACCACTGAGCGACAAGGTCTTGATATAGACAAAATTTGACATCGCCACCAGCCCGTAACACCCCCACTATCGTCATCATCGGAACGGAGCGCAGGACAATCCCCAGACTCAATACCAGCATGAACTTTTCAGAGAGCGCGCGCGTTTCTGGCGTCAAGGCGCTAAACGAATCTAGCACTATCCCTTGCAGCAAATAGAGTAAAAATGCCACGCAAATCCCTACTAAAAGGCTAAGAATCGTGACACCTAACGCTTGGTAATAGACTTGCTCATAATTTTTTGCGCCAATTTGGTTCCCCACCAGCACCGCCGCTGCGTTGGACATGCCAATTAACAGTGCAAGAGAAATGGATTCGACTGGTGTCATAACTGACAGCGCGGCCAAGCCTTGCACCCCTGATTGCCCTAAAATAGCGTGATAGGCAAACAACCCACCAGCCCAAGCGAGGAAGTTAAAAGTGGTCGGCAAAGAGAGCTTTAGGAATTTTACGATTCGCGGCCAATCGATGACATTTCGAAGGTCAACCAATCCAAAAGCAAGCAGGTGCTTACGAATGTAGAGGTAGCTAAATAGGGTAATCACTTCAATCGCGCCACTTAAAACCGTCGCGATAGCCGCCCCTTTAATGCCCATTGGGGGAACACCAAATTTACCGAAAATAAGTACCCAGTTAAGAAATACGTTCGACAAAATTCCGATGCCACTAAAAAAGGTACTGACGCCTGGTTTATGCATCGCGCGTAAACCAACCGCCATACTTGCCACACAGGCAACCGCAAACATACTGACCGACGTAATCACCAAGTATTCAGCACCGAGAGCAATAACGTTTTGATCGCTGGTTGCCAAGCTCATAATTTGAGTTGGGAAGAGGATAAATAAGCCAGCAGTGAATGCAGCAAACAAACTCGAGACTAGCCAAGTCAATGCGGTACTTTCGCGAACCCCTTGCTTATCCCCTGCTCCCCAATATTGAGCCGTAAGCAGTGCACCACCCGTTGTTACACCAACGAGCATGATGGTTGTAACAAACGTCGCCCGTGCAGCCACACCAACCGCCGCGATCTCTGCTTCACCGAGCTGACCAAGCATAAGGACATCGACCAAACCACGGCTCGAGAACATAATACTTTGTAGCGTGATGGGTAACGCGATCGCGATTAAGCGGCGAATAAAATCGCCTTTAGTGTGGTATAAAACATTTGAGAGCATAGGGCGTTACCGATTCACAACAACAGTATGATAAATGGGAAATTTTAACTGTTTATTATATGATCAGTTGAATATCTAAACCATCAATTTTAGAGAGGCAATGGATGAAAAAAGTGCTTGTCCTTGGAGCATCCGGTTATGTCGGTTCGCAACTGTTATTTCAGTTGTGCGAAAAAGGGTACCATGTCACCGCTGCCGCTCGACAAATTGATTATTTGTCTGCACGAATCACCCCTCATCAAAACTTGAACATTTGCTATTTGGATCTTGCCGATCTCGATGCCACGCAAGCCTTAGTGCCTCAGTTTGATTTAGTCTATTTTCTTGTCCATGGCATGGCACACGGCCACGATTTTCTTGACTACGAACTCTCCCTTGCCGAAAACTTCAAAACGGCATTGGAGAACAGTACGGTGAAGCATGTCATTTACCTAAGCGCAATTCAGCCACAGACGGGCAATTCTGAGCACTTGAAAGCTCGGCGCATGACGGGCGACATCATTCGTCGTTCAGGTGTGCCTATTACGGAACTTCGTGCCGGCGTCATTATTGGTCCCGGTTCCGCCGCTTTTGAGATCATGCGTGATTTTGTCTATAACATGCCGATACTCGTGACGCCAAAGTGGGTAGATTCAAAAGCCAACCCTATCGCCTTGCCAAATCTCAATCACTATTTGCTCTCACTTGCTGAAGAGACGCCGACGGAGAATACACTCTATGAAGTCGGGGGGCCCGACACCCTCACCTATCGAGACCAGTTCCACGTGATTAGTGACGTCATTAAAAAGCCAATAAAGCTGTGGTCCACGTCTCTACTTACTCCATCCATGGCCTCGAAGTGGTTAGGCGTGGTTACTTCCGTACCTTCGAGCATTGGAGCAGCGTTACTTTCAGGACTGGAGCACGATTTTATCGCTGACTCCACTGCTATTCAGCAGCGATTCCCTCAACCCCTTATTTCGTTTAGAGAAATGGTGAGCAATAGCATTGCTGCAGAGGGAACCTTTGTTCGAAGCGAAGTTTGGGGATTTGACCCCGCTGCACTAAAACGCTGGCAAGCGGGTTATGGCTATTACCCGAAGCAAACCGGAGCAAGCATCGAAACCTCGCTTTCAAGTGAGCAGCTGTGGAAAGTCGTCCGCCAGATTGGTAGTAAAAAAGAAGGGTACTTCTTCGCTAACTTACTGTGGCGCACACGAGAATGGCTGGATATTTTCTTTGGCGGACAGAAACCGATTCGCCGCTCTCCTCCAGGTCCAGAGCTTCAAGTCGGTGACTTCATTGATTCTTGGAAAGTGATTCGCTGTGAACCTAATCGATTCATATCCCTGCTATTTGGCATGAAAGGACCTGGCTTAGGAAGGCTTGAATTCACCATTGAAGATCTAGGAGAAAAACGAGTCTTAAACGTGACCGCTTGGTGGCACCCGCAAGGGTTGCTCGGATTGCTCTATTGGTTTGCCATGATGCCAGCGCATCTGTTTATCTTTAAAGGGATGGTTAAAGCCATTGTCCGTAAAGCAAAAGAGCTCCAGTAATAGGAGCTCTTTACGTTAGGCTTACTGCGCTTTGAAGCTAAGCGGAATCTCCGCTAAATGCTCGCCTCGGTTATCAGGGTAAACCAAGTATTCACCATGATATTTCACGTTAGACTTATAGTCGGTCACTTTGTGAACCATAAACCCTGCTGCCGATGCCTTTTCAATAAAGTCAGCGTGATGGCCTCTTACAAACCAGTTCATCGGTTTGATCATCACTTCACCGTCAAAACAGCTTTCACACTGCTCCGTACACATCGCTAGCGAGTTCGGACCTTCAGTAAAGATCTGAATCTTTCCGCAGTCGACCAAGGCTTCTGATGTTGTCACTTCCCAGCCCTGCTCTTCCATCATGTCAATGAACGCATTGATCTCATGATCTTTAATCACGCGATCTTGTTGACCTTCAGGAAAGAATTGAGCGTAGTATTTTGAGATACGCTCAAAGGTCATCATCAAGCCTGCATCATTACCTTTTGAGCGTCCCATCTTTTGCCAGCGGATGAGATCACCACTGACAACACGAGGAAATCGTTGAGCTTTGATCGCTCGCGTTACCCAGCGCAACAAGTACAAGTTGTTTGCTGCAGGCGCATTCACCGCTTTACCAGATTTGTGCTCGGCAGCCAGTTCAGCGAGCGCGGTGTTGACTAATTTTTGAATTTCAATCGTGTATTCAGACATTACGCCTTTCTTCCAAATATCCAATATAACGCGGCAGACAACACGGAACATGCAGTCATTGTTGTCACCATAGGCCAAGTTGCTCCACCGGGCATAAACGCCACAATGGCACCCACAATGGAACCCGTACCAAATCTCAACGTGCCAGCAAGTGATGACGCCGTACCCGCCATGGTTGGGTAGCCACTGAGTAGCAGCCCCATCGAGTTACTGCCTATGGTCGAAATCGTACCAATAAACATGACCACGAAAGGTACTGTGCCCCATAAGCCTAGGTCAAGTAACCAACCGACAAAAAGCCCCAAACCGGCGATTAACTGAACAGCCAGACCAAAACGAAGCATGTTGTGGGAGCCGACTTTCTTTACCAAGCGGCCATTAATGCTTGTCATGATGATCATGGCGATAATGTTTAGCCCAAATAAGTAGCCGAATTGGTCAGGACGGACACCATAGATATCAATATAGACAAACGACCCCGCGGTTAAGAATGCGAACATACCAGAGAACGAAAATGCCCCAGAGAAAATGAGTCCCATCGCTGTCGGATTCGCACACAATCTAAAGTAATTGCGCATCGTCGTTCTAAAGCGCAGAGGCTGTCTTTTCTCCGCACTGAGCGTTTCTGGGATTTTCCAGACCACCAGCAAAATGACGATTGCCGCAAACCCAGCCAGAATCCAAAAAATAGCACGCCAGCCAAACCACACGGCAACGTGTCCCCCCACCATAGGGGCTACCAGTGGCGCGACTGTCATTACCAGAGTGACAAACGACATTGCGCGGGCAAAGTCTTCGCGATCAAACATGTCGCGCACCACCGCTTGAATGATCACCGCAGCGGCAGCGCCTGCAAAGCCTTGAGCCGTACGTACCCAAGTGAGCGCTTCGATTCCCGTGGTGGTCGCGCTGACCACAGAAGCGATACCAAAAAACAGCACACCCAGTAACAGCACTGGGCGGCGTCCATAACTGTCAGCTAGTGGGCCATGAATCAACTGGCCGATAGCAAAGCCCGCGGTATAAGCGGTTAATGTAATTTGAACAGCACCTTCCGCGACCCCAAGATCTTTTGCGATCGTTGGCATGGCAGGTAGATACATATCAATCGCGAGCGGTGTTAATGCACCAATCGCCCCAAGAATAACGAAGATAAGAAAATTGATTTGTGGGGTGCTGGTTTGCTCGACTGCAGAATTAGGCATAAGACTCCTACTCGGTTGCGTTAGATATGCAGCGTCCGTGCTGCAACCAAACAGAAACAAAAGACTCGCATCCGCGAGCCTTGAACCGATCTATATTCAATCAAATTGATAAAAATAACTAGTTCCTATTTGGAACTAAACTATTTCCTATAACGAGCATTACTTCCAAACAGAGTCTACTTCCTCTTCCGTTAGGTAGCGATATTCACCCGGTTCAAGCGAATAATCGAGCTCGATAGCACCAATACGTTCACGGTGCAGATGCTCTACTTTATTGCCCAAGGCTGCAAACATGCGTTTTACTTGGTGGTACTTGCCTTCCGTGATGGTCAGTAGCAGTTCGTTTTCATCATGGTTGACCACTTCCATTGTTGCAGGCAATGTTGGCTCTTTTTCATTGCGAAGTTCAACGCCTTGGGCGAGTTTATCCGCGTAGTCGTCCCCGATGGGGTCCACCAGCCAAACACGATACGTCTTTTCACACTTATGCTTAGGTGACGTAATACGGTGTGACCATTGACCATCATCGGTAATGAGCACCAAACCCGTAGTATCAACATCCAATCGACCTGCGAAATGAAGATCTTCCATTTTCACTTCATCAAGCAACGCGAACGCCGTTTGGTTGAAACCATCTTCATGCGAGCAAACAAAACCATCCGGTTTAAACAGCATAATGTAGCGCGGGCCAGGCTTTTGAATTTCGCGTCCCTGCCACTCAACAACACACGCATCGGTAACTTTAAACGCACCACTTTTTTGCATAACGTCATTGACCGTTACGTCGCCACTTTTAATGATTTTTGTTGCTTCTTTACGTGTCGCACCCAGTGCATCACACAAATATTTATCTAAACGCATGAATACCTCATCTTTGTTAGGTGGGGTATTATAGTGCGACTGCCACAAATAGTTGAGCTATTTCACACAATTTATGTATACACTTCGCCCCTATCAAGCCGACTCCGTCAAAGCCGTTATTCATTACTTTCGTAAGCACTCATCACCTGCTGTTCTTGTGTTGCCGACCGGCGCCGGAAAGAGCCTTGTGATCGCAGAGTTGGCGCGTTTAGCCAAAGGGCGCGTTCTTGTGCTTGCCCATGTAAAGGAACTGGTTGAACAAAACCATGCAAAGTATGAAGGCTATGGGTTAAAAGGCGCGATATATTCGGCGGGCTTGGGACGCAAAGAAACCGATCAACAGGTGGTGTTTGCTTCCGTTCAATCGGTAGTGAGGAATCTTGATGAGTTCAAGAACCAGTTCTCTCTACTGGTGATTGATGAGTGCCATCGCGTCCCAGATAACAAAAACACCAGTTACCAAAAAGTGATTGGTCACCTCAAAGAGCTCAACCCTGGTATCAAAGTACTTGGACTTACCGCCACACCGTATCGCCTTGGGATGGGGTGGATATACCAATATCATACTCGCGGCTTGGTACGCACCGAAGAGCCAAGGTTTTTCCGCGACTGTATTTTCGAGCTGCCCATCCGCTATTTGCTCGATGAGAAGTTCTTAACGCCCGCGAGAATGATGGATGCGCCCGTGTTGAGTTACGATTTCTCGCAGCTAACTCCCGCCTCAACCGGGCGTTACAAAGAATCCGAAATGGATATGGTGATTGATAAAGCCAAGCGCGCTACGCCTCAGATTGTTGAGCAAATCATCCACCTAGCCAAAGACAAACAAGGCGTGATGATTTTCGCCGCCACCGTTAGGCACGCACAAGAAATCTACGGATTACTTCCAGAAGGTGAAACTGCCCTCGTGGTTGGCGACACGCCGACGATTGAACGCGACAGCATCATTCAAAGCTTCAAAGACCGCAAAACGAAATACCTAGTCAATGTCTCTGTGTTAACAACAGGGTTCGACGCCCCTCACGTTGATCTGATTGCTATCTTGCGACCTACCGAGTCCATCAGTTTGTACCAGCAGATCGTCGGGCGAGGGCTTCGTTTATCTCCGGGTAAAGAAGAGTGCTTGGTCCTCGACTACGCCGGAAACAGCTACGATCTGTATCAGCCTGAAGTTGGCGACGCGAAGCCAGACTCCGACAGCGAGATCATTACTATCCCTTGCCCTGCTTGCGGTTTTAACAACAATTTCTGGGGAAAATTAGACAGCAATGGCTTTCTGATCGAGCACTTCGGGCGCAAATGCCAAGGCTTTTTTGAAGACGAAGAGACGGGAGAAAGAGAGCATTGTAACTACCGTTTTCGCGCCAAGTATTGCGGAGAATGCGGCGCTGATAACGACATCGCAGCACGTATTTGTCACGAGTGCGATGCCACGCTGGTTGACCCGGACAAGAAACTCAAAGAGGCACTCAACTTAAAAGACGCGTTAGTATTTGAATGCCGAGACATGACATTAGCCGTCCACAAGGACGAGAAAGGCAAAAGCAGCCTAAAGGTCACGTACATTGGCGACAATCAGGCGCAAGTTCACGAGTTTTGGTCCCTGACCACCAAGAACCAGAAGCAACGCTTTAAAGACCAGTTTGTTCGTCCTCATTTGGCGGATAAACACCGTCCGTTTGATGACGCATCACCGACCAAGGTAGTCAACAACCAGCATCGATTCCGTCTGCCTCAGTTTATTATTGCTCGTAAGGTGGGTAGATTCTGGAAACTGAGAGACAGAATTTTCACCGATGAGCTTGCTGGTTAGTTCACTACCCACTGTGAAGCGCATGTTGTCTCAAGCGCTCGATGAGAAATGCTTTCGAATCGGTATGACGCCAATTCTGGCTTATGCAGTAAATACCCTTGAGTATATTTGACGCCAAGTCGCTTTAGGGTGTCGAGTTCAGATTGAAGCTCTATGCGCTCTGCAACCAAACGTATATTGTCCATCGATGCCAACTCGACCATAGATTTCACCATATGCTGTTTAAAGCGTGAGAGATGAATATCTTTGATCAGCGAGCCATCGATCTTAATCATATCAAACTGTACTTCTGACAAGATGGAATAGGAAGAGTACCCCGAACCGAAATCATCTAGGCTAATCGCGACACCGAGTGCCTTTAGCTTTGCCACCACACTCTTAAACTTGGCATCCGCTCGATAGAATACTTGCTCAGTCACCTCTATGGTTAATCGCCTTGAGCACGACGATGGGAACTGCTCGATCAATCCAAGCACATGCGGTTCAAACAAGGTTTTTACCGAAAAGTTTAAGTTCAGGTATAAATTATCATGCTGCGTTAAAAACTGGCGCGCAAACTCAAGCATCTTGATATCGAGCTCTTTTTCGAGCCCATGGGACGCCACAATATCCAGAACTTGACCAGCAGAATGAAACTCCCCTTGTTGGCCGCTTCGTTTCAATCGGCATAGCAGCTCGTAGCGCTGCTCTGAGCATGAATGAGAAACAATCTGCTGAGCAAAGCAGACCAATCGGTCCGACTCTATCAGTTTAATGGCTTCGATTCTCAAGCTTGGCAATGAGTAAAGCATTAACTCATCTTGGTCACACCAATCCTGAAAACGACGTTTTAACTGCTTGGCTTTACGGCAGCAGTACTCCGCCTTGTAGATGCTGTCCTCTACCAATTCACCCGGCACGCTCCGGTAACGTCCGAAGCTAAACTGAAAACACTGCTCATCTCCCGTTCCATGTGCCACTTCTTGTTGCGATTGAATCAGCGCATCGGATGCAGATTTGGCCGTCACAAGCACAAATTCATCGCCGCCCACACGATAGACCTCACCCAAGCACTCTTCCGCAATCGCTTTAATCCGGTTTGCCAATCCAATCAACATACGATCGCCGACATGGTGCCCCTGTGTGTCATTGGTGAATTTGAGCTTGTCTGCATCGATATAGTAAAAACACATTGAGTTTGGCAGCTTTGACTTATATTTGATCGCCTTTCGATTCGGCAGCCCTGTCATAAAGTCTTGAATGGACGAAGACTTTAGCTTCTTATAATCACCGAAATTAACCACTCTCAGCTCTGACAACTCATAAATACAGATCAAGATAAGTAGCATATGAGAAATGAAAAACAGCAACTGAATTTCATAAAAATAAAGCGTTAACCTAGACTGCGATAGCGAGGTTTCCACCACCATATACGACGAGAGAAAACAGACCAGATAGCAAAACAAAATATAGCGCTTATGCTTAATATTCTTCTCATTCAGCAACAAACACAGTGAAAGCGCCGCCAGCAAAGTGTTATTGATCACTAGATATATGGGGAACAGAGAAAAATAGATAATCGCAACCTGAAGCGCCACTATCCCTATACACATCGCGAAATGGCTATGATTTGTTTGGAGACCACTTGCACTGACAATCATCAGGTACAAACTTGTCAGCGCGCCGGTATAAGCGACGTACCAATAAGGGCTGATAAAAAACCGGTAAATGTAGACGCCCAGTTCATCCAACCCATCCCATATAAAACCGAAGTTGTAGATGTAGAACAGAAGAAGCGAAATCGAGTAAAGAAGAATATAGACGGATTGAAAGCGCTTTACTCGCCAGACATTCAACACATAGAACAGACTGACAGCAAAAATAAACAAGGTAATCGCCAGTGCAATACCATTATTAACGATGAGTTTTTTCGCCAACACAGTGTTAGGCATAAATATCGTACTGACATTGACTGATTTTCCGGTATCGAACCTTAGCAACACCCGTTCATAGGGCCATTTACGTTCCAAGTTTAAGGTGCGGTATTGGTCAAATCGCTGTTTATGCCGAATTTTCGAATGATGGACAAAATAGATATCCCCTTCCCGAGAGGACAAACTTTTCAAAATAAGGCTGTAATCACCAAAGCCATCATCCGCTGTAGAGAGTTCAAGCCAGCAAGACTCGTTGGCACTGGGTCGACACATGACGCCACTGCTAAAATATTCACTCGATGATTGTGCAATTACATCGGCAGACTCACTGGACGCAAACAGACGATAGTCGACATCTGACAACGTGTATGTTGTCTTACCATCACCCGCATACACTAAGCTAGAAAACAGCGTAAACAGAACCAGTAACCTGCTAACCATTGAGTAAAACCCGCTTTAATAAATTAACACCGAATATACAAACCCAGCGATGATATCCTTATCAATATTAAGAGTAAGTAAGACTTTGTAAGCGGAGCAGTTTTGACCGCACGGCAACTATTCATTCACCATTCATCTTCGTTCATTTACACTGTGACTATTCAACCTATTGAGAGTGCGCCAAATGAAATCTCTTTCCATTCCATTGATGCTTAGCCTACTTTCTCTATCCAGTTTCAGCTGTGTAGCGGCTGACCATAACGGCCACGAGCTAGTGCAAGATGTGCACAAACCAGGAACCAGAATTGAGTTTGAAGAAGATCAAGATGAAGTGTATGACGCCGTCAAAAAAGGCGTTATTCGTCCTTTCTCTGAAATGTATGCCGCTGTTGAACGCGACTTGCGAGGGCGCATCATAGAAGTCGAGTTGGAAGAAGATGACGACATCTGGGTTTACGAGCTGAAGATCAATCACCAAAACAACATCATCAAAGTTGAATACAATGCGGAAACTCTCGAAATGCTGCTGATAAAAGGCCGCCATTTCAAAAAAGCCCTTAAGAATCTAGAAGACCAATAATATGAAGATACTTGTCGTAGAAGATGAACCACGCCTAGGTGAACAGATCGTTGAAGCCCTTGAGCAAAACGGTTGGACGCCAGAACTCTCAACCGATGGCATTGACGCTCTCTATCGCGCTACCTCAGAAGACTGGGAAGCGATCGTTCTTGATCTTGGCTTACCCAAACTTGATGGGCTAACGGTACTGAAAAGCATTCGTGATGAAAACATCAACACCCCCATCATCATCCTCAGTGCGCGAGATACACTCACCCAACGCGTTGAAGGGTTGAATGCTGGCGCCGACGACTATCAAACCAAACCGTTTGAAATGGTCGAACTGATTGCTCGTATTCGTGCTCAGCTTCGCCGCGCTTCGGGCAATGCCTCTCCTGTTATTCAGAATGGTAACTTGAGCCTTGATACCCGCACGTCTAAAGTCATGTGGCAAGGGCAAGCGATCAGCCTCACCGCACTTGAGTTTAAGGTTGTCGCTTACTTCATGCACCACCCTGAAAAGGTCATCTCACGTACCGAGTTAGTGGAACATATCTACAAGCAAGATTTTGACCGTGACTCCAATACCATCGAAGTGTTTATTGGTCGTATTCGAAAGAAAATTGCGCCTAAAGTGATCAAAACAGTGAGAGGATTGGGATATCAATTGAATGCTGAATAAGATACGTTACCCGCTGAAACGCCTCAGCTTAAGACGCCGCCTCGTACTGGCGGCCGTTGTTTGGTTGACCGCTATGGTCATCGCTGCGGGCGTAACAGTACCCAAGCAGGTGTTCAGCTACATGTTGGACTCGACCAACGAACAGCTCTCTCTCTACCTTGATGAGTTATCCGCCTCTATCGAAGTCGATGAAAGCGGCAAACTGACCTTAGCGACTCCCCTTTCCGACCCAAGATTCAATCGCCCATACAGTGGCCTCTACTGGTCTATTGACAACGCGGCAGATCAACTTCGCTCACGCTCGCTTTGGGACAAAAAAATCACCTTTGATAAAGGGGAAAAACACGCACTAGGCGCACGCGATGAGCGTCTCATCTACATTGAAACGTCACTTTACTTCCCCGAGTATGACGGTCCAATTGATGTGTTAATCGGCATTGATGAACAACCGCTAGAAGACACCGTTGCCGAACTTATGGGCCAACTTTGGGTTATCCTCGCCCTGCTCTATTTTGGCGTTCTCATGATCATCGTGATTCAGGTCCAATGGTCTCTTAGCCCCCTTACCAAAATGCACAAAGAACTCTCACAAGTACGTTCTGGAGACAAAGCAAGCCTAGATGGAGAATACCCACGCGAAGTCGCCCCTATCGTGCTCGACTTAAATGCACTGCTGTTCCACTATCAAGAGTTGTTGGAACGTGCCCGTCACCACGCAGGCAATCTTTCGCATGCACTCAAAACACCGCTATCGGTACTAAGAAACGAGATCAGTACATCTGAGCAAGACATTCGCGATCGACTGCAAGACCCAGTAAGCCAAATCCAGCACCAAATTGATTACCATCTTGGTCGCGCTCGAATGGCCGGCTCAAAAAACATTTTGTCGGTGAAAACCAACCCGTCAGAGAGAATTGACGCCATTTCACTCGCGTTTGATAAAGTCTACGCGCATCGAGACGTGACACTGATTAATGAAATCGACTCTGAGCTAGTCGTTGCCGTCGAAGACACCGACTTTGATGAGATGGTTGGTAACTTATTGGAAAACGCTTACAAGTGGTCAAGCTCAATCATTCGCGTTCATTCAGTGACACACCCGAATCAAGAAATCGACATCATTATCGAAGACGATGGTTGTGGCATCCCCGAGGAAAAACTCGAACAAGTCATCAAACGCGGTGTGCGATTAGATGAGACAACCCCCGGAACCGGGCTCGGATTGAATATTGTTAGTGAAATGGCCCACAGCTACCGCGGCAATTTCACGCTAGAGAGAAGCTCGATGGGTGGACTAAAAGCAGTACTGCACCTTAAACTCTCTAGCTAACTCGGTAACTTTCCCTCTTCGTGTAAGTTATGCTCATTCCTAAAAACAAAAAGCGATGCTCAGCATCGCTTTTTTAGTGGTTTCAGCTTTAATAATTGAGCAGTAACACCACTTTATGGCCTATCAAGGCTGCTTTGTTATCTTCTAATTTGGCTACTTTTCTGTGTCCTTCAAATGCGTTTCGACGCAAGAACAGCTGCTCTATTGGACCATAATGGCTATCCTCAGCCCTTAGCGGGCTGTGAGTTTGAATATTAAAAAACACGCCATCACTGTCCAATGTATAGTCACCTGAAGTCATGTAACCGACTTTGCTGTTAGGAATGGCCGCATAGACGTCATAGCCACTGTTCTCTTTTAACGTCAGCTCAAACCTCAGTGGAATGATCTTTGCGAACGAATCATCGGGATTGGATGCTTCTACATACGCGATAGTACTGCTGTTAAAGTGGCGGTTGAGCTTATTACTATCTAAGTAAGAAGCGGCGCCACCAATGACAGCGCCCAACGCAACCGCGCCTATGATTATCTTATTGTTCACAGTGCACCCCATTACTCTCGCTTGCAAAACTCAAGGAACGCCCATCAGCACTCACCAACAATGATAGGTCGTCAAATCTATACACAGTCACATCTTGATAATGGATGTTTGCCTGCTCTGTTTTAGGTGAAAACGTACACTGACTGTAGTGCAGTTGCTCGAAGCTGGTCGTTTGTATCGGCGAATGAAGCTTCTCGACGAGTGCATAGCTCAGCCCTGCACTGGCTAAGACCACCCCAGCAACCAGCGCCCATTGCTTCATAGACGTGCGTTGTGAAGCTGGCTCAATCGCCAGCTCCTCAATCTGCCCGACGGCTGATTCGACCTGCTCCTCTTGAGTCTCCTCAGCAGCATTCAACTCTTGGAAAGGTTCAATGCAAGCGTCAAACTCATAGCCAATTCCTCGCACCGTGCGTATCACCATGGCCGCTTTGTCTTCCAGCGCTCGGCGGCAGTTTGAAATACAATGCAACAAACTGCTGCTCTCAACCACAATGCCACGCTTTAGCCAGACTTCATGCATGATTTCATCTTTAGTTAGCGTTTCACCTTTGCGCTCAATCATGTAATTGAGCAGGGTGATTTCGTTAATCCCAATCGGATGACGAACATGAGTGTTCAGGCTCTGAATGAAACCCTGATCTGGATTGAGTAAATGGGTGCCATTAATCACCAACATAAATTACGCCTCCACCAGCTGAGATTTGTTTCGCATTTTTTCACGTACTTTGGCGATAGCCACATACGCCATTGGTACGATGAACAGGGAGAAGAAAGTACCCACAGTTAACCCGCCAACCAGTACTAAACCGATGTTCACTCGACCTAACGAGCCCGGGCCTTCGGCTAGTGCCAGTGGCAAAGAGCCGACTATCATGGTCAACGACGTCATCAAGATAGGACGCAGTCGAGAACGTGCACTCTCTACCGCCGCATCGTAAACGCCTAAGCCTTCTTTACGCTTCAAGTTGGCAAACTCAACCATCAAAATGCCGTGTTTGGTCACCAAGCCAACCAGAGTTAGCAAGCCAATCTTCGAGTACAAGTTAATGCTTTGGCCAAACACACTCAGCGTTAGCACCGCGCCAACCAGACATAACGGTACGGTAATCATGATCACTAGAGGGTCAATGAAGCTTTCAAATTGAGCCGCCAGGATTAGGAAGATGAAAATCAAGGCTAAACCAAACAACATTTGCATCCCCGCCGACGACTCATTGAGCTCTTTCACCACGCCGTCATATTGGTAGCTTTGACCCGCTTTCAGCAGCGCCGGTAATTCAGTGTCAATAAAGGTCTGAATATCTGTTGCGCTGTAACCCGGAGCAAGGTCCGCGGTAATTTCTGCTGCATCTTTGCCCGCATACGTTTTGATGTTCGACTCTGCAGTCACAGGCTTGATCGAAACAAACTGAGACAACGGCAGTCGCTGGCCCGATTCAGAGCTGACGTACAGCTTATCGAGTACTTTAAAGTCACCTAATGCTTTGCGGTTAACCTGAACCTGAATGGGATAAGTAAAACCATCATCCGCTTGTAGATCAGCTGCTTTCACTGAACCAAGGAAAGTAGAAATCGCATTGGTCACATTGCCATAATCAACACCCGATAAAACAATCGCGTTACGGTCAATCGACAAGTCAAAGCGCATTTGATCTCGGTGAGTTGAGTTATCTACATTGGTTAACCCTTCATAGCCTTCAAGCAACTCCACCACTTTCGCTGCCGTGTCTGACAATTCATCTAAGTCACGGTTGACCGTTGTAACTTGCAAAATCAAATTGTCCGCCACATCAAGGTTGTCGGCAGAGCGCACAGAGAAGGAAGTCGTGTACGCTGAGATACTTTCTTTAACCTTAGCGATCATCTCATCAATGACCTCATCGGCACTTTGGTTACGCTCTTCCCAAGGTTTTAGTAGCACATGATTTGTTGGCGCACTTTCGATGTAGGCCAAGTTTGCTTCAATTTGTTGGTTGCCTTTAAATACCGCGTTGATCTGATCCGCGTTTTCGAGGTCGTACA
Organism: Vibrio sp. 16; assembly: GCF_963681195.1. NCBI lineage: Bacteria > Pseudomonadati > Pseudomonadota > Gammaproteobacteria > Vibrionales > Vibrionaceae > Vibrio > Vibrio sp. 16. The sequence goes on from NZ_OY808997.1 coordinate 1,118,190, forward strand.
GTCGACCTGCCCCCGCCGGGCCATGAGACGTGACTTCGATGAAACCAGTATCTTCTGTTGGCAGTAAAACTTTTGGCATGGTCCAGACTGCTACAATAGACAGCGCCGTTAACAACGTTGTACCTGCGATAACCAGCATTGGGCGTTTAAACCAAGCACTGAGGAATGTCATGTACTTGTCTGTCATGGCATTTAGCTTTGTCTCAACCCATTGAAACCATTTTGGTGACGTTGTCACTGATTTCAACATGTAAGCACTCATCATTGGTGACAACGTTAACGCAACAAAGCCAGAAATGATCACAGACGCCGCTAAGGTAAACGCAAATTGTTGGAACAGATCCGCCGTTAAGCCAGACATTAAACCGATAGGTAAATAGACCACTGCCAGAGTTAATGTCATCGCGATAACTGGGAAGACGATCTCTTTACAGCTCTTAAGTGCTGCTTCAAACGGTGATAGCCCCTCTTCGATGTGACGATAACAGTTTTCTACTACCACAATTGCGTCGTCCACCACCAAGCCAATGGCTAGGATGATCGCCAGTATGGTCAATACGTTGATACTAAATCCAAGCATTGCCATTACCGCAAATACGCCAATGATACACACAGGAATAGTGATCAATGGAATGGCCGCGACACGCAGTGAGCCTAAGAACAACACCACAATCACAGAAACCAACACAATCGCTTCGACTAGAGTCATAAAACCTTGATCGATGGCTTCTTCAATAAAGTCCGCCTGGTTGTAGACCATCTTCATTTCAATGCCTTCAGGCACCTGCATGGTCTCCATGGTTGCTTTCACTCGGTTAGCAACCGTCACTGGGTTTTCAGATTTAAGCGGTAGCACCTGAAGAGACATCGCCATGTTACCATCGACGCTAAGCATACTTGGCTCTAGGCTCTCTTCTCCCATTTGAATATCTGCTACGTCATTGACGCGGATGATGTTGCCATTGTCGACACGAATAACAAGGTCGCGCACGTCTTCAATTGAAGTGACTTGGTTAACCGGGTTGATTGAGAAATCACGGACTTCACCTTTGATCGTACCTGCAGTAAAGGTCGCGTTGTAAGTACTTAACGTGCCTACCACATCGGAAGCACTGACGTTCAGTGCCGCCATACGCTCAGGCTGTAACCAAACGCGAATCGCTCGGTTTGAGCCACCATATGGCCCCCATACACCGCCGACACCCAGTACATTCTTAAACTGAGGAGCCAATTGCTGGCTAATGAAATCAAACATTTCCTGCTTGTCCATCTCGCCGCGATTCACAAAGGTGATGATGTTACTTGGCATTGACGTTTCCGATGAGTCATCCGTTACGGTTGGCTTATCTGTCATTGCCGGTGGAAAATCGGAAATACCGTCCACTTTGCTACGCAAGTTGTTCATAAGACTCGCGTATTCAACGTCACTGACCCCATCTTCGAACTGAATTTTCAGAGAGCAACTGCCCTCCTGACAATCCGTCGTCATGGTTTTAATCTTATCTAGCCCCGTCACCGCGGTGATCAGCTCATCAGCCACGTTCTGCGACATAAACTCTGCACTCGCACCGGTAATCGAAGCGTTCACTGTTGCTGATGCTGTTTGACGCTCAGGGAAATACTGAATCGCCAACTTTTGATAAGAGACAATGCCCAGTAGGACAATTGCAATGCTCAGCACGGATGCGAGCACCGGATGTTTAATGCATATCTCAGGCAGCTTCATTCGTTACCTCCTCAGATTGCTCATTGGTTGGTTTTACTTCTTTACTCACGTCTTTGTTTACCGGCTGCTTCACTTCCTCGCTTGGTGCGGGTTTAGGTGTAGCAGGTAAAGTTCGCGAAGGTAGCGTCACTTTTGACACAGAGTTTTGCACCGCTACAGAAGAGTGCTCATTTAGATTTTGACGGCCAGTGACCACCACAATCTCACCCAATTCCAAGCCCGACTTAATCGTGACATAGCCATTATTTGTATTATCGCCCAGCTCAACCGAGCGCTTAACTGCTTTGTCATTTTCAATCACCCAGACAAAACGCTGGTCACCATTAGTATCAACAGCGGTCTGTGACACCACCAACTCTGCACTGTCTTTACCAACGGTTTGTGACACCTTGGCAAACATACCTGGCACCAGTTGGTTATTTTGATTCTCTAAATGGGCATGAATTTCAACGCGGCCAGAGCTTTCATCGACCAAAGGCGCAATGTAGTTCACTTTGCCAACAAAAGATTGGTTAGGATAAGCGTCAACCGAAATCGATACTGGTTGGCCAAGCTGCGCTTTACCGACTTCGTTTTGGCTGATTGAGTAGTGAACTTCTACAGGATCGAGCTTGATTAAGCTGACCAACGCCGTCGCAGCCTCAACTCGGCTGCCTACTGAGTGGGTAAAATTAGTCAGTTGGCCGTTAAACGGAGCCACCAATTGGTAGTTTTGCAGATCGGTTTTCTTTTGACGGAAGTCGGCGCGAGCCAGATTGGCTTGTTGCTTAAGCTCTTCGACATCTTGTGCAGACATCGAATCAGGTTGCTTTTTCAATAATGCGAGCACGCGATCCAGCTTGGATTCTGCCAGCGCTAATGAGCTTTTGGCTTTATCCAATTCTGCTCGTGCTTGTGCATCATCTAGCTGAGCGATCAAATCGCCTTTGTTAACTTGGTCGCCATCTTCAAAATTCAGGGCTTTAAGTTTTTCACCCGCACTGAACGTTAGCGCCGCTGAATCGGTTGCTTTTACTTTCCCTACTTCCTCAATCGAAGATTGATGGACTTGTTTCGCCACCACTTCTACCGTTACAGGGATAGCAGGTTGAGTCTCTTCGGCAGAAACGTGTGTTGCAAAAAGTGCACTTACTGCGCAGAAAACCGACAGTGGAGAATTTAGGTACTGAGTCATAGCTTGTCTCTAATTGATGAAACTTGCGGTTGTTATACCTAAGATTTCTCCTACAAAGTTAACGCTTTGTCAGCGAAAGGATTTTTAATAATGAGCGATTATAAAAAAATATCAAACCTTTGATTTTATTGAATTTAAAGCCATAAAAAAGCCAGTAAAACTGGCTCTTAAAGTCCCCTATGATTAAGGGGTAACTTCGCTAAACAGATAAGAGTATCGAGGCGCGACCATGATCATCTGCTTATCAGAGAGTGGAATGATGGTTAACCCTTCCATAGAGTGCATACCTCGCTGCGAGAACATCATCTCAATCAGGCTTAGCTTTTTACCTTCTGGAATCACCTTCTCCGATGAGGTCGGCGTTAACGACAAACCGTGGTAATCAAACACATAATTGCCCGATGCGTTATAGCCCACTTTTTTGTCGGTAAAGAAATACGCTTCATACTGCCCCGAGCGTTTAAGTGTGATGGTCGCGTGCATGTTTAACTGTTCAGTCTTCTGTTTAGTCGGGACTAAAATCGAGGTTTTGCTGACGATATTAAGGCTAACCGTCGGCGAAGAGATGTACGCCGCCATTGCGCCAACGGCCGCACCTGAGACTAAACTCAACCCAATAAGAAGCTTATTCACATTGCACCTCCACTTCATCAACAAGGTAGCTGATTGAATGGCCATCTGCGTCAACCAGTATCACCTGATTATTGGTCGTGAACATGCGCACGTTGGTCATCACAATGGGTTTATCTTGCGTATTGGCTTGGATAGTACAACCAATAAATCGTTGTTCTTGATAGTCAGCTTGCACCCAAGGAGAACGAGTAAAGGAAAAAAGGGCAAAACTGACGACGGCGGCAAGCGTGAATAGTGAAATACAGATCAGGTTACGCTTCTTGATCTGAGACTCTTCAGCTTCAACAATCTGAGGTTGGAGGATTGCTGGCTGGGGTGCCAGCTCTGGTACTTCTTCACGTTCTTCTTCGCTTGAAACTTGGCCATTAAATTGATAACCAACTCCGCGAACCGTGGTGATGATTTCTCCGCTGTCACCTATCGCCTTACGACAGTTAGAGACACAGTGAAGCAGACTACTCTCTTCAACGATCACTCCTTTTTGGTGCCATACGTATTCCAATAGTTCTAATTTAGACAAAGGTCTGTGAGGATTATCCACCATGTACTGCAGCAAAGCGGTTTCATTGGTGCCAAGGGACGCCTTATGTCCCGTGGAAAGGTTCTCTATGAATCCCGCCAACAAATTAAGACGATAAATTTGATTAATTATGAGCATGATGATCGATTAGGTAAGCGATTTAGTGTGCCTCTTACCCTAGCGCAATTTGCTAAAAAATAAAGACCGTATTTGGCAAGTATTCAGTTAACGTTCGGCTATCTGAAGTTCGTTGTCTCGAATGAACAAAACTTTACCATCTGAGTAATAATCGTGCTCTTCATCAAGGCTAGTCGGCAACGCGGTCGCATTAAGTGACACTTGGCGTAAACCCGGTAACTGCATAACTTGCAGTGCCAGTTTATCTCGTTCGACATCAACATTGGGGTCAATGCTGTGCAAAACAGTGACAATGCCTGAGTAAGGCGTAAGTTGCAGGCCATTGTCATAGCTCAGCGCACCAACCCAAAACAGCGTCTCTGATTGAGGATCAACCCCTCCCTTCCACCAACGAATATGGCTACGTTTTAGCAAGTTTCCTGGCAGTTGAAACGCCATCTCTTGTGGCACCCCGTTCCAAAATAGATCCGAGACTGGCGGCGTATTCTGCTTGAGCAAAGATAGATAGTCCTCCAACTCTAGATCATTACGTGAGAAGGTTTGGTTCTCAATCCAACCCAAATCAAGCATTATTTGCCTTGGGTTCTCGCCATAGTAGATAACATTGACCGCTTGGGCATCGAACACCGATGACCGCCCGGGGTACGCTTTTAGCTCTAACTCACTAAGCTCAACATACGCAATATCATTCGATTTTTCTGCTGTTTTCTCGACCTGCAAAAAGTCGTCTGAGTAGAGAAAAAAGTGCAGGTAGTTCGCAAGCAGGGCTGACCCCATGAGAACAGCAAAAGACGCACTCACTTTATAGCGCCAGTTGAACGCCCTCGCGACGAGATAAAACAGCCCTGTTGCAGCCAAAGCGTACAGAGACAGTTTGTGCTCTATCAGAAACGTCTTTGCTTCATTTAATAGTGGAAACTTCTCGACGCCATACGCCAACAAGTAGCCCCAGAAAACGAACTGACCCACGCCCAGTAATAGCCCAATAGATGAGTAAAACGAAAAGCGCTTCCAGCCTATCTTCTGTGTTCCGGCCATAAACGGAACAACCCAAGCAACAGGCCCAAGAAGGCGAGCAAACATCAAAATCGCGTTACCTTGTGTTGCCATTAAATGACGGCAACGCGCTATAGGTCTTTTCGTTTTAGGCTGCCAGTTAATCAGTTTTCTCTGGGCGGGTTTGCCCAATCGACGGCCAATAAAGTAACTGGCTTGATCTCCAATCAACCCACCCAACAGTACTGCCAACACACCAGTAACGATGCCTTGATGCAATTGGTACCCAGCGGCCAATAGAAATGGCTCACCGGGTACAAATAAATTGGGGCCAATTAAAGCATCCATTAACGCCCCAAAGAATAGGCTGCCTACACCTTCCATTTCATCACCACTAACGCTTATTGCTCTTTATAGTGGCCGAACTGGTAGTTCATCTCGTTTTTACGCATTTCCCCAAAGATGAATCGACGAACATTGGCAGATAAATAGGTGTAACCCATTTTAAAAACACCATCTTGATCCAACCTGCGCGGGTCAAAGCGGAAGGTAAGGTTTAGAAAGCGGAATCGCCAAGTTTGACTGGCACGTTTGACGTAGTCGCAGTCTTCGCATAAAACAATCTCTTCATCAAACCCTCCGATTTCTTTATGCACGCGCTTAGTCGAGAAGATACAAGCCCCCACTGCCGTCGGAAAAAAGAACTGAGTCAGGTATAAGCCAACGTTAAACAAACCGTAACCCAGCTTGTGAATCAGTGGTAAGCCGTTAGCCCCCATAAACACACCCGCGACCTCAAGCTTCTTCTCTTCAAGTTGCATCATCGCTTCTTGCAGGAAATTAGCTCTTAGCTGTACATCGGCATCAAGGAATAGAATACGTTGATACTGCGCCAACTCTGCTCCCGTATTACGGCCTAAGCTGGTACCGCGACCTGCCATTCTATGGACGGTTAGCTTCGGCAAGGCATTGCTGTAAGCTTTAGCCACATCGCACGTGGCGTCATCACTGTTTGAATCAACGACAATGACTTCAAAGTTTTGATACGTTTGCTGACTTAGGTTTTCAAGTAAACGACCAATGCGTTTCTCTTCATTGAGTGTGATAATGACAATACTTAACTGTTCCATAGCGATACCCTTTTATTAAACTGTTGTGCTGTTGATAAACAATTTAACCAAGGTAGACTTAACCGCCCGTGAGAAAGCCATTCAGATTCGATTCACTTCTGAGGCCAACGCCCAATTTCAAAATAACGCGGATTGGCTGACTTTGCGCTCATGAATTCAGCACGACGAACAATAACCACAACCTCTTGCTAACTAATTGAATAGATTTACCCAAAAGATGTTCCGTTAGCATGATTATCTATTGCTTGAACCCCCGTACAGTGTTAGTATCCGCGCTCGCTTATAGAGTTACTACCAATTACTCTTAAGCGATTAGCACATTCGAGCGAGGTCGCATCGCTGAATGTGAATTTAAATTTTTTCATATTTGAGAGTAAATACTATGAAATTTGAAGCAGTAGTACGTACTGAACTAGGTAAAGGTGCGAGCCGCCGCCTACGTCACGCTGGTAAATTCCCTGCAGTTGTATACGGCGGTGAAGAAGCAGCAGTTTCTATCGTTCTTAACCACGATGACGTTGTTAACCAAATGGACAAGCCTGAGTTCTACGAAGGTATCGTTCTAGTAATCGACGGCGCTGAAGTTAAAGTTAAGCCACAAGACGTTCAACGTCACGCGTTCAAGCCAAAAGTTGAGCACATGGACTTCATCCGCATCTAATTCCCTACCAAGGAATTAATTCGGATTTAATCCAACCTTTTGCATAAAAGATTATCGGACTTACCAACCGAGACATCTAAAAATTCGAAACCCCGATGCTACCAACATCGGGGCTTCACCGTTTTTGATCCCTCAAAAACGCTCTCAATTCTCTTCAACTTACTGAAAATTCGCCACTTTACCCAACCCCACAATAACCACATCATTTATGGGTGGATTAAGTGTGGACGAATAGTGGACTTATACAGTAGTTTCTCTCTCAACTATCTTAGACCCATTTTCACCACGGCTCAAATCACTGCCCTACTTCCCCTACTTTATTCTTTACTCTAAAACATGCCTGAAAGAGCCTCTAAACGGCTTCCGAGTAAATCCTACATCAGTGTTATACTTCCGATTAAATTGCTCACTAGTGAGGCTACAGAAATGGATAAGAAGACTTTGACCGAGCAAGAGCTACTCGAAGGATTAGATGCTTATACTGCACATGCAGATGAGTTGGCGGAACTGGTTGAGGGTGAGATGGATTTAGATGAAGTTGAAGAAGATTGCAGCCACTAATAAAGTGATCATTGGCAGCTGCTTATCTTTAAATTGACTTAAGGGACTAACTCATTTTTGGATATAAATGAGTTTCATGAACCTTAACATTAGTGATTCATGAATAACTTTTTATAAGGAAAATTTGCCAATTAATACGCCTTTGTGTAGTGCGCACTTTGTCTGTATATATTCTATAGCGTGCATCCAGTCAATTCAGTTCAACCTATTGTATTTATCCGTGAAACATCGAGAAATAAGTAATAATTACATTTTTCGATAATTAGAATGCCAAATGACCAAGGAAGAGGTCGCTGAACTGTGTTTTAAAAGTGTAAGAACCATCACTGGTTGGGATGAGTAGAAACCGATACCGCCAGAATGTAAAAGGATCATGAGAATGGCAAAAGGACGAGAGCTAAGTGCAAGTGAGGATTAGGAGCAGTTTCAAATGCACTATGACCGTATGGAATTACCAACAAGGAAAACTGTTTCGCCTCAACAAATCTTAGCGGGGATTACTCTATTTAGTATTCAACCTGAACTAGAAATAAACACATCGAGTCATTTGATAAATGATTGCACGTTCAATCGCGAAGATTATTTATAAGTAGTTTGGACCGAAAAAAGGCTTCCAAGGAAGCCTTTTTATAATATTTACTTAACTAATTCGTTCCATTTTTCTCAGGCCACTTACCGGTCAGGTAGTACTTCATAAGATTTGCAAGAGTAGTCTGGATTCTCGAGTTTTCAACCAAGTCACTATTATCGCTAATTCTAGTGTGATATTGCTTCGCGACGATTTTAGCTTCGTTAACATGACCAAAATTATCTAACACTTTTACGTGCCCTTCTGACAGAGTGATAATTGGATAACGGTCGGAGGCACCTACTTGCGATCTTATATTATTACTATTCAAACGATTCAGAACTTGTTCTGCTTCTTCTAGATAAGCCATAGCAATTGTTTCATCTGTTTCTTGACAAGCTAGTATTATGCGTTGCTGCGCTAATGCATGTTCAATTTGAGGTGAATCCTTGAATGCTTGGTTAGCAATACGGAGCTTTTCATAGGCAGCCTCATTAAGGCCAAAAGAACGTAGTGCCAATCCATACTGCATCAGAAAAAGCCCCTCATTTTCGAATGCTTTTTCAAACGATTCATAGATCGATAGGACCTTTGTCTTATCATCCTTAAACGCTTTCCCAAGTGCCTTCGCATTTACCAAATGCTTATAGATAGTGGACTCATTGCGGCTTATATTTTTAACAATTGGGAAATGGTACACGGAAAAGGACTTAATATAAGCATGGTAGATTCTATATAGCTCTTCGCTTGATATATATAACTTAAATAGGCGCTCAATATAAACACGATGGCGAGTTGTAACGGAACCATTAATGTACCTAACTATACCATCCATTTGAGAAGCTAAATAATGAACGTCCGAGTTTAAACCAAGATATGACATCGCACGCGTTAAAGTTGCTTCGCTTGCTGGTACACGTTGTGTTGTCGCTAGTCCAGCTAACAATAGTAATGCCTGCTCGGAATCACAGGTAATACTCTTATAGTCATTTTGAATTATTTTGTTGTAGCCTTCGCCTGATGTAGCTTCTATTAAACCAATTAAAAGTTGTTTCTTAGACTTTTGTAAGAGCTCTTTCTTCCTATCTCTTTTCGACATTTGAGCTAAGCGAGTCCAGTTGCCATAAATCTCTAACTTCTCGAGAATACTGTCAGCATCGGAGTTTTGCAGCTCAGATACGTCAGCTTCAAATGGTCGATAGGTGCTTAAATGATCTTTACCTCTAGACTTCCAAATTTTAGGGTTTTCGGCACTAACGAAGATCGCTTTAGTTGACTTAGAACCTTTAATAATTGTCGCTATTTGCGGCGCGAGGTCGGAAATGCGGTCAACAAAAAGATAGTATGGTTTTGGGTTTCGAAAATCTAACTCTCTGACTAAATCTACTAAATTATCTTTATATTCATCGATATAGTAGACGTTACGGTCGCCTTCATCGGCAATTTTTAAAGCTATCTGTTTTAAAGCTGTAGTCTTACCACATCCCGCAAAGCCAAGCATAAGAAAGACGTCCAACGGATTTGCTTTTTTATTGGCCAGATAATCATCAAAAAATAACTTAGTATTTTGAAGATATGCAGGAACTGCGTCCATAATGTCAAACCACGTAGGTTTAAAACCCTTATAGAAGTCACGTATTTTAGACATAGATGGTGGTCTGTTCATTAAAGCTAGAGAAGACCTGCTCACAGGAGTTACCCCAGAAAACAATTCAAGCTTTTTATTATCTCTATTGGACTCTTCAATCAACTCCGGTCGAGTGTGTCTAACGATATCTTCACTTGTTGGAATTTTTGGAAACTCAGCTTTTAGCCAAGAAACAAAGTCACCCAGCGTCCCTGGGATATGGTGAATGTTTGAAGATTCTAAACTGGTTTTTTGAATACTGGAAAGGCTAGGAATCAATAGGTAGCTTTTTAAATCACTTACTCCAGTTCGCGCTTTATACTTTTGTATTTGATGAAAAAACAATGGCTCTTTGAGTTTGGTTCCAATAAAAATAAAAGTGTATTTGTGATAATCGCGACCTAACTCACTATACCAGAGCGGCTCCTTTGCAGCACCTTCGCCATATTCTTGTGGCGAAAAGATAAAGCCATCTTTTGTGCGTGATATGTCGCCATTAAGTTTCACTAGATCAAGGGTTTTGTAGAATTGGTCTACTTCTGTAATATCATCATCACGTTGTTTAACATTAAAAAATCTATTAGATTGATTTAACGCTGCTTTTTCAAATGCGTCGTCAATATTTAGAGTGTAAACCCTAAAGAATGGAAACTTCACTAATTCGTTGTATTCAATCGAAGGTGTACAATGCTTAAATTGTCTTTCTAAGATAGTATCTACTTGCGAACCAAGCTTTGCTCTTGCGGCAGAATAAACTTCAGATAGATCTTCTTCGCCTAGTTCTTCACCCATCTCTTCTGCAAGTATTTTGGCTAGTTCCCAACCTAAAGGAATATCTTTGTTTAGCTGATTCCTACAACCTCTAGATGCGCCAGCTCCTAGTAACAACACTAGACGGCCATTTAACAAAGCTGTTTTAATGTGAGAATTCATTTTACACCTTTAATTATAATTATATCAATTACTTATAAATCATCTATCACTAATGTACACCGTATGGTTAGAAACAACAACATCCAGTATGTTGATAAACCTCTAGAATGTCATGAAATTTAGCATTAGCTACCTGAATATATAAGGGCGAGCCTAGTATCTCTCTCGAATTTACTCCCCGTGATACAACACGGGGATTCACAACGAACATTATTAGAAGAATGGATAATTTTTAGTCGGACAAAAGCTCATGTACAGGATGGGAGTGAGTAAAGGTCTAAGCTACTTTGGGGCAAGAACAAATTAGAACAACTTGGATAAGCAGCTAAAATGTTCTGACTTTGAATGTTTTGCTCCTACGAAAACGACAAAAGTGTTCTAACCTAGAACACTTTTAGATCAGTTTTTGGGATCTGACCGTTAATTCAACGCCCTAAATAAACCGCAGTCACTTCCTCTCGGCTATGCCCTAACTCTTCGCTAATGATCATTCTGGCTTCATAGTCACGCTGTTTGTCTGCACCACTCAACCCTTTCGTTGACGGGCCTCCCGCAGCAGGAGCGCTATTCCCCGTCAACTCAAGGTATCGCTGGTGCGCATACGCATGTCTCAGGCCATGTGCACGATCCAGCCCCATCTTGATACACGCTCGTTCATATCTACCTTGGTGAGTTTTATACCTATCCTCTTTCGGTATAAGTGAGCCATCCCCCACCCACTTTTTTATTGAGTCGATGAGTTCACGCTGTGCTTGGGTTCTGATTGGTACGGTTCGGGGTCTACCGCCCTTCGTTTTCGTCAAAGCTAAGTAATCACCTTTATCTGAAAAGCGCAGTATTATCTTCATGCATTCTTCACGGCGAAGACCAAAAGCGGCTTGTAATCTGAAACTCGCTTCTAAATAGCGGTTATTGAGCCTAGATAATTGTTCATTTGATATGTGACGGGACCGATTGATGTTTGTAACGTAGTGGCGCTTTTCAATACCGAGAGATGTATTGCTAGCTGGTATAAGGCCAGGCTTACCAATTTTTTCTGATAGCCATCTTAGGTGGGACATTCGATTCTTGATTGTACTTGCCGACAAACCTTGTGATTGCCACAGGTTTAAGAGCTTATCGATATGGCGCCGACCTAAGTTTCGCACTTGGAGCTTTCTTACATGCATCTCTTGTAACTGCTTATCCATCAGCTTTAGCGTTTTCTTGCGTTCCGCTTGTGTCGATTTCGAACCATCTGGATTTCGACGCAATATTTGTAATACCTGATAAGAGAAATCTGAAGCCATCTTTTACTTCTCCGTTAGAAGATGAAAAATAAAGAGCCGAGGCCATCGGCTCTTTCCATTTTGAAGCTGCGATTCTTATTTCACGGGTACAGTAGTTAAGTATCAATGCGATTTCAGATTAGTGTTATTGCTCCCGTTCATTTCGACAGAACGCCTATCACTTCGGTGAAGTAATTAGGTATTAGAGCGAGACTACTGCGCGGCAAAAATTCCGTACAATTGACTGACTGTAAGCCACGAACAATTGTTTTAATTCCCAGAAGCCCGTAAGGCTGGTGAGATAAGAATGCGCTGGTAAATTAAGTGGTTTCTTCTACGAGTAATCTGTGCAGCGATGGCTGCGTATTTAATTCCATTTCATTGTGTGCGATGAGTGCTGAGTATTCAAATTTAGTGACGCTCTCAGCGTCAGTTTTAGTTCGGCGTCACGCGCTGATAATGCTCAGGTTCGGTCCGACAGGTAAGTAATGGCGGGCGCTATCCGTCCTGTCACTCCATGCTTGTAGTGACAGGCCTAGTAACCCGAATACATCTTCTAAAGGCGAGAGCCTGTCTAAATTCAATAACTCGATAACTTGCAGGAGATCTAACTGACGTCTAAATTTTGTACACCTTTAATGGGAATTTTTCTTTCGTCTATCGCAGTGATAGTAAATACAGCCATTAAAGCAAAGCCTATTTGGGGCAAAGTATTTATCTAATTTGTTATGGAGGCTTTATGAAAGCACTGACAACTAAGAAAACCGAACTTCCAGAAGTTATTTACATGACACCCTCAGAATGGATGGAGCTCGACGATTGCTCAAGGCAACGAAACACTCCCAAGCATGCTAAAGCTGCAGTAGTTAGACATTTGTCAGACAGTCACAATACACATGCAGTAGTAAACGCAGCTAGGTGGCCTGACGGGAGTTTATCAAAACTAGACGGCCATACCAGAGCCTTCTTATGGGCCAGCGGTCAGCTCGCAGCACCGGAGCAACTATTAGTGGTTGTGTGGAACGTTCACTCAAAAGAAGAAGCTGAAAACTACTACTTAACATTTGATAATAGATCTGCCTCTGAGTTGAATAATCAGCTTCTATTCGGGACCTTAAGAAAGTATGGCGTAGAATTACAATCATCACTGCTTATGCAAGGTGGCCTCTACGCTAGTTTACAGCACATCTATGGAGTCCGTGATATGGGCATCAACCTTCCAACAGAAATTGTTGAAACGATCGGTGCTATTGATAGGAAAAATTACAACAAAATCAAAACTGTTCCGATGTGTTCAGGGTTTATGGCAGCAATGCTCGCTACTGTTTATAGGGATGAAGACAACGCCTTCCACTTTTGGGACCGTTACTATGACGATGGAGGAAAAAAAGATGGACGACATTGGGATGGAGTCCATGGACTAAGTGTAATTATCGCTAGAGAAACAAATAACGGTACGGGAAGAGATCAAGCACGGATTCGAATGCGTAGAGCTTTGAACTGCTATGAGGCCTTCAGAAACAACAAGATGCTAGGCAAAAACGTAACAGAATTACGCATCACAAAATTTGTTCCGAATGCTCAACACTATTAGAAGTAATAACACTAGACAATCCACATGCCTGTGTGGATTGTTCACATACCGACAGGGGTTCTCCGTCTAATAATTACCCACAAAATCAATTTAAATCTAGCGCTTCACCTTAATCGCCGGCACATGATTCCAGCGAATATCATTCTCTCTTGTGTATATCTTCGTTGTATCAGCATTCGCATGAGCCATCCGCTCAGTTGCGCTTATGCCCTGCTCTTCAATCATTCTGGCCGATAAACCTCGTATCTCGTGATAGGTTGGTCGAAGGGCTTTTTTAAGGTGACCGTATAGGCCCAAAGAGTCTCTCACCTTGCTGAACTCTTTGCTTATATTGTGATGGTGAACCTGATAAAGATGATCCGTTTCCTTAGAGATGCCTCGCTGTAACTGTCGAGGTTTTCTATGCACCACATAGGGGCAATGCAGTCTTGAGGTTTTAGAGAGATCGACAATGTCTTTAATCGCCTGAGTAACAGGAATCGCTACTGCAGATGTCTCCGACTTTTGAACTTTCTGGCGATGGATATAAAGCGTGCCGTAGATGGCTTGGCCGTCAATGTAATCCACCCTACCCTCTGCATTCCAAAGGATGCCGCATACGCCTTCTCTGGGCTTCTTGATTCGATACCGCAATCGGTAGATTTCGCGCACAGCATGAGTCGTCTCTAAGGTTAAAGACATAGCGACTTTCAAGAACAGTGGTGCTGCTTCGTAGATCTGAAGATAGCTTTCGTAGTCTAAGTTGTGACGCGCTTTGGTGTAATCCTCTTTGGATAAACGTCGCTGTTTCTTGTTGAGAACAAAGTTACTCTCTATCGCACTCTCATCAGCCAAATATGAAAATATCTTTTTCAGATTGCTGATTTTTCCATTTAGCTGTCGATTATTAAGGTCTTCATAGTATTTACAAATGTGCTCATTGATATGTTGTAACTTCAGTGATTTTGTTAAGCACTTGCCCATGTGCTCTTCCAACCTTTCGCAGTCACGCTCTAAGTTTCTAAAGACATCTTTTGAGAGTTTCTCTTCGGCTTTAACACGAGCCAACACGACAGGAAGCCAATCTTTTAAAGGCCGATTGAATTTATCCTTTCGGCCTTTAGAAACAGCTTTGCGAAATGGGGTCATCTCGGATAGGGAAAACGCACTTCCTAGCTCAGGACGATATTGCAAGTTGTAAACATGCGCAGCTTGTATCGCTTCTTGCTCTGCAGTCCCGAGAGGAAATAGCTTCTTCACACCATCTACGGTAGTAAACCGAAATCGAGGTTGACCCCTATGGCTCATTTTCACCAAGAATGGAGGATAATGAGCCGTTTCTTTACTTCTAGCTCTACCAACCATTTATGACTCTAAGAATCTTAGGAGCTCACTCACCCTGTCTGCAGGGTTCCCTATTTCGTCGTCAACACAGACTAAATATCGGCCCGTTGGCGTTCTAGTGCCCTCAAGCTTGCCGTGTTTAATCCAATTTATGATGGTGGTAGTGCATATCCCTGAATCAGGATAAAACTCATCAATAAATTGTCTAGGTCTGATTTTACGTGTCGCCATGTCGTTCTCCTTACCTTTTTCACTACATGAAAATTAAGATTTTTCATCTACTGGTAGAAAAACTATGCACGATTTATTCAGTGATATTCTATTTGCGCAGCAATTAAAAAAAATGTTTCCCGAAGCGTAAAATGATTCATCGAATCGATTTCAAGCCCACTTTAAGGTGGACTAATACAGTAGTACCAAGTTGCTAATGCATTGATTTAATTTCACTATTTTATTGGCCTTTTTAACCGTTTTTTAGGCCAGCTAGAGCTTAACCACCAGCTATAAACACATGAAATTATTACAAATAAACACAAGACAGCGAAGATTACTACCAACATCGGGGTTTCACCGTTTTTGAGCCCTCAAAAACACTCTCACCTCTATTCAACTTACTGCCACTCAACCACTTTGTCCCAAATCGCGATAACCAAATATTTTTAGAGAGGACTAAGTGTGGACGATAGGTGTAATTGTTCCTGCCCTAAAAGGATCTTACTCAGGTCAGTGGAAACCATACATCGTAGTGATGTGAATAAGAAACTCAACGCAACGCAACGCAACGCAACGCAACGCAAGAGTCGATCAGCAGATTATAGACGCAGCAAGCATTTGATAATAATCTCCGTCCATTCCGGATAATAACCATTAAAAATCAAAGCTTTACCATAGTTAGTGTGATTTATAAAAAAGGCCACTCAACAACGAGAGGCCTTTCGGATTATTTATGCTTTCTCAAGAATGTTCTCTAAGTCGAACACAGGTGGATTAGCAAGTACCTCATCGCGGGTGGGACCTTCACCTTTGATTACCCATTGGGGAATATAGTCACTTTGGAAAGAGACCGTTTTCCCTGTGTGGCGATAATGTACGGCTAAAAACGCCATAATGTGGTGATGGATATAAGCCTCAGCCCCAAACAAATCTAGAGATTCATCGCCCTTTTTCTGACCTGGTTGAGGTGCAAAGTAGGCATGGTATTCGTAATTTGCCTCCATGGCGGCTTTGATGGTGGTATCCAAATCTGTGTCATCATACCCCCAAGAGTGAGCAACAATGCTGTAGAGAGGCATAAACAGGAACTGATAATACCGCTCTACAAATTGTTCCGATTTCGCTTCAATGGCACCCATTTGCAGATACGGATATACGTTATCCATTAGGGCATCGCGAACGCATTGATCTTGTTCGTTAGCGAAGTATGCCTTAAACAAATCAAAGAAAGCCTCACAGACATCAGGTACCGGTGACGTCATGGCATTTTTGAAGTCGGAGAACGCAAAGTCTAAGATCTCTTGCTCTGCTTCGGTATAGCCAAGTAAGGTATTTAAGCACAACCCTGTTAAGTAAAACTCAACAGTTAAGTGCTTATACTCTCCAGGTCGTAAGGTTAACTCATGCTCCAAGCTCGTTACCTTGACTTCATTTCCCGCATGGCGTTGCATCCGTAATACCATTTGATGAGCTTCTGCTGCACGAGCAAGAATGTAGTTCGAGTGCACTCGAGGTACTTCAAGTATTAAGGAATTCGACCAATAGCTAAACAGGTTGTCTGTATTGAAATCGATAGCATTTTGATACAAGCTTACTGTAAATATTTCACTGAAGTCTTGTTGAATGCGAACAATATCCTCGCAAAGAAACTTCGTATCATTTAATTGGCGAGATTGATTTTTAATCAACTGCTTAAAATGATTTTTATTAATATTTATCATAACGGTAATACCTCAGAGCGCTCCTGCTTATAATCGGTGATAGTGAGTTTGCCTAACTGGCCATTTGAGTCAATACGTTGATGAACAACCTTATACGCTAATTGTCCGCGATTAGCAGCACTTTCTATCAAACTTAGAGTTTCTCTCAAATCAGGATCACCAGTTAGCTCTACTTTTTCTTTCCTCGCACGAGCAGTAGCCAAAGGTCTTCCCAAAGCTTTATCCGGGGCTACGTGTGCAGCTGCGGCTTCACCAATTTGAGATGCATAGAACTTCAGGTTTACCAGTAGTTTTCCCCTTTATGAGGAGTAGTCTTGTCTCTAGCAATAACCAAATAATTTTTGAGAGAACTAGATGTGGACGATAGGTGTATTTATTCCTGCCCCAAAAGGATCTTACTCAGGCCAGTGGTAACCATACATCGTAGTGATTGAATAAGAAGATCACCGCAACACAAGAGTCAATCAGCAAGTTATAGACGCAACAAACATTTGATACTATCTCCTGTTTAGGTGGGATAAAAATCACGAAAAATCATAATATGATCTCAGTGAATGTAATTTTATAAAAAAGGCCACTCAACAACGAGAGGCCTTTCGGCTTATTTATGCTTTCTCAAGAACGTGCTCTAAATCAAACACAGGTGGATTAGCAAGTACCTCATCTCGGGTGGGACCTTCACCTTTAATTACCCATTGGGGCATATAATCACTTTGGAAAGAGACCATTTTCCCTGTATGGCGATAATGTACAGCTAAAAACGCCATAATGTGGTGATGGATATATGCCTCAGCCCCAAACAAATCTAGAGATTCATCACCCTTCTTCTGACCTGGTTGAGGCGCAAAGTAGGCATGATATTCGTAATTTGCCTCCATGGCGGCTTTGATGGTGGTATCCAAATCTGTGTCATCATAACCCCAAGAATGAGCAACAATGCTGTAGAGTGGCATAAACAGGAACTGATAATAACGCTCTACAAATTGTTCAGACTTCGCTTCAATGGCACCCATTTGCAGATACGGATATAAGTTATCCATTAGAGCATCACGAATGCATTGATCTTGTTCGTTAGCGAAGTATGCCTTAAACAAATCAAAGAAAGCCTCACAGGCATCAGGCACGGGTGACGTCATGGCATTTTTGAAGTCGGAGAACGCAAAGTCTAAGATCTCTTGCTCAGCTTCTTTATAGCCAAGTAAGGTATTTAAGCACAACCCTGTTAAGTAAAACTCAAAAGTTAAGTGCTTGTACTCTCCAGGTCGTAAGATTAACTCACGCTCCAAACTCGTTACCTTGACTTCATTTCCAGCATGACGTTGCATCCGTAATACCATTTGATGAGCTTCGGCGGCATAAGCCAACAGATATTGACTGTGATGCTTAGGAATTCCTATTACAAGTGAAGTTGCCCAAGAAGCATGTAGCCCACAATCGCACATAACGGCATTTTGATACAAAGAGGGAGTAAATATTTTGTGGAAAATATCTTCTATATTGTGTAAACCATCAACCAAATCCTCCATCGTTAGCTTGTTCCAGCCTTTGGTATCAATATGTCGCTTGTAATGATTTTGATTAAAATCAATCATATTGTCGGTACCTTAATATTTTCTTGTTTATAATCCGTAATTGTCAATTTACCTAGACTACCATTGCCGTCAATCCGCTGGTGAACAACCTTATACGCTAATTGTCCGCTATTAGCAGCACTTTCTATCAAACTTAAAGTTTCTCTCAATTCAGGACCACCAGTTAGCTCTACTTTTTCTTTCCTCGCACGAGCAGTAGCCAAAGGTCTTCCCAAACCTTTATCCGGGGCTCCGTCTCGACACTACTAGACGCTAAGGAGGAATACTGTGAATAAATCATAATACCTTTCATACTGTCTACTGTTGTGTTTTCTTGCCAAATCTTGTAGCGCTGAATGCGATTACGTTAAGCGCTTTAACTGTGTTGCGATCAATGAAAAACAAGCCAAGGAAGCATTAAAAATAGTCCCCCTCTAAATATCAAGCAGCATCAAGACAAGAAGATTGAATGCTACCTTTTTACAACGGCTCACATATTGGACGCTTCGGGTTTAATGGTCGTGGTGTTGGAGCGATTGACCATAAAACAGAAACGCTTCCCGCTATACCCTTGTTTTCTGTGGGTGGTCCCTATTTACTTTGGCAGTTAGACTGTTCATGCAAATTAAAAATGGAGGTGCACATGATCAAAAAAGGCCAAACAATACCTACTGCAGCCCTAAGCGAACTCGGCGAGGAAGGAATGGTAACTCACAACACAGATGAGCTTTTTGCAAACAAGCGAGCGGTGCTTTTCGCTGTGCCAGGTGCATTTACGCCAACATGTTCTGAGGCTCATTTACCAGGATACGTTGTACTGGCTGACGAAATTAAAGCGGCAGGCGTCGATATCATTGCGTGTGTATCAGTCAACGATGCTTTTGTGATGCAAGCTTGGGGAGAAGCGCAGAATGCCACAGAAATTATGATGTTGGCCGATGGTGACGCTAGCTTTACTAAAGCTCTAGGCCTTGAAATGGATACGGCTACATTCGGTGGAATTCGCTCACAACGATACGCAATGATTATCGAAGATGGTGTGGTAACACAATTGAATGTTGAAGAACCCAAGCAGTTCGAAGCAAGTAAAGCCGAAACTATTTTAGCTGCTCTAAAGTGATCTTAAGAGCTGTAAGGGTTCCGGATATTCCATTCTGAACCCTTTTCTTTGAATATAGAAAAAGAACCGTACTTCTACACACAAAACCTAACTTGAATTGAAATCTAAAGCATTGAGCATTGCGAGCTACGATCTGTTAGGCTCTCAGATCACTGACGACAGTCGTCTCGATTTTGGGCAAATAATTGGTTTTATTAACATAATCCATCGTCATAGAAGTACTTTCAATGTTGGGGGCTTTCCAAACGCCATTGTTCAAAGTTAAAGTCCATATTGTTTCCACATCTTTGAACTTTTTACTCACATCCAAGCTTTACCGCCCATCTTCTCTAACAAAACGCTCTCCAATCAAAACATCTTCAATATACTGTTTGTGGCTGTTGATATATTGAATATCAGCGAGATAAGCCAAGTGGTGTCCGTCTGCAATATTTTCAATGAATGCTGTGTTGCCGTTATCGGCTTCGTTGAACATGTAATCGACTAACACTTGAATCCTATCTGTTATTGTCTCGACTAACCGCTCGCGCTCTGCTTCAAGCAACCCGTAAGCATCGCAAAACTGTTTAGCTCGCAAAGACTGCGACTCTAGGTTGCCCATTGCATCCGATTCATGGGTTTTGAATGGCGCCCAACAGTAAACAGCATAAGCGACATCCCAAACCCTCGGCGCTGGATGCGCGGTATCAAAGTCAATGATCCCGACGGTTTCTGAACCAACGAGCGTTACATTGTAAGGAGCATAGTCTCCATGGCAGATGACCTCTCTGGGTTCACGACTCGGCAGCTTCCACACTAGTGACTCATTCGAGTGTGTTGATAAAAATGTGCGAGAGGCATCATGATACGAGCGAAGAAGCTTAGCGGCAGAAACCAGAGCCTCCGTCGTAGCAATATGTCCTTTCAGGGGATAATTAAAAACATCACCAACGACATACGACACAATCTCATTACCTTTGCAGTCAAAACCACATGGCTTAGGAGCCGCATTAAAACTATTTTCTGCGATGTGTGACAGTAAACGATGTACTGTTTCAGACCACACACCTCGTGGTCGATAAACTTTGTTATCGGAGCGAAAAATTTGCCCCTCTCGCCCACCTTGGAGTTCTTCCATTATTATCCTTATGTATCTTTCAACGCGCCATTAAGGTGTCAGCAAGGCGAATTATTGACCTTGCTGATACCCGTTTGACACAACCTTCAACTAGACACCACTAGCGCTGAACGTCATGCTGAGCCATTTATTAAGTGCGACTTTCAAATGTGACCGCTTCGACACCATGGTCTCTCGGTCTAACGACCACTGTATTTGCGATCATGTCATGCCAACCTTGTTTCTTTCCGCTGAACGCAATCCAGATAAAGCCTAAACACAAAGGAATGGTGCTAATGTAATAAGCCAAATATCTCACAACAGATTTACTGGTTGATAAAGGCTCACCCGTTTTTGCATCAACAACTCTCAGTTTTAATGCCATCTTTCCTGGTGTCGCAGAACGATAAATCCAAAATAGTACTGTCGCGATAAAAGGAAATACCCAATTAAGCAATAGGTCCCAACCACCAATAATAAAACTATCAGATTCAAAGTAATAACTGCCATATACCCAATAAAGTAGTGGCATGGTCAACATAAGAAATAGAATTGAATCTATAATTGTTGCACCAAATCGTACCCAAAAACCTGCATATTCATACTGATTATTAAATTCCATGTATTTTCCTATCTATTTTAAAAAAGGGCAAAATATCAAATTAAAGTGTCACTAACTCAGCCACGCAAAAAACCATTATGACTATCTCGCTATATGAGATTGTTCTCTACACTCCAAACATCAAGCTCGCGAGAAATAATGGATGCTCCTGATTCCTCGGGCGTATTTAAAAAGTGGTCACCACCGTCAACTTCAACATACTTTATATTGTGCAGAGGTAGCAGCGCCTTCCACATGCTGGCTTGGCTTCTATGAACTTCAGAATCGTTAGAGCCATGAAGAATCAGAGTCGGCAAATCCACATATTTTTGGAAGTAGACCCAATTGTCTTTCAGCATGGCTTCTTGCCAAAAGCGCTTCAGCGGACCGTCACCATTCGGTTTGTTGATTTTGTCTATCTCTTCCTCTGACAGCAATCTAAAACACTCGATTTCCTCTTGGAAGCGTTTCCATTCACCTTTGTTTCTCACATTTAAGGCGGCATTGTGAAAACGGTTGGTACACAGACCACCCACAATAACGACACCATCTATTTTTGATAGATCTAATTGGGAAACATGTATGCTTCCACCACTAAAAGCAAACAGTATTTTGGGCTTGTTTTTTGGCATTTCTTTCGCGATCTTTTCAATTTGACTTACTATTTGATAATGATCGACCTTGATGTACTCTTCCCAATTTACTTGGTTTTTATATACGCCCTCTCTTAAATACCGAACGGTAGAAAAAGAACGCTGATTTAATTCGTACGTTAACATATCATAAATAGGCGTAGTCCCTAATTGGTAGTCAGCTGAACAACCAGGAATTGTGCCGTCGTAATAGATTGGAGCGGTCCCGTGGATTAACAATATTGCCGCCTTCCATTCCTCTCCCTCAGGAACATCATACTTGACGCTTTTCATCCCTTCCTCACACCATAAACTCAACGGCTTCGTGATTAAGTCGTACCGTAAAGCTGTGACTAGATATAACGCCGCAAAATACTAAAGCGACACTTAAAATCAAACTGCCAAAAGTTGGCGGTCCATTTTAAGCCGATTCTTGATTGACCTATATTGATCCAATTCTGGTTTTGGGTGCGCAAATATAATCAACCAAATACATAGGCAGGGTGAATTTATAGTGAAGCGGTCAATACTTTTCGTTTAAAGCCCGTTCACTCCTAACTCGATTCGGCGTAGGTGATTTTTATATTCCACCTAAGGTGAGCATTCACGAGAATTAAAAACTGCGAGCTATCTCACCAAACTAAGGATGGGCTTAAACGCGGGATCCCGACAATCTTTGACAAGTTCGTAAAGACACATTTCCAATCCAGTGACTTCAACGCCGCACCGCATTAATCTTTCAATGGCGAGCCGCACATCCGTCTCTGAGCGTGAAGAAATACAATCGCTAACAAGCTCGACATGATACCCAAGTTCCGTCAACCCTCTCGCAGTTTGATATACGCAGATGTGAGCTTCAATACCACAGACCAGCCAAGAATCGACACTCGCCGCCTGAACGGCTTCTAAAAACGTGGGAGACTGACAAGCATTGAAAGTGGACTTAGTGATGGCAGCGGTATGAGTTAGGTGTCGCCCAACCTCTTCAACCGTAAGACCCAGTTTTTCGGGGTTTTGTTCAAGCAATACGATAGGCATATCGAGGGCTTTCACACCCAAAATCAATTTTTCACAGTTCGCTATCAACAGCGAGCTATTCTCAACCAAGCGCGCAAGTTTGCCTTGTACGTCAACAATGATAAGCCCAGCGTTGTCTCTTGAAAGCATATTCCATCCTTAGTTATTCAGTATCATCTTGTAAAACAAACGTCTCGAATCGCCCGTGCTCTCTCGCTCAACAACATATTGGACATGACCTTCTTTATTTGCATTGGGCGACAACTGAATGCTCCACAATGGGTTAATTTGATTTGGCACAATAGAGTAGCGCACATCCATGATTCGCATTGGATTGTTAGGATCCACAGCAAGGTATCCATTCGAAAAATGATCAAAACGACCAATATCAATGGCCTGCTGGGAACTCAAATCAAGCCAAGAGAAGTCTCGTGCGATATCGAGCTTCTGAACGGACTCACCTTGATAGACTTTTGTGTTCACTCCAGCTCTTATCGCGTCAATGTAGAACTCGTCGTCGGTTTCATACACGACTTTCCAAAGCAAAAGGTTAGCAAAGCTGGGTTTGGCTGCTAGCCGGATAGGAGAATGCTGGCGCTCGGTTGCTAACTGCCAGGCAACTTGCTCGACACGTTGTTTCTGAATGCCCCCTAATGAGAGGTAGACCAGCGCCCAAACGCAAGCGGCGCGTGCGAACACTGGGCTACGCCGCCATACAGCAAGGGCAACCAAGATTAAGACAGGCAACGTAAACATAGGATCCACAACAGAGACATTGCTCCAAGCAACACGCTGCTGACTCAGAGGCCAAAACAGCTGAGTGCCGTAACTTGTGCAAGCATCCAGCAAAGCGTGAGTCGAAAAACCTAAAGCACAATATAACCAACTTCGTCCAAATGACAGTCCAACTCTTCTTGCCAATAACGGATACAAAACAAGTGTGCAAAGCAAGCTGCCGATGGGAATGAATAGTAATGAGTGGGTAAACTGGCGATGGTATTGCAAATACAGTAGTGGGTCTTGAGAAGAACGGATCAGGACATCTAAATCTGGCGCCATTCCAGACAACATTCCTAAAACGCCAGCGACAATTACGTGCTGTTTTTTACCCACAGATTGGGGTAACGAAGCACCAATTAGGCCTTGTGTTAGTGGGTCCATCAAATCTACTCATCTATCGTGCGTAATACGCAAAAATCTCGCGACATATTCAGGCGTCATCTCTTCTCTCTCAAAGCATAGACGCGCAGCAGAGAATAGGTAAATAGAGGGATCTGAAGCCTTGCCCCAAACAGAGCGCATTAGCTAGGAAAAAAGCAATACAAAGGCTTGAAACCTCAACCTAAGATGGGGGCCAAAGAACAGAAGAGAAAGGATTGATGGAGTAAGCGACGAACTCGATGATTAGAACAGCGCAGTGGTACTGCGCTGCTCTATGTGCGGTTTCAATCTAAGCCAGCGTCATCTAAAGCGCTGTGAACTAAATAATAGACGCGTATGCTACTCAGTTAGCATTTGTTCATGAGAGGCGGACTCGTCAGCCGAATTAGAAAATGAATCTTTGAGTCTTTGAGTAAGCACTGGTAAATCATTGCGATAAAACCCAGCAGTGTAACCGTCCACTCGCGGAGGCAGCGACTGCACTAAGCTCATCAGGACGTTTTGAGTAAACTCCGCGGCATCTTCATCGCGACTCAATGAGGCCAAAACATCCACCTCTATTACATTGAGCAGATCACTGGTTAACTGCTCATAGTGAGCAACGTTCTCTGGCGTCACCGTCTGATAAACAAAATAGTAGTTTGCAATACGATATAACGCATCGCTCTCTTTCTGGGACAAACAGCCCGATTGAGTCAACGGCTTGAGGCTAGCCTTGAAGCGTTTTTTCAGCTTTTCAACTCGAGAGCTGAGTGATTTTTTCTCATTTTGCTCCTGAGCTTTCTTCTTGTTGTAGTGATAAAAATAGAACGTAATAAGTAAAAACATCGCAATCAGTAATGCGATAATGAGAAAGAAAGGCATAAGTAACTGATTCAAATAAGGCTATAGTTATTACAAGGTGAGAATTATAGGCAATCCACTCGAAGCAATCAAAAGCTCTTTGTATCTAATGATGTCTATTTCGCAACTTGATTTGAGCTTTGCTTTTATGGGACAGACTGGAGCGACACATGACAGTTAGGGAAATTTTGCTCGTTAACAACGTTCGCTGCTTTTTGATGTTTCGAAGCAGTTACTTTGCCCGTTTTTACTATCCGGTATTTACGCTCCTTTATTTGGACTACGGCCTCACTCTATCTCAGTTCGCTATGCTCAATGTGGTTTGGGCTGTGACCATCGTCATCGCCGAAGTTCCCTCTGGCGCGTTTGCCGATACCCTCGGGCGCAAAAAGCTTGTCGTCATATCTTCGTTGGTGATGTTCATCGAAATTGCCATGATCGCCTTTGTACCGACAGGAAACGCTACACTGGTGTTTTATGTCTTTCTGGTCAACCGAGTGCTGAGTGGACTGGCGATGGCACTGGCAAGCGGCGCAGATGAAGCCCTCGCGTATGACACATTAAAAGAGCAAGGCAAAGAAGATGCTTGGCCGCATGTCTTGCAACTGCAATTGCGTATTTCCGCTACGGTGGGGATCATTGTGACTTTGCTTGGTGCAGCAATGTATGACGTTAATTTTATGGCGGCTCTGTATGGATTTTTGGGATGGGATCAACCACAAAGCACCCAAGATATTATGCGAACGCCTGTCTACGCCACGTTGTTTGTTGCTTTAGTTGCGATTTATTCCGCTTATAGCATGAAAGAAGAACCGAAAACGTCACCGGAAACACATCACTCAACAAATTCAACATTGGCAAGTTTGAAGTTAACGCTAAATACCGGAAAGTGGGTCCTCTCTACACCTGTCGTGCTATTTGTACTGCTCTACTACAGCTTATTCGAGCATACGTCGCGCATGTTGTTGACAATGAATAGCCAGTACTATCTCGCGATTCATATCCCGATCATTTATTTTGGTTTAATTGGCGCAGGGATCAGCGTGTTGCAAATTCTACTTGCCGGCCAAAGCAGGAAACTAGCAGAACGCTGTGAGCCCAGAGTCTTCCTTGTAGGCGTGGGGTTACTGACTCTAGCCACTTACTATTTGATCAGTTTAGGCTGGCCAATTTTCGGCTTGCTCCCGGCACTTGCGTTGATCTTTCTGACAATGACGATGAATATCTTCATCAGCTACCATTTAAACAGAAACACCGAGTCACACAATCGTGCAACGGTTCTTAGCTTTAAAGGACTCATGTTCAACATTGGCTATGGAACAATCGGTATGCTATATGCCTACTACTACAAACTATTGTCAAAAAACTATTCCGAACAAGAGATTGAACAACACACCGCGTTTTTGGATTCACTCTCCGCTTTCACTTATTACTTCGCAGCTTTGTTTATCCTTGTGAGCGTCTTTTTCGTTATCAGAAACAATAAAGAGGCGATATTCAGATAGCGTCACCAAAACGCTCACAGGGCAGATTTTAGAGCGGAAAGGTACTATTTGCAGAAGGTATCGATATAAAGCGCTTCTACTTTATCTCTCGCCCATTGCGTTCGGCGAAGAAACTTAAGCGAAGACTTAATTGAAGGGTTGTTATAAAAACAGTTGATTTGGATTTCGGCGTCTAACCCTTCCCAACCATAGTGTTCTTGTAAGCGAACAAGAATTTTTTCTAAAGTCAGACCATGTAAGGGGTTATTGGGTTGTTCTTGGCTCATAACAGAGACTCCTGACGAACGGCTCTAAACCGCTATGGTAGCAGATTAGACCCGCTCTGTTCGACGTTTTATCTCAGATGAACTTTGCAATGCCCCACGGAAGAGGTCGTTTAGTCTGTAAACACGAGCTCTTTCTTTTTAGCAACAGAAACAACCTGTGTGCCGGCAATGAGATCATGAATACAGCGGCGATCCTTTCTGAAAATAAAGAGAATATTGATGATAATCAACAAACTCCCAATAGGGCCCAAAAAAGAAATGATAGCCAAAGGTAACCAACGTTTTAATATCAGCTTTGGCAGACCCACTCGCTGGTTTTCCATTGTGACAATGGCGATTTCGAACACGTTTTTTCCAATGCTTTGCCCATACTTATGGAGCAGATAGCCATGCAAAAGCAGATAGATTGCCCCCGAGTAGACTAATATTAGAAGCGAGAATAGGGGGGACCCATTCGCGTTTGCTAGATCCTCGGGGAGAGGATAGATATAAACGGGTACGACGAAAATAATAGTAATTAAACTATCTATCAACCAAGCCCAAAAACGCGACCAACGAGAGGCAAGGACCGTTTCGGGAGCCCCTATTTCATTATTTGTATCCGTTGTCTGCGCGCTATCCATTGCCTTACTCTGCCGACGTTAATTGACAGTCCAACGTCTTGCCACCATTGACTGATATCATTCGCATTTTATTCGCAGAGAGGAACTCTAAATCATCTAAGCTAGTATGTGAGTCTGGCACCTTGCGCTTAATTGCGTACGCGACAAAATTCGATTTCTGGTTGTTGGCGACAACCTCGTTACTTGATGACACCGACTTCAGCTGATGTCCTGAGATAGACCATTCTCCTGCTGATTTCACTGTCACCGAAACCGGTTCTTGTGACTTATCGATGACTTCTTCAAATTCAGCACTCATCGTAAAACGGCCATCGGAAAAGTAAGTCGCTGTAACAGTCGCATCTAAAGAATCATCCTGACACAGCCAACTTCCCAACAATTGTTCTTCACTGACATCTGGTAGTTGTTTGGGTTCGATTTCATTGGCGGCACAGCCACTTAAAGCAAGACTTACAAGTAAAAAAGAGACGTTTTTCATTATTTATAGACCTAACCTAACTACATAACTGAGCAATTCAGTGTTCATCACCCAGTTAATTCGATTTTATAATAATTAAGGCGAGATTTATAAGCCACACAAATAAAAAAGTAAATACATTTAGTGCCTATATAACAGAGACTTATATTGGGTTCAGAATAAACGTCCATTTGGTACTTTGCTTTCCAAACAGAGAGCTTTGCAGCGCCAAGAGCAATGTAAAATATGCCTATGTTCCGATAATCAAAAAACCGCACACATAATATGTTGAGGCCCAGCGTCTCCACCAAGATACTGTAACTGAGTATCTTCAAAACCAGCTTTTTGGTAACAAGAAAACGCGCGCGGGTTCTTGCAGTTGACGGTGAGATAAATCGAGTGATAGCTGGCGTAGTTTTCTTTTAAGTAAGCCAGTAGCGCAACAACAGCTTGCGTTCCAATTCCTTTGCCTTGGTAGTTTTTATCAACCGCAAATGCACGAAGCCCAATCGCGCCACTGGGACAAAACTCGTAGTTATCCGAATAGGCAACGTCTAGTTTAAAGAAACCGACTATATGTTCTTGGTGTTTAATCACGTGTAAATGCGTGGTTTCGCAGTCATCCAACAGAAATTCTTCTGCGGTACCAGCAAACTTGATCTGTTCTTGCGCGATTTCTACTTTCCTTACCTCTTCCTTTTGGTCGCAACTGAGTTTTTCGATTTTTATCATTTTGTTTTCCACATACATTTCATTAAAAGCCATTTAGACTCTTCATTCTTGGGGATCAACAGCGAACAGCCATGGATTCGCCTAGAGTTGAGATAATATGCGCAACCGCTAGCCACATCAAAAAGTGTCACTCAAATATTTAAGCTAACCCTAACAATCGTCGTTTTCACTGTTAGTCAATCAAATCCAATGTAAGTAGTAAACGGTGAGTGTTTTCTGAGGTCGTAGGCGAACGATGCACGATTCCAGCCCCTTCATTTCCTTGCCATAGCTCTCCTTTAAGCAAAGCCACATCTCCAATATTCAACTGCTGCACGTCATTCGATGCTCCATATAACCCTGATAGATCATCCGGCATACCTTGGTTCCCCGCCGCTAGACGCGAACGATCGACGCATTCATCCGCTAACCATTCTGTTGCAACACCATTGTAGGTTGTAACAAGTCGGACAGGCACTTTATCTACATGGAACCGAGGACACATTGCGCCATTGAGTGTTGTAAGCCTTAAACCAGCGCGTTCGACGTCAAATAAGCAGCAAAACATATCAACCAGACTGGCTATATCATCACCGATGATTTCGAGGCCTTCTACATCATCCAACAAGTCAGAAACTTGCTGCTTTGCGCTGCTTGGAGTGACAACAATAGATGCTCTCAGACTCGGTTTGTGAGCGACAACGAAATTGGCCGCCTCATGAAGTTCGTTGGCAATGCTACGGCGCCAAACGGCAATATTAACGTTTGGCTGGTAGACATGGCCGAGGGTGATGGGGCTATCCCCGATACTTGCAATTTTAAATGTGAGTGAATCACTAGAGGCGGCATTGCTCCCAAGTGACTCTACTTCGAATTGTCTGTCTTTTGTGCTTGTGCTCATAGGATACCTCCTTTTGATACAAACCAAATGTTATAACATAACAATTAATACAATTAAATGGGCATCATAGACTTAGTTAATGAGGAGAGGTTTGGGTAGATCAAGGTCGGGAAAAGCTTTAAATTTCTTCGATTAAGAAATCTTTGCCTATCAGATAAGATCAAAAAAGCGCGCTAAACCAGAGGTCTGCGCGCCAATTAATTTCACCGATTAAGTCGATTACTTACAGTAAACTCGAGCTTCGCGTGGAGTGTAAATACCAAGTGTCACAACCTCAAGAAGTCCGTTAACGAATGTTTTTTGAACTTCAACTTTTGCTACTTTGTCTGCACTACCACAGGTACCTGCTGCGTCTACTTCTTTCTTCTGAGCTAAACCGTCAATGAAAAAGTGATGTGATTGTGTGGTTGCCGGCTTAGACGTTTCTTCTTTTGACATAACAAATGTCTGCTGCGCACAACCAGTAGCCAAAACAGATAAGGCTGCGATAATCATTACTTTCTTCATTGTTCTCTCCAAATTCAATATCGATCTTGAACGCTAACCGCAAAGTTTTTAACGCTGCTTAGCGACGGAGAGGATTATTGCAAATTGTTCTGCGAGCGACTGTATGGGTTTGTCATTGAAATCATTACAAAACAGGGAACGTTAGTTTAAACTCTGCACCTTGTAATAACGCACTGCGCCCAACTTCCACTTTGCCATCATGTTGTTCACATATTTTATGAACAATCGACAAACCAAGCCCATGCCCACTTTTCGCCTTGTTCCGCGCTTTGCTTCCTACATAAAACGGTTCAAATAGGTTTGCAATGTGCTCTTCATCAACACCTGGTCCATCATCATGAACCGATACAGTGACCGCTTGCGCTTGCTTCTCAAACTCGATAAGGATCTTTTGATCGGCGAACTTCATCGCATTACGCACAACGTTGTCGAGTGCGCGTTTTAGCAATCTTTCATCGGCAAATACGGATACGTTGCTCGCAAACTGCTTGGGTTGGATCGAGAGTTCAAGTTGCGTCTCTTTATTCCAACGTACGTTACCTTTGCTTAACAGCTCGCCCACATCAACCGTCGTCTTAGTAAGCTCAAGACGATGGCTATCAAGCCGAGCGTAACAGAGCAACTCATCAACCATGGTTTCCATTTCTTCAGTATCTTCAACAATACTGTCGATTGTCTGCCTTTGCTCCTCATCCAAGTTGGTATCTTTGAGCAACTCTGCCTGCCATTGAATCCGAAACACTGGCGTGCGCAGTTCATGAGCCACAGCATTGGTCAGTGCCCTGTTGCTGTCGATTAGATTTTGGATGCGATCCGCCATATGGTTAAATGACTGGTTTAGTGAGCCAATTGCACGTCCTGATGCGGTCTCTGCACGAGCAGAAAGTTCACCTTGGGCGAAGCTAAGTGTTGCGGTTTCGAGCTTTTTCACCCGCCAAAAAATCACCAGCAGGTGACACAAGCTATACAAGATGAAGCTGGCAATAAAAAACATCCAGACAATATCATTTTGCAGGTCTGCATTTTGTCGAATGGGGTTTTCATCATCAGGGAGGTAGTGATAAGTCGCGTCTGAGCCTGCTAATTTAAACCACAGCTCTCGCTCTTCATCATGAAAGATAGGCATATCAAATCCGCCAGAAAAGTAATGCTTTACCTCGTCTGGCAAACTGTCGTTGGGCGTATAAATAAAGAGAGACAGCTTCGACAGCTGCGTAAACTCTTTCATGCTTTGCTGCGCCGCTTCTATGCCTTGCGCGTTGGCGATAGTTTGTAAAAGCTGTTGATGCGCAGCCGCTTCATAATCCTTTAGTAAATAGTCGTGGTCCGTCGTGATTTCGTACATGGTTATTTCATAGGCAAAAACGCCAATGAAAAAACAAGTCATCAATCCAAGTATGGATTCCAAGTACATCCTTCGCATCAAAATTCTCTTATTAAGGTCAGTTAAGCGATTGACTTCCAAGCACTTGAAACGAATAGGTACCCTTTTCCTCTCACAGTTTGAATTTTCACTGCTGGGTTGGAATCATCGCCAAGTAGCTTGCGTAAGCGAACGATTTTGTTATCAATCGTTCGGTCTAAGCCATCGTATTCAATACCACGCAACTCAAGCGTTAATTTGTCTCTTGATAGCGCCTCATCTGGGTAAGTGGCCAAAAACCACAACAAATCAAACTCACTGTCTGTCATGGCAATGTTTTGACCATCGAGTTCGCAGCGCTTGTACGTTTTTCTTAGCACTAAGTTGTCGAAATGACGCTCATTCTCGTTTGTTTCCAACTCGGGTTGCTCCATCCTGCGTAACAACGTCCTTATCCGAGCAAGCAACACTCGCGGCTTGATCGGTTTGGTCACGTAATCATCAGCACCTGTTTCTAAACCTGCCACATGATCGAAATCGTCATCACTGGCAGTGAGCATTAAGATCTTACCTTTGTAATGAGTACGCGTCTGTCGACAAATTGTAAGCCCGTCCATGACAGGCAACATCAAATCCAAAAGAACGACGTCAGGTTGGTTGTCGATGATATAGCGAGTTGCCGTTTCACCATCATCCAATGTATCTACAGCAAAACCTTGCGTTACAAAATAATCCTTAAGCATTCGTTGAAGTTTTAAATCATCTTCAACGATCAGCATTGAATGTTGTTTTATCGAGTTATTCATTAGCAAATGGTCTCGCTATATTTTATGGGATGTGAAATCCCGAACTGCTTGAATTAGCTGGCGCAATGAGGAGCGCAACCGCCATTTATTTTGTGAGCGTATTGTAACGGCATGCTCATACATTTCCATACATGAACACGACAGTCAGTGTCCATTTTTGAGAATAGAATTCCTCACATCAAACCTAAGGGGAAAAACAATGAAACATCTCAAATCTATTTTGTTAGCCGCGCCTTTACTTGTTCTAGCTGGCTGCAACTCTGGCTCAAGTTCTAATACAAATAACAACGTCGATAAAAACTCGAAAGTCACCAAACCTGCCGCGGACTATAAGTTTTCGCAAAAAGATGTAGATGCTTTGATGAGCGAGCGCGAAGTTATTTTTGACGCTTTACGTGTCACTTATGCGGGCACATCCTATGAAAACGTTCTGTTTGCTGAAAGCATGAGTGAAGAGATACTGGTGATTAAGCTCGCTGATGCAGACAAAAACACGATCGACTTAGTGCTGTCATCTGACGATGCGATGGATTGTATGATTTATCGTGCAAAAGAACCGGTCCAAGGCTTCAAATGTGACGAAACCAAACAGTCAACATCAGGAGAAAACACATTAATACAGTCGACAATCACTGGCTCATCGACGTCAATTCAAGTCGAATTTAACGTTGAGGCACCAGAGTTTCTCCCAAGCATTGGCTCTACTGTTTTAACCGCTACGCATGCTGACAGCAAAGTGGACATCGTGACCTCATTTGCGTTTAACGATCTTTATCGCGATGCGTTTAGCATGACCAGTGACAAAGAACGAATTCACTCGACGCTTGGAGCGACAACCTATCTACAACTCTCTGATATCGTGAAGAATTACTCAGGTACAGAGATGACATTCAAGTTCAACAACAACATTGGCGGAAGTGCGGACGACGACATTAACCTCTACACTGGTCTGATGATTCACGACAATAATATAACCACAATGGTAACGAAAACTGGTTCCGTGTTCTCGGGGGGAACTGACCTCTTTGCTGCGGGCAAGAAGCGTGTTCTACAGCGTAAGAATGCCATCGACGCGTTTGAAGGCAACAAGCAAGTGGGGGTCCACAGCTGGGCACAAGGCGATAAAGAGGCAAAAGCGTTCCCATTCACACACGAAAGCCACCGAAGACAAGCCACTTTCTTCAATAAAGTAATGGGTGATAAAGGGATTGATTTTTATCTCTTCACTTTAGATGCAGCACCTGCAGCTGGTGAACACTGGATCACGAAAGCGGACTCAGACAAGTACGGGTTTATTACTGAAATCCAATAAATCCCACCCACATTGTGATAACGTGCTGGCACCTTGTCGGCACGTTTTTTTAACCAGTAATCGACACTCCTCTCAAAGTCACCATGACGGGCCAGTTCAACCTTACATTCAATCTGCAACAGGTTGTTTTGCTTACCAAATAGTGACACCCTCAATCAATAATAAACCAGAAGGAGTCTCCCCCGAATATGGACATTATCTTCGTCAGACACGGCGTACCCGATTATGCATTAAGTGATGCCAGGCAAATGACCCAGCTAGAAAAAGACTACACGCCACTGGATAGAGCACATCTGCGCCCCATTCACGATTTACCTGAGCA
This sequence comes from Vibrio sp. 16, assembly GCF_963681195.1. Lineage (NCBI taxonomy): Bacteria > Pseudomonadati > Pseudomonadota > Gammaproteobacteria > Vibrionales > Vibrionaceae > Vibrio > Vibrio sp. 16. The sequence goes on from NZ_OY808997.1 coordinate 1,151,790, forward strand.
GTTTAGCAAATTAAACCCCGACGCCATCCTCTCATCCCCTTACACGCGTGCTCTTCAAACGGCCGAAATCATAAACCGAAAGTTAAATTTAGAGTTATTCGTCGAACACGATTTACGCGAATGGAAAGCGGACAAATTGGGCGGGTACATATCACTGGAAGAAAGAGATCGCCGCTGGCTAGAATATCGAAACGCACTCAAACAGCGCGCCTGTCAACCCGAAAAGAGTTATGAATCTCACCAAGAATTAAGATCAAGGGTACTCAATGTGTTGGAAAGATACGCCCACTACTCTACGGTGGTTGTCGTATCTCATTTCAACGTATACGAGAGTTTGGTCGGTCATCAAGAAAACTCCATGCAATGCGCTGATTACCGATTGATGACACTGCGAGACTGCACCTAATTGCGAGTATGATATAAGACAGGCTGACACACAGCCTGTCATTTAGCGGCTTGTTAACAAGCTAAGCTTTCTTGACAAACTTCGCGGTAACCATCATTTCCCCGGCACCATCCACTTTGCAATCAAGCTCGTGATCTTTACCTTCAACGATGCGTCGCACAACAGCTTTCGTGCCGATTTTTAAGACCAGTGAACTGCCTTTTACTTTCAGATCTTTTGCCAAAGTGACTTTGTCCCCTTCCTCAAGTGCTGTGCCGTTGGCATCTTTAGCAATGAAAACACTTTCATCGACTTCTGTTGGGTTCCATTCATGAGCACATTCAGGGCAAACCAATTGACTTTGGTCTTGATAAACATATTGAGATTGGCAATTAGGGCAAGGAGGTAATGACATCGTTTTTCATTTAATCAAAGAATTGTACGGGCATGATAATGGCAGCTATGTAACCGAGTCAAAATCAATTGCCCGTTTATACTTTTCAACATCAAACTATTGTTGTTAACGTTGAAAAGGTGTGAGATCAATCTGCTCGATTTCACATACGGCTTGGACGGTAGGGTGATGGGATAACTTGCTCAAATACGCCGAGAGATGAGTATACGCCATCGGTGATCGTTTAGCGGGAAGTGACCACTCAGCCAACATAAACAAGAAGAAGTCACATGCCGACAAACGCTCACCGAGCAAATATTCATGAGTTTCCAACTGGGCATCAATAATTGCCAACGCGTCTGAAATACGTGCATCTTGAGCTTCAATGATACTTGGGATTGCCGTTTCATCCGTAGTGTGGCGATGGGGATAGTAACGGACCATCAGCTCAGCTTGCAGCGTGTTATTAAGAAACGCTAACCACTGAAAGAACAAAGGACGAAGCGGGTCACCGATGGCAGGCATTAACCTTGACTCTGGGTGCTGCTCACAAAGGTGGATGCAGATTGCAGGGCTTTCAAATATTGGTAGCCCTGAATCAACTAGAGTCGGGATTCTTCCCGCAGGATTGAGCTTTAAATACTCCGCCGATTTTTGCCCGTTGGACTTTTTATCCACCAGCACCAGTTCGTATTGAGCCCCCATGTGGTGAAGTAGAAAGTGTGGTGCCAAACTGGCGTTATTCGGATAGTAATAGAGAGTGTACATAGGTGATATCAATCCTTGTCTTTTTGGTCTCCTCGACCTGTTAAACCGTTATTTCGATTCGATTGCCATCTGGATCAAGTACAACGCTGCCAATACTGACCTTAATCCTATTGGTTGCTTTTACTCTTTATCTTGGGGCTCATTGACAAAAACTTTCTTCTTAAAATGAGGATTGTCTACCGAGACCTCGAGTTGCACGATACTGTCGAGTAAAACGTAGCTCGCTCCATTCAGCGTCTCCAGCAGCACGCATTCTTCCTTGTTATCATTGCGAACCGTATCAATGGCCGTGCCTTGAACCTTGTCTCCGGATTTTAAGGTCAGCACGACAGGGTAACGAAACATGCAAACTATCTCGATATAATCATAATCACTGCAACTGATCATTCTGCCCTCCTTAATTTCAGGCTAAAACATATACCCTAGCCAATCTACATGACCGGAAGGCCATGGTTTTTCTCTCATTGGTTTCACATAAAGTTCATCTAGTTCTTCAACCGCCACACCATAGTTTCGATGCTGATGAATTCTCAACCAAGACTGCGTAGCGGTAATCTGTTGGTAACCACTAGCCAAATAGAACTCTTTTAAGTCAGAGATAAGAATAACGAAATCAACTTGTTTGGTGCGCGCAAATTGCTCGACACTTTGCAACATTTGACGACCAATTCCTTGTCCCCTTGCGTTTTTCTCAACGCAAAAATCAATGACACCCAGAACTTTTAAGGGCTGCCCATCAACACTGATAACCCGATAATCTAACCCCATATAGCCAATCAACTCGCCACCTTTCATCTCAAGTACCCTTACATGGGGAAGCTGCTTCAAGTAAGACGATGTGGCTTGGTGTTCAACAAACGAATCATTTCTCAGTTGGCGGATAAGATGATGCTGTTCAGGTGTCACGTCCAACTCATGAATAAAGTCCATATCTATTCCTAATCGTTAATCGTTAAACTAGGAAATCAATAACTTTGTATGTTCCTAGTATTGTTTTTGAATTGAAGTGCGGGAAACATAATACAAAAAGTCGCAAAGCCAAGAACTTGTTGCCCATCAAGAAAAACAAAACGAGCACATTCACAAAAATGGAATTGATCAGTGAGCAATAATTCGCCATATTGATGTCAATGTTTCCCGAATAGTGCAAGGAACACATGGACTATTTTCTAGCGGTCGTGCTGTTTGCCATCTCTTCTTCAGTAACGCCTGGTCCAAACAATATTATGGTGATGGCATCGGGCGTCAATTTTGGAATTAAGAAGAGTTTACCTTTGCTGACTGGTATCTGCGTCGGCTTTTCAGTCATGCTGTTATTGGTTGGACTTGGGTTTTCTCAATTATTCGAACTCTTTCCTAGCTTACATTTCGTCATCAAGTGCACTGGCACTGCATACCTGCTTTACCTAGCCTTTCTGATTGCTCGCTCTACTGGTGATATAAAAGGTGAACAACAAGCGCAGCCTCTGTCATTTACTAAAGGGGCTCTCTTTCAATGGGTCAACGCCAAAGCATGGGTTGTTGCGACTGGTGCAATCGCCGCATTTACCAGTGTCGGAGCAGATTTTGTGGCGCAAAATACACTTATTGCCGCCACTTTTTTTGTCGTCTCTTTCCCTTGTGTCGGGGTTTGGCTCGCGTTTGGTTCTTTGCTTAAAAAATGGCTAAACAAGGCTGAACAACGTCAACGATTCAACTGGTTTATGTCTGCGTTGTTAGTTGTCTCTGTACTGCCAGTGATACGAGAAATTTTCCTTCACGTGTCGCCAATGAGTTGACGTACTTCTCTACCTGTAGAGTCTTACGAGCGCCTTCTGATAATACTCCGCATAGTCACATCACCCACCATGTACACTCACTTCTCGCCCGTGAGTTCTAAGATAAAACTGGCGCTCCCGAATATAGAGATAAAGAGGCAAACCTAATGAAACACCGACAGCCAATGTGCCCAAGATGGGATAGATCACTCCCTTAACTTGATTCGTTTTACTGTCTGTGGCGATGAAGGTTAACAAGCACAACGCAGCGACCACAACGTCTAGCCATGCAAATATACTGATGGGGTTCGCTGCCGCTTGCTCTAGCAACAAGCCAATATTCAAGCCGTTCTCCAACAACCACGGCAACAGTGCCCCATATGGGATGGCTATACCTAGCACACTGAACATCAAATATACATGTCTCATCAACACTCCTTGTTCACAATTGTTTTCAACGATTTTGCTTCCAATCGCTTCTCAATATCGCAAAAACAACCGTATCCCACCAACGCTGCTTAAAAAAGCGATTTTCTCTGAAATGAGCCTCCTGCTTCATTCCCAACGAGCGACAAAGTCGAATCGCCCCATGATTGAGACTGATTGTTTCCGCGTAAACACGGTGAATATCCAGCTCAGAAAAACCAAAATTAACGAGGGCATAAGCCGCTTCTCGAATAAGCCCCGCTCCTTGATAGTCACGAGATAAACCACACCCTATTGAGGCTTGGTTGTCATTTTCGACTCTCAAGCAGACCGTTCCGATAAACTGTCCATCAGCCTTGTGTTCAATCGCAAGTTGATAAGACGTTCTAGGATGCTCTTTCGCTTGGGCAACAAACAATTTGGTTAACTCTTGATACTTCGAAGGAGAACAATCCGCTTCACTGTAAAATCGCTGATACTTCTCATCCTGTGAGATAGCGACAAATGCAGCCTCATCGGTGTCCTGCATATCCCTGATAATCAAATGTTCCGTTTCTAGTCTAAACACTACTCTTCCCTGATATTTAATTTGCTGAGCTGTTCCCATGCGTATTCTCGCAACACGCGCGCATTGTCTGCAACCTTTGGGTCACCGCATTGCTCTCCTCGATAGTGAATGAGTGGGCTGGAATAAATAGGGATAATCCTCTCCTCGTAACTCATTACCGTACCTGCATTTGTGCATGTATAAGCTCTTGCATAGCGTTTTAACTTGTCATGAAACCTCTTCTCTACCGCAAGCTTCAACGTCCCTTCCATACTCGGGAAGGGCCAAGTATCTTTGTGCTGCGCCCAGGCGAGGTGACCAAACTCATGTTCTAATACGTGAACCTTTGCAACATCAGACAGCAATACACTTCGGCTACCGTCGTTGTTCAAGTCAGCGATTCCGGTTGTGCCATCATCGAATACTGTGTGTTCATCTCCAATGACGATGACATAGTAATGGTGTATATCTAAGTCGTGCTGAACCATTTTGTCTGCGCCAACCGCGTCGAGCAGTCGGTAGTAAATACCGTATTCGTCTTCCTGACCCGATAAATTGAGATCCACCGACACCATTGCGTCGAGTGTTCTACGCATCGGAATACAAGAATTATCGAGCACCTGATTCGCGTACTCGATCGCGGCGGTTAAGCGGTTTTGAAGTTTTGGAGTAAACGCACTCCGATCAACGTAAAAAGTGATGGTCGTATTCAATCGTTCAGTGATGTCGCATTTGGGAAGTTCGAGCTCGTCAAGCAAGAGCTCAGTTCTGTCAGGTCGGTAGGCGAACAAGAAAAGCATCGCTAAAACGCTCACAAATACCCATTTCGTTTTACTACTCATTTGAGATGATATCTGCCTTATGGGCTATGACTTGAATGTCTGCCCATTCCTATCCAAATCAATAGAGCCTCAAATAGAAGTGTGTTGATGTGGATTTAAATGAACAAATAGCCTCTGACTGAGGCTATTTGGTGTTTAGTGAGCTGTTAGGCTTTTTACCACCAAGACTTGAGCATCAAATAAAACTTCGTCTTGATGCGCATAAGATTTGGCAACATTCACCCACTGCAATCCCGTTTCATCAACGTGTTTAAACTCCACCTGCAAGGCATATCGCGAGCAACGCAACACTGCAAACAAAAAACCGAAGAGTGTCAACGCACCGGTTGTTGCTTGTAACCATAAGGGAGCAAGCATTATATCCGGCACCGCAAGCCATAAGCCTCCAGAGAATAAGGCAATCCAAAACACGATTTGTGCCAAATTATCAATCAAGGTTAATCGCTTTACTCGTATATCGTTGATTCGCTTGAGTGGGTAAGCATCTTTCCTAAACCTAAACTGACCTTCGTCAATAGAAAAGTCGCAACTCTTATACATGATGTGTTTCCTTTTACTGGTTAAAACGGTAAGAAAATCGAGTAAAAGATCTACACTGTCTGCTTAGAAGTTACCGACTCGACCCATTGAGATCGCCATTCAGGGGCTAGGTAGTTATCTGGCCAGAACTCGGTTTGTTTGACGATTTTTCCGTCTACAACCGTATGAAACGTAATGGCTCGGTCGATGCGACTTCCGTCGGTGACGGATACATCAGTTACGACCTGATTACCCTCGACTACGATTGTATTCAGAGTAAAACGCCACAAGCCTTCACTGGGGTATGCACTGTTTAGGGCGGCGAAGTTCTCTCGACCTTTAATCAGCTCATTCGACTGTGGCCAGTAGCATTCAAACTCATGCTCGCATAGCCATTCGCTTGCCGCTGTGAAATCATTCGTTTCCATCGCAGCCCAATACGCGAGTACCACCGCCTTCGAATCCATCTCGCTTTTCATTTGATAACCCTAACTGACTCAGCAACCTTATTATTGCCCGCACATATAACCATAATTCATATGAATATAACCAGCTAAAAATCAGAGTCACGGATCACACTTTTATCTCCTCCACCCAAAGCAAACGTTTGGCTAAACATCTGATTAAAAAAGGCTTGTTACTCAATTGTTCACAGATTGTCCATTTGCGACCCACCTCTAGCTATTTCCCTGTTTTTATTGAGAAAACAAATAGCCCTGGGTTGATTTAGCAAAATTCATGTTGCATCCTCTATTACGCAACTAATTTCAATAACAGAGTATTATTGATTGATATCAAACATTTAGGATAACACTATGCGAAGCAGACTTACGATTAAGCACAAGTTGGCCTTACCGATTGTGCTGTTGGCGGTCATCATTGCGATTACGACCTTGGTTAACGTACTTCAAGCCAATCAACAAGAATCGTTGAACGAGCAACTTAACAAGGATGTTCAGCCCGTCATGGAGGCCCTTGAAGACGGCTACCGCGATCTCTACCAAGTAATCACCGCTGCCCAAGGGTTGATGTTGGCAAAAAATCAGCAAGAGGTTGACTACAACATTGCTGAATTTAAAGACAACGCCTACAAAGCAGAGCCACGTCTAAGTCAGGTTCGCGAACTTATTAGCAAAGGCTACCTGCCTCAAAACCAACTTCGAGTCGCAGACCAACTCACCAAAGCAACAAATACTTGGATCAGTTTGTATGAACCAATGTTTAGCTCCCCAAGTAGCGCAAATGACTACTATGAAGCGAATCAAACTAAGCTGGACGCAGAGTTTCAAATCATACGCACCAACTTACGCTCGATCCGTTCGATGATTGATGAGGTTCAACTTGAGCTGCGTGCACAAGTTTCTGATTCCATCTCTTATAGTAAGTTTGTACTCGAGTTTGGTGCAGCGATCGCCGTTGTATTGGTCGTTCTTTCATTCTGGATCTCTCATCGACTCGTACTTGTACCAATTAAGAATATCGGGGTGGCGATGCAAGACATTGCCAGCGGAGATGGCGACTTATCGAAACGCATCGACGTGACCAGCAATGATGAACTGGGTAAGCTCGCCGAAGGATTCAACTCGTTTGTCAGCCGAATTCACTCAACGGTAGAGCAAGTCATTGTGTCATCGAATGCGGTTAGGGCTGAAATGGAGAACATTAAGTCGTTAACTCAATCCGTCGCTGAGTTCTCTGGCCAACAACAGCAAGAAAGTGAAATGGTCGCCACTGCGGTAAATGAGATGCAAGCAACCAGTCAGACGGTGGCATCGAATGCAGAGGAAGCAGCTCTAGCAAGCACCAAAGCCAATGGCGAAGCAACAAACACCGATAAGATCTTGTCGACAACGGTTGGCTCTATTGAAACATTGGCCAGTGAAATCGACAACGCGAGCCAAGTCATCCACAACCTTGATGCTGATGTCGGCAACATAGCCTCGATTCTTGATGTTATCCGTGGCATCGCTGAACAAACAAACTTGCTGGCGTTGAATGCTGCGATTGAAGCCGCTCGTGCAGGAGATCAAGGGCGTGGGTTTGCTGTGGTTGCGGATGAGGTTCGATCACTCGCGAGTAGAACACAGGAAAGCACCGGTGAGATTCAAGCTATGATTGAGAAGCTTCAAGAAGGCGCACGTCAAGCGGTGACGGTAATGGAAGCGAGTAAAGAAAGTGGTCAGCAGACAATTTCAAGTGCGGGCAGTGCATCGGACTCTTTGAAAGAAATTATGGCGTCAATATCGTTGATGAATGAGATGAACACACATATCGCCACCGCTGCAAGCGAGCAAAATAGCGTAAGTGAAGATGTGAACAACAATGTCGTTCGTATCCTAGACAACAGCAATCATATGGTAGAAATGGTAAGCAGTGCCGAAAACGCGTGTTTATCGCTTTCAGCCCAATGTGAAACGCTTGACAACTTAGTCGCTCAATTCAAAGTCTAAACCTACGCAAATCGGCTTATATAACATAAACCTCAGTGACTGCATTGTTCGTGTGGTCACTGTTTCCTTGCCAAGAACTCCCGCTTCTCCCCCACTACTCATGGCTCGATCGGGCTAAGCTCCAATATTGTGGTATTAAGTTCATCCATAAATGTAGGATGACGATCGAGGTATTCGTTGGAGATGTAAATACCGAAAGCCTTTTCCGCCTGCAAAATCACATCATAACTTGGGTTATCTTCAAAATGATGGTTAAACACTTCCTCAGCGACAAAGACGGCATCCACGGCTCCGTCGTCTAGCTTAGCAATCAATGAAACAATATTGTCTGCGGGGTCGATACGGTTGTATCCTGATGTCTTAAGCCACTTATCCGTATTGGTATTGAGTAAGCTAGCCACTCTAAACGCGGAATCAGGAGAGGCAGAGAAATCATGCTCGCTCCCTGTTAACATAACCCACACCCAACGATTAATCATGAGAGGAAGGGAAAAGACCGCGTGCTCATCTCTCTCTGCGTTTTTTGACGCCATAAAGAATCCATCAGAACGGCCTCTACGCAGCTCCGCCAGCGCACGACCATGGTTTGAACCCAATCTGATGCTGTATTTCACGCCCATGGTATCCAAAATTGCCGTCACTTTATCGATACCGATGCCTACCAATTGCCCATCTTGATCCATCGTTGTGTAAGGCGGGAAGTCAGGCAGGAAAAATCTGATCTCGTCTTGTCCATAAACAAGCGGACTCGACAAAAACAAAATCGTCGCTAGATACCGTCTAAATAGCTTGGCAAACATGAGAGCACCAATAATGAAACATATTAATGACTATAGGCTGATTTTGTCGCTATCCCCAAGTATGGAGTTGAAAAACCACACAAAAAGCCCTCTGAGTAAGAGGGCTAAGATAAATTGCGAACACGTAAAGCGTACAATGTAATGTTTTTTCTGTAAGCTGGCTAAACCACTACCTTAAGCTGCTTGCATTTTTAGCCGTTCAAAATGACGAGGAAATACATTTTTGATATGTCGCTGCTCTTCGACCATATTTTTAAAAGAAGGACCTTTTTTGAGCTGTACAATCACTTCATCGTTGTCAAAACGCAAAACAGCACCTTCGATAGACACTTCACAATCGTTGTGCAGTGAAAGTACACCTTTCATCGTCAACCCTTTATATAGGCTGCTCAAATTATGCATAAGTACACGAATACCACCCTCAGACACTTCTGTAACGTGGTACAGTTCTTGTGAAAAGCGAACGCTAGGCCGGCCCCGCTTTGGGTACTTAAGGCGATAAAATTTACGCTTTTGCTCCATGTCACTCATGATCGTGCTCCTTTAACCATAAGTCTCCAGCTATCTCATTAGTATAGCGCTTTACTCGTTAGCTACACGTTACCAGAGTTTAAAAATCAATTCACTACTCATAATTATCGACCATTGCTCCCTTATCTTTAGATAAAAGCGTTGAATATTAAACCCTTACCTAAACAACCCAACCATAAGTCATTGAAATTAAAGGCTTTAAATCTAAAGCAAATCACTTTACTTTTCAGTGTGTTGGACGTACATTCCGTTCACTTTCTTATCTGTGAGCAAGAGCATGTCTGAGCAACGTTTAGGCAATTGGATGGCCGCTATCTCGTTCTTTTTATGGGGGATTCTCCCTCTTTATTATCAATATTTGCCCAAGGCCGCGATGGATGAACTACTCGCCGTTCGTCTGTTGGCTTCCATTCCGTGCGGCTTCATTATCGTGCTTGCAGTCACAAAATCGTTACCAAACTGGAAAACGATTTGGGCAGACAAGTTTTCACTCAAGTTAACCTTCATTGGCAGCTTGATGATGTCTATTTCATGGACAGCTTTTACATGGGCGATGACTAACGACCGAGTGATTGATGCCAGTCTTGGCTTTTTTATCAGCCCATTAATGATGAGTGCGCTCGGTGTGTTCGTTTTAAAAGAAACACTATCGACAGGTAAAAAAGTCGCGCTTGTGTTGGCGTCTATCGGACTTAGCTACCAAGTTGTTCAATATGGTCAGTTGCCAATCATTGCGCTTATTATGGCGACCTTCTTCACTTTGTACGGCTGGTGTAAGAAACGTATTCGTTACGACTGGAGCACCTGCCTATTCATGGAAGCGGTTGTCATGCTTCCTCTTGCATTTGGCTATTTAGTTTACAAAGAACTGGCCGTTGGCACTCAAGTCTTACACATGGGGTGGGAAACATTCGCTCTCTATTTTGGCGCCGCACCAGCCACGCTCATCCCGTTAGTGTTCTATTCCATTGCAATTCGCTTAACGACCATGTCGACGGTTGGTCTCATGCAGTACATCGAACCGTCCATTCAATTCATGATCGCGGTATTTTTGTTCGGCGAGATCTTTGACGAAGTAAAGCTGGTCAGTTTCAGCTTTATCTGGGCTGGATTACTGTTCACGATTCTTGAATCGATACGAGGACGTTACCGTCTCAACAAGATATAAAAAATCCCCTTTCGGGGATTTTTTATTAAAGCTGAACGTCGAGCATTCCCTGCCACATCAAGCCAACTGCCAATAATGCCGCCACACTCAAAATACATGCGCCGACTCTCTCTTTGCCATTGAAAGGGTCAATCCCCTGCTCTCGCTTTGCTTGAATGTAAAAATACAGACCAGGAACATAGAGTACCGCGGACAGAAGTAAATAGTTCAAACCAGAGGCATACAGAAGCCACAATCCATAAATCGTTGCTCCAGCGCCTACTAAAAGCAAGCTGCCGCGGTTTTTCTCTTCGATGGCGATTTTCAGCACAAATGCCCCGACTAGGAAGTACGGTACCAAGATCATCTCTGACGCGATAATCAACAAGGTGTCGTAAGTACTGCCTGCAAACATCACCACAATGAGCGAAATCTGAATCCATACGTTAGTTAAGGTGAGTGGTTTTACTGGGCTTCCCGCTTGGTTCAGCTCACCATATCTTGATGGGAACATTTTTTCTTTCGCGCAAAGGTAAGGTGCTTCAGAAGCCAATACCGTCCAGCTTAAAAACGCACCACATACAGAAATCAGCAAACCGACGCTGATAATGTATTGCCCCCAAGGACCTAATATTTGCGTCAAAACCGTCGCCATGGAAGGGTTTTGATATGTTGCTAGCTCCGTAGGTTTCACTACGCCCATGGACAATAACGTGACAAACACATAAATCGCCAGCGCGGTCAGCAAGCCAAGGATGGTCGCTCGACCAATGTCTTTGCGGTTTCGAGCACGACTCGACACCACGACCGCCCCCTCAATACCAATAAAGACCCAAACAGTCACCAGCATAGTACTTTTCACTTGTGCTAGAAGATCATGCTGATCGCCAAAATGCACGCCCGTGAAGTCCAAAGTAAAGGTATCCCAGCTGAACGCGACAAACGCGCAAAACACAAAAATCAGTAAGGGGACCAGTTTAGCGTATGTGGTGACCATGTTGATCAAAGCAGCGGTTTGAACGCCACGAAGGACTAGAGCATGAACCAACCACAGCAAGCAAGAAGCACCAGCGACCGATACCCAGGTATTGCCCTGTCCGAAAATAACGTTATCTGGCGTATCGAAAAGCATGCCCAAGGTACTGAAAACAATCACCAGATAAGAGACGTTTGCCAGCATTGCACTGAGCCAGTAACCCCAAGCGGAACAAAAACCGACAAAGTCACCAAAGCCTTCTTTTGCATAGCCAAATACACCGCTATCGACATGAGGTCGATGGAACGCGAGTTTCTGGAAAGATAACGCTAAAAAAATCATACCTATGCCTGTGATTGTCCAGCCAATCATCACAGCGGCAGGGCTTGCGACAGACGCCATATTCTGGGGCAAGCTAAATACACCGGCACCGATCATTGAACCAATGACGATTGCGGTAAGCGAGCCCAAGCCAAGTTTATTATCCATTTTTATTATCCGAGGGAACAGGTTTCTCTATTTTGGGAAGACGCATTTTACGCCTAAAAAACGCTAAGAGGCAGATCAGGTGTGAGCGATATCGCATAGATTGGGAGTAAAACCGAACTTTCATTGTTACTGATCAATTCCGGCGCCGCATTATATGAATTTTACTCTGCCTTACAACTGTAATTTAAAAGAATAACACCAAATAACAGAAATATATGGAACATTTCACTAACATGCACACATTGGTTGAAATTATGAAAAGAATAAAAAGACATCATTAAGGTGACTAATTATCCACAAATCAACAGAAATAATGCGAAAAACTCTGAATTAATCAGCACAAGGTTTCAGATAGTCTAAACTGAAAGAAGCACTCAGTTACAGCCACTGAGTCTCCATTACTTCCTGTGTTGCGGCCGCTGTTTGGTGTCATTGTCAAAAATTACACTAACAACACGCGGTCTTTTTTTGCGCGCAATAAAGCGAAAGGGAAACGCTGGGCTTCCCTTTGTTTGAAATTAATGAGATCGCTCACCTGAATCGGGCGAGAGGTCAGTTGGTTTATATATGTCGGCTAACGTACGCTCTTTCACTTTTTTACTGCGTTTAACCGATGTGAAATCAGAATTTTCTTGAACACGGATCGCTTGCTCGTGCGCTTTTGCTGATTGAATAAACTCAGGATCGGAAAGCGCCTTTTGACGCAGGCGGTTTACTCGTTCAATGGTTTCCCAGATCATATGCCACCTCCTTTATCTGTTTATACATACAGTATAGTTAAGTTCTGTAGATCGTCAAATAATACTGTGTATAAAAACAGGTTATCAAAAACCAGAGAAGCGACCATTTGGTTTTGCCTATTCCAATAATTAGTAAAGCCGATTAGACCGTCTTGGCGCACTTTCATAGGATCACAACTATCCTGAACCAGATAGAAAAAAGTTATGAAAGCATTGGTTGTTGAAGGCGGAGCGATGCGTGGTATTTTTGCTGCGGGCGTCTTAGATCGCTTTATTGAAGAGGATTACTATGAGTTTGACTTTGCCATCGGAGTGTCTGCTGGGGCATCAAATCTTGTTGGTTATTTGTCTAAACAGCATGGCAGAAGCCAAAAAGTGATTTGTGAATTAGCGACTGATAGCGCGTTTTTCAATCCAAAGCGGTTCGTCAAAGGCGGAAATTTAGTGGATGTAAAATGGCTGGTTGCTGAATCGAATAAACGCTTTCCTCTTGATGATGCGGCGTTATTCTCAAACCTACCCCTGATTGCCACAACAACCAATATTGAAACAGGCAATGCGGAGTATTACCAAGTAAATACAGAGAACATCACTGCTGTTCTTGAAGCCACCAGCGCGCTGCCTATTGCTTATAAAGCAACACCATGCTTTTCTGGCGGCTGTTATACCGACGGCGGAGTGGCGGATTCCATTCCTGTTATCGAAGCCTATCGCCAAGGTGCAAACGAGATCACCGTCATTCTCTCTCATCCACTCAGCTATGAAATGCCACCTATGCGTCATTCATGGTTGATGGATAAACTATTGGCAAAGCAGCCAATGATCGCCAAAGCCATGGCACAAAGAGCTAGCCGTTATAACCAATCGCTTGAGTTCATCCGCAATCCACCGACTGGCGTCACGGTACGAGTGATCGCCCCCGATGATACATTTAACGTTAAACGATTGACCATGAATCACAACGTTTTAATGCGGGGCTATGAGATGGGTAAGAAAGAGGGAGCAAAACATATCGCGAGCCGCGAAGGACGATTTGGTTTAACCAAAGAGAACTGCCATTTTTGCTTTTAAGATCAAATTGCCAAGATCGCAAACAACGCGATCTTGGTAAACGGTCTCTAGCGAGCAATATCAAGTTGGTTATCTTTTACGCCGTTAACGCGAAACCAACCTGCGATGCTAAAGCGCTCGGTATTGGTGGGCAATACTTCGTGTGGAAACTGCTCAGATAAGAACACAAACAGGCGACCAGACTTTGGTGGCAGGGTCATCAGCGGATTGTCATCTAAATCATACACAACCAACTCTCCGGCATCTTCCTTACTCCACTCGTCGTTCATATAAAAGACCGTGGTCAAGCGACGGTTTTCATTGCCTTGAAAGCAGTCCAGATGCTTTTGATAAAAATCACCTTTCTCATACTTGGCAAAGTGCGCTTCGTACTCGAATAACCCCAAGAAGAAATGGCGATTCGCTTCCAAACGAATTTGCTCCATCTTGCTCAGGTAATTGGCGACGGGCGTCCCCATACTTGGTGTGAGCCACTGAATTTTGTCACTGCGAATGGAAGATTCTCGAGTCACTTCTTCATTGCGACCAATACGAGCTTTCTTCCAATTCTCAGGTATACACTCTTTGAGTTCTGAAACCTCTTGAGCGGATAGAAAATCATCCCAAACATAGTAGCCCTGAGTAAACAAAGCGTCGATAAGTGGGTTCATCATAATAGTTGTCCAATGAATAGATTCAGAGGACGCCTTATACAGGTAAGGTTATTTTAGTGACAAATCAGGTTCTTTGTCGTGAAGGACAAAGTTCGTTGATTAAGCATCAAAAATTGACAACTTAAGAGGAAGAGGCTCACCTAACCAGTAGGCGAAATCCGTATGGTCTTGGTATTCGTTGTCGGTCACGGCGTGCACCAACACAGACATCTCCTGACGATTTTTATCAAGCCAGTCAATAACCTTGTCAAACTGCTTTGAGTCAAAATCGATGGAAAAACTCCAGCTTAGATGCGGACCAACAAGACCACGGTTAAAGCGCCCAACAGAAAGCTCTAACTCCTCGCGAGCATAATCACGAAGCGAATAGGCGATATCACTTGTGTGCTCATCAAAATAAACGTGGGCATGATAATGTTGGTGAAGATTCTTAGGGTAACTCATTGTGCATACTTGATTTGTTCGGTCAAACGCATACTAACTAACCCGATATCACTAGTCTACCAATCCACGTTCAACCGCATATTTGGCGAGCTCTGCCGTACTGTGTAAGTCGAGCTTGTGTTTGATGTTCTGTCGATGAGTCTCAACGGTTCGATAGCTGATGTTGAGCATTGCAGCGACCTTTTTGCTGCTATGGCCCTGTGCGACAAGCTTGAGTACCGCCTCTTCTCGTCGGCTCAGTGGATTTGGCTTTTGGCTAGCGGGAACAACGTCTTGAGAAAACAGCGTTTGAGTCACGGACTCACAAAAGTACGTTGAACCTTGATTAACCGTTTTGATGGCCTGAACCATCTTATCCGCACTGATTTCCTTAAGCATGTAACCGACGGCGCCCACTTGCATTACCTTCATTATGTATTCGCGGTTGTCATGCATGGTTAACATCAAAATTTTCGCTTGCGGGTTTTCTTCGCGGATCATATTTGTCGCCTCGATGCCATTCATGATTGGCATACTGACATCCATCAAAACCACATCGGGCTTCAACTGTTTCACCCTTTCTACCGCCTCTAACCCATTACTTGCTGTCCCGATAACCTCGATTTCAGGCTCCATTTGTAAACGAGCCATAAATCCATCGAGTACCACCTGGTGGTCGTCTGCGATAACAACTTTGATTACATCACCCATACACCAATCCATCCAGTTCTAAGAGCACAGTGATCTCGGTTCCAAAGCCCGGCTCACTTTCAATTTCAAAATCTCCGCCGATAAACTCGACGCGCTCACGCATGTTACGTAAGCCAATCCCTCGTTTACGCATGGCTGTAGAAACGTCAAACCCTACACCATCATCTCTAATAATAAGCTGTAGCATATTGCCCATTTGCTGCAAAATCACGCTGACTTTGTTGGCATTGGCGTGTTTTCCGATGTTGGTCAAGGATTCTTGCGCCACCCGATAAAGCGTCGTTGCCACTTCGGACTTTAACTTGCCTGACTCGGTCGTCAGTGACGACTCCACCTCGACACCGGAATGCGCTTTGAAGTCTTGCAGCAGACTGTTCATGGCAGCCTGTAAGCCAATGTCATCCAAAGCACTGGGGCGAAGTTGGTGTGAGATATGACGAACTTCATTGATTGCTGTCATCAAGGAATGCTGAGACTTGACGAGATGCTGCTGCAACTCGGGCTGTTCAATTTTATTGCTGAGCAGTTCGAGATGGCATTTACTCGACACCAAAAGTTGATTGATGCCATCATGCAACTCTCTGGCAAGATGCTTTTTCTCATCTTCTTGAAACATCACGGTTTTGTGCGCCAACTCTTTTAAGCTTCGATCTGCTAGCTTGTGCTCGTGTAGATTAACCGCCAACGTAATCACGACGATAACGGCAACCGTGACAATCATGATGACAATCACTGTAAAAAAGGTGGTTTCGATGTTCTTGTTGATTTCAGATTGAAGCCGAGCCACTTCTTTAGAAATGTCTTCAATGTAGAGACCCGTTCCGATCATCCAATTCCATTTATCTAGCCAAGCGGCATAGCTTAGCTTCGGAACACTTTCCCCAGAGGAGGGTTTTTGCCAAAGATATTCGTGATAGCCTCCCCCGTTTCGAGCTTGGTGTAACAAGGCTGCAATCAGAAAGTCACCATTTTCATCCTGAATATCAATCAGGTTCTGACCCACTAATTCAGGAATGATGGGATGAACAAGATTAACGCCCGTCTCGTCATAAGCGAAGAAATATCCATCCCCTTCTGTGCCATAACGCAGCTTGTCGATGATCTGTTTTACTTCTTGTTTCGCAACCTCTTCCGGTAGATTCGGGTCATTATAAATATGAGAAATGGCGTCAAACGCGAGATCCACACTGTCTTTAAGTGCGGTCTCTTTAGATTTGATCAAACCAGCACGAAATAACTCGACTTCCTTTTTGCCAAGGGTTTGAGCTTGGTAAATAGAGATCCAACTGGTGATCGCCGTTACGAGTAATAACGGGACAAGGCTGAGCAAAATGAGTTTAGCTTGTAGAGGCATTCCATTCCCCTTAATACAACGAAAGCCGCTTACGGCCAGTAAGCGGCTTAACTATAGCAATGATTGTTAATTATCTGTAACTATGCGGTCACATTCCGTAAAACTCGGGGAAAACCAACAAACTAGCGAGAACCAGTATCTGAATTGCGATAAATGGCATTACCCCTCGGTAGATGTCTTGTGTTGTGACGCCTTTCGGTGCTACCCCTTTTAGATAGAACAAGCTAAAACCAAATGGAGGCGTTAGGAATGAGGTCTGAAGGTTCATAGCGATAAGAATTGCAAACCACGTCATATTGATGCCTAGGATCTCGGCAACAGGCGCCAAAATAGGAACAATGATGAAACAGATTTCCACGAAGTCGATAAAGAAACCAAGCACCAAAATGACAAGCATCGTGATGATGAGGAAGCCCCATTTCTCACCTGGGATATTCAACATCCACTCTTCGACTAAGTAGTCACCGCCCGTATAGGTGAACGCCATAGAGAAAGCCGTTGCACCGAGTAGAATCGCGAACACCATTGCCGTTACTTTGACGGTTTCTTTGGCTGCCTCATAGACCATCGACCAACTAAACTGACCGTATAGAAGTGCAAGAATAATCGCACCGGCACCACCTAGCGCTGCCGATTCTGTTGGCGTTGCAACACCTGCGAAGATAGAACCGAGAACCACAACAATCAGTGCGAGTGGCGGGATAACCGCTTTCAATGCCGTGATTACCTCTTGCTTGCGATCCATCGTGCCATCGCTAGGGATAGGTTGCGCAGCCTCTGGGTTTAGCTTCGCGTAGATAAGGATATAGATGACATAAGCCCCCACTAAGACAAGGCCCGGCCAAACCGCCGCTTGGAAAAGATCACCAACAGGCACGCCCAATACATCACCCAGCAGAATCAAAACGATAGAAGGCGGGATGATCTGTCCCAACGTTCCTGAGGCACAAATCGTACCGCAGGCAAGACCTTTATCGTAGTTGTACTTGAGCATCACAGGCAATGAGATAAGCCCCATCGCAACGACCGAAGCCCCTACCACACCCGTTGATGCCGCGAGCAGTGCACCAACTAATACGGTTGAGATCGCAATCCCCCCACGTACACCGCCAAACAACTTGCCCATTGACTCAAGTAACTGTTCCGCAAGGCGAGTTTTTTGCAGCACCAGCCCCATGAAAACAAACAGTGGCACAGCCATCAGGACGGTGTTTTCCATGATCGACTGAATTCGATACGGCATGAAGGCAAACATCTCCCAACCTTCTGCCCAAACACCAAAGATTAACGCGATACCACCAAAGGTAAACGCAACAGGGAAGCCAAGTAGCAGAGCGAACAAGGCAACGAAAAACATTACAATACCGACCATGATTAGCTCTCCGACTTTTGGTTCTGACTTGCTTGGTAAAGAAGGTGAGGATTCACAATCTTATTGATTGAATGCAGCAACAAGCCTACGCCACTGACTGCCATAAAGAAGAATGATAAAGGGATCATCGCTTTAATGATCCAGCGATAAGGTAAGCCACCAGGGTCACCCGAAGTCTCTCCTAGCGCGTAACTCTCCTTCGCAAAGTCGATACCGTAATAGGCAACCAGTAGGCAAAATGGGAAAAGAAAAAAAAGTGTGCCTAACACATCGATAATGGCCTGCGCTTTATTCGATAAGCGCTCATAGAAAAGGTCGACTCGTACATGGCCCCCAGCTTTGATCGCGTAGGGAACACCTAATAAAAATACGGCAGAAAACAGGTGCCATTCCATCTCTTGGAATGCAATAGAGACATCGTTAAACACGTAACGCATTACAACGTCATAGACGACATTGGCAAGCAACAAGATAAACAAAATGCTTGATAACCATCCAAGGAAGTCACCAAAGCGATTAAACGCTCGCTCAATATAAATTAGGCTTCTCATTCCCTACTCCATGGAATTTTGAATGAAACGCCACTTAAAGGTGGCGTTTAGTTTGATTAGATTTCTTGGGCTTCGCCAACAAGGTGACAGTGTCACCCTGTCAGCATTTTTATTTATATGTTTTTGTTATTGAGCTTGGCTATTTAGGTAAGCACGGTGCGAAATGTTAGACCACGGACGAACTTGGTTGATGTAGTCTGCTTGCGATTGTTGGATTTCTTTCGCCATTGCATCTTTCTCAGCGTGTGCCTTCAATAGACGATCATTTGCTTCACGCAGCGCCGTCATGACCTCTTCTGGGAAGTCTTTAACCTGAACATTCGGGTACTCAGATTGGATAGACGCCCAGTTTTTGCCACTTTCATGCTTAGATTGAGTGTACATATCGTAAGCAGCGGTTTTCATTGCCACTTGAAGGATCGCTTTTAGATCATCTGGTAGACGTTCCCACACACGTTTGTTGACTAAGAACTGAAGTTCCGTCCCTGGCTCATGCCAACCTGTGTAGTAGTAAGGTGCAATTTTGTGGAAACCCATACGCAAATCGAGTGATGGACCAACCCACTCAAGCGCATCGATGGTACGACGCTCTAAAGAAGTGTATAGCTCACCAGGGGCAATGTTCGTCGGTTTAGCGCCAAGCTCAGCAAGGATTTCACCGGCAAAACCTGGAATACGCATTTTCAAACCTTGTAGGTCTTCAACCGAATTGATCTCTTTTTGGAACCAGCCGCCCATCTGGGTATCCGTGTTACCACCAGGGAAAGAAAGCAGGTTATGAGGAGCGTAAACCTTTTCCATCAACTCCATACCGCCACCGTAGTAGAACCAAGCGTACTGTTCTGTTGGCAGCATACCGAAAGGCATTGAAGTGAAATAAAGAGTGTTAGGTACTTTGCCTTTCCAGTAGTAAGACGCAGAGTGGCCAAGATCATACTGGCCGGATTTCACCATATCGAAAACACCCAATGGCGCTTTGTGCTTGTTTGCAGAGTCGATGCGAATTTGCAAACGACCGTTCGACATTTCCTCAGCCATCTTTGCCATGTTTTTGGTCGCGTCACCAAAAATCGGGAAATTTGGTCCCCACGTTTCCGCCAGTTTCAAGCGATACACTTTTTCTGCAGCACTAACCGATGTCGCCGCCATCATTAGCGCCGCAGCCACTGCTGTACCTTTTAGTACTCGTTTTAAAGATTGTTTGATAAGACTCATGTTCACGTCCTTTGTTAGCCGACATACCTTCATAGGTAGTTTCTGTTCCGGTTAAAGAGTCGTACAAGACATGAAAAGATGAAATCAGCGAGAACACGCACTGTTATTAACAATTACAAACAGCGTAATACTTATGGCGTACGTAGTAATACGTACTACAAATTATCCAGCACTATGAGAATTAATAAGTTAGAAACAAGAGACAGGAAAAAACAAGCGAGATATACGTAGAAACAAATTTTGACTAGAAATGTAGGAAAAATGTAATAAGTGTGACAAGCGGGTCGTTTTTATGCGCTTGAGTTTATAAAACAGAAAGCCTCGAACACGTCGAGGCTTCTAAAGCATTATGCCTAATGAATATCACTAGGTAAGCAGAGCGGTTACTAAACAGCTTTGTAGATAACCTTGTTGCCCGCTAGCTGCTCTTTGACCACTAGATTCTCTTCTAGTAGTTTTTTAAGAGCACCTGTCGCCCAAGATGCTGCTTTCGCATCTTCCTGGCCTGCTTCTAGGCCGATACCTTTAGGGTTAATGCCTTCAGCATTTGCCACAACGATATCCAGAACTTGTTGTTGTTTTGGCGTTAATGCAACGTCAGTTGCTTTAGCTACAACAACTTTCTCCGCTGCTGGCGCTGCAGCTACTTTCTTCTCAACTACAGGCTTCGCTTTCTTTGTTGCTGCTACATTTGCAACTGTCGCTTTAATACGCTTTTGCAGTTTCATCTGCACTTTGCGCTTATGAGCAAGTCTCATCGAGTATTTCTCCATTTCACTGCATACGGAGCAGTGGTGAAAATTTGAAGCGCGATTTATACCAAAATTTTGCAGTCATTTACAGCGTATGGTCAGCTTTATAGACCAAAAATGCGTGATATCCGGTTATCAGACTACAATTTAATCAATAGGGTTTATGATCTTTTTCCTAACTACTGAATATATAAACAGAGGTTTAAACGTCACGAGTGGCCGCTATGGAAACACTGCACTTATCCAATCAACCGCTAGATTTTCGCTCACCATTTGCCAAGATAGTCGGATGGTTGCTCACGATCGGCGTCTTGTTTCTGGTTATGTATGCGCCGGGATTACAACAAGCCCTTTTAACCCTAGTGGCGGTTTGCTCAGTGATTGGCTTTGCCTACCTGATGATTCAAAAAGCAACCGTCGGCTACACCTTAACTGCCACTCATTTTCAGCAACACCTGTTCAAAGGTGGTTGGGTCGTAAAATGGACGAACATAAGTAAAATCGGTATTTGTCATTGCGATCAAGAAGGGTGGCAACAACCCCTCCCCTGGATTGGCATCAAGCTCAAAGACTACTCGCCCTACCTAGAGAGCATTTGTCCTCGGATTGCGACAGAAATACTGTTGAGCCAACGGGCACTGCTTTACCTTGGCGCACGGCAACACAATCAAGGCACCCGATTTGAGGACATTGTGCTTGATTCAACGCCCTACAAAAACAGCCGTGGTGAAGAGTTTAAAGGGTTGCAAGCCATGCTCGCTAACCGAATGGCTTATCAAAGACGTTATTTTGATTACGATATTTTTATCTCGGCACAAGATCTCGATCGACCCATAGAAGAGTTCGTTGGTTTGACGCGGCGCTACCTTGCCGCCGCAGAAGCAGATTGAGATCCTGCATAGAAAACTAAAAAGACCGCACTAAGCGGTCTTTTTGCAATATCTATACGGCCATTTAGTACAACGGCATCTCATCGGCCACAAACGGGTTTGATGCTCGCTCGCGGCCAAAAGTGGATTCTGGACCATGACCAGGGACGAAGCGCACCTCGTTTCCTAAAGGCCAGAGCTTAGTCTTGATAGAGCTAATCAATGTATTGAAGTCGCCTTTGGGAAAATCAGTACGGCCAATAGAACCGTTAAACAGTACATCCCCGACAAAGGCAAGTTTGGCTTCGTTACTAAACAGCACCACATGACCTGGCGTGTGCCCTGGTGTATGAATCACGTCCATAACCTGATTCCCGAACACGACTTTGTCACCCTCTTCCAACCATTGATGAGGTTCAAACGCTTCGGTAAGCGGAAAACCAAACATCTGGCTTTGGTTTTCTAGACCTTGAAGCCAAAAGTTGTCATCTTTATGAGGGCCAACGATCTCAATTCCGCCAAGCTCTGCCGCAAGCGGTTCAGTGCCCCCTACGTGGTCTAAGTGGCCATGAGTCAGTACGAGTTTGACAACCTTCACACCGAGCTCTTTGATAAGCATTGCAAGTTGTTTTACATCACCGCCGGGATCCACCACTACCCCTTCCATTGTTTCATCGCACCAAACGATAGAACAATTTTGAGAAAACGAGGTAACGGGAACAACTTGGTACTTCAAAGACATAAACGAACCTTTATCTATAGCTAAACTGGCTGAACTATGACATCTGACTGGTTATTTGACAATAGTCGCAACCTTATTGCCTTAGCGTGCTACGACCAATAGCGTACTGGACCGGTGTCAATATGAATAAAGTTACTGCGAGGGTAATAGCCAACGCCACCCGCTTTTAAGCTGATTGCAGCATCTCTCACTTGTTTTAGATTGACACCATCAAGACGGAAATCGATGGCTTGACCAAGCATGTGATAGCTTTTCTTCGCGACACCACCAGAATTGCTTCGAAGCGCTTCATTCGTCGCAGGAGAGCGATACCCAGAAATGACAATCACTTCAGACTCAACCCCCAACTCTGACTGAATGAGAGAGATTTGGTCAAATAGGTATTTATCCATGGTGTGAACTTCATTACGGCGGAAATCGCGGCACAAATGGTCAATGCGAGAAAGTTCGTTTTTGACATATTTCTGACCATCAAAGTAGCACGCTTCTAGTTCTTCACCGGTATTAAGCGCTTTAAGTGCTAATGCTCTCGGTTCATCGGGGAGTGAAGCGAAAGCCAAACTTGGCGCACAACTCGCAACGACTAAGCCACTCCCTGCTAATTTAATAAAATCTCTTCGTGAAAAATCCACAACAAAATGCCTTCATATAACGGTTTATTGGAAACGTGTCGCGAAATGACACTACCTAACTCTTATATGAAGTGCAAATGCATAAATCGTGCTCACAATATGCAAAATCGCAGCTTTTATTGCTTAACCTTTGAACGAAATACAAAAAATAGTTCGATGAGTGAATTGTCATTTTTAGGTCAATCTCACCCTTTTGTGTAACCAAAGGTATCTAGCTGATAAATATCTTCTCTGTAGTGGGTTTTGCCTTCTTCAAACCAAGCGGTTTGATAGATGATGTGTACGGGGATACGTTTACGAAGAGGGATTTTCTTGTTCGAGCGATCCGCCTCCGCTGAGAGTTTACTTTTCGTCAGCCCTTGATGTTCAAGTAGGCGAGAAGCAAAAACATCCGCGTGTTCGACTCGAATACACCCAGAACTAAACGCTCGCTGAGGCTCGTTAAAAAGCCCTTTGCTCGGAGTATCATGCAGGTAAATAGCACGTTTGTTCGGGGTGTTGAACTTATAAAGTCCTAGTGCATTTTGGTTGCCAGAGAGTTGGGTCATCCGATAAGGAAACGACTTAGGGTTCATCGCGTCCCAATCTATTTGCTGCGGATCAATACGTTCTTTCGAACCCCACTTGGGCAAAATCTCAATGTGTTGTCTGGTGAGGTATTCAGGATCCTCTTTCATTTTAGGAATGATGTCCTCAACCATAATTTTCCACGGTACATTCCAAGTCGGATTGAGGATCAATGTATCAAGGTTGGTGATCATCAGAGGGGTCGGTCTTGCTTGGCGACCCACCACCACTTTCGATTCAAATACGTTTTTTCCCCCATGCCAGTAGGTCATTTCATAACTGGGCACATTAACGACAATTATGGTGTCTTTATCGCTCGGCCAATAGCGAATCCGTTCGGCATTCAACGCCAATGTTGTTAATCGATCTTTCATCGACACATTGAGCCACTTAGCTGTTTCAGGACCGATGACACCGTCTTCTTTTAGTCCATGCAACTTCTGAAACTGCTTAATCGCTGGGACTAGACTCATGTCGTAATAAGTAACATCACGCCTAACGTTTGCCAAATCGACATCAACGACGCTTAGGCGCTCTAAAAGCAGCTCTCTATCAAGTAGCTTGTCGCCGACTTTGATCAAACCGCCTTGCTCAAGCAAAGGAATATTGCGTTTGTCGTGTTTGGAAATATGTAGGTAGGTATCAATCAAGCGAAGGTAGTCTGGGCTGTCTGGCGTATAGGACTCAATCAGCGCAGACAACTGCTGATTGGCAACGGCTCGTCGGACTGCGACCACAGCACCTGTCGGGATCGGCTGCAGCGATTCAGTCAACTTGCGCTCAAAAAACCATTCTCCACCATTGGTTTTGGCTTTTTCCGCATAGTTGAGATATAGGAGTAAGGTATCAGTCGCCAAGAGATCATATTCAAACCAGCGATTGCTCTTACGATAAAACTGCAAATAGCTTAATTGTCGGGAAAACAGCGGGCTAAACCCTGCGTGTTGTATCACCTCCAACTGGAACTCGAGACTGCTGCCCTGCTGAAGATCAAACCAAATAAGCTGTTCGCCGTTTTCTTGGTAGATTTGTTCGACCACAGACGGATACTGTAGCAACTCATTCAGTTTGCTATCAGCACTTGTCCACCCTAATTGATGGAAATAATCTGAGGCAAAAACCTGTAACGGAAACAACCACACCATCAACAACCAAGTTTTCCAAACCCTCATAACACATCCCTTTTTACGCTGATAAAAGAAAGTATGGCAGAGAAGATTGAAGATAGTGTGACTTGTTTTTAAGAATTTAATAAAGGTCTTGGTAATTCAAACTTTTATTAATAATTTACTGTTCTAACGCAGCGCACCTAGGCGATTGCTGACCAATGGTTATCCCACTGCACTCCAGACTGAAATGTGCTTTTATCACTCGGAGAAGACTGAGTGATCACACTGCCCGCTCCGGAGCTGACTCGAAAATGCCCATCATGCGCGACGACACCGGAAGCATCTGGCAATGGGGCCAACTCCACCAGCTGCCGACTTTGTTTCGACCATATCCCATAACAGTTACCTCGAGGCGATGTGGCCAAGATCCAATCTTCGGTCGCCGCGATGCTTGCGATGTAGTGATTGAACCTAGCCCACTGCTCAGGCTCTGCCTCAAGAGAGGTCAGCGATTCTCCCTTTTTATGTATCGCTAGCAACGCAGGGTATTCGTCTGGCTCACCTCGATATTGTTGACCACACAACACAGTCTCGCTTCCGTCATGGGCTAAGTGGCGAATACTTAAGTGACGATCGGAAAGGGTCTGCTGTTCAATTAACTCGCCGTTGCGATCCAAATAACTCAAACTTGGCGTCATTGTCGACAAGTTAAGCGGCGTTCGACCGTCAGTATGGACACCGCCGACACCAATAGCCAAGGTGTCATTGGGCATCATGATCACTTCATGCGGGCCTAGACCAAAATTGGTGAACTCCGCGACTTTCTCGTAACCCGCGACCACGTCATAAACGCCAATAATTCCTTTACTGGTATCACGCTCACCTTCGGTGGCATATAGCCATTGACCATCATTCGAGTAGACGCCATGGCCATAAAAGTGACGTTTTACATGGGCAGAACGAACGTTAACGACCTCGCCAGTTTGATAGTCAAAGACAACAAAAAACGTGCCCGGGCGACGTGCAAATGCCACCCCATGGCGAAATCGCTTATTAGTTGCCACGCCATGACCGCGCTCTGGCAACGGAATGTGAAACAGTGGCGAGCCAAATTCATCGGCGACAACCGCACTGTACTTTCCTCGTCCCTTAATCGCGCAGCCTATCAAAGCAGGTTCTCGGCGTGAAGGTGTCGAGGTACAACCTAATGGCAGTATCGGGGCGGCAGCGCCAAAAAGTGCCGCTTTGAGCAATGAGCGCCTTGTCTTATCAGTCACCATCAGTTGCGTTAAATCCTATTACTACACCCAGTTCAATCGCCACTTCTTCGTGAATCAAATATTTTAACTGCTCTAACTTGTTGTAGTTCGAGTAAGCCACGCGATACCCGTCTTTCGATTGGAGCAAATCAAACAAACTGACGTCAACAGGCCATGTCTCAATCGTCATATCGAACTGCCTCAAGATACGGTTTGCCAGATCCGAATATCCTCTTTGGCGAAGCGATGCATCCAACCCTTGTCCATTTGCTAGATAGAGTTCTCGCAGTGCGATGACATTCGCTTTCAATTGCATCATCGATGTTTGAGAGCGCCAAGATTCAGCAAAGTAAGGTCGAGGTTGGCCAAATTTAGCCAATGGTCGACTCATTTTCTTCATGCTGTATTCGAGCTGGTTAGACAGCAAAGCGATGTACTCAGATGTCCATGCTTTGTCATCTAAGCGCTTCCAAGGATTCGTTTGCCATGCAGCGTAAATCGCATTGGCGTTGTTATTTAAGTTCTGGCTAATCGCGATTGCCGTTTGACAGACACGACTTTGAGGCGCGAGCGATGAGCTCTCATCATAGAGCAGCCATTCCAGTGAGCCTAGACCTTGAACCGTCACGCTTTGCTGCGCTATCTCGGATGCGGACCACGCTTTGTCCTGTCCAATTAGGCTCGACATCTTCCGCCCTGTGGTATTTTTTTTGTCTGGCCAAAATTGGACATTCCAGCTTTGTGCAAGTGCCGCCTCTGGGCCACGCTCTTGACCTTGCAGCGCCATCCAGCTTTCCATCGTGCTGCGCCACTGCTGTCGAGTAGCATCGAGCGACACTGATTCTGCACAATACTGTTCAAACTGACGACTCAACAAATCACTCTGCTGGGCAAATTTCTGAGCGGCATAATACTCGACTTGATAGACGCCTTGACTGGCATGATTCGTCTGCTCAGGCTCGGTGATTTTGTCTGACTGAGACTGACAACCAACGAGCCCCATCAATGCAATGGATGCTGCCGTTATCTGAAACCTATTCATGTTGAACCCTTACAGTGAGTTGAGAAATGCGATTAACGCATCACGCTCAGTTTGACTAAAAGTAAGCACCGTTTGCTTCGCGTTTTCCGCTTCTCCGCCATGCCAAAGCACCGCTTCCATTAGGTTTCGCGCTCGTCCATCGTGTAGGAAATAGGTGTGTCCGTTGACTTCTTCAGTGTAACCGATACCCCAAAGCGGCGCCGTGCGCCATTCGCGCCCATTGGCTAGATACTCAGGTCTGTTATCCGCGAGCCCCTCTCCCATGTCATGAAGCAACATGTCGGTATAAGGGTGGATTATCTGATTTGAAAGCGCAGGCAGCCCTTCACGCTCGCCAGTTTTCACATTCGTCTTATGGCAACTCTCACAGCCCGCTTTCGCGAACAGCGCCTGGCCTTTTTGAACCAAAGGATCATCTAAGTTGCGACGGATTGGCACCGCTAAATGTTGTGAATAGAATTCGACAAAGTTGAGAATTTTTTCACTGACTTCCGGGTTACCGCCATTTGGCAACTCGTCACACAGTGTCTGACTGGCGGTGCAGTTCTCTTTCGGAAACAGATGGCTTGTTAGACCGACATCGCCGTTAAATGCAGCGGCATTTTGCTGCATTAAATTTGGCTGACCCGCTTTCCAGCCAAATCGGCCAATCGCAAAATCATTCGCTTGCACATCCCACACTTTGTTGGTTTTACCGGAGATCCCGTCACCATCTCGGTCTTGCTCGTCAGCCCATTGTTGCAAGGTTTCATCGGGAATACTCTCAAGTAAACCTAATCCAATCATGGGTGGCGCTACTCGAGCAGAAAACTGCGTGTCTGGGTGCATCGCTCCATAACCAAGCTCAGTAATTTCGAGCTTAGGTTTTCTCAACGTAACCACGGTGCCATCTTTGAACGTGACAGGATGATCACTGTAGGTGATTTTGATCTGTCCTTCAGGTGTTTGGTCTTGAAGCGCAAAATCTTGTAGCTGACCACCGTAAGTGGGTTCTGGGATAACACCATCTTTAATAAATGCGGCTTTCTGCTCTGGCGTCATTGCAGGGATACTTAGCCTCACTAGCATAGAGACTGCATGCAAATCACCCTTTTCCGGTGGGTGCCCTCGACCATCTTTGATATGACAGTTTTGACAGCCATTGGTATTAAATAGCGGACCTAAACCGTCACGCGCATCGGTTGACGCAGGAGCCTGAACCCATGGATTTCGAAAGAAGCTATTACCAACGCTAAAATCCAAACGTTTGGACATCGGCAAGTTACCCGCGGGCAAGGAATAGGCATTCGCGCCGTCTTTTTTTACTGACGTGCCGCCACCAGACGCAACCTCGTAGGCAGATACCGCAGTGCTAGTAATGAGTAATGCAGAAAGAAAGGAGAGTTTGTAAAACATGATACCTAGCGCTCATAGCAAAACCTTAGCATTTTAAATATGTAAACAAGAAATATTCTCATTAAATGTAAGGTTATAAAAACAACAAAAAGGGCTCAAAGGAGCCCTTGCATGATCAGAAATCGAATTAAAATTCGTGATCAGCCGTATCTGGGTTTAGGCTGTTAATTCCAACAATTTTTGCCGCACGCTCAATTGAAGCCGTTTGAGCAACCAGCGACATAATTGTCTCGTTCACCAACGCGTTGCCTTTCACGTTTCCAGATGCGATAAGTTGATCGAAGAACTCACCGTTATTTTCTGCAGATGTCACCAATTGACCGACTTGTGAACGGGTAACATCAAACTGCTTCTGGATCTCTTTTGCTGCTTGCTGGTCTTTTTGAGCAACGAGATCATTAATGCTTGGTCCCGAGAGCAATGTACCGTCCTGACGCTTGTACAAACCCGTGTAAACGTTGTAAATACCCTGCTCGTTGTAGTAGTGAGAGTTATGCGTATTGTCAGAGAAACAATCGTGCTCGTCTTCCGTTGAGTTCGCTTCTAATGCCACTTTCATGCGCTCGCCGGCGAGTTCACCAAGAGATAGTGAACCCATACCAAATAGCATTTTACGTAGGCCATTTTCTGAAGAGTCAGAGAGTAATTCTGCGCGGTAGTTACCCTTCTCATCCGCTGACCACTGTTTTTCCATCCATTCTAGATCTTGGATTAGCAGTTGAGCTGTCGCTTTTAGGTACTCGCCACGACGCTCACAGTTGCCGTTCGTACAACCTTCACCCACCACGAAATCTGTGTAAGGACGCTGACCAGCTCCCGCATTAGTACCATTTAGGTCTTGGCCCCATAGCAAGAATTCAATCGCGTGGTAGCCTGAAGCGACGTTTGCCTCAGAGCCGCCGATTTCATTCAAATCTGCAATCGCTTTTGGCGTCAGCTGAGAAACGTCCATTGTTGTAGCGCCAATTTTCAGCTGCTTATTCGCGACAATGTTTGCATTTGCACCTTCGTTACCTAGCTCGTGCTGGTAATCAGTCGATACATAATCGATAAGACCTTCGTCAAGCGGCCATGCATTCAGCTGCCCTTCCCAATCATCCACAACTGCGTTGCCAAAACGGAACACCTCAGATTGTTGATAAGGAACGCGAGAGTCTAGCCAAGCTTGTTTTACTTCTTCTAGCTTTGCAGCTGAAGGTGTTGCTAGGAAAGATTCGATAGACTTATCTAGCTTTTTGGCGGTCGTCAGTGAATCTTCAAAAACCGCATGTGCGATGTCTGCGTAATGTTCAACAACCTGTTCTTTAGTCACTTTCGCAGCAAAAACCGAGCTGCTCGCCAATACCAAAGAAGCAGCGACTGATTGCGCCAATAGAGATTTAACATTCATTGAAAAGCATCCTTGTTGAGCTTAATAATCGTTATTATTTATTAGTGCTAATTATTATCATTTACACTATCAGGACGCAATCATACAAATTTACAATTTTATTGCAAGAGGCATACAAAAAAGCCTCACAGAAGTGAGGCTTTTATCAACATAGATGAAATCAGGGCTTACAGCTTTAGATGATGCTTTCCATGAGAGACTTTTGCTTTCAGGTACCCTTCGTTGCCGTCTTTAACGTGGGCTGAAGTATTGACAACTTGCTCGATTTCAATGCCGTATTCTTGAAGTTCACGAACCTTCTTCGGGTTATTGGTCACCAAGCGAATTTTGTTAACGTTCAGAGCTTTTAACATCTGCGCCGCTTCAGTGAAGTCACGCAGGTCATCACCAAAGCCTAGGTGATTGTTAGCTTCGTAGGTGTTCATGCCCTGACTTTGCAATTTATACGCATCGATTTTATTGTATAAACCGATGCCACGACCTTCTTGCCTTAAGTACAAGATGATCCCGCCAGACTCACCCATACGGTTTATCGTCTCGTCGAGTTGTTCTCCACAATCACAGCGTGAAGAATGGAAGACATCGCCAGTTAAACACTCTGAGTGCATACGAACCATCGGTGCCTCTTGAGTCTGGTCTGCATGTTTAAAAATGACTGCAACGTGCTCTTTATCTGTTTTCAGTCCAGAAAACGATAACAGTTCTGCATCAATATTACTCTTGGCACCGACTTTGAAGTCGACTCTGGCTCTTACTTCCGCCATATCCCTACTCACTCGAATCTCACTTGCTTCTATTTCTATCATTCTAGAAATCTCTTATTTGTTCTAACTATGGGGACTGATACTGGATAAATCAACGATTAGTTCACTTTTGTTATAATATAACAATTTAACTTCAAGGCAATAAAAAACCCCAACATGCAACGTTTGGGGTTTGTTCAAATAGGCTCAGGGGCTGGGTCAATGATTTTGCTTTGTTTTCCACATGAAGTGCTCAATCCAAAGCGATTCTAACTCGCGTAACTCTTCTTCAGTCAGTAGCGATAAAGTGGGCTTAGTCTGCGGCTGACAATATGCCTGCAGATGGCTTATCTGAGCATAAAAATCTTTTTTTAATTGCGCTTTATTTGTATCCACAATCATCCCTGCACTTAATCTATAACTGACTAAATTGTCACTCTAAATTCCACTTGTCTAAAAAATGATAACAAATTACATAGTTTGCGCAAAAGAGAGGACCTAATTTGGGCTTAAAATCACAATTTATTTATGGGTATACGCTTTACAATTCATTCGCTTAGATGATCTTTTTGGATCTTAGAACAGCTCCACATCACTAAATGGATCAATATCTTGATTTTGTCTGTTATCTTTTGCTAGTTCATCATAGCTACGGATCTGGTTTCGTCCTTCTGTTTTTGCTAAGTACAACGCTTTATCGGCGTGGCCTAAAATAGTCGGTAGATACTCATGGCGCGAGATTGCACACAATCCGCAACTTAGAGTGATCTGCTGAACTTGAGGAAAACGGTATTTTTCGATGTGCTTTCTGAATCCCTCCAGCTTGTCGTATGCATGGGATTGGTCTTGCTGAGGAAGTAAAACGACAAATTCTTCACCACCAAACCGAAACAACTGCTCGTTGTCGCAAAAGTAGTTCTGCATCTGCTGTGAAAACATCAGCAAAATCTCATCACCGATCATGTGACCAAATTGGTCGTTGATAGACTTGAAATGGTCTAAATCAATAATTGCCACCCACATATGCTCTCCCCCTTCACGAGGAGAGACCAGATCGAAGCTTTGCGACAACCTCTCTTCAAGTGTACGACGATTGAGTAACCCGGTTAACTTATCACGCTCACTCTCATGCAATACCACCAAATAGTTTTTGTAGATTTTTGCAAAACCATCAATAAGAAGTTGATAGTTAGAGGCATCACCATCGATATCTACAACCAGTTCAGCGGAGCTGTCATCAGAAATGGGGATGGGATAACTAATTCGAGAATGCGATTTACTTATTGTTTCGGTGGTAGGCGTTGACCTAGCATGGTCATGATATGAGTTTTTATCCAGATTCGGTTCATATACCCAATCGTAATGATGTTCTGTTTCACTTTTGGTCACTTTGGCAATAATCACCCTTGTATTGGCAATGAAATGCGTCAAACAAGCACTTTGGACTGGCATCATCTCAGTAAGTGTCGCCAAGAGACAGTGTCCTAATGAGATTGAGTTTCTCTGCTCGGTAATTTCTACAACGGAGCTCAGTATCCTATCATCCATTCGTCTGCTCTAATCGATTACTGATAACTTCAGTATAGGGCGAAAACCCTTATATGTAATTTATGGCATATACTTTATTGGACAAGCCCAATAACTGAGGAGACGGCATGTTTCTAGTGCGACTGATTTATGCGAGCACCGTCTGCGACAACTTGACGCAAAATGATATTGAAGAGCTACTCAGCATATCCAAAAAAAAACAATGCTTCTGTTGGTGTGACTGGTTTACTACTGTTCAGCCAAGACTATTTTTTACAGTGCCTCGAAGGCTCACGCTCTCAAGTAAACGCGATTTACCAACATATTTTGAACGACAGGCGACACAAGAAAGTCATACTACTTGAGTATACAGAAGTTGCTGAGAGGGAGTTTGGAGAGTGGAGTATGGGTTATATGTACCGAACATAGAATTGACAAGCCCAGTTAATCTGCGGTACTCGTCAAGTAAGCATTTTGACCCGTACAACATGTCAGGTGAAAGCGCCCACAAGCTTCTTGTTCACCTAAGAAAAGTCGTCAATATTGCGTAAAAGCAGGCTAAGCCTGCTTTTATCATTTTCGATGACCCAGTTTGACATTACCTTTTGAGTCAAACCACAACGCTTCACCGCGTCTGCGGCCAATTAGAATCGGACCATCATCGTAAAATAAAAAGTTCTTCCAATGCTTTTTGAATGTAGACCATTTGGTTTCAATCACGTTGTATTTTTCATAACAAAAGTACACCGTGACATCATCTTGCCAATCCAAAAACGCAAGGACTTCTTCTGGCATCGCGTCGTCATCAGACTCCCACGCCGCCATCCAGTCTACGGTCTCTTTCCAGTTGGATTCTCGCATAGGCCAATCACTGGAGCTGAGGCGATCAGCGTCGGGGCTTTGAGCACTGATGTTTTCTTTCCACAGCTGTGACGCGCGGGCTTGATCCATCGGTTTAATCGCCGCGAGATCTTCCTCTGGCACAGGCATTGATTGGTGAGTGAAAATCCATTTTCTTTGGTATTGATCCAAAGTGAGATACGACATTTATTATCCTCGTATGGCTAGCCGATTATGCTTTTAGCCAGCCTTTTTCTGTAGCTTCTTCTATCATTTGTTGTGCTTTGTCCCACAACGCTTCCGAGCCAAAGCCGATCTTTCGATTGACGGTAAGAGCCTGCTCTTTAGTCACGCCGTGTTCTAACCAGCTCTGCCCTTGGTTGTGGTAGTTGAGCAGCATTGGAATAATTCTATCGAGCGCTTTGGCAAACTTTGCATCCGCACTTTGCCCTTGTTCAAACTCTTGCCAAATAGCCATTAGCTCTGCACCTTGCTCCGTGGGCAACATGCCAAACATGCGTTTCGCCGCGGCAAGCTCTTTCTCTTCTTGCTCTAAAGAAGCGACGGCGTCATAAACAAAAGTGTCACCAGCATCTATCTCAACAATATCGTGCAGTAAGAGCATTTTTACCACACGCGCGATATCAACAGGCTCATTGGCATGCTCTTCCATCAAGATTGCCATTAACGCGACATGCCAACTGTGTTCGGCACTGTTTTCAAGGCGACCTTCCGCGCTTTTAACGCGGGTTCTCCTTAGCACGGATTTGAGCTGATCCAATTCCATGAGTAACGCAAGTTGTTGCTCTAATCGATTCATTCCTTCGCCTTCCAATTGGGGTTAATTAACGAAGTGAGATTGTGGTCTTCCCACTTACCATCGATGAGTAGGTAGTCTTTGGCAAACCCTTCTCGTTTAAAACCTAAGCGGTTAAGCACAGCCTCACTGCGTTGGTTCCGAGGCATATAGCTCGCCATTATGCGGTGAATGTTTTGGATTGAGAACATGTAGCGCACCGCAAGTTTCAACGCGCGAGACATAACCCCTCGCCCTTGCGCAACTTGGCCTAGAGAATAGCCCACGTTGCACGCATGAAATGGAAAACGGGAGATGTTACTAAATGAGATTGTCCCTAGCATTTCACCGCTTTCTGTATCGAGGATAAGCAAGTAGTAACCAAGCCCCATTCGATGCAGTTCGTTCAACTTGATCAATCGTTGAGTCCAACCCGGCTCGGTATAAAAAGCGGGCTCTCGTTTGGGCTCCCAAGGTTTAAGATGCGAGCGATTGGCAATAAAGTAATCAGAAATGAGCTTGCCATCTGTTGGCTCGGCGGTACGCACAGTCACATCGCCATCTTGTTCAAACACTTGCTGCGGTGTACTAATACGTTCCATTAACTTTTTCTTATCCCATACTCACGCAGTTTGTTCGCAACCGAAGTATGCGAAACATTCAAGCGCTTAGCGAGTTTACGGCTAGACGGAAACGATTGATACAATCTCTCCAGCACTTGGGATTCGTACTCTTTCATGATCTCATCTAGGGAGCCATCAAGATTGATGGATGGCAAATGAGCAGAAGAAGATTCCAACTGTGGCAAGTGGAACAGCTCAGCATCTAGCACGTCAGACTCAAGTTCTGTAAGCGCTCGCAAAACCATGTTTTCCAGTTGGCGCATGTTACCAGGCCACTGATACGTCACCAATTGATCGATAAGCGTATCACTAAGCTCAGGTTTGCCAATCCCTAACTGTTTCACGTATTTCGCGACAAACAATTCAAGTAGTGGCGCAATGTCGTTTGAACGTTCGCGAAGAGGAGGAATGATTAATGTCAGTACGTTTAGCCGATAGAACAAATCCTCGCGGAAACTTCCCGACTCAGCGAGATCCGCAAGATGATGGCGAGTTGACGCAATAACACGGACATCGACATGAATTTCGTCTTCTTCTCCCACGCGGCGGAAGGTGCCATCTTGGAGTAATCGCAGCAGTTTGATTTGCAAGTGCGGACTCATCTCACCGATTTCATCCAAGAACACCGTGCCACCATTCGCCTGCTCAAAAATCCCTTTATGACCTTGGTCGTGGTTAAAAGAGCCTGGCGCATGGCCAAACAGTTCTGTTTCAGCCACATCATCCGGCATTGACGCACAGCTCAACACCAAAAACGGTTTACCCGAACGGTTTGAACGGTTGTGGCAAGCTCGTGCAAGCATCTCTTTGCCCGTGCCCGTTTCACCTTGGATGAGCAAAGGCTGATCGAGCATAGAGAGCTTTTTGGCTTGACTAATTAGCGCTTTGTGACGATTGGACACGCCGACAAAATGCTCAAAACCGAGATTGTTGTGCAGCGGCAAACTTTCATCAAACAGAGGCTTTTCTTGAGAAGAGCGGATCATCATTACCGCACTCGCCAAGATGGATTCGTTGGCTTCGTCCGTAATGTATACAGGCATCACATCAAGCGTGTAATCCAACCCACCAATCACAATGCTTTCACGTTGGCGAGTGCTGGTGCTTTCGCTCCATTTTGCAAAGTTAAAGCTGGGGATCAGGGTTGAAGCCGGATGGCCAATTATTTCACTCTCTTGCTGATGGAATAGACTCATCGCGGCGTGATTAGCCATGTCGACGTTGCCTTTCAGGTCTATCGCAAGGACCGGTTCTGGAAGGCTATTGAGCAAGGAGATAAGCTCTGTGTTGTGGCGCTCAATAGGCATAAACTGGATTTTTCGGACATCTTTGACGCCTGAGATGCGACGGATCTCCGCCATCAACTCACTAAAGGTATCGAAATCGATATCGGGACAGTTGAGATAAATGATGCCTGAAATATCAATTTCAATGCCTCGTAAGTCGATGTTCTTTGAAGCAAGAATATCGAGCAGTTCACGAGTCAGGCCAAGCCTGTCTTCACAAAAAACTTCTAGACGCACAGATAAGTTCCTAACTAAGGTGTCACGAAAAGTTGACAGTAGTTTCCCTTAAGCCTAGATCCTCGTCAAGCAAAGCGACATCACTTGCTTCACATTCACGCTATTTGATTGTTATAGCGGCGATTTTTTCTACGATTTGTTTTCGAATCGCGCCCAGTTTGACTCGTCGTTCTTCATGCCAAGGCATAGGTCGAAGCAGTGCCATCGCTTTTAACCCTAAACGAGCGGTTAAGATTCCGACGCCAAGTCCCTGCCCTGCTCTCGCTGACACGCGCCCGGCCAAGTCCATCGACATCAGATCCATGCTGGCATCTATGGCTAACTCACTTGCTCCTGCAGCGGCCATGTTGATTAAGGTCGATTTGAACAGCTGTAGCCGTGACCAATACCCTAGCTCGACACCGTAAATATCCGCTAAGCTGTCGATCATTTTGAAGTTTCGCCAAGCCACCAGCAACATATCGGCAATCGCCAATGGGCTTATGGCAACAAGCGCCGCTGACTCAGTCGCATGTTGAGACACCACTTTAGTTGCCAACTTATCTTGCTCTGACACCACCATCGCATCGTACATATCGAGCACTTCACCATCACTGTGCGAGGGCTTCACGCTATGGATCCAACGGTCATAACTGGGTGACTCTGCTGAAATGCCTGACTGCTTGGCAAGCGCCTCACAAAACGCCTTCCCTTTACCAATGCTATTGGTTTCGATTAGGGCTTCCGTTTGCTCTTGTACCGAAAAGTGATTGCGCAGCTTACGTAATTTCCACAACTCTTTGCCGATTGCGCCAATACCTAAACTGGCAAGAACCGATATGAATCCCGCCCATCCTAACGACAACCAGTCTGCGGTTTGAATCGACGTGACAACACTGTCTATCGCCTGCCACCCCACTAAACCAGCAAATGTTGCCAACAGACCACTCGCCAACCACTTCGACCCAGAGTGAGGGCGAATAATGCGTTCTAATTTTGCTTCGGCTTCGGTATCAGAATCACGCTCTTCAATCTTTGCAGGGACAAATGTTTCTTGCTCGGTGAATTGCATGTGTGCAGTGAGGTCTGGTTGAGATTGAACTGGTTCATCCACTAAAGGCTGTTCAAACACCTTCTTCTGTTTCAACTTACTGTCTGCTGGTTGGCTCATTTCAGTTTGTCTCCAATCAAATACTCAAGTGCTTTATCCATGCGAATATGCGGCAATGGCTCATCACTGAGCGATGCTTGAGGGCGAAAGGCGGTAAACTCGAACCCTTGCTGCTGCCAATACACTTTATTGGGTAACTTCTTCGGTACTTCACCAGGGAAGACCGTCATGGGCTGCTCTTCCAGCGTCACTCCTTGAATCGCAGGCACCGCCTGATCGCCCTGACCAATAAAGCCCGTTTGAGTGGCTTGGATAGAGGCCATAGTCATACAACTCATTTCAATGTTTTCAAACGACGCGTTTTGCCACGCTGGATGTACCATTTGCTGCAACAACGACACCAAATTTGGGTGTTGTTCGGGGGTCACATGATCCGCTTTTGTTGCCGCGAATAGCACTTTATCAATCCGTGGTGAAAACAGGCGCTTTAATAAATTACTCCTGCCGTACTTAAAGCTATTCATGATTTGTTCTAGCGCGTCTCGCATATCATGGAACGATTCATAACCTGCGTTAAGTGATTGTAAGCAATCCACCAAAACGATTTGGCGATCAAACGTCGAAAAATGATGCTTATAGAAGGCTTTCACTACTTTTTGCTGATACTCGTGATAGCGCGCTTGAAGCATGGCTAAATTGGACGTTTTCTCAACCTTTTTCCCTTCTTCAAACTTCACTGGGAAAAACTGCAACACTGGCGCGCCGTCAAGTTCTCCGGGCAATACAAAGCGTCCCGGTTGAACCCAATGGAGTCCGCTCTCTTTGCACGCGTATAGATAGTCGGTATAGGTTTGAGCGATCTCCGCCAGTTGTTTTTCATCGAGATCCGAATCGACATCAAACTGAGAGAGCTTCTCTAGCCAAGGCACCGCTAATTCCTGGCGAACACCTTTTAGTGCATCAAATTGGCTGTTAGACCATTGCTCAAAATCCATATCCAAAAGCGGCAGGTCGAGCAACCACTCCCCTGGGTAATCAATAATATCGATGTGCAAGGTCGCTGTGCTATTGAACAGTTTCTTGGTTTTTTTCTTAGGTTTGTATTTTAACGCTAAGCGTATCTCGCTGACATCTCGCGTTGGTTTTGGCCACTGAGGAGGCTCACTGTGAAGGGACTCGATGGCTTCATCGTAACCAAACCTTGGCACCAACATATTAGATTGGGGCTCACGCTTGGCTCCGACAAGGCGTTTGTCTCTCGCCGCAGAGAGTAGCGGCAAGTTATCGTGAGTTGAGGTATGAAGAAGCTGATTAACCAACGAGCTAATAAACGCGGTCTTGCCTGCTCTGGATAATCCGGTCACCGCAATACGGACATGTGAGTCAACGCTGCGGTGGATTAAATCATTCACTTCTTGAGTAATGCTCTTCATTCAACTTCTCTTATTTAACTATTCGCACTCATCATACTGGCTCCAATCTTAATCAAAGATGAACAAAAAAGCCCTCGATATGCATCAAGGGCTTTAATAAAAACGAGGGCGTGATATCTAATCGTCTTCAATGAGCTTGTAAATCACGAACAGTGCGATTTCGAGAAGGGCAAACAACACGCATGTGATGGTCACGTATTTTTCATCGAATATGCTGATGCCGTGCAAAATGATGTCGTAGCCGACAAAGAAACCGACGACAGCCGCGATGACTAGCTGAAGAATTTGAATAAAACGAGGCATTTTCGCTCCTGACGTATTTGTTTACAATTTGTAGTATATAGACAAAAGGTGCAGTTTTACCCACACCTTTGTCAAATCTTTGCGAGAATCTCTTGCTAAATCAGCAATTTCTCACAAGCTTAACTTTCCATCTCTTGGATTTTTACTTTCCAAGTATCAGGGCCAATTTGGTGAGCGTTGGCGCCATTGGAGTCAACGGCTACGGTTACTGGCATATCTTCGACTTCAAATTCATAAATCGCTTCCATACCGAGATCTTCGAACGCCACCACGCGCGCTTTCTTAATCGCTTTAGCAACCAAATAAGCCGCGCCGCCGACCGCCATCAAGTAGACCGCTTTGTGCTTTTTAATCGACTCAACGGTAGCAGGTCCGCGCTCCGCTTTACCGATCATGCCCATGATGCCCGTCTCTTCAAGCATCATGTCGGTGAACTTATCCATACGCGTAGAGGTGGTTGGACCCGCAGGACCTACGGCTTCATCTCCGACTGCATCAACAGGGCCGACGTAGTAGATAAACTTGCCTTTAAAATCGACACCTTCTGGCAAACCTTCACCATTTTGTAGCATGGTTTGGATGCGTTTATGCGCCGCGTCACGACCAGTCAGGATCTTACCTGAAAGCAGAACCGTTTCGCCGGTCTTCCACTGCTCCACATCCGCTTGTGTCACTTCATCAAGATTAACTCGGCGAGTGTTCTCCCCCGCTTCCCACGTAATGTCTGGCCACTCTTCCAATTTTGGTGGCGTTAAGTCCGCAGGGCCTGTGCCATCTAACGTAAAGTGTACATGGCGAGTAGCCGCACAGTTCGGGATCAAACACACGGGTTTAGACGCAGCGTGTGTAGGAGCGGTTTTGATTTTAACGTCGACAACCGTGGTTAAACCACCTAGACCTTGAGCGCCGATACCGAGCTTGTTGACACGGTTAAAGATATCTAAACGCAGTTCTTCTTCTGCGTTTTGCGGGCCGCGTTCGATCAGCTCTTGAATGTCGATGTGTTCCATCAGCGATTCTTTCGCCAATACTGCCGCTTTCTCAGCGGTGCCACCAATGCCTATTCCCAACATGCCCGGTGGACACCAGCCTGCGCCCATCGTCGGCAGTGTTTTCTCTACCCATTCCGCAATATCGTCAGACGGGTTTAGCATGACCATTTTCGTTTTGTTTTCGCTACCGCCGCCTTTTGCCGCGATCTGAATTTCTACTTTGTTGCCCGGCACCATGTTGATGTGAACAACCGCAGGAGTGTTGTCTTTGGTATTGATTCGCTTGCCCGCAGGATCCATCAATACCGAAGCACGTAGTGGGTTATCTGGGTTGGTGTACGCTTGACGAACACCTTCATCAACCATTTGCTGCACCGTAAGATCGGTAGAATCCCATTGGACGCCCATGCCCACATTGACGAAACAGGTGACGATACCTGTGTCCTGACAGATTGGGCGATGGCCTTCTGCAGACATGCGAGAGTTAATAAGAATTTGAGCAATCGCGTCTTTCGCCGCTTGGCTCTCTTCTTTATGATAGGCTTTTTCCAGGGCTTGAACAAAGTCTAGAGGGTGGTAGTAAGAAATGTACTGAAGTGCATCAGCAACACTGCTGATCACGTCTTGCTGGCGAATAACCGTCATTGCGTGCCTCTTTATCGTTATGCTTCCTTTTCATCCATCTACTCAAACGTTTGCCTATTAGGCGATTGACTCAGGCTGACTGCGCCTTTTTATTATTAAACGTCATGAGTAGCGGCGTTGGTTAGCATTATGATACTCTTGCTTTCCCTCTGTTACCATGCAGCGAACGATCTCTTTGTCACAAATTAAACAAATGAATAACAACGCGCCAAATTGCTTAGAAATCAAGCCGATTAAATACCAAAATGATCTTGCCAAACAGCTTTTTGACTCCATTGAGCACCTGCCATGGGCCATGTTGTTAAGGTCGCCATCCCGCACGCATATCGACAGTCGCTTCGACATTTTGGTCGCCCAACCTATCGCGACATTGACCACCAATGGCGAGCACACGTTAGTCAAAAATCCTGACGGTCAATCCACATCGTCAAGTGACCCATTTGACCTCCTGCAAGCAGAGCAAACTCGCTGGCTTAGCGACATCCACTACGAGGGTGATTTGCCCTTTGTCGGCGGCGCTCTGGGGTATTTTTCTTATGATCTTGGCCGACGCGTTGAGAAACTGCCAGAGCTAGCCAAGAAAGACCTCGATACGCCCGATATGGCGGTCGGCTTGTATGAGTGGGCCGTGATTGTTGATCACAACCAACAAAGCGCCGCTATCGTTGGAGTCAATGTTGAGAGACATTACCACTGGTTGTTAAGCCAAACTCCCATGCCATCGGATAACTTCGCGCTCAACTCATCGTGGCAATCAAACATGACCAAATCTGAATACAGTCAAAAGTTTGCCAAAGTGCAGGAGTATTTGCTCTCTGGCGATTGTTATCAGATTAACCTTGCTCAGCGTTTTGTGGCGGAGTATCAAGGCAGTGAGTGGCAGGCGTATCAGAAACTCGAAGCGGTTAACCAAGGCC
Source organism: Vibrio sp. 16 (assembly GCF_963681195.1). Classification (NCBI taxonomy): domain Bacteria; kingdom Pseudomonadati; phylum Pseudomonadota; class Gammaproteobacteria; order Vibrionales; family Vibrionaceae; genus Vibrio; species Vibrio sp. 16. The sequence continues at coordinate 1,193,100 of NZ_OY808997.1, forward strand.
CTTTCTCTGCGTTTATCCGCACAGAGCAAGGGGCGATTTTGAGTGTCTCTCCTGAGCGTTTCTTAGAAGTCAAAGACAGAGTCATTGAAACCAAACCGATTAAGGGAACGCGTCCTCGCTCTGATTGCCCACAGCAAGACGAACAATCTGCGCTCGACCTAGCCAGCGCAGAAAAAGATCAAGCTGAAAACTTGATGATTGTTGATCTGCTGAGAAATGATGTAGGTCGCGTGGCAAAACCTGGAACGGTTCACGTGCCGAAACTTTTCGATATTGAGAGCTTCCCTGCCGTTCACCATTTAGTGAGTACGATTCGCGCAGAGTTGGATAGCCAATATGCCCCAGCCGATCTGCTTAGAGCGAGTTTCCCGGGCGGTTCAATTACGGGCGCTCCAAAAATTCGTGCTATGGAAATCATCGAAGAGCTCGAGCCTCATCGACGAAGTGCGTATTGTGGCAGTATTGGCTATATCAGCCGTCACGGACGAATGGACACCAGCATTACCATTCGCACCTTGGTGGCCGAACAGGGTAAGCTGCACGTGTGGGCTGGTGGTGGCTTGGTTGCCGACAGTCAATGTGAGTCAGAGTACCAAGAGACATTAGATAAGCTGAGTCGAATTTTGCCAACGCTTGCACAATAGTAAAAAGTGGGTGCTAAACCCACTTTTCTAGCATCAGCCTTAAGTCTTGCGCGGTGTATGGTTTTGTTAAAATATCATTCATGCCGCTGACAATGCATTTCTCACGTTCTTCTAACGTAGTGCCCGCGGTCAGGGCAATGATCGGCAGTGTGTAGTTCTGCTCTCGCAAATAGCGCGTTGCTTCAAACCCATCCATTTCCGGCATTCGACAATCCATAAAGATTAAATCGTATTGATGGTCACTGGCTGCTTTGATCGCTTCAATGCCATTGGTAGCAATGTCGGGTTGAATGGAGAGTTTTTTTAGCATCTGATTGATGATCACTTGGTTCATTCGGATGTCATCCACCACCAAGATTGAGAGCTGCTCAAGTAGTGTCACCGCATCATTTCCATCTTGACGAGCATGCTCGGTATCATTCTCTTCTTCTCCGACAACCAACGGAATTGTCACCGTAAATGTACTCCCACTGCCTTTGACACTATGGACATGAATATGTCCTCTCATTAGCTCGACAAGGTTTTTACAGATGGCTAAACCCAGCCCAGTCCCTTCGAAGTGACGCGTCGCCGTACGGTCAACTTGAACAAAAGGGTCAAACAGTGTCGATAAATCCTCTTGCTCAATACCGATACCAGTATCCTCCACAGTAATCGTCAACTGATCATGTTTCCACTGCGTTGTAACAGATACAGAGCCTTGACGCGTGAACTTAACCGCGTTGCCAACCAAGTTCACCATAACTTGGCATATTCGCTCAAAATCTCCAATTAGGATTGGCGGAATCGGCGTCGATTCTTTGATGCGAAAGTCGACGCCTTTTTCAACCGCCTTCGACTGAAAAATGCCGTTTAGCATCTGCTTAACAGAGGCCCACTCAAATCGACTAGGTATCAGCTCCATCATACCTGCGCTGATCTTACTGAAATCAAGGATGTCGTTGATGATCAAACGAAGCAAATCCCCCGAATAGACGAGATTGTTTAACAGGGTCGACTGTTCATCGTTTAGCTGCGTTTCGGCAAGCAACTCGGCGCTGCCTAGCAAGCCATTGAGAGGAGTACGTAGCTCATGGTTGATCATGGCAACAAACTCTTTGGTTGCCTTCTCCGACTCTTCTGCACGCGCTCGGGCTTTTTGGTTGCTGGTAATGATCAACTGACGGCTTATCGCACTGCAGAGCAAGTCAGCAACGAGCGTTATTTGGCTCACCACAAAGTCTCGGTCGACGTCGACGTCATTGAGAACCACGCTCAGTTCACCAACCGTTTTGTAATCCACTTCAAGGGGTAACCGGAGCTGATTTGCTTCCCAAACAGCGTAAGGCTTCACTTGGTCAATCCCACGCACTTCGGTGACGTTGAAGCTATCCGCAACGAGTGTGGGCACCAGTTTAGGTAACAAAAATAGCTCTGCGTGACTGAGCGCCGATGAATGTTTCAACCGCTCCAATAACGATGAAACCAACCCATCGTCTAGATTGCGACTCAAAAATGCGCGCCCAAAATGAATCAATCCCTCGCTTATCTGTTGTTCAAACTCGAGCTTTTGCAGTCCATCGCGATTTTGCTTTTTTAACTGACTCAACGCCAAGGTAAGCTGTTGGTTCGCTTCAAACAGCTCTAAACTCTTTTGTTCTAATAGTTGCTCCGCGGCTTTACGCGAAGCTGTCTCCCGAGCGAGTTTTCGCTCCAGTGCAGAATTACTACTCATTGAACCGTCACTCTACCAGCACCACTTTGAAGCGTACGTTACTGCCATCTTCAACCTGAGGAACCATTTCAACATTTATCGATTGCTCAAAGTGCGCCGCACACCCTTCTAACAATCCCAAACAAACATGCGCCATACATCGCGCGCTGCGATAATCAAACTCCATCTCTGTCTCAGATTCTGAAATAAAGTCAAATCTGGGCGGGTTGGCGTCTTGATACAATTTTTTCACTTCAGTGTGAATGTAATCTTCGACCAAGCGAATGAATTGAAACGTCGACTGACAGTTTTCGAGGCTACTCGATTTGGGCAGCGAACTATAGAGGTTGTTAAAGACGCTTTGGCCAAAAACCCGTTGAAGGTCCTCGGCAGGTATCCCTGTCTTCTTACTCAGCATCACCACAAGTTGAACCAACTTTCGGTGATCGTAACTGCCTACCGAAGTATAGACACCATCATCCCCTGCACTCTCTAAGATGTCATCAAGTGTGTCCAAACCGAACTTGGCTTCAACCAAATCAATAAACTCAGTAAAGATAATTCCTTTCATAATTTGAGCTATCCTTGCACTATATGGTGAATTAAAAGCATGAGCTAAAAAAAACGGATTATCAAATTAAGACATGGAGTTATCGTGTTATCGGAATTCAACAAAAGCCAACTGATTCAAAACTTTCAGTTACACCAAACCGTCAACTATCACCAAGAAGCGATCAAACGCGTCGCTCACCTGCAAAATCAACCGCTACGCAAGGCATCTGTCCTGATTGGTTTCGTTGAACGCAATCAAGAGTTGAATGTCATTTTCACCAAGCGGGCTAAACATCTTAAACATCATCCAGGACAAGTCAGTTTCCCCGGCGGAAAACATGAGAATGACGATCATAGCTTAGCTCACACAGCGCTTAGAGAGACATTCGAAGAGGTTGGTATTCGTCACAGCGAGATCGATATATTCGGCCAAATGCCAGAACTCGTGACGATCAGTAAGTTTAGTGTGACGCCATTTCTCGCGTTTGTAGACGAGAACTACCAGAGCGTCATTGATCCAAACGAAGTGGACGAGGTTTTTGAAGTACCCGCCAAGGTGGTTCTGGACAGAAGACAACTGAAAAGCCAACAATTCCAATTTGCCAATCATTCACACCGTGTGTTTGGACTCTCTTACAAACAGCACTTTATTTGGGGGATGACAGCGCAAATCATTCAAGCAATGCAAAAGCACATTATGCATCAATATTAATAGAATAATATATCGAGCAACATTTGTTCATATTAGTTTAATTATTTATCAATAGCGCAAACGTTTTCCTGCAAACTACGCCTAACTTTTTTGCTACAACATTAGAAAAACTAATTTCACGGATTAGCATAAATCACTAGTAGCACGGCATTTTCGTGACCAAAAACTCCTTTTTGACATATCATGTTATAACTCCAATCAATTCATGATTTAGATCTATTTTTTGTGCAAGATTTTTATGCAAAATTGCACCCGACTTATTTCCTGTTCCCAAAAATGAGTATCACAAAATGAATACTAATACTTCTGCGGTTTCTTCCGCACAATCTCCTAGTAAGTTTACTTACAAGGATTTCACCTGGTGTCTGTCACTTTTCGGTACTGCGGTAGGTGCTGGCGTACTTTTCCTTCCAATTAAAGCAGGTGCTGGCGGTTTCTGGCCATTAGTTATCCTTGCTCTAATCGCGGCACCAATGACTTGGTTCGCACACAAATCTCTTGCTCGTTTCGTACTTTCTGCAAAAAATCCTGAAGCTGACATCACTGATACTGTTGAAGAACACTTTGGTAAGACTGGCGCAAACCTTATTACTTTTGCTTACTTTTTCGCTATCTATCCTATCGTTCTTATCTACGGTGTTGGTATTACAAACACAGTTGACTCTTTCCTAGTTAACCAGATGGGTATGGAATCTATCCCACGCTGGCTACTGTCTGGTGCGCTGATCGCTGCGATGACTGCCGGTGTTGTGTTTGGTAAAGAGCTGATGCTGAAAGCAACATCTGCATTGGTTTACCCACTAGTGTTCATCTTACTTGCGCTTTCTTTCTACCTAATCCCTGATTGGAACAGCTCAATGATGTCTGTTGCACCAGACTGGTCTTCTATGCCATCTGTTGTTTGGCTAGCAATTCCAATCATTGTGTTCTCTTTCAACCACAGCCCAGTTATCTCTCAGTTCTCTAAAGAGCAACGTCGTGTACACGGTGACAACGCAGTTCAGAAAACTGACGCTATCACTGGTGGCGCAGCAATGATGCTAATGGGCTTTGTAATGTTCTTCGTATTCTCTGTGGTACTTTCACTGTCTCCAGAGCAGCTAGCAATGGCTAAAGAGCAAAACATCTCTGTTCTTTCTTACCTAGCGAACGTTCACGAATCTCCACTGATCTCTTACATGGGTCCACTCGTTGCTTTCGCAGCAATCACTTCAAGCTACTTCGGTCACTTCCTAGGTGCGCACGAAGGTCTAGTTGGTCTAGTGAAATCTCGCTCTGAAACGCCAGTAAACAAGATTGAAAAAGCATCACTGATCTTCATCGTTGTAACGACTTGGATTGTGGCTATCGTTAACCCAAGCATCCTAGGCATGATTGAAACAATGGGCGCGCCAATGATTGCGGCTATCCTGTTCCTAATGCCTGTATTCGCAATGCAAAAAGTACCAGCGATGGCGAAGTACAAAACTTCTACACCTGTACAGATTTTCACAGCTCTTTGTGGTATTGCGGCCATTACTTCTGTAATCTACGGCGCTCTTTAATCCAGTCACTTTTTTAAAGTCTGATTAAACCAAGAATATAACGATAATAATAAGCCTCCCTCCCCCTGGGAGGCTTAGTTTTGAGGTAATCGATATGATTAGTGTTTTTGACATCTATAAGATCGGCGTTGGTCCTTCAAGCTCACACACTGTAGGCCCAATGAAAGCGGGTAAAGAATTTATTGATGATTTACGTTCAATGGGAAAATTGCGCGACATCACTAAAATTACCGTTGACGTTTATGGATCACTATCACTGACAGGGAAAGGTCACCACACAGATATCGCAATCATCATGGGTCTTGCTGGCAATACTCCTGAGAAAGTGGATATCGACTCTATTCCGGGCTTTATCGCTCGCGTAGAAGAAACTGAGCGCCTTCCTGTTGGCATGCACTGTCACACAGTATCGTTCCCGAAAGAAGGTGGTATGAACTTCCATACTACTAACCTTGAGCTTCACGAAAACGGCATGCAGATCCACGCTTGGATCAATGACGAAAAAGTGTACTCAAAGACCTATTACTCTATTGGCGGTGGTTTCATCGTTGATGAAGAAAACTTCGGTAAGGAAGAAGAGAACCCAGTGAAAGCCCCTTACGAGTTCACAACAGCGGAAGAGCTAGTGAATCAATGTAAGGAAAGCGGTCTTTCTATCAGTACGTTGGTGATGAAAAACCAAGCAGCGATGCACTCTGATGAAGAGTCTCGTACTTACTTTGCTAACATCTGGAAAACCATGCGTGAATGTATGGATCGCGGTATGAATACTGAAGGTATTCTGCCTGGTCCACTGCGTGTGCCTCGTCGTGCGGCAGCGCTTCGTCAGCAGCTTCTAACGTCTGAGAAAACAACCAACGATCCTATGTCGGTTGTAGACTGGGTAAACATGTTCGCTTTCGCTGTTAACGAAGAGAACGCTGCAGGTGGCCGAGTTGTGACAGCACCAACTAACGGTGCATGTGGCATCATCCCTGCGGTACTGGCTTACTACGATAAGTTCATCCAAACCGTGACTGAGAAAGACTACATTCGTTACTTTGCGGCTTCAGGCGCAATCGGTGGTCTGTACAAGCGTAACGCTTCTATCTCTGGCGCTGAAGTTGGCTGTCAGGGTGAAGTTGGCGTGGCATGTTCTATGGCGGCAGCGGGCCTTGCTGAGCTTATGGGTGGTAGCCCAGAGCAAGTTTGTATGGCCGCTGAAATTGCAATGGAGCACAACTTAGGTCTAACCTGTGACCCAGTTGCTGGTCAGGTTCAGGTTCCATGTATCGAGCGCAACGGTATTGCTGCTGTAAAAGCGATCAACTCGACTCGTATGGCACTACGTCGTTCGTCTGCGCCTACCGTATCTCTAGATAAGGTTATCGAAACCATGCTAGAAACCGGCAAAGACATGAACGCGAAATACCGTGAGACGTCTCAAGGCGGCTTAGCCGTTAAAGTTATCTGCTAATTATCCGTCATATTTGGATATTCAAGGGAGTGCATTGCACTCCTTTTTTTGTTCTAGCGGTGACGTTTTCGTTGGTTCTTACGCTTGTTGATTGTGAGATCTTCAGCATAAATCTATGAAAACTCTCAGTAGCGATCATGCTAACTGAGAGTTCTATCAAATTCATTCATCAATCAAATCACTATCTTGTTATCGATTTATTAATCCAATGAGAAAAACGATGACAACAAAAACAATAAACCTAACCTTACTCGCGGTACTTTGCTCTCCGATTGCTACCGCTCAAATCCAAAACGGTGACTTCGAGCAGTGGAACGGAAACACCCCAGAAAGCTGGTCAACCATTGATTCAGGGATAAGTTTGGCGCCTGCCAACGATCAAATCCAAACAGGAGGTTTGTCTGCCAAGGTTACGGTCAATACCGCAACCCAGAGCAACACCGACCTACTGCAAACCATCTCGGTCGAACAAGGAAAAAGCTACCCTATCTCTGTTTCCGTTTTCCATACCGAAGGCAAAGTAAAAGCGCGCTTGTTTGTTGATGGCTATCAAGGCTACTCAGATCCAAATAAGACCAATCGATGGCAAGCGTTAACCCATAGTTATACCGCGACCAGCACTAAGACGATTCAAGTGGGCGTGCGCTTTTACGACATCACCGGCTTCGACGGCTCAGAAGTGGTTTACTTAGATAACTTTCAACCCACTCAGAATAGCGAGCCACCAGCACCAAGTTGCGAGCACAACACCGTTCAGCTCGCGCTCACAACCGATCAGTACGGTTCGGAAACCAGTTGGGAGATCAAAAACAGCAATGGTAATACTGCCGCTTCTGAATCTGGGTATAAGAGTTCAACGTCATACAGCAAATCTCTTTGCTTAGCGGATGGCGACTACCAATTTACCATTAACGATAGTTACGGTGATGGTATCTGCTGTGGCTCAGGTAATGGCTCGTACGCACTCACGTTTAATAACCAAACTTTGGCATCTGGCGGCGAATTTACCTACAACGAGACTCACGCCTTTTCGCTTGGTGAAACAACGCCGCCTGTCACCGATGGCTACTACCAAGACGCCTCTGGAAAAACGGGATTTGCGTTGAAGACTGCGCTATACAACATCATCAACAACCACCAATCTCAAGGCTACAGTGCGATTTGGACGCTAGTGAAAGACGCAGACATTGATAACTACTACGACAAAGATGGCTCGATTCTCGATGTTTATTCAGAAAAACCTGAAACTAGTGACGCGACTCGCTTTATCAAAGTGACTGACCAATGTGGTCAATACAGCAAAGAAGGCGACTGCTACAACCGTGAACACTCATTCCCGAAAAGCTGGTTTGGCGGCAAAGTAGAGCCAATGAACTCTGATGGTCACCACCTGTTTGCAACCGATGGCTACGTTAATGCCAAACGCAGCAGCTGGCCTTTCGGTGAAGTGGGCTCCAGTACGTACGTCTCTAGCAACGGTTCTAAGCTCGGCAGTGCGGCGTCTGGTCTAGGTTACAATGGCACTGTGTTTGAGCCCGTCGACGAGTTCAAAGGTGACTTGGCCCGTGCCTACTTTTACATGGCGACTCGTTATGAAAACGTGATTGCTAATTGGGAGCAAAACAACGCCAACTCAGATGCGGTTCTTGATGGCACCAACACAACAGTATTCGAACCTTGGCTGCTAACGATGCTCAAACGCTGGCACAAAGAGGATCCTGTTTCGCTGAAAGAGCGCGAGCGCAATCAAGCCGTGTTTGACTTCCAAGGCAATCGCAATCCATTTATCGATCATCCTGAATTTGTCACGCAAATTTGGGGTAATTAATTACCATCAAACAAAATTGGCGCACAAATCGTGCGCCTTACTCTTCTTTATTGAAATATAACCCTACGCTATTTGACGTTTTTATTTAGTGTGTTCTGTGTCACATTTAGATATCGATATTCGTTATCATCTTGTGAGGCTCTCATGCTTAATATTGCGTTCTTCAGCACCAAAAACTACGACGAAAAATCATTCAATCAAGCCAAAAGACACTCCGACGTTGAGTTCCACTTTCATGACTTCCGTCTCAATGAGAAAACAGCCCAGATGGCCGCCGGTTGTGACGTAGTGTGTGCCTTTGTTAACGATAACTTATCTCGTCCGGTTCTCGAAAAGCTCGCGACAATCAGTGTAAAAATGATTGCGATGCGTTGCGCTGGATTTGACAAAGTCGACCTTGAAGCAGCGCAAGAGCTTGGCTTGCAAGTCGTTCGCGTCCCTGCTTACTCTCCTGAAGCGGTCGCAGAACATACAGTCGGTATGATGATGTGTCTTAACCGCCGTTTACATAAAGCGTACCAGCGTACCCGAGATGCAAACTTCTCCTTAGATGGCTTAGTGGGGTTTAATTTCCATGGTAAAACCATTGGTGTGATTGGCTCAGGAAAAATTGGTGTGGCAGCGATGCGCATTTTCAAAGGTTTAGGCATGAATATCCTGTGCTATGACCCTTTCGAAAACCCGAATGCTCTTGAGCTTGGGGCGCAGTACTGCTCACTCGATGAGTTATACTCTCAGTCTGACATCATCTCCTTACACTGCCCTCTTACCGAAGAAAACAAACATCTTCTCAACGAGCAAGCGTTCAACAAAATGAAAGATGGCGTAATGATCATCAATACCAGTCGCGGCAAGCTGTTAGACTCAGTTGCTGCCATCGAGGCGCTAAAGAAAGGGAAAATTGGCTCACTGGGATTGGACGTGTATGACAATGAAAAAGATCTGTTCTTCCAAGACAAATCTAACGACATCATTGTCGACGATGTATTTCGTCGCTTGTCCGCCTGTCACAACGTCTTGTTCACAGGTCATCAAGCCTTTTTGACCAACGAAGCGCTACACAACATTGCCACCACAACGCTCGATAGCATCGACAAGTTTTTCGCCGGTGAAAAATCAGGCAATGAGCTGATCTGAGTCACCCGTTAAAACAAAAAGAGTCGCGAACCAAGGTTTCGCGACGCTTTAATCGGTCAACTTGCTAAGGTTAGATAACTTGTGAAATCAGCAAGAACCCACCGAACGCAAGCGAGAAAATCAACATCCCCAGCCCGCCTTCCGCGCTGTATCGCTCAGACTCCACATTCGCCAAACGCAGTTTGTATACCATAGCTAATGGGACAAAGACCGCCAAGAAGACCAAAATAATGCCAGCATAACCCAACACGGCCAAGAACTTATCCGCCGCAAATAGCGATCCCATTAATGGCAACACAAAAGTCAGCACGTAGGTCACAACGCGGTTTTGGTTGAACATATCTCTATTTTGGTTGAACAAAGACATCGCAACGCCAAAGAATGACGTAAGCAGTGCTAAACCAGTGAACAAAGAGAGTAGCGTTCCAATCCAGCTTGATTGATGCTCGAATGCCGCAATCAAATCCCCCACACCTTTCAGTTCGCCCAGTTGAGCTGGATTCAAGTTTCCGACCACCGCAAAAAGCCAACAAAGGTAGCAAATCAATGGAATCAAGGAACCTATCACCACCATGTTTCGCAGTTCGCGATCGGACGCTTCATGGTTGTATGAGACCAAGGATGGAATCACCACCATAAAACCAAAACTGGTGAAAAGTACCGCACTCGTTTTGATCAGTTCGATATGATCGTCGTTCGTCACGCGAGCGAAGTTATCAAGGCTAAAGTCAGGCAAGAGGAAAACCAATGTGAGCGCTAAACAAGCGATCATTACAAAGAACAATCCGCGATTGAGTTTATCAATTACGCCCGTTCCGCCAGCGATCACAAGCCCTGAGATCAAGGTGAAGGCAATCTGACTTTGTGCCGTAGTGAGTTCAAGCCCAATCGAGCGACTCAATTGTCCAACAAGGTCGGCGGCACCCAGAATGTAGGCCATCAGGAGACAGATCAGCAATGCGTAAAGTAAACCGTTGGTAAGCAGTTGACCGCCCTTACCTAGCGTTTTTCTCGCAATCGAGTTTAGCCCCAAGCCGCCGCCTGACTTAATTGTCGCTTCCAAGAGCAACAACGCAGCGTACGTCGTCCCAAAGCATATAAAAATCATCAGTAAGGTTCCCCACCAAAGCCCGAATTGAGCGAGAACCATAGGGATAGCAAGCATACCGGCGCCCAACGCGGTGCCAGAGATAATTAGGGAACTGCCTAAAAGTTTAGTATTCATATTTTCGTATTCTGTTTTGATTAGTTTTTAATGGATGTGCGCGTGCCTAGCGCGATGGCTAACAATCAAAAACAATACGAATAGCGAGCTTTAAAGAAGAAAGCAGAGAAGAAAAGACGCGAAGATGTGCGAACAAAGCGAAAAGAAAAGATAGAACCTGAAAGTGCCTTCTTTTTGTGGGGCGACCCCTCGGTCGGTTCAATGATTGGTGTGGTTATTTTGAATATCATTAAGATGTCCGTTACAGCTAGACAATCCATTATACGAGAACAGCAAATCCTATGCTGCGTACCCAACGTGGGTCAAATCATCTTAGCCATCTAGCCATCGATTGCAATGGCGTTTTTATCAACTGAACACAAATGCATCAGTTTAGTTGTTTATCGCTTTCATCCACTGACAGAAAGGGATTCGTCTCGCCAGTCGACTTTTTGACAGCATGTCATTTTTTTGATTACACGATATTTACATCACATTTACATCAAACAATATCTATTTTAATCACAATACTCTATTCCCATACTTTCATTCCGGAATTGAGTAGACGAACATATGAAAGTCTATTGTTATCAAAGTGATGTTTACTCAGCAATGCGCCTATCTATAACAACAAAATTATTAATTACATTAGTCAGTGTGTTTGGGTTAGTTCTTGCCGCCTCAACAACTTACCAATACTTGCAGCAACGTGAGCTGTTGAACTCTGTTCTTAGTGAGCAACTTCATGATAAAGCAAGCAATTACTTCGACAGCTTAAATATGATGATGCTGACGGGGACCATGTCTCAGAAAGAGACACTGCGCCAGAAAGCCCTCGCTCAAGATGGGATTGAACAAGTGCGGGTGTTGCGTGCCGACACGGTGAGTAAATTTTACGGCCCCGGGCAACCCAATCAATCACCACAAGATGACATTGACCGCCGCGCATTGGCGGGTGAACTCGTTATCGAGCCCTACAGCGCCGATTGGGGTCAAGGTATCGTCGTCGCCCTACCAATGAAATCCAGCGAAGACTATCGTGGAACCAATTGTGTTAGCTGCCATATCACGCCCGAAGGTGAGGTGCTAGGTGCAATCCGATTGGAATACAACCTATCCCATGTCAATTCGATGATAAGCCAGCGTACCTTGATTGCACTTGCAATAATGTCCGCTTTTGGCTTGGTGGGCTTTTTGATTACGCTAACGTTAATTCGCAAAATCATCGTTCGACCGATTCAACAAACCTCTGGGTTTATGCAAAGCGTCAGTGAAACGAAAGATCTCTCTTTGCGCCTAACCAGTGAGCAAAAAGACGAAATTGGTCAGCTCTCTGGCGCGATAAACTCTTTCATGGACACGGTAAATCGCAGCTTAACCAAGGTACAAACTACCTCGCACAAAGTCGCGAGCAGCGCAGCGGAGTTAACTCAAGTTGCTCAAGTCACTGACTCGGCGGCTAGCAATCAGCAGCAAGAGACTGCAGACGTCCAAGCCAATATTGAGCAAATGCAGTCGCAACAACTTCAAGTAGACCAAGCCACGAACGACGCTTCAAAACTGATCAAACACACCACGTCAATCGCAGAACAAAGTGCGAGCCAAGCGCACACGGCCAGTGCAGAAATCAAAAATCTTGTCAGCGATATTGAACAAGTCAAAACCAACATCGTGGAACTGAACGACCAAACCGCCGAAGTTTCCACCATTCTTGAGGTCATTAAAGGCATTGCGGAACAAACTAATTTGCTGGCATTAAATGCAGCGATAGAAGCGGCACGAGCAGGAGAGCAAGGACGAGGTTTTGCTGTGGTTGCAGACGAAGTTCGCCAGTTAGCCAGCCGAACTGCAGAGGCAACAGGCAGTATCGAAAACATCATTGCTCAGTTCCAAAAAGACAGCAAAACATCATTAACGTCAGTTGATGCAGTCTGTGAAACGGCTCATACGCGTTCAAATCAAGTGGAGTCGCTCTCTCTTGCGATGAACGAAGTGGTCTCTGAGATGCAACAAGCCTTAGCCCATGCGCGTAGCATCCAAGATCAAACCAGCAGCACCACTGAGATCAACACACAAATTCAAGGCAAGGTAGAAGTGATCACCCAACATGCGGATGAAACGTCTCACTCAGCGGCTAAGACTCGTGATATTAGTATGAATCTTGAGCAACTTTCGGAGCATTTGGAATCACTTATCAATCAGTTCGCCCTTTCGCAGAGAAAATAGCGGTTTTTAAGCAACTTTTCCTTCTATTCAAGCGAATAAAGGTTGATGCGAACAAATTGAAAGGTAATATGTTCCATTGAATCTGTAAAATTCTAATCAACCCAATGTTTGGTTATCACATGCAGTGAACACCACCTAACATTGGGTTGAATTTTTACCTCAATGGAGAATATTTAAAACATGACTTACGCGCCTGTATCAGACGTTTTGAAAGGTCAGCTAGCAGTAGACAGTGAAGTAACTGTTCGTGGCTGGATCCGTTCACGTCGTGATTCCAAAGCTGGAATCTCTTTCCTTGCCATTTACGACGGCTCTTGTTTCGACCCGATTCAGGCCGTGGTCCCTAATAATCTTAATAATTACGACGACGAAGTTCTTAAGCTAACGACTGGCTGTTCTGTTGAAGTAACCGGTAAGATTGTTGAATCTCCTGCGAAAGGTCAAGACTTCGAGCTAGCAGCAACTGACGTTAAAGTTGTAGGCTGGGTTGAAGATGCTGACACTTACCCAATGGCAAAAACTCGTCATTCAATCGAGTACTTACGTGAAGTTGCGCACCTGCGTCCACGTACTAACGTTATCGGTGCAGTTGCTCGCGTCCGTAACTGCCTATCTCAAGCGATCCACCGCTTCTACCACGAACAAGGTTTCTTCTGGGTCTCTGCTCCGCTGATCACAGCTTCTGATGCAGAAGGTGCTGGTGAAATGTTCCGCGTTTCTACGCTAGACATGGAAAACCTACCTCGCACTGATAAAGGCGATGTGGATTACAACGAAGACTTCTTCGGTAAAGAGACGTTCCTAACGGTTTCTGGTCAGCTAAATGCTGAAGCTTATGCTTGTGCACTAAGCAAGGTATACACGTTTGGTCCTACTTTCCGTGCTGAGAACTCAAACACTAGCCGCCACCTGGCTGAGTTCTGGATGGTTGAGCCTGAAGTTGCATTCGCAGATCTAAACGACATCGCAAAACTGTCTGAAGATATGTTGAAGTTCGTATTCAAAGCCGTACTTGAAGAGTGCCGCGATGACCTTGAGTTCTTCGCTCAACGTATCGACAAACAAGCAATCACGCGTTTAGAACAGTTCGTTTCTTCTGATTTCGCACAAGTGGACTACACTGACGCAATCCAAATCCTTCTAGACTCAGGTAAAGAATTCGAGTTCCCAGTTGAATGGGGTATCGACATGTCTTCTGAGCACGAGCGCTACCTAGCGGAAGAACACTTCAAAGCGCCTGTAATCGTGAAGAACTACCCGAAAGACATCAAAGCATTCTACATGCGTGCGAACGATGACGGTAAAACAGTTGCAGCGATGGACGTACTTGCACCAGGCATCGGTGAAATCATCGGCGGTTCTCAACGTGAAGAGCGTTTGGAGATCCTAGATGAGCGTATGCGCGAAGTAGGCATCGATCCTGAGCACATGAACTGGTACCGTGACCTACGTAAGTACGGCACAGTGCCACATGCAGGCTTTGGTCTAGGCTTTGAGCGCCTCGTTTCTTACGTAACTGGCATGGGCAACGTACGTGACGTTATCCCATTCCCACGTACTCCTCGCTCTGCGAACTTCTAAGCAAAAATAGAGCGTATAGAATCGATAAACCTCCACATTCGTGGAGGTTTTTTTATACCTAGAGTTCCTGCAACAAACGCGTTTTAAATGGGTTCTTACTTACCAGATTTACGATTAGAAATTTTGCTGAGATAGCACTAAGGTAATTAGGAAAGCGAAATTTGGCAGGAGATAACAATGGCACTCTTTAAAATCGAAGATCTTTCCTACAATGGCGTGGAAAAAGGCGTTCACAGTTGGGATCACCCAAACAGTGACCAACCCTATTACTGGCACCCAGATTGGTTACATATTGCGGAAGACATTACTGGATTACATGCCCAAAAACCACTGGACCTCGCCCAAGGTGAGACGGCAACCGAAGAGCACGCAAAACAGGCAATTATTAACCATTTAAATGACCGAGACAGTCAATAGAACATTCAGCCTCTAGGTCAAGGAGGCTGATTTACATCAACTGCTCGTATCTGCATTCGCCGCATAACGAATGCTTAGCCAGCATAATGCTAACATCACAAAAGGTATCGCTGCTGCGGTGTACTCAGTCCAAGCGAACCCTGCAAAAGATTTGGCTAGAATAACGTGCCCAAACACCAACAAACCCGCGCAGACAATCGCGATACCGATTAACCGAAACTCGTGTTTACTACTCTGCTTTTCCATGTTTAACCTCAACTTTCAAATACCAAGTCATTGAAACATGAAACAAGCGATTCACTGCAACACAGTTGTGACGAAAAACAGCCAAACAGTATGAGCTATTCTGTTACTTTTTCAGCGACTCACTAATCCGCTTCAGCGCCGCTTCTATCTCGCCATCAAACGTAAATGAAACGTTCAACCTAATGCAGTTTTGGTACTGTTGTTGAGAGCTGAACAATCGCCCATAACCGATCGATACACCTTCCCTCTTGAGCGCATAATATAGCTCATAGCTGTCAATCGATTTGTCCAATTGTAGCCAGAGGAAATAACCGCCAGCTGGCTGAAAAACTTGGCAGTTTTCTGGAAAGTGAGCGTGGATATAGTCCAAGTAAACCCGCTGCCTTTCTTGCAGCTGTTTGCGAAGCTTGCGCAAATGGTTGTCATAACTCTCAAACTGAAGGTAATGCGCGATGCCTTGTTGTATGGGCGAACTTCCGGAGAGCGTTGATATGAGCTGCTGCTTTTGAATTCTCTCGCTAAATTGACGAGTGACGACCCAACCGATTCGGTAACCAGGGCAAAGCGATTTAGAAAATGAGCCACAGGTCATCACACGATCTTGGGTATCCCAATACTTGAGCGGCTTTGGCTTTATGTCACCAAAATAGAGCTCAGAGTAAACGTCATCTTCGATCAGAATCACCTTGTACTGGTCAGCGAGTTGGACAATGGTTCGCTTCATTTCATCACTGAGCGTCACCCCCGTTGGGTTGTGAAAATTGGGCATCAACCAACACGCTTTCACACCTTGCCTAAATGCTGCTTCGAGCTTTTGTAGGTCGAGCCCTTTTTCGCCATCAATCGGTATCGTCGCAACAGAAAGATGATGCCGCTTCGCCGCCTGCAACGCTCCATAAAATGCAGGAGCCTCAATCGCGACCGTGTCTTGAGGCTGAGTAGAGACCTGTAAGCTGAGATTGAGTGCTTCCATTGCCCCTGATGTGATGATGATGTCGTCTGGAGAAACATTCACACCTTGATTCAAGTAGCGCTGGGCAATTAAACGGCGCAAGTCTTCATTACCTGGAGGCATATCTTCAATGATCGCACGAGCCGACACTTTACGCCCGGCGCTCGCCAAATGCCGAGTCAGGCTATCGAAAGGGTATAAGTTTGGGTCTGGAAGAGCAGAACCAAACGACACCGCCGCTTGAACGTTGGTCTGCAAAAAGTCGTACAACTCATCATTATATGCGGGTCGAATACTAGGAAGAGCTTCGTACGCTTGTCGTTCCATTTGTGCAGTCACAAAATAGCCCGACTGAGGTTTTGCCAATAACCACCCCTCAGATTCAAGCAATTGATAGGCTTGCAATACCGTTGATGCACTGAGTGAGTAGTTTTGACTGGTTTTACGTACCGACGGGATTTTTTCCCCTGCACGCCAAGTATTAGTTAGGATCTGCTGTTTAATCTCGTTAGCCAGCTCTTGATAGCGATTCATACTTCCCTCTCATCAATCAGGCAAACATATCACAACGTGTCACAAAGTCAGCGCTAGACCACGAAACGATTATCGATTCTCCTTAGTACGCTTAATTTATAGAGGTTTATCACATTAATTATTTACGACTTTGTTACATTTACTGCGTATTAGTGAACTAAATAACCTTATTGATTGGATGAATACAATGACAAAATATAACGAGACCGACATCGAATACAAAGGCGAAAGCAACGGCGTTCACAGCTGGACATCTCCTTCTGGTCAACCGTATTACTGGCACCCAGATTGGCTACATATCGCAGAAGACGCGACCGGCTCTCACCCAAAAACTGAGCTTGACCTACCTCAGGGCGAACAACCTACAGAAAAGCACGCTGTGAAAGCGATCCTTTCTCATCTTAATGAATGGGCAAAAAGCAAACTAAACGCTAACCCTGATATCGAAACACAGGCTCGAGAATCAGAAATCAACTTGAAGAAATAACCCAGCCTTAAATAACCTCAAAAGTTGCGTGCATCACACACGCAACTTTTTTGTTTCTGCCCTAGCAAATCATCAACCAGTCCTTTGGTATTAGGGTCTGTTGATCTTTCGAGCTGATTTTTGCAGCAGTTTGTGGGAAATTTATACAAGGCAGAGGCTTTGAAGTGTAGCTAGCCTACATGAAAAGCCGATAACGCAGTAGAAATGAACCACAAACGCTTCCCGAAGGGTTCGGCTAAAATCGTTTTATGCTTTGTTTAGGGGTATTTACTTAGAATGACTAGGCTACACACCCCTCGCCGCGCCTAAAACGATTTTATCTCGAACAAAATTTAACCGCGAAAGTTCAACAGCCCCTAGTACTAATGTTGTAAATGAGTGTTCATTTACGAAATTTGAAGTTATGATTCCCGGTCCTTTTATTAATTAAGGCAATGGAAGTCTAAAGTCCCCACAAAGGAAGTCGTGATAACGCAAGGGCGAGAAAATGGTCGACTCGAATTACAACGCATCCCTCACACTAAAGCTGTATTTGCTCGCGGCACTGGTTTTTGGCACGTACGGGGGCAGAGTGTGCCCTATGTTAGAATCGCTTACCGCTAGCGAGATACTGTTTCATATTTGCGTCACTTTCACTGGTGTGTACTTGATCAGACACTTTTTGCTCAAGGACCACTCACTGGTTAAAGAAAACCGCTTTGCTCGACTTGATGCTACCCTATTCTTTTTTGCCAGCATTCCTTTAGCTATCTTCTACAACCTGCAATATGACTTCACCCTCGATAGCAATCTTAAGGTGCTGTTTGGCATGACGCTGTTCGGTTTTTTTACTGGACTTATCTTGGAGCTAATCGCCAAACTCACTCAACTAGAACAACTTAAAGGACAACAGGCTTACGCGTTCGAATTGACCGGCGAACGCCAATCGTTAGTCAAGCAGATGATTATGATGGTGAGCCTGCTACTCATCACCTTAACTACCATGCTCACCATGATCGCCGTTAAAGACATTTTTTGGCTAGAGCACAACCCTGAACGAGTGCTCGATGGAACGGGTAAGATCAGCGTGATTAAAGAGTTCATCTTTATTTCATTGGTACTAGGTGGGTACGCGATCACCATAATGGTGTTGTGGTCGAGAGTAATGAAAAAAATCCTGCTTGCGCAGGAGTGCTCTCTTATTGACGTCGCCAAAGGCAATATTGGTACTCGCTTGCCAATCTTCGAGCACAATGAGCTTGGCTCAATGGCGTCACTCACCAATGAAATGCTGGATAGCTTAGAATCAAGTCAGGAAGAGGTAAAAACCACGCGAGATGTGGCCATTGTGAGCTTATCGGCACTTGCAGAATCCCGCGATAACGAAACGGGCGCCCATATTCTACGAACGCAAGAATACATTCGCGCTCTGGCTAACTACCTGAGCCAATTTGAACACCATAAAGCGCTTTTGACGCCAAGCTACATCGAACTGCTGTATAAATCCGCCCCTCTTCACGATGTTGGTAAAGTAGGCATTCCAGACAGTATTTTGCTCAAGCCCGGTAAGTTGACGGATGAAGAATTTGAAATCATGAAGGACCACCCTGAAATTGGGGCCAAAGCTCTGTCGATGGCGGAAAAGCAGCTAGGGAGCAATAGTTTCCTTCAATTAGCAAAAGAGATATCGCTCACGCACCATGAAAAGTGGGATGGGTCTGGCTATCCCAATCAATTGGTAGGTCAAGATATCCCGCTCTCTGGCCGTTTAATGGCGCTGGCTGATGTTTATGATGCGCTAATTTCTGAACGCGTTTATAAAAAAGCTTTTAGCCACGACAAAGCAAAGTCGATCATCCTAGAAGGCAAAGGTCGCCATTTTGACCCAGAGCTTGTTGACGCTTTCCTAGCCATCGAAAATGAATTTGTCGCCATCGCAGACAAGTACCGAGAGATGGAACGAAAAGAAAACGAATTGGAGCTTAATCAAGCTTCCTAATGTTCAATCACGCGCCAGTATCATGCTGGCGCGCAACGCATCAAAACTTCCATTCAACTGATGAAAGTAACGCATTACTTCTGGCCAGAAAGTAGCGAAAACACTCTGTTCACTAAACTTTCTCCTCAAATATAAATTTTGTTTACTTTTGTTCTGATTAACGGTTGTACCCAAGTAGGGAGAAAGGTATAAATAGCGGTATACCCACTTCGACTAACACGGATGATCAATATGTTTGAAAAAGTAGTTGCTGCTCCGGCAGACCCTATTCTTGGCCTTACTGAAGAGTTTAAAAAAGACGCTCGTGCAGAGAAAATCAACCTTGGCGTTGGTATTTACAAAAACGAGCAAGGTGAGACTCCCGTTCTTGCGACAGTTAAGAAAGCAGAAGCGGCTTTGATCGAGACAGAAAAAACCAAGTCTTATTTAACCATTGAAGGTACGGCAGAGTACGGCCTAGCGGTTCAAAAACTTCTATTTGGTGCGGATTCAGACATCGTTACCCACAAACTTGCAAAAACAGCACAAGCTCCCGGTGGCACAGGCGCGCTGCGTGTTGCTGGTGAGTTTATTAAACGCCAACTGGGTGACGCTAAGATTTGGATCAGTAATCCAACTTGGGCTAACCACAACGGTGTGTTTACCGCTGCTGGCATCGAGACGGCTCAATACAGCTACTACAACGCAGAGACAAAAGATAAAGATTTCGCCGCTATGGTTGCTGACCTAGAAAAGGCGTCAGCAGGCGATATCGTTCTTTTACACGGCTGCTGCCATAACCCAACAGGTATTGATCCAACGGCTGAAGAATGGGAAGTACTGGCTAAACTGGTCGCAGATAAGAAACTTCTGCCACTGTTTGACTTTGCTTATCAAGGCTTTGCTAAAGGCGTTGAAGAAGATGCTCAAGGCCTACGTATTTTTGCACAGCACAATAAAGAGATCTTGGTTGCGAGCTCGTTCTCGAAAAACTTCGGTTTGTACAACGAACGTGTTGGTGCATTCACACTGGTAGCAGAATCAGAAGAAGTTGCGACAACTGCGTTTTCTCAAGTTAAAGCCATCATCCGTTCTATTTACTCTAACCCACCAGCTCACGGTAGTGCTGTCGTTACTCACATTCTGAATAACGCTGAACTACGCGCAGAGTGGGAAGCAGAAGTTGCAGAAATGCGTGACCGTATCCAAGAGATGCGCGAGCTTTTCGTAGCAACACTGAAAGAGCAAGGCGTCGACGCTGATTTTAGCTTTATCGAACGTCAAAACGGCATGTTCTCTTTCTCAGGCCTAAGCAAAGAGCAAGTCACTCGACTAAAAGATGAATTTGGTGTTTACATTGTTGGCTCTGGCCGTATCAGCGTTGCAGGCATGACCAAGTCAAACATGCTGCCACTGTGTAAAGGTATTGCCGCTGTTCTTTAACAGCAAATGACGTAAAAGAGCCAGCAATTGCTGGCTCTTTTTTGTTTGTGGGTCAAAGCTCAGTAATAAAATCGCATCGACAAGCCACCCTCATTCGTTGTCGCCGTGCTCTCGTGACGGTGTTTGTAAAACCCACCAAGAGAGATTCTTTCCGTTAGGTCATAATCGGTTCTCAAAACGTAAACTTCTTCATCTAGCGTATCACTGCGCCGCACTTCCATGCTCCCTTCAACGCTCCAGTTTGGACTGAACTGATATCGCGCAGTCAGATTGCCGCCCAACATAAACCGATGATCTTTGGAAATAAACTTGTCCGTCTCGTTGTTGGTCTGATTCGCCCACAGCAGCCCCATTTTAACGCCTGCCAGCAAATCAAAAGAATCGAACATGTTGTATCGGTAAACGACACCCGGAAGAAGGGTATATATTTCCGTGGTAGTTGTTTCCGGGTGAATAAACCGCGCTTCGTAGTCCAGCGCTAACAACCAAGATTGATTGAGTGAGTAATAACCACCAATGGCGAAGGAGGAGACATCACTATTGACACCGATATACTCATCGAGAGAACCCGCACTGGCCTCGGCGTAGACGTAATCGTAATCAATAGGTGAAGTAGGTTCTGTTTGTTGGGCGAAGGTTGCCGTTGAAAAGGCAAAAACGAAGGGGAAAACTCGCCATATTGATGTCACATCCATGTCGACCTCTGCGATTTAATTGACCAAACTTAGAGAAGAAAATGCTCTATTTATAATTACAATATAGCGTTAATTTAGGTACTTATGGAGACTCAAGGCAATAAATTGGGTGTTGCAATACAGAAAACAAACACCCAAGAAAAGAGAAAGGCCTCGATTGAGGCCTTAAAAGGTGATCATAAATTCATCTTGTTGGAGTCTTTGAATATTTGCGTGTGCGCGGCTACTCATTCTCTCTATTTGTTCGTTGTCTAGTTCGTAAGGCATCACGAGTTTTATTTCTTTTATGCCTTCACTCTTCGCAAGCTGAACTAAAGTCACGATGTTTACTTCATCGCTTCGACTGGTTGAAAGTGACTTTAATGCTTGCTCCCACAAGCGGTCTTCTACTGATACCGTTTCTTTAATCGTATCTTTCCACGCCAAGCTAAAAATTGGTGCGAACGTGCTCATTGCTTCCAAGAAAGTCCATCTCTTGCTGCATGAGGCTCCGAGAAAAGAAGTATAGTCAAACACAACACTTGTCTTGCCTTGATGCTCCATATCATCCCCCGTAATAACGGCAACACAGTGTTCTTAATATCTATCAAGGTCTTTGATATAGCAATAGGATATAAAACAATCATCTTTTATACCCCTTTAGCGTTTGAAAAAGCTATATAAAAACCAACGTTGTAACAACATGTGAACAACCTGAATATATAAGAATCCAGTTGCTTAATATTTTACCCTGTAAATAATTTCACTTAGCGAACATCAACAATGCGACTGGCTTTCTTGTATTGAACTCGCCACCCTTGCCATTTCGGTAACTCCCAACGCTTAGGGTCGCCTTTGCGCAAGCCATTTTTATAAACTAGGTAAACCAGTTTCTTTTTCGGCTGATACTCGACCGTCAAATTCAAATCACCCAACGCCAACTCAAACGGGTAAGTTTGAGCGAAATCGTCATACTCCCAGTACGGAACGCCCTCAAATACAAAATCGTCGCTACCGAAAATTTCTAACTCAGAGGCATCGCTGAGCTCTAGCAGATCAAGCTGTTGGGTAAACCAACTGTCAAAGTTGAGCTGATCAATGTCTGTCTCTTCACCTGCCAAACCTAACTCGACATACAATTTCCAATGCTCAATTTGACGAGTTCGCTGTTCGGCGAAACCAGGCAGCAATTCACCACGCTTGACCTGCTCTAATATCGGTTTGACTGCATACTCTCCTTGTGCGGGCTCCAGTTTGTGCGCGACTACGCGCCCCGCATAATGAAGCTCTAGGTTCAGCATTGCTTTCCCATCATCATAAATCACCTCACCTTGCTGCCACACTCCCATTCCTAGCTTTTCAACCAAAGTTAGCTCTGCAGGCATCACAAAGGTCGCTAAGTTTAGCGTCTGCTTCACACCACGCCCAGGTAGGCTGTGAGTATCTAATATAATCGCTGCTTGGGTGCGTGATTTGATTCGAGAGTGTCGTCCTAGCAAGACTTCTAACTCACCGTTTGCTAGCGCGTCTTGGCGTTTTTCTCGCCGCACAAACAAGAGCTCTGGATGCAGCGATACAATCGCTTCCACTAATGCATTGCGATCATAACGTGAAGCAACGCACAGTTGCGGCAGTTCAAAGGCTTCACGCATCTGCCTTGCCAGGCCTTGAGCTTCTTTAAGTACCTCTGGTTCTACCGTAACTCCCGCTAGGGTTTCGCCTCTCACCAAACGAATCGCTAGTTCACCGTCACAACCGACCGGTTCCTCTTGATCCAGCTTTTCTAGCAATTCCTCATTTGAGGACATTCGATACAGAGTTGCGGGCGTTGCCAATACTGCCGTGAGGTCGACCATCGCCTCTTTCAACGCTTTACTTGGCATACGCGTGACAAGATCGGCGTATAGAGCGTCTATCGGTAATGGAGAAATTTTGTGCCCGTGTGGCGTCGCGAGACCATGCTCATCGATTGCTCCCATCGAAGTCAACACACCGGTCGCTTGATAGAGTGCTTTTTGCGGTAGCGGCTCGAGAAATTCAAGCGCAGTCAGTGGATAGCCGCAGTCGGCGGCACATAACATCGCTTCGGTAAGCGTTTCCCTGTGCATTTCGGGCGGAGTCACCGACAACAACGCCGCATGTTCTCCATAAAGACGAATGCAAATGCCATCCATTACTCGCCCTGCTCGTCCTGCGCGTTGTTTGGCGCTGGCTTTGGAAATGTGTTTTAAGCTCAAGGTTGTGCGGCCGTTACGTTGCTCTGTCCGTCGTTCAAGCCCAGAATCAATCACGGCAACAATATTGGGGATAGTCAGGGAAGTTTCTGCAACGTTGGTGGCTAAAACAACTTTTCTAGTCGCCTGAACCGTCAGAGCGACTTGGCGCTGCTCATCAGTCACAGAAGCATGAAGCGGTGCGACAATTATATTTTCTATCGTCTTTAAAGCCGCTTGGCACTGAGTGATTTCTTTTCGCCCCGGTAAAAAGACCAAAATATCCCCTTCCATATCAAGCAATGCTTCAACTTCGGCTTTGACTCTTTGTTCTAGATGTCGACTATCAGGAAGCTGTCGTGAATCGGTCACGCGATGCCCTATCGCGACATCGAAATTTCGCCCTTCTGCGAACAAACGCTCGGCACCAACATATTTGGCGAGTTTGTTGCCTTCGATCGTCGCAGAGGTAATCACTAGCCGATGTGTTGACCTCTTTTTGAGCAAAGCCACCAGCAAGTCGGTATCCCAACGTCGTTCATGAAATTCATCAACAATGATCGTCGAAAATTCAGCCAATTGGTTTTCTGCGTACCAGCGAAGCGCAACCCCAGGAGTGACAAAGACAATTTCACTCGCCTCACAGAATCGATTCTCAAGCTTGATTGCGTAACCGATGGACTCACCGACAGGCTCACTTTTTTGCTCAGCCAAAAATTGGGCAAGTGACGTACACGCAATGCGCCTCGGTTCGACAACCAACACCCGACCAGTTTGCGCAGCCCAAAGCGGTAAGCAGGTCGATTTTCCCGATCCTGTTTCGGCTTCAACGATCAAATCATGTGACTGAATCTGGTCTAAAAACGTGGTTTTTATGGCGTTAATTGGTAGGTCGTTCATTGTTTGTCTAAAGTTAACCGCAGGGCCGTGAAGTATATCTTGAAACCACCCTTGTTTGCAGGAATATCAGTTTACAACACTGGTTTGAATCCCTATCATTTTCGGGTTCCTGTTTCCATTGGTCTATTGGCCCTACACCCTACTTAAGGCAAGTGATGAATAACGATAAACGCCCTTTATACATTCCTTATGCTGGTCCAGCACTGTTAAGTACTCCGTTGCTCAACAAAGGCAGTGCATTTACCGCACAGGAGAGAAAATATTTTAATCTTGAAGGACTGTTGCCTGAAAATACGGAAACGATTCAAGAGCAAGTTGAACGCGCATATCAACAGTACTGCAACTTCGAAAATGATATGGATAAGCACATCTACCTGCGCAATATCCAAGACACCAACGAAACGCTATTTTACCGATTAGTTCAAAACCACATCTCCGAGATGATGCCAATCATCTACACCCCAACCGTTGGGGCGGCATGTGAAAACTTTTCTAACATTTACCGTCGCGGTCGTGGTCTTTTTGTTTCCTACGCAAACCGAGACCGTATTGATGACATCTTGAACAACGCATCCAACCACAACGTGAAAGTGATCGTGGTGACTGACGGCGAGCGTATTCTCGGCCTTGGCGACCAAGGTATCGGTGGTATGGGTATTCCAATCGGTAAGCTCGCGCTATACACCGCATGTGGTGGTATCAGCCCAGCTTACACACTCCCGATCGTACTCGATGTAGGTACAAACAACCCGCAACGCCTTGCTGATCCTATGTACATGGGCTGGCGTCATCCGCGTATTACGGGAGCAGAATACGACGCTTTTGTCGAAGAATTCATGCAAGCAGTTCAACGCCGCTGGCCAGATGCATTAATCCAATTTGAAGATTTTGCACAGAAAAATGCAATGCCTCTTCTTGAGCGCTACAAAGATCGCGTCTGCTGCTTCAATGATGATATTCAAGGTACCGCTGCGGTAACCGTTGGTTCGCTACTCGCAGCATGCCAAGCCGCAGGCAGCAAACTTTCAGAGCAACGTGTCACCTTCTTGGGTGCAGGTTCAGCAGGTTGTGGTATCGCGGAAGCTATTATCGCGCAAATGGTATCGGAAGGCATTTCTGACGCACAAGCTCGCTCTCAAGTATTCATGGTTGATCGTTGGGGTTTATTGCAGGAAGGCATGCCTAATCTACTCGACTTCCAACAGCGACTGGTGCAAAAACACAGCAACACCGCAGATTGGGAATCAGAGAGCAACGGATACTCACTGCTTGACGTCATGCGCAATGCTAAGCCAACCGTATTGATTGGCGTATCTGGTGCTCCTGGCTTGTTTAGTGAAGAAGTCATCAAAGAGATGCACAAGCACTGTGCTCGCCCGATCGTCTTCCCATTGTCAAACCCGACAAGCCGCGTTGAAGCGACACCAAATGACATCATTCGCTGGACCAACGGTGAAGCATTAGTGGCAACGGGCAGCCCATTCGATCCTGTTGTTCTTGACGGCAAGACCTACCCAATTGCTCAGTGTAACAACAGCTACATTTTCCCTGGGATCGGCCTTGGCGTTCTTGCCGTTCAAGCAAAACGCGTGACTGACGAAATGCTGATGGAATCAAGCCGTGCACTGGCAACTTGCTCACCATTGGCCATCAATGGTCAAGGCGCATTGCTGCCACCGCTTGAAGCGATCCATTCCGTGTCGAAGAAAATCGCATTCGCCGTTGCCAAAAAAGCCATTGAGCAAGGCGTTGCGCTTGAAATTACGGATGAAGCTCTTGAAGAGTCAATCGACAGCAGCTTCTGGCAACCTGTTTACCGCCGCTATAAGCGCACGGCATTCTAACGCTACGATACAGCCCCTAAAACAGGGGCTGTTTACATTATGAATGTATTCAATTTTCTTGCTCCTGCTGGCGCGTATCTAACCCCTTACCTCAATGAGATTTCAACTGCATTGATCGCTTGTTTGTTGGTGATGGCTGGCGGCGAAATAAACAGAGTGGTTAGGCGCGCATTAAGAAACTATAACTTTGTCCTCAGAACGGTTGTTTTCATCTTGATTAACGCCTTTGGTTACGGCTTAATCATCGTTAAAGCAACACCTTACCTGTCTCGGACACTCGCCAATCTTGATGCTGGAATCATGTTTAGCACAGTGGTCGTCAGTTTTATTATTATCGGGACATGGGCACAGCGGAACAAACAGATATAGTGAGACGACCTTTTCATCGCCATCAGAATACTCGCTCTTATTTAGCGCTAGGGCTAAAGGCAACTAAGTACCTGTTGATGCTCAGCGTTTTATCGGCGGCAATCTTATTGGCAGCTGACCGCTGGATCACTCATCAAGCCAAAGACCAACTGTTTACTGATTACCAAACGTTGCCACACTTTGACGTTGCGGTTGTTCTGGGCACCAGTAAATACTTGGGCAAAGTACTGAATGAGTATTACAGCCATCGAATTGATGCGGCGATAACGCTGTTTCAACAAGAGAAAGTCGACTATTTTCTGCTCAGTGGGGATAACGCCCATCGCTCGTACAATGAGCCATGGACAATGAAACGCGATCTGCTTAAAGCTGAAGTTCCAGAGGAGAAAATCTTCCTTGATTATGCTGGATTTCGCACGCTAGATTCGGTTGTCCGTGCGAAAGAGATTTTTGACACCGACGATTTTCTTATCATCTCGCAAAAGTTTCACTGTGAACGTGCGTTGTTCATTGCCAACTCGCACAACATCAACGCTCATTGTTTTGCGGTACCGGGGCCGTCTCGTCATTCAGGGTTAAAGGTACGAATTCGTGAAGTCTTTGCTCGTGCGAAAGCCTTTCTTGATGTTTACGTCACCAATACTCAGCCCAAGTTTCTCGGCCCTAAAGAGCCCATCCATCAAGCTGAAAACCCTCAGGTTGAACTCTCGCCGCTAGCAACCTCAGCCGCGTTGTCTACTCACTGACCTCAACTCGATTGCGCCCTTGCTGCTTAGCCACGTAGAGCGCTTCATCTGCGCGGGTCAGCATTTCGTTAACTCGCTCGTCACCTAAAGAGGCAACCCCAATACTGGTCGTCAGTGGGTCGCCATGAATCCATATATGTGACTCCACTTTATGACGGATGCGTTCGGCAAGTTCAGCGGCGTCTTGGTTGTCTCTTCCGGGGCAAAACACCACAAACTCTTCCCCGCCCCAGCGAACCAAACGGTCACTGGCACTGAGCGCACTTAAAGCAACCATGGTAAATTCTCTTAACACATCGTCGCCCATCGCATGTCCGTACAAATCATTAACTGACTTGAAATGGTCGATATCAAGATAGAGAACCGACAACCGCTTACCAGCGTGCCCTGTCGCTGGGTAATGAATATCTAACCAATCACGAATCGAGTGGCGGTTCATCGCGCCCGTCAGCGCATCACGATTCGCCAATTCAGCAAAGTGTATGTTTTGCTCTTTCAGTTCTTTGTTGAGTTTGCGTAAGTGGTCTTGACGAAAATGCGCATGCAAAATAAGTTTATGACTGCGGCGAATCTCCATCACGCTGTAAATCAACGCGAGAGAAATCCAAAACAGCAACAAGCCAAACATCAAACCTTCAGCAGACACGTAGTACCCAATAAACTCAATACTGTGTATTGTCATTTGGTACTCACCTTCACTGTGCCCCGACCCCGTCGCGAGCTCGACTTTAGTGACATTGCTAAATTCAGGAGCAGAGTGCTGAATTGGCACTTTATTGTCGACCAACCACCACGTCATTACCTGTAGGTTTTTAATTGGAATGTCGATTGAGCCTCCACCCGAGCCTGGCGTATATTCGAGGCCGTTGTACTTTTGTGTGTACTCGTTGTCAGGTTGAGAATAGGCAGAGTTAAAATTGCGGAGGTAGAAACGCATTCTTGGACTTTCGGGGCGATCAATCTGCTCAAAGTCAATGTTCATTTTCACCGTATGAAAATGAGTCAGGTCCATACCCTCAAAGATTTTGTCGGTAAGGCCAATAGACACGCCACAATAGGGCCAAGCGTAGTTCGCTGACTTGATCAACTCGCAGCTGAGAATCGCTTTTCCGTCCTCAACTCGGATAGATGAACGACTCTGTCCACCTGCAACTTGGTCATTGGTAGCGAGAAATTGATAAGCATCCGGGGAAATTGTGTAAACACGACTACTGCCATACATCCAATACAGTTGCATGATGAGTATCGTAACGACCACCAAAGAAAAAATGATTTTATGAACGATCTTCAATGAGGATTCCTAGCAGTTACAACTAAAGATACAAAATGCCGTTTTGACAATACTACAACTTTAGTTCCATTTTATCTCTTTTTTACTGATGCATATGCAATAAAAACTTGAGGTCAGTCCTAAAACAACCCGCATGTCTGCCCGCTATTTAAACAAAAGAAATTTAGCACCCGTGTTATTTTTGGTGTTGATAAACCGTTTTGAACGCAGCTTTGCTATAATTCTCCGCTAAAAACACAAAACAAAAGAGCAATGTCATGTCTTTAATAGCAAAAGGTACGCTAAATAAAATGCGTGCTTCTCTCGAAGGCGAGGTTCACTATCGCCTTCCGGTCGGAGATGAAGAAATCGACCTAGCACCATTCATCGGTCAAACCCTGACTCTGACGCATACCGGTAGTATTTACTGCTGCTCTTGCGGCAAGAAAACCAAAAAAAGTTACTCTCAAGGGCACTGCTTTGTTTGCATGAAAAAGCTCGCTAGCTGCGACATGTGCATCATGAAGCCTGAGACGTGTCACTACGATCAAGGTACTTGTCGCGAGCCACAGTGGGGTGAAGAAAATTGCATGGTGGACCATTTCGTCTACCTTTCGAACACGTCGAGTCTGAAAGTCGGTATTACACGCCACACTCAAATCCCTACCCGTTGGATTGACCAAGGCGCCACACAAGGCTTGCCGATCTTTAAAGTCAAAACTCGTCATATCTCAGGGTTGATCGAAGTAGAACTCGCCAAGCATATTGCAGACAAAACCAATTGGCGCACGCTGCTCAAAGGCGATGGTGAACCAATGGCGCTGGAAGAAAAGTTCGCGCAGTTGCTGCCGCTTGTGGAAGACAAAATCGCACAAATTCGTGCTCAATTTGGTGATGACGCAATTGAAGTGCTCAATGCAGAGACCACATCTATCCAATATCCGGTAACGCAGCATCCAACCAAAATCACTTCTCACAACTTTGATAAGAACCCAGAAGTGACAGGCGTACTTCAAGGAATTAAAGGTCAGTACATGATCTTTGATACTGGCGTGATCAACATTCGCAAATTCACATCTTACGAAGTGGAAGTCAGTAGCTAGGATTCCGCTAGCTTTTAGTGACATACAAAAGACCTCCAACTGGGAGGTCTTTTTCATCGTTACGGGTTGAGGATCGCTTTGAGTTCATCAAACAAGAAATCGACTTCTTGGAGCGTATTGTAGTGCATGAAGCCAATACGGACGACACCGCCCGATTTTTCCAAGTCTAATTGCCTCACCAAGCCCAATGCATAGAAGTGTCCATTCCAAACACACACATTGCGTTCACCGAGTTTGCGTGCCACTTCCTCGGGAGAAATACCATCAAAGGTCAGTGCAAAGGTCGGCGTGCGAAGTGCACTGTCCGCTTCTTTTCTTCCCCACAATGTGACGCCTTCAAGCTCATCCAAGCGTTTCAAGAATCGCTCACTCAGAGCACATTCGTGTTGGTTGAACTGCTGAAACGAATCCACCAAACGTGTTCGTAACGGGTCACCATCATAGCCCCATTGAGCCAAGTATTTGACCGCTGCAATCACACCGGCAAGCCCTTCAAAGCTCTGTGTCCCAGTTTCGAATCTTCCTGGGCCAATATCCGTTGCCGGTTCAACTTTATACGGCTGCAAGGTCTGAAGCCATTTCGGAGCAACGTAGGCAATGCCCACATGCGGTCCGAAAAACTTGTAGGCGGAGCAGGCGAGAAAATCACATCCTAGCTTTTGTACATCCACAAGATGATGTGGCGCGTAGTGAACCGCATCGACATAAACCATTGCTCCGACTTGATGAGCGGCATCAACCACTCGCTTAACATCGACAATGGATCCCGTGGTATTAGACGCATAGGTCAGCGCAACTAACTTAGTGTTTTGATTGATTAATGAAAGCAGATGCTCGATATCTAGAGTACAGTCATCTTCTACAACTCTTGCTTGATGAACAATAGCGCCTTTGTCTTCCGCCGCTTGTTGCCAACTCGACACATTCGAATAGTGGTCGAGCGCCGTCACGATAACTTCATCACCTAACTGCCAACCTCGACTAATAGAGCGACTAAGTTGGAAAGTGAGTGATGTCATGTTGGCGCCAAAGACGATGTTGTCAGCCGATTCTGCATTCACGAGTGCGGCGGCGTGTTCACGGGCATCTTTCATCAGCTCAGTGGTACGCTTGCTCGAAAAGTAATGACCCCCAAGGTTGGAATTATAAAAACCCAGGTAGGCATTCATTGCCTCTAATACTGACAGAGGAACTTGAGAGCCACCCGGCCCATCCAAAAAGATGACTGGAAGATCATCGTGAGTTTGCTGTAAGGCGCTAAACTGCGCCCTAACTAAATTAGGAGTGAAGTTCATTCACCGCTTCCTTCGCTGTTAATACAAATACATCCATGTGGCCCGCTTCGCCTTCAATAACCGAGCGGATTGGTGTCGCGTTGTGCCAAAGCTTGTTGTCAGCCAACATGGCAACTTCTCCGCTTTGTAGCGTTTTACGGAAAAATGGCGCTTCATTAAAACTGTTGTAAAGCATGATATCGCCACCTTCAATATTGTGACGCCCCATACCAATCAAAGCGATGTGATCAAACCCATCCTGATGAACACCCTCTGGCGCAACTTGTGTTTCATCGTATACCGCCGAGATACGAATTTGGTGAATTTCGATCTCCTGCCCATTGGCAAGGCCATTTGCCTGAACGAACACTTCGCAGATTTCGCGCATTCCTTCGCTTGCTAATGTGGTTTGTTCTACAGGTTCGAATTGGCGAACAACGTTACCTTGAAAGCGATTGATCTCATCAGTTTGCATAAACTCGTTTTTATTTAGATCGATCACTTTGCCATCTCGAAATTCAACGACGGAGTAACGACGTAATCGATACTGACCATCTGCATGCTCCGTGTTTGGTAACTTAGTAAATGATGGGGCAAGTTGAGCAATGGCATTGTCGCTGAGTTTGGTGAGTTGTAGGGTTGTTTCGCGAGTATGTAACATCATCATCTCCTTAATGAGTGTACATAAAGTAATTTGTTCTTAACATCTTGTTCACAACCATTATTTGCGTAGTTATTCCGTCAAATCAAGAATTTTCAGTTTTTATATCCAACATTTTTACAAATTAAATACAAATAACCACCAATGCATCACTTACTAGTGATAGATACCAATATTGAACAATTCATAACTAAAAAACTAGAAGACTTCACTAACAAGGAATCATTTCGAATTAATTTCAATGGTTTACCGCCTATCCCAAACGCAAAAACGGCAACGTTTGCGTTCTAATCTATAACCATTTATTACAGTTCTATCTCTTGTGAACTGGCGGTTTACCCCCATATAATCGAAAGCGTTAAAAATTAATAAGCGTCACCGCTATGGAGCACAAATGAGCGACGTAAAACACAGTAAATTACTAATTCTTGGTTCGGGTCCTGCTGGGTACACAGCCGCGGTTTATGCCGCTCGCGCAAATTTAAATCCGGTGCTTGTCACAGGCATGCAGCAAGGCGGCCAATTGACGACTACCACTGAAGTTGAAAACTGGCCAGGTGATCCAGAAGGACTAACCGGTCCAGGTCTGATGGATCGAATGAAAGAGCACGCGGAGCGCTTCGAAACCGAAATTTTGTTTGACCACATTAATCAAGTCGATTTCAGCCAGCGCCCTTTCCGTCTGAAAGGAGACAGCGGTGAATACACCTGTGACGCGCTTATTATCTCGACTGGCGCTTCGGCGAAATACCTAGGCCTTGAGTCTGAAGAAGCGTTTAAAGGACGTGGTGTTTCAGCATGTGCAACGTGTGATGGATTCTTCTACCGTAACCAAAAAGTGGCAGTTGTAGGTGGCGGTAACACAGCCGTTGAAGAAGCGCTCTACCTATCGAATATCGCGTCGGAAGTTCATCTGATTCACCGTCGTGATAGTTTCCGAGCAGAGAAAATTCTCGTTAAACGTCTGATGGATAAAGTTGAAAACGGCAACATCATCTTGCACACCGATCGCACACTGGAAGAAGTAGTTGGTGATGATATGGGTGTAACTGGCGTTCGCATTAAAGACACTCGCTCAGACGCGGTTGAACAGATTGATGTCATGGGGGCGTTTATTGCAATTGGTCACCAGCCTAATACTGCGATTTTCGAAGGCCAACTAGAGATGAAAGATGGCTACATCATTGTCCAGTCGGGCCTAGAAGGCAACGCGACCCAAACGAGCATCCCTGGCATTTTCGCCGCGGGAGACGTGATGGATCACAACTACCGTCAAGCGATCACATCGGCGGGAACAGGGTGTATGGCAGCCCTTGATGCAGAGCGTTACTTAGACGGCCTTGCAGACAGTCAATAATTAACCGTCGCTAAAAGATATTTTTCATTTTTAGCTCAAATCCTTAAAGCCCTGCGGTATTCCCGTGGGGCTTTCTTTTGTATAATGCCCTGCTCTAATTGCAATAATAATTATCATTAAGCCTTCATAATGGATAAAAAGAAACAGCGCGGCTTGAACAAGTGGCTCAAACAGCAAAGTAAGCTAGCAAAACGCTGGCTGATGATCGCTGTTGGCCTTGGCGTCTTTTCAAGCGTGTTACTGCTGGCTCAAGCGGCCTTGCTCGCCAACATTCTACATTCGTTGATCATTGAACAAGTTGATAAATCTTCTTTACTCCCCGATTTTGTTGGCTTAGCGATCGTTATCGCAGTTCGCGCGCTCTGTTCATGGGGTCGAGAAGTCGCCGGATATCGTTGCGGTGAACAAATTCGCGTGTACATTCGTCAAGTGATCTTAGACAAGCTCAGAGAACTTGGCCCTGCCTACATAAAAGGTAAACCAGCTGGCGCTTGGGCAACCTTGCTGCTTGAACAAGTCGAAGACATGCACGACTTCTTTGCACGTTACTTGCCGCAAATGTCATTGTCGGTGCTTGTACCCTTTGTCATTTTAATTGTCGTTTTCCCCGTGAACTGGGCTGCTGGCTTGATTTTCCTACTCACTGCGCCGTTGGTTCCTATGTTCATGGCACTTGTAGGGATGAAAGCGGCGGACGCCAACCGCAAGAACTTTAAGGCCCTGCAACGATTGTCGGGTCATTTTTACGACCGTCTGCAATCAATGACGACGATCCGCTTATTCGATAGAACAAAAGCGGAAACTGAAATGATGCGTGGTGCCTCTGAAGTATTCCGAACTCGCACCATGGACGTCTTAAAAATCGCCTTTTTGTCTTCAGCTGTACTCGAATTTTTTACCTCTATTTCGATCGCACTGACCGCAGTTTATTTTGGTTTTGCTTTTATCGGTGAACTCAACTTTGGCGACTATGGCGCGGGGGTGACCCTGTTTGCCGGACTCTTTATATTGATCCTCGCTCCTGAGTTTTACCAACCATTGCGCGACCTAGGCACTTTCTACCACGCGAAACAGCAAGCCGTTGGCGCGGCAGAAAGCATTGTCGACTTCTTGGAAACCGACGTTGATACCGTTCGTTCAGGCGATAAAACACTCGATGGCGACGAAACAGTTACCATCTGCGCCCGCGATCTCGAAGTCTATTCTCCCGAAGGCGTCAAACTGCTCGGGCCAATCAGCTTTGAGTTAAATGCCGGCCAAACAACCGCGCTTGTCGGCCCTAGTGGCGCAGGTAAAACGAGCTTAATCAATGCCATATTAGGATTTTTACCCTATAAAGGGTCTCTCTCTATCAACGGTCTAGAACGAACCGAGCTTGATCTCGCGAGTTGGCGTGAAAAAATCAGTTGGGTTGGGCAAAATCCACTGTTACTGCATGGCTCTATTCGCGACAACATCACTCTAGGCAAAAGCCACGTTTCGGATTCAATCATTGCCAAGGCGCTTAATGAGTCGCACGCCGCTGAATTTGTCGAAACACATGGCTTAGAGTATCAAGTGTCGGACCGCTCTGGTGGACTTTCTGTTGGTCAAGCGCAGCGCCTCGCTCTTGCCCGCGCCATGATCCAAAACGGACAATTTTGGCTGTTGGATGAACCTACCGCGAGCCTCGATGCGCGCAGTGAGCGCCTAGTAATGCAAGGCCTTGAAAGCCAGATTACAGACAAAACAACGTTAATGGTCACCCACCAGCTGACGCCGTTGAAGCGGGTTGAACACATTCTAGTGATGGAAAATGGCCAGCTCGCACAAGCAGGATCATTTGATGAACTTTCGTCTCAAGATGGACTATTCAAACAGATGTTAAAAGCCAATCAGGCACTCGACCAAGCAAATAAGGGGAATCTCGATGCGTGATTTACTCCCTTACTTAAAACTGTATAAGAAACACTGGTTTGGTTTATCACTAGGGATGCTCCTCGCCTTTCTAACCATTGCCGCATCGATCGGTTTGCTAACCTTATCCGGCTGGTTCCTCTCTGCCGCTGCCGTTGCTGGCTTAACCATTGCCCGTGAAACCTTCAACTACATGTTGCCTGGTGCCTTTGTGCGCGGATTCGCAATGGGCAGAACCGCAGGACGTTGGGGTGAGCGCGTTGTTAGCCATAACGCGACCTTTAAACTACTCACCGACTTGCGCGTGTTCTTTTTCTCCAAACTCGCTCCTCTGATTCCTGGTCGAGTTTCAAACTTGCGAGACGCCGATCTGCTCAACCGCCTTGTCGCAGACATCGACGCAATGGATCACGTCTATCTAAGACTGGTCAGCCCAATGGTGGTAGGTCTGTTCGGTATTGCAGGTCTTACAGCGCTGCTTTGCTGGTTTGATCGTGATCTTGGGTTAATTTTAGGTGCGATTCTGTTAACGCTGCTACTCACATGGCCAGTGCTGTTCTATAAGTTGGGTAAACGTAACGGTTCAGAATTAACACAAAACAAGGCTGACCTAAGAATTGCTACTCTTGACTGGTTACAAGGCTACAGCGAACTGACATTATTTGGCGCTCAAGAACGTTACAGAACGGCAATCTTAGACGCTCAACAACGTTTATTGAAAAATCAGTTGTTCAACGCACATTTTGCGGGCTTGGCTCAAGCCTTACTGATGTTAGCAAATGGTTGGACGGTCGTACTGATGCTTTGGCTCGCGGCAGACGGCGTTGCTGGCAATACCCCAGATCCTATGATCGCTCTTGTCGTTTTCGCCACCATGGCAAGTGTAGAGTTACTGATGCCGATCGCGGGTGCCTTCCAGCATCTTGGCCAAACGCTCACCTCGGCGCGACGCCTCAACGACATCACATTGTCGGAACCTGATGTCCAGTTTACTCAGCAAGATATCGAACACTCTAACGAGTATTCTATCGAGTACAAAGGCATTACTTTCCACTACCCTGATAGCGATGTTGATGTGGTCAGCAATATCAATTTGTCTATCCCTGCACGTCAACGTGTCGCGGTTGTCGGCCAAACGGGATCGGGTAAGTCAACGCTGCTTCAGTTGCTTAACCGTTATTGGGATGTACAAAAAGGCGAGATTCTCATCGCGGGACAGCCAATTAAACGGTGGAGTGAGAGCCAGCTTCGTCAGGCAATCAGCGTGGTCAGTCAGCGCGTGGATATTCTAAACGGGTCTCTACGTGACAACCTGCTCATGGCT
This sequence comes from Vibrio sp. 16, assembly GCF_963681195.1. Classification (NCBI taxonomy): domain Bacteria; kingdom Pseudomonadati; phylum Pseudomonadota; class Gammaproteobacteria; order Vibrionales; family Vibrionaceae; genus Vibrio; species Vibrio sp. 16. Next base: position 1,229,344 of record NZ_OY808997.1, read on the forward strand.
TCGCCAGATTGCGACGATGCAGAGTTAACTGCTATTTTAGCTAAGGTTGGTCTAGAAAAACTTCTTACTGAAACGGGCTTAGATACTTGGCTAGGTGACGGTGGACGTCAGCTTTCAGGGGGCGAAAAACGTCGAATAGGTATTGCGCGGGCACTGTTACACAATGCACCGATCTTACTGCTTGATGAGCCAACCGAAGGTCTTGATAAGCAAACAGAGCAGCAAATCATGCAGCTGTTTGAGTCGCATTTCGTCGATAAAACCGTTCTGTTCATTACTCACCGACTCGTTGATCTCGATAAGATGGATGCCATCTGCCTGATTGAGCAAGGTGAGATTGTCGAATACGGCAGTCACGATGCGCTTATCCAGCAAAAAGGTCGTTACTATCAACTCAACCAAACGCTATAAACAACTAAAGCCGAAGTCACCACACTTCGGCTTTTTTACTTCTACTATTGAGCTTGTCTTAACTCAGTTTGTGTTGGCTGCGCAAATTCAAAAGCCAATCAACGTCACTTTGCCTTGAGCCATATCTGGGATTTGACATGAAAAGTCGAGCCGAGAGGCCGGATCTTTTTCATAGAGGTGTTTGAGTTTTTCAAATGGTTTGGTGATGAAGTTGACACTTTTCAAACGTAAGCTTTTTCGAGAGTTGGAATCCAAGAACGCGATGGAAGATTGCTCAAGGACCTTATGACAGCTGTCGAGTATTCGCTTAGACACCACTTTGTTGTGGATCGCCGTTTGGATATCGGCCTGAGTCACGGTTTTGTTTCCCTGTGAAAAGACGCAAATAGCGTAAAGATCAAGCAGAGCTATCGCTTTTAAGCGCTGCGTTTCCGAATCTTCATACACGGCCATCAGACAAGGCAGTTTACTCTCATCAAATTGCTGCAGTTGGATAGTATGAATCCCGACCTCTCCTCCGATCACCTTGGTCAATAACTTGGCTAACTGCGACAACTTTGGGAGCGCCAACTCGGGTTGCACATCGGCTTCTGGCTCAATCAACAACTCATCTTCTTCTGCTCCCTGAACCAAAGGAAGCAAGGCTCTATGCAATTGTTCATCTTCAAAGGGCTTAGAGAGCACAAACTGTGCGCCAGCTGATAGAGCAAGGTCTACTTGGCTCTGTTCATCAACCGTGGTGATCATACCGAGTTTGACATTCGGCGCGCACTTTTTGACCTTAGCAATCAAGTCCAACCCCGTCATCTCCGGCATGTACCAGTCGGTTAACACAATTTCTGGTTGCCACGTTGCCACAAGTCCAAGCGCTTGGGTCGCACACGGTGTTTTCTTGATCGATAGCTTTCGATACCCAAAAGACTCTAAAGCGCGGCGCACAATTTCAAGCGTCGCTTTGCTGTCATCAACGATCAAAATCTTCACGTCATGTGCGTCCTTTCACTCTATCAACTGATTCAATTATAGGTACATTTTTCATCGACAACTAAACTTACCCTATTCTCTCAACCAACCTAGGTAACGCTATGACCCTAACACCAGAGAACCTAACTGCACTCGCGGTCGATGCCGGTCTGCTTATTTTACTGGCCTGGTTCATTGTCCTTTGGTTAATTCTTCGTGAGTTTCGCCGTTTCGCAAAGGAGGTATCGGGAAACAAAGCGATGGACTCTTCCACATATTCGTTGTGCCAAGAGTCGGTTGATAAAGCGCTGAACTATACCAATGACAACAGCCAAACGCTCAATGACCTCATTGAGATTCAACAAGCGCTAGAAGCACAGGTTTCACAGATTAAAGCAGAAAATGATCGCATGCTGAGTGAGCAAGACAAGGAAACGGTGGATGCTTTAACGTCGAAGCTGAGCAAATCTCACCAACTGATCACCAAACTTCGCACCGATCTCGACCGAAGTGTGCGTGGTTTACGAAAAGCAAAATCCAAGCTAGCAAAACAACATGATACCGTCGAAAGTCTACGCCAAGAGAAAGCGCAAATAGAAAAAGAGTTCGACCAACTTGAGCATGAATATATCCAAATTAGCGAATCTGGTGGTGCACCCGATAGCTTCAAACAACATTTGCAAGAGAAAGAGCAACTGCTGGCAACCATTGACAACTACAAGAAAAAGCTCGCTTCGGTAGGTGACATTGACCAACTCAAGCAAGAGTTGGCCAATGTCAAACGGCAGCTCAAACACATCACCAAAGAGAAGGATTTCGTTGAGAAGAAATATTTGGATTTAATCAACGAGAACAGCTAATAACACACTGCTGTTTGACGTTATGACGCGCTATCACTAGAACCTGGTTCTGTTGATCTCGGTTTAACCAAATCAAACTTTTGGTCTTTGAGTAACGTAACGGCTTGTTTAACGTCGCTAATCAGCGTCGAATCATCGTCGGCAGACTTTCTCTGTAACGGCAAAACCAAGTAATGCATCCCACCTTCTGGTAAAACAACCGCTGTCGCAACAATCACATCGCCCTTTGACGCAGTACCAAAGTACTCAGACACCACTTGCGCTTCACTCACGCCATAACTATCCAAATAATCAGGGTCTGTGTTATCAAACATGATCATTTCACCGGCTTGTATCACAGCATTCAATTGGCGCTCTTTTTCTTCATCAAACGGGTAATCGGTAGTATTGATGTAGCGTACCTGCTCTGATTCAATAAAATCATAAAGATCGTTGCTGAGTTGATTGATGGGGTCAGACAACCACGCCGTCTCTGGTAGGGGAACCTCTTCTACTATCGTGTCAGTCGCGTCGTTTGCACGCTCCTGATTTGCACTCGGCGTTGCATGCTCTGACTTAAGTGGCTGTTGAGCATCTTGAGTCACTGACAAGCGATCAGAACTCGACTCAATCGGTCGATTCTGTACACGCTCATCTCCCATGAAGTTGAGCCCAAGGTAAAGTGCACCTAAAGCCAACGATACCCCGACAATCACATTTATTCTTGTCATATATTGAATCCTATCCAAGAGTGGTGTTGCCATTACCGCACGCATTGGCATGGGTAATGGCAGTTTAGGTTAGTGGTAAAGGTTATCGTTCCAAGCAATCGTCACCGTGCGGTCTGTTTGCGTCCAGTGGCTACTGTCTCGGTTTTTCTTCCAGCTGTTTTGGTATGAGGTATACCAACTGCACCAATCACGACCGAAGTAGTAATTGGTTTTTCTCCAGCCAGCAACCAGTTTGATGTCCGTCGTATTTTGGCCGTCATTGATGTTTTCTTTGCGGTAAACCGCGCCAACTTGTGGTTTGAAGTCAGAACGCATCACGATTGGCAGTTCGTTGTAGTCAACTAGATTTCCCATCCCACAACTTGTCCAGCGATACAACAACCAATCTTTTGCTGGTGTATGGTTTCGAATAGTTCGGTTTTCAATTAACCAACTGATGCTTTCATTGGTTTGGTTGAAGTCAGCAACGGTCTGAAACTCTGGTTGGTCATACGTCACACGGTTGCTCCAAGATACCCCTGCATTAATAGAAGGCGATTGAGAGGCAGTGAAACCCAAATTAAAGTCTAGGGATTCACTCACAGAAGCGGTCGCAATGGTATTTTCTGGCGCGTGGCTCATATGGCGTAAAGGGGCACCGTTGGCATAACTCAACGCAAGCTTGAACGCCGTTGGAACGGTATAACGGTAATCTCCTCCGGTTGCAAAACCATAAATTTGTTCCTTATTCGGAACATTGGTCATGTCAAAACCCGACCCACCGTTCAGTAGTAATTTGGCCTCTTTCGCTCCATCTGGTAACAAAGAGCTATTCCAAACATTCTCTAGCGAATATATAAGGCGAATCTTCTTCGATCTCGCATCACTGTCGTCAAGTTCCAGTAAGGTCGAGGTGTACGCTTTCAAGGTGTCTGCAGCGTAAGCGGGAGCCAAGGCTCCAATTAAAGTAAGTGCTACCGCACTCAGGGTTACGCGTTGGTTATTCATTATATTATCCTGTTAATTATGTTTTATATATTATTAAAACCTAATAAAAGAATTAAGCCATCATTAGGAAAAACTTAACTAACTACTTATTTTTTAAGTAGATAAATGCTAACTAGCAGCATTCATCCGGATAATGCTTCGCCGAATTTTATAAAAAAAGCAGAATAATATTTCGATGGGATACTTGTTCCATTACTTAACCAAACTGCTTTCACCATATTGATATTTATAAGAATAATATGTTAACAATATTTAGTTAATCTAGATGAATTTATATTCACCCATCGCGTCAACACAGCCCCACCGAATTCCACGCTTTACTATTAGATGAAAAATTTCGTTGACCTTAAGTATGGTTGAGGTTTTAGCCTGTTCTACAACTCAATTAACTTGACTAAAAAGGAACATGATTTGTCTAAGATTGCGATTATCTATTTTTCTCAAACTGACGTCACAGCCCAACTGGCCAAAGCAATTGCCGCTGGGATTGAAAGCCATGGCGGAGTTGAAGTTATCTCTCATCGAATAGCAGGCAGAGAGATTGTCGAAGGCCGATTTTGTAATGCTGAACTATTTCAGCAATTGGTGGATTGCGAAGGGATAATTTTCGGCTCCCCAACCTATATGGGTGGCGTCGCGGCTCAGTTCAAAGCATTTGCTGACGCCAGTAGTGACACTTGGGTAGAGCAAAAATGGTCGGGGAAAATAGCAGCGGGCTTTACCAGTGGGGGCGCGATGAATGGCGACCAATCTAGTACCCTTCAATACATCCAGACTCTCGCTGGTCAGCATGGCATGCTGTGGTTAGGTCTAGACAAGACGACAGGAACAGGTGAGCTGGGGCTCAATCGGCTTGGCACCCAAGCAGGCGTTGTGGCCCAAGGGGTTAATTGTGAAGTGCACCCATCGGATCTTGCAACTGCAAAGTACTTAGGAGAAAGAATGGCTCTGTGGATAAAACGGATAAAAACCAGAAGGTGAAAACGAAAAAAGCAGCCAGAAGGCTGCTTTTTCAATTATTTACGCGATTGGCGTTGAGGTTTGCTATTACCTTGTTTTGCGCGAGAACCTTGTTCTCCAGCACCTTTACGCGGTTTACGACGCGATGGGTTGTTGCTACGACCACCACCGCTGTTTACTCGCTCTTCGTGACGCTTAACGGCGCGACGAATCTTTTGGCTACGAGAGCGCTCACGTTTACGAGAGCTGTTCGCTTTGTTTTCATCGAGTAACGTTTCTTTTTCTGGGCGAAGTTCAACAAGTTCACGCAAGTAGTTTACTTGTTTAAGGTCTAGCTCCATCCAACCGCCGCGTGGCAGTTTCTTGTCTAGGTAGATATCACCGTAACGAACACGTTTAAGACGGCTTACCGTTGTCTCTTGAGATTCCCAAAGACGACGAACTTCACGGTTACGACCTTCGTTAATTGCGACATAGAAGGTGTGGTTCATACCATCACCACCAGCGTACACAACGTCTTCGAAACGTGCCATACCATCTTCCAGCTCAACACCGCGAACTAGGTTTTTCACTTTTTGCTCGGTCACTTCACCGAACACACGTACTAGATATTCACGTTCTACCTGACGGCTTGGGTGCATTAGGCGGTTTGCCAGCTCACCATCGGTTGTGAATAGCAGCAGGCCTGATGTGTTAGCATCAAGACGACCAACAGAAATCCAGCGCGAACCGCGGATTTTTGGTAGACGGTCAAATACAGTGCGACGACCTTCTGGGTCATGACGAGTACACAGTTCACCTTCCGGCTTGTAGTAAGCAAGAACACGACAGATAACCTCTTCCTGAGCCTTTGCAGACACAGTATGGCCATCAATACGCACAATGGCGTTTTCATCTTCTAGTCGCTCACCAAGTTTAGCGACAACGCCATTCACACTGACACGGCCCGCTTTAATCAAAGCTTCCAGCTCGCGACGTGATCCATGACCTGCTCGTGCTAATACTTTCTGTAATTTTTCGTTCATTTATTTACCTATGTGTCGTCTTCGCAGACGTCGAATAAAAATGTGCGACCCGAAATCGCGGCCGCACATTATCGCAAAAAGTGTGTCGGAAATCACGAACTTTTGATTACTCAAATGGCGTTGGATCACCCGAACCCAGTCGAGCGATGACGGGGTCATCATCACTGAAGTCAACCACCGTGGTTGGTTGCTCACCAAGGTAGCCGCCATTCAAAATACAATCGACGGCGTGCTCTAGTTTGTCACGGATGTCCTCTGGATCTGATTCTGTATAGTCGTTACCTGGCAAAATCAATGAGGTCGACATCAGCGGCTCACCAAGCGCTTCGAGCAAATCAAGTGCGATTTGGTTATCTGGCACACGAATACCGATCGTCTTACGTTTTGAGTTCATTAAGCGACGAGGAACTTCTTTCGTCCCTTTAAAGATAAACGTGTAAGGACCTGGGGTGTTATTTTTCAGCAAACGAAACGCCGAGTTATCAACACGCGCGTAAAGCGAGAGCTCAGACAAGTCTCGACACAACAGAGTAAAGTTGTGTTTCTCGTCAAGACGACGGATCTGACAGATACGCTCCAAAGCCTGTTTGTTTTCTAGCTGGCAACCCAATGCATAGCCTGAGTCTGTTGGGTAAACCACTACCCCGCCATTACGAATGATTGCTACAGCTTGATTGATCAAGCGAGCCTGTGGGTTTTCTGGATGAACGTAAAAAAACTGGCTCATTGTAATTCCTCATTATCGAGTCTCTCGACTCTATAGTTAATTGATATCGACTTAATCCGGGCAAATTACTCTGCGCTTGAAGGCTCGATACCCCAATCTTTCCATACAGGTTCGACGCCTGATGGCAACCATAAGTTGCGCCCTAACTCCATCCACGGAGACGGATAGTGGAAGTCGCTACCTTGAGAAGCTAATAGTTTGTATTGTATAGCATAATCAGCTAAGTTGCGTCTTTCTTGTTGCCCTTGTTGTGGCTGTGCGATTTCCATCGCGTCACCACCGGCTTCAACAAATGCCGCTAACAGGCGTTTTATCCATTTTGCCGTTAAATCGTAGCGGCCAGGATGGGCAAGGACAGCTTGCCCACCCGCAGCGTGAATGGCCTCAACAGCTTCACTCATCGAGCACCATGCCGGCGGTACATAACCGGGATTGTTGCGCGTCAAATACTTCTTAAACACTTGCTGCATCGTTTTCGCGTAGCCATTTTCAACCAGCCATTTCGCGAAATGAGCTCGAGTGATAGGCGCGTCGCCCGCTATTTGTTTGACTTCTTCAAGCACGCCTTCGCGAGTTGCTTTGCTGAGGCGATGTGCGATCAGTTCCGCGCGCCCTTCTCGATGAGCTTTTTGCTGCGCAATCAACGCCTGCAACGCTGGCGAGTTGGGATCAATATTCAGCCCAACAATGTGGATGTCTTTATTTTGCCACACCGTGGAAATCTCAATGCCATTAATAAGCTTAATCGGCAGTTGGTTTTCATTAATGTAGTCGTGAGCAGGCGCTAACCCATCGACGGTATCGTGATCGGTGATCGCTATTACCTCAAGATTGAAACTGAGCGCTCGATCAATCAGTTCGTTTGGTGGCAGTCTTCCGTCAGAGGCAGTGGTATGGCTGTGTAAATCAATTCTCATATTTCTATTTTTTTAGTTGACTTTTTACCTCTGCACTAGTTAACTAGTACACAAATACGAAGTACCTGAATTTAAGGCCAACTATGTTACAAGAAATTACCCGTGACCAGAAACTGAAAGTTGCAGCGCTCTCAAAGAGCCACAACTCTTCTGTGGATGCAGGTAATCTTATTTGGTGGCGCACTTGGACAAGTTCTTGGTGGGCTAGCGTGTACTTCTAAAAAGTTAGAAAGGAATACCCCAAGCCCGCTCAAGTAGCGGGCTTTTTGTTTTGTAGTCTGTCTCACATCTAAGTGCTTAAACAATCGACAATTTGAACCAAAACCCGATTGGGTGAACGTTTGCTTTGTGCCACTATGTACGACAGGAAGATTTAAAGTTTTATATAAAAAGGAGGTCTTGTGAACAAGGCCATTGAAATCAGAAAGCTAGGAAACCTTGAAGTTATTCAAGCCTCTGCTCCTTACGCGCAGGACCCAACGCGTTTGTTCCACACCTTGTGTGAGAATAAAACCGATAGCCTGCTGTTAGAGTCCGCTGAAATCGACTCTAAACAAGACCTTAAAAGCCTGCTCATCGTCGACTCTGCCGTTCGTATTGTCTGCTTTGGTCATACCGTGACCATGACAGCACTCACCGACAACGGAATGCACTTACTCGCTCACCTAGCGCAAAACATTCAATCAAACGTTACGCATCATTTTGAAGGCCAAGTGCTCACACTAGAATTTGACGCTCCTTGCGATACCCTTGATGAAGATTCAAGACTGCGTGAAGCCTCTTCGTTCGATGCTCTTCGCCTTATCCAGCATAGTTTCGACCTTAGCGATCAGCATCCGCATGCCCTATTCTTAGGCGGACTGTTTGCCTATGATCTCGTCGCAAACTTTGAGCCACTCGGTGATGCTGAGCAAACTAACCAATGCCCGGATTACGTCTTTTACGTTGCTGAAACCTTATTGGTCGTCGATCACCAGCGTCAAACGTGTGATTTAAAGGCAACCTTGTTCGCAAACAGCGATCAAAAAGCGGCACTGGCTGCGCGAGTGGAGCAAATCCAAGCTGAGTGCGCACAGTTAAAGCACTTGCCGAGCGCCAACCAACTGACCACGGTCGAAGCCGTTCCAAGCGTATCAGATGCAGATTTTTGCCAAACCGTGCGTGATTTAAAGCAGTTTGTCGTCAAAGGCGATGTATTCCAAGTGGTTCCATCGCGCCGCTTTACTCTACCTTGCCCTTCTCCACTGGCGGCATACAAAGAGCTGAAAGTGAGTAACCCAAGCCCTTACATGTTCTACATGCAAGACGAGCTTTTCACTCTGTTTGGCGCTTCACCGGAAAGCGCGCTTAAGTATGAAACCGACACCAACCAGATTGAAATCTACCCAATTGCCGGGACTCGTCGTCGCGGTAAACGCCCGAATGGTGAGATCGATTTTGACCTAGATAGCCGCATTGAGCTTGAACTGCGCAGCGATAAAAAAGAAAACGCTGAACACATGATGCTGGTTGACCTAGCACGTAACGATGTCGCGCGTATCTCTCAAGCTGGTACTCGCCATGTCGCTGACCTACTGAAAGTCGACCGTTACAGTCACGTCATGCACTTAGTGTCGCGTGTGGTTGGCCAGCTACGTGAAGACTTAGATGCCCTGCACGCTTATCAAGCCTGTATGAACATGGGCACATTGACGGGCGCGCCTAAAATTCGCGCGATGCAGTTAATTCGTGATGTGGAAGGCGCACGCCGTGGCAGTTACGGCGGTGCTGTGGGTTACTTAACGGGCGAAGGCACACTCGACACCTGTATTGTGATTCGCTCTGCGTATGTCGAAAATGGCATCGCCCAAGTTCAAGCCGGTGCTGGCGTGGTATTTGACTCCGATCCACAAGCGGAAGCAGACGAAACACGTGGTAAAGCTCAAGCGGTTATCTCTGCCATTCAAACCGCCCATCAAGCGCGCCAAGACAAGGAGTAAGTGATCATGGCTAACATTGTATTCATCGATAACTTTGATTCTTTCACTTACAACCTCGTTGACCAATTCCGTTCGCTAGGCCACCAAGTGACCATCTACCGAAACCATATTGCAGCAGAAGCGATTGAAGCGGCAGTAGCTAAGCTCGACAACGCTGTGGTTCTTCTCTCGCCAGGTCCTGGCGCTCCTTCAGAAGCGGGCTCGATGCCAGAGCTTATCCAACGCTTGAAAGGCAAAGTGCCAATGATCGGTATCTGCTTAGGTCACCAAGCCATTGTTGAAGCATACGGTGGTACGGTTGCAGGCGCAGGTGAAATCATTCATGGCAAAGTGTCGATGATGGCACACCAAAACCATCCAACTTATCTTGATTTACCTTCACCGCTCGCCATTGCTCGATACCACTCCTTGGTCGCAACCATGGTTCCTGACAGCTTAACCATTACCGCAGAAGTTGATGGTTTGGTGATGTCTGTGGTCAACGAGCAAGACAAGGTGTGTGGCTTCCAATTCCACCCAGAGTCAATAATGACCACCTACGGCGCAACCTTATTGGCTAACGCGATTGATTGGGCTCAACAACACAACGAGCAGCATTAAGGAGATTATTCATGGAACAGATTATTAACAAACTATATGACCAACAATCGCTGACTCAAGAAGAGAGCCAACAGCTGTTCGACATCATCATTCGTGGTGAGCTCGATCCGATTTTGATGGCATCGGCACTGACTGCACTCAAAATAAAAGGCGAAACACCCGATGAGATCGCAGGCGCAGCGAAAGCGCTGTTAGCCAACGCCAACCCATTTCCGCGCCCAGATTACGATTTCGCAGACATCGTGGGAACAGGTGGAGATGGCCACAACACCATTAACATTTCGACGACTGCGGCGTTTGTTGCGGCAGCGTGTGGTCTGAAAGTCGCGAAACACGGTAACCGTAGCGTCTCAAGCAAATCGGGTTCGTCGGATCTTCTTGACTCGTTTGGCATCAATTTAGCGATGAGTGCAGAAGACACGCGAAAAGCCGTCGACGATATCGGCGTCGCTTTCCTATTTGCACCGCAATACCACGGAGGTGTGCGTCACGCGATGCCTGTGCGTCAAACCATGAAAACGCGCACCATTTTCAACATTCTTGGCCCACTGATTAACCCTGCTCGTCCAAACATTGAACTGATGGGCGTTTACAGCGAGGAACTGGTTCGTCCTATCGCAGAAACCATGCTACAAATGGGCATGAAACGCGCCGCAGTGGTACACGGTAGCGGTTTGGACGAAGTGGCGATTCACGGTGAAACAACCGTTGCTGAAATCAAAGACGGTGAGATCACAGAATACAAACTAACGCCTGCAGACTTCGGTCTAGAAGCTCACCCACTAGAAGCGATTAAAGGTGGCGATCCTGAAGAAAACAAAGCGATCATCACCAACATCCTGACGGGTAAAGGGACAGACGCACAATTGGGCGCAGTGGCGGTGAACGTTGCTCTGTTGATGCGCCTATTCGGCCACGAAGATTTAAAAGCCAACACGCAGCAAGCGATTGAGGCAATGAATTCAGGTAAGGCGTACCAATTGGTACAACAACTTGCCGCACACGCTTAAGGAACTGAAGAAGATGACTGACTTCAACACTCAGCAAGCTGACAATCTGTCTGAACACGTTTCTAAGAAAGAAGCAGAAATGGCAGAAGTCCTAGCGAAAATTGTTCGCGACAAGTATCAGTTGGTCGCAGACCGTAAAGTGTCTCAACCGCTGAGCACATTTCAGTCTGACTTACTGCCATCTGACCGCAGCTTTTACGATGCGCTCAGCGGTGAGAAAACGGTGTTTATCACTGAATGTAAAAAAGCCTCCCCTTCTAAAGGCTTGATTCGTGATGATTTCGATTTAGATTACATCGCGTCAGTTTATAACAATCACGCTGACGCAATTTCAGTCCTAACAGACGAGAAATACTTCCAAGGAAACTTTGATTTCCTGCCGCAGGTACGTAGCCAAGTAAAACAGCCTGTTCTGTGTAAAGACTTTATGGTGGATGCCTATCAAGTGTACTTAGCGCGTCATTACAGTGCAGACGCCGTATTACTGATGCTGTCTGTCCTCAATGACGAAGAGTACAAAGCGCTAGAGGAAGCGGCACACAGCCTAAACATGGGCATCCTGACCGAAGTAAGCAATGAAGAAGAACTTCATCGCGCGGTTAAGCTAGGCGCTCGAGTTATCGGCATCAATAACCGCAACCTGCGCGACCTAAGTACTGATTTGAACCGTACCAAAGAACTGGCACCAACCATTCGCGAGCTGGCGCCAAACGCGACGGTGATTTCAGAGTCCGGCATTTACACGCACCAACAGGTTCGAGATTTAGCCGAATACGCTGATGGCTTCTTGATTGGCAGTTCGCTGATGGCAGAAGAGAATCTCGAGCTCGCAGTACGCAAAGTGACACTAGGTGAAAACAAAGTCTGCGGCCTCACTCATCCCGATGACGCGGCAAAAGCATATCAAGCTGGCGCCATCTTTGGGGGCTTAATCTTCGTCGAACAATCAAAGCGCTACGTCGATTTGGAAACGGCTCGGCTAACCATGAGCGGTGCGCCACTCAAGTATGTCGGCGTGTTCCAAAACCACGAGGCAGACTTTATTTGCCAGCGAGTGTCTGAGTTAGGTTTAAAAGCGGTACAACTTCATGGTCAAGAGGATCAAGCGTTTGTCACCGCACTCAAGTCACAACTGCCTGACCACGTAGAAGTCTGGAAAGCGTACGGTGTTACCGACAAGGTGCCAGAGTTGATCGCGCAAGGCGTTGATCGTCACCTCTTGGATACTAAAGTCGGATCGCAAACGGGCGGCACCGGACTGGTTTTTGATTGGTCGCTCATTTCCAATCCAGAAAAGGTGATGCTTGCAGGTGGAATTAATCCTTTCAATGCACAAAAAGCATCACAGCAAGGCTGCTTAGGCTTAGATTTGAACTCAGGCGTAGAGCACTCTCCAGGTAAAAAAGACCTAGACAAGCTGCAGCAAACCTTTGCCGCGATTAGAGACTACTAACACAAACAAAATTTCTTGAGTCGGAATGCCGACTCAAACGAATTAAAGGGAAGACATGATGGCAAAACTAGACGCCTACTTTGGTGAATACGGCGGACAATACGTCCCACAAATATTGGTACCTGCGCTTGAGCAGCTCGAGCAAGCGTTTATCGAGGCGCAAGAAGATCCAGAGTTTCGCAGTGAATTTATGACGCTTCTTCAAGAGTATGCCGGTCGTCCAACGGCGTTAACGCTTACTCGTAATCTCACCAAAGGAACCAAGACCAAACTGTACCTAAAACGCGAAGACTTGCTTCACGGTGGCGCGCACAAGACCAACCAAGTGTTAGGTCAAGCGCTGCTTGCGAAACGCATGGGTAAAAACGAAATCATTGCTGAAACAGGCGCAGGCCAGCACGGTGTTGCCACTGCACTCGCGTGTGCACTGCTTGGCCTTAAGTGCCGCGTTTACATGGGTGCAAAAGACGTTGAGCGTCAAAGTCCGAACGTATTCCGCATGAAGCTCATGGGCGCAGAAGTCATTCCTGTTCACTCGGGCTCTGCAACACTCAAAGATGCTTGTAACGAAGCACTGCGTGACTGGTCAGCAAGCTATGAAGACGCGCACTACCTACTCGGTACCGCGGCAGGACCTCATCCATTCCCAACTATTGTGCGCGATTTCCAACGAATGATTGGTGAAGAAACGAAGAATCAAATTTTGGCGCGTGAAGGTCGCCTTCCTGACGCGGTTATCGCGTGTGTGGGCGGTGGCTCAAACGCGATTGGTATGTTTGCTGACTTCATCGAAGAAGAAAACGTCCGCTTAATTGGTGTTGAGCCAGCAGGCAAAGGCATCGATACCGACCAGCACGGCGCACCACTTAAGCATGGTAAAACGGGCATCTTCTTTGGAATGAAAGCGCCACTAATGCAAGACCCTAACGGCCAAGTTGAAGAATCTTACTCTGTCTCTGCGGGCCTTGATTTCCCTTCAGTTGGTCCACAACACGCACACCTAAACGCAATTGGCCGCGCTGAATACGATAACGTCACAGACGACGAAGCACTCGATGCGTTCCAAGAGCTCGCTCGTAGTGAAGGCATTATCCCAGCTTTAGAATCTTCTCACGCTCTTGCCCATGCGCTGCGTATGGCTCGTGAGAATCCAGAAAAAGAGCAACTATTGGTTGTGAATCTATCAGGTCGTGGTGACAAAGACATCTTCACCGTGCACGCTATCTTGGAAGAAAAAGGAGCAATCTAATGAGCCGTTATGAGAAGATGTTTGCGCGCCTAAACGAGAAAAACCAAGGCGCATTTGTGCCGTTTGTGACGGTTTGCGATCCAAACGCAGAGCAATCTTACAAAATCATGGAAACGCTTGTTGAGTCTGGCGCCGATGCACTAGAACTTGGCATCCCATTCTCAGATCCACTTGCCGATGGCCCAACGATCCAAGGCGCTAACATTCGTGCATTAGACTCAGGCGCTACGCCAGATATCTGCTTCGAGCAAATTGGTAAGATTCGAGGGAAGTACCCAGATCTTCCAATCGGTCTTTTGATGTACGCAAACCTTGTGTATTCACGTGGCATCGAAAACTTCTACAAGCGCTGTGCAAAAGCGGGCATCGATTCTGTGTTGATTGCAGACGTACCAACCAATGAGAGTGCCGAGTTTGTTGCAGCAGCAGAGAAGTTTGGTATTCATCCGATCTTTATTGCTCCACCAACAGCAAGTGATGAAACACTCAAGCAAGTATCAGAGCTAGGTGGTGGTTACACTTACCTACTCTCTCGTGCAGGGGTTACTGGCGCAGAGACTAAGGCAAACATGCCTGTTGGTCACATGCTAGATAGGCTGAACCAGTTCGATGCGCCACCAGCGCTGCTTGGCTTCGGTATCTCAGAACCAGCACAGGTGAAGCAAGCACTAGAATCTGGTGCCGCTGGTGCAATTTCTGGTTCGGCGGTAGTGAAAATCATTGAATCCTATACAGAAAAACCCGACGAGATGTTACAACAACTCGCATATTTTGTATCTTCCATGAAGGCTGCGACACAGAAGTAACGTGTTAGCCGTCTAAACATCTATGAGATCGGTTTCTTAAATCATAATGAAATCGATCTTTTTTTTAACAATCCACACTCTTCAGAACCATTCAACTCAACAATACTTAAATAACACTTCATTGAGCTACCCCCTCTTTAAAGCCAAAGCAAACGTTTGCTATTGAGTAAAAAATTGTCAGTTATCAATAAAAGTGTCTTTAAATGCCTCTCTCAGTACCGTCACATATTGCTAATTGTAAAAATAACGTGTAAAAAGCGAGACGAAATTATTAACCATTTTTGAGTTTACACTCAGATGGTAATTCTGGATTTTTAATTTTAATTAGCACAGAGGTTATGGAAGTGTTAAAAGAAAAGAGTTTGCTAAGCAATATTGGTGTGCAAGTAGTCATTGCCATGATCGTAGGTACTGCCGTTGGTGCCTTCATGGGTGATAGCGCAACCATGTTCGCTCCACTAGGTGCGATCTTCATTAATCTAATCAAAATGCTGGTTATCCCTCTTGTTGCTGTCGCACTTATTTCAGGTGCTGCAGGTCTAGGAAATAGTCAATCTGCTGGTAAAGTTGGTGTTGTAACGCTAGGTTACTTCGGCCTTACTTCTGCGCTAGCTGTCGCCCTTGCTCTATTCATGGGTGAAGTATTTAAACCGGGCATGGGCATCGACGTTTCAGGCGTTGAAGGCATGTTCTCGTCAGAATACGCTGCGAAAGGTGAACTACCTACTTTCTGGGCGACCATCACTGGTATGATCCCAACCAACGTTTTCCAATCACTGAACGAAGCGAATATTCTACAAATTCTGGTTTTCTGTATGTTCTTTGGCATTGCTATCTCTAAGCAAGCAAAAGAAAAGCGCGAGCCGATCATCAATGGCGTTAACGCAATTGTTGATGCGATGGTTTGGATGATCAACAAAGTTATGATCATCGCACCTATCGGTGTATTCGGTCTAATGGCTGAAGCCGTTGGTACGTTTGGTTTTGGTGCCCTAATGGTGGTATTCAAGCTATTCGTTGTCTACGTTGCTGCGATCCTAATCTTCGGTTTTGTTGCTTACCCACTTATGGTTCATATCTTCACTAAGACCTCAGCGAAGAAGTTCCTAACGGCAATGAAGAAGCCACAAGCTGTTGCACTCTCTACCGCTTCTTCTATGGCAACACTACCAGTTACTTTAGACACCGTTGAGCATGAGCTAGGCGTTAAGAACTCTACCGCTTCATTCGTATTGCCACTGGGCGCGACAATCAACATGTCAGGTAACGCAATTTACTACGGCCTAGTTGCTATCTTCTTTGCTCAACTGTTCAACATTGACCTAGGCATGGGCGCATACATCGCGATTATCGTTACTTCTACGCTAGGTGCGGTAGGTCAAGCGGGTGTTCCAGGTCCTTCTTTCCTTGTGGTTGCGGTGCTGCTTGCAGCGGGCATTCCAATCGAAGGCCTACCACTGCTGTTCGCTCTAGACCGTATCTTCGACATGATTCGTACTGCACTTAACATCACGGGCGACGCCGCGTGTGCAGTCATTGTTGATTCTTTGATTGAAGACGAAGAGAAAGAAGCTGAGCTACAAAAGCAACAAGCATAATCTCTGAATAAAAGTATCAAAGCCACTCTTTGCTAGAGTGGCTTTTTATTATCTCAAACGTTAGGTTAATCGCATTGAAAATTTATAGGTTATGATATTATGTGCCTATCAGATTAAGCTAGGTTTCATTATGAAAGAACAAATTACCCCTCTCCTTTCCAAAGAGGAATCACCAATATTAGAGTTTAAAAGACAATGGTATTGGGATGATAATACTCCAAAAGATCAGATGTCAGATAAATGGGGAGAATTTCAAAAAGACTTAATCTCCTTGTCTAACGCTTACCTAGGATATACTGGACAAAAAAGATATTTAATTTTTGGATTCTCTGAGGAAGATAAAGAAATACACAATATATCCCTCGACAACATAAAACAGCTAAAAAATTTAAATATTTTCAAAAAAAACCTTTGCCAGCGACTTGAAAAGTTAACTAAGCCATCACTCCTTGACTTCGAAATTAAGTTAATCGATTTTGATGGTAAAAACCTACTAGTATTTATAATTAACCCTCCAAAATATATCACTGAACTTAAGTCAGAGTTAAAAACTAAAAGCCGTCACTTAGATGAAGGCTCCGTATTGGTTCGAAAAGGTCAAAAATCAGATGAAGTAAGGATTGCAAACCCCGATGAACTAATTAGTTTAAATGAAGAGTTCAGTAAATATAGAAGCCAACTCCCTAGAATATCTAAAGAAGAAGGCGAATTAAAAATAGAGGAAAGTATTCGAACAATTGAAAAAACAGTCCAAATATATATGGATAAAAACACTAGTTTTTCACTTTGTGAAAGATATCCAATTAAAGTAAAAAACTGGAAAGAAGGTATTGTATATGAAGTATACAGGTTACAAGATGGATTTTCTGGAGTACGAGAGTTCATTTATATTCACGAGAGTGCTAATCAAGGAAAGACTCTTGGTGAAATTAAGAGCAAAAAATTAGTTAAAAACTTGGAAAGCTCTATTATATTAATAGACAAGCCGAATTTAAAAGATATTAATAATAGAAAGAAAAATCTTTCTAAGCTATTCGGGACAACCCATATATTTTTCATTGAAGAATTTGGTTACGAACATTTATATAAAGACTGTATGCTTCCATATGAGAAGTTTAACTTGCCAATTTACATTGATGCTTTGTATGATAATCATGAAGAAGATGATTTTGATTTATCTGCAATTGGTGAACTTAACAATTGGTACTCTAAAGACAATCAACCATTATATGTAGTGAGTGGTCATGGAGGTATCGGTAAAACTACACTAGCTAAACAGTTTTTAGATCAAATATATGATCAAGAAGATGACCCAGGTATACTTTTCATAGATTCAAAAGAAATAATACATGAGCTATCTAGGAACTATACCAGAGAAAATAAAATATCTGATGTCTATGATTTTTACTCTGCTCTAATGGACGTTGATGAATTTGATTGCTCCCGTTTTGATAAAGAATTACTTAAACTATCTATAGATAACGGTAGCCTATTAGTTGTTTTAGATGGAATAGATGAGGTTATTGCAAAATTAGGTGATAAGTTTGATGTGGAGAAATTTATTAGCTCTATTTTTGACGAGTATTCATCTGAACAACATAAAACAAAGATATTAATTACTTGTCGAGACCACTTTTGGAAAAAAGTTAGTGAAAGAATTCTGCTTCCTCAAATAACACTTAAAGCATTCAATGAAAGTCTTGCGAATGAGTTTTTTACTAAAAAAATAAAAAATTCAGATAAACGAAAGATTACCAAAGCAATGACAATGGCAGACGAACTAGCTGTAGAGTCGAAACAGAATACTTCAGGCGAAACTGAAAAAACGTATATTCCGTTTCTTTTAGATATGATTGGCTATTTAATTAATACACAAGACCTAGATATCTCTAACACAAAAAAGTTAGAAAGTGTGTACTTAACACCTGACAATCATACAGATCAACTCATAGCACAAGTTTGTCAGCGAGAAATAGTTAAACTAGAAAGTTTAAATGTTGATGAACAAATAAAGTTATTTATCAGACTTGCGGCAAGTAAAAGCAATGGGATCAGTATATATGATATAAAAAATGAAATTAAAAATATAACAAACAAATTTGAACAATCTATCATAGAAAAGATAAAGGGACATCCATTAGTTCAATTTAGCAATGAATGCTTTTATTTTAGATATGATGTTTTTGATGTTTATTTCAAGTCACTTTTAATTTATAATTTATTCAAATCAAAAGATATAGAAAAATTTGACATTGAAACTTTCAGAGTAATTAATGGTTATGTTAAATTTGATAATAGTTTTACAAGATCTGTTACGTCAAAACTAGAATTAAATGAAGATCTAATTATTTTTTGCATTGAGTTGATCGAGTCAGTCGAAACTGAAGAGTATGAGAAGTTTAATCAACAAGAGATCTTCAAATCAGCAATTGTATGTTTACTATTAGAACTATTACAAGATGGTAGAAGCACTCAATCTAATATTCAAACCAGAACTGAAATTATTGAAAAGTTATTTTCATACAAAGGTCAGATAAAAGGTTTATCCCTCGTAAACATTTTTGGAGAAACAACTAACAAACCTACTTTTGATTTTAAAGGTAAGCACTTAGATACATGTACCTTTAACAATTATGAATATTTTTGGGAATGTAGTTTTGATGATAATACAACGTCTAATAATTCTAACTTTAATGGAATTGATGCACGACAAGGTGTGAAATATACAATACCCAAAAATCTATTTGCTAACAGCGATACATCACAAATCTCACACCTTCTTGATGAAAAAGAAGAAGAAGCATCTAATAATAAGGAGAATGTGTTAGCTGATTTGATGAAAGTTTTTCGACTATTTTATCAACGTGGTAATTTTTACCCAAGAAAACAAGAAGAAGTTAGAAAAAAACTATCCACAATTAGTTTTTTACAGAAGTTAATTAACAGTGATGTAATAAAAGATTATAAAGACCCCAAAAAACCATCAATGAAACAATATAAAGTAGATGATTCTTATAAAAGTGTTATTGAATATATTGAACAAGGAACTCCATCAATTGAACTTGAATCTTTGGTTGATGAGTTTGTATAATTTTAAACAATAGATTATTACACGTCACTTATATAACTAGAGAGTAACAACTTAGGTATATAAGTGACGTATACTTAAATTAAGAAATATTACACTCCAATAATCCCAAGTAATCTTTAGCATAAGAAACTTTATTAATCATAGCCTTAGCAATCTAAACTTTTACGGGGACCATCAACAGCTTAATTTTCAATCAGTTACAATTATCAACAAAGTGATGATCATCGCACCTATTGGTGTATTCGGTCTGATGACGGAAGCCGTTGGTGCGTTTGGGTTTGGTGCCCTAATGGTGGTATTCAAGCTATTCGTTGTCTACGTTGCTGCAATCCTAATCTTCGGTTTTGTTGCTTACCCACTTATGGTTCATATCTTCACTAAGACCTCAGCGAAGAAGTTCCTAACAGCAATGAAGAAGCCACAAGCTGTTGCACTCTCTACCGCTTCTTCTATGGCAACACTACCAGTTACTTTAGACACCGTTGAGCATGAGCTAGGCGTTAAGAACTCTACCGCTTCATTCGTATTGCCACTGGGCGCGACAATCAACATGTCAGGTAACGCAATTTACTACGGCCTGGTTGCTATCTTCTTTGCTCAACTGTTCAACATTGACCTAGGCATGGGCGCATACATCGCGATTATCGTTACTTCTACGCTAGGTGCGGTAGGCCAAGCGGGTGTTCCAGGTCCTTCTTTCCTTGTTGTTGCGGTACTGCTTGCAGCGGGCATTCCAATCGAAGGCCTACCACTGCTGTTCGCTCTAGACCGTATCTTCGACATGATTCGTACTGCACTTAACATCACAGGCGACGCCGCGTGTGCAGTCATTGTTGATTCTTTGATTGAAGACGAAGAGAAAGAAGCTGAGCTACAAAAGCAACAAGCATAATCTCTGAATAAAAGTATCAAAGCCACTCTTTGCTAGAGTGGCTTTATTCATTTTATCAGTGCTTGAATCTGACTAAGCGTCGATTCTGGGGAATGGTAATCGATAGGCAGTTCGAGAAGCCCTTCCTGCGTTTGCAAAAACAACGAAGGGAAATGGTTTCCACCGATACCACGGGCAAACCTTAGCTCATCTTGCAACTCTTCTTCTAGCCGATTTGAATAGTAGTCATGTTCAAACTCACGCATTGCCAATCCAAGCTCACGAGCCACATCAAACAAAACGCTGTCATCACTCGGGTTTCGCGCCTGCAAGTAATAGGCTTTCTGAATGCCGTCCACCATCTCTTTTTCTTTGCCTTGCTTTCGCGCAGCGATGGCGGCGCGACATGAGGGATATGTCGAGCGACGAGGTGTGTTGCTGGTCCAGAAGTCGTAGTTGAACTCAGTGCCTAATAAAGTTTCAATTTTCTTCCAATAGGAAGCGATTTGCTGTCGCATCTCTTGCGGCATTGGCTGATCAGAATCTGCGGCAAGTCCCCCAACCAAATACTGAATATCAACCTTACCCTCCAGTGCATCTTCGACTGCTCTCCACGTGGGCTTGTACCCCCAGCACCATGAACACATTGGATCATAAACATAATAGAGTTTCGCTTTAGTCATCTTCTACCTCTTGATTTAATTTGAACATTCGTTCAAATTAAACAAAAATGAGACAAATGTATATGACATTGCCTGCAAATACGCACAAAAAAAGCGACCAAAGGTCGCTTTTCTGGAGAGGTTCTTCGCTTATAGGAAGTGGAAGGTTGCGTTTACGGTAAAGCTATCAACGTTTTCACCGCTGCCGTCAACTTCAAAGCCAAACGACTGGTAACTCGCGCCTACTGTCAGACCTGGGAAGATGTTGTATTCTGCGCCAAAGCCGTACATTAAGCCGATACCTGAATCATCCGAGACAGAGCTCAAATCGCCTGTAAACTCTACGTTGTAGGTGTTCAGGCCACCTTTTGCGTAGATATGAAGTGGACCAAAGTCGATACTTGGTTTAGCCGCAGCATAAAAAGACGTGAAATCGGCACTACCGCTGATATTACGAGCTTCAAGGTCGATAGAGCCGTGATTAAAGTAGCCTGCTTCTAAACCAATAAGAGGGAGAATACCGGTACCAACATGAACACCGTACGCTGTTGAGCTTTCACTTTCCAAGTTAGATTTACCGCCTTGGATACCCGCATAAAGCCAAGAGTCAGCAGAAGCAGAAGCGGATACGCCCATAACTAAAAGCGCTAAAAGTGTTTTTTTCATTTTATAAATCCCACAAACAAGACAAATAACATACCAATAAAAATACCCAGCAAGATTGCTGGGTATCGTTCTAAAAAAGATGCCCAATTATAAGAAGTGGAACGTCGCGTTGATCGAGAAGTTCTTCACATCATCTTCTTTTAAAGAAAATACATTGTAGCTTGCACCGATAGAAATTGGACCAGCCATAAAGTACTCCGCGCCAATGCCGTACATCATATCAATTTCGTCTTCTTCAAAGTCAGCACTGCTGTCTTCAAGTTTGTACGAATGCAGACCCGCTTTGGCGTAAACGTGCAGCGGGCCGAAGTCGATGCTTGGTTTAGCTGCAAAATAAAGTGCTGAGCCTTCTAGGTCTAAGTCTTTGCCATCGTAACGTGCATTTGTGAACTCACCGAAGGTTTGATAGCCAGCCTCAAGTCCAATAAACGGTAGAATGCCCGTTCCTACGTGAACGTTGTAAGAAGAAGCGGTTTCCCCGCCGACATCAGCCTGACCGACACTTGCACTACCATAAATCCAAGAGTCCGCAGAAGCTGTTGCTGATGCGCCAATCAGCGCCAGTGCTAAAAGTGTCTTTTTCATAATTAACCTTCTTGTCATGTCCTTTGGCAGTGGCACCAAGCGGCAATCCGCTGCCCATGTTCGTCAAAAAACTATCCTGTACCGAATATCATGCAATTTGCGTACCTAACACGCGTCAATCGCATTCTTAACTCGCTTGTCAGACACTGGATATGGCGTACCCAATTGTTGAGCAAAGAAGCTCACCCGAAGCTCTTCGATCATCCAGCGGATCTCTTTAACGTTCTCAGGAACCACCATACCTTTCGGAATTTTGTTGAGCAGCTCTTTGTAGTCGCTCGTCACGGATTCCACTTTCAGCATGTGCAAACGGTCTTTGTTCGGATCGATCGGTAGCTTCTCCATACGACGCTCAATCGCGCGCATGTAGCGCAGAATGTCCGGAAGACGCTTCCAACCACATTCTGTCGCGAAACCTTTGAAGATCAATCCTTCGATTTGTGCTTTGATGTCCGACAATGCGAACGCCATGGTGAAATCGATCTTACCTTTCAACTTCTTATTGATATTGAAAGCCGTCGTCAGGATGGTTTCCACTTGCTGTGCAATTTCCACCACCGTATCACCAAGCTCAGCTCGTACGTGCTCTTTCAACGCGTCGAACTTCTCTGGCTCCCAAACCAAGCCGCCCTGCTCTTCGATCAGCTTATCGACACCACACGCGATACAGTCATCAATCAAATCAAGTACTTTGCCGTAAGGATTAAAGTATAGACCCAACTTCGATTTATTCGGCAAGTTGGAGTGCAGGTATTTGATTGGCGAAGGCACATTGAGCAAAATCAGACGACGCTGACCCGCTTGCATTGCCGTAACCTGTTCGTATTCAGTCTCGTACAGTTTGATTTCAACACTATCTTTGGCATCCACAATCGCTGGGTACGCTTTAACGTCGTAACCACCGCGTTTTTGTTGGTATACCTTCGGCAGTTCGCCGAAGCTCCACGTATGCAGACCTTGTTGCTCGATGTCGTCATCCGCAACTTTTGAAAGGGTTTCTTGAACTTTATCTTTCAGGCTCTCTTTCAATTCGTGAAGGTCTTTGTTTTCCTTCAGCTTGCGACTTCTATGGTCAACGGCGCGGAAAGTCACCTTCAAGTGTTCCGGAATTTGATCCATATTCCAATCTTCGCGCAGAACTTCTACACCCGTCATTCGGCGAAGCTCTTTCTCCAACGAGTCAAGCAGTGGCGCTTCCATTGGTGTTGCACGAGCTAAGAACGCATCGGCGTAGTTTGGCGCAGGAACAAAGTTCTTACGTACTGTCTTCGGCAGCGATTTGATCAAGCTCACCACAAGTTCATGACGCAGACCTGGGATCTGCCAGTCAAAGCCCGCAGGCTCAACTTGGTTCAGAATCGGCAGTGGTAAGTGTACCGTGACACCGTCACTATCTTCACCCGGTTCAAATTGATAGCTCAGCTTCAGTTTCAGGTTGTTTTGATACCAGAAGTTCGGGTAATCCAAATCGGTAACGTGGCTTGCATCGCCCTTGAACAGCATCTCTTTTTCAAAGTTCAGCAGTTCTTTGTTCTCTTTCGATGCCTTCTTCCACCACGTATCGAAGTGTTTACCAGAAACCACTTCCGTACCAACGCGTTGGTCGTAGAAATCGAATAGCTCATCGTCATCGACCAAAATGTCGCGGCGACGAGATTTGTGTTCAAGCTCTTCCACTTCTTGAAGAAGCTTACGGTTTTGCTTGAAGAACGCGTGTTTGGTTTCCCACTCGCCTTCCACCAGCGCACTACGGATGAAGATTTCACGACTGATGGTCGAATCGATATTGCCATAGTTCACCAAACGCTTCGGTACGATAGGTACGCCGTAAAGCATTACTTTTTCGTAAGCCATGACCGCGGCGCGTTTCTTCGACCAATGCGGTTCGCTGTAACTGCGCTTAATTAGGTGCTTCGCTAGCGGTTCAATCCACTCTGGTTGAATCTTAGCGATGATACGGCCCCAAAGTTTAGAGGTTTCCACCAACTCAGCAGACATGATCCACTTAGGTTGTTTCTTGAATAGACCCGATGCAGGGAATATATGGAAGCGAGCGTTGCGCGCCCCTTGGTAGTCATTTTTCTCTTGGTCTTTCATACCAATGTGAGAAAGCAGGCCAACAAGGATTGCAGAGTGCACACCTTGATAACTTGCTGGCTCGTCATTGAGCTTGAAGTCCATTTCACGCATAGACTGGTGAAGTTGGAAGTAGACGTCTTGCCATTCACGTACACGCAAGTAGTTCAAGTAATCTTGTTTACATTGCTTGCGGAACTGGTTCCCAGACAATTTCTTTTGCTGCTTTTGGATGTAATCCCACAAGTTCACAAACGTCAGGAAGTCTGACTCTTCATGGAAGAAACGCTTGTGTTTATCATCCGAAGATTGCTGTTTGTCTGAAGGACGCTCTCGCGGATCTTGGATTGAGAGTGCGGAAGCGATGATCATCAGCTCTTTAGTCGCACCATATTTTGGCGATTCCAATACCATACGAGCTAGACGTGGGTCGATTGGAAGGCGTGCAAGCTGACGACCAATGCTAGTTAGACGTTTTTTCGGGTCTTTAGCATCAGCATTGATTGCACCTAACTCTTCTAGAAGACGCACACCGTCTTGGATGTTGCGTTTGTCAGGCGCTTCCACAAACGGGAAGGCTTGAATGTCGCCCAAACCAAGTGCCGTCATCTGCAAGATAACAGATGCTAGGTTGGTACGCAGGATCTCAGGATCAGTAAACTCCGGACGTGACTCAAAATCTTCCTCTGAGTAAAGACGGATACAGATACCCTCTTCCACACGACCACAACGACCTTTACGCTGGTTCGCACTCGCCTGAGAAACTGGCTCGATTGGAAGACGCTGAACCTTGGTACGGTAACTGTATCGGCTAATACGCGCTGTACCCGGGTCAATAACGTACTTGATGCCCGGAACCGTCAACGAGGTTTCGGCTACGTTGGTTGCCAGTACAATGCGACGACCAGCATGAGGTTGGAAAATCTTGTTCTGCTCACCCGCCGACAAACGCGCGTAAAGCGGCACAATTTCCGTGCTTTTAAGGTTGCGTCTAGACAGTGCATCCGCGGTATCACGAATTTCACGCTCACCGTTCATGAAGATCAGGATGTCACCTAAGCCCTCGTCGCACAGTTCGTCTACCGCTTCGAAAATACCTTCAAGTTGGTCACGATCGTTATCGTCATCGCCGCTCAGTGGGCGGTAACGCGTTTCTACTGGGTAAGTTCGACCTGACACCTCAATGATTGGTGCGTTGTTGAAGTGTTTTGAAAAACGCTCTGGATCGATGGTTGCCGACGTGATGATCACTTTTAGATCAGGACGACGTGGCAGCAACTCTTTCAAGTAACCCAAGATGAAATCGATGTTAAGGCTGCGCTCGTGCGCTTCATCGATAATGATGGTGTCGTATTGATTCAAGAAGCGGTCATGCTGAATTTCAGCCAGCAAGATACCGTCGGTCATCAATTTGATTTGGGTATTTTCAGAGATCTGATCGTTGAATCGAACCTTGTAACCAACAAACTCACCAAGCTTGGTTTCCATCTCTTCGGCAATACGGTTGGCAACCGAACGCGCCGCAAGACGACGAGGTTGAGTATGACCAATCAGACCGAATTTACCGCGACCAAGTTCAGCACAGATTTTTGGTAGCTGAGTGGTTTTACCTGAGCCGGTTTCACCCGCAACGATGACCACTTGGTTTTCTTCGATCGCTTTCGCAATGTCGTCGCGTTTTTGGCTGACTGGCAGGATTTCTGGGTATTCGATTGTTGGATGAGCATTGCCGCGCTGCTCAGCTTCCATCATGGACTTAGCAATATCGAGCGCGATTTCGTCAAACACGGCGTTGCGTGACGCTTCTTTTTTAATTTTGCTTGCGCCAGAAATACGTTTGCTCAAGCGAAAGCGATCACGCAACATACACTCACCGAGTGCTTTGCGTAAGGACGCTGCGCTGTTCACCTGAGCTTGAGGCGCTTGAGAGTTCTGTTCGCTGTCGACAGATTTTTTAGGCTGTGACGAAGTCAAAGCGTTTCCTATTCTTTTCATTACATAAAACTGCGCGGATTGTATCACAAGCTGTTTATACGATAGAAAAAAACGCCCACGACATTTTAGCGTGGGCGTTAACTTAAACTTGAACCTGATTAGAAGTCGAACTGGAGGTAAACTGTGTTGTAGTTACTGCCTCCTTTGATTCGACCAAACTGGGAGGCCTTTTCAAAGATTGCGCTACGATGGTGGAGTGAGTAACCAAACCACATGTTGTTAAGCTCTGGGGCATTGAACAAGTCACCGACATTGACATCAAAGGAGAAATCCAAGTAGTTGAGTAAATGGCTTGCGGTATAGCCCTTTCTATCCATCTCGTCTTGTTCGATGTAGGTAACGTTATCAATGTAAGACAAACCTTCCGCTACGCCAAATCGCCACTGCGTCGGCCAATTGAAAGTGTAGTACGCTTTAATCGCGGCAACATATTCGGTACTTGCGCCTTGCACCTCTGAAGACCAGTGGTGCACGAGTCCAGGTGTCAAATAGATATCAATAGGGAATCCGAACAGTTCATCCGTTAAAGGGTGACCATAAAAGACCGACGTGAGTTGGTTGTTGTACTCATCTTTCTCACTTTCAAAGCCAAAAATTTCACCGATATTTGATGGTGTCGCCCAGCCGTGAGCAACACGCCAATAGCGTTTATTGCTCAACTCTGATTTTGGAGCTTTGGTCTTGTCGTTAAAGAATCCAAAACCAACGAACAGCTCACCTTGATAGCGGTCTTCCACCAGCGGCGCATTATAGGCGTTGTCATCCAATCGAGTGATACTTGTTGAACCGAGCAAGTATAGGTTCGACACTACGTGGTAACGAGCTTCAACCCCAACGTTGATGTCAGCTCCAGCGCCAATACGATCGTTGGTGAACTCCGAAAATCCATAGTAAACACTATTAAATTCGGCTTCTTTGTAGCGCAATGTCACACTTGGTTTGATTTCCCAATCGCCTGATTCAAACTCACCGGACATGCGAAGGTTACCATGTACACGATACTCATCGTCTGTCATCACTTCAGTGTCAAAATGCCAGTTGTCATCCACTTTGTAGCGCAGTTGCAAACCAAAGTCCGCTGAATCGCCTTCGTTGGCGTTTTGGAAGTACTTTGGAATATCGACAAATCGTAAACGAGTGAGTGCGTTAACCTGCCATTGCTCATCGTCAGTTTCATAAAGGTGCACACCACCTTCTAGCCCATCAATAAAAATATACTCATTATCAAAGTACATCATTGGTACAAAGGTACTGACGGATTGATCACTTCTGTCGGTATCAAAAGGTACAGAGGCGATTCGATACATCGCAGCAATGCCCCATTCTTGTTCACCGATAGCAGGCGTTTCTGTAGCGAAGAGCGAAGTCGAAAGAAAAGCAGCACCAATCCCCACTGCTGTGCGGCAAATTTTCCACTGATTTGTCATTTTTATGTCCTAAAGACTCAATAATTGACCTATTGAGTCACTTAATGCTTATGATTATTAGCGATTCGTCGTTAAAATAAGAACATATGTTCTCCTAAATCAAAAAATTGTGAAAGCATCAAAGTTAAAGAAATTGCTAGAATCTCTTCCTGAAGGCCAAGACCCCGACATCGTGTGCGGAGAAATGTGGCTGCCTGAGCGATTAGTCCGTACTCAGTTAGATGGTGACTTACTGTTTATGGAGTTCGACAACGCGCCAGAAGAATCGCAAGGCGAAGAAGAAGGACGTGGTTTCGTAGAACATGAAATAGACATGATTCGCCACCGCTTCGAACAAATCCTCGACGAGAGCTCAGACACAAAAACAAAAGCTGACGCTATGCTTGCGCTATTTCTAATGGGTCATGAGCTTTCAAGCTCTGAAGTCATTGAAATACTTGAAGATCCAGACATTCCTAACGACCCAAATGATTGATAGATGATACAAAGTAGCCTTCCATTTCTCATCGCTGGACCTATCCTTAGAAAAGCCACCCACAATCAGTTGGTATTTTGGTTGGTCACTCGCGAGCGTCTCACAGGACAATTCAAGCTTTACCACAGGTTGGACGATAATGACGTTTTCCAGTTCGACCTAGAGCAGTGTCAATCGGTGAAAGTTGGCGAGCATGCGTATGTAACTCTTGCTGACTTTCGTCACGACTTCCCAGCCAATACCGCCCTGAGCTACGACTTTGTCACCCAAGCCGGAGATTTAGAAACGCTAGCGCCTGATCTGTGTTACCCCAACGAGCATCGCCCAAGTATTGTCATCTCCGACAAAGCGAATTATGTACTGCATGGCTCTTGTCGAAATCCTCATCACCCGAGTGCAGATTCTCTAGTAGCAGCAGACCACAAGGTATCTGATCTCGAGATTGGTGAACGACCAGACCTACTTATGATGAGCGGCGATCAAATCTACGCCGACCATGTTGCAGGGCCTACCTTGGATGCTATCGATCAAGTCATCGACCTCCTTGGTTTGCCAAAAGAAACGTTTTCAGACGCACCTCTCGCTAATTGCGACGCTCTGCGCCAACATCCTGATTACTACTACGGGCGCGATAGGTTGCTGCCTCACTACGTTGATGATGGACATTGGTTGACCACATTATTCCCTAAGCGACACGCCCCCATCTTTAGTTCAAGGGAGTGCGAAAACCACTTAATCACTTTTGCCGAATTTTTTGCCATGTATTTGTTGGTGTGGTCGCCGACGCTATGGCAGCACATCAATACTAATCGCCTGCTTGACACTAAGTTCACCCACGCAGGCAAAAAACTTGAGCCTAGATGGCAACAAGAGTGGCGTAACCACAAGCCTATTATTGATGAGTTTGTCGCTGGGCTGCCTAAAGTAAGACGCCTTCTTGCGCACATTCCCACCTATATGATCTTCGACGACCACGATGTCACAGATGATTGGAACTTAACCGTAGGCTGGGAAAAAGCGGCTTACGAGAATCCGTTCGCCAAACGAATCATCGGCAATGGCCTGCTTTCTTACTGGCTATGTCAGGGTTGGGGCAACGAGCCAGACAACTTCAACCAAGAGTTTCTGGAGTTAGCAAATCAGTATTTTGATGAACCCTCTGCTTCGCATCAAGACCAATTCATTCAATACTTGTACAGCTTTGAGAAATGGCATTACACGATTCATACCTCGCCTAAAGTGGTTGTGTTGGATACGCGGACGCGTCGTTGGCGCTCAGAATCTCGAATGAACAAGCCTTCCGGCCTGATGGATTGGGAAGCGTTAATTGAGTTTCAACAAGAGCTGATGCATCAAGACAAGGTAATCATTGTTTCTGCTGCGCCAATGTTTGGTGTCAAGTTCATCGAAGCGCTACAAAAAGGAATGACCATGCTCGGTCAGCCGTTATTGATCGATGCCGAGAACTGGATGGCGCACCCGGGTAGCGCGAACACCTTGATCAGCATTTTCACGCACACCAAGACTCCAACCAATTTTGTCATTTTATCGGGTGATGTGCACTACTCCTTTGCCTATGACATCAAGCTACGTTTTCGCCGTTGTAGCCCAAACATCTACCAGATCACGTGCAGCGGCTTGAAGAATCTCTTCCCCGAGCCACTGTTGGCAATTTGTGACCATGTCGATAGGTTGCTTTACTCACCCCGCTCTCCGCTCAACTTCCTAACGAAAAGGAAGCGACTCAAAATCTACAAGCGCGATCCAAATACGCCGGGCGTACGCAGGTTAGTCAATGCCAGTGCGATTGGTGAACTGAAATTGGACGCAAGCGGAAAGCCCAAAAGGATCTCTATTTTACTGAGTAATGGCGAAGAGGTCGACTTTCCAGATATCAAATCTACGTAAGGTTTCTGTCAAGCCACTTGTGATCGCCTCCGATTATCACTATCTATAACAATAGAGAATAATTTGAGGCCATCAATATGCTGAACTCCATTACCAAACTGTTTAAACAGCTCCTAGAGGGAAACGATCTTAGCAACCATGCTCATAGCGATCCAAATCTCGCCATCGCATGTTTACTGTGTGAAGTGGCTGGTGCAGATCATGAGCTTGACGAGCGGGAAGAAGCGGCAAAATTAACGCTCTTGTCTCGGCTGTTAGGTCTAGAGGAATCCAACGCTCAAGTGCTTCTTTCTCGCGCTCGAGCTCAAAGCAATCAATCAACGTCGCTTTACGACTTTACCTCACAACTCAGAGAGCTAACTCAAGAGACTCGATTTGAGCTGATAAAAGCCATGTGGCAGGTCGCGAATGCCGATGGCGACATTGATCCACTTGAAGACTCTGTGATTCGCAAAACGGCCGAACTGCTTTACGTTGACCATAGTGAGTTTATTCGCGCCAAACTGTCCGCCACTAAAGTCCAATCTTAATCGCAGCTACTGATTACCTTAAAATAGGGAAAACGAGTAAATAACAACCAAAACGCAGGCAAAGGTGGCACGTTAGCATCCAATCTATAGGTAGATTAATTGGGGAAAACTAGAACTGGACTCCATAAATCACTGAGTTGATTTGTAAACCGTTGAATATTCACTGTATCTATACTACTTTCGTCAAATATTTCACTCACGTAATAGATGCATTAGAGAATAATAATGAAGTACAACAAGTTAGTCGGCGCGTTATCCCTATCGCTGCTATTCAGTGCAGATGCCTTATCAAGCGATCTTTGGCAGCCTGTCCATTCTGAGCGTTCAACAAAGAGTAAATCATCAACCACCTTTGCTGTTGATACGTCCAAGTTAGAAAATCACTTTGTCCATGGTCAAGCCAAGAGCGGTTTAACACTGCAAGTTCCTTTACCTAATGAAGAGTTGATTGACTTCGTTTTGACCTACGACTCCATCCTTTCACCTGATATGCAGGAGAAATTCCCAGAGCTAAAGACCTACACTGGCCATGCTGTTGGTGATGTTGCTATCCAAGGTCGATTCGATTACACACCGAAAGGGTTCCACGGCATGTTTCGCCATGATGGCAAATATGTTTACGTAGAGCCAAAGCCAGACGGTTCAGGTCACTATGTCTCATACAACCATAAGCTTTCTAGCCCATTCCAGGATCAGGTTTTAAAGTACCTAAACAATAATCAAGCTGAAACGGTGCAAAGTCGGGTTGCACAACGCACCAACATTGAATCTCGCACTTACCGCCTGATTGTCTCTGCGACAGGCGAGTACTCGCAATACCATGGTGGTACAGAAACTTTGACTCGAGCTGCGATCACAACAGCCATCAACCGAGTCAATGAGGTCTACAAATCCGACTTGGCAGTGCAGCTTGAGCTAGTGAACTTCAACATCTATACCAACGCTGCTACGGACCCATTTACTGATTCAGATGCAGGCCAGGACATCGATCGCAACCACGACGACCTGACGACCAAATTTGGCAGTGCCGCGTTCGATGTTGGTCATATTTTTACCACCGGTGGTGGTGGTTTGGCCGCGTTAGGGGCAGTCTGTAATGACTTTTCAAAAGGCGCAGGGGTAACAGGTCGATCTGATCCAACAACCGACGCCTTTTACATCGACTATGTTGCCCATGAACTGGGACACCAGTTCGGTGCAAACCACACATTTAATGGCAATATGTGGAATTGTGAAGGCTCAAACCGCAACGACCCAACCGCCTTCGAGCCAGGAAGTGGCAGCACCATCATGGCTTACGCAGGTATCTGTGGTAACGATAATATACAAGTTAACTCAGACGCCTACTTCCATGCTGCGAGTATCAAAGAAATCAACGACTACCTCGCGACTCAAACCTGTGGAACCACAACCACTTCGACAACGGAAGTGCCCACTGCCAACGCAGGTAATGACTATATTGTTCCGGCGCGTACCCCTATCGTATTGACTGGGTCAGCGACAGGCACGGGTAGCCTAACTTATGTATGGGAGCAGATGGACTCGGGTACTGGTACCTCAAACCTAACTACCGATTTTGGTAGTGGTCCACTATTTCGCTCTTGGATGCCAACAACGGAACCGAAGCGTTATTTACCAAGGTTGGAAGATGTGGTGGATGGCACACTGGCCAAAGGTGAAACGTATGCAACCACCAGCCGTGATTTAAACTTCAGACTGACAGTCCGAGATGGTGAAGGCGGCGTAGCAAATGATGATACCTTGATAACCGTTGATGGCAACAGTGGCCCATTTGCCGTAGTAGCGCCGTCATCAGGCGCGACAATTGTAGGCAGCTCAAATGTGGAATGGGACGTTGCAGGTACAGCTCAAGCCCCTGTAAACTGTTCCGCCGTTGATCTTCTCTTGTCAACCGATGGTGGGGTGACTTTCGATCAAACCTTGCTTGCTAACACTCCGAATGATGGATCACAGTCAGTCAACTTCCCTGCTCAAACGTTCAGTAATGCCCGTTTGATGATCCAATGTCGTGACAATATCTTCTTTGCTGTATCAAGTGGTTTCTCGGTAGCGATCCCTGAAGAAGTGAAAGCGGTCGATGATGCTTATGCAGTCACTCAAGGTAGCGCGCAAACATCGTTCAATGTCCTTGGAAACGATAAAGGTGAAGGCACGCTTAAAATCACAGCAACAACCTACAATGGTACGGGTACGGTTTCTCATACAGATACTGCGATCAACTACCAACCTGATGCGAGTTTTGTTGGCAGTGAAACCATCACTTACACCATTGTGGACAGCGCAAACCAAACGGCTACAGGCACGCTGACCGTTACCGTTAACTCCAGCACAGCTGCAATATCAGCGGAAAATGATAGCTATAATCTTAACCATAACAGCCCAGCGACAGTGCTCGATGTAATGGCAAACGATGCTGGCCAAGGAGAGTTAACCATCAGTGCTATCAACTACTCTGGCAGTGGTACAGTTCTTAACTCAGGTAGCTCAATCAGCTACCAACCTGCGCAAGGCTTCTCCGGTGTGGATTCGTTTACCTACACGATCACCGACGAGGCGTCTCAAACCGTTACCGCTATGGTGACGATCAATGTCGCAGCGGAACAAACCACGACCAGCACTTCATCGTCTTCAAGTGGAGGTGGCGGCGGTAGCTTAAACTGGTTTGGCTTGTTGATGCTGGCTGCATTTTGGGTAAGGAGAAACAAATGATCAAAATCGCTCTACCCCTTGCACTCTTTGTCATAAGTGGCTGTGCCGCTGAAAATCAGGCACAAGCTGATGCTCAAAGTGCGCTAAACGCTGATGACTATCGTCTTTATCAGATGCCTGGACGCGGCAACGTTCTTCCTGGTATCGAAACCGAAGAAAGAGCGTTAGCTGCTGAGTTATGTGGGGTAAAAATCGTTGAAGGTATAAGCGATGTGGTAAAAAGTGATGAGGAGTTGGAAAAACGTCAACTACTGACTCAGTATGCGACGCAGTACAACCTCCACATTTACCCTAAGTGTAAAAAAGCCAAGCAGTAAAATATCTCAAACCGCCTTAAATAGAAAAGGGAGCATATCGCTCCCTTTTTGCTCTCTAAAGCATGGTTCATTCTAAAGCATAGTTAACGCCAATTTCGCCAAGTTGTAGGCATCAACGTAGGCCGAATGCTGACGCCCTTCCCACTCTATGCCTTTTGATTCTTGGGCGGCTCTATGGCCAATCCGCTTGTCTTTCAGGCGATTTTGAATGCGATAGAGCGTAGCGAGGTTGATAAACTCTTTAAACGGCATCTCAATGCCCTTGGCTTCACACTCTTTAGCTAAGACAACATCATCTCGCCCCCAAGACGCAAAGATCTTGTTCGACCCACCAAAATTTTTCACGACAGATTTAAGGACTTCCTCTAAAGGACGCCCCTGCTTTTCAACTTTTCTTGGCGTGATACCCGTCAGCTCTACGCAGAAGAGAGACACTTCATCTTGCTCTGGTTTCACGTAATATTGAGCGCGTTTAACAATCTCGCCTTTAACAAGATCGATTTCCGCCAACCCAACCTCGATGATTTCACCTGTCGTACCGACACCGTTTTCATTCCAACAGCACATCTCTAAATCGAAACAAACTATACGGTTATGGTTCATCACTTGCCTTACTTGAAACTATTTGAAAGGGCGCGATTCTACATGAGATTCACACACAATTCGAACTTTGACCGATTAAATGATTAGTTATTCTGCAACCGTTACACGATTACGCCCCGCTTTTTTACTCCGATAAAGTTGAGTATCGGCTTTCTTGAGGATGTCCTCTGCGGACTCTGTCGTCCTTACTGCAGCACCAATACTCAACGAACACTGGATCTGATGAACATCATATTGGTGATATGACGAAGCCACCCGTTGACCTATCGCATTTAGCTGCTCAGAAAGAGCCGTCGGATCTGTGTTCTTTGATAATATGCAGAATTCATCTCCGCCCATACGATAAAGCAAATCGGCTTCAGGCAAACTTTCCGCCACGGTGTTTGCCACATGAATCAGCATTTCGTCCCCAGCCACGTGACCAAAGCTATCATTGAGCGTCTTGAACTTATCGATATCAAATGCCGCCAACGCAAAACAGGCGTCGCCCTTGGTTAACTCGTCTAGCTTTTCACTGAATGCTCTTCGATTGAGCAGCCCAGTCAACGAATCATGGTTGACCAAAAATTGCAGCTCTTCAGTTCGCTCATCAAGTAATATAGATAAGTGTTCCTTTTCTCTCACCTGAAGAAACACGATGTAGCCGAGCAAGCAAGCAATGACCAAGCCACCGAAGCCTATGCTGCGCAAAACGATACGATCGTTGTTGGTTACGCGACTGGCCAACTTAAAGTCAATCATCCATTCTCGATTCGGCAAGGCAATTTTCTTGCTGACTTGAAGCCCCGCTTCACTTTCCCATCCTTCACTGACGTACAGTATTGGATCATCTTCCGCGTCAAACCCCAAATCCGTCACTTTAACCAACATCTGCTGGCCTGACGCCGTCCGCTCGATTAAGCCTTCGAAGTACCGAGTCGATCGAATCACGCCAACAACCACACCAATCAAGCGCTCTGATGAGTTTCCATCAAAAACAGGATGGTAGACGAGTAAACCTGTCTTCTCCAATGTGCGATCTAGGCCATCTTGCAACAAACGTACTTTGTCTGAAACGTTTGGCTCACCCGTTGCACGAATACCATCGAGGATAAGCTGGAACCGCAGGCGCGAAGAATAAAAGCCAAGCAGTTTTAAATTCGCCTCGCTAAGAGGATAAATATCTGTCGCAACGTAAATGTCTTCATCGTTTGGCATGATGTAGCCAGACGTTTTGGGTCCATCTTTTGGTACGGTATACAGCTGAAAGTCTGGGTATGACTGGCGGACTTTATCGAGATATTCAGGCAGTGTTTGTTTTTCGACACGCTGCATCCATTGCAACCCAATTAATGTATCCGAAGAAGAAACCAACTCCTCAGCAAAAAGGTGAAATTGCCCCCAGTTTTCAGGCTTGGTGGCATGGAAAAAGTTAGCGCCTGCTCCGATGAAATGAAGGTCACTCGTCAGCACTTGAGACAAATTTTCCGTTTGCTGCTGGGCGAGGTTATTAAACAAAGCACTACTGTATTTAAGCTGCGACTTATAGGAATAATAAACGACCAGCGAAGTTATTAATGTCGTGGCTAAAAACGCAATAAGCGGGTAGAGAATCTTCTTTTGGGTTCCTAAGAGCATAATAACTGAGAGTTCATAACTGGCGTGAGTGCCTAGGTATCTTAGCCTTATACAATCAGCAACATAAAGTGTTATTGAATCCTAGACGGAAAAAATGGCGCCTGCTTCACCATTCAAGGTTTTATGGGTAAGAAAGTGA
The DNA here is from genome assembly GCF_963681195.1 of Vibrio sp. 16. Lineage (NCBI taxonomy): Bacteria > Pseudomonadati > Pseudomonadota > Gammaproteobacteria > Vibrionales > Vibrionaceae > Vibrio > Vibrio sp. 16. Next base: position 1,265,291 of record NZ_OY808997.1, read on the forward strand.
TTAAAAACAGCGCAATTAAATCCAATGAACACAGTTTTAGGCTCAATTCTAGCAGCGCGCCGCATTGAATATGCTACTATTCGCCCCAATTTATCAGAATAATTCGGCAATAAGCCAAAGCAGAGATTGAGCCAATCTCTCCTAAAACTAAACAAAAGAGAAATGTCATGACATTCGATTTACAAATGATTCCTCAAACGTTCGATATGCTTCACGCAGGCCTCGCTGCTTCGAGCGTTTTGCTTCTTTTGATCGCGGTTTCACGCAAATCTAAGGTGATCGAAAAAGTAGTAGAAAAACCGGTTGAGAAAATCGTCGAGGTTGAGAAACCTGTCGAGAAGATCGTGGAAGTAGAAAAAGTAGTGGAAGTTGAGAAAGTCGTCGAACGAGTTGTAGAAGTTGAATCAAAACTTGCAACTGCATCAACGGACTCTGCAATGCAGCTGCTTTCTATCATGCAGCAAGAAGCTCGTCTGATTGACTTCCTAAAAGAAGACCTAACGTCATTCTCTGATGAAGAAGTAGGCGCAGCTGCTCGCGTAATCCACACTGGCGGTCAGAAAGTACTGAACGACTACGTGACGCTAGCACACGTTCGCAACGAAGACGAAGAAACTCGCGTTACGGTTGAAGAAGGCTTCAACCCACAAGAAATCCGCCTAACTGGCAACGTAACAGGCAGCGCGCCATTCAACGGCACGCTAGTTCATAAAGGCTGGAAAGCAACATCAATGACGTTGCCAAAACTGGCTGAGAACTACGATGCATCTGTGATCGCTCCAGCTGAGGTTGAGCTGTAATGGAACACATGAACCAAGAAAACCATTCTCAAGAAGCATCTGTTGAAACTCAACAGACGCCTAAATTCAGTGTTGGTATCGACTTAGGTACAACACACTGTGTGATGTCTTTTGTTGATACACACGACGAAGATGCTCGCGTTGAAGTTATGCCTATCCCGCAACTTACTGCGCCAGGCACGGTAGAGACTCGCAGCCAATTAGGCTCTTTCCTTTACCAACCGCACGAGCACGAAATGAACCCGCAATCACGCGTTCTTCCGTGGTCTGGCGAGCCAAAAGCACTGGTTGGTGCAATTGCACGTAACCTAGGTTCAAAAACACCAATTCGCCTTGTTGCAAGTGCGAAGTCTTGGCTTTGCCACGCTGGTGTGAACCGTCGTGATGCTTTCCTGCCAGCAGGTAGCCCAGAAGAAGTAGAAAAAGTCTCCCCTCTGCGTGCGACAGAGCTTTACCTAGAGCATCTAAAAGACGTTTGGAATCACACCAATCCAAATCACAACCTTGCCGATCAAGACGTGACTATTACGGTTCCTGCTTCTTTTGATCCTGCTGCTCGCGATCTAACAGCGGAAGCAGCACGCAACGTTGGTTTTGTGCACCTAACGCTTCTAGAAGAGCCACAAGCTGCGCTTTACAACTGGATTGATAACAGCGACGACAAATGGCGCGACGAAGTTGAAGTTGGTGACATCGTGCTTGTGGTCGATATCGGTGGTGGTACAACCGACCTTTCTTTGGTTGAAGTCACTGAAGACGACGGTAACCTGACTCTGAACCGTATCGCGGTAGGTGAACACATCCTACTTGGCGGTGACAACATGGATCTTGCACTTGCGTACCGCTTGAAGATGAAGCTAGCGCAAGAAGGCAAAGAGCTACAGCCATGGCAGGTTCAGGCGATGACGCACGCATGTCGTGACGCGAAAGAAGCGCTATTGAACGACAGCGAACTTCAGTCAGTGCCAATCGTGGTGCCAAGCCGCGGTTCTAAACTGCTTGGCGCAACGCTGAAAACAGAACTGACTCAAGAAGAAGTACAACAAACACTGGTTGACGGCTTCTTCCCTCAAGTTGCGATTACGGACCACCCTGTTCAACGTAACCGTGGTGCACTAACGCAAATGGGTCTGCCTTACGCGCAAGATGCGGGTATTACTCGTCACATTGCTGCGTTCTTGTCTAAACAAGCCAATGCACTTTCTGCTTCAGGAAATGGCGCAGAAGCAGCAGCCCAAGATTTCAACCCATTCGCTAACATGCCTGGCATGCCGGGTGCGGATGCAGCGCAATCGGCTGGCTTCATCAAGCCAACCGCAATCCTATTCAACGGTGGTGTTCTGAAATCGAAACTTCTCGCAACTCGTCTAGAAGACACGATCAACGAATGGCTAATTGAAGCAGATGCTGAAATGGCAAAACGCCTAACAGGTGTGGATCTCGACCTTGCGGTTGCTAGCGGTGCGGCTTATTACGGCTCTGTACGTCGTGGTCAAGGCGTTCGTATCCGTGGTGGTATTGCTTCGGCTTACTACGTGGGTATCGAAAGTGCGATGCCAGCGATTCCGGGCATGGCGCCGCCAATGGAAGCACTGTGTGTGGCACCATTTGGTATGGAAGAAGGCTCAAGCGTTGACGTACCAAGCCAAGAGTTTGGTTTGATCATCGGTCAGCCAGTTAACTTCCAATTCTTCGGCTCAACCGTTCGTCGTGATGACCTAGCAGGTACTCACCTAGACTACTGGGCACCAGAAGAGCTTGAAGAGCTACCAGAAATCCAAGTAACGCTGCCAGTATCTGAAGGTCGTCGTGAAGGTGAAGTGGTTCCAGTAACCCTAGCCTCTCGCGTGACAGAACTTGGTACGCTTTACTTAGAAGCCATTGCCGCTGATAACGGTCAAAAATGGCATGTTGAGTTCGATGTGCGCGAAGACGCGAAAAGCGACTCAAACGAAGAAGAATAAATAGAAATCAAACGGCATCCAATCGGGTGCCGTTTTTAAATACACGAAGGTTTGTATGGCATCTCCTCGTTTTCTTGTTGGTATTGACCTTGGCACCACAAACACTGTGGTGGCGTACTGTGAAATCACCGACAACCTTGAACAATCCGAAGTATCCCTATTCGACATCGACCAATTGATTGGTCCGGGTGAAGTGGTTCGTAAACCATTACTGCCCTCTTTCCGCTATCACCCAGCGGTTGGTCAAATCTCCCCTTCTGACCTGACACTCCCTTGGGAAAACGAACCTGTTTCCGGCGACATTAGTAATGTGATCGTGGGTGAATGGGCTCGTGAATTAGGCGCTAAGGTGGAAGGACGTCAGGTATCCAGTGCTAAAAGCTGGCTATCGCACCAAGCAGTAGATCGTAGCTCAGACATTCTTCCTTGGGCTGGCGCGCAAGACGTGGACAAAGTCTCACCCGTTATTGCCAGCGCAAGCTACCTCAACCACATTCGTCAAGCATGGAACTACCGTCACCCTAGCAATAAGCTAGAAGACCAAGAAGTGGTTGTGACCGTTCCAGCGTCGTTCGATGAAACCGCTCGTAAACTCACGCTTGAAGCCGCTGAGCTGGCGGGTTTAAAGAAAATCGTCCTGCTCGAAGAACCACAAGCCGTATGTTACGACTGGTACGCACGCCACCAGCAAACCGCAGCTGATGAACTCAAAGAGTTACCGCTGATTCTGGTGTGCGATGTGGGCGGTGGTACTACCGACTTGAGCTTGATTGAAGCCAGTTTCTCCTCTCAAGATGAACTAGCCCTTGATCGTATTGGCGTTGGCGAGCACTTGATGCTGGGCGGTGACAACCTCGACTTAGCACTCGCGCACCTTGCGGAAAGCCGCTTCAATCAAAGTAAGAAGCTCACTGCTGCAAGCCTGACTAAGCTGATTCAGCAAACTCGTAAGGCGAAAGAAAACCTGCTTTCAGTGAATGCACCTGAAGAAGTAAAAATCACCATGCTGGGCAGCGGCTCGAAACTTCTTGGTGGCACAAAGAGTATTGGGCTGAGTAAACAAGAAGTGCACCAAATCGCTTTAGATGGCTTCTTCCCGCTTTCTGATTTCAGTGAAGTGCCAGACAAACGCCGCAGCGCCGTTGTTGAGTTTGGTCTTCCATACGTTGCTGACCCAGCAGTGAGCAAACACGTTGCCGAGTTCTTAACGACGCATCAGCAAGTCTCTCGTGCCGCTCTTGGCATTGATGACGACAAACAAAATGCCATTCCAGTCGGTTTGCTACTCAACGGTGGTGTGTTCAACAGTGAGCTTGTGACAGAACGTGTCACTACCCTACTCTCCGATTGGCGCGGTGCTCCAGTTACGGTATTAGATAACCCACATCCAGATTGGTCGGTTGCATTGGGTGCCGTTGCATTTGGTAAAGCACGTCGTGGTGCACAACTTAAAATTGGCGGTGGCGCAGCGCGTTCTTACTTCTTGCACCTTCAAGAGAAGAACAAGATGGGTAAAGCGCTCTGTTTGCTCGCAAAAGGCACAGAAGAAGGTCACGAGATCCGCTTAAGTGGTCGTCGCTTCTCGCTTACCCTAGGTGAACCCGTTCGCTTTGACCTGCTGACGTCTACCCACGACACCTTAACCAATAACACTGCCATTCAAAACGGCGTAATGGTGGACGTTGACCCTGACTTGTTTGCTCCTCTACCGCCTTATATCACCACCCTTGAAGGTGAAGGTGCCGAACTGCAAGCCAACCAGAAAGAGCGTGTAGAAGTACAACTTGCGTGTCAGTTGACCGAAGTCGGCACGCTTAAGATGGAATGTGTCAGTGCAGAAGAAGACAGCAAACGTTGGGAACTTGAATTCGAAGTTCGTAATAAGCAAACCGAGGAAGGCGATCAGGTTGAACTGCACCCTCGCCTCAATGAGTGTAAGGAACTGATCGGTCGAATCTACAGTGGCAATAAAAAAAGCGCTGATGGTAAAGAGATCAAAACCTTAGCTAAAGATCTTGAGAAAAAACTTGGCAAGCGCGATGAATGGGATTTCACAACCTTACGTCAACTATTTGATGCGTTTGCGCAGGGTCGCAAGCGTCGCCGTCGTTCCGAACCACACGAGAAAAACTGGCTGCGTTTGGCTGGCTTCTCTTTAAGACCGGGATTTGGTGATGCCACGGATTCATGGCGTATCGAGCAGGTATGGGGGCTTTATCAGCAAGGTATTCAGTTTAAAAACCATCAAGGCTGGACAGATTGGTGGGTATTCTGGCGTCGTATCGCAGGTGGCTTGAGCCAAGAGCAGCAAGAGACCATCTTAGCCGACATCGCAAAATACCTACACCCTGGTGCGATAAAAAATCCTCAATCGGCCAAAGCGGCACAAGATATGGGTTACGAGTCGATGGTGCGCCTATCTGCTTCTTTGGAACATCTAGAAGTCGAAGACAAAGTTCTATTGGCAACGTGGTTCTTGAGCAAAGCCATCAACCATAACCAGTTCGAGCAAGCACACTGGTGGGCAATGGGTCGCTTGGCATCACGTACGCCTTTGTATGGCAGTCAGCATAACGTCGTTCCTCGTGAACAAGCGGAACAGTGGTTGCCTAAGCTGATAGAGCAGAACTGGCAAAAAGAACCAATGATCGCCTTCGCAGCCGTAATGATATGTCGTAAGACGGGCGATCGCCTATTCGACATCTCAGACGACTACCGTGAACAAGTTCTCACCAAGCTGAAGCAAAGCAAGGTGCCGGAATCTTGGGTATCACTGGTTGAGGAAGTCAAAGAACTGTCTGAGAGCGAGTCGAAGCGCATCTTTGGTGATGCACTGCCGAGTGGACTAACGCTCGTTAACCATTAATCTAACCAAAAACTGCCAGCAATGCTGGCAGTTTTTTTAATGGTCACTGACGTCTAGTATTAGCGCCACACACCCCACTCTCCCGTGGTTCCAGGCTCCTCTCCTGTGGTCCACCACTGCGCCGTCCACTCTTTACCGTTATGAGTCACGGTGTCGCCTTGAGTGTAAACCGCATCCTTTTTCCACTGATTGACCGGCTCAACCGGCGGTACATCCGCTTTAACCAATGACAGTGCATAGCTGTATGTTCCATTTGGTGCTAGTACTTGATTAGCGTGAATATTTGATGAGTCGAACATATAGTGGTTCATCTCTTGATGCCAAATACCCACATACCAATCGCCCGTTTGCTGCGAGTTAAATTGATCCGCCAGCTCTGCCGCCCATGTGTTTGTATTGTTGGCACTAATCGGGTGATTGATATCAACAATTTCCTGACCAGACGCATCAAAGGTGCGGAAACGCACAGTGTCGCCAGCTTCTACAGGCCCAAAGCCTTGAGGAACAAAATAGCCTAGAGTCGTTAGATTATTACCTGGATCTGTTGGCTCACCGGGGTTCGTTGGCGGCGTGGTGACATTTCCTCTCAATGTAATGTCACTACAGTTGTAAAAACCTTCCCCGGCCACATCAATACGTTGCCAACGCGTATAAAGAATCGCATCACCTGAACGGTCTGCAGGAAACGTGACCTTCATTCGGTAGCGCTTCTCAGCATCGACAGGCACATCACCCGCTGTGTCTATCAGTTCTAAATCATCCCACGTTAAAGGTTGCGTTTCATCGTAGCTCGGTTTGGTTAAGTAAAACTCCCAGTAAGACGGGTTGTGAGGCGCTTTGCCAAAAAAGACCAATTCAATCTGGTTGTTTTCATCCGGATTGACATTCGTGCGCTGCCACTGCGTCGACGGAATACTTAACCCTTTCTTTGCTGCATCGCCCGCTGAACATAACTGGCCATCTGGAACGATCGCTTTAACATGGGCCATATCGCGATAGTTAGGTACGTTTGCGGCAACCTCACTTCGCTGGACGAAGGGATACGCGCCAGACTCATTAAACGCTGCCTGACATGCTGAATTTGGAATTTCATTGGTCCAGAACCCGCCATCTTCATAACAAATGTTTTGACGGGCATTCGGAAACTCCACCCAGCCGTGAGCGTGAACATTGAACGAGAAAAGCGCAGAGGACACCCCTAGGCTCAACAGTGCGATATTTAACTTCGATTTCATAATTCATCCTTAAATGTGCTGACAATCTACTCAAAAACAAGTAGTTAACTATGGACAACACAAAACTAGCAGGCTGCTTTTATTTATCTGGCGAATTAATATCAAACTTTGTTAGAGCATCGTTTGCTTTCCAACATTTTTGTCATGTTAAGTAGCACGTAAAAAATCTTTTCGAGTCACTTCAAAGCCTGCCTCCCCTTGCACGTGGGTACTACGCAGACTCGAAGGCGTAAGTTTGGTCATGGTTCGAAATGCACGGCGAAAATTGGCGACATCGCTATACCCTAATCGATAGCCAATCTCTTCCACGGTGAGTTCCGTTTGCAGTAGTAGCTCGGTCGCCAAGCTGGCCATGACTTCATTGCGAATCGCTTGATACGTGACACCGTACTTGGCAAGCTCTCGCCTCATCGTCCGAGAAGAACAGCCATAATCTTGAGCAAGCTCTTCTAAAGACGGCAGCATCATTGGCTGTTGATAAAAGCGAGATTTGATCTGTTGAACAAGCGACTGAGGTGATTCAAGTGTCTCAACAATTGACTGACAAGAGCGCAATGAGTGTCTCAAAGCCACCGCATCATATTGAGCAACTGGCAACTCAAGCGCTGAGCGCGGAAAAATCAGTTCAATGCTTGCTTGGTTAAAATGCACAGCGCAATCAAACACTGACCGATACTGATGGCAATAGATCGGGGAGGAATACGGCAAGGAGAGTTGGATCAGTGGCATTGCCTGTCCCGTAAGTTGGCGATATATCGACACGACTGCGGCGAGAAAAAACTCACAGCAAAATGGCAGCAACTCACTAATGTCGACCGCCTCTTCTATCTGCAGCGCCGCGCGTTCGCCATCTACAGTCAATCGCACTGTAAATAGTGGGCCATTCAACCTCAAATATTTAAAGCCAGTTTTCACTGCATCCAACACTGAGGGGCTGGTTCGAATCGCATAGCCAAGAACGCCGAACTGATGTAAATCCATTTGTCTACCCGCAAGCAATCCTAGCCCCTCGTTTGGGTACAATTGCACTGCCGCGTGAAACAATTTGAGCTTGTCTGTATAGCTTAATGTCGACTCACTTCGGCTCCACTCGTATTCAGCAATACCTTGCTGCGCCAACAACGATGGAAGGTCAGCGCCTTTTGACTCCAAAGCCCGAACTAACAAGGCAATATCCAATGTACCGAGCTGGCTGCGGTGATCCATCGCGAGATACTGGGCGATCAGTTGCAAGACATGTCTCCTTAGGCATCAAGTTGAATTAAAGTGATCAAGATGACTTTAATGTCCGAATATGACCTAACAAAAAGGCAAGTTTCAAGCAAGAATAATAGAAATGTGAACAAAAGGTTAAAATCAACCCATGCGAGACCATCATCTTTTTCCGGCCCCAGAGACGTTGATCAATAAGGATGGTCGTCCTCTATTTGGTCAAATCAACGGTATCCCGAAAAAGTTGGGGCTTGAGCACTATGAACGCCTGAATGACATGGATAAACCCGTCGGATCGCTCAGCAAACACTTTGCCTACAAGCAATTTCAATTTGTCAGCGTGTTTGTCGACCACTTTGTGATCGGCGTGGCTATCGCTGATATCCGCTATCTTGGATCAGCATTTTGCTACGTTTACGACCTTAGTGAAGACAGAATGGTCGAAGAAAACTGGCTTCGACCTCTTCACTTTGATAAGCAAATGTCTGATTCCCCGTACCAAGGCACCAGTTGGATTGCCGGAAAGCGAATCCAATTTCACATTCTTGACGCCAGTTGGCAGGTTTCAATCAACACCTCTGCCATCCAAGCTAGCCTCTCTTTAACCGCCCCACCAGACAGCAAGCCACTGTCAATGTGCACGCCAACAGGCTATTCAGGTTGGACGTATACAGCGAAACACAATGCCCTGAGTGTGACAGGAGAGCTCACTATCAACGGATTACCAATCAAGCTTGATAGCGCCTTAGCGGGTTATGATTTTTCGGCGGGTTATATGCGTCGAGAAACGAGTTGGCGCTGGGCTAGCATCAGCACACAAAGTGCTGGCGCTACACTTGGCCTAAACCTCGCGGCGGGCGTTAACGAAACAGGCAGCTGCGAAAACGCTATGTGGGTCAACGGTCAACGACACTTACTCGGTCCAGTCCACTTTGAGTTTCAACGAATGTCTCCTCACGGTGATTGGCGACTGTTTTCAGAATCAGGAGAAGTCGATCTGCTATTTACACCGAAAAACAAACGCAGTGAGAAGCTAAACCTTTGGCTGCTCAAAAGTAACTTTCGTCAGTTCATCGGTCGCTTTTCAGGCACGCTCACAGATAACAGTGGTCAAGTTCATACACTCAATAATGTGTTGGGGCTAACGGAAGACCATTTTGCGCGTTGGTAGGAGGAAGTAAAAATGACCGTCGATAGTTTAGTCAATCACCCAGAATGGCTGTTGATCGTTCTCGCACCTATATTTGTTCTTTGTATGCTTGCAGAATATTGGCTGGGGCAACGCAGGCAAAAACTGCCAGAAAACTCACGCTATTCATTACCAGAAACACTATGTAACTTTACGTTGGCAGGAATGCACCAAATAGCCGATCTGCTTACCGGATTAGTTATCGCCAATCTATATCTTTGGTTATTTGATTGGCGCTTGTTTGATATTTCGATGACGGCGCTTAGCTTCCTCGCACTAATGATATTGCAAGATTTTTGCTACTACTGGTTTCATCGAGCAAGCCATCGAGTTCGCTGGATGTGGGCAGCCCATGTCGCCCACCATAGCTCTGAGAACATGAACTTCAGTACCGCATTTCGCCAAAGTTTGATGTACCCGCTCGCGGGAATGTGGCTGTTTTGGGTGCCGCTTGTAATCATCGGTTTCGAGCCAAAGTGGGTCATCTTCGTTGTATTACTCAACCTTGGATTGCAGTTTTTCGTCCATACCCAGTGGATTAGAACCTTAGGTCCTTTGGAGTTCATCTTTAACACGCCTTCTCACCATCGTGTTCATCACGGTACCAACCCACAATACATCGACAAGAACTACGCCGGAGTGCTGATCATCTGGGACAAACTGTTTGGCACCTTTGAGCCAGAAGCTGAGCCTGTTCGTTACGGTATCACAACACCCGTAAACAGCTTCAATCCAATCACAGTCACATTCCATGAATGGAAAGAGATGTGGTCTGCCGCATTTGGCAAACCACTCTCTGTTAAGCAAAGACTCAGCGTACTGTTTTCGCCTCCCAAGGACTAAATGATCAGGTTCGGCGGCCCGAATATATTACCAACAGATAGGCGCTGGTCGGTCATCCAGTAACCAAGAGATCCAACGCCTTCTCGAGTTAAGGATAAATCCTTCATCTGCGGTAATGCCGCTCACGACTCGAGCATCGGCTTGCCTAGCTTCTGTCACGTAGGAGATTCGCCAATCGGCGCTGTTAACTCTTTTTCCTTGGTTGAGCGCATCACTTAACGCTTGGCTGGTGATAATCATCGTTAATCCCTTGGCCCATTCGATACCAATATCTGCATCGCCGACCTCACCGATTGCTACGGGGACCTCCAACGAACAATGACGACCCTGTTGATCAATGCTGATGTATTGACCGCTGCCTACTCTCCCTTTTATCCAAAGCAACTCACCTTGTGTGGTTGACTCCACGGTCAAGACTCCGATGGCATCGTTGGGTATCTCAGGATGATGCTTAGCAACGGCATAACTAGAACAACTGAGTAGCAGTCCAAATATGATCCAGATTTTCATACCGCCTCCTCAAGCGCTAAGCCAACGCCGGGTTTTGCGAGTAAGTAAATTAGCCAAATTGGACCAATGACCGGGACAAGAAATACCCATCCCCACCAGCCACTATGCTCAATGTCGTGTAAACGACGTACAGCGATAGAAATCATCGGCACAAGACTGACAACGCCATAAATAAGGTCCGCCCCAATTGTTGCAGCCGTGATCACATCCCATGTAATGCATAGCAGAGTCACCGCTATGTGTACCCCGATAAAAGACCAAAATGCATAACGAGATGCACGGCCATCAAACTGAAATGCGTGTTTCCATGCCAGAAAATAATAAGACATCGTGTCCTCCTTAGTTTGTCAAAGAACACAGTAGGAAAATAACGATGAGCATGCGTCCTAAAACCCGTTCTAGGACGTTCTAAAACCGATTTTCGTCCGTCGCAGACTGTTTATTGGACAAGGGTTTGATTATCCTAAGAGCTTGTCAGTACAAGGTAACTACCAAGAAACGTTTCCATAAAATCAAGGAAAGAGAAATGTTAGCCATTCCCGTCCCATTCGTTGTCTCCATGCTGTTTGGACTGTTCGCCATTACCTTATATATGCGAGATTCACAGCAAACGAAGGGCGCTTGTGGGTTTTTATTGCTCTGCTGCGTCACGACAATTGTCGTGGGGCTAAGGTGGTCTTTCCCGTTCCCAGTTTTCCACTATGTACAACCCGTATTGGCATGTTTAATTCCCGTATCTGCGTGGATTACCTTTGCTCATATTGGGGAAAAGAGCCGAGTCCACACTCACTTGTTCAGTCCGCTTGTCGTCATCGTTAGCTTACTGATCCAAGATTGGCTGATGGTTTCCGTCGACTTAATCTTAACGCTCATCTACCTTGGTTACGGTTTCGCTCTGTTGCGACAATCGCAGCTTCGTAATGCGATGCTCAATGTCTCTTTAGGTCACTGGGAATCAGTCCAAAAATCCCAACGAATCGCTGCAACCGCTCTGCTCTTATCGGCAGTCATCGACATTGGCATATCGGTTGATTTCGCCCTCAATCAAGGCTCCTACGCCATCTACATTTTAACCACCGCTCACTTACTGCTTTTACCGATCCTGTCACTGGCGGTCGTCACCGCCGCTATCCACACGCCGATACAAGAGGAGGTGTCAGACACGTCGCTGTCAAAGGAACCTTGTACCACTAGCAGAATGCAGCCATCAGCTGGAGTAGAAACACCCCTACTCGAGTCAACTGCAAAAGAGATCATCCAAGCACTCGACGACAACATGCGTCGTAAATCAAGCTACCTTGATCCTGAACTGACGCTTTCCAAGTTGTCGAGAAAGCTTGGTTACCCAGCAAAACAGATCTCCATCGCCGTTAACCAAGTCCATCAACGCAATATATCCAAACTCATTAACGAATATCGGATCCAACACGCCCAGAAAGCACTGGTAGAAACCAAAGACAGCATCACCCAGATATCACTCAGCAGTGGCTTTCAGACTAAATCAAATTTCAACCGAGAGTTTTCGCGCGTCAGCGGCATGTCACCGAGTCAATATCGCAAAGAACATCGCGCGGTAAAAACGGATGCAACAAATAACGGTTAACAGAACGTTTTTATTTAGTTTTAAATCAGTTAAGCTAGCGGCGATGTATTTTGAGGATGGGTTATTGCCAGTTCAACGCCAGTTTTGTATTACCTTTTTAGCTGTATTTGCGCTGTTTTTTACCTGCGTAGCGGTGAGTGTGCAAGCTGAGGAACATCATTGGCCGCTTAACCCTCATGCTGGTAACCTGCTAAGTGTGATTGCGCCAATACATAACTTGGAGTGTACTCAGCACGAACCTACTAGCACCAGCAACCATCAATGCTGCGCGTCTATTTGCTTGCTTAAAATGCCTTGCGCCCACTGCATTAGTACCCATTCTTTACCGCTTTCATCACTCGCCCTTATTGGCCAAGATGATAATCAAAAAGCGATAACACGAATTCAAACACTGTTTCGCCCTCCTATTATTACGTCCTAAATTTCGCAAACACCCTGCGGCCTGATGCTGCAGTACTATTTGATTCACTTAATTTAGGATTATGCAATGAAGACGTTATTTGCACTATTTTCTACGCTATTGCTCGCGCTAAATGTACACGCGGCACAATTTGAAGAAGGGACACACTACACGGTTTTATCCGGAGAGAAGGCTTCCAAGCCGAAAGTCACTGAGTATTTTTCGTTCTACTGCCCCCACTGTTACAAGTTTGAACCTGTGATTGACAACCTAAAAGCCTCACTGCCAGATGGTACCACATTTGAAAAAGTGCACGTCGCTTTTATGGGAGGCAACATGGCAGTTCCAATGGCAAAGTCATACGCGACCATGGTGGCATTGAATGCAGAGAAGACGATGGTGCCAGCGATGTTTAAGCAAATTCATGACCTGCGCAGCGCACCAAAAGATGAAGCGCAGTTGCGCCAAGTCTTTATCGACAACGGTATCGATGGCGCAAAGTTTGACTCTGCGTACAACAGCTTTGTCGTAAGCTCTATGCAGCGAAGCTTCGATAAGCAATTTAAGCAGAGCACCTTAACCGGCGTTCCTGGCGTTGTGGTAAACGACAAATACATCGTCAAAGCGGACCAAATCCGTTCTTTTGAAGAGTACAACCAACTGGTTAACTACTTACTGACCCTGTAGCAACCAAACCAATCAACAAGGCCAGCATCACGCTGGCCTTTTTTAATCTAGCAATTGCCCTTTTTCGCTTGCCCAGGAGGACAGAAACGATCACCACTTGTCGAAGACTCTTTATTTTTCAGTTTGACTTCCACATCTCTGTACTCGCCTTCCACGCTAGTGATCTGGCAGCCAGCAAGCATTGCAGCAAAGCACAACGCAATACAGGTTTTCTTCATCTTTTTACTCCTTACGTTTAGGTCACTGACTTTATGTTTGCCACGCCTTAGAATGTCATTGAGTCGTTAATTCGTGTCTTGACTCGGTTAAGACGGGAAGAAAGATAAACATTACAAGGAGTCATCACATTGGCTTTAGAGAAATTTGCCGACATCTATCAACGCGCCGCCAAGCGAAAAGGCGGCGTCAAACAGCTTGAATCCATACTTGCGACGCCATTAAGCAAGGAAGCAATTGCGTCAATCCCTAATGACCGCTGGCTGTCTGCGTTTAGTATGAAGGTCTTTCAAAGTGGCATATCGTGGAAAGTGGTACGTAACAAATGGCCTCAGTTTGAAGAGGTGTTTTTTGGTTTCAAAATAGAACCCTTGCTGATGATGTCAGACGAACAGTGGGACGACAAAGCAGCCGATACCCGAATTATCCGCCACCATACCAAAGTCAAATCGATACGCGCCAACGCGCAAATGATCTATGAAGCTTCACTGAAGCATGGCAGCTTTGGTCAGATGGTCGCCAACTGGCCAGATGATGACATCACGGGTCTATGGTCCTACTTGAAAAAACAGGGACAACGACTAGGCGGAAACACAGGGCCTTACAGTCTTAGGCAACTGGGCGTGGACACATTTATCTTGTCTAAGGATGTTGAGGCATACCTACGCAGTAACAAAGTGATTGAAGGCGGCAGAGACACCAAACGCTCACTGGATTCTGTTAATCAAGCCTTTGCTCACTGGCAGAAAGAGAGTGGCCGCAGTCTGACTCATATTAGCCAAGTGATCGCCTTTAGCGGTGGAGACAATCGCGTCCAGAGTCCGATTGAATAGCCCAACTCCCGGTCATTCAGCTTACTTCAAATTACAACCAACAATTTCTTCAATTGAGCATAGCTGTAAGCTGAACCGTTACCCACATATTGAGTGATTGATTCGCGCTTTTATGAATTTGAATTCCTATAAAAATAAGCTTTGAACGTTAAAGTATTCACAGTAATTATGAATTCATATCACCTATACTAAAAAGCAAAGCGACTCAAATCATCGCTGAGTGAATACCGTCACTATCAGGCAAAGGATAAGCGTCATGGCAGACATAGATACCTCTCAATTAGTCGTTCCGGATTCTGTACTTAATAGCTGGCAAGAAATTGTTGATTTGGTTGCCAAGATGACGCAATGCCCTGCCGCGCTAGTCATGCGTATTCACAAAAATGACATTGAGGTATTTTCTAGCAGTCGAAGCGAAAACAACCCTTACGCACCCAATGCCAAAGACTCACTTGGCCATGGTCTATATTGTGAAACCGTGATTAGCGAGCGGCGTATGCTGAACGTCCCCAATGCGCTCAACGACCCAGAATGGGATAGTAATCCAGACATCAAGCTGGGTATGATTTGTTACTGCGGACTGCCTGTGTTTTGGCCTGATGACACCCCTTTTGGCACCATCTGCATGCTCGACAGCCAAGAGCGCTACTTTGATGAAGATGCGATGTCGCTGCTTGGTCGCTTTCAAACAGCCATCGAAGGCCAGCTAGAAACCCTTTACCGTAAAGAAGAGCTTGCCCTACTCAATCAGGAGTTAGAAAACAAAGTCGCAGAAAGAACCAAGACACTTGCCGATCTCAGCAGCCGCTTACTCAAAGAAATTGAGCAGCGCACCGCGGCGGAAAGCCACTTGGATTTTCATCTTCACTACGACCCGCTCACTAAACTCCCCAATCGAATCACACTGGCTGACGATCTCGCCAAACAGATGGCCTCTCTAGAAGACGATGAACAAATTACCCTGATTTATTTCAGTTTGAGAAACTTTAAGTTTGTAAACGCAAGCTATGGCTACATGTTCGGTGATCAGATTTTGTCGTCACTGAGCCAGCGGATCTGCCACAAGCTGCCCAAAAAGTGGAAACTGGCCAGAATTGTTGGCTCAGATTTTGTTCTCGCCGCCCAGCACCTGCGCACGCCAGAGCTGCAAGAAAAAGCCATAGAACGAATTACCAATGCGTGCACTCAGCCTTTTAATGTCAACGGTATGAGTATCAATTTGCAATGTAACTTGGGTATTGCCGTCTTCCCAATGGATGCAACAGACTCATTTAGCCTTATTCAGCGAGCCTGCTCAGCAATGAGTGAAGGTAAAAAAGAAGGTTTGCAGGTCGCTTACTTTAATGCGGCAGCACAAAAAGCCGCCGAAGAGCGCTTACGACTTGAATCACACCTTTCTAAGGCGCTGGAGAACAACGAACTCGAGGTTCATTTCCAGCCTATCATTTGCCTCAAACAAGGGGGGAAGATCATTGGTGCTGAAGCGCTATTACGATGGAACAATCCAATACTGGGGCAAGTGTCGCCAGACCGTTTTATCCCTCTCGCGGAAAGCAACGGCCAAATAATAGAAATCGGCTACTTTGTTTTGCATCAAGCACTGAAGCAAGCTGCAGAGTGGCATCGCGCATCCCCGCACTCGTTTAAAATGGCGATCAACATCTCACCAATCCAATTCCAAGAGCAGCACTTCGTCCAACACTTACAAGACATCATTGATCTTTACCAACTGCCCGCGAAGTGCATTGAACTGGAACTAACAGAAGGTATTCTGTTGCAAGATGAGGAGTATGCGCAAAATATCCTTGCTCAGTTGCGTCAATTTGGCGTCAGCATTTCTCTTGATGACTTTGGTACTGGGTACTCTTCACTCAGTTATCTGCAAAAATACGCGTTTGATACGTTAAAAATTGATCGCAGCTTTATTAATCAGTTAGAGCACAATCAACACAACCGTGAGCTGACAAGAGCCATTATCGCAATGGCACACAAACTCAATATGATGGTGATAGCCGAAGGAGTTGAAGAGCTCTATCAGGAAGACTTTATTCGAACCGAAGAGTGCAACTACGCTCAAGGATTTTTGTATGGTAAAGCGGTTCCTGCTGATGAGTTCACGCAACAAATGACAAATGGGCTTTAGTTTAATCAAGCGCATTGGCACTCGCCAACAATAGACACTTATCACCCCATCGGCTTGGTGGGGTAATTAACCTAGCTTGCTCAGTACTTTTTCACACAGCGTCTTCAACGAGATAAGTTCTTCAAGCTCTAAGTTAATTTTGCACTTCATCGCATTCGGAACGGCTTTTGCGGTTTGTTTGAGCGCTTGCCCAGATGAGGTGAGGTTTAGCACTCTTACCCTTTCGTCCGTCTCGCTTCGCTCTCTTAGCACGTAGCCTTTGCTTTCCAAACGCTTTAACAAGGGAGTCAATGTTCCAGAGTCAAGGTGCAAGCGCGAGCCAACATCTTTAACACTTGCGCCATCTTGCTCCCACAGCACCATCATCACCAAGTACTGCGAGTAAGTCAGATCCAATTCATCAAGCAGAGGACGATAAGCTCGAATCACCGCATTTGCCGCACTGTAAAGTGGAAAGCAGATCTGGTTATCAAGCAGCAGTTTCTCATCATCACTCAAACTTGGTTGCGTTTGGCATTCACTCATAATGTCACCTAAAAAATAAATTGCGCACAATATAGTTGCATTCTACATGGATTTCGATATAAGATTGCAAACAATTAAATTGCACACAACTTAAATCAATAAGGAAACTCTCCATGACTACCCTATACAAGACTCAAGCAACAGCACTCGCAGGTCGTAATGGCCAAGTAAAAACAGATGATGGACTTCTCGACTTAGAACTTTCTTACCCTAAAGAGATGGGGGGCAGTGGCGCGGCGACCAACCCAGAACAGCTATTTGCTGCAGGCTACTCTGCGTGTTTCTCTAACGCCATTCTACATGTCGCTCGTGAAGCGAAAGTTGCGCTAAAAAACGCGCCAGTTACCGCTGAAGTAGGCATTGGTCCTAATGAAACAGGGGGCTTTGCTTTAACGGTGAGTTTAGCGGCAGAGCTGGATTTACCTCAAGAGCAAGCACTTGAACTGACAAAAGTCGCCCACCAAGTTTGCCCTTACTCAAACGCGGTTCGTGGCAACATTGACGTTAAAGTCACGGTGAACGGCCAAGCAATTTAATCAGCCGACAAATTCATCCACTGCCATAGAAAACAAGCCGATCATGTGATCGGCTTGTTTCGTTTCTCTTTCGCGCTTTATGCGTATTCTTTACGCAGTTTCTTCGCAGCTGACACCATGTTGGCTAACGAGGCTTCCGTCTCTTCCCAGTTTCGGGTTTTCAGACCACAATCTGGATTCACCCAAAGCCTCTGTGCAGGAATCTTCTCCGCCGCTGTCGTCAACAATCCTTCTATCCACTCTTGCGTGGGTACATTTGGCGAATGGATATCATAAACGCCAGGGCCGATTTCATTTGGGTAGTTGAACTCTTCAAATGCTTTCAGCAGCTCCATGTTTGAGCGAGAGGTTTCAATGGTAATCACATCTGCATCTAACGCGGCCACTGAATCAATGATTTCATTGAACTCCGAGTAACACATGTGCGTATGGATTTGTGTTTCCGGCTTAGCGCTCGATGCAGAGATCTTAAATGCGTCTACCGCCCACTCCAAATACGCTTTGTGATCGCGCTTTTTCAGCGGCAAACCTTCACGAATCGCAGGCTCATCGATCTGAATGATGTTAATGCCCGCATCTTGCAAATCAGAGACTTCATCACGCAGCGCCAACGCAAGTTGCTCGGCGATCTGTTTGCGAGAAATGTCTTCTCTTGGGAAAGTCCAACATAAGATGGTCACCGGGCCAGTCAACATGCCTTTCATCTGCTTGGAGGTAAGGGATTGTGCGTAGGTCGACCACTCTACGGTAATCGGTTTTTCACGTTCAATGTCCGCCACCACGATAGCCGGTTTCACGCAGCGAGAACCATAGCTTTGAACCCAACCGAACTTAGTGGTTTGGAAGCCAGCCAAATTCTCGGCAAAGTATTCAACCATATCGTTACGCTCTGCTTCACCATGCACAAGGACATCGAGGTCAAGGGCCTCTTGGCGTTTAACGGCGTCTTCGATGTGCCCTTTTAGTGCCACTTCGTACTCTTGCTGCGACAATTGCCCCGAGCGAAACGCACTGCGTTGGACTCGAATTTCACTGGTCTGCGGGAATGACCCAATGGTCGTCGTTGGGAACAAAGGCAGCCCTAAAACTTCACTCTGATGCGCTGCTCGTTCTGGGTAAGGGGCCGTTCGCTCAGTCAGTTGTTTAGTAATTCCGTTTAGGCGAGCCTGTACCTGAGGTTTGTTTACGTGAGTCGCGGTTTTACGCGCTTGAATTGGGGCGCTATAAGTATCGCAAGCCAGAATCGCCTCTTGATCGCCATCAAGCGCTTTGCCAAGTAGCGCAACTTCCGTCACTTTTTGCTTAGCAAAGGCAAACCAACTGCGCACTTCCTCAGAAAGCTCTGTTTCAAGCGATAGATCAACAGGGCTATGCAGCAAAGAACAAGAACTTGCCACCCACAGTTTATCACCCAGTTTGTCTTTAACCGGTTGTAGCAATGCAAGCTGAGCGCTTAAGTCTGCGCGCCACACGTTACGCCCATTGATCACACCCGCAGACAACACCCAATCTTTAGGTAATTTATTTGCCACCAGCTGCAACTGTTCTGGGGATGCCGACAGGTCGATGTGTAAGCCGTCAACGTTGAGCTCAACAATTTTGTCTAACGTATCGAGAACAGAATCGAAATAGGTTGTCAGTAGCACTTTTACGTCTGTTCGAATCACTTGATACGCCAACTTAAACGCGTCGAGCCATGGTTTTTCAAGCTCAAGAGATAAAATAGGCTCATCAATTTGGACCCACTCTACGCCTAAGTTGGCCAACTTTGACAAGATCGCTTGGTAAGCGGTTAACAGACGCGGCAACAAGCTCAAGCGATCAAAGCCCTCTTCCACCTCTTTACCCAAATAAAGGTAACTCAGCGGCCCTAGTAGGACAGGTTTAACTTTATGACCATCTTGAATCGCCTCATTCACCTCTTCAAACAGCTGAGGCCAGCTCACCTCGAAGGTATCTTCTTGGCTGAACTCAGGCACAATGTAGTGGTAGTTGGTATTGAACCACTTGGTCATATCAGACGCCGCACTGCCGCTACAACCGCAGCTTGCCTGAGATTGTCCGCGACCAACCTTAAACAAGGTATCTAAATCAGGAAAACCAGAACGGTGGCGTTTAGGCACGTGACCTAACAATAACGTGGTAGTGAGAACATGGTCATACCAAGCGAAATCGCCTGCTGTCACGTAGTCTAAGCCAGCTTGTTGCTGAGTTTGCCAGTTGCTGACGCGCAGGTCTGAACCGACCGATTTCAATTGAGCTTGGTCAATCTCACCTCGCCAATATTTCTCTAGGGCAAATTTTAGCTCTCGCTTTTCGCCAATACGGGGATAGCCAAGGATGTGAGTCGTTGTTGTCATAATCGTCGTCCTGTCATTCTTTTCATTCACAATGTTTATATTTTTCAGCACACCAAAGGCGTCTGGATGGCTAAAATATTGCGCTAAACCCTAGACGAAGCAATCTCCAAATATTCAACTTGTTTATTAGTTTTGTTCATGATGGCTCGACAACATTGAAGCGAAATGAATAAAACCAAACATTTTAGACGTCTAGATGTTTACACTTCTTTCTAAACGACGTATGTTAAAAACACTCATGCGGAATAACTCAGTTTGAAAGGAACTCATGGTAGAGCTCAAGCATTTAAAAACGTTAACCACATTGCGTGATACAGGATCATTGACCGCCACTGCCACCGCTTTGCACCTAACTCAATCGGCCCTATCACACCAATTAAAGGATCTAGAGGCGCGTATTGGAGGTGCTTTGTTTCTGCGTAAAACTCGCCCAGTAAAATTCACCTCCGAGGGTGAGATTTTGCTTCGGCTCGCGGATGATGTGCTTCCCCGTTTGGCCAAGGCAGAGAACGAGTTAGCCAGCCTGAAAGAAGATGTGAACGGACGATTGCACATGGCGATCGAATGCCATTCGTGTTTTCAATGGTTGATGCCCGCATTAAGGGAGTACCAAGTCGCTTGGCCAAGTGTTACGTTAGACTTTTCCTCCGGTTTTGGGTTCGAGCCTTTGCCAGCACTAATTGGAGGAGAGCTGGATCTAGTGATTACATCTGACATTGCCCCGCGCTCAGAAGTCCACTACGAGCCATTGTTTGATTTTGAAATGCGACTTGTAACGGCAACCACACACCCTCTGGCAAGCCGTGCGCGCATTGAACCTCAGGACTTAGCCGATCAAACCATGCTCTCTTACCCGGTTCAGAAAAGTCGTCTCGATGTGGTCAAACATTTCCTTCAGCCAGCCGGCATTGAGCCCGCTCGTTGGAAACAGTCTGACAATACGCTTATGCTGATCCAGATGGTCTCGGCCGGCCTTGGGGTTGCAGCACTGCCCAACTGGGCCATCAGCGAGTTCTCTCGTCAAGGATTGATTACGAGTATCCCGCTTGGTGAAGGATTATGGCGAAGATTGTTTGCCGCAACGCGACATGCTGATAAGGATAAGCGTTACTTGCAAGCCTTTTTCAATACCGCTCGCCAGCAATCAAAGAGTCATTTGGAAGGAATAAAAACCGTATAAAAAAGGAGGCAGTTGCCTCCTTTTCACTATCAAGTGGTCGATTATCTAGAATAAGACTTAAATTGGTTGGTGAGCGGATCATATTGGTAGCCCAACACATCCAATTTTCCCACCACGGACTCAACGTCCATTTCGTACATACTGACTAACTCATCAAAGCTACCGCATTCCAACCGAAGCTTTTCATTAACGATACCTAGCAGAATGACGCTATCAAAGCGGCTCACATTGCTCAGATCCATAGCCACGCTCCTTTCTTAGTACGCCTACTAACAAGCCTAGCCACAATTGAGCAAATTTAAAGTGAGCCCAGTCTAAAGTGCAAACAAAGCTTGGTTGGATGTCACCGCCAGCAGCATCACCGCAAGCGCAAATCCTAACTGTGGCTTGCTGATTTCGCGTGATAGCAACATGTGCCAGCACCATACAACAACCGCAGCAATCATGAGTGCAAAGCCAATCAACAAGGGTTGCAGCACACTCATCAGCACCGGCTCATCCAAAGATACCGCTTTAATTGCAATAGCCAGTGTCATTAGCATCGCAGAAATGACACCCGACACGGGAAGAATTCGGTGAAACGCCTGAAGTCGAGTTCGTGCGACGGTCAGCAACAGATGCGCAAACAACGCACCAAGCAGCGCGATCTGGACAAAAACATTAATGCCCCCTGCGAGACTCGCTTGCTCTGCGATCATGATAGCGACATAAGAGAGCGCCAAACCATTCGCTAGATACATCACCCAAAGAGGGCCCTGATCGCGGGTCTTTTTGGTTTGTACTTGGGAGTAGAAATAGGCGATGGCAAACACCACCATCATTGCTTCTATCTTCAACGAAGCAACGGCAAGCCACATCACAGCGAGGGCTGGGAGTACTTTGTGAATTCGTCCACGTTGACCGGGACAAATTTCACCTTTGATTAAGATTAACGTCAAAATAAGCTGTGCGCCCAAAAGCATCGGAGCCGACACGGCCAAAAGTTGCTGCACCATGATGTCATGTTCTGTTTGAAAGTGATGGGTGCGGATAATAGCAAACTTACCGCTTGGGTGTTAGCGTGGCAGTTAACGTAAGCTCGCAAAGTAGTTTAACACGTCTTGCGTCGTAACGATCCCGAGGTACTCACCTAGCTCGTTTTCAACAATCCAAGGCAATTTGATCCCGCTTCGAATCAGATCAGAGATCTCTATCAACTTCATCTGATAGGAGATCTTGTGTACCTCTGGCTGCATCACTTGGTTTAACCGCTTTTTCGCTATGGTCATGTCTTTGGTCGTTTCGAGCTTGGTTCCTAACGTAGGCGTAATGTGAAAGTTGAGTTCCTTGCGACCGACAATACCCAAGCAAGTCTGCCCATCAATGATTGGCACAACTTGAATGTTGTAACGACCAGACTCAAATATCGCCAACGCCTGATCCAAGGTATCTCTTGGCGCCAAAGTAGGAATGTGAGTTTGGGTAATGCTAAGAATACCCACTTTACGCATACTCGACGTTCGGCTGAGAAAGTCTTCCAACTTGTCGTAATAGCCCCAGGCCTTCTCTAACTCATTGAGAGGCAGCGGTTTAGAAAAGAAGTAGCCTTGAATAAAATCCACCCCTAGTCCACACAACACCTCTAATTCATGCCGCGTTTCCACACCTTCTGCCACCACTTTAACGCCGAGTGTGTGCGCCAGCTCTGTGATCATCTTGACGATGAAATACTGATGCGAGCCCATTTTAATATTGGTGACAAATTCTCGATCAACCTTAAGCAAATCAAAGTTTGAATCACTTAAATAACTGAATGAGCTGTAGCCTGTGCCAAAGTCATCAATCGCGATGCTCACTCCTTTACGGCGAATGCTGCGAATCAATGCAGACTGGCGAGATTCACTATCAAAGTAAGCACTTTCGGTAAGCTCGATGGTGACAAGTTCCGGCGTTTTGGCGTACTGATAAATCAATGATTCGGCACTCTGCAGCACTTCATCTACGTCTAGCTTGGTGTTGAGTGAACGGTTGATTGTCACGCCTAGCTTGGCGCCAAAACGTTCTTGTATTGCTGTCAGCTCTTCGAGCGCCTTTTTCCCCGCGCACCAATCCAAATCAGCCACGAGATCGAGGTCCTCTGCGATGGTCACCATCTCTTGCGTATTGAGCATCTGCCCATTCGGCCCTTTAAATCGACTAAGCGCTTCGAACTTCACAATGTCCCACGTTCTTACGTCGACAATCGGCTGGTAATACACCTCAACACTTTGCGATTTAATCAGCTTGGCCGCCCATTCTTCAAGCTCTTTTCGTCTCAATACCTCTTTGTGAATCGCACCATGATAAAACGTAATCTGCCCTTGGCTGTTATTGCTTTGCTCCAATAAGGCTTGCACCGCATGACTAACTAGCAGTTTGGGATTGTAAGTATCGTGACCGAGCACTGAAACGCCTACTTTCCCTTTTAAAATCGCGCGGTGGATTGCTTTGCCTGCTGACTGATTCAGGGTTGAGAAAAAACGGCGAATGGTTTGGTGAATGATCCGTACTTGGCCGGGAGAATCCGTTTTCGGGCACTCTAAACACGCCACAAAATGGTTGTTACCAATATACCCCACTTGCTGCGCGATGCGATTGCGTGACAGGTGTTCCGAAAGCGTCGATTTGAGTTCAAAATCGTCCTTCTGCTCAAAACGAGGGACAAATGCCACCACCATACTGATCGCCTCGGAGCTATCGTTTATCCAACGCTTCGCCACCATGTGGGTAAATTGCGATTCGGTAGGAAGTTGAGTTAACAGCTCGACGCCACCGAGCTCAATGTCTGCGACGCGATATAGATTTTTCGACAAATCCAGATAATAGCCAAGGTAAAACAGCTGACCAGCAAACGTCACTCTTTGTAGAGTCAGATCTTGGGGTATGGTTTTGCCATCGACCTGCTTGATGAGGACAACACCGGACCAGTAGCCTTTGCTGTCTACATCAGACCAAATCGATTGGTAGAACTCTTCACTATGCTTATCTGAGTTGAGTGTATCAACAGACTTCATCAACAACTCTCTGGCGCTGTAACCAGTGTGATCGAGGAAATAGGTGTTGCAGGCAAGCATCGACTTGTGGCTGTTGAGTAAGACAACGCCATGATGCGGGTTTTCAAACAACTGCTGGAAGAACTCATTGAATAGCGCAGTAGAGACGGAAAAGTAGAGCAAAGGAGTAATGTGCCCTTTTACCGTCAAAGTACTCTCAGCACTAAAAGAGAAATTGACGTAGCAACACTGGTCACCATCGAGCGTCATACAACAGGCATAATTTAACGTCCGCTGACAACGACATGCTTCTTTTATGAGGTCAATAAATTTGGTTTGATCGCTGTAATCCAAGCAAGCCAGTATTACGTTTCCTGACACATTGGGCAAACGTGAATGCAAAAGCAAACCAAGCGCTTGTCGGTCAACATCGAGTTTGTGATGTTTAATGTCCCAAGTCCAAGCAATAGAAGTGAGCGGCGCCCCTATTTCACGACTCAAGTCAGATTCCGTTACCTTTGGCCCACTAAGCATTATCCACTGCTCACCTAAAATTAGCTCCCTTTATCCTTAACTTTAGGACAAGAGTCTTAGTTACACCTAAGCATTAGAATAACAATTGATAAATTTAACTTTAATCTTCTACACAGAAACTCAATACCGTCGCCATTTCCACTAACCCTTTGAACACCCCAAGCTCGTCAGTCAATATCCAAGGCAAAGGCGTGCCTTGCGTAACGAGTCGATGAACCTCTTTTACTGGCGTATGCCAATCGAGTACCGTTCCTCCGGGAGCCATCATTCGGTTGACACTCTTATGCCAATAATTTTTCTCTTTGCTGGTTTCGAGATCCGTGCCCATCGTTGGTGTCATATGTAAATGCATGGTTGATCGCGACAGCACACCGACACATTTTTTATTGTCAACGACAGCCAAGTAATCGCCATGAGACACATTAAAATATTGATGCGCGAGGGATAACGGATCTCCTGGGTCAAGGTGATGGCTATTTTTGCTGACCAGCTTCATGAGAGTTTGTTCTGGTGCACTTGGTGCGGTTTTCGGCCACTGGCAATAATGCTCATGGGCGACGATTTGCTCCGTGCTTTCTGGTTTTGCAAACAAGTAACCTTGAATGTAGTCCACCCCAAGTTCAGTCAGCAACGCCAGCTCACTTTCTGTCTCTACCCCTTCGGCAACCACATCAAGATTGAGCTGATGCGCCAGATGCACAAGCGTATGGACAATATGATACTCCCGCGTCCCTTTTTCTAATCCGGAGATAAACTGACGATCAATCTTGAGTACATCAAAGAAACTCTTGGTTAAGTAATGGAACGAAGCACAGCCAGAGCCGAAATCATCAACAGCAATTTTTACCCCTGCATCGCGAAGCGTTTGAATCAGTTGCTGGCTGTTATCTGAATTGTCCAAAAAAGCGCTTTCGGTGAATTCTATGTTTAGGCAATCTGGGGATAAGCCCGCATCATCCAGCGCGAGTGCGGTATGCTTCAGCACATCGACAATGCCAACATCGGTATTCAATGAGCGATTGACTGACAACTGCAAGGTGTCACCAAACCGCTTTTGTAGTGCTTTGAATTGTTCAAATGCCATCCCACAGACCAAATTATCTAACTCGAAAATTTTGCCCATATCTTCAGCGACTTGAATATAGTCTTGGGTAGTCGCAGGCTCCGACTCCAAAGGAGGGAAACGGCACAGCGCTTCAAATTTCTCTACGCACTGCTGCTTTACGCTGACTATGGGTTGGAAGTAGACCTCTACATTTTTGTTCAGCATCGATTTTTGCACATGCGCTTCAAGGCGTTTCTTGCGCTCAATTTGCAAATGGATCGAGCGATCATAAAACGCGATGCGTCTATTTTCTCCTGAGTGGAGTTCGAGAATCGCTTGGCAAGCATGAGACACAAGCCGATTGGGCGTCTCAGCATCCACACCATAGATTGAAACGCCCAACAACCCAGTCTTTAAGACCTCATGAATATCCTTAGTAGCATGCTTAAAACAATGGAAAAAGGTCGTTAATGTCTTGGCGATGTCGCGTACCCGTTGCTCTGGGTGTTCAACCACCACAGGCAAACAGGCTAGAAAGCGTCCGCTGTCCATATACCCTGAAAACAACGCGCTGGTTTTCTCTTTTAAATAAGCGGCAAAACGTTTTTTTTGCTCATTGGTGCCCTTTGAAGCAAAGCGCGGTTGGATGGCGAGAACCAGTAAGGTATTGTCTCGGTCCGTCGCTTTACATCGCTTGGTCAGCTGGGCAAGAAAATGATCCGACGTCGGTAATTGCGTCAGGATATCAACCCCGCCAGACTGGGTGTCTTCCAATCGATCGAGATCAGACGATAGATCTGTACTCAAGCCGATATAATAGTCTTGCCCACTGCCCAAGCCAATTTTCTGGATCGTTAAGCTCTGGGGAAACACCTTACCTTGTGCATGGCGTGAAAGCAGTACCCCACTCCAATACCCCTGTGAACCTAATGATTCCCATAGTGCCCGATAGTGCTCGTCATCATGACTCGACGAGTTAAAGATGTTGGTTTTTAGTCCGACAAGTTCGTTGCGAAGATACCCCGTCATCTTTTCAAAATAGTGATTACAGGCAAGGATGCGCGTATCCGAGTCAGTCACTACCACACCGTGATGCTGATTTTCAAAAATGCCGTAAAATATCTCTGATGCTTCTTGCGCATTCGAAATCACCAAGCAAGGCGAGATCGTGCCTTTCAGGTGATGTTCATCCGCTTTGTACATGTAGATTTCAACGAATGTAAACAGTGATGTGGGTGTAACAAGGCAGCAATGGAGGTAACAATCCTCGCCAGTCGTCAACGCGGTTTGAAACGCGCGCTTCACTCTATCTCTTTGGCCAGGCGGGACTAAGCGAATCAAACGTGTCGCCGAGAAGGTTGAATACACCTCGCCAAACATCAAGGTTTGCCCTTCGTTATCGCAATAGAAGGCTTGTGTTTTAAGGTTCATCGCCCAGTCGTAAACAACGTATTTGCTTTTTCTGCCCTGCTGCTGAGGCACAGTAGCATGCGACTCATTCATGACATCATCCATCCCAATACCCAACCAGTTTTATATTTCTATAAGTAAATCTATCGCATTTAGCGCGATGTTGACGTTAATCCGCTAACAAATTGGGCAAATATCCTTTGACCTTCACCAATTAGTTTAGCCAGCGGATAAACCACACAAACCACTTAAAAATCCCCCAATAATCTAAGGATATGTAAGGCTAGATAGATGGGCGCCAAGCCGCTATAATTCGCGCTTCCTGGATCCGAGAGCAAAATATGTACAGCGAAAACACCCCTATTCACGAGCAAAAGAAATATTGGGCTGAGTGCTTTGGCACCGCACCTTTTCTTCCAACGAGCCGAAAAGAAATGGACGCTCTTGGATGGGATAGCTGTGACATTATCATCGTAACCGGCGATGCCTACGTTGATCATCCAAGTTTTGGTATGGCGATCATCGGTCGATTACTTGAAGCGCAAGGCTTTCGAGTCGGCATCATTGCTCAACCAGAATGGAACAACAAAGATGCCTTCATGGCGCTAGGCAAACCAAACCTTTTCTTTGGTATTACCGCCGGCAACATGGACTCCATGATTAACCGCTACACCGCAGACAAAAAACTGCGTCATGATGATGCCTACACGCCAAACAATGAAGGCGGCAAACGCCCTGATCGTGCAACTTTAGTTTACTCACAACGTTGTCGTGAAGCATACAAAGGCGTACCCATTGTTTTAGGTGGTATCGAAGCGAGCTTACGTCGACTCGCGCACTACGATTATTGGTCAGATAAAGTACGCCGCTCAGTGTTGTTTGATGCAAAAGCAGATATTCTGCTGTTTGGTAATGCTGAACGCGCGCTGGTAGAAGTCGCGCATCGGTTGGCCGATGGTGAGGAGATTTCAACACTAACCAATATCCGTGGTACGGCAGTAAACCTCGCTGCCGCGCCAGAAGGCTACAACGTGATTGATTCATCACGAATCGAGAAGCCGCGCAAAGAAGCCTTTATTCCGCCGAACCCATACGTGGTCGAAGAGCAATGTGATACCAACGCCAAAGCGCAAGAAACCGAAGCGAAGCCAATCACTATTCGCCCGTCTCGTCACGATGCGGCGACCACAGCCGTACGCATTCCGCCGTTTGAAAAACTCAATAACGACCGAATTCTTTATGCTCACGCGAGCAGAATCATGCACCTAGAGACAAACCCATACTCAGGCCGCGCATTGATTCAGCGCCATGGTGACCGCGAATTGTGGGTTAACCAAGCGCCAATCCCTCTCACCACCGAAGAGATGGACTACGTGTTTGGCTTGCCTTATGCGCGTGTTCCCCACCCAATGTATGGCAAAGCAAAAATCCCAGCGTATGACATGATCAAAACGTCGGTGAACATCATGCGTGGTTGTTTCGGTGGCTGTTCTTTCTGTTCGATCACCGAGCACGAAGGACGTATTATCCAAAACCGTTCGCAAGAATCGATCCTCAACGAACTGGAAGAAATCCGCGACAAAGTACCCGGCTTTACAGGCACAATTTCTGATCTCGGCGGCCCAACTGCTAACATGTATCGTTTGGGTTGTAGCGATCCAAAAGCAGAAGCGAACTGTCGTCGTCCGTCATGTGTATTCCCGGGGATCTGTAATAAGCTGAATACCGACCACAAACACACCATCGACCTTTACCGCGCCGCTCGAAAAGTGAAAGGCGTGAAAAAAGTGATGATTGCATCAGGCGTACGTTACGACCTTGCCATAGAGTCACCAGAATACGTAAAAGAACTTGTCACTCATCACGTGGGCGGCTACTTGAAAATTGCACCAGAGCATACGGAAAAAGGCCCGCTGGATCTGATGATGAAACCAGGCATGGGCACTTACGACCGCTTTAAAGAGATGTTTGAGAAGTACAGCGAAGAAGCGGGTAAAAAGCAGTATTTAATCCCTTACTTTATCTCGGCACACCCAGGTACCGAAGACGAAGACATGCTCAACCTTGCTCTGTGGTTGAAGAAAAACAACTTTGAGTGTGACCAAGTACAAAACTTCTACCCATCACCGATGTGTAATGCAACGTCGATGTACTACTCAGAGACCAACCCGCTTAAACGCGTGAAATACAAAAAACGCGAAGACGTGCCAGTGGCAAAAGGTGAGCGACAACGTCGACTCCACAAAGCGCTGCTGCGTTACCATGATCCAGCAAACTGGCCAATGATTCGTGAAGCATTGATCAACATGGGCAAAAAGCATCTAATCGGTGATAAACCTGGTTGTTTGATACCAGCAGAAGATCTTGATGCGAAAACGCCAGCGCAGCGCAGAAAATCAGGACGTCATGGCTCCCAACGATTTGCAACTAAGCACACCAAAAGCCAACCTGGTTTTGAGAAAATGCATGGTGACAACCGTGGTGGAAACAAAGGCGGTAAGCCAGGTAACCGCAATGGTAAACCAGGCAGTAAACCGTCAGGCAGTCGACCAAACGCTGGGCCTAACGCCAAACCGCAAAACGGCCGCGGTGGTAAACCAACTGGCGCCAACAAACCCAGCAACAGTGGAAAACCGAGCGGCAATCGAAAACCTAAACACCGCTAAACATTGAGAAATCGCAGCTTCGGCTGCGATTTTTTTCATCAGTTCAATGAGTACTCGAGTTATCGCGCCTTCTGATCACTTTGAGGAGATGTTCATCTTGCCATTGAGATATTTTCGCCCGTTTTAGCTCTTTCTTCGTCATCTCGAGGCTTTTCACTAGGTGTTCGTGCTTTATACCTAGCGCCTTACTTTCGATCAGTGACTCTGACATTTCATTTTGCATCAAAGTGATGCCTTTCAGGGCGAGCTTGATCTCTTTTGGCGCACGATCAGGGATTTTGTCTAGCACACTGCGACACTTTTTTAAGCGGCTTAATGCACTAGATACGTCAGAAAATGTTTTAGTTGTATATTTTTGAAGGGACTCAGCCTGCTGCTCAAGCTCAGGGAGAACCCAATCCGTCAACGACGTCGTGATTCGCAATAACGCTTCATTCGCTTCTTTTTCAGCCGTCTTCATCGCCATATTCACTAGACCACAGATTATTACTGTGCTCACAAGAGCAGGCAGAGTGAAACCTAGCAGTAAGATCTGAATCCCGGCAACAGCAGCGCATAAAGCCATCAAGTTTCGTTGATAGAAAGTCACGGAAACCACACATTTAATGACAATTCAGTTAATAGCTTAGTTTAGATTCGTCTGCGTTGTGAACGAGAAATAATAAAAAAGGCTTAACCCATAGGTTAAGCCTTACTCAATAAGATGCGGCTGCTTAATTAAGCGTTTTGTGCTTCAAACTCTTGCATGAAGTCTACAAGCGCTTGTACGCCTGCTAATGGCATCGCGTTGTAGATTGACGCTCGCATTCCACCAACAGCACGATGTCCTTTCAAAGAGACCAAGCCTCGTTGCTTAGCTTGCTCTAGGAACAACTCGTCAAGTTCTGGTTTCGCCAATTGGAATGGCACATTCATACGCGAACGGTTGTCTGGATGCACTTCATTGCGATAGAAGTCTGACTGGTCAATCGCATTGTAAAGCAGTGTCGCTTTCTCCTGGTTGATTTGCTCCATCGCTTCAACCCCACCATTGGCTTTCAGCCACTTAAACACTAAGCCCGACAAATACCAGGCGAAGGTCGGAGGCGTGTTGAACATCGAATCTTTCTCAGCCAAGGTTTTGTAATTGATAAAGCTTGGCAGCAAGTCGTTCGCAAGACCGAGAAGGTCATCACGAACAATCGCGATACAAAGACCCGCTGGACCGATGTTTTTCTGCGCACCCGCATAAATAACGCCGTACTTAGACACATCAATGCGACGAGATAAGATGTTTGACGACATGTCCGCTACGATCGGTTTGTCTGTATCAGGAAGCTCACTGATCTCGATACCATCAATGGTTTCATTTGGACAGAAGTGAACGTAAGCCGCTTCAGGATCAATAACCCACTCGCTAACTTCACGTACCGCAGTTTTGCCTGCTTTGGTTACTTTTGCGTCAAACACATCAACGTCGCAGTACTTACGCGCTTCTTGAACCGCACTTTCTGCCCAGTAACCCGCATCGATGTACGTTGCTTTTTTGGCCGAGCCAAGCAAATTGAGTGGCACTGCAGCAAACTGGGCACGAGCACCACCCTGACAGAATAGAACTTTGTAGTTATCAGGAATATTAAGTAGATCGCGCAGATCTTGCTCCGAATCTTCAGCAACTTTAATAAACTCTTTACTACGGTGGCTGATTTCCATTACCGAAGTACCCAGTTCATTCCAGTTGATAAATTCAGCTTGCGCTTGTTCCATCACGGCTTTAGGCAATCCGGCAGGGCCTGCACTAAAGTTATATACATTATCCATTCTGAGTTTCCTTGCTCATGCTTCAATTGAGAACTAACAGGATTAATACCACGTTTTTTCAGCGATAAAAAGCAAGAAAAGAGGTCTTTAGACCTCTTTTCTTAATAAACATTGAAAAAGAATACTTATGGCTGCATCGCACCTGAAATCAGCAGCGCCATAAGGGGAATTTCTTGGCCACTCTTAAACAATAAATTGCCTTCTTTTAGCTCTGCGTTGATTTGATAACCTTTGTCCGTTTGCTCGACAAACTCCATCACGATCGCTTCATCAACACCTTGCTTAATAAATGGGTATTGCTCAACCAATTCATTGGAGAAGAAGGTATCCAATTGACCAGTCAGTGCTGGAAGGATCATCGCAGGGTTTTGGGTGATGTTGTCTGTACCCTCAGGCAAGGTGATTTTCCACTGGCTTTCAAACTCGCCATTCTCTCCTAACGTTAAGGCCATTTTGTTCATCGACAAGTAGAAACCTTTTTCGACCAAGGTTTCAACGTAAGGAATCGCGTTTTGTACATCTTCTTCCGTTAACACTGGATTACTTTGATAAAGATTCAACAAATGTTCAAACGACTCGCTGTCGAGGTTACCCAGTTCAACATCAACCAATAACTTGTCTACCGTTCCTTCTGTGGTCACCAGATCTTCTACCGAAAAGACATGCTGACTACTGACACGCTGGGTCGTTTCTTCTACTAGTGAAGAAAACTCGTACTGTGCGTTTTTCATGCCAAACATAGTCACTTGGTCAGTGCTTGAGATAGAAACATCACCAAAGCGCATCATTTGCTCACCAAGCCATAAGCCATTTGACATACGACCTTGGCCACTACCTTTCAGTGCAGACAGCAGTAATTTCTCACCACTATTAAAATCCACTTCGACTGAAGGTACGTTGAGATCATAGGTTATCTCCCCGAGGACAGTCGCATGACCTTTAAGGACAGAACGAGAAATAGACACCATCGCGCCGTCAACATCGTCAGTGGCTTGATGCCAAGCGTCAAACGTGAGGGTAAAGTCGGTATTGCCGTTTAACTGTGTCACCGTATCAAGAGTCACGGGTAGTTCATCGACATCATCCAGTACTGAATGCGCTTTTAGGCTCAGTAAACCGTGAGAAACATGACTATTCACTACAAACTGGTTAGGTAAGCCATCTGCGGCTAGCATCTCTGCCATTTCTGGGTCAGTGACCACGTATCGCGTTTGCACTTCTGAAGAGAGATAGCCACGGTCATACTTGACGATTTCTGCCGTTACACTCCCCGAATTCAGTTGGTTTATACCATCAGTCACCACATTCTGGCCGATTTGACCAACCGCAAGTGGCCAACACAAAGCAAGAGCAATCGCGCCACCAATAGCGCCATATTTTTTAAGCTGGTTCATGTCATCATCTTTAACAATAAATTTGATTTAGTGTACACCAAAAAACATTGAGATAAATCAGAGTATTGGCTTTCTTCCAAAATGAGCAAGCATTCTAGTACTCAGCTCTCAAACAAACTCGCGCGAGCCTGATACAGTAGCCAATGTATTTGTCGAATGAGAGCCCATACGTGAATCAATTTGCCGTTTTGTGTCTTGATAATAATCCCGTCAGTGTCGAACAACTGCGTCGTGAGTTGAGCCCTTTTTCATCTCGATTCGATCTACATACTGAAGACTCAATTGACGATGCAAACGCTGCATTGGATTACTGCTTGGAGCAAAAGCAGACCGTCGCATTAGTTATCGCCAGCCACAACGAAAGTTTCAATGGCGCTGATTTCTTAATCCAGCTCGACAAAATGAGCCACACTCAGCAAGCTCGTAAAATCCTGATCAGTTGCGGTCAAGACATTCAAGCCATTCTGTCTGCTGTCAACGACGGACGCCTAGATCACTGTTTAACTAAACCGCTACAAGACAACCTCGTCCATAAAACCGTCCAAAAAGAGCTCACGACCTTCATTCTCGAGAATGACTCGGAAAACCTGCTCCATTACAGCCAAATACTCGACCACCAGCGCCTACTTAGGGCTCACATCGACAACAAAATGCGCTCGTATCGAGAAGGGTTTATTAGTGAACACCATCGACTCTCCGATCAAGAGCTCGCCCAACAAGTCACCGATGCCCTACTCGCCTTTTTCGCAGACAAAGATGAAACCAAAGCCTGCCGCACGTACTCCACCGATCACCTACTAACCCGAGAAGGGGAAGAAAATAGCTTTTTGTGGTTCATTACCAAAGGTGAAGTTGCGCTATACAAGAAAGACGACACGGGCGTACAACGAGAAGTCGTTAGGCATACACAAGGTAACATTGTTGGAGGGATGTCCTTTGTGACAGGAGAGCCCTCTTTTTCAACGGCGATTACGCTTAAACCGACCGAGGTGATCAAGCTCAAGCGGGAAGTGTTTGCCGAGGTAATGCACTCAAACACCGAATTATTGCCGCTATTCACTAACTTACTGCTGCGTCACTTTAATCGTCGCTTGCAGCGAAGCATCACGACAAAACTTGAACTGCAGAAAACGCTAGAGTCACTCGAACAGGCACAAAAACAACTGGTTGAGAGGGAAAAAATGGCCATGCTTGGCCAGTTGATCGCGGGCGTCGCACACGAGCTCAACAACCCCGTCGCCGCCATCTTACGTGGGACAGAGACGTTAACCGATAAAATACAGATCTTGGTCGACGCACCTAAACTCGATAGTAATAGCAAAAACATCGAAATATTGACGCACGCACTTTCGGCAAAACCGCGATCAACTGCAGACGAACGTGCGTTAGTCAACACGGTCAACGAGCAAATCAACAACCGGAGAGTAGCTAAAAAACTGGTTAAGTTAAACTTACACCAATATCAACCTTGGCTCGATCGCGCCCAAAACTCAGACCCAACCCTGCTCGGCGATCTAGAGCAACTTGAACACTATTACCTTGCAGGGTCGACGCTCAGATCAATCAACGTCTGTGCGCTACGAATCGCCGATATGGTCAAAAGCCTTAAAGGGTACGCGCGTTCTGATGATGAACGATTCCACCGAGCGGATATCCACGAGGGTATCGAAGACACCTTGGTGATATTCGAAAGCAAACTCAAACTTCACAAGGTAGAAAAAGCGTTTTGCTCGACAAACTCAGTGTACTGTTTGCCCATCGCCCTTCAGCAGGTTTGGACCAACTTAATTTCTAACGCCATTGATGCGTTCCCTGCAAAAGGAAAACTGCGCATCACGACTGAACTGGTGACAAAAGACAGACGCCAATGGTTTGTGGCGAGCTTCGAAGATAATGGACACGGTATCCCTGTTGAACTTCAGCAGCAGATTTTTGAATTGAATTTCACGACTAAAAAAGAAGGCAACTTCGGTTTAGGGATTGGGTTGTCCGTTTGCCAACAAATCGTTCGACAACACGGCGGCTTCATCAGCGTCGAGTCAGAACAACACCAATACACAAAAATGTCGGTTTGGCTGCCCTTTAGCCAAGACTAACCAATAACGAGGAACTTAACATGAGTAAATACCTTATCTTATGCGTCGACGATGAAAGAGAAGTTCTTGATAGCGTTGTCCAAGATTTGGATGAATTCGAAGAGCATTTTTCGTTAGAGGCAGCCGAATCTGTTCAAGAAGCCAAACAGATCATTGAAGATGCTGAACGCGACGGCATAAAATTGGCGCTCATCCTTTGCGACCATATCATGCCCGAGCAAACCGGGATCAGTTTTCTTATTGAACTAAACGAGCAAGCATCCACTCAAGCGACACGAAAACTGCTCCTCACTGGCCAAGCAGGACTCGAAGATACAGTCGAAGCCATTAACCACTCTAGCCTTCACTTTTACATTGCTAAACCTTGGCGTGGCGATGAGTTACGTAACGTCATCAAAGAACAATTGACCCAATACATGATTGAGAACGAGCCTGAACTCATGCCCTGGGCATCAGTACTGAACACTGAAAAAATATTTGAGGAAATGGCGAAAAATCGCCTCAATTATGGTGAGTAGTTAAACGATTTTGGCACATAGCTTGCTAGATTCTTATTATCACGACAAAACAATGACATTTTTATAGTGGCAACCGCTTGGATGCATTATGATGTCGATTTATCGTCATAGCGAGTCGTCGCTTAAGACCAAGGAAATTAACAAGATAAAGGTTTATCGTCCTTATGCGTAAAACAATCTTAGCCGCAGCTTTAGTGCTAGCATCTGGTCAATCTTTCGCTCAAATTGATCCAAACAGCCCAACCGTAATGAGCAACTTTAGCTACGACTACGTTGAAGCTCGAATTGGCGCAAGCCCAGTGACTTTTGGTGCTGCAATGAGCAAAACTGTTCACCCAAATGCCCACCTTATTGGCCGTATTGACTCTGAATTCGAAGGTGATTTTGACGCAGGCGCGGGTTTTGGCTTCCACGCACCTATCAATAACTGGGCTGATTTCACTGGTGAAATGTTATTCCGTTTGGTGGACAATGATGACACAAGCGGCACCGACACAGGTCTTGAACTGAACCTAGGTGTTCGCCAATGGCTTGGTCCGCAACTCGAAGTGGGTGGCAAAGTTGGTTACACCTCTATCGATAGTGAAGAAGATTGGATTGGTTCTGCATACGCACGTTTCCACTCAACAGAGCTGTTTTCGATCGGCGGTGAAGCGCGCATCAATGACACGTATGGTGATCAATTGATGTTTACCACGCGTTTCAAATTCTAATCCGTTTAGAATCTTAAACAAAAAACCGAGGCACTTGCCTCGGTTTTTTCATTCTGATTGCTGCAATAATAACAAGTTGATATACCAACCTTTATGGGCAGCTTGCCAATAGCTGGCGTTTGCGTGGCTCTTGGATTAATTTCCAGTGAATACCATCGATAGCACCGGCAAACTTCCAAAGTAGCTTAACGTCTACATCGCTTCCGTAGGCTTGCTTAACTTTAGCAAATACCGCCGGAGCACCTAGTTCCATAAACGTATCAACATCATCGATGCCTGCTTTTTTTACCATACGCTCTAAAGTGAGCTGCATGTTTGGCAAGTCTCGCAGTCTACGATTTGCCGCAGAACGTTTAAACTGTCGCTCAGAAACCGAGTAATCGATAGATTGCTTAACAAGGTCATCCAAACGATCGCTGTCCGATTCAAACAGCTCCGTAATATCATAATAATTTACGGTCGCCGTTGTCTGTTTCTTAACATGGCGATATTTCTCGCAACCAAGCTGAGAAAACTCTTTATCTAAATGGTCCCCACCACGGATAAAGATCTTGTTTGCGCTAAGTAAAGCGAACATGGCGTCTTCCCTGAACAATCCTGTTCCACCAAACATCGAACGCTTTTGAAACATGCCAAACTTGTTTACATATTGAATAAAATGTTGCTCTGTCATATCCATTGATCCTTCAAATATCGAAACCCCGATTATTTACGATCACCAGATAGCAGCAGTTATAAGCGAAAAATCTGTCGGTTGAACTATGAAATTTATAATGTTGTTCGTCCAACCACAGCAAGTACCCAAATGATAGTTAACGAAACGAAATAAGTCTGTGCATACGTCACATCGATTAAACTTAATGACGAATTTTATGAGAGATCAATCACGCCTAAGTCCCCACCATGCAGAAGTGCGAGCAATTTCGCTCGTGAAATATGTCGTTGCGAAAAATATCAATATTAGAAAGCAATTGTTTGCTTAAATACAGAGAGAAACGTTACACTGTAAACGTTGAATTTACTTTCTAATACTGTATGAATCACCTAGCATTTTACTGGCTCCCACAAAATAAAGACCTATTAGTCAAAGGTATTGAGACTGAGTTTTCTCAACTTATTGAGCATTCTATCGCTAATAAGAAAATATCACTTCCTCCAATTCCTGACGTAGTCTTAAAGATTCAGCGTTTGTGCACCCAAGATACAACCACGGTAGCAGATGTCGCAGAC
The DNA here is from genome assembly GCF_963681195.1 of Vibrio sp. 16. Classification (NCBI taxonomy): domain Bacteria; kingdom Pseudomonadati; phylum Pseudomonadota; class Gammaproteobacteria; order Vibrionales; family Vibrionaceae; genus Vibrio; species Vibrio sp. 16. Next base: position 1,302,810 of record NZ_OY808997.1, read on the forward strand.
TCACTGTTGGAAGATCCTGGGCTCGCCGCTATTGTTATTCGCGTGGCAAATTCGGTGATATTTAACCGCCGAAACATCACATGTACCGACTTGGTTACCGCGGTGTCTCGGTTGGGCATTCTTCGAGTACGAGATATCGTGACTGCACAAGCGATTGAGCAGTTGAAACACTCTGTCAATTTAAGCGGTTCTTGCAACAAAATCTTAGTTCAAAGTGCGGCGAATTCTCGCGAATTGGCGGCAACGATGGTCCTAGTGGCAAAAGGATTCCGTGAAAGTGGCTCACAGGCATACAAGCACCTAGAAGCGGACAAAGCGCTACTTACTGGTTTGCTCGCTGACATCGGTCTTTTCTGTATCGTCAACGAGTACCACTACTATTTGGAAAATGGCAACTACCTTGACGAAGAAATCGCTTTCCAGATCTTCGACAATCAATGTTCCAAAGCGAGCAAACTTGTTTTAGAAAGCTGGGGGTTTGATGATGACTTCTTAGAGGTTGCTTCAAATCAAGCGATTAAACCATCGGAGAAAGCGGTCAGCTATCTTGCGTTGGCGAGAATCGCAAATCATATCTTAATGTTCCGCCGTCAAGACGAAAACATAGATGAACATTCGGTAGAATTTGACGTTACAGGTGCGGATATACTGTACAAACTCAGTAATTTAAGTGATATTGAGTTCAATGCGCAAATTGATGAGTTAATCAGCGCGAGTGGATTGTAATGTACAGGAAGTATCATGTTTTCAGGGATGTTGTTTATCTTTACCCCGCTTGTTGTCGGGTATTTCATTTCGATATCAAGCCAGTCACTGCTCAATAAAATCAATAAGACCACCTCAAACCTTATCTACGTCATACTTGCACTGATGGGTTTGAGCTTGGCTGCCCTCGACAACCTCGGGCAAAATCTGCAAATTATTTTAAAGTTCACTGCGGTGTTCTTTACTTGCCTGAGCTTAGCTAACCTAGCGGTATTGCCCTTAGTCGATAAGTTTTTACCCATCCAAACCGACGCCAGCAATAGCAAACTTCCCTTGTCTAGTATGGCGTTGGAATCAGTTAAACTCATCCTTGTGGTCGGCAGCGGTTTAATTGTCGGATTGGCACTGCCTTATGAACTCAATTGGGTCGATACCGCGAGCGAATGGATTCTCTTCTTATTGCTGTTCTTCATTGGTATCCAATTGCGCAATAGCGGTCTAACATTACGCCAAATACTTCTCAACAAGCATGGGATGGTGATTGCATTACTCATTATAGTGAGCTCGATGCTTGGAGGGATTATTGCCGCGCAAATCCTCGAAATTGACCTATTCAAAGCGCTCGCGATGTCTTCTGGATTTGGCTGGTATTCATTAGCAGGCATCTTGATGGGTGATGCATTTGGTCCGATTTACGGTGGCGCGTCATTTATGATTGAGCTGCTGCGAGAGTTGATCGCATTGGTGCTGATTCCTTTATTCATTCGCACGCGACCATGCACTGCAATCGGCTACGCGGGTGCAACAGCCATGGACTTTACTTTGCCGGTCATACAAACCACAGGTGGCGTTCGATGCGTGCCTATTGCTATCGTCAGTGGGTTTATTCTCAGTCTGCTTGTGCCAGTTATGATGCTGTTCTTTGTCTCTCTTGCAAGCTAGATCTCAGGAATCATTGTCAAAATTCACTATATTAACCACGACGCTCAATATTAATTTAGAAAGCCCTAATTTAAAGTCGCCCGTAGAATTGAAATACAATCTACGGAGCCTATAAGAACGATTATTCAAAAGGAATCAATATGAAACGCCTGATTGTTGCACTCGCTCTAAGTGCCTCATCGTCCCTCGCTGTTGCAGCCGACAATGCTTGTCTATCAAAAAAATACGATGCTTATATCGATGCATCACTGCATTGGTATGAAGATTTGTCAAAACTCACTGCTGAGCAATATCCGGATTTAGCCGAAGTTTCTAAATGGTTTCTGAACGGTCGTGTGAATCACTTTGAGCTTAATCGTGCCGCTGTCCACTACTACCTTGACAATGACGCAACGAAAGTTGCAACAGCCCAACCCGTCGAAGGTTGGTTACAGTTGGAACAAAAAGACATCAAAGTGCTTGCGTCGCGTAGTGATGAGCTAGGGCAACTGGCCAAAACCACTTTTGCAGACCGCCAAGCCAAGCCACACGAAAAGAACTACGAATTGCGTTCAGCGTTTGCCGATCTTTTAAGTCACCCTACAAAAATCGACTCCGCATTGCAGCGCTATAATGCAGCGATCAAAGAGTTGGAGTCGATTAACTGTCAATAACGTATTGCCGATTTTTCGCTCAAATCGCAACCAATTTGACGGACTTAAAACTAAGATTAGCGAATTTAAAACGGGACTTTGTGCCCGTTTTCGTTTAGATTGTCCCGCTTGCAAGAAAAAAGATTAGAGCAATGTAGCTGTATGGTATCTGAACATAAAACGGCTGATGTGAGCTTCGAAAGTTTACTTCGAATTTTCACAGTACCTGAAGGGCCAGACTCAACGCTAACCCAAATTGACGAAGAGCTATCACGCAACTTAAATAAGTTTTTGCGTGAGCATATCGTTGCTGAAGAAAAACCGCTTTGGGAGATTGAGAAAGATTTCTCTAACGCGACGATTCCTGAGCAACCGGAGTTCGTTTCGGACCATACACAACACCTGCTCGATACACTCGTCTCTCACTCCGTCCATACTTCGGCACCAAGCTTCATTGGTCATATGACATCCGCATTACCCTATTTTCTAATGCCCTTGTCTAAAATCATGATCGCACTTAACCAAAACTTGGTGAAAATTGAGACATCAAAAGCGTTTACTCCGCTAGAGCGTCAAGTTCTTGGGATGCTGCATCGCCTTATCTATCACCGCGAAGACTCTTTCTACAGCCAGTGGATGCACAGCGCAAATCATTCCCTTGGCGCTTTCTGCTCGGGTGGTACCATCGCCAACATCACCGCGCTTTGGGTCGCTCGCAATAATGCGCTGAGAGCACAAGGTGAGTTCAAAGGTGTAGAAAAAGAAGGCTTATTTAAAGCGATGAAGCATTACGGCTATGAAGGATTAGCGGTATTGGTTTCAGAGCGCGGCCACTACTCATTGAAAAAAGCCGCAGATGTTTTAGGCATCGGCCAAGAAGGGTTGGTTGCTGTCAAAACAGACAACAACAACCGCATCGACCCTGTTGCCTTGCAAGAGAAAATCGCCGAGTTAAAGCAAAGCAACATCAAACCTTTCGCTGTGATTGGGGTAGCTGGCACGACGGAAACAGGCAATATCGATCCTTTGCGTGATATCGCCAATATTTGTTCACAAGAAGACTGCCATTTCCACGTCGACGCTGCTTGGGGTGGCGCGACTTTAATGTCAAACAACTACCGTCAATTGCTCGATGGGGTGGAACTGGCTGACTCAGTGACTATTGATGCGCATAAGCAGCTCTACATCCCAATGGGTGCGGGAATGGTGCTGTTTAAAAACCCAGACGCTATGAAGTCTATTGAACACCACGCTCAATATATTCTGCGTAAGGGCTCGAAAGACCTTGGTAGCCACACACTGGAAGGATCGCGTTCCGGTATGGCGATGCTGGTTTACGCAGCCATGCACATTATCAGCCGTCCTGGGTATGAATTGTTGATCGATCAGAGTATCGAGAAAGCCAAGTACTTTGCTTCATTGATCAAACAGCAGCCTGACTTTGAACTCGTTTCAGAACCAGAACTGTGTTTACTTACCTATCGCTACATCCCAACTCATGTGCGTCACGCGTTAGAAAAAGCAGACTCCACCCAAAAAGCAGAACTCAATGAGCTTCTCAACGAGTTAACGAAATACATTCAAAAGCGTCAGCGTGAAACGGGTAAGTCCTTCGTATCAAGGACTCGTTTAAATCCTAGTCAGTGGGAGCGTTTGAATACCATCGTATTCCGAGTGGTGTTAGCCAACCCGTTAACCAGCCGAGACATTCTTAGCTCTGTTTTGGTCGAGCAACGTGAGATCGCAAAAACAGCACCGAATTTAATGGCTAGAATCGAATCAGTCGTCGATTCAATCAGCAACAAGTGAAAGTTTCTTTCTAAGATCTTGTAATTCGAGCAACAATACTGGCCAAATAAGCAATGAAATGTGCGGGTTAGATTTCATTTGTGTAGTTTTGACAAAATTTAGTTTGAGGCTTGTCATATTATCACCACTTCGAGCCGATAATTGTTACTGTAAACCTATGGCTTAGGTTTATACTGGCCCTATGGCGCTAGATAGTGAGTACCTATTAGGGAACAGTTTGTTTCCTCTCGAATATTTCGATTGGTATGTCTAGCGAGTTGTTCTCTTACCCTCGTGAACACTATGAACACATTAGAAAAAATTCAGAAAAACCTAGAGAATTTCAGTAAGTCAGAACGCAAAGTAGCGGAAGTTATTATGGCGTCTCCACAAACTGCGATTCACTCTAGTATTGCTACGCTGGCAAAGATGGCTGATGTAAGTGAGCCAACGGTTAACCGCTTCTGTCGACGCTTGGATACCAAAGGTTTTCCAGACTTTAAACTGCATTTGGCCCAAAGTTTGGCGAACGGTACGCCTTACGTAAATCGTAACGTTGAAGAAGACGATGGACCAGACGCCTACACGCACAAGATTTTTGAATCGACTATGGCGTGTCTGGATGTTGCGAAAAATAGCCTTGATTCGATGCAAATCAATCGTGCTGTAGATCTGCTAACCCAAGCGAAACGAATTTCGTTTTTCGGTTTGGGTGCGTCTTCTGCAGTGGCGAAAGACGCGCAAAACAAGTTCATTCGCTTCAATATTCCAATCACTTGTTTTGAAGACATCGTAATGCAGCGCATGAGTTGTATTAACTGTACTGACAATGATGTGGTTGTGTTGATTTCTCATACAGGTCGTACCAAAAGTCTGGTTGAAATTGCCAACCTTGCTCGCGAAAATGGTGCAACGGTGATAGCGATTACCGCGAAAGATTCACCGCTTGATAAAGCAAGTTCATTGTCGATTTCTCTTGATGTCCCAGAAGACACAGACGTGTACATGCCAATGGCAAGTCGAGTTGTTCAGATGACCGTGATTGACGTTCTTGCAACAGGCTTTACATTGCGCAGAGGCACAGGCTTTAGAGAGAACCTTAAGCGTGTTAAAGACGCATTAAAAGATTCTCGTTACGACAAGCTATCTCAGTTTTAAAAAAGGAGCCTTAGGCTCCTTTTTTATTACTCTTGTTGTAAGTTTGACGTTTTGTTTGGCTCCACATAACCACTACTGTGGATCAGTTCCGTTTTCGACAGCTCACCAACAGGCTGAGCTTGCTCACAATCACCCCGACATTCGCACACTTGCTCAAGAATGTAAGTGAGCCTCTCTTTCGTCAGTGGTATTGGGTTGCCACGAATCGCCACAGATTTAAGCGCATCTTCCGCGACCGTTTCAAACGACGTTGCGCACACCCCAAACTGACTGAGTTGCGGCAAGTTTAGCTTAGCGAGCGCCCAACTTACCCAAGTGATCGCTTCTTCTCGACTTGCGTCTTCTTTCCCAGTTAACAGCTTCGCCATATGGGTATAGCGGCTTAACAAATCGTTTCTTCCCTGCTGTTGCGCTACCTTGATGTTCTCAGCCATAACGTGAGGAGCAAGTCTAGCCGTAATAACGCTGTGCGGTGCTTCCAACTTCCCCCCTAGTGCAGACGCAAGTCCGTGAGCCGCACCTAATTTCGCATTGGTAATGGCCATGCCTCCTAGCATCGCCGCAAAAGACAAATCAGAGCGGGCTCGAAAATCATCGTCAATACACCCTGCAAGTAACGAGCGGCTTAACCGTCGGAGTCCCTCTTCGCAAATCATATCCGTTAATGGATTAGGATCACCACACACGTATGCTTCCATTAAATGAGTAAAGGTATCCATGGCCCCTCTACCCGAAGTATAGAGATCGGTGCCATAGGTTAACGTTGGGTCAACGATCGCAACGTCAGCGAGCATATCAGGGCTACGAAGGCTGACTTTCACTTGATCCTGTCCTGAGCGCAGCACAGCATTTTTAGTCACTTCCGATCCCGTGCTTGCAGTCGTTGGAATGGCAATAAAGGGTAAAGGTTTCGATTTAAGAGGGACATTTCGCCCTACCACCTCAACATAGTCATACACATCCCCTTGATTGGGTATCACAGCAGCGAGCGCTTTACCCATATCAAGTACGCTACCACCACCTATCGCCACCACCATATCTGGCTTGAACTTGCGTCCGACTAACGCCGTTTCTTCAACCATTGTGATATTGGGTTCGCCAGATATAGCAACATGCTGATAACGCATGTTTTGTGATTTGAGATAATTGATAAGCACTGAGGCACGATCAGTCGTTTTTCCGGAAACCAATAAAACGCTATACCCAAACTGGTTGAGTACAGACAGCGAGGACTGAAGCGCTCCTTCACCAAATATGATTCTTGTGGAGGTCATAAACTGAAACATAAACAGGACTCCCCTTAAGCAAGCCTAAACTCTTTCTAGCATGCCTTTGTCTAGGTGAAATAAAATTGAACTGGTGCAACTTGTACAAAATAACCTTGTTAATAATAGTGTTTTATCGACCAAATTCGCTTTTTATACCGCGAACTCACTAGTACCGATCAAATTTTCGTCAATAGGTTTCATCTATCGAAACAACAGGTAATTGCTTCTTTATTTCCGACTCTGGATCGGGCATAGTTGCTTTAACAAAAAATAGGAGAAAGAATATGTTCGTAGTTATCTTTGGTCGCCCAGCTTGCCCATACTGTGTTCGTGCGAAAGAGCACGCAGAAACGCTTAAAGCAAAGCGCGATGACTTCAACTACCGCTATGTAGACATTCATGCGGAAGGCATCTCGAAAGCTGACCTAGAGAAGACAGTAGGCAAACCGGTTGAGACTGTACCTCAAATCTTTATCGACCAAGACCACATCGGTGGTTGTGATGACTTCGAAGCATACGCAAAAGAGCACCTAGGTTTATTCGACGACGAGTAATCCACTGTTTCAAGAAAGCCGCTTAACGCGGCTTTTTTAATGCCTATAGTTAGCTCCGCTTGACCGATATTTGGCATTCGTTCTTGTTATGTAAACTCAGAGTAAAATATAAAAAATTTCACTATCCATTTCACAGCATTGAGATACAATTCACATACTTAACTTACCCCGGCAAAATACAAGACCTGCCCAGTGAACATCGACGTCGTACAATTGCTCGAGCAAAACCCTATCCTCCTCATTTTTGTGGTTCTCGCCATCGGTCTCGCGATTGGCAAAATTCGTTTCGGAAACCTTCAACTTGGTAATTCAATCGGCGTATTGGTTACCGCGTTGGTCATGGGACACCTTGGTTTCACCTTCAACGCTGACGCATTAACCATTGGTTTCATGCTGTTTATTTACTGTGTTGGTATAGAAGCAGGGCCAAACTTCTTTGGTATTTTCTTCCGTGATGGTAAACACTATTTCATATTGAGTATGGTGGTGTTGTCGACAGCTGTGTGCATCACTTACTTTGGCAGTCATTACCTCGGCTTAGGGTTCGGATTATCAGCCGGTATGATGGCAGGTGCACTCACCTCGACTCCTGTTTTAGTTGGCGCCCAGGATGCATTAACTTCAGGTCTAGCAACGGTTCCACGCAACATGGACTTCTCGTTGGTGCTTGAGAATCTTTCTGTGGGCTACGCGATGGCTTACCTGATTGGACTGATCAGCATGATCATGTTTGCAAAGCTGTTACCCAAGTTACAAAAACAAAACTTATCGGATTCCGCCCAGCAAATTGCTCAAGAACGTGGGCTTGGTAGCACTGGGCAAAGAAAGGTCTACTTACCGATCATCCGCGCTTACCGAGTCGGCCAGGAGCTGATCGATTGGATTGATGGCAAAAACCTTCGAGAGCTGGGTATTTATCGTCAAACAGGTTGTTATATTGAACGAATCCGTCGTAATGGGATTCTCGCTCACCCTGATGGTGACGCCATTTTGCAAGAAGGTGACGAAATAGCGTTAGTCGGCTTCCCTGATAGCCACGCTCGCCTTGACCCAAGCTTTAGAAACGGCAAAGAAGTATTTGATCGTAACCTGCTCGATCTACGCATCGTCGAAGAAGAAATCGTCGTGAAAAGTGATGCGATTGCAGGAAAGCGTCTTTCTGACCTCAACCTGTCTGAATACGGCTGTTTCTTGAACCGTGTAGTTCGCGCTCAAATTGAAATGCCGATGGACTTGGACATTGTTCTAGCCAAAGGTGATGTCCTGCAAGTCAGTGGCGAGAAAAGTCGCGTCCATGGTCTTGCAGAGAAAATCGGTTTCATCTCAATTCATAGCCAAATGGCGGATCTGCTCGCTTTTTGTAGCTTTTTTATTCTTGGCATCATGTTCGGCTTGATCACAATGACCTTCGGGCATGTGTCATTTGGCTTGGGTAATGCGGTTGGTCTTTTACTCTCTGGCATTACCTTAGGGTTCTTACGTGCGAATCACCCTACGTTCGGCTATGTCCCTCAAGGGGCGCTCAACATGGTCAAAGACTTAGGTTTGATGATATTCATGGTCGGCATTGGCTTAAGTGCCGGTGGAAAAATGTTTGAGCATCTATCACAAGTGGGCGTTCAGGTCATCGGGTTAGCATTTTTGGTCAGTGTACTGCCTGTTGTTTGTGCTTACTTAGTTGGCGCCTACTTACTTAAGATGAACCGAGCCTTGTTGTTTGGTGCCATCATTGGTGCGCGCACTTGCGCTCCGGCGATGGACATTGTGAATGACTATGCGAAGTCGACGATTCCAGCCTTAGGCTATGCGGGCACATATGCTATCGCCAATATCTTGATGACGTTGGCAGGTACTATTTTGATAATATTGAGTTGACCCCAGACAACGTAAAAGAGGAGGCATTGCCTCCTCTTTTTGTTTACTGCTTATAGCGGCCAAACGGTTGTCCCATCAACAGGAATCTCTGTCTTCGCGAACTCATCTCGGCAATAGCCCGTCCCACTTGTTGCAAAGTAGCTCAGAGGCATCGACTCTAGGCTCTTCGCGATCACCTCTTGCTTCGCTTTGTCCGAGAAGCTGAATCCCCACATATCCAAGTACTGGCGCATATCGCGGCTGGTTATCGTACTAAATGCAATTAGCAGCCAATCGTTATTGCTGATTGCATTTGCTTCATCACGACTGTAGCTCGTAAAACCAATGTTGGCTCGGTTTGCCAACCAGAGTTCATCATCACTTTTTAGGCGATTGAACTCTCGTTCCAAGATATGCAACCGACCAAGCAAATGCCAACCATTGTTAACCACACCTTGGTTCTCTGCTTGCATCATAATTTGGATAAAAACTCGTGCGCCCCAACTCCAGCCAGTCTGATTTTGTGCCGCCATAAAAGCGTTAGGGTCTGGGTTCAAACGACTTTGTTGCAACAGCTGGTATTGACCAGCAAAATCCAAATTCTGGCAGGTTGATTCCCTACCCGTCTCAGCGAGGTAGCGTGACTTACTGTAGTAGGAGTAATAATTCGTTGTCGAGTGTCCTTCCCAGTCAGCAAATCTGAAACGCCCTTTTTCTAATCCATGACCAAGTTCGTGCAAATCTCCATGCCCCAATGGGTGGAAAGACCAATACGCATCATATGGATTTCCAGAGCAGCCATAACCACACGTCGCTTGGTCCGCATTCATGTGTTTCACGATATCAATCGTTTCGATCTGCCAACCTTTGGTTTCAGCGTATTGATGGATATCGACGATCCTATCAATTCCCGGTCCTTTAAATCCCGCCAGTGCATGAGGCAAGTTATGAACGTAGCGCTCGGTTGCTAGTGCCATATCGGCAGGTTGTGCCCAGTCCTCCGCGCCGATTGATTCCATCATTTTGTCTGTTTTTGAATGTACTTCGAAACCCGGGGTTATCAACTCCGCCCAGTCAAATTGGCCCGCATTCAGTTGAGTCACAAAATTCTCGTTATCTTCACTACTTCGCCAAACGGGATGACGGGCCACGCCTTGGAATGTAAGCTTCACAGGTTGATTATTGGTATTAAAGTGTACTTGAACAGGGCCACCGTAGGACGACGTTAAGTGAATCGTTTCACCAGGTTGTACAGTGTAGGCATGTGACGTTAGCAATTTAGGTCTAGAGTAACCATTTTTGGAAAACTCATGCGTGGCGCCGCTTCGCAATGTGTTGACGACAATTTTTGTTGTCACCGGAGAGCGATCATTTCGGGTAACAGTGAATGTTTCTCCAGGCAAAGCATAAACACCCGCAGCGCGAAAGTTCCGTTTTGAATCCAGATTTACGGTATGGGTAACGCGCTCGACTTGATCATCGAATTCGCTGCGGCTGAAGTTACCCATGTCTGGCTGCGCGGGGTTAATGTCGCGGCTATTGTACTGAACGTAGTCAGCAAAGTAGGAACGCAGAAAATTGATACGCTCTGTGGTGCTTTTATCCATTGGGAACTGTACGTCTTGGCGAAAGTGGTCTGCCAATAGCACAATCGATTTTTCATACTCATAGCCTTTTGAGTCGAACAAACGAATCCCCTGCTCATCCAACGAACCTAGCTGATTTCGAATACTTTGCGCCGCGGAGTAAAACTCCGTCGCCATGTTCGCCTCATCGGGACAGGATTTGTCGTCACATAGGGTTAAATCAACCGTGAATGAGTCATCCTCCAAACGTTTGAGTAATGCTTGCTGCAACTCAATGTGTTCAGGAACCGTATTCAGTAGTTCGTTACCATTCCAATCGGAAACACCGAGCTTGCGCCAGTAGTTATCGCCAACATAGTTGACGCGAAATTCGCGAAACAGCGATTGTCCTAATGCGGTCATTCCGCCATCCCAATGTAGATACAAGAAGGGGATGTTAAGTTGCTTAGCTCTCGCCACAGCCTGCTTGACCAACTCAAGCTCGTCTGCTTGCTCAAGATGCTGAGAGAGAATCAGTAAATTAGGTTTGGCTTCAACACAAGCCAGCAGCGATGCACCGTCACAAGTGTTTGCGTCGTTATATTTGAGCCTGTTTCCGTAACGAGCATCTAGCCACTCTCGCGTTGCTGTCTCGTCTGGAAAGTAGTAAGACTGATCCATTTGCGCTATGACCACCTTGGTCTCGCCAGCGAATGGAGCCCCATTTAGCCAAACCAGTAAGTTATCCATCCATTGTGCCATTTGGTCATTGACCGATGATGGAAAGCGCTTTGACGTACGAAATGGATTACTTGCTAACACGGCATATCGACTGGGTTCAACTCCAGCGACACCAATCGATAGCGTCTGATCCGTGTAGCCATCTTGCATCGCTTTATTGGTCATTAAGATGGTATCGTTGAAACCATAGGTTGGAGACAAAATCGCCGCGTCATGAGTCGGATCCCAGAATAAGCCGCTTGTCTCACCATTAATGGACTTTTTGACCTGATCAAATACCTTTTTATGACTTGCAACCCATGTTCGGTTGTAAGAGATAAACGCATTCGCGTCTTTCACGGCAAGTGCATTTCCGGAGATAAGTGCTCTTTCTACTTCGGTTAACGTCTCCTTTGCGGGCGAATCACTACCTCCTCCGCCACCGCAACCTATTAGAAAGAAAGATAAGGTAAAGGCTAAACCTGTGTATGTCTGTTTTTTACTCATGTTCTTGATTATTGTTATGTCAGTATCGCGAGTGTAAGTGAGCAAAGAGGCAAAGTAATCTGGTGGTGAAAAGCGAATTTGAAAGTTTGAAGCGTGATAACAAAACGAAAATAACAACGGCACCAAAAGGTGCCGTTTTTGCTTAGCTCAGAGGTCTTAGGTAAGCCAAGAAGCGCTTCTCGGCATGTTTGAAACACCAAAGAATGATAAAGGTCAGCGCCATATAGAATAATCCGGCCGTTAAGAAAGACTCAAACGGCGCGTAGTAACGCGAATTCACCAATCTAGCAGCACCCGTTAAGTCAACGATAGTCACGATGCCTGCAACTGCGCTTCCGTGAAGCATGAAGATCACTTCATTACTGTAAGCTGGCAACGCTCGTCTCAACGCACTTGGCAAAATGATTCTTCGGTAAGTCATAAAATGACTCATGCCATAAGCTTTCGCAGCTTCCACTTCACCTTTTGGTAAACCGTTGATGGCGCCACGGATGATCTCTGCTGTATAAGCGGAGGTATTGAGTACAAATGCGACTAAAGCACAGAACCAAGCATTCTCCCACAGCGTGTCTTTAACTGGGAAAAACTGATCCATTCCGTAGTAGATCAAATAGAGTTGAATCAGTAACGGGGTACCACGGAAGAAGTAAATAAACGCCCAACTTGGTCCTGAAATAAAATAGCTCTGGCTATTGCGAGCAACACCAAGTGGTATGGCAACAACTAAACCGATGACCAATGCAAGGCAAACCAGCCATACGGTCGTCCACAAACCTTCCAAGTAGACAGGTAAACTTTCGACGATCAATGAAAAGTCCATACTCTACCTCGCATGAATGCTAAATTTGCGCTCAACCACCTTAAGAAGGCCCGTTGAGATGCTGGTGAATAGAAGGAAAATCATCGCGACCGCCATATAAAATGTAAATGGCATTTTTGTTGAGCCTGCCGCTAACGCACTCACGCGAACCATATCTTCTAAACCGATGATGGAGACCAGAGCGGTGGTCTTGAGCAATACCAGCCAGTTATTACCAAAGCCAGGCAAAGCATGACGAATCATCTGTGGTAAAAGAATTCGACGAAATGACATGATTGGACTCATACCATAAGCTTTACCCGCTTCAAGTTCGCCTTTATCAACCGCCATGATCGCACCACGGAAGGTTTCCGCCATGTATGCACCGAAGATAAAACCGATCGTCAACACCCCCGCAATGAAAGGACTGACATCAATATAATCAGGCAAGTAAGATGTCCACTCATGATTTGGATCGCTAGAAGCAAACCACTCGTTAAGCGACTCATTGATGGAATACAGACTATTGTTAAGTAAGATTTGTCCACCGAAGAAAATCAGCATCATGAGGACTAAATCGGGAATGCCGCGAATTACTGTTGTGTAGAGAGTAGCGATGGCTCTCGCCCAACGGTAAGGTGCCATTTTTGCAAGCGCACCAAGCATGCCCAATACAACAGCGAGCAATAATGAAAGTAGTGCCACTTCTATGGTCACTATGGCCCCTTTGAATATTGAGGCTTCGTATCCTTGTAGATCTAGCATAGGTGAGTTCCTGATCCCTAGACTCAAATATAACTTGGCCGCTGATTACCTCTAGGAACCTATCAGCGGCCTTATTATCGAGCTTACTTACCGTAAACGTCGTAGTTGAAGTATTTTGCTGCGATTTCTTGGTAGACACCTTTCTCACGTAGAGAAAGAATCGCCGCATCTAGCTTCTGAGTTAGGTCTTTGTCTTGTTTGCGAACCGCAATACCAAACCCTTCGCCGAACCATTTAGGGTCAGTCAGTGATGGACCAACAAATTCGTATGCCTCGCCACCCGCTTTATTCAATACACCTTCTTCTAATGCCGATGCATCGCCAAGTACTGCGGCAACACGACCATTAGCTAGATCAAGGTACGCTTCATCGAAAGAGCCGTAACGAACGATTTCAACTTTATCGCCATAGTTGTCAGTTAGGTACTTGTCGTGCGTTGTTGCACGTTGTACCGCGATTTTTTGCCCGTCTAGGTTGTCAAAATCTAGACCTGCGCCTTTCTTAGCGATGAACTTGTTAGGGATAAGCGCGTACTTACCAGTAAAATCTACTTTCTTCTTACGCTCTTCTGTAATAGACATTGCCGCAATGATTGCATCGTATTTACGAGCAAGTAATGAAGGGATAATGCCATCCCAGTCTTGCGCAACGATCTTACATTTGACTTGCATCTCAGTACAAAGCGCGTTGGCCATGTCAACGTCAAAGCCTTTCAGAGAGCCATCTGCTTCTGTCCAGCTGAATGGAGGGTATGCGCCTTCAATGCCAAAGCGAACTGTTTTCCAATCTTTCGCTTGAGCAACGCCAGATACCGCTGTTGCTGCCAGAGTTGCTGCTAATAACCACTTTTTCATTTCCATACTCCTGTGATTTCTTATTTTAAATATTGCTTATGTTGTGTTTGCTGTGTCACTACAGCTAGTAGATAGAAGATACGAACTGCTTCAAGCGTTCAGAATCTGGATTTGTAAATAGCTTGTCGGGATGGCCCTGCTCTTCGACTAACCCTTGATGCAAGAACATTACGTGATTAGACACATCTCGAGCGAATGCCATTTCATGCGTAACCACCAACATGGTTCGGCCTTCCTCAGCCAAATCACGCATTACACCAAGAACCTCACCTACCAACTCTGGATCCAAAGCCGATGTAGGCTCATCAAATAACATAACTTCTGGGTCTACGGCTAACGCGCGGGCAATGGCCGCACGCTGCTGCTGGCCTCCTGACAAGTGACCTGGGTAGTAATCTTTGCGCTCATACAGGCCAACTTTTTTCAGTAAAAGTTCTGCGTTTTCGATCGCTTGAGCTTTTGGTACACCTAATACGTGCACAGGTGCTTCTATAACGTTTTCCAGGACGGTCAAATGTGACCAAAGATTAAAGCCTTGAAAAACCATAGCTAAGCGCGAACGGATACGCTGAACTTGCTTTTCGTTGGCAGGAATGGCTTCTCCTTGACGATTGTTTTTCATTTGGATTAGCTCACCGTTAACCCAAATTTCCCCAGCAGTTGGGGTCTCAAGAAGATTAATGCATCTAAGAAAGGTACTTTTACCGGAGCCCGATGACCCGATAATAGAAATGACGTCCCCTTTGTGGGCTTCTAATGAGATACCCTTTAACACTTCATTTTGACCAAAGGTCTTGTGTAAATCTTTTATATCCAGCGCTGCTACTTCATTCATGCGCTCAACTCCCTGTTATTATTTTGCCCATCCTTCATCAGTGTGATGGGTAAATGTGGAGTGTTAACTCACATTTCGCTACAAACTAGCACTACGACTCGCAAGTTGCAACAAATTATTAACCTGCATTTTTAGGATATTAAGTTAGATCCTACGACTAATAATTCAATTTTTAGTTTAAAAGGCTTTATTTATCGCATAAATCAAACCAAGAGGCACAATTAATCACACGCCTAGCAATTAACATTTTTATAAAAACAAGATCTAACGCAATCTTCAACATGAAATCGATATGAACCAGAAAGCACACTATAAAACTTGTCTTATAAACCTTACATTATGAAAATTAATTTCAGCTTGGGTTTGCACCATTTAAACCACAACCTATAAGTGTGTAGTTTTCTTTCACATTCTGTCATAAAGTGATCTAAATCAATCACTCTTAAGGGTTAGCACGTTAAACTCGCCTCAAAGATAAAAGCCTCAATAAGCGAATTTTTGTCTTTTCTATTGTCTAAGCTTAAGCACGAAGGGTTTGCGCTACAGAACAATAGAACAAGGACTTTTATGCAGGAAGCTGTGCGAGTTTTTATAGGAACGCCTGAAAACAATAATTAAGGGCGACTCTTCCAAGAATCATTAACTTTTTTAAATATGAGGAATCTATGTCAGACGCAGTCAATAAACCGCACTCTGATTCGGATATCGAAAACAAGAGCTACCGAGAGCTGCACCGTCCAGCTTCAGAGTTTGAAAGCCGTAGCGACTATCTAGATCACGAACTTCAGATCATGAAGCCACGCCGCTTTGGTTTGAACCTACCTGGTCGCGATTTCCGTTTCGAATTAGAAGATTTGGTACCAGCACTTGCAGGTACTATCGGTATTATCGCGATGTACTCTGCGGTAATGATGTCTTGGGCAGAGGGTCTTACAGCAGCATGGGATCACGTAAACCTTGGTAAAGATTTCGCCATCGAGGTTGCTCGTGTAGAAATGCTAATCCCTGCGTTACTATTCTGCGTACTCGCATCAGGCTTCATTAACCCGAAAGCGAACCTCGCCGGTAACCACGGCCCAATGATCCCTCTTATCGGCACCATCGCTTTAGCAGGTGCACACCCTCTTGCATTGGCAATCCTTATCGGTGTATTTGGTCTGCTTTTAAGCTTCCTTAAAGGTGGCTCTAAGCTGGTAAACCTCACCTCTCAAGGGACCGCAGGCGGTTTGCTTATCTTCCTTGGTTTAACCGGAACCATGAGCCAAATCAACTCGATCCAAGCTTGGGCGGTTGGTCTACAGTCTGACACAGTAGCAGCTGGCAGCATGGGCTATGTTGGTCTTATCGTACTGGCTGTGACTATCGCACTGTACGCATTCCTTGCGAAAGTAAACAAGCGTTGGTTAGCTATCCCAGTTTGTGCTTTCACAGGTTTGGTGATTGCACTTGTTCTAGGTGCAGGTTTCGATATCAAGTTCGTTACTGAAACTGGTCTTCCTAACCTAAACCCTGTTTACTGGTGGGGCAGCACAGAAGAAGGTTGGATGCTAGGTCTTCCTAATATGGAACACTTCATCGCATCACTACCGTTTGCAATCCTTGCAGTGGCGATGTGGTCTCCTGATTTCTTAGGTCACCGTATCTTCCAAGAACTGAACTACCCTAAGAAAACTGAAAAAGTACTGATGGACGTTGATGACACGATGACTATGTGTTCTATCCGTCAGATGGTAGGTACAGCGGTTGGTGGTGGTAACATCACATCATCTTGGGGTACTTACATGATCCCTGCAGCAATCGCTAAGCGTCCTATCCCTGGTGGTGCAATCCTTCTAGGTCTGCTAGTAATGATCATCGCAATCCTTGGTTTCCCAATGGACATCGCGGTATGGCCACCAGTAATGCGTGTTGCTCTTCTTGTAGGTGTATCTCTACCTCTACTTGAAGCGGGTATGCAAATGGTAAAAGATTCGAAAGATTCTCAAGCAGCAGGTATCTGTATCTTTGGTTCAGCAGTTGTTAACCCAGTTCTTGCATGGGCGCTAACAATGCTGCTAGACAACAACGGTCTAATTGGTGACAAAGAGCGTGCAGCACGCCTGTCGTTTGTCGATAAAATCGTTATCCCAGTTGGCGTTCTGATTATCTGTTTAGTTGCTATGCTTGCCGTTGGTATGCTAGAAGGGCAATATGGAATCCCAGCATTCCTATAAAAACACAATAGACGTTGAGAGCCTGTTTGGGCTCTCAACTTTTTTTTAGTTTCAATAAATATTTTAAAATTTTTTTTAGCTAGAAGGCGTTTTATTGATTTAGTTTAAGGTTTGCAAAAAAATTTTAGTTTACCCTTAAAGCCAAGTTGATAAGACAGCATGTAAAAACTAGTGACAATATTTATAGCTTTATGTTCTTTCGATAAACGTATTTAAAGGCTATACATATTGTTATTCATAAGAGTGTACCGTCCCACTATAGGGAATCTGACTCGCTCAACGGATCAGATAGGTACGTGTTTTTTCTACTAAAAAGGTAGGTATGTCATGGCAGAGCAATTTGCTAAAGCTTGGGAAGGTTTTGCTGAAGGTGATTGGCAAAATGAAGTAAACGTTCGTGATTTCATTCAGAAGAACTACGCACCGTATGAAGGCGACGAATCTTTCCTAGTTTCTGAAGGTACTGAAGCAACTAACAAGCTTTGGGCTAAGGTAATGGAAGGTATCAAAATTGAGAACTCAACTCACGCACCTGTTGACTTCGATACTGACGTTATCTCTACCATCACTGCTCACGATGCAGGCTACATCGAAAAAGATCTAGAGACTATCGTTGGTCTTCAAACTGATGCTCCTCTTAAGCGCGCTATCATCCCTAACGGTGGTATCCGCATGGTTGAAGGTTCTTGTAAAGTTTACGGTCGTGAACTGGATCCTAAAATCAAAGAAATCTACACAGATTACCGTAAAACACACAACGCGGGTGTTTTCGATATCTACACTCCTGATATCCTAAAATGTCGTAAATCTGGTGTTCTAACAGGTCTTCCAGATGCTTACGGTCGTGGTCGTATCATCGGTGACTACCGTCGTGTTGCACTTTACGGTATTGACTTCCTAATGAAAGACAAGCTAGCTCAATTCGCTTCTCTACAAGAGAAATTTGAGAACGGTGAAGATCTTCAAATGACTATGCAGCTTCGCGAAGAGATCGCTGAGCAGCACCGTGCACTTGGCCAAATGAAAGTTATGGCTGAGAAATACGGTTACGATATCTCTCGCCCAGCAGAAACTGCACAAGAAGCTATTCAGTGGACTTACTTCGGTTACCTAGCTGCTGTTAAATCTCAAAACGGCGCTGCTATGTCTCTAGGTCGTACTTCTACGTTCCTAGATATCTTCATCGAGCGTGATATCGCTGCAGGTAAGATCACTGAAGTAGAAGCTCAGGAGATGATTGACCACTTCGTAATGAAACTACGTATGGTTCGTTTCCTACGTACTCCAGAGTACGATGACCTATTCTCTGGAGACCCAATCTGGGCAACAGAATCTATGGGTGGTATGGGTCTTGACGGCCGTACGCTAGTTACTCGTACGAACTTCCGTTTCCTAAACTCTCTATACACAATGGGTCCTTCTCCAGAGCCAAACATCACTGTACTTTGGTCTGAGCAACTACCTGATGGCTTCAAGAAGTTCTGTGCGAAAGTATCTATCGATACGTCTTCTATCCAGTACGAAAATGATGACCTAATGCGCCCAGACATGGAGTCAGACGACTACGCAATCGCATGTTGTGTATCTCCAATGGTTGTTGGTAAGCAAATGCAGTTCTTCGGCGCTCGTGCGAACCTTGCTAAAACGATGCTTTACGCAATCAACGGTGGTGTTGATGAGAAGCTGAAGATGCAAGTTGGTCCAGAAATGCCGAAAATCACTTCAGAAGTACTAGACTTCGACGAAGTGTGGAGCAACCTAGACCACTTCATGGACTGGTTAGCTAAGCAGTACGTTGCTGCACTAAACAGCATCCACTTCATGCACGACAAGTACAGCTACGAGTCTGCACTAATGGCGCTACACGATCGTGACGTTTACCGTACTATGGCTTGTGGTATTGCTGGTCTATCTATCGCTGCGGACTCACTATCTGCAATCAAGCACGCGAAAGTTAAACCAATCCGTGACGAAGATGGCGTAGCGATCGACTTCGAAATCGAAGGCGACTACCCTAAATTCGGTAACAACGATGCTCGCGTAGATGACATCGCTTGTGAACTTGTTGAAGTGTTCATGAACAAGATCCGTAAGCTTAAGACTTACCGTGACGCTGTTCCTACTCAGTCTATCCTTACTATCACATCTAACGTTGTATACGGCAAGAAGACAGGTAACACGCCAGATGGTCGTCGTGCAGGCGCTCCATTCGCTCCAGGTGCAAACCCAATGCACGGCCGTGATGAGAAAGGTGCGGTAGCATCTCTAACATCTGTAGGTAAACTGCCGTTTGCTCACGCTAAAGATGGTATCTCTTACACCTTCTCTATCGTACCGAACGCACTGGGTAAAGAAGAAGACTCACAGCGCGCTAACCTTGCTGGTCTAATGGATGGTTACTTCCACCACGAAGCTGGTATCGAAGGCGGTCAGCACCTGAACGTTAACGTACTTAACCGTGACACTCTAGAAGACGCAGTTAAGCACCCTGAGAAATACCCTCAGCTAACAATCCGCGTATCTGGTTACGCTGTACGCTTCAACTCTCTAACTGCAGAGCAACAAGCTGACGTAATCGCACGTACTTTCACTGAGTCTCTATAATCTCAGTTGAATGAATCGAAAGCCCCGCTTTAAAAGCGGGGCTTTTTTTGTACCCTAAACCCCCCAATGTATCCCCTATCGTCAAATTTTCCCCGGCATAATAATTGCTTATGCTAGTGATAGATCTAAATTTACTTTTCGCTTAGCTTTCACACTTTGTCTACCGCGGTTAACAATAATGATGATTAAAAAAACCTGCTTAGTTCCATTGCTCTTACTCTCTTTGAATGCTCAAGCATCAGAGCGTTCAACTTTTACATTTGCATTAGACAATGATGGGCTGTTTGGTGTGGATCAAGATTACACCAATGGTCTTTTTCTCACTTACACCTCTAGCGCGATAAACCCTCACTGGCTTCTCAGTCCATTGAGTTTATCGATTTGGGGTGCAGCGTCTCTCGATAAAATTGAGTTCACGCTCGGCCACAAAATGTATACTCCTAGCGACATTTCAGCCGACTATCCTTTGGAAAATGAGCGTCCATACGCGGGTTACTTACACACTGAATTCAACTACATCAGCCTCCACCCGCAACAAGCGCAACGCTTCAATTTGACAATTGGTACAACGGGTGAGAGCTCTCTTGCTGATAGAGCTCAAAGTATCGTACACAGCCTCACGGGGTCAAAAGAGCCAAACGGCTGGGACTACCAGATCGAAGATGCTCGAGTAGGTAGCGTTGGATATCTGTCTCACTTTAATGTGATGAGAGCGCGCTCAATTGCCAATACGGATTTTGAAATCTCGAACGTTTCGGAAGGTAACTTCGGTAGTTTCCGTTCTGATGTCTCGACTGGCTTTATGTTCCGGTGGGGGACGGATCTTGCCGGTAGCATGGGTGCGGCAAACATCGACAACGAATACACATTCAGACCGGGAATGTTAGGTGGCTCAAAAGGAGGGTGGTTCTTGTTTGCAGGTATCGAGGGACGATATAGGTTCAATGATTTCACCGTCGAAGGCTATCGTCCTGCCATTGAAGAGAATCCTTCAATCTCCGATCCGAGCATTTATGATGTCACACTCGAAAACTGGCAGGCGACGGCTGTGGCGGGCATTGCATGGTATGGACGCGGCTTTGGAGCGACTTTGAGCAGTGCGGCGAAAACCCCAGATTACCGAGAGGCGTCCGACTCCTTATACGGAAATGGCAGCCTCTCGTTGTATGCGTTTTTCTAAATATTGAATCGCTGGCAGTCTGTGTTTAGGCTGCTCGCGCTTCCTTCAACTTGCGCACTGATTGCCTTGAGTTGTTCGTTGTTTTCTTCAAGATCTTTCATTGCACCCGATATTTGAGTCATGTTATCAGCCATTGATTGACTCGTTGTTGCCAGCTCTTTGATGGAACGGAATATGACTTCTGTTTGATGGGACGCTTCGTCCGCTTTGTCTGTAATGGTTTTTAGCGCATCCATCGCTTCTTGCCCGCGCTCTCGTCCGGTCGCCATGGACGATTCCGATTGGCCAATATATTGAATGACCTCCGCGCTTTCTTTCTTCATGGTGTCGATTGTCTCAGAAATCTCAGAGACCGCATCTACAGTTCTGACCGCAAGACTTCGCACTTCATCAGCAACGACAGCAAAACCGCGTCCTTGCTCACCAGCACGTGCCGCTTCAATCGCAGCATTCAGTGCCAACAAGTTTGTTTGCTCAGCGATACCATTGATGATTTCCATTACCGAATCGACTTTCGCAGACGCATCTTCCAACTGCTGAATGTGTCCAGCAGCTGAGGTCAAAATGGTCGCCACTTCATCGAGAGAGCCGATAGCCGCACCAATGACTTTGGCGCCATCTTCTGCTGAACGAGTTGATGATCGGCTGATTTCTGCAACAAACTCTAATGAATTCGAAACTTCTTGCGTCGTTACGCTCACTTCTTCTGTCGCCGACGCCAACAACTCCGTTTGCCCCAACACCTCACTTTGATGATGAGCAAGCTTGTCCAACCCCTGATTAAGTTCCGCCGCGTTACCTGATAACTCTTGACTGCTTCGCTGCACCCCCTGAACTAAACCACCGAGATTTTCACAGCTCTCGTTGATGCTCTGTGCCAGTTGATTAAACTCGTCGTTCTTATTTTTCGTTAGCGACATTCGTTGAGAGAGATCACCTGCGGATACACCGCTTAGCACTTTTCTTGTTTTGTTCAACGAACGTGATAGTGATGAGCTCTGCATCACAAATATGGTAATGGTCAACACAGCCAACACTGTACACGCGACCAAAATTGACCAAAGGGTCTGATTTGACGCTTTAGTAGCAGACGTTTGATATTGCTCAGATAAAGAAGCAAGCTCAAGAGTAATCGCCCCTATGATCTTGGTGAGTTGCGCTTTTGACACCAATAACTGTTGCTCAACACTGCCTAGCTGTTGTGAGAGTTCACTGACTCTAACGAACGTCGATTTATACTGCTCTATTTCTTTTTCGTATAGCTCCAACATCGCATAAACATTCGACATGCTTTCAAAGCCAGCCATAGCACGATTAAACAGTTTTAGATTTTGCTCATTGGGCTGAAGTAGATAGTTTTGCTGAGATTTCACCATCGCCTGAAAATCTGAATTGAGGGTCACCATACCTGTTTCTTCGATTTTCTTTTCGATCGTTGTAGCAAGTTGTTTGAGTTCGCCTAGTTTCCCTTCATCGATGGTAAAACCTAGCTCCGACTTTAGCTTTAACCACGGATTGGCTGCAGACTCAAACTGAGCCACATTTTGGGTGAGCGTGTCAGCCTGAGAGGCAAATCCGACACGGTTTAAAAACTCCGCGTCTTCCTGTACAGAAGCAACTATTACTGAAATGTCTTGTTTGGCTTGACTGACACTTGCCCCCGACAAATTGTCTAGGTTGCTGCTCAGTGTAAGAATCTTACTTTGTGTTTGATAAATAGAGAGTGAACCTGAAGCAATATCGGCACTAGAGTGATACTGATCGCTCATTTGCGTTAGCCTGGACGACGAGTACCCTGCTAACGCAATAAATCCAATCGTCAGTATAACCAAAAAGACAATCACTTTTTGTTTCTGTGAAAGCGCAAGCATATCCATAAATAATCCTTAAACATCAGTGGGATGTAAAATACTTGCCTAGCCACTATTATTTATTTTTTGTTATTAATATTATTATTCGCAACATTTTTATAACATACATTTTAGCCTAAGTACGTTTTTTTTTCTTATTCGGTAAAATGTTGTTTGAAACTCCCCCTTTCCCTATTTAAACCACACTTTTTGTAATAAAATGACACGCAAATAACCTATTAGAGATGAGCTCATGTCAACAACTGGTCGTATTCATTCTTTTGAGTCCTGTGGCACCGTCGACGGACCTGGAATCCGTTTCATTGTCTTTATGCAAGGCTGTCTGATGCGCTGTATGTACTGCCACAACCGTGACACTTGGGACACTCATGGCGGCAAGGAAGTGACCGTTGACGAAATCATCAACGAAGCAAAAAGCTATCGTCATTTTATGAACGCTTCGGGCGGCGGTGTGACCTGCTCTGGTGGTGAAGCCATGCTGCAACCAGAATTTGTTAGAGACTTTTTCCGTGCAGCTCAATCAGAGGGTATCCACACTTGCCTAGACACCAATGGCTACATCCGCAAACACACCGATGTGATTGATGAAGTCCTCGAAGCAACGGATTTAGTCATGCTTGATCTCAAGCATATGAAAGATGAAATCCATCATGATTTTATCGGTGTGTCGAACAAGCGTACGTTGGATTTCGCTCGTTACCTACATAAGCTGGGGCAAAAAACTTGGATCCGTTACGTTGTGGTACCTGGCTACACAGATGATGAAGAAGCCGCTCACATGCTCGGTGAATTCATCAAAGATATGGACAATATCGAAAAAATTGAGTTACTTCCCTACCACAAGCTTGGTGCTCATAAATGGGAGGCGCTCGGTCATGACTATCCGTTGGAAGGCATCAACCCACCTTCCAAAGAGACCATGGACAAGATTGTTTCAATCCTTGAACAGTATCACTCAAATGTAAAATATTGATACCAAGTACTCACATTTTCGTAAAAAATACCAACCTAACCTAGGTTGGTTTTTTTATAGGAGTTTGAGTGCTACTTCACCAATTGTTTGCTTTTCTTGCGATTCTGGCGCTAGGTCCATTTATTTGGTCTGACGTGAAGAACGTGTTTT
Source organism: Vibrio sp. 16 (assembly GCF_963681195.1). NCBI lineage: Bacteria > Pseudomonadati > Pseudomonadota > Gammaproteobacteria > Vibrionales > Vibrionaceae > Vibrio > Vibrio sp. 16. Next base: position 1,326,747 of record NZ_OY808997.1, read on the forward strand.
GGCCAAAGTTTCTTCACGACCGTACTTTTCAGCATCTCACTTTCGCCATGGTTGCCGCGCTCACTCTACTTTGGTCGGCACAAGCAGGCGTCAAAGAAGGGCTATCAATCCACTTTTTAGCCCTGACAACGCTTACCTTAATGTATGGCTGGAAAAATTCGTGCGTGCTCTCTATCGTCGCGACTTCTGCGCTTACCTTCACGACGGATCTAACTTGGTACCAAGTCCCTGAATATCTTATATTCTCATGCTTTTTTCCTATCGCTATCAGCCAACTGGTGTTTCGCTTTAGCTACTGCTATTTACCACGCAATATTTTCGTTTTTATCTTCGTTGCGGGCTTCTTCAATGGCGCTGTAACTGGCTCACTTCACCTGCTCGCCAGCGGTGTCTACATATGGCTGCTAGGAAGTCACGATTGGACAACCATCGTAGACAACTATCTGGTTTTCATCCCGCTACTCGCCTTTCCTGAAGGCTTGCTCAACGGAATGGCGCTAACCATGTTTGTCGTCTTCAAACCTGAGTGGCTGCGCGTTTTTTCCGATCGCGATTACATCTACAACCACTACCGCAAAAAATAAGTCATTTTTCGCGGATTCTTTGTACTTTTCATATTAAATATGTGTTGAGATCATGTTTCAGCAATCCACGAACAGATAACCTAAGCACATTAAAAATGTATTAGATTATTTTAGTGAGGCCACCATGGAAATGACTAACGCTCAACGTTTGATCCTTTCGAACCAATACTACCTTATGTCTCAAATGGACCCCGCAAACGCAGCTAAATATCAGCGCTTGCAGACCATTGTTGAGCGCGGGTATGAGCTTCAAATGAGCGAATTAAACAAAGATTTTGGCTGCTTAAGTGAAGCCGAATGTCGTGAAATCATCGACACAATGGAGATGTATCACGCAATGCAAGAATCAAACAAAATGTTAGATGAAGAAGAGCGCAAAGATGTAGACCAGCGCCGCCTAACTTTCCTAGGTTACGACATTGCGAGTGAGTCTCAGCTAGTAAACTACGTGCGCTTTTTAACCGATTCTGAAGGTCTTTACCCACAGTTTGACAAAGGTGACCATCACTTCAACGCGCAAATGCCAATGCAAGAGAAGTATCGCCGTATGCTTACAACGTGGCGCAATTGCCCTCGCCAATACCATTTGTGCGCAAACGAATTAAAGCAAATTTTTAACGCTTAACCTAACGCACAAAGAAAAGGGACCGAACGGTCCCTTTTTTGATCTCTGTTAGCTGAGTTTAAAAGTCGCCACTTTGGCAACGAGCTCCTCAGCTTGACTCCGAACTTGATGAGCCCCTTCTGAGCTTTGGTTCGCACCCACCACCAATTGATCAGCCACGTCTTTGATAGAAGTGATGTTCTGGGTGATTTCACTGGTGACATGCGTTTGCTCTTCAGCCGCTGTCGCTATTTGAGTGGCCATGTCGCTGATTAATGTCACCGCTGAGTTAATCTCACCCAAAGCGGCGGAAGCCTTGTCCGCATCTTCAACCGACATCCCAGCAAGTTCGCCACTGCTTTCCATGATGGAAACAGCCTGAGCCGTTGTGTCTTGCAATACGGCGATGGTGTTTTTGATTTCTTCCGTTGAGGAATGAGTTCGCTGCGACAATACACGTACTTCATCGGCCACCACGGCAAAGCCTCTGCCCTGCTCACCCGCTCGCGCGGCTTCAATGGCTGCGTTCAACGCAAGTAAGTTGGTCTGTTCAGCAATACCTTGAATTGTAGATAGCACGGTTGAGATTTCTTGGCCGTGTCGCTCCAAAGCGCCCACAACCTGACGAGCTGATTCCAGCTCAATCGCTAGTTTATTGATTGAACCTTTCGTGTTCTCAACGAGAAGGTGCCCGTTATCCGTGCTCAAAGTAGAGTCTTGAGCAGCTTGCGCGGTACGCTCAGCATGCGAGGCAATCTCTTGTGTCGCGCTCGCAAGTTCAGTTACCGCTGTCGCGACCATAGTGATTTCTTGTTGCTGATGATGAATTTCATCAACCGAACGATTCGAACGCTGGGTACTGAGCTCTGATTGCTCCGTTAACTGGTAAGACTGCTCACGGATATGGCCAATCAATTGCTGTAAGCTGCCAACAAAGACGTTAAAGTTATGCGCCAGCTTACCCACTTCATCGTTTGATTCCACATCGATTCTTTGAGTCAAGTCACCGCTACCATTCGCTATCTGCTCAAGTGCGTTAGAAACATTGGTCAACGGGCGGAACAAGATGGTACACAAGATGTTAAACAGCAGTGTACACACGACAACCACAATCCCCGTCACCAATAACTGCCCCCAGACAGCACCAAATAAAGGCTCGACTAACGAGTCATAGTTCACAACGATCACCGTCGTAAGACCTGTCGAACCAATCTCACTGGCATAAACCACAGACTCCTCGCCCAAAACGGTCACAAAGATGTCATGACCAGTGCTGACCGCTTTACGAATGGTGGCCTCGTCTAAACCCAAACGCGTTAAGGATTCATTAAGTAGCGACGTATCCTGGTGAGCAAACACATTGCCTTGTTTATTCGCGATGAACATATATCCGTCGCCAGGCAAAATGACCTTTTCCATTCCACCCAAAATATCGGTAATTTCAACGTCCGCGCCAAGAACAACCTGCTCCCCATGCAAGTTAAGCGCTTTACCCAAAGAGACGACATTTGCGCCGGTCGCTGCAGCAACCGTGGGGTTATCCATAAACACTTTTGCCGGCTGCTTTACCGCGTTTTGATACCAACCCCACTTCCTAGGGTCATCGTTGCCTGGCGGTAACACGACCCCATTCGCGTTGTTCTGGCTCCCATCAGGGTAAGCAATGAACACATTGTCAAAGCCGGCAGAATCCTTTACTTGCTTTAAATGAGTGACTATAGATTCTTTTTTCGACTCTTGAGAAAGGGAAGTCAAAGCGCGTTCTTTGGACGTAATCCAGTCCGCCACATATTGATTGTAAGACGATGCCGTGCTCTCTAAACGCTGTTCAACCTCAATATTGAGGCGATCAAGCGACGCTTTGAAAGACAAGCCTTCGACCAATAGTCCCCCGACTACGATGGCAACACTCGCGGATATGGCGAGTTTATTCTTCAGTGATAATTTATTTAGCATGATTCATTCGCTATTCGTTCTAGTTATTTAATAAACTTTTTAAAAGTCACCAACATTATATTTTGAGGTTAAAAATAAATAATGATCTAGCTCGAAAGTTTGCAAAACAACACTTTCCTTTTTTCCACCAATCTTTTTCTCAAGCCAATACAAGCAACTAACCAAGCGAACGAAGATCTTCCTAGCGCTGGTGTTTATCTCCCCCTCTGGTACACGTCAAGGACAAGATCAAGTGACATATTTCTCTGCTTTATACGTAGGTAAATTCAATACGGTAGCAGAACGCAGGTGCATTTTGCTTTTCATCACAATTTGCAATTAAACACATATTTTTTAAGCAAAATTCTAAAAAGCAACTAGGCTTAAATTAGAAAGGATTTTGCTTTTCTATGCGGGTTTATTGTCAATTTGACAGGTTCAAAGGGGAATTCATTATGAGTATTTTCGACCATTTCCAAGCACGCTATGAAGCTTCCAAGGATGAACAATTGTCCCTACAAGATTTTCTTAGCCTATGTAAAGATGACAAAAGCGCTTACGCTAACGCAGCAGAGCGACTGTTGATGGCGATTGGCGAACCAGAGATCATCGATACCGCCCAAGATCCTCAACTTAGTCGTATTTTCTCCAACCGCGTCATCTCACGCTACGACACATTCAAAGATTTCTATGGTATGGAAGAAGCGATCGAACAAATCGTCTCCTACCTAAAACATGCGGCGCAAGGCCTAGAAGAACGCAAACAAATCCTCTACCTATTGGGACCTGTGGGTGGGGGTAAATCGTCACTAGCAGAAAAACTCAAAGCCTTGATGCAGCAAGTTCCTATTTATGTGCTTTCTGCAAATGGTGAACGCAGCCCCGTCAACGACCATCCATTCTGCCTGTTTGACGTAAACGAAGACGGCGAACTGTTGAAACAAGAGTACGGCATCGAAAAACGTTACCTACGCTCAATCATGTCACCTTGGGCGGCGAAGCGCCTGCATGAGTTCGGTGGCGATATCTCGAAATTCAAAGTAGTGAAAGTACGCCCATCGATCCTTGACCAACTTGCGATTGCGAAAACAGAGCCGGGCGATGAAAACAACCAAGACATCTCTTCATTGGTAGGTAAAGTGGACATTCGCCAGCTGGAACATTTCTCGCAAGATGACCCAGATGCCTACAGCTACTCAGGTGCGCTATGTCGAGCTAACCAAGGTTTAATGGAGTTTGTCGAGATGTTTAAAGCACCAATCAAGGTGCTACACCCTCTACTTACGGCTACGCAAGAAGGCAACTACAACGGTACCGAAGGTCTTTCTGCCCTACCGTTTGATGGCATGATTTTAGCGCACTCTAACGAATCCGAGTGGCAAACTTTCCGCAACAATAAGAATAACGAAGCCTTCCTAGACCGTGTTTACATCGTAAAAGTTCCGTACTGTCTACGCGTTTCTGAAGAAGTAAAAATTTACCAGAAATTGCTCGACCACTCAGAGCTGTCCAAAGCGCCTTGCTCCCCTAGCACGCTCGAGCTTCTGTCTCAATTCAGTATCTTGTCGCGCCTAAAAGAGCCTGAAAACTCATCCATCTTCTCGAAGATGCGTGTTTACGATGGCGAAACACTCAAAGACACCGACCCTAAAGCGAAAAGCTACCAAGAGTACCGAGACTTCGCTGGCGTCGATGAGGGCATGTCTGGTCTCTCTACCCGTTTCGCGTTTAAGATTCTTTCTCGCGTATTCAACTTCGACCAAACCGAAGTCGCTGCTAACCCTGTTCATCTTTTCTACGTCATCGAACAGCAAATTGAGCGTGAACAGTTCCCTCAAGAAACGGCTGAGAAATACCTAGAATTCTTGAAAGGTTACTTAGTGCCTCGCTATGTCGAATTCATCGGTAAAGAGATTCAAACGGCCTACTTAGAGTCATACTCTGAGTACGGACAAAACATCTTTGATCGTTACGTCACCTATGCAGATTTCTGGATTCAAGACCAAGAATACCGTGATCCAGAAACAGGCCAGCTATTTGATCGCTCTGCGTTGAACAATGAGTTAGAGAAAATCGAAAAAACCGCGGGCATCAGTAATCCTAAGGATTTCCGAAATGAAATCGTCAACTTTGTGCTCCGTGCTCGCGCTAACAACAACGGTCAAAATCCTGTTTGGACTAGCTACGAGAAACTGCGCACAGTTATCGAGAAGAAGATGTTCTCTAACACTGAAGAGCTATTGCCAGTGATTTCCTTTAACGCCAAAACTTCGTCTGAAGATCAAAAGAAACACGACGACTTTGTCGCTCGTATGATGGAGAAAGGGTATACCGAGAAACAAGTGCGTCTGTTGTCTGAGTGGTACTTGCGCGTACGTAAGTCTTCTTAAAACAACGATGCAGCCAAATCCTTCATCAATTGAAGGATGCCAATGACTTACCTGCCAGAGAACATCTGGCAGGCATTTGGATGCAAGATAGATTCGTTGAAGCTTATTGTTTCACGGTGCAGATAAGGGGTGACTCATGGCGCAATTTATTGACCGAAGACTGAACGGCAAGAATAAAAGTGCTGTAAACCGCCAGCGCTTTTTACGCCGACATAAAGAGCAGATTAAAGAATCTGTTGCAGACGCGGTGAATCGCCGCTCCATTACCAATACAGAGACCGGCGAAGACGTCTCTATTCCTCACAAAGACATTAAAGAACCCGTGTTTCATCAAGGTAAGGGCGGATTAAAAGAACGCGTTCATCCCGGCAATGACCAGTTCATTACCGGTGATAAAATCGAACGTCCTAAAGGAGGCGGTCAAGGAGGAGGTTCTGGCGAAGGCGAGGCCAGCCCCGATGGCGAGGGGCAAGATGAATTTGTATTTCAAATATCTAAGGATGAGTACCTAGATATTCTCTTTGAAGACCTCGAATTACCTAACCTAGAAAAGAATCAAATCGCAAAAATTACCGAATGGAAAACGCACCGAGCGGGTTACCAAACCGCAGGTGTTCCAGCCAATATTGCGATCGTAAAATCACTTCAGCAATCCCTAGCGCGTCGAACCGCAATGACAGCTGGTAAGCGAAGAATGCTCAGAGAGTTGGAAGAAGAACTCGATAAAGTCAAAATGAGCGAACCCGCTCAACTTCTAGAAGAGCAACGTTTACAAGACGAAATCAAAGCGCTGCGACACAAAATCGATACAGTGCCCTTTATTGATACCTTCGATATGCGCTTTAAGAACTATGAGCGAAGACCGATTCCATCTAGCCAAGCGGTCATGTTCTGCTTAATGGACGTATCGGGTTCAATGGACCAAGCAACAAAAGACATCGCAAAACGGTTTTACGTACTGCTTTATCTATTCCTCACCCGAACCTACGAAAATGTCGAAGTGGTTTTCATCCGCCACCATACACAAGCGAAAGAAGTCGATGAACATGAGTTCTTTTATTCGCAAGAGACAGGGGGAACCATTGTCTCCAGTGCACTTAAGTTGATGAACGAGATCGTCGCTGAGCGCTTCCCTGTCGGCGAATGGAACATTTATGCCGCGCAAGCCTCAGATGGCGATAACTGGGCGGACGATTCGCCTCGCTGTCGTGAACTACTGACGAAAAAATTACTACCTAACTGTCAATACTACTCGTACATCGAAATTACTCGACGCTCGCATCAAACCTTGTGGCATGAGTATGAAAAACTCGCAGGAGACTTTCCGAATTTCGCGATGAAAAACATTCGTGCGGTTGAGGACATTTTCCCTGTATTCCGCGAGCTGTTCCAAAAAGAGACCGCTTAGGGGGCAATATGACTACCAAGACAAAAAAGCCAACAAAAAGCAAAGCGCTGCCTGACGGCCCAGATTGGACGTTTGAATTACTTGACCGCTACCACAAAGAGATAAAACGCGTTGCGGATCATTACAGGCTTGACGCATACCCTAACCAAATTGAAGTCATCACTTCTGAACAAATGATGGATGCGTACTCAAGTATTGGTATGCCAATCAACTACAATCATTGGTCATTTGGTAAGAAGTTCATTCAAACCGAGCAAGGCTACAAACATGGTCAGATGGGTCTTGCGTATGAGATCGTCATTAATTCCAATCCTTGTATTGCCTACCTGATGGAAGAAAACACCGTGACCATGCAAGCGCTTGTCATGGCGCACGCTTGCTACGGCCACAATTCATTCTTCAAAGGCAATTACCTTTTCCAAACTTGGACTGATGCCAGCTCAATTATTGATTACCTACTGTTCGCCAAAAAGTACATTGCTGAGTGTGAGCAAAAATATGGAGAGAAAGAGGTCGAAGAGTTACTCGATTCTTGCCATGCGCTGATGAATTTTGGTGTCGATCGGTACAAACGACCTGAAAAAATCTCAATCGCAGAGGAGAAATCTCGACAAGAAGAACGCGAGGCGTATTTGCAATCTCAAGTGAATGATCTTTGGCGCACGGTACCAAAGTCGACGATCGAGCAAGAAGATCAAAAGGTTCGTTTCCCAAGTGAGCCTCAAGAGAACATTCTCTACTTTATCGAAAAACATGCGCCACTGCTTGAATCTTGGCAGCGCGAGATTGTGCGTATTGTGCGCAAGATAAGCCAGTATTTCTATCCACAAAAACAAACTCAGGTGATGAACGAAGGTTGGGCGACGTTTTGGCACTACACCATCCTCAATCATCTCTATGACGAAGGATTAGTGACAGATAGGTTTATCTTAGAGTTTCTTCACAGCCATACCGGTGTGGTTGCTCAGCCTCCATACAATAGCCCGTACTTCAGTGGTATTAACCCTTATGCTTTGGGCTTCGCTATGTTTAGGGATATTAGACGAATTTGTGAAGAGCCAACCGATGAAGATAGAGAGTGGTTCCCTGAATTAGCTGGGACAGACTGGTTAGATGCTGTTCACTTTGCAATGCAAAACTTCAAAGATGAGAGCTTCATTAGTCAATATCTGTCTCCGAAGCTGATGCGAGATTTTAAGCTGTTTGCCATCGTCGATGATGATCGCAAGAACTATATCGAGGTCGCTGCGATTCATAACGACTCGGGCTACCGCGCGATCCGCGAGAAACTCGCCGCTCAGTACAACCTGAGCAATCTAGAACCAAATATCCAAGTGTTTAACGTTGATGTGCGAGGCGACCGCTCCTTAACGCTCCAATATGTACCACACGATCGCATTCCTCTAGATGAGAGCTACGATGAAGTGCTCAAACACCTGTATCGGCTATGGGGCTTTGACATTATTTTGGAAGAGGTAAAAGAGACCGGGCGACGAGAAATTCTCAGCACTTGTCCTAAACGTAATGATTACGACGCGAAGATTTAATCAATCTCCATGACTAAAGGCCGGCGACGGCCTTTTTTATTGGCTGGAAAGTACACCTTCGATAAAGGCCGATTTTTTCTCTCGATAAGCGTTTACTTCCAAGCCTTCACACTCGCGTTTTAAAGAATTGTATTCAGCTACCAATGAAGGATTTTCTCTCAATTTGTCTCGAAAGGTTAGAAAGCATTCAAACTCAGATCCTAACTCGACCACTTGTAGGGCAATGTCTTGCTCGTTTGTTGATTCCAACATGCAAAGTTGATGAGTACGGAGTGTGTCTTGTTTCTCCTCAAACCCAAGCTGTTTCAGCGCAGTAACTGAACGCTCCAGTTGCTGTTTGTCCACACCAACAAAAATATCCAGATCTCCTTTAGAGACCGCCTGTGGAATCGATGATGCCCCAACGTGCTCTACTCGCGCATCAGGTAGCAGAGTTTTAATTTTGGATCTGTAGGCTAGGTACATTGCTTCACAGTCACTTTGATACGCTTCAGGAGGTAAGAACTTCATCATTTTATCGACCCTTGATAAGCAAAAAGCGCCTGATGAATATCAACAGACGCTTTCTTAATTCTGACTACTATCGACGAGCGATGAGTTCTCTCACCACTTGCAAGTCTTCTGGGGTGTCAACGCCAGCAGCCGGTGATTCCTTCGCAACTTCGACATGGATTTTTTCACCATACCAAAGAACACGCAGTTGCTCTAAGCACTCAATTTTTTCAAGCGCTGTTGGTTGCCAATTGATGTAGGTATTAATAAAACCGGCTCGGTACGCGTAGATTCCAATGTGACGCATCAGAGGCTGCTTAATCTCTTTATTTTCATTGGCAAAGCTATCGCGATCCCAAGGAATCGTGGCTCGACTAAAGTACATGGCATAGCCATCTTTATCCGTCAGAACCTTTACTGCATTGGGATTAAAGACTTCTGCCTCATCTTCAATTTCAACCGCCAGTGTTGCCATAGGCGCGCTACAGTTGGCCAAATTATCAGCCACCTGACGAATAATGCTCGGTGGGATTAGAGGCTCATCACCTTGGACATTCACAACGATGTGATCATCAGGAATCGCCATCAGCTCAACAACTTCCGCTAAGCGTTCAGTGCCGGATTCGTGATTCGGCGATGTCATGCAAACTTGGCCGCCAAACCCTTGAACTGCACTCTCGACGCGCTTATCGTCCGTCGCAATAATAACGTTCTCAGCGCCCGCTTGAATAGCCTGCTCATACACCCACTGGATCATTGGTTTTCCGCCGATATCTGCCAGTGGTTTACCTGGTAAGCGCGTCGATTGATAACGCGCAGGAATGACGACAGTAAACGACATTAGCGCCCCTCATCCATACTCATTTGACGAGCCTCTGGCTCAAGTAACACAGGAATCCCTTCTTTAATAGGGTAAGCTAAGCGGTCCAGCTTACAGATCAACTCTTGCTTGTCCTTATCAAATGTTAACTTACCTTTACATACTGGACATGCCACGATTTCAAGCAGACGGTGATCCATACGTTTCCTTAACCTCTTTTATTTTATTCAAAATGCGACTCTTGTCTGCGGAAGAGAAACAGGCGGTTACGGGTAAGTACCACCAATTTTCTTTCGCATAGTGGGCGCATTTTACTGCATCTTTTTCTGTCATTATAAGATGTTCGCCTCGGTTGGCGAGAGCATCTAACTCTGACTGTTCAAAATCTTTATGATCCGCAAATCCTTGCGTGTAGACAAGTTTTGCATCAAGTTGCTTTAGCGTAGTAAAAAACCTAGGAGGGTGACCAATTCCCGCCATTGCAACCAGCTTGTCTAGCGCTGCGACTTGCTCACTTTGGCCGCTATTTAGGTTGACGGCATTCGCTGGTTCAAGCGTCATCGACATCTCACCATACTCGGCTTCACCGCCATTCGTGATGATAAAATCGACTTGCTTGAGGCGTTCGGTGCCTTCTCTTAGCGGCCCTAAGGGAATCAAAGATTCATTACCAAAACGGCGCTTACCATCCACAACCACAATCTCTATATCGCGTTGCAGTGCATAATGTTGAAGCCCATCATCCGTGATAATGATATCGACCCCTAACGGCAACAGCGCTTTGACAGCATCACTTCGCACAGGTGAAACAGCAACCGGCGCTCCTGTCCGTTTGTGGATAAGCTTCGGCTCATCCCCACAGTGTCGTGTAGAAGTGGCATCATCAACAAACAAAGGATAATGGGGAGCTTTCGCCCCATATCCGCGTGAAACAACACCAGGCTGGAATCCCATAGCTTGCAGTTGCTCAACCAACCAAATAACCACCGGTGTTTTACCATTACCACCAGCGGTTATGTTGCCCACTACAACGACAGGAACAGGTGCACGATAACTTGGCTTTTGACCTGATTCAAACTTGGACCTTCTCGCACCGCTAATTGCAGAAAACAGCAAGCTCAATGGCCATAACAATGGCCAGAGTAAATACTTTATCGGGTGATTCTCAAACCAGATTTTTTCAATCACTGGTTAACCACCAAACTGAATTCTATGCAGTTGAGCGTACGCCCCATCCTTTTCGATGAGCGTCTGATGATCACCACGTTCTACGATTTCGCCTTCATCAACCACTAGGATTTCATCCGCTTTCTCGATAGTCGACAATCGGTGGGCAATAACGAGAACCGTCTTGTTCTTTTGCAACTCATCCAATGCTGATTGAATCGCTTTTTCAGACTCGGTATCCAAGGCCGAGGTTGCTTCGTCAAGAATCAGAACCGGAGCATCACGTAGCAAGGCACGGGCAATCGCAATACGTTGACGTTGACCACCAGAAAGGCTTGCACCATTCTCGCCAACCATAGTATCCAAACCTTCATCGAGCTTCTCAATGAAGTCCATCGCATGCGCTAGTTTTGCTGCGTGCTCAATTTGCTCGCGGCTATACTCACCGTTTGTCGCATACGCGATGTTGTTGGCGATCGTATCGTTGAATAGGTGGACGTTTTGTGACACGAGTGCGAAATGGGAACGCAAGTTACTGAGTGTGTAGTCACGAATGTCATGACCATCAAGCAAAATACTGCCAGAGTCATAGTCATAGAATCGAGTAAACAAGTTGGCGATGGTACTCTTACCCGAACCCGATCGCCCAACAAGCGCTACGGTCTTGCCCTGTGGAATCTTAAAGCTGACATGATTTAACGCGGGCTTCTCTTTACCAAGGTATGTAAAGGTCACATCTTTAACTTCAACGTCGCCGCGCACTTTAGTGGCTTCGTACTGACCCTTGTCAACCTCGGTGTCCATATCCATCAAAGCAAACAGCGTCTGGCTCGCTGCCATACCGCGCTGAAACTGTGAAACCACATTGGTGATTGCCTTCAGAGGGCGCATCAAGCCGAACATCGCAGAGAAAATTACCGTGAATGTACCTGGTGTGAGCTGGTTACGGATCTCATCGAAACTTGCAAGGAAAAGTACAGCTACCAAGGCAAGAGATGCGATCATTTGCGTCACTGGGTTCGCGATCGCATGCGCAGTCACAAACTTCATTGACTGTTGTCGCATTTGGTTACTCACCTTATTGAAGCGCTCACGCTCAATTTCATGGCCACCATAGCTCAATACCACCTTGTGGCCTTTCAGCATCTGTTCTGCAGACGCTGCGACCTTACCCATTGCCGTTTGCATGTTCTTACTGATTCGACGATAACGCTTCGAAACAATACCAATCACCCAAGCCACGACCGGTGCGACAACGAGCAGAACTAGAGACAACTGCCAACTGTTCCAGAACATTAAAACCAATAGGCCGATGATACTTGCCCCTTCACGGACAATACTCACTAACGCTTTACTGGTTGCTGCTGATACTTGCTCAGAATCATAGGTAATGCGTGATAACAAAGCCCCGGGGGTTTCTTTATCAAAGTAACTCACCGGCATGTGCATGAAGTGATTGAATATCATTCGCCGCATCTGCATAACAACGTTGCCAGACACCCAGCTCAAACAGTAGGTTGAAACAAAACTAGTTACGCCTCGAGCAAACATCACACCGAGGATGATAAGTGGAAGGATTTTAAGGAAATTAGACTCTGCGTTACCAAAACCTTCATCTAATAAAGGCTTTAGCAAAGAAACCATATAAGTATCAGCAACAGCATTCAACACTAATGCTATAACAGCAACAACGAGGCCCTTTTTGTATAAGCGAATATAAGTCCATAGGCGCTTAAAGGTATTCCACGTAGTTTCATCTTTATCGATTGACATAAAACGGCTTATTTTTCTTACAATAATCTTCCTATTCTACTCCCTTGCGTAGCATCTGCCTATACCAAGCTTGGCCTTTACTCTCCCTCAACTGAACGACATTACGTCCACTTGGATAAAAATCAATCACCACTTGACCAGAGTGCCCGGTATCTATCCAATCCGCACCTTGTGTTCGATAGCGTTCCACCACTTCTTGATTGGGTAAATTCCAGCGTCCACGATACGAGGTGGAGGCGATAGCCAAATCAGGATTCGCTGCTTGAATAAATGAGTCCGTTGACGATGTTTTACTGCCGTGATGAGGAACAATCACGATATTGGACGCGAGCGCGTCAGGTTTTCTAATCAACATCCACTCAGCAATTCGCTCAATATCACCAGTGAGCAACACACTTTGTTTGGTCACTTTATGAGTCAACTTGATAACACAAGAATGCGGATTGTAGGCACGCTCGACAATTTTGGGAGGCCAGAGCGCTTGTATCTCTACCTCGCCCCATTGCCACGTTTCTCCCACTATGCAGTTGAGACTATTACTCAATGGCTGACTTGCAATAACCCGCTCCGGTTGCCAACGTTGGAGAATCTCCCCTATCCCACCTGCGTGGTCATTGTCAAAATGACTGAGCACAACAATGTCCAGCACCTCAATCCCTTTGGCTTCCATCAGTGGCGTAATCAACTGCTCAGCATAGTTTGACTGTTGCCATGCGGCGCCCGTGTCATAAAGTAGTGCTCGCTCTCCCTGCACGGCCAAAATCGCCAGCCCATGACCCACATCGAGAATGTTCAACTGCCAATCAGGCTTCGGACGCCAAGACACGGTGACTAAAACGAAAGTGAGCGCAAAAAGAACGATCCCAAAACGAGTCAACCAAGGGAGCATAAAAATAAAACACGCCAACACTATTAGGATAGTGACCTCTTGGCTGGACAGAGAAAACCAGGAATCTCCCGCCCATGCGCTTGACGCCACGACGACAGATAACGCCCAATCAACCATTCCCCAAATCGTAGCGTCAACGTAACCAAACAATGAGACCACTGCGGCGATGAACGTGGCTGGCATGACGACAAACGAAAACCATGGGACAAAGACTAAATTGTACCCAATTGCGCTGATGCTTATCCCTCCAAATACCACAGAAACAGGAAGGCTCATGCATATCACGATGAAGGTCTGCATCAATACATTGTTCACAACACCGTGGCGATAGGTCGAGCGAATAGAGAGAAACAGTAGTATCGCAGCCACGGCATACATTGATAACCAAAGGCTTGGGTCCAGAGCAGACTGAGGCCATAGCGTTAATAAAAACGCCAAGACCATTAACCATCGACTGAGTTTAGAAAGGTGTGTTCGAATTAAAACCTGACTGCACATCAATAAACACATGATCAAAGCTCTTACCGTTGGAATCGAGAATCCAGCAAGGTAGGCATAACCAAATGCAATCACCGCCCCTATAAAAATAGGCGCGTTGGTCATTTTCGGCGAAGCAACTAATAGTAGGCGACCAACGGCCCAACCAAATGAAAACATGATCCCTATATGTAGACCGGATATCGCAACCAGATGACTTAACCCACTGTGCTGCAGTTGTTGATTAACACTGTCAGGAATTTTATCGCGGGAGCCAAAAAGAAGAGCAAGGATCAGACCTTGATTGACAGTAGAGAGTGTATGAGCCGAGATCGTCTGAAACAGCCTTTCCCTCAACGAGCCTTTATCGATAACCCAAAAGCTAGAGCTGTTTTTTATCTTAGCGTGACCAAGGATGCCTTGAGCGTACGCGTAGCGCTCTTTATCAAAACCCGTTTCATTAAATTGCCCGGATATAGGCTGCAAGGACACTTTGCTACTAATAACCTGACCTAAACTTAATGCAATTGGCGACGTAACCCAAACCGTTGGCTGCTCATAGGCGAACAACTTTTCGCCATTAATTGATCTAACCACTGCTGTTCCGTGAAAGCCGTGACTTATTTGTTTAAAAAAGCTGTCAACCTGTGCATTTATGGTAATATCCGAACCTGCTTTAAAAAGCTCATCGGTATTATGGCGGACAAGATTTCCGTGTATCAGCACCACCAAGCAGGCAAGAGATAATCCGAATAAAAAGGAATATTTTCGATTGCACAGCGATAAGGCAATCAAGCCAATACACGGCAATACCCAATACCAGCTTGGCATCCTCGTCCAATACATGGCGGAGACGATAACCAAAGAGTACGAAGCAAGCGTCCAGTAATTTAAGTAGAGAGTCATAGTCCCCAATGCCAAGAAAGTTCATCAAACGCTTTATGCCAGACCACGAAGTCATTAAGCGTCAAAAAGCACTCAAAATCTTTGGCAACGTGCTGTACAACCCCAATCTTTGGTGCCTCAACCGTCGTTCAGCGGCAGGCGCGTTCGCAGTTGGACTATTTATGGCGTTTGTTCCGCTTCCTAGCCAAATGATCATGTCGGCTGGTCTCGCCATTGCGTGTGGTGTCAATCTGCCTCTGTCTGTCGCACTGGTTTGGGTCAGTAACCCAATTACCATGCCGGTCCTTTTCTACTTTGCTTACAAAGTCGGCGCTTGGGTGATGCATGTTCCACCTCAACCGTTCCATTTTGAATTGTCTTGGGAATTTATTCTCCACCAAATGAACACCATTGGTCCCCCGTTTCTACTTGGGTGCTTAATTTGCGGGGTGGTCTCGGCGATAGTTGGATTTTTCGGTATTAAAGCACTTTGGCGATATTCCGTAGTCCGAAGCTGGCAGAAGCGAAAAATAAGATTAGGTGGGCTGTTGAAGAAGTAAAGTGGCGAACCAACACTTTACAGCGACTCACAAAGCCAGATGTAACTGATAAAAATGATATGTATGAAAAAGGACCTTTACGGTCCTTTTTCATTAGAGAACAATTATTTCGAGCTTAGCACCGCAGCGGGGTTTAACTTGCTCGCTCGAGAGGCAGGATACCAAGTGGCCAGTAGGCTAAGAACGATGGCGGTCAAAGATACCAAGATCACATCGGCAAGATTGACCTGAGAAGGTAAAAAATCGACAAAGTAAATGTCTCCCGATAAGAACTGATGACCAATCAAGCCCTCTAATCCTTTTATCAACTCAGTCAAATTGAACGCGATCAATACGCCAATAACACTACCGACAATACTGCCCAACACGCCGGAAAATACCCCCTGCCAGACAAAGATACGTTTCACTAGACCATCTGTTGCTCCCATAGTGCGTAAAATCGCGATCTCTGAGGCACGATCTTTCACCGCCATCATTAATGTTGACACGATATTAAAACTTGCCACACCAATAACCAGCACCATCACTAGATACATAATGGTTCTGACCAGTTGAATATCTCGGTAAAGAAATCCATATTTTTGCTGCCAACTACGAAGGTAAACGTACTCATCTAGCGTGTTTCCTACTTCGCGTATAATTTGGGTTGCATCTAACACATCGGTTACTTTCAACGCGACTCCCGACACCGCCGAACCCAATTTGGCATAAAGCTGCGCATCTTCGAGGGGCACCAACGCCAAGCTATGGTCAATCTGGCCATTGAGCGTTAACAATCCAGCGACTTGAACTCGGACGCGCTTTGGGGCTTGCACTTTGGTCGTCGCACCGCTAGTTGGGATCATCAGGGTCAGAAAATCCCCGACATTCACGTTCAACAGGTCTGCGATACCCTTACCCAAAATCACTTGTTTCTTTCCGGGGGTAAACTGCTGCCATACGTCTGAATCAATGTAATGACTAAGATTAGACACCTTCGATTCCAGTTTAGGATCAACCCCACGAACCTCTATCGCTTTAAGCTGTTGCCCTTTTTCCGCCAATGCGGTTAGCTTCACGAACGGCGCCGCCGCTTCCACTTTAGGGTGCAATTGGGACTGTTGAATCACCGATTTCCACTCTTGAATCGGCCCGCGAACCCCTTCAAATTCTCCGTGAGAAATCACCGATAAAACACGATCTTTTAGCTCTCGCTCAAAGCCGTTCATCGCAGAGAGACCAATAATGATCACAGCGACCCCGACGGTGATACCGATGGTGGATGACAAAGAAATAAACGACACCATTTTGTTGCGCTGCTTGGCGCGGCTAAATCGGCCACCAATAAAAAGTGATAAAGAAGAGAACAAACTAAGCCTCCTCGACATTGAGCAGTAGACCATCTTGCATATGCAGTTGGCGATCCATTTTGCTCGCCAGTTCACCATCATGCGTCACGACTAAAAAGGCCGTCCCAGACTCTCGATTTAACTCTCGCATCAAATCATAGATAGACAGAGCGGTTTTATGATCCAAATTACCCGTCGGTTCATCGGCAAGAACAAGATCCGGACTGTTCACCAAGGCTCTCGCAATCGCAACACGCTGACGCTCACCGCCAGAAAGCTCAGCTGGTCGATGATCAACTCGATGACTTAACCCCACTTTTTCCAGTAGTGCTTGCGCTTTAGCTTTTGCATCGGCGACTTTTTCGCCGCCAATAAGCAAAGGCATCGCCACATTTTCAAGGGCACTGAAATCGGCAAGCAGGTGGTGAAACTGATAGACAAAACCCAAGTGGCGGTTACGCAATTTTGCCTGTTTATTTGAACTCAAATTCGCCAGATCTTGACCAAGAAAACTCACGCTGCCTTCTGTTGCATCATCAAGTGCGCCCAATATATGGAGTAACGTACTCTTACCAGATCCGGAAGAACCAATGATCGAAGCCAACTCACCTTTTTTAAGCTCGAAGCTCACGCCTTTTAATACCTGAGTATCCAACGCGCCTTCTCGGTACGTTTTACAAATGTTGTGACACTGAAGAAGGTTACTCATATCTCAAAGCCTCGGCCGGTTTAACAGAAGATGCACGGTAAGAAGGGAACAATGTCGCAAGCAGGCTGAGTGCAATCGCCAACACGACAACGATCGAAATTTGCAAAGGGTTGATTAACACAGGTAACTCGCCACCAACAGAGAAAAGCGCGATTCCTGCGCTCTCCAGTAGTGTGTTCAAATTAGAGGCAAGCAGCACACCTAGACCACCACCAAACAGCGCGCCAATCACGCCACTACTTGCACCTTGTACCATGAAGATGGTGAGCACTTGGTTGTCCGACATGCCTTGGGTTTTGAGTATCGCCACTTCAGATTGCTTCTCCATGACGACCATTATCAGCGCCGAGATAATGTTGAACGCGGCAACGCCAACAATAAGCCCCAACATCAAGCCCATCATATTTTTTTCCATTCTCACGGCTTGGAAAAGTTCACCGCGCTGATCTCGCCAATCTTGCCATTGCCAACCCTTTGGCAATGGTTGCTCACTCAACTGCGCCACCACAAAAGGGTCATTGAAGAACAAACGCCAGCCAGTCATGGTATCGTTTTTCATTCGATTGAGTTTCGCGGCGTCATCGATGTGGGTAAGCATCAATAGCCCATCGACATCAGAGCCTGTGTTGTATATACCCGCAATCGTAAAAATACGTTGGCTAGGCATTCGTCCAAGTGGAGTAAACTGGCTAGCACTGGTGACCATCAAACGCACTTTGTCGCCAACGGAGACGTCCATTGACCGCGCTAAAGTGTGGCCAATGAAAAGCTGATATTGGCCTGCTTCCATCGCAGCAAGTCGGCCTGCAATCATATGGTCTTCTATCGGGTCATGATCGCTCGGTTTAATGCCAATCAAAAGCCCAGCACTAAGTTGCGAAGCGCTTTGGATAACCGCTTCAGATTGCACGATCGGCTCTGGATGTGCCGCTGTAGAGAGCTCAGAGACAAATTCTGGGGCAACACCTTGGCGATGAGTCTTACCATCAACTTCTGATACGATGGCTTGCGGCAAAACGCCAAGGATGCGACTCTTGAGCTGAGCTTCAAACCCATTCATAACAGAAAGAACCGTCACCAACGACATCACACCGATCGTGATACCCGCCGTAGACATATAAGAAACAAATCGACTGAATCTATCGCCGGAGCGCCCTCTTAGGTAACGCAAGCCGATAAAGGCTGAAACCGGATGAAACATAAAATAAACCAATAATGTTTGATAGCGGGTAATGTACCGATTTATCGCTCTGGGTTGTAGCCCTTAATTGCTAATAAGTCGTCAAAATATGTGATAAACAATGACATACCTTGATTACTTGCGTGGTATGACGATAATCAAGGTGTTAGTTAAAGGAAACTCAGAATGCCTGATCAAGAATATTTCACCGTTCATCATCGAATGACGGTTAACGTAGAGCCGTTAGCACAAGGGCAATCCCTGCCTACTTATGAACAATTTGAAAGTGAAATTCCCGCGCCTTTTTTGGTCGCCAGCGAGTTCAGTCAACTTGATTTACTCAACGACAGCGCCCGTTCTGAGCTAAACAACAGTGACTTTAAACACGTCATCGAACTTCTAGATACCCAAAATTCAAAGCTAAACTTGCTTCTCACGTTTATGCTCTCCCAGCAAGATAACGAAACTTACCGCCACCAAACTGTCTCCTTTGGCGCGAGCTTATTTCGTTATCTCACTCCCACGCCACTGAGCGTCGATCAGACCGTGAGAGCCAAGCTATTTTTGGATCATCCTGCCGCAGCGATATACAGTTATGGCCATGTTGTAGAGTGCGAAGCGCAAGATGAGCAGTTTTTAGTCACCATTAAATATGACCGCTTACGTGATATAGACGAAGATCTATTAATCAAAGCCGCACTCTATCAGCAGCAAAAAATGCTGCGTCAGCGTTCACTGAATCGAGACAAATAAACACACCACTATGTCTGATAGCACTCTTTTCCATCTGGCTAACGCAACCGGAGCCGGAGATAAAAAACACGTCGGTAATCTACAAGGCGCTAGCCTAGCGCTCGCAATAGCAGAGCTTGCCGATCAGCACACTAGCCATACCTTATTGGCGGTACCTGATCCTCAAACCGCGCTCAAGTTGCTCCAAGAAATCGAACAGTTTACCGACCAAGATGTCGCACTTTTCCCAGATTGGGAGACCTTGCCGTACGACAACTTTTCACCGCATCAAGAAATCATTTCCGATCGCATCGCACGTTTGTACCAACTGCCAACACTGAGCAGGGGTATCACCATCGTGCCCGTGAGCACGCTGCTGCAAAGACAGTCTCCGCGTGACTATTTGATGCAACATACCTTGATGGTGAAAGTCGGTGATCTGTTCTCACTTGAGAAGCTGCGTATGCAGTTAGAGAAGTCTGGCTATCGAAACGTTGATCAGGTCTTCGGCCCAGGTGAATACGCAAGTCGAGGATCTATTCTCGATCTCTTCCCTATGGGT
The DNA here is from genome assembly GCF_963681195.1 of Vibrio sp. 16. NCBI lineage: Bacteria > Pseudomonadati > Pseudomonadota > Gammaproteobacteria > Vibrionales > Vibrionaceae > Vibrio > Vibrio sp. 16. The sequence goes on from NZ_OY808997.1 coordinate 1,346,789, forward strand.
TCCAATGACCCATTTCGAATTGACTTCTTCGATGATGAAATTGATACGATTCGTACCTTTGATCCTGAAAATCAACGCTCCATCGATGATGTCCAAGAGATTAGACTCCTTCCCGCTCATGAATTTCCAACCACAGAAAGCGCGATTGAAGATTTTAGAATCCGTTGGCGTCAACGCTTTGAAGCAAGACGCGAACCTGAATCCGTCTATATGCAAGTTTCAAAAGGAACATGGCCAGCCGGTATCGAATATTGGCAGCCGCTCTTTTTTGAACAAACAGAGACGCTCTTTGATTACATTGCGGATGACAGTCAGATCATTACCGTTGGGGATATTGAGTCTGCGATTGAAACCTTCCTCGCCGATGTTGATTACCGCTATGACCAAAGAAAAGTGGACCCGCTTCGTCCTCTCTTGCCTCCAGACGAGTTGTGGTTAAAGAAAGACGAGCTGTTTAGCCATATTAAGCAGCTTCCGCACCTCTTGCTCTCCAGCGATGCAATCGTTGAGAAACAGGGTCGAGTCAACCCAAGTGTTCAACCCTTGCCTGATTTAGCCGTCCAGCACCAAAACAAGGAACCGATGGCTGCGTTGCGCCAGTTCAGTGAAAACTACACGGGTAAGATTGTCTTTTCGGTGGAATCAGAGGGGCGCCGAGAAGCGTTACTTGAACTGCTGCAACGCATAAAGCTTCGCCCTATCGAGTACCCTAACTTTAAAAGTGCTCTTGTCGGCAAAGATAAGTTTTCGCTGGTACTAGGTGCCGCTGAACATGGTTTCCTCTATGGAGACAGCCAAGTTGCGCTGATTTGTGAAAGTGATTTGCTCGGCGATCGTGTAATACAACGTCGCCGCAAAGACCGTAAGACCACCAACAGTGACGCTGTCATTCGTAACTTAGCTGAGCTCAAGCCAGGTCAACCTGTCGTTCACATTGATCACGGTATTGGCCGCTACATTGGTCTGCAAACTCTCGAAGCAGGCGGCATGACCACCGAGTACGTGACGCTTGAATACCAAAACGACGCGAAACTGTATGTTCCAGTCGCCTCTCTCAACCTGATTAGCCGCTATTCTGGTGGCGCCGAAGAGAGCGCGCCACTTCATAAACTGGGTGGTGAAGCCTGGGCTAAAGCAAGGCGTAAAGCCGCAGAAAAAGTCCGAGATGTAGCGGCTGAACTTTTGGATGTGTACGCCAAGCGCGAACTCAAGCCCGGTTACAAGTTTGAGCTTGATCGTGGCCAGTACGCAACCTTCAAAGCAGGATTCCCCTTTGAAGAGACCGACGACCAGAAAATGGCCATTAACGCCGTTATGTCGGATATGTGCCAAGCTAAAGCCATGGACCGATTGGTGTGTGGTGATGTCGGGTTTGGCAAAACGGAAGTCGCGATGCGTGCAGCGTTTCTCGCTACCGACAACGGCAAACAAGTCGCAGTACTTGTTCCAACAACACTGCTCGCTCAGCAACATTTTGAGAACTTCCGTGATCGCTTCGCTAACCTTCCAATCCGTGTTGAAGTTCTCTCGCGCTTTAAAACCGCGAAAGAGCAAAAGCAAGTTCTCCAAGACATTGAGGAAGGAAAAGTTGACTTGGTGGTCGGTACTCACAAGCTATTGTCTAATGACATCAAGTTCAAAGATCTCGGCCTGCTGATCGTTGATGAGGAGCACCGCTTTGGGGTACGTCAGAAAGAAAAAATGAAAGCCATGCGTGCTGATGTCGACATTCTGACCCTAACGGCGACACCGATTCCGCGAACACTCAACATGGCAATGAGTGGAATGCGCGATCTATCTATAATCGCAACGCCACCAGCCCGACGCCTGGCGATCAAAACCTTCGTTCGGCAAAGTGATGATGCCGTTATTCGCGAAGCGGTCTTACGTGAAATTATGCGCGGTGGCCAAGTTTACTTCCTACACAATCAGGTAGAAACCATCGAGAAAGTGGCCGCAGATTTGGAGAAGTTGATTCCCGAAGCGCGCGTGACGGTCGCCCATGGTCAAATGCGAGAGCGCGAACTCGAACGCATCATGAATGATTTCTACCACCAACGTTTTAACTTGTTGGTATGTACCACAATCATTGAGACGGGTATCGATGTACCAACGGCCAATACCATCATCATGGATCGCGCTGACAACTTAGGTCTGGCACAGCTTCATCAGCTGCGTGGTCGTGTGGGTCGTTCACATCATCAAGCCTACGCATACTTGCTTACTCCACATCCTAAAGCGATGACAAAAGATGCAATTAAGCGTCTTGATGCCATTGCCTCACTGGAAGATCTTGGCGCAGGCTTTACATTGGCAACTCACGACTTAGAAATTCGTGGGGCTGGTGAGTTATTAGGTGATGAGCAAAGCGGGCAAATTCAGTCCATCGGCTTCACGCTCTACATGGAGATGCTTGAGCAAGCAGTCGAAGCACTCAAAGAAGGTAAAGAGCCATCACTCGATGATCTCTTAAGAGAGCAGACAGAAGTTGAAATGCGCTTACCCGCACTGCTTCCTGATGACTACATACCAGACATCAATACTCGTCTATCGATGTACAAACAAATCGCGAGTGTTGAAAGTAAACAAGAGCTCGATGACCTCAAGGTTGAGTTAATTGATCGCTTCGGTTTGCTTCCTGATGCTGCCAAAAACTTACTCTCTGTTGCTGAACTGAAGCTTATCGCTGCTGATCTCAAAGTGAAGAAGATTGAAGCGCATGACAAAGGCGGTTATATCGAGTTCTATCCGGACGCTGACATTAACCCAATGTATCTGGTTAAACTATTGCAGTCCCAGCCACAAAAATTTGCCATGGAAGGACCCACTAAGTTTAAGTTTACGGTACCATTGGTCGATAGACGCAAAAGAATCCAATTTATTGGCGATATGTTGGGTGAGTTCCAACAGAACCTTTTACCAAAAGCCTAACGATAAGGCTGATTAATTTTCCACGGTGATTGCACCGAATTATGGAGTTGTAATGAAAAAGCTGATTCCACTGTTACTCTTCTTTGTTGCTCTGCCTTCTTGGGCGCAGCGACAATTTGACATCGAAGTGGTTGTTTTTAAACGTTCTGTGAATCCAGAGCAAACGGCAGAATCTTGGCCTGATAGCCAACCTGCCATTTCGTTAGACGGAACAGGCACGTTTGCTGACTCAAGTTACCGAGCGCGTAAAGGCGTGCAAATGCTGCCTTACTCGTCGTATAAACTGAATAACGAAGTAACGAAGCTTAAAAAGCATGCGGGCTTTGAAGTGTTGCTACACAAGGCTTGGCGTCAAGGTGATAGAGGCCGACTTTCAGCGCCTACCTTCCATATTCAAGCGGGTAAAGACTATTCCAATATTTTCGATGCCGAAGGTAACAGAATTGGTTCGAAACAAGCAAAAGAAGTCATAGATGGCGTAACGGAAACGAGCATTCCAAAACCGCTTTACGAGCTTGATGGCAAACTTCAAATTTACGTTGAACATTATTTGTATGCCGATGTTGAGCTAGACTTAAAGTCGCCAAGCGTACGTGAAGTTGTACTGCAAGACCCGATTGATATTGAGCCAAGTACCACAGAAGTGACTGCTCAAGGCGAGCAAGCAGCAACCAATAGCACTGTTGAAGCGGGCTTTATGGAGCAAGTGTCGCCGACGATCGAGAAACAGGAGTTCCTAAAGAGCTATCGTTTCGACCAAAAACGACGTATGCGTAGTACCGAAACCCATTACCTCGATCACCCACTGATGGGCGTGATCATTCAGGTTCGCAGAGTTAATCAATAGCCTAAAGTGTCTCTAAGTACCGAACAACAAAACAGCCCGCTTGGGCTGTTTTGCTATCATTGAGAAGTGAAATGACGCCAGATTACTGCATTATTACACCGCGTCTCGAGTTAAAACTCATTCCTCAGGAAGATGCTGACGCACTGCGACGCTGCGTGACTGAATCCCCAAGTTTGCACCAGTGGATAGATTGGTGTGAAGCCAGCTTTTCTGCTGAGCAAACAGAAAAATTCCTACTCGCAACGCGCCTAAACTGGGTAAAGTCCGAAGCATATGGGTTTGGTGTCTACCGCCGAAGCGACAATTGCTTGATGGGCATGGTCGCAATCAATGAGCTTTACCATACCTTCAACATGGTGAGTTTGGGCTATTGGCTAGGAGACCGCTTTCAACACAATGGGTACGCTCAGGAAGCGCTTGAAGGGCTCATCACATTTTGCTTTGAGCAGCTGAAAGTGACGCGAGTTGAAATCGTCTGTGACCCTGACAATGTCCCGAGCCAGCAACTTGCTCTACGCTGTGGCGCCACATTTGAAGCCAGAGCACGGAATCGCTATCTCTATTCAGGCAAGCCTCGAGATGGATTGGTGTATTCCATCACTCCATAAAAAAAGAGCGCTGGTTAAGCGCTCTTGTACGAAAAATACTGAATTAATGAAGCTTCAAGTTCGGTCGAAGAACTCGGTTAATACGCCCCATTAGGATGATAAGACCAGTCTTAAACATGCCATGCAGCGCCATTTGGTGTAAACGATATAGCGAGATATACACGACACGCGCGATACGACCTTCTACCATCATTGAACCTTTGGTTAGGTTCCCCATCAGGCTACCAACAGTAGAGAATCGGCTCAGTGAAACCAATGACCCTTTATCTTTATAGATGTAGGCTTTGAGATCGCGACCATTCAGTTTAGCGACGATGTTTGAAAACGCACAACTTGCCATCTGGTGCGCCGCTTGAGCACGAGGAGGCACAAATGAACCATCCGCTTGCGTGCACTGAGCCAAGTCACCGATGACAAAAATATCGTCATCGCGAGTGGTTTGTAGAGTCTCTTTCACTACTAACTGGTTAATGCGGTTCGTCTCAAGACCTGCGATGTCCTTGATGAAATCTGGCGCTTTAATACCAGCAGCCCAAACCATGATCTGCGCCGGGATTTTTTCACCATCTTTGGTTGTTAAGCCGTCTTTATCAGCTTGAGTCACCATAGTTGCGGTGCGGACATTAACGCCCAGTTTCGTTAGCTCTTGGTGAGCTGCACTGGAAATACGCGGTGGCAAAGCCGGAAGAATACGCTCACCCGCTTCAACTAAGTTGACGTTTAGCTTGCTTGAGTCAAGGTCGCCAAAGCCGTAAGTACGAAGCTCTTTGACCGCATTGTGAAGTTCAGCAGACAGCTCAACACCAGTCGCACCCGCACCGACGATTGCGATGTCGACAGTACCATTACCATTTTTCGCGTGCAGTTTAAGGAACTCGTTGTTCATTTCAGTGCGGAAACGATGTGCTTGTTCTGGACTATCAAGGAAAATACAGTTGTCACGAACACCTGGCGTGTTGAAGTCGTTGGACGTAGAACCAATAGCCATAACAAGAATGTCGTATTCAAGCTCACGACTTGGCATCAACAATTCGCCATTGTCATCTTTCAACTCGTGAAGCTTAATCACTTTACGGTCGCGATCGATATCTTCCAAACTGCCCATCTGGAAGTCAAAGTGGTGGTTTTTAGCATGCGCGCGATAGCTGAGGGCATCAACCCCTTCATCAAGCGAGCCAGTTGCAACTTCGTGCAATAAAGGCTTCCAAAGGTGACTTGCTTTACGATCCACTAAGGTGACTTTAGCGCGCCCTTTGCGGCCCAATGTGCGACCCAGCTTGGTTGCAAGCTCTAAACCGCCTGCACCGCCGCCTACAACGATAATTCGTGTCACAGCTACATTCCTCTAAAAAGTTAAATAATATGTATCAGCATGATGACTCATACTGATTAAATTCTGTTCTTTTTGGGCCAATCGCTGAGTTGTCTCAGTCTTACATTTTGCGGGCCCGTAGAGGCTTCGTTTTTATACGACACGCTAATTGGATAAAGGAGTCGAATGACTCAACACGGCTGGATAACATGCGCCGCAAATATTGGGTAAGTTTCGGACTTACTCTCAATTTTTTTTGATATTTATCAAATAATTTGTAATTCAGACATTATAAGGGCCAAAATTCGCTTCGCAACTAAAGATTGCGTTTATACCACCTGAATTTGTAAGGAATAGAATCAATTGAACAAGAAAAAAGCGGTAAGGTTTCCCTCACCGCTCTGTTGAAACGACTTAGCTTTATCTATCAGTTTGCTTCTTTGAACGCTTTCATGGTTTGTAGATGCTGAGAGATTTTTTTAAACTTATGCGTCTGAGTCTCATCCCAGATGATGTCGTAGTAGTCTTCTAACTCTGATGCCGTTTTTGAGTTGTCGTGGACTTCATCCTCTTTAGAGAGCACCACCAAACAACGAGCCTTGTTCTTCATTCGAAACTTCTCAACACACTTGGTTGCGATGTCTTCGTACTCTTCTGGGCGATCGATACGCCCTTGCATATTGATTTCAGGATGCAGGTTCGGGTTGAAAATCACTTGTTTAATCCCGCACAAAAAACCGACCCTTTCTGACCAATAACCGCCAAGGCCTACACCACAGATAATGGGGTTTGGATCCTCAGACTGCTCGATCACTTTGTTAACTTCTTTTAATAGATGTTGCATATCATGCTTTGGGTGCAACGTGCTGTAGTTAATAAAGCGCACGTCGTCATCAATAAATTGCAACTGCAATACTTTTTCATGATTGCCTGGGCTTGTTGAGTCAAAGCCGTGTAAATAAATAATCATAGAACTCCCCCGCTCCTTGTCGATTCAATCTACCATGAAAACTAGGGTTTAAAAGAACGTAAACATAGATTAGTCAACGCGGACCACCAAACAGTGATCTTAGCTGCAAAATGAGTCGAGTATTTTTTCAGCTTGGGTTAAATATTGTTCATCACCCCACAACTGGTAAGCCAGCAAATACCAAAGCATGGCCATCATCGTCGCTCTCGGTTTCCAAGCCATCACCCCTTCAACCCAATCGTCCACGCCCTCGATCTGGCGCAGCTGACAATATCGATAAACAGTTTCCAAAGGCTTCTCGTCCATGACATCAATACTAAGAGTTAGATCAAGCCTTGGGTCCGCGATTGCCGCATACTCCCAATCAATCACCTTGTGGCCATCTTGAGTGTGAACCATATTGTAGCCAGCCAGATCAAAGTGACACAGAGTAGTACCGATATCAGCCAAACTCGGAGCGTTTCGCCATTGTTGGTAAACTTGCTGATACGATGCCAGTTTTAAGTCATCACGAAGCAACATCCAGTAATGGTCGACTCGAGCGGTAAAATTAAACGGAGCAACAGGAATTCGGTTTGTATCCAAACTATGGATTTTAACCATGGTCTTAAGCAATGAATCAATGCTGAGCTGGTCAGTAAGAGATTCACCTTCAATCCAGTCAACCAACAGTCCTTGGTCATTAATGTGAATCGCTTTTGGCGCTATGTGAGCGTCTTGGATCGCATTAAGGATTTGGTACTCTTGGAAGCGGGAGATAGAAAACGCTTTGGTGATAGGAGTGTTGGGACGCCAGACATATGCCTCGCTGCGAGAAATAACGATCTTCCAACAGCGGTTTGTTAGACCTCCGGTCAGCGTCTGCGCGTATTCCGGAGGTAATTCAAAGAAGTGATCTAGACTCAGCAGTGACGAATCTAGCTGACACGCTTCATGCCACGACATCCTTGCCATAAATCACCTCATTGTTTATTAGAACCCAATAAGGCTCTTTGATTCTTGTTTGCGAATTTCAGTCTCGTCTGCCCATTCGATCAGGCCAGTTTCGAGATCCATCAAACGCATCGTCATCTTGTAGTAAACGTCTTTGTCACTACCAGCATTTTTCGCGATGCTAGATAGGTTTCCGTACAACATGTACTGAGCACCCACCATTTTACCAAACTGAATCGCTGTGCTTTGGTTTACAAGCTCATCATTGTTTTGGAAATTAAGTTGATCACGAACTGACTCGACACGGTCCATATCAACAAAACGGAACTTACCTGAGTTCAACATCTTAGTGCTGATGCTGTCTGTGATTGATTCTGTATCAATATGCTCGCTGGTTTTGTTTTTGATACGCTCAACGAATACGATTGGGCGTGCGTCACGGGTAATCGCTGCCACAGAGCCAGACATCATCATACTATCGACCATTTCACCAGCAATTTTTTGCAAGTCCGTCGAACCAAAATCAATGGTTGTGGTTTCAACAGCTTGTGCATCACCGTAAGTAACTTTGTTTGAACACCCGCCTAAGATGACAGCTAAGCCAAGCAGTGCGATAACACTTTTTTTCATTCTTGGTTCCTTAAATTTCCTTGAAATTTATTGTTTATAACTATGACTAATAGCGTCGGCTATTAGTTCGATTTAGTTGTTATTTTCACGAATCTGCACTCGGAACTGAGTACCATTCGGGTTGAGTGAAACTTCTGATATAGCGATTGATTCGGTGCCACGTACAATCGCCTGTCGCCAAGGACCCAGTTTAGTGTTGACCTCTAAACCTTGATCGTCATACCAGTAGAAACGATATTGGATTGCTTGGTCACCTTGATATTGACTTACCAATCGAACAACGCCTCGTGCACGGCCATCAACTTGTGTGGTGGCAATGTCTTCAATTTTGAGTCGACCTGCCAATACGTTGTCACCAAACAGGACGGTCTGAGAAGCCCCATCGATACGCAAACCAGCGGTATTACTCGCACATCCAGCCATTGCAAGTGCAGCTATTGCTGCGATTAACCATTTTTTCATCGGATATTTCCTAACTGTTTATGCCAAATTGTAGCATTGCCACTTTGGCGAGAAACCCAAACCAAAGCCGTACGACCGGCACCTACCTCGAAATCATACGACTTCCCATCAACCACTAGCTTCTGAGCACCTGGTGTCACCACTGCGCTGCTGGTTTTAATTTCCCCAGGAAGTGTTTGCCAGCTGCGTGTGTCTGCTTGCTCGGTTAGCGTATTCCAAACATTGAGCAGTAAGTTCGCAGCGTTGTCTTCTTTTCTCGCAGCCTCACGGCGAAGCTGATCTTTCGCCCATACTCGAAGTGCCTGACGGATCACAATCGCTGGCATACGCTCAGACAAGTCATGTTGTGCCATCAGGTTAACATCGGTCAGTAAATCACTTTTGAGCACATTTTGATTTAGCTGCATTGGACTGTAGCTTTGTCTTGTCACACTCGGATAGTGAGGTAAAGCCACACTGTACCAAACCCCATTGCCGCGGCTATCAAACAAAGGCAAAGACTGGCGCCATTCACGCATCGCTTCAACAACGCCCTGCTCTTCTATCACAATCACGCGTGCGCTCTTTTGATCTAACAGCTTCGCCTTACCGTAGCGCTTCTCTAGCTTAGATAAATCAGATCGCATCCCTAAACGCTTCGCGACGCGTTTCGTACCATCAATTACCTGTGCGTTATCAGGCATTACTGCAAGAGCACGACGATAGTCTACATACGCGCTGTTTAGGTCCTTGTCAGCTTCATACAGTAATGCTGACAAATAGAACAGATAACCGTTTTGAACCGCTTGAAGCGTCTCACCGGCATCTGGGTAGTTGGATAAGACACTGCCCAAATTAGGAGTAAGACCTTGTGATTTTAGATCTTTTTGTGCCGATTCGAGTTCTTTCGCACGTTCTCTCCTGGCTTGCTCTTGAACCTGATTCGCTCTGCGCATTTCCACCAGCGCACCTTCCAACTGATTCTCTTTTAAATAGTTGAGGCCCAGATACAAATGAAGAAAACCCAATTCATAATCAGCGGGTTGATAGGAGGTCAAGTTGTCATTGGCAGCCAGCGCACTCACACTCGTTGCCGTATCTGAAACAGAAATAGTGGCGCTATCTTGCTGAACACGTACCGCCGAGTCACTTTTCTCAAGTGCTAACTTACTTTGTGGATATTGCTCGTTGAGTAGATAGACCCGACCTTTTTCAAAATTATCCAATATCTCACCCGCGATGTAGTCTGGGAGCGCCTCTTCGGCTTGTTGATATTGTCCAGCTTTGACAGCTTGGTAGACCTGCTGATTTTGCGCGCTGTAATGGCTAAAAAGATTTCCAGCGGAAAGATTGGCGCAAGCAGAAAGAGTGATTGAGCAAGCTACAACGAATGCGAGTTGAACGTATTGACGCACCCCGTACTCCAGTCATTTATTGATAATACTTGATGGCAATGAGACGGTGAGCAAACGAAAAAGTTCCGCTGCTGCACCATCACAGAAAGTGGTGAAAACTTAGCTCATTAACATCGGGCCAAGAGGGCGACCGCCTACAAGGTGCATATGGATATGATACACCTCCTGACCACCGTGAGAGTTACAGTTAACAATCAAACGATAGCCATCTTCCGCTATACCTTCTTGTTTAGCGAGATTTCTTGCAACCACAAACATTCTGCCCATTAAGGCTTCATCTTCATCGGCCACATCATTAACGGTAGGGATCAGTTTATTAGGGATGATCAAAATGTGACTTGGAGCACGAGGGTTGATATCACGGAAAGCAGTTACGAGGTCGTCTTGATAAACAACATCTGCAGGAATTTCCTTGCGGATGATCTTACTAAAAATGGTTTCTTCAGCCATGAAGCACTCCATCACATGCATTTGAGAATAATTGTATTTGTCGAGTATGCGCCAAGCCACTATAAATCACAATAAAAAACATTGTTCATTAAAAATAAATCACTCGTTCTTCTTCAGCAACGAGTTAATTTTGTATTGTGCGTCATAAAATGCGCGTCTCAGTATCAATAAAATAACACTCTTTTTGTTAGATTTTTAAGACAACTATAAATTAGGGAGAGGTCCATGAAAGGCTCTGTCATTAGACGTATGTATGCGGGCTTTGCATTGATCATTATTACTTTCGTCATTACTAGTGTGATGACGATGCGAGGAATGCAACAGATTCATACCAACTTCGAGAGTGTATCCAACACTTCACTTCCACTTGTTTCTCAAGCCAACAACACCAGCGTGTCATTGCTTTCTGCGGACAAACTTTTTAAGGACTTTTTAACTACGCAAAGCTTCGAGCGCATGGCAGAAATCTCATCGCAATTTGATGAGGCGAAAACCAACTACAACAACACGCTTCTCGCGCTTGAACAAGCCAGTCAAACAAAGCCGGAGCTTGAAGAACGCATTGTGCAACTCAAAGAAATGGAAACTCGTTACTTCAACGAAGCTGAAGAAGCGATGACAAACTACCGTTCCATGTTCGAAGCGCAAGCGCAAGTCCAGAAATCAACCCGTCAATTTCAACGTCTACATTCTGAGCTGAGTGTCGGTATGAAGGAGTACGTTGACGAGCAAAGTAGTATTTCGGTTAAAGTAATGGCGAAAAGCTACTTCATTAAGCTCAAAGATGCGGAGGTGATTACCTCAGACGCTCTCGCCAGTAGCGACACTGAGTTGGTTGCCAAAGCCGTAGCCAAGAACAAAAAAGCGGTAACTCACCTCAACTACGCTTATCGTGGATTGACCACTCAAATGCCAGAAATCAAAAAGGTATTTGATGAGTCTGTGCAGCAGTTCACGATGGATGTCGGTAAGAAAGGTGGCGTACTGGATCAACACGCTTCTTACTTGGTGGCGAAAGATGCGCTCTATGACAACATTGCGAATTTGACCCAAGAAGTCGATGCAACCATGGCTGTGTTGAACTCTTTCAGCCAAGCAGCTCAAGATGGCTTACATGCCTCGCTACTTGAAGCGGGCGAGGTCTATGAGCAAGGTGTGATTCGTTCTATCTCCATTGGCGCGATTGTGATCATTCTCGCGATTGGCGTTGGCTACCATATCGCTCATAGCGTACGTGAACCACTTACCCGCATTTTAAAAACGCTTGAGCACCTCACCAATGGTGATATGACGCAAAGAATCGAGATTCGTTACAACAACGAGTTCAGCCGTGTCAGTGGTCACATCAACACATTAGCAGACAGTTTGCACAACATTCTGGTGAAACTGAATGACGCTTCAGACAACTTGACGGAGACGGCGAACACTAACCAGTTAACGTCCTCGCAAGCACAAAGCCAACTGAGCCAGCAGCGTGAACAAACCGCCACCGTCGCAACTGCCATGACAGAAATGTCACACTCGGTTCAAGAAGTCGCTCAAAGCGCTCAAAGTTCGCAGCAGATGGTAGAGAAAGTTGAGCAAGCTTCTGAGTCTGGCCGTCAGATTATGAGCAGCAACATTACCACTATTAACCAATTGGAAACGCGCTTAACCAAATCTGTAGACGCGGTGAAAGAGCTACAAAGCATGAGTAGCCAAATTGGTTCAATTCTTGATGTGATCCGAAACATTGCTGAACAAACAAACCTCTTGGCTTTGAACGCAGCGATTGAAGCCGCTCGTGCAGGAGAGCAAGGTCGTGGCTTTGCGGTGGTTGCGGACGAAGTTCGCGTGCTTGCCCAACGGACAACGGAGTCAACGTCGGAAATTGAAAACATGATCAGTAATCTGCAATCAAGCTCCAGCTCGGCAAACAATGTTATCCAGAGCTGTATGGACGACATGGAGCAATCTGTCGAACAAGCATCCAACGCCAACAGTGCAATGGAAGAGATTCAAGCGTTGATTCTTGAGATCAGTCAAATGAGCGGTCAAATCTCTCAAGCGGCCGCTGAGCAAAGCGAAACCTCAACGGACATTGCTCGTAACATTGAAGAGATTAACCTCATAGCGGAGCAGAGCTATCAAGCTATGGCACAAATCGCGCGCACCAGTACAGACTTAACGGAACTGGCGAGTCAGCAAGGCGATTTGGTGCATCAATTTAAGCTGTAACTTCAACTATCTACCTCTTTGGGCGACTAATTTTGTTAGTCGCCCTTGTTTTTTATACCCAGTGTCATCATATGGTTAATAGGCTTGCTTCTTCTCTCTACTCCTTTTCGCAAGCCACACATGAGGAATATATATGGCAGTTCATGTTGGCATTATCGACCAAGACCCTATTCGATTGGTCACTCCTTTGCTCGACAATCGCACCATCAGCAACCACATTGTTTTTATTGGTGTAAAAGCTCAGGAAGACATGTATTTACGTTTGCACAACGTACTCGCGAAACGAGACATCACCTCTGAATTTTTTGAAATTCCTAATGTTGCCAACCCTTCACAGATAAAAAAAGCGATCACGGTTCTTGCCGAAGATCTCAAAGCTCGTTCCCAAGAAGTGAAGCTCAATGCAAGCTGTGGGTTGCGTCACAGATTGTTATCGGTTTACGAAATATTCCGCACCTATCACTGGCCAATTTTCGTCGTGGAACCAAACAGTGATCGCCTTTGTTGGCTTTACCCAGACGGCAAAGAAGACACCCAAGTTCAGGACCGCATCACAATTGATGACTACTTAACTATTTTTGGTGCGCGAGGCGAATTCAGTGAACATCAACTTCCTCCTCAGTTAGACCAAAAACTGTATGAATTGGGTGAACGATGGGCAAGCAATGCACTTGAGTTGGGGCCAGGTCTCGCGACGCTTAACTACCTCGCAACCACCTGCCGGAAAGAACAACAGTTGGATGTGGCGCTTTCTGAGAAGCAGCAAGGATACCGAGAGCTCAACATGTTGCTGACCGATCTGGTCGAAGCAGACATTGCCACGTATGAAAACGGTGTACTCACTTTTGCCAACGAAGACGCACGTCGTTTCTCTAACGGTGAGTGGCTAGAAACCTTGGTCCACAGTACTGTGCGTCAAATACAACAAGACATGCCGACCATTCAAGACCATTCATTAAACGTACAGGTTTATCGTCAGTTAGGCGAACGTGAAGTGCGTAATGAGCTCGACATCGCATCGGTTGTGAATAATAAGCTGCATATCATTGAGTGCAAAACCAAAGGTATGCGCGACGATGGCGATGATACTTTGTACAAGCTTGAATCGCTACGTGACTTGCTCGGCGGCCTGCAAGCTCGAGCTATGCTGGTGAGTTTCCGCCCACTTCGTCACAACGACATCACGCGCGCGGAAGACTTAGGCCTTGCTTTGATTGGTCCAGATGAGCTGAAAGACCTGAAAGCGCATTTAACTCAGTGGTTCCGTGAAGCAGGCGGCAATGAAGATGAGTGTGCGGATTGCTAACGCTTTCCATAAAAAAACGCCCGTAAAGGGCGTTTTTTGTTTGTTCTTCTTTTGGCTTAGCTGTCATCTTCAGTGAAGTTAGTCGGCAGAGTAAGCTTCATCTGATTCCAGATTTGAGCACTTTCCAAACCATAGTTTCGAACGACGACAAGAATTCGATCGCGATCACCAGACTCACACACATCCAGAAGGTCACGATAAAAGTTAAGCGCTAAACTTCTCGCTTGCGGGCTAGAAAAGTAGTAGCTGCCCACTCGATCATACAGCTTCTTCAAGCCATTAAAAATCAGACCGTATATCTGGTTGCCAGAATGGAATGCAAGACGTTGGAACAGCATGTAATCGTAAAAGTTGAACGTTTTTGCAATCAGTGTTGCTTGACGCTTCGCTTCATCTTTTTCACCATCATCTTTAATGTGCTGTTGAATCTTTTCAGCGTAAGGCGATGACTGCATAAATGCATCCCAAGACTCCGCTGCAAGCAGAGACTCACAAGATTCTATAACGGTAGTGATTGTTTTTTCAGCATTTTCTTTGTTCGCTTTAAACGCGTAACGCATGAAAATAGGGCTGATATTTGTACGTGCTGCAAGCAAATCTTCAACGATCGATGTTGCATTGTCAGCATCTAATGTCATTAGCGTATCTAAGATGTGTAAACCAGACGTTTCCATAAACTGATTTACGCGAGTTGGCTTACCATGTTGAATTGTTAACCAACCATCGCGTGCGAGTCGCTGGAGCACTTCACGAAGCGTTGTACGAGTAACGCCAATCAATTCAGAGAGTTCACGTTCCGCAGGTAAAATGGAACCAGGAGGGAAACGCCCTTTCCAAATACTCTCAATAATGTATTTCTCTGCGAATCCTGCTGGGCTTTTAGCCTTTATGACCATCTATGTGTTATCCAGTTGTATTCTTATGGGTCTAATGGGAACTCATCATACCACTAGTTTTTGCATATCGGAAACCGAGTACAAGTAAACTGCACTCAAAACACACATAGAGCATTAACTCTAATTTATCTGAGGGTATTTTGAATATTCTCAAAACGCGCAATCGATATAATTTCCAAGTTTAATAAAATTGTAACATTGCGGAGAACCCGTCATTACTGCCTTCAGAAATAGAAACTTAGTTTGTAAAATTGCAAAAATAACCCTTCATTTTCATTCAATATAATCACATATTTTGTCTTATTCTCCCATTTAATCGCTCCGCTGCCACTTAGGATTGTTTTTAACAACTCTTGTGTTATGTTAACGCCACTTTGATCGCGTTTTTAAACAAAAGTCTCCTAATATAAAAGTCAATAAACAGTTATTGATTGACTAAATAATCTTGAGGAGTACAGTGGCGCCCAAAGTATGGAGTGCTTGTCTTTCTCAGGGAGTGACTTGGCAAGATCACATCTCGATATGTGTTGATGTTGTTTTTCTAAGTCACTGTTGGATCGAGTGTTTCCCGATAAACAGATATGGCTATTCTTAGGCAAGGAATCAAGCCGGTGTTACAGGGAGACGCCGATTTATGGATACAAGCACGAGTAGTGTCTATTCATAACAACATTTAAGAGTATTGCGATCATGCCGATGTCACTCGGAAACGCATTTATCAAGAACTTTCTTGGTAAAGCACCAGATTGGTACAAAGTTGCCATCATTTCTTTCCTTATTATCAATCCTATCGTTTTTTTCTTTGTCGACCCATTTGTTGCAGGCTGGTTACTCGTCGCGGAGTTCATCTTCACACTAGCCATGGCACTGAAATGCTACCCTCTTCAGCCTGGTGGTTTGCTGGCAATCGAAGCCATTGCAATAGGTATGACAAGTGCTGAGCAAGTGAAGCATGAGCTAGTCGCGAATATCGAAGTATTGTTGCTGTTGGTATTCATGGTTGCCGGCATCTACTTCATGAAGCAGCTGCTGCTCTTCATCTTCACCAAAATATTGCTAGGCATAAAATCGAAATCAATGCTGTCTGTCGCCTTCTGTTTCGCGGCAGCATTCTTGTCTGCATTCCTAGATGCACTGACGGTGATTGCGGTTGTTATTAGTGTTGCTGTGGGTTTCTATGCTATTTACCACAAAGTCGCGTCAGGTCAGGGCCCTCATGCGTCACACGACCACACACAAGACGATCACCTTTCAGAGCTAACGCGTGATGACTTAGAAAACTACCGCGCATTTCTTCGCTCTCTTCTTATGCATGCAGGTGTTGGTACAGCGCTAGGCGGCGTAATGACGATGGTTGGTGAGCCTCAAAACTTAATTATTGCCGACCAAGCCGGTTGGAACTTCGGCGAGTTCATTATTCGAATGCTTCCAGTGACAGCACCTGTCTTCGTCTGCGGTCTAATTACTTGTGTGCTAGTAGAGAAACTCAAGGTATTTGGCTACGGCGCGCGCCTACCAGACAACGTTCGTCAGATTTTGGTCGATTTTGATACGGAAGAGCGTAAAACACGAACAAACCAAGACGTCGCGAAACTGTGGGTTCAAGGTCTAATCGCTGTATGGCTGATCGTTGGTCTTGCTCTTCACCTTGCTGCCGTCGGTTTGATTGGTCTGTCAGTTATTATCTTGGCGACTGCATTTACCGGAGTGATTGAAGAGCATTCGATGGGTAAAGCGTTTGAGGAAGCACTTCCATTTACAGCGCTGCTTGCCGTATTCTTTGCCGTGGTTGCCGTTATCATTGATCAAGAGCTGTTCAAACCTGTTATCGACGCAGTACTCCATGTCGAAGATAAAGGGACTCAGTTAGCTCTGTTCTACGTAGCCAATGGGCTGCTTTCTATGGTGTCTGACAACGTGTTCGTTGGCACGGTCTACATCAACGAAGTGAAAACGGCGCTTGTTGAAGGTGTCATCACTCGAGATCAGTTCGACTTACTTGCTGTTGCTATCAACACAGGTACTAACTTGCCATCTGTCGCGACACCGAATGGTCAAGCAGCATTTCTGTTCCTACTAACGTCTGCGCTTGCGCCATTGATTCGTCTGTCTTACGGCCGCATGGTAATTATGGCTTTACCATACACCATCGTTCTTGCGCTGGTTGGCTTGGCGGGCATTGTATTTTTTGTTGAGCCTATGACGGCTTGGTTCTACGATGCGGGTTGGATCATGCATCACACTGGCGATGTCACTCACGCTGTTTCTGGCGGGCATTAATTGCAGTTATTAAAAAGTTTTTGTTGCTACTGAAACTTTTACACGATAAAAAGCTCTGATTAGTCAGAGCTTTTTTATTCTATCAGGGTATCCCGTTGAACATTCTTTCTACGATTAAAACGTTTTCTCAAGGCAGACTGTCTTGGTTACTTCTTCTGCTGTTTGTCATTTTCTTCGAAGCGTGCGCACTGTTCTTCCAACATGTCATGATGCTTTCCCCTTGCGTGATGTGCATTTACGAACGTGTCGCGATGTTAGGCGTCGGTGGCGCGGCGCTTATTGGTCTTATCGCTCCAAATAACCCTGTTATCCGTTGGCTCGGTCTCGCTGCGTGGGGAGCAAGTGCGTACAAAGGCTTGGCGCTTTCACTGCAGCACGTCGATTACCAGTTCAATCCATCACCTTTCGCTACGTGTGATTTATTTGTCACTTTCCCAGATTGGGCACCACTAAACCAATGGGCACCTTGGATGTTTGAAGCCTATGGCGACTGTAGCAAGATTGTTTGGCAGTTCCTGACACTATCAATGCCACAATGGTTAGTTGTCATTTTCGCTGGTAATCTTGTCGCGCTAAGCGTTATCGTTATTGCCCAATTTGCCAAAAGTAAAAACTAACCAATTACCTAAATAACAAAGGGTTGACGGGAGATCGTCAGCCCTTTTTTGTCAGTATTGGCATACTGACTACCCCTCGAGAATTAACAAGCCAGCACGCCAATTGTGGATACAAAAAGGGTTAGCTAGACGCTAACCCTTAATGCATTGACTCACCTGTGTTTAGTTCATATCCCGCCCAGGTGCTGGAGCTAAGACTTCTCGGTTACCATTATGCCCAGGCGCACTCACGATACCTTGAGCTTCAAGCTGCTCGACAATCCGTGCAGCTCGGTTGTAGCCAATTTTGAATCGACGCTGAACGCCAGAGACCGAACCACGCCTAGATTGAACAACGTGCTCAACAACTTGATCGAATAGTGGGTCCATCTCTTCTTCGCCTTCTGGTTTTTCCCCAGGAAGCAGCCCCTCCGGTCCTTGGTCGCCATTGGTGATCTCTTCGATATAGTTAGGCTTACCACGAGCCTTCCAGTTATTCACCACCGCATGGACGTCGTCATCGGATGCAAATGCACCATGAACACGCACGGTGTGACTTGAACCTGGAGGCAAGTAGAGCATGTCACCCATTCCAAGCAATGACTCAGCACCACCTTGGTCTAGGATAGTACGCGAATCCGTTTTGGTTGATACAGTAAATGCCACCCGCGTTGGGATGTTTGCTTTGATAAGACCAGTAATGACATCTACAGACGGTCGCTGTGTTGCTAAGATAAGGTGAATACCCGCAGCACGGGCTTTTTGAGCAAGTCGAGCAATTAACTCTTCTACTTTCTTACCTACCACCATCATCAGATCGGCAAACTCGTCGACAATCACCACGATATACGGCAGCTTTTCAAGCAATGGCGCGGTCTCGTCCATGCTGTCACCTGGCTGCCAAAGTGGATCATGAATTGGGTGCCCCGCCTCTGCCGCCATTTTCAACTTATCATTAAAGCCTTTGATGTTACGGACGCCAAGCGCTGACATCAGTTTGTAGCGACGCTCCATTTCCCCCACACACCAGCGCAGTGCATTCGACGCGTCTTTCATATCCGTTACAACTTCGGACAACAAATGTGGAATGCCTTCATACACAGAAAGCTCCAGCATTTTCGGGTCAATCATGATAAAACGCACATCTTCTGGCGTCGCTTTGTAGAGCATACTCAGAATCATCACGTTAACACCGACCGATTTACCTGAGCCCGTGGTACCAGCAACTAACACGTGAGGCATTTTAGATAAGTCAGCAACTACCGCTTCACCTGCAATGTCTTGACCTAGTACGACTGTCGTTGGAGATTTGGCTTCGATAAACTGCTGGCTACCAACAACATCAGAGAAGAATACGGTCTGACGACTCATATTCGGCAGTTCAAGACCAACGTAAGGTTTACCTGGTATCACCTCAACTACACGCACAGCCATGGCAGACAACGAGCGTGCTAAATCCATAGACAGACCTGAGATACGGCTCA
The DNA here is from genome assembly GCF_963681195.1 of Vibrio sp. 16. Classification (NCBI taxonomy): domain Bacteria; kingdom Pseudomonadati; phylum Pseudomonadota; class Gammaproteobacteria; order Vibrionales; family Vibrionaceae; genus Vibrio; species Vibrio sp. 16. Next base: position 1,366,105 of record NZ_OY808997.1, read on the forward strand.
CTTTGACACCCGGTGCCAAATCGAGCTCAAAGCGCGTAATGACAGGCCCAGGGAAAATATCCACCACTTCCGCTTTTATTTTGTAATCGGCTAACTTAGCTTCCACGAGGCGGGCGATCTCTTCGAGTGCTGCTCGGTCTATGAAGTTTTCACGTTTTTCTGGATGATATAGCAATTCCAACGTCGGCATAGGTTCTGCTGGTTTAGGCAAGTTAAGTTCATGCTGTACCAAAAACGGATTTTGCTGAGCCGCAACTTTTGCCTGAGCATCAGCGACAATATCTTGGAACGCTGCGACATCCTGATCACCAGCTTCCTCTTCTTCAACGACAGTATCGTGAAGATCGTTAACCGTAGGCTCGAATGTGTGTTGCGGCTCATCGTCAGCCACGTCAAAACTTGAGATCACTGGCTCCTGATGCGTTGGTTCAGGCTCTACATGTTGCGTAATCTGTTCTAAATCATCGTGATCTATCACTGGCTGAGTAATCTCACGTTCCTCTACCACTTGTTCGACTTCGTTCCAAGGCATAGGGTTATCGATGCTTTGACTAGTTGGCGTAGGCTGAGTTGAGTGCTGCTCATAAACGTCAGAACTGTAGTGCTCTGCCCCTTTCGCAAAGTCATCATCCATTTGTGCGGCGGCTTCGAGCTCTTCGATCGTCGCCCCTAGCTGACGAGTGCGCTCCGTTGTCGGTTCTTGAACAGAAGAGGTCGTTGGCGACGCGACAACCTTAGGTGGAATAGTATCAATCGGGTCACTGACTCGCGCTTGTGGCACAGCCTCCGGTTCAGGGTCTGAAAAGGTTGGCTCTTGGCGAGTTTCAGGCATATGAATATTAAAGCGGCGCTCGTGAGTGACTGTTTCATCTTCAGCTTCTAACGTGTCTTTCGCCGTCAGAACAGGTTCTTCTTCCTGTTCAGCATCACGTATTGGCTCAGCCATCTCTGGGACAGAGAGTTGAGGCTCGAGCACTTCCTCTCTCTCTCCTCGGACACGATTAAGCAACGTGGTCAATGCAGATATCGTGGTTTCGCCTAACCAATCGACAATGCTCAACCACGAAATGCCCGTCAACAAGGTAAACCCAGCTCCCCATAGAAACAGCAACACCAAGGTTGTCCCAAGTAGATTCAGTGTCGGTAAAGCCAAGCTCGTCAGTACGTCACCAATGACACCACCGGAAGAGAAGTACCAAATATCGTCAAAGTTGATGTCCGCCAGTCCACAGCTGGTGAGAATTATAATGGTCAAGCCCAATAGGCGCGTACCCCATAGCATTAGGTCTATCGGGTCATTTTCGTCACGCTTTCGTAACATGATCCATGCTGCGACAGTAACGATAAATGGGATTGGATAAGCGAGTGAACCAAAAGTAAAAAACAAAGTGTCAGCAAACCAAGCTCCGACCAAGCCTCCGGCATTATCCACCTGCCCTCCCCAAGCGGTTTGAGACCAAGAAGGGTCAGCGGGGCTAAATGTTAACAATGCGACTGATAGCAATATAGAAAGCAGTACAATCACAATCAGACTGCACTCTTTAAGACGCTGAGGACCATTCAAGCGAGTCGTCTGAGGTTCCTCACCCGTTTTGATTATCGTTTCGACTTTATTTTTGTTCTCTTTGAACATAACCAACTTATCTATTGAAGCGACCGCTCACAGCTGTTGAACGGTAAGAAAAAAATAGCCCGAGCAGCAACGCTACTCGGACTATCGATTTAACCATATCAGGGCTTAAAACCCAATTCCCTAAAGTCAGAATATCGAAAGGTATTTTCCTGACTAACGAGTTTTGATGACAAGTTGATTGGTTTGCTTCACTTCTTCCATAACCACGTAGGTACGCGTGTCATTGACACCCGGAAGACGAAGTAACGTATCACCTAGCAGCTTACGATAAGCGCTCATGTCTGACACGCGTGTTTTCAACAAGTAGTCAAAATCACCAGAAACCAGATGACATTCTTGGATATCATCGAGTTTTTGAACAGCGGTATTAAACTGCTCAAAGACGTCAGGTGCACCACGATTTAACGTAATTTCAACAAACACTAATAGTGAGGCATCAAGATATTGCGGATTTAGCAACGCTGTATAGCCCGTAATATACCCCTGACGCTCTAATCTGCGCACACGCTCCAAACAGGGTGTCGGGGAAAGACCAACACGCTTAGAGAGCTCTACATTCGAAATACGACCGTCTTTTTGCAACTCATTAAGAATGTTGCGGTCAATACGATCTAGATCCTTGGACGGCTTTTTATTGTTGTCTGCCATTTTTTATTCCACCTTATTACTTCCTTGCAAAAAAATATACTACAACTTTTTAATATTCAGTATCAAATTTTATCAAAATACACCTATACTAGATATTAATTCGATACAATTACCCTACATATAGTTAATCTAACTAACATACTAAATACAACCAATATAAAATGAGGAGTCAGGATGATTATTGGCGTACCTAAGGAAATCAAAAACCACGAATACCGTGTAGGCATGATCCCAGCAAGCGTTCGCGAGCTAGTGTCTCAAGGTCACCAAGTTTTTGTTGAAACCAATGCCGGTTCAGGTATCGGTTTTTCAGACGATGATTACATCGCTGTAGGCGCATCCATTCTTCCTACTGCTGCTGACGTTTTCGCGAAAGCAGAAATGATTGTAAAGGTTAAAGAACCTCAAGCTGTCGAGCGCGCAATGCTTCGAGAAGGGCAAATTTTATTTACGTATTTGCACCTAGCACCAGATTTTCCACAAACTGAAGAGCTAATCAAGAGCAAAGCTGTCTGCATAGCATATGAGACTGTAACAGATAATATGGGTCGCTTGCCACTACTTGCGCCAATGTCTGAGGTTGCAGGCCGCATGTCTATTCAAGCAGGTGCACAAACTCTAGAGAAATCTCACGGTGGTCGCGGTCTTTTACTAGGTGGCGTACCAGGCGTTGAACCAGCGAAAGTTGTTGTTGTCGGCGGCGGTGTTGTTGGTGCTAACGCGGCACGTATGGCAGTGGGTCTACGAGCAGACGTAACCATCCTTGACCGAAACGTTGATACTCTTCGTCGTCTAGACGAGGAATTCCAAGGCCGTGCAAAAGTGGTTTACTCTACAGAAGACGCTATCGAGAAGCATGTTCTAGAAGCAGACCTAGTAATCGGTGCCGTACTCATCCCTGGTGCAGCAGCTCCTAAACTAGTAACAAAAGAGCACATCGCGAAGATGAAGCCAGGTGCGGCTGTGGTTGACGTAGCAATCGACCAAGGTGGTTGTTTCGAAACATCACACGCGACAACACACGCCGATCCTACGTACATTGTTGACGATGTCGTTCACTACTGTGTTGCAAACATGCCAGGCGCAGTTGCTCGTACTTCTACGTTTGCACTGAACAATGCAACATTGCCTTACATTGTTAAGCTTGCGAACAAGGGCTACCGTGAAGCACTTCTTGCAGACAAAGGCTTCCTAGAGGGCCTAAACGTTATCCACGGTAAGGTAACGTGTAAAGAAGTCGCAGAGAGCTTCGACCTAGAGTACGTAGACCCAGCAGAAGCTATTGCAATGTTCAACTAATGTTGAATAGCATCAGATAACAAAACGCTCACTTCGGTGAGCGTTTTTTGTTTGGGGACGTTGGGGAAACTGTGTCAAACCAAGCAAGGCGCTGACTTTGGGATTAAACGCCCTGCTCTACGGTTTGAAAAAGATAAGACAATGGAGATTGACAAATCGTAAGTGATTCAAACTTAATACGATTTAAAACCAGCGTTCTAATGCGCTTTTATCAAGCTGACTGAATGCGCGATTGAGGATGTGTGCCAACTCTTTATAGCGAGGTCGCGCTTTCATAGGCTCTAGGGCAAAACCACTTTCAACGATTTTCTGATGAATCTCTCGGTACCAACCTGCCAAACTCGGTGGCAATTGGGTATTGGCACGATTACCAAGCCACCACATGCCTTGAACAGGCATACTGATTGCGAACAATGCCATAATGACAGCTTGGGGCATCGCGTCATAGTTGTTGAATGCCATTTGCGTTAAAACACTGATGGCAGCGATGGCTGGCATGACTTTCACACCGAATCGAGTCGCCTTGATAATGCGTTGTTCAGGAAAGAGCATATTGAGCTCTTTTCGCATTGGCCAAGTATCCATGTATTTTTGTCCATCGCGTAGGCTATGGACTAATCCAGCTTTATTACTCATACGACTCTCTCACTTCATTGTTGGGGCCAAACTAAAATTAAGTTGAAAGTTTCAACTATTGGCGCAAAAAATTGATGAAAGTTAATATTCTTTCAAATTTTTTTGTTATCATTGCGCATTATCGTTATCCTTTGCGGACCCACAATCTCATTGTTGCTGTTATTTACAATTTAAGCAACTCTTGGGACCTTTCTGCAGCGGATGCAAAGGTGGTGATTTGGACCATCACTGTCTTTTATACGGAATTCGAAGTTTTTTTGACCAAGATTAGTACGCAGCTTTTCGCGCTTCGTCTATTCTTGTGATTAATTTTTATCCTAACTGATTATTACAGGTAGTCACTCATGTCAAAGCTAGTTTTAGTTTTAAACTGCGGTAGTTCTTCTCTTAAATTTGCTGTTGTTGATGCAGAAAGCGGTGATGAGCATCTAACAGGTCTTGCAGAATGTCTGCACCTTCCAGAAGCTCGCATCAAGTGGAAACTTGACGGTAAGCACGAAGCTCAACTAGGTAACGGTGCAGCTCACGAAGAAGCACTAGCGTTTATGGTAGAAACTATTCTTGCTTCTAAGCCAGAACTTTCTGAAAACTTGGCTGCGATCGGTCACCGCGTTGTACACGGCGGCGAGAAGTTCACTCAGTCTGCACTAATCACTGACGACGTGCTAAAAGGCATCGAAGACTGTGCAACTCTAGCACCTCTTCACAACCCTGCTCACATCATCGGCATCAAAGCGGCTCAAAAATCATTCCCAGCACTGAAAAACGTTGCTGTGTTTGATACAGCTTTCCACCAAACAATGCCTGAAGAGTCTTACTTATACGCTCTTCCATACAACCTATACAAAGAGCACGGTATCCGTCGTTACGGCATGCACGGTACTTCTCACCTATTCATCACTCGCGAAGTGGCTAACATCCTTGGCAAGCCAGTTGAAGAAGTTAACATCATCAACTGTCACCTAGGTAACGGTGCGTCTGTTTGTGCAGTTAAGAACGGTAAATCTGTAGATACTTCAATGGGTCTGACTCCTCTAGAAGGTCTGGTAATGGGTACACGTTGTGGCGACATCGACCCTGCGATCATCTTCCACCTACACGATACGCTTGGTTACTCAGTTGAGAAAATCAACAACATGCTAACGAAAGAGTCAGGTCTTGCTGGTCTAACTGAAGTAACTTCTGACTGTCGTTTCGTTGAAGACAACTACGGCGAAAAAGAAGAAGCGACTCGCGCGATGGATGTATTCTGTCACCGTCTAGCGAAATACGTTGCTGGTTACACTGCCTCTCTAGAAGGCCGTCTGGACGCTATCGTATTCACTGGTGGTATCGGTGAAAACTCTGGCCCAATCCGTGAAATGGTTCTTAACCGTCTAGGTATCTTCGGTATCGAAGTAGATGGCGAAGCTAACCTTAAAGCTCGTTTCGGTGGTGAAGGTACTATCACAACTGAAAACAGCCGTATCCCAGCAATGGTTATCTCTACTAACGAAGAGCTAGTTATCGCTGAAGACACTGCACGTCTAGCAGGTCTTTAATTGACTTAACCGGCTGACCCAACGTCAGCCGGTTTTCTTACTAAGGGGCTCAGCTCCTATTCTTTGCTCTGCTTGGAATATGAGTTGAGCTTTTATCCCCAATAGCTATAGGTACTCTACGAATGTCTCGTACTATTATGCTTATCCCTGCAAGTGCTGGTGTTGGTCTTACTAGCGTAAGCATGGGTGTTCTTCGCGCAATGGAGCGCAAAGGCGTTAAAGTTTCTTTTTACAAGCCAATCTGTCAGCCACGCTCTGGCGGCGATCAACCTGATCTAACTTCAACTATCGTTGGCACAAACAGCGATGTGAAGATCGGCCAACCTCTTGCGATGTCTGTTGCTGAAAGTCTAATCGGTAACGACAACATGGATGAGCTGCTGGAAACAGTGGTTGAGCGTTACAACCAAATCAACAAAGATGCAGACGTAACGCTAATCGAAGGTCTTGTACCAACGCGTAAACACCCATTCGCGAACCAAGTGAACGCTGAAATCGCAGCAACACTTGGCGCAGAGATCGTTCTTGTTGCGACTCCAGGTACTGATAACCCTGCGCAGCTAAAAGAGCGTATCGAAGTAGCATGTTCTAACTTCGGCGGCACTAAGAACAAAAACATTTCTGGCGTGATCATCAACAAGCTAAACGCGCCTGTTGACGAAGCTGGCCGTACTCGCCCTGACCTGTCTGAAATCTTTGACGATGCCGACAGCGCGAAGCAGAACGAAATGAAAGTGATGGAGATCTTTAACACATCTCCAATCCGTGTTTTGGGTTGCGTGCCATGGAGCATCGACCTAATTGCGACTCGTGCTATCGATATGGCGAAACACCTAAAGGCGGATATCATCAACGCGGGTGACATCGAATCTCGTCGTATTAAGAGCATTACTTTCTGTGCCCGCTCTCTGCCAAACATGATTGAGCACTTCAAGCCAGGCTCACTTCTTGTCACTTCAGCAGATCGCCCTGATGTTATTGTTGCAGCAGCGCTAGCAGCAATGAACGGTGTTGAAATTGGCGCCGTTCTACTTACTGGTGGTTACGACATCCCAGAAGAGATCGTTGGCCTATGTAAGCCTGCGTTTGATTCAGGTCTACCAATCTTCAAAGCACAAGGTAACACTTGGCAGACGTCTCTAAACCTACAGAGCTTCTCTATCGAAGTTCCTGCAGACGATAAAGAGCGTATTGAATTCATCAACGAGCACGTAGCTGGCAACATCGATGGCAACTGGATCGAGTCAATGACTGAGGGGACTCAGAAGTCTCGTCGTCTAAGCCCACCAGCATTCCGTTACCAACTGACTGAGTTTGCTCGTAAAGCTGGTAAGCGTATCGTTCTACCTGAAGGTGATGAGCCACGTACAGTGAAAGCGGCAGCTATCTGTGCTGAGCGCGGCATTGCAGAGTGTGTGCTTCTAGGTAACCCAGAAGAGATCAAACGTGTTGCTGCGCAGCAAGGTGTTGAGCTAGGTGCTGGCGTAACGATCATCAACTCTGATGAAGTGCGTGAAAACTACGTAGCGCGTCTCGTTGAGCTACGTGGTCACAAAGGTATGACTGAAGTGGTTGCGCGTGAGAAGCTACAAGACTCTGTATTCCTAGGCACTATGATGCTTGAGAACGACGAAGTTGATGGCCTAGTTTCTGGTGCAGTTCATACGACTGCAAATACTATCGTTCCTCCGTTCCAAATCATCAAGACTGCACCTGATGCGTCTATCGTATCTTCTGTATTCTTCATGCTACTACCAGACCAAGTACTGGTTTACGGTGACTGTGCGATCAACCCAGATCCAACAGCAGAGCAGCTTGCTGAAATCGCTATCCAATCTGCAGATTCTGCTGCCGCATTCGGTATCGAACCACGCGTTGCGATGATCTCATACTCAACAGGTGAATCTGGTAAGGGTGCAGACGTAGATAAAGTACGCGAAGCAACTAAGTTGGCTAAAGAGAAACGTCCTGATCTAGTGATCGACGGCCCTCTACAGTACGACGCAGCTATCATGGAAAACGTTGCTGCTTCTAAAGCGCCTAACTCTCCAGTAGCAGGTAAAGCGACCGTATTCGTATTCCCAGACCTAAACACGGGTAACACGACTTACAAAGCGGTACAACGTTCAGCGGATCTAGTCTCTATCGGTCCAATGCTTCAAGGTATGCGCAAGCCTGTAAACGACCTGTCTCGCGGCGCTCTAGTTGACGACATTGTTTACACTGTAGCTCTGACGGCGATCCAAGCAGACCAAGCGGCTCAAGCTCAAGAAAAAGTGGTTAACTAAACACTTTTTGAATGAAAAAGCCCACGCAATTGCGTGGGCTTTTTAATACCTAAAGTCATAATTTAACTATCACGTCCATGAGCAGACTCTAAGTCCAGGTCTGGCCCTTTCGGTACGACTTGTGTCGGATTAATTCCAGTATGGCTAAAGTAGTAGTGACGCTTAATATGATAAAAATCCGTCGTCTCCTTGATGCCCTTAACTTGATACAGCTCTTTCATATAGCCATTCAAATGCGCATAGTCGGCAATACGCTTTTTATTGCACTTAAAGTGGCCAACATAGACTGCATCAAATCGAATCAAAGTCGTAAACAGTCGCCAATCCGCTTCCGTGATCACATCTCCAGCCAAGTAACGATTTTTTGCTAGGTGAGCATCCACTGTATCTAGCGCATCAAATAGTCCCTCAAATGCCTCTTCATACGCCTCTTGAGTCGTTGCGAAGCCACAACGATACACGCCGTTATTGATATTTGGATAGATGAAATCATTCCACTTATCGATCGTATGACGAAGGGCTTGTGGGTAGTAATCATCGCGATTGCCTGTTAAGTCATTAAACGCAGAGTTAAACATACGGATAATTTCAGAAGATTCGTTGCTTACAATGGTATTGGTTTTCTTGTCCCACAATACAGGAACCGTGACGCGACCAGTATAGTCCGGCTTCGCTTGTGTATAGATTTGATGCATACGGGTGTGACCAAACAAAGGCTCTGGTAGCCCCATTTGCCATCCTTCGCTCATCATATCAGGGCAAACAACCGTTACATCAATATGATCAGTTAGACCTTTAAGCTCACGAAAAATAAGCGTTCTGTGCGCCCAAGGACAAGCGAGTGAAACGTACAAATGGTAGCGTCCGCTTTCCGGTTGAAATTCGGCGTCCGCACGGTTTTCTACCCAATGTCTAAAACCCGCATCTTCACGAATAAACTTACCGTTGCTCGATTTCGTGTCATACCAAACATCATGCCAAACACCTTCAACTAACTTACCCATATCGAGCTCCTTTAATCCAATTGATTTCGCCCAGTATAAAAAAAGCCAACTATCTAGAGACTAGAAGGAGTTGGCTTAGTTGTTCGAATTATTTGAATGATCAGAAATCAAAAAAAGCGCGACTCCCGAAAGATGTCGCGCTTGAGCCCGTCACAGGCTGAATTACTTACACGCTAACGTGGAGACACGATACCGCGTGAACGTCACTACCTTCGATCGTCGGCTTAGTTTGTGCACATGCTTCTGTTGCTTGAGGGCAACGAGTTCGGAATACACAGCCTGACGGCGGATTGATAGGCGAAGGAAGGTCGCCTTCTAGCATCTCGATATGCTTATTACGCTCGAGTTTTGGATCTGGAATTGGAACCGCTGACATTAGTGCACGTGTGTATGGGTGCTTAGGGTCAGCAAACAGCGCTTCAGCTTCACCCAACTCTACCGCGTTGCCCAAGTACATCACTAGAACACGGTCAGAGATATGTTTCACTACTGACAAATCGTGGGCAATGAAGACTAGCGATAGACCCAGTTCTTTTTGCAGCTCTTTCAGTAGGTTCACAACCTGAGCTTGAATCGACACATCAAGTGCTGAAACTGGTTCGTCACAGATGATCATCTTAGGTTTAAGGATCAGTGCTCGTGCAATACCGATACGCTGACACTGACCGCCTGAGAACTCATGTGGGTAACGGTTGATTACGTTAGGAAGCAGACCAACTTTTGCCATCATCTCTTTTACACGAGCTTTGACTTCGTCTTTAGAAAGCTCTGGGTAGAAAGTTTCTAGAGGCTCAGCAATGATATCGCCGACTGTCATACGCGGGTTCAATGATGCAAGTGGATCCTGGAAAATCATCTGGATCTCTTTACGCGTTTCACGGCGCTGGACTTCTTTCATCTTCGTTAGGTCTTGACCCAACCACAGTACATCACCGTCAGTCGCTTCAACAAGACCAATGATCGCGCGAGCAAACGTCGATTTACCACAACCAGATTCACCTACAACCCCTAAAGTTTCACCTTCATAGAGACGCACGTTAACGCCGTCTACGGCTTTCAGGTTTGAAGGCTTTGTCCAAGGCCATGCCGATTTTGCTGCAATGCTAAAGTGAACTTTAAGATCTTTAACGTCTAGAATTAGGTTCTTATCAATACTCATTTTTTCCAAGCCTCCCACTCTGAAAAACATGCACGCTGACGACCGTCACCAAATGGCGTCAAGATTGGTGCTTCCTGCTTACAACGATCCATTACTCGGTGACAGCGCTCTTGGTATGGGCAGCCTGTTGGTAAACGAAGTAAGTTAGGCGGGTTACCTGGAATTGTCGGAAGAATCTCACCTTCCGTATCTAAACGAGGGATCGCTTTTAGCAGCCCTTCTGCGTAAGGGTGGCTTGGGTTGTAGAATATTTCATCAACCTTACCGTACTCCATCGTACGGCCTGCGTACATCACAAGTACTTTGTCACATGAGCCAGCCACTACCCCTAGATCGTGGGTAATCATAATGATAGCTGTATTGAACTCACTCTTAAGCTCGTTCAATAGCTCCATGATCTGTGCCTGTACTGTTACATCCAATGCTGTTGTGGGTTCATCAGCAATAAGCAGTTTAGGACGACATAGCAGTGCCATTGCGATCATCACACGCTGACGCATACCGCCTGAAAACTCGTGTGGGTACATAGTAATACGCTTACGAGCTTCTGGGATTTTTACTGCTTCAAGCATACGAACAGACTCTTCGAACGCTTCTGCTTTGCCCATGCCTTTGTGCAGCATCAGAACTTCCATCAACTGGTCACTAACCTTCATGTAAGGGTTTAGTGACGTCATTGGGTCTTGGAAGATCATTGCGATCTGTTCAGCGCGTACTTTGTTTAACGCACTTTCGGGAAGGTTAAGAATTTCATTGCCTTCAAATTTCGCACTACCAGAGATAATACCGTTCTTAGCCAGTAGTCCCATGATAGCGAAAACAGTTTGTGATTTACCTGAACCAGATTCACCTACGATACCTAATGTCTCGCCCTGATTCAGAGAAAAATTTAAATCGTTTACTGCGGTTACGATACCATCTTGCGTGGTAAATTCGACTCGCAGATCTTTGACATCTAATAAGCTCATCATTGCTTCCTTAATCTTTTTTATAGATTTTGTAATTTATTGCTTTTTAATTATCTGTCTTTTGGATCCAGCGCATCGCGCAGGCCGTCACCAACATAGTTGAAGCAGAATAGTGTCACAACCATGAACGCTGCTGGGAATGCCAACTGCCAGATTGCTACTTCCATTGTTTGCGAACCTTCTTGAAGAAGCGCGCCCCAACTTGTCATTGGCTCCTGAACACCAAGACCAAGGAATGATAAGAACGATTCAGTAAGAATCATGCTCGGGATTAGAAGCGTTGAGTAAACCGCAACAATACCCAATACGTTTGGAACGATATGACGAGTGATGATCTTCCACTTACTCACACCACAAACGTGCGCCGCTTCGATGAACTCTTTGCTACGCAGGCTCAACGTTTGACCACGTACGATACGAGCCATGTCTAACCAAGCAATTGCACCGATAGCAACAAAGATAAGAACAATGTTACGACCGAAGAACGTTACTAGTACGATAACTAGGAACATAAAAGGTACAGCGTAAAGGATTTCTAGAATACGCATCATAATGCGGTCAACTTTACCACCGATAAAGCCCGACGCCGCACCATATAGGGTACCAATCAGTACCGCTACAAATGCACCCATTACACCTACCATCAGTGAGATTCGACCACCAACTAAGGTACGTACATACAAATCACGTCCTAAGCTATCGGTACCAAACCAGTGCTCTGCATTTGGACCAACGTGCATTGCATACCAGTCAGTATCGTCAAATGTGTAAGGTGCGATCATTGGCAAGAAGATAACGGCTAGCGTCATCAACGTAAGTAGAAACAGACTCACCATTGCCGCTTTGTTGCGCATAAAGCGGATGCGGGCGTCTTGCCATAAACTACGGCCTTCAATTTCCAGATTTTCTGCAAATTTTTCGACCGCTTCTAAATTCTCTTTTTTCGTTAACATAACCAAACTTCCCTGTTAGTAGCGAATTTTCGGGTCAATCATTGCTAGTAAAATATCAACGATCGCGTTGAATAGAATAAATAGGAAACCAATCAAGATGGTTACACCCATTACTAGCGAGTAGTCACGGTTAAAGGCAGCGTTAACAAACAGCTTACCGATACCCGGAAGTCCGAAGATCGTTTCAATGACAACCGAACCTGTGATGATGCCTACAAATGCAGGGCCCATGTAAGAAACTACAGGTAGAAGTGCTGGTTTAAGCGCGTGTTTAACAACGATGTAACGATAGCTTAATCCTTTCGCACGAGCGGTACGGATAAAGTTACTGTTTAGCGTTTCGATCATCGAACCACGCGTAATACGTGCAAATGTTGCAACGTAGAGGAGTGACATACCGATTACAGGTAAGACAAGATACTTGGCACTACCGTCATGCCAACCACCAGCCGGGAACAAATTCCAGTGCAGTGAGAATAGATAGATTAGTGCTGGTGCGAGTACAAACGACGGCATAACAACACCTATCATCGCGGTAGACATAATGGTGTAGTCCACCCACGTGTTGTGCTTCAAGGCCGCTATCGTACCTACCGTCACGCCCATAAGCACAGTAAAGATAAAGGCGATAAAGCCCACTTTAGCTGACACTGGTAGTGCAACAGAGATTAGCTCGTTTACCGAGTAATCAAGGTACTTAAATGAAGGACCAAAGTCCCCTTGAACCACATTGAATAGATAGGTTGTGTACTGTTCAAAAACAGGCTTATCAAGGCCATATTTAGCTTCGATATTAGCCATTACTTCAGGTGGTAACGGTTTTTCGCTTGAAAAAGGGTTACCAGGCGCAAAGCGCATGAGAAAGAAAGATACGGTGATCAATACCAACATTGTTGGGATCGCCTCAAATATCCTTTTTGCGATGAATTTAAGCATAAACTCACTCTTTCAGTCTGTGACATTTAAATTAAAGAAATCCTCAATCCAACGAATTTAGATTGAAGAGAGGCGCTGCATGTGATTTCTCACATGCAGAGCCTAGTTTTTATAGTTCTATCTGCTCAGATTATTGAGCTTTGATGTAAAGATCTTTTGAGTAGATCTTCTCTTCCGCGTTCGCTGATGGGAAACCACCAACGTGTGGGTTTAGTAGACGAGAACGTACGTACTGGTAGATAGGTGCGATTGGCATATCTTTAGCCATTAGCTTCTCAGCTTCTAGGTAAAGTGCTGTACGCTCTTCTTCTGAAGTCGAGTTTAGAGCTTTGTCGATTAGCACATCGTAATCTTTATTGCCCCAGTGCTGACCGCCAGTTGTGTTCTTGCTTACCATTAGCGTTAGGAATGAAGACGCTTCGTTGTAGTCACCACACCAACCTGCGCGTGATACTTCGAAGTCACCTTGATCTTTCGTAGATAGGTAAGTTTTCCACTCTTGGTTTTCTAGAGTAACGTCTAGACCTAGAGTCTTCTTCCACATTGAACCAAGTGCTACCGCAATCTTCTTGTGGTTTTCGTTAGTGTTGTATAGAAGAGTAAACTTAAGTGGGTTGTCTTTGCCGTAGCCTGCTTCAGCTAGTAGACGAGCCGCTTCCGCGTTACGCTCTTTTTGAGACATTTGACCGTATGCTGGTAGCTCTGGGTTGAAGTTCGCTGTGATTTCCGGAGTTAGGAAGTAAGCTGGCTTTTGACCTTGAGCAAGAATTGCATCAGTTACGATATTACGGTCGATAGCGTAAGAGATCGCTTTACGAACACGTACGTCATCAAACGGTTTCTTCTTCGTGTTGAATGAGTAGTAGTAAGTACATAGGCTACCTTCAACAGATACAGATTCTGGATGCTCTTTCTTCAGGCGCTTGAAGTGCTCTGTTGGAAGAGTAGAAGTGAAATCAATTTCACCTGAAAGGAAACGGTTCATTTCTGCAACCGCGTTCTCGATTGGTAGGAATGTAACCTTGTTTAGAACTGTATCAGCGTTATCCCAGTACTGTTCATTACGCTTAAGTTCTAGGCGCTCGTTCACAACCCATTTGTTTACAACAAACGCGCCGTTACCAACGAAGTTCTCAGGTTTAGTCCACTGATCGCCGAACTTCTCTACTGTCGCTTTATGAACTGGTTTCATTGTTGTATGGCCAGTCATCATAACGAAGTATGGTACAGCTGTTTCTAGCTCAACCACTAGCGTGTGGTCGTCTACAGCTTTAACACCTAGTTCAGCTTTATCTTTCTTGCCTGCAACGATGTCTTTAGCATTCTTCATCTTGGTGTATTCCATGTACCAAGAGTAAGGAGAAGCTGTCGCTGGGTCTACTGCGCGTTGGAAAGAGTAAACGAAATCGCCTGCTGTTACAGGGTCGCCGTTAGACCATTTAGCGTCTTTGCGAAGTTTGAAAGTGAAAGTTTTGTTATCTGCTGTTTCCCAAGACTCAGCGACACCTGGGATAGTGTTGCCTTCTGCATCTTGATTCACCAAGCCTTCAAGGATATCACGAATAACGTGTGATTCTGGAACACCTTGAGATTTGTGTGGGTCGATTGTCGCAACTTCAGTACCGTTACCACGCACCAGTTCTTGCTTATCTGCTAGTTTTACGCCAGCTGGAACATCAGCTGCAAGAGTTGCGGTAGAGGTTGCTGCCACTGCTAGACCAGCACCTAAAAGAAGGGCTTGAGTGATTTTGTTCTTATACATGCTTAAAACTCCAAGTTTTTCATTTGCATCCATGACTTCTTTGCAAGTTCACTAGAACGGACAGTGATTTAGATTTATTTAGCGCAAAAAATAAGCACAAAAATCTAAAACCTCACAAAGATTGCGGCACACATTATCAATCATTGAAGTAATTTGCCATAAAAATGTAGCAAAAAATCGTATAATTCTCCGATTACTTCAACAATTCGGCAAAAAACACCATCAAAATAAATAAAATCAGAATATTTGATTGAGATATTTCTAAGACCCAGATTGACGTGCCAATTTATCTATAAAGACACTAGCTCGTAGCATCTTGTGCTAGATATTGTGCGGAAAAATTAACATTAAGTATGTAAAGCAGATAACAATTAACTACATTCCTCTCGTCTGATCAGACGAAATGTGAGGAGAATCACTGTTGGAGCGGTAAAACTAGAGGTTGCAGTGGATTTCACTTCAAGAAACATTAACAAAATCAATGATGTCAGTGACTTATCGTTATTTTCTTGGATTATTCAGGGAAGTATAGGTACTTGAAGGATTTTCTGTAGAGCAGATGGTGATGCTTGCAAGATAAGTCTTCATAACGCGAACCAACTATCAACGTGTTAAAATACTATTTGCAGCATAAGTTCGCATAATATTGCGCCAAAACTCTGCAAATTTTAGCAACTACCCAAATCCAACGTTGTAAAATTACCACCTCCTGTGAGCCCTCTGAAATGGATGGTGATCACATTGGATGGGGAGTATGTATGAAACACACTTTTGGACACAAAAGCGTTAGAGTTGGCGCTCTATGGCATACGCTTCGCATAAGCTGATTTTTGGCTAAATCTGGCTTTCTTCAGTCAATAAAATGGGAGGCATCTCGGCCTAAGGAACTCTTACTTATTGATATGTAGTATAGAAGGTCGTGTATACTCATAGCCTTAACTAACTGAGGGATTTATGAGTAAGCCACTATCCGAGAAAATATTCGATGTCATATGCGTCAAATATTGTGTATTTGCGCTTTTTACCTCTGGGATCTTTGCAGGTTGGCATCTTGCATCCCCTGAAAGAAGCGAAATCGGCGAGCTAATGGAGTCAATAGCGTCAAGGCTTAACGACATCGCCTTGATAACAAAGTTCATTTTCCCAATCTTTCTCCTGTACATTATCAGTTGTGCGATTAGTAGGCCAAATAAATGGCTGCCCTATTTTACACAAGGTATTTATACCGACCATGAAGACAACCAAACTGCGCCATCAATTAAGCATCCTAACTCGCTAGCTGTGATCCGTCCGCTGATTTCAAAGACAACTGACAACACTATCGCCTTCTATGTATTTTACGTTCTAAGTTGGATAGCGATAGCATTTCCAACGGGCAACGGTTACTTTCACAATATCGTCTATTCCGTCATCGCTGCGACCATTTTTCATTACATAATAGTTGCCATCCCCAGAGACCGTGCTAGGTCAACGCCTTCAAACAACATTGAAGGTTTGATGAGCTCTTTTATTGATAGAGAGGTCTTAATTTTCGAGGCTCTCAATCTGCAGCTTAAACTAATTGATGATGATGCTGATGTCTTGAAAGAAAAATGTGTGAGTTTGTTTAAACGTAACCCTCAAGTACAACTCGAAAAATCCTTTCCCTTGTTTCATTGGAAAGGAGGCGTGGACGGTTTTCAAACTCTGAACAATCGCTCCTACGTTGACACAATTGATCTCGCTATCAAGTATGACAGTAAAGCTTTACACGCACTAATGGGGCTTGACCGCTCCTTAATTCCAGAATTCGATGCAGAACTTCTTTCGGCTGCACAGACACTAACTGGGTTTCAACGCTGCATGAAACCTTATGAAAATTCTGATGATGGCTCAAGAGCATTAACTTTGATTCGCTATTTAACGCAAAGACAAAGATTCGTTACTTGTTATTACAAAAGTGTTGCGCTTTATACTGGGGCAAAAGTGCTCAGTAACTATAAAGAGAAACTCTAATGTGAGTTTAACTGTACTAGTTCAGACCTCATCTGACAGTTACCTACTTTTCGACTCGATGCCTTTTTCGATTCATTACTTTTTGTATCTCAATACTAGAGAGACTATCTGTAAGGTACTTGGAAGCGTAACAAGCTTTGGGGAAGTTCTGCGTTACGATGATCTACCCCGTCAGCAAGCCGTTGGACAATTCCGTTTTAGGGAGTTTGATAATTTAGGCCTTTGTAAATGAGTTTTGGTATTGAAAACTGGCTACTAACCTACTAATAACTCACAATCACCCCACTTCTACCACTGTTGGTGAAAAATTCCAACTAGTCTACAATTCATACTATCCAAACACGAAGAACACTTGGGTCAAATCGCACATGTATTTGATTTCTAAACTGGCGGCGAAAGCAGGGATCTCACGCACCACCTTACTCTGTTACGAGAAGTTAGGGCTGATTAACGGCCAGCGCCATTGACAATGGATACCGCTATTACAACGAAAACGATGTGCAGCGACTGTTTTTGACTAAACAACTTCAAAGTGCAGGACTCTCACTGAAAGAGTGCGAACAATACATGGACGCGAAGTTAAGTAGAAGCTCATTGGAAAATTGGCTAACGCAACTCACCCATGAAATTGATGAAAAATCCACGCTCGTGAGTTGCTACTGGCATTTCTTGGAGAACGCCCACAAAGATAGTTACATTTGGTAACAAGTGTCGTCTACTAAACAGAGATGAGTTTGGCAAACAGGCTTAAGGCTTACACCAATTGACATCATTAATACTGGTGGCTGTGATTCCACCAGCATTAATGTATAAAGTATAAAGTCAATACGATTGAGTAATTTTTTCAAAATGACAGAGGGGAACTCGCCACGTGCCATCACATCAAACACCAAATTACACCAATAATATTACCGAGCGTCTATAACTTTACAGGTTACGGTAATCAATACCTTCACTTGTTCCAAAGCACTATCAAGGCAATATTGAGTTGAAAAAGCATGGTTATCCGTCAATGACTCTATCTGCTTGGAAAGTCCTAAAAGTCTACGAAGAATTTTATCGAGGGTTAATGCATTGGTTCGCCAATCACTCTGGATACGGCTATTGGCTATTAGTAAATCTATCCTTAAGAGGTAAATTTGAAGCTCTAAGAGAATGTTCTGCTCTCCAACCTTTTTCGATATTAACTTCACATCTTCTAGGCATTTGTGAAGATTACTAGTATTGATCACGTTAGGTAGATGGGTTAACAACACAAACCTCCTTGGAGGATGAGTGGCTACTATCGAGTAACCACACACCTGCGCCAGTATTATTTAGATTTGAAAACTAGTCTATTTCTAGCCAGTTCATAGTCGAGATATTCCCAAGCAGTAAAATTCGTAAAGCCGATTTCATCATCATCTTTAATGTTCAGAAGAGACTTGTCACCTGTTTCCTCATATTCTTCTTCAACTTCACCTTCTACTCCGTTTAAAGCCTCTTCCACAAGCTGTTCTTGAATGTCTTCGTCTGACCAACCTAAGAATTTTGCAGTTAGATTTGGCTTAAGCCGATAGTAATCGTCAAGTTCAACTAGTGGTGGCTCTTTTCCTTGTTGTACCGCTTTAATGGTTTGTTCTAGCCCATAGGGGTACGTAGCCTCATCCCATTTGAACAACTGTTCTTCATCAACCACGAATATGAGCCAATAATCAGGATTAATAGCCACCTGCCAACCAAGTAAGTTGAACTCTCTAATGATGGAAAAGCGATCATCATGCGACAAAGGCATGCCCACCATCTTCTGGATGAGCCCTTCACGGACTGTGAATCGATTTTGGTTTGCTTCAGCATCCGATCTGTGAGTTTGAGAGCATAAAAGAATTAGCTTTGCTACTTGTTCATAATTGATACGATTATCTTTTACTCTTCTTTGAATAGGCATAGTTAGTTTTATCCTGTTATTTACATAAAAATTAATACGCGCTAACAACTAGCTAAACTCGCTTATACCTAAAACTAAAAAAGAAATCTCTCGATTTTGCCCGATACTCAAGTCATCAAGCCAGTAAGTAACTCTTTTGTGATGTCTGCGGGACGACTGCTCCCTTGCGGCCTTACCCAAAAACGTATTGATTCACCAAGAGTTTTGGTACTTCCATCTTCACCATTGGCAAAAGGGATATTCATATCAAATGGGAAAAGAGCATTATGGAAGCAAGTGATAATGTCTTGTTTAGAGTTCAACTTACCCTCGTTAATATACCCTTCAGCGAACTCTTTGATTATTGCAGTTTCTAGTAGTACTGACTGAAACCAATCGACAGAGTGCTTATATGAGATGACCCAATTAGGACCATTTACAATATCAAAATTAGTGTCATCTATTCCCCAAGACGTTGATTCAGAGAGAGTATTTTTGCTAGCAGCCAAACAAGAACTAACAATCAGCCCCTTTATATTGCGTCCTTTACTCTTAACCATTTCTGATATTTTTTTAATGGAAGCATCAGCTACGCGCTTACCATCACCATGCCCACCGATGTAAAGTATTTGTATGTTCTCTTCCGTGTCAGTTAGGTGATTTAACGCATACTCCAACGAGTTATTATCGTAATAATCACATGAATAAATATTAAGCTGTGACTTTTTAGCATTTTTGTTCACATACTGCTTTACCCCTGTAAAAAAAGGGAGTCCACTCGCTTGATCTCTGTTGTTTTTGAAAGAAAACCAAGGCGCTTCGGCTACTAGTAGCGCGACATCTCTTTTCAATTTAAATACCTCTTAATCAAAATTGTTGGTGGCTTATTCTTCTTACTTGTGATGATTCAACTCGTTAGTGGATTGGGGTGACGGTGAAATCCTATAAGTTGATATTACCTACATCTATGACTAGTCACATTACTTATTCTAGGGAAAACTGCGAGTTTTCTCTGATACTGAGTAAATACTTTAACGCGAAATGGGGCATTTTTGAGTTACCCAATTGCCGTATAACGTCAGCGAAGCTGCAAATCATTTTTGTTTGCTTGCCTTTGTTATCAACTGAAACTCCATACCAGAGCGTTTAGTGTTACGGGTTCTATAGCGCGTTGGATATTTATCAAAAAAATCAGATAACTTCTTCAAACCGTAGTTTCGAGGGTCAAAATCTGGCTTCAATCTTTTTAAATATTTGCCAATTTCACCTAGTTTTGCCCAACCCGATTCATCTCTATAGTTCTGCCAAGCTTGATGCATTAATCGCCATAATTCGCGTTCTGCGTCTTGATTAGAGCTTGATTGTGCCTGCTCAAGATCAACATCAGCGTTTAAGTTCTCTATTGCAACAAAGTCGTCACAAGCATTTTTAAACGAAGTCGGAGTCATCGCTTTTCCAACACCGATGACGTGTATCTCTGACTCTCTTAACCTCGTAGCAAGACTTGTAAAGTCACTATCACTAGATATCAAAGCAAAAGCATCAAACCGTTGACTGTATAAGAGATCCATTGCATCAATAATCATTAAAGAGTCTGTGGAGTTTTTTCCAGATGTATAGGCAAATTGCTGTTTAGCTTGAATAGCTAACTCGTTTAAAGGCTGCTTCCAGTTTTTTAGTTGCTCAGCAGAAAAATCGCCATATGCACGTTTAACGATGATCTGCCCAAAACTAGAAAGCTCTTCAATAATAAGGTTTAGCTTTGAGTGCGGAGTGTTTTCTGAATCAATTAATACAGCGATTTTTCTGTTACCCATAATCAGTGTGTGACCATCCTTTATGTAGTTAGTTGCACTATATCGGCATTAGTAATATTTGTTCAAATGGGATTGTTCAGAAATGATAAGAGTAACAACTCTAAACAGGAAAGGGGCAGATATGAGTTGTTGCAGAATCTGCAATCACTGAGCTTTCTCGTTGCTCGGGCAACTATTGCAAAAATTGCAACAGTTCAACTACCGAGGAATCCTCGATAGTTGCTTGATAAGCAATGTGCATATTTTGCACATTAGTTAGTTCTATTGCCGAAGCGACGAGATCAGAACCGGGTTGGAGCAGAGGTGATTTACGAAACAACCTGTTTCGCAATTGTGCAAGACCCTCTTGCATAATTGGTTACTAGAGTTTGTCCAACAACCTGTTGGACAATTGGGAAACAGCTTGTTTCACAAATAAATCTCATGATGGTTTCTTGCGCTCTAAACACATCTTGGGGAAAAAACAAGTCAATCCAAGCAGACTTAAGGATGTGATCACCAAGCGATTCTGTCGTACCTTAGTTGTTTCAAAATTTGCAACAACTGCCGAGGGTTCCAATAGACATAGAATCGATATTTTGTTGATTCTATGTCGCTCCATTAATCTTGATTTGATAGACATAAGATCGACAATTTGTCGATCTTATGTCGCGGTTCTGTTGAAAGTGAAACCATATATTGGATATATACCCTCTCAAATATTAAACCAAAACATACTGCCACCAATGCTTTGCACATTAAGGATTGGTTAGGTCTAGGCAACTGTCGTAGATACGTTAATATTTAATATAACGATAATGGATTAAGGAGAAGTATTGATGAATCAGAGGCTATCCACTGGGCTGAAATCCGCCGAAACATTGTTGTTAAAATGGGGAGCAACTCATGAACAGGTACAAGTTATTCTGCCAACTGAAGAGGATAATCTTGAAGTTAGAATCAGCCACATTTTAAATATCCATGCCACTTTAAGGACAATATTTAGCAATGAAGACAATGTATATGGTTTTATGTGTCATGCAAACAACAACACCTTCTTCAATGGGCGAAGCCCAATTCGTATCATCGCTTCAGGACGCTTATCGGATTTGCAAGAAGTCAGAGAAAAGATTGAGAGCTTAGTATTGAGCTGACAAAGGGTGTTCGACACTTACATTCGACAGGTTCATAAGCTCATAATTTCGCTCATCCCAACGATTTCCCCTCCATAATACAGAGGAGACACATTCCACATTTAGCATCGAGTTTTTCAGTTCTTCTATTACGTTTTTTTGAGACTCTACAGACAAATCACAGTCAATATTGACACTTAGATATGTATGGCGGGCCAATTTTGCAGCATTCATGACATCTTTATAGTCTACTCCAGAGCTCCCCCCTTGAGTTAGAATTACGCTCGTAAATGATGATTTGAATAGAGCCTGAGCCAGTTGATGGTTGCTGTGACACTCGCTCCAATCCCACATAATAGAACCCGTCAATTCCTCAGAACTCTCTAGTCGAGCCAATGAGTCAAAGTATGGTCCATATTCGTCCTTGCGAGTTCCAAAGATTCTTACAACGATAGGACGCTCTCCACGCCGCATTAATTCTTTCTGTAGAACTCGTACAGTATGACGCTCACCACTCCCACCTTTCGTCCTTAAAGCGGCATAGACTTTTAATTCAGCACAGCACTCCTGCCAGAAAACAACATCAATGTCTTGCCGAGAAAAATCGGAAGCAATGTTGAGCCCACCGCCTAAACTGCGCAGTCGAGTTTTTTGATTCATAACAAACTCCTAAGGTTGCGTTGAGTCCCGTATATCATTTAGAACCACAATAGTCACCTAAATGTTGATGCATGACTTTGATTCGTACTACGTGACATAATAGGCTAACAAAAGGAAAGGAGACCTCTATGACAAAAAGTAAATCAACGTTATACCCAACACCAACCCCTTTTAATTTGCCCAATGTTCCATTCAAAGTCATTGACCCAAATGAATTACCTACCACCTATAGATTGGCTTTCGAAGAGTTTTTAGCTGGCTCGTCTGCACCACATCCTATCTATGCCTATCAGCATGATTTTGAACGGTTCATTTTATTGATTGAACAGGGACATATTAAAATAAAAGAATGCTAAGTTGTATGAAATACAAATAGAGGAAGTGGCTAATGCACCCTCAAAGGTTTCGAATTGTAAGAGCTTAGCTTTACAGGAGGTTACGGTGCAAAATCGGTCAAACCGTACCAACCTGATATGTTGCACGTTGAGTGGCAATTACTAGTTAAAAATCATCTTTAAAGTCAAATTATTCGCATTGATTTTGTTAATGAGTTCTTCAGAAAAACAGTAGTGGTGCACTGACAGTTTTACACTTTTTACTAGGAATAAATTTATCACAGAGCACGGCATTCACCTCAAGCGTTTGTTATTTATATTATTAATCACGTTTAGGCTTATCTTGAGATAGGCTAGCATGCAAATTATTCGTCCCATGCACACTAGGAAATCACAACCATTAGGAAATCTTGGTCAAATGACAATTTATCGAGATGAGGTATTTGTTTTTGCTAACGAACTTCGGGGCAAAGGTGTGTTTGCCGTGATCACACAGTGTCCACTTACCTAGACATTACATAGATAAGAAAAAGTAGGTCAAATCACCTCACTGTGATTTGTGAGGTTGAGCTCGGCTAGCAAGGTAAGGGGCAGAAGTGCGTTGCAGTTATTAAATGGGGAAGTGCTTTTCCTCATACTCTTCAACCATTGCTGCTAGCCTTTCTAGCTCTTCACCTTCTGGCGTGCCAGGTTCGGCCGCATCAAACAGTGATTCAGTTCGCTTCAACGCTGTCTTGTAATCACTTTCAGAGATTTCAAGGCCCAACTCGTCCAATGTTACCTCAGCTAGATCATCACTATGCGCGGTATGGGGGGTCATCCCCTCCAGCAGTTCTTTTTCAGACAACCGTTTCTTGTTCATAGTACGCCTTTTCCGTTCAAAATGAGATTAGGTTATTTATAGCATACTGAGTTATTCGTTATAGCGTAAGGGGGTTGTCCTGAAACGAATTGGGCAATTCTGAGCTTGAAGCGCCCGCCATGAAGGCTGTAGACATTCCTTTGTGACGGCAGAAAATCTACAGCTAAAATCTCATTCGACAACATCAGTAGAACATGTCCCCCGTTGGTATCCATGACCATCACCAACAAAAAGAAAACCACCGAGCCCGAAGCCCAGTGGTTTTTGATTATCAACTGCTTGCTCAGCAGGCAAGTTGCTTTCTTCCTGACCTATTCTTAGCTGCCTATGCGGCAGGTCACCAACGCATTGCTCATATTCGGCTTTTGCGTGCATTCTTAGCTGCCTATGCGGCAGGTCACGCCAAGGCGAACCCAGTTGATTGTGAAGAGATATTCTTAGCTGCCTATGCGGCAGGTCACTGTAAACTATAGACCCTAACTAGTTGATCGTTATCTATTTACGTCACAAAAAAAGAAAATACCCTTTTTTTGAACAACTGTTGTAACTCATTGTTTTTATTGAAACTGATGATACCTGTTTTAAAAAGGGTTAAATGTGAATATCAGGTACGGTTCCTCGTTTATCTTGGTTGGTGGCGAACCCATAACTATTAAAGTTTGTAGGGACGCTCTCGCCAACATGTTCTTTTTGAACATGTAAGATGAAGTCCTGCCTAGATGAACCACTAGAAATTGGAATTCGATGGAAATGTTCAACCTCGCGATCTTCATCTGCAACGGGTAATGATTGTGAATCCGTTAGTTCTGCTCTAGCAATGCTGCGTTTCATTCTTCGCTTTTTAGAGCCTATAAAGCTTTTGCCTATCGTCTGATTCCGGACGAATCTTAATTCAGTTGCGCCTTCTGGAACTTGATGTACATCAGACAACTCAAACAGTTCTTCTTCCTTCATGACAGAAAAATAAGGTTGAAATGTTAGCCCTATCAAAAGGTCTTTATCTTCAGAAATAAAGGCGATGCTATTACCAACTGAATCCGCACACCAACACGGAAAACTCACTCCTATTTGATTCATAGCCTGTTTATTATTGACCATAAACTTGTGCATTTGGCTAATACAGCGCCCAGCAAGAAGTCCACAGTCAACCTGCTCCGGAAGATAGCGTATATAGAAGAAATAGCGTTTGTTCATACTCACACTCACTTGGCCTTACCGCTTGCCCCATTAAAGAGACCGCCTTTAACCAAGACAGACATAATGAAATGAACATCATTTGGAATCACTTTTGTTTTGTTCATTTCCTTCACCCAACTCTCGGTATTTTTGATTAGGTGATAAAAGTCATTTTCTAATGCCACATGCCTTCTTGCGATCACATACTCTCGATCAGCACCATATTCGTTCACTCTTAAAACTTTATCTGGGTCTTCATGCCACCAGTCATCTATAGATTGCAGCGCAGCACCCACTTTCTGACCATGAAACGCCACCGTTTCTTTGCCATTACTCAGTTTCACGGTTGCCAATTGCTTGGTTGGAATACCATCCTCTTTGGTATCTAAAAACTCTTGGCTCGGGTAAACCTCATCTCCCCAACCAACAGATAACTTCGCTCGAATATCCATGTAGAAAGATTCAGAACGGTCTGATAGCGCTCGGCTTAGATAAGCCATCAAAAGCTCAAGGCTTAGTGTTGACTCTTCATCCCAGTGTCCATACCAAGATAGTCTCAGTGCATCATTAACAATTATTCTCTCTTCTTCGCTAGTCGTGACTTCAATTGATAATGCTCGACACTCTTTATTTCTCCACAACCATGCTCCTGATAGAATATTTTTGGCATAACGGTGCGCCAGCTCTTGGTAACCATTAAGCTCCTTATATACCGAACTCAAGGACACTAACGCATTGCGTACATCATCGTTATTACATACTTCAGGGAACAAAGAATTAGCACGGATACGAAGAGAAAATGCACAATAAATATCATCAACCCCTGGAGTAACATAACACTCTTCAATGTATTGAGGATTAGCGTAAGCCAAGTCTTGGGGAGCAACATTTTTTGCAAAAAAATTGTTGCCTTTGTAAGCTTCGGAATAGCCTGCTTTTGGTGCTCGCAACCTTGTTCTATCAATACCAACAGGACACATCTCACCATCTTTTGATAAGTAGTAAAAATACGCCTTACCTGGGGAAAGTGAACGAACATAATTCAGCTGGCTACACAAATCCATAAGCATCTAATTCCTATAGTTTTTCATAAGAATAGTTGCGTAGCTGTATTCTAGCGACCAAAACGCATGCTCAAAATAGTGACCTCGACCACTAAATCGAACTTCAATCGGATTAACGCGTTTTGCAACCCCTATCGCGTTCTCTGCATAAGCATGACACTCTGTTATCGAGTTCTCACGAAATGTCGGTTTTTCCAGCAAATGATAGCCGAGAGAAACTGGATGAATGTCGGCATCGCTTGAAATCTGCAATTCAAGCTCGTCAAAGCTACTGGGCTGCAACTCGCTTGGGTATAACCAACGCCCGTATGTTGGTGCTCCTTTAATCGCGTGGAACACTTCTGACTGGCTGCCAAAAATGTTTAGCCAGTTAACCTCAGATGAAATCGGAGGCTGGAATAAGTATCCTCCCGCAAAAGCCATTGGTAACGACGCTTTTAACTCGCTGAAGTGGTCTGCTAAACGCTCGTGACCCTTGACTCGAATCACCATATCTATTTCTAAATCGGCTAACCTCTCAGAACGAATCGTAGGACGTTTAGCATTAGAAACTGTTCT
The DNA here is from genome assembly GCF_963681195.1 of Vibrio sp. 16. Lineage (NCBI taxonomy): Bacteria > Pseudomonadati > Pseudomonadota > Gammaproteobacteria > Vibrionales > Vibrionaceae > Vibrio > Vibrio sp. 16. The sequence continues at coordinate 1,392,417 of NZ_OY808997.1, forward strand.
TTTAGTTGCTACTGAATTTGGCTCAGTCAGTTTGGCTGTGGACTGTATATCCTCACTTCGAACGAAAAAAGAAAAGCTTGAGAATTCCAATGATGAGTCGCTACCGATTAACTGACTAAACTCTCTCTGATAACGGTGCATAAAGCCCCAAAGGGCGGTAAGTGACGGTGCTCCACTCAAGTATGGACTACTCATCGCCACCGCATCCTGAACTCGCATGGAAGTCAGATAGATGTATTGTTCGCTTTGAGTAGTTTCATCACTAGTGCTCGGCTTACTCAATTGATTCAGTACCCAAACTATCTGACACTTAATGACTTGTAATAGTTTGGGGTGATAAGCAAACTTATGAGTAAATTTATTTTCCTGCAGCACATAGTGAAGTCGGTGATTGAATTGGGTTGCGAGTGATTTAAGCTCTGACTCGGGTAACGTCAAAAATGCACTCGCTAAAGAATCTAGGCTATTTAAAAACTGCTCACTTGGATTTAAATTAGCTCGATCGCGCAATTCAATTAATGGCAACATCCATAGCGCTATCTGCTTTCTCAAGATCTTACTTTGGACATTGCGTGCTTTATCTCTTTGCTTGTTAGTTTTGAGTGGTTCACTGCCAGTCAACCTGCTGAGCACCAAGCAGACTTGATGATTTGTAACTTGATAATCATCAAAGTAGCGACCGGTTTTATTGCGGTTTGTCGCTAACGTCCCATTTAGTGTCGACTTTACCCCAAGTGGATAGTTCATTATTTTCATGTTCCCACCAAGGCTTCCGCAAAGGCTTCCAATACTTGCGGAATTGGGCAGTGATGAGGTAACAAAACTCAGTTTGCTCTCCTTATCCCGAGCTCGAACCTCGAGCTCTCGCTGTATTGAGTGGTTCACAACCGGGGTAATGGATACATAGTCGTTCTCCCATGGAAATCGTAACTGCTTGCTATACGAACTGACTGATGTTGGAAAGGTTGAATCTGGAACTTGTGCGTTAATCGCCTTTTGCAAAGCGACGAGAGTTTTGACCTCTAACCCAAAGTCTTGCAATAACGCTAACCAAATGTGGTGTCCTTCTCGCACTAGCGTGAGAACATTGGTTGATTTGGATTGCCAACGAAAAGGATTCAATAACCACAATACGTGTCGGTAATATGCTGAGTTGTGCGCCCAGCCTAAACTCGGTTCAAGACTTCTTCCCGAAATAAACACTTCATCGGTTTGCAAAGGTTTAGCAATCAGCCTCTGCTCTGCTACGCGGCAGTCTGGATATTTCAAATTGTGCGAGTGAAACCATTTCAATTCCCCTATTGATGAGTCTATGTTTTCTGAATCGCTCAAATGCTGCTTCGCACGGACTTTGTCTAACCAGTCATTGCATTTATCGCCTTTATGATGAGAGCTTAGGTTAACTAGTACCGTTAATGCCGTCTCCTCAAGCCCGTCGACTTCAATGTCTGCGGTGTAAGGCATGAACCATTTTTTCAACATTGCCTGCTTTTTATTCGCATCTTCAATTGAGAGCAACTCAATAAGTTTCGTCATGCTTACCACTCCGGCAAATATACGCATAGCCCATCCATTTCTGAGCTCATTCGAGTTAGCTTAGTTTCTACCACGCTTCTTAGCGTGAAAGCCGATTCATGGCTGGCTATTTTAGTATGCATACGCGGCCGAATAGCAGCTTTGATTTCACCAAACTCATAGAGCCGATATACTTCATCTGTTGTGCAAGAAAGCAATGTAGAGGCTTCTAACGGGCTTAGCAGCACATCACCAACATTTCCCTTAGATGAGGCTGGGTTATCCGAAACAAGCCCTGAGAGATACCTCAACACTTCATTCAACACTAAGTTTTTACTCAACTCGCGGCTCGGCAAATGACGACAGTCTTTAAGCAAGCTGCCAAACGCCTCTGAAAAGAAAGCCTTTCGCCAATCTCTCACTCGAACTACATCAGCTTTTAGCACCAATGCATCTAAGTCCTCTTTGAGTGATGTTGGCCATGCGAAGCAATAGTCAATAAAGGCTTCAAAGCTAATATCATCGACGTCACTATAGCGACTTACATACCAAATTAAAAAACCGTAGCGTTCAGATAAAGTCATTCCTGCTTTCAATAATCCCAAGGGTTTTGAATCGCTTCCTGATAACCATCGAGCTACCAATACCTCAGCCTCTGACGCGTCCTCTACTGGCGAGTTTCGGAGTTCATAACCACATTCACACTGGCTAATGCTCTCGGTACCTTGATATTCTAGTCTCGATATACACTCAGGGCAGTGATGAACCAGTTTACAGCCATGATGTTCACAAGCTTGGTGAGAGATATATTGCCACTGCTGGCGAATGTAGGGAGCTTCGCTAATACACAGAGGGCAAATTGGCGTGAAGCGTTTGCGAAGAAAAGCATACGGGTAGTCAGACCCGAATCTATGTACCGCTTTGTATTGCGGAGAGAATTGAGCTTTCGAATGTGATAGCGCGAGACGCAGTACACCAAAGTTATTGAGCTTGAATTGGTTCTCAAGGTGAATAAGAACCCGCGCTCGCATTTGGCTTGTTGTTTGAGCGTGGTAGATGTTGACTCGATTGAGCTCTAAAGGGAAAGCACCAGAAATCGCTTCATGCTGATCCATCGTGTCAAACCAGATGTCTTCAGCAAAATGAGAAAATCGCTCGTAGCCTTGTTCTTGCGATAAGCGTAACAAGAAGCTCTCTAGCGACTCGTCAGGGTATAGTTGAAGGTCGGTATTCACATGCCACCAATAAAACTTAGATAACCTAAGTTTTATTATTGCGGCTAAATTAGTCAACGCAAATATGAAGGGGTAAACTGTGACTAAAAACTGATTCCGGGTTTGCCGCCTTGGCAGTTAGGGCACTTTCGTTGGAATATGCCAGTTCCGTTTAGTAAGCCTATCTCTCAGCGAACCACTCCATTAGTAAACGTTAGCTATTCGACTTTTTCTACGTTCAACCCACTTTGCTCTGCAAAGTGAATCAATCGAGTGATATTGCTTAGGCTCCACTGGTTGGTGATGGCTATCACCTCGTCGTTAGGCAACGTAATTAGCGCATCTTCATCGCTGTGGAAACGGCGAATTCTACCTTGAGGTATATCATCCGCTAGGATGGCAATGCGTCGTCTTACTGGCTCGTTATATGCGTTGAGTACATCATTCAAGCTGTGTGGCTGATGCTTCTCGATCCAGTCTGTAACTAACGCGAGCGCGAGGTGACGCTTTTTATAGGTATGACCGTTATAGCGGTACTCCGAGTAATCTTTTTCGCCTTTTTGAACGCTGGTGCGCTGCTCGGCACGCTTCTCACGGAACTTCACCTGGTACTCTTCTACCTCGGGTACAGGGATGATCTGTTCGGCATTGATCAGTACATCTTCTTGGTAACGGTAAGGTGTGAGGCGCACACAACTGATATCGATGCCTTTGTCACGCAACCACAAGACAGAAGTGGTGAGTTCTTTACCGAAGTCTGCTGAGGCTAGAACGATTCGAACATCGTTACCAAAGTCATCCAAGCTGTTTTCATCAAGATCGACAAACTCTAGAATGGCTTCGCGGGCATCAATCTCTTGGCCTTCTTTCTTCAGGTATTGAGCATAGTAGTCACACGCTTTATCGAACGTCATAGTAGAGATCATTGCGGCATATCGTAGCGCTTGCAATTCCATATGCGCACCGATTTCATCCCGTTTAAGCTCGATGACGACTAAGTTTGCATTCTTGTCGATAGCTAGCAGATCTATACGGCGACGGCTGTCTTCCCAGTCTGAAAACTCCTCTGATATCACCAAACAATCAGGTGCGATGGCATCAATACAGCCTTTCAGTGCTTCTTGTAAATCGTGCCGCTCTTGCAGCCCTTCGGCTGCAAAAGTGGTCGGTGTCAGTGCGGTGAGGTTTTTATTGGCGATATTGTATAGGCTCATGTTTACACTGCCTGTTCAACGATAGCGTCAGTCAAGTGAAGTTGGGTGGCTTGAGATTCGTTCAAACGAGCCTTAAGTTGTTGGCAGATAGACAGTAAGCTGTCGATTCGCTCAACAATATTTTTTTGTTCATTGGTTGGCGGTAGAGCAAACAAAGTTACCTGTACTTTCGTGGGAGATGAATGCCTAACTGTTGTTCCCGTGCATGTTCTAGCCAACTCAGATCTTAAATAAGGACTATTAAAATACCAAGAAATATAGTCTTTACGAACAGCATCATGGTATGGCGTGAGCTTTGCCAAACGTTGGTTGTGAAGGTAAGTTCGGCCATCTTCAGGAATAAATGCTGCACTTCCTAATAACCCTGGTGCCTGCTCCGTTAAAGGAATAATCAAATCATTAGCTTCGAAAATAAACTCTACTTCCAATGGCCCATCATAGTATTTAGTTCTATCTCCACGATCTCTAAAGCCACCAGTCTCGTAAAAGTTTCCAGGAGTTGTTAATACATAAGGCCCTGAACTTTCGAGAAAATATGAACTTTTGAAAGCATATCCATGCTTTAGTGCCACAACATCGTCAACTCGACACCACTCCCACCCGCTAGGCAGTTCAAACGGCTTTTCATCTTCAGAAATCGGTGGCAGTGCTTTTTGCTTCTTGATTTTCTTCTCTTTGACTAACTGCGCTTTTTCTTCCGCAATTCTTTTCAGTAACTCAGAAGCAGGCTCATCATTTGGATCTTGCGAAACCAACTTACCCATCACCGCCAGTTGTAGAATGGTTTGCTTGAGCTGGTCGATGCTTTCTTCAGTGGTAAATAAGGTATCGAAATGCTCGCTGATTCGCTCCCAGTTTTGCATCAACTCGTCAGCATCGGCAGAGTTGGTGAGTGTGTCCAACAGAGTTGTCACCAGCACTTGATGCGCTTCGATACTGGCTTCGGTTTGTTGCTCTAGCTGATCGCAGAGTGCCATTAGCTCATCGACTTTGGCGACGATGCGTTTCTGCTGATTGAATGGTGGTACGATAAACAACAACTGCTTTAACGCCGTCGCGTTTACATTAGGTTGTCCTGTTCCAGCAGAGTTTTCAATCAGTTGCTTCCAGTACAACTGGCTTCCTAAAAATACCTTAGTAAATGGCGCATAGACTGCTTGAACTCTTTTTACACGTATCAAATATGATGCAAAGACGGCTTGTAAGTCGATATTTTCAACAAGATATGACTTGCCTATAGTGCCACCTGTCCTAGCAATTAAAATATCATCATTTTCAAGTAAGTAAGATTTAGCTTTTTCTTCAGTAATATCACAAGCTGGGACTGTCCCCCAGTTCACCTTATCATTCTGAATGTCAGTAATTCTAAGCAGTCTGACTCCTTCCGAATTGGGTTTTGCTGAAGCTGTATACCCATAGTGAATATCACTACTTAAATTTCCTAGCCTCGTCCATTCCCAACCCTTTGGAACATTAAATGGAGCTTCTTGTTCAGTAACTTCAGGAAGAGCTTTTTGTTTCTTAATCTTCTTCTCTTTCACTAACTGCGTTTTTTCAGCAGCAATACGCTCAAGCAACACTGAAGCAGGCTCATCATTAGGATCTTGAGGAACAAGCTTTCCTCGCACAGCTAACTCTAGAATCAGCTCACGCAGCTTCTTAACGCCATACAGTTCAAGCTTCTTGCTGCTACCTCGACCAGAGGTTGATCTGGTCTTAACTGCTGAAGTCCAGATATCAATATGCTCGGTGATTAGCTTATTCATAGGTGATTGGTCGACTGCCATTATTGCTCTCCACCTTGCTTTTTACCTTGAATGGTAGAGCTAAGCGCATCACCGAGAATGCCTTTCAGTTGGTCACGCAGTGCTTTGATGTCTTGTTGTTGCTGCTGATAGTTCGCCAGTAACTCTTCAGGATCATGGCTGATTACTTCGCCCTGATACGGGTTTTTAATATCAAGGTTAAAGTTGCGCTCGATTATATCTTCAATCGACACTTTCCAAGCTTGCTTGGTCTCGATGCGGCTAGCGAATCCATCGGCCTCATTACCCCACCAATCGATCTCTTGCTGGAACTCTTCAAACTTCATTGGTTTGGTTTTGCTGTAGTTCTTCACGCCTTCTGGGTAAGGGTGCTCATAGAACCACACTTCTTTGGTCGGTTGGCCTTTGGTAAAGAACAGAATGTTGGTCTTAATACCCGTGTATGGGTTGAACACGCCATTAGGTAAGCGAACAATCGTGTGCAGGTTACACTCTTCCGTCAGCATCTTTTTGATTTTGGTTTTTACGCCTTCACCAAACAAGGTGCCATCAGGCAGCACCACACCTGCGCGGCCATCTTTATCCAATACTTCGACAATAAGCTGCAAGAACAGATCGGCGGTTTCACGAGTCTGCATTTCGGCAGGGAAGTTCTTTTCAATCCCGTCCTCTTCTGTGCCGCCAAACGGTGGGTTAGTCGCAATCACATTGATATTGCTGTCCCAGTTTGAAAGCGGCTTGTTAAGCGTGTTGCCGTGCTTGATCTGCACAGGGACTTCGATGCCGTGGAGCATCATATTGGTGATACACAGCAAATGTGGCAGTTGTTTCTTCTCTACACCATGGATTTGCTTTTGCAGCGTTTGGTGGTCGGCTGTGCTGGTCACGTAGTTTTCTTTGACGTGATCGAAAGAGCAAGCCAGGAATCCACCCGTGCCGCAGGCGGGATCCATAATTTGCTCACCCAGTTTAGGGTCAAGACGATTGACGATAAAGCGAGTCACAGCGCGAGGGGTATAGAACTCACCTGCATTACCTGCGCTTTGTAGGTCGCGTAGGATTTGCTCGTAGATATCACCAAACAGGTGGCGTTCTTTAGAGTCAGTAAAGTCGATCTCGTTGAGTTTGTTAATCACCTGGCGCAGTAGTGTGCCATTTTTCATGTAGTTGAAGGCATCACTAAAGGCTTCTTTCACTACAAAACCGCGTGGGTTGGTATCTTTCGGCGCAGTAAGGTTTTTTAACGTTGGGAATAGGTCATCATTGATAAATTCCAGCAGCTCATCACCTGTAATGCCTTGGTTATCTGCCGCCCAGTTACGCCATAGGTATTTCGCTGGGATGGGTTCGCGGTAATCATCTAACTCGAACTCTAGCTCTTCCTCTTGAGCATCAAACACTTTAAGGAATAAAAGCCACGACATTTGGCCTAGACGCTGCGCGTCACCATCTACACCCGCATCTTTGCGCATGATGTCTTGAATAGACTTGATAACTGAACTGATTGACATGGATTTCTACTACTAACTGACTGAAAAATTGGGGCTGATTATAGCAGAATTGATATGAAAAACGTGAATTAGTGCATATGCAAAAGGGTGGTTATTTATGGTTCAATAAACAATAATCAAGTGAATATAAAACTAATAAATTGATCAGTAGGTTGTCTAGGTTTCATGAAAATAGAATGCCCACATTGTCAGACCGACAATGATATCGAGTTTGCGGAGAATATTGCTTGCAAAGAGTGTGAGAAGAGTTTTAAAGGCTTCAATTTCGGCAAGCGTAAGTTAGTGTCAGCGAGTACAGCATTAGCAGTAGGGTTGTTTGGCGGTTATAAGGTGAGCGGTGCTCTAGAAGAAGAGCGTTACCCTATCGAAGTGGAGTATGCCATCGTTGATACCTGCGTTAACTCAGCAAAGAATATGGTGTCGGTAAGTTGGTATGAAAGTAAGCGAGAAACGTGTTTATGCGCTCTTGCAGAAACGGAAAAGTCTGTACCGTATTCAGACTATAAATCGGATCAACAGTTGTTTTTAAGCAATTTTAAGTTGAACGCCAAAGGCTGTTCTTAGTTAGAAAATGAGGCAGCGATGGCTGCCTCAGAACATTGCTAGCGTTTAGGTGTGTTGCCACGACCTTTGCCTGAAGGTTTGCCAGTTGTGCTTGGGTAGTTTGGATTACCTTTCGACGCAGTCTTTGATGCAGAACTTGGTTTTGCCATGATGGTTACTCCTATTTACCTTGCTTTTGGTTGTTGGCAGCAGCGCGTTGAGCACGGGCAGCGAACGAATCTTTAGATACTTGTCCGCCATTTTGTTTTGCTTGATTCGCTTGAATGCGAGCAGCGGCTTCTGGGGTCATTGGTGTTTTGTTTTTAGACATAATATTTTCCTTTTCGCTTATGAATGATTGTCTCCGCTGAGACCATTGCATAGTAACTAGTAAGGTAGGGACAAATGGGGACAGCCCAAAAACAACAGCAAATTCGAACCATGTTGGATGCGTTAGGTTGGAGCCATACGCAACTGGCCGATGTTCTTTATGAAGAACTTCAGTGTTCGACATATGAAGACATAGAAGATGCTTCCCCTGACGAAATTCGTAAGTTCAGAGAGGCGCTCAAGAAGCAGTTACAAAGGGACTCTACACCAGAGAGTCGGCTTGAACAGTACGTGAAAATTATTTCGGATCACCCAGATTTTGTTGCATTGGGGTTGGATGTCGTGGTTCCAAAATACGTTAACCATAGATGCTTGAATGAGGATTCGCTTGCAGGTTTAGCAGAGATATCCAGTTGGTTAGATGATGATCAGAGCCGTTAAAGGCGGATGCGTTAGACGTAGCAATAATTCTTTCTGACTTTGCTAATAAATGATCGTTGTTAAGAGGAGCGCAGGATGTACAAGGGACATTGGTATGATGTTGTAGGAAAAGAGAGGACAGATCTCCGAGCAATGAGTCTCGACTTCGACTCATTAAAGTTGGCTGTCGATGAAGCAATGAGCGTTTTGCCTGATACACGACTAATCGTAATGAATGAGAATTTAGATTGGGGTCTCATCTCTATCGAGGAAACCAAAAGAATGCTCATTTGTAAGGATTAGAAGGTGACAAGCTAAAATGAACTTTGTTGCTTTCCTCACTGTTTGACTTGTAAGCAATTAGTATCATAAGGTATCTTTGATACTAAAAGAGGTGCTTTGCATGACATGCAGTTGTTGTAATAAACGTTTGAACGTAGGGATGATACACAAAAGAGATCCCCATACAGGCCAAAAATTTAAGTCCTGCCCTCACTGTTCTGATGCGAATGGAGGAGAGCACGTTTTTCATCCATATCCATCGTCCTTTGGTAAAACACCTGCTAGAGTGACCGCTCGAAACCCTGAAGGATACCAAAGCTACTGTATAGATTGTCGTCGCCTGGATAAAGGAGTGCAATCTCAAACCTATATGAATGGGAAAGCATGCAGTAGTCTTGTTGTATAATAGTCTGATGAATTTATTCCAAGATGATGCTGTTAAATGGTTGTCAACGCTCGATACAGCGAGCGTTGATCTATTAATCACCGACCCTCCCTATGAGTCTTTAGAAAAACACCGAAAAATTGGGACAACGACTCGGCTTAAGGTGAGCAAGGCGTCAAGTAACCAATGGTTTGAGATTTTCCCTAACGATAGATTTGAAGCATTACTCAGTGAGGTCTATCGTGTGCTTAAGAACCACTCGCACTTTTACCTTTTCTGTGACCAAGAAACGATGTTTGTTATCAAGCCGATAGCGGAGAAAATCGGCTTCAAATTCTGGAAACCTATCGTATGGGACAAAGTGAGCATTGGTATGGGCTACCATTACCGTGCTCGACACGAATACATACTGTTTTTTGAAAAGGGTAAGAGGAAGCTCAATGATTTGAGCATACCTGACATACTAACCCATAAACGGGTCTATAGAGGGTATCCAACTGAAAAGCCAGTAAGTCTCTTGGAAGTTCTGGTCGTTCAAAGTAGCAGAGAAGGCGAGCTAGTTGTTGATCCGTTTTTTGGCTCTGGCTCGACCTTGGTTGCATCTAAAAACTTGAATCGTCAGTTCAAAGGAAACGATATTTCCTCATCTGCCCATGAGCATATTCGTCAGCGTTCGGATTTTTGAACCTAAAGGTAGCCGAGTAGCAATGCGGGGCCGTTACTCAGTAGGTTTTCCCAGTGAGGAAAGAGGACACCCTGGTACGTGAGGGAACTCCTTGATAAGGCTATTGACGTCATCGAACCAACAAGAACTTGGGCCAATTTGTTCAATTAAAAACCACATGGCGCGGATCACGCCGTATAGACGGGATAGCGTATTACTGTTTTCCTTGATATCTCTGAAAGACTCGTGAGATGTTACTTTTAGAACTTTAGAGGATTGTTGGTTCCAGATCCTAGTATGGTGAGCGCATCGATTACGTAAAATGTTCATTTCCATAAGCCAGGCTCGTAATACATCGGTTTCAGTTTTATCTTCGATTCCTAATCTTGAACAGATGCGCTGGCGATATTGATCTTTGAGCATACCGTAATACTTGGACATTGTGCCAAAGTCCCAAGCTTCGATAACTACCCAAAAGGGCATTTCTTTCTCGTTCTTTTTGTGCCAAACAATACAATCTTCTTGGCTTCTTTCAATGAGTTTACTGTGTTTGTTTTGCCATTCTTCCCAAAGGCTTGGTTTATGTCCACGCTTCCTGAGAAATTTGCCATTGATGTAATCGGAATCTTTCCATGCTAATGGTTCAGGAATATCCTCCCCTGTGCCTGGCTGTTTCTTTTTGCCTCGGCCTAATTCATGTGCGATGACTGAACGAACAAATATCTCTATGCGCTCAAGGCCATCAAGCATTGCCAAGCGGAGTTTTTTATCAAAAAGGTAAAGACTGAACACTTGGTCAAACTCGGTGCCTTGTTGAAAGTGGTTGAGCCGCTTTGGTCGTTTTAAGTGCTCACACTGGATGGGTTGATATGACTCGTCTCGTTCGATAACTCTTGCTGGATACCAAAAACCACTCAGTCGGTAATATCCCACCTGTGCGAGCTTTCTTATAGCTCTTTCACGATTGTCTATCACCATGCCTCTTTCGATGAGAATATCGATGAGTTCCTCATAGTGTTTAAACTGCTTAGGCGGGGTTAGTGGCATCCTGTGTCCTTGATTTTCCTTGCTGTAAAAACGAGAACGCCCAGCCTTGATTCCAAAGTCATCTCGAAAGATAACTTCAGAAACAGGGGACTGGGCACTATTGCGGTGAAGTATTGTCTATCTGATGTGTATAGTCAATGTGAAACAGTTCACACAAATCTTCTCTGTAAGTGTTTTTCGAATACTAAAATACAATATATATGATGTTAATGGCCACTAATTGCTATATGTGGTGTTTTTCGTGATTTTTCAATTTGTGACGAAAATCTTATGCAGATTGATATATTTCTGATTCTAGCTCACTGATAGCTTCTAAGTACTGTTCTTTTCCGCCAAAGCACTTTTTGACGATCTCAGCAGGACGTCCCATTTCGTCAAAAGGCTTAACTTTGAGTACATGAATATTCTCAATCTCTTGAACGCCTTCATCTGCGTACTTGTCCAGTAGATTGTTTAACACCACCTGAGCTGTTTCACCGTACTTAGTGAAGTAGTTTCGCTTTTTGACGCTATCAGCGCGTTCTTTTCTGGTGAGTGCTGGTTGGTCATACACGACATGACAAATCATGTCGAATGGGTCGAGATCTTTGCCTACTTCCAGCTCTAACGCTTCCCAGATAATGCCTTCCTCTGCCAGTTCATCAATGATTGCTTGCTTTTTATCGGCATCTTGCCAGCGCTTAACAAAGTCATCCATTGAGGTGAACTGTTTTGCCATCGTCTTGCGGGTATAGTCTTTGAACGATTCGGTTACGAGTTTACCGTCGGCATCGTAGTATTGAACACGTTCGGCAATGGCTTTCACCGTTACACCGTTGACATGGAACTTTCTAACTCGGTTTTCATCCTGCCAATCATCATCGGAATTGCTACCGTCAGAAGGAGATGAACCTGAGTCGTATGAAGCTTCTGGTTCTTGGATGCTTTCAGGGTCGATATCTTCCCCTTCAAATGGGTCATCTTGTTCAAGCTCATCCTCACCATCGATGATCTCATCGAGTTCCTCATCGTTTTCGAAGTCTTCTGGTTTTGTCTCTTTAACTCGCTCAGGTACACCATCAAAGCGCTCATCAGCGAACAGTTCAGTTGCCTTTTTGAAGTCGAGAATGGTAAACCATAGCTTTCCGTAACGATCATCAATACGAGTACCACGACCGATGATCTGCTTAAACTTAGTCATCGACTGAATGCCTTGATCAAGAACAACCAGTTTGCAAGTTTTTGCATCGACACCAGTTGTCATAAGTTCTGAAGTGGTCGCGATAACAGGGTAAGCCTTTTTGGGGTTGATGAAGTTATCAAGCTGAGCTTTTCCGATTTCATCATCACCTGTAATTTTCATTACGTATTTTTCATTATTAGCAACTTGCTCAGGGTTGCAATTGATTAGCGCCCGACGCATACGCTCCGCATGGTCAATGTCATTACAGAACACAATGGTTTTAGCCATCGGGTCGGTACGCTTGAGGTAGCTGGTGATGGTCTTTGCAACAAGTTCTGTTCGCTCATCAATGACCATGGTTCTGTCGAAGTCTTTCTGGTTATAGATCCTGTCTTCGATGACTTCACCATGTTTATCGACTTGTCCTTTGGTTGGTCGCCAACCTTGTAAATCTACATCGATGTCCACACGCACAACTTTGTAAGGGGCTAAGAAACCGTCTTCAATACCTTGTTTTAGAGAGTAGGTATAAATGGCATCGCCAAAGTACTCGGTGTTAGACACGATATCGGTTTCTTTTGGTGTCGCGGTTAGTCCTATTTGAGTCGCTGAACCGAAATACTCAAGAATCTCGCGCCATGCGCTGTCCTCAGCGGCACTGCCACGGTGACACTCGTCAACGACAATAAGGTCAAAGAAATCAGGATCGACCTGTTTGTATGCTTTTTGATGCTCTTCTGGGCCAGTCAGAGCTTGATATAGAGCTAGATGGATTTCGTAAGCTGGATCGACTGTTCGACCAGTGACTTTGGTCATAGCGGGGCCAAACGGCTGGAAGTCGTTGGTCTTAGTTTGATCGACCAGAATGTTTCTGTCCGCTAAAAACAGGATGCGTTTTTTAGCTCGGGACTTCCATAGTCTCCAAATAATCTGGAATGCAGTGTAAGTTTTGCCCGTACCCGTTGCCATAACCAAGAGTACACGGTTTTGTCCTGCTGCGACCGCTTCCACGGTTTTGTTTATCGCTTGTAGCTGATAGTAGCGCGGAGACTTACCGCTACCATCATCATGGTAATCTTGAGTAATGACTGGAAGGTGTTCAGTTTTGTAGCCTTTCCAAACGCAGTACTTGTCCCATAGTTGCTGAGGTGTTGGGAAGTCTTCAAGTCGAATTTCGGTTTCGAGTTGAGCGGGGTTGGTTTTGTCGTGGAAGATAAAACCGTCGCCATTTGAGGCAAAGACAAAAGGGACTTCAAGTAGGCTGGCGTAATCTAGACCTTGTTGCATGCCTTTGCCGACTTCATGCTTGTTCGCTTTTGCTTCGACAACGGCTAGAGGCATGCTCGGTTTATGGTAAAGGACGATGTCCGCAGACTTAACCTTTTTCCTCGCTGCTGCCTGACCACGAACAATGACCTTACCGTCACGCAGTTTAACCTCTTGACGAATTTGAGACATATCATCCCATCCCGCACCTTTGATAGCAGGAAGAATGAATTTCGTGATGATGTCGGTTTCGGAGAGTTTGGCTTTGTTGATAGTGTTGACCATACGGCTAGCTCATCAAGGCATTCGTAAAACACCAGTATATCGCAAAGCTAGACCATACCGAGAGATTGGCATCAATAATTTGGCTCCGATCATCAACAACTTGCTTCAAAACCTCATAAATAGTCTGGCCGAACCCTCGAACTTGAAATCTCTAAGCTAACTGTTTATCTCAAACAACTCAGAACTGAGAGAAACGATACCTATTGCTCAACGAAACACATCAATAACTCTCTGTTTAAAACGACCTAAAATCACTTCATCAATCAATGTTGTGGCTGGATATACCAACCCACACGACTCATTCGGCTCAATCCACATCAACTCATTTTCAGTTGGCCTGGGCAGCAAACGAACGCTTGTCTCTGGACCGTCATGTTGTGCTAATGAATTGGAACGTCTTTGGTCTTCAACATTTACAATCGAACAACACCCCGGAATATCATGCTCTACTCGCTCAGAAAACTCGATGAGACTTGGTTCAGCAAACGTATAAAGCCAAGCTTCTTGGTTTGGCTCCGATGTTACTCTTAAAATTCGTCCTAATACCTGCCAGAAGTATAACTCTGTTTTCGCAGCACTCAGATGACAACAGACTTGTAACCGCGGAATGTCAGTCCCTTCACTGATCATTCCCACACTGACTATCCATTGTGAGTCACCCGAACGATAGTGTTCTATTTCTCCTAACGGATTGGAATGTAAATACGACACCACAGACACGGATTGGTTAAAGTTTTCACGCAACATTTGACTAATTTTAAGTGTATGTGAGACAGAGGCGGCCACCACTAGCGCCCCAGCTCTGGGTGAGGTGCGCCTAATCATCTGAAGCTTATTGCAAGCAAGACTGAGGACGTACTCTATCGCAGCGTCATTGTGTATAACGCTCTGATAGGAAGTCTTAGTCTGACTTAGAAGATCAAGGATTGATGAGAAAGCCTTTTCACCTTGTCCATTTCTTACTGCTAAACGCTCATTGTCGACAAGAACAATATTTGGCGAACGACACACCCCATCGGCAACCGCCTGCTTTAAACTGTACTGGTAATCGACCATCAGTTTCCCTTCTGGGTCAGTGTACCTAGAGAGTACGATGGGTAATGAATCTGAACGCCAAGGCGTACCCGACATTGCGAAAGAAAATACTGCCAATTCTTGTAGTTTTTCGATTACCTGCTGTCCCCAGGAGTTGCCAGTTGTTCCATTGCCAGAACAATGGTGTACTTCATCCAACACTAGGAACACTCGCAAATTTTTCAGCGATGACCAATAGCTTTCTGGTACATACTGAATCGACTGGTAGGTAAGAGAATGCCCTATAGAACCCAGTGTTCCATTGAAAGGTCTTTGTAATCTAAATGAGAAGGTTTTTTCGATACCCTCTGCTACACTCTTTGTTGGCGAAAAGCATAAAGCAATATCGATAAGACCAAGATCCATGAGCCTTTTTGCAACTTCGGCTGCTAAAAAAGTTTTGCCCCCACCAGGTGTTGCTTGGCAAAAAAATGCCGCTGACCATTGATGTAACGCTTTATCGCTAGCGAGGCGCACTCTTGTTGCCAGACCCTTAGCATCGTCTTGCCTCTGGTCGCAATGAATTAAGTGCATTACTAAGAGCGTTGACTTTACCAAGTAGTCTAGCCGAGTGAAT
This sequence comes from Vibrio sp. 16, assembly GCF_963681195.1. NCBI lineage: Bacteria > Pseudomonadati > Pseudomonadota > Gammaproteobacteria > Vibrionales > Vibrionaceae > Vibrio > Vibrio sp. 16. The sequence goes on from NZ_OY808997.1 coordinate 1,407,672, forward strand.
TCTCTTCGCCGAAAGGTGCTCTCCTAGTGAGATTACCAGCTCAGGGAATCTATCAATTAGTGATTGATACTCATCTATCTCACCAAGTGCAATTTCTAACTCACCTTGTGATTGTCTCAGCTCTTCTCTCAGAATCGATTGGCCGTTAAAATTGATGGTTTTCTTTCGACTCCGGTTGTCTTTTGGCTGAGTTTGAAGAGCTTTAAATTCATCAGTAACAAAATATATTTTCGACCTGCCCTCTCCTTGAGATCGAAGCCAGCCCTTTTTCAAAAATCGTAAGATTTGTCGATAAATGCGTTTGCGCTCCGCATCAATATCATCACTGGTTTCGTCCAATTTCAACGCTTCATCGCGTAATTTGACAACTGAAAAACCGTCCATTTCATTATCTATTAATAACTTAGACATTACCGAATCAATCTTGTAGGTCTCTTTCATTTAATGACTCTTAGAACACATAAACTTAGGATTGCTAAGTATACAAAAATCAGTAAAACTTAGACAATCTAAGTTATCCAAAGGTTGAAAAGAAATGTGTAAGTGCAGAAAGACAACCCAATCCCAGCGAGGCTCAAAGCTGCCCGAAAAAAAGCCAAAATCACCCAAAAAGAGCTGGGTGTAAAAATAGGTATGGAAGAAAGCTCTGCAAGCGGTCGTATGAACCACTATGAGAAGGGAAGACACGTCCCTGATATTGGCACATTGAGAAGAATTGCCGAGGAGCTAGATGTCCCGCTAAATTACTTTTTTTGTGACAATGAACTAAGCGCCGAGCTTGCTTGCACAATCGACAGGATGAGTGACGAGGAGAAAAAAGCGCTACTGGAAAACCTAAATCACGAAAGCCACCTCTAAGCTTTAAGCGTATTTTTGCTCAATAACATGCTCAACGGAATTGCATCTGTAAAACGAGGCGCGAGAATCTTATCTTCTGCTGTAATGGCATTTAGGTTGTAAGTAGAGCCAGCGTCAATTTGATGAAGACGAAGCTGCTCTACAGGAGAGTCAAATGGGTTGTCCAAATAGGGAAACTTAAACGAAAACGTGCGCGTCAATATCGCTTTGTTTATCGTATCGACGTTCTCATTGAAACTCATAAGTAGTGCATCTTTCAAGAAGTGCTTCAACGCTCGGCACTCCCCTCTACACATAACGAACAAAGGATATAACACTTCATTTTTTGTAAGCACTGGCGGTTCATCAAAGCCCATTCTCGCACTCAAACCCGCGACAAATCTGGCAAAATGTTTTTTTTGTTCTAAGTCAAACCCATAAGATACCGTTCTATTCGAATGACTCTTCGCTTTCAACAATTTGAAATAATCTATCTTTCTCCTCCAGCTTAGCCGCGAGTTCCACTGTGGTTCTGTCGCTATCACATCAGCATAAGGCATACCCACTAGCACAAACGAGACTCTTGCTTCTTCACTTATATATTTGAATGTGTTGGCAATAACTTGTCTCTGTTCTGCGGTTGAAAACTCAACCAGCTCTTGAATTTCATTAACAATAATCAGCTCAACAGATTTACGTTTAAGTTGCTTTACAACCGCTTCGCCAAGCGCAATTTCATTACGGCGCCGAATACCTCTTCCTCCGGATTTACAATCTAAATCAACCAAAAATTGGGTCAGCGTATTCTGTTCATTGATACGACTTGGCACTCTAGTGCTTAACACTGGCTGTTTTTCCCAAGTTGAACCCGATTGAAAGCGTGATAAGTAGTTGTTGATCAAAGCCGTCTTTCCACTTCCAGCCTCACCAGTTAACAAGAAAGACTCTGGTTCACCACCTAAAGAGTGATTGAAACGAAGTTGATCAAAGATAGAGTAGATTTCAGTTATCGCGGGATACTCGATAAAGCTGGTTTCAAAGGACTTTAGCTGCTCAAGCTGCTTTGGCGTTAAATTCAAATTAATACCCTTCAATATCTTCAAAATCATCGTCATCTAAGTACTCTGAGGCATCGGAAACAACCTCAGATTTGTGCGTAACAGGAATCACGTTGATTGAGCTTGGTCCCTCAGATCCGACATCATTAAACTTTGCTAATTTCGAAGTATTGCCCGTTTTAGGCAAGCTAGCCTTATTGCTTTTTGCACCGCGGAATCTATCGGTTTCTTCCTGAATACGTTTCTTCATATACAGGAATGTATCCGCAAGCGCCTCATCATCAGTAAGCTGCTTAGTATTGAGCCGGCGTACTTTTTGTATTCGCTCGTGTTCAAAAAGCGACAGCCCCTTTGTATATCCGGTGTTGTCTACCGCTGGAACTTTTATGTACCTCTTTTCCGATTCTAGATAAACATGAATAGAGCTGATATCAGAAGGGTCTGTTTTGGTCTTAACAAACAGCTTTTTGCCATTGTTGGACGCCCAATATTTACGGTATTCAATAAGTTCTGAGGACTGATAGTGGAGATTATGAAGCCTGATCCCTGCTACTCCAATGGTTCTGTGTCTAAGCAAACCTAGCTCAACTCTCAACTGCTCCTTCTCAACACCACTGTAGTAAGAGGGAGTCCATTCCGATTGGTTCCACTTGTGGTATGGAATGTCACGTTCTCTTGAATCAGGTGCCATATGGTAATAATCGACAATCCATTTATGAAGTAGCTCAAGAAACACGGAAACTCTAACCACCGCATCCTTCTTTGGGTTGTAATCTTGTAGCTGAGTAGGATTGGTGAACGTTTTTCCAGGCAGTGCGTTCACTAACCCTTTGTTCATCTGATCAAACAGCTTTTCGATCCCTGACTTTCGCCAAGGTTTAGCGGCTTGACTGTATTGGATGTCTGATACCAGAGGCCGTAACGAATCTTCCAAGCTTTTACTCCAAAACTCAGCACCATTATCGACAACTAAACAGTCAATCTTGCCGTGGCAAGGCCATTCATTATCAATAGAAGGATACCTTTGCTTTACCCAACTCTTATCTAGTAGCGAATTCAATAGCGCCTTTCTGACAGAGTCAAAACTAGGCTCTCTAAAGTTGATACTGCATCCTACGATACATTTACTGAAGCGGTCATATAGCATCGTCAGATAGGGCCGACCTAAAGGAATCTCTAACTCATCATCGATCAAAATCACTGGAACTGGAGTATGGTCAATTTCGACAAACTCCATTGGTTTAGTCGCGGCTACCTGTTGACCAACTGACCGAAACTCCCGATCCGCATATCGTTTGCCAAACCTTGCGATCGCGACCTCATATGGAGGTAAGTCGTGTATTCGATTATAAAAAGAACGATCTGAAATTGGTTTGATTTTCCCCTCGACAATCCCGCGATTTATTTGAATCACTCGACTCTTATAGTATCGGTATGCTTCTGCCACGCTAAGTCGTTCACGTGTCAGGTATACGTTCTGAACTGCCTCATCAATCAAGGATTGCGAATCCATTTCTTTTTGGCGGTTGCCCTTAAACGTATGCTTCGGAATAAGTGCACATGGGTCTTTACCCGCTTCAAAGTAAGATTTTTTCCAAGTTGCTAAAGTTCGCCAACTCGGGGGAGTAAGCTTTAATTCTGGTTCAATGAGACTTAAGATAGGATTCAAGTTTTTCTCGGTCCATCCCCCCTTTAGGCGCCTCTCTACGAAATCGATGATTTTGATACGGCGGATAACTTCTTGCTGTACCTTTGGTGATTGAGTATCAATAGTGGAAAAGATTTCAATAGGTTCTTGAATTAACTCTATTGGAAGCTGCTGCGACTCTCCCTCTGAAGCTTCAAACTCATCAAAGAACCCAAATATGTTATTGGAGTCCGACGGCATAGTTAACACCAAACGTAAGTTTCGAGGCCAAAGCCAATATTATTGAGGTTTGTTTTAACTTGCCCCGAAGAGATCCAAGGTAGAGTAGAGATAAGTGTGTCCTGCTCCGATAAACCGAAATACAAAGACACCTCTTGTAACTTCACCATTTGTTTACGTTGAATAAACGCCAACACTAACTTTTGAAACTCAGTCACGGTCCGCAATCCGGAGTAACGATGTAGTAGCTTGAAGTTATCTAAAGTTGGTCCCATTCTAATTTGCTTCTCAGTAACTAAAACCAAGCGTCTGTTAAACTCATTGAACGCAACTCTTTGTTTCTCTTTAAATCGTTCCCTGAAATCAGGTTTGAGAATCTGGCTAGAGTGTTTTACTTCGAAGAAAGTTGAATGTTCATCGTGATCTGTCGCCAAAAAATCGGGCGTATATCGGCACTTTCGATTATTGAATTGATAGTGGAAACCAAAAGGTTGGGACGTAAAGGTTTTGATGTCTGCGTTGTATTCGAGGTGAAAACAGAAATCAAACTCTAAAATGGACAGAGTGCGAACAACTGCATCATTCTTCAAGCTCATGAACTTACAGATGTTGTGCACGTGAGATGACTTCTTGGTTTGATCGAACATAGCACAATCACTTTTGTTGTAAACCTACAACAAAAAAATAGACTATGAAAACTTATGGTGCAAATATGAAGAAAGCCTGCAATTTATGCGAACATATATTGCAGGATTCAGATGGGCGGAGACCCCAGCCACATCCCGGCACACAAGTCACTCGCTGCGGCTGCTTCCTTCCGGACCTGACCGAGTTCACGAGCTATTGTTGCGGGAGGACCAGGGCCTCCATAGATTCTGTACCCTTAGCTGTGCTAAGGAGTGCGAGGATTATCTGCCATCCCCTACGTTATTTCAAGCAGAATCACCGAAAAAATGGTGTTTTTGATTCAACTGCTTAGTGTGTAACCACTATTGGTTCAAACAAACAACTTTTGAACGGGCTTCTTTCGTTTTAACGTAATCACTACGCGCATGTTTATGCTCATACATTGCTAAATCGGCTTGGTGCATGACTTCTTGTAAACTCATAAACGATCGCCCCGCTTCAGAAGCCCCAAAAGCCAAAGACACGTTAAACGAAAGGCTTCGGTCGTGCGACACAAATGGAATCGTGCTCAACCTATGTTTTAACCGGGCAAGACGAGGCAGGTCTATTTTTCCAACCAGAACGAATTCGTCCCCACCAATACGATAGCTACTGCCATGCCAACAGCGTTCAATATGACCACTCACACAGCGCAGTACTTGGTCACCCACTTCATGCCCGTAGGTATCATTGATTTGCTTGAACTTGTTCACATCGAGATAAATCAGAGTTTCATCACCGTTTACACCACTGCGGTATTTTTGCTTCAGCGCTCGACGATTCTTAAGACGGGTCAAGTTGTCAGTGTTTGATTGACTGTGCAAGTACATCGCCACCACCACCAAAAAGCCAAGCACTAACATAAATAGAATTTGGCTTTTACGAGAAAATGCTTGTTCAGCCTGAAGTGTCGCTTTCCAATTTGGTTGATAATCGTATTGAGACACAATTCTCTCGACATCTATCATCTTAAGGGCTCGCGTAAATAAAGGGGCCAATGAAGCGCCGAGCTCATTCTTCACAAACCCAATTGCGATCGGTGACTCGTAATAGCTGCCGATCAAAGATTCTTCCACTAAAGGCAGGACATAGTCCGAGTCACGTAATCGTTTGTTGAAGTTGGCGCGACTCACCGCCAAATAATCGATTTCCTCATTAAGTAATGCATCAAACAGGTCATCATCGCTCGAAAATGCATGCAGTGTTTTGTTTGGTAGTCGCTGTGAAAGTAGCTCCTGATAGAAGTCGTCTCTAACCACACCGATTCGTTCCGCGATGAGTTCAGACACGTTGCTGTAAACGTCCTCTTTATACCCTTCCCTTTTCACTAGGATCGCTTTTGGGAAATAATAGGGAGCAGAGAAGTAGGCAATGTTTTTGCGAATCTCCGATATCGCCATAGGAGACAACAAATCAATTTTCCGATCAATTAAATCGTGGTACATGCTTTCCCAAGACTCACCCTTTGTACTTACAATGTCGCACGACAGCATTAAAATTGCGCAAGCTTGCTGCACAACATCTGCCGTGATTCCAGATATAACTCCATTAGGGTGATAGCTCGCGAACTGACCAATATCCTCTATTTTGACTCTAAGGGGCTTCTGGTAGTTGATATTGCTGTCGATGACGGATTGACGGAGTGCCTGCTTTCGGAGATCAAATTGGTACTGTTTTACCGCTTCTCTTAGTTGTTTTTGTACCTCGGCGCTATGTACATAATCTTCAATTTTCGTCAGCAGAGGGATGTGCGTGTTTTTCGGCGAGATAATTGAGACAGGTTTGATCATCAACTGATGATTTAGAAGTTGAGCATCGAATCCAGCGAGCAGCATTGGCTTGAGTTGATTAATCGCATCAACCACACCATCAACTTGGTGTGACTCAATTAAAGACTTCGCATGTTCATGGCCGCTGTATTCGATGAGTTCAATGGATGGATAGTTGGCCGCTATCAGCTGTTTGTATATCGTTCCAGCGGGCACGCCTACTATACTGACCTGCTCTAGATCGGCATTAATTAGGCTGTAGAGATACGTGTACTCTATGTTGGTTGGGCTAGTAAATTCAAAATCACGTGCTCTCTCGTCGGTAAAGGTCACATTTGCGGCGAAATCAGCATCAGACGTCTTTACTGCGTTGAGTATCGCGCTAAAACTTGGGTAATAGACGTATTCGACGTTAAGTCCAAATTTATCTGAAATGGCATCAAATAGAATACGAGTCACAACATCGTCCGCTTCCATCGCCACTTTATATTTCGTACTCGCTACCGCCGAGTGCGCATACATCACAAAACAACATATGCACCACACGCGCCAAAAGTAAGCCATCCTAGCCGAATCCTACCTGAATAATTATGATTTCTACACGACTCTGCCTATATGATGGAAAAAATAACAAACGTTCAAACACTGTTGTTCCTTCCGTTGGAAATTAGTGAACAATGAACCACTTGAAATGTTAAATTTTTACACCACTTGTTAGGGAGAGCAAATAATGCGCAATTCTGACACACATAAGTGCATATGCCAACTGCATATAATGGGGATCATAATTGACTATTTATATGCCTGACTCTTCTTCCGCACTGCGTAAAATATAATCTGTCATCCATGCGGTGCCCAATAAGCAAAGCCAGACAACAAAGACAGGGTTAGGAACATCGATGTTGGGAGAAACAACTAAGGCCGCGAAACCAACCGTTGGTAACGTCCAGCATAATAATTTGGTCCACTTGAAGGACTTAAGTCGCGAGAGGCTCTCCATTGATGCCATGATGCCAGTGACACAAAGCGCTAACAGTGCAGCATAGGGGAGCCCAGCAATCCACATTGGGAAGACGAGGAAAAGCGCCCACCAGCGATGGGTTGTCGAGCGACTCCAATGTGCAGCAGCCCACCATGTTGCAATCACCGACAGTGTTTGAACAACAGTCACGATGGCCTCGCCAGCCAGTTTACCCGATGCTTGTGTAACCATAATGCCGACTTGAAGCGTCAAAACGATGAGAGTAGCGGTCAACACAACACCAATGCTGCTTCGTTTTGAGAAAACAACCATAAGTAAAGGGAAAAGTACCCAAACACTAACAGACAGGGCGATAGGTTGGTGAGGAAGTGTTAGCCCATAAGTGGTCATCGCGGCCATTAACACTAAACCAGAGACACCACCTTGAGGTAAAATCCAGAGCGCGGGAATGAGTAAAGCTAAAACAGGAATATCGCCTTCACTTAAACTGATCGCACGTGCACAGACAATCGCTAACAAAGTTGTTATTAAGAACTGAAATGTAGAAAATACCATGCCCTCTCCTTACTCCATTCCTTGGAAAACTGAACTAGGACTTAAAGATTATGGACCAATTTCTGATGCAAATCTTTGCAGTAATTCACCAAATTCCATGTGGGAAAGTAACAACTTACGGTGAGGTCGCAAAATTGGCAGGTTATCCTGGCTATGCACGCCATGTTGGCAAAGCACTAAATAAACTCCCAACTGGAAGTAAGCTCCCATGGCATCGAGTAATTAACAGCCAAGGAAGAATCTCATTAAAAGGAGAGGATTTGGTTCGTCAACGTAATGCCCTGATAGAGGAAGGAGTCGACGTAACGAATGATGGAAAGGTGCGCTTGAAGATCTATCGATGGCAGCCATAACGCTACCATCAATAAATTCGGATTAGTTGACTCCGATGAGCATCAACGCAACGTTGTCGCTGTTAGCTTCATCTGTGATCACTGGGTAAGAGGTATCAGTGATAAAACGAAGTTGACCATTCACTTCAATACGAGCGCTTACGCTGTATCTGTGCCTTGGGTCAATCTTTGCGCTGTCATACGCCAAATCAAATGCAAAAGGAACTTGCGCGCCATTTGTTTCAAAACGGTGTTTAGCTATTACTTTCGCGGGTGCATCCGCAAGAGAGACATCTTGAAGTGTCACCGTTACCAATGCATCGCCCGGCAAAGCAATTCGCTCTCTGTATGCGACTGTACCTGTGATCGATTGAATCTGCGCTTGCTCTGCCTCTTCATTCGGTGACTGACACCCAACCAAAACCGCGCCTAGAACCACTGACATTATTGCAAATAGTGCTTTTTTCATTAGAGCCTCTCCTGAAGGTAAATTCACGCAGATTATAGGTAGGGTTTATCTAACTGTCATTACTATCGCTCGTCAGTTGACAGATTCTTTACGCAACTTGGTTCTTGCTGACAATTAACTCAAACAGTTGTTTCTACGATCACTTATTGCATAAAATGTTAGGTATCATGAACAATAAGGGCCAACGTATGAGTAAACCGTTGAACGAACTGCTCAATTTGTTGCAGTTAGAAAAACTAGAAGAAGGTCTTTTTCGTGGCCAAAGTGAAAACTTAGGACTGCCTCAGGTATATGGTGGGCAAGTGATCGGCCAAGCGTTATCAGCCGCTCGCTACACGGTCGAGCCAGAGCGCACCGTACACTCGTTCCACAGCTATTTTCTCTATCCAGGAGATCCTGAAAAGCCAATTATCTATGATGTGGAAAACCTTCGTGATGGTAAAAGCTTCAGTACACGACGAGTAAAAGCAATTCAAAATGGGCGCCCTATTTTTTATCTTACCGCCTCCTATCACGGTGAAGCGCCGGGCTTCGAGCACCAAAATAGCATGCCGGAAATCCCCGGGCCGGAGAATTTTGCGTCGGAATCCGAGTTAGCGGCAAGAATCGAAGAGTACTTGCCAGAAAAAATCAAGAAAGCCTTCTGTGGCGAGAAGCCTATTGAAATGCGGCCTGTCACCGTCGTTAACCCACTCAACCCTAAAAAAGTGGAACCAAAACAGTACTTGTGGATTCGGGCAAATGGTGAGATGCCTGATAATCAGTTGATTCATCAATACTTGCTTGGTTATGCGTCTGATTGGGGATTCTTGGTTACTGCACTGCACCCGCACGGGGTCTCTTTGATGACACCAAACTTTCAGGTTGCAACCATTGACCACTCTATCTGGTTCCACCGACCGTTCAAAATGGATGAGTGGCTGCTTTACGTCATCGAAAGCCCAACGGCAAGCAACACTCGCGGTTTAGTGCGGGGTGAAATCTACAATCGAGAGGGTCACCTCGTTGCCACCGCAGTACAAGAAGGCGTAATGCGCTTTACTCAATAAAAATGTAAGGAGTGACGCGTCACTCCTTAACCTTTGACGATGTCTAAATCGGCAAAGCGGTCGTATATTTGATGGGTTCCATAGCAAAAGTGGAAGTCACATTCGATAACCCTTTCACACTATTGACCATTCGCTTATAAAACTCATCAAAGCACTTCATATCTTTCACCAAGACTTTCATCATGTAATCGTATTCACCAGCCATACGATAGAACTCCATCACTTCAGGAAATTCGCTGACGGTGGTAACAAAATTGTGGTACCACTCGTGTGAATGGTCACTCGTCTTCAGTTGTACGAACGCAATAAATGATAAGTCGAGCTTTTCGGCATTCAGCAACGCGACTCGCTTCTCTATGTAGCCCTCATCTTCTAGTTTTTTCAACCGTTTCCAACACGGAGTTGTCGTTAGATTCACGTGCTCTGCTAACTCATTAAGAGAGAGCGTACCGTCGGATTGAAGCAACGAAAGGATCTGCGTATCTATCTTGTCTAAACTCATTTTGCAAATTACCAGATTGGGAGAAAATAATTCTCCAATAAGACATTTTAAAAACAATAATAGCAAAGTTTTTCTCTCTTCTTAGAGGTAAATTATTGCCATAGATAAAAACAACTACCCTACGATTTTCGAGGAATCAAGTTATGTGTACAGACCACAACTGGATTAATAACGCAGTACGAAAAATCGAAGCTGATTTTCAACGTTCAGCAGACACTCACCTTTTCAAGCTCGAACTGCCGTCTCTTGAAGGCATCGACATCTACCTCAAAGATGAAAGTACCCACCCGACAGGTTCGCTCAAACATCGATTGGCTCGTTCGCTGTTTCTTTATGCGATTTGTAACGGATGGGTTGGTCCTGAAACAACAGTCATTGAAGCATCTTCAGGCAGCACTGCGGTATCTGAAGCTTACTTTGCACGATTGCTTGGTTTGCCTTTCGTTGCTGTCATGCCCAAATGCACTGCTCGCAAGAAAATAGAACAGATCGAATTTTACGGTGGTAAGGCGCACCTGGTTGACCGTTCTGACCAAATATATGATGAATCTCGTCGCCTAGCGAAAGAGTTAAACGGTCACTACATGGATCAGTTCACCTACGCCGAACGCGCAACAGACTGGCGTGGGAACAACAATATTGCCAATTCCATCTTTAGCCAAATGAAGCTCGAAGATCACCCAATCCCAAGTTGGGTTGTCATGAGCCCTGGCACAGGGGGAACCTCTGCGACCATTGGCCGCTTTATCCGCTATCAAAAATACGATACAAAACTGTGTGTCGTTGACCCAGAGAACTCCGTTTTCTTTGATTATTTCAATTCTGGAAACGCAGAGCTTAAAGGCGAAAACGGCAGCAAAATTGAGGGGATCGGTCGTCCTCGTGTCGAGCCTAGTTTTATTGCCGGTGTGGTCGATGAAATGCGCAAAATCCCCGATGCTGCGAGCGTTGCAACCGCCCATTGGTTGTCTGGTTTGATCGGCCGTAAAGTGGGTGCATCAACAGGAACTAACTTATACGGGGTTCTTCAGCTTGCATGTGAAATGAAGCAACGAGGTGAAACAGGATCAATCGTAACGTTGTTATGTGACTCTGGTGAACGCTACCTAGACACTTACTACAATGCACAATGGGTAAAAGAGAACATTGGCGACATTCAGCCTTACCTAGCACAACTTGAAATTATTCAGTCGAAAGGCTGCGTCGAAGCTGCATGCTGCGGTTCAATCACTGAATAAAATCAGACTCCACATACAGAAACAGCCCACTCACTCAGCGGGCTGTTTTTTATTATTTGTACTCTAAGAAACGTTACTTCTTCTGACGAGCTTCGAAGGCTGCAAGCTGCTCTGGCGTTGCTTTCGGTTGATGATTTTGTTTCCACTCATCGTAAGTCATGCCGTAAACACGTTCACGCGCGTCATCAATATCCAAATCAAGACCTTGATTATCCGCTTCTGCTTTGTACCATTTGCTAAAGCAATTACGGCAGAAACCCGCAAGAATCATCAGGTCGATATTTTGAACCTCTTTATTTTCATCAAGGTGTGCCAACAAGCGACGAAATGTCGCGGCGTCTAGCTTATCTTGTTCTTCTTGAGACAGGTTTTTGTATTTAAATTCAGCCACTTTACTACCCTTGTTATGATTGTTAGTGTGTAAAAATACTACCAAGTAATCGCTCCACTGAACAATCTAAATTACCCATGCCTAAAATTGCTCAGCTTAGGCTACAAACAAAAACGCCCAAGCGAAAAGCTCGGGCGTTGTCGTTATCATTCAATGTTAGCCTTGGATACCAACGATCAACCATGGCGCATTCGGCACAGTAAGATCACGCTCCAGGTGCCAGATATCAGCGATATCTTCTTCAATGCCTTCGACGGCATCACGGTAACGACCACTAAATTGAAGGCTGAGCTGTGCTTTCGAAGCATCGTAATCGGCACGAACAATTTCAGCATCAACATACATAACATCAGTATGTTGCTCGCCCTCAAGTTTCGCTCGTTCTGATTTTAGATCCGCGAACAAACTTGGAGAAACATACTCTTCGATTGTTTCCAACTGATTGTGGTTCCAAGCACCTTGCAGGATACGGTAGTGCTCACGGGAGCCATTGATAAACGCTGCATGGTCAAAACCCGGTGGGTAGTTGTGCGGCACATCGGTTTGCGAACCAAAGCCAAAACCACCTTGAGAACCCGTTTGTTGAGGTTGCTCGAAGTTGTGTACATTAGGTTGCTCAAATTTAGGAGCAGATCCGCCGAATGCTGGCTGTTGACGCTGCTGATTCATGCTGCCTTGTTTGGCTCCGAGCATGCCGCGCATCAACTTAAAGATGACAAAGGCGATCAGACCGATAATGAGAATATCCATAAACTGGATACCTTCAAACGCACCGCCAAAGAAAGCTGCGAGCAGACCACCAGCCAATAAACCACCCAGCAAGCCGCCCATTAGACCTTTTTTGCTTGAGCTTTGAGTTTTAGTGGTTTGGTCTTTACCAACCGTGTTGGTGTTTTGTTGCTGCTGTTTAGGCGCAGGAGCAGTTTTATAGCTTTTGCCAAAAGACTTACCGCCACCAAACTTTTTAGCTTCTGCGATTGGCGTAATTGCCACAGAAACCATCAGTAGAGCAACAAGAGAAAACAAACGTTTCATAGTTATCCTTTCGGGTTCTTTCAAGATAAGAGTTTGTAGTTATCTTGTTATAATAAGGGTTGGTTAGAAAGAAGCAAACTAAATACTCCGTCACACATGTATCAGAATATTGCAAATTTGCCTTCTGTTAGTTGACGCTACAGGGTGTGGCTCATTAGAATATCGAACATTGTTCATTTTACTGTAATTACCATGGCACGACGCAACGATCATACTCGCGAACAACTTATCGCACTCACTCTCGATACTGTGAAGGACTTTTTGGAACAAAACTCCTACCACGAGCTAAGTCTGCGCAAAATAGCAAACATGATCGGCTATGTACCGAGTACGCTAGTCAATGTTTTTGGTAACTATAATTTGTTGTTGCTTCACGTTGTCGCTCAAACGCTAGACGAGTTGTCGGAAGAGGCAAAAAATGTCGTCGGCGGCAGTGTTGACCACAAAACAGCACTCTACCAATTGGCGTATTGTTATCACGATTTTGCGCAAAAGCACCCTCATCGATGGCAGCTAATATTCGAGCACAATATGAATGGTGAGGCGTTGCCCGAATGGCAATCTCAACGTATCGATAGCATGACGGGAATGCTCGAACACTTACTAAGAGTGCTGGCGCCAGAGCGCAGTGAAGATGAAGTACTCAAAGCAAGTCGCGTATTATGGTCTGGTGTACATGGAATCACGCTCTTAAGCGTTGATGACAAGTTTTTCGCCGCAGACCCAATCGATGGTAAAGAACTTATCGACAATCTACTGACCAATTACCTTGTCAATTGGTGATTAAGCCCTAAAGGAATCAGGCACACATGTCGAACAACCAAACCTCTTTGTTAGGGCAGAAACGATTTCTGCCCTATTTCATTACCCAGTTTTTTGGCGCATTTAATGACAACGTTTTTAAAAATGTGTTGTTGCTATTTGTTGCTTTTGCTGGTGTCGGTGCGCTGCCAATTTCAAGTAACCTCTTCATCAACCTTGCAGCTGGTCTCTTCATCCTGCCGTTTTTTCTCTTTTCTGCCTCTGCGGGCGTCCTTGCGGACAAATATGAAAAGTCTTGGTTTATTCGAAAAGTGAAACTCGCTGAAATAGGCATCATGTGCCTTGGAGCGATTGGTTTTATTACCGAAAGTTACGTCATTCTTTTGATACTACTGTTTTTGATGGGGACTCAGTCAGCCTTCTTTGGTCCTGTCAAATACGCATTACTTCCTCAGCAATTAAAAGCCAATGAACTGGTTCCGGGTAATGCGCTTGTTGAAACGGGTACATTCTTAGCGATCTTACTTGGAACATTGGGGGCTGGTGTGATTGCTTCTGCTGAAAACGCTAAGTACATCGCCGCTGGCGCCGTCGTGCTATGCGCCGTGTTTGGCTATATTGCCAGTCGCTCCATTCCAGAAGCTCCAGCAAGTGCGCCTGATTTGTCGTTCAAGTGGCAACCCATCAAACAGACGAAACAAACCATCGCGATTGCCAAAGCAGACAAAACCATTTTTCTTGCTTTAATGGCCATCAGCTGGTTTTGGTTCCTTGGCGCGGCTTACCTGACACAGTTTCCTAACTTCACCAAAATTTACCTAAATGGAAACGAGAGCGCCGTTTCATTTTTACTTGCACTCTTTTCTGTTGGTATTGCGGTCGGTTCACTAGCATGCGACAAACTTTCCAATCACCGTATTGAAGTCGGCATCGTACCCATCGGAAGCCTGGGGATTACAATCTTTGGTGCTTTGATGGCGACGTCCATCCCTAGCTACCTCCCTGAATTCGAATCGTTTTCCCAATTTGTTAGCTATCAAGAGTTGTGGCCGCTGTTTGCTTACTTGCTATTGCTCGGCGCTTCTGGTGGCGTGTTTATCGTTCCTCTTTACGCACTAATGCAACAACGGGCAAAAGTGAATCAGCGAGCTCAAGTCATCGCGGCGCTGAACATCTATAACTCGTTGTTCATGGTTGGTAGCGCCGTGCTTGGAATTGTCTGTCTGACAGTACTGGACATGACGATTCCTCAGCTATTTACGCTGCTCGCGGTGATGAACCTACTGGTTGCGGTCTACCTGTTCATGCAGGTCCCTATATTTGTTGTGCGTTTCTTAGTGTGGATCCTGACGCACTCGATGTATCGAGTGAATCACAAAAACCTTCACCATTTGCCAGAGAAAGGCGGCGCGTTGATTGTATGTAACCACGTCAGTTACATGGATGCCCTTCTGCTCAGTGCGGTTTGCCCTCGTTTAATTCGCTTCGTGATGGAAGAAGAGTATGCAAGCCTACCTCCTTTAAGGCGCTTCTTAAAACGAGCAGGCGTGATTCCTATCTCTGCTACAAATCGTACGTCTATTCGTCGCGCTTTTAATGAGGTAGAGCAAGCGCTCTCGGAAGGTCACATTGTTTGTATTTTCCCAGAAGGGCGATTGACGTCAGATGGCGAGATGAATGAATTTATGCGTGGAATGGATTTAATACTAAGACGCAGCCCTGTTCCCGTCATTCCTATGGCGTTAAAAGGGCTTTGGGGAAGCTACTTTAGCCGCTCCAAGGGAAGAGCATTCAAAGGGCTCCCTACCCGTTTCTGGTCTCGAATTGAAATCGAAGCCGGTACGCCTGTACAACCGGCAGATGCAACAACTTCCGTAATGCACGATCGTGTCGCTAAACTTCGCGGCGATTGGCAATAACAGACAAGCGTTCAGTTTGACTGAACGCTTGTTCAAAACATTCAACTCTACTTACCAAAAACAAGTTGATACACTTGCCGTCTGAGTTTTGTCCCTGTCCCTACCATGAATAACGTAACTAAACAGTCTGTTTTTTGGCTTTCTCTGGCAATTTGCTTAACCCCCTTCATCACTTCGCCTACGGCATTGGTGATTGGTTTTTTACTTGCTTCTCTTGGTCTTGTTCCAAGTCAGTTCAATCTGGCTAAAGTCACTAAGAAGCTCCTCGCTTATTCAATCGTCGGCTTGGGCTTTGGTATCAACTTTGATCAAGCTTTGGCAGTGACATCGGATGGGATCGGGCTAATCATCGCAACCATTGTCGGCACGCTAGCCTTAGGCTGGGCCGTCACCAAATGGATTGGTCTGAACAGAAAAACGGGCTATTTAATTTCTGCAGGAACAGCAATATGTGGAGGAAGTGCCATTGCTGCGGTCTCCCCCGCCATCAAGGCTGATGACGAACAAATCGGCTTAGCGCTTGCAACTGTGTTTGTCCTAAACTCCGTTGCCTTATTTGTCTTTCCCGTCATTGGTCATGCGCTCAACTTAGATCAACATACTTTCGGCACATGGGCAGCGATTGCCATTCATGATACTTCTTCAGTTGTCGGCGCAGCATCTGCCTACGGTGAAGAAGCATTAACCACAGCTACAACGCTCAAATTAGCTCGTGCCCTGTGGATCATTCCCGTCGCCTTGTTCAGTGCGTTTTTGTTTCGCAGCGACTCGAAGAAGATTACCGTTCCATACTTCATTTTATTCTATTGCGTTGCCATCGCCGTCAGCGATTTGATTCCAAGCTTTGATTGGCTGTTTCAAGGCATCTTTGACGTATCAAAACGCGCCTTAGTGGTGTGCTTGTTCCTAGTCGGGTGTGGTATTTCGGTGGAAAAGTTGAAAGCTGCAGGTCCAAAACCGTTAATGTTTGGTGTGTCCCTTTGGGTAATTATTTCCACGACATCACTCGCGTGGTTGACCTTGTTCTAAACTCAATCAACCCCTAGACGGAATTTCGTGTGTTTTTGCTGCCGATGGCTCAGAACCATCGCAGCCACTAACAGAAACGCGCTCAGCTCAGCTAACGCCCGTATCAAGCCTTCGCTCTGTATCGCCACCACAATTTGCAGCAACACTGCAATGACCAATAACGTTTTCATAATCCTTTATATCCATAATCTCACTTAACGCTGTTTATTATGAATTAACGCTATATGTTTGCTAAATGCACATTTGGACTATGAAATTGCTAAATTTACTAAGTTGTACCGTCTGGGATCGCGGGGCGTTACAATTGACGCGGCTCTCCGAGATAAAACCCTTGCAAGTAATCGACCCCCATCTCTGTGGCTATTTCACACACTGCTTGATTGTGGATAAACTCCGCCACCGTTTTTGCTTCAAAAACCTGACATAGCCGAATCAACTGAGACGTTATTTTGCGTTGTTTTTTATCATGGTCAATTTGGCGAATTAAGCTGCCATCGAGCTTGATAATGTCGGGTTGCAGTTGAACGATTTCATCCAAGTTGGAGTATCCTGAGCCAAAGTCATCCACTATGATTTTGACGCCTAGTTTTCGAAAGTGGTTACACACATCAATCATTTGCGAGAAATCGCTGATCTGCTCTGACTCTACGATTTCAATGCCCACGCGACTTGGTTGCTTCAACGCGAGAATATGCTGCTCTAAAAGCGCTAACGTATTGTCGTCTAATATATCTTGAGGCGATAGGTTCAAGGTAAAATGATCATGGCGAGATGACATTGCTGCAAAACTGCTTGCTATCATTTGCTGGCTAAATTTGGTGTACAAGCGTGTGCCTTGCACCAAGGGAAGAAAATACCCTGGCGGCAACACTTCATCACCGTGGGTCAGCCTCGCGAGACACTCATAACTCACGATGTCTCGCGTTTTTGCGTCATAGATCGGCTGCCCGTAAGGGACAACATTTTGATGAATGATGGCGTGATTGGCGACCGACAAACGTTCAAGTGATTCTTTTCGTTTATGTTCCTGCTGAACGAGATCACGGGCATCACAAAGGTAACGGTTGTTTTTCGTTGCCCATCGCCGAGCTTCAATCGTTTTGAACAACAATGAATCGGCTGAGCAGGTTAAAAACTCTTTCTTCTCAGCGATCCCCGCAGTCACTGAAATAACAAGGTGGGTGCTATCAAGAAACGACAGGTCGTTAAAATCGAACGACTCGATTTTTTCAATAAATGCTTCGAACTCTTCGCGAATGTCTCTCGCGGCTAACGTCTTGGAAAAAATCGTCGCCCACTCACCAACACCAATCGCGTAGAGTTTGGTCTCTTTGGGTAAGAACTCTGCCATTTGGCTTTTCAAAAATGAGGTCAACAATACTAAAACATTGTCCCCCACCGAATAGCCATACTTCTCGTTGATATCAGTTAAGTTGTTAATTTTGATATTAAAGAGGCAGTCATCCAACTCCATGCCCGCAATGTCTTCCAGTAGCACCGCTCGGTTTGGCAAGCCTGTACGACGGTCAGTACGGTAGCTGGTCATGAGTGCGCGGGCTTGGCTATCGACCTTTTTCTGCATCAATTGGTTATCAATTTCCAAATCGATAAACGAGTTACGTATCATGGAAAACAGTGGAGAAACCGGTGAAGTCAGTTGAAACTCAGGTTGCGGCGCAGCCGAGGTCGCTTCTCCTTCCCTCATTGCAACCAATGTCATGCTGTGATGAAGAATCGATTGAGTACACTCTTCTTTAAACAGCTCCCCCATGCAATAGAAGCCAAAGCTGTCGGCAACCGACTGAAGTGGAAGCAGCTCAGAATTTCCCTCAATAAAGTCCAAGCGCGATGTGCAGTTGTAAATAAAAATATTGTCTGGCTGAAAGTTAACTAAGTGATACGCGCCCTGCTGTACCTGCTGGATAGTAAGCTCCGGATGGTCATAACAAAAGCGGACTTTATCACCGATGTTGAGTGGTTTATCAAATTCAATACTAAGGTCTTCTGCAAGTGACACAGGCGTATAGATATCTTGTGCTTTTTGCTCCCCTTTCATCATCGGGAAGCCATGCAACATCTCAGGGGAAAAGTCATTACCATCAGCAAGATAACGGCGATAGATTTGCCCAATCGGCTCATCATTTAAGGTAAGGACTCGGGATCCCTGCGCTTGGGTGACGATAAATGTTTGCCCGACCGGATTCCACTCATTGTACGATTTTTGCCAAACCTGTAACTGAGGCGCGTTAATAGCAACCGCAACGAGACTAGACTCGTGAAACTCTCCATCTAAAAACGCCCAACGGCCATTGGTTGTTATAACGGTCGCGCCGCCAACAACAGGGACGGTATCATGGGAAAAGGCACTAAACAGAGCCTTGTCGCTTGATGACATCCTGTCACCAAAACATATGATCATTTTGGTGTCCAAGCCGATAGAGAGCCCTTCGTACAGTTGTTCAGACGCTTGGCGGCTACTCGCCACAAAGCTTGCGCTCGCGGTCGTAAAGGTTGCTTGTTCAAACTGAGTGAGCACCAGCAATGAATCGCCTTTATTGATATTCCCTTGCTCTATCGTCGACACGGCGCTGCTGCCAATCACAGTTGCGTTTGGCCAACGCTGCTTAATTGCAGTATAGAAAGTCAACACCTCTTCTTTGGGCTGAGCCGAAAAAAGTTGAATCAAAGGGCGTTGGTAAACGGAGGGGATGCTTTCTAATTTTTGCTCTAACTGCGGGAGAGTGTGAAACGCAAGAGAAGTACTATCCATAGTATCAGTAACTATCCTTTTCAATGGTGGCAGCGTTAACTGTCTATTTACATAGTAAAACAAACAACATATCGATTATGCAACCTATCGCTTTATTTAATGAGCGCTTGGTACTCTTTAAACCAATCTTTGACGGCTTTTCGAGATAGCTTTATCCCATTACCTAAGAGTGACTCTGGCAGAAGGTGGTAGGCAATTGGCCATTTAAACTTGGTTAGCCTCGGTTTAAGGTAAGTTTCAATCTGATTCAAGTCGGGTAGTCGCTTGGCATCCAAAATCGCGACAGGTCTGAAACCGAATTCTTCATCAGCGACTGGGATTACGATGGCTTGCTTAACACCTGCGAACGCATTCAGTACCGCTTCAATTTCCTCACAGTGAATGTTCTCGCCCCCGGAAATAAATAGGTTGTCCGCTCGACCAATGATCTTAAGCTCGTCACCGGCCCAAGTTCCAAGGTCCTTCGTGTCAAACCAACCCTGCTCCGCAATGGGTGTCACTGCACCTTGGCGGTAATACCCCAAGGCGAGAGTGTCACCACCAACGTATATCCGACCATCCTCTAGCTTAACCTTGCGGTTTGGCAATACAGAGCCGGCGCTGTAATGCTCGTCAATTTGCTTCGCGGTCACCGTCGAGGCCGCCTCCGTCATCCCGTATCCGAGCCAAGTATCGATACCGCGTTTAGCCGCTTGCGAACTCAACGCGAGTGGGACATGGCTACCACCGAGTAAAACATGAGTTAACGTGAGCTCAACGTTGCTTTCGAGCAAGCGCTTTAACTGAGTAGCGACCAAAGAGGCATGGGTGACAGTTAAAATGTCGGAGTGCAAATCTCCACTGCCCACCTTTAAAGTCGCCCCGCTTTGCAGCCAGCGATAGATAATCGCCAAGCCCGAAACATGATAAAGCGGCAAACTAAGCAGCCATGTGTCACCTTGCTGAAAACGAAAACGCGCTAGAAGCCCTTGGGCGGAAGCGAGATGTTGACGCGAAGTATGAGCCACCGCTTTTGGAATGCCTGTGGTTCCTGATGTAAACACGATAGTTGCGATAGCATCTGAACGGTAGGCGCGACTTGTTTGCTCCGCAGACGAAGGGGCGTACTCTAACGTTCGCTCTGCACTCACTTCCGGACTCCAAATCCAGCGCTGCTGGTGTGATGCGTAAAGCGTACTAAGCTTGGTTTCGAGTTCACTCTCTGTTTGGGGCATAGTGAATGCGCATACCGCCCCGATTTCTAAGGTCGCGAGAAGTAAAATGACCGACTCAGGACTATTTTTCCCAACGCAGGTCACCACGTCTCCCGATTGAACGCCTTGCTGGCTAAGACTGGCTGCCATCATCAGGGCTTCGCGCTCTAACTCTGCCCAAGTGTAGCGTTTCTTCGGCGTGTCGAGCGCCAACAAAGATGGGCTCGATTGAGCCCATTGATTGAGTGGAGAAAGGACTGGTTGCATCAAGATTGCCAAATCAAACTTTGGTCCGCTAGGCTAACCAGTGGCAAGTCGCAACCCGGCCAAGCAACTTCAAGCTGCTGAGCAAACAAACCGACCGTATCCAATCCTGGAACTTCATCTGGCAATTGCCACTGAGCCAAACGCGCTAATTGAGTCAAACCTAAGCTTGATTCAATGCTTGAGCTTATCACCGCTTTAATGCCGAGCGCTTTTGCACGCTCAATCAGCTCGATACAACGCTGTACCGATCCAATGAGAGTTGGCTTGATGATGATCGCCTTCGCGCCATTGAAGTCCTCCAGCTTAAAGTCATCTTTTCGAATTGCATGCTGCAAGGTTTCATCCCAAGCAATGGCAATGCCGGTATTGATGGCAAAGGAAAAGCTATCACCAGGCGCCTGACACGGCTCCTCAATAAATGCGATACGACCACGAAGTGAAGGGGCAACTTTTTTTGCAAATTGCTGTGCTTTTTCCGCCGTCCAAGCTCGGTTTGCATCCAAACGTAACGTTAGGTCTGGAATCGACTCCAAGAATAAGCTGACAAGCATGCCATCACGAATGGGCTCATACAGACCCACTTTGATCTTAGCGACTTTATCACCAGTCATCGCATTCAGTTTAGGTAACAGTTCATCGGGGTCGCCTGAACAGAGTGGTGCCGCTTGATAGCACCCCGACTGTGGTAGTTGATTTTCAAGCTCCAGTTGAGCCATTGATAGCCCAAAGGCGACCGACGGATAGAGCCCATCAAGTTCAAAGGTGCGACCTTCTCGCCATAACGCCAATTGCTCAACCAACTGCGAGTAAGCATCATCCATTGATTCGAGACTAAAACCAGGTAGTGGAGCAATCTCACCGCGACCTGTTTCACCATCAAGCTCTAGCTCAACCACAAAACCTTCGCGTTGTTTCAACCGTTCCTCACGCAGTATCACCCCACTGTCCATCGGCAATTCATAGCGATACAGTTTGGCTGATCTCATAGCAATATCCCTTTCTTTGTTGATATAAATGTAGCTTGTATTGGATATTTCACCCATTTGTACTTTGATATCTAAGCTGTAGCCTCAAGAACAAGGAGAGGACGCGGAATATAGAAGCCTATATGAGCATCCTCGACACAGTTATTGAGGCTAAAGCGACGATATCGACAACAAATTAAGGGTTGCGTGGGAATTTATTAAAGTCCGGACGACGCTTCTCATTGAACGCGTTACGACCTTCCTGACCTTCTTCTGTCATGTAGAACATCATTGTCGCGTTACCTGCTAGCTCCTGAAGCCCCGCTTGACCGTCACAGTCGGCGTTCAGAGCCGCTTTCAGGCAACGAAGAGCCATAGGGCTATGTTGTAGCGTTTCACGACACCAGCGCACGGTCTCTTTCTCTAAATCTTCCAGTGGAACAACGGTGTTTACAAGCCCCATATCCAAGGCTTCTTGAGCATCATAGAATCGGCATAGGAACCAGATTTCACGCGCTTTCTTTTGGCCAACAATACGCGCCATGTAAGATGCACCCCAACCGCCATCAAACGAGCCAACTTTCGGCCCTGTTTGACCAAATTGAGCGTTTTCTGCGGCAATAGTAAGATCACACATCATGTGCAGAACATGGCCACCACCGACCGCCCAGCCAGCAACTGACGCGATCACAGGTTTTGGACAAGTACGAATCTGGCGTTGGAAATCAAGAACATTTAAGTGGTGAGTACCAGAGTCATCTTGGTAACCGCCGTAATCGCCACGGATCTTTTGATCGCCGCCTGAACAGAACGCTTTCTCACCAAGACCCGTAAGAATAATCACACCTACGCCTTCGTCGTAGCGTGCATCTGCCAGTGCATTAATCATCTCTTTGACTGTTTGAGGACGGAACGCATTACGAACTTGAGGGCGAGCGATGGTAATCTTTGCAATGCCATCTTCAGACTTGTGGTATTGAATATCTTCATATTCACCGGTGCAGTCATTCCAGTTTACTGGTGCGTATAGTTCTTCTTCTGAGATACCGACTGTTTTTGCCATGGTGATTCCTGTTTCTTCTCTAATTGATTCAATGCGATGAATTTAAGTATGCATTGACTTGAGTTTTCACAATTGCTGCAAACGCGTCAGGCTGTTCAACATGAACGTTGTGCCCAGCATCAACAACTTGGCTGAAAGACAGACCGCTTTGTTCGGCCAACTGACTAAACTTCTTGTCTTTCTCGCCACAAATATAGTGTGTTGTTGTACTCGACGACTTTAGCGCGTCGAGCAAATAATCTTGTTTAGCTAATGACGTCGCCATCAACATATGCGCCACTTGCGGGCCTAGGTTAGCACTGCGTTTAGCAATCAGTTTTTGTCTTTGCTCATGATTTAGTGAACTAAACACGGGTTGCTGATACCAATCGCTTAACACCTGCTCAATAGGCTCTGATTCGAATCGTTTTGCCCAGCGTGAATCATGGTTAAGTCGAGCAATTTTGTCTGCCTCATGCTGCAAACCGAAATTGCCCCCTTCAACGATAAGCTGCTGAATATTCAGGTTCGCGAAGTGATTATGGACCACCCCATTCATCGCAATACGGGCACCAAGGGAATATCCAATCAGTACTATAGGGCGATGTGGCGCAATTTGAGTGAGCAGCGTGTCAGATATTTGATCACAGCACTCTTTGAAATCGTGACAAGTTGAAAATGCGCTTAATCCATGACTAGGAAGATCAATCGAGAGTGCCGGATAGTCCATCAAATGAGCGAGAGTCTGCTGCCAATCTTCACCCGAACCGAGTAAACCATGCAGAAACACCAACACTGGCTGTTGGTGTTTCTCGGTAAATGAATGATTTGCGTGACTATAAAGCATGGACTTGCTGGATAAATTCCTTAAGTTGAGAAGAGGCCTGTTCCGGCGGCGTTTGCACTTCCACCACTAAGGCGCCTTGACCTTGTTCCAAATGTGAACCTACTACCTGCAGATAGTCTGGCAAGGTTTCTGGTTTGACATACTCTAACTGGAACTGCTTCGCGGCATACTCAAAATTATAGCCATGCGGCATTTGATAGAGCGCCTGTTTTTGCTGCTCTGGCACCGGCAGTAAATCAAAAATCGCCCCACCGTCATTATTGGTCACGACCACAACGACAGGTGTCGCACTATGGGTAAGCAGCGCCAGCGAATTCACATCGTAAAGCAGCGATGTATCACCGATAAACACCACGGTTGGCTTGCCTGTGGCACGAATCACACCACTGGCCGTTGCAATTAAACCATCAATGCCCGAAGCGCCACGATTGGCATACACTTCACGCTCATCTAAGCGACTGAACATGTCCACCAGACGGACAAAAAGACTGTTACCCACAAACAACTGCGACTGCTTAGGTAATTGATTTAACGTCAGTGCCAAGCCGATTTCAGACAGCGATATATCGGTACTTAAATGCACACCCGCTAACGATGAGATTTGTTGGGCATAACTTTTAGCATCATGCGCCCACCCTTGTTTGGTCGAGGCAGTAGGCAATAACCTTTCATCGAAAGACTCTAGCCACTCTGCCACTTCGCATACATGATGCTGCTGCATCAAATGGGTTTGATTATTTCGATCAAGCCTAGGAGATACGAAATGGTAATCCGCTCCCCGACTTTCCACTTGTTGAGTCAACCAATGATTGAGTCGCTTAGAAATGATGCGCGAGCCGAACTGCAACACCAACTCACATTCATTGAGTGCGTGCGAGGCAGAACGGTTTTGCAGCCACAAGTCATAGTGAGACCAGTCTGACCCCACACCCGATTGAGGATCGCACAAAAGTGGCCAGCCAAGTTTGTCCGCGAGCTGAGCGACTTTTTGCGCTTGTTGCAATGTCACACTGCCAAGAACAACGACGCCTTTTTTCTCAATAAAATGACCGACATCGACATGGGGCTTTGGTGAGGTAAGATACTTGGCACTGAACACACGGCCACTTTGCCACCAGTCTCCAAGCTGATCCATGTAGTCTTGATAGAGCGTCACGGACTCATCGCTATAAAGTGGCTCTGGAAATGGGCAGTTGATGTGAATCGCGCTGCCTTGGTTAGCCTGCTCTGCCATCACTTGATCGACACTCGTCAACAGCCATTTTAGCGGCACTTGCAGCGAAGGACTTGGCAGCTCAAGCGATGCCGACACATGGTTTGAAAAAATGCCCGATTGCTGAATCGCTTGGTTCGCACCGCAAGAAACCAACTCGATGGGTCTATCGGCAGTGAGTACAACGAGTTTCTCGCTCGTTAATTTTGCTTCAGCAATGGCGGGGAGTAAGTTCGCCACCGCTGTACCCGACGTCACCACAATCGCGACCGGCTTTTGGCTTGCTTTGGCGAGACCTAAAGCTAAAAAACCCAATCCCCGCTCGTCAAAATGCGTATGGAGGGATAATTGGGAGTGTTGATCCGCTTCAAGAGTCAGTGGTGTCGAACGAGAACCAGGCGCAATACAAATATCGCTAACGCCAAAGCGGGTTAACTCTTCAAGCAAGGTTCTACACCAAATTCGGTTGACCACAGCTTGATTAACACAAGGTAGTGCATGACTCATTTAAGACGCGACTCCCAATGGCGGGTTATCTGATATGAGTGAGAGTAACGTCGACATCTTCTTATCGAGCTCTTGCCATTCATACTCAGCAACTGAGCCCGGAACAATCCCTGCACCAGCAAATAATTGAACTTGATCATTAAGGACTAAAGCGCTGCGGATTGCGACGCAAAACTCGGCGCGTTGGTGGCTAATAAATCCCATAGATCCGGCGTACCAACCTCGAGCGAACGGTTCGTTTTCACGAATAAACGCCATCGACTCTTTTCTTGGTAGGCCTGCCACGGCAGCAGTCGGTTGCAGCGCACTGAGCAACTGAACGCCATTGACCCCTTTGTGGAGGTGAGCATGAATACTACGCTTTAAATGCTGCACTTTACGCAGACGCACCAAACGAGCCTCTTGCTCAACTTCGACGCGTTCTGAATGAGGCGATAGACGCTCTATGATGTCATCCACCACATACTGATTCTCATTGAGATTCTTGCTGTCATTAGCTAACCAGTTTGCTAGCTCCATATCCTGACTGGCATTGAGGCCACGTCCTATCGTGCCAGCGAGTGCCTCGGTGTAAAGCTCTTGCCCTTGGCGCAAATAAAGACGCTCAGGTGTTGAGCCAATAAAAGAGTGCTTTCGGTCTAAAGAGAGCATGAAGTGGAAGCTGTGATGATTGTGCAAGTAGCTTGATTTTAGAAATTGCGAGGCGCACAGCGGTGCACTTAATGTAACGGCGGTTTTTCGCGCCAATACCACTTTTTTGAAATCGTTATTTTCTATACCAGTCAGCACTTTTTCCACCAACTGAGACCACTCTGCTTTCTCTGGCGTATGCTGGATATGCTCAATATGAGCAGAGACTGGAAGCAGCGGCGTAACTTCATGCTGCAACTTATACAAACTCGCCAAAGTACGATGCTTATCCGCACTCAAATTGGCCGCCAAAGACCAAGTTTCGTCAAAGCGAATTAACTCAATTTGCGGTAAGAAGAAAAAAGAAGACATGCAGCGACGGTTTTTGTCCGTCTGGCCATCGAACGATCGCCCTCCCCATATGCGCTGATCATCAGCCAAAATCGCGTAAGCAGGCGCCGGCTCCACAAACGTATGCAGTTGCCCTAATGCGACCACTTCTTCGCGAGTATCACGAGATTGCCAGTAAAACTTGGGAAAAAGCGGTTGCGCTTCTAGCCAATCAATAAATGCAAAGTCAGGTTTTTCCTCAAGAACTTGAACCAGACGGGTAACACCGTCCTTTGCATCCTTTACGCGTTCAATCAGTTCAGTGACGGCTTGATGAAAATAGGACAAATCAGCCTCGTATGCATGGGGAATAATATTTATTTTAGGTGATTACTGTATTTATAGACCCTACTCAAATCAAGGTTGCAACTAATGTTTTGCAAAATCCTGTGATAACGGACGTGCTACAAGGGGTGAAATCTAGGCACTCAGCCAGATTTTTATTCTAAAAAAAATGTTTTTGATGTAGTTTAATAAAGAAATTCAATTATTTTTAGGTTTTAATCAATGCAAAATATCGGGATGTCCTCAAAACTCGACAATGTCTGCTATGACATTAGGGGTCCTGTACTAAAACATGCTAAGCGCATGGAGGAAGAGGGGCATAAAATACTGAAGCTAAACATTGGCAACCCCGCCCCATTTGGCTTTGACGCCCCTGACGAAATCCTGGTTGATGTGATTCGTAACCTGCCGACGTCTCAAGGTTATTGTGATTCGAAAGGCATCTACTCGGCGCGAAAAGCCGTGGTGCAACATTATCAACGCAAAGGCATCCGTTCTCTTGATGTTGAAGATGTTTATGTGGGTAATGGTGTGTCAGAGCTTATCGTGATGGCCATGCAAGCTCTGCTCAATAACGGTGACGAAATGCTCGTCCCTGCGCCGGACTACCCTCTTTGGACAGCTTCTGTGGCACTGTCGGGTGGTAAAGCGGTTCACTACATGTGTGACGAAGAAGCAGACTGGTACCCAGACCTTGACGATATCAAAAGCAAGATAACGCCTAAGACGCGTGGTATCGTGCTTATTAACCCAAACAACCCAACGGGTGCGGTTTATAGCCGAGATTTCTTGCTAGAAGTGATCGAAATTGCTCGCCAGCACAAGCTGATCATTTTTGCCGACGAGATTTACGATAAAGTCCTATACGATGGCGCCACACACACCTCGGTAGCGACATTGACGGAAGATGTTCTTGTCGTCACCTTTAATGGCCTTTCGAAGGCGTACCGCGTTTGTGGTTTCCGTGGCGGTTGGATGTTCTTGACTGGACCAAAGCATCAAGCGCAAGGCTATATTAATGGTTTGGATATGCTCTCTTCTATGCGCTTGTGTGCCAACGTTCCTATGCAGCACGCAATCCAAACCGCGTTGGGTGGTTATCAAAGCATCAATGAACTGATCCTACCTGGCGGTCGATTGCTCGAGCAACGTGACAAAGCGTGGGAGTTGGTCAATCAAATTCCGGGTGTCTCTTGTGTTAAGCCCAAAGGCGCGATGTACCTATTCCCGAAAATCGACACTAAGATGTACAACATCAAAGACGACCAAAAAATGGTGCTCGACTTCCTGGTTCAAGAGAAAGTGCTCTTGGTTCAAGGTACTGGCTTCAACTGGCCTAAACCTGACCACTTCCGCATCGTCACCCTACCGCATGTAGAAGACTTAGAAATGGCTATTGGCCGATTCGAACGCTTCTTGTCGACCTACAGTCAGTAGTAATCAGGTATTATTTTTCATATGCTTAAAGGGTACTCAATGAGTACCCTTTTGTTTTTGCGCCAAGGAGTCTTTACATGCCCAATACCAACCCAAAGGAAAGCCACTTTTTCGCCCACCTTGCCCGCATGAAACTCATTCAACGTTGGCCACTCATGCGCTCAGTCTCAACAGAAAACATCTCGGAGCACAGCCTGCAAGTCGCGTTTGTCGCTCACGCTTTAGCGCTCATCAAAAACAAAAAGTTTGGCGGAAGTCTTAACCCTGAACGCATCGCCATTCTCGGTATGTATCACGACACCAGTGAAGTGTTAACGGGGGATTTACCCACACCGGTGAAGTACTACAACCCTGACATTGCCAAAGAGTACAAAAAAATCGAGGCTGCAGCAGAGAAGAAACTTCTATCCATGTTGCCAGAGGAGTTCCAAGAGGACTTTGCGCCTTATCTTGTCTCTCAGCAAGCACACCCTGAAGATGCCGCCATTGTTAAGCAGGCTGATACCATTTGCGCCTACCTCAAATGTTTAGAGGAGTTAAGCGCTGGCAACCATGAATACGCGTTAGCGAAAAAACGCTTGGATATTACGCTTAAAGAGCGCCATACCCCCGAAATGGATTATTTCCTCAATACGTTTGCGCCCAGTTTTGAACTGTCACTCGACGAAATTAGCTGATCGAACGTATTTGACCGCTTAGCAGGCAAACCTTCTGTTTCAGGCCGCTTGAAGTCACAAACTTAAGCGTGTACGGTAAGAAAAAACTCAGGGAGACTGCCTATGACGTTTAAAATCAGCGATTTATGGCATGAACGTCATGACGACGAGCACAAAATTCGTCGTGATGATCACCGTAGCCCATTTCAACGAGATCGTGCCCGCATCTTGCACTCGGCAGCGTTTCGTCGCTTGCAGGCCAAAACGCAAGTCCACGGTAATAGCTTTGATGATTTCCATCGCACGCGCTTAACTCATTCGCTTGAGGCCGCTCAACTCGGCACTGGCATTGTCGCGCAACTGAAAAAGAAACAACCTGAGTTTCGTGATTTACTGCCCAGTGATAGCTTGATTGATTCGCTTTGCCTCGCACACGATATCGGCCACCCGCCTTATGGTCATGGTGGGGAAGTTGCACTCAATTATATGATGCGTGACCACGGCGGCTTCGAAGGCAATGCGCAAACATTTCGCATTGTCACCAAGCTCGAACCCTACACCGAACATTTTGGGATGAACCTCTCTCGCCGAACCTTACTTGGATTGATTAAATACCCTGCCATGATCAGTCAAACCCGAGCCGCGATTCTGCCGCAGAGTGTTTCTCATCAACGTCAGTTAAGAGCCAGAGACTGGACACCAGCAAAAGGCTTATACGACTGTGACCAAGATCTGTTCGATTGGCTTCTCTCCCCGTTGAGTGGCAAGGATAAAGCCCTGTTCAGCGCCATGCGCGACGAAACATTAACAGAAACGCAGCACAAGAAAACGCGCTATAAATCGCTCGATTGTTCCATTATGGAATTGGCCGATGATATTGCTTACGGAGTTCACGACCTCGAAGACGCAATCGTATTGGGCATGGTCAATCGCCATCAATGGATTGAAGGAGCAGCCAGTCAATTGGCAGACTGCGGTGATCCTTGGTTTGAAAAGTACATCATGTCCATCACAGATATGCTGTTTGCAGGTACTCACTTTCAGCGTAAAGACGCGATAGGCGGAATGGTAAACGCTTTACTAACCAGCATTTCGGTCAAGCCAGTGGATGCGCCGTTTGAGTGTGAATTGCTGTCATTCAACGCCTTTCTTGAACCGACCATGGCAACGGCGCTCGACATTTTAAAACACTTTGTCAGCGACTATGTGATTCAGGTGCCACACGTTCAAGTTGTCGAGTACAAAGGTCAGCAGATCATCATGGATATTTTTGAAGCGCTCAGCGCCGATCCAGAACGCCTGCTTCCAACTCAAGTTCGTCATCAGTGGGCGCAAAAGTCGACCGAAACCGAAGGCTACCGTGTCATCGCAGATTACATCTCTTCGATGACAGACGGACACGCTCAGCGTTTACATCAGCAGCTCTTTTCTTCTCATTAACGTTACGGCTGCTCAGCAAAGTAGTGACTGGGCAGCTTTTTAATCGCCTTTTTGAGCGCGTTAAAACAACGCTCATCAATCGCCGTATGTAAGTTTTCTTCCATTATCTCGAGTGTTTTAGGTACTGAAATAGCACCACGATAAGGTCTTTCCGCGGTAATCGCATCGAAAATATCTGCTGTAGTTATAATTCGAGTTGCTAGAGGAATCTCGTCAGCGGTTAACTGCTTCGGATACCCTGTACCATCAAGTTTTTCATGGTGGGCCCCGGCTATCCAAGCCATCTCTTTGAACGGTTTTAAATGACTAAGAATCGACTCGGTTAAAGTAGCATGAGACTTCACCGCTTCCCATTCATCGTCATCCAACTTACCTGGCTTGTCTAAAATAGTGTTACTCACCCCTAGTTTACCTAAGTCATGAAGTAGCGCAGCGCGCTTTAACCATTGTCTTTCGTCACTCTCGATGCCCAGCTCCTCAGCGATAAGCTCGGTATACACGGCAACGCGTTCACTATGCCCTGCCGTATAGGGACTCTTTGAATCGACAATTTTACCAAATGCACTCACGATGCAGTTTAAGTACTCTTCGTCGACCATAACTTGAGCTTTGGCAGGAGCTAGCGTCATCACACGTTCGGACACATCAAAGGCATTGAGTCCTTCAATAAATTCGGTCTGTTGGGCGATTGTACAAAAGATGTCGACCAATGCAGGATCAAACCAGCTGCCACTTCGCGCTCTCACTTCCGCAATAGCCGTCGTGAGGTCATGTTCAAACTGGAAGACATCCACCACTTGTGCCAATAAAGCAATACGAGAAAATAGCGGTATCTCTTGGTGTTTGAGTTGCTCTGGCCTGCCTGTTCCATCCCAGTGCTCGTCCAAGCTATGTACACCATCAGCAACCGCGTCACGAAACCTGAGTTCACGAGCGACTTCTGCTCCTCTGGTACAGCGCGTTTCAATCAACTCTTGAGCGTAATCGGCGCCATTTTTCAGGATATCGATGGTGGTTGAAATACGAGTTACCCAACTTTGCCCTATACCTGTGTTCTTCACCACAAAATTAATCGCACTGGATAAACTGGTCCCGACCGTTTTGTAATTGCGTTTGAAAGCGCGGTCGTCGGTCATGTAGAGCTCACAAATTCGCGCGGCATTACTACTACAACCTGCATCTTTGAGTAACAGCGTAAAGAACAAATCATACATTTGCTGGTCGGTAAGCCG
The DNA here is from genome assembly GCF_963681195.1 of Vibrio sp. 16. NCBI lineage: Bacteria > Pseudomonadati > Pseudomonadota > Gammaproteobacteria > Vibrionales > Vibrionaceae > Vibrio > Vibrio sp. 16. Next base: position 1,439,006 of record NZ_OY808997.1, read on the forward strand.
CATTCGTTCACCAATATGCATTCCAATCCAGCAACAGCGAATACAGTGCTCCGGCGGTTGTCCTTCGGTCATGTCAAGCGCTGTGGTCAACGAGAGCATTAACTCCGACAATGGGATCATTTGGTTGAGGTGAGTCTGCATTCAGCTTCCTTGATGCGCAGGGCAATTATTCTTTCGCCCATTTTGATGAGTAACGTACACTCTATGCTAGTCAATTAGTACCACATCAACAAGTTAGCCACTCTCTCCTAGATAAGAATATGTATATCAAGCCAGCGGTGCCATCAAATAAATGAAGGCTAAGAAAGGTAGTTTTTTTCAAACACGCCGGGCGGCATCTGCTTGATCTGAAACTCTATCATTTGATTAAAAGCGCTAATCAGTGGCGAGAAGTCTGCTTCCGGCTCAAGCAATTGCAGAATATGATAGCCTGCTTCAACCGTTGATAGGCTATTGTCGCTCGGCGCTTTACGGATTCGGTAGTTGCCTTGCAAATTCTCGGGTAGCCGAATTAAAGGAAGTGTCTGTAAGTTGCTCGACAACTGCCACATCTTATAGGCTTTTTTCCATGTCCCATCGAGTAAGATAATGCGCACTTTTTGCTCTTGCGCCACTTTGCTTGCCACTTGCTGATGATTGTGCGCCCCTTCACCGGGATAGAGGACAAAATGGTGAACCCCTTCTTCTGCAAGTAATTGATTGAGCTCCGAGTGCTCGGAAAAGTTTTCATCAACGAAGCAATAGCTATTGGCAAGAGACAAACTTAATATCCGCGCGGTACCCATAGGCCTGTTCGTTTCACTTGGATGCTGTAGAATGACCAACTCTACCTTCGAGGGTAGGCTTTGTATCCACTCGCAAATACACGCTTTGAGTGATTTTCCACATTGAGAACAGTATCGAGACATAGAGTGCGTTTTTATTTTCCGTTAATGGCTGTCAGTTTAGTTTGTTTAGGGCTGCAGTTTGAACCTCTTGCTTCACTCACTGAGTGGCATCGCCAATGGATTTCTGAGGGTCAATGGTGGCGAATCCTATCAGGAAACTTCACCCATACCAACTTTGCACACCTAGTCATGAATCTAGCAGGCCTCTGGGTCATCCACTTTATTTTTAAGCCTGAGCACCGCAGCTTTATTTTTGCTCTATTCTTCATAAGCCTAGCGGTTGGTTTGCTCAATTTATTTAGCGATATGACCAGCTATGTCGGCCTCTCAGGCGTGCTGCACGGTTTATTCGCTTATTTTGCTTTGCAAGAGGCACTCAATGGTCGAAAAAGCAGTTGGCTGCTGGTACTCGGTGTTCTTGCCAAGGTGACGTGGGAGATGACGATGGGCGCATCCCAGTCCACGTCTGAACTGATTCAAGCACGCGTCGCCGTGGAAGCCCATATGTATGGTGCACTTAGTGGATTGATACTCGGCTTTTTCGCAACCAAACCGCCTTTGCTTGGCCACTTATCAAACAATGAACGATAATTTGTGTTGATGTTATTACCTAAAGGGCTCAGAATGGCGCCCTTTTTCTCGCCCGCTAATTCGAGCCGCGAGTCACTTCATACAGAGAACAATATATGGGTTTTACCTCTTTAGGCCTTTCTGCCCCAATCCTTAAAGCCATTGAAGATCAGGGATACGACAAACCGTCCCCAATTCAAGAGCAAGCCATTCCTGCCGTATTACAAGGCAAAGACGTAATGGCGGCAGCGCAGACAGGTACAGGTAAAACTGCTGGCTTCACTCTGCCAATCTTAGAGCGTCTAGACAACGGCACTCGTGTTAAGGGCAACCACGTTCGTGCTCTAATCCTAACACCTACACGTGAACTTGCCGCGCAAGTACAAGAAAACGTATTTAAGTACAGCCGCTACCAGCGCTTGACCTCTAACGTGGTTTTTGGCGGCGTGAAGATCAACCCGCAGATGATGAAACTTCGCAAAGGTACGGATGTGCTGGTCGCAACGCCTGGTCGCCTACTCGACCTGTACCAACAAAAAGCGATTAAGTTTGATCAACTCGAAGTACTTGTTCTAGATGAAGCCGATCGCATGCTAGATATGGGCTTCATTCGTGACATTCGTAAGATTCTGGCTTTGCTGCCTGCTAAGCGTCAAAACCTGCTTTTTTCGGCAACCTTCTCTGCTGAGATTCGCGAGCTCGCCAAAGGCTTGGTTAATGACCCAATCGAAGTTTCAGTAAGCAAAGAGAACTCCACTGCGGTTACCATCGAACAAAGCATCTACCCAGCAGACAAACGCAAAAAAGCGCCAATGTTGGTGAAGATGATCAAAGACGGTGATTGGAAGCAAACCCTAGTGTTCTGTCGAACCAAGCATGGCGCTAACCGCTTAGCCTTTTTCCTCAACAAAGAAGGCATTACCGCGGCGCCAATTCACGGTAACAAGAGCCAAGGCGCTCGTACTCGCGCTCTAGCAGATTTTAAATCGGGTGAAGTTAAAGTTCTGGTTGCAACAGATATTGCTGCACGTGGTATCGACATCCCTCAGCTGCCGCAAGTAGTTAACTTTGAGCTGCCAAACGTATCGGAAGACTACGTGCACCGCATCGGTCGTACTGGTCGTGCGGGCGAAGTGGGTAAAGCGTACTCCTTAGTAGAAGCCGCAGAAGCCAGCGAGCTGTTTGGCATCGAGCGTTTGATTCAGCAAGTTCTTCCTCGCCTTGAGTTAGAGGGCTTTAAACCGACAAACGAACTGCCTGAATCAAAATTGGATACGCGACCAATTAAAGCGAAGAAGCCTAAAAAACCGAAAAAGCCAAAAGTGGATCATCAGGACGGTCAACGCTCAGGTGACAATGCTCGTGGCAATAAACCTGCTGGTAAAAACAAGCGTCACTTTGGTCATAACAAGCCAAACGGAGAAAACCGTGGTAACAGTGGTCAATCAAAACGTAAACCATCAAACACCAAGCCAAAGAGCAACAACGCTGGCAATAGCGGAAACAGTCAGCAACGCCGTAAACCAGCCAATCGCAAACCAAGCGGTCAAGCGAAAGCGCAATAAGATTTGAATTAGAACGCTCCTCACTCAGGAGCGTTTTTTATTCGCCTCATAATGAAAAAGCCCTCGTGACTAGCGAGGGCTTGATACTTTTCAGTAAGGGGGAACTATTTCGTTAGTACTTATTTAGAATCTCAGCAATAGCCGATTCGTTTTCTGCACTAATGATCGCGTCAATGTCATCATCGTTTTGAAACAGCTCAGACAATGCAACAATCGTTTGAATATGACTGTCTGAATCTAGCGCTGCCAAAGTAACTGAGAAAAACACATCACCGTTATCTTCTGACTCTAAATCCACACCATTCTTAAACACTGTGATTTGTAGAGCCGCTTCATTGACACCATCTTCCGGGCGAGCATGAGGCATTGCGATTTTCGGCGCCAGTACATAGTATGCACCGATTTCTTTGTGTTTCTGTTTAATCGCCTCTAGGTAAGTAGCATCTACCTTGCCCTGCTCAAGCAACTTAGAACAAGTGATATCAAGTGCGCTTTCTACCGTTAAGTTTTGCTCGTTTGAGATAACAATGTTATCGCCAATCAGATTCATAATGCTCATGATACTAACCACCCTAGAATCAGACCAACCACACCGAAGTCAAAGTCAGCGAATGTTGTTGCTTCAAGACCTAGACCACCAAGAACCGGAAGAAGAAGCATTGGTAGGAACGAGATACACAGACCTTGTGTGAACGAACCTAGAATTGCACCGCGTAGACCACCTGTTGCGTTACCATAAACGCCTGCCGCACCGCCCACGAAGAAGTGAGGCACAACACCCGCAACGATAATCGTCCAGTCAAACATGCCTTGGATACCCATCGCGACAAGACCTGCGGCAAACGATGATAGGAAACCGATGAGTACCGCATTTGGTGCAACTGGGAATACCATTGGACAGTCTAGTGCTGGTTTTGCACCTGGTACGAGCTTGTCAGAGATACCTTTAAACGCTGGAACAATTTCTGCAATTAGCATCTTCACACCTTGCAGTACGATGTAGACACCACCTGCGAATGTTAAAGATTGCATAAAGGTGAACACTACCCAGTTTTGACCACCTGATACGGTTTCAACAAACTCACCACCAGCGATGATAGAAGCAAACATGAAGAAGATTGCCATGGTTGTCGCGACCGCTACTGGTGTATCACGTAGGAACATTAAGCTCTTAGGTACATTAATGTCTTCTGTTGTTTTCGACGTATCACCAAACTTGCTACCAATGTAACCAGATACCAGGTAAGAAAACGTAGAGAAGTGACCCATCGCAAGCTGGTCAGTGCCCATGACTTTCTCAGTGTATTTCTGAGCAAGTGCTGGCATGATCACCATCAGTGAGCCTACTATCACAGAGCCCATAGCCACTAATACAGTGCCTTTAATACCCGCTGTAGATAGGATTACAGCAACAAGCATAGACATGAACATAGTGTGGTGGCCCGTTAAGAAAATATATTTTAACGGAGTAAAACGAGCCAATAGAATATTTACTACGAAAGCAAAGAACATAATTAATGCCATTTCGTAGCCAAACGCTTCTTGAGCTAATGCTACGATTGCTTCGTTATTTGGAATAACACCACTTACACCAAATGCTTCGGTAAATACCGTCGAAAAATGATTTAGCGCACCAACAAGTGCACCCGCACCAAAACCTAAAATTAGGAAACCCATGACGGTTTTAATAGTGCCTTTTAAAACGGTTGATATATCTGACTTTTGTGCAATCAACCCCACAAAAGCAATTAAACCAACCATGATTGCTGGCTCTTTTAATAAGCCAAGCATGAATTCAAAGAAATTAGCCATAGTTTACTTCCTTACATGAAAGTTTTTAATTGTTCTTCAATAGACGCTTTATCAAAAATATTTGCTAGGCTAACAATATTTGTTTTACCCGCTTCAGCTAATTGGTTTGCGACATCAGTTGCGGCAACCCAAATATCAGCACTACTTGATGCCGCTGAAGAGAGATCTTCATGATCAACCTCTGCATCTAGACCAATTTTTCCAGCAACTTCTTTAACGGCCATCTCCATCATCAATGAAGTACCAAGGCCATTACCGCATACAACCATAATCTTTTTCATAATATTCTTCTCGTAGGGTTTTAATCAGAAAGCTGTGTGCTTTCGTTTATTCGTTGAGATGGATAATATCCAAATCGCCCCAAAACAGAATAGATCACCATCACAAAACCAAAATGACCTCGTGACCAAGATCACGCAAAATGAAGTTTCAAACACACAATTTGTCACTAACACCGCGAAAGGAGCGGTAAACAAAAAGCATGTTTGAAATAAATGATATCGAGAGAAAAATAAAGTGTGAACTGGCGTTATGAACGGTGTTAAATAATAGCTGTGGTTATTTCCCGTAGTCGGAAAGCATTTTCTTCAAAAGACTATTAACATCTTTGGTCTTTTTATTTCTTTTCGTTAGAGCACTTAAAGATGTAGGCATTTCAGGTTTAGAGCATTCCGTTTCTTCTTCAACTCTATCTCGTAATTTTTGCACGGCGGGAAGTAACATACGAATTTCTTCACCATGCTCATTTTCAAGAACCACAATGTTCTCAGACTCAACTTGAATAATAGTTAAAATGCCGTGCTTAACTGACTCGACTCTTTCACCGACCATCGACGACTGAGGTGGAACAGAACGATCAGAAACTTGTCCACTGCGCAGTTTTGCAGCAGTAATAGAACGAATATTTCCGGTATTTTCAAACGCCACAATAACGGTATGCGTGTTGTAGTATTCAATTACCGTAACATAGCCATGTTTTTTTGTTTCAAATCGAGCGCCTATTTGCATATCGTGTGGCGCTTCTTGTTTTTTAATTAACATCCAGTGTACCTAGGACTTCTGTAAAAATCCGACATAAAGTAAGTATATACCCTGCGTACCACATTATAAATGGTTACCCTACGGCTTGTGGGAGTTTCTATTTCACCTATTCGCGGGAATCTAGTGGCCAACATGACTACACGTTATCCCTGATACAAAAAAGCGCCATCATTCGATAGGCGCTTTGATTCTACAAATGTAACTTTACTTAGACGATTGGGCGCTGTCCGCGGTCGATCAGCTTCATCAGTACGTTGTCTGCCGCCTCACCTGCCATGCCAGCAAGTTTAGACGTTAGCTTCTTTTTCTCAACGTAATGAATCGCCAGTACCGTTTTATCTTTACATGCTTCTACAACAAGGTCATCAGAGGTCTTAATCTCATCAACTAAGCCTAGGTCGTGAGCTTGTGTACCAAACCAATGTTCCCCTGTCGCAACTTTGTCTAACTCGAGTTCAGGGCGACGCTCACGGATAAAGTCTTTGAACAGGCCGTGGGTCTCTTCCAACTCTTGCTTGAATTTCTCACGCGCTTTATCGGTGTTTTCGCCAAACATAGTCAAAGTACGTTTGTATTCGCCTGCTGTTAGCTGCTCATACTCAATGTCGTATTTTTTCAGCACTTTATTGAAGTTCGGCAATTGGGCAATCACACCAATTGAACCCACAATCGCAAACGGTGCCGAGACAATTTTATCGGCGATACACGCCATCATATAACCGCCACTGGCAGCTACTTTATCCACGGCAATTGTGAGTGGCAAATTCGCGGCTTTAATTCGATCAAGCTGTGATGATGCCAGTCCATAGCCGTGAACCATACCACCACCAGATTCCAGTCTCAGTAGTACTTCATCGCCTTCACGAGCCACCGCTAGAATCGCAGTCACCTCTTCACGTAGCGAAGCGACTTCTTTGGCATCAATGCTGCCTTTAAAATCCAAAACAAATAAGTGAGGCTCACGTTTGCTGTCCAGATCGCCCTCTTTTGAGGCTTTCTTGATCTCTTTCTCTCGTGATTTGTTTTTCTCTTTTTCTTGCTTCTTCTCTGCTTTGTCACGCGCTTTAATGAAAGCGGCATCGTGCAGATGGTGCTCTAACTGCTCTACCGTGTTTTTATGCTGCTCAGTGAGGTTGGTAATTTCCAGCTCACCCTTCGCGCCGCCGCTTTTACCGCCTACCGCTTTGGCAAAAACTAAAATCGCTACAATCGCGACCACAACAGTCACAATCTTGGCCAAAAACAGGCCATAGTCCAATAAAAATTCCAATGCGATTATCCTCTAATAGTGCGAATTAGTGTATTGTAACCACCATCTTACGGAATCATAAAGTAAATCATTACAATAAGGATACAGATCGTGGATTATGCTGTTTCTTCAGATGCCCTGAAAGGCAAAGTCATCTTGGTTACTGGCGCGGGCGCGGGTATCGGTAAGCAAGCGGCACTCTCTTATGCAGAGCGTGGTGCTACGGTGATCTTGCTTGGTCGTACAGTGAAAAAGCTGGAGCAGACCTACGACGAAATTGAAGCGGCAGGTTACCCTCAACCAGCCATTATTCCACTGGATATGAAAGGTGCGACAAAGCAAAATTACCTTGATATGGCGGATACCATTGAAGGTCAATTTGGTCGCTTAGATGGCGTTTTGCACAATGCTAGCCTATTGGGTGTCATCAGCCCATTTGATCAAATCGGTGAAGATACTTACGACGATATTATGCAGGTCAATGTGAAAGCACAATTCTTGATGACTCAAGCGATTTTGCCGCTACTGCACAAATCAGACGACGCGCGTATTGTGTTCACCTCTTCAACGGTAGGTCACAGTGGTCGCGCTTTTTGGGGCACATACGCGATGTCTAAGTTTGCTACTGAAGGCATGATGCAGGTATTGGCTGATGAGTTAAGTGATACACACATTCGCGTGAATGCAATTAACCCTGGTGCCACTCGTACCGCAATGCGCGCCAAAGCTTATCCAGCAGAAGATACCGATTTGCTCAAAACACCACTGGATATTATGCCGCTTTACCTCTACCTGATGAGCCCTGAAAGTAAAGACGTGAATGGTCAGTGTATCGACGCACAACCAAAAAAATAACTCGAACAGCTGATTTATTTTCCAAATAATAATCAACGCCTTGTGTTCTCAACTCAGAAACACAAGGCGTTTTTTTATCCGCTCGACTCGTCTCGCTATTGCCGATAGTTCACAAACAATTATACTGTATATATATACAGGTATTTTGTTATGTATGAACTGATCGAACATCTCAAGCAGAAACAGTGGCTTTGGCAGGGTAACCAGACTCCCGAGTCTCAAGACTATTACGCAACGGGGTACTCGTTACTCGACCAAAAGCTAGAAGGTGGATTCCCTAAACATGGCGTTGTTGAATTGCAATCGCCGCAGGGAATTGGTGAACTACGTTTGCTGATTCCACACCTACAGCAGACTAGCCAAGAGCGCTTAGCGGTATTCATTCAACCGCCGGGTTACCTATGCGCGCAGCACCTTGCTTCACAAGGCATCGATTGTAATAAAGCCCTGCTTATTTATCCCAAAAGCCAAAAAGAAGCGCTGTGGGCCGCAGAGCAATGCTTAAGAAGCGGTGCATGCAGTAATGTTTTGCTCTGGGCGACAGAAATTGAAGTTCACCAAGCTCGGCGGTTGCAAGTCGCGAGCGAAACGGGCAACAGCCTCTCTTTTATCTTTAAGTCGGGGCAAAAAAATCGCTTCTCGCTCCCTGTTAGCTTAAGCATGACATTACAGCCCCATACCCTTGGTCTTGAAGTGACGATAACCAAACGTAAAGGAGGGTGGCCACACGGCAGCTTTGTACTGGATATGCGCCATTACTGGCCATCTTTGACAGTGCAGCCCAGCCAGCCGGTTATCTTGCCCTTTCCATTGCGCAGACAGGGGTAGTTATGCAGCTTTGGATCTATCTTCATTTTCCTACCTTGCAGCTTGACGCACTTTACGCCGAGCAGTCGGAACAGCCTTTGATCATCGTCGAAGGTAAACGTTTTCAAGTTGTACAACGTAATGCGCTGGCTAAAGAGCAAGGTATTGATCTTGGCATGGGGCTTGGCAGCGCCAGTGCATTATGCCAACAACTGCAAGTACATCCATATGATGAAAGTGTTGAGCATAAGACATTGCTCGATATTGCCCAGTGGCTTTATATGGTCACCTCAGACATTGCTCTCTTCCCGCCTCAAGGCATTTTGCTCAAGGCCACCGACATGCTTTCTCTTTATGGCGGGCTTAAGGCTTATTGGCAACACGTTTTTCGTCACCTTAGTACGCTTAAACTGACGTTTCATTTCGCAACTGGGTTTTCGCCTTTCTCAGCGATGTTATTGGCTAAATCAGAAGGCCAGTTCATCTGCCATGATAAGGATGAGATCATTCAGCGCCTCCAACGCTACCCTCTGATTGCCACTGAGCTCGATCCAAAACAAGTGGAGACCTTGTCCCGCGTCGGTGTCACTCATTTGCACCAGTTACTTGAACTCCCCATGCAAGACATCGCTCGTCGATTCGATATTGATTTGGTGAACTACGTAGGGCGATTGATGGGGCAATTCAAACACCCGATGGATTTCTACCATCCACCAGAGCAGTTCCAAAGTTATCTGGAACTTCTGTTTGATATTGAGCACATTCAATGGCTGGAAAAACCACTCGGCAAGCTACTCAACAAACTAGAGATCTTTCTTACTCTACGTAATCAAGTTGGCTATGAACTCGCATTAACTCTCCACCAGCGCGATCATCAAGACAGCTCGGTGACCTTTACATCCGCCTCTGGTGACTACTTGGCTCATCGTTGGATGACTCTATGCCAACTCACTCTTGAATCCATCAAGCTAGAGGCGCCGGTGCAGGGGCTCACTCTCAGCCTGATTCGCGGGGGGGAGCTCGAGTCGAGCAGTAAAGACATTTTCGCCGGTCACCAAGGGCAGCAAAGCGAACTTGAGCTGATTGGCTTGTTGCAAGCAAAACTCGGTCATGAGCGGGTTCGTAAAGTCGCGATGAGTGATGACCCAAGGCCAGAAAAAGCCACCCTGCTCTGCTCACCGGACCTACCCATTCCGCTAAAGCCCAACATCCAACGTCTTCGCCCTTCTTTGATGATGCCAGAGCCTGAGCCTTTAGCTGAAAAAGTCAGCATAATTCATGGCCCTGAACGCTTTGTGACAGGCTGGTGGGACGGCGATGAAATGACACGGGATTACTTTATCGCACGCAGCGATGCAGGACGCTGGCTGTGGGTGTTTCGTAACCAACAAATGCAATGGTTTCTACACGGTGTATTTAGTTAGAGGTGGTCATGAAGTACGCGGAACTGTTCTGCCAGACTAATTTTTCTTTTCTGACTGGCGCATCCCACGCTGAAGAGCTGATTTTACAAGCCGATTTTTTACGCTATCACTCATTGGCGATCACCGATGAGTGCTCGGTAGCCGGTGTTGTGCGAGCATACAAAGCGATAGAAACACACCAACTTAACACTCGGCTCATTATTGGCAGCATGTTCTGGCTCAATCAAGAGTGCCAAGTGGTGCTCCTTTGCCCAACTCATGATGCCTACGCAGAGCTGTGCCGCATCATTACCAATGCGAGAAGGCGCTCTGAAAAAGGCCAGTATCAACTTTCGGAGTGGGACTTGATGACAGTGAAACACTGTTTAGTCATTTGGTTACCCTCACATCAAGACTCGGATTTCAAATGGGGGCAATGGCTAACACAGCATCACCAACATCGATTATGGATAGGCATACAACGCCATCTAAGCTCGGACGAGAAGCAATACTTACAGCACTGTGAGCGACTCGCCCAAGAATTGGCTTTGCCGATTACTGCCTGTGGTGGCGTCTTAATGCACACCGCGACACGCTTGCCACTGCAACACGTTCTCACGGCAATTCAGTTAGGAAAAAGTGTCGATAATATTGGCAGCCACTTACTGACCAATACGGAGCGCACTCTACGCAGCAAAGAAAAACTCAGCAAACTGTTCAAACCGGAGTGGCTTGAAGAGAGTGTTCATATTGCCAAACGATGTAAATTTTCGATGGGCGAGCTCCAATATCAGTACCCAAGTGAGCTGGTTCCGAACGGCGAATCTCCCAACAGCTACTTACGTAAACTCGTGGAGCATGGCAAAAAATTACGCTTTCCTGAAGGCGTGCCTGCGCATGTCGAAGAGACAATAGACAAAGAGCTCGATCTGATTGAAGAGCTCAACTACCCATTTTATTTTTTAACCATTAATGACATCGTCATGTTTGCCAAACGTAACCGCATTCTCTACCAAGGGCGAGGTTCAGCAGCAAACTCGGTGGTCTGTTACTGTTTGGAAATCACCTCTGTCGACCCACGCCAAATCTCGGTTCTGTTTGAGCGCTTCATTAGTAAAGAGCGCAATGAGCCCCCCGACATTGATGTCGACTTTGAGCACGAACGTCGCGAAGAAGTGATTCAATACATCTACCAAAAATATGGCCGTGAGCGCGCTGCACTCGCCGCTACCGTCATTACCTATCGCTTTAAAAGTGCGGTGCGTGATGTAGGGAAGGCACTAGGCATTGAAGAGAGCCAACTCGACTACTTCATCAAAAACGTCAATCGTCGTGATCGCTCTCTAGGCTGGCAAGCACAGATTGTTGAGCTAGGATTGCAACCAGGCTCACTTAAGGGTGAGCAGTTTATCGCCTTGGTTAATGAAATCATGGGGTTTCCTCGACATCTCTCTCAGCACGTTGGCGGGTTTGTGATTGCAGCAGGCCCTCTTCATCAATTGGTGCCTGTCGAGAATGCTTCTATGCCAGATAGAACCGTCATTCAGTGGGACAAGGATGACCTCGAGAGCTTAAAACTGCTCAAAGTCGATGTCCTGTCCCTTGGAATGCTCAGTGCTATCCGCAAGTGCTTTGATTGGGTCAAAAAGCTGCACAATCAAGAGCTCAGCATCGCGGAGATCACGCGAAGGCAAGACGACCCCAACGTCTATCGAATGATCCAGCAAGCGGATACCGTAGGTGTCTTTCAAATTGAATCGCGCGCTCAAATGAGCATGTTGCCGCGCCTTAAGCCCGCCTGCTACTACGATTTAGTCATTCAAATCGCCATCGTCCGCCCAGGCCCAATACAAGGCGATATGGTCCATCCATTTCTCAAGCGCCGTGATGGGATCGAACCAATAACCTACCCTTCCAAAGAGGTAGAGGAAGTGCTGTCACGTACGATGGGAGTCCCCATTTTCCAAGAGCAAGTGATCAAGCTAGCAATGGTGGCCGCCGGATTCAGTGGCGGTGAAGCAGACTCCTTACGCCGCGCGATGGCCGCTTGGAAGAAAAATGGAGACTTAATCAAATTCAAAACCAAACTGATTGAAGGCATGCTCAGTCGCGGCTATGAGCTGGAATTCGCCGAACGTATTTTTGACCAAATTTTAGGCTTCGGTGAATACGGTTTTCCTGAAAGCCACTCCGCCTCTTTTGCGGTACTGGCTTATTGCTCCGCTTGGTTAAAACATTACTACCCTGAAGCGTTTTACACCTCCATACTCAATAGCCTACCAATGGGGTTTTACAGTGCTTCACAGCTTGTTCAAGATGCAAAACGTCATAATGTCATGATATTACCAGTCTGCGTTAACCAATCGCTGCATGACCATCAAGTCGTAAAATGTGGTGACAAGTTTGCGATTCGACTGGGCTTACGACAAATCAAAGGATTCAGTATTGAGAGTAGCCACCAGTTGATCAAGGCTCGCGGGAAACAAGGATTCAACCACCCGAATCAACTCAAACATATTGGTTTAAATCGACGTGATATCGAGTTGCTCGCGTCCGCCAACGCAATGCAATCCATCGCCAATAATCGCTACCAGACCCGTTGGTCCATGATGGATTCACTCTCTGATTTACCACTGTTTAAAGACATTCAAGAGACAGATTCAATGCCTGTCGCGGCTCCCTCTGAGATACAGACCTTGCTCGAAGATTACGCTGCAACAGGACTTTCTCTCCAGCAGCACCCTATTCGTTTACTCGACAAGGCGGGAATGTTGGGACGATTTACCCGTATGAGTGAACTCATGACGCGTCCGCACCAATCGTTAGTGACCGTTGTTGGTGTGGTCACAGGAAAACAAGCTCCCGGAACGGCGGCAGGTGTGACGTTTTTTACCCTTGAAGATGATACGGGCAACATCAATGTCGTGGTGTGGCAAGCCACCGCAAGAGCGCAAAAGCAAGCCTATCTCACCGCCAAAATACTCATGGTGAAAGGGATTTTAGAACGTGAAGGGGAAGTCACCCATGTGATTGCAGGGCGACTCATTGATATGACCGATAAGCTTGAAGGGCTGCAAAGTCGGTCACGGGATTTTCATTAAAAGACAAAAAAGGGTCCCTGAGACCCTTTTCGTTTTTAAAGCAATACTTCTTAATCGGTGAGTATATCTCTTAACCTATCTTGAGCGACCTCAACCAATAGGTCGGGTTGGAACTTAGAAATAAATCGATCACAACCTACTTTCTTTACCATCGCCTCATTGAAACTGCCGCTGAGTGAGGTGTTTAAAGTCACGTAAAGATCTTTCATTCTTGGGTCGCTACGCACTTCATGAGTCAACTTGTAGCCATCCATTTCTGGCATTTCAGCATCAGTGATCATGAGTAGCAGTTCTTCGACGACATTCTTACCTTCATCTGCCCACGATTTTAGCAGCCCCAGAGCTTCAAGACCGTCTCGGCACTCAATGATATTCAAACCGAGTTGAGATAAGGTTCCTTTGACCTGCGCACGAGCTGTCGAGGAATCATCCACGATCAGTACGTTACGTCCAACCATTTCAGCGGCTAACTGCTCATCAAGAACACCTTCAGAAATAGACACATCGTAATCGATGATTTCAGCGAGCACTTTTTCTACATCGATAATCTCGACGATTTCTTGGTTCTCGCCATCTTTAATTCGCGTAATCGCGGTAAGGTAGTTTGAGCGCCCTGCCGTTTTTGGTGGCGGCTGAATTTCCGTCCATGCAGTGTTGACGATATTACGAACTTGACCGACCAAAAAGCCTTGTACGGTACGGTTATACTCGGTAATGATTAAGTTCTGTTCTTGTGCCTCTTGGCGAGAAGGAGGAAAGCCGATCGCACTGCGAAGGTCAATGACAGGAACAGACACACCACGCAACGAAGCAACGCCAGTAATGTTGTGATGAGAACCCGGCATTTTCGTCAACTGTGGCACTTTAATGACTTCGCGAACTTTAAACACATTAATGGCAAAGATCTGTCTACTGTTTAGACTAAATAACAACAACTCTAAACGGTTTTCACCAACTAGGTTCGTACGCTGATCAACCGTATTTAAAACTCCAGACATACCACTTCTCTACCAAAAGGTTATATAAACAAAATAGTCTAAAGAAAGACTAAGGTAAAAACTAATACCAAGACCACTAATTTGTATTTTAACAAAGTGTAGATATGGAAATAGAGACCGAGGTCAATGGCACCAGTGATGAAGACTCGGCACCTCAAACCCTCTACTAGCAAAAGTATAGTCTGCTAATAACAGAAAGATTATAGGGGTTTAGTGAAAAGATAGATAGTAAGTGAGCAACCGAAGGCATTAGCCCTCGATCACTTTCATCAATAATAGGCCGTCATAGAGCGCTTGCTTGATAAGTGCTGCGCCCGGCATGGTTGCCTGTTTGTAGAATCGAGACTCAACCAGCTCAAGATCTTGATGGTAAACAGGAAGGCTTTGCTCTTCGATGCATGTTTGAATCGCAGGATAAAGCACTTCTTTAGCTTGGTTAATCGCGCCACCAATCAATATCTTCTCAGGGTTGAAAAGGTTAATCACAATCGAAATGGCCGATCCTAGGTAACGCCCCAACTTCTCTACAACATCAACCGCTAGCGCATCACCTTTTTCTGCGGCTTCACAGATGTCTTCAACAGAAATTTCTTCTATTTCCGACAATATCGACGCTTCACCGTTCGCGATACGCTCTGCCACTTCACTACGGATAGCTTGCGAACTCGCCACGGTCTCTAGACAACCGCGATTTCCACAGTGGCATTGTTTACCATTTGGGTCGATCTGAATATGTCCAAGCTCGCCGATATTGCCATGACGACCTTGCAACACTCGGCCATCGAGTATGATGCCTGCGCCCAAACCATGGTGGATGGAGATTAACACCGAGTTATCGTTTTCTTGAGAGTGACCAAAGAGCTTCTCCGCCAACGCCCATGCACGCGTATCGTTGGCAATGAAAACGGGGAGCCCTGTCGCCTTATAGATTTCTGGGCCAAGAGCCAAATTCTCGACATTGTAGTGTGGCATCTGCAACACAATGCCCTGCTCGGAATTCACTAAGCCAGGAAGAGTGATAGCGATACTCGTCACACGGTCAAGTTGGTCAGAATAGGTTTGGAAAAACTCGTCAATTTCATGCAGCAGGCGAGCAAGCACATCTTCTTGATCAATTTCATGAATGTCGATTTTTGTATCAATCAATACATCACCGCCCAATTCATGCAGAGCAATGGTCAAGTAGCCTCGGCCAAGACGCATCGATAAAAATTGCCAACCCTCATTGTTCACTTGCAAACCAACCGCAGGTCGCCCCCGACTGGTGGCCTCTTGCACGGTTGTTTCATGAATGAGGTGGGCTTCGATCAATTCACGAGTAATCTTGGTGATACTAGCGGGTGCCAGTTCACTCTCCTTCGATAAATCGATGCGAGAAATAGGCCCTTTTTGATCAATGAGTTTATAGACCCGTCCAGCATTGACCTGCTTGATATGATCAATATGGCCAGGTTGAGCCATGTACATAGAGTGCTCCGAATATCAACAACTAGGTAATTTTTTTACTTTGCGAAGTAATTGTGAAGAGCTTTGATAGATCGCCGTGACAAGTGTCACGTATAAACATGTTTCTTTGTGTACCCAGTCAAATAGCGAAGGCTTTATCACATTTCATGCTCTATTTTTTTGCATAAATAATTATGTATTTTTCCTACCCGTCTAAAATTACTAATTATCACGCAGAGTCAGATCAAGGAGATCATAATGACCTCACCACAAAGAAGAACAAAAATCGTCTCAACACTCGGACCTTCAACAGATAAGCCTGGAATATTAGAAGCAATACTCGAAGCGGGCGTGAATGTCGTTCGCATGAATTTCTCGCATGGTACCGCCGATGACCATCGCCAACGCGTGACTCGTGTACGCAACATCGCCGCTAAACTGGGTACACACATTGCGATTCTTGGCGATCTACAAGGGCCGAAGATCCGTGTTTCGACGTTTGCAGAAGGAAAAATCCACCTCAATGTCGGTGACAATTTTACGCTCGACAGCGCGCTTCCTGCGGGTCAAGGCAATCAGGATGCCGTAGGTTTGGATTACAAAGCGCTGCCTCAAGATGTGTCTGCGGGTGATGTTCTTCTGCTCGATGACGGGCGAGTCCAATTGAAAGTCATTGGCGTCACTGACACAGAGGTTCGTACCAAAGTGACCATTGGTGGTGCGCTATCCAATAACAAAGGCATCAACAAAAAAGGCGGTGGCCTTTCCGCCGATGCCCTGACTGAAAAAGACAAGAATGATATTAAGCTCGCGGCCGAACTCAAAGTCGATTACCTAGCGGTTTCTTTCCCGCGTAATGGCGAAGACATGAAATACGCAAGACGCTTAGCGCGCGATGCAGGGCTTCACGCAAGGCTGGTTGCCAAAGTAGAACGAGCAGAAACCGTTGCGACCGAAGAGAATATCGATGACATCATTAAAGCTTCAGACGCCGTCATGGTGGCGCGTGGCGACCTTGGTGTGGAAATAGGTGACCCTGAGCTAATTGGTGTACAAAAACAGCTTATACGACGTGCTAGAGCGTTAAATAGAACCGTCATTACTGCAACACAGATGATGGAGTCGATGATGGAAAACCCAATGCCTACACGAGCCGAAGTGATGGATGTCGCCAATGCCGTGCTCGATGGCACCGATGCAGTGATGCTATCTGGCGAGACTGCCGCAGGTAAATACCCATTAGAAACCGTACGATCAATGGCAGAGGTCTGTTTAGGAGCCGAGAAGATGGCCGACATCAACCGTTCGAGCTATCGAATGGAAGAGGTTTTTGAAAGCAGCGAAGAGACAATCTCGATGTCGACCATGTTCGCCGCCAACCATATGCGCGGCATAAAAGGCATCATCACATTAACCGAATCGGGTCGTACCGCATTGATGACATCTAGGTTGAGCTCTGGTTTACCTATTTTCGCTTTATCGCGCAACGAAGCGACGCTGAATCTCTCAGCGCTGTATCGCGGCGTCTTTCCGGTTTATTTTGATTCTAAAGGAGATACGGGGTTAGTTACGGCTCAAGCGGCGGTCGAGACCCTGAAACAACGAGGGCTGTTAGACGACGGTGACCTTGTGATCATTACTCAGGGCGATGTGATGGATGTGGTTGGTTCAACCAACTGTATGCGTATCCTATCTGCCTAACCAGATCATAAAAATGCAATAGGGAGCGACGCTCCCTATTTCATTTCTTGTGGAATAAGCTGGCTATAGGTTTCAACGAAACGAAAGCCCGCGTCGAGTCCCAACTGATAGTCATGCAACAAACTCTCCTTTTCACTCAGCAATGAGCTTGAACGCAGCGGCTCTTCGGGCTTTATCTGGACAATAAAACAATCATCTGGCGGTGCTTGGAGAAAATCTTGGGTTAACGAGTAGGTCTGATAATGAACCATCAACATATCCGCCAACCCAGAATCAAATTTATCTCCAAGAAGGTGGCTAAGCCTATAGATATCATCGGCTCCAAATAACCAACGCCCGCCATTCAATGCCTCAAAATGGTTAAGCTCGGGTTTATGTCGATGCGCTCGCGAAACCTGCTCGTTCAAGAAGGTATTCCAATCAGATTTCCATTGTATTAATTTACTCTGCCAATGGCCTTGGATAGAGTTGAATGAATCGCGAAACCATTCAACCGCCTCCTTTTCAACGACTTCCGGAGTGTCCGACACCAAATCGTCGCCTTCAGTTCGAATCACAACAATGCATCGAGCTTCGCGGCGCCATGCTTCCTGTACGGGTATTGACGCAGACACACCACCATCTACGTATATACCATGTTCAAATTCGACCGGTTGATTGTACAACCGTGGAATCGCACAGGTCGCAATTAGGACTTTTTTCCAATCCTCACTGAGCATTGGCAAATAATGGTCCATCAACTTGTGGGTATCAGTTACCGCTGCAAACGCTTCTCGCCCGGCGAGCACCTGGCGTCCCATATCAATATCAAGACGATACGGATAGTCGGATACGCGATCGAGCGCCCAATCTAAACCCAAAAATTGGCGACGGCGAATATAGCTAAACAGATGGAAAAACTGAGGGTCTGTGGTCAAATCGAGAATAAAGTATTTACCAATACCGCGCTGACGACAAAGAAACGCACATAAATTCAACGCACCGGCGGACGTGCCGTAGAAGGAATGAAAAGGATCGAAGTTTGATAAAAGAAAGGCATCTAATACACCAGAGGTAAAAATACCCCTTTGGCCGCCACCTTGAGCAACCAACGCATTTTTACCGCCGGTGTACTTTTTGAAGTTCTGAAGATCGAGTTGTACCGCAGCGTTTGTCACCACACCGCTATTTCGCATTCAAAACTCTCTACATTGTCGATATCGCGACAACGCCAAATCCAATTAAAACGGAAAAGACGACAGCCGTGATGATTAGGGCATATTTGAGATCGTGTTCCATAGACACCTCCTTCTTGTTTAACAAAGTAATAACATCACTGTGAATCATCTTCAATAATTGCGTTTTTTTTGTGCTTAATTATGGTGTTAGCATCACAATTAGTAGGTGTATTCAATCTTTGGAGCCAGTATGAACTTTGTTATCCGCGCGGGAGTTTTCTTATGTTTACTCGGAGCAACTCACGGCTATGCAGCCGAACTGTATATCACGCCATGGGTGGGATATACCCTAGGCGGCAGTGTTGAAAACCAAGATGGCGATGACTTTGATCTTGAAGCGTCTACTAACTTGGGATTGAGTGTCGAAACCGATCTAGACAACGGACGAATAGGCTTATTCTATACTCGACAAGCCACCAAAGTAGAACAGGTCAACTTGGATTCGGATGTGCACTATTTGCATTTTCAAAGCAGCATCCAATATGAACTGAGTCAGGATTTTTCTTCTTATTTAGGGCTTGGATTAGGAGGTTCTTACGTAGATGCAGAGTGGGTAGACAACAAACTTGGTTTTTCAGCATCAATTTTTGGTGGATTCGAATACCAAATTACCGACTATCTTGCGGCAAATGTTCAAGCCCGATGGTTAGGTACCGTCGTTGACAATGACACTAAAGGAGTATGTAACCTCCCAACAACTGGCTCTGATTCTTGTGTGATTCAATTTAAAACATCTTGGATGAACCAGTTTTCTACCAACGTCGGCTTAACTTGGCGTTTTTAATCAAGCTTTTGGGGGGAGATCCCCCCTATTGCAGCCAACTTAAAACGAGTACTTAATGCCCAGTGCTCCACCAACTTGTAGCTTCGCGCCTGAATACAAGTCCAACTCTGGGTGGATTTGGCCATACATGTTCCAACCTTTACTGATGTCCCACTTTAAGCCAAGTGGTAATCGAGCGCCGAACTCCTTACCTTCCCACTCGCTCCAACCGCCTACGCCAACGTACCATGATACGGGCATACTTTGATCAAACTCGCCACGCGATATGATGTAATCAAAAGCACCGCCATCGTTACCAATGGTAAAACGATACTGGTTATCGATTTCAACCACAACACTCAGGTCTTGGTCCAATGCCATCCCTACCGACAAGTCTGTTTTTTGTGGTTCATCAGCACTAGAAGAAAAAGAAACAGCCAAAAGTAGTGTCCCTAGTGCACCTGAAAAGAGCGCTTTGTTCATACAAACCCCATATCTTAGACAATATAAAACAGCGTACAATTATCCTGTATCAGGCCTCCTTAGTGTCAGACAAAAGTTAATGTGCCGCAAAGATGCCTCCTACAAGAGCAGCGATTTGTAACAAACCAAAACATACGTCGCGAGTCTCTGACTTTAGTACAAACGAAAAAAAGGAGGCCTAAGCCTCCTTTTCGCAATTTAGATGAGTAGGTGGGAATTAACCGTGGTTACGGATCCACTCATCCATTTCAGTTTTCAGGTTGTCAGACTTAGTACCGAAGATAGCCTGAACACCACCTGCTACAACAACAACACCCGCAGCGCCTAGTTGTTTTAGCTTGTCTTGGTCAACTGCAGCTGTGTCAGCTACTGCAACACGTAGACGAGTGATACATGCGTCTAGACCAGTGATGTTTGCTTTACCGCCAAATGCAGCAACCAACTCACCTGCTAAGTCAGAACCTGTCGCAACAGATGCTTCTTCAGATTCGTCTTCACGACCTGGAGTTTTAAGGTCCATCGCTTTAATTACAGCACGGAACACTACGTAGTAGATTGCAGCGTACACAACACCTACAGCAATCATCAGACCCATCTTCTGTGCGTTACCAGAAAGAACTAGGAAGTCGATTAGACCGTGTGAGAATGAAGTACCGTGTACAAAACCTAGAGTGTTAGCCACTACGTATGCAGAACCCGCTAGTAGAGCGTGGATACCGTATAGCACAGGAGCTACGAATAGGAATGAGAATTCGATTGGCTCAGTGATACCGGTTAGGAATGAAGTCAGTGCAGCAGACGCCATGATACCCATTACTTTCGCACGGTTCTCTGGTTTAGCAGAGTGAGCGATAGCGATAGCAGCCGCTGGTAGACCGAACATCTTGAACATGTAACCACCTGCTAGCTGACCGAAGCCGTTGCCCGCAGCACGAGATGCTTCATCAGCAACTAGGTAACAAGTTAGTACGCCGTTTTGAGTTTCACCTGCAGCGTTAACACAAGTACCTGCTTCGAAGAAGAATGGTACGTTCCATACGTGGTGTAGACCGAATGGGATTAGTGAACGCTCAACGATACCGTAGATACCAAACGCAACTTGTGGGTTTTGGTGAGCAGCCCAGTCAGAGAATGATGCAATCGCACCACCGATTGGAGGCCATACAACAGACAGTACGATACCTAAACCGATCGCTGTGAAACCAGTGATGATTGGCACTGCACGCTTACCAGCGAAGAAGCCAAGGTATTCTGGAAGTTGAATTTTGAAGAAACGGTTGAATGCCCAAGCAGCCACACCACCGACAAGGATACCACCTAGCACACCTGTATCGATTTTTTCAACACCCATAACACCAGCCATAACGCCTAGTGTTGCCGTCATGATGCCGTAACCAACGATTGCAGCAAGACCTGCTACACCGTCGTTGTTAGTAAAGCCAAGTGCAACACCAACTGCAAATAGAAGTGCCATTTGGCCAAATACTGAGCCACCCGCTTGTTCCATTAGGTTAGAAACGATATCTGGAATGAAGCTTAGGTCGGCAGCACCTACACCTAGTAAAATACCTGCAACTGGTAATACTGATACTGGTAGCATCAGAGCTTTACCAACTTTTTGCAGGTTAGCAAAAAGGTTCTTAAACATGTTTATGCTCCTGAAAAGTTTATAAGATTTATTGGGCTCTAACGGCACACCCCCGTAGCCTTAAATGTTAGCACCCAGAAAAAATGTAACCACTTATGTCACTATATTTTCTGGCTCTAAATATATATTGAGGGTTAACAGTCTTACTAGCGGGTTACGAAATTAAGTTTCAAACTAATAGATAGATCACAATAAAAACCGCATACTGAAATGCTTTACAAGCATGGTAAACATTTGTTTTTAAATAACTATTTTGTAAATACGATTAATTTCACCGAGTAAATAAAATAGGCAGCATTGTTATTTTATGTAACAAATTTACAAAAGTGATATTTTCAGCTCTCAAGTTCAACAAAATTAGTAAACAAAGCCAACCAAACGCTTGCGTGTGATCTAACTTACAAAAAAAAGGAGCTCTCGCTCCTTTTTTAATCAACTTTCATTTTCTATCTCAAAAAAAGATTTCTAAAGTTTTCGCTGGTTTTTTCTCCAACTTCACCAAGAGAAAGGCCTTTCAGCTGCGCAATGTAGGAAGCAACCTCGACGACATACGCCGGTTGGTTCTGTTTTCCTCGATGCGGGACAGGAGCCAGATACGGAGAATCAGTTTCGATAAGAAGTCGCTCTAAAGGCAGCGCTTTGACGACCTCTTTCAGCTCTGTTGCCTGTCGAAAGGTAACGATACCCGAAATCGAAATGTAAAAACCTAAGTCCATCGCAGCTTCAGCAAACGCAAGATCTTCAGTGAAGCAGTGGATGACCCCACCACACTTCTCGGCACCACCATTACGCAATATATCGAGTGTATCTTGCCTAGCGTTACGCGTGTGAATGATGAGTGGCTTGTTCAGTTTTACCCCAAGTTCAACCTGCTGCTCAAATCGCAGTTTTTGTAAGTCTGCAGTTTCTGGCTGATAGTGGTAATCCAAACCTGTTTCGCCAATGGCAACAACACGAGAGTGAGCAGCGTAGTCATGTAATCGGTCCAACGCAAAATCGCTTTCTACGTCGAGTGGGTGCACACCACAAGAAGCATAGACGTTGTCAAAAGGTTCTATCATTTCCAACATCTTTGGAAAAGAGTCTAACGTTACCCCTACTGAAAGAAGCTCTGTAACGTTTGCCGCTTTCGCTTTAGCGACCACATCAGCAATGCCGGTGTGGAGATCTTGATAATCAAGCTTATCTAAATGGCAGTGTGAGTCTACGAACATGTTTCCCCGTTAAATCTAAATAACCAATCCAAAATGAGCAGCTCACTGTTGAGCCCTGAATGCTGACGCAACTGGTCGATGAGAGCACTTAACGCCTTTGTCTGCTGATAAAGAATATCGTAGCTAACTAGCTCAGACAGCCGTTTTGCCCCAGGGACAAAAAACGGCATGTTGACAGAAAAATGGACTTTTTGAGCATCAGTGAGTAAATACCACAACCAAAGCAAGGTCTCATGAGGGTTGTTTGCCAACGCTTTCGCCAAAGATAAGCTGTCACCCGACAGTTCAACAACCTGAATCAAGCTCTGCTCGACTTTGAGGTACTCTTGCTCTTTCTCCTGCTCTACAAACTGTAGTGTGTTTAGTGGCGCATTGCTATTTAAGTGCGCCGCGTACTCAGGTACAGAGCGGCTGGTCTGCTCTGAGATCCACTGAGTCACCATCTCAGAGTTAGGAGGAGTGACTTGCCATTGCTGACAGCGACTCGTGATAGTGGGCAACAGGCCATTACTACGGTGGGTAACCAGCAGGAACATACAGCTTCCGGAAGGTTCTTCAAGAGTTTTCAATAACGCATTAGCAGCAGATTCATTCATCGAATCTGCTGGCTCAATCACAAATAAGCGAAGACCGCCTAATTGAGACGATTCTTGTGCTTGTCTATTACACTGGCGAATTTGATCGACTGAAATGGCTTTGCCTTCTTTTTCAGGTTGGACAATATGATAGTCAGGATGACTACCAGACTGCATAAGCTGACAGCTATGACAAAAACCGCATGCCTCATGGTCATAATTGCTGCACATCACAGCACGGCTAAAGTGTTCAACAATCTGCTCAGCACCCAAGCCTGGTTTTGCGGTCAACATCGCTGCGTTGGAAAAGCGACCATTTTGCAAACTCGCCTGCCACTCTTGCCAAAGCTCAGATAACCAAGGGTAAAGCGTCGTCATTACAGTGTATCCATCCAAGAGCGTAATGCGATTTTTATATCCGCTGCCACCTTATCGATGGTTTGCTCAGCATTGACTACCATGACACTCTCGTCTGCATTTGCCATTTCAAGGTATCGTTCGCGTGTTCGATCAAAGAAACTCATGTCCATTTTCTCGATACGATCCAACTCTCCACGTCCTCGCGCGCGTTCAAGCCCAACTCGTGGGTCAAGATCGAGATAGATGGTCAAATCGGGTTTAAAGTCACCAAGCGTTGTCTGCTTTAAAGACGCCATTGTCTCTTTGGCAATCTGACGTCCTCCTCCTTGATACGCCTGAGAGGACATATCGTGACGGTCGCCCACAACCCAAGTACCCGACTCTAATGCAGGCTTGATAACATTCTCGACCAATTGAACGCGAGCGGCATACATAAGCAGCAGCTCAGTCATATCTTGCAATATCTCACCGTCGTGCTCTTGCTTGACGAGAGTGCGCAGTTTCTCAGCTAACACGGTTCCACCAGGTTCGCGAGTGTTTTTGATACGTTCAACGCCCGCTTGCTTTAGAGTCTCCATCACTGCATTAATGGCAGTGCTTTTACCCGCGCCTTCTAGGCCTTCGATAACGATAAATTTAGCTTGGCTCATTGGTTACTTCTTAATTGTTTTAAATAGGCTCGTACAGCACGGTTGTGTTCTGCCAATGATTTCGAGAACACGTGGCCACCTTTACCACTGGCAACAAAATAGAGATAGTTGCTCGCCTCTGGATTGAGTGCCGCTGCAATAGAGGCTTCTCCCGGCATCGCAATCGGTGTCGGTGGTAAGCCAAAAATTGTGTATGTATTGTATGGTGTCGGTGTACGAAGATCTTTTTTGCGAATATTGCCGTCATACTTATCGCCCATCCCGTAAATAACGGTAGGATCAGTCTGCAAACGCATACGCTTATTGAGGCGGTTAATAAAGACAGAAGCAACACGCTCTCGCTCTTCTTCTACTGCTGTCTCTTTTTCAATGATAGACGCAAGGATTAACGCTTCATAAGGCGTCTTTAACGGTAAGTCCTCTTGTCTTTGTTGCCATTGTTCATCAAGAATAGCCTGCAGTTTAGAGGAAGCACGCTTCAAGATATCGAGATCCGAGGTGCCAAACGTATAGTGATACGTTTCTGCAAGCATTAACCCTTCTAATTTATCATGTTCAAGGCCAAGTTTTTGAGCGATCTCTGCTTCACTTAAGCCCAACATTTCATGCTCTAAGTACTCAGCTGTTTCGAGTGCTTGGCGCCACTCCTTAAACGTTGAACCTTCAACAAAAGTAATTGCAAATTGGTGTTCTTTGCCAGACTTAAGTAATTCAAGAGTCTGAGCTAAGGTAGTATTGGGTTCAAGTAAATAGGTTCCCGCTTTTAACTGAGTTAGCTCAGGGTGAAAACGGCGAACAAGTTTGGAGAAATCACTCCCTGCTATGATTCCCTTTTCAGTTAACTGAGATAACACACGGTTGAAACCGGTTCCTGACTTGAGAGTAAAGATTTGCTCTTGTTCGATATTGAGAGGCTGAGCGATATACTGCTCAACTTGTTTAGTGACATAGCCATAACCTGCCGCCGCAGCAAGCGCGACCAACAGTAAAAAAATAGTGATTTTTTTAATCACGACAGGGCCTTCTCCTGAATAGTTCTTGTAAGTTTTCCAATTAAAAACGTCTGCTTTTCGATTGCAGAGACAGGCGCCACACCCAAAATGGAGTTAGTGACAAAAACCTCATCAGCCGCCAACAGATCTTCCATCACGTAGTCCGCCTCCTTAACAGAGACTCCGAGCTTAGACACTACGTCCAACACCACGCGACGCATAACACCATCGACACCCGCATTCGAAAGGCTAGGCGTATATAACACCTCACCCTTCAACCAAAACAAGTTAGCCATAGTGGTTTCAACAACCTTGTCATTGCAATCCAACGCAATACCATCGACGTAGCCTTGTTGCTCTATATCCGCTTTCAATAATATTTGTTCAAGACGGTTGTTATGTTTGTGCCCTGCCAACATTGGGTTAATCCCTAATCGCTTGTGACAGACACCTAACACAACGCCATCTTGACACCATTGTTCATAGTGAGACGGAAATGGAAAGGCGCTAATGGTAACATTTGATGAGGTCACTTGAGTAGGGCTATATCCGCGCCCTCCTTCTCCTCGGCTGATATGCAGTTTGAGACCAGCTTTCTCTTCGGTATTTGCCATTTGCTTGAGCCAACATTCGATCTGCCTCCAATCAGGAGATTCGATGCCAAGTAGCTTCAAACACGCGTCCATTCTTGCAATATGCCTGTGCCAATGCTGCACCTGCCCATGTCGGGTCAACATGGTGGTAAAACAACCATCACCATATTGAAACGAGCGATCTGTCAGCGCGACACAATCCTGCAACTCTCCATTGAGCAAATACATGTCATTCCTACGTCTGTGAAGATTTAAACGATTATTAAATAACAAAACGGCTTAATGCCAAAGCACTAAGCCGTTTTATTTAACAGAGTTGAAACCGTTCTTTAGATTTTTTTGAATACTAGAGAACCGTTAGTACCCCCGAAACCAAATGAGTTACAGATCGCGTAATCCATTGATACTTCTTTTGCCGTGTGTGGTACAAGGTCGATATCAAGACCTTCTTCTGGATTATCAAGGTTGATCGTCGGAGGGACGATTTGGTCAACAAGAGACATCACCGTAATGATAGCTTCTACTGAACCCGCCGCACCAAGTAGGTGGCCCGTCATAGACTTAGTCGAAGAAACCTTAACTTGTTTAGCACCTTCTTCACCCAGAGCACGCTTCACACCTTTGATTTCCGCAACATCACCAGCTGGTGTAGAGGTGCCATGTGCGTTTACATAGCCAACCTGAGTGCCAACGATACCCGCGTCACGCATTGCTGCTTCCATCGCTAGAGCGCCACCTGAACCATCTTCAGATGGAGAAGTCATGTGGTAAGCATCGCCCGACATACCGAAGCCAACCAGCTCAGCGTAGATTTTCGCGCCACGTGCTTTCGCATGTTCGTACTCTTCTAGAACCATCATGCCCGCACCGTCACCTAGAACAAAACCGTCACGGTCTTTATCCCAAGGACGAGACGCTTTTTGTGGCTCATCGTTACGAGTCGACAACGCTTTAGCTGCGCCAAAACCTGCCATACCAAGCGGAGTCGATGCTTTCTCAGCACCGCCTGCAACCATTGCATCAGCGTCGCCGTAGGCAATCATACGCGCCGCATGACCGATGTTGTGAAGACCAGTAGTACACGCCGTCGAGATCGCGATATTAGGACCGCGAAGACCACGCATAATAGATAAGTTACCTGCAACCATGTTAACGATAGTTGATGGAACGAAGAATGGGCTAACTTTACGTGGACCTTTTTCAACTAGTGCAGTGTGACCAGTTTCAATCAAGTCAAGACCACCAATGCCAGAGCCGATAGCGACACCTACACGAGGTGCATTTTCTTCGTTAATTTGTAAACCAGAGTCATCTAGAGCTTGAATACCCGCTGCGATACCGTATTGGATAAATAAATCCATTTTACGTGCATCTTTCTTAGACATGTACTCGGTACAGTCAAAGTCTTTTACCAGACCCGCAAAACGAGTAGAGAAGTTTTCGGCGTCAAAATGCTCGATATTTACGATACCACTTTGACCAGCAAGCAGGGCTTTCCAAGATGATTCTACGGTGTTGCCTACCGGTGACAACATACCCATGCCAGTGACAACAACACGACGCTTGGACACGATATTATTCTCCGGAAATGAAATGATTCTATGGAAGGATAGAAGGGTTAAAAAGAACACAGGCGGCCAGAAGGCCGCCTGGGGGAGATATTACTGAGCGCTGTTTACGTAGTCGATTGCAGCTTGAACAGTAGTGATTTTCTCAGCTTCTTCGTCTGGAATCTCAGTATCGAATTCTTCTTCTAGAGCCATTACTAGTTCAACAGTGTCTAGAGAATCAGCACCTAGGTCGTCAACGAATGAAGCTTCGTTTTTAACTTCAGCTTCGTCTACACCTAGCTGTTCAACAATGATTTTCTTTACGCGTTCTTCGATGTTGCTCATTTTTTCTTTTCCTTTACAGATTTCGCTCAATGCGATGATTCCGTAGTTTATTCGAACTACTGAAAGTTGCAAGGGGGACCTTGCTGGTCAAACCACAATTTTAGCGAATTTAACCGAAATTCAATACATTTTTGACTTAAATCATGCACAAATGTTGCGCATGTTCATGCCAGTTGTCACCAAATATAGGCTATTTTAGTGACATTCCCTAACTTGAATGATGACATTTTAGGTTAATTGACAAATTATGCAGAATTTTGAGTACTCTTTCGCTAAAAAGTTCACTTTCTCTGCGTAATGTATCAATTAAACCATGTACATGCCGCCATTTACATGCAAAGTTTCGCCTGTGATGTAAGCCGCTTCTGGTGAAGCTAAGAATACAACCGCAGACGCAATTTCACGTGGGTCACCTAAACGACCTGCCGGTACAGCAGATAATGTCGCCGCACGTTGATCGTCATTCAGCGCTTTGGTCATATCTGTTTCGATAAAGCCTGGGGCAACCGTGTTCACAGTCACGCCGCGAGAAGCCACTTCACGTGCCATAGATTTAGTGAAACCAATAACACCCGCTTTCGCAGCTGCATAGTTAGCCTGACCTGCATTACCCATAGTACCAACAACAGAACCTACGTTGATGATACGGCCAGCACGCTTCTTCATCATGCCACGCAGAACCGCTTTAGACATACGGAAGATTGGCGTCAGGTTAGTATCGATGATGTCATCCCACTCAGAGTCTTTCATACGCATAAGTAGGTTGTCACGTGTGATACCTGCGTTATTAACTAGGATATCAATCGCACCAAACTCATCGTTGATCGTCTTAAGTGTTGCTTCGATAGACTCTACGTTAGTTACGTTAAGCGCCAGGCCTTTTCCGTTCTCGCCTAGGTACTCACTGATTGCCGCCGCGCCGCCTTCAGACGTTGCTGTGCCAATTACTGTTGCGCCACGCTCAACAAGCAGTTCAGCGATTGCACGACCAATACCACGGCTTGCACCAGTAACTAGAGCAACTTTGCCTTCTAGGTTCATCATGTTCGTTATTCCTTTGTGCTTAAATTACTTAGCAGCGTCTAGAGATGCAGCATCGTTAACTGCAGCGCCACTTAGTGTCTTAACAATTCGTTTTGTTAGGCCAGTTAGAACTTTACCAGGGCCAAGCTCCAGTAGTTTCTCTACGCCTTGCTCGCTCATTAGCTGTACGCTCTCAGTCCAACGAACTGGGCTGTATAGCTGACGTACAAGCGCATCTTTAATTTTTGCAGGATCTGTTTCAGCAGCAACGTCGACATTGTTGATGACTGGAAGCTGAGGAGCATTGAATTCTAGCTCTTCTAGTGCTACCGCTAGTTTGTCAGCTGCTGGCTTCATTAGCGCACAGTGAGAAGGCACAGATACAGGAAGAGGAAGTGCACGCTTAGCGCCCGCTTCTTTACATAGCGCACCAGCGCGCTCTACTGCATCTTTGCTACCAGCGATAACAACCTGACCTGGAGAGTTGAAGTTTACTGGAGAAACAACCTCACCTTGAGCCGCTTCTTCACACGCTTTAGCGATTGATTCGTCATCAAGGCCGATAATTGCATACATCGCGCCAGTACCCGCAGGTACCGCTTCTTGCATCAACTGACCACGAAGCTGAACAAGTTTGATCGCTTCTTTAAAGTCGATAACACCAGCACATACCAATGCTGAGTATTCACCGAGGCTGTGGCCTGCAAGGTTTGCTGGTTGCTCAAGACCTTGCTCTTGCCATACGCGCCAAATCGCAACAGAAGACGCGAGCAAAGCAGGTTGAGTACGGTGAGTTTGATTTAAATCTTCTGCAGGGCCATTTTGAACAAGAGCCCATAGGTCGTAGCCCAGTGCTTCTGACGCTTCAGCAAAAGTCTGTTTTACCACGTCATGTTGTTCACCAAGTTCAGCAAGCATACCCACAGTTTGTGAGCCTTGACCTGGAAAAACGATAGCAAACTTACTCATTTTATTTTCCTTAAACTGGATTCTTTAAATCAAAGAAGAAAGAAAAGATGCCCTCAAAGGCATCTTAATTTTGAATTCTAATTAGAACTTAACGAGCGCCGAGCCCCAAGTAAAACCACCGCCAAATGCTTCTAGCAGTAGAGTTTGACCGCGCTGGATACGACCATCGCGCACCGCTTCATCGAGCGCAGTAGGAACGGTCGCCGCTGATGTGTTGCCGTGACGGTCTAATGTCACGACGACTTGATCCATTGACATCGCAAGTTTCTTGGCGGTCGCTGAAATAATACGTAGGTTGGCTTGATGAGGCACTAACCAATCTAGTTCAGATTTATCCATGCCATTTTCTTTTAGCGTTTCTTTTACCAAACGCGAAAGCTGAGTCACAGCCACTTTGAATACTTCGTTACCAGCCATATGCAGCCAGCTGTTAATGTCTTCGCTGTGTTCTGATTCGCTAGGCACTTTCTCATGACGGTCTGCAAACTTAAGGCTAAGTAGTTCACCGAAACGGCCATCAGCATTGATCGTCGTAGACAGAATACCCGGTTCTTCACTTGCGCCCACCACTACCGCACCGGCAGCATCACCAAAAAGGATGATCGTAGAGCGGTCGTTAGGATCACATGTCTTAGACAATGCGTCAGCACCAATCACCAGGATGTTTTTACAATGACCAGTTTTGATGTATTGATCAGCAACAGAAAGCGCGTAGATAAACCCAGAACATGCCGCAGCCATATCAAAGGCAGGACAATGCTTAATACCAAGCAGCGCTTGTACCTGACATGCCGCTGATGGGAAAGCGTGTGAGCCACTTGTGGTCGCTACAAGAATCATATCGATATCGTCTTTGTCGATACCTGCCATCTCGATAGCATTCTTCGCCGCTTGGTAACCCATGTCTGCAACAGTTTCATTTTCTGCCGCGATACGACGTTCACTAATACCTGTGCGAGTGACAATCCACTCGTCAGTGGTATCTACCATTTTCTCTAAGTCTGCGTTTGAACGCACCTGAGATGGCAGGTAGCTGCCAGTACCTAAAATTTTGCTATACATGAAGACCTAATAATGCCTCTCGAGTAAAACCGCTTCCAAACGATCGCTAATACGGCTGGGTACTTGTCGTTTGACCTCGTGCAACGCCTCACCAATTGCATTGATGACGGCGTTAACGTCAGCGCTTCCATGGCTTTTTATGACAATGCCGCGCAATCCTAGCAAACTTGCACCGTTATACTGGTCGGGGTTCAGTGTTTTTAGCTCATTAAATAAGCTGGAAAATAATTTTCTTGCAATCCAACCCTTTATAGATGAGGACATCATGCTCGATTTCAACTTATCTATAAAAAGTTGGGCTGTACCTTCGCAAGCTTTTAAACATACATTCCCCACAAAGCCGTCACACACAACGACATCTGCGGCGTCATGCAACAATTGATTACCTTCAATGTAGCCTACAAAATTGACCGACTGCGTAGCAGAGAGCATCTCAGCACAGCGCTTGACAAGATCGTTGCCTTTTATTTCTTCAGCACCAATGTTAAGGATCGCTACACGGGGTGGTCGTTGTAGGTATTGTTCCGCCAACGCACTACCCATTACCGCAAATTGGAAGAGCGAATCGGCATCACTAGAAACGTTCGCCCCTAGATCTAACATCCAGGTTTTGCTACCAGAAGCGGTTGGCAAAGCCGAAATCAAGGCTGGTCGCTCGATTCCAGGCAAGAGCTTTAAGCGAAAGCGTGATAACGCCATCAAAGCACCAGTGTTTCCTCCGCTAACACAGGCATCCGCATCGCCTTGAGCGACCGCATCAATTGCCATGCCCATGGACGTGCCGTTGCTATTTCTTAGCGCGAGAGACGGTTTTTCTGAGTTGGAGATCACTCGGTCACAGTGTTGAATGCTCAAGCGAGAGTCTGACTGATAACCAAGAGAAGATAATTGAGTTGTGATCGAAGTTTGATCACCTAGTAGGATCACTTTTAGCTCTGGGAAATGCGACAGTGCCTGCACGGCGGCAGGCACTGTAACGCGAGGACCGAAATCCCCGCCCATTGCATCAAGTGCAACGGTTATATTAGGCAAAGGTTCAACCTTACTTGTTGATAACCTTTTTACCACGGTAGTAACCTTCAGCAGTTACGTTGTGGCGTAGGTGAGTTTCACCTGAAGTTGCGTCTACAGAAAGTGCAGCTGTAGTTAGG
Organism: Vibrio sp. 16; assembly: GCF_963681195.1. Lineage (NCBI taxonomy): Bacteria > Pseudomonadati > Pseudomonadota > Gammaproteobacteria > Vibrionales > Vibrionaceae > Vibrio > Vibrio sp. 16. Next base: position 1,471,036 of record NZ_OY808997.1, read on the forward strand.
GCATCGTGTGAACGACGCATACCACGCATTGAACGTGATTTCTTGCTCTTTTGTACGGCCATTGACCCTACTCCTATGTAAGTATTAAAGAATTACTTCTTTAAGCTTTTTAAAACGTCAAATGGATTCGGTTTTTTCTCTTCCACAATTTCTTCTGGAATTTCGCCAAACACCATATTATCTGAATCAACGCTACAGTCCGCTTCGTCGTGCATTGCAATTTGAGGCAAGTTTAGAATGAACTCGTCTTCAACTAACTGTATTAGGTCTAATTCACCGTACTCGTTCAGATCTACCAAATCGTACTCTTCCGGTGCTTCCTCTTCAGTCCTTTCACCGCGATACGGTGTATAGGTGAATTGGACATCGCACTCATGTGCGAAAACCTCATTACAGCGCTGACACTCTAAGTCGACTACGATGTTAGCTTTACCAGAGATAACAACGAGTCGCTGCTCATCTAAGTCAAATGACAGTGACACTTCGGCGTCGCGTTTAACGCCTTCGACCGACTCCACTAAGCGCTTAAAGAGACTAATTTGAATAATGCCTTCAACATCTAGTCGCTTCTGGGCAGCGCGCATTGGATCAATCGTACGCGGTATTTTTACCTTTTGCATAGGGCGCGAATTCTATCTTCCAAATCGTTTATAGTCAAAGAAAAAGGGCAAAAAAGTGGACTTTTTTTCCTTTCCAGCGAGAGAGCTAGTATCACAACCATAATATCGATTAAGCTCACACTAACCCGCTGTTAGATTGTAAATTAAAATGCCAAATTACCAACTAGTTTTAGCCTCTACCTCGCCGTATCGCGCCCAACTGCTCAATAAACTTGCAGTTCCATTTGTTACAGCTAGCCCTGATTTCGATGAAACGCCGTTAGATAACGAAACACCTTTTGAGCTCGTCAAACGCTTAGCCATAGGCAAAGCGAACTCCTGTCAAACACCACAAGCAAGCTTGGTTATTGGCAGCGATCAAGTCTGCGTTATCGATGGAAAAATTATCGGTAAGCCTCATACTCGTGAAAAGGCTATCGAGCAATTAACTCAACAAAGCGGGAAGTCTATACAGTTTTTTACTGGGCTAGCCGTTTATAACAGTGTTTCGGGTGAAACGCAGGCTCTGGTCGATACATTTACCGTCCATTTTCGTTCCCTCTCTCAACACCAAATAGAAAGCTATGTTGATAAAGAGGAACCTTTTAACTGCGCTGGCAGCTTTAAAAGTGAGGGCTTAGGTATTGCGCTTTTTGAAAGACTTGAGGGCAAAGATCCCAACACCTTAGTCGGCTTACCTCTTATAGACCTGATCGATATGCTAGAGAAGCAAGGGCTAAACATACTCTAGGGTAAAGAAAAGGGCTGACGCCTTGCGTCAGCCCTTGATGAATCGAGCTAATTACTTTGTCTATAGCTTTCGCAATCCTGCCAACACTCGTTCAAGCTTCGCTTCCATAGGTGCGTTGATTTCCATCCATTCATCGTTGGACGGATGTTGGAACTTGATATTGGCCGCGTGTAGGAACAAACGATCCAACCCCACCTTACCCGTGTAGGCATCGAAACGTCTGTCACCATAACGATCATCCCAAGCGATCGGATGACCCGTGTATTGAGTATGTACTCGGATTTGGTGTGTGCGGCCCGTAATTGGACTCGCTTGAACAAGCGTTGCATCCGAAAACTTCTCGATGATTTTAAATCGAGTTTCCGACGCTTTGCCATTTGGGTTAACGCGGACAATGCTGTTTACTTCATTTTTTAACAGAGGCGCGTTAACAACCTTACAGCTGCTCTTCCATTGCCCCATGACCAAAGCAAAGTAAAACTTCTTCACCGTTTTCTCTCTGAACTGCGCTTGCAAATGGCGCAGAGCAGAACGCTTTTTAGCCACCAACAAAATACCTGAAGTATCACGGTCAATACGATGCACGAGTTCAAGAAAACGCGCTTTAGGGCGTAACGCGCGCAGAGCTTCAATGGCGCCAAACTTAAGCCCACTGCCGCCATGCACCGCCGTTCCCGATGGTTTATTCAATATGAGCATATGATCGTCTTCATAAATAATCATATGCTCTAGTTCTGCAACCTTGTTTAGTTTGGTGCTCGGGGCAATTTCGTCGGTTTTTTCTTCCATCGTTACCGGTGGAATGCGGACTAAATCCCCAGCTTGAAGCTTATATTCTGCTTTGACGCGTTTTTTGTTTACACGCACTTCTCCCTTACGCAAGATTCGATAAACCATGCTTTTAGGGATACTTTTCAATTGGTTGCGTAAGAAATTATCAATACGCTGACCTGCCATGTCGTCGTCAATATCGACAAACTGGACTTTTGTTCTTATTTCGCTCATGCGGTTATTCTATCACTCAAAGTTGCGTGATTTCACATTTTCTTCGCAACAAACTGGAATTTCACTCGATAAGAATGAGTTCAAATTCTACTCCGAATAAAAATCCACCAATTTAATTACAATTTTCAAAAAACTGGCTGTTAGCGCTTCCAAAACAGATACTTATGAAAAATAAAAACAGCTTTTTTAGCGTTTTATTATAAAGCAGATTGCTGAGTTTATTGGGTACTGCTATAGTTCACACCTGCAATAAAGGATTCGGTTGCATTTTAATCAAACCCAATCATTTTAAAGCAAGTTAAATGAGTAGCTCGCTAATTTACCAAAATGCCGCACACGGCGTAAGACATTTTCGAAACTAGCAAATCTTGTTGCCCTACTCATAACTCATTCACGTTGAGTATTTACCGCCAACTATGCGGCTCACAAGCGATCAAATAGCTTGTGAGGCTGAAGTGCCCCAGAGCATCCCTCCAGCCGGGAGGCTGCAACGTAATAAGCCATGGGATCAGGCACCGTGAAAGAGAAAAACGGCAACAAGAAAAACAAAAAAATGACAACGAGATTTATCAATGAAAAGAATGTTAATCAACGCGACTCAAAAAGAAGAGTTGCGTGTCGCTTTGGTTGATGGCCAGCGACTTTTCGATCTAGATATCGAAAGTCCAGGTCATGAATCGAAAAAAGCGAATATCTACAAAGGACGTATCACCCGCATCGAACCAAGTCTAGAAGCAGCCTTCGTTGACTACGGTGCAGAAAGACACGGTTTCCTCCCTCTTAAAGAAATTGCCCGCGAATACTTCCCTGAAGGATACACATATCAAGGCCGTCCTAGCATTAAAGAAGTGCTAACCGAAGGCCAAGAAGTGATCGTACAAGTCGAAAAAGAAGAACGTGGCAGCAAAGGCGCTGCACTTACAACGTTTATTTCTCTTGCGGGTAGCTACCTTGTTCTTATGCCTAACAACCCTCGAGCTGGCGGTATTTCTCGTCGTATCGAAGGTGATGAGCGCACACAGCTGAAAGCTGCATTAAGTACTCTAGAACTGCCTCAAGGCATGGGTCTAATCGTACGTACTGCTGGCGTAGGCAAGAGCGCAGAAGAGCTAGAGTGGGATTTGAATGTACTCCTTAACCATTGGGGTGCGATCAAGCAAGCATCAGACTCAAATGCGGCGCCTTTCTTGATTCACCAAGAAAGTAACGTCATTGTTCGTGCTATCCGAGACTACCTACGTCGTGATATCGGCGAAATCCTTATCGACAGCAACACAATTTACGAGCGCGCACTTGAGCACATCCGCCTTGTTCGCCCAGACTTCGTGAACCGTGTTAAGAAATACGACGGTGAAGTACCACTCTTTAGCCACTACCAAATCGAAAGCCAAATCGAATCTGCTTTCCAACGTGAAGTTCGCCTTCCTTCTGGTGGCTCAATCGTTATCGACCCAACAGAAGCGCTGACTTCTATTGATATCAACTCCGCTCGCGCAACAAAGGGTGGTGATATCGAAGAAACGGCTTTAAACACAAACCTTGAAGCAGCCGATGAAATTGCTCGTCAGCTACGTCTTCGTGACTTAGGTGGTCTAGTTGTTATCGACTTTATCGATATGACGCCAGTTCGCCACCAACGTGAAGTTGAAAACCGTCTGCGTGATGCCGTCCGTATGGATCGTGCACGCGTACAAATTGGCCGTATTTCTCGCTTTGGCTTGCTTGAAATGTCACGCCAACGCCTAAGCCCTTCTCTTGCGGAAGCAAGTCACCATATCTGTCCTCGCTGTACAGGTACTGGTGTGGTTCGTGATAACGAATCATTAGCGCTTTCTGTTCTTCGTTTAATCGAAGAAGAGGCATTGAAAGACAATACTGCGCAAGTTTTGGCTGTAGTGCCTGTTCCAATCGCTTCTTACCTTCTCAATGAAAAGCGTCGTTCAGTGAACCACATCGAACGTACACAAGAAGTTAAGATCACGGTTGTTCCAAACTCAGAGATGGAAACGCCTCACTTCGACGTAATCCGTGTTCGTGAAGGTGAAGAGTTCGATCTGCTGTCTTACCTACTTCCTAAGAAACTGGAAGCAATGAAAGAAGCTGAAGGTCGTGAAGTGTCAGAAGTAGACGCGAAACCAAAGAAACTGGAAGAACCGGTTCTTAAAGGCTTCGCATCTCCGGCTCAATCTGCGCCAACACCGCCTAAACCAACGCCTAAAGCAAAAGAAAGCAAACCTGCTATTGCTGAAGAATCGAAACCTGGTTTAGTAAGCCGCTTCTTCAAAGCGCTCGGTAGTTTCCTATTTGGCTCAGGTGCTGAAGAAGAAAAGGTTGAAGAGAAACAGGCAAAATCGGATAAGAAGGACGGCCAACGCAACAATCGCAACCGTCGAAATCGTAACGATAACCGTCGCCGTAATTCTCGCGACAACCGTAACGAAAACCGTAAAGATAATCGCGACGATAAACGTGATAACAAGCGTAAGCCTCAATCACGTGATGAAGCGACAAGCGATAACAAACAAACCAACGACCGCAAGCAACAAAACCGTAAGCCTAAGCAAGATCGCCGTAACAAGCGTGACGAAGTGAAGACAAACACCAAAGTTGCTGAAGAAGGTCTAAAACTCGCATCTGAAGCACAGCAAGCTGAAAAGCCAAACCGTGCAGAAGAAAAAACGGCTAAAGTTAAAGAGCGTCGTCAACGTCGTAAGCTGAATAAGCAAGTTCGCGTTAAAGACCAGCAGAAAGCGCAAGCAGAAGCAGTCGAAGACGTGAAACAGGTGCAGGCGGAATCAGTCGCCGAAACTGTCGAGCAAGCGGTAGAAGCAGTGGCTTCGGAAGAAGAGCAACAGCCGAAGCAACGTCGCAACCGTCGTTCTCCGCGTCACCTACGTGCAAGTGGTCAACGTCGTCGTCGCGGTCGCGATCGTCGCCCTAACCCATTCCGTCTACGTAAAGGTGGGGTTGCGTCTCCAGAAATGGCAATGGGTAAAGTTATGCCAAGCTATGGCATCACGAAGCCGACACGCAAACCGAAGAAACAACACGCTACTGAAGACACTCAAGTGGCACTTGGCGGTTTTGCTTGCCCTGAAATGGCGATGGGTAAAGTGATCGTGCGTCGTGAGCAACCTGTAGTTGAAGTAGAAGTTGCGCCAATCGTAGAACAACCAAGTGTTGAGGCACCAGTGGTTGAAGTACCTGTCGTTGAAACGCCTGTTGAGAACGAAGCTGTGAGTATTGCTCCAGAGCAGGTTGAAGAAACCGTCGAAGTGATTGCGGAAGCAGTGGCAACTGTGAACTCTGAACAAGCTGAAGCTCCTGTTAAAGAGCAAGAAGCAGAGGTTGAAGAGCATCAGGCTGCTAAGGAAGAGACTGAAATCGTCGTTCCAGCATTCAAAGGACACGCTTCTGCGCCAATGGCAAAAGCACCAGGAACATCAGAGCTAAAAGAGATCACTGTTAACGCAGCGCCTCTACGCACTGAACGTTACCAGTCGAAAGGTGCCGGAAGCCAAGTTGCTCGCAACCAAGCGGGTGCAGCGATGGCTAAGCCACAAAGCTACTAATTTAGTACTCGAACAAGTACTCAAACGAAACAGCTCCTATACTAGGGGCTGTTTTTTTATGTGTAAAAGTCATCACGACTACGTATCTGTTATTAATCACAAATATTAGTCAATATAGGGTTCATTCTTGAACTTAATCACACTTTTCGGTAGCATTCGCCGACTCGAACTGAATTCTGCTCATATCGCTATATCTAACTAGCGGCGTTTACGCTGAGCAATAGCTTTAAACACTCTGCTCTTTTACATTGCATTTTACTTGGTGCTCACTAAAGCTTAATTCAGACTCCTTCTACACACTTAGCAAAACTGAGTAAGCATGTTTGAATTTCCACAATTTTCTAAGCACTCCGTCAAAAACGATGTGCTCTCTGGTCTAACGGTTGCGTTAGCACTGGTTCCTGAAGCGGTTGCATTCGCATTCGTTGCAGGCGTTGACCCTATGGTCGGCTTATACGCTGCCTTCATCGTTGGTTTAATCACCTCAATCTTTGGTGGTCGCCCAGGTATGATCTCTGGTGCAACAGGTGCAATGGCCGTTGTTATGGTTTCATTGGTCGCAACTCACGGTGTTCAATACTTGTTTGCCGCTATCTTACTCGCAGGTATCCTCCAAGTTGCTGCTGGTCTATTTAAGCTTGGTAAGTTCATCCGCATTGTTCCGCACCCTGTAATGATTGGTTTCGTGAACGGTTTAGCTATTGTTATCTTCCTTGCGCAGCTTGGCCAATTTAAAGCGCCGGATCTAACGGGTGCATTGACATGGCTACCGTCTGACCAAATGGTGCTGATGCTAGGTCTGGTTGCACTCACCATGGCGATTATTCACTTCTTACCTAAGTTTACTACTGCCGTTCCATCGTCACTTGTAGCGATTGTCACCGTCACGGCATTGGTTGTTGGTTTGGATCTTGAAACGCGCACCGTTGTCGATTTCCTACGCACGATGTCAGGCGATGAAGCCGCGACACTCGCGGGCTCACTACCGACTTTCTCAATTCCAGCTGTTCCATTTACATTTGAAACGCTGCAAATCATCCTTCCGTACGCCATTATCTTGGCTGCGATTGGCTTGATTGAATCTCTACTGACGCTTACTGTTCTCGACGAAATGACTAACACGCGTGGTCAATCTAACCGTGAGTGTATCGGTCAAGGTATGGCTAACATGACCTGTTCAGTCTTTGGCGCTATGGGTGGTTGTGCGATGATTGGTCAGTCAATGATCAACGTTAACTCAGGTGGTCGTGGTCGACTTTCAGGTATTGTTGCTGCCGTTGCTCTGTTGATGTTCATTTTGTTTGCTTCATCTCTCATTGAAATGATTCCTCTGGCTGCACTAGTGGGCGTGATGTTCATGGTGGTTATCGGTACATTTGAATGGGCAACCTTCAAACTTGCTCGCCGAGTGCCAAAACAAGACTTCTTCGTTATCGTCCTGGTGACGGTTGTAACCGTTCTGACTGATTTAGCAGTCGCTGTTTTCGTTGGTGTTATCGCATCTGCACTAATGTTTGCTTGGCAACATGCAAAACACATCTACGCTGACACATGTATCAACGAAGAGGGTTCAAAAGAGTATAAGATTCACGGTCCTGTATTCTTTGGTTCTGTTGCAAACTTCCTTGAGATCTTTGATGCTCACAAAGACCCTGTAGACGTTATTGTTGACTTTGCCGACTCGCGTGTCACCGACCACTCAGCGATCGAAGCAATTGAAACCCTAGCCGAACGTTACGCTGCACAGGGCAAAACGTTACACCTTCGCCACTTGAGCCCAGATTGCCGTAAACTACTCGACAAAGCAGGTAGCCTAGTGGAAATCAATGTCAAAGAAGATCCTAGCTATAAAGTCGCAACCGACGTACTTGCAGGCTAACTCGAACAATTGTAAAAAAGGGCTTCCATTTGGAAGCCCTTTTTATTTCTGCATTAACTAACGGAAGCTACAGCAGTTTATTGAGTTTCTCCCCAACTAACTGTAAACGCCATCCCTGCATCACATCGGGAAGTTTTGCGGGGTCTCTGTCCTTCTTCCACACCCAACTAATGACTTGATTGAGCTGCTTCTTTGATGCAATAAATTCGGTCGCTAAACCAGAAGCCTGGGAGGCATGCTTCACTTCATCTTTCAGAACTTTGAATTTTTGCTTGTAGCCTGGCATGTCCATAAGACGCTCGATTTTCTCTGGGTACTCTTCCGGAGAGATGCCGCGAGCCAATTTTACAATAGAGATGATGCGCGTAGCATGGCGCTGGACTGAACGTGAGTCCATCCCCTCTTGTTCCATTCGCTGGCGATTTTGTAAGCCCAATCTCGCCACGTTCAACAAGTCATTCTCTTTGAAGATAAAATTCAATGCTAAGTCACGACGGACTGCTTCTTTATAACGCCATGTCGCCAGTGGTTTTAGTATTGCTAACTCACGTGGTTTTAGCTGCCAAGCCCCCTTGACATCGAGATAAGCCATCTCAGGATCGGTATTTTTAATGCGCTTAGCGGCCAAAAGGTCACTCTCTTGTTGAGCGGCTTCCCACCAGCCAGCTTCTGTTACTGCATTCAATAATTTTTCATACAGTGGCAACAGGTAGAACACATCTGCTGCGGCATAATCTAGCTGCTTGTCGGTTAACGGGCGAGCTAACCAATCGGTTCGCGACTCACTTTTATCCAGTTCAACCTGCAAATAGTGTTCAACTAACGAAGCAAACCCTGTCGACAGACCGTGCCCCAAAAATGCAGCCATGACTTGTGTGTCAACCATAGGATATGGCAAGCAGCCGAAACTGTTTTGAAAGACTTCGAGATCCTCACCACAGGCATGAAGCACTTTCAGTACAGAAGTATCTTGCAGCAGTTCAACAAATGGCGTCATCTCATCAAGTTCAGTTGGATCAATGAGGGATAGCTGCTCGCCGTCAAACAACTGAATCAATCCTAACTGTGGATAGAAGGTTCGCGTACGGACAAACTCAGTGTCTAGCATAACCACATCCACTTCTCGTGCTTTTTGACAAACTTGTTTTAGCAGAGCGTTATCGGTAACAATTTGGTAATTCACTAATCTCTCACTTTGGGGTTGATACCAATCTAGATAAGCATCCACCTTATCGTTTATCGCTTGGAAAGTGCTTATTTAGATTGGTATTAAAATGCATAAAAAATGCCGACAGGGTAATGTCGGCATTCTATCATCAATCACATAGCTCTGCTTGATTAGCTTTGTTCAGCTTTCGCTAAGTTGGCATCGTTTTCTTCACGTAAAACACGGCGCAAAATCTTACCCACATTGGTTTTTGGTAGATCTTCTTTGAACTCCACCAACTTAGGTACTTTGTAGCCTGTCAAATGTTGACGACAGTGAGCAATCACTTCATCTTTAGTAAGGCTAGGATCGCGCTTAACAACGTAGATCTTAACAATCTCACCAGACACTTCATGAGGTTGACCAATCGCCGCAACTTCAAGCACTTTGCCATGAAGCGCTACCACATCTTCAATCTCATTTGGATACACATTGAAGCCCGATACCAAAATCATATCTTTCTTACGGTCAACAATGTGGATCAAGCCTTCTTCATCAAACTTGACGATATCGCCTGTTGATAGCCAACCTTCCGCATTAATGACTTCTTTGGTTGCTTCTGGACGTTGCCAGTAACCTTGCATAACCTGAGGACCACGTACTTGAAGCTCACCTACTTCTGTATTTGGCAGTGGGTTACCTTCATCATCGACAATTCGTACTTCTGTGGATGGGACAGGCAAACCAATCGCACCCGTGTAGTCAGTCAAGTCGTATGGGTTGCCCGTGACCAGAGGCGAACACTCTGTTAATCCGTACCCTTCAAGCAGGTGCACACCTGTGGTCTTCTTCCACTGGTCGGCGACTGCACGCTGAACGGCCATACCACCACCTACAGCCAGCTTTAAGTTACTAAAGTTAAGCTCATGGAAATCCTCGTTGTTGACTAAGGCGTTGAACAAGGTATTAACCCCCGTAACCGCAGTAAATGGGTATTTCTGGAGTTCTTTGACAAAACCAGGAATGTCACGTGGGTTAGTGATGAGTAGATTTTGCCCACCCATTTCAATAAACAGCAAACAGTTTACTGTCAAAGCAAAGACGTGATACAGCGGCAAAGCGGTGACCACCAGCTCGCGCCCTTCAGACAATACAGGGCCATAGGCGCCTTTCGCTTGCATGACGTTGGCAATCATATTGCGATGGGTCAAAATCGCCCCCTTCGCTACGCCGGTTGTTCCGCCTGTGTATTGGAGAAAGGCAATGTCATCACCTGACATAAAGGGTTTCACGTACTGAAGACGGCGCCCTTTATGCAGAGCTTTACGCATCGAGATAGCACCCGGCAGATCGTATTTTGGCACCATGCCTTTAACGTATTTCACCACGAAGTCGACGATGGTTCCTTTTGCTCGCGGTAACATCTGACCCAAACTCGTGAGTACCACGTGTTTTACTTGCGTGTTATCAACGATTTGTTCCAGCGTATTGGCGAAGTTGGACACAATAACAATCGCCGTTGCACCTGAGTCGTTAAGTTGATGCTCTAGCTCTCGAGGGGTATACAGTGGGTTTACGTTAACGGCTATCAAACCTGCGCGTAAAACACCAAATAACGCCACTGGGTATTGCAGTAGGTTTGGCATCATTAGGGCAACTCGGTCGCCTTTTTGCAATTTCAAATCGTTTTGCAGATATGCGGCAAAGGCGCGGCTGCGTTCTTCCAGTTTACGGAAGGTCATTACCGACCCCATATTTGTAAATGCTGGTTGGTCAGCGTACTTCTGTACTGACTGCTCAAACATCTCAACCAAAGATGGATATTGGTCTGGGTTAATGTGCTCTGGCACATCGCTTGGATAACGTGATAGCCAAGGTTTATCCACGGTAATACTCCTCGAAATAAGCTGGCTGAAGCCGATGAAATTGTCTTGTTTTTATCATCCGCTATTACAGCACAGGCGAAGCGCGTGAGCACGAAACACTCAAACACTTGTTTAAATTTTGTTAACTAAGCCAAAAATTAGGTTAGATACTCTAAAAGGTTGTTCTAAGTGGCAATGATGACCGCCCTCAATGACCTCAAACTGAGTCATATCAGAGGCCTCTTGCTGAAAAATAGGCAGATGTGAAAAACCTCGATTGCCCAAAACAACAAGCTGCGGACAAGAGATGTGTTGGCGAATGAACTGTGCATGCTTAAGCGACATTCGATAGAGCGACTGGCTTTGCAACTTAACATCGTGGCGCCAAATCCAATGCTCGCCATGCTGCTCAATGCCTCGCTTTACGACAGGCGCAATCAGGCTTGCCTCAATGTCATTCACTTTCGCGCGTCTTTCTATCGCGTTTTGCAGCGATGTCATCGCTCTTACCGGCTTTTTTCTGATCCGTTGGCGACTTGCAATACCCTCTTTGATCCTGCTAAGCGTATTCTCTTCGGTTTCTGCCAAGGGACCATACCCTTCTATTTGAACTAAACCACTAACCTGCTCTGGGAAGGCGGCACTATAGCAACTTGCAATCAAAGCACCAAGAGAATGCCCCACCAACACTACTCTGTTTGGCGACAAGTTAACCAAAAATTGGTAAATATCGTCTAAATAGTCGTGAAATGGGTAGAAGTTCGCCCCTTTCTTATGCCCAGAAAGACCGTGACCCGGTAAATCGATTGCGCAAAGGTGCAGTTGCGGTTCAAGGTGATGAAGCTCTGCCATAACCGTGGAAAAACTGGCGGCATTGTCCAGCCACCCATGTAAAAAAACGACCGATATGTCGGCCGTTTTGCTGTTACCATACTCAAGGGTCACAATGTCGATATCTTGAATGGCGTACCTTTGTTCTATTGGTGTCATTTCACTTCCTGAATCACCGTTCCTTGTCGGCTGCTATGACGCATCTCTCGACAATAAAGACCACGACATGGGTAAAGATAACTGTCTACTTCCTGAATCCTAACCCGCTCTTCGATTCGCCATAAATGAAAACCTTGCACTTGCATCACGGGGAAAGCGTACTCATAGTCACCCACTGCGCCTTGTTCGGTCCCAATGCTTTGACCTAACAGAGTGATCAAACGCCCCTGTGCAAGAGACGCTGGCTCGGCGTAGCCGTCAATATAGCCAACAAAACGTCCTTGCGGCTCTTGGCTGATATCTGGCTTTCCGTTTGAACTTATCGGCAAGTTAACCACTTCGACACGTGTTTTGCTTTGTAGATTCGTCACTTTGGCGATGACGCCACCTAAACGCACATCTCCACTCGCAGTGGGCTTGGATTGCCAAACTGTATAATCACTAACAAGTTGAGGGTCTTCAGATTTCAAGTTTTCGGGCAAGGTACTGCACGCACTTAGCAGTAATAGAGAGATCACGACAAAAAGGCTGCGGGAAAAAACTGTCATACGTTGTGGACCTTTGAAGCTAGATGTAAATATCGACACCAAGCATTTGTGATAGTTCATCGCGTTTAGCTTGGTGCATGACATTCATATACTCTTCCATTGCCTTACGACTTCGTCCTTCGGGAAGATCATATTGGATTTGCGCTTTGTGTACTTCAGATTCGGAGACATGACGGATAGTTTGAGCAACAGCATTCGCCACCTTAGATGGCTGGCCCACAGGCTCTTTTTGCTGCGCTTTTTTTACCTCGTTCTTCTTGTTTGCCTTGTTGGCCTTATTAGGACCTGGCAATGAAGGAGGTAAACCATTTATTGATACCATACTATCCGCCTATCGCCGTTTAATCGCGGTTATTCGCGCCCTGGCAACTTCTTCCATGCTACCGTGTCACGCAAGTACGTTGGACTTGCCGCTTCCGCTTCAACCGTATTGCCCTTCGCTAACTCAAACTGAGCAAGATAGACGATATCTTCAGCGTCTGGGAATAACACATCCCCTTCCTCAGTTTTAAACTGGAGCCCTTCTAGCTCTTTTTGATAAGCCGCCCAGCCCGTACCTGCCGTGCGCCAAAGCTGTTCATCGGCTGTACTATTCTCGGCTAGCACGCTCGGTGGAACGACGCATTCGGCATCAACTGGCGACCAAGTGCCATCTTCTTGACGGGCAAATCGTCCCCAGTACACTTCGCTCATACGCGCATCTATGGCGCACGCTACGTGCTCTGCACCATGTTTACGGTAGCTGCCTTGAGCCATCGCTTCCAGTGTCGATACACCAATCATCGGTAAATCCGCACCAAACGCTAAACCTTGTGCAATACCGATGCCAATGCGAACACCTGTAAAGCTACCTGGGCCACGACCATACGCCAGAGCATCAAGTTCGGCCAACGCCACACCCGCTTCTTTCAAGACTTCATCCACCATGGGTAGAATTTTTTTAGTGTGGTCTCGTGGTGCAACTTCGCTTCTAACATACACCTTGTCATCAACTAAAAGCGCTACAGAGCAGTTCTCTGTAGCCGTATCTAGGGCAAGAATTTTTGCGCTCATTGAAATCTCTAACTATTCGTTGGTTGTTTCTGAAATCTGTTCAAGAAAGTGCTCGACCAATGATAAATCCCGAGTCCTTGGGATAGGCGGTAAGCTCGATAAGAACACGCTACCATAATCTCTTGTGACCAAACGGTTGTCACAAATGATCAGCGCCCCTTTGTCTTTCTTGTCTCGTATTAGTCGCCCGACACCCTGCTTCAACGTAATAACTGCGTCAGGTATTTGTACCTGAGCAAACGGATCGCCCCCTTTCAGTTGGCAATCTTCAATACGCGCTTTGAGCAATGGGTCATCAGGCGCTGTAAATGGTAATTTGTCGATAATAACACAGCTGAGCGTGTCGCCTCTAACATCAATTCCTTCCCAAAAAGCGCCGGTAGCAACGAGCAAAGCGTTACCTAACTCCATAAACTCTGCCAGTGTTTTCTGTTTACTGGTTTCCCCTTGCATCAAGACAGGCACGCTAAGCTGCTCTCTAAAGCGTTCACCCAGCTCTCTCATCATGCTGTGAGAGGTACACAAGAAGAAACATCGTCCTTGGTTTTTTTCTATCACAGGACTAAGCATGCGCACTAATTTGTCCGCAAGACCAGGGCTATTGGGTTCAGGTAAATAACGCGGTACACAGAGTTTCGCTTGGCTTTGATAGTCAAAGGGACTTGGCAAAGAGAACTGTTTTTCCGGTTTGAGCCCCAAACGTGAGGTGAAATGGCCGAAATCATCATTAACAGCCAGAGTCGCGGAGGTAAATATCCACGCCCCTTGCTTAAGTTCAATCTGCTCATGAAATTTATCCGCGACCGACAGTGGCGTGATATGCAAACTAAAGTGCCTAGGCGTGGTATCAAACCAGTAAGAGTACCCCGTAATGGAGACTTCACACACGCGCGTCAGACGAGCTTGTAAGGTATTGGCTCGTTCAAATGCACTATCAAGCAATTGGCTTCGCCCTAAGGCAAGTTTTAGCACCTCTAACACAAAATCTAACGCTTCACGCAGGCGCTCCATTTCTCTGGCAATATTTGGCGACTGAATCGCCTCTCGCCAGTTACCGCGAAAGCCAGGTTCGCCGAGAATGATCCGCAGATCCATCGCCGTTTGCAGAAGCTTTTCGCCCGCTTTTTGCAACTGGCGCATATCTTTTGCTTCGGTCCGATAGCCAATTTCAATATCTTTACACAGCTCTTGAATTTGGCGACTGGATAACGACTGACCAAAATATTGGCTGGCGATATCAGGCAATTGATGCGCTTCGTCAAACACAAACACATCAGCTTCGGGAATTAGCTCGCCAAAGCCTGTCTCTTTTATCGCTAAATCAGCAAGGAACAAATGGTGATTGACCACCACCACGTCTGCATCCATTGCCTTTTTACGCGCTTTAAGAACAAAGCAGTCTTGATAGCTAGGGCACTCTTTGCCCAAACAGTTGTCATTGGTCGATGTTATCGAAGGGATTATCGGGCTATCTTCCGCAATGGCATCACAGTCACCGAGATCGCCTGTTTTGGTTTCACTCACCCAAGAGCGGACTTTAACAAGCTGGCTGAGCAAGGTTGGATCGGCGGTGTTGCTGTGGCTTTCCACCATTTGCCGACTGAGGCGATCTAAGCAAAGGTAGTTTGATCGCCCTTTCAGCAAAGCCACTTGGCCGTAAAAGCCGAGCGCACTGACCATCAAGGGTAGATCGCGATGATAAAGCTGCTCTTGAAGGTTTTTTGAACCTGTACTGATGATGACTTTTTTACCGCTCATTAGTGCCGGAACAAGGTAGGCGAACGTTTTCCCCGTTCCTGTGCCCGCCTCAACCACTAACTGGCCGTCGGTTTTAATGGCATTTTGTACAGCTTCTGCCATATCGAGCTGAGCCTGACGAGGTTGAAAACCAGGTATGGCTTTGCCAAGCGCGCCGTCTGAAGAAAAGGTTTTTGCGATCATCAATTATCTGTAGGAGCAAATCGTCGGGAGAAGGATTATGGCAGTTTTCAAAGCAACGCGCGAATCCGATTGGATTCGCGCGCATAGAATTAGGATTGAGATCGATTAACGACGATTAAGGTAACGCGATAACCATGCAGGGCCATTAAACTCGTTATGCTCTTCTGTCATCGCTTTTGCCGCTTCCGCAGGCGATGCTTTGTTTTCCCACATTTGATCAAGCAGAGCTTCATCTAAATCTTTATCACCAATGAGCGAACTCACTCTCTCAGAATACAGCTTTCGGGCTAGAAGTTCTTTATCCATAAATACCACCTTAAGACACTCAATAGAGGGATAGCCATTCAACACAAACCTTAACTTTTGAACCAATATAGGCACGAACTCCTCTTGAAAAACTCTCATGGCTGGTTAGCCAAACGATTTAGTCAGATTATTTGTTGAAACCATCTTGATATTAGTTTAATTGTAGCTTTTATAATGCGGGTTACTTCACCGTTCGGAGCCCTGTATAAATTTCAGAAATAAAAAAAAATAATTCACGGAAGTACCAACGAAATGGAAAAGAAAACACTACTGACACACTGCACAGATGCGCCTGGACTGATCTCCAAGATCACTAACATCTGTTACAAGCATCAACTGAATATCATTCATAATAATGAGTTTGTTGATAATACTAGCGGCCACTTCTTCATGCGTACCGAGCTTGAGGGTTACTTCAATGATGAAACTTTCCTTGCTGACCTTGATCAGGCACTGCCCCAAGGTGCAAAGCGCAAATTAATTGGCTCGAACCGCAAACGCATTGTGATTCTGGTTACGAAAGAAGCTCACTGCATCGGCGACATCTTGATGAAAAATTACGATGGCAGTTTGGATGTGGATATCGCTGCGGTTGTCGGTAACTACGACACGCTACAAAGCTTAACGGAAAAGTTTGATATTCCTTACCACCATGTGTCTCATGAAGGTTTGAATCGCGAAGAGCACGAGCAAAAAATGCTGGAAGTGATCGACCAATACCAAGCGGACTACTTAGTGCTAGCTAAGTACATGCGTGTGTTAACGCCTTCATTTGTTGAAAAATATCATCACAAAATCATCAATATTCACCACAGTTTCCTACCTGCGTTTATTGGTGCTAAACCTTACCAACAGGCGTATGAGCGTGGTGTAAAAATCATTGGTGCCACTGCCCACTTCGTAACCAATGACCTTGATGAAGGGCCGATCATCAAGCAGGACGTAATTCCTGTGGATCATAACTTCAGCGCCCAAGACATGGCGCAAGCAGGCCGAGACGTTGAGAAAAACGTGCTCAGCAAAGCGCTTAACAAGGTGCTCAATGACCATGTGTTTGTCTACGGCAACAAAACCGTCATTTTGTAAAAACATGCAGAAAAAAGAAGACCTCCATCCGGAGGTCTTCTTTTTTCGTACTTGCTCGGTAAGGCGACGCTATAGCTTAACGGCCAGTTCGACACCTTGGCGAATCGCACGGACTGCATCCAACTCGCCCGCATAATCTGCGCCACCAATGATATGCAGTTTATCGCCGAGTAAATGCCATTTATCTTCAAACGGTCTTACTGACTCTTGGCCCGCACAAATGATCACCTTATCCGCTTCAAGTAACTTGGATTCGCCGTCAGCGGTAATATGTAGGCCTTGATCATCAATCTTCTCGTAGCTCACGCCGCCCAATAAATTGACTCCCCGCTTTTCTAAGGTGCGTTTATGAATCCACCCCGTTGTCTTGCCCGGACCTTTACCCACTCTGCCTTTACGACGTTGTAGGACCCAGACCTCTTTATCACTCAATGAATCTGGGTATGGATACAAACCACCAGGATGGGCGATTTCCTTATCGATGCCCCATTCATGCAACCAGTCGTCAAGGTTGTGACCTGTTGGTTCAGTTAACATCGTCGCGACATCGACACCAATGCCACCAGCGCCGACGATCGCCACTTTGTTCCCGACAAAAGTTTTGTCACGAATAAGCGTCTGGTAATCGACCACTTTTTCAGGATTGTCGATACCATCAATCTTCACTTTTCTCGGCTCCACGCCAGACGCCATAATCACTTCATCATACTCGTTGAGCAGATCGAAGTTGGCTTCCGTTTCTAAGTGCAGTTTGACGCCAGTTTCGTCAATTAGATTGGCGAAGTAGCGAATGGTCTCACGAAACTCTTCTTTACCTGGGATCTGCATAGCAAGGCGGAACTGGCCACCAATGCGATCGTTGCGCTCAAACAGGTCCACTTGATGACCACGTTTGGCAAGGGTCGTCGCACAGGATAAGCCCGCAGGCCCTGCGCCCACGACCGCAATATTCTTCGGTTTGGCTGTTGGCGTGACCACCAACTCATCTTCACGACAGGCCAGTGGATTGACTAAACAGCTCGCACGCTTGCCCTTAAACACATTATCCAAACATGCTTGGTTACACCCAATGCAGGTGTTGATAAGTTGCGATTGGTTGTTCTCAGCTTTGATAACGAAATGGGGATCTGCCAAGAAAGGACGCGCCATAGAAACCATGTCTGCATGCCCACTGGACAAGATTCTTTCCGCCTCTTCCGGAGTGTTGATTCGGTTGCACGTTACGATAGGTACATTCACGTGCGGGCGTACTTTTTCCGTAACCCAAGTAAACGCGCCGCGAGGTACTTGAGTTGCAATAGTTGGAATGCGAGCCTCATGCCAACCAATCCCTGTGTTGATGATCGTCACGCCTGCTTTTTCTAGCTCTTTAGCCAGCATCACGACTTCATCAAACGTACTGCCCTCTTCCACCAGATCAAGCATGGATAAGCGGAAGATAATGATAAATTTCTCGCCTACCGCTTTGCGAATCGACTTGACGATCTCAAGAGGAAAGCGCATGCGATTCTCATAACTGCCGCCCCACTCATCGTAGCGCATGTTGGTTCGCTTACAGATAAACTGGTTGATGAGATAGCCTTCCGAGCCCATGACTTCAACACCGTCATACCCCGCTAACTGAGCGAGCGAGGCACTGTTTGCGAACGCATCAATGGTTTTCTTAATTTGACGCGTGCTCATTTCACTCGGCGCGAATTTCGCGATCGGCGCCTTAATCGATGAAGCACTTTGGGAGAAAGGATGCATGGCGTATCGACCTGCATGAAGCAGTTGTAACGCAATTTTGCCGCCATGTTCATGTACAGCCTCAGTAACAACCTGATGCGCCTTTGCGTGCTTGGGTTTGCTAAACTCTGCGCTAAATGGATGTAAGCGTCCACGCAAGTTTGGAGAAAAACCACCGGTTACGATTAAACCTACCCCGCCTTTTGCACGTTCAGCGTAAAAAGCCGCGAGTTTTCCTAGACCTTCTTTGTGTTCTTCAAGTCCAGTATGCATAGAGCCCATTAAGACTCGGTTTCTGATTTGAGTAAATCCTAGATCTAACGGCTGTAATAGATTTGGGTACATGGCAGACATCACTTTCGTTTAATTATTCTGGTCTGACCAGAATAAACATCATCGTAATATAAATCAAACAAGCGTTTACATTTTTGTAACACCGATCAATCTTACAGTTGTTTGGGTATACTAGTTTCAGTAGGATGTAACTTATCTGGAATTATAAGGTCTTATAAGCCTTTACCTGCGTCTATGCAGCGGAGATTAAATGAAAAAACTATTTAAGTTTATCGGTCTATTCTTCAAAGGGATTTGGAAACTCATCACCTTTGTGCGTCTAGCGCTTACCAACCTGTTTTTCTTAGCCTCAATAGCGATCATCTATTTTGTCTATTTTCACGCACAAAGCGAAGCGCCAACCGTTCCCACTGAGTCAGCTCTTATTCTCAACCTGTCTGGCCCTATCGTTGAACAGCCGAACTACGTCAATCCAATGGATTCGTTTACTGGCTCCTTGATCGGTCAAGACTTGCCCAAAGAAAATATCTTGTTCGATATCGTTGAGACACTCCGCTACGCAAAAGATGACCCTAAAATTAGTGGCTTAGTACTTGCTCTTGGCGATTTGCCTGAAACCAACTTAACTAAACTTCGCTACATTGCAAAAGCGTTGAACGAGTTTAAAGCGTCAGGCAAACCGATTTATGCCGCTGGCGGATTCTACAATCAGAGCCAATATTACTTAGCCAGTTACGCAGACAAAGTATACCTCGCCCCTGACGGCGCGGTTCTGTTAAAGGGTTACAGCTCATACTCACTCTATTACAAAACGCTACTCGAGAAGCTCAACGTCAACACGCATGTATTCCGAGTGGGGACTTACAAATCTGCCATAGAGCCTTTTGTTCGTGATGACATGTCAGAAGAAGCAAAAGAGTCGGCTTCTCGTTGGTTAAGTCAACTTTGGGGAGCGTTTGTTGATGATATCGCCGCGAATCGACAAATTAAGCCTGAGTCGCTAAACCTGAGCATGGATGAATTCCTAACGCTACTAAAGAAAAACGATGGTGACCTCGCTGCGCTGTCGCTGAACATTGGTTTGGTTGATCAACTGGCGACCCGCCAACAAGTACGTGCAGAACTGATTGATGTGTTTGGGAGCAATGGTGAAGACAGCTACAACCACATTAGTTACTACGACTACCAACCCACCATGGCGCCATCATTTAGCACCAGTGCAAATGACATCGCAGTTGTGGTCGCAAGTGGTGCCATAATGGACGGTAGCCAGCCACGCGGAACGGTCGGAGGCGATACGGTCGCGGCCCTGCTTCGTCAAGCGCGCAATGATGACAAAGTCAAAGCGGTTGTCCTACGCGTGGACAGCCCGGGCGGTAGTGCCTTTGCCTCTGAGGTGATTCGCAATGAAATTGAAGCCCTCAAAGAAGCTGGAAAACCTGTTGTCGCGTCTATGTCGAGCTTAGCGGCATCGGGAGGCTACTGGATTTCGATGAGTGCTGACCGCATTGTCGCGCAACCAACGACCTTGACGGGCTCTATTGGTATCTTCAGTGTCATCACCACCTTTGAGAAAGGATTGAATGAACTCGGCGTCTACACCGATGGCGTTGGCACATCACCATTTTCAGATGTCGGTGTGACGACAGGTTTATCAGAGGGGGCAGCAGAAGCGTTCCAACTTGGCATTGAGCACGGCTACAAACGCTTCACTCAGTTGGTCAGTGATAACCGCAATATCTCTCTTACCCAGCTTGATAACATTGCCCAAGGACGAGTCTGGACTGGCCAAGATGCGATGAAGTTTGGCTTAGTGGATAGCATTGGCGACTTTGATGATGCCGTTAGCCTCGCGGCCGAACTTGCAGAAGTCGAAAACTACGACATTTACTGGGTGGAAGAACCATTAAGCCCTGCCCAGCAGTTCATTCAAGATTTGATGAACCAAGTGAAAGTCTCTGTTGGGATTGATATTAACAGCTATCTGCCACCAGCACTGCAACCTGTGCTCAAACAAGTCAGCGCAGACGCTGATTTGCTGCAGAGCTTTAACGACCCGAAAGGCCATTACGCCTTCTGTTTGAACTGTATGGTGCAATAAAGCAACAAATCAGATACTGCCCGTTTAATCCTGGGCAGTGCATCCGCGTATAGCGCGCGACTTTTGGGGTGTTCCTGTGCGGAATGCCCCTTTTTATTGGCCCCGATTCCTATATAATCCCACGCTCTGTTCCCCCTACAATACTGGTTTCTAAGCAATGGCAAGAAAACACATCTATATCGCTTATACGGGCGGCACCATTGGTATGCAGAAGTCGCATGATCACGGTTACGTTCCTGTCGCTGGCTTTATGGAAAAACAACTGGCGAGCATGCCAGAATTCCACCGCCCAGAAATGCCAGAGTTCACCATCCATGAATACGATCCACTGATCGATTCCTCGGATATGACTCCAAAAGATTGGCAGCAAATCGCTGATGACATTCGTGCCAACTACGACAAATATGACGGTTTCGTTATTCTGCACGGCACTGACACCATGGCCTATACCGCTTCAGCTCTCTCTTTTATGTTAGAGAACCTTGGTAAGCCGGTCATTGTAACTGGTTCGCAAATCCCACTGGCAGAGCTACGCTCTGACGGCCAAGCGAACTTGTTGAATGCACTCCACATCGCAGCAAATTATCCGATCAATGAAGTGACGTTGTTCTTCAACAACAAGCTGATGCGTGGCAATCGCAGTACCAAATCTCACGCTGACGGTTTTAATGCCTTTACGTCTCCAAACTTACCCCCTTTGCTCGAAGCTGGGATTAATATCCAGATCAGCAATGACATTAAGGTTGGGCATGTTCCAGAAGGCGAATTTAAAGTACACGATATTACGCCGCAGCCAATTGGTGTCATTACCATGTACCCAGGTATCTCTCACGAGGTCATTCGAAATACATTGCTGCAACCGGTCAATGCGATGATCTTGCTGACTTTTGGCGTTGGTAATGCGCCGCAAAACCCTGAGCTTCTTAGTCACTTAAAAGACGCCTCTGAGCGCGGTGTGATCGTCGTTAACCTCACCCAATGTTTGGCAGGCAAGGTGAATATGGGTGGCTACGCGACCGGATGTGCCCTTGCCGAAGCGGGCGTGATCAGCGGCTACGATATGACCCCAGAAGCTGCTCTTGCCAAGCTTCACTATCTACTTAGCCAAGACCTCTCATATGAGCAAGTGAAAGTGAAAATGCAGCAAGTCTTGCGCGGTGAGATGAGTATCTAATCTCACTATGAAACGACAAAGCCAGCTAGATTAGCTGGCTTTTTAATGACTCGACCGATATTACTCAACCTAGTGAGTGCTGTTGGTAGCGCGCTAAAAAGAGTTTCGTCGTTTCATCGACTAAACGTTGTTTCTCTGCCTCTGTCAGCGGTTGGCGTAAACGCATCAATTGTGGCCAAAGCGCACTTCCTTTGATTAAGCTATGCAACTGCTCTTTCGCAAGGTCTGCGTCTAGTTCAATCAACTTCCCATCATCTTGCGCCGCGACTATCCAACGATAAACCGCCGTCTCTTTTTCCGATAACTTCTTCAGCTCTTCTTGCAGCATATCAGGATTGCTGAACAAGTAATCAAAAGCAACACGTGCGAGATCTTGATATTGTGGGGAAGACAAAAACTCAAGCTCTTTGGTCAAAAGCGCAGCGAGCTGGGTTTCCAAAGGCTGGTCACGGTTGTAACTCACTTCGCTTTCCATCATCGCCCGTTGCCATAATTCCGACAACAAATGGAGTACGAGCGCCTCTTTGCTCACAAAGTGATTGTAAATGGTTCGCTTGGACACGTTGGCCAGTTTAGCCAATCTATCCATGCTCGTCGCCTTGACGCCCTCTTCACGAAACGCTTCGATCGCTGCTTCGACAATTGCTGATCGTTTTAGATCACTGCGACTCTGCTTCTTTTCCATCATTTTGTTTCATTTCTACAACCATGCAGCCAATTCTACACTGCATGGTTTACTTTTCAATTTTTCAAAGTAAACTACACAGTGTAGTTTACTTGTAAGGAGTAATTGATCATGAAATTTGCCATGTTTGCCCTGTTAGGATTGTTGGTCGCTATCGCGTTCATCACTCTTAGTTCGAACAAAAATCGTTTCCAAAACAGCGAAATCGCGTACTCGTCGTCGTTGGGCGATACATTGCGAATCTTACATGCATTTATTACCACTCCTCGTTTGGATCCGACACCGACCCAGCCACTCCCTATTCAACCAATGAATGAGCAAGCACTTTTTTCCACCAAGCGGGACTCACTCTACCGAATTGGTCACTCTAGCGTTCTACTAAACCTAGACGATAACTGGATTTTGACTGACCCAGTCTTGAGTGAACGAGCATCTCCTGTTCAATGGGCTGGCCCCAAACGCTTTCATCCAAGCCCAATTAACGCATCCAACTTGCCACCTATCGACATCGTAATCATCAGTCACGATCACTATGATCACCTCGATAAAAACACCATCCAAGCCATTGCAAAGAAGGTAGGAACATTTGTTACTCCACTAAAAGTTGGGGACCTATTGATAAGTTGGGGAGTCACCCCAGAAAAAGTGGTTCAGCTTGATTGGTGGCAAAGTACCTTTGTGAATGGCATTGAGCTAGTCGCTACCCCATCACAACACTTTTCAGGTAGAGGGTTACTGGATAGAAACCAGACTCTTTGGTCGAGCTGGGTAATATTGGGAACGCAACATCGTGTCTTCTTTAGCGGTGACAGTGGCTACTTCTCTGGCTTTGAATCGATTGGCAAACGCTATGGCCCATTTGATGTCACCCTGATTGAATCCGGCGCATATAACTCACTTTGGCAAGACATTCACATGATGCCCGACGAGTCTGTTCAAGCTCATATCGATCTTCGTGGTAAATACATGATTCCAATTCACAACGGTACGTTTGATCTCTCTATGCACCCTTGGTACGAGCCGCTTGAACGTATCACTGACATCTCTAGTCAAAGAGGTGTGCAACTCATCACTCCCGCTTTTGGTCAGCTTGTTGAACTCGAGTCACCACCTTTTGAGCAGCAATGGTGGAAAACCGAGTCGATTGCCAGCGAGCCGATATCTCAGTTTGAACCCGTTATCGACAATATCGTTAAGGAGAAGAGTAATGGTTAAATGTTTAGTCACCGGCGCAACAGGCCACCTCGGCAACAATCTGGTTAGAGAATTAAGCCGACAAGGCCATCAGGTACGCGCCGGAGTGCGCAATCTCAGTAAGTCCGACTCGTTGAAGGGTGTCGATTGTGACATTGTGTATTGTGACTTACTAGACGTCACCTCTTTGCAAACGGCCTTAGACGGGGTTGACGTTCTCTACCAAGTCGCGGCCGTTTTCAAGCACTGGGCAGAAGATGAAGAAAAGGAGATCGTCGAGCCAAACCTTATCGGCACGACGAATATCTTGAGAGCTGCGCACGAAGCCGGAGTGAAAAAAGTCGTCTATGTCAGCTCGATAGCGACATTAGAGCAAACTGCGCGTAATCAACAAGGTGAGATAAAGGTAGAAGGCTACAATGTGTCGGATCAAATCAATCCCTATTGCCGGGCCAAAACACTTGCCGAGCAAGAGGCATGGAAAGTCGCGCAAGAGCTAGATCTGGATATGGTCACGATACTGCCATCCACCATACTTGGCGGCGAGTTTAAACCCAACACGGAATCTCTCGATGCGTTTTCAGCGATCGTAAATGGCAAGATGCCTTTCTTGTATGAGATGAACCTCAGCCCAATCGATGTTAACGATGTCGTCAAAGGGATGATTAAAGCCTCAACGCATGGCATTCGTGGCAAGCGCTATGTCCTTGCTAACACGTCGACCATTTCTAGCGAGGAGATCATCGCTATTGCTCAAGAGGTAAACCCACAACTTGCTGCGCCTAAAATACTGTCTGAACAAGAAATTTATGCACTTGTCGATCAAGCAGAAAAGGAAGCGTTAGAGACTCAGACTCGACCTAAACTGATTCGCAGCAATGTCGCGCGTTCACTTAAGCACCGATTTGTGTTTGATCAGCGAGAGTCACTAACGGATCTAAAGCACACTCCGATAGGTGCCCGAGAGGTCGTTCGAACCACAATGGCGTCTCTATATCAGCCACCAGCCGCGGAGTAATTTTGCCGCAGGATTAAAAAAGGCGACTCATTGAGTCGCCTTTCATCATTTCGTATTCGGCCGAGATTAACCGATGTGCGTTGCGCCGCCCATGTACTTCTGAAGTACTGTAGGGATTGCGATGCGACCATCTGCTTCTTGGTTGTTCTCTAGAATCGCGACCATTGTACGACCAACTGCTAGACCAGAACCGTTTAGCGTGTGCACTAGCTCAGGTTTCTTCTCGCCTTTACGACGGAAACGCGCTTGCATACGACGAGCTTGGAAATCCCACATGTTTGAACAAGATGAGATCTCACGGTAAGTCTCTTGCGCTGGAACCCAAACTTCTAGGTCGTAAGTTTTACGTGCACCGAAGCCCATGTCACCAGTACATAGAACCACTTTACGGTAAGGCAGTTCTAGAAGTTGTAGAACTTTCTCTGCGTGGCCAGTTAGCTCTTCTAGTGCGTCCATTGAATCTTCTGGACGAGTGATTTGTACTAGCTCAACTTTGTCGAACTGGTGCATACGAATCAAACCACGAGTATCACGACCGTAAGACCCCGCTTCAGAACGGAAACATGGCGTGTGAGCGGTCATCTTAAGCGGTAGGTCCGCTTCGTCAGAGATCGTATCGCGAACAAGGTTCGTTACTGGTACTTCTGCTGTTGGAATCAAAGACAGTTTACGCGGCTCTTCATCGTTCACTTTCTCTTCTAGTGGCTCAGTGTGGAACAGGTCTTTACCAAATTTAGGTAGCTGACCTGTACCAAATAGACTGTCAGAGTTCACTAGGTACGGTACGTACATTTCAGAGTAACCGTGCTCTTCAGTGTGTAGATCCAGCATGAACTGAGCAATTGCACGGTGTAGACGAGCAAATTGACCTTTCATCACGATGAAACGTGCGCCAGTGATTTTAGTCGCACTCGCAAAATCAAGACCGCCACCCATTTCACCAAGATCAACGTGATCTTTTAGTTCGAAGTCGTAAGTTTTTGGCTCACCCCAACGAGAAATCTCTACGTTGTCATCTTCGTCTTTACCATCTGGCACATCATCAGCTGGCAGGTTTGGCACAGATAGCGTGATCTCTTCAAGTTGCGCCATTACTGCATCAAGTTCAACTTTTTTAGCATCAAGATCGCTACCTAGCGTACCGATTTGTTTCTTGATCTCTTCAGCGCCTTCTTTATCGCCAGCCGCCATTTTTTGGCCGATCTGCTTAGAGATGGAGTTACGCGTGGATTGTAAATTTTCAACTTCAACTTGAATCGACTTGCGTTGCTCTTCAAGTGTACGGATTGTCTCTACGTCTAGCTTAAAGCCACGACGCGCTAGTTTTGCAGCTGTTTCATCCAGCTCTGTACGAAGTAATTTAGAATCCAGCATTGTTAATCCTATGCTTTTTTAGTTGTGAAATGGCGCTTAAGCATCGTGCTCAAACGCTAATAAATAGTTCCCAAAATAATTGGAGTTGCAGCGAGGAAACAAACCAATTCATCCCTATGAGCATAGGTGCTCTATGTGATTAGGGCGGCCGGCGCTCCGGTAAATTGGTGCAGTTAACAAAGCTGCGGCTTCAAGTATGAAGGGATAATTGGATAAATGTATCTAAAATGCTCGCTTATTCATAGCGCTTTTGTGGGCTTTTTGCGTCTAAACTAGCCAAGTAATCTAACTTTTCGCCAATTTTAGTTTCTAACCCTCGGTTGGTCGGTTGGTAGTAGCGAGTCTCTGCCATTTCTGGGGGAAGATATCTTTCACCAGCAGCGTACGCGCCAGGCTCATCGTGTGCATAGCGATACTCAGCGCCATAGCCGAGATCTTTCATCAACGAGGTGGGTGCATTGCGCAAATGGGGGGGCACTTCATACTCTGGCAGGTTGTGAGCATCACGCAGAGCTTGCTTCCAAGCGGTATAAACAGCATTACTCTTTGGCGCACAAGCAAGGTAAACGATGGCTTGGGCAATGGCTCTTTCGCCCTCAGCAGGTCCAACTCGGGTAAAGCAATCCCATGCGGACAAAGCAACTTGCATGGCGCGTGGATCCGCGTTGCCGACATCTTCAGAGGCAATCGCGAGTAGGCGTCTTGCGATATACAGCGGATCACAGCCTGCCGCAATCATTCGCGCCGACCAATACAGCGCAGCATCAGGATTGGAGCCACGAATCGACTTATGAACCGCAGAGATTAAGTCGTACCAAATATCGCCTTTGTTATCAAAGCGCGAAACTTTTTCGCCAGCAACCTCGGCCAGCAATGGCAAGGTAATCACCTTAACACCTTGGGCGTCTTCTTCTGCCATATCGTAGAGAAGCTCAAGGTAATTTAGCGACATCCGCGCGTCACCGTTTACTAGCTCAGAAAGTCTATCTAGGACCCCTTCATCAAAAGCCGCTTCAACCTTACCTAAGCCACGCTTCTCATCATTGATTGCTTGCTGCAGTGCCAAACCAATATCTTGCTGAGAAAGAGAGGTTAATTTGTAAACTCGGGCACGCGATAGCAATGCGTTGTTCAGCTCAAAAGATGGGTTTTCCGTGGTTGCACCAATGAAGGTCACCGTGCCATCTTCGATATGCGGAAGAAAGGCATCTTGCTGCGATTTATTGAAACGGTGCACCTCGTCAACAAACAAGATCGTGCGTCTGCCAGCCAACTTATTTTCGCGCGCTCTTTCAATTGCTGCGCGGATTTCTTTCACACCGGAGGTCACGGCAGAGACTCGCTCAACTTCTGCGTTGGCGTAGTTTGCCGCCACTTCAGCGAGCGTTGTTTTCCCTGTGCCTGGAGGCCCCCACAAAATCATGGAGTGGATGTGACCCGCTTCCAACGCTCGTCGCAACGGTTTACCTGCGCCGAGAATATGTTGTTGACCAATATACTGGTCAAGCGTTTCTGGGCGCATTCTAGCAGCGAGGGGACGAAAATCTTCGTCCCCTGAAAAATCAAATGAGAAATTACTCACTTTTAATTCCTTTGGTCATCAACCTCGACACCTTGTGGAATGATAAAGGTAAAGCGCTCAGCTTTCGGTTTAGTTAAATCAATGTTAGCGAACTTGAACGCACTCTGCTGACCGTCTTGTTCAATCACACTAAATCCTTTCACCGCGCCTTTGGCATCGATCTCTAATTTAAATTGACCTTGGTTTGAATCCACAGCAGTTGGGACAAGTGTGAACACATCGCCCTGTTGAGAGACATCGTAGTTTTCCCAGTCACTTTGGCGGTTACGAGTCAACAATACAAACGGGGTTTGCTCTGTCGCTTGCTCTTGCCAGTAGATACTCACTTGTTCGATGAATGGGCTGTAATACCAAAGACTTTTGCCATCTGAGACCAACACGTTTTCATCTGGCATTGTGGTTGTCCAACGGAAAAGACTTGGACGAGAAATTTCTACCGAACCCTCACCTTCCATCACCAAATCACCATCAGGACTTGTCACCTGCTGAGTAAAGTCAGCACTAAAACCTTCCGTTTGCTGTAAACGCTGATTAAGCTCGTCTTTTGGCGCTGCCAACACAGAGAAGCTCATAAACAGTAATGCGGCCAGTTTTTTCATTAATCTTGTTCCTATTGAGTCGCCATGACTCTCTTTATAATCGTGTTTCGAACTTGGTTTGACCGAAAAAAGTTAACTTTGTTCTATTTTCCACAACACTGCTTGAACTTTTTACCGCTCCCGCACAAGCATGGATCGTTACGCCCTACTTGTTTATATGGATTAACGCTTTGCGACTTAGCGCCAACCATCGCCTCATCGGCGGCGTGAGCAACTTCGATGATCATCAGGTCGAGTTGGTCGATAAAATCGGTCAATGAAGGCGGGGTTTCAATGCCCGCTTCTCGCATTTGAGCTTGAGTTTGCGCTTCATCAATCGCCAGCATGAATGACGTCAATAGAGCTTGCAACATGCGAAGTGTGCCATCGCCAACGTGTACCTCTTGCCACAGCTCTTCTACCGTCGGCCAAAGCGTCATAAAGCCTTCAGCGATGTCGGCCAGCTGCTCCTGCTTGGAGGCTTCATCAAGCAACCCGAGCAAAGAGTACTCATTCGCCTTTAAATACGTGTACTGCTGGGTAATATGCGCTTCAATCGGCGCTTTCACTTGACTTGCGCTTTCAGAAAATACGCTCTCTAACCAAACTTCAGGGGCAAGAGGTTTGGTTGCCAAGTTGGCAGCAAGGGTTAAACCCTCGACGAAATAGGGAGATTCGTTAGTTAATGAGTCTGGCAGTGTCAGTAATTGATACTTCATGATTCACTTCTAGTGTTTAACTGATAAGGCACGCATTATAACCCTATGCAAGGCTTTAGGTCACTTCGAGACTTCCTCCCTGGCTCGAGCACCTGCTTCTTGTGATGATTAGACACATGTAGTCTCGGCTAGTTATAAGGATTTAATAACTAGCCTTCTCTTTTCCAAGCCCTGCAATCTTATCAAAGCAGTGACTTTTGTATCACTTGCCACTAAAATCACGCCTCCATAAATAGAGGCGTTTTTTATGCGATTAGTTCTTGGCCCAATGGAGGGCGTGTTAGATCATTTGATGCGCGAGATCTTAACCGACATCAATGATTATGATTTGTGCGTAACTGAATTTGTTCGAGTCGTCGATCAGCTGCTGCCCGATCATGTCTTCCATCGTCTTTGCCCAGAGCTACTGCAAGGGTCTCAAACCAAATCGGGTGTGCCTGTTCATGTTCAACTGCTTGGCCAAGATCCAGTTTGGATGGCAGAAAATGCCATCAAAGCAGCCGAATTGGGCGCAAGAGGCGTCGATCTTAACTTTGGCTGCCCAGCCAAGCTTGTGAACAAAAGCAAAGGTGGCGCCGCGCTTCTTCAACACCCAGAACTTATCCACCAGGTCGTCAAAGCCTGCCGAGAAGCGGTGCCGAGCGAGATCCCAGTGACAGCGAAAATCCGCCTTGGTTGGGAGAATCCAGACGACTGCTTCGAGATTGTAGACGCCATAGAAAAAGCGGGCGCCAATGAGTTGACCGTTCATGCACGCACCAAAGCAGGCGGCTACAAAGCAAGCGAGATTAAGTGGGAGTACATCGGCCAACTTCGTGAACGTTTTACGATTCCACTGATTGCCAATGGTGAAATTTGGAATTACGAAGATGGTCAAGCCTGTATCGAAACAACGGGTGTGGATTCGCTGATGGTATGCCGCGGCGCGTTCAATGTTCCAAACCTTGGGAATGTGGTAAAACACAACCACGCGGTAATGCCTTGGTCAGAGGTGGTCGAGTTACTGCTTGTCTATTCTCAGTACGAAATGAAAGGTGATAAGGGGCTTTACTACCCTAACCGTGTGAAACAGTGGTTCTCCTACTTACGCCAGCAGTATCCTCAAGCTGCAGAGTTGTTCAGAGAAATTCGTACCTTTAATAAAGCGGCGCCAATCGTTGAGCATATCACTCGCTACCGAGACACACTTAACGCCGCTTAGAATACTAGCTTATCCTTGCCTGACGTTTTGGCTTGGTATAGCTTTTCGTCAGCAGCTTTGAACAACGCCTCAAAGTTGCTGGCTTGCGCTTCATCGACGATTTCAACACCACCTGAAACCGTAAAGCCAGGCGCAACAACTTCTTGAGATCGAGAGCGGATCGATTGTTGGACTCGCAGTAATGACTTCTTCAGCGCATCTCGGTTGCTACCACTCATGTAAACCACAAATTCTTCACCACCGAAACGAGCCACTGCATCACTCGCGCGAATACTGTAGGTGATCTGGTCTGCCATGTAGCAAATAACGTTGTCTCCAACATCATGACCATAGGTGTCGTTGATAGATTTGAAATTATCAATATCGAAAACCGCGATGGCAACATACTCCCCATGCTGCGCATTAACCAAGAAGTCTTGTAACCCTCTTCGGTTCAGCAGTCCTGTCATCGCATCTTTGGCGGCAAGATCTTTCAAGTATCCGTGCTCAACTCGAGTATTAATCAAAAACAACACGATAACTGAGAACACGTAGATAAAGCCTATCACGAGCAAACTGTATCGATGAGAAGAGACAAAATAGCCAATCTCTTTGATGGGATCCAGGCGATAAATTAGATGATGGTCACCACGGACGCCCTCAAGATTGAACTGCTCCACACGAGTTGCATTGTCGGGAAAGGAGGCCGTGGTTGCATTTATAATTTCCAGTTTTCCCGGCAACTTGCCTCTCGTGTCCATCAGTTCATCATAAGCAATGTCCAATGACAGCACACCTTGATGCTCGCCTAGAGAGTAAACGGGCATGGTTAAACTCATGACTAAGTCGCTGGTTGCGACGATCGGCGCTGGCCCTGAAATAGAAATAACATCTGGGTTTTGCACCGTCGATTGCCAAAAAGGTCGCGCTTTGATCGTATCCAACAGTTCGGCTGTCGCCTGTTTTGCGTAAGTGTCCGGAGAAGACATCAGATAGCCCTCTCGGTCAATGTATTGGACGCCAAGGATCGTTTCATCAATATCGTGCACGAACGACAGTACAGGCGCCAACGAGACCTGACTTGCAACGCGCTGATAGACCTCACTGTCTGAGTTACACAGTTCGGTTGTGCCCACCAGCATATAGTTAATGTCTACTGCGGGCATATCGTGGTTGCGACCGTCGGTAAGCAGCAAGGCATCGATGGGCCACATCTGGCATACACTGTTTTTTATCTGCCGGTTGTGTTCTAGCAAAAAGATATATTGCGATTTGGAGTAGTTGGTAAAACTGTAATCGATAGCCGTAACAAGCTTGGCGGCGCGAGACAAATCATTTTGAATACGACCGTACTCATCACTGATTTCTCGGTTTACTAGATCGACGTAGTTTTTGATGGTTAATGCCAGTACGAGAGCAGACAGAACCAAGGGCATGAGAAAAACAAACTTCAAACTAAAATGCCGCTTCAACTGCATTAACCGCCTCTGATAAATAGAAATGAAAAAGCCTATCAATACTCTAATACGGTAGATAGGCTTAGCTGATGTTTTAACGTGGATTGTGTCACAGATTTTTATCGTAACTTGCTAATTGATTGTCAATTTAATCCTAATTTAGCAACAAACTATCATCTGCGAGCTCTTCTCCGCGAACCTTAGAGAACATCTCGAGCAAATCGGGCACTTGCATGTTTTGCCTCTGCTCACCTGCCACATCAAGGACGATTTCTCCTTGATGCAGCATCACAGTCCGATCTCCACAGGCGAGCGCATCCTTCATAGAGTGCGTCACCATCATCACGGTCAGGTTAAACTCACTGACGATTTTCTTGGTTAAGTCGATGATGAAAGCTGCCATTCTAGGATCGAGCGCAGCGGTATGTTCGTCTAATAGCAGCAACTTACTGTCAGACAGCGTCGCCATTACCAGACTCACCGCTTGACGTTGCCCGCCAGAAAGCAGTCCTATGCTATCTCCAAGCCTGTCCTCCAAGCCTAATCCAAGGATGCTAATTCGCTCTTGAAATAGCGCTCTTCGTTTGGCTGACAGTGACAAGTTCCAACCGCGTTTTTTACCGCGCATATAAGCCAGCGCCATATTCTCTTCAATGGTGAGGTCACCACAGGTGCCTGCCAAAGGATCTTGGAAAACACGCGCGCACTGCTCGGCTCGCTGATCCACACTTTGCTTTGTCACATCGAGTCCATCGATGATCACACGACCACCAATCATCGGCGTTTCGCCAGTTACCGCGCCCAACAAGGTCGATTTCCCCGCACCATTTGAGCCAATCACCGTAAGGAATTGATGCTCAGGCACTTCGAGTGAAACACCTCGAAGCGCTTTATTTTCCAGAATCGTCCCGGGATTAAAGGTGACTTGAATATCTTCCAACTGAATCATGCCACGCCTCCTGAATTATCGCCGCGCTTTACCGCCTGCGTTTTTGTCGCAGGCGAATTAGCCTTTTTTGCTTTTAGATTCCCTTTTAACTTCGGCGCAATCAGAGCAATCGCCACCAGCAGTGCGGTCACTAAGTTCAAATCCGATGCTTGGAGACCAAACATTCCCGAGCTCAATGCAAATGCAACGGCCAGTCTGTAAAGAACCGAGCCCACAATAACCGCCACCACGGCAACCCAAATCTTTTTACCTGGAATCAGCGTTTGACCGAGAATGACCGCCGCTAAACCGACCACAATCGTACCAACCCCAGAAGTCACATCAGCAAAGCTGTTGGTTTGAGCAAACAGCGCGCCAGCGAAGCCGACGAAACCATTCGACAAGGCAAGGCAAAAATAAGTGTAGAAAGCGGTGCTGGCTCCTTGAGCGGAAACCATACGCGCGTTAACTCCGGTCGCTCTTAACCCCAAACCAAAATCACTGTTGAGCAACCGCACCACAAACCACGCCGATATCAACACCAACACGCCAACCACTAAAGGCCGAATCAACATTGAATCCCCTAATGTTTCAAATGGCGTCAAGATGGTCTCTTCTCCTAGAAGAGCGATGTTTGGTCGGCCCATGATGCGGATGTTGATTGAAAACGCCGCAATCATGGTCAAAATAGAGGCAAGAAGATGAAGGATTCCACACCGAACGGCGAGAAATGCGGTAACCCAACCGGTTGCAGCACCAGCCAATATCGCCATGCCCGTTGCAACCCAAGGGTTAATACCTGAAACAATCGCCGTAGCGGCAACTGCGGCACCCATTGGGAAACTGCCATCAACACTCAAGTCAGGAAAATCAAGAACTCGGAAGGTTAGATAAACACCAAGAGCCACCAATCCGTAGAGCAGCCCTATTTCTAACGCCCCAAAAAACGCAAAAGCAGACATAACAACTCCCTTTTCTGCTCAATAACAAGAGAGCGCGCAAACGCTCTCTTCACTTTGGAGGGTTACTTAACGCTTGTCGCGCGATCTAATACTGAGGCAGGTACGGTTAAGCCAAGTTGTTTGGCGACACCTTGATTGACAACAAGATCGGAGCCTTTGGCCACTTTGACATCGAGCTCACCTGGCTCAGAGCCTTCCAAAATAGCGGCAACATAATCTGCCGTTTGAACACCCACTTGGTAATAATCGAAGCCTAGACCCGCAATCGCTCCTTTTTCAACGTAAGATGTTGCTCCGCCAAATACCGGCGTTTTCGCTTGGTTAGCCGCAACGATCATACCTTCAATTGCGCTGGCAACGGTGTTATCCGTCGGTGCATAAATAACATCCGATTTTTCGGCAATCGCTTGAGTGGCTGACTGTACATCAGCACTTTTTAGCGCCGTCGCTTCGACAACTTCCAAACCATGAGCTTTTGCGCTCTCTTTAAGCAGCTTCACTAATGTCACCGCATTTGCCTCACCAGGGTTAAAGACAACCCCAATGGATTTAACGTCAGGGAGCAACTCTTTAATCAGCTCGACATGTTGAGCGACAGGAGAAAGATCAGACAGGCCTGTGACGTTTTTGCCAGGCTGCTCCATTTGGCTAACGAGCTTAGCCCCTACAGGGTCGGTGACCGCAGTAAAAACAACCGGAATGGAACGCGTCGCCGACACCAAAGCCTGTGCCGTTGGCGTTGCAATGCCAACAAGAACATCAGGTTTTTCACCCACAAATTGACGAGCAATTTGTACGGCAATCGCAGGATTTCCCTGCGCGGTTTTGTAATCAAATTCGAGGTTTTCGCCTTGCTGATAGCCTTTGGCTTTAAGGCCATCAATCAATCCCTGACGTGTTGCATCGAGCGCTGGATGTTCAACAATTTGTGATACCGCAACCTTGGCTGTTTTAGCCATGATACTGGTAGAAGAAAGAAGTGCTGCTCCTGCTAGCATGGCGACGGCCATAATGTTTCCTGCTTTCATCTTAGCTCCTTGAATTCAGCAATAATGATGTGATGTTGTGTACTTTGTCGTTATGATTTTTCTCTAAGTTGCACATTTTCTGTGCAACTTAATCATTATTACCAATAAGCTGTTCGAATGTGAAGCGAGATTTAACAAGTTATCAACAAAACACGAACTAAGTAGCTTTCCGCATAGAGGCATGGATTAAGATGTTTCTCGGGGTGACGCCTCTTGAACAAAATTCTCCAAGTGAAACGTCATAGCCCTGCTCACGTAAATAGAGCGCTTTATCCAAAACAAGCCACAACTCCAATCCGCGACGAAAAACTTGCTGCACCAAGCTCAAACGCTCCATCTGCCAGTAACGCTCTATTCCTCGCTGCAGATAGTTATCAAAATCGATCGTCGGTAAATCGATCTGTTTGTGCTCTGCCGCCCACAAACAAAACGCGGTGAAACCTAACGAGAGCTGAGACTTTTTAATACTTGGGACCGGAATGTAATCATCTACGCCACATTCGCCTTTGAGTAGCAAGTCAAAACCTAAACGAAAACTCATCTCTTCAAATCGGTGACGCTTAACTCGTTGTCCACCAGTAACCGTCTCTTGAAGGGGAATACGCAATTCAGATTTAGACAAGTGCAAATGTGACGCTTTGCCCGCCTGAGATAGAGGCTGATAGACGTCACTTTGAACTAGGTGATAGCAACAAGGAGCGATAGTCATGGCAGGCAAACGGCAAGCCGCCCCTTTCTTCATCAATGAGGCGTGGAGATCTCCGCAAGCATGGAGCGCAACCGCATGTTGTGCAGAATTCAACGCCTTGATTGAAGATTCCGCCAGCGCATCACCTTGAACAAATTTCATCGGCAGCTGATGTTTGTCTGCTTCCTGCTGACCTGTCTCACATAACGCTTGTTGGAACTCAAAGCTCGTAACGTTTTGCTTGCTCTGACTGGCTAAAATACGCCCTAAGAAACCTTTTCCCGAGCACCACTCCAGCCACTCGGTTCCTTCATGCTTTTGCAGGGCAATTTCACCCATCGCTAATATTTGCTCAAGTTTTCGCCCAGGCACGCCGCTGTCGACTCCCCTCTCTAACTCAAGCCCAGTAAGAGGACTGCGTTCAAGAAAACAGAGCTGCGCGAGCGTCAAAACGTCAGGCAAGTATTGACCGACCATGTCGCTGAGTTGCTCAGGGTAAGCTTTATAGTGCTCTATCTGTTGCGTCGAGAGTGAACTTAGCCACAGACATAACTCCGGATGGCTTTTCTGCCAAGGAAAGTCGGTTTGCTCACTTTGTAAAAATGGCTCGATACGCCAAAAGTTCTGATGAGCGAGTAGCAGAGAATTGAGTGTTTGAAATTGCTGGTACATGCTTCCCCCTAGTGAATGCGTAGTTTAGAGGGAAGCGAATCATTTGAATAGAAATTAACGAACAGGAAGTTCGATATCTTTAAACATCGCTTCGATGTCTGCGTTAGATTTGAGTGATAACGCCTGTTCAACAACGGGACGAGTAAGGTGAGGAGCAAATCGCTCCATAAAGTCATACATGTAAGAACGTAAGAAGGTACCACGGCGGAAACCGATGCTGGTGGTACTCGCACCGAAGATATGGCTGGCATCGATCGCGACAAGATCGGTATCTTGCTCTTTGTCAATTGCCATACTTGCGATCACCCCAACGCCAATCCCCATACGAACGTAGGTTTTAATAACGTCGGCATCCGTCGCAGTGAAGACCACTCTTGGGGTTAAGCCATGTTTATTAAATGCGGCATCCAGTTCAGAGCGACCAGTGAAGCCAAACACATAAGTGACTAGCGAATAGGAAGCCAAGTCTTGAATCGTCACCTGGTCTTTTTGCGCAAGCGGGTGAGACTTAGGGACAACTATCGAGCGGTTCCAGTGATAGCAAGGTAACATGATGGCATCTTGATAAAGGTGGAGCGCTTCGGTCGCAATCGCAAAGTTTGCCGTTCCTTTAGCAATCGCTTCTGACATTTGGCTTGGCGTGCCTTGGTGCATGTGCAAGGAGACTTTCGGGTAACGAGCCGTGAACCCTTTAATCACATCAGGCAGAGCATAGCGCGCTTGTGTGTGGGTTGTGGAGATGTTCAATGTGCCCATTTCAGGGTGAGTATGCTCACCTGCTACCGCTTTAATGCTCTCAACACGAGCTAAAATCTCTTGTGAAATACGGATAATGTCTTCGCCAGCGCTCGTCACTTGGGTTAGGTGCTTACCACTGCGTTCAAAAATCTGAATACCAAGTTCATCCTCAAGCAAACGAACCTGCTTACTGATACCTGGCTGAGAAGTGTAAAGACTCTCAGCCGTTGCGGACACATTTAAATTGTGGTTTACAACCTCAACAATGTACTTCAATTGTTGTAATTTCATTCCTGAACCGTACTCCCTTATCGACGCACACCATGAACGTACAATCATAGTTTATAATATTTAGTTATAACGTCTCTTAAGTGAAATTGATAGCCCTACGACCCGTTGCGTTGCCTAAACTTAGAGCGAAGTAAACTTGTTCGGTCGTTTTGCAACCAATTACTCATTATCAGGGACGAAAAAGCGTTTTTGATTAACGAAACACTAAGCATTGAGTAATAATAGAAAAATGAGTGCAGAGAGTTAGCGGGATCGTGTATCCTTATCTGCTAGCCATCAGAAAACATAAGATACGGAATTTATGAATATTGGTTTAATCATAGCTTTAGTTGCCATCTTACTAGTCTTGGTTCTTGGCTATAACATTATGTTGCAGTATAAGGTCAAAGCGGAAACTGCAAAGAAGCAAGAGAGCTCTCGCTACCTGCAAATTATCGATGCGACAGAAGAGCTTATTGGACACGCTCATCACCTTCCCTACAGTAAAGCTCTGCTTGTGTGCCTAAATAATCGTATTCTTGATGCGCTGCAAAACATGCACGATCTCGACCCGAAAAATAAACAACTTGCCCAACGGGTAGAAAACGTAAAAAGCCAAATCACTCAGCTTGAAGAAAACCACAATGGCAACGAGAGCACAGCGTTCAAAGTGCCTAGCAATGACAAACAAGCGATCATGATGTTGAAGTTAGTCAAACGCCTGCGTGACACCATTCGAAGCGAGCACAACAAAGGCCGATTTGAAACTCAGGCTTACGTCGAAGAAAACGCTCGCTTAGAAACAATTCAAATCCGTATCAACATCGAAAATGTCATCAAACGCGCCAATGACTCGATTGTACGCGGACAACCAGGCACGGCAGTTCAGTTGCTACGTAAAGGGATTGATGCGTTGAGTACTAAAAACGATAACTACTCCAATCAAGCCAGAGAAAAGCTTCAAGCCATGTATGATGACTTAGAGCAAAGTAGACAAACTCGTAATGCGGAAGAGTTACACCAAATGGAAGAAAAAGAGCGCAAAGATGATATGGACGCACTCTTTGGTGAAAAGAAAAAATGGTAATATAATCACCGTGATTCCGTTTCTAAAGGTCGCTGATGCGGCCTTTTCTATTTGTAAAGTGTGTAATGATTGATCTGACAAACTACGATTCCCTGCTCGCCCCCATCAATGCTTTTCTTCAATGCCCGACCCCCGATGAGTGGGTCAATGAAGCCAAGAAACCAGAGCACCTAAAAACCATCCTTATTGATCACCTTTTATGTGAGCTGAAAGCCGGTCAGTCCGCTATGTATTTAATTCGCAAATACGCGGTAGACAAAGACAGTGCCCACAATTTGTTGGACTGGTTTAAACCATACGAAGACTTTGCGTATCGTAAAACAGGTAATCTGGCATCGTTAAAAGGTAAGAGCAATATCTCTAAGTCGATCATGGCCAAGTCTCACTCCCCATACAGTCAGGACTTAATCGATAAAATGGTGTTGCTGATAAAAGAGGAGTTACACCACTTTTATCAAGTGTTGGAAATTATGGATGCGAGAGGTATCGCTTACGAGCCCGTTCAGGCAAGTCGATATGCAAAAGGGCTGTTGGCAGAAATGGCGACACACGAGCCTCAAACCCTGATTGATAAGTTGATTATTGGTGCCTACATCGAAGCACGCTCATGCGAACGATTTGCCAAGCTCGCACCGCATATGGATGAAGATATTGCGAAGTTTTATGTGTCTTTACTTCGCTCAGAGGCGCGCCACTATCAAGACTATTTAACGCTCGCGGAAGAAATAGCAGGCAAAGACATCTCAGAGCGCGTCCAATTTTTTGGTAAGCTAGAAGCTGATTTAATCTCCTCTCCTGATACCGACTTTAAATTTCATAGTGGTGTGCCTTTCTAGCTTTAGCACTTATCACAACTCTAAAATATAAAAAGGCTCACCTAACTAGGTGAGCCTTTTACTCGTAACTGCAAATCTAAAGCTCGAAATTACTCGAAATCTTCAGCGCTTGGTAGTCTATCTAGTAGTTCATAGTATTCGCCAGCTACCGCACCAATATCACCAGCTAAGTATGCTTGGATTAGATTCAGATCTGTCGTCCAAAGCTCCTTATCTTGTGTGGATGCTGCATCATATCCTGCGTATACGTTATCAACTGCAAACATCATTGCATCAGTATAGCCGAAGTAGATTAACTCCATTGCATCGGTGTAGCCCGAGTAAGCGACGTTAACATCATGAGCCTTACCACCAGCAAATGCAATTGTGCCAGCGTTTGAATCATAGATGAGGTCTCCAGACGCTATATTTGCGTTAACAAAGTTGTTAAATGATTGCGAGAAGTTCAACGTACCAGCGGCAATGTCTGCATCAATAGTCGCTTTCATCGCGTTTACCATCGGCGCGTCAAAGAGTAAAACTGCATCGTGGTAAGCTTTAACAATACTAGTTCTAAAGCCACCCCATGCGGTATCAATACTATTTGCAACTGCAGTTAGATCCGCTGAATCATAGCTATCTAGGAACACTTTCAGATCATAACCGTCGGATGTCACAAGTTGATTCGCATAAGCGTAAGCCAACTTGTTCGATTTAGTCGCTACAAACGTTTTGCCATCAATCGCAAACTCAACTTTGTCACCCGCAATAATGCCATAACGGTCCTGTTGTTTCGTAAATGTGTCAAATTGTGCTTTACCACGCGACTTCACGGTGTAGTCGTCTGACTGCATTTGGCGCACACCCATATTTAGGATTAGATCACCAATACGCTGACGGCTACGATTCGAGATATCTAAGAAACGCTCAATACCTCTTGGCATTGGAGAAAGAGACTCCATCTGTTCAGTAATGTGTAGATTCACTTGAACACCATTTAGGTTTGAGTAAGCATTCCCCTCTTTATCAATTAGCTTAACTGGGTTATTCAAACCTGTCTTCGCAATGATATTCGCCATGATGTTTTCGTACTCAGCCTGAACACCAGGAATATCCATAAGTGATGCAAAGCTTACTTCATCTGTATAGCGGGTTGAGAAGCGTCTTGAAAGGAAGTAACTTGCAAGGGCTTTATCAGGCCAGCTACCTAAAACAGACACAGCATTTGACCAAGGGTAGTCAGGATCGAAGCTGCCGATAGAGTTTAGGAATCGACCATTCTTAGTTTCAGCTACCGCAACATAGCCACTTTCTGCATCCTCAATAAACTCCGCAGCAACAGAGTCAAAACAGTTCGCATCAATTAAATCGTAGCTTGCAGGAATGTTGAACGAACTATTGTTTAATAGTTGACCAAACGAAATTACTTTCTGATCACCGCTACTATTTTGAATAACACATTGGTGTTCCGGAGTTGCAAGCACATCTAGGAAGTATGCCGCTGCTTTTTGTGCACCAAAAGCGTAATCACAGAACCAACGGTTAGTTTCATCACCTGGTGTTTTACAATATTGCTCATTCGCCGCAAGACTTAACAGGAAGTCTCCAGGCTTGTCGGTAGAACTTGTTAAACCTAAATTGGTGTAGATGCTATCAATACGTTCTAGATCTTCCATCTTATCGCGGATAGATGTCATCTCGCGGAATCGACGGACAATGTAGCTAGGGTAATCCGAAGCGAACAAACCGTTCGTACTGTATTCCGCTAAGTTTCTGCGATCATAGCTATCGAGATAGTTCTGCCATTCGTAAGATACAATTTCATCTAAGGTTGTTCCCTCATCGAAACGGTTACAGTCACTATTTAATGAGACATTACCATCCGTACAGAAGCCGTAGGACTTACGCTCAATATCATGAACATTGTCTAGGTAGTATAGAACTCCGTATCGAGTCTTAGCATAATCTTCCACGTCATCACTAAGTGCAGCTGTATCAAAACGACTGAAATCACAGTTATATAGTGACTTGCCAGCTTGATCACCGTCAAGAGCAACAACTTCAGAACAAACCATAAGTGAATCGTTTGTACTGTTATTGCCAAATCGTTGAGAAAAGCTATTTTCATAGACTTGTAGATCTGCTAGGTACTGCTCATACGCTGCTACTTCATCCGCAGGAGCGTCTTCTCCAGGGTCAGCTACCACTGCTGGTGCGGATGTTGGCGAATCTTGAATGGTCTCAACTTTACGGCCGTAGCCAAACTTGAACGCTGCAATATCGTACAGACCCCAAGTTGGTGTCTCATCCAGCATACTCGGCGCGTAATCCATCGTAGAACTGTACGCCGGAATATTTTTCAAACCCAGAGCATGTGCTTGCTCTAGCGTGTAGTAGTTTGCTTTGTCATTTGAGCCTTTGAAGTTGTGGCGAAGACCAACGTTATGACCAATTTCATGGACAAGGGTATTGCTGTAAGTTGCAACTGTGATAGCGTCTGCCGCTATTTGTTGCAGATCCTTAGGTAGGTACTTCCAACGCTTAAGCTCGCGTGAAACTTCCACACCGTCTTCGTCTTTGTTAATCTTGAAATAACGGTCATCATCAAGTTCAAGGTTGTCAAGCATTGCCTTGTTTGTTGAAGAGACCCATGACGCTTCAATCGGATAAGCATTGTTTTCAGCCCAAAAAGATAGGCGGTTTTCCTCAGCTTTTACAACATCTTCAAAGTCCATGTCATCACTGAAGTTAGTAGTCAGGATTGTAGGCGTTTGGATTGGCGCTTTGTCACCCAG
This sequence comes from Vibrio sp. 16, assembly GCF_963681195.1. Lineage (NCBI taxonomy): Bacteria > Pseudomonadati > Pseudomonadota > Gammaproteobacteria > Vibrionales > Vibrionaceae > Vibrio > Vibrio sp. 16. The sequence goes on from NZ_OY808997.1 coordinate 1,512,845, forward strand.
AACATCTTGCTTAGTTAGATTAGGAGCAAACGACGAGCTATTAATTGATTCTAACTTAGAAACAGCCGCCATCGTCGATAACTGTTCTACACGTGTAGACACTTCAGACTTAGTACCAGAGGGTTTTGTCGATAGTGGATCTAATCCATCCAAATCAAGCTGGTTACGGTTGTAAAAACGAGCGAGATTGTCCCAGTAGTACGGAACACCTGTACGCGCTACGCCTGCGTATTGGTTTACATGAGCTTTGATGATTTCGCCCGTCATTGGGTTACCCACAGAAGGGCCGTAACCAAGTAGTCCATTTGCCAAAGGCTCGTCAACTAGATTGATTATGTTGTAACGTAAGTCACCAGGGTGAACTCCCGCCCCTTCAGATTTATTGACAATCTCAATAGGTGGCTTGCCAGAATCATTACCAAACAATTGTAACGCTTGATTCATCTTATTCACGGTCTCAATAGTCGCGTCTAAGAAAATTTTGTTCTTTGGTTCAAAGAAGTTATCTGTTAGATAGTACTTTATGCTTTCGTTCGGATTGAAACGGTTTAAATACACTACATCACGATCATATTTGTTCGTGATCGGATTTAATTTCTTTGTTGATGTTGTGAAGAAGCCAATATCGTTTTCATCACCTACTGGATACATCACAGGTTGGTAGTCTTCCGACGCGACAACACTCTCATGAACAAGTGAGTAGTAGAAGCGCGACTTAAATGCACCATCAACCAGTGCTTCTTCCAATCCAGCTTTAGTCGCAAAATTGATGTAGTCAGAAATGTTATCTAGATCAACTCGGAAAGTGCGTTCCAATTCAAAGTTAAGTACACCATTTTTTGGATCAAACTCCCAAGAGACAAGCGTTGGTGTACCTTGCTCGGTAATTCCATCCGTCAGCCCATAGAGGTCTTCGTAGTTGAACTCAGATACGATGAGATCTTCAGGAGTAGGAGTAAAATGGGTCTTCTTACGAAAATCTAGGCTAGCATCGTTGTTGATTTCTTCTTTGTTTGTACAGTCATCGTAAGCGTCTTCACTACAACGATATGCAGCGAAATCACCCGGAATCTCAAGTACTTGAGCAAAGTTAACTAAGTCATCACTACCAACTAGATTATCTTGTTCAACACAGTAATTATTTTCATCTTTGGGTAATGAAGAGCCAGGGTAATTCTTGTCGAACGCGCGTACTTCCAAACCTGTTTCAGTGAAACATAGCTCCACATAGCGTCCCATACCTTGTAAAAACGGAAACTGGTTGAGTGCAAATCGCGGTGCAGCACCAGTAGTTGGTACATAGAACCAACGCCCATCTTTAAGGTCTTTAACCTGAATTTCTTTAGAGTCACGCTCAACGTAATCGTACGACTGATCGTCCGCGCCACAGCCCGCTAGTATTGCGGTTACGGCAGACGCCAGTGCTAATCTTTTTAATGCCATAATATGTCCTTATTTTTTATTTCTAGAAGGAGAAAGTAACGGTTGCTCGATAAGACGCGTTGTCTTGATCGAATAAGTCGATGTTGCCTAACGTGCCTCGTTCCGCATCTTGGTAAACACCCGATGTCGATGCCGATAAAGAAGCTGACCAATTATCTGTAAAGCGGTAACTTCCAAATAATGAGCCGCCATAGGTCCAACTCGTTCTCCTTGTTCCTTGATAGCTGATGGTATTTCCACCTAAGGCTGAAATACCGAGCGTCAATGATTCCCAAGATTTACTTACACTCGATGAAACAGAGTAAGTCCACTCGGTTAATGAGCGACCGCCTGCCGTTTTATATTTGTGGAAGTTTTTTCTAAGCCTTGGAGTAACAGAGACATTGACTCCCCAAGGTCTCATAGAAACAGGTATTGCGAGACGGAAAGCCGTTTGCAATTCGTCTTTACGCGAAGCTTCAGAGGTAGGGATAGTAAATTGCCCATTCGCTCCTATTTTCCCTGTTTCTCCAAATTCATATAAACTCGAATAACTTGCACCGATAACTGAATCTGTCGCAAAATCTCCAGTTTCATTTTCGTATGCTCGATATCCACCAGAGGACATAAAAGCGCTAATGTTATCTGAGAATGTATAATTTAAACTTCCGCTCCAAGAAAGACTTCTCACAGAGCGGTAATCATCTGGATGATATATATTTGTGTCATAAGAAAGGGACAAACTTCCTCCGAAATCTGACCAAACAGATTTCTCCTCTTGCTGTTCACTATTTTCTTCAGCAAAACAAGCTGATGATAATAATACTGAGACAGCGAGAGCTATTGTCCTTTGCCGACACTTGATTGTGTTCTGCATATGTTAACTTCCATGAATATTAACTCTCATTAAAAATCCGACGCTCAAAATACATCACTTTATTTTGAGTGAAGGAATCCATCAGAGCTCTTTTTAGCTCTGATATTTATTAACAAGCAAAAATATGAAACGTTATATTATTATATTAGCCACGCTTACGTTGGCTTGGGTGCGTAATTGGAATCGCTGACAATAATGTCTTGGTATAATCATTTTCTGGTGAGTTATATATTTCTTGTGCACGGCCATATTCAACGACTTTACCAAAATACATAACCGCGACTTCATCTGAAACTTGCCTAACAACCGAAAGGTCATGAGAAATAAAGATCATCGCTAGGTTCATTTCTTTTTGAAGAGACAATAATAAATTGATTATTTGCGCCTGAACCGACACATCAAGTGCAGATACAGACTCATCACAGATCAATAATTTAGGCTTGAGTGCTATCGCTCTTGCGATACCAATACGTTGCCTTTGTCCACCAGAAAACTCGTGAGGGTAACGATTTACGGCTTCTCTCGGTAGCCCCACTTTATCCAATAGTTCCAATACCCATTGTTTTCTTTCTACCACCGTCCCCATGTTGTGGATAACGTACGGCTCTTCCAAAATCATGCCAATCGTATGCCTCTGGTTAAGAGACTCCATTGGGTCTTGAAAGACGATTTGCATTTCTTTACGTAGTGTACGCATATCTTTTGCAGATAAACGCGTAATATCCCTCCCTTCGAAATAAATTTTTCCCTCGGTTGGCTCAAACAGCTTTAAAATGGTGCGCCCTAAGGTACTTTTTCCGCAGCCTGACTCACCAACCAACCCCAGTGTTTTTCCTCGGTCAATTGAGAAAGAAACACCATCGACGGCCTTGATCGTATACCCCTTTGAAAAAAGTCGCTTTCCTGAGATAAAGTGCTGCTTTAAGTTCTCGATTCTTAATACTTCTTGCATCACTCCCCCTAGTTACTCTGGAAAATACTTGGATCAATTGGCTGTATATCGATCATTTGTTTTGGTTGATGATCTAAACTCGGCATCAACCCCAACAATCTTTTGGTATATGGATGTTGCGGCCTATCAAAAAGGTCAAACACATCCGCTTTTTCGACAATGCGGCCACCATACATCACGGCCACATCGTCACAAATCTCTGCAACAACCCCTAAGTCATGGGTAATAAAAACCATCGCCATGCCCGTTTCTTGCTGAAGCTCTTGCATCAACTCTAGAATTGATGCCTGAACCGTAACGTCAAGCGCTGTTGTCGGCTCATCACAAATCAGAACATCAGGTTTACACGCAAGTGCCATTGCAATCATAACGCGCTGACGCATACCGCCTGACAGGTTATGTGGATACTCATCGACCCGCTTTTCGGGCATTGGGATTTTAACTTTCTCCAACATTTCAATCGCATAAGCATAGCGCTGTGCTTTTTCCAGCTCCGGTCTATGCAGTTCCAAGACTTCCATGATCTGTTTGCCTATGGTATGCACAGGATTCAGCGCCGTCATTGGATCTTGAAATATGATGGAAATGGCGTCACCACGCATTTCGTACATACGTTTTGTTGGAAGCTGTAAAAGGTCGGTGCCTTTATAGAGAATTCGTCCGCCAACTACTTGACCATAAGGTTTTGGCAACAACCCCATGATCGACATAGAAGTCACACTTTTCCCACAACCAGACTCTCCCACTAGCCCCAGCGTACGACCTTTCTGAACATCGAAACTAACACCGTGCAGAACTTTTACCTTCCCGTCATCGGTCTGGAATTCAACTTCTAAGTCTTCTACTGTTAACACCGTTTCGCGATTCATTTACTACCCTTACCTACAGCTTAAACTTGTCGTCAACAACGCTGACAGCAGGGAAAGTGGTCCCCTTTTTCATTGCTTGTTCTGTTTCTTTTTTCGCGCTTTTGTCGATCCAGAAGTTTGCGATGTCCATTGGGTGGAAAATGCTTTCTGTTTTCTTGGTCATTGGGCTTTCTGGATACTTGATCCAGCGCCAGTGTATTGAGCGAGAGTAAGGCACCATGTAACCAGGGACGATAATGTTCGCTTCCGTTACGTAGTCTTGGATTTGATGCGACAGGGCGTAACGTTTTTGCTGGTCAAACTCAGCGTCATACGCTTCGATGAGTTTATCGAGCTCTGGGCTGCTGTAGTTGGTGTGCGCGTTGGTCTGTGGTTTGTTGGCGTTGTCAGAGTGCAAATACTCCCAGTAAGCCGGAATTTCACCCGATCCCATGTTAAGGAAAGCCAACTCATGTTTTTTCTCTAGGATGTATTTGAACGCTGAGGAACCATCAACTAGATTCAAAGTAAACTCTAGACCCGCTAACTTAGCTTGTTCCTTTAGGTACGCAATACGAGGTGTCCAAGTGTTGTAGCCATAGGTAATCGCGAAAGATAGACGCTCACCTTTGTCATTTACGCGAATGCCGTCTGGCCCGATTTTGTTAAAGCCAGCTTGCGCAAAAAACTCGGCAGCTTTACTTGGGTTGAACTCAGGCGCTTTATTGTCAGCTTTGTCGTACTCACCATGACCGAAACCAAGACCGTGTGGCTTACGTGAATAATCACCTCTCATGATGTTGGCGATCATGCCATCGTAGTCAGTGGCAAACATAATCCCTTTGCGAAGATTGATGTCATCCAATAAAGGCTTAGCGGTGTTCATCCACAAACCACCGGCACCTTGGGGCATTTGGTTGAATCCCCAAAATTTCTGGATATAGCCATCTTTAGAGGCTTGCGAATCAGACTTACCGTGCCAATACTCTGGCAAAATCATGTCGAAGTAATCAAGCTTACCTTTTTCGAAGTGCTTTAAAGCGATGTCGAAATCTCGAATCACGCTGATTCTAATTTTGTCGACGTTGTAACGGTTTTGGTAGTAGCGGTTTGAATAGCCCCACCAGTCGTCGCCAACGTGTTTAAACGTGACACTTTTACCTTTTTTGACCTTGTCTAGGTAGTAAGGTCCTGCTGTTGGCTCGCTCTTAAAGTTGTACTGACGAACGAAGTTGTCGACCATACCATCGCCGTTTTCGTCTTTGCCCCCTTTGAAGAAATGTTCAGGGCGAGGCTGAAAACCATTACTTGGCATATTGATTAACACCATCAGTGCGTCTTGGCTCTGCTCGACGTCTGTTTCAACCGCGATGGTGTAATCGTTAATCTTAGTCACATCGGTGATTGAATTACTGAAGAAGTCGTTGTACCAAGGATCGACAATGTCTTTGGAACGGTAGTACTGGAGCATGAACACATAGTCATCTGCGGTAATCTTTTCACCATCTGACCATTTCGCGTTTTCGTCTAGCTGGAAGTAAACCGTTTTGTTGTCTTCCGAAAATGCCCAAGACTTGGCGAGTTGCGGAATCCACTTACCCGTATTTGGGTGGCGCTGCGCAAGCTTTGGAGCGCCGTCCATAAAGTAGTGACGAAGACCTGAGTTTGCATCTGGCCCTACGCTTCGCAACGTCTGCGGGAAACTAATCATAAAGGTGCGTAACGTCCCACCGCGTTGAGCTTCAGAAGAAGCGAATAACGGCTCTGAATCGTTAGTAATCCAATTTAAATCAGCAGGTAAAGATTGCGCTTGAGCCGAAAAAGCGACTCCAACTAGTGCCGCAATCGCGGTCAATTTAGCGAAATTTTTCATTATTATTACTTCCTTGTAAATCTGCGGCTATTCATAGCGAGTGAATTTTTTAGGGTCGAATGCGCTTCGAATTGCTTCGCCTATGAAGGTCACCATCACTAAAACAGCGACAATTGAAGTCACAACCGATACAACAATCCATGGAGCGTCGAGGTTTGACTTACCTTGTTGGAGAAGCTCCCCCCAACTCGGGGTCGGCGGCATCAGCCCAAGACCTAAATAGTCAAGTGCGGTTAGTGCTGTGATATTTGCAGCGATAGTAAATGGCGCCAACGTTACAATCATCACCATTGTGTTGGGTAAAATATGATGAAGCAGAATACGGCTGGTCGATGCGCCCAAAGCTCGCGCCGCCATCACGTACTCTCGGGCTGACTCTTTATAAGTCATGGTTCGCATGTACCAAGTAATGCCCATCCAGCCAAACAAAACGTTTATCGCGACAAAGAGCGCAAAGGTTGGCTGAGTGATCGACACTAAAATCATGATCACATATAGAAACGGAACCATTGACCAGACTTCGATGAGTCGCTGTACGAATAAATCAAACTTTCCGCCAAAAAAACCCATAGAACAGCCAACGATGGTTCCTATCGCATAAGAAACCGCCATGGTCATTAGTGCAAAACCCATCGCAATGCGGAAACCGTAGACAAGACGCGCGAGGATGTCACGACCGATCACATCGGTACCCAAGTAGTGCTGAGTTTCGAAACTCGGAGCAAGTGGAGGGAAATCACCACTAAAGTCTTGCTCGTACGGGTTCCACGGCACGATTGGCATCACAACGAAATTGCCGCTGTCTTCGTTATCAAATAATGCTTTTAACTGTCGGTAATCGGTTTCACTTGAATAATCCAACCCAAACTCTGTACCGGGCTTTACATCACTAAAGACCGGGAATGACCACTCGTCATTGTACTTAACGACCAATGCTTTACTGTTCACTAATACTTCAGCAAATAGTGAGAGCAATAAAAAAGTACTGAGAATAATGAGTGACCAGTAGCCGCGTTTGATCTCTTTAAAGTGCTTGATTTTCTTTTGAGTAAGAGGTGTTAATTTGATCATGATCCGAACCTCACTCGTGGGTCTGCGACGGCTACACATAAATCTGAAAGAATATTGCCAACCATTAACATCACAGCGTTAATAGCCACGATGCCCATCACGACTGGGTAATCACGTTCGACAATGGATTCATAACCCAACAAGCCAATACCATCAATATTAAAGATAACTTCGATAAGAAATGAACCCGTCATAAAGAACAATAATGAGTTGCCAAAGTGGCTCGCAATTGGAATTAAACTATTTTGAAGTGCGTGTTTTTTAACCGCCTTTTTAAATGGTAAACCTTTCGCAATTGCCGTTCGAATATAATCAGCGGAAATGTTCTCCATCAGATTATTTTTCATTGTCATTGTTAATGTCGCGAAGTCACCTATCAAATAACAGATAAGGGGCAATACCGCGTGCCACATAATATCTTTAAACTGTTCGAAGAAGGTTTCATAGTCATCAAAATCATCACCAACAAAGCCACCCATTGGAAACCAATCCAAGTTGTATGCAAAAACGGTAATTAAGAAGACACCGACAACATAACCGGGCAATGCGTAACCAACAAATATTAATACGGATGAAGCGGAATCAAACACCGACCCGTGCTTAATTGCTTTGTAATAGCCAAGCGGAATAGAGATAAAATAGCTTATAAAGAATGTCATCCCGCCATAAAATAAAGAGACAGGCAGACGCTCAGCGATCATATCGCCGACGGGTTCGTAATAACGAGTTGACTCGCCAAAATCCAATACGATGATTTTAGACAACCAATCTAAATAGGCTTCAATTACAGGTTTATCCAATCCATAAAAAGCATTTAGGTCCGCAATCTGGTCTTCTGATAATGCGGAACTATTACCAGCAACACTGACCGATGCACTATCGGATCCTGAATGCATACTCGCCAACATTCGCTCAACAGGGCCTCCTGGAACAAAACGTGTAATTGCGAATATTAAGATTGTGATACCTAAAAAGGTAGGTACGACTAATAATAGGCGTCGTAAAATATATGCTAACAATTGGAAATACTCCGTACCAATTACTAATTAAAGTGTCATCACATCCTGTGACTTATTAGAATATACAACTGGTATAACCAGTATCTGTGACATTAATCTGTTGACGATAATCGATGTTTTCAAATCTATAAAACGAATTTATCAATTTTGTCGATTTTTATCGACTTACGTCATACTTTCTACAAAGTTTTGACGTAAAGATAACATCGACTTTGCGTTGTGCCTCAGAATACTGGATTTTTAAGGATAAACGAGTAATTAGTGACAAGATAAGTTATCAGGTAAGGTTATAAAGCGAGAGTTTGTAGAACTTTATGCTAAGCCAAAAAAGCCTAAACGATTGCTTCATTCATTTGATTCGTTTAGGCCATGATATTTGGAGTTTTTATTTGTTATTTTAGTTGTAACAATTCGTTGTTAATACTAGTTAATACTTTTTCAGGGTTTTCTGCTTGAGTTATAGGTCGACCAATCACCAAGTAGTCCGAACCAGACTGAACCGCATCCACAGGTGTCATGATACGTTTCTGGTCACCAACAGCAGCACCCGTAGGTCGAATGCCTGGTGTAACAAGTTTAAATTCTTGGCCAAGCGCCTGTTTTAGCATAGATGCTTCCTGAGCTGAGCAAACAACACCATCAAGACCTGAGTTCTTCGTCAACGTCGCCAGTCGAATAACATGGTCTTGTGGCTCAACGTTTAACCCTACGCCAGCCAAATCACTCTGTTCCATGCTGGTTAGTACTGTTACCCCGATAAGCAATGGTCGTTCCTTTCCGTAGGGTTCAAGAATTTCGCGTGATGCTGTCATCATTCGTTCACCACCACTCGCATGAACATTCACCATCCAGACCCCCAACTCTGCAGCCGCGCGGACGGCTTTAGAACATGTATTTGGGATGTCATGGAATTTCAAATCAAGAAATACGGAGAAGCCACGTTTATGGAGCTCTTTAACGAAATCAGGACCAAACAAGGTAAACATTTCTTTACCGACTTTTAGTCGACAAGAGCTTGGGTCGATTCGATCTACAAAAGCAAGTGCGTCAGCTTGGTTGTCATAATCCAGCGCAACAATAACTTTTTGGTCAATCATTTCATCTCCTAACTAGTATTAACATGCCTAAAAAAAGCAGCGGGATCACCGCTGCTCATTACGATTGGAAGCCCAATCAAATTCATTATTCTCCATCTAAACCTCTAATAGGCTTGATGGTCCCCCACCCTTTACACGATGGGCAGTGCCAGTACATAGAGTGAGTCGAAAAGCCACATTTACGACATCGATAATGAGGCTTTACCTTCATTTGTTCTCCAACGAGCTTTTGCAACGTAGCCAAGCTCGCTTTCGCTCGACCTTCTTCTGCTTCAGCCAAGTGATAGTCAATCAAGCGATAAAACCCTTTCATCGTCGGATTTTTCACTAACTGTCGGGTCAACAATTCCTGTGCAGATCCTGAACCTTCATGCTTTGCTACCAACTGAGCCAGCATTAATTCAGCAGAAGCGCCCGCTTTATTAACAATACATTGACGAAGGAACTCGAGTAGCTCGTCTTCTGAGCCTAAATGATGATAGCAATCGGCAAGAATCGGTAGTACTTCACTGACGAAGTCGCTATCTTGTTCTAGTACCATTTCAAAATGCTTGATAGCACTTCGATAGTCTTCATTTTCTAAGTAGGTTTTGCCTAGTGCTATACTCGCCCTGACACATTTGGGGTCCTCGCTGAGCGCTTTTCTAAAGTGCTGTAAAGCTTTCGCTTGATTACCATCAGCCTTTTCTTGCATCGCCAGTTCACACCAAAAGTGTGCAATGCTGTTGCGCATCCGCTTACGCCCCAGCTTAACCAGAAGCGTCGCATAGTGGATGGCTTTAGACCACTCCCTAGTTTGCTGGTAGATAGAAACCAATTGCTGTAAGGCTGCCTCACGATGATCTGGCTCTTCGACTAGCTGTTCAAAGATTTTTTCCGCACGATCAAGAAAGCCAGAAACCATGTAATCTTTGGCTAATTGTTGCAGGGCGATATTTTTTTGGTCGATAGTGAGACCAGAGCGTGAGATTAAATTCTGGTGTATACGGATGGCACGATCAACTTCTCCTCGTGATCGAAACAAGTTACCCAACGCTAAGTGTGTATCAATTGTTTCGTTATCAACCTGAAGTAGTTCTATAAAGTGGTCTACTGCTTTGTCTGATTGGTCAGAAAGAAGAAGGTTAAGACCCGTCACGTATTGACGGGATATTTGATTAGAGTGTTTCTGCTTGTCTTGTTGGGCACTGCGATTACCCATATACCAGCCGTATGCAGCAGCGATAGGTAACAACAAGAAGAGTATTTCTAACATCGAGTGGAGAGCCTACCTGCGTAACTTAAGAAGCTTTAACCTGGGTAGCTTGCTCAGTGGCTGGAGAAAGTTTTTTTACCTGCTTCTTCAGCTTTCTTACTTGAAGTTGAGACTTAAGGTGCAAACTGCCAAATATTAACCAAGATATAGCAAAACCAGTCACAAATACGACGCCTAGAAGCGTAGAGAGGTGAAACTCACCTTGAGCAATTAAGTAATTGAAGTTAACAATCGCTTGGTTCTGAGAGCCTAATGCTAACGCCACTAAAAACAGAGCCAATACGATAACGATCTTTATAATTTTCATAGTCCATCACCTAAGCAAAAATCAGCCGTTACGATTATGCAGTAAAACCAATGAACAAACCATGCTTATATCGGTATAACCGCCAATAAAAAAGCGGCACTACTAAATAATGCCGCTTATCGCTAACGTTTTAGAAACTTAGCCGATATTTACACGCTCACGTAACTCTTTACCTGGTTTAAAGTGAGGAACATACTTGCCTTCCAACTCCACCTTATCACCAGTCTTAGGGTTGCGCCCAACTCGAGGCTCACGGTAATGTAGAGAGAAACTACCAAAACCACGAATCTCGATTCTGTCGCCACTTTCCAGTGTCGAAGCCATATGCTCTAAAATGTCTTTTACAGCATCTTCAATCTCTTTAGCTGAAAGATGAGTTTGCTCAGCACAGAGTCTTTCGATTAACTCAGACTTAGTCATAGTTTCCCTCATAGAGTAATTTATCACTTATTATAGTAAGTAATACCAATTCCAACAAACACTTGCTTTCAATTTTAGACAAAGTTTGTTCAATTTGCACAACTAGAAACTCAACTTAATTGAACCGCTTCTGCCGATTGGTATTACTACTCATTTTCGAGTAAGAATAAAAAAGGAGCCTTACGGCCCCTTTTTCTTAAAAACGAGTAAATTACTCGCCTTTAGCTGCTTTGAATGCGTCAGCCATAGCGTTACCGAACGAAGCTTCATCAGCTTTGTTCAGAGAAGCCATTGCTTCTTGCTCTTCTGCTTCATCTTTAGCTTTGATAGATAGGTTGATTACGCGGTTCTTGCGGTCTACACCTGTGAACTTCGCTTCAACGCTGTCACCAACGCTTAGGATTAGAGATGCATCTTCAACGCGGTCACGTGAAGCTTCAGAAGCGCGGATGTAACCTTCAACGCCTTCTACTAGCTCGATAGTTGCACCTTTAGCGTCTACTGCAGTAACAGTACCGTTAACTAGTGCACCTTTCTTGTTCTCAGCAACGTAAGCATTGAATGGGTCATTTTCCATTTGCTTAACGCCTAGAGAGATACGCTCACGCTCAGCATCTACAGCTAGAACTACAGCAGAGATCTCGTCGCCTTTCTTGTACTCACGTACAGCTTCTTCACCAGCAACATTCCAAGAAATGTCAGATAGGTGAACTAGACCGTCGATGCCGCCTTCTAGACCAATGAAGATACCGAAGTCAGTGATAGACTTGATCTTACCAGTAACTTTGTCGCCTTTAGCTTGCGCTTCAGCGAAAGATTGCCATGGGTTAGCTTTACACTGTTTCAGACCTAGAGAGATACGACGACGTTCTTCGTCGATTTCAAGAACCATAACCTCAACTTCGTCGCCAACATTAACAACTTTAGATGGGTGGATGTTCTTGTTAGTCCAATCCATTTCAGAAACGTGTACTAGACCTTCAACGCCTTCTTCGATTTCAACGAAACAGCCGTAGTCAGTTAGGTTAGTAACGCGACCAGTTAGTTTGTGACCTTCTGGGTAACGCTTAGCGATTGCTACCCATGGATCTTCGCCTAGTTGCTTAAGACCTAGTGATACGCGAGTACGCTCACGGTCGAACTTAAGAACTTTAACTTGGATCTCGTCACCAACGTTAACGATCTCAGAAGGGTGCTTAACGCGCTTCCAAGCCATGTCAGTGATGTGTAGTAGGCCGTCAACGCCACCTAGGTCTACGAACGCACCGTAGTCAGTAAGGTTCTTAACGATACCTTTAACTTCTGCGCCTTCTTGTAGAGTTTCTAGAAGCTCATCACGCTCAACGCTGTTCTCAGATTCGATTACTGCACGACGAGATACAACTACGTTGTTACGCTTCTGGTCAAGTTTGATAACTTTGAACTCTAGCTCTTTGTTTTCTAGGTGAGCAGTGTCACGGATAGGACGTACGTCTACTAGTGAACCAGGAAGGAAAGCACGGATACCGTTTAGTTCAACAGTGAAACCGCCTTTAACTTTACCGTTGATGATACCAACAACAGTTTCAGCTTCTTCACAAGCTTTCTCAAGAACGATCCAAGCTTCGTGACGCTTCGCTTTCTCACGAGAAAGTTGAGTCTCACCGAAACCATCTTCAACAGCGTCTAGAGCTACGTCTACTTCAGCGCCAACTTCAACTTCAAGTTCGCCAGCAGCGTTCTTGAACTGTTCAGCAGGGATAGCAGATTCAGACTTAAGACCAGCGTCAACAAGAACGAAACCGTTCTCGATAGCTACTACAGTACCTTTAACGATGCTGCCTTGTTGGAATTCTGTTTCGTTTAGAAACTCTTCAAAGAGTTGAGCAAAAGATTCAGTCATTTATTTAATCTTCAATAAATTAAACGTCCACGGGTTTCCTACCGCGTGGGGTTATTAAATTCGCCGGTCATCATCCTTGCGACCAACGCTCTGACCTAGCCGCTTAAGCGACTAGCTTAGATTCGATATATTGTAGTGCTTTTTCTACCACTTCGTCGATACTCATCACGGTAGAATCTAGCAACAGTGCATCCTCAGCAGGGCGCAATGGCGCTACTGGGCGGTTACGATCTCGGTCGTCACGCTCTTGGATCTCGCACAAAAGGTCGTCAAATTTAACATCTAAACCCTTGCCTTGCAACTGTTTAAGCCTACGATTAGCGCGCTCTTCAGCGCTAGCATCTAGGAAAATTTTCGCTTCTGCTTGAGGGAAAACAACCGTCCCCATATCACGACCGTCGGCGACCAAACCAACGCCTTCAGCAAACGCGCGCTGACGTCGAAGCAATGCTTCTCGAACGCGCGGCAACGCCGCCACTTTAGACGCTGCCATACCTGTCTCTTCTTTACGAAGCTCACCAGAAACGTCTTCACCTTCAAGAATCACTTTTACAAGGTCCCCTTCAGCAATGAACTGAACATCAAGGTGCGTCGCCAAAGGAACAAGAGCGTCTTCGGATTCTAGATCCACACCATGGTGAATTGCCGCCAATGCGAGAACACGATAAATCGCGCCAGAATCGAGTAAGTGAAAACCTAACTTCTTAGAAAGAAGCATGCAAAGCGTGCCCTTGCCAGCTCCGCTTGGTCCATCAACGGTCACTACCGGTGTATGAGACGACATCATTAACTCCACGTTAGTTTGGTTCAGCGTAATATTGCTGATTCAGTATCGGCGTGAAATTATAGAGGTATTCGAACAAGGGTGCTAGGAAGGATTGAGGAAAATTGAAAAAGAGCGCATACGCGCTCTAAACGAAATTTATAATTGAATTCGCTCACGATTTTTATCAACCAGTGCCGGACCAATCCCCTTGACATCCACTAGCGACTCAGCGCTCTCGAAATCTCCGTGCTTTTCACGATAGTCGACTATCGCTTGCGCTTTTTTCATTCCGATTCCGGTAAGCAAATCTGCGAGTTCCTCGGCGCTCGCCTGGTTCACGTTCACCGTAATTTCTATTCCCTCATACTTTGGGTTCACTTTTTGATCTGCCAACGCGACTTGTGGCAAAGAAAGAACAAGTATGAATGTAAACAACCATTTTATGAACACAAAACTCTCCTTGAAGTAACGATACAGGCATGAGGTTACCCTGAGAAATTGCATTGAAAACTACACAGCACAAAAAACAAAACGGGCTGCAAATGCAGCCCGTTTTTATCGATATATCAATTACATTGAAATTATTGCGATACTACAAAATACTCAATGTCGGTCGTTTTACGTAAAACGCTTATCAATCCAGTTAAGTCGAGTTGAGCATTCATCTGTGTCAACTGGTTACTAATTTGCGCGTTGTACTGAGCGTCAAACTCATCACTCACATTCGATAGCTTAACAACCGCAATGTTTCCGTTTAGCTCTTTAGCCTGAGCGTACTCAACCTTGCCTTCTGATGGCTTAGGCATTGCGAAAATAACATCTGCCATAGGTGCACTGCGATCAACAGCTTGAACGTCATTGAATGCTAGACCATTTTCGTTTAACAGCTCTTGCTTACCTTCTTTTAGTTCCGCAACAAGCTTATCCGCCAATGCAATCGCGTTCTGCTCGCCTTTGATCTTGGACAGTGTCGCCACAACTTGTTCACGAACATCGTCTAAAGGCAAAACCATTTCGTCACGATAATCTTCGACACGAACTACGATGACATGCTCAGGTGCAACTTCAATCACTTCTGAGTTCAAGCCATCTTCTTTGACTTCTGGGCTGAGGATAGCTTGCAACACTGATGGTGCTTTCAGCAGTTCAGGGGCATCGACTTGCGAAATAAAATCCGTCGTTTCAATTTTCGCGTCAATAGCTGCCGCAGCGTCATCTAGTGAGTCAGGGTACTCAAAGGCAACTTTCTCTAACTCGCTTTGCAGCTCATAAAACTGGTCGATGGCTTGTTGATCTTTCAGCTCTTGTTTGATCTGAGCCGCGACGTCTGCGTATGGCTTAACGACCGAGCCTTTAAGCTCATCAAGCTTGATAATGTGGTAGCCAAAGTCCGATTTGACTAAGCCCGTTACATCACCCACGTTCTTCAGCGCAAATGCTGCTTCTTCGAAAGCTGGGTCCATGACATCACGCTCAATCCAACCTAGAGATCCGCCCTCTGATGCACTACCAAAGTCATCTGATTTTTCTTCTGCCAACGCTGCAAAATCTGTCCCAGCGTTAAGCTCATCCAAAATAGCCTGTGCTTTAGCTTGGTCATCACCTTCGACTAGGATGTGACTTACGCGACGTTGTTCTTCTGAAGAGTATTTATCTAAATGTTCTTCAAAGTACTTTTTAGCATCTTCGTCAGAGACAGTTATTGCATCTTTTAGCTTCTGAGCTGACAGCTCGATGTAAGCAACTTTCACCTGTTCAGGACGTGTATAGCGCTCAGAGTTTTGCTCGTAGTAACCTTGAATTTCATCGTCCGACAATTCTACTTTGGCTGCAAAGTCATCAAGAGGTAGACTCAGCGTTTGAACTTCACGAGTTTGAGTCAACAACTTAGCCTGTGCTTCAACTTCTGCTGGAAGAGAGAAATCACTCGCTTGAATCGCTGTTAGGAGTTGGTTACGAACCAAATCACGACGCAGATACTCCGCAAAACTTTCCGGAGTGAAACCCGCACGACGCAAAGACGACTGATAGATTTCTTGGTCAAACTTACCATCAACTTGGAACTGAGGCATTTCAACAATCATGGTACGTACTTGTGCATCACTTACACGTAAACCTAAAGATGCGGCATGTTGCTCAAGCAGCAAATCATTGACCATACGATCAAGAACAGATTTTCGGAAAGATTCTACGTAGCTAGGATCTGCAAGAAGATTTGAGAAATAATCACCAAGTTGAGCTTGCATGCGGTTGCGTTCATTTTGATACGCTTGCTCAAACTCACCACGGTCAATTTCTACGTTACCCACTTTTGCAGCTGTGTTGCCAGCGCCACCGACAATGTAGCTTCCTACACCTGCAAAAACGAAAGATAGGATGATAAGTCCCAGGATAATTTTTACCGCGATGCTGTTAACGCCTTCGCGTAATCGATCCATCATACTTAAACTACTCTCCGCTCGCACATCTCAGCATTGTTGAAAACACTTAGATGTGCCTAATACTAAAACAAAAATGAATAGCGCGATAATACCAGAAAAAGAAATGCGCATCAGTATGATGCGCATATTTTAAAAAGGTTCTAACAAAATTGGCGATGAAGCCAATTTTTATTAGTTACAAGCGTCTTTTAGTGCTTTACCCGCTTTGAATGAAGGTACTTTCGCTTCAGCAATTTGAATTTCTTCACCCGTTTTTGGGTTACGGCCTGTGCGAGCTGCACGAGTGCGCACGCTGAATGTACCGAAGCCAACAAGTGCAACTTGATCACCAGACTGAAGTGTATCACTCACTGCTTCGATAAGAGCATCAAGTGCACGGCCTGCTGATGCTTTAGATAGATCTGCGTTTTCTGCAATTTTTTCTACTAATTGTGTTTTATTCACTGTGATTCCCCTTTGCGCTACCTTATTTAGTTATTTACGGTAGCTTTCGTTCCATTTGTTTCAAATCAGCGACAATCCCTTATACCGCAAGGGCTGAAGCTATAGTCGCTAACGTTAGCGCCCAAAAAAAACGCTGACAAGCCTTTTTAAGCCTATCAGCGTAATCTTTTACTTATTTTTGCTACACATCACTATTTTGCGGCAGCAATCTCGACACCTGACGGGTCTTTTTCTAATGCAACTTGAAGTACTTCATCAATCCATTGCACCGGAATTACCTTCAGATCAGCGATGACGTTGTCTGGAATTTCTTCCAAATCGCGCTCATTGTCTTTAGGAATCAGTACTGTTTTGATACCACCACGATGAGCCGCAAGCAGTTTCTCTTTTAAGCCACCGATAGGTAGGACTTCACCACGTAAGGTAATCTCACCTGTCATACCGACTTCCGCTTTAACAGGGTTTCCTGTAAGGCTAGAAACTAACGCGGTACACATGGCAATACCTGCACTCGGGCCATCTTTCGGCGTCGCACCTTCAGGTACGTGTACGTGAATATCGCGCTTCTCATAGAAGTCTGAGTTAATACCAAGCTTCTCGGCACGTGAACGCACTACCGTCATTGCCGCTTGAATTGACTCTTTCATCACGTCACCCAGTGACCCTGTTTGTGTCAGCTTGCCCTTGCCTGGCATCGCTTCCGTTTCGATAGTCAATAGATCGCCGCCCACTTGCGTCCAAGCTAGCCCCGTCACTTGACCAATACGGTTGCTGTCTTCCGCTTTGCCATAATCATGGCGCTGAACACCCAGATATTCTTTTAGATTATCCATAGTAACAGTGACGCTCTTAAGCTCTTTATCGAGCAAGATATTCTTCACTGCTTTGCGACAAATCTTCGAGATCTCACGCTCTAGGCTACGAACACCCGCTTCACGCGTGTAGTAACGGATTATGCCAATAATGGCTGAGTCTTCGATCTCAATCTCACCTACTTTTAGGCCGTTGCGCTTGATCTGTTTTTCAACTAAGTGGCGCTTCGCAATATTCAGTTTTTCGTCTTCGGTGTAGCCCGATAAACGAATCACTTCCATACGGTCTAACAGTGGGCCTGGAATATCCATCGAGTTTGACGTTGCCACGAACATTACGTCAGATAGGTCATAATCGACTTCTAGGTAGTGGTCGTTAAACGCGTTGTTTTGTTCAGGGTCAAGAACCTCTAACAGGGCAGATGACGGATCACCACGCATATCAGACGACATCTTGTCGATTTCATCCAATAGGAATAGCGGGTTCTTCACACCAACTTTGGACATTTTCTGAATAAGTTTACCCGGCATTGAACCAATGTATGTACGACGGTGACCACGAATCTCCGCTTCATCACGTACGCCGCCTAATGCCATGCGCGTGTATTGACGACCTGTCGCAGCAGCAATTGAACGACCTAGAGACGTTTTACCCACACCAGGAGGACCAACAAGACATAGGATTGGACCTTTAAGCTTATTGATTCGATTCTGAACCGCCAAGTATTCTAGAATGCGCTCTTTAACACGCTCTAGACCATAATGGTCTTCGTTTAGAATTTCTTCTGCTTTCGCCAAGTTCTTCTTAACTTTCGAGCGCTTGCTCCAAGGTACACCAAGCATCCAATCGATGTAGCCACGTACAACAGTTGCTTCTGCTGACATTGGTGACATCATCTTAAGCTTTTGTAGCTCTTGCTCGGTTTTTTCACGCGCTTCTTGAGGCATTTTAGAATCAGCGATTTTCTGTTTCAGAGCTTCAAATTCGTCAACGCCATCTTCGCCTTCACCCAGCTCTTTCTGGATGGCTTTCATTTGCTCGTTCAGGTAGTACTCGCGTTGAGATTTTTCCATCTGCTTTTTAACGCGGGTTCGGATACGCTTCTCAACCTGTAGCAAGTCGATTTCCGACTCCATTTGCCCCATCAAGAATTCCAGACGCTCTGTTACGTCTAAGATCTCAAGAACTGTTTGTTTGTCAGCGAGCTTGAGCGGCATATGCGCAGCGATGGTATCTGCAAGACGAGCTGCTTCGTCAATACCACTGAGTGACGTGAGAACTTCTGGTGGGATTTTCTTGTTGAGCTTAATAAAGCCTTCAAATTGATTGATTGCACTGCGAACAATGACTTCGTGCTCGCGCTCGTCAAGTTCTTCCGTGACCAGATACTCAGCATCAGCGACGAAGAACTCATCATCAGTCAGACTATTGATTTTTGCGCGTTGTTGACCTTCAACAAGAACTTTTACTGTGCCATCTGGTAGCTTTAAAAGTTGAAGAATCGTCGCAACGGTACCTACATCGAAAAGATCATTCTTCGTTGGTTCATCTGTATCCGCTTCTTTCTGCGCAACTAGCAGCACTTGCTTGTTGTTATCCATTGCCGCTTCGAGACAAGCGATGGATTTTTCACGACCAACAAACAAAGGAATTACCATGTGCGGGTAAACGACTACATCTCTTAGAGGTAGTACAGGGATCTCGATACGTTCGGAACGTTCCAAGTTCATATTATTCTCTCTTCCGCTTAGTCTTATGAGCAGTATATGGGGGCTAATTGGTTGGATTCAATGAAAGAATAAAAAAAAGGAGGTAATTGATTACCTCCTTTTCTGATTTAGCAAATTATGTGAATTGGGTTACGATTCTGCACCCGCAGCTTGGTTGTCAGAGTTGCTGTAAATCAACAACGGTTCAGACTCACCGTTGATGACTGACTCATCAATTACAACTTTGCTTACGTTGTCCATTGATGGCAGCTCGTACATCGTCTCAAGAAGAACCGCTTCTAGAATCGAACGCAATCCGCGAGCACCTGTTTTACGCTCCATCGCTTTCTTCGCGATGGCGCGTAGTGCATCTTCACGGAACTCAAGCTCGGAGTCTTCAAGTTCAAACAAGGCTGCATACTGCTTCGTTAATGCGTTCTTTGGTTCACAAAGAATCTGAATCAACGCATCTTCGTCAAGCTCAGTCAATGTTGTTGTCACTGGTAGACGACCGATGAACTCTGGGATTAGGCCGTATTTAACCAAATCTTCTGGCTCAACCTGAGTGAACAATTCACCCACAGTCTTAGTTTCGTCTTTAGAACGAACTTCCGCACCAAAACCAATACCAGTGCCCGTTGCAACACGTTGCTCGATAACTTTATCTAGGCCAGCAAACGCACCACCACAAATAAATAGAATCTTAGATGTGTCTACTTGTAGGAATTCTTGCTGAGGATGCTTACGACCACCTTGCGGGGGAACTGAAGCAACCGTACCTTCGATAAGTTTTAGAAGCGCTTGCTGAACACCTTCACCTGAAACATCACGAGTGATCGATGGGTTTTCAGCTTTGCGTGAAATCTTGTCAATTTCGTCGATGTAAACAATACCGCGCTCTGCTTTCGCGACATCGTAATCACATTTTTGGAGCAGTTTTTGAATGATGTTTTCAACATCTTCACCAACGTAACCCGCTTCAGTCAGCGTCGTTGCGTCTGCCATTGTGAAAGGTACATCTAGGAAACGAGCTAGGGTTTCAGCCAGTAGCGTTTTACCACTACCCGTTGGACCGATAAGAAGGATGTTACTCTTACCAAGTTCCACGCCTTCGCTTGTCGTGTCGCCGTTACGTAAACGCTTGTAGTGGTTGTAAACGGCCACTGCTAGCACTTTTTTAGCGTAATCTTGACCGATCACATAGTCATCTAAATGTTCACGAATTTCTCTTGGAGCGGGCAACGCTTCAGATTGTTTTTTCGGTAGAACATCTTTAATTTCTTCACGAATAATATCGTTACATAGATCGACACATTCGTCACAGATATAGACGGATGGACCGGCGATCAGCTTGCGAACTTCGTGCTGGCTTTTGCCGCAGAAAGAGCAGTAAAGAAGCTTACTACTACCGCTCTCTTTGCTTTTATCTGTCATTCGCTAACCTCTTAGCCTTTACTCATATGATTTGAGTGTATATCAATTTAAACCGAATTGCGCTAAACAATTGCTATCAATTATTCACCGCGGTGGCTTAATACTGCATCAACCAAACCGTACTCCACAGCTTGCTCAGCAGCCATAAAGTTATCACGATCGGTATCGCGTTCAATCACTTCTAACGGTTGACCTGTATGCTCAGCCAGCAGCTTGTTCAGCTTCTGTTTGATGGTCAAAATCTCTTGCGCATGAATTTGAATATCAGACGCTTGACCTTGGAAACCGCCAAGTGGTTGGTGAATCATCACGCGCGAATTAGGCAGTACATAACGCTTGCCTGGTGCGCCACCAGCAAGTAAGAATGCGCCCATTGAGCACGCTTGTCCCATACATACCGTGCTGACATTTGGTTTGATAAACTGCATGGTGTCGTAAATCGACATACCCGCTGTCACACTACCGCCTGGCGAATTAATGTATAGGAAAATATCTTTATCAGGATTTTCAGACTCTAGGAAAAGTAGCTGCGCCACGACAAGATTTGCCATGTGATCTTCCACTTGACCCGTTAAGAAGATAACGCGCTCTTTCAGCAAGCGAGAGTAAATATCGTAAGAACGTTCACCACGGGAAGTCTGTTCAACCACCATTGGTACTAGCGCGTCTAGAATTGGCGACATTGCATTTTTTCTTGGTAGCTCATATTCTTATGTCCCTAAAATAAATGGCCCGAATGACAAATATCATACGGACCATTGTTAGCAGAATAGTTAACGTTTCGTCAACCTTCTACGCAAGATATTGCTTATTAAGCCGCTGGCTGCTGGTTCATTAGCTCGTTGAAGCTAACTTCTTTTTCAGTAACCTGAGCTTTAGCGATGATTGCGTCAATTGCTTGCTCTTCAAGAGCAACGTTGCGCATGTTGTTCATCATTTGCTCGTTTTGCTCGTAGTAAGCAACAACTTCAGCTGGATCTTCGTAAGCTGTCGCCATTTCTTCGATTAGCGCTTTCACTTTCTCGTCGTCAGCTTTTAGCTCTTCAGACTTGATTACTTCGCCTAGAAGAAGACCAACAACTACGCGACGCTTAGCTTGCTCTTCGAACAGTTCACGTGGAAGTTGTGCAGCCGCTTCTGGGTTGCCACCGAAACGCTGTGCAGCTTGCTGACGCAGAGTACCGATTTCTTGGTCGATAAGTGCAGCAGGTACGTCGATTTCGTTCTCTTTAACTAGACCGTCGATTGCTTGCTCTTTGATGCGGTTCTTAACAGCTTGCTTAAGCTCACGCTCCATGTTCTTACGAACTTCAGCTTTAAGAGCGTCAACGCCACCTTCAGCAACACCGAACTTAGAAACGAACTCGTCGTTCAGTTCTGGAAGCTCACGCGCTTCAACTTTGTTTACTTTGATTGCAAACTTAGCCGCTTTACCTTTTAGGTTTTCTGCGTGGTAATCTTCTGGGAAAGTTACGTCGATTTCGAATTCCATACCAGCAGTCTTACCTGCGATACCATCTTCAAAACCAGGGATCATGCGACCCGCGCCCATTTCTAGTGGGAAGTTCTCAGCTTTACCGCCTTCGAATTCTTCGCCGTCAATTGAGCCAACGAAATCGATAGTTGCGCGCTTGCCTTCTTCAGCCGCTTCTTCTACTTCAACCCAACCAGCTTGTTGCTTACGTAGCGTTTCGATCATCTCTTCAACGTCAGCGTCATTTACTTCAGTTGTTGGTTTTTCAACAGTGATGTTCTCTAGGCCTTTAAGCTCAACTTCTGGGTAAACTTCGAAAGTTGCGTTGAAAACTAGGTCTGCACCTTCTTTGTTTTCAACTGGAGCGAACGTTGGTGCACCTGCTGGGTTGATTTTTTCTTTAACGATCGCTTCGATGAAGTGACGTTGCATTACTTCGCCCATCACGTCTTGACGTACTGCTTTGCCGTACATCTTCGCAACCATTTTTAGAGGCACTTTACCTTTACGGAAACCATCGAAACGACGGTTTTTTGCGATGTTGCGTAGTTCAGCTGTCACAGCATCTTCGATGTTTGCAGCTGGAACAGTAATGTTAAGACGGCGCTCTAGGCCCTCTAGAGTTTCAACAGTAACTTGCATTATTCATTAACCTCAAAACTGGCTCAGTCTTGCTGAGCTTATGTGCCCTAAAATCCAAAAACAGGTATTAGGACCCATCCTTGTTTGTACTCTGCGAGTACTCTTTATAAATCGAGTATCGATAACGGCAAAGATCCGCTATCGGACTAATGAGCGATATCTTTACGAATCCGAGTTCGTGAAAGGTATCTCCGATTAGCCTCAGGATAAAAATTTAGACGCAGCATTCTACCGACCTAGTCGATAGCTGTCGAGCCGATCCCTAAGATACCGTTAGGATTACCCTAAAAACTCACTTAACTGCTAAAAAAAGAAGCAATAAGGTCGTTATTGTCTTCAGAAATGGGGACATTAATAGCTTTTTCAAGAGAAACTAGCCTTTTTTTGGAATTAAACAAAAAAAGGAGATCTAAGTCCGGTTTTATTCCTCATTTTTGTTACACCTTTAAACACAACCGTAACAAAAAATATTACCCTGAAGGCTCGATTGTCACCTTGATTTCATGGAAGTCTATGGCCTCATTCCGCCGTGCTTATGTTTACCTTTTTTTAGCTTATGTCACTTGCCTAGTGGCTGGCTCAAAGTTGGTATGGAACTTCAATCATCAATCACTACTTGAAGAGCATCAAGCGCAACTCGACCGATTTTCTAGTCACATTTACGCGAAGTTAGACAAGTATGCCCACTTACCCCAGTTACTTGCCGAAGACCGCGAACTGACATCTGCACTGTTGCAGCCCGACAATCCGGCACAGATTGATCTAACCAATCGATACTTAGAAGACGTCAATTCCATCATCCAAGCGTCGGACACCTATCTCCTCGATCGTTGGGGCAACACTATAGCCGCGAGCAATTGGAGTTCAAGCCGTACTTTTTTAGGCAAAAACTTTGCTTGGCGCCCCTACTTTTCTGAAGCGATTCAAGGGCAACGAAGTCAATATTTTGCGTTGGGCTCAACGTCTGGTCAGCGAGGCTACTACTATTCGTTTCCTGTTATTTACGCGGCGGAAAACATTGGGGTCATCGTTGTCAAAATGGACCTCTCGGCCATAGAGGGCAACTGGAAAGGAAAGCAGAGTACGTTTGTTGCAACCGACAAATACAATATCGTGTTTATGTCGAGTAACCCTACTTGGCTGTTTAAAAGCTTAACTGACATAAGCAAATCTAACAGGGCGCTCATCACCGAAAGTCGTCAATACTTGGATACCCCGATTCTCTCTCTCGCGTTACATGGAGATCTTACCGCTAAACACTCTGAACTTTGGGAATCCAATCAAGGTGGATTTAAGGGCGTTTACATGGCTTCCAATCGCCCATTTCCTCAGCTGAATTTGACCATCCGAGTACTCACAGAAAAAGTCACCTTGCTGTGGCCAACTTTGAGCTTTGGATTAGTATTAACGCTCCTGTTCGTTATCGCGTTTTTGACCCTTCAACTGACGCATCAAAGACATCAGAAAAAACGCCAATTTGAACAACTGCAATCTGAAGCAAAACAAAAGCTCGAGTTTTTAGTTATGGAGCGAACCTCCGAGCTTCAAGCAGAAATCTTGGAAAGAACTCGCACTGAAGAAGCCTTACGACAAACGCAAAATGAGCTTATCCAAGCGGCAAAACTTGCCGTACTGGGTCAAATGTCTGCGAGTATCAGCCATGAACTGAATAACCCACTCGCGGCAATTCGAAGCTTTGCTGACAACGGAAGGCGATTCTTGACCAAAGAGAAATTTGACCGAGTCGATGACAACTTAGCTCGTATCTCAAATCTGACCGATCGGATGGCCAAAATAAGTAATCAGCTGAAATCGTTCACCCGTAAATCTGATAGCCAAGATGTACAACTTTTGGAGCTTGCTCCGGTGATCATTTCCGCCAAGGAACTGGTGACCCCACAGATAAAAAGCCATCAAGTCACTTTCAACATCAATATCGAGGGCTTGTCAGCCAAAGTCGATATTAATGCTATCCAGATTGAGCAAGTACTGATCAATCTCATCACCAATGCCGCTCAAGCCGTTGAAGCGTCAACAGAACGTATCGTAAACCTTTCCTATCATCAAAACGATGCTGTGGTATCGGTTTTTATCGATGACAGTGGACCGGGAATCGATACGACGACCGCAGCCCATCTGTTTGAGCCGTTTTTTACCACCAAGAAAAATGGCTTGGGGCTAGGGCTATCGATTTCTCAGCAAATCGTTCAAACCATGAATGGAGAGCTCAGCGTTGGCCAGTCTCCTCTTGGCGGTGCAAGGTTTACTCTGAAACTACCCAATAGACTTCAATCCACACAAGCCAATCGCAAGGATACATGTTGATGTACGATGTATTTTTCATTGATGACGAGAGCGACATTCGCATCGCCATTGAACAGAGCTTCGAATTAGAGGAGATTTCAGCCCTCTTTTTCGCCAGTGCAGAAGACGCCATGCTCGCAATAAAGCAACACGGCATGCCTAAAGTCGTCATATCGGATATTTGTTTGCCTGGTTTATCTGGCGAGAACCTCTTATCGACCGTGTTAAACCAAGATAGCGATGTCCCTGTTATCTTGATTACAGGACACGGAGACATATCAATGGCCGTAAACGCACTGCGAAACGGCGCTTACGACTTTATCGAAAAACCTTTTGCTATTGACCGCTTAATTGATACGACGAATCGAGCGATAGAAAAGCGCCAGCTGACCCTCGAAAACCAAGAGCTAAAGCGAAGCCTGAAAGCAAGCCAAACTCTTGGTCCAAGAATTATTGGTGATACTCAATCCATCCAATCGCTTCGCGACACCATTTCTCACATTGCCGATACAAACGCAGACATTTTATTGTTCGGCGAGACTGGAACAGGTAAAGAGCTCTTCGCTCGTTCAATCCATGAGCAGAGCTCTCGACGTGAAGCAAACTTTGTGGCTATCAACTGTGGCGCTGTCCCAGAAAACTTGATTGAGAGTGAGTTATACGGACATGAGAAAGGCGCTTTTACTGGTGCCGATGCCACACGAATCGGTAAGTTCGAGCATGCCCAAGGGGGCACCTTGTTTCTTGACGAGATTGAGTCGATGCCAATGCAGGCGCAAATTCGTTTGCTAAGAGTACTGCAGGAGCGCGTGATAGAACGAGTTGGGTCCAACACTCTGATTCCAGTAGATATAAGAGTGATTGCCGCCACCAAAGTCGATCTTAAGCAAGCTGCCGCTGCCGGAGAATTTCGTGAGGACCTTTATTATCGCCTAAACGTCGTGACTCTCGACCTTCCTCCGCTTCGACAACGTAAAGAAGACATCCCCGCCCTGTTTCATCACTTTTTACTGGTGGCGGCTGCTCGCTACGGGAAAGCGGCAAATGCTCTACCTGAAGCTGATTTACAGACGCTCATGAGTCATGATTGGCCGGGTAACGTTCGGGAGTTACGTAACAGCGCTGAGCGATTTGTCCTATTAGGAAACCTTGGCCACCTAAACCCAACACAGCCGATTGCCGATTCAATTCCGCTTGCTACCCAAGTCGCTGAGTTTGAGAAAACTCTAATTGAACAAGCCTTGGCGAGCAATCACGGCAAGATTAACGAAACACTCGATACCCTACAACTTGCACGCAAAACGCTGTACGACAAAATGCAAAAATATGGGATTGATAAGAACAGCTACAAAACGGAATAGACTCGACCGATGAAAAGCAAAAGCCCCTAGCCAGATTAATAAGATAGGGGCTTAGTTTTGCTCGTTATTCGTAGCGCGTGAATTGATATACCACGCTTTCTGATGCTCGCTCTATTTGTTGATTGTACTCTTTAAGCGAGCTCGGCATCACATCTGGCTGCTTTCTTTCAAGCTGATAGTGAATCCTTGCCTGACGATACTCGCCTGACACTTTCGATAACCAGTTTCCCTCTTCTCCGTTAAGCGACAGTGAAAAATCGAATGCCTCATTATTTACTTTGAGCTCGTCTGGAGTAATTTTCCAAGGTGATGGCAACTCAACCACCATGGTTTGAGCAACTTTGACTGGTCTCCCTATGTAAAAAGGAGTACTGCGCCTTTTCGCTTCTGACACATACACATTTGCACCAATCACGTCTGCATACACCTCAAACTGTGGGTCATCATCTTCATTCAGGTACCACATTTTCTCGATGTCATAATTCTCTGTCATGTACAGTTCATTCTTCATTAAGTCATCGAAATAATAGAATTTCTTAGAAGCAGAGATACCTTCATAGTGTTTGTTGTAGAAGCCTTCAAATTCGTCCATCACTTGCTCAATTGAGTTAGCCGAAAGATAACGCCTCATTCTGTCAGCCTGTTTGCCCTTGTAAGTCGTTTCTACGTGTAGCGTTGAAGCACCATTCTCATGAGAAGCTACTTTAAAGGTGGATGTCGTTTCAACTTGATTGAGGTTATTTGTGTCGATAAGCGTCGGGTAAATTTCACCTTGTTTGATGATCAAACCATAACCAAGCTCAGATTGAGTCATTGTGGCTAGGCTATCCGACAGCTCTGTTTGGGTAGGATCAATCCAAAAGGTCTTGCCCTGAAAATAGAAGGTGACAATAACATGGTTGAATGCGCTATGCCCTGAAGGTTGCCCGGTTAGATGCTTACGGTATACGGTACTCACTAGTGCAGGGTTTGCTTCAATGCCCAGCTCCCGTAGCATAGCTGTCAACAACACTGACTTATCTTTACAGTCTCCATACCCTTGCTGCAAAGTTTGCTCCGGTTGTCTCGGAGCATGGGAGCCAATACCATTTTCTATCCCCAAATAGCGTATCGATTGCTGAGCGAGTTTAATCGCAGCAATCACTTGTCTCTCTGGGTCTTCAATAGCTTTCAGTTTACTCACTTCAGCAGCAAACTTACTACCTTGGGCGTCTATCTGGTAGTGAGGCAAAGCCCAAGAAACGACATCCGCCCAATTCTCATAGTTATTGATATTGATATATGGATACTCAATAAACCAATCTGGTTGATCCGCTTCATTTAGATAGCTGTATGAACGACGTTCATCAGAATAAATATGCTCAACCATTTTACCATCTTGGTTAATTTCAGCTTTTAGGTGTCCGCTGTCACCGTATCGATTAACGGTATATTGGCTATCCTTAGGCGTTAGAACTCTTGCGTAAGTCTTTAGAACCGGCACACTCCAGCCCATTTTTATCCAACGGTCAACTTTGCCATTAAAGACCGGATTCAGCCCTTTAATCGAGTAGCTATAATCAATGATATCCCCTTCTTGAACATCGTTAATCACGATGTAGAAGGTTTCCTGACCACTATAAAGCAGCTTTTCTAGGTCGACTTCGCGCTTGAATCGCTTGACATCAATACTAGATAACCGTTCCAAAGGTTTGCCCTCACGCCACACTTTGACATTATGGAGCACCACTTCTTCATAACTAGGATCGAAGTCTATCGCTATTTGAGAGTTGCTCTCTACTCCTTCAGAGTTCACTGCTTGAGTGACGTAACGACTATAAAACGTCGGTGTATTTGGTAACGCATTAAACTGATTAGAAACCAGCATGTAAATGCTGCCATCTACTCTATCTTTACGCTGAGTCTGCGCTTCAAATGATTGTTCGACCACCCAACTTGGTACCGGGGAGATTTCTATTTCTGCTGCCTGCACACTACTTATCACTAAAGCTACAAGCCATAACCACTTTCGTTTCATTTAATATCCGTTTTTTGTATTTCTAACTTATTCATTTATAAAATGAATACTTTGCGCATAGTAATCATTTTCGATTCCCCTCGCCACCCAACTGATTAATTTAACAACGAATAGAACAAAAAAAGCCCCGCGGTTAAGCGAGGCTAATTCTTGCAAGTCACGTTATTTTGTTATGATCTCAGGTCCCATTAAAGTGGTTGGCAACCATGTCGATACCCAAGGTACATAAGTAACAATGATGAGGAAGAGGAACATAACTGCAACCCAAGGCAGTGCTGCTTTCACCACTTGCATCATCGACATCTTAGCGACCCCGGCGGTAACAAATAGGTTCAACCCAACTGGCGGGGTGATCATACCTATCTCCATGTTCACCACCATCATGATACCTAGGTGAATGGGGTCAATGCCGAGTGCAATCGCAATTGGGAATACCAATGGCGCTACGATGATCAACAGCCCTGATGGCTCCATAAACTGGCCACCAATCAAGAGCAATACGTTCACCACAATCAAGAAGGTAATTGGCCCAAGGCCGGCTGATAGCATAGACTCTGTGATCATTTGCGGAATGCGCTCTTCCGTCAACACGTGCTTTAAGATCAAAGCATTAGCGATGATAAACAGCAGCATGATAGTCAGCTTACCTGCATCGTACAGAGTATGCTTGGTGTCTTTATGCACGAACGCTTGGAATACTTTAACGATGGCAGGCTTAGTATTTTTCTTGTCTGCGAACGGCCCCATGTCCTTATAGATAAAGTTCGCGATAAAGAAAGAGTAAACCGCAGCTACTGCGGCCGCTTCTGTCGGTGTGAAGATACCGCCATAGATACCGCCGAGGATGATTACCACCAACAACAGACCCCAGCTTGCATCTTTCGCTGCAGCAAACATTTCACCCCAACCGACAAATGGCTGTTTAGGTAGATTCTTAATGCGCGCCGCAATGTAGATGGCAATCATTAGCATCACACCGGCAAGCAGACCAGGAATAACACCGCCAAGGAACATACGACCTACCGACACATCGGTTGCCGCGGCGTAAACTACCATGACGATAGAAGGTGGAATCAAGATGCCTAGCGTACCAGCGTTACAAATCACCCCAGCAGCGAAATCTTTCGAATAGCCGTTTTTGATCATCCCTGCGATAACGATACTACCGATCGCAACGACCGTTGCTGGTGAAGACCCAGAAAGAGCCGCAAACATCATACATGCGACAACGGAAGCCATCGCTAAACCGCCTCGGAACCAGCCAACCATTGCAATCGCAAAACGGATAATACGTTTCGCAACACCGCCGGTAGACATAAAACTCGATGCCAGAATGAAGAATGGAATCGCCAGTAAGGTGTAGTGACCAGCAAACGCGTTAAATAGGGTTTGAGCAACCGACGCCAACGAGGCATCCGAATGCATCATCAAAAACAGAATACTCGACAGGCCCAATGATACGGCGATTGGCACGCCAATTAGCATAAAGCCAACCACCATTACGAATAGAAACAAAATATCCATGGTTTAGCTCTCCTTGCTCTTATCGTTATTGTCAGAGTTGGCTGCAGATTTAGGCTCCATCGCCTCTCCCGCATCTTTTAACTCTTCTTTGAGCGCTTCTAACTCCTCCTCTGCTTCGTGGCCAGCAATCAGGCGATCGAGCTTACCAGTGGCGATTTGAACGGTGATCTGTGCAAAACGGAATGTCATTAGCGCCATCCCAATTGGCAGCGCCATATAAGGGATAAAGCGTGGCAGTTTTTCATAGCGCTCACCTTCGTTGAGCCAATCGGCTAAAAACTGCAGCATTTCAGGCATTGGAATATCGTCGGTTTCATACCACGCACGCTCTGTCGCAAATGGATACCAATAGTTCCAAGAGCCAATCAAAAGCAAAGTAGAAAAGGTCAAACAGCATGCCGCCGCGATGAGTGCGTAAATTCTGCGAAGCTTCTCAGGTGCCAAGTTGATGACGACATCGACACCGATATGAAAGTGTTTTTTCACGCCGTAAGATGCGCCAACAAGCACCATCCACGCGAATAGGAAAACGGTAAGTTCCAAAGCCCAAAGAATATTGTCGTTAAAGACATATCGAAAAATTACGTTGGCAAAAGTGAGCATAGTCATCGCACCAAGGAAAAAAGCAATCAGCGTTTCCTCGATGGCGTCGGTCACTCTACCTATTCTGGCAAAAATTGACTGTTCCATAGTTACATCGCTTTATAGACCAAACTGGCTAACCAGCTCGGCATGACAGGGAAAGAAAGGCCCTCCTCCCGACAAGAGGGCCAATAGTTAGGGGGATCGTTATAGTTATTTTCAGGTTGACTTAAACCACTACTGGTTTGAAGCTAACGCCGCTTCAATCAAGTCCGAACCGATGTCTTTTTCAAATTTCTTCCAAACCGGTTGCAGAGCTGCTACCCATTGCTGGCGCTGCTCTGGCGTTAACGTGCGAACCTCACCACCCGCTTCAATGATGTTGTTTTTATTCGCAAGGTTAACTTTGGTTGATTCCGCGTTACGCGTTGCCGTCACTTCTTGGATGATGGTGTTTAGCTGGTCGCGTTGGTCTGCTGGAAGGCCTTTCCAGAAGTCGTTTGATGTCACGACTAGGTAGTCCAAAATACCGTGGTTGGTTTCGGTAATGCCATCTTGAACCTCGAAGAATTTCTTACCGTAGATGTTTGACCAAGTGTTCTCTTGACCGTCGATAACTTTAGTTTGCAGACCGCCATACACTTCTTTAAATGACATTTTTTGCGGGTTTGCGCCAAGTTGTTCAAACTGCGCAACCAAAACATCTGACGCCTGAACACGGAACTTAAGTCCTTTCGCGTCTTCAGGTGAGAGCAGCGGTTGGTTAGCCGACATCTGTTTCATACCATTGTGCCAAAACGCCAGACCTTGCAAGCCGCGACGCTTCATCGAGTTCTTTAGTTTTTCACCCGCTTCTGAGTTTTGAAAACGATCAACGGCGTCAACGTCTTCAAATAGGAAAGGAAGGTCAAAGATACGGTATTTTTTCGTGAACTTTTCAAACTTTGATAAAGAAGGGGCAGCAAGTTGCACGTCGCCGTTCAATAACGCTTCAAGCACTTTGTCATCATCATAGAGTGTGGAGTTAGGGAAAACCTGCATACACACTTTTCCATTCATCTCTTCGTTAACACGTTGCTCAAGTAATGAAGCCGCAATCCCTTTCGGGTGCTTATCTGTATTCGTTACGTGACTAAATTTAATCACTGTTTCACCTGGGTCACAGTTTGCAGCAGCGTTAAAACTGGTGACAGCAAGAATCGAAACAGATAGTAGGGTCAATGGCTTAAACATTATTATTCTCCTTGTTAATTGGACAACCCCATCACTGGGTGTTGTACCTATACAAGGGCAACTATCAAGCCAGCTTTAACATTTGTGTAACTTACCATTATTTAACAAAGAGTTAACAGCAAACGCCTTGGAGATTATGTTTCTCTGCAAACCTCAATTCGGTTTTTTTTGGGTGGAAATCCACTCATTGAAATGAGTCAAATGGGTAGCAATCCACTCGTGTTTTTAGAAACGCAACTAAGGGTGGGAAAATCTGGGTTGAGTGATTGTAAGAGAGAGGAAAACAAGAAAATGTGAGGAGAGGGAGTATGCAAAGGAGACTAAAGCATGCAGTCCCTCCCCTCCATCAAAGTCAGCTACGCGTGCTTACTGCGCTAACTCCTAACTTC
The DNA here is from genome assembly GCF_963681195.1 of Vibrio sp. 16. Taxonomy (NCBI): domain Bacteria; kingdom Pseudomonadati; phylum Pseudomonadota; class Gammaproteobacteria; order Vibrionales; family Vibrionaceae; genus Vibrio; species Vibrio sp. 16. The sequence goes on from NZ_OY808997.1 coordinate 1,545,001, forward strand.
CCTTTAAGCATAGTCGCTATCAGGGCTTTTATTAACATCTTTATCAAAAAAGAGCTGGGGATGAGTGCACTCCCAAATCAGGTAGCAAGCCAAACCTGATCAATCCCCCGTGACTTTACTCAGGAGTGCACTCAAATTGACGATCAATTGAAGTCGATACGCTGCTCGGTCTGAGCGTCAAAGAACACCGCTTTGGACAAGTCAAAATGAAGTGGTGCTACTTGCCCGACTTTCACCTCAAACTCTGGAGATAGACGACACGCGACTTCTTGGTCATTCACTTTAATCATCGCAATAGTATCTGGTCCTGTTGGCTCCAACACTTCAAGCTGGAGATTCAACATGGTTGAAGCCGATGAGTCTGGATTTTCAGACTCCGTAATATGCTCTGGACGCAGGCCAATCACGATTTCCTTACCATCTTGCTCACGCATTGAAGGCGGCAGTTTGATGTGATGTTCTTGATCGTTGCTCCCCTTGACCTTAATCACCGGCTGATCGTGGTCATCAAGGTCAACCATGGTCTTAATGAAGTTCATTGATGGAGAGCCCATAAAGCCTGCAACAAACATATTGTTCGGCTTGGTGTAGATCTCATGCGGTGTGCCAAGCTGTTGCAGCTCGCCATCTTTCATCACAGCAATGCGATCGGCGAGTGTCATGGCTTCGATTTGATCGTGGGTTACGTAGACAATAGTAGTGTTGAGCTGTTGATGAAGCCGCTTGATCTGATGGCGCATCTCGACACGAAGCTTTGCATCTAGGTTAGACAAGGGTTCGTCAAACAAGTAGAGCTTAGGACGGCGCGCTAACGCACGGCCCATCGCTACACGCTGTCTTTGACCACCAGATAACTGCGACGGTTTACGATCAAGTAAATGATCAATTTGCAGCATGGTTGCCACGCGCTGTACTTCTTCTTCAATTTCGTTGTCTGGCATCTTACGAATTTTTAGGCCAAACGCGATATTTCCGCGCACCGTCATGTTCGGGTACAACGCGTAAGACTGGAAGACCATCGCTATATCACGGTCTTTAGGTTCAACTTGAGACACATCGCGGCCATCAATCACGATTTCGCCTCCACTGATCCCTTCTAGCCCTGCAATGGTGTTCATCAAGGTTGATTTTCCGCACCCAGATGGGCCGACCAGAATCAAAAACTCACCAGAGTCGATGCTGATATCAATGCCTTTCAACGTTTCTTGTTCCGCCTTTGGGTACGTTTTGCGGATCTGTTTAAGTTCTAGTGTCGCCATGGTAATTATCCTTTTACTGATCCTGCCGTTAGGCCGCGAACAAAATATTTTCCTGCCAGTACATAGACAAGGAGTGTTGGTAGAGCTGCGATAATGGCCGCAGCCATATCTACGTTGTATTCTTTAACTCCCGTACTGGTGTTAACAAGGTTGTTAAGGGCAACCGTTATAGGTTGTGTCTCCGAGCCTGAGTAGACCACACCAAATAAGAAGTCATTCCAAATTGCGGTAAATTGCCAAATGACCGTCACCATGATGATAGGTGTCGACAGCGGCAATAGGATTTTGAAGAAAATGGTAAAGAAGCCCGCGCCATCAAGTTTGGCGGCTTTAATCAATTCGTCTGGAATGCCAATATAAAAATTACGGAAGAACAAGGTAGTAAAAGCCATACCGTAAATGACGTGAACAATCACGAGCCCCGTTGTGGTGTTGGCCAAACCTAATTTACCAAGCACCGCCGCCATAGGGAGCAAAATCACCTGAAACGGAATAAAGCAACCAAAGAGCAGCAAGCTGAAAAACAGGTTAGAGCCACGAAACTGCCACTTGGTCACAACGTAACCATTAAACGCCCCAAGTAACGTAGAAATAGCTACCGCTGGGATCACCATCTGGAATGAGTTCCAGAAATACCCTTTCACCCCTTCACATTTCACCCCCGTACAGGCGCTATCCCACGCTTTATACCAAGCATCAAACACCCACTCTTTCGGCAGCGACATTAAGTTCCCTGCTTTGATGTCAGGTAGCGTCTTGAACGAAGTTATCACCATCACAAACAGCGGCATCAAATAGACAACACAGAAAAAGATGAGGCATGCGTAAATAAATAGGCGGGCAAAATTCATGTTGTTGGTCATGATTTTTTCTCCCTAAGTTCTGAGTACAGGTACGGCACGAGAATCGCCAAAATACCCGCTAACATCATCATCGCACTGGCAGCACCTAAACCAATTTGGCCACGAGTGAATGAGTGTGCGTACATAAACAAAGCTGGCAAATCGGAAGAGTAGCCCGGACCACCCGCCGTCATTGCTGTCACCAAGTCGAAGCTCTTAATCGCAATATGAGAGGTAATGATAACGGCGCTGAAAAACACGGGACGCAAGCAAGGTAAAATGATCTTCCAATAAATGGTTGGCAGGCTTGCACCATCAATTTGTGCTGCTTTAATGATTGAAGAATCGATGCCGCGTAGCCCAGCGAGAAACATCGCCATAACAAAGCCTGAAGATTGCCAAACCGCTGCAATAACGAGTGTATAAACCGACATTTCGGAATCCACTAGCCAATCAAATTTAAAGTCCGTGAATCCCCAATCTTGCATCAACTTCTCAATGCCAAGCCCCGGGTTTAAAATCCACTTCCATGCGGTACCCGTCACAATGAATGAGAGTGCCATTGGGTAAAGGTAAATGGTTCTGATTGCCCCTTCTTGACGGATATTCTGATCAAGCAATATTGCTAGACCTACTCCAAGACCAATCGCAATCAGCATAAACAACAGGCCAAAGATACCTAAATTGGTAATTGAAGTGAGCCAACGGTCATTTTCCATCAACTTTTCATACTGGATAAAGCCAGCAAAATTGAAGCTTGGTAGAAAGCGAGAGTTGGTCATTGAAAGTGCAGCCGTCCAAAAAATATAACCGTAGATACACACCACGGTGACTAACATGGTCGGCGCAAGAACGATTTTCGGTAGCCAGCGCTGCAATCTGTCAGCAAAGCTTGGCTTTGGCGCAGACTTATTGGCATACCGAGATACAACATGCTCCATAACGAATCCTTACGTCATCTTATCTAACCTAAATCCGGGTTAGAGATTAAGGAAAGGGCGAATAGGCTCCCCACAAGCCTACTCGCCCTTTGGGGGTGATGAGTGTTCTAACGACTAAGTTAGATTGCCGCTTTAACCGCTTTTGCTAGCTTCTGAGCCGCCTCTTTAGGGTCTGCGGAGTCATCGTTGAAGAAGTTGGTAACGACATCATAAATTGCGCCTTGAGCGTAACTTGTCGTCGATAGGCCGTGCGCCATACTCGGCACTAGGTCGCCAGATTTCGCGCTTGCCTTGAACGTTGCCATTGAGTCCAGCGCACATTGGTCGAACTTACTCATGTCCATATCAAGACGTACCGGAATTGAACCTTTGTTTAGGTTAAACACCTCTTGGAACTCTTTGGTTAAAATCGTTTTCGCCAGATCTTGCTGAGCTTGTTGATTCGCTGCATTGCTCAGTTCAAAGAATGCGAAGCTGTCGATGTTAAACGTGAACTGACCATCCGTGCCCGGCGCAGGAGCACAGATGTAATCTTTGCCCGGTACTTTGCCCGCTGCAGAGAATTCACCTTTTGCCCAGTCACCCATGATTTGCATCGCCGCTTCACCGTTGATGACCATAGAGGTTGCTACGTTCCAGTCACGGCCCGGAGAGTTCGCATCAATGTAGTCGCGCACTTTCTTAAACTTGGTAAACACCTCTACCATCTTATCGCCTGACAAGGTATCCATATCTAGGTCAACAAAGGCTTTGTTGTAATCTTCGCTGCCAAGAACATCCAAAGCAACGGCTTCAAAGACGGTTGCATCCTGCCAAGGTTGGCCACCATGCGCGAGCGGTACAAAGCCAGCCGCTTTGATCTTTTCTGCCGCTGCGAAGAACTCGTCTAATGTGGTTGGCAATTCAACGCCCGATTTTTTCAATACTTCCGGGTTTGCCCATAACCAGTTTACGCGGTGAACGTTAACAGGAACCGCCACGTACTCGCCATCGAACTTCATGACTTTAGTCACGACTGATGGAAGGATTGAATCCCACTGTTCTGCTTTCGCTGTTTTGTCCAAAGACGTTAAGAAACCTAATCCGCCCCACTCCTGAATATCGTGGCCTTTGATTTGCGCCGCTGAAGGAGGGTTTCCTGAGACCGCACGCGTTTTCAATACCGTCATCGCGGACTCACCGCCGCCACCTGCAACCGCAAAGTCTTTCCATGTGTGGTTTTGCTTTTCGAGCATCTCTTTCAGTACAGCAGCAGATTTGGCCTCACCGCCCGCAGTCCACCAGTGAAGCACTTCCACTTCTCCCGCATGAGAAAGAGCAGAGGCAGACAAGAGCGATAAAGTAAGTAGGGTTTTATTCATTTTCATTGTTATCTTCCATGTATTGGATTAGAAATCAGGGCCGACCACATTCCTGACCCGTTCACTTCGTGCTTGAACACTATGGAGTCTATCCAAATAGAATTTTTTGATTGAAACAAAGCGTAAAGCCAATGTAACAAGAAAGTTACATTAGACTTCTAAGCTAGGTGGGATAAAGAGTTGCGCGCGAAGACCGCCGTTAGGAAGATTGCTAATAATGAGATCTCCACCATGTCCATGGAGAATGTTGCGGCAGATTCCAAGCCCTAAACCATGTCCTTGGTCATCGTCAGCCAACCTAAAATAGGGCTCAAACACTTGCTCTTGTTTCTCTTCGGGAATGCCAGGGCCGGCATCATCAACCGTGATGGTAATCCACTCATCTGAAACGCCGATGGATACCTCGGCGCTGGTACCGTACTTGACGGCGTTATCGAGAATATTGGTGATGACCCGTTTCATCGCCAATGGTTTAGCAACGATCGGATCCATCGGAACCGGCACGAACGCCACGACTTGCACTCTGTGGTTCATGGGTTCAATCACAGACAAGATCATCTCATTGAGGTCAATAAAGGCGTTGTTTTCGTGTAAGTCAGTGTCTCTGACACATTGCAGCGCCCCCTTGACCATCATTTCCAACTCATCGAGGTCTTTATTAAATTTGCTGCGCTTTGTGTCATTTTCCAGAAGTTCAGCACGTAAACGAAGACGAGTTATCGGGGTTTTTAGATCATGAGAGATGGACGAAAACAGATGTTCTCTATCCGCGACATAACGCCGTATACGTTGCTGCATTCGATTGAAAGCCCGAGTCGCTGTGACTAATTCACTTGCCCCTTCTTCAGCAAGCGGAGGCTGATCGATATCCATACTCATTTCATTCGCCGCTTTGGCTAATCGCTTCAACGGTTTGACTTGGCGACGCATCAGTAAATAGGTCAAACCCAATAGCAGAGTCGTTGAGAGAATTAAAAAGACAATTTGCTCGCGAGCGATAACCGTATCATCTAAAGTCACATACGGTGCGGGCAACAACGCCGCTATGTACACCCACTCATGACTGCTCAGTTCAATTTGTACTACCAATATCGGAGGGTCTATCGGAGACAAGGTTAACGTATGATGCGCCCAAGATTTCGGAAGATCGTGCAGGTAAATGTCATTTTTAAGGAGCCGCAGATTATCAGGACGCGAGAAATCAACGGAAATTGAATCCACCTTGGTGAGTTTTTGATTCAACACAGAAGACACGGCTTGGATAGAAGCCTGTTTTAGACGAGTCTCTTCTATCGGTTCAACAATCAGCTTTTCTTTATTAAACGAGACGAAAAAACGCGTACCGCCCATATTGCGAATTTGGTCCAAAACGATGTGTCGGTAGCGCACGGGCAGAGATTGAAAGAAGGTCACCGTGGAGGCAAACATATTGGCCATGCTTTGCGACGCATCTTGGATACCCGCCAGTTCCTTCTGCTTTGACTCACTGTACCAAATGGCGGTCGCGATTCCCTGCGCCAACACCACCGCCAACAGCGCAAGACCCAAGGTTCGAGTCACCAGTGAGTTTGGCTTGATGAGACGCAGTAAACTCAGCATTCGTTAATGCTCGATAGTAACGGGCACAGCCAGAATATATCCATTACCCCGCATGGTTTTGATGTACTGGGGGTATTTACCACTGTCGCCTAGACGGTTTCTCAAGCGACTTAATTGAACGTCAATTCCGCGCTCGAACGGCAACGCTTCTCTACCGCGAGTGGCAAATGAAATCGTATCCCTGTCTAAGACCTCATTCGGACGAGTTAAAAACAGCATCAAAAGCGCGAAGTCACTGCCAGATAAATCATGCTCTTGGCCATTTTCAAGGTGGATAATCTTATGTGCGAGGGTATCAAGGCGCCAATCGCCAAAGGTGATATGTTTAGGGAGCGCATCCGCTGGTTTGTCGTCACTCAATTGCACCCGACGCAACACGGCTTTGATGCGCGCAACAAGCTGCCTCGGGTTAAAAGGCTTGGCGATGTAATCATCAGCGCCAATTTCTAAGCCGATGATTTGATCCGTTTCATCCGATACCGCAGTGAGCATGATGATCGGAACGCTAGACTCTCGACGAATATACTGGCATAAGGTAAAGCCATCATCGCCTGGTAGCATTACATCTAACAAAACCAGTTCTGGATAACCAGTTTGCTCTAGGTGTAGCTTAAGCTGCTCCCCATCTGCGACCGTGTCTACAAGGTAGCCCGACTTAGTTAGATATTCGTCTAACAGTTCTCGAATCTCTTGATCGTCATCTACAACAAGTATTTTAGCGCTCATAAACCCTAATTCATTACCAATGATGCTTGGCTATTAGTGTAGTGAGATGGTACTCAGAAGCTGATTGATTATTTTGCATAATTTGAACAAAGTGCAGACGAGGTTCACAAGTTTGTCATGCGAATAAAAACAGATCTATCAGTCATTCATCTTGTTAAGACGAACAACTGATTTCCATCTTCTTGCCCCATTCCGGAGGCAGATTCGCATAGGCGTCTTTATCGGGTTGCTCATCAAATGGATGTTTTAGCAGTTCAGCAAGCGCTTCTACTTCACTGAAATCACCCTGCTCGGCTTTATCAATAGCGATTTGAGCCAAGTAATTTCTAAGAATGTACTTCGGATTTACCTGACGCATTTTTTCACAACGTGTTGTTGATGGGATGGCTTGCCCCGCCTCGTCCACCTCACATTCACAACGAGCAAGGTAGAGTTCAAGCCAAGCATTCGCGGCCTCTCGATCAATAAACAGATCTGAGACGTTGTGAACAGGTTGAGTATCAAGGTTGGAGAGTTCACGCATAAACCGTGTGTAATCGACTCGGTTTTGGTGAAGTAACTCAAACATCGCATTGAACAGTTGGCTATCCTGTTCCAGCTTGCAGTTTAGGCCGAGCTTTGCTCGCATCAGTCGGCTAAATTTTTTGCCCAGAGTTACTTCAAATTGGCTCAAAGCCTGTTCAAGTTCGCTCTTATCAATAATGGGGGATAACGCGTGCGCTAAAGCCGATAGGTTCCAAAGACCAATTCTGGGCTGTTGGTCAAAAGCGTATCGACCTTGATAATCGGAATGGTTACAGATGTAGCCCGGCTCGTAATCATCCAAGAACCCAAACGGACCATAATCAAACGTCTGACCCAAAATGGACATGTTGTCGGTATTCATCACGCCATGAGCAAAACCATATGCCTGCCAATAGGCGATCATGTGTGCGGTTTTCTCGACTATGGTTGCAAACATCGCAGCATAAGGAGATTCGCTATCTAAGCATTTTGGCCAATACCACTCGATCACTTTATCAGCCAGCAGCTTCAGCTCACTTAATTGATTGGTGTAGAAAAAGTGCTCGAAGTGACCAAATCGGATGTGGCTTTCAGCAACACGCAGCAACAAAGCGCCACTTTCCACTTTATCTCGATAAACTGGGGTGTCACTGGTCAACATCCCTAAAGCGCGAGTGGTGGGAATACCCAACCCTGCCATCGCTTCACTACAAAGATATTCACGAATCGTAGAACGTAGTACCGCCCTACCATCTCCCATACGGGAATAAGGAGTGAGTCCCGCACCCTTTAGATGAATATCGAACATTTGCCCAGTGGGCGACGTCACTTCACCAAGCAATAAACCGCGACCATCACCCAAATCAGGGTTATAGCTACCAAACTGATGACCTGCATATTTCATTGCGAGTACTGGGGTTGTCTGATAGTCCCCTTCTCCCGAAAGAAAATATTTCAGATCACCACTTGGCTGATTTTCAGGTAACCCAAGTTGCTCGGCCAGTACGCTATTCCATGCTATCCAATGGCTGTTTTCCAATGGTTGAGGATCCACCAAGGAGTAAAAGGCATTTGGTAATTCAGCATATCGATTGGATAAATTGGGGATAAGCAGAGGCATTTGGTATACAACTCTTTAACAATAAGCGGATACAGCAAAAATATCACAACCTTATCGACAAGAGCCAGTGAACCGCCCTAATAAGTGAAGAAGAAGTAAGTAACCACAAACTTACTAAGGCTTAGTTCAGTTAACATTTAGATGAAAGCAAAGACAAAGAAAATAGCAAAAATAGAAAACAAACAAGTTCGGCTGATCACGCCAAGATGAGTGGGTTGAATCATTTCTTGATGCTGCATAGGCACTCCTTATTTTGTTACATAGTCATTACAATATGATGAATTATTGAATAAACCTCAATATTGTATTCAATGAACTTTTTATGACATTACACCAAGTACTTTGAAATGCTGCCCATGAACAACATATGAACTCGATCACACAACAAGTGCGAACCTATTCATTTTTCTTAATTTAATCTCTACGTACAACGCCTTCCCATTTTAACGTCTTATACTAATTGAATAACAACAACAGTCTTGCTAGGAGCGTTAATGAATACTTTAATTCACAGGTTTAGCCTTAATCACTTAGTGCTATTTCTTGCAGGGATACCCATTCTTATCTCGCTATCGCTGGCGGTAGAGTTAGTCCTCAACTATCGAACTACCTTAGAAAACGCCAACAGCGACAAGTCTGCGACTGAATTGATTTTACTTTATGACAATCTTGCCCATAACCTTGCGGTCGAGCGTGGTCTGAGCGCCGGTGTGTTGGGTAGTAAGGGTAATCCTGAGCAAGTGAAGGCTCTGATTGCTCATCGTAAAAAGGCCGATCAACACGTTCAAAAATTAATGTCATTCTCTGACGACACTTTGCCACTCCCTTGGCAAACCAAGCTTAAATCAGATGTCGCCAATGAACTGGCGAAGTTGAATGAGGTACGTCGTCAGGTCGATACTCTCTCACCTAAGTTGTCTCCGTTTGGGTACTATTCCAACTTGAATCAGTTGTCAATTGATAACGCGTCTATCATCAGTGGCGAACTATCGAACCCAGAGGTTGTCAGCCTAAGTAAAAGTCTGATCGCCGTCATGGAGATAAAAGAAAGAGCGGGTCAGGTCCGAGGCGCTCTAAACGGTGCTTTTTCTCGCAAAAATTCAACAATAGGGCAATATGTTGCCATCCAAAACTATCTAGCATCTGGCGACTATGCTGCGCGACAAGCCAAGATTACGCTTCCAAGTCACCTCCTAGACCAGTTGACAAGAGCCAAACAACAACAAGCTTGGCAATCAGTTGAAACGATCCAACAGCAATTTCTCGACCAGAAAGGTACACTCGCTGCGCTTACCGGACCAGAGCCATCGGCTTGGTTTGCTATGGCGACGGATAGAATTAAATTAATTAACGCTATCCGCAACGGCATTAAGGATCAGATGGTCGTGATTTCAGATAACCAAGCTGACAGCGCGGCCTTTAACATGAGCCTGATTATTGCTGCTGCATTTGGGATCAGCACCATACTCATGTTTGGCGTTTTGATCTCAGTACGCGGGCTCCGCCAGCAAGTCAATATGGTGACAGGCAACCTTTCCAACATGTCCAACCAACGTAACCTCAGCATACAGTTGCCTGATACGGGAAATAACGAGTTGAGCCACATATCTCAAAGTGTTAATGACCTGACAAAAAGTATCAAAAAACTACTAGGCAGCATCAGAGAAACCAACGACCACAGTAACGAGCGCTTGGACCATATTGTTAAAGGTGCAAGTGATTTGGGCGATAGCAGCCGAAAGACCAATGATAAATGCAACAACATTGCCACAGCGATGACACAACTTTCTCAGTCTAGCCTTGAAATCGCTTCCTCTTCAGAGCGAGCACTTCGGGAAACAGAGCAAATGACCAACAAGGTATTGAGTTGCCAGTCCCAAAGCCGTAACTCTTATCAAAGAGTCGAAGCCTTAGTTTCACAAATAGAGCAGACTCAAGAGTGCATGGCCAAACTCGAAAAAGATGCACAGAGTGTCAGCAAAATAGTCGACACCATCAATGGCATATCTGAACAAACCAATCTCTTGGCCTTGAATGCCGCAATAGAGGCGGCACGAGCAGGCGAACATGGCCGAGGTTTCGCTGTAGTTTCTTCTGAAGTGCGCGATTTGGCACAGCGAAGTAAAGAAGCAACCGAGCATATCTCTCAACTGCTGGGCAACATCACCACTAACACGCAGACGGCAGTTAGTAATATGCATAAAAGCCGTGAGGCCACTGATGCAACTTTCACTTCCGTATCTGATGTAAATGAGAGCATTTCACAACTCGAACATCTCATTGAAACCGTAAATCAACACATAACTAGCATCGCCAATTCAACAACGGAGCAATCCAAAGCGAGTGAAGATGTTGATAAAGATATCGATGTTCTGGCGGAAATTGCCTTAAGGACAGGAGAACTTGCAGCGAACATGGATAGTATTGTCACAAACTATAAAACTGAAGTAGCCCAAGTTCACGATCAATTACAGGAGTTTAAGTTGGCGTAGAAAAATGCCAGCGATAACGCTGGCATTTGTTTCGATTAATCTAGAATAAATTGTACTGCATCAACATACCGTCCAGAACTCCAAACATTGATCTCTTCAAGCTCTTCACCCGAAGGAATTTCAACAATATCTGTTTTCTGAGAATGGGCATAATGCTTTGATCCATAAAACAGGACAGTTCCATCATGATAGGTAAACGTCAGTGCAACGATATGATTTCCACCCCAGTAAAACGTGCCTGAAGTTACTTCAATTTTCGCTACCTTTTCTAAGTCAACAGGGATACCAAGAACACCACCTGGTCCGCCAACCATTTCGTCATCATCTTCGCCTAAAGCATCGATCATCCAGCCAGATCGTACGTAAAGCTCATCATCCAAATCTACGTTGGTAGGCTTACCTGTTGGGAAACCGATGATGTCAGTACCTGTACCCTTCTTCGTCGGTAATGTACTCGAACGATACGTATTGTGCGTCAACCAACTAGGCTCATACTTGCTAGGAATAGCACCTTCTTGCGTGATGTTCGATTGATGGAAAGAATGTTGGTTCCAAATTCGAGTAGCGTTTTTCCAAGGCTTGTTAAGATCCGCGGACTTAAATACGTATACGCCATGGTTGAACGAGTATCTTGAGTCGTAGTCATTAGCAACAACAATAAGTTCTGCATTGTTGTCACCAGCTAAATCCGCGACAACCGGTGACTCCCACAACGTGCCAGTCGAATTTGTAATTTCATTTAGCACAAGACCACTTCGACCATCTAAGATTCTTACTCGCATATGATCCTGAACAAGTACCTCATCAATACCATCGCCATCAAAATCATAAGCAGATACGCCTATTTTGCCACTACTTGAGTCATCGTTAGGTACAGACCAAACCAATTGCCCAGTACGGTCGTACATATCTACGGCGTTGTAACCAGCGTACACGATACCAGTACTGTTAATTGACTGTGCCGAAGTAAGTTCAAACTGCAAAGCCTCAACTAACCAGCCATTTGACCAAACATTCACCGCGCTGATTTCGCTGTCTTGCGGAACATGGAAATAATCCGTTTGCTGCCAGAAAGATGAATTCTTGGACCCAAACATCTCCGTAGTTCCATCATTCATAAAGAATTTCAATGCCAATAAGTGTTTACCGCCCCAATAATACTTACCCGAAGTAATGGCTATTTTACGTACCTCAGTAAGGTCTACGGGGCTATTAGTGTGGCCACCATTCCCACCAAATAAATTTGTCGGTGTTGTACCAACCGCATCGATAGCCAGACCAGAGTTTACGTACAACAAGCTGTCATTACCCACAGCTAAGCGCTTATCATCACCATACTCGAAGCCAAAAAGATCTGATTCCTTCACTACGGTTTCAACAGGGTATCCCAAGAAATTGGAAACAGCTTGCACTCCTCCACCAGGGTTACTTGTATTATTTACACTCCATTTGACGGTCCCATCATGTTCTAAAACGGAGATGAAACTGTTTTCAGATGTGGACTTGGAAGCTGGCGACGAAACAATTAATTCAGGGCTAACATCGCTATCTAGATTCGCGACAGAAGAAAACCAAACCTTACTCGCTGATTGATGGTTCCAAATCGCCCCACCATTTCTGTCAAATAGAGTTTGATCGGCAAATACTTCTTGTTTTCCGTCACTATCAAAATCGATAGATATAGGGGAAGGCGTCCAAGCATAACTAAATAGTGACAGACCAGAGTCATAATTATAGACACCATCTGGTGCAATAATTTCGACAGTCCCATCGTTATTCAAATCTGCAATACTAACTTGTCCAATAGTACGGCCACCCGTCTGGTTTTTGTCAATTTTTTTCTTCAGGTTACCTGCGTTATCGAGAACGTTGTAGTGGGTACTTCCTCGATTGCTGGTAATGATTTCGACAATTCCATCTCCATCGAGATCACCAGCTGCTACTGAATACCTCGCATCGGCAATAACACCACCGTTGCTGTAATCCCAAATTTCACTGCCGTCGACACCACTCAGCGCACGAACTAATCCGCCGTCGGTATATTGATTATCCTCAAACGTAATGACGATAATATCCGCAGTATCTTGGTTATCTATACTTCCATCGTTGTTATCATCGTTCAACTGCACAACAACCGGAGAAACAATCACTTGGTCATATTCCGGCATGAAGCTGCTTCCTTGCCAAGACCAAGCCAATACTGGTTCGACTTCAGGAGAGCGAGAAACAACTCGCATTGAACGAGGTGCAGAGAAGTCTAGTACTTTACCATTATATGCTTTTACAGCTTCTAGTTCTGAATTGGGAGTATAACCAGTAAAAACCGCCAAACGGTTATAGGATAAATTGTCCCAATCACTAAGCATCACCCCTGCGCCGGCACCAGCATAAACATCAACTTCATGTTCATAAATAAAAGAGGGGAGAGAATAACCTGAGCGCTCCCCTACGTTTAAACAGTATTTATCTCCAGTTTCTTTGCTAACAATACAACCTACACCTTCTTCAGCAGAAGCAAAAACCGTCATTGAGTTCAACGATATTAACACTGCTGTCAGGGAAATATATTTGTGTTCCATTACGGACTTCCTTTTTTATTTTAGGAAGCGAGAATATCGTTGGATATAAGAAAGACTTCAATAATAGATGGGGGGAATCTCTGTTCAATAATGAGACATCTCATTATTGATACACTTATAATCAGTAAGTAACTCGTAAGGGAGAATGATAATATAAAACCATTTTTTATTAAAAACCCGCTAACTCATTTTTAATAAGCGTTATTGGGAGAAACAACCCAGAGATAAATAAACTTTAGTTGCACTACGTTTAATTAGCGAAGCACTAAAGTTATCCTCACAAACTCCCCATCTTCAAATTCGACTTTATGTTCAAAAATTGAGGATGAGTAAATCGTTCTTAAGAAAGCATGTTTCTCACCGTTGGTACCACGGAACAACATCGAAATATCGGCGATAAAGCGGTTACATTCGCTAAAATGCGCATTCAGATCTTGAGACAATACACACAGCAAACACCCTTTGGGATTAAACTGAAGGTCGACGGATTCCGGACTTGATACCAGTACCGTCGTATTTAGCTCTTTCTCTAGTGTATTGATGAGCAGCAGGAAGCTATCAAGGTGAGGTAACTCATCCCCACCCTCAGGCGGTAACAAATTTTCCAACATCGCTTCCATGTCGAGACGTTGTGAGCGTGCGTGAGTAACAAGCGAACGGATCTTCTTCTTAAACGGCTTATATTTCTTACTGTTAGATGCCTTGTTGAGCCAGCCTGAAATGACATCATTCACATCGCTGCGTGAGCGCTTGAGTGAGACCTTACCTGCGTTACTCGTGTATAGATGAAGCAGTGCATGCAGCGCAAGCTCTGACAACAAAGGCTCAAACTCAGGTTTAATTTTAGTGTGAATACTGCGCATGATGTCTAAACTGAAGAACTAAAATCGAAGCTGAACAAACACTGTTCATTCATGGAAGGGAGGTCATGCTACCGAAAAGCGTTGCGTATGTACAGAAACAAAAAAGCAACGCTAATCTGCGTTGCTATAGTATGGCGGTTGCCTTTGAGTTAACAATCATTCAAACGAATAACTTGCGTCGAGGCAATGATATCGTGCAAACAACGTCTAGAACTACCAAAGATGAGCAAAACGCCAACAAGGCTTATCACACCACCGATAAGCGGTACATAACCAATCAAAAAATAGTAGGCGTACCGTTTGAACAGTAACTCGTTAAGCTTGGGTAGATCCCCCTGTTGATTGCGAATTCCTATCTTCATCCATTTTTTGCCAATTGTCTGGCCTTTATCTCGCAGTAAATTACGGTTGATAATAGCAAATAAAATGAAGTTGAGAATACCTAGTAAAAATAGGTACCCCCAACTTGGCTCTGTCGGGGGGGATTGAGTAAAACTCTCAAATCCTCCCGTAAAGTACATCAAGGGAAGTATGAAAATAGATAAGACGATAGAATCTATCAACGCAGCGACTAAGCGAGAACCTCGGCTGGCAAGTTGCAGTTGAAGTTCAGAACTATCTTGGACTTGTTCCATAAAACGTTACACCTTATTTCCGTGACATCTTTAGGCATATTGACTGCTATTTAACTTATCAGCAGAACTAATATGTAACGTTTCGATATAGATTTTATTTTAGTGAAAACTCGCTGCAAGCGTTTCTTTTTTAAGATGCTTTAATGGAGTCAGGCGTTACTTCACCGAATGGTTTCCAGTTAAGGTAGCTTTCATCAGCAATACGCAGCATGGGGACATCTTCGAAGGTATCGCCATAAGCGAAGACCTTAGTGTAAGCGGAAACATCCACACGACTTGCTAGCAGCCGAACTTTGTTCTCGCGACTGCAGTCACCACCTTGGTAGCGACCAGTGAATCGACCATTGCGTCTAGTGAGCTCACTACACACCAACTTGATACCTTGATTTTCAGTCCAGATACTCAAATACGGGTTCACGCCTGCCGACACAACAAAAACATCATCGCCACGTTCTAAATGCCAATCGATACGCGTTTGAGCAATTTCTCTGATCACGCTTGGTAAATATTGTTGGGTAAACCGTTTTGCAAGGCACTCTACCTCGTCTACATCACGTCGACAAAAAGCGAGAAATGAGAGTACAGGTCGCAAACGGCTGGCGGGCAACACTCCACATCGATATAAAGCAATCGCAGGCCATATGAAAGATAACCCAATAACAAGCCGTGGCTTAGGTGTGGCAAAATATAGAAATTTTGAATAGGTATCTTCGCTGGTGATGGTGCCATCAAAATCAAAGAGGGCTAAATTTCGCATCGTGCTCATACATTTCTTCTTTACGATAAAAGCATCTCTAGCCAAAGCATAAAACATTGCTTCCAAAACGCGAAAGCCCCGACAACTCATTGAGCTATCGGGGCTTTTCGAATAAATGGCACGCCCTATAGGATTCGAACCTATGACCACATCCTTAGAAGGGACGTGCTCTATCCAGCTGAGCTAAGGGCGCGCTACAGGGGAGGATTATACGAGTTCAAACGCTTAAATCAACGGGTTTTCATAACATTCTGATCTGAATGCCTAAAAAAAGGTCATCAAATCAATAAGCGCTCAAAAACACCTCAAAGCAAACGTTTGCGTATGGATGTTAAACTGAATTTCTGCGACAATGCTGCGCCAATAATTTGCCTTATCAATTCAAAAGGAAAGTCATGACTGCTCAAAATATAGATGGAACTCTCATTTCCCAAACTGTTCGATCCGAAGTTGCAGCACGCGTAAAAGCTCGTATCGAGAACGGTTTGCGCGCCCCAGGTCTTGCTGTGGTACTCGTGGGTGAAGATCCCGCTTCTCAGGTCTATGTCGGTAGCAAACGTCGTGCTTGTGAAGAAGTTGGCTTCGTATCCAAGTCTTTTGACCTTCCTGCAACCACATCGGAAGAAGAGTTGCTTGCGCTAATTGATGAACTGAACAAAGACTCTGAGATTGACGGTATTTTGGTTCAACTGCCCCTTCCGGCAGGCATTGATACAACGCATGTTCTTGAGCGCATTGCGCCTGAAAAAGACGTGGACGGTTTCCACCCTTATAACGTAGGGCGATTGGCACAACGCATTCCAAAACTTCGTTCTTGCACACCAAAAGGCATCATTACGCTACTTGACCGTTACAACATTGAACTGCGCGGCAAGCACGCTGTTGTGGTCGGCGCTTCAAACATCGTGGGTCGTCCTATGACGCTTGAACTCCTGCTAGCAGGCTGTACCACTACGACTTGTCACCGTTTTACCAAAGACTTAGAAGGCCATGTTCGCCAAGCAGACGTTGTTGTGGTTGCTGTTGGTAAACCGAACTTTATCCCCGGTGATTGGATTAAAAAAGGCGCGGTCGTGGTCGATGTGGGTATCAACCGTTTGGAGTCAGGAAAGTTGGTAGGCGATGTGGAGTATGACAAAGCCCGTGAAAAAGCGAGTTTCATTACCCCTGTTCCTGGTGGCGTTGGCCCGATGACAGTAGCAAGCCTTATCGAAAACACCATGATTGCCTGTGAGCAGTTCCACACTAAGAAGTAACGACTCTTAAGAAACCAAAAAAGGGGTTGATGTGGTAGCACATCAACCCCTTTTTAATGTTTACTTAATTCGTGGTGCTTAGAGCATTGGTAAATACTGTTCGCAATGCTTATAGGCTCAAGATAACGCCCGCAATCGACGCACTCATTAAGTTCGCCATCACACCTGCGGCAATCGCTCGAAAGCCGAATTTAGAAATAAACGGGCGCTTTTCAGGAACAACACTACCTAAACCGCCAATCAACATTGCCATCGTTGAAATATTGGCAAATCCACATAAAGCAAAAGTGACAATTGCTTGTGAATGCTCACTCAGTTGGGCCTTAACGTCCATTAACTGAATAAATGCAACAAACTCGTTAACCACGATTTTGTTACCAATCAAAGAGCCTGCGGTAATCGCTTCATTCCAAGGAACGCCAAGCAGCCACGCGACAGGAGCAAACAGATACCCCAAGATTAGCTCAAAGCTGAGATCCATTCCCATCAGGCTACCAACCCAACCGAGCATACCGTTTAGCATGGCAATCACACTAACAAACGCCAGTAAGGTTGCACCAACCGCAACGGCGATACGTAAACCCGCCATCGCGCCGTCTGCCATCGCCTCAACCACATTGGTCGCGCGTGGCATTTCGACATTGTTCATGTCTATTTCTGCGTCTGCGGTTTGTGTCTCTGGCACCATTATTTTCGCCATCAAAAGACCCGCAGGTGCTGACATAAATGCTGCTGCAATTAGGAAGTTAAGGTCAACACCGAGTGATGCGTAGCCCACCAACGTACCACCAGCGACAGAAGCAAGACCACCAACCATCACAGCAAAAAACTGAGAGTCCGTCATGTGCTTTAAGTACGGCTTAACAACAAGAGGCGCTTCAATCATGCCAACAAAAATGTTCGCCGTTGCTGAAAGTGATTCTGCACGACCGATTCCTAGTAACTTTTGGAGCCCACCACCGATCAAGTTGATCACTTTTGGCATTACTCCAATGTGGTATAAACCGGAAATCAACGCGGAAAAGAAAATGATGATGCCCAATACATTGATAGCGAAGGTAAAGCCACCCGTTGCAAGGCCGCCAAATAAGAACGCTATACCTTCTTGGCCATAATTGATTAAGTTAGACACCGCGCCCGTCACGCTATTAAGTGCATCTTTTCCCGCAGGGACATACAAGACGAGCAATGCGAAAGAAACTTGAAGCGCAAACGCCAGCGATACCGTTTTAAGGTTGATACTTTTTCTGTTTGTAGAAAGTAGCCATGCTAAAAACAAGATGGCTACGATACCAAGAATAGAATTCATAAAAGATCCGACAAAATTGGGGGAACAAGATTGGCGTCGGATAATATTCGCTTAAAAATGAGATGCAAATCACAGTTGTTAATGGAGTGTACTTTCCATTGCGCAATTAATCACCATGGATATAACATGCTGTTTTTAATCAGTTTAAACGTTTGCTCTTGTTTATTATTTCCATTTAGAAAAGATGTTTCTGAAAACAGAAACAATATCGTGAGTCGCTTTCACGACTTGAACCCCTGCAAATACGGCGCTAATCGCTTATCCCAATGGCAAGGAGCACCGATTTTTTGTTTGATAAACTCGATCACCGCGGCGGTTTTGGTCGGCAAGTATCGACGACTAGGGTAGACGGCATAAAAAGGCATATCTTGGCTCGCTTGCCAATCAGGAAGAAGCTGTATCAGTTGCCCATTTTTGAACTCATCTCGTATTAGGTACGTCGCTAAGTAAGCAATTCCCCACCCTGCTACGGCCGCATCTCGAACCGCTTCAGCAAGGTCCACCGAGTAGTTGCCTGACACTTTTACATTCAGTTGCTCTTCCGGTTTCGAAAACGCCCAGCTTGTGTAGTCTCGCTCCCAACTGCGATAAATCAGACAATTGTGCTGCACAAGCTCATTTGGGTGATGAGGCGTACTATGCTTAACCAAGTAATCTGGTGATGCAGCTACGACGAATCGACTATCAGCTAACCTTTGCGCCACATAACCTTCAGGTAAGGTTTCGTTGTTGGTTATCCACAAATCCAGCCCTTCTTGGAGCATATCAACGCGATAGTCGAACAAATGCATCTCGACTTGCAGGTTCGGGTAACGAACTCTGAGATCGTCAATGGCGGGTAGAATATGAAGGGTGCCAAATGACTGCGACAAGCCAATTTTAATCAGCCCTGCCACTTCATCGCGTTGGCTTTCCACTTCTCGCTGCGCTTCTTCAATCGTTCGCACAACTTTTTGGCAATGGTGATAAAAATTTTCGCCTGCTTCCGTTGGAGTAAATGTTCGCGTAGTGCGTTGAACCAATTTAACACCGAGCGACTCTTCAAGCTGTGCCAACTGTTTACTCACATGAGAAACAGAAACACCCAGGCTGCGCGCCGCAGCGGTAAAATTTTTATGAGTGAGCAAGGCGGCAAACACCACCATCTGCATCGCGCGTTCTGATAACACAAAAACTCCAAAACAAAAAAGGAGCTCCTATGAGCCCCTCTCGATAATTAAAGTACAATTCTATCGGCCAAATGGCTAACCGCTAGGGCGAAATAGTAAGAGCGATTCCACTTCATCAGCACATTGTAGTTATTATAAACAAGGTAGACTCGGCCGTTTGCGTCATCCGGGGCGATCAACCAAGCCTTAATATCGTCATCCAGTTTTGGTAATGGACGGCCATCGTAACGAGTCACGCCTAGCTTGCTCCACTCCTGAAGATATTTCCCTTTCTCTTCACTGCGACCTTGGATACTGGTATCAAAACCTTGGGGTAATTTGACCTGACGTCCCCAAGTATATTTATCGCCCCAGCCAGATTCGCTCAGATAATTCGCGGCAGATGCAAACACATCCGCTTCGGTCTGCCAAATGTCTTTCTTACCATCACCGTTACCATCAGCGGCGAACGCTAAGAAGGAGCTTGGCATAAACTGACACTGCCCCATCGCCCCAGCCCATGAGCCTTTAAAATCTTCAACTGGGATATGGCCTTCTTCAAGGATCTGCAGTGCCGCCATTGCTTCTTTACGGAAGAACGCTTCACGGCGGCCGTCATAAGCCATGGTGGATAACGCATCTATTACACTGTAATTGCCAGTGAAGCGGCCAAAATTGCTCTCTACTCCCCACAATGCGACGATAAATCGTGGCTGAACGCCATATTCATCACCAATACGGGAAAGAGTCTCGTAATGCTTTTCGTAGAGCTCTTTGGCTTGCTTAACTTTCCAATCTGGCACTGCCCGCGGAATGTACTCATCCAGCGTGAGCTTTTTCTCTGGCTGGTTGCGATCCGCTTTTACGGCGCGAGGCTTATAAGTTACATCTGAAAAAGCTGCAGAGATCACCTGTTCAGAAATGCCGTGTTCTCTGGCTTCTTGTTTTAATCCATCAACGTATTGCTCAAAACTCTGCTCGTTTGCCCAAACAGAGCTGGCAATAGTGGCACCTAATACGACTGACAATAATTTCTTCACATTGCCCTCCTTGAGCAAGGTTTTGGCGTCCGTTTCGTTATTTTTCTTCGGACTGTTGACGCGCTTTTTTCTGCTCTTTGTATTCATCAAGCAAATTTTTCGGCGGTGGCGGAAGCTGAAGGAAAAAACCTTCTTCTTCAAGTGACTGTTTCACTTTATCGATATCGACTGATGCCAGCTGGCGCCCGTCAAGTTTGATCACCATAACCATAATAGGTTTGCCAAACATCTGCATCAATGTGTCAGGAACTTGTGAAAAATCGTCCTTTTTAGGGATGTAGAGGTAAGCGCCTTCTTTTTTAGAACTTTTGTAAATTGCACAAAGCATGGGGAGCCTTTTGTCCGTTTCTATTCAATGAACGTCAGTGTTTCGCTATTTTTGAGAGCAAAACACTCAATTGAGCGCAAGATAACTTGCTGAGCTTATTGTGGGAATATAACATGACAACCCTAGTCTCAGGCAACGCCCTTACGAGGTTGTAAGTAAAAGATGTCACATTCACCAGACCTAAAAGGCAGTAGCTTCACATTGTCCGTTTTACACCTTAGTGACAACGATGTGGAAAAAACGGTCAAATTCCTCAATGAGAAAGTCGAGCAGGCACCGACTTTTTTTGCCAATGCCCCTGTGGTAATCAACATTGCTAAGGTGGAAGGCGATATTGACTTTCATGCACTGAAGCACGGAATTTCCGCAGCTGGTATGATTCCGGTTGGTGTTGCTGGCTGTAAAGACAAGCGAACGCAAAATCTCGCCAGTGAGGCGTCTTTTGCCATTATGTCTGCGAGTAAGTCGCCGAGCCAAGCGCCCGCTAAAATGGCGCCAACCAAAATTGTCCGCTCGCCGGTGCGATCTGGTCAACAAATTTACGCAAAAGATAGTGATCTCGTGGTGCTTAATCATGTCAGCGAAGGTGCTGAGGTCATTGCAGATGGTTCCATTCACATTCACGGAACACTCCGTGGACGCGCAATCGCAGGAGCGAATGGCAACAAAGAAGCGGTCATCATCTGCAATAAGCTCAACGCTGAACTTATGTCTATCGCAGGTCATTATTGGTTGACAGAACAATTTGCTGATGAATATTGGCAACAAAAGATCATGTTTAGTTTGGATGATGACTCGCTTCGATTCGAGTTGTTAACGATTTAAGATTTATAAGGAACAGATAATGGCACGCATTATTGTTGTAACGTCAGGTAAAGGTGGTGTAGGTAAGACCACATCAAGCGCTGCTATCGCTTCTGGCTTAGCGATGAAAGGAAAGAAAACCGCCGTAATCGATTTTGATATCGGCCTGCGCAACCTCGATTTAATCATGGGTTGCGAGCGTCGCGTCGTCTACGACTTTGTTAACGTCATCAACGGTGAAGCAACACTCAATCAAGCGATGATCAAAGATAAACGTTCTGAGAACCTATTTATTCTTCCAGCTTCGCAAACACGTGACAAAGACGCTCTAACTAAAGAGGGCGTGCGCCGCGTGCTTGATGAGCTTGACGAAATGGGCTTTGATTTTGTGATCTGTGATTCTCCTGCAGGTATCGAGCAAGGCGCTCTCATGGCGCTATACTTTGCAGATGAGGCGATCGTAACAACAAACCCTGAAGTCTCTTCTGTTCGCGACTCAGACCGCATTTTAGGTATTTTGGACTCTAAGTCACGCCGTGCTGAAGAAGGCCTTGAGCCGGTGAAACAACACTTATTGCTGACACGCTACAACCCTGCGCGCGTGACACAAGGTGAGATGCTCAGTGTTGAAGATGTTGAAGAGATTCTGCACATTGGTTTGCTAGGAGTTATCCCAGAGAGCCAAGCGGTTTTAAATGCGTCGAACAAAGGTGTACCTGTCATTTTTGATGAGCAATCTGATGCGGGCATGGCTTACGACGACACAGTCGAGCGCCTGCTTGGCCAGCAAGTGGATTTCCGCTTCCTGACCGAACAGAAGAAAGGAATCTTTAAACGACTATTTGGAGGCTAAATCGGCATGTCATTACTTGAATTCTTCCGCCCGCAGAAAAAAAGCTCTGCGAACTTAGCCAAAGAACGTCTGCAAATTATTGTTGCAGAGCGTCGTAGTCAAGGTGACCCAGCGCCATCTTACTTACCACAACTAAAAGAAGACATTCTGAAAGTGATCGGCAAGTACGTTGCCGTAGACCCTTCCATGGTCGACCTTTCTTTTGAACATAAAGATGATGACATTTCAGTCCTTGAGCTGAATGTTAAGCTTCCTGAAGACGAAAAATAACTCTTCTTTATAAGCAAATAACCACAAAAACCGACGAGAAAACGTCGGTTTTTTTCTACCTGTTCCTTCCCTCAGGTACCCATACTGACCAAACCCTGCACTCGCTAGTTTTGCACGCGCAAGCGACTTAAAGACAGATCCCTAGCCACAGACCATGGTTCAATCACCATCCACTTCCTATTGCCGTTAGCTATTCTAAGTTCTTAGCCACTTTATCGACAACAGCACCAAAATCACATGGCACAAAAAAAGCCCCAGTCATTCGACTGGGGCTTTATCTTTTCCCGATAGATAAGTGTCGTGCTAGCGAAAACTTATCTCATAACTAACGTCTTACTTATGCGTCAGCTTTTGCTTTCTTAGCTTTAGGCGCTTTCGCTGCTTCTTGGTCTGCTTTCTTTTTGATTACCGTAGTACCTTCGAAAGTTTCACCTTCAACGAATGCTTTACCGTAGTAAGAAGCTAGTAGAACTTCTTTCAGCTCAGTGATTAGAGGGTAACGTGGGTTAGCACCTGTACACTGGTCATCGAACGCTTCAACAGCTAGTTCGTCTAGTTTCGCTACGAAGTCAGCTTCAGACACGCCAGCCGCTTGGATAGACATCGGGATGTCTAGGTTAGCTTTTAGCTCGTCTAGCCATGCTAGTAGACGTTCAATCTTCTGAGCAGTGCGGTCACCTTCTTGGCTTAGGCCTAGGTGGTCAGCAACTTCAGCGTAACGACGACGTGCTTGTGGACGGTCGTATTGAGAGAATGCAGTCTGCTTAGTTGGGTTGTCGTTCGCGTTGTAACGAACAACGTTAGAGATTAGTAGTGCGTTCGCCAGACCGTGTGGTAGGTGGAACTCAGCACCAATCTTGTGCGCCATAGAGTGACAAACACCTAGGAATGCGTTCGCAAACGCGATACCAGCGATAGTTGCCGCGTTGTGTACTTTCTCACGAGCGATTGGGTCACCAGCACCGTTCGCGTAGCTTGAAGGTAGGTACTCTTTTAGCATCTTAAGTGCTTGTAGAGCTTGACCATCAGAGTATTCGTTAGCAAGAACAGATACGTAAGCTTCTAGAGCGTGAGTTACTGCATCGTAACCACCAAATGCTGTTAGAGACTTAGGCATGTTCATTACTAGGTTAGCATCAACGATAGCCATGTTTGGCGTGATTTCGTAGTCAGCTAGTGGGTACTTAGCACCTGTCTCGTCGTCAGTAACAACCGCGAATGGAGTAACTTCTGAACCCGTACCTGAAGTTGTAGTGATACATACAAGCTCAGCTTTCTTACCCATTTTAGGGAACTTGTAGATACGTTTACGGATGTCCATAAAGCGCATTGCTAGTTCTTCAAATGCTGTTTCTGGGTGCTCGTACATTACCCACATAATTTTCGCTGCATCCATCGGAGAACCACCACCTAGAGCGATGATTACGTCTGGTTGGAAGCTTTGCATTGCTTCTGCACCTTTCTTAACAACAGATAGCGTTGGATCCGCTTCTACGTCGAAGAAAGTTTGAACTTCGATGCCTTGAGCTTTGAGAAGCTGTACTACATCGTCAGCGTAACCGTTGTTGAATAGGAAACGGTCAGTTACTAGGAACGCGCGTTTCTTACCTTCTAGGTCGCTCATTGCGATTGGAAGGCTACCACGACGGAAGTAGATAGACTTAGGTAGTTTGTGCCACAACATGTTTTCAGCTCGCTTCGCTACAGTTTTCTTGTTGATTAGGTGCTTAGGACCTACGTTCTCAGAGATAGAGTTACCACCCCATGAACCACAACCTAGAGTTAGAGAAGGTGCAACGTTGAAGTTGTACAGGTCACCGATACCACCGTGAGTCGTCGGGATGTTGATTAGGATACGAGCAGTCTTCATCTTGTCACCGAAGTAACGGATGCGGTCTGCGTTAACGTCTTGGTTAGTGTATAGACCAGACGTGTGACCGATACCACCGATCTCAACCATAGTTACGGCTTGAGCAACTGCGTCTTCGAAGTTGTCAGCACGGAAAAGACCTAGTGTTGGAGATAGTTTCTCGTGAGCGAATGCGTCGTCGTAAGAAACTTTACCAAGACCTTCACCTACAAGTACTTTTGTATCAGCAGGAACTTTAACGCCCGCTAGTTCAGCGATTGCTGGCGCTGGTTGACCAACGATTTTTGCGTTTAGCGCACCGTCGATTAGAAGCACTTTACGTACTTTGTCTGCGTCTGCTTTAGAAAGAACAACGGCTTTGTGAGAAGCGAAACGCTCTTTTACTTCGTCGTAAACTTCGTCAACTACGATTGCAGCCTGCTCAGAAGCACATACTACGCCGTTATCAAAAGTCTTAGACATTAGGATAGAAGCAACAGCACGTTTAACGTCAGCTGTTTCGTCGATAACAACAGGAACGTTACCTGCACCTACACCGATTGCTGGCTTACCAGAAGAGTAAGCGGCTTTAACCATGCCTGGACCACCAGTTGCAAGGATAAGAGCGATGTCGTCGTGCTTCATTAGAGCGTTAGAAAGCTCTACAGATGGCTGATCAATCCAACCGATGATGTCTTTTGGAGCACCTGCTGCTACTGCTGCGTCTAGAACAAGTTTCGCTGCATCATTAGTCGAGTTTTTCGCACGTGGGTGTGGCGAGAAGATGATACCGTTACGAGTCTTCAGAGAGATTAGAGATTTGAAGATTGCAGTAGAAGTTGGGTTAGTTGTTGGTACGATACCACAGATGATACCTACAGGTTCTGCGATAGTCATTGTACCTAGGTTGTCATCCTCTTCTAGGATGCCACAAGTCTGTTCGTCTTTGTATTTGTTGTAGATAAACTCAGAAGCGAAGTGGTTCTTGATTACTTTATCTTCAACAATACCCATACCAGATTCTTCAACCGCTTGTTGAGCTAGCGGGATACGAGCTTGGTTAGCTGCAAGAGACGCAGCGCGGAAGATCTTGTCTACTTGCTCTTGAGAGTAAGTAGCGAACTCTTCTTGCGCTTTCTTAACGCGAGCAATCATTGCATCTAGTTCAGCCAGATTAGTTACAGGCATAGGGATTCTCCTAAAATTAACAAATATTAAAAACTTTTTAGTAAGAGTACTGTTCAACTGATTTTGTTATCTAAACAAGCAGGCTTCTTAGTAAATTGCTTTCAGGGCTGAGTATATTATTTCAGGTTATGAAAAAAATTGACCCAGATCAGTTCTGAAAAACTATTTACCTACTTAGTGGTATCTAAATCCCAAAAAACCACGTAAACACATGAAATATAAAGATTTAGATCACAAAAGATAATTGTTCAAAATATCAGCATTCAGTTGCATCAAATGGAAAAACAACAATATCTTGTAAAAAAGTTTCATTTTTTGGCCACAAACTTTCATGTGGTCCACAAACCTTGTGCTACTGAGAGTATATCTAAAGCTGCATTTCTCTCTACATACCGACTTATTTTTTATCGAAAATGTGCAGATGTTAACGTTTGTGTCAAACAACATGATGTCGACACAGATTCTACGTAACAAAGTATGTCATTAGTATTTACGATTTATTCAATAATTAGATTTTCTCAGTAATGGAATGATTTACAGGTTAGTTTTTTTCATTCGTTGACGAACAGATTTTAGACTATATTCCGCGTGTACTAATCTTGTTGTTAACTTTGCTGTGGACATCCTTTAATGCAAACCTTCGAAATCGCTATTTTTCTGCAGTTTTTTCTCGGCTTAGTCGCTGCCGTGAACCCCGTCGGTATCATGCCGGTGTTCGTGTCACTGACTGGCCATATGACTCAAGAAGAAAAGCATAAAACGGCAGTGACGGCCAATGTCGCGGTCGCCATCATACTTGTTGTTTCCTTGCTTGCTGGCCAAATGCTTTTGGATATGTTCAGTATCTCGCTCGATTCATTCCGCGTTGCGGGCGGTTTGCTGCTTTTGAGTATTGCGTTCTCAATGATGAGCGGTAAGTTGGGTGAGGATAAGCAAAACAAACAAGAGAAATCAGAGTACGTTAGTCGAGAGCAGATTGGCGTAGTGCCCCTCGCGATGCCGTTGATGGCAGGTCCAGGTGCGATTAGCTCAACCATTGTTTATGGTTCTCGCTACCCGAGCATGTTTGATACCGCTGGCATCATCGTTACTATCGTTTTATTTGCGCTCTCGACTTGGTTGTTGTTTCGTTCCGCTCCCTTGATCGTTCGATTCCTTGGCCAAACTGGGATCAACGTGATCACTCGTATAATGGGGTTGATTCTGGGCGCACTGGGCATTGAGTTCATCGCAAATGGTCTGCGCAACCTATTCCCTGGGTTGGCGTAAGCGCTAAAATTAGCCTGACTTAAATAAACTCGGTATGATGGAGAGATGGAATTTTTGGTCGCTCTATCATGCCGCGTAACTCACTCAGACATCACCTATACATCATTATTTTTGGTTCGCACACAAAAGCAGGTCGCGCGTTTGACTTAGCTTTAATCGTCGCGATTGTCTCTTCACTGATCGTATTGTTACTGGAATCGATCCCTTCGATTCGCTCGGTATGGGGCGCACAGCTCAAGTATCTTGAGTACACGTTTACCGCACTATTCACGATTGAGTATATTCTAAGGCTCTACTGCTCGCCCAAGCCCAGCGCTTACGCCAAGAGCTTTTATGGCGTTGTTGACCTATTGGCGATATTGCCCACCTATTTGGCATTTTTCTTCCCTTCGGCAGCTTTCATGGGCGTGATTCGTGCGCTGAGAATCATGCGGATTTTCCGTGTACTCAAACTCGTTCGCTATCTGCAAGACTCCAATCTCTTGCTTCGCTCGCTACTTATGGCTAGACGTAAGATCTTTATCTTCTTTAGTACCGTTGCAATTCTCGTGACTATTTTTGGCGCACTGATTTACGTCATTGAAGGACCTAAAAATGGTTTTACGAGTATTCCTCAAAGCATCTATTGGGCGATTGTGACGATCACTACCGTTGGCTACGGAGATTTAATTCCGCAAACCGCGCTCGGCAAGGCGATCGCTTCTGTAACAATGCTACTTGGCTACTCAATACTTGCTGTCCCGACAGGCATTATTACTGCGGAATTAAATCAAGAGATGAACTCGCACAAGTCGTTAGTTAAATGTCCAAACTGTTCCCAAAGCGGCCATGAAGCAGACGCGTTGTATTGTAAGCACTGTGGCAGCGAGCTCGCCGATCCTGACAAGCGGGTTGTAGCTGAAGAATAGCGAGAAACGAAAAAGGGTTGGCTTCTACGCCAACCCTTTTCAGTTATTCATCTAGGTACTTATCATGTCCACACCTAAAACTGCTTTCGAAGAACTGCTGCCCAGCTTTCGTTACGCTTTTTCAGCCAGAATGATACGAAGTGTACGACGAAGTGGCTCTGCTGCACCCCATAGCAATTGGTCACCTACGGTGAATGCGTTTAGGAAGTCATCACCCATCGCCATCTTACGTAGACGACCGACTGGGATAGAGAGTGTACCCGTCACCTTCGCTGGTGTTAGCTCTTGCGCGGTAATATCACGATCGTTTGGAATCACTTTAACCCAATCATTGTGCGTGGCGATCATCTCTTCGATCTCGTCCATTGGCACATTTTGCTTCAGCTTAATTGTCAGTGCTTGAGAGTGACAACGCATTGCACCGATGCGGACACAGGTACCGTCGATAGGCACTGGCGCATCTTGGAATCCTAAGATCTTGTTCGCTTCAACGCCCGCTTTCCACTCTTCTTTACTTTGGCCATTGTCACGCTTCACATCGATCCAAGGGATCAAAGAACCGGCTAACGGCACGCCAAATTTGTCCGTAGGGAATGAAGAGCTGCGCATGGTGTCAGCGACTTTCTTGTCGATATCAAGAATAGAACTCGACGGATTTGCCAATTCAGAACTCACTGAATCGTTGATCACACCCATTTGAGAAATCAGTTCACGCATGTTTTGCGCACCTGCGCCAGAGGCGGCTTGATACGTCATTGCGCTAGTCCACTCAACGAGGCCCTTCTCGAACAAACCACCAAGACCCATTAGCATCAAGCTCACCGTACAGTTACCGCCGACAAACGTATTGGTGCCACCATGAATGCCTTGCTGAATCTGCGCCAAGTTAACTGGGTCTAGAGTGATAATAGAGTCTTGCGCCATACGCAAAGTCGAAGCCGCATCAATCCAGTAGCCTTTCCAACCTGCTTGACGAAGTGCTGGGTAGACTTTCTCGGTGTAGCTACCACCTTGACACGTGATCACTGCATCTAACTGCTTTAGGCTTTCAATATCGAATGCGTCTTGAAGAAGCCCCGCGTCTTTACCTAAGTTGGGAGCAGGGATACCTACTTGAGAGGTGCTATAAAATACCGGTTCGATAAGGTCAAAATCTTTCTCTTCAACCATGCGTTGCATCAGTACCGAACCAACCATGCCACGCCAACCAACTAAACCTACTCTCATTCTCAACTCTCCGTGTAATCAATTTAAAAAGGGAATACACCAATATTCAATTTTCGCAGCAAAATCTCAAGTGAAAATTGCATCAAATCTGTAACTTTTAGCTCTTGTTGACTCAACCTAAGCTAAACCACCTATTTTGCTGACTTTGTATCCACTTGTTATTTTCCCAACCAAAATACTCATCAATCACCACAAAAACAAAAACCACGTGCTACACAAAATTTACAAACACAAACATTGCAAACCATTAAAATTAACGTTTAACCATATTATTAACCACAAAAAACACACTAAGCAGACCAGAATCACAATAGATGCACATTATATCGAAATATTATTCTGACTAATGTAAAGTGCACCCACACCTAAAAGGCGTTCACACTCACATAGCAAATAGTAAATAAGTTGCTATTTGTACTGACTCATAACACTTATAAGAGGCTCTGTATGACGCAACTTACCCCCCGTCTGCCAAGCTTGATGCAGGTTATTGTCTCCCTCGGACTGTTTCTATTGATGGCGTTTTCATTTACTGCCCAATTAGATCTACCCATTCAACTTGCACTCTATATTGGCTGGTTCATCATCATGGTGCTGGGTATTCGTTTAGGCCACCAATATAAAGAGCTTGAAAAAGCGGCCCTAAACGGTATTTCTAACGGACTTGGCGCGGTACTTATTCTTCTTGCAGTTGGTGCATTAGTGGGTACTTGGATTTCCGGCGGCATTGTTCCAACCATCATTTACTATGGTCTAAAAGCAATTCATCCTTCTATTTTCCTTCTTGCGACTATGATCATTTGTTCATTGACGGCCCTCGCCACTGGTACTTCTTGGGGTGCAGCGGGCACCGCCGGCATTGCGATGATGGGTATTGGCCAAGGGCTTGGCGTGCCAGCACCCATCACAGCAGGTGCGGTACTATCAGGATGCTACTTCGGTGATAAAATGTCGCCATTGTCAGACTCGGTGATTCTTGCGTCTTCAATGTCGAATGTTGAGGTAATGGAGCACATCAAAGGAATGCTGCCTGTTGCGCTTATCAGCTACATCATCACAGGTATCATGTTTACCGCATTTGGCTTCCATTACGCGGGTAACGTCGACATGTCTCAAGTTCAGTCTGTTATCCAAGCGATGGAACAACAGTTCTACATCACACCTTACTCGTTTGTACCGGTCATTATCGTACTTGGATTACTTGCGATGCGTATGCCATCTTTCCCTGTAATTAGCTTCGGTTCTCTACTCGGCATTATCTGGGCAGTAATGATTCAAGACGTAGACTTCTTACAAGCGTTCAACACTGCTTGGGCGCCATTTGAAATCGAATCTGGTGTCACTTTCATTGACTCGATCTTAAATCGTGGTGGTATGTCGTCCATGCTTGGGTCTGTTGCTGTGATCGTCTTCGGTTTAGGTTTCGGTGGACTACTGGATAAAGTCGGTGTGCTAGAAACGATAGCGAAACTCTTTGAGCGCCGTGTTCAAAGTGCTGGCTCTCTCGCAACCAGCACCATTGGTACCGCGTTTATGGGTAACGTCTTTGGTTCAGCAATGTATGTATCATTGATTCTGACACCAAAAATCTGTGCGAAAAACTACGACCGCTTAGGCTACAAGCGTAAAAACCTGTCTCGTAACGCGGAATTTGGTGGGACATTGACGTCGGGTATGGTGCCTTGGAGTGACAACGGCATTTACATGGCAAGTATCTTGGGCGTTGCTACGCTCTCATACGCACCTTTTATGTGGCTGAGTTTCGTTTGTATCATCGTCACCATCATAACCTCTTACATGGGATGGTTTGTTGATAAGTGCGAGCCAACCGCGCCCGCAACTGAAGAAGAAGCCCAATACCAAAATCAAACGGCTTAATTTCACTACCTACAAACAAAGAAGAGCGCCACAAAGGCGCTCTTCTTATTGGAAGCAAACAACTAGCTTTGGTTTTCTTTTAAGAATGCTTTCGCTTCCTGAATCGCGATGGTCAAACACTCATTTAACTCATCCAACAAACCAGAAATCTGTGAAACGTCTTGTTGGATTGCAGCCTCGACTTTAGCCGCGGCTTCTCTAAGTTTATGCGCCCCTAAGTTCCCACCGACCCCTTTCAAACTGTGCGCTTTTCTTTGCGCATCTTCAGGGGAATCGGTAAGCAAACGGGTGATTTCATTCACATCATCCGCATGATCGGCGACAAACACTTCTAATAACATACACACCGATTCAACATCACCATTTAAGGAACTGAGCATGACATCGAAGTTTATTTGCGGCTCTGCCTCAACCACTTTGGGCGAGTTGGTTACTGAGACAACGGGTTTGGCAACCGGAGGTTCACTCTCTTCAATCTCGATGTTTGACATGGAATTAGGGCTGCTCTGAGCTAAAAAGAGTAAGACTAAGAAACCCGTCATGGTAAGTAGCGTTAACCCTACCGCAGCAATAAGGTGGTGACGCAATAGCGTACGGTAGTCAATCTCAAGCGCCGAGATGTGATTAGACACATCATGAGAAATCAGCTTGTCAACCAAATAGGAGCCTTGAGCGTAGCTACTGAGTACTTGCGAAACATCAACCAATACCTTCTGTAGTTGCTGACGCTGCGGAGGCTCAAGCGTCGTGGACTCTTGATATATCTTATCCACATGGCGGAATATTTCAGCATTGGCTTTTTCTGAGAGGTACATAGCTTCAAACACATTGGCACTTAATTGGAAGTACTTGTTTGAGAGCGCCTCAGAATTGGTGTCTTGGGTTCGAGTTTGGCGAATGGTATTGGCTAGCTTTTGGACTGCTAACTCATTATCGAGATAAGCCTGCGCCTGCTCGATAAAACGATCGGTGGAGAATAGAAGTTGATTGAGATCGGGCATCAGCCAACTTTTTTGATAGAAGGCGTCAATCTGAAGCCGAAGGGCATAAATGAGCTGCAAATCCAACGCTTGGCGCTCGACCATTTTAGTTCGATACGGCGCGGCGTAAATGAGCGAACTTCTCAGGCTATCAATGCCATAGCCGAGCTCTTCCACTTGCAGCCGACTTGACTCTACAGTGCGGTAGCTACTTCCTATCCCGACCAAAGCGAGGAGCCAAAGTAACGAAAGTACTAGGCCTAACTTCAACCACTTGCGTTCCATGCAATACCTATTTCAACAAATTGCTATGAATACAAGAATATACGTTATCGGGAGGAAAGGTAGGACTAAGCACTAATTAATTGCGCCTAGTCCTATATTCTGAGGCTTAGCGGTTACGCGTCAATTGATCGCGAAGATTGGGCGGCGTCCCTTTAATGGTAAGGGTATCCGTTTCTGGATCGTAAAAAATACGTTCGCCAAGTAAAAGGCTGTCAAAGCTGACATTGAGTCCTCCACCCGCACCCACATACTTAGTCAATTTACGCACTGTCGTACGATCCCCCGGAAAACTCTCTTCCAGTTCGTATCCCTGCTCTTGGGTGTAATCTAAGAAGCTGGTACCGTCTTGAGAAGAAGGCAGCTCTCCCGATAACTCTCGTACCTGTACTTCATCGCCAGCTTTGATCTGTTCGTTACAGTAGTCTGCCACTTGTTTTTTGTAGCTGATCACTTCGTCTTTTTCGAGTTTTGAGTCCGCGCAAAAGTCTTCGACAGCTTGCATCAATACTTGGTTTTGCTGCTTAGTATCCAGTCCGACTTCAGCCTGCAAGAAATCTAGGAAGAAATCCGCCACTTTGCGCCCTACTCGGCCTTTGATATAGGCGAGGTAGCGATTAGACTCTTTGTCCGTTTCATAACTGGTCAAGTCGATACGCGCAGCGATGTCCATTTTGCTCAGGTCTAAATAGTCCGTCGCGCTGATGTCCAAACCTTCTGTCACTTTCAAACTTTGGTTAGATGGAATGATGGCTACAAAAAGATAATCTGTTGCCAACGATTGATACTCGGCAATCACCAAGATACCTTCATCTGCAAACGGATACTTTGACAATTCTTCTTTTAAACGAGTCGCGCTGCTTTGCGAAAAGTCATAGAAGCCAAGCTCTCCTTTGCGCATTTGCTGCAACCACTGTTGAAATTCGCTGTCTGATTTAAACGAGCCAAAGCCTTTGCCCGCCTTGGAGTGAAACACTCGGTGCAGTTCAGCAATCAGGTTTTCAGTAGAAGCATCATTGGCAAGAGAATCGGTTCTAAAATTAACGATAAGTTCGTCTGAATCGTTTTTTTGCAGTTGATGAAGAATAACGTTGGATAGTTGAAGGCTCATGATGAAATTTATCGCTGCATAGGTTTCAGTTGCGTGGCATTGTAGGTTATCATAAGCCGCTTTATTATCAACATTAGAACACTTATGCCGATTACATCTAAATACAGCGACGAGACCGTTGAGAAGATTCTTACAGAGATCGCGATTGTGCTTGAAAAACATGCGGCATCACCAGAGCTTTCTCTGATGATTGCAGGCAATATCGCTACCAATGTCTTAAATCAAGATGTTGCACCTTCACAACGCAAAGTAATTGCTGAAAAATTTGCACAAGCACTTATTTCTTCGATTGAAGAAAAATCACACTAATCGCAAATAAATAGAACACATACATGGTAGATAGCGGAAACACATACGGCGAACGTGTATCACGTTTGGTAGGTTGGGGGCACTGGTTTGCCTTCTTCAACATTATCGCAGCAATGTTGATCGGCACCCGTTATATCACTCAATCACCTTGGCCAGAAACTTTGCTCGGCCAGTTTTATTTGGCGATGTCTTGGGTCGGCCACTTTGGCTTTCTTGTCTTCGCTCTCTACCTTTTAGTATTGTTCCCGCTGACATTTCTTGTTCCCTCAAGAAAGCTGTTTAGACTGATTGCCGTCTGCTTTGCCACACTTGGGCTTACGCTGTTACTGATTGATACTCAGGCCTATCAAACGATTAACCTCCACTTAACCCCCGTGGTTTGGGAAGTCTTGTTCAATGATGATAAGTCTCGTGTCAGTGCGGACTTACAGCATCTATTTATCGTAATGCCACTTATCTTTATGCTCCAACTTGGCTTGTCTGAGTGGGTATGGAGAAAACAACGCAAGCTCTCTCACAAGCATGTTGGGCGTCCATTGGCTGCACTCTTCTTTGTCAGCTTTATTTCAAGTCACTTGATTTACGTGTGGGCCGATGCCTACTTTTACAATCCGATTACTGCGCAACGTGCGAACTTTCCGCTCTCCTACCCGATGACAGCAAAATCGTTTATGGAGCGTCACGGCTTACTGGACCGAGAAGAGTACTTGGAGCGCCTGCAGCA
Organism: Vibrio sp. 16; assembly: GCF_963681195.1. Taxonomy (NCBI): domain Bacteria; kingdom Pseudomonadati; phylum Pseudomonadota; class Gammaproteobacteria; order Vibrionales; family Vibrionaceae; genus Vibrio; species Vibrio sp. 16. The sequence continues at coordinate 1,579,412 of NZ_OY808997.1, forward strand.
AAATAAAGAACAAAACACAGAGCTCGTTAGCTACCCGCTTGAAGCGCTCGAATTTAGTCGTCGCGCTAACCCACTTAATGTTTTAGTCATTAGCGTCAACAACCTTCGTGGCGACGCATTAAACGCCGATTGGATGCCAACAGCAAACGAGTTTGCCAACAACAACCTCAATTTCTCAAATCACTACAGTTCAAGTAATGATTCATTTGGTGTGTTTGGCCTGTTTTACGGATTACCAAGTGCTTACGCCCCAAGCATCAAAACACAAGGGACTAAACCGATCATCGTCGATACCTTGCTAGACAAAGAATACGCTTTTGGCTTGTTCAGTGGCGACAACTTCGACGATCCGATTTACGGCGAATCCATATTCCGAGGTATGCCTTTTACCGGCGTGCCTTTTAATGGTGAACTTTCTCAGGATAAGCAAGCCATTGACGCGTGGGCTAACTGGGTGCAAGAGCAAGGTGATTCACCTTGGTTTAGCTTCATTGAATTAACAACGCTAGACAACTTTAGCGCCTACGACAGCGGTGATGAAAAACAAACCAGCAGTGAAAAGATCAAAGCTGGTTATCAGAAGTCCGTTCAAACCGCAGATGACGAGCTAGCTGAGTTGTTTGCTTATATCGAAAAGCTTGAGCTTTCAGACTCTACCGTCATTGTCTTGACCTCAAATCACGGTACTGAGTTTAACGAGACCAACACGAATAGTTGGGGAGCTAACTCCAACTACAGCCAATATCAATTGGTGGTACCTATGGTCATTCACTGGCCAGGCAAGGTAGCCACTCAGTATCAGCATAGAACGAGTCACCTCGATCTTTCCGTCACCTTATTGCAAGATCTGCTTGGTGTTTCCTCTAACCCGAATGACTTCAGTAGTGGCCGTAACTTATTTGATGAACGTTCAAGAAAGTGGATTTTAGCCGGAGATTCGCGCGAGTTGGCGTTAATCACGACTAAAAACACCACAGTGATAGATAAGTTTGGCAACTATAAACTTTACGATAGCAGCTACAAGCGACTTAAGGACGAAAATCCAACGCTTCCTGTGCTTATGCAAGGTTTAACTGAGCTACAGCGCTTCTACGTTAAAAGTAACTAAATCATGGTGTTAGGATTGACTAAAGCATAGCAACCTATTACATTATCGGAATCGGACTGTAGCGCAGCTTGGTAGCGCACCGTCATGGGGTGTCGGGGGTCGCTGGTTCAAATCCAGTCAGTCCGACCAATACACCTTAAAAAGAGAGCTTCGGCTCTCTTTTTTGTTTTTAGTGGCTCATAAAGTATAAAAAACGGCCTGTTAAATACTTTATTGTGTTCAAGCGGTCATAATTAAAGCAAACAGTAAAATTAAGGGTTTACAAGTTTTCTAAACCTCTATATTATTCGCTTCAACAACGGAGAGATGGCTGAGTGGTTGAAAGCACCGGTCTTGAAAACCGGCATACGTTAATAGCGTATCTAGGGTTCAAATCCCTATCTCTCCGCCACATTTCGTAAAAAAGCCGCTAAGCAATTGGCGGCTTTTTTCGTTGTTAGCAAGCATAGACATCGTAAGCAGCGTGTATCAACTGCATGTGAACTGGAACCAAATCACCGTGATTGGTTCGATACCCACCACCGACTACGCACGCAATCGGCAACCCATTATCCTTTGCTAAAGAGAACATAAACTTATCTCTTTCATAGATCGCCTTAGTAGAAACATCAAAGTAGCCCAACTCGTCCTCGTGATGAATATCGACGCCAGCATCGTATAAAATAAGGTCTGGCTGATGAATCGAGATAGCCATCTCCACGACGGAGCGAAATGTGCTCAAAAACTCCTCATCGCCCGTATTTCTACTTAAAGCAACATCAAGATCTGAGTCAGGTTTGCGTGCGGGAAAATTTTTATCGCAATGGAAAGAAAGCGTGACAATGTTTTCTTCTTGTTCACATAAAGTTGCCGTCCCGTCGCCATGATGCACATCGCTATCGATAACAATGACTTTTTCAATCCCCTCTAAGGTAAGCGCTCGTTTCGCCGCAAGTACCAAGTCATTGATCAAACAAAAACCACTACCGAAATCTTTGTGGGCATGGTGATAACCACCACTGAGATGAATCGCGACCCCGTGCTTAGCACTCTGCTCTACGGTTTCACTGGTTCCACCCGCTGATGTAAGAGTACGACTCACCAAAGTGTCACTCCAAGGAAAGCCAATTCGCCGCATTTTAGGCGCGGGTAGAGCCCCACTAAAAAGTGCATCAATATAATCATGACAATGTACTTGCTTGACACATTCTGCCGATAGCGGTGACGGCTCAACAAATTGAAATGCATGCTTCCATCTAGGGTCGCACTCTCGTTGCTGAGTGATGACTTCATAAAGCAGTTGGTACTTTTGAATCGGATAACGGTGCCCTTCTGGAAGCGGCAGTTGCGAGTAAATTGAGTGATAAATCAGCGGTATCATAGCAGCGAGTAAAGTGTTGATGTTGTTTTATGGTATCAGCTTGAACCTAGGTTGAAAAACTGATTAAATGATAATAATTATCATTTAATCAGTTTGCTATCGTGTATAGAACTCTCTATTTTTATTTGGGCATTATTTCCGGAACCGCTTCAGCGTTGATTCTATTTCTTGCTATGTTTGTCGCGGCGGGTCTATTTGTTATCCAACTCGTCTCTTAGCTAGGGAAAGCTAACCGGATTTTTGATAGCCTACGGAGTCAGTATTGAATTGAGGGGCGATATCACGATGAATACCATTCTCATCACCGGCGGAAATAGAGGCATAGGTTTTAGTCTTGTTAAACTTTACTTAGAGCACGGTTGGTCGGTACATACTACCTATCGCAGCGCCGACAGCTCACAGCAATTACTCTCAAATAGCCATAAAAACCTCACATGTCACCAGCTGGACGTTACCGACTACGCGTCAGTCAAAGCATTAGCGGAGCAGTTATCAGCAATCGATGTGCTGGTGAATAACGCAGGCTATTACGGTCCGAAAGGGTATGGGTTTGGCAACACAGACGTAGAAGAGTGGCGTAAAGTATTCGAGATCAACACGATCGCCCCACTCAAACTTGTCGAGGCATTCTACCCAAACCTTGAAAAAGGGAGGCTTAAAAAGATTGCATGTTTGTCGTCAAAAGTAGGGAGCATGACGGAAAACACGTCTGGCGGTGGCTATATTTACCGTTCATCAAAAGCTGCGTTAAACTCTGTCGTAAAGAGCCTGAGCAATGATCTCGCAAAGCAAGGTTTTACTGTCTTGGCTCTTCATCCTGGCTGGGTGCAAACCGAAATGGGTGGACCTAATGCCCTCATCGATACCGAAACGTCTGCTCGTGGCTTATACAGCGTTATAGATACGGCAAAGCCTTCTCAATCTGGGCAATTCATTAACTATGACGGAAATCCGCTCCCTTGGTAACAAACCTCAGCCATTGGCTTCACAATAAGTATCACCTTAGCCATACTATTAGTTTATATTGATACTTATTGTCGAACTTAAGAATTGCAAGCTCGCTACACTGACTTCGAACTTAAGCGTAGGAGCAACCCCATGAAAACAACGACACTTAGTCTACTCACTCTCGCAGTCATGACTTCAACCGCAGCGCAAGCTTTCGACATTAGCAGCAAAGATATCCAAGAAGGTCACCCTATGGCCAAAACCTTTGAATATTCTGGCTGGGGCTGTGATGGCGGTAATATTTCACCACAGTTGACTTGGGATAATGTGCCTCAAGGCACACAGAGCTTTGCGATTACCGCCTATGACCCTGACGCCCCAACTGGAAGTGGCTTCTGGCATTGGATTGCAACCGATATCCCTGTCAGCCTGTCTGAGCTTCCAAGAGGAGCAAACATCAAAAAACTTGGTGGTCAGGAACATCGAATTGACTACGGTTCAGTAGGCTTTGGGGGCGCTTGCCCTCCAGAAAAAGATGGCATGCACCGCTATCAATTTACCGTTTGGGCACTTCCTAAAGCTAAGCTAGGGTTAGATGAAAACACGCCACCAGCGGTGATTGGTTTTACACTTAACAGTCTTGCTCTTGATAAAGCAACGCTGACAGCAACTTACACTCGCTAAACAAGGATTGGGGAATGAACTATCACTACCAAGTAACCACATTTCGAGCCAAGCAATTGCAAAAGCTTAGAAATGTCACCATGCATTCCCCTACTTTGATTCAAGTGCTGTCAGGGAGCAAAAGACTGTATTGGAAAGAAGATGCCGTCGCGCTCACCCATCAGCGTTTTTTACTTTGCCCAGCATCGAGCTCTCTCAGTTTCGAAAATATGCCTGAGAAAGGGCCGTTTTTATCGCGGGTATTTAGCTTCCATCACCTGCCAACAGAATCGATGATGCGATTAAGTAATGAGCATCAAGATACCTCGGATTCGCCACTCTTAAAGTACGATAAGGCTTTGCTTGCTAGCTTAGATGCGCTAGCCTCTTTCGACCTAAGCACCATGAGCAGTGAGACACAGATCTTATGGCTTATGCCGTTGTACCAGCAGTTGGCAGAAAAAGGGGCACTACAACTGCTCTTTCCTTCGCAAGAAGCATCGCTAAGTCATAAGTTGAGTCGCTATCTCGCCCTTTCACCTGGCGAAAATCATCCACTAGAAGAGGTGGCGGATAAGTTTGCGATGAGCAGAGCCACGCTGATTCGTAAGCTAAAACAAGAAGGTTTACAGTATCGAGAGCTGCTAGCAGAAGTAAGACTCAACCATGCTCTTCACCTGATGCAATCCACACCGTGGAGCACACTCAACTTGGCGCAAATGTGTGGCTATCAATCCGAAGAGCGCTTTAGCCAACGCTTTAAGAGCAAGTTTGGGATTACGCCAAAAGAATACATGAAAACCGTCACAGGTTAGGATGTTTTAGAGCTCGACGATCCTTTTCTTCCCGCTGTTTTTCCTTTACCACTGGTTCGGCGTTTACGCTTAAACGCAGGCCGCTCAACCTTAGGTAGATGACGCAGCGATTGTGGAATCTCCCCCGATTTAACTTGAGACATCAAACCATCGATACGGGTTTGCAGTGCCTGCATAAAAGGACCATAGGCTTGATTTCGCTCAGCCATGCCTTGCAGTTGATGCTCCCAATGTGCCGTCATGTCTGGATACGTCGACTCAGACGGCAGCGCATGCACTAAACCTCGTCCTGCGGGGCTACTCAAAATGGATTTACCTTGGCGAGTCAAGAGCTGGCGCTTAAACAAGGTATCTAAGATGCCCGCGCGTGTCGCTTCTGTGCCAAGACCATCGGTTTCTTTAAGGATTTTCTTAAGTTCTTTGTCTTCGACAAAACGCGCAATCCCCGTCATAGCCTGAAGCAAAGTAGCTTCTGTAAAATGCTTAGGCGGCTCGGTTTTACGGTCTTTGATTTCCCCTTCACGGCACGTAAGTATCGTCCCTTCGGCTAACGGAGGGACAGCATCGACACCGGAATCCTCCTCATCTTGCTTACCCATCAACGCTTTCCAACCTGCCGAAACAAGTTGTCGACCTTTGGCGATGAATGTACCGCCTGCAATATCGAACACCAGTTTTGCTTCTGCATAGACCGCCGCCGGATAAAACTGCATTAAATATTGGCGGGCAATCTGCTGATAAATCTTCATTTCGTTGCCAGAGAGGGCGTTCACTGACGCTTTTTTAGGCGTTGGGATGATGGCGTGGTGCGCATCCACTTTTGTGTCGTTCCACGCTTTTGACTTGATACTTAGGTTAGCGCCAGAAACGGCGCTCCCCAACTCTTTAGCATTATTACTAATCGCATCACACACGCTACTTGCTTGCCCATAGTGTTCCATAGGCAAATAGCGACAGTCCGAACGAGGGTAAGTGATCAGCTTATGTTTTTCATACAAAGACTGACATGTATCTAGAACTTGTTGTGCACTCATCCCAAAACGCTTGGCGGCATCAATTTGTAGCGCTGAGAGTGAATAGGGTAATGGTACCGACTGCTTGGTTTGCTTCTGTTCTGATTCCACCACCTTTGCAGGCTGATTCGCGATGCGCTGAGCAACATTCTCTACCAACTTACGGTTAAGAACTCTACCCTCTTCATCCTGCCAAGGCTGACACGCTTCACTTGGCTTCCAACGCGCACGAATATCAAATGCACTGCCCTCTCCTTGATAAGGAATGAGCGCATGTAAGGTGAAATAATCGCGAGGAACAAAATTTTCGATCTCTTCGTCGCGGCGTACAACTAAGCCCAGAACTGGCGTTTGCACTCGTCCAACCGACAACACACCTTGATAGCCAGCCTTTTGGCCAAGCAGGGTATAAGCACGGGACATGTTCATACCATACAGCCAATCAGCACGAGAACGCGCCAACGCCGAAACAGACAAAGGAATAAAGTCACGATTACTGCGCATCTGACCGAGCGCTCGTTTAACCGCAGGTAAGTTTAAATCGCTGATAAGAAGTCGCTGGGTCGACTCTTTTTTGGTCTTACTGACTTTGCAATAATCTAAGACTTCATCCACCAGCAGCTGCCCTTCTCTATCAGGGTCTCCAGCGTGAATAATCTGATTGGACTCTTTTAGTAACTTACGCACAACCGTAAGCTGTTTGCTCGCAGACTTTCTTGGTCGCAACTGCCACTGTTCTGGGACAATGGGTAAATCGGCTAGATTCCATTTTTTGTAGCGTTCATCGTAGGCATCAGGCTCTACTTGTTCGAGCAAGTGGCCAATGCACCATGTCACAACATCCCCGTTCCCACAGCGAATAAAACCTTGATCGTTTTTTTTAGGGCCAGGTAACGCTGCGGCAATCGCTCGGCCAAGACTTGGCTTTTCAGCAATAAAGAGACGAGACATAAAAACACATCGAATAGATACAATAAGGGCCACATTTTGATAATGCGGCCCTTATAAATCAAGAAAAACTGTAAATTTAAACAGTATTATGCAGCATCTAAGAAGAGAATTACGCCTCTTCACCGCCTTCGGCGCGAGCAGCGGCTTCTTTGATGATTGGCTGTAGTTCGCCTTTTTGGAACATCTCGATGATGATGTCACAACCACCAATCAGCTCACCTTCAACCCAAAGCTGTGGGAAAGTAGGCCATTGTGCGTACGCTGGAAGCTCAGCACGGATATCAGGGTTTTGTAGGATATCTACGTAAGCGAACTTCTCGCCGCATGCCATCAGAGCTTGTGCCGCTTGAGAAGAGAAACCGCAGCTAGGTAGCTTAGGCGAGCCTTTCATGTAAAGAAGGATCGCGTTCTCTTCAATTTGCTGTTTGATTTTGTCGATAGTTTCCATTGCTTCCTCTTAATGGAGTTACTGCAAGTTATCCAGACATTCTAAACCATTGGTAGAGAATAAAAAGCCCAATCTACATGGGGTTTTAGACCATAATGAAATTTCATATAGAAATTGCCTAGCTAACCTTTTAATAAGGCAAAAAATTGCTAAACTAGAGCGCAAGTCAGCACAATGACCGTGATCTATTTTTCTAACGATCACGAATAACAAATAACATTGGAAGCAATCGAAAGGGTCTTGACTCTTTCATATTAACGGAGAATCGAGCAATGGCATTTGAACTACCAGCTCTTCCTTACGCAAAAGACGCACTAGAACCACATATCTCAGCTGAGACTCTAGATTTCCACCACGGCAAGCACCACAACACTTACGTTGTTAAACTAAACGGTCTTATCCCTGGTACTGAGTTCGAAGGCAAATCACTAGAAGAGATCATCAAAACTTCTACTGGTGGCGTATTCAACAACGCAGCTCAAATCTGGAACCACACATTCTACTGGCACTGTCTAGCGCCTAACGCAGGTGGCGAACCAACAGGTGCTGTTGCAGATGCAATCAACGCGGCATTCGGTTCTTTCGAAGAGTTCAAAGCGAAGTTCACTGATTCTGCAATCAACAACTTTGGTTCTTCTTGGACTTGGCTTGTTAAAAAAGCAGACGGCTCTCTAGAAATCGTGAACACGTCTAACGCTGCAACGCCACTAACAGAAGAAGGTACGACTCCACTTCTAACTGTTGACCTATGGGAACACGCTTACTACATCGATTTCCGTAACGTTCGTCCAGACTACATGAATGCATTCTGGGCACTGGTTAACTGGGACTTCGTTGCTGAAAACCTAGCAAAATAATCCTCTCCCCTAGGATTTAAAATTTAGTCGTTTAAAAAGCCAGCACTTAGCTGGCTTTTTTCTTTTCTTAACAGCAATTTCGCTAAAGTTTCGCTGCCTATCGTCGCTATAAAAGCAATAGATGAGGGCATGTATGCAAATCCATACTTTAGACAAAGCGAGCATTATCAACGAGCTTCAGTTCGGCACGGGTATCAACCACGCCGTCCACGAAGGTCGCAGAGCTGACTTTGCCCTTATTTTGTCGATGTTTTCTGACGATGTGCGAGACAACACACCTGTCGAAAAGATAGAGCAACCTGAACTGACAGAAAATGTCCTACGCCAACGCTTTGAGCTTCCCGAGCCGCAGCCACTGCGCTCCGATCAAAGCTCCTACGACATTTCGGCCACCCAAGCGAGCTTGTTCCATAGTGCGGGATTACCGAGCGCCAAGCTCAGCCACTACCTCAAACCGGATGCGTTGACCTATCTACCTGAAGATACCCACGGCCTACCAGAAGAGGTTTACCACAACCTTTCCGGTCATCAACGTCGACAATTGGGCGAGAAAGAGCCAAAACAACTCATGCCTGCTGATTTGTACAATAAGTTGATCTCAGCGCAACGCAGTTTTCAGATTTCTGCACAAGCATAGTGCACCCCTTTCTTTATTAAGATCACAAACTTGCCTGCTCAGTTTGTTTGCTCGTTCACTAAACCAATCATTTAATGTGAATGACCGCAAAGAAACGCCGATTCCTATGTGAAGCAATGGATTAATTTGACGTCATTCACAACTTAATAACAGTTAATCAACCATGCTATTCAAACACATCTTATTGATTGGTTTCAGGGAGAAATACCAATGAATATTAATCGTTCTGTCGTTCTTGTGACGTCTGCAGGTTCCCAACTCGGTAGCACAATGGCTTGCCACTTTGCTTCACTTGGGGCTACGGTCGTACTTTGCGATAAAGAGACTCCCCAATTATCAGAAACTTATCAGCTTTGCTCGGACATCTCGAAAGACATCTACCAATTTTCGATTCCTGATCATTCGATGAATTCCATTCAGGCGTTATTTGATTTTATTGATCATCAAGTTCAGCGTTCCCCAGACGTGCTGATCAATGCGATCACAGTACAAGCGATGCCGAACATTTTTGATCAATCTGCCAGTGATGTGTTCACTCAACGCCTCTCTTTTATGGCCGCAACCCTGTTTACCTTTGGGCAAGCGACCGCAGAGAGAATGCGTGAAGAGAAGAAAAATGGCGTGATTGTCAATGTGATCTCTCATAATGACTACCAAGACTTGTCTGGGCTAGATAATGCAACATCTATGGTGGCAGGCTTTACCCAAAGCTGGGCGAAACAGTTAACGCCATTTAATATTCGCGTTGGTGGCGTGGTTCCAGCCGTTGAGCATGACTCAATGCATTGGGCCGAAATTCAAGATGAATTGATCCGCAATACTGAATACATTGTCTCTAACGACTACTTTAGTGGCCGGGTTATGGCAGCTTAGTTATTCTCGATAGCATCAAGGACACCGTCACTCGCTTCTTCGATCAAATCTAACACCAACTCAAAACCTCGATCGCCTCCATAATAGGGATCGGGAATCTCATCATAGTTTGACGCTGCATAGCTCAGAAACAGCTTGAGCTTATGTTGATGATGCTTAGGACACTCTGCAATAAGATCGTCTAAATTTGCACGATCGGCGGCTAAAATCAGGTCAAAATCAGCAAAATCTGCTGATACAATTTTTCTAGATCGAATGCCTTTGAATGAGTAGCCTCGCTTTTCCCCAGCGGCTTTAGATCGTGGATCGGGTGGATTACCTTGGTGGTAACCGATAGTTCCAGCAGAATCGATCTCGACACTGACTCCGCGCGCCTTGGCCTTAGCTCGAAGAATCGCCTCCCCTGTTGGCGATCGGCAAATGTTGCCCATACACACCACTAAAATTCTTTTCATTGCCCTCTCTCCATTTCGACCTTTGTCCTTAGGATTCGCAGGTGTTTGAGTCTGCTGTGATGCGCTATGATAGCCACAGAATGATGAATTAAAAAAGGATTTCCCATGACAGTAGAGAACAACAAAGACGCTCGTCACAAAGCAAGACAGCAAAAAGTAAAAGAGAAAGTCGATGCTAAAGTCGCGGCAGCTCAAGAAGAAAAAGGACTACTTTTGGTGATCACGGGCAACGGCAAAGGGAAGTCGACGTCTGGTTTCGGCACCATTGCTCGCGCCGTAGGTCATGGACAAAAATGTGCCGTTGCCCAGTTTATCAAAGGCACTTGGGATAACGGCGAACGCAACTTGCTGGAAAAGTTAGGCGTAGAGTTTCAAGTCATGGCTACAGGATTCACGTGGGAAACACAAAACAAAGCGGCAGATACAGAAGCAGCACAGATCGTCTGGCAAGAGTGTAAACGGATGCTCAAAGATGAATCGATTAACGTCATTTTATTTGATGAGCTGACTTATATGGTGAGCTACGGCTACATCGAGCTGGATGAAGTGGTCGAAGCGTTGGAAAATCGCCCGAAAATGCAATCTGTCGTGATTACGGGTCGTGGTGCCCACCGCACACTGATTGAAATGGCCGACACGGTATCGGAAGTGAAAAACGTCAAACATGCTTTTGAGTCCGGAGTGAAAGCATTGAAAGGCGTTGATTGGTAAAAGCAAAAGCAGCCAATCACATATTCAAAAAGAGCAGCTTTTGTTATGAACGCTGCTCTTATTCCCTTCCGGTTTATTCAGTAACAAGTCAAACGGTTTTGTTTTCATCGACTATTATAAATGAGTTATCTATCAACAATAATTGAAATATGTCGATACTCAAAATAACACTGATTACTATTTGCTGTTTTTGGTCAGTCTATGTGAACGCCAAAATCACTATTATGACGGAAGATTTTGCCCCGTTTGGCTATTACGACGCTCAAGGAAAACTAACTGGTATCGGTGTTGAGCTCGTCCAAGCTATCACCGAAAAACTCAATGTGGATAGCAACATTCAAGTATTACCTTGGTCCCGAGCGATCAAAAAGCTTGAACTCCTTCCTAATCGAGCCTTATTTTGTGTGGCGAGAACCCCGGCACGCAATGATAAGTTTGAGTGGGTGGGTCCTATTTTGTCCGATGGAGTCTACCTCTATCACACCAACGATTTTGACTCTTCGAAAGACACTATCCAAAGTGCAAAGTTGTGGAAAAACATAGCAGTTACAGCAAACTACCCAGAACATCAGGTATTAACTGAGTTGGGGTTCGACAATTTGTGGATAACAAACCAGCCGCAAGAGAACGTTCGTCTTCTGATTTATAATCGAGTCACTGCCATGGTAGCGGGAGAGTTTGCGATGCCTAGTCTTCTTAAATCTCTAGAAATGGATGGTACAGATGTCGTCCGTTCCGAAATAAGCTTATTTGATATCGAGCTGTACATCGCCTTTTCCAAAGGCACCGATCCGCAAGTGTTGCGCAAATGGCAAAATGCACTTGAGGAACTGAAGTCCTCGCCTCAGTATTATCAGATAAGACAGCGCTATACCGTACCAACCCCATAATGAAAAAAGCCAGCATGACTATGCTGGCTTTTCTGAGGAAAACGGATTAGTTAAATAAGCCTTTAATCAAGCTATTTACCGCCTCTTTCGTTTTCTCATCTTTGATTTTGTCGGTGAGCTTTTCAACGCCGCGGTCAATTTCTTTCTCCGCTTTCTGCTTTAAGACATCATCAAATACCAGCTTATATTTCGGCTCGGACCACTTGCCCGAAATATTAATCGGGATGGTAATGTCTCTGAGCTCGTCAATGTCTTTACCGCCTTGACCTTCCAATGAACCAACAATCGACGTGCTGACCGTAAAATCAACCGTTTGCTGGATGTAGTTGGCTTCACCGTTACCGCGAATACGAAGAAGTGGCGAGTGCATGGTCAAATCATTGGTCGAAACATTACCCTTATTCAGCTTCAAGGTTGCTTTCATGGCACTGAAGTCGGTTTTTTGCACGCCTTCCTTATCATCGAACTTTTCGCCTTTGATTTTGGCGTAATTCTCACGAATCAATTGAGCGACGTTGATACCATTGACCGCGCCATCGGCAAAGTCGATGACCATCGTCCCAACTAGGTTACTTTGAATCCCTGTTGGCGTGAGACTTTCGCCCTTGAGATCTACAGTAATATTGCCCGTACCTTCAAGCATGTCATTGTCAGCCACGTCTTTCAGTAGCGGCTGAACTTTAACGCCCTTGATCCGTTTTTCCACGGTGTACGTCGCAGGACTCTTACGTGCATCTAGCTTCGCTTTTGCAGTAATCGAGCCTTGATAAAGATTGGAGCTGAATGAGGTTAGCTCCGCGATACCACGGTTAACCGAGAAGCTCGCTTTAACATTTTGTAGATGAGCATTGTTTGCCTTGAATTTATCAATCGTCATGTCACCTTTTACATCTAAGGTCTTCAATGCGGATAAATCCGGCTCAACCTCTTCTGATGGCGTTGCTGGCTTTGAATCACCAGAACCAGAGCTTGGGGCTTGCTCCTTATCTTGTGGAGCTTGGCCCAAACCAAGAAATTCGTCCAAATCGATATTTGGACTGTGCAACGCGAAACGAACTTTAGGAATCTCTGCTAACGTCACCTCCGCTTTACCATCAAACGCCAAGGCATTCGCCGTCAGCGATTCGAGCACAAAACTTAAGTGACTTTTATTGAGATCAAAGGTTAAGTCTGAAGCCATGGCGACTTTCATTGGTGATTGCGGCAACGCATCCCCTTCGAAGCTAGCATCCAAACTCATTTTATCGAGCACAACTTTGCTGATCGCTTCATCGACCGTTAATGTCGCTGCGCCAGTCATATCAATGCTGAGATCCGCCGCTTTGCCTTTAACTTCGTAACTCAACGAGTTAGCAGCATCAAATTCAAAGGTGTCTAGTGACAGTTTGATCGTGTCCATTTTCGTCGTGGCGTCACTAAAGCTACTCTCTAACTTGATATTGCGCAGTGCGTATTTGGCAAAGCCCTTTGCAAGCTGGAATTCTGCATGGCCACTTGCGGCAAACTTTTGCTGATTCGTCTCACCTTTCGCGCCAAAGTCGGCTTTTACCCATTCATCAAACGCGAACTCAGATAAGCTGAGATTAACATCGTAAAGCTTGGTAAAACTTCCCGCCTGTAGGTCTTGAATTTCAACACCAGCATTAGAGATGGTGACACCCGCGAGTTGAATCGACCAATCAGACGTTGCTGGCGTCGTTTCTGTGGCGCGTGGCTCTGTCGTTGAAGGGGCTTCTTGCGTAGATGATTCTGCCGTTTGTGCTTGAGTTGACTGAGCCTTCGTCAACGCATCAATGTTTTTACGACCATCTTTGAGCGTTTCTAGCGATACCTGCGCACCATCCAGAACAACATTGCCAATTTCGAGTTGCTTGTTGAATAGCGGCGTAACTGAAACATCAATAACCACGCTATCAACTTTAAACATATTGAGTTTGCTAAAGCCTTGTGGGTTTCTTAGCTCTGTTTGACCTAACTCTAGACCAATCGATGGGAAAAATTGCCAGCTAATGTCCCCGTCAATGACCAACTCTAAACCAGTTTGAGTCTTTGCCTGCTCAATAATCATCGGTTTAAATTGATTTGGGTTCACCAGTAACACGAGAGCGAGAATCGCCCCCAAGATAGCAATGATGGGGATGGCAACAAAAAGGAACAGTTTCTTCATTCGCATTATCCTTGCTGTGTGAATTGATCCTGCTGTCCAGGACACAATCCCAAGTATAAATGATCACTTCGTCGTTCTAAGGACCATAAAAAGAAAGTGGCACCTAAAGTGCCACTTATCTCATAAAAAATAAAGTCTTCGTGATTGCTTAAGCACGCAGTAGTTTGGCGATGTGCGCTTTCAATACGTCGATCGCGATACGGTTCTTACCGCCACGTGGAACAATAATGTCTGCATATTGTTTTGATGGTTCAATGAACTGCATAAACATTGGACGTACTGTTTCTTGATACTGCTTAAGCACAGAGTCCATTGTACGACCACGCTCTTCAACATCGCGCTTAACACGACGAAGCAAGCAAATGTCTAGTGGTGTGTCCATAAATACGGTTGCGTGCATTAAGTCACGTAGACGAGGGTCAGTTAACAGAAGAATACCTTCAAGAATGATCACCTTCTTTGGTGTCATGGTTGTCGTATTGTCAGTACGAGTGTGCTCAGTGTAGCTGTACTCAGGAACTTCAACCGCTTCACCTTTTACCAAGCTCTCTAGATGTTCGCAAAGCAAGTCATGATCGAGTGCGCTCGGGTGGTCGTAGTTCGTTTTAACACGCTCTTCCATGCTCAATTTGCTTTGATCGTTGTAGTAGCAATCTTCCGTAATCACACCAATTTGATGATCGCCCACTTTTGCACGCAGTTCGTTGTAAATAGTGCTAGCGATTAAACTTTTTCCAGAAGCAGACGCGCCAGCAATACCGACGATGACGCATTGATTATTATCAGACATTATTCTTGCACCCGATGAATGTTGATTGGTGTCATAAGCTAATACTAGCAGTGCTCGCTACTGTGAGCGCTGTGTACTAGGACAATTTTAGGTAAACCGCCTGATTATAGGGAGTTCGGTCTGCAGTTACTAGTTGTGATTCGGCTCAATTTAGGAATTGGAATAAAAACGCCCAACGCAAACGATTACAAAGAATAAGAACAAAAAAGAGCGCTCAAAAAGCGCTCTTTTCTACGGCATTCACCCTTACTCAACCATGGTAAATTGAATGGATTCAGGCTTGGGCGTGCCATGCCAAAACATGCGAGAACACACTGATTCGGCCAAGGTTAAGTAACAGATTGCATGTTCCGAGTCTGGTCTTGCGACCACAGTTGGTTTGCCGTTGTCGATATCTTCACGCACATGAATATGCAACGGAACTTGAGCGAGCAAATCGAGACCGTACTCATTTGACATCTTTTCTGCACCGCCCGCACCAAAGATGTGCTCTTTCTCACCACAGTGGCTGCAGATGTGGTAACTCATGTTCTCGACCAAGCCAATCACTGGAACGTCAACTTTATTGAACATGGCTGCGCCTTTGCGCGCATCTGCCAATGCTAAATCTTGCGGAGTCGTCACAATCACCGCCCCTGTAACAGGGACCTGCTGCGCAAGTGTTAATTGAATATCACCAGTGCCTGGTGGCATGTCTATGACAAGGTAATCTAAATCAGGCCATTCGGTTTCATTAAGCAATTGAGCCAAGGCTTTTGCTGCCATCGGGCCACGCCAAATAGCCGCTTCATCTTTGGAAACAAGGTAACCAATCGAATGAGTGTAGATACCGTGGCACGCTATCGGCTGCATCCATTTATTGTCTCTAACTTCAGGGGTTGCGTTCATCTGCCCTAGCATCATCGGCACTGACGGTCCGTAAATATCGGCATCGAGCAAGCCAACCTTGGCGCCAGAGCGCGCGATGGCCAACGCAAGGTTCACGGACGTCGTTGATTTCCCTACGCCTCCCTTTGCCGAAGTCACCGCGATAATGTTTTTTACCCCTTTAACTTCTGCGGCAACATTGGTTTGCAACGCTTTTGGTGAAACCTCAATGTCGCAATGAAAAGCAGCAACTTCCCCCTTTGCTTGCTGAGATGAAATCCACTCAGCCAGATCTTTATCTAACTGGTTGACAGCAAAAGGCAGTTGAATCTTAAAGCCATGGCTCGCTACCGAGACAATGTTGGGTGTTGATGCCCATTCAGGCGCTAGGCTTGAATGCTCAAATTGGTTTAACCAATCACAGAAATCTTGCTTTGAAGTGAACTGACGCATAGGTCCTCCTTATGCATCCAATCGTAACACTCCACCAGCAGATACTGAACCCTGAAAAAACTAAGGTATTCCGGTCTTTGATGCCTTGGAGTCACTGGTGGGATAAGGTAGTATTACTCTCTATTTTTTATACATCATTAGAAGCGATTATTAAGTATGGCAAACGATCCAAGAAAACTGCTGGTAACTTGTGCCCTTCCGTACGCTAATGGTTCGATTCACCTAGGTCATATGCTTGAGCACATTCAAGCTGACATTTGGGTTCGCTACCAACGCCTACGTGGCAACACTGTAAACTTCATCTGTGCTGACGATGCTCACGGCACACCAATCATGCTAAAAGCACAACAGATGGGAATTACGCCAGAAGAGATGATCGCTGCAGTAAGTGAAGAACACCAAAAAGACTTCGCTGGCTTCGATATTAGCTTCGACAACTACCACAGCACGCACTCAGAAGAGAACCGTGAGCTAGCTTCTCACATCTATCTAGAGCTTAAGAAAAATGGCTTCATCTCAAGCCGTACGATTTCTCAGCTATTTGACCCTGAAAAAGAGATGTTCCTACCGGATCGTTTCGTAAAAGGTACCTGTCCTAAGTGTAAGTCTGAAGACCAATACGGCGACAACTGTGATAACTGTGGTGAGACGTACAGCCCGACTGAACTGATTGATCCGAAATCAGCAGTTTCTGGCGCGACGCCAGTAATGAAAGATTCTGAGCACTTCTTCTTCGACCTGCCTCAGTTTGAAAGCATGCTAAAAGAGTGGACTCGCTCTGGCTCGCTTCAAGCAGAAACAGCAAACAAGATGCAAGAATGGTTTGAGTCTGGTTTGCAACAGTGGGATATCTCTCGTGACGCGCCTTACTTCGGTTTCGAGATCCCAGGTGAAAAAGACAAGTTCTTCTACGTGTGGCTAGATGCCCCTATCGGCTACATGGGTTCATTCAAAAACCTATGTGACAAGCGTGATGACCTAGATTTCGATGAGTACTGGAAAAAAGACAGCACAACTGAGCTTTACCACTTTATCGGTAAAGACATTGTTTACTTCCACTCTCTATTCTGGCCTGCAATGCTAGAAGGTAGCGGTTTCCGTAAGCCTGATAACGTATTCGTACACGGCTACGTAACGGTGAACGGCGCGAAGATGTCTAAATCAAAAGGCACCTTCATCAAAGCGGCTACTTACCTAGATCACCTAGACCCAGAGTGTCTGCGTTACTACTACGCTGCTAAGCTAAACAGCCGTATCGATGACCTAGACCTTAACCTTGAAGACTTCACTCAGCGCGTAAACGCTGACGTAGTAAACAAGATTGTTAACCTAGCATCACGTAACGCTGGCTTCATCACTAAACGCTTTGAAGGCAAGCTATCAGCTAACTTCGCAGAGCCAGAGTTGTACAAAGAGTTCGCAGACGCGGCTGACCGCATCGCAGAGCTTTACGAGACTCGTGAGTTTGGTCGTGCAATCCGTGAAATCACTGCCCTAGCAGACAAAGCAAACCAATACGTTGATGAGAAAGCACCGTGGGTTGTGGCGAAAGAAGAAGGTAAAGACCAAGAGCTGCAAGACATCTGCTCTGTGGGTATCAACCTATTCCGCGTGCTGATGACTTACCTAAAACCGGTAATGCCAGAGCTTGCTGCACGTACTGAAGCATTCCTAAACGAAGAGCTCACTTGGGAAGGTATCGCTGCACCGCTGACTGGTCATGAGATCACTAAGTTCAAAGCCCTATTCAACCGCATCGATCCTAAGAAGGTTGAAGCAATGGTTGAAGCTTCTAAAGAAGACGCAGCAGCAGAAGTTGCAGCAAAAGAAGCGGCAGAAGCAGCGAAGAACAAAGCGAGCCAAACGGAGCTGGACAAAGATCCTATCGCAGAAGAGATTGAGTTTGATGCTTTCGCAGCCGTTGATATGCGTATCGCGCGCATCATCTCGTGTGAAGAAGTACCAAAAGCAAACAAGCTGCTTAAGTTCCAATTGGACATCGGCGGTGAAACTCGTCAGGTGTTCTCTGGCATCAAGTCAGCGTACAAACCTGAAGAGCTAGAAGGCAAGCTAACCGTAATGGTAGCGAACCTAAAACCTCGTAAGATGAAATTTGGTATGTCTGAAGGCATGATCCTAGCCGCTGGCCCAGGTGGCAGCGACCTATGGATTCTTGAGCCGCACGAAGGCGCACAACCAGGCATGCGTGTGATGTAATCACAAACCAACCAATTGAAAGCCCTGCTCTTTGAGTGGGGCTTTTTATTACTCCCTACAACGGTGCTCTCTGCACCATCACAGTTCAATCACCCTCTCAAATAAAAACATAAGTCACTGAATAATAACAAGGAAATTTATGGCACCAAATCTGCTCTACCACTTGATAGGTAAACCATTACAAGGAGTTGGTTATGCTTGTTGTCTATTCACTGATTGTTTCATTGGCCGTTTTAGCGGCACTTTTCCACTTTTCTCGTCAGCGCCACAGCGGTCTAGAACGTAAGTTCGACACACTAGTTTTACTTAGACAGCTGATGCAGCTTTGCCGACAGCATAGATCTTTGACTCATCAAGCCCTTTCGAACCAACAAACACAAGCCGTGAAGGCGCAATTGGATGGTGTTTGTGACGCTATGCTCGATTATTCCAACCAATTGATTGCCAATGCACCGTTTGAAAACAAGCCTATGTATCGCATTCTCCAACTGAAGCTAAAGTCGCTGTATAAAGATTGGGATCAACGAAGCGTTGCTCGGAACCAAGTGATTCATGGCAAAACCATTCGCCATTGCATGTTTTTAATGGACGAGATAGCCATCGCTTGGCTGATTGAGTCTGGACGCGAAGACGTCAGCGATGAGTACCATATGAATTGGCAGCAAGTACTTGATAGCATGGAAGTGCTCACTCAGCTTAGAATCTCGATTCAAGACAGGAGCTACCCAGAAGGAGAACTGCGCGTGAAATACTACTGCGACAAAACCAAGCGCAAGCTCAACCAGCTCTCCTTGGTGAGTCCGCTATCGGTTGCGTCTCCGACAAGCTCCAAAGCCATGCATATTCTCACTGAAATCCACGCCAGTGACACAATTACCGCAAGCAATGATGACCTGTACCAATTAACGACGGATATCTCATTAATCATCTCGCAGGTATATGACCAAATGCTATCGGAGATGACTGAAAGCCTCTATCAGCCACTGCCTAAGATAACGCTCGCTTAATCTCTGCGACTTTAGGGCTCAGGCTTATCTCTGCTTGAGCCCAATTTCTCACTATCCACCATGCCGCAACTTTGCTAAAGTCCTCCCCGACAAAACCTGGTCAACTCGACCTCATAGACCTAAGAGCACCCACTGTGACTAACAACGAAATCCTGCGCCGTATCCAACATTCATTGAATCTCAAACCTGCACAAATCGTAAAAGCGTTTGATCAAGTGGATTCACCTATCACACCAAACCAAGTCAATGACTGGTTAAAAGCTGACTCTGATAAGTCGGCAACGAAAATGAAAGATAAAGAACTGGCGCTATTTCTAAACGGATTTATCAACCTAAAGCGTGGGAAAAAAGAAGGCGAACAACCTAAGCCTGAACAAAAGCTAACCAACAATATGATTTTTATGAAGTTGCGTATCGCGCTTAACATGAAAGCGGAAGATGTACTAGACGTACTGGAGTTAATGGGCGTGAGCTTAAGCAAATATGAGGTTGGTGCTTACTTCCGCAAACCGAACAATAAGAATTACAAAGCGTGTGAGGATCAACTGCTGTGCGATTTCTTACACGGCGTGCAGTTTACCAACCGCCCAGATTCAGAAGAGTTTGTTGCGTAACTGCCCGCTGAATTTGAAGACTAAAAAACCTCAATCTGGCTGACCATGATTGAGGTTTTTTCTATTGGGTCGCGTTAACTCGCGCAAACCTTAAAGCATTTTACGAGCCGCTTCTACAACCACTTTGATTGAGCGTGCTTCAGTCTCTTTTAGCGTTGAGTGATCTGGGATCTCTTTCTGCGTACGGTTGATAATAACGCCCGCGACACAGCCTGCTTTCAAACCAGAGCTTGCACACATAGTAAGCAGCGTTGCTGACTCCATTTCAAAGTTCAGTACGCCCATGTCTTGCCATTCTTGCATCGAACCTTGGAAACGCTTAACAACGCGGCCAGAGAAAGTGTCGTAACGCTCTTGACCTGGGTAGAAGGTATCGCTTGAAGCAGTAACACCCATGTGTACTGTTGCGCCAGACTCCTCAACCGCGGCTTTCATCGCTGTAGCAACTTCAAAATCTGCTACTGCTGGGAACTCCATTGGAGCGAAATGCAAGCTCGCACCATCTAAACGAACAGAACCCGTCGATACGATCATATCACCCACGTTTACGTGAGGCTGAATCGCGCCAGTTGTACCAACACGTAGGAAAGTACGAACACCAAGTTGAGCTAGCTCTTCAACTGCAATAGATGTAGAAGGACCACCGATACCGGTTGAACAAACGACAACTGGCTTGCCTTCAAGCTCAGCTCGGTAAAGCGTGTATTCACGGTGACTTGCTAGAAAAACAGGGTTCTCCATTTCTTCAGCAATTTTTTGAACACGCGCAGGATCACCAGGAATAATCGCTAATGTTGCACCAGCAAGATCTTCTTGGGTAACACCTAGGTGGAATACAGCTTGAGACATAGGGGGCTCCTTATTGAGGTGAAATCCGTTCTTTCTTCGAACACCGGTTTCACTCTATAAATTCATCGGGTACAGGAATACTCTAACCAACTCCTCAAAAATAAAGAGTGACACAACTCACAACTACATGAGTAACAAACTATGACATTGCAAGTAAAACCGGTTTGCATCACACTTTTTAGCAAATTGGCGACGTAAGTTGCATAAAAAATAACCCTCTCATCAAATGGGAGGGTTATTGTGCGGATGAATGAAACGGGGATGACTATGCGTCTTGGCTCGATTTAAATTTAAGCAACCTTAACGCATTGAGTGTCACGATCGCCGTCGCGCCACTATCTGCTAACACCGCCACCCAAAGTCCCGTAATACCAAGCAAACTGGTGATAAGAAACACACCTTTAAGACCCAAGGCTAACGCAACGTTTTGTCGGATATTGTTAAGTGTTGCACGTGAGAGTTCAATCATCCCTGCCAACTCCAATAAACGGTTATGAGTGATCGCAGCGTCTGCTGTTTCCAATGCCACATCGGAGCCTCCGCCCATCGCAATACCAATACTGGCGGCTTTCATTGCGGGCGCATCATTGATGCCATCCCCCACCATCGCCACGTTGGCAGTTGCCGAGAGTTGCTCAACATAAGTCACTTTATCTTGCGGCAGCAGGCTTGCTTTGTAGTCAATATCGATCATTGAACTGATCGCTGAGGCACTTCTGGGGTTATCGCCCGTCAACATGACAGCGTTAATACCTAACGCCTTGAGTGCTTTGACCGCCTGAGCTGAATCATCACGCAGCGTATCTTGCCAAGCGATGAGCCCAATCACTTGGTTCTCTCCAGCAGTCGCAACAACCACAGTCTTACCTTGCGCTTCCAATTGACCAATCAGGTTGTCAGTATTAGGGTCGAGTGTCATCGTCAGCTTACTTGGCGCAATCACTTGGTAAAGAATCCCCTCGATATAACCTTGAACGCCACTTCCTACCAGCGCTTGCTTACTTTCTGCTTCGACAATGTCAATTCCGAGAGAATCTGCTTTGCGTACCACGGACTTTGCAAGAGGATGGCTTGACCCAACTTCAATCGCCGCCACTTTTCCAAGAAGTTGTTGTTCGCTCCAGCCGTTTAGAGGCAATATGTCCGTCACCTCAGGTTGGCCTTTGGTTAAGGTTCCAGTCTTATCAAACGCTACCGTTTCTATTTTGCCCAACTGCTCAAGTGCTGCGCCACCTTTGATCAGCGCCCCTCGACGAGCCGCCGCCGCGAGACCAGATGTAATGGCCGCAGGTGTCGATATCACCAAGGCGCAAGGACATGCAATCAGAAGCAGCGCCAGCCCGCGATACACCCATGTTTCCCAAGGCTGAGCAAACAACAAGGGTGGCGTAATAATGACAAGGAGCGCCACCACCATCATTAATGGTGTGTACCAGCGGCTAAATTTATCAAGGAAGCGCTCTAGTGGTGCTTTGCGAGATTCAGCTTCTTCAATAAGATGAAGAATACGATCAATTGCGTTTTCGCCCTGTTTTGAGGTAATAACGAAGCGCACGACCCGATCAACCACCACCGCGCCAGCCATGACTGACTGACCTTCAAAACGCTCAACGGGTAGTGATTCTCCGGTAAGTGCGCTCTCATCAAAGCTCGCCACTTCACCCAATAACTGACCGTCAGCGGGCAAACGTGCACCGGGCGAAACCTCGATAATATCACCGGGTTGAAGTTCACTGGCCGAGACTTCCACTCGTTGGCCGTCAATAATCTGAGTTGCGTTTTCCGGCACCAATTCCATCAAAGACTGAACGCCGCTTCGTGCCCTAGAGGCAGCAAACGCTTCTAAACGTTCACCAATTAAAAACAGCAGCAAAACCATGGCAGCTTCAACGGTTTCACCAAGATACAATGCGCCAAGAGCCGCAACACTCATGAGCGTTTCTATCGCGAAAGGCGTGCCCGATTTCGCCAATGACACGGCCTTTTTAGCAATAGGATAGAGACCCGCCAAGCAGGTAAGCACGAATAACCACTCACTTACTTGAGGCAAAGTAGGCTTGATAAGCGCAGCAACCAACATCGCGATGGCGATACTTAGGATTTGACCATTGCCATCGATAAGTTTGGCTAACCCCTGCTTTTTCGCTGCTTCGGGTTTGGTGGGGCTCGAGAATGAAAAGCCCGCGTCTTGGATGGTGTTCTCCACGTTTTGAGCAACGTTTTGGTGATTGGTTTTCACCACCAGTTTCTCGGTGGCAAATAACACTTTTGCTTCGACAATGCCTTCAATCTTACTAACTGCAGTTTCGATTTTTCGCGCACAAGAGGGGCAATCCATCCCATTCACTTTCCAGCTGTGAGTATAGGTAGCCTCTATTGAAGAACCGGACTCACTTTCTTCATCAGACGGATCGCCACCGCTACTGCAAGTATTGGATCCACAACAGTCTGATTCGGTTTGTGGCACTCCTGCCATCTGTATACTGACAATTTTCGGGCTAGAGCAAGAACCCACTTGTGAAGGATTGACCGCAATTTTGCTAGAGCGGCAGGCGTTATGTTTGGTGCACATAATTGTATCTCCCTTTTCTATATACCTTCATCTTAAACCTTAGAGTCGACTCCAAGGTCAAATACTTTTTACGAATTGGAGAGAACGAAAAAAGGCGCACCAGGCGCCTTTCATATCGCTAGGCACGCCTCGCTATACAGGGTGCTTAAAACAGTCATCAATGTTTTTGCCAATTGCTCGTAGCACATCTCGACGAGTAATAATGCCGACAAGCTTCCCATTATCGATTACTGGATAGACCTTAGGCTTACCAACAGTCATCATTTCCGCTAATTCAATGATGGATGTATCAGACGTCACCGACAGCACTTCCGAATGCATACAGTCAGATACAATGTGAGTATCTTGACAGTAGTAAGACACCTTGATCAGTTTATCGAGTAGGTCTTGTCCTGATAAAAAGCCGATAACTTCTTTTTTATCATTAATCACCGGACCGCCTAGGTAACGAGAGTCGAGTACCTTTTCTAAAGCGGCACTCAATGACATATCAGGGGAAAATGTCACTGCTTGCAGTGTCATGTAGTCTTTTACTTTTAATGATTCCATTTATGTCTCCTTAACGTGCAAGCTGCGCTGCTGATACTGTAATTGTTGTCTAATTTCTTGATTTTACTAAATGGAAATCACCAATTTTTACAATTGCTATTACCTATCAACTTTTTAGTGAGTCATTTTTCTTCTCGATTTCTCGTTGTGTAAACCAACTGCTGGCAAGGGAAACAGCAAAAGGAACGCAGTAAGTTAGCATCACTTTAAACCAGTTTAGGCTTAATCCTGTGGCCAGTGCGTCCCCTTGATTGATAAGGTTGAGCAGAGTCCCTACCACCACAGCAATAATTATTGACCTTTTAATCACTTGAGCACTCACAAATACAACCTCCGTATGATCACGATGTACTCTAAACTGTCTAAACTATAGGTAGGATTGAGAAAACCAGTAAAGGCGGGCTGAGTGAATTCTACTTTTTCAAAGGCGATTGCCACGAATCCAAGCATGATCAATTCGGTGTTTGAGTCGCTGCCCGAACCCACTTTTCTGATCAATAAATCGGGGATTTATGTCGAGGCGTGGGGCGGCAGAGATACAAAACGCCATCACAATCCAGACGCGCTGGTAGGTCTTACGCAATACCAAGTACTTCCGGCCGATAAAGCGGTATGGTTTAGCCAGGTGATCGTAGACGTCGTAGAAAGCCAAAAACCCGCAGAACTTGAATATTCGCTCGATCCCAAAGATTTATCCTGTTTCGACGGTGTCGAAGGGCCGACCGATGTTCAGCACTTTAGTGCGCTCGTCATTCCACTGCCCAATACCGATCTGGTGCTTTGGACAGTAAGAAACATCACGGAGTACAAGCGCGCACTCGATACATTGGCTCGCCAACAGCTTGAACTTGAAAAGCTCACCTACATGGATCATTTGACCCAACTGTACAATCGATACGCACTCGATGTGCTGTTGCCCGATGCCATTGAATTAACTCACCTACGCCAGACACATTCCGCCATTCTGATGATAGATATCGATTGCTTTAAGCAGTACAACGACCACTATGGTCACATACAAGGCGATCGCGCGTTAATCGCCATCGGCCAAGCGATTCAAGGTTGGGCAGGTTCCAATGATCTCTGTTTTCGCTACGGAGGGGATGAATTTCTTGTCTATCTATCTGGACTCAGCCAAGACGACTCCCTCATGCGGGCTAAAATGCTCAGGCAGTCAATTTTGGATTTGAACATTCCCCACGAGGCATCAACTGTCGCAAATCACCTGACCATCACCATTGGCATCAAATTCAATCAGGCAACCGACACCCATACCACCGCAGAAAAGATTGTAGCATTGGCCGATAAAGCGCTGTTTCATGCAAAAAATCAGCAGCGCGGCACCATCCACCAGCTTACGTGAAATCAAAAAAGCCCTCCACGAAGGGAGGGCTCATCAAAGGCATGGTCAGTTTATTTTTTTTCTGTCCAACGCTCGGCGGCTTTGGCATCTGAATCGCGAGACTCGACCCAGCGTGTCGCGTCGGTTGTCCGCTCTTTCTTCCAAAACGGAGCCTTGGTCTTCAAATAATCCATAACAAACTCACACGCTTCGAAAGCAGCGCCACGATGGGCACTAGACACGCCAACAAATACAATTTGATCGCCGATATCCAAATCCCCAACGCGATGAATCACACGCATGTTCAAGATTGGCCAGCGCTGCTCTGCTTGATCACAAATATCACCCAGCGCCTTTTCGGTCATTCCTGGGTAGTGCTCTAACGATAAGCCAGTGACATTATCACCCAAATTCATATCGCGAACTTTACCCGTAAAAGTGACAACCGCACCTGCCGAAGTCCCTTGCGCAAGCGCGTCGTATTCGGCGCCGACAGAAAAATCTGCCGTTTGAACAGAAATACGCTTATCCATGTTAGCCACCCGTGACTGGAGGGAAAAAGGCGACTTCGTCTCCTTCAGTTAACGAATGGTCAAGCGGCACAATAGATTGGTTTACCGCAGCAAGCAGCTTGCCCGGCTCAAGAGCAAGATCCCACTTACCTTCTTGTGTCGCAAGATGAGCACGCAGCGCTTCTACTGTCTCAAACTGGCTCTCCACTTCGAGTTCATCCACGCCTACGAGTTCACGAGTCTGTGCGAAGAAAAGTACTTTAATCATGCATCCACCTTAAAGTGTCCTGACTTTCCACCTGTTTTTTCGAGCAAACGAACCTGACCGATCACCATGTCTTTTTGCACCGCTTTACACATGTCGTAAATAGTCAGCGCCGCAACCGAAGCCGCAGTGAGTGCTTCCATCTCAACACCCGTTTTGCCGGCAAGCTTACACACAGATTCAATCCGAACCATGTTTTCAGCTTCAATCGCCTCAAGTTGTACTTCAACTTTAGAAAGCAGCAATGGGTGGCAAAGCGGAATCAGATCCCATGTTTTCTTCGCCGCCTGAATACCGGCAATTCTAGCCGTCGCGAACACGTCCCCTTTATGGTGAGAGCCAGAAACAATCAACTGCAATGTCTCAGGAGCCATGTGGACAAAGGCTTCAGCGCGCGCTTCGCGAACAGTTTCTGCTTTCGCTGACACGTCGACCATATTAGCTTCGCCCGACGCATTGATGTGCGTAAATTCGCTCATACTGTCCCTCACTTATACCGATAGGTGAGGCATAAAGTTACATGGACGATGGCTTGCATCCAGCTGCTGCTTGATGATCTTCGTCCAGCCCGTGCGACAAGCGCCCGTTGACCCTGGCATAGCAAAAATCACCGTATGGTTAGCAAATCCAGCAATCGCACGTGACTGAATCGTCGACGTGCCGATCTCTTCGTATGACACCATACGGAACAACTCACCAAATCCTTCCACTTCTTTGTCGAACAGTGGTTTCAGCGCTTCTGGCGTGCTATCACGCGAGGTAAAGCCCGTGCCACCTGTAATCATAATGGCTTGAACATTTTCGTCAGCGATCCATTGAGAAACAATCGCGCGAATTTTGTACATATCATCGATGACGATCTGCTTGTCCACAACGTTGTGACCCGCTTCTTTCGCGTGTTCAACAAGATAGCCGCCCGACGTATCATTTTCTTCGGTACGTGTGTCAGATACCGTCAATACGGCAATGTTTGCTGGTTGAAATTTGCTCTCTGCGTGACCCATTGTTCACCTACCTGTAGTCAATTTGTTCTGATTTGGCCAAGTACAACGCTTAACCAAGATAAAGATAATAACGTGTTGTCAGTGATTAGCCGCCGATAGACGCAAGATGTGGCGTCATACCGGAGTTTCCATCGTGCAGGAAGTGACTGACGGATTTTGTTTGTAACTGTTCTTGGATGCGTTGAATCAACGCATCTTCTTGTGAGTCTTGCTGAAGAAGGTCGCGTAACTCAACGCCATGATCGCCAAACAAGCATAAATGCAGCTTACCCTTAGCGGAGACCCGAAGTCGGTTGCAACTCTCACAAAAGTCTTTTTCGTAAGGCATGATCAAGCCAATCTCACCTTGATAATCTGGGTGGACAAACACTTGAGCGGGCCCATCGTTGTTCGCGCGAACCTTCAGAAGCCAACCGTTCGCAATCAGTTGATTACGAATCGCTACGCCAGAAACGTGGTGCTTGTGGAACAGTTCATCCATCTCCCCGGTCTGCATCAGTTCGATAAAACGCAGTTGAATTGGACGATGTTTGATCCAGTTGAGAAAGGCGGGCAACTCATTGGCGTTGAGATCTTTCATCAACACGACATTGACTTTGACTTGTTCGTACCCGACTTCAAACGCGCGATCAATCCCCGACATCACTTCAGAGAATTTATTCTCACCCGTAATTTGATAGAACATGCGAGGATCTAAGCTGTCAACGCTGACATTAATGTGCGTCAGCCCAGCTTGCTTCCAGTCAGCGACCTGCTTTTCCATCCGATAGCCGTTTGTCGTCGTCGCGACTTTGGTGATACCGGGTGTTTCAGACACCGTATGGATAATATCGTTGAAGTCTTTGCGCAGGCTTGGCTCACCACCAGTGATGCGGACTTTTGACGTACCACAATCGGCAAACGCGCGAACGACGCGCTTAATTTCAGGTACGGATAAAAAAGACGAGTTTTTCTGCCCCGATGGTTTATAGCCATCAGGCAAGCAATATGTGCATTTAAAGTTACAAACGTCAGTAACGGAAAGACGCAAGTAATAAAACTTGCGATGAAATTTATCTTCGAATTGTTGCGCCACGGAACACCTTTCCAAACACGGGAGGCAACGTCATTTCCAACCTTGCCCTTGTGACAACTTGTCACTGGCTCTACACGCTTATTTATTTACAAACTTAGCCCGCAGAGCTCGGAGTTATGGCAACTGGTTCGCGTAATATGTACACCACCAGCAGCTGTCGAGTAAAATACTTAATATTCGTGCGTGTTTCTACCCTCGAGGTCAAAAAAACATGCACGTAACTCAAAATACCTCGTTTTGAGTATCTCCTATTAATACAATATTCTAAATTGTAGTTGGTTATAAAAAAATAAGACGAAAATAATGACTTTGTATTCAAGCAAAAAAGTGGTGGCGATCGGCGGTGGGCATGGCCTTGGTCGTATTCTTGCGGCTTTAAAAGACTTCGGCGAGAACGCAACGGGAATCGTTGCAACCACAGACAACGGCGGCTCTACTGGCCGAATCCGCAGCTGCCAAGGCGGCATTGCATGGGGCGATACGCGTAACTGCATCAATCAGTTGATTACCGATCCTTCCATCAGTTCAATGATGTTTGAATACCGTTTCAAAGGCTCTGGTGAACTTGACGGCCACAATTTGGGTAACCTCATGCTCACCGCATTAGACAACTTATCAGTGCGTCCTCTCGATGCCACAAACCTAATCCGCAACATGCTCAAAGTGGATGTCAATATCATTCCGATGTCTGAACATCCTTCAGATTTAAAAGCGCTATCGACGGAAGGACACTGGGTGACTGGCGAAACCAGTGTTGATGAGATGCCGGAAAAATTGGTTAGGCTTGATTTGGAGCCAGAAGTCCCTGCGACAAAAGAAGGCGTGATCGCCATTGAGCAAGCGGATGCCATTATTCTCGGTCCGGGCAGTTTTTTGACCAGTATTATGCCGCCATTGCTCCTGTCAGAAGTTGGTCGCGCGATCGCCAACAACAAGAAAGCTCAGCTTATATTCGTTGAGAACTTATCGCCTGAATTCGGCCCCGCCGGTAAAATGAGTTTGCGTGAAAAACTGGAATGGTGCGAGCGAGCCTGCCAAGGCCGACAGATAGACGTGGTGCTAGGCGAAGAAGCGCACCCTGAACTAGAAGAGTGGAACTGTGTCACCACACCGCTCGCTTCACCCAATCGGGACTGGCGTCATGACCGAGACAAACTGCATGACGCTATTGATGCCTTACTGAGAAACTAAACGCTGATAGTGCGATTCGGTTTCACTCAGTAGGTCAATCATCTTGTCTCGGCTACTGTTTGGGTCAAACGATTGACCGGCTTTTGCCATAGAATCCAACTCTATGGCATAAGCACACAGCACCTCAGCCCCAAAGCTCGCAGCACTACTTTTGAGTGCATGACTGATCTCTTTTAGATAAGACACCACATCCAAGCTCGCATCATCAGTCAGCTTGCTTTTGTACTGGGCCAGCTCGCCTAAGAATATATCAAGGAGAATGGGGACATTGTCCGCGCCAATCTCGCTGGCCAAACGCTCAATTTTCTCTTTGTTTAATACATCCATGATAATTACTGTGTTTCCTTCAAATTCCATGATTGCAGCTTGCGATAGATGGTCGATGGACTGACATCCAAATAGCCCGCCGCTTTAGGGATATTGCCATCACATGCCTTAATAGCTTGCTCAATGGCTCGCTTTTCCGTTAACCAAAGTGGGAAAATGTCTTGCACTGAAAACTCATCAGACACAGGCAAATCAACCCGAATTTGGTTCTCCGTCGGTTTGTTTAATGGCGGAGGCAACATAGACAAATCAATTTCCTTGCCATTATTGAGCACCACAACATTACGCAACACATTTTGCAATTGGCGCACATTTCCTGGCCACTCGTAGCTGGCAAATCGATCTACTACCTGCGGAGATAAGCGGACGAAATCCTTACCTTCTTCTTTTGACATAAAGCCCAGCAGCGAATAGGCAATTTCAATGATGTCGTCACCGCGCTCGCGCAATGGGGGTAAGTGAAGCGGGATAACATACAAACGGTAGTACAAGTCTTCCCTAAAACGCCCCTCCTCCACTTCTTTCCAAGGGTCACGGTTGGTCGCGCACACAAAACGAACATCCACGCTTTTCATTTTAGACGATCCCACCTTCTGGAAGGTGCCTGTCTGAATAAAACGCAAAAGCTTGGTCTGTAAGTCGAGATCCATTTCACACAACTCATCAAGAAACAGAGTTCCGCCATCGGCCAGTTCAGCCGCTCCTTGACGATCGGTCGCGGCACCGGTAAATGCCCCTTTAACGTGACCGAACAGTTCACTTTCAATCAAGTCTTTTGGAATCGCAGCACAGTTAATCGCGATAAACGGTTTATCACCGCGCTTGCTGGTTGCATGGATCGCTTCTGCACACACCTCTTTACCCGTACCACTCTCACCGGTGATGAAGATACTGGCTTTACTCGACGCCGCAGAGTCAATGGTTCGATAAACCGCCTGCATTGTCTGACTACTACCGATAAACCCTTGATAGCCCTGGTTACCTGGATAGTCAGCCTCGTTTTTCAACTTACTCGCTTTGCGTAATGCATTGTTGACGGTGACACGCAGTCGGTCGGCTTCACAGGGCTTAATTAAGAAATCCTGTGCGCCGTGACGCATCGCCTCTACCGCCGTATCGATAGAGCCATGCGCGGTCATAAATACAACTGGCACGTCTGGGTTTTTCTTTTTCACCGCGTAAAGTACATCCATCCCTGTCATATCGGGAAGACGCAAATCAAGGAGAATAAGGTCGGGGGTTCGAAAGTTAAGGCTTTCGATTGCATCCCGTCCTGTACCGACAATATTGATGTCGATGCAAAGCGGGGTTAGATAGGAACGATAAAGAGCCGCGACAGACGCGGTATCCTCAACCATCAGCAAATATTTTGCGTTCTGATTATCTGTGTGTTCTTGCATAGCCTAGCCAATTATTATTTTGCAATTTGTTAAATGATTGCATTGCGCTTTGCATTTTGCAAATTGATTGGGCTATTTTGGCAAAAATTAGTAGGAATTTGGATGAATCACGCACAATATTTGTGGCACGGTATCTGCTAAAACTACTATGACCCTCATGGGTCACCTAGCCAACTGACGTTGTTAGTGAATGTATTATTCACAAATTACAGCCAATAGATACTTTATCTATTGGCTATTTTTTTATCTTGATAAAACCGTTAACTGTTGGCGATAAATTGCTGACGCAGTTTTTCGATCTGATCGCGCTTTTCTGCCGCCAATTCAAACTCCAGGTCTTGTGCATGTTGATACATTTGCGCTTCTAGTTTGCTGATCTCTTTCTCAAGCTGTTGTGGTGTCATGACATCATAACGTTGTGACGATTCCGCTACCTTCGATAACGGTACCGCTTTACTCACACGCTGCTTCTTACTCTTGGTGATATCACCGAGCTCCATGATGTCTTTAATGTTGCGTTTCAGAGCTTGTGGTTCAATGCCCATTTTTGCATTGTATTCCTGCTGCTTCTCACGACGGCGATTGGTCTCATCCATCGCTTTCTTCATCGATTTGGTGATCGAATCCGCGTACAGGATCGCTTTACCACTGACATTTCGCGCAGCACGACCAATGGTCTGAATTAATGACCGTTCGGAGCGAAGGAAACCTTCTTTGTCGGCATCTAGGATCGCAACTAAAGACACTTCCGGCATGTCCAAGCCCTCACGTAACAAGTTGATGCCGACCAAGACATCGAACTCACCCAGGCGCAGGTCGCGGATAATTTCAACACGCTCAACCGTATCAATATCAGAGTGGAGATAGCGCACTTTCACATCATGTTCCGTAAGGTACTCAGTCAAATCCTCCGCCATACGCTTAGTGAGTGTGGTAACCAGAACACGCTCATCTTTAACAGAGCGAATTCGAATCTCAGACAACAGGTCATCAACTTGGGTTGCCACAGGGCGCACTTCTAATTCAGGGTCAAGTAAGCCAGTAGGACGAACCACCTGATCAGCGATCTCGTTGTCAGATTTTTCCAGCTCATAATTACCGGGCGTCGCTGAGACAAAAATGGTTTGCGGAGCAATAGATTCAAACTCCTCAAACTTCATTGGTCGGTTATCAAGTGCCGAAGGTAGGCGAAAACCAAACTCTACCAAGGTCTCTTTACGAGAACGGTCACCTTTATACATGGCGCCAATCTGTGGCACGGTGACGTGCGATTCATCGATGATTAGAAGGCCATCATGAGGAAGATAGTCAAACAAAGTCGGAGGCGGCTCTCCCTCTTTGCGCCCACTCAAGTAACGAGAGTAGTTTTCGATTCCAGAACAAAAACCGAGTTCGTTCATCATTTCTATATCGAACTGAGTACGCTGTGAGATCCGCTGTTCTTCAAGCAGTTTGTTGTTTTCTAGGAGATACTTTTTACGTGACTCCAATTCGACCTTGATGTTTTCAATCGCATCTAGAATCCGGTCACGTGGGGTTACATAGTGGGTCTTCGGGTAAATAGTGAAACGTGGTAAATCGCGCTGTTTTACCACACCGGTCAGTGGGTCAAAAATGCTAATGCAGTCAATTTCATCATCAAACATCTCAATACGAACCGCATCTTGATCCGATTCTGCAGGGAAAATGTCGATCACCTCTCCCCTAACGCGAAATTGACCGCGCTCAAAGGCAACATCATTACGACTGTATTGGAGCTCTGCAAGACGACGCAAAATATCGCGCTGATCTAAAACATCACCGCGACGAATATGCAGCATCATTTGCAGATACGCTTCTGGATCACCCAAGCCATAAATCGCGGAGACCGACGCAACAATAATGGCATCTTTTCGCTCGAGCAGTGCTTTGGTGGCAGACAAACGCATCTGCTCAATATGTGCGTTTACTGAAGCGTCTTTTTCAATGAAGGTGTCTGTTGTTGGGACATAGGCTTCTGGTTGGTAATAGTCGTAATACGAGACAAAGTATTCAACCGCATTGTGAGGAAAAAATGATTTCATTTCCCCATACAGCTGCGCTGCTAGCGTTTTATTCGGTGCTAAGAGAATGGCTGGTCGTTGCGCTTTGGCGATCACATTCGCTAAAGTAAACGTCTTACCAGACCCTGTTACCCCGAGCAAAGTTTGGTGGGCTAACCCTGAATCTAAACCTTCTAGCAACTGATTGATGGCGGTCGGCTGATCACCCGATGGCTGATAATCCGATACCAATTCAAATACTTTACCCATAGACACCTCGGCCCTATCCACTTTTCATCAATCCATTATTGTGACTGTATAAATATACAGAAACAATAGCTGAGGAAAAAATATCTCGCTGTTTTAATAAATTTGTACTGTGATCGCTAGATCATCAATTTCAATCCTGTTACTATCTTCCGCCCTAGCAGAGACCACTTCTCAAAAAGCCTTTCAAATAGCTCACAAGTTATTCACATTTTCCCGCAACATCACTTGATCACAGAAATGATCCACTCGATCCAATTTAGTCACCAAATGACTAAAAATTAACCTGACGCTTTATTATACAACCGGTTACAAAATGATCTTTATTGATTATTTTTAGACTTAATACTCTACAAATCGATTGTTTATTAATTGCTCAAGTTTAATTAACATAGTTATCCACAATTTTGGTGGATAAGTAAATCTAGCCTTTGTCTGATAAGGGCTACAAGAAAGTAAAGTTTTTTATTACGCAAAAAATCATCATTCACAGCCTATTTAGTATTGACAGGGTCAAACTGGATCGTTAAGATTCGCCCCGCTTAAAGCAATTCCTCCTTAGCTCAGTTGGTAGAGCGACGGACTGTTAATCCGCAGGTCGCTGGTTCGAGCCCAGCAGGAGGAGCCAGATTTAGAGAAAAGCCCAATCGAGAGATTGGGCTTTTTTCGTATTGATGGCGTTTACAACCTAAGTTCGATCGCGCTACACCCATCTGATAAGCATCGACGACCCTCTCTATCGATATTTCGTGCGACTTTTTGCCACCAAATCCGTATAAATTTCACTCAACAGCATAAAACCTTATCTTTCCTTGGTTGTTATTGGCTTGGCAAAGCACGATAATATCGGGATCGGAATTTCTCAAATAAATAACTATGACCGAATATCTTTTGTTGTTGGTAGGCACTGTCCTAGTAAACAACTTTGTACTGGTGAAGTTTTTGGGCTTATGTCCATTTATGGGCGTGTCAAAAAAACTGGAAACAGCAATCGGAATGGGGTTAGCGACAACGTTCGTTTTGACCCTCGCCTCCGTGTGCGCCTACCTTGTTGAAAACTACATTCTAGCGCCTCTTGGTCTTCAATATCTCAGGACCATGAGCTTCATTCTAGTGATTGCTGTTGTCGTACAGTTCACGGAAATGGTGGTCCATAAAACCAGCCCAACACTCTACCGCTTACTGGGGATTTTCTTACCCCTTATCACGACCAACTGTGCGGTTCTGGGTGTCGCGTTACTCAATATCAATGAAAACCATAACTTTATTGAATCCATCATTTATGGTTTTGGTGCTGCGGTGGGATTCTCGTTAGTGCTGATTCTGTTTGCTTCCATGCGTGAACGTATTACCGCGGCTGACGTACCCGCTCCCTTTAAAGGTGCATCTATCGCAATGATTACCGCAGGACTTATGTCGCTGGCATTCATGGGCTTTACTGGGTTGGTGAAATTGTAATGAGCTCGATTCTAATTGCGGTATTAGCCGTAGCAGCATTGGCTGCCGTATTTGGCGCGATTCTTGGCTTTGCTTCTATTCGCTTTAAAGTGGAAGCGGATCCTATCGTAGACCAGATCGACCACATCTTACCTCAGACTCAATGTGGTCAGTGCGGGTACCCAGGCTGTCGCCCGTATGCAGAAGCGATCGCGAACGGCGATGCCATTAATAAGTGTCCTCCAGGCGGGCAAGCTACGATTGAAAAACTGGCGGATTTAATGGGCGTAGAAGCTACAGAGTCAGCCCACGAACTGGATGATGTTAAGACCGTTGCCTTTATTCATGAAGATATGTGCATCGGCTGTACTAAGTGCATCCAAGCTTGTCCTGTCGATGCCATCGTGGGTGGCACTAAGGCACTGCACACCGTCATAAAAGATGAATGTACAGGCTGCGATCTGTGTGTCGCGCCTTGTCCGACAGATTGTATTGAAATGATTCCTGTAGAAACCACTACAGCGAACTGGAAATGGCAACTGGACGCCATTCCTGTTGTTGATATTACCGATTCTGCAGCCAAGCAGAAAAGTGTGAATTAAGGACTGGTATGTTGTCATTAATCGAACAAATTAGAACGGGCGCTCTCTGGGATTTTCCAGGCGGTATTCACCCACCAGAAAACAAGCGACAGTCCATTCAATCACCCATCGCGCGTGCCAGTCTCCCTAGCGAGATTGTCTTGCCTGTCAAACAGCACATTGGCAAACCGGGTACGATAACCGTGAATGTGGGTGACGAGGTCAAAAAAGGCGAAGCCCTAACCAAGTACGACACCAGCTTTATGCTACCTATCCACGCTCCAACCTCCGGCAAGGTTGTAGCGATAGAGCATAGAACAACCGCTCACCCTTCAGGATTATCTGAGCTGTGCATTGTCATTCATCCAGATGGCGAAGAGACCTGGATAGATCGCGCATGCGTGGAAGACTATCGCCAATCCTCCCCTGATGAACTAATTGAAATTATCCGCCAAGCGGGTATTTCAGGCATGGGTGGCGCAGGCTTCCCGACGGCGAAGAAGATTCAATCTGGCTTAGCACGTACTGAGATATTAATCGTCAACGCGGCGGAGTGTGAACCGTACATCACCGCAGATGACATGTTGATGCAAGAACATGCCGACGAAATCATCCAAGGTATCGAAATTGTTGAGCATATTCTCAAGCCGAAACTGACCATCATTGGCATTGAAGACAATAAACCAAACGCGGTCGCGGCTCTACAACACGCGGCACTGAATAAAGACATTGTCATCCGAGTGATTCCGACCAAATACCCTTCTGGTGGTGAGAAACAGCTCATCAAAATTCTTACCAATAAAGAAGTGCCAGCAAATGGGATACCTGCAGATATTGGTTTGCTGGTGCAAAATGTCGGCTCGCTACAGGCTATCAAGCGCGCGGTTTGCGACGGCGAACCACTTATCGAGCGCATCGTTACTTTAACAGGCGATACCTTTAAGCAGCCAAGAAACGTTTGGGCGCGAATCGGTACTCCTGTGCAAGCGCTGCTCGATGAATTTGGCTACAAAGCCGATAAAAAACTGCCTCGCCTAATTATGGGCGGCCCTATGATGGGGTTCACCTTGCCACATGCCAATGTGCCCATCACCAAAACCGCAAACTGCATCCTCGCACCGACTCGCAAAGAGATCTCACCAGACCACTATGAGATGGCGTGTATTCGTTGCGGTCAGTGTGCAGAAGTCTGCCCCGCGTCATTGCTTCCTCAACAACTCCAGTGGCACGCCAAAGCTGAAGAGTTCGATAAGTGTGAAGAGCTAAACCTAAAAGACTGTATTGAATGTGGGGCGTGTGCGTTTGTCTGCCCGAGTGAAATTCCACTTGTTCAATACTACCGCCAAGCAAAAGCAGAAATTCGCACTCGTAAAGAAGAAGCGGAAGCGGCAGAGCGCGCGAAAATACGCTTTGAAGAGAAAAAAGCGCGCATGGAGCGAGATAAAGCCGAACGAGAAAATCGCTTCAAGAAAGCGGCCGACGATCGTCGCAAAGAGATGAAAAACTCTGGCAGTGATGATGCGATCGCCGCCGCTATCGCACGCGTAAAAGCGCAAAAATCGGATAATGCAGCTGCTGAAAATGAGGTGAAACCTGCGGTTGCCGCTGCCATTGCCAAAGCGAAGGCGAAGCAGGCTGCTGCGCAACATTCAGGCAGTAGCGAACCCGACAATTCCGAAATGATGAAGTTGCGTGAGGAACGTAAACGCCAAGCTCGTGAGCGAAAAGCACAAAAAGCTCAACAATCGCCTTCAGAGCATAGTGCTGACAGCTCAGACAAAAAAGACGCTGTTGCTGCTGCCATCGCACGAGCAAAAGCGCGCAAAGCCGCGCAAGGAGCAGAGGAAGCTCAACCGGAAGCTAAGCCTCAAGTTGAGGCAGCCGAAGCTGAACCTGCTCAAGCGGGAGACCCGAAAAAAGCCGCTGTAGCTGCAGCTATTGCACGAGCAAAAGCGCGTAAAGCTGCACAAGGAGCAGAGCAAACTCAACCGGAAACTAAGCCGCAAGTTGAGGAAACCGAAGCTGAGCCTGTACAGGCGGACGATCCGAAAAAAGCCGCTGTAGCAGCTGCCATTGCACGAGCAAAAGCGCGCAAAGCCGCGCAACAAACAGATCAAGCTCAACCAGAAGCGAAGCCTCAAATTGAGGAAACCGAGGTTGAGCCTGCGCAAGCAGACGATCCGAAAAAAGCCGCCGTTGCTGCTGCCATTGCACGAGCTAAAGCGCGTAAAGCCGCGCAAGGAGCAGAGGAAACTCAACCGGAAACTAAGCCGCAAGTTGAGGAAGCCGAGGCTGAACCTGCTCAAGCGGACGATCCGAAAAAAGCCGCTGTCGCTGCTGCCATTGCACGAGCAAAAGCGCGTAAAGCTGCGCAAGAAGCAGAGCAAGCTCAACCAGAAGCGAAGCCGCAAGTTGAGGAAGCCGAGACTGAGCCTGCTCAAGCGGACGATCCGAAAAAAGTTGCTGTTGCTGCTGCCATTGCACGAGCCAAAGCGCGCAAAGCTGCGCAACAACAAGCAAAAGAACAACAAAATTCTGAGGAGAAAGAGTAGTGGCCTTTTTTATTGCCAGCTCACCCCATGCGCACAGTCGCAGAAGCACTCCTGACCTAATGAAGTGGGTTGCCTTATGTGCACTACCAGGCTTGGCAGCACAAACCTACTTCTTTGGTTGGGGAACCCTAATTCAGCTAATACTCGCTTTAGCTGTCGGCTTAAGCCTAGAAGCGTTAGTGATGGTTTGCCGCAAGCGCTCTCCGATGTCGGCACTGCGTGACAACAGCGCCGTAGTAACCGCTTGGTTGCTTGCGATCGCCATTCCACCATTCTCTCCTTGGTGGATTGTTGTCATCGGTCTTATTTTTGCCATTGTCATCGCGAAGCACTTGTATGGCGGCATAGGACAGAACCTATTCAATCCTGCCATGGTCGCTTATGTCGTCTTGCTCATCTCTTTCCCTGTCCAGATGACAAGCTGGGTATCACCGAATGAGCTGCAAGCGACATCTATCTCAATGGGGGATGCATTCTCGCTCATCTTTACCGGATTCAACTTAGATGGTCTATCGCTGCAACAAATTCGCACAGGTATCGATGGGGTTACGATGGCAACGCCACTGGATGCGTTTAAGACAGCCCTTCTTACCGGAAATACCGCGAGCGAAGCGATGTCTCAGCCACAATTTGGCGCTCTTGCTGGCATTGGCTGGGAATGGGTGAACTTAGCGTATCTGATTGGCGGTCTTGCGTTAATTAAACTTCGCGTCATTAGTTGGCATATTCCCGTCAGCTTTTTACTGGGTCTAACGGCGGCAAGTGGCCTGTTCCTATTATTGGCTCCGGGTGAAACCGCTTCACCAATACTGCACCTGCTCTCTGGGGCAACCATGCTAGGCGCGTTTTTTATCGCAACTGACCCAGTCTCTGCGTCAACCACGGTTAAGGGACGTTTGATATTCGGTGCTTTCATAGGTGTGATGGTGTTTATTATTCGAAGCTGGGGCGGCTTCCCAGACGGTGTCGCTTTTGCCGTTCTTTTAGGCAATATGTGCGTCCCTCTGATCGACTATTACACTAAGCCACGTACCTATGGACACTAAGGAGCAGCATGTTAAACGCAATTCGTAAAAATGGTGTTGTCCTTGCCGCATTTGCTTGTGCTTCCACAGGCTTAGTCGCGTTGACGCACTACTTAACCAAAGACCAGATCCACCAGCAAGAGCAAGCTCAGCTGTTGTCAGTACTCAACCAAGTGATTCCTCAAGAGTTGCATGACAACGATCTATATCAAGCCTGCACACTTGTCAGTGACTCTGCTTTAGGCACCGAACAACCTATGCCGGTTTACATGGCATCGATCTCAGGACAACCCTCTGCATTGGCCATCGAAGCCATTGCACCTGATGGCTACAATGGCGCGATCAAATTGATTGTTGGCATTGCACAAAACGGAAAAGTTCTTGGTTCACGTATTCTAAGCCATCAAGAAACACCTGGCTTAGGTGACAAGATTGACCTGCGTGTCAGCGATTGGATGTTGAGTTTTTCGGGCAAAACGGTAACTGAAGAAAACCAATCAACCTGGAAAGTGCGTAAAGATGGCGGGCAATTCGATCAGTTTACTGGGGCAACCATTACACCGCGTGCTGTCGTAAAAGCCGTCAAGAATACCGTCTCTTACGTCAACACACATCGTGAGCAAATTCTCAACCAACCTCTAAACTGCGGAGGCAACAATGAGTGAACACAAAGCACTGATTAAAAATGGCATGTGGGACAACAACCCCGCACTGGTGCAGCTCCTCGGGCTTTGTCCACTGTTGGCGGTCTCTTCCACTGTCACCAACGCACTTGGACTGGGTATCGCCACGCTGTTGGTTCTCGTCGGATCCAACGTCACCGTTTCTCTAGTACGCGACTACGTACCAAAAGAAGTGCGTATCCCAGTGTTTGTAATGATCATTGCCGCACTGGTGACCTGTGTTCAGCTATTAATGAACGCATACGCCTATGGTTTGTACCTGTCGCTTGGGATTTTCATTCCACTGATCGTAACCAACTGCATCATCATTGGCCGCGCAGAAGCCTTCGCATCTAAAAATGATGTTTTACCGTCTGCGCAAGATGGTTTTTGGATGGGAATGGGCATGACAAGCGTGTTAGTCGTTCTCGGTGCAATGCGTGAAGTGATAGGCAATGGCACTTTATTTGATGGTGCAGACTTACTACTTGGTGAATGGGCCAAAGCGTTGAGAATCGAAGTCTTTCAGTTTGATAACAGCTTCTTGCTTGCCCTTCTCCCTCCGGGTGCCTTTATTGGTGTGGGGCTACTCATTGCCGTCAAAAATATCATCGATAAACAACTTGAAGCTCGCCAACCAAAACAAGAAAAACCAACGATAGAACGAGCGCGAGTAACAAACTAACAATAAAAAACACTGGAAAGCAGCCTCAAATGAACAAAGATAAACGCCGTCAAATATTAGAACGGCTGAGAGCAGACAACCCAAACCCGCAAACCGAGCTCAACTGGAGCACCCCTTTTGAGTTGTTGATTGCGGTCCTGCTTTCAGCGCAAGCCACCGATGTCAGTGTCAACAAAGCAACGGATAAGCTCTACCCTGTTGCCAACACCCCTCAGGGATTGTTTGATTTAGGGGTGGATGGTGTCAAAGAGTACATTAAGACCATCGGCTTGTTTAACTCGAAAGCTGAGAACGTGATTAAAACGTGTCAGATCTTATTGGAAAAACACAATGGTGAAGTACCAGAAGATCGCGAGGCACTAGAAGCCTTGCCGGGTGTCGGGCGTAAAACGGCGAATGTGGTGCTCAATACGGCCTTTGGTTGGCCTACCATTGCCGTCGATACCCACATCTACCGTGTATCCAATCGCACTAAATTTGCTATGGGCAAAAATGTCGACCAAGTTGAAGAGAAATTGCTTAAGGTCGTACCCAAAGAATTCAAATTGGATGTCCATCACTGGCTCATTCTTCATGGCCGCTATACTTGTGTGGCGCGCAAGCCGCGCTGCGGAAGCTGTATTATTGAAGACCTGTGTGAATTCAAAGAAAAAGTCTATCCAGAAAGTTAGGAGAGTGAACAATGTCAAACGGACGCATTCTGCACACTATGCTTCGCGTAGGTGATCTTGATAAATCAATCCAGTTTTACACCGAAGTCATGGGAATGACTCTACTTCGCACCAATGAAAACAAGCAGTACGAATACACGCTTGCATTCTTAGGTTATGGTGATGAATCGCAAGGTGCCGTGATTGAGTTAACTTACAACTGGGGTACGAGTGAGTACGACCTTGGTACCGCATTTGGCCATATCGCAATAGGTGTCGACGACATCTACACCACTTGTGACGCAATCAAAGCGGCAGGTGGCAACGTGACCCGAGAGCCAGGCCCAGTAAAAGGTGGTTCAACACATATTGCCTTTGTGAAAGACCCTGATGGCTACATGATCGAGCTTATTCAGAACAAATCGGCCACAGCGGGGCTAGAAGGTTAAACGACCGAATCAAGTATGGAATAAGGCAGCAACACGCTGTCTTATTTTTTAACCTTTACTTGATAATAATTATCATTTAATCTCACTCTACTAATCACGAGGAGAATGAGATCATGGGTATTGCAGAGTGGGAGAAACATACATTGCTCGCAGACATGGCAATGAATGAAGAGGATCACTTACGGAGTATTCTTCACTATCAACAAGCATTAACACTCAGTGAGCGTATCGGAGATGCCGATGACGTTGACGTCGAAGATCGCTTAATGATTTCGGTGATATCTTGTCACAATATGGCGATGTTCTGGCGCCAGATGGGTGATGTACCCTACGAGCTTAAATACCTTCAACTCGCATCTGAAAAAGTTTTAACCTTGGTTCCACAATGTCCAAACAGTGATTGTGACGCCTTTATCGATTCGATGGGGTGTTGTAAAAAAGCGTTGATCGAGTTTATGAAGCGCCATCCCAATCCGAAAATTGCCCAGCTAGTGCAAGATATCGACACCGCGACCAACTGCAATCTTATTGCTAAGTTCCGTTTAAACTAATCACCGATTCTGATCAAAATAGCCAGCGACATGCTGGCTATTTTCGTTTTAGACCTGAGTTCGCCCCAGAGAAATCACCACCCTTCGGTTTCGGTCTTTTCCGATCGGTGATGCGTTATCATCCACAGGGCGTCGTTTGCCATAGCCCTGCACTCGAATGCGATCTTCAGGTAAACCTAACGACTTAAAGTAATCTTGCAGCACTTCAGCTCGTCGTTCTGAAAGATTTTGACTGGCGCTCTTGCTGTCTTCTGCATCGGTGTAAGTGGACACCAACACCAAATCAATATCTTGATTATGACGAATATACTCCGCGATTTGCGCTAAACGCTTCTGTGATTGCTTGTTTAACTCAACACTGGTTCGGTCATAGTGAAGAATCGTAAAGGCGATATCTTCAAAGCTATACGGCAATAAATTCGAGATACAGTCACTAAACGCATTGTAGGAATTCTGGAACAGTACTGATGACAACGCGACTTCCACACGCTCATCACGACTTTGCCACTCTTGATAACTAAACGTTGGATAACGCCCTTTTTCCAACTCGCTGAGTATACTCCACGCCGTTTGCCCGCCGACATAGCCGTCAAACTGCTGGAAAAATCGGATGTTGGTGATTCGGTTAGCTCCTTCCCCCGGACGCCACGCCGGTGGCATAGACGTTAAGGAAACATCACGTGTTTTCCCCATTGGGCGCTTCATTTTTAACTCAAAATCAAGATTGATCTTTTTGCTGGCAAAAGAAGAAAACACAGCATCGCCATAATTCGGAATGGGATGAACCAAACGACACTCCAGCGGTGTATTGGTGATCATTTGCCACTGGGACTGTTGTGGCGAAGCCACGTAGCGCACATCCATTGCCCAACTGTTGTGTGCAATCGTCGCTAAGGCGAGTGTCAGTCCTGTTGCAAACCGCTTCTTCATAGTGTGTTACTTCTCTTAATGACAGCATGGGCTGAGGCGGAATATTGCCGCGCTCAGTTGAGACAGTAGATACAATGCAAAAATCTCGCCAAGGTGGCATTCCTTCTACATCACACAAGGAAAAATAAAACTATCAATTACGATTGACTTTAAATTCGACAATGCGGTTTTTCTTGATCAAAGAATCTGCAATAATGCTGCCCTTGTCACACAATTATAAGCCAACATGACTGTAGAAAACGAAGCATTGACGCTTAAAAAACGCTTTCGCGGCTATTTCCCCGTAGTTATCGATGTTGAAACTGCAGGGTTCAACGCCAAAACCGATGCACTTTTGGAAATTTGTGCCGTTACTTTAAAAATGGATGACAGCGGCGATCTCCAACCCGCATCGACCATTCACTTTCATGTTGAGCCATTCGAAGGCGCCAATATCGAAAAAGAGGCGCTCGACTTTATCGGTCTTCGTGACCCATTTAGCCCACTTCGTGGCGCAATTCCCGAGTCAGAAGCACTCAAAGAAATTTACAAGCTAGTACGCAAAGAGCAAAAAGCGGCCGATTGCAGTCGTGCCATCATCGTCGCGCACAATGCTCAGTTTGATCACAGCTTCGTCATGGAAGCCAGTGACCGTAGCAAGCTTAAACGAGTCCCTTTCCATCCCTTCGCAACCTTCGACACCGCAACGCTAAGCGGCCTCGCTTACGGGCAAACTGTGTTAGCCAAAGCGTGTAAAGCTGCTGGGATGGAATTTGACAACAAAGAAGCCCACTCTGCTCTCTATGACACAAAAAAAACAGCAGAGCTTTTTTGCGGCATCGTCAATAAATGGAAAGCCCTAGGGGGTTGGCCACTCATTGACGCTGATGCCGAGAACAATAATTAATAAGTAAACACAACAAAGAGAAAACTATGAATCCTGTTGTTATTTCCGTATGTATCATGCTGCTCCTAGCACTGATGCGCGTGAATGTCGTGGTTGCCCTGACATTCAGTGCGATTGTCGGTGGTTTAGTTGCAGGCATGAGCTTGAATGACGCGATTGCTGCTTTTGAAAGCGGCCTTGGGGGCGGTGCAACAATTGCACTTAGCTATGCGATGCTCGGTACATTTGCTGTTGCGATCTCTAAGTCTGGTATCACAGACCTTCTTGCCAACAGTGTTATCAAACGCATTCACGGCCAAGAGAATGGCTCTGCATCGACAGGTCTTAAGTACGCCGTGCTTGTCGCCTTAGTGCTTGTGACCATGTCTTCACAAAACATTGTGCCTGTCCATATCGCCTTTATTCCCATTTTGATTCCACCTCTATTGGGCGTGTTCGCAAAACTGAAGCTAGACCGCCGCATGATTGCGTGTGTACTCACCTTCGGCTTAGTGACCCCCTACATGGTGCTACCTGTCGGCTTTGGCGGTATTTTCCTTAATAATATTCTGCTCAAAAACCTTCATGACAACGGTTTAGAAAATGTCGTTGCTAGTCAGGTTCCTGTTGCCATGCTTCTACCCGCTGCGGGGATGATCTTCGGTTTGTTGACGGCGATTTTCTTTAGCTACCGTAAGCCTCGTGTCTATGAAGAAACAGAACTTACGCACGTCGAAGAATCCCCTAAAGGCATCAACAAAAAGAACATCTGGGTTGCTGCCGTGGGTATTGTTGCGGCGTTGTCGGTTCAGCTGACAACAGGATCGATGATTATCGGCGGTTTGGCTGGCTTTATGGTCTTTACCTTCGGTGGTGTGATTGCATGGAAAGAGACGCACGACGTGTTTACCAAGGGCGTTCACATGATGGCTATGAT
The DNA here is from genome assembly GCF_963681195.1 of Vibrio sp. 16. Classification (NCBI taxonomy): domain Bacteria; kingdom Pseudomonadati; phylum Pseudomonadota; class Gammaproteobacteria; order Vibrionales; family Vibrionaceae; genus Vibrio; species Vibrio sp. 16. Next base: position 1,623,954 of record NZ_OY808997.1, read on the forward strand.
AGGCTTTATCATGATTGCCGCAGCAGGCTTTGCCGCAGTAATGAAGCAGACAGGCGGTGTCGAATCTTTGGTTGAAGCATTATCAACCAGCATTGGTGACAACAAACCAATGGCAGCGCTATTGATGCTGGTTGTAGGCTTGTTGGTGACTATGGGCATTGGCTCTTCGTTCTCTACGATTCCAATTCTCGCAACGATTTACGTTCCTTTGGCGGCGGCATTTGGTTTCTCACCAATGGCAACCATTGCGCTTGTGGGCACAGCGGCGGCACTTGGTGACGCAGGTTCACCAGCATCAGATTCAACCTTAGGTCCAACATCAGGGCTTAACGCGGATGGCCAGCATGAACATATTTGGGAAACCGTCGTGCCCACCTTTGTGCACTACAACATCCCTCTCATCATTTTTGGCTGGATTGCCGCAATGATTCTGTAGCGTCCACCTAGAAACGAAAAAAAGCTGACTTAGTGATAAGTCAGCTTTTTTATTATCTCAGCGTAACGGTAAATTACTCTTGGTTGTTTTTACCAGCTACAGCGCTCAATACAGGTACCATATCTTTCAGTAATTCTTCTTCCACTGGCTTACCTGAGGAATCCGTTACGTTAATTGACGTACGGTTACCCAAGTCACCAAACAAGAAGGTGTAAGTACCTGAACTTAAACCAATTGGCTTAACGCCGATTTCTGTCCAAAACTCATCGTCTGGCGAAGCATACTTCGCTTTTATCGTACCTTGAGACTGATTACGCTCTTCAATCGTAAAGCCCATATTTGGCAGTAATCGCGGCAAGCGTTGCCAAAGCACGTTATAAGGCGTTCGAGCAATAATCACAGGGAAACCGCTTCGGTCGGAGCCCATGGTAATTGGAATATGCTTAACCAATTCTTGCGCTTTGCGCTGTGCTTCTTCACGAAGGTCAAGATCGTAACGCGCCGTCACCAAGTTAGTCATCAAGGCATTGTAACGTTCTTTATTTAGCGCAGTGACAGGCATCTCTTTGCCTGCTTCTTTCCAGTCGATTAGAGCAATTTTAAAGCCGTGGCGTCCGCCCGCTTTCACTCTATCGATTTCATAGCGAGCACCAAGTTCAACGTCTTCATCTTCCGATGACCACGTCACCCAATCGGTCTCGACACGTGTCGCGGTTTGCTCACGAATACCGATGTTTTGCTCTTGAAGCATTTTCATCGCCGTCGCCCAAACAGTGTCGAGCTCACTCTCTCGGAGCAACCATAGGGTTGTTTCACCTTGCTTACGTTCTGCTCGAGCACCTGGGATTAGCTCTAGCACTTGCTGAGGTGGGCGAATGTCGACCTCTTTTCCGATGCCACCAGCGTAATCACCTTGAGGAATTTGATAGTTGGTATAAAACTGAGGCTCCGCACCTTCAGCCATCTTCCATTCTTCTAACGCTGGAGTATCAAGATACTCAAAGTCATCTTTCGCCTGACGGCGTTGAGTCGCGTTACCAGAACATGCTGTTAAAACAAAAACAGCTAGCGAACTGAGAACTAGCTGGTGAGACAATTTCATTGAAACTCCTGATAAGTAAATGCCGAAGAGTGGTCTTCGGCAATTTTTCTTAAATTAGTAGATGCAGGCTTCTGTCATTGCTTGAGCCACAATCGGGCGCGCACTTTCTGACAATTCGGTCAGAGGAAGGCGTAAATCACCGTTTGCGATAAGACCAAGTTTGTGCGCGGCCCACTTCACTGGAATCGGGCTAGACTCAATAAACAAGTTTTTGTGAAGAGCCATTAATCGCTGATTAATGATTTCCGCTTCGTCAAACTTGCCTTCTTTGGCCAATCGGAACATGGTCGCCATATCTTCAGCGGCAATGTTGTTCGTGACAGAAATCACGCCTTGGCCGCCTTGCTTAACGAATTCAAGACCCGTCGCATCATCGCCACTTAGTAAGATAAAATCTTCGCCACAAAGTTCACGATGAATTGCAATTCGTCCAAGATCGCCCGTTGCATCTTTCAATGCCACGATGTTATCGATTTCCGCTAGGCGTGCAACTGTCTCTGGCTTTAAATCTACCGCAGTGCGACCTGGAACATTATATAGGATCTGAGGAACGTCGCTCTCTTCAGCTATCGCCTTATAGTGCTGGAAAAGCCCTTCTTGAGTTGGCTTGTTGTAGTAAGGAGTGACACTTAAGCAGCCAACAATGCCAGAGTTATTTAGCAAGCGGCTAAACGTGACAGACTCATGGGTTGCATTGGCACCCGTACCTGCAATCACAGGAATACGGCCATCGGCAAACTCCACCGTCTTCAACACGACTTTGACATGCTCTTCAATAGTTAGCGTTGCAGACTCACCTGTGGTGCCGACAGCAACGATACCATTGGTACCCGCGGCTACATGGTAGTCAACAAGCTTCTTTAAGCTGACATAGTCGACTTCGCCATCATGATTAAACGGTGTAATTAACGCTACGATACTTCCTGAAAACATGTCCTTCTCCCTCATTTGTTACTTTCTGCATGGTACTGTAAGGCGATTGAAAAAGACAAGCGATTAACTGCGCTTAAATCACCTAAATGAATGAATATTTATCAGATGTTAGATATTTGGCAAATTACGCCTTTTATTTGTCTTAATGTCAGTATCGAGTAAGGAAAATCAAACCATCGATTCAATTGTATAAAATTAATTCTAAAGCGAAGCACTAGCATTTCTATCACCGCCATCTGTGCTAAGCTATCGAATTAATAATCCTAACAAGATAATAAGTGAGACTATGACTCAACATTTGGTGATTACTGCGGTCGGAACCGATCGCCCAGGTGTGTGCAACCAAGTTGTTCACCTGGTCACTCAGTCTGGATGCAACATTGTTGACAGTCGCATTGCACTTTTTGGCAATGAGTTCACCCTAATCATGCTGCTCTCTGGCAACAATGCAGCCGTCACTCGCGTCGAAACGACATTACCTTTGCTTGGTCAAGAGCATAACCTCATCACCATCATGAAGCGCACCTCAACTCATGCGCCGCTTGATACCTCTTACACGATGGAAGTGTTTGTTGAGTCTGAAGACAAGCCAGGATTGACAGAGCACTTCACGCAATTTTTTGCCGAGAAAGAGATTGGACTTGCTTCATTGAGCGCTCAAACCATTAGCAAAGAAAAAGTGGGCAGTGAATCTAATCAGTTCCATATCGCTATTACGGCCAGTGTCGATTCCGAACGCAATATCATGCAATTACAAGAAGAGTTTGATGAACTTTGCCAGAAATTAGCCGTACAAGGCTCACTTAATTTCATTAAAAACAGTCTATAAAAAGGAAGAACAATGAACACTTTAACTGCAGGCTCGCCAGCACCCGCATTTTCATTATTGGATCAAGATGGCAACACCGTGTCACTCGGTGACTTTGCTGGCAAAAAAGTGCTGTTTTACTTCTACCCAAAAGCGATGACACCAGGTTGTACGGTACAAGCCCAAGGACTTCGTGATGTCAAAGCCGAACTCGATGCGCACAATGTCGTGGTATTGGGTGTAAGTATCGACCCTGTAAAGCGCCTAGGTAAGTTCATCGAACGTGACGAGCTAAACTTCACCCTACTCTCTGATGAAGACCACGCAGTTGCAGAGCAGTTTGGTGTGTGGGGCGAGAAGAAGTTTATGGGCAAGGTCTATGATGGACTGCACCGAATCAGTTTTTTGATTAATGAAGAAGGCGTTATAGAGCACGTGTTCAATAAGTTTAAAACCAAAACACACCACGAGGTGGTATTGGATTATCTAAACGAAAACAAATAAGCGATAGCTCCAAACGAATAAAAAAACGCCAGCGACTTCGCTGGCGTTTTGTTTTACTCTGATTAAACAATAAACTTGTTCAAGATGTTGTCTTGCTCTCGAACATTTTCAGTTTGAACCTGCATCGCGATGTTGGCGTTTTCAGCCGCATCCGCTACCTGAGTCGACAGATCCTTAATTTTAACCGTGTTGGCGTTAATCTCTTCCGCCACCAAGCTTTGCTCTTCTGCCGCAGAAGCTATCTGCATGTTCATATCGGTAATACGTTGGATTGCATCACGAATACGTTGCAGCGCACCATCTGCCGCTTGAGCTTTATCTACTGCGTCAACCGCCGTATTTTTACTCTCGTTCATTGCGGCAGAGACTGAGCTTGCGCCCGATTGCAACTGTTCGATCATACTGCGGATTTCAGTGGTTGATTCTTGTGTGCGCTGAGCCAATGTACGAACTTCATCAGCTACCACCGCAAATCCACGACCAGACTCCCCTGCTCGCGCCGCCTCAATCGCCGCATTCAATGCCAGCAAGTTTGTTTGGTCAGCGATATCGTTAATTACTTTCAAAATGGTTTCAATGTTCGCCGTCGCTGATTCAAGACCTTGCACTTCTTCAACCGCTTGATCGATACGAGCAGACAAGGTGTCGATTGACATCGTGGTATCGCTCACAACCGATGAACCATCTTGAGTAGCTTCATCTGCCTCACGAGCGGCTGCAGCAGCGCCTTGCGCATTGTTCGCGACTTCCGTTGCAGTGACCGCCATTTCGTTCATTGCCGTGGCAAGCTGTTCAAGCTCTTGCAACTGGCTACGCATTGCTTCTGCTGATTCATGCGACCCTTGGACCGTCATTTCTGTACCACGAAGAATTTCCGCGCCAATCGCTTTAGACTGCTGAATTTGCTTTTGTAGCGTTTCGGTAAAGGTGTTGAAGCCTTCTGCTAGCTGAGCAAATTCTTTGTCCGTGTTCGTGTCAAGGCGCTTAGTTAAGTCCCCCTGTCCAGACGCAACATCTTGAATCGCCGCGTTGAGTACATCTAGAGGGCGCATCAACACACGAATCAAGAAGGTCAAAATCAGAACGCTCAATACGACGCCGATAATGCCGTAAATCATCGAGCTACTGCGCATAGAATCGATGGCAGCAAACGCAATGTCTTCGTCAACAATCGCACCAATATACCAATTTTCAGATGGCACTTTGGTAAAGTGGACAAGGTAGTTCACACCGTCTTTTTCAAAGCGTTGATTGCCTTCGCTCACCGTGGCTTTAGGCAGATATGAAGAGAGGTTTTCGCCGTTGTTTTTAGCATCTGGGTGCGCGATCGTCGTGCCGTCTGCGGTGACAATAAATAAGTAACCTGCGTCAAGTAAGTTAACACTGTTGACCAAGTCAGCAAGACCACCAAGTTCTAAGTCATAGAACATGCCCGCAATAAAACGACCGTTTTCTTTGACCGGTGTACCGATGGAGATAATCACTTTTTTAGAGGAGACGTCAACATAAGGGGCAGTAACCACCAATTGCCCTTTCGATTTGGCATCAATAAACCAAGGACGGACACGCGGATCGTAATCTGGTCCAGCTTCCCAGCCATCATCATTTTCAATCACGAAACCATTGCTCTCATAACCAAAACCTACTGCGAGAAAGCTGCTTTTCAGTGTTGGTTTCTCAAGAATATTTTTAACGTAAACTTGGTCGTTTGGTGCTAGCTCAATCACTTCTGTCATCGATTTTGCTAGACCTTTTTTACTTTCCATCTCTGAGACAACGGTATTTTTGACCCCGTTTACCATCTCAGTCAGGCTGGTATCGACGAGTGCTTCAACCTCTTCTTTAACCGTGCTCAACTGCTGAATAGACAACAGAGCAACAGTCACTAGCAGCAATCCAGATGAGGCCGCAACGATCTTCTGGCTAAATTTCATATCTTCCCTCAAATTTGTCAGTAATAATTATAGTTGTTGTAATATTCTTGTTATCGCCCTGACTAACGTTTACTTAAGAAATTTCTTACAAAAACTTACGTGTGTAAATGTAATTTTACGAGAAGATTGCAAAAACCGACAAAAAAAGCCCCAAACTTTTGTTTGAGGCTTTATCTATAAGCGAGAGGAACAAGTGATGTTATGTGCTTGGGTGCACCTCCTCGTCGTGGCTAGGCAGTGCATTCCATACAGCTTTTACCAAGGTTGCTAAAGGAATGGCGAAGAACACCCCCCAAAAGCCCCACAAGCCACCAAATACCAACACCGCGACGATAATTGCAACAGGGTGCAAATTAACTGCCTCAGAAAACAGGACTGGTACTAACACGTTGCCGTCTAGCGCTTGGATAATGCCATAAGCAATCAATAGCCAGTAAAACTGCGGGGTGAGCCCCCATTGAAACAGACCTACCATCGCCACAGGAACCGTAACTGCCGCCGCACCAATATAGGGAATCAGCACAGACAGACCAACCGCAACGGCAAGTAATACCGAATAACGCAAGTCAAGAATGGCAAAAGTCACATAGCTAACACCACCAACAATGAGAATCTCCATCACCTTGCCGCGGATGTAGTTTGAGATTTGCTCGTTCATCTCATGCCACACTTTGTTCGCTAAACGGCGATTACGAGGTAACACGCCGCTCGCCATTTCAATCATTTCTTGTTTGTCTTTCAGCAGGAAGAAAACAAGCAGCGGCACCAAGATTAGATACACAGCCAAGGTTGCAAGACTAACCAAAGATGCCAATGATCCTTTTACAACCGTTTCGCCCATGCCGATGGCTTGGTTTTTCGCATTCGTCACCAAAGATTCGACGATTTGGAAGTTTTCGAGTTCAGGATAACGATGAGGAAGTTCAGCGATGAAACTCTGCAAACCGACATACATGGTTGGTATGTCATTAATTAGGTTTCCGACTTGTTGCCAGATGGTCGGTACTAAGCCGAATACGGCCACCAGCATCAAGCTACTGAATCCAAGTATCACCAGTATGACCGCTAACGTACGAGGAACACCTAAACGAGACAGTTGAGAAACTGGCCACTCCAGCAAGTAAGCAAGAACAATGGCAACTAACAAAGGTGCGATTAGATTGCCGAAGAAATAGATGGTAATAAAACCAAATAGGAGAATGGCAACAAGACTCACCGCATGCGGGTCTGAAAAACGTCTCTTATACCAACGGCTTACCATTTCAAACATTCAACACATTTCCTTAGTTCTGTTCACGTGGATTCGGAAGTGGTCATCCATCTCTTCAATCAACAGGTCAAAAGATTGCTTTTGAAGAAATTTTTGAATATCACTTTTAGAGCTCGATTCGCGAATAAGAATGCAGCAGGAGTCACCAACCTTTAATAGATTAGTGTGACGCTTAGCAAGTAACAGTGCCAGCGGACACCGCTCTTGGCGTAAATCCAAAATATTAGGTTCCATTCTTTCGCTCGATGCTTATCATGGAAGCATTGTATAGTGTTTTTTTAAACGCGTCAGTGTAAAAAGTTAGCGACGAAGATCTTTCACACGCCGCTGACTTAGCAGACCTACAGTCCAATATAAGAGTTGGATTGCGTGACGAAACCATCTCAATGATGAAGTGTCAAAAAGGTACCTGTCAGTCAATCAAATCCAACATCTGACAATGTTATCAATGGAGTATCATCTGAAATCTATGTTAAAACGTACGCGTTCTTTGGTCTGCCTCTGTGTTTCTGCCGCACTCGTTGCACCTTCGATTAGTGCAAACAGTATCGAGCTTCCAGACATCGGCACGACGGCCAGTAGCACTCTCACAATTGATCAAGAGCTCATCTACGGTGACGCTTACATGCGGATGCTGCGCTCGAGTCAGCCCATCGTCAATGACCCTGTTTTAAACGAATACGTGAGTAACTTAGGCCACCGATTAGTTGCGAACGCGGACGACGTAAAAACCCCATTTACTTTTTTCATGATTCGTGACAGAAACATCAATGCTTTCGCATTTTTTGGCGGTTACATTGCGCTCCATTCTGGTCTATTTTTGCATGCACAAAGCGAGAGTGAACTCGCCTCAGTTGTCGCCCACGAGATTGCCCACGTCACGCAGCGCCACCTTGCGCGAAGCATGGAAGATCAAGCACGGCGATCTCCTGCAACCTTAGCCGCACTGGCAGGTTCATTATTGCTCGCCATCGCGTCCCCACAAGCTGGGATGGCAGCTATCACGGCAACGACAGCTGGTAGTATGCAAGGGACAATTAACTACACTCGTAGCAATGAAAAAGAAGCCGATCGCTTCGGGATCGCCACCTTAGCCAAGGCAGGGTTTGAACCGAAAGCCATGCCAAGGTTTTTTGGCCGACTCGCAGATGAGTATCGCTACGCTAGCACACCGCCGCCGATGTTGCTGACTCACCCGCTCCCTGAAGACCGCATCACCGATAGCCGAGCAAGAGCACAAAACTACCCTGAACCTCGCGTTCAGCCCTCGCTCGATTACAACCTCGCGCGCGCGCGAATCGTCGCTCGATATGCAGGGATACAAGCCAAAGCCGCTCAAGACTGGTTTGAGCGTACGGAAAAGAAAGCAGACCCAAGCATCAAAGTCGCGTTTCAATACGGGAAAGCACTGGTCCACCTCGATAACAACGAGCTTGAAGAAGCGGATAAAATCTTACAAGAACTGCTAAGCCGCGATCGCAACAATCACTTTTATCTGGACGCGATGTCCGATCTCTATATCGCACAGAAGAAGCCAGAGCTCGCACAGTCGATGCTTGAAAAAGCGATGGCCGCAACACCAAACAATGCGGTGATCACCATCAATTATGCCAACGTATTGATCAAACGAGAGAAAAACGAAGAAGCGATTCGAGTGTTGCAGCGTTATACACACGACTATCCAAATGACGTAAATGGCTGGCATCTGCTTTCCGAAGCCAACATTCATCTTGGTCGTAGTGATGAAGATTTAGCGGCGCGCGCCGAAATTCTCGCCCTAAAAGCAAACTGGAACAAAGCCATTCAATATTACACTCAAGCGAGCCAACTCGCGGAGTTAGGAAGTTTAAAACAAGCCAGATACGATGCTCGTATTGATCAGCTTATGGTCCAACGAGAGCGTTTCTTAGCATTACAATAAAAACAGGAGTTCACCTATGTCAGTCGTGATTATTCATAACCCACGCTGCTCTAAAAGTCGCCAAACCCTTGCTCTACTTGAAGAAAAAGGTATTGAACCGGAAGTAGTTAAATACCTAGATACACCACTGAGTATTGAAGAACTAAAAACGCTCTACACTCAACTGGGTGTTGAGAATGTTCGTGCCATGATGCGCACCAAAGAGGCGCTCTACAAAGAGCTCGATTTAGCAGAGGCTGATGACGAAACACTGTTCTCAGCGATGGCGAACAATCCAAAACTCATCGAGCGCCCTATCGTTGTGAATAACGGTCAAGCGCGTCATGGTCGCCCGCCAGAGCAAGTACTTGAGATTCTATGATCTGCCAAATCATTGTTCTTTATTACAGTCGCCACGGCTCTACGCGAGCGGTGGCGAGGCAAATTGCACGCGGTATTGAATCTGTCGAAGGTTGCGAGGCATTGCTGAGAACCGTTGAAGAGATTGACGGTTCGGACCAAACAGACGACCCAATAATTACGCTCAATGAACTTAAGCAGTGCCACGGTTTAGCCATGGGTAGCCCAGTATGGTTTGGCAACATGGCAGCTCCTTTAAAGCATTTCTGGGATAAGAGCACCGCGCTTTGGGTATCAGGTGATCTGATAGATAAGCCTGCATGCCTCTTCACCGCGTCTTCAAGCCTACACGGCGGACAAGAAACAACGCTGCAGACTATGATGCTGCCATTATTGCATCATGGGATGATGATATTGGGTATCCCCTATTCACAACCAAAGCTGCACACCACGACAAGTGGCGGAACACCCTATGGTGCAACAACCGTCAGTTCCGGTACTGCGGGACTGACCGCAGATGAAATCGAACTGGCGCAACAGCTTGGAAAACGCCTCGCCTCGACGGCACTGAAAATGAAGGAATCATAACCATGCACGAGATGCAGCCTCAAACTAAGCGGTTTCGTATGCTTGCTCTGTTTGGCAATTTGGCGTTACTCGCTTGGATTGCCTTGTGGCAACTGAGTTTATCTCCGCACCCGCACATCAGTAGCACCACACTTGCGATCGCTTGGGCTATCCCACTGTTACTGCCGCTACCCGGGATTTTGGCAGGAAAACCTTATACCCATGCTTGGGCGAACTTCATTCTCATGTTTTACTTTCTACACGGTTTGACCATCCTGTATGTCGATGGTGGAGAGCGCTGGCTAGCTGTTGTAGAACTGCTTCTTGCGACAAGTGCGTTTTTTGGCAATATTCTCTACGCCAGAGCACGAGGAAAAGAGTTAGGCTTGAAGTTAAAAAGACTATCAAAAGTTGAGAAAGAAGAAAAAGCGCGTTTCGAATCAGACAACTAGGGTCTGTTGATCTTTCGAGCTGATTTTTGCAGCAGTTTGTGGGAAATTTATACAAGGCAGAGGCTTTGAAGTGTAGCTAGCCTACATGAAAAGCCGATAACGCAGTAGAAATGAACCACAAACGCTGCCCGAAGGGTTCGGCTAATATGCTTTGTTAAGGGGTATTTACTTAGAATGACTAGGCTACACACCCCTTGCCGCGTCTAAAACGATTTTATCTCGAACAAAATTTAACCGAGAAAGGTCACCAGACCCTAATATCATCTGAAACAATTAGGGCTGCAAATGCAGCCCTATCTCGTTTTTATTAGCCGTTGGAAGTCGTTGAGCTATCCAAGACTTCCCCTTCAATGTCGCTCGATACGTCGTTCGCATCTTCAGGTAGAACCTCAACCGGCGCAGTGTAGACATACGGCTTGCCTTGCCACTCGAACTGCAAAATAGACTCCGCAGGGGCCACTTCTGGCAAGCTCTCGACTGTGACAGGTTGAATCGCTTCTGCGTCGTTTAATTCAGCATTCACAACCGCTACATCTTCAGAACGAGAGAGGTCAGTCTCCACCGTTACTGGCGGCACAACCTCACGTTCAATGGCGTTTTCTAATTGCACAACAGGGGCAACACGTTTGACTTCTTGTTCGAACTCCGCTTGAGATGAGAGCAAATGAATGTTGAACGTCACTTGATTGCCTTGAATCTTCAAAATATCAATCGCAGCCACTGAGCTGAGCCCTTTTAGCTTGTTCTCCAGCGTAAAAAAGCCAACCGCATCGTTGAGCTCTGTAAAGCGTACTTTCAGGGTTTCGGACGATTCACTCGCCACAACAACGGCACTTTTCTTAGCGTAGTAATCGCTGATTTGATTGACCATTTTACTCGCCGCATCCGCACCATTGTTCGAGCCTGTAATAGGCGCTTGACGCGTTACACCCACAGTCGCAGGCTTTTGATCATACAAGGTCCATCTGACGCTGTTGCCTTGCGCTTTCACCACCAACACAGCATCAACCGGATAGCGCTGACTGGCTTGACCCACAGGTAAGGCAAAACCTCCCCATAAATCAGACACGCTCAAACCGGTAATATCATCAAAATCGCCAACAGGAACCGTCAAAGGCAGTCCGCGTTTATCGGCTTCTTGCTTCATCTGAGTCAAGACGGAAGAATCAGCATGCTCCCACACAATATTGCGCTCTGCTTGTCCTTCTTCAACCAACCAGACCAACAAGTTAGCGCGATCTGCTGGCCAAACGGGTAGCTGCGCTTGACTTAACAAAGAGCGGATATGTGGTGCACTGAAACCCATTTTAAGTGTTTGCGAACCATTCAAGTCACCATAGCTGATCTGAGTCAGGTATTGACCGTTTTGTTTCAAGGCTTTTTGTACAACCTGATTGCTGATGGCATTACGATCGCCAGAGGCCTTAACAATGACCTCTTTCATGCCTTCCACACGTGCTTTGGCGTCGGCATTGTCCACCGCTTGGTCCAGAATCACTTCTGAACGGTACAAATCAACAGTGGTTAAAGCCATTGCAGGCAATCCGACCAAACTTAAAGCCAATAAAGCTAAATGACGCATACTCTTCCTAGGATCCAGTTTTCACTTTAAACGTCGATGATAAGCAACTATTGATAATGGAGCAACTAAAGCTCTCTGTAATCCAGTCCTACGTAATCACCAAGACTCGCTTGCATTTTGGTCATCTATGAATAAAAACCAAAATATTTGATCCAGTTCAGATTGCAATCGTTTGGCACGGTGATAAAATCCCGCGAATTTTATTTTTGTAGAGTAATTACTACTTACCGCCACCCAAAGGAATAACGATATGAAAAATGCCATCCAAGGCGCTCAAATGCTGTTCGTCGCATTTGGTGCCCTCGTTCTTGTGCCATTGTTAACTGGCCTCGACCCAAGTGTTGCCCTGTTCGGCGCTGGTATCGGTACTCTTCTTTTCCAATTTGTTACTCGCCGCACCGTTCCAATCTTCCTTGCCTCATCTTTCGCTTTCATTGCTCCTATTCTTTATGGTGTTCAAACATGGGGCATTCCTGCGACCATGGGTGGTTTGATGGCTGCAGGCTTCGTCTATGTGGCGATGGGAGCATTAATCAAAGTGCGTGGTGTGGAGATTATTCATAAGCTGTTGCCACCCGTCGTGGTTGGTCCGGTAATTATGGTAATCGGCCTTGGTTTAGCTCCGGTCGCGGTCAACATGGCTTTGGGTAAAGTCGATGGCGCACAAGTGATTGATGCTGATGCGTCGCTGGTTATCTCTGTCGCATCACTGCTTACGACCATCGTACTGAGCGTGTTTGCAAAAGGCTTTTTGAAACTGACGCCAATTCTTGGCGGTATTGTTGTGGGTTACTGCCTAAGTTTGGGCTACGGCATCGTTGATTTTACTCCAGTAAAAGAAGCAGCATGGTTTGCTCTACCAAACTTCACCATGCCTGAGTTCAACATCAACGCGATTCTATTTATGATTCCGGTCGCAATCGCGCCAGCGGTAGAACATGTGGGCGATATGTTGGCTATTTCGAACGTGACGGGTAAAAACTACATCAAGAAACCAGGCTTACATCGCACTATTACCGGTGACGGTGTGGCGACCATTGCCGCTTCTATGGTCGGTGCACCGCCAAATACCACTTACTCAGAAGTTACTGGTGCCGTCATGCTGACGAAAGCATTCAACCCAGTGATTATGACTTGGGCTGCGGTTACTGCCATCGTCCTGGCTTTGGTAGGTAAACTTGGTGCGATACTGCAAACCATTCCAATGCCGGTCATGGGCGGCATTATGATTTTGCTGTTTGGTTCCATTGCGACGGTGGGTTTAAATACTCTGATCAAAAACAATGTTGACCTACACAAATCTCGCAACCTAGTGATTGTTGCGATCACGCTTGTATTTGGCATTGGCGGCATGGCATTTGGTATTGGTGAGTTTAGTCTACAAGGTGTGAGCCTATGTGGCATCGTGGCGATTATGCTCAACCTTATCCTGCCAAAAGAACTTGGCGAAAACCACGTTGTTGATAACGCCCAAATGGAAGAAGAAGCGAAATAGTTTCTCTTTGTTTAATAGCAAAAAGGGTTGGCACTACGCCAACCCTTTTTTAATCCAGACACAACTCGCAAAACTGAGCCCGAGTGAGCGCCGCTAAATCTTTTGGGGCCAATTCGATTTCTAACCCGCGCTTGCCCGCACTGACGCACATGGTTTCTAACGCTTCTGCGCTATTGTGGATAAACGTTGGCAAGGCTTTCTTCTGCCCAAGTGGGCTAATTCCTCCCACCACATAGCCGGTCGTTTTCTGGGCAATATCAGGGTTCGCCATTTCCGCTTTTTTCGCTTTTGCTGCTTTGGCTGCCTGCTTTAGGTTCAACTTCTGGGCAACTGGAATGATCGCAACCGCTAGGTTTTTTGCATCACCATTTACGCTAAACAACAAAGTTTTAAAGACTTTCGCGGGATCTTGACCTAACACTTCCGCCGCTTCTAACCCATAACTGTCAGCACGCGGGTCATGTTCATACTGATGGATAACATGAGGAACTTTTTTCTTCTTAGCGAGATTAATAGCAGGAGTCATACTCCCTCCCAAATTAGCAACAAAAAACGCCACTCAACTGAGTGGCGTTTTAGCTTAATGAGATTTATAAGTTGGAGTCAACTTACTTGTATACCATCTCACCTGATGGAGCGTATTTGTTTACGTCAACTGGGCTGTTTGCTTCTAGGTACTCTTTTAGTACTTCAGCATCTACGAAGCCAGTGTTCACGTGACCTGGGTGACCTGTTAGTTTAGGGTAACCGTCACCACCCGCTGCGTTGTAGCTTGGCACTGTGAAGCGGTAAGTTTCGTCTAGGCGAAGCTGTTTACCACCGATGAATACGTTAGAGACTTCACCGTTTGCCACTGTCATAGAGATACCTGCAAACTGAGCGTATGCACCAGAGTCAACTGGCTTAGTTGCAACAACGTTTAGGTAGTCAAGTACTTCTTGGCCAGACATATCTGTGTAAGTCAGGATGTTCGCAAATGGCTGTACCGTTAGAACGTCTTTGTATGTTACGTCACCCGCTTCAATCGAATCACGTACACCACCAGAGTTCATCACTGCGAAGTCTGCTTTTGCACGCTCCATGTGAGCCGTTGCGATTAAACGGCCTAGGTTAGTTTGCTGGAAGCGAACCACGTTACGGTCACCTTCAAGCTTGCCATTGGTTTCTGCAATCTTAACGTTAAGCTGCGCTTGACCTTGCTCTTGGTATGGACGTAGGAATTCTAGCAGAGCTTCATCTTGCTTGATTTCATCTTCGATTAGCACGCGTTGGCTCTTACCATCAACCTTGATTTTCTTCTTAAGGTTCACAGGGATAAGATCGTAGCTCACCATTTCTAGCTCGCCATTACGGAATTCGTAATCAGCACGGCCTACGTATTTACCCCATTCGTGAGCCTGAACGATATAAGTGCCGTTTTGTACATCTGGCTTACACTCGTCAGAAGGCTTGAAGTTTTTCTTAACAATGTTAGGCGCTTCCATACATACTGGCTCTTGAGAGTGACCACCAACGATCATATCTAGAGAACCTTCGTCTAGGTAACGAGCTAGCGCAACATCACCAGGTGCATTCACACCACGATTACCATCTTCGTAGTGACCCATGTGCGTCACAGCAAAGATAAGATCAGGTTTTTCAGTCTTCTCAAGTTCAGCGATCAGCTTTTTCGCTTCTTCTTTAGGGTCACGGAACTCGATGCCACCAATGAATTCTGGGTTACCGATTTTTTGCGTGTCTTCTGTCGTTAGACCGATAACCGCAACTTTGATGCCTTGTAGGTCAAACATTTCGTAAGGCTGGAACATGCGCTCGCCAGTCTTCTTGTCGTAAATGTTTGCAGAAAGCATTGGGAAGTTAGCCCACTCAATCTGTTTTTCTAGAACGTCTAGAGGATTATCGAACTCGTGGTTACCCAGTGCCATTGCATCGTAACCAATTTTGCTCATACCTTTAAAATCTGGTTCAGCGTCTTGTAGATCTGACTCAGGTACGCCAGTGTTGATATCACCACCCGATAGTAGTAGCGAGCTACCACCTTCTGCAGCAATTTCAGCGCGCAGCTGATCAATTAGCGTTTTACGTGCAGCCATGCCGTACCCATGCCGTACTCGCCGTATTTGTTCTGCCAGAAACGACCGTGGTGATCGTTCGTGTGAAGAACGGTTAGCTTATAGGTTTTGTCTGCTTCCCACTCATGCTGTGGTGCCGTTGCACAACCAGCTAGAGTTGCCAGGATTGCTGCGCTAATTGCGCTTTTTACGATCAGGCCTTGCTTCATTGTCATACCTTTTGAACTTTTTTGGGGATTTCCACTGCTTTTTCTTACTGCTCTTAATGAATAGACTCGCTCGGTGAAAATGCACCGCAAGAGCAATAAAACTTGAACTAGTTTAAATTAACCAAAATTACCTAACAGCGAGTTTTCATATTTATGTCGTATTGATCACCTAAATAAACGTTTAAATGTGTAACAAACCGCCAAGTTTGCACTTCATTTATCAAACGATCACAAGCAAACGTTTGGGTGTGAAGTACGCTCTAGACCTTGCATTTGAGACAGTGAGCGTTTACTCAACAAAGAACGAAAACATGCCCCTTAAAAACCAAAAAAGTTGGCACTTGGCCAACTTTTTTTCTTGAACAATAAATGTACTGTTACTTAATTTCGATATGGTCAAAACCTTTGATCAAATCATCAAGTGCTTTCATCTGTGACAAGAACGGTTCTAGCTTGTCGAGAGGAAGCGCTGAAGGGCCGTCACAACGTGCTTGATCTGGATTTGGATGCGCTTCAATGAACAGACCTGCAATTCCTGTTGCCAGACCCGCTTTCGCAAGCTCAACCGTTTGTTCACGACGACCGCCTGATGCCGCACCCGATGGGTCACGCATCTGTAGCGAGTGAGTCACGTCAAAGATAATTGGGCTACCGTTTGATGTTTTTTTCATCACACCAAAACCAAGCATATCAACCACAAGGTTGTCGTAACCATGACATGAGCCACGCTCACACAAAATAATGTTGTCATTGCCACACTCGCTGAACTTATCAACGATGTTACCAACTTGACCTGGGCTCATAAACTGAGGCTTCTTAACGTTGATAACGGCACCAGTCTTAGCCATTGCTTCAACCAAGTCCGTTTGGCGTGCCAAAAATGCAGGCAGCTGAATCACATCGACAACGTCCGCAACTGGCTGAGCTTGCGCTTCGGTATGAACATCTGTGATGATTTTTACGCCGAAGGTATCTTTCAATTCTTGGAAGATTTTCATGCCCTCTTCCAAACCTGGACCACGGTATGAATGGACAGAGCTGCGGTTTGCTTTGTCGAAAGAAGCCTTGAACACGTATGGAATGCCCAGTTTCTCGGTCACTTTTACGTAGTGCTCACAGATCTGCATTGCAAGGTCGCGAGACTCAAGCACGTTCATACCAGCAAATAGGGTGAAAGGTTTGTCGTTTGCAACAGGGATATCACCAACGTGAACGATTTTCTGTTCCATTTTCTTCTCTCTTAAATTTTGATTCTATTCATTGTGAATAGACTTAGTGTAAGACAACCTGAGTCGAACTCATGGCGTTTACTTGATTCTTTAGCAATTCGGATGCTGGGTCATCTGGGCATTGATCAATAAAATATTGATAATCGGTCAATGCTATTTGATGGCAATCTAGCTGTTGGTAGATAAAACCGCGATCGCGAATCTCATATGGGTCATCGGGGACAAACGTCAGGGCTAAATCCGTGCACCTTAGAGCCAACGTATAGCGTTGCTCACGCAACAGCGCACTTTTCAGTAGAGCCAACCAACGACCAATCACCGTCGGATTGTCTGTTTCTTTCAAATGACTCGGTTTGAGTTTCGCCAATGGGCCGCTGTGACCAATCAACCAAGCACCAAGCGTATGTTCAGAAACGTATTCACCGTTAAATGGATTGATGTATTGGGAAGTCTCATCGAACCAATCAATCTTGATTAAAAACTGGGTCGGAAACGTGATGCCTTTCACCGGAAAGCCAAGTTTACGCCCAAAGTAAAGCAGAAGCGCGCCTAAGCTAACTGGGATACCTTTACGGCGTTCAAGTACTTTATCAATGAAGCCGTTTGAAGAGTCAAAATAGGCATCTTGGTCGCCCTGAAATCCCCACTCATGGTAGAAGAGTCGCAATAACGCATCAAATCTCTGCCGCTCATTGGTCTCATGAGCTAATGAAAGCTCTGCTTCTTGCAGTAGTCTATGCAACTCATTCTCAGCCCAATGCACGTCGGTAGCGGGGTTCACGGCTTTATTCAATGCCAATGCACCTTCTACAAGTTCCATTGCGTCAAAGTCTTCGTCAAACAACTCAAGCATTAATGACTACCTAAAAGTATTAACCAAACAGAATAGGCGTTTTAGTGATGGCAATTTTACCGGCCATCGCTAACCACCCCAAAGCACCAAAGAAAGAAAACGTTCGTAGGAGTTTGTTTTTACCAAGCTTTAGTGCAAAAAAGCCAAGTGCAATGTACGCAAGCACACAGGTGATCTTTTCCGTTAACCAAGGGGCAGCGGCAGTAAACGGAATAAAACCGGTAACCACAATTAGGTAGATACCTGAAATTAATAAAAACGTATCATTGATATGAGGGAAAACTTTAAAAAACTTTTTGTCGAGCAATTTGGAATTTGCCATCATCAACGCATATCTTACCGATAATAAAGTCGCACTTAGAGCGACGGTCAGAAGATGAAAATGCTTTAATCCTTCGTACATGTTGTTTCTCTTATTTCTTTTTCGGCCACAATCCGATGGTTACTCGGTCGTTGTTACCGTAATCCTTGAATGTTTCCACCTGGTCATAACCAAGCGATGCTAATAGATCTCGAACGGCGATTCCCTGATCATAGCCATGTTCAAACATCAGCCAACCGCCCGGCTGTAAATGAGACCGGGCAACCTCAGAGATGTATTTGATATCGGCTAATCCGTTGTCCTCTGCCACCAGCGCGCTCAACGGTTCGAATCGAACATCACCTTGGGAAAGGTGAGGGTCACTTTTCTCAATATAAGGTGGATTCGATACGATCAAAGCAAACTGCGTACCAGATTCAATCGGGTCAAACCAACTACCTGAACGAAACTCACAGTTTGGAATATTGAGCTTCTTAGCGTTGGATGAGGCAAGCTGCCGAGCGTCTTCTTTTAAATCAACGCCCCACACCCTGCGATTAGGTAACTCAGAAGCCAAAGCTAAAGCTATTGCCCCTGTGCCTGTCCCCAAATCAAGGATGTCCCCTTCACTGTCGGACGCTTTATCCAGCGCAATCTCAACCAGTCTTTCCGTGTCGGGACGCGGAATTAACGTGCTGGGTGCCACATCAAGCGGCAACGACCAAAATTCGCGCTCTCCCACGATATAGGCGACAGGCTCACCGCCAAGACGACGTTCCAACAATGAAGCAAACTGCGCAAGTTGTTCTGCGTCTAGAAGTTTGTCGGGCCAGGTGAGTAAAAAGGAGCGTGGTTTGTCGAGGGCATGGCAAAGTAGCACCGCAGCGTCAAGAGAGGGCGAATCACTGCCGCTCTCTTGAAGCCTAACAACGGCGTTTTTTAGTGTGTTTTCAACACTGTGTTCCGTCGACATCGATCAGTTGTTCTCTGCAAGCGCCGCTAGTTGATCCGCTTGGTGCTCTTGGATAACAGGGTCGACCAAACTTGCCAGATCACCTTCCATTACTTCGTTAAGACGGTAGATAGTCAGGTTGATGCGATGGTCTGAAACACGGCCTTGTGGGTAGTTATAGGTACGAATACGGTCACTACGGTCACCCGAGCCTAGTAGGTTACGACGCGTGTCCGACTCTTCCGCCGCACGTTTCGCTTCTTCCGCCTGAATGATACGTGCAGCAAGGACCGCCATCGCTTTCGCTTTGTTCTTATGCTGTGAACGCTCATCCTGACACTCAACCACAGTACCGGTTGGCAAGTGAGTAATACGGATTGCTGAGTCAGTGGTGTTAACGTGCTGACCACCTGCGCCAGACGCACGGAATGTGTCGATCTTAAGATCAGCCGCTTTGATTTCTGGAATTTCCGCTTCTGGAATTTCCGCCATCACAGCAACGGTACACGCAGAGGTATGAACACGGCCTTGAGATTCAGTAGCCGGAACACGCTGTACTCGGTGGCCGCCTGACTCAAACTTAAGCACGCCGTAAGCACCATCACCAGATACTTTCGCGATCATCTCTTTGTAACCGCCGTGTTCTGATTCGTTTGAAGACATCACTTCCACGCGCCAACCTTGTTTTTCAGCGAACTTGCTGTACATGCGGAACAGGTCACCTGCAAAGATGCCCGCTTCATCACCGCCTGCACCCGCACGAATCTCTAGGAAACAGTTGCGGTCATCGTTTGGATCTTTCGGTAGTAGAAGAATTTGAAGTTCGTCGGTCAAGCGTTCGATGGTTTCTTTCGCTTCTTTGATCTCTTCTTGCGCCATTTCGCGCATCTCTTCATCGTCTTCTTTCGCCATCTCTTCAGCGGCAACAAGATCCTCTTGAGCTTGTTGGTAAGCTTGGAAACACTTAGTCACTTCCTCTAGCTGAGAGTACTCTTTTGACAAGGCGCGGAATTTATCTTGGTCGCCGATAATATCGGGATCACCAAGCAGGTGTTGAACTTCTTCGTAACGTTCAACCAGTGTTTCTAGCTTAGTTAGAATCGAGGCTTTCATAGTTTTATTTAACTCAGGTTCGTAATGAATAGTCTTGGGGAGATTATCAATCTTCCAGACCTAAACTTTGTCTAATGATAGCGAGCTTTGCTGGCTCGCCGCGCTCTGCTGCGCTTTGCAACGCACGTGTAGGTGCGTGAATGAGCTTGTTGGTGAGCTTATTGCTCAGCTCCAGAAGGACCTTCTCTGGATCAGCTCCGGCAGCAAGAGACTGAATACTTTTGTTTAATAGCTCAGTTCGAATGTCGTTGGCGCTGCGGCGATAATCGCGAATACTATCGACCGCTTGTAATGAACGAAGCCACGACATAAACGCCGCGCTCTCTTCACTAACTATCGCCTCCGCTTGAATGGCTTCGACTTTGCGTTGTTCGATGTTGTTGTCGACGATCGATTGCAGATCATCAACGGTATACAGATAGGCGTCGTTTAACTCCCCCACCTGTGACTCGATATCACGTGGGACCGCGATATCGACCAATAACATCGGTTGGTAACGGCGAGATTTAAGCGCGCTCTCCACCATACCTTTACCAATGATAGGCAATGGACTCGCGGTTGAACTGATGACAATATCCGCTTGAGGCAAAAACTCGGGAATGTCTGGCAACCCTATAATCTGCGCACCAAACTCTTCGGCAAGCGGCATCGCGCGCTCCTTGGTTCGGTTGGCGACGATCATTTTTCGACAGCCATTGGCTGACAAATGCTTAGCAACAAGCTCGATCGTCTCACCAGCACCGACAAGCAACACGGTAGAATCTTCCAGCGACTCAAAAATGTGTTTTGCTAGCGTACAAGCGGCATAAGCAACTGATACCGCATTGCCACCAATGTCAGTCTCTGTACGAACACGTTTTGCTACTGAGAATGTCTTTTGGAACAACTTCTCCATCGCAGAGTCAACGGCTTTGCCATCACGCGCGTCTGAATAGGCTTGTTTAACTTGGCCAAGAATCTGCGGTTCACCAAGAACCAGAGAATCCAATCCACATGAGACACGCATCAGATGGCGAATCGCCGCTTGCTCTTCATGCGTATAAATACTCGGCTTCAATGCTTCTGGGCTGACCTCATGGAACTGAGACAGCCAGTCGATGAGCTTACTCTTTCCCGCACCTTTGACATCGCAATAAATCTCAGTGCGGTTACAGGTCGATAAAATGACACTGCCGTTCACTGCAGGGTTTTCACTGAGCTGTTTAAGTGCTTCAGGTAACTTCTCCGGCCCAAAAGCAACTTTTTCACGCAGTTCTACCGAGGCCGTGTTGTGATTGATACCTATAGCAAGCAAAGACATGTATCGCGAGTTCTCTGAATCAGATGTGGACAAATAAGGACGGAATTTTACTTGATGGCCCAATTTAATTAAAGGGTATTAGGGATATGTTTTCATTAGTTCGTGATTTCAGTGATATAGTGGCGCCCAACGCAAGGCTTAAATTGGACAAAAGACCCGCATGATGACGAAATTTCGCCCTCTTTGGATTTGTTTGCTGAGCGCTGTCGTATTATCCGGCTGTGCCAGTATTGAAACCAGCAGTACCAATGTTGAATGGCAAACTCACCAGCAACGACTCGCAGCCATCGAACAGTACCAATCCAGTGGGAAACTGGGCTATATCTCTCCAGAGCAACGTCAATCGCTCAATTTTCAATGGCAACACGCCGCTCAATCCAGCCAATTGCGATTGACCACCTTCCTTGGTCAAACAGCCTTAAACTTAAAAATTACGCCCTCTGGTGCGTTTGTCGAAACCTACGATGATCAGAGTTTTTCCTCTCCGAGTGCAGAAGCCTTGATCTATCAACTGACTGGCTTAACGCTTCCTGTTGAGCAATTAAATGATTGGCTTTTGGGCAAACCCACCGCGGCAGACCACTACCAACTCAGCGACACCAACACCGTGTTATCACTGACGAAAAAAATCAACGGCCAACAATGGCAGCTTTCTTACTTAAACTATCGTGATGTACAAGTAGATGGCGTTCCATTGCCACTGCCACAAAAACTCAAACTGACTCAAAATGACACCTCGATCAATATTGTGATATCTAAGTGGAAAATAAACGAATGATCACGGAAACGACACATTGGCCTTCACCGGCTAAATTGAATCTTTTTCTCTACATCACCGGCCGCCGTGAGAATGGCTACCACGAATTGCAGACTCTATTTCAGTTTCTCGACCATGGTGACAGCTTAAGCATCACTGCAAACTCCAGCGGCGAAATCACATTGACACCTGGTATTCCAGGGGTTGCTTTAGAAGATAACCTCATTTGGAAAGCCGCTCGGGCACTGCAAGAAGCTGCCGATTGTACATTTGGTGCGGATATTCAATTAAATAAAATCTTACCGATGGGCGGTGGTATCGGTGGAGGCTCTTCCAACGCAGCAACCGTGCTCGTCGCACTGAACCATTTGTGGAAAACCGGATTGTCCGATGACGAACTGGCGAGCATCGGACTTCACCTCGGAGCCGATGTCCCTGTATTTGTGCGCGGCTTTGCCGCCTTTGCTGAGGGAGTTGGTGAGCAACTGACTCAAGCCTCTCCGAGCGAGAAATGGTACTTGGTCGTGAGGCCAAATGTGAGCATTGCAACCGTAGACATATTTACTCATCCGAAATTGACTCGAAATACACAGAAACGAGACCTGACAACGCTTCTTAACCATGATTACGGAAACGATTGCGAAAAAATTGTTCGAATGCTGTACCAAGAGGTTGATAAGCAACTTTCATGGCTGCTACAATACGCGCCGTCAAGATTGACGGGGACCGGATCGTGCGTTTTTGCTGAATTTTCCAGCGAAAACGAAGCGAAAGCCATCTACCAAAAACTTCCTGACAACGTCTCTGCTTTCGTAGCTAAAGGGCGAAACATCTCCCCTCTACATGAGACGCTGGCTAAGTACCGCTTGGCCCACACACAATCTATCTAAAAACTGGACGCAACCCTGAGGTTTCCACCGTGCCTGATATGAAGCTATTTGCTGGTAACGCTACACCTGAACTAGCCCAACGTATTGCTGATCGTCTATACATCTCTCTTGGTGATGCAACTGTTTCTCGTTTTTCTGACGGCGAAGTCGCTGTACAAATCAACGAAAACGTTCGTGGTAGTGATGTTTTCATCATCCAATCAACGTGTGCACCAACTAACGACAACCTAATGGAACTTGTAGTGATGATTGACGCAATGCGCCGCGCTTCAGCGGGCCGTATTACAGCAGTTATCCCTTATTTTGGATACGCTCGTCAAGACCGTCGCGTACGCTCTGCTCGTGTACCAATCACTGCTAAAGTTGTTGCAGATTTCCTTTCAAACGTTGGCGTTGACCGCGTTCTAACTATCGACCTTCACGCAGAACAAATCCAAGGCTTCTTCGATGTTCCTGTAGACAACATCTTCGGTACACCTGTACTACTTGAAGATATGCAGGCTCGCGGCCTAGAGAACCCGGTTGTGGTTTCTCCAGACCTTGGTGGTGTTGTTCGTGCTCGCGCAACAGCAAAAGCACTTGGTGATATCGATATCGCAATCGTTGACAAGCGTCGTCCACGCGCAAACGTCTCTGAAGTTATGAACCTCATCGGTGACGTTGAAGGACGTGATTGTGTCATCGTTGATGACATGATCGATACAGGTGGCACACTATGTAAGGCGGCAGAAGCGCTAAAAGAGCGCGGAGCTAAACGAGTGTTTGCTTACGCGACTCACGCTGTTTTCTCAGGCAACGCAGCGCAAAACATTGGCAACTCTGTTCTTGACCAAGTGATCGTAACCGATTCAATCACGCTACCAAAAGAGATGGAAGCAACAGGTAAAGTCACTTGCCTAAGCCTATCTCGCATGCTGGCAGAAGCGATCCGTCGTATCAGCAACGAAGAGTCAATCTCTGCGATGTTCAACTAATTTAGTTCAAGTTAGTCAAACATTTAAAAACACCCCTCTTTGGGGTGTTTTTTATTTGCCGCAATGAAAGTATCCGTATCTCGCCCGATGAGAGATATCTGTGCTATCATACGGCGCTTTTTGAGATTCCAAGAGAGATCCTAACCTTGAGTCAACAGATCAAACTTCTTGTCGGCCTGGCAAATCCAGGGCCAGAATACGCTAGAACCCGCCATAATGCAGGGGCTTGGGTAGTAGAAGAACTGGCGCGCGTCCACAACATTACTCTAAAGAATGAAGCAAAGTTTTTTGGGCTAACGGGACGCATCATGATGAACGGTCAGGACCTTCGCCTGCTTATCCCAACCACGTTTATGAACCTTTCTGGAAAATCGATCGCAGCCATCGCGAAGTTTTACCAAATCAAACCAGAAGAGATCATGGTTGCCCACGATGAGCTGGATTTACCTCCTGGTGTTGCTAAATTCAAGAAAGGCGGTGGTCACGGTGGTCACAACGGCCTTCGCGATACCATAAGTAAACTTGGCAATTGCAAAGATTTTTATCGTTTAAGGATTGGTATCGGCCATCCTGGACACAAAGATAAAGTAGCAGGTTTTGTGTTAGGTAAAGCACCTGCGAAAGAACAAGAGCTTCTTGATGCGGCCGCTGACGAATCCGTCCGTTGCCTCGACATCCTAATTAAGGATGGCTTATCAAAAGCACAAAATCGTCTACACACGTTCAAAGCTGAATAAGGTTATTATCATGGGTTTTAAATGTGGCATCGTTGGTCTACCAAACGTTGGTAAATCAACTCTGTTCAACGCACTAACTAAAGCGGGCATCGAAGCAGCTAACTTCCCGTTCTGTACTATCGAGCCAAACACTGGTGTTGTGCCTGTGCCAGATCTCCGTCTGGACGCGCTAGCGAAAATCGTTAACCCACAAAAAATTCTACCAACAACAATGGAATTCGTTGACATTGCTGGTCTGGTAGCGGGTGCATCTCGCGGTGAAGGCCTAGGGAACAAGTTCCTAGCAAACATCCGTGAAACAGACGCGATTGGTCACGTTGTTCGTTGTTTTGAAAACGAAAACATCGTCCACGTTGCTGGTAAAGTTTCGCCAATCGAAGACATCGAGGTTATCAACCTAGAGCTTGCAATGGCCGACCTAGACTCTTGTGAGCGCGCCATTCAGCGTAATGCAAAGAAAGCAAAAGGTGGCGATAAAGACGCCAAGTTTGAACTGACGGTGTTGGAGAAACTGCTCCCTGTATTAACAGAAGGCGGCATGGCTCGTACGGTTGAACTAGCGAAAGAAGAGCAGGCGGCGATTGGTTACCTAAACTTCCTAACGCTGAAACCAACTATGTACATCGCAAACGTGAATGAAGATGGTTTTGAAAACAACCCTTACCTAGATGCTGTGCGCGAATACGCAGAAAAAGAAAACAACGTGGTTGTAGCAGTTTGTGCTGCAATCGAATCTGAGCTGTCTGAACTCGATGATGAAGACCGTGAAGAATTCTTGGCGGATATGGGGATTGAAGAACCAGGCCTAAACCGAGTAATCCGCTCAGGTTACGATCTGCTTACTCTTCAAACTTACTTCACTGCGGGTGTAAAAGAAGTACGTGCATGGACGATCCCAGTAGGCGCGACAGCACCACAAGCGGCGGGTAAGATCCACACAGACTTTGAAAAAGGCTTCATTCGTGCGGAAGTTGTTGGCTACGATGACTTTATCCAGTTTAACGGTGAAAGCGGCGCGAAAGACGCAGGTAAATGGCGTTTGGAAGGTAAAGAATACATCGTAAAAGACGGTGATGTGATTCACTTCCGTTTCAACGTATAATATTCGCTCAAGTCATTGAGTTTAAAAGCCAGCACTTATGCTGGCTTTTTTTATTCCTTCAGATATTCCATCAATAAAGTGTTCGTTCTGCTGTCATTTTGTTATCAGTTTTCGATGATTAACGCGCCTCTTTGTTTAAAAAGAAATCGAACAGTCCGTTTATCTCGATTTATTCAAAAAAACTATTGACGTGATTGGTTCAACTTCGCATAATGCGCCCCGTTCCCAACAAGACGACTACGGATTGAAAGGAACCACAACATGGTATGGCTACGTAGCTCAGCTGGTTAGAGCACATCACTCATAATGATGGGGTCACAGGTTCGAATCCCGTCGTAGCCACCATTCCTAAACATTTTTACGAAAATGATTAGGAATAGATGCGGAAGTGGCGGAATTGGTAGACGCACCAGATTTAGGTTCTGGCGCCGCAAGGTGTGAGAGTTCAAGTCTCTCCTTCCGCACCATGTTTTATAGTCTCGATGACTATGCTGCAGGTCTATCGCCAAGCGGTAAGGCAGCGGCTTTTGATGCCGCCATTCCCTGGTTCGAATCCAGGTAGACCTGCCATTATTGATAGTGTTAAGCCTATTATAAAAATGGCTTGTCACTACGAGCGCAACAGTTTATATTGTCTCGCTCACGAGTGGCTACGTAGCTCAGCTGGTTAGAGCACATCACTCATAATGATGGGGTCACAGGTTCGAATCCCGTCGTAGCCACCATTTACAATTTCATACTGCTTTTACCAATTAGCACTATGAATACAGATTTGTTGCGGAAGTGGCGGAATTGGTAGACGCACCAGATTTAGGTTCTGGCGCCGCAAGGTGTGAGAGTTCAAGTCTCTCCTTCCGCACCATTATTTTGATTCGTTAGAATCTTGTAGGGCTATCGCCAAGCGGTAAGGCAGCGGCTTTTGATGCCGCCATTCCCTGGTTCGAATCCAGGTAGCCCTGCCATTACAACTTCATAACGCTTTTACCAATTAGCGATATGAATACAAATTGATGCGGAAGTGGCGGAATTGGTAGACGCACCAGATTTAGGTTCTGGCGCCGCAAGGTGTGAGAGTTCAAGTCTCTCCTTCCGCACCATTATTAAGTCTCTAGAAATAGAGCACTGCAGGTCTATCGCCAAGCGGTAAGGCAGCGGCTTTTGATGCCGCCATTCCCTGGTTCGAATCCAGGTAGACCTGCCATTATTTATAGGTTCAGTGGATAACATCTTTTGATGCCTCTTCCATTGTCCCTGGTTCGGCTCTAAGTAGCCTGCCATTACAACTTCATAGCGCTTTTACCAATTAGCGATATGAATACAAATTGATGCGGAAGTGGCGGAATTGGTAGACGCACCAGATTTAGGTTCTGGCGCCGCAAGGTGTGAGAGTTCAAGTCTCTCCTTCCGCACCATTATTAAGTCTCTAGAAATAGAGCACTGCAGGTCTATCGCCAAGCGGTAAGGCAGCGGCTTTTGATGCCGCCATTCCCTGGTTCGAATCCAGGTAGACCTGCCATTATTTATAGGTTCAGTGGATAACATCTTTTGATGCCTCTTCCATTGTCCCTGGTTCGGCTCTAAGTAGCCTGCCATTACAACTTCATAGCGCTTTTACCAATTAGCGATATGAATACAAATTGATGCGGAAGTGGCGGAATTGGTAGACGCACCAGATTTAGGTTCTGGCGCCGCAAGGTGTGAGAGTTCAAGTCTCTCCTTCCGCACCATTATTAAGCCTCTAGAAATAGAGCACTGCAGGTCTATCGCCAAGCGGTAAGGCAGCGGCTTTTGATGCCGCCATTCCCTGGTTCGAATCCAGGTAGACCTGCCATTATTTGTAGGTTCAGTGGATAACATCTTTTGATGCCTCCTCCATTGGCCCTGGTTCGGCTCTAAGTAGCCTACCATTACAACTTCATAGCGCTTTTACCAATTAGCGATATGAATACAAATTGATGCGGAAGTGGCGGAATTGGTAGACGCACCAGATTTAGGTTCTGGCGCCGCAAGGTGTGAGAGTTCAAGTCTCTCCTTCCGCACCATTATTTTGATTCGTTAGAATCTTGTAGGGCTATCGCCAAGCGGTAAGGCAGCGGCTTTTGATGCCGCCATTCCCTGGTTCGAATCCAGGTAGCCCTGCCATTATTTATAGGTTCAGTGGATAACATCTTTTGATGCCTCCTCCATTGTCCCTGGTTCGGCTATAAGTAGCCTGCCATTACAACTTCATAGCGCTTTTACCAATTAGCGATATGAATACAAATTGATGCGGAAGTGGCGGAATTGGTAGACGCACCAGATTTAGGTTCTGGCGCCGCAAGGTGTGAGAGTTCAAGTCTCTCCTTCCGCACCATTGGCTACGTAGCTCAGCTGGTTAGAGCACATCACTCATAATGATGGGGTCACAGGTTCGAATCCCGTCGTAGCCACCATTAATTTCGGTTTTTAGCTTTTTGCTGATCACCAAGTAGTTTCAAGATGCGGAAGTGGCGGAATTGGTAGACGCACCAGATTTAGGTTCTGGCGCCGCAAGGTGTGAGAGTTCAAGTCTCTCCTTCCGCACCATCTTGAATACTATTAGACAACTTCATACTGCTTTTACCAATTAGCATTATGAATACAAATTTGTGCGGAAGTGGCGGAATTGGTAGACGCACCAGATTTAGGTTCTGGCGCCGCAAGGTGTGAGAGTTCAAGTCTCTCCTTCCGCACCATTGGCTACGTAGCTCAGCTGGTTAGAGCACATCACTCATAATGATGGGGTCACAGGTTCGAATCCCGTCGTAGCCACCATTTACAATTTCATACTGCTTTTACCAATTAGCTCTATGAATACAAATTTGTTGCGGAAGTGGCGGAATTGGTAGACGCACCAGATTTAGGTTCTGGCGCCGCAAGGTGTGAGAGTTCAAGTCTCTCCTTCCGCACCATTACTGAGAAAACCCAGCTTTTTAGCTGGGTTTTCGCTTATTTGAGCTTTGGGAATTACTCTATATCGAAAAAAACCAGCCGAAGCTGGTTTTGTATTTTAGAGTCATGACTTTAGATTGCTAAAGGTTATTTCCTTAGCCTAAAAGCCCCAACGCTGAGTTGGGCGCTTGCTTTGCTTGAGCTAACACTGAACTTGATGCTTGAGTCAAGATCTGAGACTTGGTCAGTGCCGTTGTCTCTTTAGCAAAATCGGTATCTTTGATTCGGCTCTTAGACGCGTTCACATTTTCGTTAATGTTATCTAAGTTATTGATCGCATGATTAAATCGGTTTTGGAAAGCACCGAGCTCTGCGCGATGGCTATCAACAAATTTCAGTGCTGCATCAACAATCGCCACAGACTGCTGAGCGCCACCAACGCTTCTCACATCAATGGTATCCACGGTGACTGCCTGTGCCGCACCAATGTCAAGATCGCCCGCTAAGCTGCCTCCAAACGTCGCAGCACCCTCTACTTTGTTGTTATCGGTAAACAACTGCAGTTGGCCATCTTCGTCAACAGACGCTTTCACAAAGTCGGTTTGACCGTTGATATAAGTGGCAAGCTCTTCAATATCATCACCCGCTTTTGCATTGATCTCGATATTTTGCTCTTCACCAAATTTGTCCGTTAACGTGATGGTCAAGTCGTTAGCACCACTTTGAACTGCCCAGTCGGCATCTTGTCCATTTGCGGCAACATAACTATTGCCGCCCATCATGGTGTTGTCGCTACGCATGTTTTTCATTGTCAACATCACAGCTTCACCATTGTCCGCACCAATCTGGAACGATTTGGTTGCGAAGGTACCGTTAAGCAATTTATTGCCACCAAACGACGTGGTTTCAGCAATACGATTGAGCTCGTCATTTAGAGCGGTGATCTCTTCTTGGATCGCGACACGTTCAGACTTGGAGTTTGAGCCGTTAGCAGATTGAAGTGACAAGTCACGCATACGTTGAAGTATGTTCGTTGTCTCGTTCATCGCACCTTCCGCTGTTTGCGCCATCGAAATACCATCATTAGCATTTCGAACGGCAACATCTAAACCTCGGCTTTGAACGTTCAATCGGTTGGAGATCTGTAGACCTGCAGCATCATCTTTTGCGCTGTTGATCTTAAATCCAGAAGATAGTCTTTCCATTGAAGTTTGTTGAGCATTGGACGCGGCATTCAAGTGTCTTTGTGCTGTCATCGCTGCAACGTTGGTATTTACATTAACCGCCATAGTGGTCTCTCCTATTGATTTTCCGTTACCGGAACTTCGGTCAAGCTTTCCGACGTCTCGGAAAACCAATGAGTTCTCTCAAAGTAACTTCTATAGCGACAATTAATTGTTCAACTTTAGAGCAAAAAGCAGATTAAATAGGCAATTTCGGTCTATATCATTGAAAGTATGATCGAATAAATAAATATGAAATTTGATGCTAAAGTTTTGCCCAAATTGGTCGGGTGACATTATCGAACAAGACAGGGTGGAGATGACCGCAACAGCTCTCGGTGCTGGTGCGGAAAGTGATGGGAACAGCACTAAGAACGTAGATTACAGGTAAAGAAAAGCCCCTTTTCCTTTGAGAGAACCGGGGCTAGAGGGTAGCCATGCAATG
This sequence comes from Vibrio sp. 16, assembly GCF_963681195.1. NCBI lineage: Bacteria > Pseudomonadati > Pseudomonadota > Gammaproteobacteria > Vibrionales > Vibrionaceae > Vibrio > Vibrio sp. 16. The sequence continues at coordinate 1,654,364 of NZ_OY808997.1, forward strand.
TGGAGATCGAGAGAAATGATCATAGCTTGGCTATTTGTCACATAGGCATCACGATTGAGAGACAGGGTGTGAGAGAGAGCCTCTTAAACGCTAACCTATGCTTGCCGCAATTTCCTCACTAGCCCCACGTCTGGGATTACGCTAGTGAAGCATATTGCTACTACTGCAATAGTGACATTGCAGAGTTCGGCAACTGTTTTGCTTGAGCCAATATCGAAGTACCAGCTTGTTGCAGAATTTGTGCTTTGGTCATCGCCGTTGTTTCTTTCGCGAAGTCTGTATCGCGAATTCGGCTGTTTGATGCCTCTACGTTTTCCTGGATGTTAGCCAGGTTGTTGATACTGTGGCTTAGTCGGTTTTGTTTCGCACCCAGGTCAGCACGCTGAGAATCAACATACTGTAGCGCCGAGTCGATAATACCAACCGCATTTTGCGCGCCACCCACGCTTCTTACATCAATACTCTGAACGGTAGTTTGAACACCAGGACCACCATTGAGACCCAACTCACCCGCTAGACCACCAGAGATACTTAGGTCACTCTTAAGCTCAGCTTGAGATGCGAAGAGTTGCAGTTTACCTTCCTCATCGACAGACGCTTTTACCAGATCAGTCTGACCGTTAATGTAAGTGGCCAACTCTTCGATATCGTCACCGTCTTTCGCCAAGATATCGATAGTAACCAGATCACCATCTTTACCTGTGAACTCAAGCTTGAGGTCTCGCGCATTTGCCGGTACGCCCCAGTCTTTGCCTTTCCCTTGCTCAGAGATAAAGCTTTGACCGCCCATACGGAAATCATCAGCACGAATGCTTGTTAAGCCCATGATGATTGCCTCACCAGAACTCGCACCGATTTGGAATGACGCCTCACCAAACGTACCGTTAAGTAGCTTACGACCACCGAAAGATGTGGTTTCCGCGATACGGTTTAGCTCGTCTTGTAGCGCCGACACCTCTTCATTGATCGCAGTACGTTCAGAATCTGAGTTAGTACCATTGGCAGATTGTAGCGATAGGTCACGCATACGTTGCAGGATGGCTGTCGATTCATTCATCGCACCTTCAGCCGTTTGCGCAATCGAGATACCATCGTTGGCGTTACGCATCGCAACATCCAGACCACGAGACTGTGCTGTTAAGCGGTTGGAGATTTGCAGACCCGCCGCATCATCTTTCGCACTGTTGATCTGTTGGCCTGACGACAAGCGTTCCATTGAAGTATTCAAGTCACCTGTCGCTTTGTTCAAATAACGCTGTGCGGTCATTGCCGATACGTTAGTATTTACTGTTATGGTCATAATTTGCTCTCCTAGTGAGTTCGCAAGTGCTTGCGAAGCGGCCAGCTTAATCTCATTTGGAAGCACTGACCGTAAATGCCTTGCTAAGCAGACAACTGCTTAAAACGTGTTTTTCACTCTACTCAGAACAATTCAAGTTGTGTGCCAAGTTTAGAAAAACAGCGATAAATTTATTTAATTACGTTTAATCAACAACTTAAAGCAACTCAAATACGACTAGTTCTTTAGTTTGTTTTTTGTCCATTCTGAACGGCAATGGTTTTGCCGCTCACTTGCCACCTGATTGCCGTAGCGAACGCTCCGTACTCCTCAGGGTTGGCTATTGCGCTTAAGGCATTGCACTTAAGGCGCTCAACCACACTAGATGTAGTTGAACAAGGTTAGGTCTTTTGTTTTACCAAACGCTTGTTGTGACGCTTGCAAAGCTCGCGAGTTTTCATTGAACTCGATAATCGCAGCCGCATAGTCCAAGTCTTCAAAGTTACTTTTCGACTTGGCCAGCGTCATTTCAAAGTCCGCGTGTTGCTCTTCTTGAATATCAAGCGTATTCAATCGAGCACCCACATCGGTTCTCGCTTTGTTCAAATGAATGAACGCCGCGTGGAATTCTTGAGTCACTTGATGAAGCTGTGCTGTGTTCGATGAGTCAGAGACCGAACCAGACGACAAGTCCATCGCCTCTTTGAAGGTTTCAAAAATACTGTAGGTACGACGCGGCTCTAACTCGATCGCATCCCCTTTCGTAATCTGCCCTTTCACTTGAATCGTAACATCTTCATATTTGATCCCCTTACTCGGGTCAAACGTGTCGGCTTGTACAACCGAGCCATCACGCTCAAGCTGATAACCATACTTGCCATTTGGCATATCAACGAACGTCACTTTGTAAGTAGACTGATCATCGGGGTTCAAATTAATCGCGCGCTCTAGCAATAGTTCAGAGGCTTCTTGTAAGTCGTACTTTGGAGAGAAATCACCAAAGGGATTATCGATCTCCATGAACAGCTTGCTGCCTGGGTCATTGATTGGCATTTCAAGACTGTTTGAAATCTTCATTTTGCGCTGATAGTCATCACCGGCGTAAACCACTTCCGCATCTTTATCGCGGAAAAATGGCTGATTCTTCGGCTTAGTCCCGGCAAAAATGTAGTTACCCGACTCATCCTGAACATTCACCAAATTGAGGAAGTTGTTTGCTATCTCTTCAATCTCACGACGTTTAGCAAAGCGGTCTTCCGGAGATAAGGCACCGTTGATCATTTCCATAACCGTACGCTTAGCTTCATCCGCAAACTCTTCTGCGTTAGAGATGATCACTTCATGGTGTTCAAGGCGATTACGAGTTAACACAATGGCATCACTGTATTGGCGAAGCTGCTCTTTTTGTTGGCCAATATTCTGGATGTAATGCGTCGCAAGCGGATCATCGCTCGCTTTCATTAACTTTTTACCCGATGCTAGCTGCGCTTGATTGTGATGCACCTTACCTTCTTGGCGGCGCAAATCGTTTTGCACGGATTGGTAGTTATGAAAACTGGAAATACGATTCAACATTTACCCCTCCTATCTCAACGCCAAAATGGTATTAAAGGTGTCGTTTGCCGCCTGCATGATGCGTGAAGAAGCCATATAAGCTTGTTGGAACTTCATCATGTTTGCCGCTTCTTCATCTAGGTTTACGCCAGAGATTGATGCGACACGCTCCTGCGCAGCCTCTTTCTCCAAGCGTGATACGTCCGTTAGTCGTGATGCCGTCGACATCTGCAAGCCCACATCGGTATTTAAGTTGTGGTAAATATCCAGAATGGTCGACTCGCCATCATTGAGTTTTTTCTCTGTCTGGATATTTTGCATTTTTAGCAAGTTGCCGTTGTCACCCTCAGATGGGACAAGGTTTGCCGTAAACTTATCGTTCGGCAACGCGCCACCGGTGAGTTCAAAGGTGGTGTTTTGAACCGTCACAGGGCCAGAAGGCGGATAGTCTTGCGGCTGCATGAGAATTTTGCCTTTCGTGTCAGTAACGGCAAACTGCTTCCCATCGGGTGAAACGATAACCTCGAACTCACGCAAATCCCCCACCTCATCAATACGAAACTTTGCGCTACCTTGAGCAAACGTTGTCGAGGCTTCATAGCTTTGAGCGGCAATATGCGATGGGTCGTTGGTTTCCATTTTGATTTGCGCCGCTGAGTTACGGGTAGGACGAATCAGTACGCGTTCCCCCGCAGCCAGGTCTTGACGAATATCAATCCGAATCCCATCTAAAGTGATGGCATCATCGACGACCGGAACCACAAACTGCTCACCACTTGGTCGAGTTATGTAGTAGTCACCACCGCTGTACTGCAGTGAGTATTCACCCGCCACAAGCTGACTGGGGTCTTCGATATACACCGCAAGGTCAGCCTGAGATTTTGACGATGTCACGACACGAGACTCAGCAATAATATCCGAGTTCACATCAGTAAAAATAAGGCCACCAATGTCACCGCGAAGATCTAAACCTTGCGACTGTAGTTTGTTGATGTCGTATGAAAAAGCGGCGGCCATCTTGCCGAGCTCATCCATCAGCTGAGGAATTTTTTCATCCCTCATGGTTAGCATCGCACCCAGTTTTCCATCAATGTCTTTTGAGGTAATGGCCTTGATACCTTTACCTTCAATCATTGCTAGGCGACGTTCATGGACATCAGGATAACCATCAATCATGGTTAATTTACTGGCTTCCGTTCCCGAAACGAGCGTGTGACCATTGCCAATGTGGACATTGAACCCCTCTGCATTTTTACGAGGCGTGACCGTGACTTTGGTGTATTCAGAAAGCTCGTTGATGAGCTTTTCATGTTGGTCCATAAAGTCGTTATGAGGCCCAGGTGTACGCATCATTAAGCGGTGGATATCACGGATCTCAAGCGCAAGCTGGTTGATTCGCTCAATACCCAAATCAAGCTTTTTATTCGTTACGTCTGATTGGCGGCGAACAGTTTCGTGGAAGTCATTGAGGTTTTGGGTGATCAGCGTTGATTTCTCAAGCACCACTTTACGCGCACCCACATCGTTCGGTGAATCGGCCAATGACTTAACCGCATCAAACCACTCATTGATGTTTTCAGGAATCTTTTTCGAAGAAACGGAAGAGAGCATGTTTGACAGCATCTCTAGATTAGCTTCATCATCCAGTTTGTGGGCATGGTTCGTGGTGGACATATTGAGTTCGTTAACGGCAAACTGATCCCATGAGCGGCGAACTTTTTCCACGTGGACACCCATACCGTAGGTTTCCCCACCGTATTGACGCGGTATATTTGTCCCCTGCACCACAGACTGACGGCTGTAACCCTCTGTATTTGCATTAGAGATGTTATGGCCAGTAGTGTTGAGTTGTCTCTGAGCCGTAAGGACACTTTGTGAACCTAAACTCAGTAGATCAGACGCCATATTGCCCCCAAGAAACCTTTAAAAATCAGTGTTAACTGAACATCTAATGATTTAAAAGCAATATATGTGCCATTTTGAGATTGTAGATAATAGAGATTAAAAAGCTCACCCGAAGGTGAGCTGTTTACATTTGGTCGATTTTCGCTTTTACCCTCAAGACTTTATCTGCGTAGTAAGGGTCTGTGGCGTAGCCAGCTTGATGAATCCCACGAATAAACTGTTCATCATTGCCGCCATGGCGCAAAGCGGTGGTATAGCGTGGGTTTTGATTGAGGAAGCGAACGTAGTCGTTAAAGCTTTCTTCAAAACTGTTGTAAGAACGGAAAGCCGCGTTCTCTTTAACCGGCACACCTTGATGGTATTCCAGCGTCTGAGTGGCCACTTTATCACCGCCCCAACTTTTATCTGCTTTGATATTGAAGAGGTTGTTACTGCTGCCGCGGCTGTTGCTCACTAGCTTCTGTCCCCAACCTGTTTCCAGAGCAGCTTGAGCAAGTAACAGTGACGAATCAACGCCCAATGCACGTGCCGCTTTTTCAGCGTATGGTCGCATTGAATCAACAAACGATTCAGGACTATCAAATGAATGCTTAGGCTGAGCACGTGTAACTGATACGGTTGTCATTGCATCGTTGGCACGTGACTCTCTGACCTGATCCACTTTTTGCATCATAGCTTCAAAATCAACGTGTTTGTTCGCTGCCGTCTGGTTTTCAACACTACCCGACGACAGCTGAGCAACGATCATGTCCGCAAGACCTAGCGAGCCTGATGAGCTCAACTCACTCGACATCTGCTCATCCATCATTTGGCGATAAAACTGCTGATTTTGGCTGTCCATTAGACCAGATTCAAAACTCGCGTTTGCATCACGCATGGATTTGAAGAGCATCGAAGTAAAGATCGCTTCAAACTGTTTCGCCGCGGCGGTCAATGCGGCTTTTTCGCCGCCTTCATCCCCTTCAACCGCTTGTTTACGAAGCTTATCCAGCCCTGCGATGTCGTGAATGAAGCCAATGTCATTGCCGTTATTAATCATGCTCAGCTCCTTAGATAATGATCAGCTGGCCTTCAATGGCTCCGGCTTGCTTAAGTGCTTGCAAAATGGCCATAAGATCCGATGGTGCTGCGCCGACTTCATTAACCGCTCGAACGAGATCATCCAACGTCAGACCTGGCTCAAACTTAAACATTTTGCCTTGCTCTTCCGTCACTTGAATATCGGTATCGGGAACCACGACCGTTTCACCACCGCCGAATGCGTTCGGTTGACTGACGTTTAAGTTTTCTTTGATCGCCACCGTCATTCCACCATGTGTCACTGCAGCAGGCTTCAAGCGGACATGCTTACCGACAACGATCGTACCAGTTCGCGAGTTAACAATAATTTTTGCTGAACCTTCGGCTGGGTTGAACTCTAGGTTTTCAATTGCCGATAGGAAAGCCACTCGTTGAGAAATGTCACGAGGAGCACGGACTTTAACCGAGGTTGCATCCACAGGAGAAGCCATTTGAGGGCCCAAGAAATTGTTGACCGCATCCGCCATGCGTTGGGCCGTAGTAAAGTCCGATTCTAGTAAGTTAAAGGTGATGTAATCGCCACGACCAAAGGGGGTTGGGATTTCTCGCTCAACCATCGCACCATTTGAAATCATCCCCGCGGTTGGGTTGTTACCGACGATTTTCGACCCGTCGGCACCCGTTGCGCTAAAGCCACTCACTACAAGGTTACCTTGCGCCACCGCATACACCTGACCATCAAGACCTTTCATCATGGTCTGCATCAGTGTGCCGCCTCTAAGGCTTTTTGCCGAACCGATAGAAGATACCGTCACATCAATGGTTTGACCTTGCTTCGAGAAAGCCGGCAATTCAGCCGTTACAATCACGGCTGCGACATTTTTGGTTTTAGGCTTTGTGCCAGGTGGCAACTGAATGCCAAAACTTTGCAGCATCGCATTAAAACTTTGATCGGTAAAAGGCGTAGACTCACCTGTACCCGGCAGACCTGTGACTAAGCCATAGCCTACCAATTGGTTGCTTCGAACACCGGCAACTTGCGCGACGTCTTTGATACGCGCTGCATAAGCCTGCGTTGATAGCAACGTTAAGCTGGTGATAAGTAGAATCAACGTCTTCATGGGATACCTTTACCTTAACTCGGGTTACGCTCTTGTCGATGCCAGAAAAGCGTCGTTAAGCGAGATTAAAGTGATACATTGAAGAATCGTGCCAAAAAGCCAGGTTCTTGCATATCTTGTTGTGTACCAGTGCCTGAATACTGGATTCTAGCGTTGGAAACACGGTTAGAGGCGATGGTGTTGTCAAACGAAATATCATCAGGTCGAATTGTTCCGCTAAGACGAATGTATTCATCACCGGTGTTGAGAGTTAGCCATTTTTCACCACGAATCACCAAGTTACCGTTGCCCAATACTTCAATCACTTCCACCGTAATTGAACCCGATAGGCTATTGCTTTGGTTGGCACTGGCATCACCCGCAAAGGTATTGGTGTTGTTTAGGTCATATGAAAAATTGTAGTCGCCGCCAACTTTCAGCTCCTGGCCACCGACAAATAGAGGCTCCATAGAGGAATCGTTCTTTTTCGACATGTCCGCATTGGCACTTTTTGCCGCTTTGGTTTTTTCATCGAGCGTGACGGTAATGATGTCACCTACGCCGCGCGGCTTTGAATCATCATACAAACTGCTTGTACTTGCGGAGTTAAACAGCGAACCTGTCTCTGCAGCGTAATGTTCACGTTTGTGTTTAGGGTGGATTGGTGCCCACGCAGGGTCTCCGGCAACCGGATCATTTCTGCCACGCAGAGTATCCACAATGCCGCTTTGGTCATCACCAGATTTGTCCCCCTCAACAGCATCTACGGTCGTTGTACCACCAATCACATCCGGCGTTTCAACAGGTGGCTCTAACATCGTACAACCAGACATCACAGTCACAACGAACAAAGCAAATAAACGGTTCATGCTAATTACCTCTCGCGTCAAAGATTAAAGTTGTTGGTTCACAAAGCTCATCATCTTGTCGACTGCCGAGATGACTTTTGAGTTCATCTCGTAGACACGTTGAGCTTCAATCATATTAACCAACTCTTCTGTCACATTGACGTTTGATGTTTCAAGCATCGATTGACGAATGTCACCAAATCCATCAAACCCAGGAACGCCTTCTTGTGGGTCACCACTTGCACCCGTCGGTAAGTAAAGGTTCTGACCTACTGGCTCAAGGCCGCCTGGGTTAATAAAATCAACCGTGGTAATCTGCCCAACCACCACGTTGTTTTGCTCACCACGAACACGCACTGAGACTTCACCGTCTGTGCCCACCGTAATACTGATGGCATCTTCTGGAATCACAATTTCAGGCTGTAAATTGTAGCCCGAGCCTGAAGTCACGATGGCACCTTCGTCATTGACGGTAAACTGACCATTACGTGTATAACCAATGTTTCCATCAGGCATGAGGATCTGGAAAAAGCCATCCCCTTCGATCATCATGTCTAGGCTGTTATTGGTTGTTTGCGTGTTACCTTGAGTGTGCACTTTTTGTGTCGCGACAACTTTCGAACCTGCGCCTAGCATCAAACCCGATGGCAGTTCGGTATTTTGCGATGACTGACCACCCGGTTGATTGATGTTTTGGTAGAACAGATCTTCAAACACCGCACGGCTTTTCTTGTAACCAACGGTTGAGGCGTTTGCTAGGTTGTTCGAAATGGTTGAAATGTTGGTTTGCTGAGCATCTAAGCCCGTTTTACTTACCCATAATGCCGGATGCATAATCTTCTCCTAAATCTCTATTAGCTCATACGAAGCAGAGAATCTGACGATTTGTCCATCTCTTCTGCTGTGCTCATCATCTTCACTTGCATTTCGAACTGGCGTTGCAAGTCAATCAGGCTGGTCATTTCACCGATAGCATTCACGTTACTACCTTCAATTGCGCCTGTGAGCAGTTTTACACCGGCATCTGCTTCGTATGCCGCATTAGGATCTTTAGCTCGGAATAAGCCATTAACATCTTTGAATAGTGATTGATTGTCGGTATTTGTCAGCTTGATGCGATCGACAACTTCGATGGCATCCGCTGGTGCACCTTGGGGTACGACCGAAATCGTGCCATCTGTGCCGATCTCAACTTTACTAAGAGGAATAGGCAGGGTGATTGGAGCGCCTGTTTCCCCTAGCACTAAGTTGCCATTACCACTGACAAGTAAGCCGTTCACATCAATCTTTAGGTTGCCATCACGAGTCAGGCCCTCTTTGCCCGTTTTATCGAGCACCGATATCCAGCCATTGCCTTCAATCGTTACATCGAGATCTCGTCCTGTCGTAATAACACTGCCTTGTTGGAAATTATGCCCAGGGCGCTCTGTCATGCTAAATACTCGAGTCGGTAGTCCTTCTCCGTATGCTTGCATCGAACGAGCTTGCGCCAAATCAGCACGGAAACCCGTGGTACTGACGTTTGCCAAGTTGTTTGCTCTAAGCTGCAAAGCCTGCATATTTTGCTTGGCTCCGCTCATAGCAAGATAGAGTGCGCGATCCATAATTTGCTCCAAAAATCACAATTCGGATCAATAAATGCAATTGCAATGCCAACTTTAATTTTGCTTTAAAGTCAATAATTTACATGAATAACAAGGAGAAAGGAGGCAAAAAAAGAGAGGGATGGCGGTATGCGGCAATAATAACAAGCTGATGATTGCCACCAGCTTGCCATTCAGATTATTGCACGATGCAGCCTTGTTAGATTCGCTGAAATTATCGAATCTGCAGGATGTTTTGTTGCGTTTGGTTATGCACTTCAAGTGAACGTGAGTTCGCTTGGAAGTTACGTTGAGCTGTAATGAGATCCACGAGCTCTTGGGTCATATCAATGTTGGATTGCTCCAACGTACCACTGTTGATAGAACCGAAAGAGCCTTTGTTAGACTCACCCCAGATCTTGTCACCAGAGAACTGAGTAGAATCCCACTGAGTGCCACCTTTCTTATCAAGACCTTGCTCATTCGCAACGCGAACCATAGCGACACGGCCCAAGGTGATATTTTCACCATTCGAGTATGTGCCAAGGACGCTACCATTTTCATCAAAATCCACTTTGGTTAAGAAACCCGTGGTTGCACCATCTTCATCAAACTTGGTTAGCTCGAAAGGAGCGGCAAATTGTGTCGCACTATCAAGGCCGAAGGACAATGTTTGACTAACATCAGCACCATTTAGGTTAATCGCATTTGGATCATCAGGACCTGTACCTCCTAATGGACCAGAAACGATATTATTGCCGCTGTTAAGACTGGCTAATGTACCATCGTTGTTGAACTTCATTGTGTGACCCACATGACCTGTTGGCGTTGTCGCATCACCACCAAGAATGTTAACAGGCTTTTCACCCGCACTGTCGGTCACGGTGTAGTAGGTTTGCCACGTGTTCGCTTGTGTTTGATCCTTCAAGTAGTAGGTTGTCAACTTATACGACTGACCCATAGAGTCGTAAATTGTCGATGAAGTTGAACGGTTGTACGTTTCAGGATCGGAGTAGTCAAACAGAGCTGGATCTTTTAAATCTCCACCCGCTGGCAAGTTTACACCGACTTCAATATTGGACGTTTGCTTTGGTTTGCCGAATTCTTTTGGAATGTTAATTGGCGAAGGCTCATATGAGAGAACGTCACCCGTATCGCCATTCACTTGATAACCTAACAGGTATTCATCGTTCGCTGTTACCATGTAGTTATCTTTGTTCAGGTGAAACGCACCGTTTCGCGTTAACTCATTAGTCGTCGGTGTTAAACGATCTTTTGCTACCGCAAAGAAACCTGTACCGCTGATACGCAAATCCATTGGGTTGTTCGTGTAAACGCTCGACCCTTCGTGGAATTGCTGAGCTACTTTTTGCGCTTGGACACCACCACCTGGTGTTGTTTTAGCGTTTGTAAACAGTGAGTTAGAGTAAACATCACCAAACTCTGCACGCGACTCTTTAAAGCCGAATGTGTTCGCGTTTGCGATGTTGTTACTGGTTGTATTCAAATCTAATTGAGCAGCGGAAATACCGCTTAATGCAACATAAGACATTCCAAATTCTCCTATCTAGCTAGCATAGTCGCTTTTACAAGCGTTACTTACGCTTTACCAACTTCTAGTACTTCAGCAAGTCGAACTGGCGACTCAAAGCCAGCCAGATTGAGCAGTACGTTACCATCACCTTTACCCAGAAGAACGCTGTTGACGTTTGCATAAGTCGAAACTTCAAACTCTTTGCTTTCTCCATCAAGTAAGCCCGCAGCTCTCACTTTGTACTTACCTGCCGGCAATGGATTACCGTTTGAATCTTTGCCGTCCCATTCGACGCGGCTATCACCCGAAGGCTTAGACCCCGCATCAAAGGTACGAACGAGCTGCCCCATTTGGTCTTCTATTCGAACCATCAAGTTATCAACGGCTTGAGGTAGCTTAACCATGGCAGCCATACTGCCGTCATCTTTTTTCACACCAGCAGCACCCGGAATCAACACATCACGTCCAACCAAGGAAGAGGCTTGAAGCGCTTGATTTGAAGTCATCGAAGCATTCAAACTTTCAAACTGGTTATTCATTTTGCCGATGCCGTCTACTGTCGCGAATGACGCCATTTGTGCAATCATCTGGTCATTGCTGACCGGCTTAAACGGATCCTGTTGAGAAAGTTGCTTCGTGAGCAAAGATAAGAAGTCTTCTTGTTTAAGATCCTGCTTACCCGTGGTCTCATTTGGCTTATTCTTGTCCTGAAGCTGTTTAAGCTGGTCGATATAGGACAAGCTGCTTTGACCAACATTGTTAATGCCATCGGCCATATGTTACCCCCTTATCCCTATTGACCCATCTGCAGCGTACGCAGCAGCATTTGTTTACTTGCATCTGCCACTTGCACGTTCGTTTGGTACGAGCGAGAAGCAGAAATCATGTTTGCCATTTCTTCCATCACATTGACATTAGGCTTGTAGATATAGCCTTCGTCATTTGCGAGCGGGTGATCTGGGTTGTACTCCGCACTGAGCGGTTTATCGCTTTCCACGATACCCATAACCTTGACTGGCACTGTATGATCATTGCCATACTTAGCCTTACTTAACTCTGCACCAAATACAGCGTGGCGCGCTTTGTAAGTATCTTTGGCCGAGCTAGACACGCTGTCTGCGTTGGCTAAGTTACTTGAAGTCGTATTTAGACGAACAGACTCAGCGCTCATGGCAGAGCCAGTAACATTGAAGACGTTGAATAAGCTCATCTAGTTACTCCCTTTTAAAGCTTTCGTTAAGTTCTTGAATTTACTTCCTAGGAAGTCAAGTGAGGCTTGGTGTCTTATTTGGTTTTGCATAAATAGATTACGCTCCAAATCAACATCCACAGTATTGCCATCACCTGTGTCAGGTTGGGTTGGAAGACGATACATCACTTCCCCTGTCACGCGAGTAGAGGCAGGAATATGCCGACTATCAGTACGGCTAAGACCAACGCTTGCCTCTGATGTTGCCGCCTGCAAAGCCCTTTGGAAGTCCATTCCTTTCGACTTATACCCAGGCGTATTCGCTTGAGCAATATTGGTTGAAATAACCTCAGCATTGCGCTCACGAAGCCCAACAGTGTGTTGGTGAATACCTAAAGCATTATCGAATGAAATAGCCATGTTAACCTCTACATAAAGAACTGACCGTTACTAATGAAATACAAAGCAAGTAGCGTACCAACTTTAAGGAACAAGATACTTCACTTCGATCTCGACAAGTAATCCAGCAAAAAATACGCCAAGTTTAGATTGCTAAAAGATTGGAATGTCATCATTGAGTATACAAGTTATTTATCGACAGCAACAAAAAAGCCCAGCACGTGAGGCTGGGCTTAATAATTTTGCATGTCGGTTTATTTGAGCTTGTAAATGATACCTGGGTTGCAGCGAACCATTTCAAAACGATCAGTCAGCCCGGTCAATGACTCAGAAGCACCAAGCAACAAGTAACCACCTGGGTTGAGGCTATTAGCCATCTGATTGAGTACCTTAGACTTCATGTCTGGCGAAAAGTAAATCAACACGTTTCGACAAAAGATAATATCGAACTTGCCAAGCAAAGCGTAACTATCCATCAGGTTTTGAGGACGGAAGTTCACCAAACGCTTGACGTTATCTTTTACTTTCATTCGACCATCGCCTGCGTCTTCAAAGAAGTTGCGACGGCGCTCAGGTGAAAGGCCGCGACCTAGTGCAAGGTTGTCGTAGATCCCCGCTCGACACATGTCCAACATACTGGCAGAGATGTCGGTTGCCGTTATCGACGTGCTCGGCAACATGCCAGGTTTGCGCTGTTGGGTCTCCAAAATAGTCATCGCCATTGAGTACGGCTCTTGACCAGAAGAACTTGCCGCAGACCAGATTTTGATTGGGCGCTTATTAGCCGCAACTTCCGGTAATAGCTTATTCGCAAGCACTTCAAAAGGATAAGTATCACGGAACCAAAGCGTCTCGTTAGTCGTCATTGCGTCAACGGCAGCAACGCGTAACTCTCGATTACGTCCCGTCACGACATCTCGTAACAAGTCAGACAATGAGCCCAATTTGAACTTAGTCACTAACGGGCTCAAACGACTTCTCACTAGGTACTGTTTGCTATCACCCAATACGATGCCACATTGAGACTCTAAAAAACGGCTGAAATCACGATATTCTTGATCGCTTATAGTTATCGCTGTCATTAATTTCTCTTTATTCTGTCAGCGCAGTTTTCACTGCATTACCAAGCTCATCCGGGTTAAATTTGGCGATGAAAGAGTTCGCGCCTACCCGCTCGACCATCGCTTGGTTAAATACACCACTCAATGATGAGTGCAGGATAACATATAGATTCTTTAAATCCGCATGGCGACGAATTTCTGCAGTCAATGTGTAACCATCCATCTCTGGCATCTCAATATCAGAAATTACCAAAGAGATTTGATCGTAAATGCTGCCTTCAGCGGCCATCTCGACCAATTTTTCGTACGCTTCTTTGCCATCTTTCACGGCAACAACTTCGAAACCTAACGAGGTAATTGCACGCTCAACTTGTTTTCTTGCTACCGTCGAGTCATCCGCAATAAGAATACGACGAACAATCTCTTTCTCGGTTTCAACTTGAGCAATTTCTTCGCTGATCGCTGAATCCATGGTCTCGTCAACTGGTGCGATTTCTGCAAGGATTTTTTCAACGTCAAGAATTTCGACAAGTTCGTTGTCAATATTGGTCACTGCCGTTAGGTAGTTGGCTTTACCCGCACCATCAGGCGGTGGAAGAATCGCTTCCCAGTGCATGTTGATGATACGTTCAACAGAGGTCACAAGAAACGCTTGGATGGTACGGTTAAACTCGGCAATAACGACAAATGCTTTGTCTACGTCTGTTGTAGGACGACCGCCAATGGCTAAACTTAAATCAATAACTGATACCGTATGGCCACGTATATGAGCAACACCTTTTACAAGAGGGTGTAAGTTTGGCATTGAAGTAAGCTTAGGGCACTGAAGTACCTCTTTTACTTTAAATACGTTAATACCGTAACGCTGACGCCCCATTAGACGAAACGTTAGCAGTTCCAATCGGTTTTGACCGACGAGTTGTGTACGCTGATTCACGGAATCAAGAATACCCGTCATAAGCTCATCTCCATCTCAAACTTTCATGCTAAAAAAATGGTAGTCTACTGAAGACCATGAAAAAAACCAGAGAAACAGAATGATGTATTCAAAATCACACTTGTGCTCTTTTTCCATAACTAATTGTAGAGCTTTCTATAAAAAGTTTTATAAGTCTATCGGCTTTTTATTCTTTTTCTTGAGTTTTTCAGCGACATCAGCAACAGAAAGTCAAATTTCTCTCATTCAACAAGCCGCCGAGCAACATATCTTGGATAACATAGAGAGCCCGGTTGGCGGCAATCTAAATGCAAAAGCCGCCTCTATAGATAGTAGGATCTTTGCCACAGATTGCCCGGCTGGTTTGCAAACCTCTTCTACATCGACAAATCCAAATGCCAGCAATATTACGGTTTTGGTCGAATGCCAAAACGATAACTGGCGAGTCTATGTGCCAGTGCGCCTCACAAGAACTGGGCCGCAAGTAACCTTGACCACGCCACTCTCAAGGGGGCAAATCATTGCTTCCACTGATGTCACTATTAGTATGGTAGACTTGCAACGCTATAGGCGGCAAGGCTTTTCCACTCTAGATGCCGTAATTGGTGCAAAAACAAAAAAAAATCTGCGTAGCGGCGAAGTAATTGAAGAAAATGATATTTGTGTCGTCTGCCGAAATGAAACGGTCACCATCAAAGCGGTCAAGTCAGGAATGGTGATCACGACAAAAGGGGTCGCACTGACAGATGGATCTCATGGCGAACAGATTAGAGTGAAAAACAGCAAATCAAATCGTATAATAGAAGGACGCGTAACCGGAATATCTGAAGTCACTGTTGTATTCTAGCGTTATTTCCCTAACATCCTTAAAAAAACGCTAAAGTTATTTCCCGTAAAGTCGATATGGACGGTACAGGTTTTTAATATTGAAAAGGCTCAAATATGGCAGGCATAGATAATATTCGTTCTGGTCAAACGATGACAACGTCGACAAGTCGAAGTGCAGTACGAAATGACAAACCCACTTCAGATACCGAATCGGCAAAAAAATCCACCGTTGCCCAAGACTCTGTTTCATTAAGTACACAGGGCAAAGCAGTTGGAGAGATGCACTCACAAATGGCCAGTCAGCCTAGCTTTGATAAAGCGAAGGTAGCGGCGATTAAAGAAGCGATTGCAAATGGGTCTTACACCGTTGATCCTGAAAAACTCGCTGACAATATGATGAAGTTCGAAAAAGAACTCGGTGGTTTGTAATCTAGAGATTTTCTTTTATGGCAGCACTGCAAGGATTAGTTGAATTTCAACTCAAAAACGCGGAAGAGCTTTCTCAACTTCTTGGGAAGGAGAAAGTCGCCATTACCAATAGAATCTCTAAAGATATTGAACGGATTGCCAAGCAGAAAATAACGTTGATCGAGCAACTACGCTCGACTGATGAGCGAATCGCAAAGCACCCAGACGTTGAAAGCCTGTCGACCAATCCAGAGTTGAGCCCTCTGGTAGAAAAAATCCGTCAGACAATCACTGAGTGTCAGCAAGCCAATGCCATTAATGGTGAAGCGCTACAACGAGCGCAGCTTAGCTTCAACAAACTCAATAATTTGATGCAGCAATCGCAGGGAAAACTTGGGATGACGTACACAGCGGAAGGTCAAACGAGAAATGTATCGACGCTGGGTACCAATATTAAAGCCTGATTTCCACACAGCTTCCAAACATTAAAAGTAAAAGCGGCAAAAATTGCCGCTTTTTTGATCGGAGAGGTAGAGAGTTTTAGAACAAGGTTTGCTGCCTTTTTTCTGGAACTTGTTGGACTTCGCCGTAATCGCGCAGTTTATTCATTTTTTGGATATCCAAACGAAGCTCTGTTACATAGCTGTCTCCAACTTTATAGCTTCGCACAACCTCTGCACCACGGATAACGCCATCAACCGCTCCCGAAGTAAGTTCAGTACCTAATCGTTGATCTTTAAGATCAGCACGCCCGCTAACGCGCATTCCATAGACTTGCTCAGCCAACTCTCGGTAAGCATCAATTTTGGATGCCCGCATAGCACGTACTTGCTTCTCTTCTTCGTTGCGCCCTTTTTGCTCACTAATGCTGGCATAACCGACCGCCGTAAGCCAATCTTCAGCTCGCATGGTGCCCAACGGCTGGCAACCAACCATCATCATCACAATCGCGAGTAGAAATACCTTCTTCATATTAGCTCCTATGGACGTAGAATTACGGTGTATGGTTGAGTAATGGTTGGATCGGAGCGGATAAGCACCCCATCTTGCGTACGGATGCTATTAAGCGTATCCAAATCGCGACCAATGCGATCAGCAGGTAAGAACCCTTGCGCTGTTGCCACAACCACTCGTGACTGCATTCCCACAACTCGAGCATTCACGAGAACACCACCTTCTTGGCGGAGCATAGTGCCTGTCAAAACATACTGAATGTCTTGCTCTTGAGCCAAATCTTTCCAATCACGACTAAAGGCAAAATCACCTTGATGAGTCACTTGAATCGACCCTGTCGTTTTAAAATCAACGACTTTGAATCCACGTCTCTGAAACTGATGGATAAAACCTTCGGATACCGAGTTTCCTAGCCAGTTCGTCGCGTCCATATTTTGCAAGTCAACAAATGAGGTGACCGCAATAGGCGTGCGGGCAGACACACTGGTATTCGAAATCATTAAGTCTTCCGTCATACTTTCAATAAAAAAGTCAAGAGTATGACGCGGACTCTCCATCAACATAAACTGGGAACCTGGATAAGGTTCTTTACCGTTGTATATTGGCGCATAGGCACATGCGGTCAAAAACACCACCGGCACTAACATTAACCATCTTTTCATTCTCTAATCTCCGATACATTATGGCTCGAGCGAGTGATCTTTTAGCTCTCTTCTAAAAGTGGAACGCTCTTTGCTTTCCTCAACTGTGCAACGATTAAGAAAAGCGTCACCAAAATTAGCTAAATATTAACAAGCAAAAAATGAACCAACTTGGTACACAGATATGAAAAGAACATTTCTCCTAGCTATAGTTAGCCTATTTATGAGTACTTTCACTCATATTGCCTCTGCTGGCTGGTACGAAGTAACGGGGACGGCAACGGTGGTATCTTCGGAGGAAGTCGCCCGTGTACACGCTTTAGAAGATGCTCTGTATAAAGCGTTCAAATATTCTGGGGCAGACATTGGCAGCATTTCAAACCTGCGTCCTATGCTGGAAAGCGATCGCAAGGAGTATCAGTTTAGTAACAGTGAAGTCCGTTATATCTTGGTCGATGAGCAGAAGATTCGACGCGGCGTCATGGTAGTAAAAGCAAGAATCGATATTTATCCTTCGGCAACAGGTTGCCACGTCGATCAATACAAAAAAACCTTCCTGGTCGGCAATATTGATCTTCTTTCTCCTCAACAAGCCGTAATGGGACAGGTCTATAACATCGGTGACGACTTCGCCAATGTTATTAACAGACAGTTAGACCAAGAATCTGAAAGCTTCGTGTCCGTTGGTACCACTGACTATGAGATTGATAAACGTCACCCAGAGCGCTTGAAAATGATTGCCGAGGATACTGGGGCTCAATACATTATTGGCGGAAAGATTTCAGATCTGACAGCAACAATTGAACAAAACCTATTGAAAGATGATGTCATTAATCGCCAGTTTGCTTTAGAAATGACCATCTTTGACGGCAAGACCGGCAATGAGGTCTATAACCGCAACTATCGTGAAGTCGCCCGTTGGCCGTTTCCAAAAACCAGTCAGGTCGATACCAAGAGCGCGCGCTTTTGGGCATCAACCTACGGCGATATGATGCTAAGAATCAGCCGTAATATCATGCTGGATCTCGAGTCGGAAGTTTCATGCAAAATCACTCTGCCAGAAGTGGTCGCGAAATGGGGGAATACCATTACTATGGATTTAGGGCGCATACACGGCGTAGAAATGGGCGATAAGCTGCAACTTTGGCATACGGGTTCCTTTATTGATCAACGTGGTTTGCCGCGCAACAAGGTTACAGAAACGGATATTACGCTGACCGTATCACGAGTCTACGAAAATGAAGCTGAGCTTATTGTTGACCAACCTGAAATGGCCACCAGCATACAAATTGGCGATGTGATGCATAAATTACTGTAAATCAAAACCTTATTTGTAAAACGAGCGCAATTTTTATTAGAATTAGTGCATGCTCCCGTGGCACAGCTGGATAGCGCGATCCCCTCCTAAGGGATAGGTCACAGGTTCGAATCCTGTCGGGAGCGCCATATTTAGGGCAGAAAGCTATTTTTCTTTCTGCCCTTTTTCATATCTGAACTTCAACAACTCTCTCCTTTCATCTAGAATGACTATTAACAAAGTTATCGATAATAGCAGATGAAAAAGAGCAATCTAATCACCAATACGGGTCACCGCTTTATTTCAAAAGCCAAAACCGCGTTTAAGATTCACATTCATACCCCCGATGATAAAGTGCTCCATCGCTCTGTGGGCTACATTCGAATTGGTGAAAAAAAGGGACTTAAAAAAGCAATCAAGCTTCGCAATGAACTTGGTGCCGAGATGTGGGGCAAGTTTTGGCGAAGAATCCTCAAAGACCCTTATTTGATGACGCGTCTTCCCCACTCATTAGAGCCCAAAATTATTTTTAAGCCGCGCCCAACGAAGGCACATCCAGATGCCAAAGACGAATGCTATATCGCGGCTTGGCGAAACTATGATGAAAACGGCAAATTGATCTATCAGAGTGTTGTTTGCTCCATCAAAAAGCATGGACGTTTGGCGGCATACACTAAAACCAAAAAAGCCTTACTTGAAGCGAACAAAGAGAATCTTGAAATACTGGAATATATGGGACGCTTAAATAGCATTGACTTGAAGTAAAAAAGCCTTGGTGGATACCAAGGCTTTTTCATTATGAAGAAGAGTTTATTGCTTATTTCTCTTCGTACTCGAAACCTGGAACTGTCATTTCTACACGGCGGTTCATCATACGGCCTTCTTTGGTCTCATTTGAAGCCACAGGATTGTTTTCACCTTGACCACTAACCGTGATACGTGAAGCATCAATGCCTTGCGCTTCTAGCTCGTTAGCGACTGCTTGAGCGCGCTTCTCAGAAAGCTTCTGGTTGTATGCTGCTGCACCTGTTGAGTCAGTGTAACCAACCACCTCTACTGTCGATTGTGGGTATTGGTTCATGAACGCAACAAGCTCGTTCAATTTCTGAGTGCTTTCTGGTTTTAGCTTAGAGCTGTTCAACTCAAAGTTACCTGAGCCTACAAGTTGAGTATTGAATGATTTCATCACAGGCGCTGCGACAACCACTTCTTCTACCACTGTTTCTTCAACAACCATCACCTCTTGTACTGGCTCTGGTGTTGGCTCTGAGCTACCACCAAACTTAGTACGGAAACCAAGAGTGAATGAGTTCGCGTGGAAAGAAGATACATCGATATCGATGTCGTTGATGTGTTGGTACTCTGCTTGAATGTCGATGTTTTCAAACAGGCTATAGTTCAAACCAACAGCACCAAATAGATTTTCATCATCTTTGTTGCCGTACTTAACAAACGCCGCACCTGCTTTTACAAACAGATCAATGTCTTCGTTCATTGGGAATGAAAGACGTGGTGCAATCGTGTAAGCCGTAAGACCTGCGTCTTTGTAGCCTGCACCCGTTGTTTCACCAAGCGTTTCCAGTCCACCTTCAATGGCAACGTACTCATCCACTTCATAGCCTAGGAATGAACCTAGTGCCCATGAATCTTCATCACATGAGCTAGAAGAAGAAGTACATAAGTTGTTCAACCAAGACACACCCGCTTTTGCGCCTAGGTAGAATTGAGCATTCGCCGACGCCGAAGCTACAAGAAGAGTTGTTGATATTACCGCTGCTAACTTTTTCATTATTATTTCCTTATTGATACGCAAAATATACATTACGTAATTTATCTCACACTCAATAACAAACTGTTACGGTATGAACAGTTAATAAGATATACCTTATCTCATTATTAGTACAAATCGAATGACAACATAATTAACGTTTATCGACAATCCTGTACACATTCTCACTTTTGAAACACAAAACTAGAGCAAGTTGGGAGGTTATTAACTGTTGTATTTTCAATGATGTACTAAATCTGATCTCAACCAAGTAGCCCTTCTCGTTGCTCAACATAATAATCATGCGAATACGCTGGTGGCAGAAACCTCCTTACACCGTAAATAGAACTGCGCGCAAAAAAAAGCCGCAGTATTTACACTGCGGCTCAACCTTATCGGTGTTGTTATGCGTTTGCTTCACGCTCAGCGATGAATTCAAGCGCCATCTTGATACGAGCAACACAACGCTCTTTACCAATCTGCTCCATAACTGCATCAACAGATGGAGACTGACCACCACCCGTTACTGCAACGCGCAATGGCATACCAATTTTACCCATGCCGATTTCTAGCTCTTCACAAACAGCGGCAATAACCCCTTCTTTAATGTTTGCCGTTGTCCACTCTGCTAACGCTTCCGCTTTAGCAAGAGCAAGCTCTAGAGGCTCTTTAGCAACGCCGCGTAGGTGCTTCTTCGCCGCACCGGCTTCAAACTCAGAAAAATCTTCGTAGAAGTAACGAATTTGCTCAGCCAACTCAACAAGAGTGTTACAACGCTCACCAACCAGTTTGATCACTTCTGTAATTGCAGGACCGTTTTCAATATTTAGGTTCTGATTATCTAAATGCCACTGCAAATGCTCTGCAACATATTCTGGTTCTGAGGTCTTGATGTAGTGGTTGTTCAACCAAAGCAACTTGTCGGTGTTAAACGCCGATGCAGATTTAGAAATAGCATTGAGCGTAAACAGATTGATCATTTCTTCGCGAGAGAAGATTTCTTGGTCGCCATGAGACCAACCTAGACGCACTAAGTAGTTATTAAGAGCATTTGGTAGGTAACCTTCATCGCGGTATTGCATCACTGAAACAGCGCCATGGCGCTTAGATAGCTTGGCACCATCATCACCCAAGATCATTGCACAGTGAGCGAAAGTTGGAACCGGAGCACCCAGAGCTTCATAGATGTTGATTTGACGAGGCGTGTTGTTGATGTGGTCTTCACCGCGAACAACATGCGTGATGCCCATATCCCAGTCATCGGCAACAACAACAAAGTTGTAAGTTGGCGCACCGTCGGTACGACGAATGATTAAATCGTCCAGCTGGCTGTTAGATATTTCAATACGACCGCGAATTTGGTCATCAAATACTACGCTGCCTTCTTTCGGGTTACGGAAACGAACCACAAATGCGTCGCCTTCTTTCGCCGCTGCATTTGCCGCCACGACTTTAGGGTGATTAGCATCGTAACGTGGCATTTCTTTCGCCGCTTCTTGCTCTGCGCGGATTTCTTCAAGCAGCTCTTTAGACGCATAACACTTGTATGCTTTGTCTTCAGCGAGCAGCTTGTCAATCATTTCGTTGTAACGGTCAAAACGCTTTGATTGGAAGTAAGGACCTTCATCCCACTCAAGTCCCATCCACTGCATACCTTCAAGGATCGCATCAACCGCTTCCTGAGAGTTACGTTCTAAGTCAGTGTCTTCGATACGTAGAACGAATTCACCGCCTTGAGCTTTAGCGTATAGCCATGAGTAAAGTGCAGTACGCGCACCACCAACGTGAAGGTAGCCTGTTGGGCTAGGAGCAAAACGAGTTTTAACCGTCATGTATAAATACCTTGATTGTCTAGATGACCGCACGCCCTAACTTATCGAGGGCAGTGCCAAAATTGCGCGTTATTTTAGCACCGATATGCAAATCTACAATCAATCGTTGATATGTTTTACCGCCCAAGCGATAAACTCTTGGCGCTGTTGTGGCGACATAGACAAGAAATCACTTTGAAGCGCGCTGGTGGATGCTAACTTGGTCGAACTCGTGTCTGAGTTTAGCGGTTTATCCAACACCACTTGATTTCGAACCGTATTCTCTTGAATCGCCGCTTTGCCACCAGCTTGATTGTAACCAGCGAGCATTTCGTCATAGTCTTTTATCAGCGCGAAAGTCTGATCAAAAATGATGTCCGTTGTGACATCCACCTGTTGACCGTTACGAGTCACTTTTACACTGGGTTGTTTTTCAAAGTTACGAACCGCTCGCTCATCACGAATCGCAAAGGGCGTTTCAAACTTCAACGTTTCGTCATTGGCAGTAAACTTCACTACCATTGGCAATGAATTAAACTTGCTTTTCCCCCCATTGCCATCGACGAGCGCAGTAACTCTTAGTAGTAGTTGGTTCTCTCCGTTGGCAATTTTCAAATCACCTTTTCCACGATTTGGTATCTGGTTGATGTTCTGATTAACCGCCAAAATCTCAACGCGATTATCCGTTTGAATCGTAACTTGAGCGTTGGCCAAACTGGTTACAAAAGCCATCAATACAACAGCTAAACTCTTCTTCATCATTATTTATCTCTCTAGCACAAACGGAAAAAGGCGGACAACATTGCCCGCCAAGTCTTAATCAAATGATTAGAATGTCCACTCAGTACCCACACGGATCATAAGATCATCGTACTCTTTACCCGCTAGTTCAGTGTCGCTGCGGTATGTGCCGCTATGCTGTGCGATACGAACGAAGGTGTAAACAGAATTCATTGAGTAGCCAACTTCACCCGTTACTGTTGTAAAATCAAGTTCTTTATCAGACTTGCTATCTGTGTCGCCAGTTTGGTTTGCGTAACCTAAACGGAAGTTGAAATCACCCATAAAGTAGTTGGTTTGCAAAGAGAATGCGTCGATTTCACGTTCTTCATAAGCGCCACCTTTCTTGTCAGCTTCAAAACCAGCCGTTTTGTATGCACCAGCAACGTTCCAGTTATCCATTAGATTGAATTGGAAGCCACCGAAGAATGCGCTTGTATCACCAATTAGATCAGTATCAAACTCAGTTTCATTTGCCGCTTCGAATGCCGCATGAACTGTGAGTCGGTCGATAGGCGTAACAGAAACAGAGCCACCAACAAACATTGAGTCAGCAGAGTTTGAGCTACCGTTACCACCCGCTAAGCTAAACTTCACCATGTCACCAAACATTGGTGAATCGTAACGTCCCATTTGGCTCTTACGGTCAAAGTTAAAACGCTCGCCAGCTCTCCAACCACGGTCAAATGTTGTCCCCATGTTCGACGCTGAGTACGGCCAATCGACTAGCTCATACATTGGCGTTAACATGCGACCAAAGCGCACTGAACCCCAATCATCACCACGGAAACCCACGAACGTATCACGGTTACCAAGCTTAGCACCGTCATCCAATACCCAGCCCGATTCAATTTGCACGAATGCTTCTAAACTATCATTCATGGTTTTTGCTGCGCGGAAACCTACTCGAGATTCGTTCTCTAGTACCATTCCGTCGCCATCAACTTCTTTACCGGTAGCGTCAAACTTTTTCGCGTTGTAATCCACAGCTGAAATAGACACTACACCGTACACTTCTACGTTTGCATCGTTTGGATCACCAATCATATATGCATGCGCAGTACCAGCGGCCATGGTAGTTGCTGCAATCACTGCGCCTAGTAGAGTCTTTTTGAAATGAGACATAAGATTTAACCCCTATTTAAGAATTTTAATTTCCTTTCCCTTGTAAAATCGCTAACTCACTGATTTTGCAGGGGACTATTTATGGACGGGGAGAATGTTGGCAAACTTTTTTCGCGTTAAGAAATCAAAGCAAAAATAGTCTGCTCTAGTTCAAAATCAAAAAAGAACAATAAACAAAAAACCTTTATATACAGATAGTTAGGAGGATTTATTTTTTCGACAAAAACGTCAATTTAGATTACTAGCGATTAAATAAGCACGCAGTCAGACGAATTCGTTATGGCGATCACGCAACTTTTTTGTTGTTTTACGGAACTTTAGAAAACACAGAATAAATCTTTGAAATTGCTCGCATAAAAATAAGTCAACTCTTTCACAGCTTGAAGCAAAATTGACGTTTTTAATGGAGGAACTGAATACTTGACCTTCCCCTTGCGGTAAGGTTTATTCTCAGTAAACGTTGATGGTTTAGAGAATAAAATTATGCTTCGATTTGATATTCCGCTGCATGGGCTCAACTGTATGGGCTGCGCCAGAAAAGTAGAGAAGGCTTTGGTTGAACAACATAAAGCAGTGATCACCGATCTCTCCCCTCATCGAGTCGAGTTTGAAAGTGACAGCTCGTTTGATGAGGTGAATCAATCGATTGAAGCCCTATCCTATCGTTCTGGCTATCACCACCACCTTTCTTTAAGTGGCCTCAACTGCGGTAAGTGTGTTGCCAAGCTTGAGGCCGCGCTCTGTGAACACCCGCTCGTGGCTACATTCTCTGCAAACAAAACGGAGCTGACCCTTCACACCGCCTTGACTCAATCAGATGTCATTGAGTTGGTTAAACAGTTAGGCTATCAGGCACAGCAATGGGAAGAGACTATAGAGGAAGAACAACACGTCGCGATCGATTCCTCTTCTTCTACCTATTCTGAAGAGACCTCACCGGAAGCACAGAACACATTCACAACCCACCTGCTTATCAATGGGATGACCTGCGCTAGTTGTGTCGCATCGGTCGAAAAAGCATTGCTGGCCGTAGACGGTGTGACCAAAGCGCAGATAAACCTCGCAGAGCAAAGTGCTTTGGTAATGGCAACTCGTCGCAGTGAGGAACTGAACGCGCAGTTGATCACCTCAGTGACACTCGCCGGCTATCAAGCCGAAATCATTGAAGATCTAGATGTACAGCAGCAAAAGCAGATAGAACAGCAAGAAGCGTTAAAAACCCACCACAAAAAGAATGCCTGGCATGGCATGCTGATCGGCGCCCCACTGATGCTATGGGGAGTGTTCGGTGGCAATATGATGATCCGCAATAGTCAGGATCAATTCGCTTGGGCAATCGTCGGGGTTGTTTGCCTATGGTTGCTGGCAACGGCAGGACGTAGCTTTTTTACTAACGCTTGGCAAGCTCTGACCCACAAGCGCGCAACGATGGACACTCTGGTTGCATTGGGTACTGGAGCAGCTTGGCTATTTTCTATGTTGGTCGTGCTCGTCCCAAGTTGGTTCCCAGCATCATCACGCCATGTCTATTTTGAAGCCAGTGCGATGATCGTTGGTCTCATCTCTCTAGGCCACTATATTGAAGCGAAAGCAAAAGCGAAAACCACGCAGTCATTGCAAGCGCTGATTAACCTTCAATCTAATGAAGCGACAGTCGTCACCGAAAACGGAGATGCTGTCATTTCGATCAAAAATATTACCGCAGGAATGATGTTGCGCATTAAGCCCGGCGAGAAAGTACCTGTCGATGGCACAGTTGTGTCTGGCGAGTCATACGTTGATGAATCGATGCTGACAGGAGAACCGATTCCTTGCCATAAAGACAAAGGGCAGTTCGTCTCTGCGGGAACCATTAACCAAGATGGAACACTACTTATAGAAGCAAACAGTGTCGGCAGTAGCACCATGCTATCTCGAATCATTTCAATGGTGAGAGAAGCACAAAGCAGTAAACCTGCCATCGCTAAGCTGGCAGACCAAATCTCTTCAATCTTTGTACCTGTCGTCGTTGCCATCGCTTTGGTATCAGCGGCCATTTGGTATTTTGTCGGTCCTGATCCGAAAGCCAGCTATATGCTTGTCGTCGCAACAACCGTATTGATCATCGCATGCCCATGCGCCCTAGGATTGGCAACACCACTGTCGGTGACCGTCGGTGTGGGCAAAGCGGCCGAGTTAGGAATTTTAATCAAAGATGCTGATGTCCTTCAGTCCGCAAGCCAAATCAATACTGTGGTATTCGATAAAACAGGGACATTGACGCAAGGAAAGCCGACGGTTCAACATGTCTTTGCTACTAACAATGACAGTGAGTGGTTACTCTCACTCGCAGGCTCACTGGAAAGACACTCCGAGCACCCTCTAGCGAAAGCGATCGTCCACGAAGCAACGAGTAGAAACCTTCAATTTGAGGAAGTCGATAACTTTCACAACCTGCGCGGTAAAGGCGTTATGGCTCAACTAAAAGGTCAGAAGTTGTCGGCGGTATCTTTACCGGTGGCACAGCAACAGGGTTGGGATTTAACTCAATGTGAGACATCCATTGTCGAGTGCAACTCGAAAGCCTGGACACCAATCATTGTTTCCTTAGATGAGCAGGTCCTTGGATTGATCGCAATTTCAGATCCAATCAAAGAGGACGCGGCAGCTGCAATCCAAGCATTGAAAAGCATCCAGATAACGCCTGTGATGCTGACAGGCGACAATCACCACGTTGCAACTGCGATAGCCAATCAGTTAGGGATTGAGCAAGTGATCTCGCAAGTATTACCTGATGAGAAAGCGCAGCATATCGCTGATTTACAAGCACAAGGTAAGCGTGTTGCTATGATCGGCGACGGTGTCAACGATGCACCAGCCTTGGCGTTGGCCGATATCGGTATCGCAATGGGAAGCGGAAGTGACGTCGCCATTGAAAGCGCACAGATGACTCTGCTCAACTCTTCACCATTTGCTGTGGTCAATGCGATTGAATTATCAAAAGCCACGGTGAAAAACATGAAACAAAACTTGTTTGGCGCCTTTGTTTATAACTCCCTTGGCATCCCTGTCGCTGCAGGTGTGCTTTACCCAGCGTTTGGCTTTTTACTTAGCCCCGTTGTCGCTGGAGCTGCCATGGCAATGTCTTCGATTACCGTTGTCAGCAATGCAAATCGTCTAAGATTATTTAAAGCGTCTTCTCGCTTGTAGAGGTTACTATGAAAAGAAAACTAATTGCTCTTACCACTCTTGCTCTAATGTCTGGCCACGTTCTCGCGGCCGATGTGCTCAACCATAAGTCTCCGTACTGCGGTTGCTGTACTGAGTGGACAAAACATATGCAAGAAGCTGGGTTTAATGTCGAAGAAAAACTGCATGAAAACATGAACCCTATTAAACAGAATTTAGGGGTAAAACCGGAACTGGCGTCTTGCCATACAGCCGAAATTAATGGCTTTGTGTTTGAAGGCCATATTCCAGCAGACGATATCAAAGCTTTCCTCGACAACCCGCCGAAAAATGCAAAAGGCTTGGCGGTACCCGGAATGCCAATGGGATCACCGGGTATGGAGTACGGAGATAAGAAAGACGAGTACTCTGTCTACGCATTCAATGAGAAAGGCCAAGTCTTTGAGTATCGCCACTACAAAGGGAACTAACAGCAAAGCCCAGCGTGACTGCTGGGCTTTTTGTTAAAGGACAGTATTAAAGTTCTTTAGAAGCCGTATGAAGCACCGAAAACAAAAGCATTGTTGTCATTGTCTGCTTGATTGCGGTACTCAAAATACGGTTGGACACCTTTACGCGTCCATGTTGCGCGAAGCTCGTGGTCCATAACGGACGCGTCAATCATGTAAACGTTATTGTAGCTAAGCGCCAGCTCTTCATTCACCGTGTAAGCAATGCGGTTGTCCATGCGGAAATCAGTATCGTTATCCGCATTCGTTGCATCGATATGAGCACGGGTACGGTTGCTAATCGATAGACCGTTGTCAAAGTTGTAGCCAATTTTAACTAGCGGGCGGTATTGAACACTCTCACCTTCAGACAAGAGATGCTGGTAACCTGCTGCTACCCACAAGTTATCGGTAATATTGTACGACTGCTCACCACCAATGGTGACATAAGCGCTCGAAGAGCTACCATTGGTGTAAATTGGGTTGTCGGCTGTGCCCACATTTTCACGCTCAGTTGATAAGTCCCCTAACTGAATGCCATCGAATTCGGTGTAAACCGTAAAACCACCAATCGAGTTATCAAACGTATGACCTGCTTCTAATGTAGATGTCACATCTGAGCCATGAAGATCATCGGAATGAAACTGTACGTTACCTGTTACATATGAAGAACCCGCGAATGCAGTAGAAGCGAAAGCAAGAGAAAGCGCACTTAAAGTAAATAGTTTTTTCATGAAAATCTGCCTTAATCATTAAAGTTAGCCGCGGTTCTTATTTGGGTAATTCATCACCTCGGACCGCAAAGAAGAGTTGCCTCCCTGGCTTGATGGGTATCTTGGCGGATTAAATTTACGATAAAAAATAAATCAAAACTTTGTGCGATCTGCTTCACTGTCAAAAATAAAAAACTAATTTAACACCTATAATTCACTCACTTAAAAACTCCTAAATAAACCTATAGTGATTCGAGTCACGCATTTAGGTGGTTAGTGATCAAAATTCGTTATCTGCGGCACACCGAATTTAGCTTTCACTTAATTTTCAATAATAATAATTCGATCTCGATCACTGAATAATCACGTCTATCAATAGCTGATTTGGCGCGTTAATTTGGACTTGGACAAACATTTCAACGTATCTAGACGGCTCAATAACAAAAAAAGCTGCCTTTTAGGCAGCTTCTCGTTGATAACAATAGAATTAGCGAGAGACTAAATCTGACATCATCTCAATATGTCGGTCATCATCATTCAGACATGGAATATAAGTAAAGCGCTCGCCACCATGTTCGGTAAAAATCTCCAAACATTGTTCCGAAATCTCTTCTAGCGTTTCTAAGCAGTCCGAAGAAAATGCTGGCGCCATGATATCGAGCTTCTTAACGCCTTTGGCAGGAAGCTTCTCCAGTGTTTTATCTGTATAAGGCTGCAACCACTCTTCTCGTCCAAAACGTGACTGGTAGGTCATACCAATTTGTTCACTGCTTAGACCTAGCTCTTTCCCGAGTAGCTCCGTCGTGCGCTCACAGTGCTGAGGGTAAATATCACCGTTGTCAGCATAGCGCTTCGGAATACCATGATAAGAGCACAGCAAGTAATCCCCTTGGCCATTTTTCTCCCACGAACGCTTTACGCTCTCCGCCAGTGCCTTGATGTATAAAGGATGGTCGTGATAGTCACGAACAAAACGGTATTGAGGCATAACCGGAATGGCCTTGAACGCTTTGGTTAAACCATCGGAAACCGCAGCCGTGGTTGTTCCAGAATATTGCGGGTAGAGTGGCAATACCGTGATTTCCTCTACGCCGCGCGCAAGCAAAGCTTCTACGCCAGTCTGCAAACTTGGACTTCCGTAAGTCATCCCAAGCTCAACAGGTATATCGAGTTGCTTTTCTAGCTTACTAGCCTGACGTTGGGAATAAACCATCAAAGGAGAACCCTCGTCCATCCAAACCGTTTGGTACAGTTTCGCAACTTTTGGTGAGCGTATTGGCAATATCACTCCGTGCAGAATCGGACACCACAACCAACGAGTCATATCAACCACACGATGGTCATGCAAAAACTGACTTAAAAAGCGTTTCACTGCAGGAGCTGTAGGTTCATCTGGCGTGCCTAAATTGACCAACAGCACACCTTGTTTTTTATTGTTCTGCATAACTTCCTATCTACACTTAAATGGTTCTTTACGGAAAGAAGATCGTTAAAGATCAACCTAATAAGCAAAAAAAAGCGACCCTATTGGGCCGCCTTCACTATAACAAATTTTCAAAAATCGCGGATAGCAATTTATGCTAGTGCTTTCTCGATATCTGCACTAACTTCTGCAACTTGCTTAGTGCCGTCAAATTTCAAGTACTTGGTGTTGCCTGCTTCTGCTTCTTTACCGTAGTAGTTGATAAGTGGAGCAGTTTGCTCGTGGTATACACCTAGACGAGCGCGAACAGTTTCTTCTTTGTCGTCATCACGAACAACAAGATCTTCGCCAGTCACGTCATCTTTACCTTCCACTTTAGGTGGGTTGTAAACAATGTGGTAAGTACGGCCTGAAGCCAAGTGAGCACGACGACCCGCCATACGCTCAACAATCACGTCATCAGCGACATCGAATTCAATCACGTAGTCTACATCAACGCCCATCTCTTTTAGACCATCAGCCTGAGGGATTGTGCGTGGGAAGCCATCTAGCAAGAAACCTTTTTCACAGTCATCTTGAGCAATACGCTCTTTGATTAGACCAAGGATAATTTCATCAGAAACTAGCTGACCAGCATCGATTACAGCTTTAGCTTGTTTGCCAAGTTCTGTACCTGCTTTGATAGCAGCACGCAGCATGTCACCAGTAGAGATTTGCGGAATACCGTATTTTTCCATGATGAAATTAGCTTGTGTGCCTTTACCTGCACCTGGAGCACCTAGAAGAATGATGCGCATGTTGAATCCTCTTAAGAAAATGATGATTTATACCGAAGCTCACTATGACTGACTTTGTCACGCTTCAAGGTAAGTTTCGGTATAACGGTTCAAACGTTTAACAATAAAACAGGCGTGCACATTACACGCCCGTTCGCTTCGTTTCAAGATTGCATTCTATCATACAATACTTTGTCGAAGCGTGAATTTAGACTAAAGAATGCTTAAACACTCACACTTAATGGCGATTTATAAGCGTTTTATTCACGATAAGCGCAAATAAATCAAAAAGCCCGCAAGTTGCGAGCTTTTCATTGATTTTAGCGTGTTAGCCCTTAGTCAAAAGCGAGTTGATTGCACCTAAGAACTGAGATGGATCGGCCATCGAGCCACGCTCAGCGAGCATAGCTTGACCAAGCAGCACTTCCACCCAACGACCGAAGGCCTCTTCATCCGCTTCGTCCGCCATTTGCTTAACCAGCGCATGCTCTGGGTTAATCTCGAAAATGTACTTCACTTCTGGGGCAGCTTGACCTGCAGCTTCAAGAAGCTTCGCCATTTGCGTTCCCATTTCAAAGTCATCGGTGACAACCACAGCAGGTGTTGACGCAAGCTTGAACGTCGTACGAACTTCTTTCACACGATCGCCCAAGTACGCTTTCGTGCGTTCAACAACGGATTTAAACTCTTCTTCCGTCTCTTTCTGCTTTTCTTTTTCCGCTTCGTCTTCGAACTTGCTGAGATCAAGACCCGCTTTCGTGATCGACTGGAACTGCTTGCCGTCAAACTCAGTCAGGTAATTCATCAACCACTCATCGATGCGATCAAACATTAGAACTACTTCGATGCCTTTGGCTTTGAATTGCTCCAAGTGAGGACTATTCTTCGCCGCCGCGTAACTGTCTGCTGTGAGGTAGTAGATCTTGTCTTGACCTTCTTTCATGCGCTCAACATAAGACGCAAGGCTCACGGTTTGCTCTGCAGAGTCTACCTCTGTAGAAGCGAAACGCAGTAGACCAGCCACTTTTTCTTTGTTAGCCATGTCTTCTGCTGGGCCTTCTTTTAGTACAAGCCCGAACTCTTTCCAGAATGATTGATACTTCTCTTCATCATTCTTCGCCATACGCTCTAGCATCGTCAGTACGCGCTTAGTACACGCGTTACGTAAGGACTGTGTGACTTTGTTGTCTTGTAGAATCTCACGCGAAACGTTCAGCGGTAGATCGTTTGAATCAATCAAACCACGAACAAAACGCAAGTATGACGGCATAAACTGCTCAGCGTCGTCCAAAATAAACACACGCTGAACGTACAATTTAAGACCCGATTTATGATCGCGGTTCATCATATCCCACGGTGCTTTCGATGGGATGTACAGTAGGCTGGTGTAGTCGTTTTTACCTTCTACGCGGTTGTGGCTCCACACTAGCGGATCGGCAAAATCATGAGAAACATGCTTATAGAACTCTTGGTATTCTTCGTCAGTAATGTCTGACTTATTGCGAGTCCAAAGCGCTTGAGCCTTGTTGATTTGCTCCCACTTTTTCTCACCCGTTTCTTTGCCTTCGTCATCGCGCTCTGCTGTTTGGATGGAAACCGGGATACCAATGTGATCTGAGTATTTGCTGATCACTTCACGTAGGCGCCACTCATTCAGGAACTCTTTGCCCTCTTCGCGCATGTGCAGGATGATGTCAGTACCACGAGACGCTTTGGAAATATCTTCGATGGTGTATTCACCTTCACCCGCCGAGTGCCACTGAACACCTTGCTCAGCCTCAAGACCTGCAGCGCGTGTGCGGACAGTTACCGCATCCGCAACGATGAACGCAGAGTAAAAACCAACACCGAATTGACCGATAAGTTGCGAGTCTTTCGATTGGTCTTCAGATAGCTTTGAGAAGAACTCCGCCGTACCAGATTTAGCAATTGTGCCCAAATGTTCAATGACGTCTTCACGGCTCATGCCTATGCCGTTGTCGGAGATGGTTAGCGTGTTGGCATCTTCATCAAAAGACAGCTTTACGCCTAGGTCTGCATCACCTTGGTAAAGCTCAGGGTTAGATAAGGCTTGAAAACGCAGCTTGTCGGATGCATCCGATGCGTTAGAAATCAACTCACGTAGGAAAATCTCTTTGTTTGAGTAAAGAGAATGAATCATCAGGTGAAGTAACTGTTTGACTTCAGATTGAAAACCACGAGTTTCTTTGTTTTGTGTTGCTGTTTCGCTCATGTTCGCTCCATTACACCTATACCAATCAACCCTCTCGGTCTTGGAGAGGTTTTGACAAAGTTAATCTGCAAGTTAACATGAGGGTGACAAATGTAAATTCAAGGTCAAAACAGATAAAAACAGTGTTTTTTTACTTCAAACTTGACTATCCTTGTACCCCGAAAAAATCAAAAAAACTAAAAATCAGTCATACTATCGACTTGTACACCGCCCCAACGGTGAAATTACTTACCTGAAACTTCAATAATAATGGCCGAAATTGATGAGCAATATAGGTACTAAGTTCAATTTAGCGAACCGATTCACGTTCGATCCAAATACTAATTCTCTTATCGATAGAGAGTGTGAAGACGAGCTCATTCGCTTAGGCAGTAACGAAAGTAGAATTCTGCTTCTACTGTGCGAGAAACCCAATGAAGTGATCTCTCGCAACGACCTGCATGACTTTGTATGGCGCAGACAAGGTTTTGAAGTGGATGATTCGAGCCTAACTCAGGCGATATCCACACTGCGTAAACTGCTAAAAGACTCGACTAAATCTCCCCAGTATGTGAAAACCGTGCCAAAACGCGGCTACCAATTGATCACAAGTGTCGAGCGAACCACTCCGTTGATGAGTGGCGAAAACCAAGCCGAGACTCTCCCCCCAGAGTCAACAGACGTTGATTTAGAAGCGGTTGAAGAGTCAACACTTCAAGAGAGTCTAACCGTTGCGGAAGAAAACAGTGTCACGCCTCCTGCGGCAACTGCACCTACTGTGACACCGAAAAACAAACTCATCAGTCGTATTATCATCCTATTGGCGCTGTTTTTGCCGCTCAGCGTGGTATTACTGACCAATCCAGCAGAGTCCAAATTCCGCCAAATTGCCGTGTTTGACAACACCACGATAAAGACGCCGATTAACCATCCTGACCTAACCAGTTGGTATCCGTCGATTGAGCAATGTGTCAAAAGATACAACGAGACTCATACAGAAGCACTTGCACCGATTGAAGTGATTGCAACTGGCGGTCAAAACAACCAGTTGGTGTTGAATTACATTCACTCACTTGAACATTCAGGTGAAAACATCACACTGCGTATTTTCGCTGAGCAAAAAGATCTCGGTAAAGTTTGCCAATAGGATATATGACGATGAATCAAAAATTAGCCGCAGGCCTACTGGTTGTTTCCGCTCTTTTTAGCAGTTGGCTTTACTGGGGAAGCGACCTCAAAGTTGAACAAGTTCTGACTTCTAAAGAGTGGCAGTCAAAAATGGTGACCGTGATTGCAACCCCGCTTCAAGAACAGCAAGAAGAGTCTGTTGGACCTCTGCGAAAAGCGGATGTGACATCTAATGTGAAGTACCTTCCTAACCAAACTTACATCCGCGTTTCAACCGTTCGCCTGTTTGCAGACGATAGCGACATAGAAGAAAACGACGTCGTGATCAATATTTCTGAAACCGGAGAGTGGGATATCAGTGACAACTATTTGTTGGTGAATCCAATAGAGTTTAAAGACATCTCTGCCGCTCAAAGCAAAGAGTTCACGCCGCAGCAGCTAGAGCTTATTACTCAGCTTTTCAAAATGGACGCCCAGCAAAGCAGACGCATCGACATCGTCAATAATAAAACATTACTATTGACTAGCTTGAGCCACGGCTCCACGGTTCTTTTCTCAAACTAATAACCAACCAAGGGGCAGGACGCCCCTTTTTGTGTAAACCTAATGGACTGGATAAACACCTTTGGCCTTTTTTGGGGCTCTTTTCTCGCCAATACACTTGCCTCACTCTCTGGTGGAGGCGCGGGTTTACTGCAATTTCCTCTCCTGATATTTTTGGGGCTCCCATTCTCCGTAGCTTTAGCAACACATAAAGTGGCTAGCGTAGCATTGGGTATCGGCGCGGCTTTTACCCACATAAGAAACCGTACTTTTGACTACCGTGTCGCCCTGTATGTTGTTGCTGTTGGCAGCATTGGGGCCGTTATCGGAGCAAACATCGTCCTTTTGATTCCCACAAACATCGCCGAGACGCTCCTCGGGGTGATGATATTGGCGATTGGTATTTATTCACGGTTCAAGAAGCAGCTTGGCCAGCAAGAAACGCCGATTCATCGAACCCGGACAGGTTGGTTTATAGGTGGATTAGGATTAATGATCATTGGCATAATCAATGGCTCATTAACCGCTGGGTCAGGCTTATTGGTAACCATATTTCTGGTGCGCTGGTTTGGCTACAGCTACAAACAAGCCGTTGCGTTAACCTTAATATGTGTCGGTTTGTTTTGGAATGGAATTGGCGGACTGGCCATTGTTCAGGCTGGTGCACCAATATATTGGCCTTGGCTACCTGTACTGCTGCTCGGCTCTTTTGCCGGCGGTAGCTTGGGAGCCTATTTAACAACTCGCTATACCAATCAGTTTATTAAAGTTTGCTTCGAGCTGTTGACGTTTGCCATAGGCATCAAATTACTACTTTAGATGGAGAGAGAGATGGACAAAGCCATTATCGACATATTTTATTGCCGCCAGTGTAACTGGATGTTGAGATCGACATGGCTATCACAGGAGTTGCTGCATACATTCAGTGAAGAGATCGAATCCGTCTCTCTCCATCCCGATACTGGCGGTCGGTTCGAGATCCACTGCAATGGCCAGTTGATTTGGGAGAGGAAACGAGATGGCGGCTTTCCAGAAGCCAAAGTGTTAAAGCAGCGAGTTCGAGACCTTATCGATCCCGAGCGAGATTTAGGTCACTCAGACAGTAAATAAGGCAGCCCAACGCTGCCTTAATCAACATCAGCGCAACGATACCGACGCGATTTTTTCTCCGCCAAAAGCGACAACAGAGAGCGTATCGTTCTCCAACACCCCAAAGCTCGCGACATATCCTTCACGAGGAAACGTCACTGAACCTGGATTAAAGATAAATTGCTCGCCATCTCGCATCGCAACAGGAACGTGGCTATGGCCATGGACGATTGCATCACCACTGCGCAATGCTGGGCGTTTAGCGGCGTTATAAAGATGTCCATGAGTCAGAAACAGGCGTTGCCCCGACTCGAGAAGCACCCATGCATAGTCCATCATCATCGGAAACGAGAGTAGCATTTGATCCACTTCGCTATCACAGTTGCCGCGCACAGCGATAATACGATCTGCATACTGGTTTAATCGCTCAGCAACTTGTGGTGGATTGTACCCTTCTGGAACAGGGTTCCTTGGGCCATGATTCAATACATCACCCAACAGAACCAAAGTTTGTGCACCAGAACGTTCAAACTCCGCTAACATCTTATCAGTTGCAGGCAAACAGCCATGCAAATCAGAGGCAAAAAACAGCTTCACAACACAGTCTCCTCAAAAATAATGAGGGCATTGTACGTAATTAGCGGTTCTCCGTCATCCTAGCCATGCCGTTAATCACAATGTTGTTGTAGCTGACCATGCCGATGACTTCACCGTTATCAATCACAGGCGCGCGGCTAATGCCAAATCGCTCAAACAGCCTTGCACAATACTTCACATTCATGTCCGGAGAGACGCTGAGCGCAGGCTTTGTCATGATTTCGTATAGATTGGTTCTTTCCGGTGAACGGTTCTTTGCCAATACTTTTTTCGCAATGTCGTTCATCAATACCAAACCATATTCATCGTCATCATTTCGCTTATTGACCACCAGCGCCTTAACCCGATGTTCTCTGGCTAAATCAATGCCTTCACTTACCGTCCTGAGGCCGTCAATCATGACATAATTGTTTGCCATTACGTCTCTAACTCGGATCTTCTCATGACTACTCATAACTCATCCTCAACCACTTTTGTTAATTGCTCGACTTGATGTGCGACACCGACCGCGTCTTCTATATCAATCTGGACTGCAATACCTTGCCCCGACTCCTGATCGAACTCCCCCACATCGTTGATTGTTTCAAGAATATGCCGAGACAAATGCTCTTCGACCACAAACAGCAACACATCTCTTTGCACTTCTAGCGTTAAACCAAAGAAGGTGCGCTTCTTATTCAACCCCTCTCCTCTGGCATTATTAATCACCGTTGCTCCCGTCGCTCCGGCATCTCTCGCCGCATCCAAGACCTTGTCGGTTTTACTGTCTTCAACAAAAGCTAGAATCAATTTAAAGCGCATCATCGCTCTCCTCTTTCACCGACTTTTGATCCAGTCGACGAGTTAACTGGGCATAGCCCATCACGGAAATCATTGGAAAAAGGCTTGCAAAGGCAATCAAGCCAAAGCCATCAATCATAGGACTTCGCCCCGGAACCGTCGATGCCAACCCCAACCCAAGAGCGGCAACTAAAGGAACCGTGACAGTGGACGTTGTGACGCCGCCAGAATCATAAGCCAGCGGCACGATAAATTTGGGAGCATAAAAGGTTTGAATCACAACCACGATGTAGCCAGCAATTATGTAGTAATGGATAGGATCCCCCGCGACAATACGATAACTGCCAAGAGAAATCCCGATGGCCACGCCAAGCGCCACCGCGATCCGCAAGCCATTAACACTAATCGCCCCACCAGACACTTGATTCGCCTTGATGGCGACAGCAATAAGTGACGGCTCGGCAATCGTGGTACTAAAACCTATGCAAAAGGCAAACAAGTAGACCCAGTAATAGTCAGGCCAACTAACGCCGCTACTCTCTGATATCTTAAACTGAGACAAAAATTCGGGCGCTGTCAGCTGCACTGCCATAGTTTCGCCAAGTGGAAACAGTGCCATCTCAAGCCCAATCAGAAACAGAGACAAACCCAGAATCACATAGAGAAAGCCCAAAAGCACTTTGGCGAGGTTGTTGACGGGCTTGCGTAAAACCACAAATTGAAAGCCAAAGATGATGGTAGCGATCGGGAATACATCGCGAACCGTACCGATGAAGGTGTCGATAAACTGGGAAACATCTATCATGCGATCACCATTCCATAGATCATGACAAACATCATCGGTAACAGGGAGGCAAACGCAATCAAGCCAAAGCCGTCAATCATGGGATTACGCCCTTTGATTGCAGAGGCAAGCCCTACTCCCAATGCCGTCACCAAAGGGACTGTAATGGTCGATGTCGTGACGCCCCCTGAGTCATATGCCACTCCGATAATACTTTCTGGCGCAAACATGGTGAGAATAACGACACCAATGTAGCCGCCGATGATCATGTATTGAATCGACCAACCTTTTAAGATGCGAAGTACGCCGAGCATGATCGCGAAACCCACGGACAAAGCCACAGTAAATCGCAAGCCGTCTGCATACTGCTCCATCGCATTGGAGCTGTGCTCTATCATTCCGCCTTCTGCGGCAACTTCAGCCGCTTCATCGGCGACCGCTGTCAATGCGGGCTCTGCGACAGTTGTGCCAAAGCCAAGGCAAAAGGCGAACAGCATAAGCCAAAAAACGCTGCCCTTACGAGCGAACGACTGAGCCATGGACTCACCAATTGGAAACAATCCCATCTCAAGGCCAAATATAAATAGCGTCAAACCTGAAACAACCAACAGCAGCCCAACCAAAATAGACAACAAGTTTGGCAACGGCTCTTGAAGAACCAATAGCTGAAAAAAAGCAATCACTGCAATTATGGGAAGTAAATCCCTCAAACTTCCAAGAAACGCTTTAATGAGCGCTGTCATTGCTTCCATCGTGAATCCCTATCCCGAATCTTTCATCAATGATGGCAAATGAAACCGTGCTTTGGTGTGACTTACATTACGCGGAAATCAATAAACGTAACAAAATGTTAATTTTGTGATAATCGTTGTGCCGCATCAATTGGTGATCCTATTTTGTGCTAACTCGCTATAATTATTAGCATTAGTAATAAATCGCGTTCCTATTGGTCAGCATAGGAGGAAAAGGAGAGATGGATGAAAATACTACTAACCGGTGGTACAGGTTTTATTGGCAAAGAGTTACTTAAACACTTCACCACGCACGACGTAGTGTTACTCACTCGCTCCCCACAAACTGCAAAATCCATTGTCTATTTCGCTGATATGGGAAATGTCTCTTACATATCGAGCCTCGATGCGTACCACGATTTAAATGAGTTTGATGCCGTCATTAACCTTGCTGGAGAACCGATTGCCGATAAGCGTTGGAGTAAAAAACAGAAGCAAGAGATTTGTGATAGCCGTTGGACGTTAACCGAAAAAATCGTTGATCTCATTCACGCGAGTACATCTCCACCATCAGTGTTTATCAGCGGCTCTGCGGTCGGCTACTACGGCGATCAACAGGAGCATCCGTTTGATGAAGCGTTGCATGTCCATAATGACAGTTTTCCGCATCACGTATGCGCCAAATGGGAGACCATCGCAAACCGTGCTCGCTCCGAGTCAACCCGAGTGTGTATCTTACGCACTGGGATCGTACTGGCACCTGAAGGTGGGGCGTTAAACAAAATGCTGCTGCCTTACAAGTGCGGATTAGGTGGCCCTATTGGTAGTGGCAAGCAGTACATGCCGTGGATACACATGTTAGACATGGTGAGAGCCATCGTCTATTTGCTGAAAACAGAACACGCAGACGGAGAGTTCAACCTCTGTGCCCCTCACCCTGTCACCAACGCCCAGTTTAGTAAAACGCTTGCCAAGTCGTTAAAGCGCCCTCATTTTTTGTTTACGCCGAAATGGGTGCTCAAGCTAGCGATGGGAGAAAGCTCAACGCTTCTGTTTGATAGCCTTAGGGCAAAACCCAAAAATCTGACAGAACTCGGCTTTCGCTTCAGTTACTCACGAATTGAACCCGCGTTAAAAAACTTGTTACAACATCATGACTAATCTTTTACTCTATCCAAGATCAAGGATAAGTAGAGTAAGAGAAACTGATGAAGACCATTTTAATCACCGGTTGTTCGACTGGAATCGGGTACGTTTGTGCTCACGCATTACATCAACGTGGATACCAAGTGATTGCGTCATGCCGACAGCTAAAAGATGTACAACGGCTAAAAGAGGAAGGACTCCATTGTGTACAACTCGACCTATCCGACAGCGAGAGCATCTCTAATGGTCTGCAAGCGGCGTTAGCGATAACAGGCGGCAAGCTAGACGCTCTATTTAACAATGGCGCATATGGGCAACCGGGAGCCCTTGAAGATTTACCCACGCAAGCGCTAAGAACTCAGTTTGAAACGAATTTCTTTGGTTGGCATGAGTTGGTAACCCAAGTATTACCTATCATGCGTAAAAAAGGTCACGGACGCATTGTACAAAATAGTTCTGTTCTAGGGTTTGCAGCCATGAAATATCGTGGCGCTTACAATGCCTCCAAGTTTGCTTTAGAAGGTTGGACCGATACCTTGAGATTAGAGCTTTGTGAGACAGATATTCATATTAGTCTGATAGAACCGGGGCCAATTGAAACTCAATTCAGAGCCAATGCGAAGAATGCCTTTCTTAAATGGGTAGATACCGAAAACAGTTGTCATAAAGCAGAATATCAATCTCAATTGCAAAGGCTTGAAAACGAATCGTCCAACAACGCATTCGTGCTGCCAGCCGAATCTTGTGTTGCTCCGCTCATTCATGCCCTGGAAGCATCAACACCCAAGATACGCTATCGCGTTACGACACCGACAAAAGTCTTCGCCTTGTTAAAGCGTCTACTACCAACCCGAGTGCTCGATCAGATATTGCGACGAGCAGCATAAAAAAATAACGAGTCGATGTAATTTTATCGTAATAATTGGACGTTATCTTAGTCACTGAAGATTGCTCTTCCACATAATTAAAGCGTTACATTCGGTAAAATAACATGACACTTAACCAACTCAACTGGATCGGTGTGGGTGTTGCGCTAACTCTGTTTATCGTTCTATAAACACCTTCGCTTGCAATTTAGTCGCAAAAACACCGCCAAATTGGCGGTGTTTTTGTATTATTCAGCCCCTTACCTTGAAGTCTCTCTGCTGTGCCCATATCTTTCTTTGTACGAACAAAGTGCAAGGACTCTTTACATGCAATCACCTTTTATTGTCGAGCTTAATGAACAGAACTTCCGCCAAGTGCTTGAAGGCTCAATGCAAACTCCCGTACTGGTGCATTTCTGGGCACCAATGAGCCAAGAGAGTGCTCAAGTGATCCCTGATCTGCAGATGCTTGCACAGCAATACAACGGTGCCTTTACACTCGCGTTGCTTAACTGCGAACAAGAGCAAGTGATAGCGAGCCAGTTTGGCGTTCAAGCCATTCCAACCATCGCACTGTTCGTTAATGGCCAAGCCGTTGATGGCATGGGCGGCCCTCAAGCTATCGAAACCATTAAAGAGATGCTTACCAAGCACCTACCTAGTCAAGATGAAATGATCTTAAAGCAAGCAAGTGAACTCATCCAAGCTGGTGACCACGCACAAGCTTTACCTTTGCTAGAAGGTTTAGATGACACCGTTAAACAAAAAGGTGACGTGAAACTCGCGTTAGCCAGTTGTTATCTAGAAACCCAGAAATTTGACCAAGCGAAAGCGCTACTTGAGCACATCCCACTTGAGTATCAAGACAATTTCTACAAAGGCCTCATCGCTAAACTAGAGCTGCATGCTCAAGCGGCGAATAGCCCAGAGATCCAATCGTTAGAAGCGTCTCTTAGTCAAGCGCCTGAGGACGCAGACATCGCAAACAAATTAGCACTCGCGTACCATCAAGTGAACCGTGATGAAGAGGCGCTAGAGTTACTTTGGAGTTACCTAAAGACTAACCTCAACGCGCTCGACGGTGAAGTCAAAAAATCATTTATGGATATTCTGGCGGCACTTGGGCAAGGTAACCCAATTGCGGGGAAATACCGCCGACAGCTCTACTCCATTCTTTACTAGTCGTCCATTAGCACCTTCTAAATCATGCAGTTAAAGCCGGTTTATCCGGCTTTTATTCTATCGAAACTTAGCTTTAGTTCTCATTTCTGTCATTGTTTCAAGTGGTTAAATAGGCAACAATCGACATAGATACTGATATAAGGAACTCAAAATGGCTATTGATTCGTTGATTACCATCGGTGTACTGCTCTTCGTTATCATTGCACTCATCATTGCTGCCGTGAAAACGGTCCCTCAGGGCAACCATTGGACAGTGGAACGCTTCGGGCGCTATACGCATACACTTCGTCCCGGCCTCAATATGATTATCCCCTTCATCGATGGGATTGGTCATAAGGTCAATATGATGGAGCGGGTTCTCGATATTCCAGCACAAGAGGTCATTTCAAAGGACAACGCGAACGTGACCATCGACGCCGTGTGTTTTGTTCAAGTCATTGACGCGCCAAAAGCGGCCTATGAAGTTAATGACTTAGAACATGCCATCCGAAACTTAACACTAACTAACATTCGTACCGTATTGGGCTCTATGGAGCTTGATGAAATGCTCAGCCAGCGTGACCTCATAAACAGTCGCTTATTGACCATT
Source organism: Vibrio sp. 16 (assembly GCF_963681195.1). Classification (NCBI taxonomy): domain Bacteria; kingdom Pseudomonadati; phylum Pseudomonadota; class Gammaproteobacteria; order Vibrionales; family Vibrionaceae; genus Vibrio; species Vibrio sp. 16. The sequence goes on from NZ_OY808997.1 coordinate 1,696,600, forward strand.
GTTGACGATGCGACAAACCCATGGGGCGTGAAAGTGACTCGAATTGAAATCAAAGATGTTCAGCCCCCAGCAGACCTCACTGCTGCGATGAATGCACAAATGAAAGCAGAGCGTAATAAGCGTGCTGATATTTTGGAAGCTGAAGGCGTTCGACAAGCTGAAATCCTTAAAGCGGAAGGCCACAAACAGTCCGAGATATTAAAAGCGGAAGGGGATAAGCAAGCCGCTATACTTCAAGCAGAAGCTCGTGAACGCGCTGCAGAAGCAGAAGCGAAAGCAACCGCGATGGTTTCTGAGGCAATTTCAAAAGGTGATATGCAAGCAGTGAACTACTTTATCGCACAGGGCTATACCGATGCACTTAAATCCATTGGGCAAGCTGAAAATGGTAAGATCATCATGCTTCCTCTTGAAGCATCCGGTTTGATGGGCTCAGTGGCCGGTATTGCGGAGATGTTCAAGCATCAGTCTAAACAAGATAAGTAGAGGCGATTTTGTTCGAGTTACTTGATTCAATTAATCATTGGCACTGGTTGGCATTTGGTCTAGCACTTCTCGCAGTTGAACTGCTCGGTACCGCAGGATATTTCCTCTGGCTGGGTTTGTCAGCATTAATTGTTGGTGCTGTTTTAACGGTTGTGCCGATGAGTTGGCAACTTCAATGGACCTCATTCGGCGCTTTCTCTTTAATCACGACTTGGTTATGGTGGCGTAGGCAGTTATCACAGGACAAACGCAGTGATTCCCGACGCCAACTCAACCAAAAAGAAAAGCAGCTAATCGGTGAAGTCGTTACACTCAGTGAAGACTTTCCTTCAGGGAAAGGTCGAATCAAGCTAGGAGATACGACTTGGACTGCCAGATCAGAGACCCCTCTGCAAGCAGGCACCCAAGTTGTAGTTACCGATGTAGACGGAATCGTGCTTACTATTAAGCAAAAAAATTGAGCTTTTAAACACACTAAACGTAAAAAGCAACGTAAAAAGCGCGGCAAATGCCTCGCTTTTTTCTTTTTTACTCTACTAAGAAAAACTTACAACGAAATCAGCACAAATTAAGTACGCTATATTTTCCACCAATTAGAAAGACAGAATACCATCTACCCTTTCCAAACAGATTATTTCATAAACTTAGAGCGCAATTCGCAGCAGAGCTACTAGGTTATTTATTGTCGAAAAAATTGAATTTTTCAATTATTTTTGATCTTAACTGAATTCTCACCATACTTATTGACGAACCTTGCTCTACTAAACTAATTGACTAGAGGTCTGTTATGAAATTCGTATCAATTTTGTTCGCTGCAATATTAGCAATAAGTCCGGTTCTATCTCACGCATCTCAAAATGCCGGGCATGTCTTTGGTGCAGGCATTGATTGCACGTTTAGCGACGGAAGCGTCAAACATCTTCCACGTGAGTTATGTAAAGCATATGGAGGAGAGTCCAATTAACACGCTGGAAACGCTACGAAGCTAAATCCTATGTTGGCTTCGTAGCCTAGGTTGGTTAAAACTTGTAAAAGTCCGCCCCCAAGAAAGCGCCCCACCCTCTTTGCCACTCAGCTTTAATCATTACTTCTTGAGGTTGCCCGTCACACTGATTCGTGTAACGCGTTCCTGTAATCCCTTTTTCAAAGGCTTTAAAAGGGTCACAATAGATTTCTTTGCCCGCCTTATATCCGCTTTCATAAGCCACTTGATCGAAAGAGACTTTTTCCTTTAAATCAGCGAGCACATCATTATCATATTGGAACCCCCGAGAACCGAAACGTTCGCCCTGACCATACCAATACTCTGCAGCTGTTTTTGGTTGGCTAGTACATGCTTGTAATGCGATAAGTACAAAGGGAACAAACCATATTTTTGTCATTTTAGCCTCCAGATTGAAACGAAAAAAGCTGAGCATTACGCTCAGCTTTTAGACAGTAGATTAGATTACTGGTTCAGATACTTATTACTTAACTGCGAAAGGAATAGTTAGCATAAGTTTGAAATCAGTCTCGTCTTGGAACAAGTTAGTGTAACCAGTCCAGTTTGGAGCATCTGTATCATTGAAGTACTCAGTGTAGTAGAACGAGATGTTCGCATCTTTCAGAGCACCAGCTTGGATTGCATAGTTCGCAAAGAAGCTGTACGCGTACTCTTTAAGGTCTTTGTAGCCTTCAGCTTCTGCACCGAAACCGAATGCACCACTTACACCTGCGCTAAAGCCTTTACCGCCGATATCAGAGAAGTCACGAGATGCAGATAGGAAACCTGCGAATTCGCCGTCGTGGTTAAAGTCAGAACGGTTGTTCCACCAGATGTCGTATGCACCGTTTGAGCCACCGTAAGCGCTTGTTAGACGGTAAGCCATGTTGCCTGATGCGCCATCAACATTAGACTCAGCTGACGTGTACGTTGCTTCCGCACGGTAAGAGTATTGGCCTGAAGCGAAAGAGGTCAGCATCGCTAACTGGAATGCAGTGCTATCGTACTGCTCTTCATCGTCTACGATGTAAAGTTGTGGAGACCAGTAAACGCCGCCATCAGTAGTGCCTTTAACTTTAACGTGGAAGTTCTTACGCTCACCACCAGTCAATGCACCGTAACCAACATCAACAAGGATATCGTTATCGAACGTGTAACGACCACCTAGAGAGTATAATGCACCTGCATCTTCGCCATCAGTCGTTTGGAAAGTGTAAGTACGCTTGAACCAAGGAGCTTTGTACTCTTCAGCAACAACTAGACCAAGGTCGAAACCACCAACTTTCGCGCCCACTTCACCACCTAGGTATGTACCAGGAGCAAAGGACCAGTTAACGCCTAGAGAACTTGGTACAGAAGGTTGGAAGTAACCTAGCTTAGCGGTAGCCGTATCACCAAACTTGAATTTCGCGGCTGCAGTCGCGAACGATACACCGTTGCTGTTACAGTTAGAGTTCCACTTAGAGTTGTTGTTTGTTACTTGACCAGGGTTGTCAGGGTCTTCCGCAAGTTTCTTACAGTCACCCACTTTACCGTCACCGTAAGGGCTGCTTACGTCCCAGAAGTTCATTTCGTGGTCTGGGCTCGCGTTTTGCCACATATCGAACGTGCTGTAGATAACAAAGTCTGCACCCACAGTGTCAGCAACGTAACCAGAATTAAAACCAAGGTTTGCAAACACAGAACCGTGGTCTAAGTTAGCTGTTTTCTTAGTATCAGAACCATTTGCGTCAACATTGCCGCGAACACGATCACGCATGAAGAAGTTCACGTTACCGCTAATTGCTGACTCACCGAAAAATTCTGAAACCGCACCTGCGTAATCTGGACCCAAGTTATCTTGGTTAGCCATAGCTGGAGCCGCTGCGATTGCTCCTACTAGTGCTGCTGTAATTGCAGATACTTTAAACATTTTGTCCATGGAAAAACTCCTAAAAATGGATATAGCTGTTTTTTCTTTTTTCTCACCTTAAGTTGGCCGCCGAAGGGAGAACTCATTTCCTATGTTGAAAACCGCAAATTAACCTTAATCTTTGATTTTCTATTTCCTGCATACACACTGTGTATCCATGCACTTAGACTAACTTCGCGAAGCAAAACATCAATGAGAACTTTCTTTTCATCTAAAAAAATATGACCCGCTACAAATTTTTATAGCCTTAGTGATCGTGATCTCCATTAAACAGAACGAGAGACCCAATAAAACAAAAAACACTTTAAATACAATGAATTAAAAATAAAAATAACTAAAATCATATTGAAGTGCATCGCACTTTATTAAGTTAGAAGCTCGAATTTAATTTTATTTGAAGATGATCACTGACGATAAATCTCATTTTTAAAGGGCTAAAACGCTAGTTATTTCAAGACAAAAAAAAGCCACCAAATGGTGGCTTTCACGTCATTTTTCATATTTATAACAGGTCAATAAGGTCCTGTTCCGTTCGAATTTCCACGCCCAATTCTTGAGCCTTCGACAGCTTTGAGCCTGCATTTTCGCCTGCGAAAAGAATGTCTGTTTTTTTCGACACACTGCCAGTCACTTTTGCTCCTAAATTTTGTAGAGCCGCTTTGGCATCATTTCGAGACAACTGAGAAAGACTACCTGTTAATACTACTGTTTTTCCAGCGAGAGGCTGAGGAACATCCTCGCCTTTCTCTTCAATATCAGGCCAACATATTCCCTGTGCAATTAGATCGTCAATAACACTCTGGTTGTTATCTTGGGCAAAAAAGGCCGTGATGTGACTCGCCACAATATCGCCAATATCAGGAACCGCAATCAACTGCTCATGACTTGCCGCTTTGATCGCGTCGAGCGTTTTAAAGTGCAGCGCCAAGTTTGCAGCCGTCGCTTCACCAACTTCACGAATACCCAGCGAGTATAAAAAGCGTGCCAATGTGGTCTGTTTCGCTTTTGCTAGGGCATCAACCACATTCTGTGCAGACTTCGGCCCCATACGGTCAAGTACAGTGATAATGCCCGCCGAGAGCTTGAATAAATCAGCAGGTGTCTCGACCATCTCTCGGTCTACCAACTGCTCAATGACCTTGACCCCTAGTCCATCAACGTCCAACGCTTTTCGCGAAACAAAATGCTTCAACGCTTCTTTGCGTTGCGCCTGGCAGACAAGACCACCCGAGCATCGTGCAACAGCCTCACCCTCAACGCGCTCTACTTGCGAATTACACACTGGGCACTGCGAAGGAAACACAATCTCTCTCGCGTCATCAGGACGACGCTCAGCAACAACAGAAACTATCTGTGGGATAACGTCACCCGCTCGGCGTATGACGACACTGTCTCCAATTTTCACGCCTAGGCGAGCAATTTCATCCGCATTGTGCAGCGTGGCATTACTTACCGTCACACCACCTACAAACACTGGCTCCAGTTTCGCCACTGGTGTTATTGCGCCTGTACGGCCGACTTGAAATTCGACATCGTTCAGTAGAGTAATTTCTTCTTGCGCAGGAAATTTATACGCAATGGCCCAGCGAGGCGCTCTCGCAACAAAGCCAAGGCGCTCTTGAAGTTCAATCGAATCTACTTTGATAACCACGCCGTCAATTTCGTAGGCGAGTTGGTCACGACGCTGCAATATGTCTTTGTAGTAAGCTTTAACATCATCCAAACTCTCAACCTGACGAGTTTCAGGACACATTGGTAGCCCCCAAGATTTCAACTGCAAAAAACGCTCATAGTGACTTTCGGACAATGCCGCGCCTTCAACAACGCCCACACTGTACGCATAAAAGCTAAGCGGTCGTTTCGCAGTAATTCTGGAATCGAGCTGACGTAAACTGCCCGCAGCGGCGTTACGCGGGTTCACAAACACTTTTTCACCTTTTTTCAGAGCGTGTTCGTTTAGCTTTTCAAACCCCGCCTTAGGCATAAAAACTTCACCACGCACTTCAATACGCGCTGGCCACCCTTCACCACATAATTTCAAAGGAATCGCTTTAATGGTTCGCACGTTTTCTGTGATGTTTTCACCTGTTGCGCCATCACCTCGAGTCGCCGCTTGGACCAAAACGCCATTTTCATAGAGTAAGCTCACCGCAAGACCATCAAGTTTAGGCTCACAACAAAATGCCTCAACCGAGCTGCCCGCTACGCGGTCCAGCATACGCTTGTGGAAAGCGTTCAATTCATCATCATCAAAAGCATTATCGAGAGACAGCATCGGGATTTCGTGAGCCACAGGGGTAAAACCGTCCAACGGAGCTCCCCCCACTCGCTGACTTGGAGAATCAACTGAGATCAGATTAGGGTTTTGCGCTTCTAGCTCAATCAACTCTCTCATCAAACGGTCGTATTCCGCGTCGGGGATTTCCGGAGCATCCTCGACGTAGTACTTAATACCGTGATAATGCAGGCTCTCACGTAACTGATTGAGTTTTTCTTGAATCTGTTGCGACATAACTAACTCTGATTATAAATAGGTTGGAATCATGTACCGCATTGCAAAGCGGTGAAATGTTTGACCATCTAGTATGGCGAGGCGTGCTAAAGTTATCAATCATCTTGAGCACGCCAGAAATAATAAAGGCCCCGAATCGGAGCCTTTACAGAAAGAAAATAGGTATTCTAAGCAGTGGTTGCCGATTTAAACTTCTGAATTTGCGCTTTGTATCCATCGATACGATTAGGTGTCATTAGGTTACGGGCATCATCAAGCACATTGGCACCTAAATCATCAGCAATCTGTTGCGCTGTTTTCAGCATCAACTTGAAGTTCTGATCTGGCTCACCGTAACAAGGTAGCGTCATAAAGAAAGAGATACCTTTGGTCGTAAACTCAGCGGGATCATCATGCTTCAGCGTTCCAGGCTGCATCATATTGGCGACACTGAATAGCACTTTTCCGGTACCTGACAAATCAGAATGACGATGGAAGATATCCATCTCTCCGTAAAGCAACCCATTTTGCTGCATGCTGTCAAAAAGTTTGGTTCCGATAAATGGTTCATCACCAGCACAGTGAACGTTCAGTACAATCACTTCCATTTCTGGTTCGCTTTGGGGCTCTGGCGCTGCGGGGCTAGACGTCGATTCGACCTCAGGCTCAACATTCGTCACTGGTTCAACGCTCTCTTCAACCTCATCAAGTGATTGAGTAGAAATAGAAGGAACGTCCAACTCTACTTCATCGAGGTGACGGGTTTGGGGTGTCGTATCCACTTCGTCTTGATAGCTATCAATCAATGGGTCAGCCAACACAGGTTCTGGCGCGAACTCAGGCTCTTTGCGTTCCTTGCGGATAATTTCAAAGTCATCTTCAGGTGCAAAGCCTCGCTCAGGCAGTGCATCAGACTCTTCATCACCTTCGACATCTAGCTTACGCATTGGCTTATTGCCAAACTTTGTCGACCCTTCTTTTTTGCTTGTCCACAAACCGTGGAACAATAAAGCGGCAATCGCTAAAGCTCCAACAATTATCAGTACGAATCGCAGTTCCTGCATTTTTAGCTCTCAATTCTTCAATAAAAACGCTCTAGGGGCATCAATATTGAATTGGGTTATATCTAAACTTCAGTAACTCTACCAAAACTCCACCCTGTTTTAGAACAACTTAATGTTAGAAGTTCCGAGAATGTTGTGATTTTGAACACGCTTTTTTCTTGTTAAGATAGCTAACGTTCGTTTTTAAAACAGTAAGTGACACTCAACTATGGATTACTCTCAACACCAACGCAGTGGATTTGGTTACTTTTTTTATGGCCTCAATCTCGCCATGCGACCTGGCATTCGACAGTTCGTGCTACTGCCACTTTTGGCCAATGTTATTCTAGTCGGCGGTGCGCTTTTTTATCTTTTTTCGCATTTAGACATTTGGATCGAACACCTCATTGGTCAGCTTCCTGAGTTTCTGTCTTGGCTTAGCTACTTATTGTGGCCGTTATTGGTTCTCACCATACTGGCGACGTTCTCTTATTTCTTTAGCACCCTCGCAAACTTTGTTGCGGCACCGTTTAACGGCTTGCTGGCTGAAAAAGTTGAAGAACACTTAACTCAACAAAAAGTGAATGAGGATGGCTTGCTCTCCACTATAAAGGACACACCAAGAATCCTCGCTCGTGAATGGCGAAAGCTCGTCTACGTATTGCCAAAAGCAATCGGGCTTTTTTTACTGCTGCTAATCCCTGCGCTCGGTCAAACTATTGGCCCCTTTCTTTGGTTTGCTTTTACGGCTTGGATATTGGCCATTCAGTATTGTGATTACCCGTTCGATAATCACAAGATAAGCTTCAACGACATGCGTAACAATTTGAAACAAAAACAAGGCAAAGCGTATTCATTTGGTGCCTTGGTTAGTATTTTTACGACAATCCCTATTCTAAATCTTATTGTGATGCCTGTTGCCGTCTGTGGTGCTACCGCAATGTGGGTTGCAGAGTTCAAAAAGTAATAAACTCAAGGGGGCGAATGCGCATCATTTGCCCCGTTATTCTCTTTTTGCTCAGTACAAGTTCATATCATATAACTTTTTAATCCTTTTCTAGTTTTTTCAGCTGTCCTAATCTCTACCCAGTCAAATTACAAAGAACAACATGGCTTTGCTGAATCTCATTGTTCAGCGCCACCAAAGAGATGAAGGATCACATCATGAGCAAAATCTACGAAGATAACTCGCAAACTATCGGCAACACACCTCTTGTTCGCCTGAACAAAGTCAGCAACGGTAAGGTTCTGGCTAAAGTTGAAGCACGCAACCCAAGCTTCAGCGTTAAGTGTCGTATTGGCGCAAACATGATTTGGGAAGCGGAAAAAGCTGGCACTCTTAAGCCAGGCGTAGAACTTGTCGAGCCAACAAGTGGTAACACCGGTGTTGCGCTTGCGTTCGTTGCAGCGGCTCGTGGTTACAAACTGACTCTTACTATGCCTGAATCAATGAGCTTAGAGCGTCGTAAGCTACTCAAAGCACTTGGTGCTAATCTTGAACTAACAGAAGCTGCGAAAGGTATGAAAGGCGCAATTGCTAAGGCTGAAGAAATCGTAGCTAGCAACCCAGAAAAATACCTATTGCTACAACAGTTCAATAACCCAGCTAACCCACAGATTCACGAGAAAACTACTGGTCCTGAAATTTGGGAAGCGACTGACGGTGAAGTGGATGTATTCGTAGCAGGTGTAGGTACAGGTGGTACATTGACAGGAACAAGCCGCTTTATTAAAGGCGAGAAAGGCAAAAACATTGTTTCTGTTGCGGTTGAACCTGCTGAATCACCGGTTATCGCACAGGCGCTAGCAGGCGAAGAAATCCAGCCAGCTCCTCACAAAATCCAAGGTATTGGTGCAGGTTTCATTCCTGGCAACCTAGATTTAGAGCTTATTGACCGAGTTGAAGCAGTGACTTCTGAAGAAGCCATTGCTATGGCAAGACGCCTAATGGAAGAGGAAGGTATTCTTGCAGGTATTTCTTCAGGCGCTGCTGTCGTTGCGGCGAACCGCCTAGCGGAACTACCTGAATTTGAAGGAAAAACAATTGTTACCGTTCTACCAAGCTCTGGTGAACGTTACCTAAGTACAGCACTGTTTGCAGGTATCTTTACCGAGAAAGAAAACCAGCAGTAATATGTTGTCAAATCAATTTTTCGTCCAAAAAAGCCCCATTTAGGGGCTTTTTTGTTGATCCTCGCCACACCTTTGGTAATATCAGGGCAGTTTTATTTTTAGCTTCAAAATAAAAAAGCTAACTACGTATTTATGTCGTTCGTGAGATTGAACACAGATTCAAATCACAAACGGAAAATTTACAACCAGTATCAGTTCTGACACGAAATGAACGTTGTGCGCCTAGCAGAATAGGACATTTACGGTTAAGCTAGTCTGGTTAAGAAACTATCAAAATATAAATCAATTGGGGTATATAACATGTACGAGAAGCAAGTAGAAATCACTGCAGAAAACGGTCTTCACACTCGTCCAGCTGCACAGTTCGTTAAAGAAGCTAAAGCATTCGACGCGGACATCACTGTGACTTCTAACGGCAAAAGCGCTAGCGCAAAGAGCCTATTCAAACTACAAACTCTAGGCCTAGTTAAAGGTACAGTAGTTTCTATCTCAGCTGAGGGCCCACAAGCTCAGCAAGCTGTAGACCACCTAGTTGCTCTAATGGACCAACTACACTAATCCGGTCTTCTATTTTCAAAGCCATTTTGTGAAAGCAAAATGGCTTTGTTGGAAATAGAGCAAAATTTGAGCTACAAATTATCGTTAGCGCATCCATTATTTCTCCCGTTTTTAAAGTTGACCAACTTAAGGTAAGGCTATGATTTCAGGCATCCTAGCATCTCCTGGTATTGCAATTGGTAAAGCACTACTACTTCAAGAAGATGAAATTGTCCTAAACACAAACACCATTTCTGATGATCAAGTTGAAGCAGAAGTTCAGCGTTTCTTTGACGCACGCAACAAATCTGCTGCACAGCTAGAAACTGTTAAACAGAAAGCACTTGAAACCTTCGGTGAAGAAAAAGAAGCGATCTTTGAAGGTCACATCATGCTTCTTGAAGACGAAGAGCTAGAGGAAGAAATCCTAGCACTAATCAAAAACGACAAGATGACCGCTGATCACGCGATTCACACAGTGATCGAAGAGCAAGCGTCTGCTCTTGAGTCTCTTGACGACGAATACCTAAAAGAACGTGCAACAGATATCCGCGATATCGGCACGCGCTTTGTTAAAAACGCACTAGGCATCAACATTGTTTCTCTAAGCGATATCAATGAAGAAGTTATCCTAGTGGCTTACGACCTAACGCCATCTGAAACTGCACAGATCAACCTAGACTACGTTCTTGGTTTTGCTTGTGACATCGGCGGTCGTACTTCTCACACTTCAATCATGGCTCGCTCTCTTGAGCTTCCAGCTATCGTTGGTACTAACGACATCACTAAGCAAGTTAAGAATGGCGATATGCTGATTCTTGATGCGATGAACAACAAGATCGTTATCAACCCATCTGAAGCAGAGCTAGAAGAAGCGAAAGCAGTTAAAGCGGCATTCGTTGCTGAAAAAGAAGAGCTAGCTAAGCTGAAAGATCTTCACGCAGAAACTCTAGACGGTCACCGTGTAGAAGTTTGCGGTAACATCGGTACAGTAAAAGACTGTGACGGTATCATCCGTAACGGCGGCGAAGGCGTTGGTCTGTACCGTACTGAATTCCTATTCATGGACCGTGATGCTCTACCTACTGAAGACGAGCAGTACCAAGCGTACAAAGAAGTTGCAGAAGCAATGAACGGTGAATCAGTAATCATCCGTACAATGGACATCGGTGGTGACAAAGATCTTCCATACATGGATCTTCCACAAGAGATGAACCCATTCCTAGGCTGGCGCGCTGTACGTATCAGCTTAGATCGTCGTGAAATTCTTCGTGACCAGCTACGCGGTATCCTACGTGCATCTGCACACGGTAAGCTTCGCATCATGTTCCCAATGATCATCTCTGTTGAGGAAATCCGTGAACTGAAGAAAGCAATCGAAGAGTACAAAGCTGAACTTCGCGCAGAAGGCCACGCATTCGACGAGAACATCGAAATCGGTGTAATGGTTGAGACTCCAGCAGCTGCTGCAATTGCGCACCACCTAGCGAAAGAAGTAGCCTTCTTCTCTATCGGTACTAACGACCTGACTCAGTACACGCTGGCAGTAGACCGTGGTAACGAGATGATTTCTCACCTATACAACCCACTATCTCCAGCAGTGCTGACGGTAATCAAGCAGGTTATCGATGCATCTCACGCGGAAGGCAAATGGACAGGTATGTGTGGTGAGCTAGCAGGCGACGAGCGCGCAACGCTTCTACTTCTAGGTATGGGTCTAGATGAGTTCTCTATGAGCGGCATCTCTATCCCTAAAGTGAAGAAAGTTATCCGTAACTCTAACTTCGCAGAAGTGAAAGCGATGGCAGAAGAAGCGCTTTCTCTACCAACAGCGGCAGAAATCGAAGCTGTTGTAGAAAAATTCATCGCTGAGAAAACTCAATAATCGACGAATTCCAATGAGATAGACGGTAAAAAAAGTCGTCTATCTCGTAAGATTGGTATACTATAATTCGACAGAATTAAATAAAAACGTTAGGAGCATGACACAATGGGTCTGTTTGACAAACTTAAGAAGCTAGTATCTGACGACAGCGCTGACGCGGGTGCAATCGAAATTATCGCACCTCTATCTGGTGAAATCGTAAACATCGAAGATGTGCCAGATGTTGTTTTCGCTGAGAAAATCGTTGGTGATGGTATTGCTATCAAACCTGCTGGTAACAAAATGGTAGCTCCTGTAAACGGTACTATCGGTAAGATCTTCGAGACTAACCACGCGTTTTCTATCGAATCTGACGACGGCGTTGAGCTATTCGTTCACTTCGGTATCGACACAGTTGAGCTAAAAGGCGAAGGCTTCAAGCGTATCGCTGAAGAAGGTCAAACTGTTAAAGCTGGCGACACTATCATCGAATTCGATCTAGCTCTTCTAGAAGAGAAGGCAAAATCGACTCTTACTCCAGTTGTTATCTCTAACATGGACGAAATCAAAGAGCTGAACAAGCTTTCTGGTTCTGTAACTGTTGGTGAAACTCCAGTTCTACGTGTAACTAAGTAATTATCACTTAGCAAACACCAAAAAACGCAGCTCATGGCTGCGTTTTTTATTGGCTGTGATTCAGGCAAAAGTCACTTTAGGCCCAGAGCGTACCTTAACACTTGCGCTTTAAGTGGTCCTGCATTTTCGGCAATCTTTAAAGCCGCATTGCGAACCAATTTTAGTGGCGTAATGTCGTTACTAAAGCTTTTGTAGAAGAAATCCATACCAGATTGCATCAGCAAGTTATCCGGACGACGCTTTCGTTCATATAAGCGAAGTAGCTCATCTGACAAAGCCTCTTTCCCTTGCGTCACCTCAAGCAGTACTTCCACATCTTTAAAGCCAAGGTTTACACCCTGCCCCGCTAGTGGGTTGATGGTATGAGCCGAATCACCAACCAGCACACACCGATTCGCCGAGTAGCATTGAGCATGACGGCGAGTTAACGGAAATGAACCAGATTGAAGCACCTTAATATCCCCCAATTCTTGAGGGAAATGGGCGAGTACTTCATCACGAAGCTTATCTAAAGACATTGCCGCCAAGCGCTTAATCCGGCCTGGTGAGTCATACCAAACAAGCGACCCTTGAGGTGTCTCACCTCTTTCGTTCTTCAACGAAGCAAGAGGCAAAAAAGAGCGAGGACCTGATGGAGTAAACTGCTGCCAGGTAATGTCTTGCTGTGGTAATTGCGTCTCCACATTAATGAGCATGCAATGCTGACGATAATCCCAAGCAGTCACACCAATACCCGCAAGCTGACGCACTTTTGAGTTCGCGCCATCGGCACCCACCGTCAAATCAGCACTCAACTCGGTGCCAGATGCCAGTTTGATCCGATTCGTATCACCAAACTCAATATCATCGAGCCTATCAGGGCAATACAAAGTAATGTTCTGATACTGCTCCAATTGCTGCCAAAGGCCAAGTTGAATCAATCGATTCTCGATGATAAACCCTAACTGATCCATCTCTAATGAGTCTGCATGGAAACGCGTTCGGCACTCTGGGTGCTCCCACGTTTCCAGTCGGCGATAAGGGCAAACGCGCATCTGTTTGATCGCATCCCACGCTCCAAGCTGCTCCAATATAGAAACAGAATGCTCGGAAATTGCCGAGACGCGTATATCAAGCGGCTGCTCAGGAGAAAATGACTTGGGCGCAGCACCTTCCACTACGGCCACTTGCCTGCCCTGCTTAGCAAAACCAATAGCGATAGCGGCCCCCACCATGCCTCCACCGATAACGGCAACATCAAACTTGCTCATATTTCGCACTTCAATTGATTGATTCATTGACTGTTTTTCATTGTACGTTTTCATTACTAAAATGTAACTAAAAACCTCACCCTCTATCTGGGTAAACCCCTTGTACAATATGGGGTTTAACTGATTTCAAGCCAGCACTAGTCAGGTGGTTTTGAAAGCAGTACAATACGCCGCTTACCGCCGTGAGGGCGGCTAAAAAACAGTCACAAAACCGACCATGTTTTGATGATTTACTGGAAACATTGGGCGATTTGCTCCCTTAATTTAAACTAACGATCGAGCGAACAACATGAGTAAAAAACTGCTAATTAAAACCTGGGGTTGCCAGATGAACGAATACGATTCATCGAAAATGGCAGATCTAATGAACGCGGCTAATGGCTACGAGCTTACAGAAGAACCAGAAGAAGCAGACGTACTACTACTGAATACCTGTTCTATCCGCGAAAAAGCACAAGAGAAGGTATTCCATCAGCTAGGTCGTTGGAAAACTCTTAAAGATAAAAAGCCAGGCGTTGTTATCGGCGTTGGTGGTTGTGTTGCCACCCAAGAAGGCGATCACATTCGTGAACGAGCACCGTTTGTCGACGTAATCTTCGGCCCCCAAACTCTTCACCGTCTTCCTGAGATGATCAAACAGTCTCAATCAGACGAAGCGCCTGTAATGGACATCTCTTTCCCAGAGATCGAAAAGTTTGACCGCCTGCCAGAGCCTCGTGCTGAAGGGGCTACCGCATTCGTTTCTATCATGGAAGGCTGTTCTAAATACTGTACTTACTGCGTGGTACCTTACACTCGCGGTGAAGAAGTTAGCCGTCCAATGGATGACGTCCTGTTCGAGATTGCTCAACTAGCAGAGCAAGGCGTACGTGAAGTTAACCTACTAGGTCAAAACGTAAACGCATACCGTGGTCCTATGCATGATGGTGACATCTGTAGCTTTGCTGAACTGCTTCGCTTAGTAGCGTCTATTGATGGTATTGATCGTATTCGCTTCACAACTAGCCACCCGCTTGAGTTTACTGACGACATCATTGCCGTCTACGAAGATACGCCAGAGCTAGTGAGCTTCCTGCACCTACCAGTACAAAGTGGTAGTGACCGTATTCTTACGATGATGAAGCGTCCACACACAGCCATCGAATACAAATCGATCATTCGTAAGCTACGTAAAGCGCGCCCTGATATTCAAATCAGCTCTGACTTCATTGTGGGCTTCCCAGGTGAAACGGCAAAAGATCACCAAGACACAATGAAGCTAATCAAAGACGTTGATTTCGATATGAGCTTCAGCTTTATCTTCTCACCACGTCCAGGTACGCCAGCGGCAGACTACCCATGTGACGTGCCAGAGCAAGAGAAAAAAGAGCGCCTATACGAGCTTCAACAAACCATCAACGCACAAGCAATGCGTTACTCTCGCCTAATGTTAGGCACCGAACAGCGCGTACTGGTCGAAGGTCCATCGAAAAAGAATCTAATGGAGCTTCGCGCTCGTACAGAGAACAACCGCGTGGTTAACTTCGAAGGCAGCGCTGACCTCATCGGTCAATTTGTTGATGTGAAAATCACAGACGTGTTTGCCAACTCATTACGTGGCGAATTGGTTCGTACAGAGAAAGACATGGATCTGCGCAGCATCATTTCACCAACACAAATGATGGCGAAAACCAAGCGAGAAGACGAGCTAGGTGTAGCAACCTTTACGCCTTAGGCTTGAAAATGCCTTTCTAAGTGACCATCTTAGATAAGGTATATATGATCATTGGCAGTCCGGTCTCAATCGGGCTGCCATAAATGAGAGGCAACTTTGAGCAATAAAATTGTTACTTTAGAAATTAATCTAGAACCTTCTGATAACCGTCGCCTAGCCAGTCTTTGCGGCCCATTCGACGACAACATCAAACATCTTGAGCGCCGTCTCGGTGTTGAAATTAGCTATCGCGGTAACTTCTTTACCATCGTAGGTAAACCGCATACTTCTGCTGCTGCACTCGAAATCATCAAAACGCTTTACGTCAATACGGCGCCTGTTCGCGGTAATATTCCTGATATCGAACCCGATGAAATCCATCTAGCGATCAAAGAAACAGGCGTATTAGAACAAAACACCGAATCTGAGTTTGAACACGGTAAAGAAGTGTTCATCAAAACAAAGAAAGGCGTCATTAAGCCACGGACACCGAACCAAGGTCAGTACCTGATGAACATGGTCACTCATGACATCTCTTTCGGTATTGGTCCTGCCGGTACAGGTAAAACTTACCTTGCTGTCGCAGCAGCCGTTGACGCATTAGAGCGACAAGAAATTCGCCGAATCCTCTTGACTCGCCCAGCGGTTGA
The DNA here is from genome assembly GCF_963681195.1 of Vibrio sp. 16. Lineage (NCBI taxonomy): Bacteria > Pseudomonadati > Pseudomonadota > Gammaproteobacteria > Vibrionales > Vibrionaceae > Vibrio > Vibrio sp. 16. The sequence continues at coordinate 1,712,277 of NZ_OY808997.1, forward strand.
GGCGGGTGAAAAACTCGGTTTCCTGCCCGGTGATTTGAGCCAAAAGGTAGACCCATACCTTCGTCCACTATACGACGCCTTATTTGAAATGCTAGGCTTCGAAAAAGTAGAGAAACTGATTGAACGTAACGTGATTGAAGTGGCACCGCTCGCCTACATGCGCGGTCGAACTCTTAACGATGCCTTTATCATCTTGGACGAGAGCCAGAACACCACTGTTGAACAGATGAAGATGTTCTTAACGCGTATCGGCTTTAACTCACGTGCGGTCATTACTGGTGACATCACTCAGATCGATTTACCGCGAGGCGCAAAATCAGGTCTTCGTCACGCTATCGAAGTATTAAGTGAAGTGGATGATATAAGCTTCAACTTCTTCCAAGCTGACGATGTCGTGCGTCACCCTGTTGTGGCACGAATTGTAAACGCCTACGAAAAGTGGGAAGCGCAAGACCAAAAAGAACGTAAAGAGTTCGAGAAAAAGCGTCGTGAAGAGCGAGAAGCGAAGCTACTAGAAACCGCAAAAGCGGAGCTCTCGAAGCAAGTTCAAGCCGAAGTATCGGAAGGTAAATAATGACTATTGAACTCGACTTACAATTTGCAGTCGAAAGCAATGAAGGCCTCCCAACAGAGCAGGACTTTCAAACCTGGCTAGACAAGACCATCATCCCATTTCAACAGGATGCAGAGCTTACGATCAGGATTGTAGACGAAGAAGAAAGCCATCAACTTAACCACGAGTATCGTGGAAAAGATAAACCAACCAATGTGCTCTCTTTTCCTTTCGAAGTGCCACCAGGCATTGAGATAAATCTGTTGGGTGACCTGATTATTTGTAAGCAAGTCGTCGAGCGTGAAGCACAAGAGCAAAATAAACCTCTGCTTGCTCACTGGGCGCATATGGTTGTACATGGCAGTCTGCATCTGCTAGGTTATGATCATATCGAGGATGACGAAGCCGAAGAGATGGAGTCACTCGAAACCGAAATCATGCAAGAGATGGGCTTTGAAGACCCATACTTAGCTGAGAAACAGTAACATAGCGCCACTTCAACATCGCTCTATGTTACGAACGTGTGCTATCACACTTCTGATAGCGTTACTTAAATGAGAAACAATGAACGAAGATAATTCGCCCTCTTCTCTAGAAGGTAAGAAAGAAAAATCTGAAGGTCCGAGTAGAAAGTCCTTCTTCGGACGCCTAGGTCAACTTTTCCAAGGTGAACCAAAAGATCGCCAAGAGCTCGTGGAAGTGTTCCGCGACTCTGAAGAGAATGACCTAATCGACCATGACACTCGCGATATGCTCGAAGGTGTGATGGAGATTTCTGAAATGCGAGTGCGTGACATCATGATCCCACGCTCGCAAATGGTCACCGTTGACCGAAGCGACGATTTAGACGCTCTAGTTAACCTGATTACTGATGCGCAACACTCGCGCTACCCAGTCATCAGCGAAGACAAAGACCATGTAGAAGGTATTCTGTTAGCGAAGGACTTACTTAAATATTTAGGCTCTCAAAGTGCGCCGTTTGATATCGAACAAGTTATCCGCCCTGCGGTGGTTGTTCCTGAAAGTAAGCGTGTCGATCGTTTACTCAAGGAGTTCCGAGAGGAACGCTATCATATGGCGATTGTGGTCGATGAGTTTGGCGGTGTATCTGGTCTTGTCACTATCGAAGATATCCTCGAAGAAATCGTTGGTGATATCGAAGATGAATTTGATGATGAAGAACAACTAGACATTCGCAAGCTCAGCAAACATACGTTTGCCGTGAAAGCGCTCACGACCATTGAAGAGTTCAACGAAACCTTCAATACGTCGTTCAGCGATGACGAAGTCGATACGGTAGGTGGCATGGTCATGACTGCTTTTGGTCATCTTCCTTCGCGTGGGGAAGTGGTCGAGATTGAGCAGTACAGCTTCAAAGTCACCTCTGCAGACAACCGTCGAGTGCTACAACTTCAAGTCACCATTCCTGACGAAGAGTCTCTTCCGGAACCAACCGAAGAGTAACGCTAATTTCCCTCAGGGGATATTCAGAAAAGATAACGATGTTAAATCCTATTTTGCATCGCCTAAAACGGCCGTTCGCGGCCGTTTTTGTTGGCGCGATAACCACACTAGCCTTTGCTCCCTATCAACTTTGGCCGCTAGCCATTATTTCTCCCGCGATTCTTTTGCTCTTAATCCACCAGCAAAGTGCCAAGCGTGCCTTGTGGATTGGCTACGCATGGGGTTTAGGTCAGTTTGCTACTGGCATCAGCTGGGTCCATATCAGTATCGATAATTTTGGTGGCATGCCAAAGATTGCCAGTGTGTTCCTAATGACACTGCTCATTGGCTATCTGGCGATGTATAGCGCCTTGTTTACATGGACACTCAATCGCTTTTTCCCGCAATCCAACCGAATTCGTCTTCTGCTGATCGCTCCCGTACTATGGCTCATCGCCGATTGGTTACGCGGCTGGGTAATGACAGGCTTCCCTTGGCTGTGGATCGGCTACAGCCAGATAGAGAGTCCACTCGCGCACTTTGCACCTCTTGGTGGTGTTGAACTGCTCACCTTTCTAAGCATTGTCAGCTCGGGCGCGATTGCGTATGCCTTTCTTCACCGCCAATGGCTTCAACTGCTCATTCCAGCAATTATCTTATCGGCAGGGTTTGGGCTCAAATCGGCAATTTGGGTCACGCCTAATCCAGACAGCACGACTAAACTGGCTCTGATTCAAGGCAATATCGCTCAAGAGCTCAAATGGCTGCCTAGCGAGCGTTGGCCAACCATTATGAAGTACACCGATCTGACTAGAGAAAACTGGGATGCCGATATAATTATTTGGCCAGAAGCCGCCATTCCTGCTTTTGAATTTGAAATATCCTCCTTTCTAAGCAATCTCGACTCTGCCGCTAAACTCAACCACAGCGCGGTCATCACGGGGGTTGTCAACCAAGGGGAAAATAGAAAGTTCTACAACAGTATTTTGACTGTCGGTGAGACCGCATACGGCGATTACCGCTTCGATATGAGTCAGCGCTATCACAAACATCATCTATTGCCTTTTGGTGAGTTCGTCCCGTTTGAAACCATACTAAGGCCACTGGCGCCGTTCTTTAATTTGCCGATGTCCTCTTTCAGTCGCGGTGAGTTTGTGCAAGCCAATATCGATGCAAATGGTAAACAGATGGCGCCAGCACTGTGCTACGAAATCATCTTTAATGAGCAAGTACGCCAAAACGTTAACGACGATACAGACTTTATCCTTACGCTCTCAAACGACGCATGGTTTGGCAGCTCGATTGGCCCGCTGCAACACATGGAAATCGCGCGAATGCGTGCTTTAGAGCTGGGTAAACCTGTGATTCGTTCTACCAATAATGGCGTCACAGCGGTGACCGATTATCAAGGCCATATCGTTGCTCAGTTGCCGCAGTTTGAAACTGGCGTTTTAAGAGCAGAAATTGTCTCGACCGAAGGCCAGACACCCTACCGCCAACTTGGGACTTGGCCACTCTATCTGTGGACGATACTGAGCTTAGCGATAGGCTGGCGTTGGAGAACCAAACAGTCTAATGACTAAATAGAAAAAGGGCTGACGCCAATGCGTCAGCCCTTTTCATTTTGCTTCAAGGCGGTGTTTCGATTAGGGTTTCAGCGCTTGGCGGCTAAAACCTTTGCAGCCACACTTGGTGCATGGGATGATAATCGTCGGATGATTGTACTCAGTTTTGTGGCCACATTTATCACACACTAAAGCGCCAAGGCCGATCACCTCTCCTGCTTCATACAAGCCCTGATGTTCTAGATCTTCGAACAGTTCAACCCATTCGACTTTCGTGCGATCGGTGATCTCCAGTAGACCTTGCCAAATGGAATCGGCAATCATCAAATAAAACGGACCGTTTTTGGAGTCTTCATAGTTGTCAGCAAACTCTTTCAAATCTGACTTAACGTAAGCAGAAACCAAAGCCAGCTCATCTTTGGTTAAATCATTGGCGGCATCAACCACTTTACCCGAGGTTTCTAAAACGTGGTTAACTTCGTCAGGACTACGTTTGAGAGCTTCGACCACATCTTCAAACATCTCCTCATAACCTGTTTTGCGTTTTGGCATCGCTAACCTCCTTTTCGATTCACTGATGCACATTCATAAAGCCTGTTAAAGGCAATAAACATCACCATCTTTACGTGATTTGAGTGGGTATTGGCTATTGTTGTGCCCCTCTCCTTTAGGTATTCTATGACGATCTATTAATGTCTGTTCTAACCGAACTCACAAATTCCAAGATAACCGGATATCATCGATGCAAGAACAATATAACCCGCAAGATATTGAACAAAAAGTTCAACAGCACTGGGATAACAACAAGACCTTTGTTGTAAGTGAAGACCCAAACAAAGAAAAATTCTACTGTCTCTCTATGTTCCCATACCCAAGTGGCCGACTGCACATGGGTCACGTGCGTAACTACACTATCGGTGATGTGGTATCTCGTTTCCAACGTCTACAAGGCAAAAACGTCATGCAGCCAATCGGTTGGGATGCGTTTGGTCTTCCTGCAGAAAACGCAGCGGTAAAAAACAACACTGCACCTGCACCTTGGACTTACGAAAACATCGAGTACATGAAGAACCAGCTTAAGCTGCTAGGCTTTGGTTACGACTGGAACCGTGAGTTCGCAACGTGTACGCCTGAGTACTACCGTTGGGAACAAGAGTTCTTCACTAAGCTTTACAACAAAGGTCTAGTGTACAAGAAGACTTCTTCTGTTAACTGGTGTCCAAACGACCAAACGGTACTGGCAAACGAGCAGGTTGAAGACGGCTGCTGCTGGCGTTGTGACACGCCAGTAGAGCAAAAAGAAATTCCACAGTGGTTCATCAAGATCACTGAATACGCTCAAGAGCTACTAGACGATCTAGATAACCTAGACGGCTGGCCTGAAATGGTTAAGACCATGCAGCGCAACTGGATCGGTCGCTCTGAAGGTGTAGAACTTAAGTTTGAAGTGAAAGGTCAACAAGACCTAGAAGTTTACACAACACGTCCAGACACACTAATGGGTGTGACTTACGTGGGTATCGCAGCAGGTCACCCTCTAGCAGCAGTAGCAGCAGAGAACAACCCTGAGCTCGCAGCCTTCATCGACGAGTGTAAGAACAACAAAGTTGCAGAAGCTGAGCTTGCGACAATGGAGAAGAAAGGCATGGCAACAGGCCTTACTGCTATTCACCCATTGAACGGCCGTGAAGTACCAGTATACGTGGCTAACTTCGTACTGATGGACTACGGTACAGGCGCTGTAATGGCAGTACCTGCACACGACCAACGTGACTACGAGTTCGCAACTAAGTACGGTCTAGACATCGTGCCTGTTATCAAGCCAGTTGACGGCAGCGAGTTAGACGTATCTGAAGCTGCCTACACAGAGAAAGGTGTACTCTTCGATTCAGGTGAATTCGACGGCCTTGAATTCCAAGCGGCGTTCGATGCAATCGCAGCCAAGCTAGAAGCAGAAGGCAAAGGTACTAAGACAGTTAACTTCCGTCTACGTGACTGGGGCGTATCTCGTCAGCGTTACTGGGGAGCTCCAATCCCTATGGTAACCACTGAAGACGGTGAAGTTCACCCAGTACCAGCAGACCAACTACCAGTAATCCTTCCAGAAGACGTAGTAATGGACGGCGTAACTAGCCCAATCAAAGCTGACAAAGAATGGGCGAAGACAACGTTCAACGGCGAACCTGCTCTACGTGAGACAGATACATTCGATACCTTCATGGAATCTTCTTGGTACTACGCACGTTACTGTTCACCACAAGCTGACGACATTCTAGATCCAGAAAAAGCAAACTACTGGCTACCAGTAGACCAGTACATCGGTGGTATCGAGCACGCTTGTATGCACCTACTGTACTCTCGTTTCTTCCACAAATTGCTACGTGACGCTGGTTACGTAACGTCTGACGAACCGTTCAAGCAACTACTGTGTCAAGGCATGGTACTAGCAGACGCGTTCTACTTCGAGAACGAGAAAGGCGGTAAAGAGTGGGTTGCACCAACAGATGTTGCTGTTGAGCGTGACGGCAAAGGCCGCATCACTTCAGCGAAAGACACTGAAGGCCGCGATGTTACCCACTCAGGCATGATCAAAATGTCTAAGTCGAAAAACAACGGTATCGACCCACAAGAGATGGTAGACAAGTACGGTGCTGACACAGTACGTCTATTCATGATGTTCGCATCTCCTGCAGACATGACACTTGAGTGGCAAGAGTCTGGCGTAGAAGGGGCTAACCGCTTCCTGAAACGTGTTTGGAAACTAGTAAACGAGCACACATCAAAAGGTGCCGCAGAAGCAGTCGATACATCTGCACTTTCTGGTGACCAAAAAGCACTTCGTCGTGACGTTCACAAGACTATTGCAAAAGTGACTGACGATATCGCTCGCCGTCAAACGTTCAACACGGCTATCGCTGCAATCATGGAACTGATGAACAAGCTAGCGAAAGCGCCTCAAGAATCTGCGCAAGATCGTGCAATCCTTGATGAAGCGCTGAAAGCGGTAGTTGCTATGCTATACCCAATCACTCCGCACATCTCATACGAACTATGGGCTGCGCTAGGTGAAGCCGACATCGATAACGCTGTATGGCCAACGTTCGACGAGAAAGCACTGGTTGAAGACGAGAAGCTAATCATCGTTCAAGTAAACGGTAAGCTACGTGCGAAACTCACCGTACCAGCAGATATCTCTAAAGAAGATATCGAAGCACTAGGTCTAAACGATGAGAACGTTACTAAGTTCACAGAAGGCAAAACAGTACGTAAAGTTATCTACGTACCAGGTAAACTTCTGAACATCGTTGCGAACTAAGAAAGTGTTGCGAACTAATCGCAGATAAATAAGTCTTAAGCAGGGTAACTTTAGTTTATTGAACTAGAGTGTCGCCCTGCTTTATTTATCTTAAAGCTCTAGCCCGTTTGGGTTAAATAGAGCCGTAAGATAAGTAAATCCATAAACGAGAGCCATTAATCTATGTTTCGCCGTGTATCGCGCCTGTTATCTGATTCAACTGTAAAGCTCACTTCTGCTGTACTCATGGCAAGCCTACTGGCTGGTTGTGGTTTCCACCTGCGTGGAGATTACTCGGTACCTGACGAATTAAACACCTTATCTCTTACCAGTTATGACCCATACAGCACCTTTACTCGCATGATGAAAGGCCAATTGCGCCTGAGTGAGGTGGATATTGTGCCACCCGCTGCTAACGTGCCAAATCTACACCTTGTTAGTGAAGGCGTTGGCGAGCGTACATTATCTTTGTATCAGAACACCCGTGCGGCGGAAAAAGAGATCACCTTCCGCGCCTCTTACCGAGTGACGGTACCCGATGTGGGCACGAAAACCTATTCGACAAGCGTGACTCGAAGCTACCTTGATAACCCTCTCAGCGCGCTGGCAAAATCGGTCGAACGAGACATGATTGAAGATGAAATGCGTAAACTGGCCGCCACTCAAATTGTTCGTCAAATGGCGCGTTTACGAGCAGACATCGCACACGATGAACTCAATGACGATGCTGAAGAAATTTCACTCAAAGACGACGATGAACAATATCGCATAAAAACTTACTCTACGGATAAATCAGGTCAGTAAGAGGTTTTCATGCGCATTTTTGCCGACCGACTGTTAGAGCAAGTCAACAAGCAGCTCCACCCTACGTACCTTCTCTTTGGCAATGAACCATTGCTACTGCAGGAGTCACGTCAGGCAATACAAAAAGCGGCGCTAAGCCAAGGGTTCGAAGAACGACATCGCTTTGCAATAGACAGCAGCTTCGATTGGAACCTTGTCTACGACTGTTGCCAAGCCATGAGCTTATTCTCAGCTCGACAAATCATCGAATTGGAACTGCCAGAATCCGGCGTTAATGCGGCCATCGCGAAGGAGCTTTTGGCCCTTGCTGACATGCTGCATCAAGACGTGCTACTTGTCGTTATCGGCACCAAACTGACGAAAGCGCAAGAAAATGCAAAGTGGTTTAAAGCCCTCTCAACGAATGGCTTCTGGGTAAATTGCCTAACACCTGATGTTCAGCGTCTACCTCAGTTCGTTCAAGCTCGCTGTCGTGCGCTTAACCTAAAGCCGGATCCAGAAGCAACCCAAATGCTGGCACACTGGCATGAAGGCAACCTATTTGCCTTGACACAAAGTTTGGAAAAGCTCGTGCTTCTCTACCCTGACGGCCAATTGAACTTGATTCGATTGGAAGAGTCACTCAGCCGACACAACCACTTCACCGCTTTCCACTGGATTGATGCACTGCTGGCAGGCAAAGCTAATCGCGCTCAGCGAATCATGCGCCAACTTGAAGCAGAAGGCGTGGAAATGGTGATACTGGCACGCACCATTCAAAAAGAGCTTCAACAACTGTTGGCCATGTTGCAAATGATGCAGACCGAGCCCATTGGCCGAGTGTTTGAGTCGTATCGAATCTGGCAGTCCAAGCGGCCACTCTATTCAGCCGCACTGACTAGGCTCTCTATTGCCAATGTAAAAACACTGCTGCAGCTTTTGGCAAAAATCGAGATCCTAACCAAAACTCAGTACGACCAATCCAGTTGGCCACTATTACACCAGTTAAGTGCGCAGATGTGCCTGCCTCAGGTGAAGCTTTAAAAAAGCGTGATATACTGCGCCGCCCTTTGGGCACCCACTTGTGAACAGAATTGACATAACGAGGACAACACCTTGCAACTTGAAGAACTGAATGATTTCTTAGTAGATAAAGCCGATGATATGAAAGCCCAAGATATCAAAACTATTGATGTTCAAGGTAAATCTAGCATTACGGACTACATGATTATCTGTACTGGCACTTCAAAACGTCACGTTGCATCGATTGCCGATCACGTTGCTAAAGAATCCAAACTGGCCGGCCTTACCCCTCTGGGTATTGATGGCGAAGCGGAAGGCGAATGGGTTGTACTGGATATGGGCACAACTATCGTACACGTCATGCAAGAAGAGCAACGCGAACTTTACCAACTCGAGAAGCTTTGGGGCTAACCATGAAATTACAATTGATTGCCGTTGGTACCAAAATGCCGAAATGGGTCGAAGAAGGGTTTCAGGAGTATAAACGCCGTTTTCCTCACGACATGCCACTAGAGCTGATTGAAATTCCAGCGGGCAAACGCGGTAAAAACGCCGACATTGCAAGAATTCTGCAAAAAGAAGGCGAAGCCATGCTTGCTGCCGTGCCAAAAGGCAATCGAATTGTTACGCTAGATATTCCTGGTAAAAAATGGGATACGCCTCAATTGGCCGAGCAGCTTGAGAGCTGGAAGTTAGATGGTCGAGATGTATCCATTTTGATTGGTGGTCCAGAAGGACTCGCACCCGCTTGTAAAGCAGCCGCGGATCAAAGTTGGTCTCTATCAGCACTAACCTTGCCTCATCCACTTGTCCGTATCGTCATGGCGGAAAGTTTGTACCGAGCGTGGAGCATTACCGCAAACCACCCTTACCACCGAGAATAATCGATTCATGTTACGAAAGCGCTCCCAAATAAGGGACTATCAAGAAGAAGCACGACTGTTTAAAAGTCGTGCTATTGTCGCTTTTATAGGCATCGTTGCCATGATGGGACTTTTGGTGACGAACTTGTACAACATACAAGTTAATCAGTTTCAAGATTACAAAACCCGCTCAAACGACAACCGAATCAAGGTCGTCCCAATCGCACCAAACCGCGGGCTTATTTATGATCGTAACGGTAAATTACTGGCTGAAAACCGTCCAGTATTTAGCCTTGAGATCACGCCAGAGAAAATCGAGGATATGGAGGCAACCATTGCCAGCCTTCAACAAATCCTTACCATCACCCCTGACCAGATTGAACGCTTTCAAAAAGAGCGCCGCCAGACACGTCGCTTTAAATCTGTGCCTATTTTGACTCAATTAACACCTGAGCAGGTGGCGAAGTTTTCAGTCAATCAGCACAAATTTCCTGGGGTATCTGTCAACGCGGCTTTGAAACGCCATTACCCTTATGGCGAGGTGTTAACCCACGTAATTGGCTACGTTTCGCGAATCAATGACCGTGATATGCAGCGTCTCGTCCGCGAAGAGAAAGACGCAAACTATCAAGCCACTCGTGACATCGGTAAGCTGGGTATCGAACGCTACTACGAAGATTTGCTGCACGGAACAGCAGGTTACCAAGAGGTTGAGGTCAACAGTCGTGGTCGCATCATACGCACGCTGAAATACGTTCCACCTGAGCCGGGTAAAGATATTGTCTTAAACCTCGATATCGACTTACAACTCTACATCCATGATCTCTTAGCAGACCGACGCGGTAGTGCCGTGGTACTCGATCCTAAAGACAATGGTGTATTGGCAATGGTGTCAAGCCCAAGCTACGACCCGAATGCCTTCGTACATGGTATTTCTGGCAAAGACTATCGAGCACTACTTAATGACAAGAATCGTCCGCTGGTGAACCGTGCCACGTTAGGCATCTATCCTCCAGCGTCGACGATTAAACCCTTTATGGCGGTGGCTGCGCTTCAAGAAGGTGTCATCACGCCGAATACTACTCGTAACGACCCTGGCTACTGGCGAATTCCAAACTCGAAAACTCGACCATTCCGAGATTGGCTCCCGTGGGGGCATGGCAAGGTAGATATCGTCAAATCAATTGAAGAATCCGTGGATACCTTCTTCTACCAAGTCGCGTATGACATGGGGATTGATCGTATATCCAATTGGATGATGATGTTTGGCTTTGGTGATTACACTGGGCTAGATATTCGTGAAGAGAGCAAAGCGAATATGCCAACCCGCGACTGGAAAATGGCTCGTCATCGCGTGCCTTGGTATCAAGGGGACACTATCCCTGTTGGCATCGGCCAAGGTTACTGGACAGCAACGCCAATGCAAATTGCCAAAGCGACCTCGGTACTGGTTAACCGAGGCAAACGTATTGCTCCACACCTTTTAAGAGCGACCATCGTTAACGGTGAGCGTTTTGAGAAACAGGAGCTTTCAGGGCTTGAGACTTATACCTACCCTCCAATCGAAGGGGTCAAAGAAAAGTACTGGGATCTTGCGATAGAGGGAATGCGTCTCGTAAACCATGGTAAAAAAGGAACGGCTCGCCGAGCCTTCTACAATACCGAGTATGTCAGCGCTGGTAAATCAGGTACAGCTCAGGTATTTGGCTTGGGCGAAGATGAAAAATACAACGCAGACGAAATTGCCGAGCACCTGCGCGACCATGCGCTCTTTACTGGCTTCGCCCCTATTGACGATCCTGAAATTGTCGTGACGATTGTCCTTGAAAACGCAGGTGGTGGCTCAAGCAACGGTGGTCCTGTGGTACGCCAAGTATTTGATCACGTGCTCGTAGAGAAAAAAGAGGCTGAAAAATAATGGATTTTGATCCTTCAACTGGCCAAAACCGCGCTCTGTTCGAGCGTTTCCATATCGATTTACCATTGCTACTAGGCATATTGGTACTTATGGGCTTTGGCCTAATCGTTATGTACAGTGCAAGTGGCCAAAGCCTTGCGATGATGGATCGCCAAGCAATGCGCATGGGCTTAGCCCTTGGCGTGATGCTTATTTTGGCTCAGATACCACCTAGAACCTATGAGACCTTGGCGCCACTTATGTTTGCTGGCGGTATTCTTTTGCTACTCGGGGTACTCTTTTTTGGCGAAGCTTCTAAAGGGGCGCAGCGCTGGCTGAACCTAGGCTTTGTTCGTTTTCAACCGTCGGAACTTTTGAAGCTCGCGGTTCCGCTTATGATCGCCCGCTACATTGGTAAACGAGCCCTGCCGCCGACATTCCAAACCCTGGTAATTTCTTTGGTGATGGTGTTTGTCCCGACCATATTAATCGCCAAGCAACCCGACTTAGGCACTTCAATTTTGATTGCAGCCTCGGGCATCTTCGTGATTTTCCTTGCGGGAATCAGTTGGAGAATCATCTTCGCTGCTGCGTGTGGTCTTGGCGCCTTCTTACCCATTTTGTGGTTCTTCTTGATGCGCGAATACCAAAAAGTCCGTGTAAGAACGCTGTTTAACCCAGAATCAGATCCTTTGGGGGCGGGCTACCACATTATCCAAAGTAAAATCGCGATTGGCTCGGGGGGGATCTCCGGTAAAGGTTGGATGCAAGGAACACAATCTCAATTGGAATTTCTCCCAGAGCGCCACACCGACTTTATTTTTGCCGTAATCGCAGAAGAATGGGGACTGATCGGTATTCTTGCGTTGCTCAGTATCTACCTCTACATCATCGGACGCGGACTCTACCTCGCGAGCAAGGCCCAAACCGCCTTTGGACGCATGATGGCTGGCAGTATCGTGCTAAGTTTCTTTGTTTATGTTTTTGTAAACATTGGCATGGTAAGCGGGATTTTACCGGTTGTGGGCGTCCCTCTTCCTCTGATCAGTTATGGTGGCACCTCAATGGTGACGCTCATGGCAGGCTTTGGTATTTTGATGTCGATTCACACACACAGAAAAGCGTTTTCGAAGGCAACATAGTATGACAAACAAAACACTGCTGGCATTGGCTTGCACGAGCATTCTATTGGTAGGCTGTTCTTCTGCTCCGTCTAAACGCTACTCCCTAGATGATGACGTCGCACCTGAGAAACCTATCTCTGTTGATCATATTGAAGATGCTGTACCGCAATATGAACCCTACAGTTTAGGTGGGAACAAAGATTACACGCTGCGCGGAAACCACTACACCATCATCAAAGACAGCACAGGCTTCACCGAGCAAGGCATCTCTTCTTGGTACGGAAAAAAATTCCATGGCCACCTGACTTCGAATGGTGAGATCTATGACATGTATTCCATGACAGCGGCACATAAGACCTTACCTTTGCCAAGCTATGTGGAAGTGACCAATCAAGACAATGGCAAAAAAGCCATCGTCCGTGTCAATGACCGAGGTCCTTTTCACCCTGGACGCATCATAGATTTAAGCTACGCCGCCGCCACTAAACTCGATGTCATCAAAACGGGGACAGCGAATGTGTCGATTCGAGTCATCAAGGTCGACAAACCAACCGAAGCCCACAAACAACAAGCGTTGCCAAAGTTTGTTGTGCAAGTTGCTTCATCACAGCATTCACAGCGCGTCCAAACTTTGGCACAAGAGCTGGGGCAAAAACTTGCGGTTGAGAGTTATGTAGGGTCTGAAAATGACGTCCATCGAGTACTTTTAGGACCATTTAATGACTATATGCAAACTCAAAAAACCTTAGAACAAGTAAAAACACTTGGTTATTCGAGTGCATTTATTAAATCCTTGTAGAGTTAATTCTCCAAGCCACTAGACGACACTAGCTTGAGAGAGTGATTCTGTTAAGATATGGACAGTTAAAGATAAACCTGTAGTCAATATGAAAAAAACAACGCTAATTAAATCCGTTTTTGCGTCTTCTATTGCGCTTTCTGCAACCTTCGCAACTTCTGCCATCGCAACACCTATTGTTGTGCCAGACGCCCCTCAGATCGCCGCTAAAGGCTACGTGCTAATGGACTTCCATTCAGGCAAAGTCTTGGCTGAGAAAGAGATGAATACCAAGCTGTCTCCAGCTAGCTTAACCAAAATGATGACCAGTTACGTCATCGGCCAAGAGCTTGAGCGCGGTAACATCTCACTGCAAGACGATGTGACTATCAGCAAAAATGCTTGGGCGAAAAACTTCCCAGATTCTTCGAAAATGTTCATTGAAGTCGGTACCACAGTCAAGGTTGAAGACCTGAACCGTGGCATCATCATTCAATCGGGGAACGATGCTTGTGTCGCAATGGCTGAGCACATTGCTGGCTCTGAAGATGCCTTTGTTGATTTGATGAACGCATGGGCAGACACCATTGGCATGAAAGACACCCACTTTGCCAATGTGCATGGTCTAGACAACCCAGATCTTTACTCAACGCCTTACGACATGGCGTTGCTTGGTAGCGCGCTTATCCGTGATGTGCCAGACGAGTACCGCATCTACTCAGAAAAGAAATACACCTACAACGGCATCACCCAATACAACCGCAATGGTCTGCTTTGGGATAAGAGCATGAACGTTGACGGCATTAAAACTGGCCACACAAGTAATGCCGGTTACAGCCTAGTGAGCTCAGCAACGGAAGGCAAAATGCGTCTTGTTGCGGTTGTGATGGGCACTAAGAATGCCAATGCTCGTAAATCAGAAAGCAAAAAGTTACTGAGTTACGGCTTCCGCTTCTTTGAAACAGTGGCACCACACAAAGCAGGCGAAACCTTCGTCGAAGAAAAAATCTGGATGGGTGACAAAGACATGGTTGCCTTAGGTCTTGATCAAGACACCTATGTCACGCTACCTCGCGGCCAAGCGAAAAACCTAAAAGCCAGCTTCGTACTTGAAAAAGAGCTACAAGCCCCAATTAGTAAGGGTGATGTTGTTGGTAAGCTATACTATCAACTAGAAGGCAATGATGTTGCTGAGTACCCGCTTCTTGCACTTGAAGATGTAGAAGAAGGTAGTCTATTTAGCCGTCTTTGGGATTACATTGTTATGCTATTCAAGAGCTTCTTGTAATTCTTGATGAATTCATCGAAAAAGCCGCTCAATGCGGCTTTTTTTATCACATTAGCCTCATGGCTGATGTATTGAGATTTAACGTTATTAGCAGTACTATTCCGCGCTGCGAAGAAACCTGTTCAACTTGGAGTGTCCTATGCTGACTATTAACTCAGACGCAAAACTGAAAGACCTGCTCGAGTTCCCATGCTCATTCACCTACAAGGTTATGGGCTATGCAAAACCAGAACTGCCAGAAAAGGTTCTTGAAGTGATCCAACGCCATGCTCCAGGTGATTACAGCCCAGTTGTAAAACCAAGCGCAAAAGGCAATTACCATTCCGTGTCAGTAAACATCACTGCCACGTCGATCGAGCAAGTTGAAACCCTTTACAAAGAACTGGGTGAAATCGATATTGTTCGCATGGTTCTATAATTATTTGAGAACTTCAATTTTTTTTGAAAGCAGCGAAAGCTGCTTTCTTTTTAGATATCAAGTAGATAATAATCCTGCAAAATCTCTAGGGTTAAAAATGTGTTACTGGTATATAGTTGATTCTGTTGATCCAGTTTATAATCTCCCCCACTTTATGAATCGACGATAGGATCAGCGATGCAAAACCAGCTTGTAGTCAAGTATCTCGGCCGACAAGATTATCAACCAATCTGGCAAGCCATGCATGATTTCACTGATACTCGCACTGACGAAACGCCTGATGAAGTTTGGCTTGTAGAGCACAACCCAGTCTTCACTCAAGGCCAAGCAGGTAAAGCAGAGCACCTTTTGAATACAGGTGATATTCCGGTCGTTCAAAGTGACCGCGGTGGTCAAGTGACCTACCATGGTCCAGGCCAACTTGTGGCCTATTTTTTGATAAACCTTCGTCGTAAAAAATTAGGGGTTCGAGATTTGGTTACTCATATAGAGAACCTAGTGATCAACACCCTAAAACACTACAATATTGAATCAGCAGCACGACCTGACGCCCCAGGCGTCTACGTTGACGGTAAGAAAATCTGCTCTTTGGGTTTACGAATCCGTAAAGGCTGCTCATTCCATGGTCTCGCTCTAAACGTCAATATGGATTTGAGCCCATTTCTGCGCATCAACCCATGTGGTTATGCCGGAATGGAAATGGTTCAAGTCAGCCAATTAGGTGGACCAGAAGATATAGAGCACGTTGAAAGAACCTTAGTCGATGAACTGGTAACTTTGCTAGGTTACGAGCAAGTTGAATTCAGCACAGAAGCTCCTTCTGTACGATAAGAAGTAAAGAGAAGCAAAGAAGCATGAGTAAACCAATCCAAATGGAAAAAGGCGTCAAGTACCGCGACGCTGATAAGATGGCATTAATTCCTGTAAAAAATATGCCTACCGAGCAGAAAGAAGTTCTGCGCAAACCCGACTGGATGAAGATCAAGCTACCAGCAGATAGTCAGCGCATTCAAGATATTAAGTCCGCAATGCGTAAAAACAACCTGCACTCAGTTTGTGAAGAAGCCTCATGCCCTAACCTTGCTGAATGTTTCAACCACGGTACTGCTACCTTTATGATTTTAGGTGCGATCTGTACTCGTCGCTGTCCTTTCTGTGACGTTGCCCACGGTCGCCCACTGGCACCAGAAGCGGAAGAGCCGAAGAAACTGGCGAAAACCATCCAAGACATGAAGTTGAAATACGTGGTAATCACTTCTGTTGACCGTGACGACCTTCGTGATGGTGGTGCGCAGCACTTTGCTGACTGTAACCGTGAAATCCGTAAGCTAAACCCGAACATTAAGATCGAAACTCTGGTTCCTGATTTCCGTGGTCGTATGGATGTGGCGCTAGAGCTACTAAAAGACAATCCACCAGATGTCTTTAACCACAACCTAGAAACCGCTCCTCGTCTGTACCGCAAAGCTCGCCCTGGTGCGAACTACAAATGGTCTTTGGATCTACTGAAGAAATTTAAAGAGCAGCACCCTGATATTCCGACTAAGTCTGGCATCATGATGGGTCTTGGTGAGACCAAAGAAGAGATCATTGAAGTACTGAAAGATCTTCGCGAACACGGCGTTACTATGCTGACACTAGGTCAGTACCTTGCACCAAGTCGCCACCACCTACCGGTTGAGCGCTACGTGCCGCCTTCAGAGTTTGATGAGCTAAAAGAGATCGCACTCGAACTTGGCTTTACTCACGCCGCTTGTGGTCCATTTGTCCGCTCCTCTTACCACGCTGACCTTCAAGCGCAAGGTGTAGAAATTAGCTAATCTAGAAGCTAGATTGATTGAAAAGCTGACTGAATAGGTCAGCTTTTTTTTATCGTCCCTTGAATGAGACAGCGCACTTCTATAGGCTTACTCTACAAACATGATAAACCTGTCTCAGGTAACTTCGCCAAGGATCTAATATGAAAAAATTGGGATTAGCTGCTGCTATCGTACTAGCGGCATTAACCGCTGGCTGTGCTTCAAATACTAAGCAAGACAATTTCCGTGAAGCCTCTTTCGAACTTTGTAATACAGAAGTTGATATCTATTCAGTAAGTGATGATGGCCGCGTAAGAATTGTCTGTTCAGACGGTTCTAAGTTCGCCTTAAACAGTGAAGAGACGCTAGAAACCATGCGCGATATTAATATCGACTACTGTGACGGCGAAGGTCTCGGTAAGTTTAACGAGAGCAGAAAATACTACTCGTTCAAGTGTAAATCAGGAACATTACTGAGCATTTCAAAATAAGCTCGGAACACCGTTACTGAAAGGGTTGATGTAAAAACATCAGCCCTTTTTGTTTTATGCGTCCTCTTCAAGAGATTCCCTACTCGCTCCTTCGTCACTCTATGGAATGACAAAAACCCAAGATCAAAAAAGGGCTCAATGAGCCCTTTCAACATAGTTTTCAAAGTAGATGGACGAAATTCAAGGAGCTCACACGGAGTTTGCGCTAGCAAATGAGTATGTGCGACACAGAAGTTCGTTCACTCTACGAAGAAAAATTACGCGTAAACTGGTAGACGCTTACAGATCTCTAGCACTTTAGCTTTCGTTGCTTCGATAACTTCCTCGTTGCCGATGTTATCTAGCACGTCACACATCCAGTTTGCTAGTTCAGTTGCGTCTGCTTCAGTGAAACCACGGCGAGTAATTGCTGGAGAACCTACGCGGATACCAGACGTAACGAATGGGCTACGTGGATCGTTTGGTACTGAGTTCTTGTTTACAGTGATGTTTGCCGCGCCTAGTGCTGCGTCTGCATCTTTACCAGTGATGTCTTTGTCGATTAGGTCAACTAGGAACAGGTGGTTTTCAGTACCGTTAGAAACGATTTTGTAACCACGCTCTTGGAACTGAGCCACCATCGCTTTTGCGTTCTTCACTACGCGAGCTTGGTACTCTTTGAACTCAGGTTCCATTGCTTCTTTGAACGCTACCGCTTTACCAGCGATTACGTGCATTAGTGGACCACCTTGACCGCCAGGGAATACCGCTGAGTTCAGCTTCTTGTACATCTCTTCGCCAGCGTTAGACAGGATTAGACCACCACGTGGACCCGCTAGTGTTTTGTGTGTTGTTGTAGTCACAACGTGCGCGTGTGGTACTGGCGTTGGGTAAACACCTGCAGCGATAAGGCCAGCAACGTGCGCCATATCTACGAATAGCCAAGCACCTGCTTTGTCTGCGATTTCACGCATGCGAGCCCAATCTACGATTTGAGAGTAAGCTGAGAAACCACCGATGATCATCTTTGGTTTGTGCTCTAGAGCAAGTTGCTCCATTTCATCGTAGTTGATTTGGCCAGCTTCATCGATACCATAAGGAATAACGTTGTAGTGCTTACCAGAGAAGTTTACTGGTGAACCGTGAGTCAGGTGACCACCGTGCGCTAGGCTCATACCTAGAACTGTATCGCCTGGATTCAGAAGAGCCATGTAAACAGCGCTGTTTGCTTGAGAACCAGAGTGTGGCTGTACGTTTGCGTATTCACAACCGAAAAGCTCACATGCACGATCGATAGCAAGAGCTTCTGCTTTATCAACGTACTCACAACCACCATAGTAGCGCTTGCCTGGGTAACCTTCAGCGTACTTGTTTGTTAGCTGAGAACCTTGAGCTTCCATTACACGTGGGCTGGTGTAGTTTTCTGAAGCGATAAGTTCAATGTGTTCTTCCTGGCGAAGAGTTTCTTCTTGGATTGCTGCGAACAGTTCCGCATCGTAATCTGCGATGTTCATATCACGCTTTAGCATCTGTATCTCCTGACTCAGATTAAGACTTTAAAATTGCAAAAAAACTGATTTCTGACCTAAATACCGACGTTTTTACCTGACGCAAACGTTTGCATTAAGCTAATGACGCGCATTCTACATAATTTGATCTAGGTCATAAAGAGAAAATTCAAATTTTTCTCATGCAGTTTTTTCATAATGATTTACGAGAATCGTCATGTTGGCACTTTTTACGGCTCGTACTGAGCTAAGTGTCAAATCTATCCTTTACACCCCGTAAAACGATGATTACATAGGTTTACCTTAAATTTCCCTCTCAAGCTACCGAAATCCTTATTTTTTAAATAGTATGCACGCCATTATTTACTGGTTAAATTTCAAATTGATGGAAAAACACTCAAGAAAGGAAGACTGGGTCGCAATTTTAACTGGCACGTTTTTAGTTGCTCAGGGCGTCTTCTTCCTGCAATCCGCTTCGTTACTGACTGGCGGAACCACTGGCTTAGCGTTATTAGTTAGCCAATTTGTATCGATTTCATTTGGTACGCTCTATTTTATTGCTAACTGCCCATTCTACTTATTGGCGTGGAAACGATTTGGCGCTCGATTCGCGTTCAACAGTGCTATTTCTGGCGCTTTGGTTTCGATTTTTGCTGACCACCTCTACTTGGTGATTAGCTTAGACACGATCAATGAGGTGTACTGCGCGGTAGCGGGTGGACTGCTGATGGGATTAGGCATGTTGATTTTGTTCCGTCATCGCTCAAGCCTTGGGGGATTCAATGTCTTGTGTCTCTTTATTCAAGACAAGTTTGGCATCTCGGTGGGTAAATCTCAGCTTGCTATCGACTTTTGTATCTTAATTGCCTCTTGCTTCTTTGTATCAATCGAAGTCATTGGCCTATCGATTCTTGGCGCTATTGCTCTAAACCTTGTACTAGCAATGAACCATAAGCCAACTCGCTACTCTGTGAATTACGGTTAATTACCACGCTTCATAAAATTAAGGGTTGATGCATCCGCATCAACCCTTTTTCTTTTTTAGTTCAGCTCACCATGGGAGCTTCGAGCTTTCACATCATGGCTAAGTTCTCGGTTAAGCTCTGCCTCTACGTGTCCCGGAGCCTGTGTACCTGCCGAAATCAATCGGTACATAGCTGGAATCACAAACAAGGTTACGAGCGTCGCAAAAGCCATACCGAAGAAAATAACCGTACCGACAGCCACTCGGCTTTCATAGCCCGCGCCCGTCGAAACAATTAAAGGAATCGCTCCAGCAAGCGTCGTAAATGCAGTCATCATGATTGGACGTAAACGGCGAGCCGACGCATCCAAAATAGCTTTTTCAAACTCGATCCCTCTGTCTCGAAGCTGGTTAGCAAACTCAACGATTAAGATACCGTTTTTGGTCACCATGCCGATCAGCATGATCATACCGATTTGGCTATAGATGTTGAGCCCCTGCCCCATCAAGAATAATCCAAGGAATCCACCAAACACGCCCATAGGCACCGTGAACATCACCACCAGCGGGTTAATAAAGCTCTCAAATTGAGCAGCAAGAACCAAATACGCCACCAGCAAAGCCAAGGCAAAGACCACTAAGGTACTCGATTGATTCTCTTTGTAATCTTTCGATTCTCCCGAGTAACTCACGGAAATATCCCCCGGAAGTAACTCAATCGCTTGTTGATCTAAAAAGTCGAGCGCTTCGCCCAGCGTGTAGCCATCGGATAAGTTGGCCGTAATCGTAATCGCCTTTTGCTTGTTGTAGTGCGACAGGCGAATCGACGAAGCCACCTCTTCAATTTTGGTCACGGCATCAAGAGTAACTAATTCGCCAGAAGCAGTGCGCATGTAGATTTGGCTTAAATCCGCAGCGTTGTTAAAGCTGTCTTCGTCGCCTCGCAAGTAAACATCGTACTCTTCACCGCGTTCGACAAACGTAGTTTCACTCTTACCACCAAGCATAATCTCAAGCGTGTCAGAAATATCCGAGACTCGAATACCAAGCTCTGCTGCACGCTGCTTATCCACTGTGACAACTAACTCAGGCGTTTTTTCGGAGTAATTGATGTCTGCACCTTCCATGTAAGGCGACTCTTCCGCTAAACGCTCTAATTTTTCCGCCCACTGTTTTAACTCTGGGTAATCACTGCCGCCTAGTACAAATTGAACCGGCTCACTCGATCCACCTCGGAATCCAGGCATAAATGGGAAGACGCGCACATCTGGGATACCAGTCAACGCCTTCCGGACTTGGCCAAGCGCCTGCTGCGCGGTGACATCACGGTCATTCCAGTCCTCTAAGATCATGATCACGAAGCCCGTTTGGTCACCAGCGTTCCCCCCAAAGGCAGGCGATTGAATACTGAACGACTTCAAGAAACCTTGACCAAGCAAAGGCATTAAACGCTCTTCAACAATATCCATATTGGCCGACATGCGGTTATAACTGGTGGCATCGGCGCCACGAACAAAAGCAAAGATTACCCCGCGGTCTTCAGATGGTGTGAGCTGTGCAGGCACCTGCTGCATTAACCCCCAACTGCCGCCCATACAAGCGAGGATGACAAGCGGTGCTGCCCATTTCCAATTTAGTGCCGATCGAAGAACCTTACGATAACCAGATTCCAGATGACCAAACATACGGTCAATAAATAGGTTGAAGCGGTTCGGTTTTACGTTAGCTTTTAGAAGCTTGCTCCCCAGAACCGGAGTTAGCGTCAAGGCAATCAAAGATGAGAAGATCACCGACATTGCCAGCAATACGGAAAACTCAGTAAATAGCAGACCGACCATGCCATCCATAAAGGAGATAGGCAGGAAAACCATGACAAGTACCAAGGTGGTTGCGATTACAGCAAAGCCTACCTCACGGGTACCTTTGTACGCAGCGAGTAGCGGCTTTTCACCATTTTCGATGTGGTGGAAAATGTTCTCGACCACAACGATTGCATCATCGACAACCAGACCAATCGACAGAATCAACGCCATCAGGGTGATAAGGTTGATGGAAAAGCCAAAGTAATACGCGGCAATAAAGGAAGAAATCAAGGATACTGGCACAGTCACAGCAGGAATAAGGGTTGCCCTAGCCTGACCAATAAAGATGTACAGAACAAGGATCACCAATCCGCCGGTAATAAAGAGCGTGCTATATACTTCAGCAATCGAGCGCTCAATGAATACGGTTGAGTCGTAATCAATGGCTAAACGCGTTCCTTCTGGCAAAAATTGTTGAATGTTCTCGACTTCGGTATGGACTCGGTCTGCAACTTCCAGTGGGTTAGCATCGGATTGAGGCACAATTCCCATACTCACATTGACTACGCCGTCACTTTTGAAAGTGGAGTTTTCGTTTTCTGCACCGATGTAAACGTCTGCGACATCTCTTAAATAGATTGGCGAGTTATCACTGGCACGTTTAACCACCAAGTATTCGAAATCTTCGGCTTGGTTATAGCTGCGCGCCGTGCGTACCGACATCACAATCTGATCGTTGCGTACTTCACCACCTGGGCTTTCAATATTTTCGCTGCGCAGCGCTGAAGTTATGTCAGAGGTAGTGACGCCGCGACCAGCCATTTGTTCAGGCTTGAGCTTAACGTACATCACTTTGTACAAACCGCCCGAAATGTCCACCGAGCTCACACCTGAGATCAAGCTAAAGCGATCCATCAAGACACGCTCAACATAATCGGTAAGCTGAGTGCGGTCCATTTCAGAAGAGCTTAAATTGATATAGAGAGAAGCCTCACCCGAACCATTATTCTTAAACACAACGGGATCATCAGCTTCATCAGGTAACGATCGCTGGGCACGAGCAACGGCATCACGGACATCACTGACACCGGTATTTAAGTCGTAACCTAAATCGAAGGTGATGGTAATCCTAGACATGCTGTTGCGGGTGGTCGAGGAGATTTCATCGATACCGCTTATCCCCGATAACTGATCTTCCAGCACCGAGGTGATTTGGCTTTCGATGATGGTGGCAGATGCCCCTTCATAGCGGGTACTGATCGAGACGACTGGGCTTTCAATGTCAGGCATCTCACGTACAGCCAACTTACTGAACGACACAATACCAAACACGCACAGCAGTAAGCTAAGCACCAGTGCAGCGACTGGTCTTTTCACAGACACATCAGAGAGCAACATGACTATTTGCCCTCTTGATTATTTGGCTCGCCTTTAGGACGTCCATCACTGCCTAGCTCGGCGACCGTCACACCGTTTCGCATGTTTACAATGCCTTGAACAACAATCTTGTCACCGATAGATAATCCGTCTTCAATCACAACTAGGTTATCAACGCGAGCGCCCAAAACGACTTGGGTTCGAACCGCTTTGTTGTCTTCACCAACAACGTAGACGTAACGCTTGGTTCCAGAGTACTCAAGCGCCTGAACAGGAATAATAGGCGCTTCAATCGCTGGGAAATCCATATCCGCAGACACTAACATCCCCGGCTTTAGCTTTTGCGCGACGTTTTCGAAGTGAATACGAACGCGCAAGTTGAGCGTTTCTTGATTGATTCGAGAGTCAATCCCTACCACTTCACCTTCAAAAACCTGACCTGGCCATGCTGCTGTGGTGGCTTTTACTTGCATCCCTTTGCTCAACTGAGACAAATAGCGCTCTGGCACTTGCAGATCGAGCTGCATCACAGACAAGTCATCAAGCGACAGCAGCTCAGAACCAGCGCTAACAAGCTTTCCGCGGCTAAAATCAATAAAACCCACCGTTCCGGCGAAAGGTGCGCTGATGTGAAGGTCTTTCAAACTGGCGTTGGCGGCATCCAATCTTGCTTTGGCGATGTCCACACTCGCTTTTTGCGCATCAATTTCGGTTTGGGTAATGGCGTTACGCTTCACCAGACGCTCAAATTCTTTCAGTTTACGTTGCTCATCTTTGAGATACGCTTGCGCCTCTGCGACAGCCGCTCGCGCTTTATCATCATCAAGTTGGATCAAAAGCTGACCTTTTTGGACATTTTGATTCGCTTTAACGGCAATCACGTCAACCTTTCCGGAAGTTTCTGGTGCGATAATCACCGACTGATCCGCGGCTAATTTGCCGACAAGGGAAAGAGATTGAGAAACTTGATGCGTTTTCACTTGCTCAGTCACTACGGTGACACTCGATGGTCCTTGTCTGTTGGCCATCACAGAAGGAGAGGCGGCGATAATCGACAAGGATAATAGACTCAGAACAATTTTGTTTTTCATGTTGGTATTCTGCATAAATTAACTCTGTTTATTGTATCCCTTTATACGCAACTGGAACGTCAAGTAATGTAAAGAGGAATAAATATTATGTAAGCAAAGCCGTTGATTGTTTGAGCTTAATGGTCATTTCCTACCACCTTTGCCCAAAAAGGCACCATTCGATTCAAAATTATAAGAAAACGCTTTACAGCTTGAGCGAGTTTGCTATGATTCGCTCCGCACTTGAGAGTTGTGTTGGGAAAACAAAACTTAAGTATAAAAATACCCTGGAGGGGTTCCCGAGTGGCCAAAGGGATCAGACTGTAAATCTGCTGGCACTGCCTTCGATGGTTCGAATCCGTCCCCCTCCACCATATTTATTCTTGTGACTTTTTAGGTGAATAACCTTTTAATAAGTTGTGAGAAACACTTGATTAACGTGTTGGGAAAACATTAGTCAAGCTATTCTGTAAAAAGAATAGAAAACACCCTGGAGGGGTTCCCGAGTGGCCAAAGGGATCAGACTGTAAATCTGCTGGCACTGCCTTCGATGGTTCGAATCCGTCCCCCTCCACCATATTTTCTCTATGATAGAGAGCAGCTTGATTGACGTGTTGGGAAAACATCAATCAAGGATAAAAACACCCTGGAGGGGTTCCCGAGTGGCCAAAGGGATCAGACTGTAAATCTGCTGGCACTGCCTTCGATGGTTCGAATCCGTCCCCCTCCACCATATTTTCTCTAAGATAGAGAGCAGCTTGATTGACGTGTTGGGAAAACATCAATTAAGGATAAAAACACCCTGGAGGGGTTCCCGAGTGGCCAAAGGGATCAGACTGTAAATCTGCTGGCACTGCCTTCGATGGTTCGAATCCGTCCCCCTCCACCATATTCAAGAAACCAGCTCATTGAGCTGGTTTTTTTGTATCTATTGTTTCTCAACGTGCTTTTCCTCCAGACATAAAAAAGCCCCGACATTGCGGGGCAAATACTAGAACTTTTCAGTTCTAACGAAGCAAACACTATAGGGGGTGTTAGCTTTGGAAAAGAATAATGCGCGTTTCATAGGGTTTAAGTACCTGACGCTGAGAAACCTCGCCTTGCAACGGGTAGTTGCCAAGTAAATACGTTGCTGTCGATAAATCTAAATCGCTAGGCAACTTGCACTCCGACTCATCACCATAGTAGTTATTCAAGCAGATCAAGGTCTGATGCTGCGACTGGCGCTGATAGCCGAAGATAGCCGTGTGTGAAGGATAGAGATCGGTATAATCCCCAGTCGTAATCACTTCCACTTCTTTACGTAACTTGATCAGTTGCTGGTAGAAGTAGAACACAGAGTTAGTGTCTGCAACGGCTTGTTCTGCGTTGATTTCCGTATAATTGTTCGCGACTTGCAACCAAGGCTGGCCTTTGGAGAAGCCTGCGTACTCCTGATGATTCCACTGCATCGGGGTACGTGAATTGTCACGAGACTTCTGCGCAAGGATCGCCATCATCTCGTCATGAGGAACACCTTGTTCATTGACCATGATGTCGTACATATTGGTACTTTCCACATCACGATATTGCTCTATCGACGTGTAGCCCGGATTGGTCATGCCGATTTCTTCACCCTGATAGATATACGGCGTACCTTGCATCATGTGTACCGAAGCTCCGAGCATTTTCGCCGACTCGACACGGAAGTGTTTATCATCTCCCAATCGACTCACCACACGTGGCTGATCATGGTTACACCAGAATAGAGCTCCCCACCCTTTGCCATTTAAACCGGTTTGCCAGTGGTTGAAAATCTGCTTGAGTTGGATGAAATCAAATGGCGCTTTGGTCCACTTTTCACCATTTGGATAATCCACTTTTAAATGGTGGAAATTAAACACCATTGAGAGTTCTTTGTTATCCAGTGAAGAGTACTGCTGGCAATGCTCCAGCGTCGTCGAAGACATCTCTCCCACCGTCACGCTGCCATATTGTTGAAATACCGCTTCACTGATCTCTTGCAAGTATTCATGCACACGAGGTCCATCTGTGTAGAATCGGCGGCCATCTCCCTGATCATCATTGGGAAAGTCTTGCTGTTTAGAGATGAGATTAATCACGTCTAAGCGGAAACCATCAACGCCCTTCTCCGCCCAAAAGCTGATCACCTCTTTCACTTCTGCACGGACTTGAGGATTTTCCCAGTTTAAGTCTGCTTGCTCTTTGGCAAATAAGTGAAGGAAGTATTGACCTGTTTTCTCATCAAACTCCCACGCACTGCCACCAAATTTGGATTGCCAGTTGTTCGGGATCCCGCCATCTACAGGATCTTTCCAGATGTAGTAATCTCGGTATGGGCTATTTTTATCCCCCAAAGCCGATTGAAACCAATGATGTTGCGTCGACGTATGGTTGACTACGATATCCATAATAATGCGAATCCCACGCTGATGCGCCTCTGCAAGCAGTTGGTCAAAATCGTCCATACTGCCAAAGTCTGGGTTAATCGCGTAATAATCAGAAATGTCGTAGCCATTATCGATCATTGGCGACTGGTAAACCGGAGTTAACCAAATTGCGTCAATTCCCAATCGCTGCAAATAGTCCAACTTAGAGATAATGCCTTGGATATCACCTGTCCCTTTACTGCCACTATCACAAAAACTCTTTGGGTAAATTTGATATATCGAGGCGGTTTTCCACCAGTTTGCATCATTTGTGATTACAGACATCATTGAGCTCACTTACCAAAAATAGAAATCGTTGAAGATGGAGCAGCGACGGCCGCTCCATAAGAAATGCTTATGCGCTTACAGGCTCTAACTCGCCTTTCATTTGTGCGCGCTTGTAGAAGAAGAGTGTCAGTGCCGCAGGAACCGCAATCGCAACAAGCATCGCAATTCCGTAGATGCCCCAGAATTGTGGCTGGATTGACAAGATACCAGGCAGACCACCAACACCGATGCCGTTTGCCATCACACCTGCGCTACCACAAATCGCAGCGGCAATCGCACTACCGATCATTGCGCTCAACATAGGGAATTTGTACTTAAGGTTGATACCGTACATCGCAGGCTCTGTTACACCAAGGTAGGCAGAGATTGCCGCAGGAACCGAGATATCGCGTTCGCCATGCTTCTTGCTAATGATGATGATACCCACAACAGCCGATGCTTGAGCAATGTTAGAAAGTGCAATCAGAGGCCAGATTGGCGTGCCACCTAGGTCTTGCATTAGCTGTAGGTCAACCGCGTTAGTCGTGTGGTGGATACCTGTAATCACAAGAGGTGCGTACAAGAAACCAAACACCATTGAACCAATCACCGCGAAGTCACCTGTCATCGCCGCTTTCGCCGCAAACGCAACACCGTCGCCAAGTACTCGACCAAATGGGCCAATCAATGAGTGAGCAAGCACAACAGAAAGGATGATTGAAACAAACGGCACAACGACTAGGTACAAGTAGGATGGGACGATGCGCTTTAGATTCGTTTCAATAAAGGCTAAGGCAACACCTGCCAGCATTGCTGGAATGACCTGTGCTTGGTAACCAACTTTCTCTATGACAAACAGACCAAAGTCCCAAGCCTCCGGCACCTGCTTACCAATCAAGTAAGCGTTCATAAGCTGCGGAGAGACCAAGGTAACACCTAGCGTGATACCCAGAATTGGTGTACCACCCAGTTTTTTCACCGTTGACCAACACACACCAACCGGTAGGAAGAAGAAAATCGCTTCGCCAATCAACCACAAGAAGCTATGGACTGTTGCCCAGAATTGGCTGATTTCCGTTAGAGATTGACCATCAAACATCTTAATGTCGCCAATAACGTTACGGAAACCTAGAATCAAACCACCGGTGATAATGGCAGGCAGCAGCGGGACAAAAATTTCGGCTAAATGGGAGATCCCGCGCTCTAAAATGTTCATGTTTTGACGAGCAGCAAGCTTGGCTTCATCCTTCGATGCTGCCGTTTGCCCTGTCAGTTCAATCAGCACTTTATAGACTTCATCAACTTCAGTGCCAATAACGACTTGGAACTGACCTGCGTTGGTAAAACAACCTTTCACCATTGGCAGAGCTTCTAGCTCTTTTTCTTTTGCTTTCTCGGTATCGTTTAGTACAAAGCGAAGGCGCGTTAAGCAGTGGCTCACACTTGCGATGTTATCGCTGCCACCGACCAACTCAATCAGACGCTCCACTTCGTGTTTCGCAATCTTACTCATATCCATGTCCACCCTAATTGGATTCTCATTCATGTCTGAATCAACATCAGACTATTAACTGACTTATTTTTTGTTGTTTTGGGAATGTTCCCATTTGTGCTCATTATATTGTCAGATCTGATAAAAGATAAAAATGGGAACAGTCCCATTAATTGAATGAGATCACAGTATAATTTTAAATCACTTTGAAAATAATGGCTTAGAGAGTCAGAGGCTGTTGAGTGAGATGAACCGTCCCCACATCGCCATTTATTTGGGATATCAGTAGGTTAGCTGCTTTTTCACCCGCTAATGAATAACCGGGGTCGATGCTAAATACTTTAGGAAAGAGGAATGAAAGCAATTCATTACCGCCGACACCTGTCACCACAACGTCTTCACGGTCGAGTTCTTGGAGGCGCTTGATGACACCTAGCGCCAGAGTATCACTGGCACAGACGATGGCTTGTGTCTCGGGTTTGAGGACTTTATCGACAAGTAGGTAGGCACTTTCATGATTCAACTGACCGGTTTGGTAGCAAGCCTTTAGTGCATGAGCGCGACACCAAGTTAAGTAAGCATCCAGACGCAGCTTACCCGTTGTTTTGTCACTCGGGTCCACTCCAATAAAGGCAATACGGCTGAGCGATTTTTGCTGCAGATACTCGAGCGCTTTGATGATCACTTGCTCGTTATCGTAGTTGATTGAAGAGACTTGATCCGTATCCATGGCAATCACCACGGTACGGTTTTGCCAACTG
Organism: Vibrio sp. 16; assembly: GCF_963681195.1. Lineage (NCBI taxonomy): Bacteria > Pseudomonadati > Pseudomonadota > Gammaproteobacteria > Vibrionales > Vibrionaceae > Vibrio > Vibrio sp. 16. The sequence continues at coordinate 1,741,246 of NZ_OY808997.1, forward strand.
CCCAGTTTGGTCACATCAAAATCACTGAAGCCAAACACGATAACTCCGTCGACATTGCGCTTTTTCAGTACATCGAGGTGGGCATTAGTCTTGTCACGATCAAACTGGCTTTCCATGATCACCACGTCATACCCCGCGGCATAAAGCGTATTGAGCATGCTCCCTACCGCTTTATTCTCTGATGGAGAGTCCAAGCGTGAAATGATCACCCCAACGACTTTTTGACTTCCACCACGCATGGTTTGCGCAGACTTGGAAGGTACGTAACCGGATTCTTGAATCACTTGTTCGACTTTCGCCCGCGTCGCAGGCTTTACTTTCGGATCATTGGTCAATACTCGAGATACGGTCGACTTACCGACGCCCGATAACTTAGCAATATCAAGAATGGTTAGTTTTTTACTCATAGGGGGATAGTTAGCTTCCTAGTCTTATGCTTAACGAATCGCGAAGTCTGTGTTACTCGTCGAACTGACAATTTTTGTATATGGTGCGTGCAACTTCCAATCGCGCATTCGTACCTTTTGTATGCAACACGATAGGGTTAGCGGTTGCGGCAGTACCATCATCCAGTATGTATTTGGTTCCAGAGCCTGACGGGACTTGTATCAAAGGGAACTCTTGCTGATCCACTTTCAGCCAAGCTTTTTCTTGCTCTGGTAAATAGCCAACCTCAAATGCCTGCCCCGCGTCACATTGGTACTGAATCCAGTCCCCTTGAAAGGTGTTGTCTGATTGTGACGCTGATTGGGAGCAACCAGTTAAGGCTACACCCATCATCACGATAAATCGTCCTTTTTTCATCATGACCTCCAAACAAACAAGGGCCGCCAAAGCGACCCTTTAATGCTATTTAGTGAGATAAGCTGGCACGTCTTTAATACTGTCTAGCACCACAGAGGCAAGCGCCTCACCTTTGTCAGTGACTGGCTTACCTGTACGAACGAGAATTTTGGTTCCTACGCCAGCAGCATCCGCTGCCATCATATCTTCCGCTTTGTCACCAACCATGACAGAGTTTGCCATGTCAATTTTCAAAAAGTCGCGTGCTGAGATAAACATACCAGGCTTGGGTTTGCGGCAATTACACTCTTCTTTGTATTTACCTTGTCCATGTTCAGCATGGTGAGGACAGTAGTAAAAACCATCAAACTCAACGCCATTATCAACAAAATTCCAGTCCATCCACTGAGTTAAGTCTAGGAAGCGATCTTCACTAAACTTACCACGAGCAATGCCAGACTGGTTAGTCACCAAGACAAGCAAGTAGCCCATCTCTTTCAGTTTCTTCGTCGCTTCAAACACGCCTTCGATAAATTCAAAATCATGCTCATCATGTACGTAACCATGGTCGACGTTAATCACGCCATCACGATCTAAAAAGACTGCTGGTTTAGCCAAAATATGCTTCTCTATCCGTTACTTTCTTTGGGGTGAATCACCCAGTTGTAGTAAGAATTATTGCACGCTTTATTTCTTTCATCACTATCTAATTACCAAACGATTGAGCAAAATAACCATTTAGACGTCTAGACGTAAAAATATCTATTGACAGAAAACACGCGAGACCATAGCATCGTCTACTAAATGAGATGTAGTTCAAAATTATCTACTGCTCCCAAGGTAATCGGATTAGCGAGTTTCTCGATGATTGAAATTAATCAAGTTAATAAGGTGTTTTATCAGGGCAAAAAGGAAATCAATGCCCTTAAAGACATCAATCTACACATTCCTCAAGGAACGATTTTCGGTGTAATCGGCTCATCTGGAGCAGGGAAAAGTACGCTTATTCGCTGTGTAAACATGCTGGAAGCCCCAACAAGTGGCTCTATCATTGTTGACGGCGTGGACCTCACTAAATTATCAAAGTCTGAACTGAGCAAAACACGCCGCAACATCGGCATGATTTTTCAGCACTTTAATCTGCTTTCTTCTCGCACTGTATTCGATAATGTTGCGCTTCCACTTGAGTTGGCTGGCGCCGAAAAAGAAAAAATCAGCACCAAGGTTACAGAGCTATTAAAACTGGTTGGCCTAGCAGACAAGCATGAAAGCTACCCATCTAACCTAAGTGGCGGCCAGAAGCAGCGTGTTGCGATTGCTCGTGCGCTGGCATCGGATCCAAAAGTGCTGCTGTGTGACGAAGCCACCAGCGCCCTCGATCCAGCGACCACTCAATCTATTCTTGAGCTACTTAAAGAGATCAATCGTAAGCTGAATATCACAATGCTGCTGATCACTCACGAAATGGACGTAGTGAAAAGCATCTGTCATGAGGTGGCCATTATTGGTGGTGGCGAGCTCGTTGAAAAAGGCACGGTCGGCGAAATTTTTGCCCACCCGAAAACGGAACTGGCCCATGAGTTCATTCGCTCAACGCTGGATCTCTCCATCCCTGAGGATTACCAAGTTCGCTTGCAAGAAACTCGAGTTGAAGGCAGCTACCCACTGGTTCGCTTAGAGTTTACCGGAGCAACAGTAGACGCCCCACTGATGACGCAAATTGCACGCAAGTTCAATATCGACGTCAGCATTTTGAGCTCTGATCTTGATTACGCAGGTGGCGTAAAGTTCGGCATGATGGTCGCTGAACTGTTTGGTAATGAGCAGGATGACAATGCTGCTATCGAATTCCTCCGTGAACATAACGTAAAAGTAGAGGTATTGGGTTATGTCCTTTAATACAGTATCAGAATGGCTAAACCTTAATGGCAACTTGCTGATTGGCGCCACTTGGGAAACCCTTTACATGGTCGCGGTTGCCGGAATTGTTGGATTTGCCGTGGGCATTCCACTTGGTGTTATTCTCCATACCACGAAAAAAGGTGGTCTACTCGAAAACACCAAGCTTAATAGCATACTTGGTGCCATCGTGAACATCGGTCGCTCTGTGCCATTCTTGGTATTGATGGTTGCCATAATCCCTGTGACAAAAATTTTAGTCGGCACCTTTATCGGTACTACAGCCGCTATCGTACCGCTCACCATCGGCGCAATTCCATTTGTCGCTCGTTTGATCGAAGGTGCCTTGCTTGAAGTACCAACAGGTCTGGTAGAAGCAGCACAATCGATGGGCGCAACACCGGTACAAATCATTTCTAAGGTATTGCTTCCTGAAGCACTACCGACCATCGTCAACTCAGTCACCATTACATTGGTTACGCTAGTCAGCTACTCAGCAATGGCAGGAACGGTAGGTGGCGGTGGTCTAGGTGACGTCGCCATCCGTTACGGCTTCCATCGCTATGATGTGGTCATAATGGCAGTAACGGTCGTGATGCTGATTATTTTAGTGCAAATTATTCAATCTATCGGCGATGCCATTGTGCGCCGCGTCGATCACAGATAAAAATTATTCGATTTATTACAAGGAGATAGTCATGAAATTCAATCTTAAAGGTCTTTTGGCAATTGCCGCTGCTGCATCAGCATTAGTGTTATCTGGCTGTGGCGAAAAAGCCGCTGACAACAGCAAAATCAAAGTAGGTGTTATGGCAGGTGCTGAAGCACAAGTTGCTGAAGTTGCTGCAAAAGTAGCAAAAGAGCAATACGGCCTAGATGTTGAGCTTGTTACTTTCACTGACTACGTAACGCCTAACGCTGCATTGGATGACGGTTCAATCGATATCAACGCATTCCAGCACAAGCCATACCTAGATCAGCAAGTGGCAGATCGTGGTTACAAACTGACTATCGCAGGTAACACGTTCGTTTACCCAATCGCTGGTTACTCTAAGCAAGTAAAATCTGTGGATGAGATCCAAGAAGGCGCGCGCATCGCTGTTCCAAACGATCCAACTAACCTAGGTCGTTCACTGCTACTTCTTGAGCAGCAAGGTCTGATCGAACTTCGTGAAGGTGCAGGTCTACTAGCAACGGTTCGTGACATCACGGCAAACCCGAAAAACATCTCAATCGTTGAGCTAGATGCTGCGCAACTTCCTCGTTCTCTAGACGATGTAGCGCTATCTATCATCAACACAACTTACGCAAGCTCTATCAACCTAACTCCACAAAAAGATGGCGTGTTTGTTGAAGACAAAGAGTCTCCATACGTAAACCTAATCGTTTCTCGTGAAGAGAACCTAAATGCTGAAAACGTTCAGAACTTCGTGAAGTCTTACCAGACAGAAGAAGTTTACGCAGCAGCATCAGAAATCTTCCAAGGTGGCGTGGTTAAAGGCTGGTAATCACCACTTTATCTAGCCAAGCAAAATGAATAGGGCTGACGTGAATGCGTCAGCCCTTTTTTATTCTCCACTCAGCTCAACTCTCAAGCTATCAAAGTACCGTTCAATCAGCGCTTGATATCGACCGTCACGCTTCATAGCAGCGAGCTCGGCATCAAACTCATTCTTTAGATCGTGGTGCTGGCGAAGTTTTGAAAAAGCAATGTAACTTGGCGTAGCTTCTAATGAAGGCACCAGAATCTTCAGCGATTGGTCGAGCCCATTCGCACCATAATACTGCGCGCCCCAAACTCATTATTGACCCACACATCAGCACGCTTTGCTCTGACAAGATGAGCACAGTCCTCAGTTTTATTGCGTTTAAAAATCACTTTAAACACGCCGGTATCGAGCAAGTCGTCCATTCGTTTACCATAACTCACTCTGTTGACCACACAAATAGAGAGCGAGCTCAAGTCACGTTGGAAAAAGTCGATACTGCTTAACTCACTATCAATCAAGGTAATCAAGCTAATATTCTGGGTAAACAAAACTTGCTGGCTATAGTCCGCAAATTGTTCCCGTTCTTGGTTTTTGAATGCGGTGAAGATGGCATCTGAGCGACCATGTTGAATGTTATTTAGTGCCCTCGCCCACGGCAGAACTTGGATACTGATGGGTTGTTTGAGTTCAGCAAAGATTTCCTTGACCAACTCAACCGCCACACCAGAAATCTTATCGTTATGATGTTCAATATACGGTGGGTACTCCAAAGTCACTAACTGTAGCGTCGAGCTCGCACCAAGATAAAAACTGCTGAAGTAGACCAGGGAAATTAGGATATGAGTCAATCGCTTCATACTTATACGAACAGGCATTCGTTACACAGTCTCTGTATTTAATCGCTCCAAATACTGCAAGCCTGCCCTCCTAAATATGTATTCTATAAGTAAAGTTCACAACCCTATCTTGTCAAACCGATTTGCCTACAAAAAAGCCGGAGTAAAAACTCCGGCTCAACGTATAATCAATTGTATGGCTTAAGGTGTGTAGTACGTTGCAGCACCCGGACCAACAGGTAGACCAAATACGAATACCCATAGGTAGAACAGTAGACTCCAACCTACGATAAAGCAGATAGAGTAAGGCAGCATGGTTGCGATCAGCGTACCGATACCCAGATTCTTCATGTAACGCGTCGCTACCGCAAGAATTAGACCGAAGTAGCTCATCATTGGTGTGATGATGTTAGTCGTTGAATCACCGATACGGTAAGCCGCCTGAATCGTTTCTGGCGCGTAACCAACCAACATTAGCATTGGAACAAAGATTGGCGCAGTTACCGCCCACTGAGCAGAAGCTGAACCGATCATTAGGTTAATGAAGCCACACATCAGGATGAATGCGAAGAACAGCATTGGGCCAGTTAGACCGATTTCCTGTAGGAAGCTTGCACCCGCGACTGCGAATACCTGACCAAAGTTAGTCCACTTGAAGAAGGCAACAAACTGAGCAGCAAAGAACACAAGTACGATGTACATACCCATTGACGACATCGACTTCGCCATTGCATCAATCACGTCACGGTCAGTCTTCATTGAGCCTGTTACTTTACCGTAAACAAAACCTGGGATTGCGAAGAAGACGAAGATAAACGCGACGATACTTTTCAGGAATGGCGAACCTGCCACTGTACCTGTCGCCGAACGTAGAACGCCATCTTCAGGCACGATTGTCCAAGCAAGAAGCGCGGATACCGCAACAACCGCCAGACCTGCCAGTTTCAGACCTTTCTTCTCAATATCGGTAAGCTTACCCATTGAGTCGTTAGATAAGTCTTCAGACGCTTCTTCATCATTGTATTTGCCAAGTTTTGGCTCAACGATTTTCTCCGTTACGAACGCACCTGTAATGGCAATGAAGAAGGTAGACACAAACATGAAGTACCAGTTAACTTCTGGGCCAACAGTGTAAGATGGATCAATCATTTGCGCGGCGGTTTCTGTGATACCAGAAAGCAGCGGGTCAACCGTACCGATAAGAAGGTTTGCTGAGTAGCCACCTGATACACCGGCAAATGCCGCAGCAAGACCAGCAAGTGGGTGACGACCTAAAGAGTGGAACAACATCGCCGCTAGTGGAATAAGAACCACGTAACCTAGCTCAGACGCTGTATTTGAAATGATACCAGCAAACACGACGGTAACCGTCACCATACGCTGAGACGCTCCCATTACCATGCCACGCATCGCAGCAGATAAGAGACCGGAATGTTCAGCAATCGCAACACCTAGCATAGCCACAAGTACCGTGCCTAGCGGGGCAAAACCAACAAAGTTCTTCACTAAGTTAGTAACGATCAGCTGTAAGCCTTCTGCATTTAACAAGCTCACGACATGGATCATGCCATCAGCTGCGCGACCTTTCGCACCTTCAGGGCGAGGGTCCATAACAGAGACTTCAAAGTAACCTGCGATTCCAGATGTCACTAAGATAGCAACACAGAAAAGTGCAAATAGAGTGATTGGGTGGGGTAATAGGTTCCCCAAATATTCAACTGTATCTAAAAAGCGCGTGAACAGCGGCTTTTTTGGCGAGTTTTGTTTAATCGAAGCAGATGAACTCATCTGTTCCCTCCTTGTAGTTATTCCTGCGCTTTTTTGTGACAAAGATGTCAACAAAGCCCGCGCAGGTTACTAGACAAGGTGTACGATATAAAATCTAAAATGTTACAAATTGTGTTACAATGCACAATATTTAACGCATTTCGAACAAAATATTAGCAATTAACACCAAACCAAAAACATAAAACAGCATTATAATTCATATAAATACATGCGTTCTGTTTATTTTTCGTACGCTATTTTTGTACTGCTTTAAATCGAGGGTTCGTTTTACAGATCACATAGAGACGCCCTCTTCGTTTAACGATTTGACAATCCGGGTGACGGCTTTTTGCACTTTTTAAAGACTTTACCACTTTCATTGATTACTCCTTCTCTTTTGTAAATTGACCAAAGCGACGTTTGAAGTTCGCCACGCGCCCTTCCTGATGAATGACTCGCTGCTTGCCGGTGTAAAACGGGTGAGATTTAGAGGACACTTCAATCGTAAAGTATGGGTAGGTTTTGCCATCTTCCCACTCGATGGTGCGATCGGTTTTTAGCGTCGAGCCTATCAAGAAGTATTCATCGATACTCGTGTCATGAAAGACGACCGTTCTATATTCAGGGTGGATGTTAGGTTGCATAAATACTCTCACTTTAATTGTTATGTTATAACATTATAAATGATAATTATTATCAACCCGTTTTGCTAGCCATTTTTGTGATATTTTTTGCTCGTTCACCATTTAGAGAGAGACACATGTACTCTGTAACGCCCATTGGCTACATCGAAAGCCCATATAAAGAGAAATTTGCGGTTCCTCGCCAACCTCGTTTAGTAAGCGGGGCGACGTCTCGCTTAAGATTAATTGGTGAGGCAAACACACCTGAAGCGGTAAGAGGGTTGGAGCAATTTTCCCACGTCTGGCTATTATTCTTATTTGACCAAAATTTAGCCGCAGGATGGAAGCCAACGGTGAGACCTCCACGGCTTGGTGGGAACGAACGTGTTGGTGTATTTGCTTCTCGCTCAACCTTTAGACCCAACGGGATTGGAATGTCTGCTGTCGAAGTGAAAGGAATCGATAAGCACGGTGACCAAATGTATTTGAACCTTGGTAATGTCGACTTGGTCGATGGTACGCCTATTCTTGATATTAAGCCTTACATTCCCTACTCGGATTCGATCCCAGATGCGACGGGAGGCTACGCAGAGCAAGCCCCTCAAACCATGGATGTTATCTTTAGTGAATCTGCGCAAGCCACGCTCATCAAGCGCACGCAGGGGGCAATGGAAAGTGAGGTGATCAAACAAGTTCTAGCGCAAGACCCTCGCCCTGCATACAAAAAGAACAAACCCGACAGTAAAGAATATGCGGTAAATTTGTTCGATTTGAACGTTAAGTTCACCGCTAACGACAACTTAATAACGGTTACCGTCATTGAGTGCTTTTGACGAAGGCAATTGGCTGATATTATAAGCGGCTAACCATTTTCCCCTCTGGGGACTTCCATACTCCTGTCCATTCCGGCTTGAGTATCTAACTTTAATAAACGGATAAGTTAAATGCGTACCAGTAATTATCTTCTTTCTACTCTGAAGGAGACTCCAAACGACGCAGAAGTAGTGAGCCACCAGCTCATGCTACGTGCAGGTATGATCCGTAAGCTGGCTTCAGGTCTTTACACCTGGCTACCTACTGGTCTACGTGTACTGCGTAAAGTCGAAAACATCGTTCGTCAAGAGATCGACAATGCAGGCGCAGTCGAAACATTGATGCCCGTTGTTCAGCCGTTTGAACTATGGGAAGAGACAGGCCGCAGCGAGAAGATGGGTCCTGAGCTACTTCGCTTTACTGACCGTCACACTCGTCCGTTTGTTCTTAGCCCAACAGCTGAAGAAGTGATCACTAGCCTTGTGCGTAACGAAGTGAGCTCTTACAAACAGCTTCCGCTAAACCTGTACCAAATCCAGACTAAGTTCCGTGATGAGCGTCGCCCACGTTTTGGCGTAATGCGTGCACGTGAATTCTGCATGATGGATGCATACAGCTTCGACATCGATAAAGAAGGTCTAGAGAAATCTTACCAAGCGATGCACGATGCGTACTGTAAAGCGTTCGACCGCATGGGTCTTGAGTACCGCCCTGTACTGGCTGACTCTGGCGCTATCGGTGGTAGTGGCTCTCAAGAGTTCCACGTACTTGCTGAAAGCGGCGAAGATCTCATCGCCTTCTCTACTGAGTCTGATTACGCAGCGAACATTGAAAAAGCAGAAGCAGCAGCGCCTGCAGGTGATCGCGCTGAGCCAACGCAAGAGATGACGCTGGTTGATACGCCAAACGCAAAAACCATCGCTGAGCTTGTTGAACAGTTCGACATGCCTATCGAGAAGACAGTGAAAACGCTTTTCGTAAAAGCATCTGATGAAGTAGACGCAGATATCATCGCGCTAATCATCCGTGGCGACCACGAACTAAACGAAGTGAAAGCTGAAAACCTTCCTCAAGTTGCTGCTCCTCTAGAGATGGCAACAGAAGAAGAAATTCGCGCACTGATCGGCGCAGGCCCTGGTTCTCTTGGCCCTGTTGGTCTTAAACTACCATTCATTGTTGACCGCACTGTTGCTGTAATGAGCGACTTCGGCGCTGGCGCTAACATTGATGACAAGCACTACTTCGGCATCAACTGGGGTCGTGACGTGGAACTAGGCCAAGTTGAAGATCTACGTAACGTCGTTGAAGGCGATCCAAGCCCATGTGGTAAAGGTACGCTAATGCTTAAGCGTGGTATCGAAGTGGGTCACATCTTCCAGCTAGGTAACACTTACTCTGAAGCAATGAACTGTGGTGTTCTTGGTCCTGATGGTAAGAACGTCATCCTAGAGATGGGTTGTTACGGTATTGGTGTATCACGTGTTGTGGCTTCTGCAATCGAGCAAAACCACGACAAATACGGCATCATCTGGCCAGACGCACTCGCACCTTTCCAAGTGGCTATCGTGCCAATGAACATGCACAAGTCAGAAGAAGTGAAAGAAGCGGCTGAGAAGCTGTACGCGGAACTGACGGCTATGGGTATCGAAGTTCTATTCGATGACCGCAAAGAGCGCCCAGGCGTAATGTTCTCTGATATGGAGCTTATCGGCATTCCTCACACTATCGTGATTGGCGATCGTTCTATGAAAGAAGGCAACTTCGAATACAAGAACCGCCGCTCAGGTGAGAAGACGGCTGTAGCGATGGCTGATATCGTTGAGCATGTTAAAGCGCAGCTTGCTTAAGTTGATTGACGCTTAGAAATACAAAAGGCCGATGGAAACATCGGCCTTTTTTACAACTGATAAGAGTGCACCGCTATTCCAGCGGCTCTGTCGGTGCTTGACTCGCTACTTTCTTCGGCGCAAAAGGAACATGGCTCAACTCATCAGCATTGCCATCAATCAGTTCGCCAAAGTGCAAGATACCAAACTCTCCGGGCTTCATGCGGTGCCAAGTCTCATTGCCGGTCAGTGGCTGAGTAGCAATGACTGACACAATGTCATTGGGTGTCGTCTCTTCTTGAAAGTTGATCTCAACATCTTCATCGATCAGTGCTGCCTTGCCAAAGGGCGCGCGACGCGTAATCCAGTAAAGATGATTAGTACAGTAAGTCATTACGTACTCACCATCAGAGAGCAGCATGTTAAAGACGCCTTTCTCGCGCAATCTATCGCAGCACTCGGCAACAAACCGGAACACACCGACCATATCTTGTGGCGGCTCTGGGTATCGATCTTCCATTTGCTTTAATAGCCAACAGAAAGAGAGCTCACTGTCAGTTTGTCCAACAGGGCGATGGCGACCGGTCTGCAGAGCTTGGTAATCACTCAGTTGGCCGTTATGCGCAAAGGTCCAATAGCGCCCCCAAAGCTCACGAGTAAATGGGTGGGTATTTTCGAGGTTTACTCCGCCACGATTCGCCTGCCTAATATGGCTGACAACCGCGCAGCTTTTAATTGGGTAGTTCTGGACTAGCTCAGCAATTTTGGATTTGCAGCTAGGGTTGGGATCTTTGAATGTGCGGAACCCCTTTCCTTCGTAAAACGTGATCCCCCACCCATCTCGGTGCGGACCCGTGTTCCCACCACGCTGCATCAATCCGGTAAAACTAAAACAGATATCTGTTGGTACGTTGGCGCTCATGCCGAGCAATTCACACATGGCCTACTAAACTCCCTTCATCCTTGCGTGCAGTTGGTAACTTAACGACATCAGCGAGAGAAAATGCAAACACTGATGCCGGTTAAATGATGAATGGTCACGCCGTTACGCGTTCTCCATTTCCTTTTCGATAAGCTGGATCACGATGTGAATGATCTTAATGTGGATTTCTTGAATACGGTCTGCGTAGCCAAAATGCGGTACACGAATTTCGATATCCGCTAAGCCAGCCATCTTGCCGCCATCTTTACCGGTCAACGCGATGGTCTTCATGCCTTTTGCTTGGGCCGCTTCAATCGCCTTTAAGATATTTGCAGAATTACCGGAAGTCGAAAGGCCAAATAAGACATCCCCTTTTGAACCAACAGCTTCTACATAGCGAGAGAAAACGTGGTCATAACCAAAATCATTGCTGACACAAGACAGATGACTAGGATCAGAGATAGCAATACCTGGCAAACCTGGGCGATTTTCACGGTAACGACCTGTCAGCTCTTCAGCAAAGTGCATGGAATCACAATGTGAACCGCCGTTACCACACGACAATACCTTGCCACCTTGCTTAAACGAATCCGCAATCATTTTGGCCGCCGATTCGATTTGAGCAATATTGCTCTCATCACTCAAAAACTTGTTTAGTACGTCAGCAGCTTCTAGCAACTCGCTCTTGATCAGATCATGGTACATAGGGCTATCTCTAATTATTGTTCGTGGATAGGCGAGCTTTGCGCATCACCCAACTTATTTGATGAGTTTACTCAAACATCGCATAGTGTCGATAGCTCTCGGTTAACAAATCCACCTTTATTGCAATTCATTGCTCATAAAAACAGCACAAGCCAGCATTTTTAGAATTTTCACTCTACTTAGATCACTTTTTGAGCATTAGCATGTTTTACATTTCATTAATCTTTTGTTTACACTTTACTGGTATGACCTCTTACTAGTTTAAGACGTATAACTGTTGAGATACGTCAAAAAGGAAAACGAAACATGGACATCTTGCTCTCTATACTCGGATTTACGGTTGTATTGGCCACCTGCCTATACCGCCGAAGCTCGTTGATCGCTTCAGTTGCCGCACTGACAGCGACTATGGTTCTCTTATCTTGGGTTGGCACAGCCGGTTCTATCAGTTGGTTACTGTATGTATCCGCGGTCGTGATATTGGGCATCCCTGCAGTAAGACAATCTCTCATTAGTAAAAAAGCACTTAAGCTTTTCAAACAAGTACTCCCAGCCATGTCGCAAACGGAAAAAGAAGCGTTAGATGCAGGGACAGTTTGGTGGGAAGCTGAGCTGTTTAAGGGTAAGCCTGATTGGAACAAACTGCATGCCATCAAAGCGCCAAGCTTGAGCCAAGAAGAACAAGCCTTTCTGGATGGCCCAGTGGAAGAAGTGTGTGCCATGGTCAACGACTATCAAGTGACTCACGAACTGGCAGACCTTCCACCAGAAGTATGGCAATACCTCAAAGACAACAAGTTCTTTGCCATGATCATCAAGAAAAAATATGGTGGCTTGGAGTTTTCTGCCTACGCTCAATCTTTGGTACTGCAAAAGCTGACGGGTGTCTCTGGCGTGCTGTCATCGACCGTTGGTGTACCCAACTCATTGGGGCCAGGTGAGCTTCTGCAACATTATGGTACAGAGGAGCAAAAGGATTACTACTTACCTCGCTTAGCGGAAGGCAAAGAGATTCCATGTTTTGCACTCACTAGCCCAGAAGCAGGCTCGGACGCGGGGTCAATTCCAGATTATGGCGTTGTGTGTAAGGGCGAGTGGGAAGGCAAAGAAGTCCTTGGCATGCGTCTAACTTGGAACAAACGCTACATTACCCTTGCCCCGGTCGCAACGGTGCTTGGTCTTGCCTTTAAACTTCGCGATCCCGAAGGACTACTGGGTGATAAAGAAGATCTCGGCATCACTTGTGCGCTGATTCCAACCCATCTTAAAGGTGTGGAGATCGGTAATCGCCACTTCCCGCTCAATGTTCCTTTCCAAAATGGCCCAACGCGCGGCAATGATCTGTTTGTTCCTATCGACTTCATCATCGGTGGTCAGAAAATGGCAGGCCAAGGTTGGCGCATGCTGGTTGAATGTCTGTCAGTCGGTCGTGGTATCACGCTCCCATCTAACTCGACAGGTGGCATCAAAACAGCCGCACTGGCAACGGGTGCCTACTCGCGCATTCGTCGCCAATTCAAGCAACCTATTGGCCACATGGAAGGAGTTGAGGAACCATTGGCTCGCCTAGGGGGCAATGCCTATGTGATGGATGCTGCGAGCAACTTGACGGTTGCGGGCATTGATTTAGGAGAAAAACCATCGGTGATCTCGGCCATCGTGAAGTACCACTGTACCCACCGTGGCCAGCAGAGCATCATTGATGCGATGGACATTGTGGGCGGCAAAGGGATCTGTTTGGGCCCCTCCAACTTCTTAGCACGTGGTTACCAAGGTGCGCCAATTGCGGTAACGGTTGAAGGTGCGAACATTCTGACACGTTCGATGATCATATTTGGTCAGGGTGCGATTCGCTGCCATCCATACGTATTGGAAGAGATGGACGCCGCTTACTCTGAAGCAGGCGACGCTGTTGAGAAATTTGATAAAGCACTTGCAGGACATGTTAGCTTTACCATGAGCAACCTAGTACGCAGCTTCTGGCTTGGTCTAACGGACGGACGCGGCTCTGAGGCACCGACGCAAGACGCAACCACGCGCTACTACCAGCAATTGAACCGCTACAGTGCAAACATTGCCTTCCTTGCGGACATTTCAATGGCGGTGCTGGGTGGTTCACTCAAACGTAAAGAGCGTTTGTCTGCTCGACTTGGCGATATTCTCAGTCAGCTATATCTGAGCTCAGCCACGCTGAAACGCTACGAAAGTGATGGTCGAATCGCGGACGATTTACCACTGGTTCACTGGGGATTGCAAGACAGCATGAAACAGACTGAACTAGCGATCGATGAGTTCTTAGCCAACTTCCCGAACAAGTGGCTAGGCAAAGCGCTACGTGTCGTAATCTTGCCTTTTGGTCGTATACGCAAAGCGCCAAGTGACAAACTGGACAGCCAAGTAGCGCGCATTCTTCAAACGCCATCAGAAACCCGATCTCGTATTGGCCGCAACCAGTACTTGACGGCGAGTGAGTTCAACCCAGCAGGGAAAATTGAACACGCGCTATCGGTGATTCTTGAGGCAGAGCCGTTGTTCGACAAAGTGTGTAAAGCGATTAGCGAACGTCGTCCGTTCTTGCGCCTAGATGCAATCGCCGAAATAGGCTTAGAGAAAGGCATTCTTGATAAAGCGGAGGCAAATTTGCTGATTGAAGCAGAGCAGCAACGCCTATACGTGATCAATGTCGACGACTTTGAGCCGCAAGAACTGGCAGCAAAGCCACTTGAGGTAACGCCGCCGACCATGGTTGAAGTTGCCTAGTCAACAAGAACAGAAAGGGCCGCTTGTTGCGGCCCTTTTTATATCTCTAGTCAACTAGTTAAATGGCTTGACCAAGCGGACAAACATCTCCCCGCTTGCGTTGACCGTTTTTTCCTGCCCCTCAGTAAAGTCGATAACCAACCCAGAATAAGCCGTGTTGATATCTGAAACATCAGGGGTATTTGTCCAATAAGGAACATTGGTCGTCGTCGGAAAATAGGTCAAGTTGATGGCCGGCTTCGCACAGCGATAGTCCACTATCGACCCTAACTCTTTAATATTGGGTAGGCGAAAGCCGTCGACGCCAACTTGAGAACTCTGTAAGGCTAAATCCCACGAAGCGAAACTGGTTGGCGTCCCGTCGCAGCCATTCGTCGTGCTGTTGTAAGTCTCTCCCACGTTACATTTTTGCCACAGCAGGTTGGTTTTCACATCCAAGATGGTGCCATCTTGACGATCGATAAACTGACCTTCCAGTTGTGATACTGGCTGATTCTCAACACAAGTCTGCGCAAAGCTCGTAGTAGAAACCATCAAAGCCGCGATAGTCATAAGTTTCAGCTTCATTATTCTACCCCTTCACTAACGGCAATCACACCATGGTAGGTACCCTTGTTACAGAGCTCGACTTGCCCAGTTTGAGTCTGCATACACCAAGCACTGGCTCCGCCCCCCGTTACACGACTTGCACTGGTGAAGATCGTGTCTGCTGAGCTGCCCATACTAGCCCCCTTCATGTACGGAAAGTAGTTTTCTGTAGTTGGATCGGTAGGGCCAACGCCGAAACCGTAATTAACTATTGAACGCGCTTCACTTGGAGAAGGCAAACGCCAATTGGACACGCCACACACACCATAGCGATTGAGGGTTGCGAGGTAGACTTCAGCATTACAACGATATTCTACCCCCTCTTCTTCGGGGAAAGCGCATTGGCTTGATATTGGGCCCTCTGAGGGTAACAAATCGTTAACTGCCCCTAGATTTCCACCGTTGGTGCTGCTGTCAGAGTTGTACCAAGTATAACGGTAGGCAGCACTGCGCCACTGTCCAGACTCGCTTGCCCATGGGTATGGGTTGGCGTCTGGATCATTCTTGAATGCCTCTAGCCACGTCTCAATCTCACCTTGTGACGGCAAAGTTCTTGGAGCCTGCTTCGCTTCAATATAGACACCCGTTCGCTCGTCACGAACACATGACCACGAAGAGGCATCATTCACTAATACATTGCCGCTGTAATCTAACTTGGTCAGCTTGAAGCCATGTTGGCCATCACTGTGGAGGCCTCCATCCTCTTTATCAAGCCCGTAATCAGCATCTTGTCCAGGGTACCCCGCAGGCTCTACGGTTAGGTCATGAGAGGCGCCATTAGAGTAGGTGGCAAATCCGGTGTCATTAATTTCTCGGTCACCAGGTATATAAAACGCCAGTGAGCTGTGGTCCGAATCAATAGTGGTGTTACCGCTACTCTCCATGGTGTAAATGAGTGATTCACCACCTTCAATCAAGCCATCTTTTTTCGCCGACACAGTCACGACATGGCGTAAGCTTTCCGCAGGAATCGTTACCGTCATTGAGCTTAGTGAACTCGTCACGTCGTCACTGGAAGCGATACCACTTTGCGCTAAATTCACAGTGACCTCTTTGGCGTGATAGTGGCTCAACTCAATGTAACTCTGTGCGCTGTCACCTTCCAAAACGGTTTTGCTGGCATCGGTAAAGCGTATGGTTGGCTCAGAATCGCTGTCGGTAAGGGTCACGTTAGAACTTGAGTTCTCAAGGGTATAACTTGAGCTACTCGCAGCACTAATGGTGTAACGCAGCTGTTTACTGCCCTCGTGCAAGTTGTTGTGTACTAGATTAAGTGGGAGTGAATACGTCGTGACGCCTGCTGGCACTCGAACTGTTTGAGCGGCGATCGGATCGTAGTTTTTAAATTGCCCTTCGCTGCGAGAAGTCACATCACTTGTCACCACAGAGAGAACAAGGTCTTGGCTCAGTGCCGCTGACAAGGTAACTGTAATAGATTCGGTGTTCGAGCCAGAGCTAGGTTCGGTCAAGGTCACGGCTGCGGGAAGATTCACCGTAATGGCACTGCCGCTAGAGCCAGAACTGGTATCGGTTGTCGAGGCCGATTCGTCATCGCTGCTTTCATGCCCACTCTGGCATCCAAATAACGCGACAGCCACTGCGAGCGCGAGCGCATTTTTGGCTCGACCATATTTGTTCGGATGATACATTCAACCCCTAACTTATTTAACGCTATGAATAAGTGAATGTTATCAAAAACTTGTTCACATAAATATGCTCAAAACCGCCTTTAGTACATCGCGTACAATAAGTTCGAGTTAAATAAATGTTTAAAATATAAATAACCCCTAGCTTCATCGCAAACTAGGGGTTAGATAAAAAGCGGCAATCTGAGGTTGCTATTTTTTGGGCATTTCCAGTTGCATCTCCGGCACGGCTTTCTTTCTGGCTCTAAGCTTACCAATCACAAACCAAGCAACCAAGGCCAGAATAATCACCACGACATTGCCAATCGCAATCATGATCATGCCTTGTGTTTTCTTCTCTTCACGAAGTTCAATCTGACGCATCTCTTCCATCAGTTTTTGCTGTTTCAGGCGCTCCTCTTCTTGCAAACGACGGGTTTCTGCAATGTCGAGCTCTTCAACCAAACTATAAGTGTATTCGCTCAGCGGGAAGACTAAAGGTCTGCCGGAGCCCATTTCCGTCGCATACGCCTGACCAGTCCAAGAGTAGTTGCCTAAAGTGTCACTGTAGGGAATGCTGAGTTCGAGTTTATTGCTCTCTTTCAGAGCAGCGCCTTGCACATCAATTTGACGCTCTTCTGGGTCAATATGTTCAACAAAAGCGGCGAGAGAGCCTGGCTCGACCATACCTTGCTCACCTGACAAGACCACTTTGTGCATCTCTTGCTCACTGCGAGATTGAATGAAGGTCACTTGCACAGGAGAAGGATAAACCAGCACTTCCTGCTCTTGCGCTCGAAGGAAGATCCCATTCCCCGACGTGATGCGTACTCGATATTTACCCGGCGCGCTCGAAATGGGCAATGACACCGTAAACACGCCATCCCCTGCGACTTCATCAAGCTCAGTACCGTCATCGGCAAACTCGCCAATCACTTCAGGGATAGGACGCGCTTCTTTGATCAAAGTATCTTCATTTTCAACAAACTTGGTGAAAGTAACCTTGAGCTTTACGCGATCCAGAAAGTCACGCAGAACCAAAGGCTGCTTATCAGACGTTAAACGTGCAGTAAACTTAATCGACTCGCCTTGGTACAGGCGGCTTGGAAGCCGATCCGTTGACAGTTCTAAGTGTGAAATCAGCGTTATCTTGTTCTTGGGAGTAACTTTACCAACCGCTTGCCAAGGACCTGGCATTGGGTTGTCTATGGAAATAATGTCCATTGATGACTCTTGATACCAACGGACGTTGTCAGGGCTGCGCCAAGCGTAATATTTTTTACCATCAGGACGAACCAACACCACAGGCTGTGAGTTTTCAGCTCGATAAATCACAAAGGTAATTTGTTGGATAGAAGGATCAACTCGAAAGCGGTTATCGAGCAAAGTCATTGATGACTCTTTTGCCGCGACGTTTGCAGCGCTCAGCAACACGCTGAGTACAACCAACCAAATCCTTAACATCCTTTCTCCTACTGACGCCAGAGACAGCTTCCGCTTTTCTCGACGATATCTAATCTATTTTGATGCGCTTCTAATTCATCGGCACTTGCACGGATAACCTTTAGCGCTTTTCGACCACTTGCCACCCGTTTTATTGACTCACCTCCCACATCGCTGCCATCAGAGTTCCCTGCATTAAATTGCAGCGACGTCTGACCACCGGTCATCAACAGATATACATCTGCCAAAATCTCGGCATCGAGCAATGCCCCGTGGAGAGTACGATGGGAGTTATCAATGCCGTATCGGTCACAGAGAATATCGAGGTTGTTTCGCTTACCTGGGAAGATCTTCTTCGCCATAGCCAGCGTATCGGTCACCTTACAATAATCGTCGGTTTTACCAATGCTTGGGTCGAGCATCTCAAACTCGTAGTCCATAAAGCCGGTATCGAAGGGCGCGTTGTGCGCCACCAGCTCGGCACCTTTGATGAACTCTAAGAACTCAGCGTGGACGTCTTGATACTCTGGCTTGTCCACCAAAAATTCATCCGTGATACCGTGAACCTGAACCGCTTCAGCTTGAATGTCGCGATCGGGCTTAATGTAAACATGGAAGTGACGTCCCGTCAGTTTACGGTTGATGATTTCTACGGCACCAATCTCAATGATTCGATGACCTAGATAATGAGGACCGCCCTCTTGGTTCATACCCGTGGTTTCGGTATCGAGTACGACAATGCGGTGCTGATTAGAATTGTTGCTGGTATTCATAACAAAATGTGTGTCAGACTATGCCAATAATGAGCTTAACCCAATAGTATCAAATCATGACGAAACAGGTGGAAATTTTCACGGACGGTTCTTGTTTAGGCAATCCTGGCCCTGGCGGCTACGGTATCGTATTACGTTATAAACAAACCGAGAAAACGCTCGCCAAAGGCTACACGCTAACCACCAATAACCGAATGGAAATGTTAGCGACGATCGTTGCCCTACAAGCCCTCAAAGAGCCGTGTGACGTCATTCTCACTACCGATAGCCAGTACGTGCGTCAAGGCATTACCCAGTGGATTCACAACTGGAAAAAACGTGGCTGGAAAACCGCAGATAAAAAACCGGTAAAGAATGCAGACCTATGGAAAGCCTTAGACGCCGAAAGTGAGCGCCACAACATCGATTGGCGCTGGGTTAAAGGCCATGCTGGGCATCGAGAAAACGAAATGTGTGATGAGTTGGCACGTACCGCAGCCGAAAACCCGACCGAAGAAGATACGGGCTATATTCCCAACTAGTGGGACTGCTTATTCGACACTTTGTAATTGACGCTCACCGGCGTCAATTTTCGTTTTAGCTTCCAGTGAGGCTTAATTGGCTTAAGCGGATAGGTTCGCTTGCGCGCAACAATGAAGTACAAACTGCCCATCGGCGCCGCCCAGTCCCCTAAGCTGTTCTCTAACCAAGTCCACATTGTTCGGTACTTCTGCATCGGGAAGAGTGCATAGCTATCGCATTCAATCACTTGATAGTTCAAAACGCTCAGCCAATCTTTGATCCGGTTTGGGGTGAACATCCGTCCACTCCACGGCAGATTGTTTCTACGCCAAGGCATCAGACTTGCCAGCCCGGTAAAACTGATTGGGTTAAAACCTGTGATAATCAAATAGCCGTCATCGATCATTACACGGTCCACTTCACGCAGCATTCGATGGGGATCATTGCAGTAGTCGAGCTGGTGTGCCATCACAACGGCATCAAAGCTTTTTTCAAAAAAGGGTAAGTCGTAGCCGTCAGCGATGACGTTATGCAACGGATTCTTTATATCAAGGTTGACTTGATGTTGAATATTGCAGGCAAAACTGGTTAACTCGCAGCTGAGACCACCGAGCTTAAGCATATGGTAACCAAATAATTTTGGGCACCACTCATCCATCCGAGTCTGAATCGACTCACTCACCCATTGGCCGTTTTTAAGTTGCGACCATGAATGAGGCTTTTCTAACTTCTTATTGCTACGTGCTGGTTTCATACCTAACCTGCTTCACTCGGGAGACACAACCATGTTAGAGATCAAAAGCATACCTGCATTTAATGATAATTACATCTGGCTAATTCAAAATAGCGATCAGCGTTGTGCCGTTGTCGATCCTGGTGATGCGACGCCTGTTCTGGCTTACCTCAAACAGCACCAGCTAAGCTTAGATGCAATCTTGATCACGCACCACCATAACGACCATATTGGTGGTGTGGCCGAATTGGTCCGACAATACCCTGGCATTGATGTCGTTGGCTCCGCCAATGAACCCGTACCGACCTTAACTCATCCTGTCGAGGGCGGTGACCAAATAGAGCTGTTTGGTGAAGTCTTCTTTGTGCTAGATCTCGCTGGTCATACTCTTGGTCATATTGGCTATGTTGGAGATGGCAAGCTCTTCTGTGGTGATGTCCTATTCTCAGCCGGCTGTGGCCGTGTCTTTGAGGGGACCATGGAACAAATGTACACCTCACTCACCAAGATTGCGGCACTACCAGAAGAAACTGAGGTCTATTGCGCACACGAGTACACCGCGAGTAATCTTGCCTTTGCCTTGGCTGTAGAACCCGACAATGAGCAGCTCCAACAATATCGAGATGAAGTCAATCGTCTGCGGGCTCAGAATCGCCCCACGTTGCCCACCACACTACGCCGTGAAAAATGGATCAATCCTTTCCTTCGCACCGATCAACAAACGGTTATTCGCTCAGTTGCAAACCGAACCGACCAAACCGACGCACTCGCCATTTTTAGTGCATTACGTGAGTGGAAGAACGAATTTTAACGATTTGCTGCTTGTCACTTTCTGTGCGTGGCAAGTATTATCAGCAGCCAAGTAACAAAAGGGCTGTGCAATGCGATTAACACATAGCTGGGTTTTGGCGCTCTTACTTACAGGATGTCAACTAACCCAGCCTACCGATTCTAGTGAGACCTCATCACCGGAAACCAATAACCCACCCGCGGTAAAAAAGGCTGAACCTACCGCTCAGCCGGCCAAACCAGTATCAAAGCCAAAACCTGTGGTGACGCCTCAGTCGCAAGAAGATGTCTGGCAACGAATCGCGATGCAGTTGGATATGCCAATTCCGGATCACAAGACGGTCGATTACTACCGAACTTGGTATTTGAAGCACCCAAGCCATCTTAGAACCGTTTCAAAACGCGCCGAGCCATTCCTCTACCTGATCACAGAAAAGATCGAAGAGCGAAACTTACCTCTTGAGCTTGCGCTGCTCCCCGTTGTAGAAAGCTCATTTGATGCCTTTGCCTACTCTCACGGCAGTGCGGCAGGCTTATGGCAGTTTGTCCCTGCAACCGGCAAGATGTACGGCTTAGAACAAAACTTCTGGTACGATGGGCGTCGAGATGTGCCTGCGGCAACCGATGCAGCACTCGACTACCTCACTTACCTAAATAAACGTTTTGACGGCGAATGGACCCACGCCATCGCAGCATACAACAGTGGCGGTGGACGCGTTTCCAGTGCAATTCGTAAAAACACCAAGCTAGGCAAACCCACCGACTTTTTCTCGCTCGATTTACCGAAAGAGACCAGTGGTTACGTTCCTAAACTCCTAGCACTCGCAGATATCATTGCCAACCAAGAAAAGTACGGGATCGATATTCCACCCATAGCGAACAAACCCGTCGTTACCCTCATCGATCCAAAAGAACAATTGGACTTGGCGATTGCAGCAAAATACGCGGGCATCTCGGTCAAAGAACTGCAAGGCTTAAACCCTGCTTATAATCAGTGGTCGACTGCACCCGATGGCCCTCATCAACTGCTTATTCCAGCCCAAGCAGAAGACAGTTTCCGTTACCAAGTTGAAAAAAATCGCGGTAAAGGAATGAAGTTGGTTCGCTACAAAGTGAAATCTGGTGACTCCATCAGCGTTCTGGCTAACCGATACAACACCACGACAAAAGTAATCCAGCGTGCGAATGGCATGACCAACAGCAATATTCGCGCTGGTCAGTACTTGATGATTCCAGCGTCGGCAAAAGATGAGAATGTCTACGCTTTAACCGCATCCAACCGCCTTGAAAAGACGCAAGCGAAAAACCGTGGTCAATACAAGCTCACCCACACAGTTCGCTCAGGCGACAGCTTATGGAGCATTGCCAAAGCCAACAAGGTCTCTCATAAATCGCTTGCCAAGTGGAATGGAATGGGACCAAAAGATACGTTACGTGTCGGACAAAAACTGGTGATTTGGAAGAACAGCTCAGATGGCGCCATAATCCGCACCGTTTTCTATAACGTTCGCTCAGGCGATACCATCAGTGGTATTGCCAGCAAATTTAAAGTGAAATCACGTGACATCGTGAAATGGAATGACCTAAGCAAACAAAAATATCTTAAGCCGGGTCAAAAACTGAAACTCTACGTCGATGTAACTAAGGTAAGTGTATGACGCCCTCCAGTAATCCTTTAATCATGCTAGTTGATATTTTTCGTTCACCTAGCGCTTGTTTCCTTGCCCTGTATCAACGTGGCGCATGGGGCTGGCAGCCATACATTTTTCTGATTTTATCGCCATTTTTGTTTTGGGGTGCATATTTTGATTTGGTCAATTTTGAGTGGCTAAAGGAAGTTCTAACCGCTCAACTGGCGCAAACGAACCCGCAACAACTTGAGTTACTTGATGCCAACACCTTAATGGCCAGTGAAATCATCAGCGATGTATTTGGTCGAACGCTGACCATACTCATGCTGGCGTTTTGGTTCAATCTGGCCACTAAGCCAAGTCAGCACCAACATGGTTTCTGGAAATGGTTTGCCGCAGCCGCGGTGATCACTTTCCCTGCAATCATCGGCGATCTTGCAAGCTACGTGAGTGTTCTACTGAAACATGGTCAAGTGCTTGTTTACGCCGCGGATCTCAATAGCCTTAACGGACTACTCAAGCTTCCACTGACCAATGAGTGGTCTCAGTTTGCCAGCTCGTTCCCTCTGCTTCTGCCTTGGTATATCGCTTTGGGCTACGCGGCAGTCGGTACATGGACGGAGTTCGAGCGCGGCCAAGCCTTGGTCATTTCAGCACTACCTTGGCTCGCTTACTACCTAATTTGGGCGCTCTACATCGTTATTTTTTAAACGAAAGCTCACCTCTATTGGGTTGTGATCAGAGGCGTCGGTTATCGGCGCCTCTGCTTTTTGAAGAACCAAATCTCGATAAAACACATGATCTAAAGGCAGTCCAGTCACAAACTGAGTCCGATTATCCACTTGGTAGGTAACCTCTGTAACGCCTATTTTGTCGAGCGCTTGTTTCATCACACTCAATCGCGCGTCACTCCAGCTGTTAAAATCGCCAGCAACAATGATCGGCCCCTGATGATTCAAAAGCTCCGTCACTAACGTATCAAGCTGCCTTTGATACTCCACGGTGCCATAAGTGAAATTTACCGCATGGATATTAACCACCGCCAATGACTGGCCATTCGTCAGCGGGTAAGTCGCATATAAAGCAGATTTGGGTAACCCTAACCAAGGCTCAAGCTCGGTGTACGCACAGGCGAGATCAGGCGTATCATAGCTTAAGTTCAAAACCCCCGCGGTGGTATCAAAGGCTTTAAACGCATCGACTTGGCTACCAAACCACTGATTGTCCTCAATCAAATGGAGTAACTCAGGGGTCATACTGGCTTCTTGTAACAGAACCAATTGCTTTCCCTCCACCAAGGTTTGCAAACTAGAATGCCAGTTTGGTCGGTTCTGCTTGTAGATGTTCCACACCAGAACATTCAGCTCGCCATTGAGATCCACCGGTTTTGCTGAGTCACTGCGGTAACACTTCAACGAAGGCGCAATATTCCCTTGCGAAATCGAAGATATTTGGCCTTGTTCAGGCAATGTGAACACCACTCGATAACCAATCATTCCCGTGAGTACGAGCCCAATAGGCAATGCTAGTAACCATTTTTTGTTCATCATTAAGCCCTAAAATGTAAAAAAGAGCCTTACGGCTCTTCCTTGATTATCGAATATCGAATTCAGTTCACGCACTCTGACAATAACACTAGATAGCGTCTTCGTCTTCTTCACCAGTACGAATACGTACGATGCGTTCAACGTCAGTAATGAAGATCTTACCATCACCAATTTTGCCTGTTTGTGCAGTCTCAACAATCGTATCAACACACTGGTCAGCAACGTCATCGGTAACCACAATTTCAAGCTTCACTTTAGGCAAGAAATCCACCATGTATTCTGCACCACGATATAGCTCAGTATGCCCCTTTTGACGTCCAAAGCCTTTTACCTCAGAAACCGTCATACCGGTAATGCCGACTTCTGCTAACGCTTCGCGAACATCATCTAACTTAAACGGCTTGATGATGGCTTCAATTTTTTTCATGTTCATCCCTTAAACTTCAGCAATTTGCCTTATTATCCCACGATCATCGGGCAATAAAAAGCCCGAGCGATAAGCGCTCAGGCTAATATACAACTTAACCGAAGGTTATTTCAAACTTGCGTAGTATGCCGCTAGGTTAGCGATGTCGGCATCACTGAGCATCGATGCTTGCGCTTGCATGACCGCCGCTAGACCACCATTACGCTCTTTGTTTTTGTACGCATTGATCGAGCTGACAAGGTATTGTTCGTTTTGACCTTTCAAGTTTGGATAACCTGGGATGACAGCGATACCATCCGCACCATGACAAGCCGCACATACCGCCGCTTTCGCTTGCCCGGCAGCTACATCACCTGCCGCCATAGCTTGACCAGCCATAAGGCCCATTCCGATGACCATTCCAATAGCGATTTTCTTCATTGCTCTTCCTTATAAGTCCACTTCTTATGTGTGTTTTATCTATACGATTCTGACACAAAGATAGTTTACTTGCTCCAGATAAGCTCACAGTCTTGACCGATAAAGTGATGATCAATAAACAAATCCGCGATAGCCGCTACTTTATCGCCACACATAAGTATCGGTCTTCTTCGCCTTTCCCAACTCGGCACTTGATACTCTTGAAACAGCTTTTTCAGTTTTCTGCTATGCCCTCGCTCTGCTGGATGAGCGCTGAGCCCTTCGGGATTAAAGATGATACGTAATGGCGCTTGC
Organism: Vibrio sp. 16; assembly: GCF_963681195.1. Classification (NCBI taxonomy): domain Bacteria; kingdom Pseudomonadati; phylum Pseudomonadota; class Gammaproteobacteria; order Vibrionales; family Vibrionaceae; genus Vibrio; species Vibrio sp. 16. Next base: position 1,766,441 of record NZ_OY808997.1, read on the forward strand.
TGCAGTGCAGACAAGGACAATGACCCAGTCGATGTCGCTTGAAGCGTCAAATGACCAAGCCTGTCAGGAAGTTCAAGCTCCTCACCTAGCCCCAAGCGTTGAGACCAATCGCTAATATCCTCATGAGCGGAAACTAAGTAGAGACGTCGGTTAAAACGGCGTACTTGCGCAGAAATTAGATTCAGAACAGGATTCGCGTCTGCCTTGGCAAGTGCTACCTGATGCCAAATTTTGTCCAGATGATCTCGACTTGGCATGCGCTGACCCGCATTGGCCAACCACATACGAATCAAACGTGCCCGCATCAATGCGCTCAAATCAGCCATCCCTTGAATGGCTAAACTACCATCCGAGTTGACCAGGAGCCTGAGCTTATCTTGGAGTAGCTCGTCTAAAAGAAGCTCTTGCTCTGCACATAGTTGAGCGCTTCGCTGGACTGATTGAGTAAAATGTGGCCAACGCTCTTCAATAACCGGCGAAATATGACGACGAATGTAATTGCGATCGAAGCGGGTATCCTGATTACTTTCATCTTCCACCCAATTTAAGCCATGGTGCTGCGCGTATTGTTCGATCTCTTCGCGCCTAACCTTAAGTAGCGGTCGAACCAATCGGCCATTAGAAAACGGCTTGCTCTCAGCCATCGCCGACAAACCTTTTGGCCCACTGCCTCGCTTTAAGGCAAGAAGAAACGTTTCTAGCTGATCATCTCCATGTTGACCCGTCAGTAAAATATCTTTTTCATTTACATGCTGAGCCAGCACCTTATAACGCTGATCTCGGGCACACTCCTCGATGCTCTTACCGCTGGCATCTAGTTGCACCTTTTCTAAAATAAAGGGGACATCACTCTGAGCAGCCCACTCTTGGCACTGGTTAGCCCACTCATCAGCATTAACACTTAAACCGTGATGAACATGGACCGCCAGCGTCGGACGATGGGTTTCCTGCTGATAGCGCGCAAGTAATGAAAGCAATACACGTGAGTCAATACCACCACTAAAGGCCAAAACAATACGACTGCGCGGTGCAAGATACTCTTCAATAACAGATGAAAATGATTGATACAGATCCATAACGGAATAACTCGATAATTGATAAGCGATAGTTTATCACCCACCAATAAAAAAGGCCGAACTAAGTTCGACCTTTAGGATTTAACAAGATGCTGATTAGCAGTAACCGTAGCTCATTAAGCGTTGGTAACGGCGCTCAAGAAGAGTGTCGTTGTCAAATTGAGCTAGCTCATCTAACTGCTTAAGTAGGTTCGCTTTCATGTTTGCTGCCATTTGAACATGGTCGCGGTGCGCACCACCTAATGGCTCTTCAATAATTTCATCGATCAACTCAAGCTCTTTAAGACGAGGCGCCGTTAGGCCCATTGCGTCTGCCGCTTGAGGCGCTTTATCTGAATCACGCCATAGAATCGATGCACAGCCCTCTGGTGAGATGACTGAGTACGTCGAGTATTGAAGCATATTCACGTAATCGCCAACACCAATGGCCAATGCACCGCCTGAACCACCTTCACCAACAACGTTACAAATCACTGGCACTTTTAAACCCGCCATCACTTTTAGGTTTTTCGCAATTGCCTCTGATTGGCCGCGCTCTTCTGCACCAACACCAGGGTATGCACCCGCAGTATCAATGAAGGTGATGATTGGCATGTTAAAACGCTCTGCCATTTCCATAAGGCGTAGGGCTTTACGGTAACCTTCAGGCTTAGGCATACCGAAGTTACGTTTTACTTTTTCTTTGGTCTCACGACCTTTTTGGTGACCGATGATCATAACCGGACGACCATCAAGGCGAGCCATACCACCAACGATCGCTTTATCATCAGCAAACGCTCGGTCACCCGCTAGCTCTTCAAATTCTGTAAATACATGCTGGATGTAGTCCAGCGTGTAAGGACGTTGTGGATGACGCGCCAGTTGAGCAGTTTCCCACGCCCCTAGATCGCTAAAGGTCTTTTTCTTAAGCTCTAAGCTTTTCTTTTCTAGCTGTTCGATCTCTTTTTCTAGATCCACACCAGACTCACCGCCGTGGCGAGATACATCACGTAGTGCTTCAATCTTTGCTTCAAGTTCTGCGATCGGCTTTTCAAATTCTAAAAAGTTTAGGCTCATCTATCGATCCTTTCTGATTCGGCTTTGTACCGAATTTAGTTAAATTCGAGTTCTACTTGGCCATTACCAAGCAGTTGTTTTAAATCATCTAATAATGCATCGCTTGGCGTAACTCGCCATTCGGTACCTAACGTTAGACGCGCGCGCGCATCGCTCCGTTGGTAATATACATGAACAGGAACCGTTCCTGCCCGATGAGGCTCTAGTATTTTACTAAAGCGCTCAAAAAACTGGCCATCGATTTGAGATTCTTCAATCGATACAGATAATCCACGCGCGTACTTTTCGCGAGCAGTGCCGAGATCCATGACCTCGCGCGCGGACATTTTAAGACCACCATTGAAATCATCAAAGCTGACCTGTCCAGAAACCACCAAAATTTTATCTTGTTCTAACAATTCAGCGTATTTATCCAACGCATCTGAGAACAACATCACTTCCATACGTCCACTGCGATCGTCGAGTGTCATCAAGCCGATGCGTGTACCGCGTTTTGTGGTCATGACGCGAGCTGCAATCACTAGCCCTGAGACAGTCACACTTTGGTCACGACGAGTTGGGGTCGCGTCTTTTAGTCGACAACTGGTGTACTTACCAAGTTCCTTCAAATAGGCATTTATTGGGTGTCCGGTCAAATAAAGGCCGAGTGTTGTCCGCTCTCCCTCTAACCATACCTTCTCAGGCCATGGCGCAACTTTGGTGTATTTGTTTTCTACCTCTTCTGGCGCTTCCGTCAATACGCCAAACAGATCGCTCTGACCAAATGCTTCCGCTTGGTGATGTTGGCTGGCTGCTTTAACCGCGTCATCGAGTGAAGCCATCATGGCTGCGCGATGAGGGCCCAGTCGATCCAAGGCTCCGGCATAGATAAGCTTCTCGATAACGCGTTTATTGACCTTTTTCAAATCGATGCGAGCGCAGAAGTCAAACAAGTCTTTGAAATGGCCATCTCGGTTGCGCGATTCTAAAATCGCCTCGATAGGGCCTTCACCGACACCTTTTATCGCACCAATGCCATAAACAATCGCGCCATCTTCATCTACGTTGAAGCGATACAAGCCAGAGTTAATATCCGGCGGCAACACTTTCAGCTTCATGCGTAGACATTCGTCTACAAGACCAACCACTTTTTCGGTGTTATCCATATCCGCGGTCATTACCGCAGCCATAAACTCCGCAGGATAGTGTGTTTTGAGCCACAAGGTTTGATATGAAACCAGGGCGTATGCCGCTGAGTGAGATTTGTTAAAGCCGTAGCCCGCAAATTTCTCTACCAAGTCGAAGATCTTCATCGCGAGTTCGCCATCGACACCATTGGCAATCGCGCCCTCTTCGAACGTGGCACGCTGTTTAGCCATCTCTTCCGGCTTTTTCTTACCCATTGCACGACGAAGCATATCCGCACCACCAAGGGTATACCCAGAAAGCACCTGCGCTATCTGCATGACCTGTTCTTGATACAAGATAATGCCGTAAGTCGGATCGAGGATCTCTTTGAGCGACTCGTGCTGCCACTTTTCATCAGGATAGGAAATTGCTTCTCGGCCATGTTTACGGTCGATAAAGTTGTCTACCATGCCTGATTGCAGCGGCCCCGGACGGAACAAAGCCACCAGTGCGATAATGTCTTCGAAACAGTCGGGTTGAAGGCGTTTGATTAGCTCTTTCATACCACGAGATTCAAGCTGGAACACTGCGGTAGTTTCAGAGTTTTGCAGTAAGTTAAACGACGCTTGGTCATCAAGCGGTATCGACTCAATCGCGACGGGGGCTTTACCCTCTTTGGCTAAGCGAGGGTTAATCAACCCTAGTGCCCAGTCAATGATGGTTAGGGTACGCAGCCCCAAGAAGTCAAACTTAACCAGACCCGCGGTTTCCACGTCATTTTTATCGAACTGAGTGACGGGGAAATGGCCTTCTGCATCCGCGTAAATCGGCGCAAAATCGGTGATCGTGGTGGGTGAAATTACAACGCCACCCGCGTGTTTACCCGCGTTACGTGTACACCCTTCTAGGATGCGACACATATCGATGAGCTCTTTGACCTCTTCATCCGCATCATAAAGCTCTGGCAGTGCAGGCTCGGCTTTAAAGGCTTTCTCTAGCGTCATGCCAGGATCCGGCGGGACGAGTTTCGAAATGCGATCAACGAAACCAAACGGATGGCCAAGCACACGACCCACATCGCGTATTACCGCTTTCGCCGCCATGGTACCAAAGGTGATGATCTGCGATACCGCATCGCGACCATACATTTCTGCTACGTGGTCAATCACTTGGTCACGCTTGTCCATACAGAAGTCGACGTCAAAATCGGGCATCGAAACACGTTCTGGGTTCAAGAAACGTTCGAAAAGTAAGTCGTACTCGAGCGGGTCCAAATCTGTGATTTTCAGCGCATACGCCACCAATGAGCCGGCCCCCGAACCACGCCCCGGACCAACAGGAATGTCATTGTCTTTCGACCACTGGATGAACTCCATTACGATCAAGAAGTAACCGGGGAAACCCATGTTGTTGATAACTTCGAGTTCGATTCTCAATCGCTCATCATATTCAGGGCGACGCTCTGCACGCACTTTCGGATCGGGGAATAAGAATTCAAGGCGTTCTTCGAGCCCCTCTTCCGATTTCATGACTAAGAATTCCGTTTCTTCCATGCCTTCTGTTGGGAACGCCGGTAGGAAGTATTCACCAAGACGCACGGTGACGTTACAACGCTTAGCAATTTCGACGCTGTTTTCTAGCGCTTCAGGAATGTCGGCAAACAGCTCACACATTTCTTCTTCTGTGCGTAAATATTGCTGAGGGCTGTAGTTCTTCGGTCGACGTGGATCTTCTAAGGTATAGCCGTCATGAATCGCCACTCGAATCTCGTGGGCATCAAACAGGGTTTCGTCAAGAAAGACGACATCGTTTGTCGCAACCACTGGCAATTCAAACTGCTCAGCGAATTCGAGTGCAAAATGGAGGTAGCTCTCTTCGTCGGCGCGTCCAGTTCTAGTCAGCTCAAGATAAAAGCGGTCGGCAAAGTGAGTCTGGTAAAACTCTGCGCACTCTTGAGCCGTTTTTTGGTTGCCCTTGAGAAGCGCTTTACCAATTTCACCGCTTTTACCACCAGAGAGCAAAATCAAGCCCTCGGACAGCTCCACCAGCCACTCTTTATCGATGACTGGCTGATGCTGAACGTGACCACGAAGGTACGCTTTTGAGATCAGTAACGTTAGGTTTTTATAGCCAGTATTGTCTGCGGCCAACACCGTTAATTTAGTGAGTTCATCACCAAACGCTGCCGATTGCATAGCAAAATCGGCACCAATGATCGGCTTGATACCACAACCATGAGCGGTACCATAAAACTTCACCAAACCACATAAGTTAGTGAAATCGGTAAGTGCCATTGCAGGCATTCCCAACTCTGCCACTTTCTTAACCAGAGGTGGCACTTTGGAAAGGCCATCGACCATGGAGAAGTCACTGTGAACTCGAAGGTGGACAAACTTAGGATCTGACATGAATAGTTCCGCAAATAGTACTTAATCGGAAAGGAATGGGGGTATTTTACGTGATAGTAATACGTGAATACACCCCATAATATTCGGGTTTCTAATCTAACCCGAGCGCTTTCTTCACTGGTTTGAAGCTTTTACGATGTTGGTCAATCACACCATGCGCTTCAATCGCTTCAAAATGCGCCTTAGTTGGATAACCTTTGTGCTTAGCAAAGCCAAACTCTGGGTGTAGCTTATCGAGCTCTTCCATCTCTTGGTCTCGGACAACTTTCGCAATAATGGATGCGGCGCTGATCTCAGCAACGCGCAAGTCCCCCTTAACCACCGCTTGAGCATCCATTGGCAACGCGGGGCAGCGGTTGCCATCGATCAGTGCTAAATCTGGTTGTACTTTTAACCCCGCGATCGCTCGCTGCATCGCCACCATCGTCGCTTGCAAGATATTCAGTTCGTCAATCTCCGCAGGAGTGCAACGTCCAACGGACCAAGCGAGCGCTTTCTCTTGGATTTCAGGCAGCAGCGCTAAACGCTTTTTCTCTGAGAGCTTTTTGGAGTCGTTCAAACCTTCAATCGGATTGTTGGGGTCTAAGATCACAGCGGCCGTAACCACGTCGCCCACCAACGGCCCTCGACCGACTTCATCCACCCCAGCCACATGTTGATAACCTTGCGGGTACTCAAACGGCGGAAGTTCTTGTTTTTCTTTTGCCATAGTATCTATTTCTTACCAATTAATGCCAGAACTGCATTCGCAGCTTGGGTATCCGCATCTTTGCGAATCCAGTGATGCATCTCTGTAAACTTATCGATCATCTGCTGACCATCACTGCCTAGCAAACGCTCAACTTCGGGCGCCAAATTATCAGGAGTGCACTCTTCCAATAAATACTCTTTGACGATCTCTTGCTCAGCTAGAATGTTTGGCAGTGATACATAATCTGTTTTCACTAGGCGACGAGCGATAAACGCGGTGATGGCGTTTACCTTATATCCAACCACCATAGGGCGCTTGATCAGCATGCATTCTAGAGCAACAGTCCCCGATGCGAGTAATACCGCATCAGCCGCTGTAATAACATTACGCGCAGTATCATCGACCAAGGTAAAATCAAGCTCAGGAGCAAACTCTTGCCAAGCTTGTTCAAATTGCTCTCGACGCTTCTGGTTTACCAGCGCCACCACAAATCCTAAGTCAGGATGCGTTTTATGTAGCCTTTTACAGGTTTCAATAAATGGTTGGGAGAGCATTTTTAGCTCACTGCCGCGGCTTCCAGGTAGAACCGCAAGCCACTTCTTATCTTGCTCAAGACCTAATAGTTCTCGAGCTGGTGCTTTCTCTGAAACCAACGGAATGGCATCAGCCAGTGTATGGCCAATAAACTCGCAAGGCACATTAAACTTGTCGTAAAACGCTTTCTCAAAGGGCAAGAATGCTAACACTAAGTTGGTTGCGGCTTCGATTTTAAAGATGCGCTTTTGACGCCAAGCCCATACGGATGGACTAACATAGTGGACCGTCTTGATGCCAGCTTGTTTCAGGTCCAACTCTAGACGTAAGTTGAAATCAGGCGCATCGATACCAACAAAAACATCAGGTGGATTGTCAGTAAAATACTTCACCAGTTGCGCCTTTACTTTGAGTAAACGCGGTAATCGGCCAAGTACCTCAACTAATCCCATGACAGCGAGTTCTTCCATGTCAAACAGAGATTCACAGCCTAGTGCTTTCATCTTGGGTCCGCCAATACCGACAAACTCGGCGTCAGGATATTGCGCTTTGACCGCTTTGATAAAGCCTTCCCCGAGCGTGTCACCTGACAACTCCCCCGCAACAATGCCAATTCTGAGTGGTTTTTCCATTTTACTCACTTTATAAACGCAAAAAGACCGCAACCGATGGCTGCGATCTTTTTAATTAATCATGGGATGGCTTAGCGAATAACGCCACGCTCAGAGGTTTCCACAAACTCAATAAAGTGCTTAATTGATGGCCAATCTTTCGCCATTTCTTCCAGCACTTCTTTCGCTTCTGCCTGGGTTTTACCAGAGCGATAGAACTCTTTGTACGCATTACGCAGCGCTCTTAGCTCTGCTTTTTCAAAGCCATTACGCTGTAAGCCAACAAGGTTTAAGCCAAACGGTGTCGCGTGGTTGCCTTGCGCAAGAACGTACGGTGGAACATCTTTAACCACAGCAGAACAACCACCAATGTAGCTGTACGCACCGACTTTACAGAACGGGTGAATCGCAGACAAAGCCATGACCCCTGCGTAATCTTCCACTGTAACGTGTCCACCAAGAATAGCGTTATTACCCACGTGCGTATGGTTTCCGACGATCACATCATGCGCGATGTGTGCGTTGACGCAAAGAAGGTTGTCATCACCGATAACGGTTGTTGCCTTATCTTGCGCTGTGCCTCGGTGGATTTGTACCGCTTCACGTATGACGTTACGGTCACCAATTACAACTGTCGTGGCTTCACCACCGTATTTCTTGTCTTGGTTCTCTTCACCAATGACCGCATGTGGGAAAATACGGTTATCTTTGCCAATGGTTGTATGGCCTTTGATCACAACGTGAGACATCACTTCAGTTCCTTCACCAATCTCAATATTACCTGAGATGTAAGTAAATGGACCGACGGTCACGTTGGCTGCAATTTTTACCTCACCCTCAATAACAACCGAAGGATGGATCTGAGCAGTTTCGTGAATCATATTAAAACTCTCGACGGGCGCACTTCAGCTCTGCTGAACATACGACTTCGCCGTCGACTTTTGCAACACCGTTAAACGCTGCAATACCGCGACGCTCTTTAACAAACTCAACTTCTATAACCAATTGGTCACCTGGTACAACTGGTTTGCGGAACTTTGCTTTGTCGACGCTAGCAAAGTAGTACAGTTCATTTTCAGATGGCGCGCCAAATGATTTAAATGCCAACAGGCCCGTCGCCTGAGCCATTGCTTCCAGGATCAACACACCAGGGAATACAGGTAGTTGTGGGAAATGACCTGTAAACTGAGGTTCATTCACTGAAACGTTTTTAATCGCCGTTAAGTACTTCTCTTCTTGATAGTCAGTCACGCGATCAATCAGCAAGAATGGGTAGCGATGAGGGAGTAATTCCTGAATTTCAGTGATGTTCATCGTTTTCTTTTCAGTAGTCAAAGTCATATTCCTATATCGAATGCTAAATATGTTTTCGGCTGGCATTATAGACGAAAAAGACTCGCAATTCGCGAGCCTTTTTGATCAAGACTGGAATCAAGATTCCGAGTCTTGCTCTAACTGCTTTTCAACCGCTTTAAGACGCTTGTTCATTTCATCAATACGATGAACGCGAGTCGCAGTTTTGCGCCACTCTTTATTTGGCTGTAATGGGATCCCAGATGAGTACATACCTTTTTCTGAGATGCCACGCATGACCATGCCCATACCAGTAATAGTCACGCCATCAACGATCTCAATGTGACCGTTAATAACCGTACCACCGCCAATGATACAGTATTTGCCGATCTTAGTACTGCCAGCAACAATCGTACCACCAGCCATAGCTGTACCATATCCGATCTGTACATTGTGAGCGATTTGCATCTGATTATCTAAGATAACGTTATCTTCAATAATGGTATCTTCGAGCGCGCCACGGTCAATCGTCGTGCAAGAGCCAATTTCTACACGATTGCCAATAATGACCGAGCCAAGTTGTGGAATTTTAATCCATTCACCTTTCTCGTTGGCATAACCAAAGCCATCAGAGCCAATCACTGTATTCGCTTGAACTAAACAATCATCCCCTAATACCACGTCATGATAAATGCTGACATTCGACCATAACTTGGTATTGGCACCAATTTTCGCATTTTTGCCAATAAAGCAGCCCGCACCGATCACCGCGTTGTCTCCGAGCTCTACCCCAGATTCAATCACGGCATTTGCGCCAACGGAGACATTATCACCCAACTTAACATCATCAGCGATCACCGCTGAAGGCGCAATTGAGGTTGCCGGTGAAGGTGTAGTGTCGAGAGCTTGTGCCACTTTAGCAAAAGCGACGTAAGGGTCATCGACCACAAGTACATTACCACTACACGCTTCGCGTTGAGCTTCTTTTACCATCACTACCGTCGCTTGACAGTCAGCAAGGTGCTTAGCGTATTTAGGATTAGACAGGAAAGTAACGTCACCTTCCTGTGCTTTGTCCATTGGTGCAACCATGGTGACCATTGCACTTGCATCACCATGGAGCTCTCCCCCAGTAATAGTTGCCAAATCGGCTAAAGAGATTGCTGTCATAAACGATTATTTTAGTTGTTTGATTACTTTTTCTGAAATGTTGTACTCAGGCTTGCCATACTGCATGGTCTGGATATCAACAATAATGTCATAACCTTCTTTCTCAGCGACTTTCTTCACTGCATCCTGAATAACTTTAAATAGCTTTTGCTTCTCTTGCGCTTCACGACGCGCTGACGCTTGCTCTAGAGCCTGAGCTTTGATTTTGTATTTGCTGTCTAGCTGACCGATTTCAATACGTAGTTTCTCAACTTCATCTTGACCTAATAACTCGCCATCACGCTTTAGCTTTTCGATCTTCGTTTTTGCTTCTGCTTGAATAGACTTTAGCTCATCAGCCTTGTCTTTAAACTCTTCCTGCATTTTTTGCAGGACAACTTCACGTTGTGGTAGTGCTTGGAACACTTGAGCGGTATTTACATAGCCTACTTTTTGCGCAGCTTCTGCCGCGTGAGCAAATAGAGAAGACGTCATTACTAATAGGCCAATACCAGCCGCTTTAATTGTTTTGTTCACTTTATAATTTCCTTTCAAATTAGAAGGTTCTGCCGATGGTGAAAGTGAAGAATTCTTCATCATCACCTTCGTAAATTGTAATCGGTTTCGCCACTGAGAAGACCAGAGGTCCCATTGGTGACATCCATTGCAACGCCACACCGTATGATGCGCGGTAGTTGGTTGGATCCGAGTAGTCCATGTAGTAACGATCTGTGATCGTCTCATCATAGACGAATTCTGTGTCCCAAACGCTTGCCGCATCAAGGAACATGCTGGTGCGGATTTGGTTACGCACTTCATCAGATGCAAAAGGCGTCGGCACAATCAGCTCAAGACTCGCCAGAGCAACCGCATTGCCACCTACTGAGTCATCGGTCGAGTTGACACACGATGAGCTACTACAGAACGATGGATTGCTGTTTATTGTGTACACCGCTTTTGGTCCCGCGGTATTCGATCTAAAGCCACGAAGAGAGGTGAAACCACCCGCGTAGTAGTTTTCGTAGAATGGGAACAAGTTGTCGTTACCATCCGTTTGGCCGTAACCATTACCGTAACCTAAACGACCACGCATAAGTAACGTGAATTCGTGTTTTTTGGTCAACGGAATGTAATGTCTAACGTCATACTGTAGCTTGAAGTACTGAGCGTCTGAGCTTGGTACTGTTGCCTTAGCAAATGCACGTTGGTAGTTACCCGCCGTTGGGAAATAGCCTCGGTTAAGGTTGTTTCGTGTCCAAGACGCATTCAAGTCAAAGTCATTGGTGATGATGTCGCCATCTGGCTGATTAATACTTTGAGCAAACAGCTGCGCTTGGTCATAAGTCGGCACGTTACCAATCTTGTTATGGGTATAACCCACACCAAACTCAAAGCGATTCAATTCATCGAATGGGAAGCCCCATGTTAAACTAGCGCCGTAACTTTCGTTGGTGTAGTCAACGATACCCGCTTCTTTCGCTTCAAACTGGTTGTAGAAGATCTTACCGCCAAGACTGACACCATCAAGGTTCCAGTAAGGGTCACGATAGTCCAAACTCACGTTCTTTTGGTAGTCGTTCATCATCGCGTTAATACCAACACGATTACCAGTACCAATAAAGTTGTCCTGCTGTAATCCAACCTGGAAACTCACGCCAGATTCTGTACCGTAGCCGATACCGAAGTTAACGCTGCCTGAGTTCGCCTCTTTTACGCTGTATACTAAATCCACTTGGTCTTCGCTGCCCGGAACACGCACAGTTTGTACATCAACCGTTTCAAAGAAACCGAGACGATTTAGTCGACTCTTACCAGTATCAATCGCCTTAGAGTTCAGCCAGCTGCCTTCCATCTGACGCATTTCTCGGCGCAGTACTTCATCTTTGGTCGAGTTGTTACCCACAAAACGGATATCTCGCACGTAAATACGTTTACCCGCTTCAATATTGACCACCAAAGAAACTTCTTGAGTCTCATCATCAAACTCAGAAATGGTGCGCACTTGAGGGTAAGCATAACCAGCTTCACCCAATAAACGTTTGACGTTCTCTTCTAAGCTCGTCACCGCTGAGCCGTTGTAGAGTTCACCCATCTCAAATGAAATGAGATCGTTAAGCTCGTCTTCACCAACAACACGGTCACCACGGAACTTCACGTCTTTGACCGAGTATGGCTGGCCTTCTTCCAAGCCTAAGGTAATGTAGACCCCTTTTTTGTCAGGGGAAATTGAGACTTGTGTAGAATCAACTTTAAATTTCAGGTAGCCACGGTCTAAGTAGTACGACTTAAGTGCTTCAATATCGCCAGCTAAAACTTGCTTTTGGTATTTGTCATCGGATAGGAAGTTCCACCAAGCGACATCCACATTAAGCTCAAAGCGGCCAAGTAGCTCATCGTCAGAAAAGACGTCATTACCAATGAAGTTAATTTGCTTAATTTTGGCTGAAACACCCTCAGAGAAAACAAACTTTAAATCAGCACGATTACGTGGGAGCGGTGTGACCACCGCTTTTACGTTCGCGTTGTACTTACCAACACTGTAATAGAAATCTTCTAGACCCTTCTCGATATTGGCCAAAGTCGTGCGGTCAAGCGCTTCACCAACTCGGACACCAGAAGCATCTAGATTCTGTTGCAGTTGCTCTTCTTTGATCGCCTTGTTACCAGAGAACGAGATACTTGATACGGTAGGACGCTCTTTTACTTGAACAACGAGCACGTTGTCTTGGCGTAAAACCTTAATGTCTTCGAAGTTGCCAGATGCGTAGAGAGCTCGAATGATTTGCGAGATATCTTCATTGTCGACGGCATCGCCAATACGGACTGGCATTTTCAACAACGCAGCACCAAGTGTCACACGTTGCAAGCCTTCAACTTGAATATCTTGGACAACAAAGCTTTCGGCACCATTTGCACTCATACTTGTTGCGAGTGCTGTGGCAAGTAGAATCTTTTTCATCGCCATATTTGTTTTAGTTATTCCTTACTACAACCTTTGCCCAGTTAGAGACGAGCAAAATCATTGAAAATTGCCACTGCCATAAGAGAGAAGATAATTGCTCCGCCTACACGGTACCCCATTTCCTGAATTTTCTCAGGGACTGGGCGTCTTATTACAGCCTCAATAGCAAAAAACAATAGATGTCCGCCATCTAACATAGGTAACGGCACAAGGTTAATTATCCCTAAGTTGACACTAATAAGAGCAAGGAAACCAAGGAAGTAAACCAAGCCATAATCGGCGGTCGTCCCTGCCCCTTTCGCTATTGAAATGGGTCCACTTAAGTTGTTAAGTCCTACATCGCCAACAATCAGCTTTTTCAACATGCTGATGGTCAGATCAATCACTTGTCCGGTTTTTTCAACCGCTTTCCCGACTGATTCAATTACACCAAATTGTAAGTCGAAGCGATAACTTTCCGGCCATTCTGCGACCTCTGGGGCGATTCCAGCAAAACCGACTTCGCCTTTACCTTTCATCTCACGACTGTCTGGAATGATAGTCAGGGAGACACGCTCACCATCGCGTTCAACTTGAAGCGGCAGTGAAGCATTCGGATGCTGCTGAATCGCATCAACGACTTGCTGCCAATCTGTGATGGCGACACCGTCAATCGCGAGCAGAGTATCTCCGACTTTTAATCCAGCACGCTCACCAGCGCTGCCTTGCGTCACATTGATAAGCTTGGTTGAAATCTCTGGCGTAAAAGGAACAAAGCCAAGCGCTGACATAGCAGACTGTTTTTCAGGGTCAAAGTTCCACTCGGTAAGATCAAAAGAGAGGGTTTGCTCAACGCCGACGCCGTCGGAAGGGGCAACCGTCATCGTCAGACGTTCATCACCAATATGAGCAATCAACCCCATGTTGACCGATTCCCAATCTGCGGTTTTGACGCCAGAAACGGATTTAAGTTCCATTCCCTGTTCCAACCCTGCTTGGGCAGCAATAGAATAAGGGGTAACCTGGCCGACAACGGGCTTGACCGCCGGAACGCCGATCATAAACACAAGCCAGTAGGCGATAATGGCAAATAAGAAGTTGAACACAGGGCCTGCAGCGACAATCGCACTGCGCTTCCAAAGTGGCTTTTTATCAAAAGCAAAACGTTGGTCGGCGTCAGAGACTTCATCGACACGCCCGTCGAGCATCTTGACGTAGCCACCCAGTGGAATCATCGAGACGCTGTATTCTGTGCCATCTTTTCCTACTTTGCTCCAAATGGCCTTACCAAAGCCAATGGAGAATTTTTCGACTCTTACACCACAGCGGCGAGCAACCCAGAAATGGCCGAACTCATGGACAGCGACTAATATTCCCAGCGCAACAATAAAGGATACGAAGTTCCACAAAATACCTGTCATAGCTTACGCTCACTAACCCAGTTGGTTGCTAAATATCTCGCCATTCTATCGACCTCAAGTATGCTTTCCAAGTCACTACAGTGCGACTGATGGGTATCAGCACAGACTTTTGACAAAACCTTCTGGTTAATGACCGATATGTCTGTAAATGACAACTGTCTATCGAGGAACGCAGCCACCGCGATTTCATTTGCCGCATTCAGTGCCGTTGTTGCATGCTGACCTTCGTAGCAGGCGTCGATAGCGAGTTTTAAACATGGATAGCGGTTGTAATCAGGTTCTAAGAAAGTGAGCTCGCCAACTTTAGTAAAGTCTAGCGGAGCCACACCCGCCGCAACACGTTCAGGGTAAGACAGGGTCAGCGCAATCGGCGTCGCCATATCTGGTTCGCCCATCTGCGCCAATACTGAGCCATCTTTGTACTGCACCATCGAATGGATAACAGATTGAGGATGAATCAATACCTTTAATTGTTCTCGAGTGGTGTTAAACAGCCACTTCGCTTCAATGTACTCAAGACCTTTGTTCATCATGGTCGCCGAGTCGACTGAAATTTTTGGCCCCATCGACCAGTTAGGGTGAGCTATGGCTTGTTCAGGAGTGACTGAGTTCAGTGATGCGATATCACTGTAACGGAAAGGCCCACCAGAACCGGTTAACAGAATGTTTGAGATACCATGCTGTGCTAAATCGCAGCGACCAAGATTGGTTTGGATATCACTTGGTAAGCATTGGAAGATTGCGTTGTGCTCGCTATCAACAGGCATAAGCTCAGCGCCAGACTGCTTAACCGCATCGATAAACAACTGTCCAGACATCACCAAGGCTTCTTTGTTTGCAAGCAGCACACGCTTACCCGCTTTGACTGCCGCCATCGTCGGTAACAGACCCGCAGCACCAACAATCGCAGCCATTACAGTATCAACGTCATCCATCGAGGATACGTCGCACATGGCCTCAATACCTGACAACACTTCAGTATCAATTTTAAGTGCCACTAACTGCTGTTTGAGCTGTAAAGCCGCCGAGTCCGATGCCATCACCGCATACTTAGGTCGCCATTTCAGGCACAACTCACGCATTTTCTCAACATTTCCTCCCGCCGCAAGTGCGACAATAGAAAACAGTTCGGGGTTTTGTTCGATGACTTTAAACGTGCTCGCGCCGATCGAACCAGTTGCACCTAATATTGTTAGCTTACGCATAGCAAGAAACCGATTTGTGACTTAGGCAAGCCGAAGCTTGCCTAAAAAATGAAGTAAAGAAATGCAAAAACAGGAAATGCCGCTGTGAGGCTGTCAATGCGATCAAGCACACCACCGTGGCCGGGAATAATATTGCTGCTGTCTTTTATCCCGGAGACGCGCTTGAACATACTTTCAACCAGATCACCCAGAACGGAAATCACCACGGTAATCAGCGTAATCACGATCATGATAAACGGGCTAGTAAATTCAATATCAAACCAGCTTGCCGCTCCCCATCCGACGATAATTGCGGTAACAATCCCGCCAATCAAGCCCTCAATGGTTTTGTTGGGACTGACATTTGGCGCCATTTTGCGCTTACCCATGCTCTTACCAGCAAAGTAAGCGCCGCTGTCAGCAGCCCAGACAATCAAACAAACGTAAAGCACTAACTTAGCACCGTGATAAGCGTCGGTTTCAATCCCTTCGGCACGAAGGAGCAGTACACTCCAAAAGAAAGGTAAAAGCGTTAATATACCGAAGAGATGACGCAGCACAGGAGAGTGTTGCCATAATGAAGCCGATTTCGGGTATGTGATCGCGAGAGTACTAGACACAAGCCACCACACACACCCAACCGCTAGGATGGCATAGTGCGGCTCTACGATTTGGTTCAAACTAAAAGCATCAAAAGGGACAAGCGCTAGACTCAGCCCGCTGACCAATACTGCTGGGATTAGCGCCAAAACACGAGATTTTGCTTCAACAAATTGCGTCCACTCCCAGTAACCGATCATCATTACCGCAGCAATCGCTATTGTAAATAAGGGAAGCGACAACTCAAAAATTCCTAGAATCACTAATGGAGCAAGGATGAGCGCTGTTATTATTCTTTGTTTCAAACTTGGATCCTTTATTCGCTTTCCATCAATGCCTTGATTTGTTCACCGGTACAACCGAATCTTCTTTCTCGATTAACAAACCAAGTCACTGCTTCAACTAAGCTATTTTCATCGAATTCTGGCCAATAGATAGGCGTAAAATACATTTCTGCGTAGGCCATCTGCCAGAGCATGAAGTTACTGATTCGACACTCACCACTGGTACGAATCATGAGATCAACTTCAGGCAAATCGGACATGGTTAAATGCTGAGTCATCATTTCCTCAGTAATCTCGTCCGCTTGTAATTCGCCGTTTGCGACTTTATTAGCCAGAGCCTTTGTCGCTTGCATGATGTCCCACTTACCACCGTAGTTCGCGGCGATGTTCACCACCATGCCAGTATTATTCGCTGTCAACTCTTCTGCCTGAGCAATTTTCTTCCGTAACCTATCATTGAAACGCGCCGTATCGCCGATAACTCGGAGCCGAAGGTTATTTTTGTGCAACTTCTTAATCTCGGTTGAAAGAACCGTGATAAACAGCTCCATCAATACTCCCACTTCTTCTTCAGGGCGACGCCAGTTTTCACTGCTGAAAGCAAATAAAGTGATCGCTTTAATGCCGAGTTTGGCGGAAGTAGAAATCGCTTTTCTAACAGCAGCAACACCATTTTTATGACCAAACACGCGAGGTTTACCTTGCGCTTTAGCCCAACGGCCATTGCCGTCCATGATAATTGCAATATGTTGAGGAAGAACGTCTGGAGAGAGATGTGAGTTTTGCATATAAGAAATTGATAGGTAATCAGCAAAGGACAGAGAGTAGCATAAAAAAACGCTGTGCTGCGAGCACAGCGCTCTTTAGAAGGAGAGTTTGTAGAGGAATTAGACTTCCATCAACTCTTTTTCTTTTGCTGCTAGCACTTCGTCGACTTGCTTAACAGCAGCATCCGTTAGCTTTTGGATCTCTTCTTGACCTTTACGATCTTCATCTTCAGAGATTTCTTTGTCTTTTAGCAGTGCTTTTAGCTCGCCATTTGCGTCACGACGGATGTTACGAATAGCAACACGACCACCTTCTGCTTCGCCACGAACAATCTTAACAAGGTCTTTACGACGCTCTTCTGTTAGCGGTGGAAGGGGAACGCGAATGATAGTACCCGCAGACATAGGGTTCAGGCCTAGGTCAGACATCATGATCGCTTTCTCAACTTTCTGAGTCAGCTCTTTATCGAATACTGTGATTGCTAGTGTACGTGCGTCTTCTGCTACTACGTTAGCAACTTGATTTAGAGGAGTTGGTGCACCGTAGTACTCAACTGAAATACCAGCCAATAGACTTGGGTGTGCACGACCTGTACGAACTTTAGATAGGTTGTTCTTTAGCGCTTCTACGCTTTTTTCCATGCGCTCTTGAGCGTCTTGTTTGATTTCGTTAATCACAATATCACCTTAATGTGTAAATCTTTCTCGAAGAAAGCCTAAGCGGGAGTCTTCAAAAGGCAATACCGTAGCACAAATCGTGCTACGGTGATTGGAATTACTCTGCGTCGCTGATTAGCGTGCCTTCTGCTTCACCCATAACCACGCGACGTAGTGCGCCTGGTTTATTCATATTGAATACGCGAATTGGCATTTTGTGGTCACGAGCCAATGTGAATGCTGCCAAATCCATTACTTTCAGTTCTTTTTCAAGAACTGCGTTAAATGAAAGCTTATCATACAGCTCTGCGTCTGGGTTTGCTACTGGGTCAGCCGTAAATACGCCATCTACTTTTGTTGCTTTTAGAACTACGTCAGCTTCGATTTCGATACCGCGTAAACATGCCGCAGAATCGGTTGTAAAGAATGGGTTACCTGTACCAGCAGAGAAGATAACAACACGGCCTTGGCGCAGTTCGCGAATCGCATCTGCCCAGTTGTAATCGTCACATACACCTTTTAGAGGAATAGCAGACATCACACGAGCATTCACGTAAGCACGGTGCAGAGCATCACGCATCGCTAGGCCGTTCATTACTGTTGCTAGCATACCCATGTGGTCGCCGACTACGCGGTTCATGCCCGCTTCCGCAAGACCTGCACCACGGAAAAGGTTACCACCACCGATAACCACACCAACTTGAACACCAAGCTCAACCAGCTCTTTTACTTCTTGTGCCATACGGTCAAGTACCGCTGGATCGATGCCAAAGCCGTCTTCACCTTGAAGAGCTTCACCACTCAGTTTTAACAGAATACGTTGATACGCTGGTTTAGGGTTAGTTGTCATGGAGTTTACCTTCCAAAAAGAGAGTTATTGATTAACAGTCATGAATACAGACTGAGCAGTCTGTATTCATCACGGCTAATCGTTTACATCCCTAGTCATAAAAAGACCGCAGCCTTGGCTACGGTCTAAATTTTGTGCGCTTCTCTAAGGATTAACCTTTTTGAGCTGCAGCTACTTCTTCAGCAAAGCTCATTTCTTCAGCTTTCTCGATACCTTCACCAACTTCTAGGCGAACGAATGTAGAAACTGAAGCGCCTTTTTCTTTCAGCATTTCGCCAACAGATTTCTTAGGCTCCATGATGAACGCTTGACCAGTTAGAGAGATTTCGCCTGTGAATTTCTTCATGCGGCCAACAACCATCTTCTCTGCGATCTCAGCAGGCTTGCCTTCGTTCATAGCGATTTCAACTTGAACTTCTTTCTCTTTAGCAACTACGTCAGCTGGTACGTCTTCTGGGTTAACGTACTCTGGCTTAGAAGCAGCAACGTGCATTGCAACGTGCTTAAGAGTTTCTGCATCGCCTTCGCCAGCAACAACTACACCGATTTTCTCGCCGTGACGGTAAGAAGAGATTGCAGTACCTTCAACGTAAGCAACGCGACGGATGTTGATGTTTTCGCCGATTTTCGCAACAAGAGCAACACGCTCTTCTTCGAACTGAGCAACTAGCTCTTCAACAGTAGCTTTAGAAGCTAGAGCAGCTTCTGCAACTTTCTCTGCGAATGCAGTGAAGTTACCATCTTTAGCAACGAAGTCAGTTTGGCAGTTAACTTCAAGAAGAACAGCAACACCGTTGTCTTCTTTGATGATGATTGCGCCTTCAGCCGCTACGTTACCTGCTTTCTTAGCAGCTTTAGCAGCACCTGATTTACGCATGTTTTCGATTGCTAGTTCGATGTCAGCGTTTGCTTCAACAAGCGCTTTCTTACATTCCATCATACCTGCGCCAGTACGTTCGCGCAGTTCTTTAACTAGAGCAGCAGTAACAGCCATTCTCTATTCCTCAGTTGATTCTGGATTTGGTAAAAAACAGGGGCCTACATTTTCGGCCCCTGTTGATAACTATAACTCAGTATATGCTACAACAAGGTTGCACATAGTCTAAGTGTGACTAGGAGCCGCTATTATTCAGCTTCTACGAAAACGTCTTTTTCAGCAACAACAGCTACGTCTTTGTTACGGCCTTCAGTTACTGAAGCTGCCGCAGCGTTTAGGTATAGTTGTACTGCGCGGATTGCGTCGTCGTTACCTGGGATGATGTAGTCAACGCCGTCTGGGTTAGAGTTAGTATCTACTACAGCGTAAACTGGAATACCTAGGTTGTTTGCTTCTTTAATCGCAATGTGCTCGTGGTCAGCGTCGATTACGAATAGAGCGTCTGGTAGGCCGCCCATGTCTTTGATACCACCAAGAGATTTCTCTAGCTTCTCCATTTCACGAGTACGCATTAGAGCTTCTTTCTTAGTTAGTTTGTCAAAAGTACCGTCTTGAGACTGAGCTTCAAGATCTTTTAGACGCTTGATTGACTGACGAACAGTTTTGTAGTTTGTAAGCATACCGCCTAACCAGCGGTTGTTTACGTAGTACTGGTTGCTTGCGATAGCAGCTTCTTTAACAGCTTCAGATGCAGCGCGCTTAGTACCTACGAATAGAACTTTACCTTTCTTCTCGCCAACTTTAGCTAGTTCAGCTAGAGCTTCGTTGAACATTGGTACAGTTTTTTCTAGGTTGATGATGTGAACGCGGTTACGAGCACCAAAGATGAATGGCTTCATTTTTGGGTTCCAGTAACGAGTTTGGTGACCGAAGTGAACACCAGCTTTCAGCATATCGCGCATTGATACAGTTGCCATTTTAAAATCCTCTATGGGGTTAGGCCTCCACATTCCCCATAACTCCGACTAGGCTTCTGCCCAGCACCCCGGAATATGTGTCGGAATGTGTGTGATTTAAAGATAAAAGTATATATGGAACTGACCAGCATCGCCGCTTCATCGATGAGAAGTGAAGAGAACTGACCACATTTCCGGCGCGCTTTATACCATATTTTTGCTCTATCTGGCTAGTAAAAAAACCAACACGTAGTGTGCAAAAGTCATCCAATCATTGAGAAACAGCGTACAACCACTCGAATAGTAAGGAATTGCCAGTAATACACATTCTCAACTGTTCCTGATAGAATGCGCCCATTCGCACCAACTGGTGCTAGCGAAGTAAATAGAGAAAGCCGATGTCAATCAAGATTAAAACAGCTGAAGAAATCGAACGTATGCGACTAGCGGGCGCGTTGGCCGCTGAGATCCTAGAGATGATTGAACCTCATATTAAAGAAGGGGTTACGACAGACGAGTTAAACCAAATCTGTCACGATTATGGGATTGAAAAAGGCGCGTACTCTGCACCTCTTGATTACCACGGGTTTCCTAAGTCTATTTGTACATCCATCAACCACATTGTGTGTCATGGTATCCCGGCATCTCAAGATGAAGTGGGTAGCAACGGTCAATTGAAGCCAGCGGTACTTAAAAACGGTGACATTATCAACGTCGATATCACAGTGATTATCCCAAATGAAGAAGGCGCAGATCTTAGCGTTCGTCCAGATGGTTATCACGGTGACACATCTAAAATGTTCTTCGTTGGCGATGTTTCTCCTGCGGACAAACGCCTTTGCATGGTGACTCAAGAAGCACTCTACGTCGGTATGCGTAAAGTGAAGCCGGGCGCAACAGTGGGCGATATTGGTACCGCTATCGAGAAGTACATCAAAGAGAACAACAAGAAGAACCCACGCAACAAGTTCTCGATTGTTAAAGACTTCTGTGGTCACGGTATCGGTAATGAGTTCCATGAAGAGCCGCAAATCGTCCACTACAAAAACAACGATCGCCGCGTATTGAAAGAAGGCATGTGTTTCACTATCGAACCAATGATTAATGCGGGTAAGTTTGGTGTTACGGTTGATGCTGAAGACGATTGGACTGTGTACACAGGCGACGGTAAGAAGTCAGCTCAGTACGAACACACCATTTTGGTGACCAGTACTGGCTGCGAGGTGCTCACACTGCGTAGCGACGACACAATCCCGCGTATGATGAACAACGCTTAATTGTAACCAATACACTTAATATCCCCGCTCAGTCGGGGATATTTTTTTATCTACCCTTCTGTTAAATTGGTCGATAGGACTATTTTGCACGGACTTGCTGTATGCCTTTTCAATCCCCGCTGACGTTCGATGATCAGCAAATCACCATCAGTGAACTCAAAGCCCAATTAGAAAAATTTGCTGACTACCAAAAAACGGAATTTTTAACTCATCATCCGGTCACCGATCTAGTGCTAGGGCGAGCTGAGTACATTGACCTGCTACTCAACCGCTTATGGCAACATTTTGGTTTTTCCGAGCTGCCTAATATCAGTTTGGTCGCCGTCGGGGGGTATGGCCGAGGAGAGCTTCATCCTCTTTCCGATATTGATATTTTGGTTGTGTCACGCAAAACATTGCCAGAATCTCTTGCGGCCAAAGTCAGTGAGTTTATTACGTTACTTTGGGATCTTAGATTGGAAGTGGGTCATGCGGTTCGCAGTGTAGAAGAGTGCGCGACTATCGGCCGGGAAGATTTAACCGTTGCCACAAACTTACAAGAATCTCGTTTACTTTGTGGCTGTGAAGATACCTTCCACCAGCTAAAAATGGTGATTCACTCGGAATCGTTTTGGCCAAGTGAAGTCTTCTACAAAGCGAAGATTAAAGAGCAAAAAGATCGTCATGCTCGCTATCACGACACCACCTACAACCTAGAGCCCGATATCAAATCCACACCAGGGGGACTTCGCGATATCCACACCCTAAGTTGGATTGCCCGTCGACATTTCGGCGCAACGTCACTCCTTGAGATGAGTCGTTACGGCTTTTTAACCGATGCTGAATACCGAGAGTTGGTTGAATGCCAAGATTTCTTGTGGCGCGTGCGTTTTGCTCTGCATATCGAACTCAAACGTTACGACAACCGCCTAACCTTCGCTCATCAGGCTCAGGTGGCCGAAAGCTTAGGCTTTAGCGGCGAAGGCAATCGTGGCGTCGAGATGATGATGAAAGAGTTCTACCGAACGCTACGCCGTGTCGCAGAGTTAAACAAAATGCTTCTCAAGCTGTTCGATCAAGCCATCTTGGAGAATGGCGTCGAAGCTGAACCAGAAGTGCTAAGTGACGACTTTCAACGCCGAGGTCACTTGATTGAAGCGCGTAAACCTGCCCTATTCCAAGCTCGCCCTGAAACGATTCTCGACATGTTCTTACATATCGCCAACGATTCAACCATTGAAGGGGTTGCGCCTCCAACCATGCGCCAACTTCGAACCGCAAGGCGTCGTTTGAACAAGTTCCTACATACGATTCCCGAAGCTCGCGAAAAGTTTTTAGAGCTGTGCCGCCACCCAAATGCTCTGCACAAAGCTTTCAGTTTGATGCATAAGTTGGGGGTCCTTGCCGCTTACTTGCCACAGTGGAGCCAAATTGTCGGCCAGATGCAGTTTGACCTCTTCCATGTATACACGGTTGATGAACACAGTATTCGCTTACTCAAACACATCAACACCTTTAGCTACGCGAAAAATCACGATAAGCATCCGATCTGCTGTGAAGTCTACCCAAGAATTCAAAAGAAAGAATTGCTGATCATTGCCGCTATTTTCCATGATATCGGTAAAGGGCGTGGGGGTGATCACTCTGTGATTGGTGAAGGGGAAGCTTATGACTTCTGCATTGAGCACGGGCTTTCTAAACCTGAAGCTAAGCTTGTGGCTTGGCTAGTACGTCATCACTTATTAATGTCCGTCACAGCGCAAAGACGCGATATCTACGACCCAGAGGTGATCACAGAGTTTGCCAAACAGGTTCGCGATGAAGAATATCTAGAGTACCTCGTCTGCCTTACTGTCGCCGATATTTGTGCCACCAACCCAGAGTTATGGAACAGTTGGAAACGCACCTTATTGGCAGAACTTTTCTACTCAACCCAACGAGCGCTGCGCCGCGGACTAGAGAACCCTGTGGATGTGCGTGAGCGTATTCGTCACAACCAACAATTGGCTTCCGCTCTACTGCGCAAAGAGGGGTTCAACGCACGTGAAATCGAAGTGCTATGGCAACGCTTCAAAGCGGACTACTTCCTACGACACACACACAAACAGATCGCATGGCACTGTATGCATCTTCTTCGCCACGAAGATCACTCTCAGCCTCTCATCCTGATTTCTAAGAAAGCGACCCGTGGGGGCACCGAAGTGTTCGTCTACAGCAAAGACCAACATGCGCTGTTTGCTACTGTGGTCGCTGAGTTGGATAGACGTAACTTTAACGTTCACGATGCGCAAGTTATGACCAGCAAAGACGGTTATGTTCTCGATACTTTCATGGTGTTGGATCAACATGGTGAAGTCGTCGACGAGAGTCGCCACAAAGCGGTCATTAAACACCTCACTCACGTTTTGCAAGATGGACGCCCGACCAAAATCAAAACTCGCCGCGTCCCTCGTAATTTGCAGCACTTTACCGTCAAAACTCAGGTCGATTTTCTGCCAACGAAAAGTAAAAAGCGTACCTTAATGGAGTTTGTTGCATTGGATACTCCAGGCTTATTGGCGACTGTCGGTGCAACCTTCGCTGACCTTCATGTTCACTTACACGCAGCCAAAATCACGACCATAGGTGAACGCGCAGAAGATTTATTCATCATTACGAGTGAAAACGGTGGAAAATTAACCGTTCAAGAAGAAAACCAATTAAGGGAGCTATTAGTGAGCAATGTGGCAGAATTAGCACCTTAAGCGATCTTGACCACAAGTTGTTACACTGTTCGAAAAATCAACTATCTACAACGTGAATAGGCTGCTACATTATTTAGTGTTCAGTAAATAATCCAAGCCCGACCAAACGCTTTATTGCGTATTGTCTTGATTGGTATAACACACAAATAAAGAGGTAGCCTATGTTTCCACACCTCACTGGTTTAGGGATTCACGAACCTAAACAGATTGAGCGCTATTCACTCCGTCAAGAAGCGCATAAGGATGTGTTGAAAATCTATTTTCGTAAGCAAAAAGGAGAGCTGTTTGCGAAAAGCGTTAAGTTTAAATACCCGAGACAGGTGAAAAATGTCTTGGTTGACAGCGGCAGTCACAAATACAAAGAAGTGACAGAAATCAACCGCAACTTAACCTTGGTTATTGATGAACTGAATAAAATCACTAAGCCAGAAACATCTGCAGAGTTGGATGTAAAAGAGAAAATCTTGTCTGACTTGCGTCATCTAGAGAAGGTGGTTTCAAGTAAGATCGCTGAGATCGAGGCGGATCTGGATAAACTGAAGTAGATAGTTGATTGAAAGGGTTGGTTATGATGCCAACCCTTTTTCGTTAGAGCAGATAATCTCTTGCTTACCCTAACCAACCTGCGTACTTGCCTACAGTGTAAAGGACAACGCCTGCCATCACCCCAGCAACGATATCATCGAGCATAATCCCTAGCCCGCCGTGGACTCGTTTATCGAGCCAACCAATTGGCCAAGGCTTCACCATATCGAAGAAACGGAACAACACAAATCCGGTTAATAACCATTTCCAGTCTGTCGCCGAGAGGTTAAACAGTGGCACAACCAGCATCGTAATCCAAAAGCCAGCAAACTCATCCCAAACAATCGAGCCATGATCATGAACCCGCATATCGTCGGAGGTGACCTGACAAATTTTAACGCCAACCACACAAGCGGCCGCAACAACGACAAGGTAAAGGGGTAAAGGCAGTTGCACTAGCAATAAATAAAAGGGGATCGCAGCTAACGTTCCCATAGTGCCAGGTATGATTGGGGATAAGCCACTGCCAAACCCTGTCGCCAATAAATGCCACGGATTTTTCAGAGAAATAAGAGATAAAGGGTTTGCCATAATACTGCTTAACTAGTTGAAATGATCGTAACCTGAAAGCGTCCAATCGAGCGCTTTACCTTGAGAGTGAATATCAAACATACCTTCTGGGCGAATTTGACCAATACAGGTAATCTGAGTGCCGCAATGCGCGAGTGCACTCTCAATAGCACCTAGGTTTTGCTCAGGGACGGTAAAACACAGTTCGTATTCTTCGCCACTCGACAATGCGTACTGCTGCGCTTGTTCAGCACTACCTAGAAACTGAACCAACTCATTAGAAACAGGAAGCGTTGATACGTCAATACTCGCGCCAACATTAGAACGTTTTAAAATGTGTTTTAAATCGGATATTAAGCCATCCGAAATATCGATGGCTGAGCTTGCCAGCCCCAATAGAGCTTGACCAACTAACACCCTTGGAGACGATAGGTAATGTCGCTGCTCTAACTCAGATGCATAAGGCTTATCTTCCTGCTGAGCAGACAAGATCACATCCAGTCCGGCTTTGCTGTCGCCAAGATTCCCCGTGACATAGATACGGTCGCCAACCCTAGCACCGTTGCGACGCAGCGCTTTTTCAGGATTCACTAGCCCTTGAACCGTTAAGGTCAAGCTAAGTGGGCCTTTCGTTGTGTCACCGCCAATCAACTGGATACCAAAGTAGTCAGCGAGTGAAAAAAACGACTCACAAAATGGTGCGAGCCATGCCTCATCTGGCTCAGGCATGGTTAATGCGAACGAAACCCAGGCAGGGGTCGCCCCCATCGCAGCTAAATCGCTAATATTAGAAGCCAACGCTTTATGCGCTACCAAAGCGGGATCGGCGCCTGTCAAGAAGTGTGTTCCCGCGACTAAGGTATCTGTGCTGATAGCCACTGACAAACCTAGAGGTACTTGAACTAAGGCGCAATCGTCACCAGCGGCGAGCAAAACATCGTTGCGCTGCTTTTGACGGCCGACGAAGTATTTTTCAATGAGATTAAATTCACCTGACATAGCGTTCTTGTTTTCGTTTTGGGTGTCTTTATACCTATAAAAAAGGTCAGCATCTGCTGACCTTTTTATATTCTGTATTCGATTACTTCTTACGAACGTGTGGTGCCGCTTTATCAAGTACACCATTCACGAACTTGTGGCTCTCTTCTGCAGCGAACACTTTTGCAAGTTCAATCGCTTCGTTGATCACCACTTTGTAAGGCACATCTTCACGACGTGTCATTTCGTACATCGCTAGACGAAGCAATGCTAACTCCATCATGTCCAAATCTTGCATTGGACGCGCTGTATACGGACGAATCTTGCTATCAAGCTCTGTGTGACTTAGCACAACACCTGTTAGTAGGTCACGGAAGTATGCAACGTCTGTGTCTGGAGTAGAAAGTGCAGGCTCTGAGGCATGATGTTCTTCTTCATCATACTTGCCACCTGACAAAAACTGCTCCTCAATCGTAGCAACATTTTCTTTAGTAATTTGCCAAGAGTAGATTGCTTGTAGAGCAAATCGACGTGCATTACGACGTGCGGCTGGTTTCACACTGGCCCCCATTAGGAATCAATTTCAGAAAGAACGTTAATCATCTCAAGTGCGCTTAGTGCAGCCTCTGCACCTTTATTACCAGCCTTGGTTCCTGCGCGCTCGATTGCTTGGTCAATTGTATCAACCGTCAGTACGCCGAATGCAACTGGAAGGCTGTATTCCAGAGAAACTTGCGCAAGACCTTTGTTACATTCACTACAAACATAGTCGAAATGTGGAGTGCCGCCACGAATAACAGTACCTAAAGATACGATCGCATCGTACTTGCCTGTTTTTGCTACGCGTTGAGCAACAAGAGGAAGCTCTACAGCGCCAGGACAACGAACAACAGTAATGTTGTCTTCGCTAACTTGGCCATGACGTTTTAAAGTATCGATTGCACCAGACAATAGACTTTCGTTAATAAAACTGTTGAAACGAGAAATAACGATAGCAATTTTTGCGTTTGGCGCTGGGAAGCCACCCTCGATCACTTTCATAAGCCTTCCTTTAACTATGTTCATCAAGTGAGAATCGCCGGATTCTAGCACAAATCTGTGAGCAATATCTAATGGAAATTTAGCATTACCCGCCTTGTTCACAACAGATTGAAAACAAAGAGGGCAAATGCTGAAACATTTGCCCTCTTCACCAAAATGCGTGTTAGCGATTACTCACAAACGTACTCAACCACATTGAGACCGAAGCCGCCTAGGGCGTGATACTTCTTACTTGCTGACGACAATAAACGCATATCATGGACGCCAAGGTCTGCAAGGATCTGAGAGCCCACCCCAACACGGCGTGATGTACCTTGTTTCTTAGCCAACGTCGGAGCTTCGCCCTTGTCTTGCGCTTCGAACATTTTCACACGGTGGATCAGCAAGTCCGTCGATTCTTCGTTGCCTAAGATAACCAATACCCCGCCATCTTTCCCGATACGCTTCATTGCAGCATCGAGTGTCCAGCTACGCTCAGCATTGCGATCGCTATGAAGCAAGTCTGTGAAGGTATCTTGTAAGTGAACACGTACTAACGGAGCTTCACCGGTCAAGTCACCTTTGCACAATGCGTAGTGAATTTGGTTGTCAATCGTGTCACGGAAAGTCACCAAATTAAAATCGCCAAATTCGGTTGGAAGCTTACACTCCGCGACGCGTTCGATGGTCGTTTCGGTGTTATTGCGATACTCGATAAGGTCTGCGATGGTGCCTAACTTGATGCCGTGCTTCTCAGCGAAGATTTCCAAATCTGGGCGACGCGCCATGGTGCCATCGTCATTAAGGATTTCAACAATCACGCCTGCAGGCTCTAGACCGGCAAGACGAGCGAGATCACAGCCAGCTTCAGTATGCCCTGCGCGGGTTAACACGCCACCTTCTTGAGCCGCTAGTGGGAAAATATGACCAGGTTGAACCAAGTCAGCAGCTTTGGCGTCTTTCGCAACCGCCGCTTGTACCGTGCGCGCACGGTCTGCCGCAGAAATACCGGTTGTTACTCCCTCTGCGGCTTCAATAGAAACGGTAAAGTTGGTTGTATATTGGGCGTTGTTGTCTTGCACCATCGGAGGTAAGCCAAGACGCTCACAACGCTCTTTCGTCATCGTCAAACAAATCAAACCGCGGCCGTGAGTTGCCATAAAGTTGATCGCTTCTGGCGTCACGTGCTCTGCCGCCATGATCAAATCACCTTCGTTTTCGCGGTCTTCGTCATCCATTAGGATAACCATTTTACCTAGGCGAATATCTTCAATAATCTCTTGCGGGGTACTAATTGGCATTTTGCATTCCTATCTTGGCTTCTAGCGGCTAATTGAGTGAGTTAACAACGCAAGGTTAACTTAAGCAAATCCGTTCTGTTGTAAAAATTCCATGGTGATTTTTGATTCTGGTTGTTGCTCTTGCTGACTGGTCAGAAGGCGCTCCATGTAGCGTGCTAATACATCCACTTCTAGGTTCACTTTTCGGCCCACATTGAAGTCAGCAATGGTTGTTTCTTCACCTGTGTGCGGCACTATCGTGAGCTTAAAGGCATTCTTACGTAATGCATTCACCGTCAGACTGATACCATCGACCGTAATTGAGCCTTTTTCTGCGACGTATTTGGCGATTTCTTGCGGCATCGCCACCCAAAACTCGATCGCGCGACCAACCATATTACGTTCGACGATTTCACCTACGCCATCCACGTGCCCAGAGACAATGTGGCCGCCAAAGCGCGTTGTGGGCAACATGGCTTTTTCTAAGTTGACCTTGTCACCCGCTTGGTAATCTGCAAAACCAGTTTTCTGCAGCGTTTCAAGCGATAAGTCAGCGGTATAGCTATTTTCGCTAAATGCCACAACCGTCAGGCAAACACCATTGGTCGCAATGCTATCGCCTAATTTGACATCCGCCATGTCTAGCTTACCGGCATTGACCGTAACGCTAATATCTTCGCCTTTAGGCGTAATTGCAGTGAGAGTGCCGACTGCTTCAACAATACCTGTAAACATGCTTAATTTTCTTTCTTTAATATGGTGGCAACAATGCGAATATCTTTACCCACCTGTCTTACATCTTTGATATCAAGATCAATGACGTCGCTCATTGACTCTAATCCTAGCGCTCCTAACAAACCACGACCATCGCTACCCATGATTTTAGGCGCTAAGTAAATGACGAGTTCATCGACTAAATCTTGCTGGAGCAAACTGCTTGCTAAGGTTGCACCAGCCTCGACCCAGATATGATTGATATTGTGCGCGCTTGCTAATGTAGCAAACGTATCTTGAAGTGAGATTTGCTGATCCGCATTGAGGGTCATTTCAACGTCGCCTTCAGGCCCAACAATTAACGTCTCTCCCCCAGCTTGAAACAACTTAAGTTCGGAGGTGAGTTGGTTCTGGCGATCAAGAATGACACGGACTGGCTGACGCAGTTGAGATTCAGAGTATTGAGCTTTTACTGACTCGGGTAAGTCGCTCCAGCGGACGCTAAGAGAGGCATTGTCTTCAATGACGGTTTTGCTGGTCGAAAGGATAGCGCCACTTTGGGCTCGGTATCTTTGTACATCTCGACGCGCGGCTTCTGATGTAATCCACTGACTCTTACCGTTGGCTAATGCCGTTTGTCCATCCAAACTCGCCGCCATTTTTAGCTGTACAAAAGGCAAGCCTGTTTGCATTCGTTTGATGAAGGAAGGATTGAGAGCGATAGCGTCTTGCTCTAACAAGCCCACTTCTACCTCTATCCCAGCGTCACGTAGCATTTGAATACCGCGACCAGCGACTTGAGGGTTCGGGTCTTGCATTGCACATATCACCTTGGCAACTTTCGCTTTGATCAACCCTTCAGCACATGGCGGCGTTCGCCCGTAATGAGAACAAGGTTCTAGAGTCACGTACGCAGTAGCTCCTACCGACTTGTCCCCTGCCATTCGCAAGGCATGAACTTCGGCATGAGGCTCACCTGCTCGGTAGTGAAAGCCCTCTCCGACAATGTCACCATTTTGCGTGATCACGCAGCCAACGTTTGGATTGGGCGCAGTGGTATAGATGCCGCCTTTTGCTAGCCATATAGCCCGCGACATCATGTTGAAATCGGTTTCAGTGAATTGAGGCATTCCTTTACACCTGCAGTTAGTCTTCCAGTCTGGCAATTTCTTCGCCAAATTCACGAATATCTTCAAAACTACGGTAAACCGAAGCAAAACGGATGTATGCGACTTTGTCCAACTCTTTAAGCTGGTCCATCACTAAGTTACCAATCATTTCACTCGGTACTTCTCGTTCACCCGTCGCTCGAAGCTGCGACTTAATCAAACTGATTGATACATCAACCGCATCCGCACTGACTGGCCTTTTCTCTAGCGCTCGTTGAAGTCCGCCCACCATTTTATCTTCGTTGAATGGTTCACGGTTGCCATTCGACTTAATAACTCGGGGCATGACCAACTCTGCGGTTTCAAATGTCGTAAATCGCTCACTACACGCGAGGCACTGCCTGCGACGACGAACTTGATGACCGTCAGCCACCAAACGGGAATCGATTACCTTAGTATCGTTTTCAGAACAAAAAGGACAATGCATATCACCTCCATATAAGTGTTCGACAGTGTAGCGGATTTGCGGATCACAAGAAAAGCAAAAGGGGCTAGATAGCCCCTTTTTCAATCAATCTTTAGGTTGTTTTGTTAACTACGCGGCAAGTAGTTCGCTTTACCGACCCACTTGTAGCTTGTCAGCTCTTCCAAGCCCATAGGACCACGAGCGTGCAATTTCTGCGTAGAGACCGCCACTTCTGCACCTAAACCAAACTGTGCACCGTCCGTAAAGCGTGTTGATGCGTTAACATAAACCGCCGCAGACCCCACTGAATTGATGAACAATTCCGAGTTCTCTAGACTATTTGTCATGATCGCATCCGAGTGGCTCGCGTTGTGAACACGCATGTGATCGATGGCTTCTTTGACATCGGTAACCACTTTAACGCCTAGCGTGTAGCTCAACCATTCGGTGTCAAAATCACCCTCAACCGCGTCACGCAAGTCTTGTGCGCTTGATAACAAGGCTTTCGCTTTTGGCTCTGCAACTAGAGCAACTTTGTCCGCCAGACGCTCAGCAAGCATTGGTAAGAAATCCGCCGCAATCTTTTCATGCACTAGTAGCGTGTCTAGTGAGTTGCAAGCTGATGGGCGTTGCACTTTCGAGTTCTCAACCACATTCAGCGATTTTTCAAGGTCGGCACTTTCGTCAACAAAAATGTGGCTGATACCAAAACCGCCAATGATGACTGGAATCGTGCTGTTCTCTTTACACATTTTGTGCAAGCCAGCTCCGCCGCGTGGAATAATCATATCCACGTATTCATCGAGTTTTAGAAGCTGCGAAACCAGTTCACGATCAGGCTTTTCAATGTACTGAACCGACGCCGCAGGTAGACCCGCTTTTGCTAACGCAGATTGAATGACTTTAACCAACTCCATGTTAGAAAAGAACGTCTCTTTACCACCGCGTAGAATACTCGCGTTACCCGTTTTTAAGCACAAGGCTGCGATATCGATGGTGACATTTGGACGCGCTTCGTAAATAACCCCGACGACGCCAAGTGGTACACGGCGACGAGAAAGGGACATACCGTTTTCAAGTACTTTGCTGTCTAACTCACTACCAACCGGATCATTAAGACTGATGACATTGCGCACATCATTCGCAATGCCAGATAAGCGCTCTTCGTTAAGCTGAAGACGGTCCAATAGTGCCTCTGTCAGCCCTGCTTCACGCCCTTTTTCAATGTCTTTCGCATTCGCGGCAAGAATAACCTTTGCATTGGCTTCTAGCTCATCGGCGATAATAGCGAGTGCTTTGTTTTTTTGTGCCGTTGATGCTGTCGCCAGTTGAAACGCTGCTTCTTTTGCAGCTTGGCCCATAGAAATCAGTTCCACAATTCTTTCCTTATTCTTGGATTACGACCATATCGTCACGATGAAGCACTTCACTGCCGTAGTCGTAACCTAAAATACCGATAATATCTTTGCTGTGTTTGCCGACGATTTTAGCCATATCTTGGCTTGAGTAGCTGGCGATACCACGTGCAACCAGCTTACCTTGAGCGTCAGTGACACGGACAACATCACCTCGCGCGAACTCACCGCTCACTCCCGTCAAGCCTTTGGCAAGCAAGCTGCTTCCTTTCTCTACCACCGCATTAACCGCGCCATCATCAATGACAATGTCGCCTGATGCTGCAGGACCTGCCAAGATCCAACGCTTGCGGTTTTCGAGCGCTTCTTCACACGGCAGGAAACGGGTACCTTGTGGCTCATCACTCAATGAGTCAAAAACAACATTCGGAGCGCTACCTGCGGCGATAATAACTTCAATACCTGCTCGTCGTGCGATATCAGCGGCTTGTAACTTAGTCGCCATACCGCCAGTGCCTAGCGTTGTGCCACTACCACCAGCAATTTTACGCAGTGTATCATCAATGGTTTTCACTTCTTTGATTAACTCAGCGTTAGGATCTTTACGAGGGTCTGCTGTAAACAATCCTTTTTGATCGGTCAGCAGCAATAGCTTGTCGGCACCACACAAAATACCAACCAATGCCGATAAGTTATCATTGTCACCAACTTTGATTTCGCTGGTCGCAACGGCATCGTTTTCGTTAACAACGGGAATAATATCGTTTTCAACCAGTGCGTTGATGGTGTCACGAGCATTTAAGAAGCGCTCGCGATCTTCTAAATCTGCCCGCGTCAGTAACATCTGACCAATTTTCAAACCGTAGATAGCAAACAATGATTCCCACGTTTGAATCAACTGGCTTTGACCCACGGCCGCTAACAGTTGCTTGCTGGCCATAGAGTTGGGCAATGCGGGGTAACCTAGGTGCTCTCGACCAGCTGCGATGGCGCCAGACGAAACCATCACCACTGAGTGGCCTTGTTTTTTTAGCTCGGCGCATTGACGAACCAACTCAACCATATGAGCTCGATCTAACGCCAGCGTTCCACCAGTTAATACACTAGTACCTAGTTTCACTACCACAGTCTGTGACTGTAGTACTTTTCCGCTTTCTTGATTCATTGCCTTTCTACTATGAAATAAATACAAACCGTCACAATCGACGCAGTCACAACAAGACGCTGAAGATTGATTAGACCTGATGTTTTAGCAATCAAATGGTAAATTCACAAGTAGAAAAGGCGCGAAAACGCGCCTTTTTGTTGTTGGTAGAGGGTAAACGATGAAAATCAGACGAATTCGACAGATTCTTCGTGCATTTGAACCTCTAGTGCAAATTGACTTTTCAAGGTTTCAACCAGCTTGTCATGGAACGCCACTTGAGTACGGTTGACGTCCTCAACCACTTTTTTCGGTATGCTCTTTTCTTGCCAATCTCCAGTCACATCATAAAGCCCAGTGCGATAGCGTGCTTGGAATACACCATCTTGTAGATTGAGCTCTAACCACCACCCCCAAAACTCTCTTTTTTCTGGTGACTTTTTATCGTCTACACAAACAGACAAGCAATCAAACAAATAAGCCCCTTCTTCACACTGTGATTCGCGTAAATAAGGCCCAATTGCCCTCATAACGGAAACCAAACGATAGTGAGTCGGCTTTTTTATAGTATCAGACATTATGAATCTCCATATTCATCACTGAAATTATTATAAAAGGCTGATTTTAGGACTTGTTAGTCTAGGTACAGCCTAATATCAGTGTCGTCTAAAATACTTGAGATGTCATCTCATTAGCTCATCTTCTAGCCACTTAATCGCTAAATCGAGGGATTGCTCATATCCTTGTGTAATTGTTTTTGCACTGATTTTCTTCGCTTTACCGTAGTCGCTGTATAAAGCAACCATCTGATTATCGCTATAAGGGGAAACAGGATCTCCTTCTAAGCTCATTGCCAAAATAGGGACACGAGTTTTACGGCTAGACAATATCCCCTGCACTTTCAACGACCAAGCCATCAGTTGACTCGACAGGCTATGAATATCCACTGCGTTTTTGCCTAAACGTGACGCCAGCACATCAAGGTACATCTTCGGCATACTCTTGAGCTTATCGGGTGATGACAAGACATCATGGATCGGTGCCCCCATCGAGACACACGCCTTGATTTTATCTTGCTCCAAAAATGAAAGACGCACCATCGCATTACCACCAAAGCGAAAACCAATCAGCCCTACTCTGTGATGATCGACCCAAGGAATGGAGTACAACTCATTGAGCACAGCTTGGTGCAATACTGACGTGTCTTCAGTTAAATTCCAGTGGGTATTGTGCCCGATCGAAGGCATATCGACGGTTAGCATCGCGATATTTTTCTTCGCAAGATGGT
The DNA here is from genome assembly GCF_963681195.1 of Vibrio sp. 16. Lineage (NCBI taxonomy): Bacteria > Pseudomonadati > Pseudomonadota > Gammaproteobacteria > Vibrionales > Vibrionaceae > Vibrio > Vibrio sp. 16. The sequence goes on from NZ_OY808997.1 coordinate 1,801,352, forward strand.
CACGGAAAACGGTCCACAAGTCGGTTTGCAAACTGTCCAGCCCAGCACTCACAATCACCACAGGTTGCGGCTTTTCGGTACTGGTAAGGTGAAGATGAGCAATTATGCTTTTTTTCTGATAAGGGATCTCTAACCGCTTTACGATGTACTTCGTCTTCTTGGTCGCTTCGGTATAAGCAGAACTTGCTAGAACTTGCGCCTGAGTCGCCAGATTATCGTTTTTTAGATGCGGGTAGCCGGCAATGCTAAAACAGAGTGACGCATTAAAAAGCTCATCAGCCGCTTCTTCGCCCTTCAGTTGCGATGAACGCTTTTGGTGAAGCATGCCGAGCTTCGTCCACTCGTAGGTCCAGTTGCCACTGTGATACCCCATGACGGTGTCTAACCACTCTTCATGAGTTCGGGAGTGCTTCGAAGCTGCGATTTTGGCGAGCACCGCTTCAATCTCGATTGGGTCTAAGCCCTGCCACGTCCATTGCATTCGACGCAAATTTCGATACCACTTGTATCCGTCACTCTCACGCTTTTCATCCAAGAAGCTCTGGCTACTTGGCATATATCGAGTCAGTTCCGAGGTTTCTTTCGCTTGCTTATGATTCGCAAACAACGTTTCAGAGAGATTCTTGCTGACTTCCTCAGACATGGGCTTAACCTAGTAAATGTGCTTTTCTAAATTGTATAAAAAAAAATGACCCAATAAAGGGCCATTCATCAAGAATCAGCGGCATTGTGCCATTTTGATTACTTTTGTTTGCGATTGATTGGCTCAACGTACTGGATAGACATGTCCCATGGCTGCTCAATCCATGTATCTTGAGCAATGTCTACCACGTAATCGTCTAGCAGTTCTACTCCAGCAGGTTTTGCACAAACAGCAATCAATTTTGCTTTCGGGTACATTTCACGTAACTTACGCGCGGTATCACCACTGTCCACTAGGTCTTCCACGATCAGGAAGCCTTCACCGTCACCTTCAGGTGCTTTTACAACAGTCATATCACGTTGGTGGTCGTGGTCATAGCTTGAGATACAAATCGTATCAACGTGACGAATACCGAGCTCACGAGCAAGAATTGCCCCTGGAACCAAACCACCACGGCTTACTGCCCAAATACCTTTCCACTGCTCCGCTGGCATCTGTTTCTCAGCCAACTCGCGACAGAATGTGTGCATTTGGTCCCATGTGATAATGAATTTCTTAGCCATTGTAATAACCTAATAATTTGAAAAATCCGCATCCCCACAAAGCGTGACTGTCGGTTTGGAGTGCTTTAGCAAGTTGGGGAAAAGCTACGCAAACGTTTATTTTAACGGATGAGACTGGTAATACCAATGATTAACCTCTCCTCAAAACGAAAAAACATCGCTACAGCAGAGAAACAGCCATAGCGATGCTCAAAAATGTGATAGGTAAGTCTAATTAAGCAAACAAGTACTTCAGAATGAAGACTGCAGACAGAACCCACACACTGATTGAAACTTCACGACCACGGCCGCTCAACAGTTTAATCGCTGCGTAAGAGATAAAGCCAAGCGCGATACCTTCAGCAATTGAGTAAGTTAACGGCATCAGAAGACAAGTCACTACGACTGGAGCCGCTTCTGTCAGATCACGCCAGTCAACACTTACCAATCCAGACATCATTAGGATCGCAACGTAGAATAGCGCACCCGCTGTTGCGTAAGCTGGGATCATGCCCGCCAATGGTGAGAAGAAAAGAGCCAGAAGGAACAATACCCCTACTACGACAGCAGTAAGACCAGTACGACCACCAGCAGCCACACCAGCTGTTGATTCAACGTAAGATGTTGTACTTGATGTACCAATCATCGCACCAACTGACGTCGCGGTAGAGTCAGCCAGTAACGCTTTGCTTAAACGCGGTAGTTTGCCATCTTCTTTAATAAGGTCCGCTTTTTGCGCAACGCCAACCAGAGTACCTGCCGTATCGAATAGGTCAACGAACAGGAATGCGAACACCACTGAAATCATACCCACTTCGAAGACATCGGCGATATTCATTTGCATGAATGTTGGTGCAACACTTGGTGGCGTAGACATAATACCGCCCCACTGAACATCACCCAACATCAAACCAATCACCGTAATGATCAAAATTGCAATCATGACCGCGCCACGAACGCCTCGGTAGACAAGACCAATGGTCAAAAAGAAGCCAAGAGCAGCAAGAGCAGGCTGGAGACCAGTAATATGGCCAAGACCAACCAAAGTTGCTGGATTGTCGACAACAATGCCTGAGTTTTGCAGGCCGATAAATGCCAAGAACAAACCGATACCTGCAGAAATACCAGTACGAAGAGACATCGGGATCGAGTTGATGATCCACTCACGAACCTTAAAAATACTCAAGGCCATGAAGATGAGACCTGAGACAAATACAGCCCCAAGCGCAACCTGCCATGAATGCCCCATACCTAGAACAACACCGTAGGTAAAGAAGGCATTTAAGCCCATACCTGGAGCAAGCGCGATAGGATAATTCGCAACAAAACCCATAATGAAACAGCCAATTGCCGCAGCAAGACAGGTAGCGACAAACACAGCGCCTTTATCCATACCTGCATCTGCCAACATTGCTGGGTTAACAAAGATAATGTAGGCCATGGTTAAAAAGGTGGTAACACCCGCGATGATCTCAGTTTTAACGTTCGTGCCGTTTTCACTGAGTTTGAACAGTTTTTCGAACATGATCGAATCCTAAAAGGGTAAAAAGTAAACGGTTGCGTAATCGATTGGCCGAAATTATAAAGTTATAAAATTTCAAATTCCAGATAGAATTAACACTCTAATCAACATTTCTACCAACCAGTTTGTCTATTTAAGATCAACCGACCAATCTAGCGTAAAAATACCCGATAAAATTCAATCACTAAGACTGCAAACCATATAAAACACCGTTCGGTGGTTTTTTATACTTATGAGAAAAATTACCAGTTGGATTTGTGTAAGAAGCGCGGAGGGAATATGTGTTTATGCGAATAATATGCAGGGAACTCAAAGCGATAGAAGAAACACTTTATCGGTGTGCACTTTTTAATCGGAAAGCAAAAGGGATAAAAAAACGCCACTCAATTTGAGTGGCGGTTGAATCATGTCAGCTATATAGGAGCTGTAAAAAAATTCCAATATATAGGGGTGAACAAACTTGTTCGAGAGTCACAAACTTGGATTAGTATCCGAAGCTTGTTGGGTAAGTAAAGCTGCCTGTGTAAACTGAGCTGTTTAGCCAGAACGCTGCACTTGGTAAACCTTTCATAACTATCACCTTCTAAATCAATGAAAACTAAATAAACACTATTGATTTCTCGGTTCCTTGGAGGCGACAAATCGGACTCATCCTTTGAGCATTTTCTCTTCGCTTTCGAAGTTGGTGTAAATATACCCCAAAGAAATTTAATTACAAGCACAAAAGTGACAAAAGTCACAAAAAGTTCACCAATTGACTTAGATCAAACAAATATTGTAATTTAATTACAGATATATCAATTTATTATTTTTATTTCTTACACCTGATAAGAGTCCGGTAACATAAGCATTGCAGATAAAATCAGTATTCTGTGATAGCAGCGAAACAAATCCTCACTTCTTTCTCTACACCCGAATCTCGGAGAGTGCTATTCTGTGCGTCTACTTAATAGGCCACATCTAGATTAATCATCTGAAATTTGAAATGTTGAAGTCATAAGATCTGGCATTATTCTTTATAAGGAGTCATCCGTGTCTGAATTCCATTCTGAAATCAGCAACTTATCACCTGCTCCACTATGGCAGTTTTTCGATAAGATCTGTTCCATCCCTCACCCTTCTAAACATGAAGAAGCGCTTGCCCAATACATTGTCAATTGGGCGACAGAGCAAGGTCTAGACGTTCGTCGTGATCCAACAGGCAACGTGTTCATTAAAAAACCAGCAACACCGGGCATGGAAAACAAGAAAGGCGTCGTTCTGCAAGCGCACATCGATATGGTGCCGCAGAAGAATGAAGACACCGATCATGACTTCACTAAAGATCCAATCCAACCGTATATCGATGGTGAATGGGTAACAGCGAAAGGGACGACTCTGGGTGCTGACAACGGCATGGGCATGGCATCGTGTCTCGCAGTACTTGCCTCTACAGATATTAAGCACGGTCCAATCGAGGTTCTGCTGACGGTTGATGAAGAAGCAGGCATGACAGGCGCGTTTGGTCTTGAGGCAGGTTGGTTGGAAGGTGAGATCCTTTTGAACACTGACTCAGAGCAAGAAGGCGAAGTCTACATGGGTTGTGCGGGTGGTATCGACGGTGAAATGACTTTCGATATCAAGCGTGAAGCAATCCCTGCAGGTTACGTGACTCGTCAGCTAGTGCTAAAAGGCCTAAAAGGTGGTCACTCAGGTTGTGATATTCATACAGGTCGTGGTAACGCAAATAAATTGGTTGCACGTTTCCTTGCAGGTCACGCCCAAGAGCTTGATCTTCGTCTAGTGGAGTTCCGTGGTGGTAGCCTACGTAATGCGATTCCTCGTGAGGCTTTCGTCACTGTCGCGGTTCCTGCTGAAAACGAAGCAAAACTGGCAGAGCTATTTGAGTTCTACACCAACCTATTAAAAACTGAACTCGGTAAAGTCGAAACCGACATTGTTTCTTTTAATGAAACCATCGACACCGACGCTCAAGTTTTAACCATCGCAGATCAGCAACGCTTCATCGCCGCTCTAAACGCATGCCCAAATGGTGTGATCCGTATGAGCGATGAAATCGAGGGCGTCGTTGAAACTTCTCTGAATGTCGGTGTAATCACCACTGAAGAAGACAAAATTCAAGTTCTCTGCCTTGTGCGTTCTCTTATTGACTCAGGTCGTCAGCAAGTGGAAGGCATGTTGACTTCAGTTGCTGAGTTAGCAGGTGCAAGTATCGAGTTCTCTGGCGCTTACCCTGGCTGGAAACCAGATGCAGATTCTGAAATCATGTCTATCTTCCGTGATATGTACGAAGGCATCTACGGCCACAAGCCAAACATCATGGTAATCCACGCAGGCCTAGAATGTGGTCTATTTAAAGAACCTTACCCGAACATGGATATGGTCTCTTTCGGTCCAACCATCAAGTTCCCTCACTCTCCAGATGAAAAAGTGAAGATTGATACCGTTGCCCTATTCTGGGAGCAAATGGTCGCTCTACTAGAAGCTATTCCAGAAAAAGCGTAAAGCATTTCGCATTACTTCAACTTATCCAAAAAGCCAGCTCAGATTAGCTGGCTTTTTTAATACTTCAGCTTTCCTTTCGATAAATTTTCTTTATCGTGACGGTGAGTTTTTTTCGTTAGTCACACCGAACCTCGGTTGCTAAATTCCCCCTCCTTGAAGCGCCTATGGGTACATTCTTACTCTCTTCAAGCACAAGACTCGGCACAAATTCGACCGGTCATGTTGGGGATGTTCACTTCACCCGAACATCTTAAATACTCTCTAAAAATATGTTACTGCGATGAAAGAAAAACTATTAGTCGGCTGGCGAGAAACTCTTAGCCTGCCAGGTTTAGGTATTAATGAAATTAACGCAAAAATTGATACCGGAGCCAGGACGTCTTGCTTACACGCGTTCAAAGTAGAGAGCTTTAAAAAGGATGAAGCTCTGTGGGTTCGCTTTTGGATCCACCCAAAACAACATGACACGGAATTCGAAACAGTCTGTGAAGCGAAAGTCATTGATGAGCGTATCGTTCGTGATTCAGGTGGCCATGAAGAAGCACGCTACGTGATCGAATCAGAACTGAGTATTGGCGGAAAAAGTTGGCCAATCGAAATTACATTAACTAATCGCGAAAATATGGCTTTTCGCATGTTGTTAGGTCGCACTGCAATGCACGAGCGCATCATTGTCGACCCTGTTGAATCGTTTTTAGTCCCTTTCGAGGAAAGCAAATAATGAAAATTGGTATTCTGTCTCGCAACGCGAACTTATACTCAACAAAGCGTTTAATTGAAGCGGCAGAAAGCCGTGGCCACGAAGTGAAAGTGATTGATGCGCTGCGTTGTTACATGAATATCAACTCAGAGAAGCCAGAAATACACTTCAAAGGTGAAGAGCTATCTGGTTTTGATGCGATTGTTCCTCGAATCGGTGCATCAGTGACTTTCTATGGTACAGCGGTACTTCGCCAATTCGAAATGATGGGTGTATACCCGGTCAATGAGTCGGTCGCCATCACTCGTTCACGTGACAAACTGCGCTCAATGCAACTATTATCGCGTAAAGGCATTGGTATGCCGATCACTGGGTTCGCAAGCAAGCCTGATGACGTCAAAGACCTACTTGAAATGGTCGGCGGTGCACCCGTAGTTATTAAGCTACTCGAAGGCACTCAAGGTATCGGTGTGGTTCTTGCTGAAACTCGTAAAGCTGCGGAAAGCGTAGTTGAAGCATTCATGGGGCTAAAAGCGAACATTATGGTGCAAGAGTACATCAAGGAAGCTGGCGGCGCGGATATTCGCTGTTTCGTGATTGGTGACAAAGTGATTGCTGCGATGAAACGCCAAGGTGCAGAGGGTGAATTCCGCTCGAACCTACACCGTGGTGGTAGTGCATCTTTAATCAAGATCACTCCTGAAGAGCGCCGTACCGCCGTCGCAGCAGCGAAAATAATGGGTCTAAATGTGGCTGGGGTGGATCTATTAAGATCAGACCGTGGCCCATTGGTCATGGAAGTAAACTCATCTCCAGGTCTTGAAGGTATTGAGGCCGCAACTGGTAAAGACATTGCTGGAATGATTGTCGAATTTATTGAGAAGAATGCGGCAAGTAAAAGGACAAAAACTCGTGGCAAAGGCTAAAAAGAATAGCGCATTTGAATTTCTCGGCGAGCTTGTCTCGCCGAGTGAACGTAAGGTCATTGAGCTAGAAGCTGCCAAGCTTTATACCCACTCACCTCTATCAATTCCTGTAGAGATCATCAACGGCCGCTTAGCGGGTCCCGTTTTGATGGTGAATGCAGCGATCCATGGTGACGAACTGAACGGTGTCGAAATCGTTAGACAGCTCATCAACACCATCGACGCAAGCAAGCTAAAAGGGACGGTTATCGCCGTTCCTATTGTTAACGTATTTGGCTTTATCCATAAATCGCGTTATCTACCAGATAGACGTGATTTAAACCGCTGCTTCCCTGGCAGTGAGAAAGGATCGCTTGCATCACGAATGGCGCATACTTTCTTCTCTCAAGTAGCGAAGCGCTGTGATTACATTCTGGATTTGCATACTGGTGCGATCCATCGCACGAACTTGCCTCAGATCCGTGCTGATCTGAGTAACCCTGAAACCCTAAGAATTGCTCAGGCGTTTGCGACGCCAGTTATCGTCGATGCTCCACTTCGAGACGGTTCTCTGCGCAGCGAAGCTGAACGCCTGGGCATTCCTGTACTGACGTACGAAGCGGGCGAAGCACTGCGCTTTGAGCCAATCTGTATCAGTGCAGGTTTCATCGGTGTACAGCGCGTGATGCAAGCCATTGGTATGCTACGCTCAAGCCGTAAAAAGCTGCCTCCTCATGTGATTGCAAAATCCACCAGCTGGTTGCGTGCGGAAAGCGATGGTATCTTGCGTACTGTCGTCACACTGGGTGAGAAGGTAGAGAAGGGCCAAGTATTGGCGTACATCAGCGCCCCTCTTGGTCACAGTGAAATTGAACTCACGGCTCGCAAAGGCGGCATTGTTATCGGTCAACAGACACTTCCTTTGGTAAACGAAGGCGATGCTATCTTCCACTTAGCTTACTTTGAGCAAGATGACGAAGAAGTCGAACAGGTCGTAGAAGAGTTTATTGAAGAAGTGACGGACCTTGATGTTGATCCTTTGACGACGGGTCAAATCAACACTCCAACTCAGTAGACTGAACCGCTAAAAACAAAGAGCCCGCATATGACTATGCGGGCTCTTTGTGTTGGTGAGGTTTAGACAATTAACCAAATGATGCCCAAATAACAGTCGCGACAAGGATCGGGCAGACAAACTTCACGTAAGCTGGCCATAGCTTACCAAACCACCCCTGAGTAAACTCCGGGCACCCTTGCTCTAGCTCTTTAATCTTAGAATGGCGATTCCATACCCAGCCACCAAATAAGCAGAATAGTAAAGCTGCTGCTGGCTGCAGATATTGAGTAGCAACCATCGCCACCAATCCAAATAGCTCCCCAAAGTTGTACACGATGATGACACTCAACAGCGCAATCAAGCCACCAAGTACCCAACTCGTTGACGTACGTTTTGTATTGAAGCGCTCACTGACCAGAGCAACCGGACACTCCAGCATCGAGATAGATGACGTCAAGGCGGCAATGGTTAGTAGCAAGAAGAACACAATGGCAAACAGTTGACCAAGCAAGCCTAAACTGTCAAACATCAGTGGCAGCACTGTGAACACTAAGGTATCAGAGCTGAGTAGCGAACCATCTTCAGCATAAATCTGCACGCCCTTTTGCATCGCAACAAACATCGCAGGCATAACCACCAATCCAGCAATAAATGCAACTGCAGTATCCACGAGCGTAACGTTCATCGCCATCTTCGGTAAGTTCTCTTTCTTACTCAGATAAGAGCCATAAATCAGCATCGAACAACCGCCAATCGTCAGCGAGAAGAACCCTTGCCCCATCGCCGCTAAGATTAACTTGCGGTCCATTACTTTCTCAAAGTCTGGGATCAAGTAGTGCTTTAACCCTTCCATCGCACCGCTTTGCGTCATGATGTAGATAAAAAGCAGACCAAACAGCACAAACAGCGCAGGCATCAGGCGAGTCGACCATTTCTCTATGCCCTGCTTCACCCCGCCTTGAACAATTAAAATCGTCAGAACGTAAAAAGTGATGGTACCGAAAAGGTTACGTTCAACACTGAAACCTTTAAACCAAGCCGTCGCAGCTTCCATGCCCAACACATCCGTGATTGCGCCTAACAGGAAGCAAATCAACCAACCACCAACAATACTGTAAAACGCCAGTACCGCACTTGGGACACTTAAGCCAATCCAGCCTACCGCTGCACCAACACGCTTACCAATAGGGTTCGAGGTCAACGAACGCATGCTATCAACAGGGTTAGCTTGCCCGTGGCGACCAATCGCCATCTCGACCACCAGCATAGGGAAGGCAACAACAAGAATCATCACCAAATAAACAAGCAAGAACGCACCACCGCCATTACTCGCTGCTTGAGTTGGAAATCCCCAAATGTTACCTAGGCCAACCGCAGCACCTGCCGCAGCCAGAATAAAACCAAGACGTGAACCAAAATGTTCACGAGATTGAGAGGTATCTACTTGTGCCATACAACTTCACCTGCACCATTGAACTAGTTGACTAGTACAATAAAAGAAAAATCTACAATCAGCAATGATATTGGAACTTAATTAAAGTCGATGGGATAAAAAACAGTCAGCTTTATCTGTAAAAAAAAGATGACACAGAACTTAACGCTCAGAGAAATGAATCACCACTTGGTTACGTCCTGCATCTTTTGCTTCATAGAGCGCGCGATCCGCCACCAAAAACAGATCTTGTAAGTCACCTAAGGGCTGTAAACCGCAGTCGGCCACGCCAATGGAAGCCGTCAGGTGGGCAGCAATCGGTGAATAGTGGTGACGAATCTTCAGTGTTTCTACTGCAGCTCTGAGCCACTCAGCTTCTTGCCGGTTATTGAGCGGTGAGTCATTGCTCAAGACCACACAAAACTCTTCGCCACCAAAGCGAGCAACAAACTTCGAGCTTTCAGTCGGTGCCTCTTTAAGTGCAGTGGCGACTTGCTGAAGAACATTGTCACCTTCAACGTGTCCATAGTGATCATTGAACGGTTTAAAGAAATCAATATCGATGAGAAGCAAGCTCGTGTGCTTCGGCTGTTTTTCGACTAACGTTTGCCAATGCTGCTGGAGACTGCGCCGATTGCCGACTTTGGTTAACGCGTCATGATGAGCGATCCATTCAAGTTCTTGCTGCTTGCTTTCGAGCTGGCTTATAACTTCATTGACTCGGTAGACAAAATCACGCATTTCATAAGAAATAAACGTATCTTGTTGCGTCAGTTGCGAGGACTCGCCACTCATCAATTGGTCCAACGCGCTACGAGCCCGTTTGATTGGACGAACCATAATGTGCACCACACTCAAGTTAAACGCGAACATAAACACGGCAAAAGCCAACACGGCCGAAAGCTCTCCCCAAGTGATAAACGGGGGCAACTTTACTGAGTGGTGAATTTCAAGAAACACCGTCTCATCATTTCTATAATCATTCTTCTCAATAATGGAGATGTTATCCTGAGCGTGATCCAAAATTGTGTCGTCATCTCGCTTCGTTTTAATATGAACTTGAAGCCCTGTGGCTTGTTGCAACGTACGACTGAAAGTCTCTCCCACAGGTTTGAGTATCATCATGTAGCCTTTGTCGCAGTCGATAGCATCGCTATTACACACTCGCGAGGTCGCTAACAAATGTGGCTGTTCGTTAAGAACGAGAAATCGAACAAACGGCGTAATTCTATCCGTGCGAGATCGTAGGCTCTCTGCTAAGAGCGCACCAAATTTATAGCGAATCTCATCATAGGAAAGTTCTTGCTTGTAGATGTAATCGTACATCCTTCCCCACATCAGGCTCACATCGGCATCAAAAATAAACACACCGTTTATCTGCAATGCCGAAAACGAATGTTCGTTGATGCTATCGACCAGCAAATCGTCGTTGTTACCCTCGATAAAATCGACGACTTCATCCCATGCAGCGTAATCTGAAATGCTTTTGGCTAAATCATTTTTTTGTAGGTGTATGAGGGTCTTAACCCGACGAACTTCCTCATTTTGCCGCTCAATAGCCAGCTCAACCGCGGTATCGTAGGTCCAAAAATATCGGAACGTTAAATAGAAAAGTACAAAGGTCACCGCCATCATGATGGAGGCGATAACCGTAAGTTGTTTGATCGAGAAATTAGATATCTGCACGAAACGCTTGATACACTGCTCCTAAATGAGCGGGGATTAAATACAATCCATACGAGATTGTCTACAAAAAGAGCACCCTATCGGTGCTCTTAAAGTTTAGATGGTAAAGACCTTATAGTCTTTAAGTTGAGGTATTTTTTGATGCAGTTGCTGTTCTTGTTCGGCAATTTCACCAAGCGAATCACAAAAATCCTCGCTTTGCTGTTCAACCTGAGACTGGTGCTCAGCAATTCGATTCGCGATACGCTCTTTCAACTCTGCCATCGAGTTGGCCATTTCTGTCAAGTTGAGACCGCCTTCCGCTTTCATTTTTTCAGACATTGCCCCGAATGCACTCGTAATAAACTCTTGATTAAAAAGGGCCATCGCTTTATCTAAATCATCATTCCAAGTCTTAGCTAGCGAGTCAAAGCTCTCAGCAGGGAGAATCAGATCGCCATTTTGGTAGTAGCGAGCTTCAATGTCAGCGTAGAACTGTTTCATGGATTGTTTAACGCCATCAAAAGCTTCTGGCGCATCAAAACTCTCTGCAACATCATCTACTATATCGTTTGCCAACGCTAAGCCATCTTGCGCAATTTGTTTCGCGCGCGGTAAGTACTCATTGAGGCTCTCACGATAGTTGCTCACCGCCTGTTTTTGTTCCGAGTTCAAGGTGATGGTTTCCCCCTGAATGATCAGGTTGTTCTGCTTATCTAGAACAGCTGCCTCTCCGCTTGCTTGATGAATCTCAAGTTTGTCCCCACTCAAGTGAATTTCGTTCTTGATATCGACTTGGCATTGAGCCGCATAAACGTGGCTAGATAAAAGCAATGGAAGCGTCAGTAATACCTTTTTCATACTCTTCTCACTATGTTGATTCATCGTTACCATAACAAAACTCAATACCTATTTTGTCAGCTTATGGTTTCTATTTCGTAACAAAACGTCGTGGACGACACTTGGTATTCCAACTCATCGCCCACAGACTTCCCCTTCAACGCCAGCCCAAGTGGAGATTGAAAAGTCACCACCAGCACTTCAGTACCATCAAGCTCAACTTTCAAACCACCTGCACAAGGAGCGACAAAAAAATATTGAGTTCGATCGCTCATATCAACGACCGCGGCCAAGCTCCCCAGCACAACGTGTTGTGGCGATTTTGGCAATTCGAGTTCTCGGAACATTCGAATTTCCCGTTCGCACTCCTGTACACGAACCGCTTGACCATGGGCTAGGTACGAGGCCTCGAGCGCCAAAGTATCATATTTATGCTCCGGTACGGTCTCTTCATCAGTTGCTGATTCCACTGCCCTTTGCATCGAACTCTGGGCGACTCGCCACTTTTGCTCAAGTGAATCGAGGATAGTCTGCCTTAGATCCAACTTATTCATACTAAAATCATGTTCCATTACTGCGATTCCTCCTAGAATAGTGTGCATTGCAACGGAAAGATACTGGCAAAGGCGCTATGGAACCTTCAAACCATCAACTGGATATTCAACACACCCTGAATCGCATTTTCGGCTTCGAGTCACTCAGGTTGGGGCAACAGCAAGTGATCGAGCATGTCCTAGAACGTCACTCTTCAGCCGCCATCTTTCCAACAGGGTCAGGAAAATCTCTCTGCTATCAACTGCCCGCGGTGATGTTGCCGCACTTAACCTTGGTTGTGTCTCCCCTTCTTGCGTTAATGAAAGACCAACTCGAGTTTCTCAAAAGCAAGCAGATACCTGCCGCATCCATTGATTCCAGCCAAACAAAAGAGGAATCTCGACAGGTTATGGATGGCGTGAAGCAAGGGCAAATAAAGGTGTTGATGATTTCAGTAGAACGACTTAAAAATGAGCGTTTTCGCCAATTTATCTCGCAGGTTCCCATCTCATTATTGGTGGTTGATGAAGCCCACTGTATCTCTGAATGGGGGCACAACTTTCGCCCTGACTACCTTAAGCTGCCGCTATACCAGAAAGAGCTCAACATTGAGCAAGTGCTACTTTTAACCGCCACGGCAACACAGGCTGTTATTCAAGATATGCAGCAAAAGTTCTCCATCGAACCAAACCATATCGTGACCACTGGATTCTACCGCCCCAACCTCGATATTTCGGTCACACCTTGTGATGATGACCAAAAGCCCGAAACACTGGTCAAGCTGCTTCAATCCAATCCCAAAGCGCCAACCATCGTTTATGTCACTCTACAAAGTGCCGCTGAACAAGTAGCAACACTACTTCGTGATAGTGGTATCAATGCGAATGCCTATCACGCCGGTATGAACAATGACGATCGAGAGCAGATTCAAAGCCACTTTATGAAAGGTGACATAGACTGCATTGTCGCGACGATTGCATTTGGCATGGGCGTCGACAAATCCGACATACGTCGAGTCATCCACTACGACTTACCAAAATCTATTGAAAATTATGCTCAAGAAATCGGTCGAGCAGGCAGAGACGGCAACCTCTCTCATTGTGTTTTACTCGGCAACCAAAATGGCATCAGTACGCTTGAAAACTTTATCTATGGCGACACCCCGGAACCCGATGAAATCCAGAGCGTCATTGAACAAGCACAACAATCGGTCCCTCAATGGGAGATCGTGCTGAGCCGTCTATCTTCTGAATGTAATATCCGCCAACTGCCGTTAAAAACCCTTCTGGTCTATTTGGAAATGGAAGGGGTGATACGTTCTAAATATAGTTATTTTGCCGATTATCGATTTAAATTCTTACTCGACAAGCAACGCATTATTGACCACTTTGATCCTGAACGTCGCCAATTCATTCAAGCGTTGTTTAATTGCTCTCCACAAGCCAGAACTTGGTGCCAGGTAGACTTTGATACGCTGTGGCATCAATTTCAAGGCGATCGCGCCCGCTCTATCGCGGCGCTCGATTATTTTAATGAGAAGGGGTGGATTGAGCTTGAAAGTAAGTTAATGACTGAGGTTTACCATGTCGAAAAAGCGCCAAATATTAGCGCTGTGGTGTCAAAACTAGCAACTCTATTCCATGAAAAAGAGAGCAGCGATATTTCGCGCATTCATCACTTAATCGATTTTTTCCAATCGGATCAGTGCTTAAGCTCAAGGCTAGCACACTATTTTGGAGACAAAGCCGCCCCAACGCAGTGTGGACATTGCAGCGTTTGTCGAGGAGAGATCGCCGTATTGCCCAAATGCTCTCAACCAAACTCTAACAAGCACTTAATTGACGGTTGGCTTACTCAGTTGGAAGAGAAAGCGAGGAGACCACTCACGTCACAGCTGAAAACGAAATTTCTATGTGGAATTGCCACTCCATTTTTTACCAAGATTAAAGCGCGTACGCTCCCTGGATTTGGGCAATATGAGACCACCCCATTTGAAGAGGTCAAACAGTGGGTTGAACAAACTCAGTAAACCAACTAGAAGAAACTTAACTGCTTGGTTTGCAGTTCTGGCTTGAGCATGACACTCAAGCCTAACAGTCGAATTTCTCGACCATTTTGGCGCTTGAGGATATCTCGTAGCAGTTGCTTAAAATGGTCGAGATCGAGCTCTGAATGAATGTGTTCAATCGTGGTTAATTGGAAATCGGCAAACTTCAGCTTGATGCCTTGCTTAATGATGGCTTTATTTGGTGAAGCTTTTATCAGGCGCTTTTCGAGTTCAGGGAACAATCGCTCCTCAATCACACGCCAACATTGATCGTAACTCGAAATGTTTTCAGAAAATGTTCTCTCTACGCCAACCGATTTTCGCTCACGCTCAACAATGACCTCACGATTATCAATACCATGGCTTTTTTTCCACAACGACGCACCCAAGCGCCCAAAGCGAAGCAATAACTCCCTATAATCACTCTCCTTGATGTCCTTGCCCACAAAGTAACCCGCTTGATGCAGTTTCTCCAAACTCACCTTGCCCACACCCGGAATTTTCTCAAGTGGCAACTTATCGACTTCTTCTTGGACTCGATCAGGGGTGATCACATATTGCCCATTGGGCTTATTCATATCCGATGCGACTTTGGCCAGAAACTTCACGGGCGCGATGCCTGCCGATGCCGTCAATTGAAGCTCTTCAAAAATGTCTCGCCGAATAGCCTCTGCGATCAAGGTAGCACTACCGCGACATTGCTGTGAGTGAGTGACATCCAGAAATGCTTCATCCAGAGACAAAGGCTCGATAAGAGAAGTGTAACGAGAAAAAATCTCTCGAATGTGCTGAGATACTTGTTTATAGACTTGCATGCGCCCCGGAACAACCAGCAAGTGAGGGCATAGTTGTAGCGCTCTCGCTGTGGGCATAGCGCTGCGAATACCGAATTTTCTCGCCTCGTAATTGCACGTGCTCAATACCCCCCTCTGCTTTTCATGACCACCAACAGCAAGAGGGCGCCCTCGATAACTGGGGTTGTCGCGCATTTCAACTGCGGCATAAAAGCAATCCATGTCCACATGGATGATTTTTCTGATCGTTTCTTCGCTCATACACCCGCACCAAAAAGACTGTATATAAAAACAGTATAAACCTTTATCCCCCTGTCGCCAATAGCGTGGTGAAAAGCCAATTTTTGTACTGTGCTTATAGAAGTATCAGAATATCCAGTTATTATTAGGAAACAGAATCTAGAGATAGGGAGTCACCGTTTGGGCAACAAAGTATTGGTGGTCGAGGATAGTCGAGCTTACCGAAATTATCTTGTTCAACAGCTGGAGTCGTTAGGTTGTCACGTCATAGGGTGTGAGACTTATCAAGAGACGCAACAAGCGTTAGACACTCATGGTGAGTTCCATTTTGCGGTGCTCGATTATTGCTTGCCCGATGCTCAAGATGGGGAGGTCATCGATCTTGTTCTAGAGCATCAGCAAAAAGTTATTGTTCTTACCGGGACTTTTAACGAGCAAACCCGCGATTATTTTCTTGCAAAGGGCGTTGTTGACTACATCCTTAAAGACAGTATGGCTTCGGTGTCTTACTTACTTCCGTTGGCTAAGCGTCTGATCAACAACGTCAACCATCACGCTTTGGTCGTGGATGACTCTCAAACTGTACGTCGCCACGTCAGCCAACTTCTCGAGCATCAGTACATTCGAACGACCCAAGCCGTAAATGGCAGCGACGCTCTGCACAAGCTAGCGGAAAACAGTGACATCACTTTCATCATTACTGACCATGATATGCCTAGCAAAGATGGTATCACCATGACTCGTGAGATTCGCCAACAGTATGATAAAAACAGTCTTGCGATTCTGGGAGTCTCTGGAAGTGATGACAGTACGATGACGGCTCGATTTCTTAAAGCGGGTGCCAATGATTACCTGAATAAACCGTTTAATCATGAAGAGTTTTACTGCCGCGTTCACCAGTTGCTGGATATGAAAGAAGCCACAGATAATCTCTACCGCATGGCCAACCAAGATGCTTTAACTGGGCTTTGGAATCGTCGTTTCTTATTCAATCAGGTTTGTTCAGGGTGTGAGAAGCGCAGTATCGCAATGTTGGATATTGATCATTTCAAGAAGGTCAATGACACCTATGGTCACGATGGTGGGGATGCCGCGCTCGTCACTGTCGCCAATATCTTAAAAATTTACTTCCCTGACGATGTCGTTGCTCGCTTTGGTGGTGAAGAGTTTTGCATTCAATCATGTTCGGATAATAAAGAGTTCATTGCTCGGCTAGAGCAGATGCGTCAACGACTCCAAAAGACGCCAATCAAGCACAACCAACAAGAAATCAATGTAACCATAAGTATCGGTGTCTGCTCACTTGAAGCCTCGCTGAACGAGCAGATTAAAATCGCCGATGACCGCCTCTACGTCGCGAAGGAAAGAGGGCGTAATCAGATTGTCGCGACCGGTTGACTATGCATTTAGTCCACTATGACATAGAGACAAAAACGCCCAAGTTGAACTTGGGCGTTTTTCGTTAAGCAATGCGATCTTTTTCCCACGCCGCCAGCTTTTCTTGACGGGCTGCTTCACGAGCTTCGCGCTTTTTACGCGCATCACATGGTTCTGGGCAGTTGCAAACTTTTTCGATACCAACTGCACCTAAGCCACCACAGCTCCCTTTTACAACTTTCTTTTGGATAATATAGCCAATTGACATTGCGCCAATCACTGCCATAAACACACCAAAGGTAATTAGAAATGTATTCATACTGACATGCTCACTTAGGTCTTATTTGTTCATGTACGGTTTATAGGCGGATGAAGCTAACTCTTTAAATCCGTCATCAGTTTTCACAATCATAAACACGGCGATATTGTTTTCTTCGGCAACTTTCATGCCTTGCTCTTCACCAAGCACCATCAGCCCTGTTGCTAGGCCATCGGCTGTCATCGATGATTTATCGAGCACCGTAACCGATACCACTTTGTGGTTGATAGGCTTGCCTGTTGCTGGGTTAATAATGTGCGAATAACGAACTCCATCTCGCTCAAAATAGTTGCGGTAATCGCCTGATGTCGCGATGGCCATGTCACCCGGTTCAATGATCTCTTGAATAGCGCGCTCTTCCACTGACGGTTTCTCTATTGCAATTCGCCAAGCGACACCTTCACGGTTTAGCCCTTTGAGACGCATCTCACCACCGACTTCAACCATGTAGTTTTGGATACCTTGAGATTGAATGTAATCTGCGACCACATCCACGCCCCACCCTTTTGCTATCGTAGACAAGTCCACATACAGATTTGGAATCGATTTTTGAAGAGTGTTGCCTACTACAGAAAGGTTCTCTATGCCCGTCATCGCTTTACGCTGCGCGAGCTCTTCATCTGTAGGTACGACCTCTGGACGAGCTTCAGGGCCAAATCCCCATAAGTTCACCAATGGTCCAACTGTCACATCTAATGCACCTTGAGTAAGACCGTTTAAACGTATTGCTTCTTTCACTACCGTCGCGGTTTGCGGCGAAACTTCGAAGGCATCCGCAGATTGACTCTGGTTGAAGCGACTCAGCTCTGAGTCTTTACGATACGTCGACATTTGATCGTTCACTTCTTCCAGTAAACGATCGACTTCTTTTTGTAATACCTCTGGTGAAGGAACGCCATCAGCAGAAATATACTTAATATTGTAAGTCGTACCCATCGTTGGGCCAGTTAGGTGTACCTGTTCAGCCGGCTTTTCACAACCCGCTAAAACCAATAGAGAAGCAAATGCAACAAGCCACTTTTTCACTTGTTAACTCCTATTGTCGTTTATTAAATGGATAGAGGGAATGAGACTGAAGCCAATCAACCTTGCCTCTATCAATTCGGAAAACCGAAAAAGAAATGGCTGACTCAATCGAGCCAGCCATAGATTCAATCACTTAGGTAGATTAACCACCGAAGTCATCCAGTAGGATGTTTTCATCCTCTACACCTAGATCTTTCAGCATGCCGATAACAGCAGCGTTCATCATCGGTGGACCACACATGTAGTACTCACAATCTTCAGGCGCTTCATGGTCCTTCAGGTAGTTTTCGTACAGTACGTTGTGGATGAAGCCTGTGTAACCATCCCAGTTATCTTCTGGCATAGGGTCAGACAGTGCACAGTGCCATACGAAGTTGTCGTTTTCAGCTGCTAGGCCATCGAAATCTTCTACGTAGAACATTTCGCGCTTCGAACGGGCACCGTACCAGAAAGACATCTTACGCTTAGACTTCAGACGCTTAAGTTGGTCGAAGATATGCGAACGCATTGGCGCCATACCCGCACCACCACCAACGAAGACCATCTCGTTGTCTGTGTCTTTCGCGAAGAACTCACCAAATGGACCAGAAATAGTACACTTGTCGCCTTCTTTAAGAGACCAGATAAACGAAGACATGATACCAGGTGGTACATCAGGATTATTAGGCGGCGGCGTAGCGATACGCACGTTTAGCATAATAATGCCTTCTTCTTCAGGGTAGTTAGCCATTGAGTAAGCACGGATAGTCTCTTCACTTACTTTAGACTCGTAACGGAACAGGTTAAACTTGTCCCAATCTTCACGGTACTCTTCAGGTACATCGAAGTCAGCGTACTTAACGTGGTGAGCTGGTGCTTCAATCTGGATGTAACCACCAGCACGGAAAGGTACTGATTCGCCATCTGGAATTTGTAGCTTAAGCTCTTTGATGAATGTCGCTTTGTTATCGTTAGAGATAACTGTACATTCCCACTTCTTAACGCCGAAGATCTCTTCAGGAAGTTCGATGTCCATGTCAGTTTTCATTGCAACCTGACACGCTAGACGCTCACCTTCACGGGCTTCACCTTTAGTAATATGGTCAAGCTCGGTTGGTAGGATGTCACCACCACCTGATTTAACTTTTACGCGACACTGACCACAAGAGCCACCGCCACCACAAGCAGAAGAAACGAATACGCCAGCACCAGCTAGAGCACCCAGAAGCTTACCGCCTGGTTGTGTAACGATAGCAAGCGAGTCGTCACCGTTCACAGAAATTGTAATGTCACCTGTTGGTACAAGCTTAGACTTAGCGAAAAGAATCACTAGTACTAGCGCAAGTACGATCAGAGTAAACATCACTACACCAAGAATAATGTCCATTGACTATTCCTTAATTGTTGCGGTTTACCCGACTTACAGTTGAACACCAGAGAAAGACATAAAGCCTAACGCCATAAGACCTACAGTGATAAACGTGATACCAAGACCACGTAGACCTGGAGGTACGTCAGAGTACTTCATCTTCTCACGGATACCTGCAAGAGCGACGATAGCTAGCATCCAGCCCACACCAGAACCGAAACCGTAAACAACAGATTCAGCAAAGTTGTAGTCACGCTGTACCATGAAAGATACACCACCGAAGATTGCACAGTTTACTGTGATCAGCGGTAGGAAGATGCCTAGTGCGTTGTACAGAGGCGGGAAGAAGCGGTCTAGAACCATTTCTAGAATCTGTACAAGGGCCGCGATTACACCGATAAAGGTGATGAAGTTTAGGAAGCTAAGATCAACACCTTCAACTAAAGCGTTCTCTTTTAGTACTAGGTTGTAAACTAGGTTGTTTACTGGAACAGCGATGGTTAATACAACAACTACCGCTACACCTAGACCAAATGAAGTCTTAACCTTCTTAGATACTGCAAGGAAAGTACACATACCCAAGAAGAAAGACAGAGCCATGTTTTCGATGAAAATCGATTTAACTAATAAGCTAATGTAATGTTCCATGACGTCCTTACTCCTTCGCTTCTACTTGTTCTGGTTTCAGAATACGGATTGCCCAGATTAGGAAGCCGATTAGGAAGAATGCAGACGGTGCTAGTAGCATCAGACCGTTTGGCTGGTACCAACCACCGTTGCTCACTAGAGGAAGTACTTCCATGCCGAACAGTTTGCCTGAGCCAAACAGTTCACGGAAGAAACCAACAGTGATAAGAACGAAACCGTAACCAAGACCGTTACCAATACCGTCGATTAGAGATGGTAGTGGCGCAGACTTCATTGCGAATGCTTCAGCACGACCCATTACGATACAGTTCGTGATGATCAGACCTACGAATACAGATAGCTGCTTAGAGATATCGTATAGGTAAGCTTTTAGCACTTGGTCTACCACGATTACTAGAGATGCGATGATCGCCATCTGAACGATGATACGCACACTGTTAGGAATGTGGTTACGGATTAGAGATACACAGAAGTTAGACAGCGCAGTTACGAAGATAACCGCTAGAGTCATAACGAATGCAGTCTCTAGTTTAGTTGTTACTGCAAGAGCAGAACATACACCAAGAACCTGTAGCGCGATTGGGTTGTTATCCAATACTGGCGCTAAGATGCTCTTTTTAATGTTTTGTGCGCTAGACATTAGTTCAGACCTCCGTCACGAACTTTTGCTAGGAATGGACCAAAGCCCATATCGCCTAACCAGAAATCAAATGTGCCTTGAACACCGTTACCAGTTAGTGTTGCACCAGAAAGACCGTCGATACCATGCTCAGAACCTTGCGGAGCGCCACCTTTCACAATCTTGATTGCAGGCTTGTGGTTTTCATCGAACAGTTTCTTGCCAACCCACTGAGCACGCCATGTTGGGTTCTCAACTTCACCACCAAGTCCAGGAGTTTCACCCTGCTCGTAGTAAGTGATACCAGACACAGTGTTACCGTCAGTTTCAACTGCAACGAAAGCGTACATCATTGACCATAGACCAGTACCGTGTACTGGAAGGATGATCTTTGATACTTCATCGCCTTGTTTCACTAGGTATACAACACCAGTGTTTGCACGACGTAGGATCTTCGCTTTATCTTCTTCAGCCGTTAGCTTGATAGATTCAGCAGGATCTTTAGCAGCTTTACGTTGGTCGTAAGTTGCTGCGTCACCGTCAAGGAAATCACCTGTGTTGAAGTCAACTAGACGCGGTTCAATGTACTGGGCAAATAGCTCAGGTACTTTCTTACCTTCAGCGTCAATGCCAGCAACTTCAACAATCTTAGTTTGCTTATCTAGTACAGCGTTAGCTTTTTGCTTATCGCGTAGACCCACGGCTGCTGTTGAAACGATGATTGAACAAACAAGGCTCAACCCGATAACAACACCCAGCGTCTTTTTAATGCTGTCGTTATTACTTGCCATAGCGTGCTTGTCTCCGCTTGATGTTCTTCTCGATAACTACATGGTCGAACAGAGGTGCAAACAGGTTCGCGAATAGAATCGCCAGCATCATACCTTCTGGATACGCTGGGTTAACTACACGAATCAGTACACACATCACGCCAATTAGCGCGCCATACCACCACTTACCTTTGTTGGTAAATGAAGCGGATACAGGATCTGTTGCCATAAAGAACATACCGAATGCAAAGCCACCAAGAACTAGGTGCCAGTGCCATGGCATGTTGAACATTGGGTTAGTATCAGAGCCGATTACGTTAAACAGCGTTGCTGTTGCAATCATACCGATCATCACACCTGCAATGATGCGCCAAGAAGCGATTCGCATGTAAACGATCATCGCTGCGCCAATCATAAGTGCAAGTGTTGATACTTCACCAATAGAGCCAGGAATGTTACCGATGAATGCGTCCATCCAAGTGATTGGAGCGCCAGTTACTGTATTCACTAGTGCACCGTTACCACCTTGTGCCCATTGGCTAAGCGCCGTTGCACCAGAGAAGCCGTCAGCTGCAGTCCATACTACGTCACCCGAGATTTGCGCTGGGTAAGCGAAGAATAGGAAAGCACGACCAGCAAGTGCTGGGTTAAGGAAGTTACGACCAGTACCACCGAAGATCTCTTTAGCAACCACAACACCGAAGGTAATACCTAGTGCTGCTTGCCATAGAGGTAGCGTTGGTGGAACGATAAGTGCAAACAGGATAGAAGTAACAAAGAAACCTTCGTTAACTTCGTGCTTACGCACCATACAGAACAACACTTCCCAGAAACCACCAACGATAAATACCGTTGCGTAGATAGGTAGGAAGTAAGTCGCACCTAATAGCATTTTACTGCCAATACCGGCTTCTGCACCTAACGTGCCGCCCAGCATTTCGGTTAACCAGTAATGCCAGTTACCTGCAACTACAGCTGCAAGTTGCTCACCAGCATACATGTGGTTAAGCGCTGCGATAGCTTGGCCACCCGCGTTGTACATACCCCAGAACATCGCTGGGAACACCGCGAACCAAACCATGATCATGATACGTTTCAGGTCAACGCTATCACGAACGTGTGAGCTCTTCTTTGTAATTAGACCAGGTGTGTAGAAAACTGTCGCGACAGCTTCGTACAGAGCAAACCATTTTTCATGTTTGCCGCCTGGCTCAAAGTGATGCTCGATGTCTTCAAGAAACTTTTTAAGAGCCATGAAAATTACCCTTCCTTCTCGATTTTATCTAGGCATTCACGAAGTAGTTCACCGTACTCGTACTTACCAGGACAAACAAAGGTACACAATGCTACGTCTTCTTCATCTAGCTCTAGTACACCTAGTGCCGCTGCACTGTCAGTATCGCCAGCACATAGATCGCGAAGGAGCAAAGTAGGTTCCATATCTAGCGGCATTACGCGCTCGTAATTGCCAATTGGAACCATAGAACGATCACTACCATTAGTCGTTGTTGTCATGTTGAACAACTGACCTTTAAAGATGTGACCAAGGAATGAGCGAGTTACCGAGAACTTGTTCTTACCAGGCATTGCCCAGCCAAACAGCTCCTTCTCACGGCCTTCACGCAATACAGAAACCTGTACGTGGTAACGACCAAGGTAAGCGTGAGGACCAGTTGCATGAGTACCAGTTAGTACTGAACCAGAAATCACACGAACT
The DNA here is from genome assembly GCF_963681195.1 of Vibrio sp. 16. Classification (NCBI taxonomy): domain Bacteria; kingdom Pseudomonadati; phylum Pseudomonadota; class Gammaproteobacteria; order Vibrionales; family Vibrionaceae; genus Vibrio; species Vibrio sp. 16. The sequence goes on from NZ_OY808997.1 coordinate 1,824,602, forward strand.
TCACCAGGCATCAACTCGTTGTCCGTAATGTCTTCTAGGCTAGCACCTAGAGTCGTACGAACAAGACGAGGGTTGTTCACTACTGGACCAGCCAGAGAAACAACGCGATCAGTGTAAAGTTCACCAGTTAGGAACAACTGACCAAACGCGATAACGTCTTGGTAGTTGATGCTCCACGCCACATTCTCTGCATTTACTGGGTATAGGAAATGCATGTGGGTGCCAGCAAGACCTGCTGGGTGAGGGCCATCAAATACATGCTCTTCAACGTTAGATTGAGAAGAACGAGGAAGACTTTCGCCTGATTTACATACGTAAACCTTGCCATCAGTCAGAGTTGAAAGCACATCTAAACCGGCAACGAACGCTTCTTGTTGTTCATTGATGATCAACTCAGGCTGGGCCGCTAGTGGATTAGTATCCATAGCAGTTACGAAGATAGCCTGTGTAGAAGACTCAATTGCTGGAACCTTGCTGAACGGACGAGTACGTAAAGCAGTCCAAAGACCTGAATCAACTAACTGAGTTTTCACCGCTTCACGGTCAAGACTTGCTAGTTGGCCAGCTTCAAACTTATCGAACGTTACCTGCTCTTCGCCTGCCACTTCAATCACAACAGATTGAAGGACACGCTTAGCGCCACGGTTAATTTCGATCACTTTACCAGCTGCTGGTGAAGTAAATTTCACCCCAGGATTCTTCTTGTCTTCAAAAAGAACTTGAGCTTTCTTTACTTCATCGCCTACGCGGACATGCATAGTAGGACGCATGCCGACGTACTCTTCGCCAAGCAAGGCGACTTTTTTGATGGTCTTACCATCATTAATCACCTGGGTAGGAGTTCCTGCGATAGGCAGGTCCAAACCCTTCTTTATTGTAATCATACGCACTTGCACTACTTTTATCGGGAAAAAGATTCTTTGATTGCGTAACTTTTAGACACGACACTAGTGTCCGGTTTTGGCATCGTTTCAAACACCAAAATCGCAACATCCTATTAAAAACCTCGCTACAAGAAAACGGCGAGATTTATCAGGTGCGATAGTCTAGCATCTTTTGGGAAGTTGATGCCATGACCAATGCAGGTAATAAGGTGGATATTTCGAAGGATTTGAGTTTAAAAGGCTAAGGAATAGTCATAACTTTGAGCCATCGCACAAACCCCAATATCCACAAACTGAGCAATGTTTCTATCCATTCATATCGTGAAACATTTTGAATTAAAACTAATCGGGCAGTTTATTTGTTTATACATTGTTAACACATGTACGCTGAACAGGCACTAAAAAGGCAGCTCTCGCTGCCCTTCTATCTCTCTACTTTGAACCACCTAAGCACATTGGGCTATCAGGTGCTAAACCGTTCTGCTCTTTCCATTCAGAGCTTGTGTAAGTGTGAATCGAAAGAGCATGGATATGATTAGCTAACTCATCTGCGAGCACTTGGTTGACAAGTCGATGACGGCCGATCAATCGAACGCCTTCAAATTTCTCACTCACGATGATCACTTTGAAGTGACTTTCTGAACCTGGAGCAACATTGTGCATGTAGCTTTCATTAATAACTTTAAGGTACTCAGGCTCAAATTCTGTATGCAGTTTGGTTTCAATCACTTCTTGCAGCATTGTGTGTCACCATTTAATTATGAACAGTGTTAAAGAACAGATAATAATCGTACTCACCGTAAAGCAAAAGGTTTTAGTTTCCTGTTTGCCTAGCATCTGCGACAATTTGACCACTGTTTATTAGCTAATTACTCAATTATGAAAACTGAGCTTACGTTACATCAGCGCACCCTTTCTCTCCATCGATTCCCTAAACGAAACAACGAACCCCTTCAAGCATGGGATGCTGGCGACGAATATCTCATCAATCATGTTGAAGAATTAGCTCTTGCTCATGGCAAGAATGTATTGATTCTTAATGATCATTTTGGCGCATTAAGTTGTTGGTTCTCACAAAGACATCAGGTGACGATGATGAGTGACTCATTCATTTCTCATCAAGCAACGTTGGCCAATCTAGAACAAAATCAATGCAACCCAATCACGATGGCCTCAACGTTTGATCCGATTCCTAAAGATGTCGATCTTGTTTTGATGCAATTGCCAAAAAGCAATCGTCATCTCATCTGGCTGTTAACGCAATTAAGGCTCGCTCTACCCGCCGATGTGCCCGTTATTGCGGTTAACAAAGCCAAAGAGATCCATACCTCGACGCTAAAACTGTTCGAGAAATATTTGGGGGCGACGACAACTTCCCTCGCTTGGAAAAAACATCGCTTAGTCTTTGCCAACGCCAATTCACCAAAGGCTTTGGATGTTGAGCCATTTACCTCGTGGCAAGTCGAGGAACACGATATTCAGCTTGATAACTTACCAAACGTTTATTCCGGAGAGAGTCTCGATCTCGGCGCCCGTTTTATGTTGCCTAATCTACCGACAGGACTTGGCAACAAGCGAGTGATTGATCTCGGCTGTGGCAATGGGGTGTTGTCCGTGAAGCTTGCGCAGCTCAATCCTGACATCACGCTGACCTGTGTTGACGAAAGCTTTATGGCGACACACTCGGCGCAGCGTAATCTAGATAAGAATGTTCCAAACGGCACAAATGCCAAATGTCTAACCAACAACTGTTTAGATGGATTTGAAGCCCACAGCGCCGATCTTGTCGTTTGCAACCCACCTTTTCATCAACAACAAGCCATTACCGATCATATCGCTTGGCAAATGTTCTGTGATGCAAAGCATGTTCTCAGTACTGGTGGGCAATTATTAGTTATCGGTAACCGTCACCTCGGCTACGATGGAAAGTTAGCAAGGCTGTTTGGTAAGTCGAACGTTAAGCAAGTTGCGGCAAACAAGAAATTTGTTATTTTACAAGCAACTAAATAGTTCACTATCCTAACTCTAGGATTATAGAGTTTCGAATAAAGGAAATTACAATGAGAAAACTGGTTTTAGCCGCATCAATGGCACTTCTCACTGCGTGCGCAGCTCCTCAACAAGAACAAATCAACTTTATGCCAAAAGCGGTATTGAGTAATGGTGATCTCGTTCAAGATGCGACATTTAGCTTGACCAGCAAGGATGTTCGCTCAGCACAATATGTCGCACTCGTTGACAGTGGCCGTTCTAACATTGAACCGATTCATTCAAAGCAGAACGTACGTATTTCGATCGAAAATGCCCTACTCGAACAGTTCCAGTCACAAGGGTTTAGAAACACAGTAACCAGCGAAAACAGCATTCAAATTGAAGTGCAAGAAGCGTTGGTTTCCGTAAAACACACCATCATGGAAAACGAAATGGATGGTAAAGTGGTGATCGAAATTACCGCAGAAAACCCACAAGGCAAATTAGTTAAGACATACACGGGGACTGCGAAGCGTACTGGCGCGTTGAGTGCGTCTAACGAAGATATCGAAGTCGTTCTTTCAGATGTCGTCAACCTAGTGTTACAAGAAGTGGCGAATGATCGTGAGCTGCAAAACTACATGCAGGAGCGTTTCTAATGGGAAAATTTGCGATAGCCTCTTTAGCGCTTTTTACCAGCTTGGTGTTTGCTGGCCCTAAAGTCGAATTTGGTACCACAATGGGATCGTTTACCATTGAACTGAACGAAGAACGTGCGCCGATTACAGTAAAGAACTTTATTCGTTACGTTGAAGATGGCAGCTATGTCGGTACTCAATTCCACCGCGTTATCCCAGGCTTTATGGCTCAAGGTGGTGGTTTTGATAAAGAGATGAACATGGTGCCAACGTACGCACCAATTAAAAACGAAGCGTCAAACGGTTTGAAGAACCAAGCGGCTACCGTTGCAATGGCTCGTACCAACGATCCAAATTCGGCCACTCGCCAATTCTTCATTAATTTCGTCGACAACAACTTCCTCGACTATGATCAACGCCCACCGGGTTACGCCGTATTTGGTAAAGTCACTGACGGGTTCAATATCATTCAAGACATGAGCCAAAAACGCACTCATTCGGTTGGACGTTATCGTGATGTACCTGTTGAACCTATCATCATCACCAGCGCAACTCTCATTCGTTAAGCTCTCACAAAAGATAGGCTCTCGATAGTCCTTGAGCCTATCCACTCTACATTCTTAAAAGGAATTGCGTATGTCTTCTGACTCCCCTTCCATGACTTGGCGAGAAACCATTCAAAGCTATATGGACAAGCGGCTACTTTGGGTGTTTATGCTCGGCTGCTCGAGTGGCTTCCCTTGGGTACTTATTGGTTCAAACATGTCAGGCTGGCTGAAAGATGCCGGATTAACTCGCGCTGCAATCGGCTACTTTGGCAGTGTGTTTGCCGTGTATGCCATTAACTTTCTTTGGGCTCCACTTGTCGACCGTGTCCGCTTACCTCTTTTACACTCCTTTTTAGGTCAACGTCGTAGCTGGATTTTCTTGTGTCAATCTATCGTTCTGATTTGTACACTCTTTATTGCTGGTGTCGATCCTTCTCAGAACTTGATGCTAACGTCGATGCTTGCACTTGGCATTGCAATCTCTTCTGCGACCCAAGATATTGCCATTGACGCTTTTCGTATCGATAGTTTCCCAAAATCTGAGCCTTCAAAATTGCCCCAAGCCTCTGCCATGGCGGTCGTTGGATGGTGGACAGGCTATTCGCTGCCAGGTTACATCGCCTTTATTAATGCAGATGCGATCGGTTGGAATGGTGTCTACTACGGCATGGCGGCCATTGTTGGTTTGCTGATGATCTTTACGCTTCTGGTTGGCGAACCCAAGACCCATCGCGCGTCGCTGCAAGCGGAAGCAGAGAAACGTCATAGCCAAGTTGTTGGGAATAAAGTGCTTGCATGGATCACCGTAACGGTTGTCGAACCTTTCCTTGATTTCTTTAAGAGAAATGGTTTTCGTGTGGCTCTCACTCTGTTGTTGTTTGTTTTCCTATTCAAAATTGGTGAAGCATTCCTTGGTCGTATGTCGATCACCTTCTATAAAGAGATCGGTTTCTCCAACGAGCAAATCGGCTACTATTCGAAACTGATCGGCTGGGGTCTCACCATTCTATTCACGTTAATCGGCAGTATGGTCAACGTGAAGTTCGGAATTGTCCGCGGTTTGATGATTGGTGGTATCGCAATGGCATCAAGCAATCTCATGTTTGCTTGGATGGCGAAAGTTGGACCGAATGAACAGCTCTTCTTAGCGACCTTAATCGTGGATAACTTTACCTCTGCATTTTCGACCGTGGCGTTTGTCTCCTTCCTGACCGTGGTAACAGGACAAGCCTTCTCGGCAACACAGTATGCCTTGCTTGCTTCACTCGGTAACTTTGGCCGAACGACTCTCGCCTCTTTCTCTGGTGAGTTGGTCGATTACCTCAATGATTGGTCAATGTTCTTTATCTTGACCGCGGTAATGGTCATTCCAAGTTTGTTAATGCTCTACTCGCTGCGACACTATTTCTCCGACATGTTGGATAAAGCACGCAAGCGTGACGCTGAAGAGTCGGCGCAAAGGGAAACAACCGAATCATAAACGCAAAAAAGGCTTGGTTATCCAAGCCTTTTTCTTGTTCGTAGCAAAGGATTACGGGTACATCCCCTTGCCAAACATGTTGAACAGACGCGCGACGCCTTGAGTGAATATCATCGGCTCGGTGAGCACAGCCAAGCACAAACAATCTTCCCCTGGTTTAGTAAATGGGCTGTGTTTGATGGAAGCATCCTTAACCAGATAATCCCCCACTTCGTAGTGACCATCTTCATCACTAAAGCCCCCATGTAAAACTAAAGTGGACTCAATGCCTTTGTGCGTGTGCTGAGGAATTTGGACGTCTTCAGCGATGTACATCAAATTCACGCGACATGAATCTGCGATCTCAATCGGCGCACTAAACACTTTACCGCCGTAGCTTTTCCAGTCGCCAATCTGGTCGCTAAAACGTCCTAGAGCTCTTGGCAACATAAACGTCTTGTTATTTACAGTGATCGGTTTTGCTTGCTGAGGCGCACGGAATGGCTCGCTATTTTGCTCTAACGTCACGATTTGAGCGAACATGTCATCAAAGTTGTCTGGGGTTTGCTCAATCGGAGCGTGGCTCAGTGCTTCACCACACTGCTGCTCTGCAAGCGCAACTTTGCGTTTGCACTGCGGGCAAGACTCTAGGTGTATAGCGACGGTAAACGCCGTCACCTCGTCCAACGAACCTTCAACGTAGGCTTGTAAAATATCGCTTTGTGGGTGATAACTCATAACTTATCCGCCTCTATTGAAATTCGTAGTTTTTCGACAGCAAGTCTAAGTCGTGACTTTACTGTCCCCAAAGGTATATCAAGCATGTCCGCGACTTGCTGATGGGGTAAGTCTTCCAGGTAGACCGCTTGTACCACCTTTCTTTGTGCTTCAGGCAAAGTATCGAGGAACTTAACCACCTGCTCTTTCATCCTGTCAGCTTCGGGGGAGTAATGCTCTACCATATCAGGCGGGCAATAATCATTTGGCCAAATATCTTCTGAGTGAATATGCTGATCGCGACCTTTTTGTCGGCGTAACATATCGAAACAGAGATTCCTCGCTATGGTAAAAATCCATGTAGATAAAGAGCTTTTCTCGTTGTTAAACAGAGCACTTTTCTGCCAGACCGTGGCGAGCGTTTCCTGCACCATCTCCATCGCGACTTGCTCATTACCGACATGGCGATAAGTGAACTGCTTCAAGCGAGGAGAAAAGTGTTTAAAAACTAATGCAAACGCCTGCTTGTCTTGTTGTTTAACGCGCTCCATACACGAAGCCCAATCGGATTTCGAAAAGTTTTGCGTGTCCACGTTGCTCATTCGACTGTCCTTTGCACCCTTAAGATTCACTTTGTACGTTAAAGCCGAGTGTCGAGATCACTTTGCTCGTCATTTATTAACGCTCGGCTCAAGTACTCTATTGTTACCGTACAATCTAACTCTAATGCAAGGAGGTCAAATTGCTTATTTGACAAGGGGAGAATTTCTAACCAACGCTGGCTAACCCAACATTCATCATCAAAAAATTTCTGGTCGTACAGCTCATCTAACTGTTCAAACTGAGCATAAACTTGCTGCAGTTGCTGACTGAGCGAGGCACCCTGCTTTGAAAGCGGCATTAAAGGCCAGTTTGCCAACGGTTCTATCTTTGCAAAGCGCAACCCGTCGTGCTCTGTTCTCACTTTTCGTATCATGAAACGATGAAGACCAGTGACAGTGATCCCCAACAAACCATCGACCAGCTGCTCAAAGTCGACGATTTTTACCAAGGTACCGACTACTGACAACTCACTGTTCTCTGCGCTCGCCTGCTTTTGGAACAAGCAGATACCAAACGTGCCATCGCCTTTCAACGCCTCAACGACCAACCGTTTGTACCTTGCTTCAAACACCCTTAAGCGCATTTTACCTTCGGGTAAAACTATAGAACTTAGCGGGAACAGCATTACTTCTTGCATCAACCTAATTCCTGTAAACATTTTAATTACAGGTACGCAACGTATTTAAGAAAGATCAGCGAAACATTTAATTGAACATGTGATGACCATCAAATAAAAGTGAAGCGTTTGCGTAATCGTTACCCCTAACATTTTTTATGCAACTAATATTTAGTTCCGTTACATGGCAACTTTTAACTTGTTAATGAGATCTAGATCGCTCGTTTTAGATTTTTTTACATGCGTTGCACATGGTTTTTGAGATTTTTGTCGATATTATGCAGCCCCATAAAGCACAACAAAGAGTGTGCACTTAAACAAATATCCAATGAATAATTGAATTAACAAACATAGAGAGTTCCACTATGCGTAAATCACTTCTAGCTCTTGGTGTTGTGGCAGCGATGTCAGCTCCAGCAATGGCAGCAGACTACTCAGACGATGTTCACAAGAATGACTCAAAGTTCCTGCAGTTTAACTTGATGCACACGGTAAATGAAAAGCCAGGCAGCATCGACCACACTTACCTTGAAATGGAGTTTGGTGGTCGCTCAGGTATTTTCGATCTATACGGTTACATTGATGTATTCAACTTAACGAATGATGACGACAGCGATAAAGCAGGCGGTGATCGTCTATTTGCTAAATTCGCGCCTCGTATGTCACTAGACGGTCTAACTGGCAAAGACCTTTCTTTCGGTCCAGTTCAAGAGCTATACATCGCAAACTACACCGTTATTGACGGTGGTTCATCATACAGTTACGAACTAAGCAAAACTGACCCTAAAACAGGCGAAAACCTAGTCGCTGAGAAAGAGCCTGGCTTCCAATCAATGATCGGTATTGGTTCGGATGTCATGGTTCCATGGTTCGGTAAAATGCAGTTCAACCTTTACGCAAACTACGACGTAAAACAAAAAGACTGGAACGGCTACCAAGTATCGACAAACTGGTTCAAACCATTCTACTTCTTTGAAAACGGCTCATTCATTTCATACCAAGGTTACGTTGATTACCAATTTGGTATGAAAGAAGAGTACAGCTCAGCTAGCCATGGTGGCGCAATGTTTAACGGTCTCTACTGGCACAACGATCAATTCGCTGTCGGTTACGGTCTTAAACTATACAGCGATGTATACGGTATCGAAGACAGCAGCGCATTCGAATCGTCTGGCGTTGGTCATTACTTCGCTGTCACGTACAAGTTCTAAACAGCGCATAACAAATGGCACCTTCGGGTGCCATTTTTATTGGCTTTCTCTTTTGATCACTTTATCCTCTTGGCCATCCCCTCTATTGCCAGAGAATTAAGATGAATATCGTAGTATTAGGCCCTGGTGCCATTGGTTCGCTATGGGCGTATTCTTTACATCAGGCTGGGCATACCGTCGCCCTTTACTCCAAGCAAGAGCACGACAAGCTCCCCCTTCAGCTTGATGGCAACACTCCGATTACTCTGGCAAATAACCAACCAGTCAGCCTTCAAAACGCCGATGTATTGCTTGTGACCGTTAAAGCGCCACAAGTCATCCCCGCACTTGATGTACTGCGAAGCGACCTTCACCCAGATTGTATTGTGGTACTGATGCATAACGGGATGGGAACCGCTGAGATAGTCGCATCGCGTCTACCGAATAATCCTCTCGTACTGGCAACCACAACACATGGAGCTCTGCGCCAATCACGCCATCAGGTGTTGCATACGGGGCAAGGCAGCACTCAATTAGGCGGCTATAATTCAAAAGGCAATCAATGCGATTTTCTTCAACAGGTCTTTGCTCACGCCTTACCCGATGTCTACTGGAACGAGAATATTCTTGACGCATTGTGGTTAAAACTGGCGATCAACTGCGCAATCAACCCGTTGACCGCGATTCATCAAGTCAAAAATGGCCAACTTGTAGACGAGGCATTCAAGCCAACCTTGCACCAGTTGTTGGATGAAGTACATCAAGTGATGACTTGTGAAGGGCTAACGCTTTCCCGCAACGAACTCGATACGCACGTATATAATGTGATTCAGGCGACCGCGGAAAATCGATCGTCGATGCATCAAGATATTTGTCATCATCGACTAAGCGAGATCGACTTTATTACTGGTTATTTAATACAAAAAGCGCACGACCACCAGCTGGATGTACCTAGCAACGAAGCGCTTTATCAACAAATCAAACGAATCGAAAAAAGTTGGACATCATGAACAAGAAAGTACTGATCCCTATCGCACCCGGCACCGAAGAGATGGAAGCGGTAACCATCATAGATATGATGGTCCGAGCGGGCTATGACGTGGTTGTGGCGAGTGCCGATTTTGATGGCCAATTAACCATGAAAGCCTCACGCGGTGTCACCCTAACCGCAGAGTGCAAGTTAGTCGATGTTGCCGATGACGAGTTTGATGCCGTGATCCTTCCCGGTGGCGTTGAAGGCTCAGAAACATTTCGCGACAGCACGGTATTGGTCGAAATTGTTCGTCAACAAATGTATGAAGGCAAGCTGGTCGCGGCCATCTGTGCGGCGCCAGCTATAGTCCTGCTGCACCACAACCTCTACACAGAAGCTTTGATGACGTGCCACCCAAGCTTTCAAGAGCAGATTTCCGAGAAATACCGCCGTGTTAAACGCGTGACTTACGACATCAATCACAACCTGCTCACAAGCCAAGGACCAGGAACGGCCCTTGAGTTCGCGATGGAAATCATCATTAACCTCTCAGGCAAAGCGCACGCTTGGACCGTTGCAGAGCCAATGGTGACCATTCCAACCTTGCAATATCACAAACTGGGTGATGAAGATGTTTGATGCACAACTTGTCGCAAAGCAGTTTCCGGCTTTAACACAAACTATTAACGATCAACGCTTAGTCTATTTAGACAGCGCCGCCACGACTCAAAAGCCAAAGTGCGTGATTGAGGCCATCAGCCAATACTATGAGCGACAAAATGCGAACGTGCATCGCGGAAGTCATCGCCTAACAGCTGAAGCCACCTCACAGTTTGAGGCCGCACGCGAAAGAGTTGCTCGCTTTATCGGCGCAGCCTCGCCAAACGAAGTGATATGGACTCGCGGCGCAACAGAAGCGCTCAACTTGATCGCCCAAACTTACGGAAGAAATACGCTTAAACCCGGTGATGAAATACTGGTCGGGGAAATGGAGCATCATGCCAACATTGTTCCTTGGCAAATTGTTGCACAACAAACTGGTGCAACGGTCGTCAAGATTCCAATGACCAATGACTGTCAGTTGGACATGGCTGAGTTCGAAAAACAGTTAAGCAGCAAGACGAAAATTGTCGCCGTAGCGCATATCACCAATGTCACGGGTACCCGTCAGCCCATTGAAGCGATTATCCAGCGGGCGCATAAAGTAGGCGCCGTGGTCGTGGTAGACGGCGCTCAAGGGATAGTTCATGAGCAAGTAAATATGACTGCTCTGAATGCGGATTTTTATGTCTTCTCAGGCCATAAATTGTATGCCCCAGCCGGAATCGGTGTTTTATATGGAAAGATGTCGCTATTGGAAGCGATGCCGCCGTGGCATGGTGGAGGCAAGATGGTTGAAAAAGTCTCGTTTTCTGGCACCACCTTCACCCAAGTACCAGGGAAGTTCGAAGCGGGTACGCCGAATGTCGCCGGTGCCATCGCCCTCGCAACCGCAATTGATTGGTATACACAGTTCGATCATTCCACGGTCGAACACCATGTCCATGATTTGGTCAGTAAGACATACCAAGCGTTGAATAGCATCGACGATGTAACGATTCTCGGATATCAACCGGACGCATCGGTGCTGTCTTTCGTCATTGAAGGGGTTCATCATCAAGATGTAGCGACCCTACTCGACCAACAAGGCATTGCCGTTCGAGCGGGTAACCATTGCGCGCATCCGTTGATGGATGCGCTTGGCGTGAAAGGGACTATCCGAGCATCATTCGCCATCTACAACACGATGGACGATGTAAAGCGTTTGGTCGCCGCCGTTGAGAAAGCCGTTGATATGCTTTAACTCAAGATAAGGGTTGATGTATATGACACATCAACCCTTGCCCTCACTTCGCCATGTCTCGTCTATAGCTCATCAAACGCTTCTATCGCTTCAGAAAGCTTCTTCACTCCATGAATTTGCATGCCCGGGATTCCCCCTTTAGGCATGTTGGCCGCAGGTACAATGGCTTTCTTAAACCCATGCTTAAACGCTTCATTTAAGCGCTCTTGACCACTTGGAACTGGGCGAATTTCCCCCGCTAATCCAACTTCACCAAACACCACGACATCCTTCGGCAGAGGGCGGTCTCTGAAGCTAGAAAGTAGCGCCATCACCAATGCTAAGTCTGCACTGGTCTCGGTCACTTTGACGCCTCCCACCACATTAACAAAGACATCTTGATCCGCCATCTGCAAACCGCCGTGTTTATGCAGCACAGCAAGTAACAGGGACAGCCGGTTTTGCTCTAACCCCACAGCAACACGACGAGGGTTTGCCAATTGGGAGTAATCGACCAAAGCTTGAATCTCAACCAAGAGTGGACGAGTACCCTCCCAAACGACCATCACGGAGCTGCCGGAAGTCTCCTCCTCACCTCGAGACAAAAAGATCGCCGATGGATTGCTCACTTCTTTGAGGCCTTGCCCCGTCATGGCAAAAACCCCTAACTCATTGACGGCACCAAAACGGTTTTTATGGCTGCGCATGGTTCTGAAGCGATTATCTGTTCCGCCATCTAAAAGCACAGAGCAGTCAATTATGTGTTCGAGAACCTTTGGTCCTGCCAAAGTGCCATCTTTCGTTACATGTCCAACAATAAACACAGAGACATTGTTCTGCTTGGCGTAGCGCGTCAGCGCGGTGGCCGACTCTCTCACTTGAGCAACACTGCCCGGCGATGATTGAACGTCAGATACATGCATCACTTGGATAGAGTCGATCACCATAATTTTCGGCTGCTCTTTCTCGGCAATCTGGCAAATTCTGTCGACGTTGGTTTCCGACAACATCTTTAAGTTATCTTTTGGTAGCCCCAATCGAGAGGCTCGCATCGCAACTTGCTGCAACGACTCTTCACCGGTGACATAGAGCGTCGGCATATGCGCCGCCAAATAACACATGGTTTGAAGCAATAATGTGGATTTACCTGCGCCAGGGTTACCACCAATCAGTATCGCCGCGCCTGGTACAACGCCGCCGCCTAATACTCGGTCAAACTCTTTGAACCCACTGGTAAAACGAGGGACTTCCTGCAGATCAATTTCTGACAATGTCTGAACTTGAGTTTCGCCGCTATTGCCCGCATAGCCCGACAATCGTTCGTTGCGCGCCGCCGCTGGAGATGCCGCTAGTCGCACTTCACTGATCGTATTCCATGCCCCACATGCATTGCATTGACCTTGCCAACGAGGGAAATCTGCTCCACAGTCGTTGCATACATATGCTCTTTTCGCCTTAGCCATGTCGCCTCATATTTGTATTTGTGAACTGAGATATTGGTTTGTGCTTAATTTTGCTTGATTCGCGACAACATATCACTAAAGATCTTTATATCAAGGTCGATAGTTTAGGTATGGAGTACTTCAAACAATAAATATGCAGCAGCCTGAAATCCTTTCTATAGCAGAAAGACTTATTCCTGCTTATCACGCGGACGATTTCGAGTTTCTTCTTGGTCAGATGACAGAGGGCGAACCGCCGTCGGTTAAAATCTTGGTCAAAATGGAACTGAACCGCGTTATGGCTCCATGCACTAAGAGTATTGACCTACGCGGACGCGTCAATGGCGAATGCCGAGAATACGAATTAGATGGCCTAAAACACTGGCTCGATGACGTAGCGTTCAACGCCTACCATAAGAATACCCGAAAATTCGGTGGCTACACCGAAGGGGTTTGGGAAGCACTGTGCAACACGCACAACAACTTCCGCGTGATGAAACAACGCGGTCAATCACTGAAAGGCGGCAACACGGCAGAAAGCTCGCCGTTTGAAGTCGAACCCATCAACCTAGGATATGACTTAAAACGTCGCGAAAACCGCTTAAGAATTTGCTCCCAAATCGAAATAAAGCTAGCCAACAAACAAATTGTTCACGCGGTGACCGTCGATCTCTCCCCCTCAGGCGCAAAATTCAAAGTGCCCTCAGCGTTTGGCTACAAACTTGGGGAAATCGTCAATGTCCGCTTTGTCGAACTAGAGAAAAACAGTGATATCGAAGGCATTCACGATGCCATTCCTTACCGCATTGTGGGTGTAGACGAATCGTACGAGAACGATGCGGTCAAATTTTTACGACTGCTTAAGCTCGATGATACCAATACACTTAGCATCGTCATTGAGCAGTACCTCAAGAGTGACGCTCAAAAAGCACGTCATGATAATCAAGACAAAATCATCCGCGCACGCTCGCGAGGCTTTGAGCACACCTACCTTAAGCACACTTGTAATCTGCCTGTGTTCTTTAGTGGGGATGAACTCAAACTGGTCTTGATGACTGAGAATAACCACTCGATATGGCAATATTGGCAGGACGAACGAAACCAGCAAACGTTAAGCAGTCTGTTCAATAGTCAACGAATGGCGAATCTCACTACCCCTGGGATGAAGGGCAGCAATAACGTTCTTTACTCGTTTACGCACGACCACAAAGGCCAGCAACTGTTTTTCTCTATGATGATGCCTGAAGCCTCTCGCGAGGTTCGCCAGTTGTTTTGGCACATTGGAGCCAAAAAAGAGAGTTGGAAAGCGTTCCGTTTATCCGTTTTTGAGCTATCGGAAGAGGAACGTCAAGAGCTATCGGCTCATTCCACTGAGCTGGGGTTAGAACCTAACTGCCTAACCCATTGTGGCATGCTGCAAGAGATATCCGATCATCGTAGTCGCCAAGATTATTTGTTGACCGACAAGCCTCGACTTCCAAGCAGTGAATTAAATCCATTTCGCCACGCTCGTAATCCTAGCTACAACCCGATTTGTTTGTACTTTGATGCTAAGTCTCGTCGAAAAGAGCCGAGGTACCAATTTAAGTCGCCAGTGGAGCTCACCAGCGAAAATGGCGAGAGACTTCAAGGCACGACGTTAGATCTATCAAAGCATGGGGCGAGCATTCAACTTGCAGAGCCTAGCCGCATGAAAGCGGGCGAGCTGTGTAATATCAACTTCAAAGAACTTCAGCTCTATGATAAAAAACTGCCGCTTGATGCTGTGCCTTATAAGGTTATCCGCATTAGTCCAGGTGGCAAGCAGCTTCAACTTGCGATAATTGAAGAGAGCCAGACAATGCGTGTCATTGCGTTCTTTGGCAAATTGATATCTCACAACCAAGAAAAGTTGATAGCGAAAAAAGAGCTGTTGCCAAGCAATAATTTGTTGGAAGGACTGCATGATATTTTGCTCGACAAAGCGGTAAGCGCTCCGGTCTTTGTCGAGAAGAAAGGCAGCAACATGAGGCCAAAAGTGATAGGTGTACACTACCCAATCCCTGCCTATTTGACGCTGTTTGCAAAACTGGGCAACGGGCAAAGTTATTCACTAGAGCCTATATACAAGGGGCGTTCTGCTACGCTGCTGGCAGAGCCCATGAAGCACATTGAAGGTGCCGAGCCTCAATACCATGAACTCTACTTAAGCGCCGTGAAGTTTGGGACCCGCATTCAATCTGTTGAATCAAAGCTGTTAAGTGATTTCAGCGGAATCAAGGAGCGGATAAAGTTCATCAAGAATGCGCAGAATATTGGTGAGTTTTATGCGATCAGAATTTGTGGCGCCCCTGTATTTGATCCAATGACCGCATTAGTGCGCAAAGATTTGCAAGAGCTCGCCCAAATTAGCTTGCACAAAGCACGCAGCTTAGAAAAAGAAATTAACGGCATTATTGGTTACGGTGAACTCACCGACATTACAGAAGAGATCTTAATAAGACTTGAACTGACTCAATAGAAAAAGGCGAGGATTTCCTCGCCTTTTTGTTTATTTGAGTGGAGAGAAGCTTACTCGCCTTTGCTTGACCAATATCGCAGATAATACGCAGATCAGCCCACCTAAACCATGATAACGGATCGCTGTTTGAGCCTGCTGTTCAACCTTCGGTTTAGCGTGGTAAGCAACGCCTAAACCCGCTGCCGCCATCATGGTTAAATCATTGGCACCATCACCGACGGCAATCGTATTGTGTGGCTCGATGTCGTATTGCTCTGCCAGTTGAACGAGAATGTCGGCTTTGGTTTGCGCACTCACCACCTCACCAATCACGTTGCCCGTCAACTTGCCATCGACGATCTCCAACTGATTTGACTGAGCGTGATCCAGTGAAAGCATCTCTTGCAGATGATCTGAAAAGTAAGTAAATCCACCGGAAGCAATAGCAGTTTTCCAACCGAAACGTTTTAGCGTTTGAATCAGCTCCGGCAAGTCAGGCATCAGTGGTAAAACAGAACGAACTTGCTCCAAAATGGCTTCATCTGCGCCAGCCAGTTTGCCCACACGCTGGCGAAGACTTTGTTCAAAATCAAGTTCCCCCTGCATTGCGCGTTCGGTTACTTCGGCCACTTCTTCCCCAACACCGGCAAGCTTGGCAATTTCATCAATACACTCTATTTGAATGGCGGTTGAATCCATGTCGAATACAACCAAACCTGGCTTGGATAGATCCGGAATGTCTTGCAGTCGAGCATAATCCAGCTCTAACGCTTGGAGAATCTCTTCATGCTCCGGCGTCAACTGCCCTTCCATCAAGGCAACTTCATACTGACCGACTTTCCAGACATCGACCACAGAATTGTAGAATCCAGTGAAGAAGTCTACATCTTCAAAGCTTGCAGCAGAAAGGTGTGTACTGTAGACAACCCAACCTGCATTGGCTTTATCAAACCGTGTAGAAAGGCGAGTTTCTGGTAAGCGATTGATAAGAGGAATGTGACGACGAATGGGTAATGTATTAAACCTGTCCATGTTTAGAATCCTTATTAAACCTTGCAACACGTTAACCTATTGCAATTTGAAAGCGCAAGTCTCAATATGTTGATCCGCTTATTTAATGGATATTTTGGTGCCAAATGGACTCATCTCTGTTTTCATTTCGAAACGCAATACGAGCACTTGCCATCCTCTCTTTGGTGGCAATGGTTGCGATTATTGGCGTAAATAGCGTCAAGATCACCAAAGGGAACGAGCAGATCCAACAGAATCAGTTGGAGACTCTCACCCAAATTTTGATTTCCCAAGCCTCTCTATCTGCTGGCGATATGATCGTCGCTCAAGACCAAGAGCGCTTGCTTAAGTTGACTAACCAGTTAGCTAAAGATGCACTTGTGTATGACGCGGCAATCTATGACGCTGAAGGGATTCGTCTCGCCTCAAGTGAGAGTGCCAAGTCTGTACGTCAGATCCTAGGCTTAGATACTCCACTTGAAACGGCACGCATTGGTAAACAGCAGTTAGTCGAACCCATTATTCGCGATAACGTCGTCCTGGGCTTTGTTCGCATCACCTTTGAGACCGGACGTGTAACTGCCTTTTCTGATCACTACTACAGAAAAAGTGATCGCTACATGTACACCATGGTGGGAATGAGCTTTATCGCAGGCTTGCTGCTAGCTATTGTGATTCGTCGTAAACCCAAATCGAAAAGCGAAAACTTACTGCTCAAAGATATGCAGTAGAAACAAAACAGGGTTGGCACAATGCCAACCCTGTTTGATTAAATCGTCGAGAATCAAGGTAAGGAGCTACCTCCTTCACTCAGCTTGATTATTCTGCATCACCTAGCAACACAGAATCTAGCGCGATGATCATCATATCGTTGAACGTTGTTTGACGCTCATCTGACGTGGTTTGCTCGCCTGTTTTGATGTGGTCAGAAACCGTACAGATAGTCAAAGCTTTAGCGCCATACTCAGCACATACGCCGTAGATGCCCGCCGCTTCCATCTCTACGCCTACGATGCCGTACTTGTCCATTACGTCGAACATTTCTGGATCTGGCGTGTAGAACAATTCTGCCGAGAACAGGTTACCCACTTTCACTTCAATGCCACGAGCTTTCGCTGCATCTTCTGCGGCGCGAACCATCTTGTAGTCTGCGATAGCCGCAAAGTCATGACCTTTGAAACGAATACGGTTTACTTTAGAATCTGTACACGCGCCCATGCCAATCACAACGTCGCGCACTTTAATATCTTCACTTACTGCACCACAACTACCGACACGGATAATCTTCTTCACACCGAAGTCTTTGATTAGCTCAGTCGCGTAAATAGAGCACGATGGGATACCCATACCGTGACCCATTACTGATACCTTACGGCCTTTGTAAGTACCCGTGAAACCGTACATGTTGCGTACGTCACATACCTGTACAACATCTTCCAGGAACGTTTCTGCAATGTATTTCGCACGTAGTGGATCACCCGGCATTAAAACGACATCAGCGAATGCACCCATTTCTGCGTTGATATGTGGAGTTGCCATGATTTCATTTCCTTTTCTTAATCGGATATAAGTAAGCGATAAACAAAACAATAGAGGGGCATGCCCTCTATTGATAGTAACGAGTTAGAATTACAGGAAGTTTTTACCGTAATCCATTGGTGAGGTACCAAAGTGGCTTGCTAACGTCTGACCAATATCAGCAAACGTATCACGAAGACCTAAAGAGCCCGCTGGTACTTTAGCGCCGTAAACAATCACTGGGATATGCTCACGAGTGTGGTCTGTACCTGGCCATGTAGGGTCACAACCGTGGTCAGCAGTAAGAATTAGCAGATCATCTTCTTCCATCAGCTCCATGACTTCATGGATACGCCCATCAAAGTACTCTAACGCTGCAGCGTATCCCGCAACATCGCGGCGGTGACCGTAAGCTGAGTCGAAATCAACGAAGTTTGTGAATACGATGGTATTGTCACCCGCTTCTTTGATGGCATCTTTTGTTGCATCAAATAGTGCAGGAATGCCTGTTGCTTTGGTCTTCTTAGTGATACCACAGCCAGCATAAATATCAGAGATCTTACCGATTGAGTGAACTTCACCCCCCTTCTCATCAACTAGTTTTTGAAGAATCGTTGCTGATGGCGGCTCAACGGATAGGTCACGACGGTTACCTGTACGCTCAAACTGACCTTTACCTGGGCCGATGAATGGACGCGCGATAACACGGCCAATGTTGTAGTCTTCAAGCTCTTCACGAGCGATTTGGCACAGCTCTAATAGGCGGTCTAAACCAAACGTTTCTTCATGACACGCAATTTGGAATACAGAGTCAGCAGAAGTATAGAAAATTGGCTGACCAGTCTTCATGTGTTCTTCACCCAAGTCATCAAGAACTTGCGTACCCGACGCATGGCAGTTGCCTAGGAAGCCATCAAGACCTGCACGCTCAAGAATGCGGTCTGTCAGCTCTTTCGGGAAGCTGTTTTCTTTATCAGTGAAGTAGCCCCAGTCGAACAAGACAGGCACGCCTGCAATTTCCCAGTGGCCTGATGGAGTATCTTTACCAGAAGAAAGCTCAGCCGCGTGGCCGTAAGCACCGATAATTTCCGCGTCAGTGTCAAGGCCAGGTGCAAAGCTACCTGTTGACTCTTTGTGCGCCATCGCAAGACCCAATTTAGATAGGTTAGGTAGCTTGAGTGCGCCGCTACGATCCGCATTGTCAGCCAAGCCTTTGTCACACTGCTCAGCGATATGACCTAGCGTGTCTGAACCCACATCACCAAAATCTTTCGCATCAGCCGTTGCGCCAATACCAAATGAGTCTAAGACTAAAATAAATGCTCTTTTCATTGCTCTCTTCCTATAACTGGCCGAGAACAAATGCTCAATCGACCAATCTAATTGTAATTATTTAACCCAGCCTAGTAGAAGTTGCAGCAGACACAAGAAAGCTGCTGCAGCTCCACGTATGACAAGATTACAAATCTTCTGCGCGAATCTGACGATACACTTCTGGCGTTGGCGTATATTCACCACCGATTGTAATCGCCGCTTTCAGTGCGTTAGCAGCTTCTTGCCACTGCTCTTCATTACGAGCATGGATAACCGCCAAAGGCTTGTCACTAGACGCTTGTTCACCCAAGCGAATAAAGCCATCAAAACCAACAGCGTAGTCAATTTCGTCGGTTGCTACGCGGCGACCACCACCCATAGCCACAACAGCCATACCGATCGCACGAGTATCCATTGCTGAAACGACACCAGATTCATCAGCGTAAACTGGCTTGATGATCTCTGCTTTTTCTAGGTAGTTATCGTAGTTTTCAACGAAATCGGCCGGGCCACCAAGACCTGCAACCATCTTACCGAAGCATTCTGCCGCTTTACCGTTATCCAGAACTGCCATCAGTTTGTTACGCGCGTCTTCCGTATTCTCAGCCAGCTTGCCAAGAACCAGCATTTCCGCACATGACGCCATGGTAACTTCTAGAAGACGAGGGTTACGGTATTCGCCAGTTAGGAACTGAACCGCTTCACGAACTTCTACTGCGTTACCCGCCGAAGAAGCCAGTACTTGGTTCATGTCAGTAAGAATAGCGGTTGTCTTGGTGCCAGCGCCGTTTGCTACGGCAACGATCGATTTTGCTAGCTCTTCAGAAGCTTCGTAAGTTGGCATAAACGCACCAGAACCTACTTTTACGTCCATGACTAAAGACTCAAGGCCCGCAGCCAGCTTCTTAGACAAGATTGACGCCGTGATAAGCGAGATGTTGTCTACTGTCGCGGTAATATCACGAGTTGCGTAAACACGCTTGTCTGCAGGTGCTAAGTCACCAGTTTGACCGATAATTGCCACGCCGGCGTCTTTTGTCACATCACCAAACACTTCGTTGGTTGGTGTGATGTTGTAGCCTGGAATTGACTCAAGCTTGTCTAGTGTGCCACCAGTATGGCCAAGACCACGACCAGAGATCATAGGAACGAAACCACCACACGCCGCCACCATAGGGCCAAGCATTAGAGATGTTACGTCGCCCACACCACCTGTTGAGTGTTTATCGACGATAGGACCGCCAAACTCTTTGTGGCTCCAATCAATCACCATGCCAGAGTCACGCATTGCACACGTCAGTGCGATACGCTCAGGCATTGTCATTTCGTTGAAAAAGATTGCCATCGCAAACGCCGCGATCTGACCTTCAGATACAGAATTGTTTGCAACACCTTGAATGAAGAAGTTGATTTCTTCGGCTGTTAGAACTTCGCCGTCGCGTTTTTTACGAATAATTTCTTGAGGTAAGTACATTAGATCCTCCCATGCTTTGAATAGCAAGGTTGTAAGGTAAAGAGGTAATGTGGAGCAGCGAATCACTACTCCACCAAACAGACTTTATTTTTATTAATTCTCGAACGAGAAAATTAGTAAGCTGCTGGATCAGCAGTCTCGTCTGTCACTTCTAATGTATTAAGTAGGTTAGTTAGCAGGCTTGACGCACCGAAACGGTAGTGACGTGCATCAACCCAGTTATCACCTAGGATTTCATCAGCCATTGCCAAGTACGCTTGTGCATCTTCAGCTGTACGCACGCCACCTGCTGGTTTGAAACCAACTGTTTCTGCAACGCCCATATCGCGAATCACTTCAAGCATCATGCGAGCGTATTCTGGTGTCGCGTTTACTGGCACTTTACCCGTTGAAGTTTTAATGAAGTCTGCACCTGCTTTGATACAGATTTCAGAAGCTTTCTTGATTAGTGCTTCTTCTTTTAGCTCACCGGTTTCGATGATCACTTTAAGAAGAATATCACCACACGCTTCTTTACATTGCTTCACTAGCTCGAAGCCAACTTCTTCGTTACCTGCCATTAGAGCGCGGTATGGGAATACGACGTCTACTTCATCTGCACCGTAAGCCACTGCCGCTTTTGTCTCAGCAACAGCGATTTCGATGTCGTCGTTACCGTGTGGGAAGTTAGTTACAGTCGCGATGCGAACTTCTGGTGTACCTTGCTCACGAAGTGTCTTCTTAGCAATAGGAATAAAGCGAGGGTAAATACAGATTGCAGCTGTGTTACCTACTGCTGATTTTGCGTCATGACATAGTGAAATAACTTTCGCGTCAGTATCGTCATCATTCAGCGTAGTTAGGTCCATTAGTTTAAGTGCACGTAGTGCTGCTGCTTTTAAATCGCTCATTTCTATCTCCGATCAATATTCAAAAATTTTACTGCCCAGCTTGATGATTTCGACTCTAATCAAGCTAGCCTTGCAGTCATTAATGAACGGACTTGGTTCCTTGAAGACTCAGGGGTAAACAGCGAATTGACCCCTAATTGCTATCCTTGTCACCGCACAGTACCAGTTTGGTCTATGGCACAACAATCTGCGATTGAAGTGTCTAACGTGTATGCAGACATGCTGCAACCAACGCTCATCATACTCCTTGTACTCAGTAGCGCTAGCTAAAAAACTTCTCAATAATCCATTGATAAGTTATGCCACCTAAGTAAACACCGACAATGCCCATGATTCCTGATAACACAGGTGGAGCAGGTATTGGCAACTTGATGGCGGAAAACAGGATTCCGACAACAAACCCAGCAAGGGTTGCGAGGATAACTTCATTCATAAGTTAAGTCCTACTTTCTATAGATATATACATTATAGATATTTGTCGCAAAACTGTAGTGGCTCATAGAGCGCAAACGGTTTGTATCTCAAAAAAGTCGTTGGTTAACGTTTGCTCGATTCAGTGCATCGGCAAACCTTATCCAACTGGACACTCAACTGACTAAGAGTGTCGTGCTCAAGGCGTTTTATAACCTTGAGATTGTTTTACTGCAGCTAGGTACAGAAAAACAAAAAGCCCCGCAGCAAGAAACTTGCTACGGGGCTTTATAAAACGGCGTCTATATAATCTATCTACTTAATTAGAAAGATAGGAAGAAGCCAGCGATTGTCGCCGCCATTAGGTTAGATAGCGTACCAGCACAAACCGCTTTAACACCCATACGAGCGATGTCGTGACGACGGTTTGGCGCTAGACCACCTAGACCACCTAGTAGAATCGCGATAGAAGAAAGGTTTGCGAAACCACATAGAGCGAATGCGATGATAGCTTGAGTCTTCTCAGACATTACCGCACCTGTTGCTGGAACAACTTGTGCTGCATCACCAACGTAAGGTACGAAGTTTAGGTACGCTACGAATTCGTTAACAACCAGTTTCTGACCGATGAATGAACCAGCAAATGTTGCTTCAGCCCATGGAACACCGATTAGGAATGCTAGAGGTGCGAACAACCAACCTAGAAGAAGTTCTAGAGTTAGGTTTTCCATACCGAACCAACCGCCAACGCCACCTAGGATACCGTTGATAAGAGCGATTAGACCGATGAATGCTAGTAGCATTGCACCAACGTTTAGTGCTAGTTGTAGACCAACTGACGCACCGCCAGCTGCAGCATCGATAACGTTAGCAGGCTTGTCGTCGCCACCATCGATGTCATCACCTAGATTTTCATCTGGAGTGTCGACTTCTGGTTTGATGATTTTAGCGAATAGTAGACCACCTGGAGCTGCCATGAATGATGCTGCTACAAGGTACTCTAGAGGTACACCCATAGATGCGTAACCCGCTAGTACACCACCAGCTACAGACGCAAGACCACCACACATTACTGCAAATAGCTCAGATTGAGTCATTTTAGGAACAAACGGACGAACCACTAGAGGTGCTTCTGTTTGACCTACGAAGATGTTAGCTGCTGCAGACATTGACTCGGCACGAGAAGTACCTAGTGCTTTTTGTAGACCGCCACCAAGAATCTTGATAACCCACTGCATCACACCGATGTAGTAAAGTACAGAAATTAGCGCAGAGAAGAAGATTAGCGTTGGTAGTACTTGGAAAGCAAAGATGAAACCGATACCGTCAACTGAGAAGTTAACTAGGCTGCCGAATAGGAAACCAGTACCGTCTTTACCGTAGTCGATCACGTTTTGTACACCAGCTGAGAAACCAGCTAGAAGATCACGACCCCATGGTACGTACAGAACGAAACCACCGATGATGAATTGGATAGCAAAAGCGCCACCCACAGTTCTTAGATTGATAGCTTTGCGGTTATCTGACAGTAGTAATGCAATTCCTAGCAATACTGCCATGCCGACTAGGCTCATAAACAGGCTCATAGTTTATGACTTCCTTATATGTTATTTGTTGGCGTGTTACAAAATGGAGCTCAAAAGCGGAGGCAATTATACTCATCCGTCCATTGATAAAGTAATGCCATCCTCACAGTTTCTGCGAAGATTCATCATGCGTTCACTCATTTACGTGAACAAGATCACCATTCACTCTCTGGGTAATCACTAAAAACACATTTTATTTAGAATTTATTCACAAATACCGAACGCCGAATTGCTATTTTTCCAAACGTTTTCAGCAATCGTTTGCTCTGACATTCCTTTTAACGATGCGAGACAGGACACTATTTCACCAATCATCTTCGGATGATTGGCCTTGCCCTGATGTCCATTTAGTGGCATGTCGGGTGCATCAGTCTCAAGGACTAATTTCTCAACGGGCAACTGAGCCACAGTTTGCCTCGTTTTGTTCGCTCTCGGGTAAGTAATTACACCACCAACACCGATATAAAATCCCAGCTCTATAAACTGCATCGCTTGCTGATAACTGCCCGAAAAGCCGTGTAAAACACCACCAAATTGGAAACGACACTGCTTCAATATTTGTAGAGTTCGGTTGTGCGTTTTTCTGCTGTGGAGAATCAGAGGAAGTTGAAATAATGTTGCCAATTTCACCTGAGCGATAAAAATGTGTTCCTGCTCAGCGGCACTGATATTAACAAGGCCATCTAAGCCACATTCGCCAACGGCAACACAGAACTCCGTTCGGGTCCGAAGCCGATTTTCTAGCTCAATAAGGTAATCACCGCTTTCATCAGTCAGAAAATAAGGGTGTAAGCCTAGCGCATGATAAACGCCGTGAAACTGAGAAGATAAGGCTTCTACTTCTTGCCAGTTTTGTGGACCCACTGTGGGAATAACAAAGCGCTCTACGCCACACTGGTTTGCCTGGGCGAGATTGTCAGAAAAGTTGTCGGCGAATGGTTCAAAGTCGAAGTGGCAATGAGTATCAAAAAGGCGCATGGTTACTGCGCCTTATCACAAGTCTTGTCTTGGCTGTTTGGATCGCGTCGATATGGAACGCAGCTCCGCTTGTTTTCAGGTGTTAGCCCCATCGACAAACACCAAGCATCATATTTTGCTACCAAACGCTTAATCCATCCCAGCATGCCTGACTCCTTGATTACTGCTCTTCGCGCTTGAAGACCAATTCTGTTGGCGTTGACTCTTCTTCCACGAAGTAATAGCCGGCTACATCAAACTTGGTAAGCTGTGCGACACTCGAGATACGATTTTCAATAATGTAGCGCGCCATCATGCCGCGAGCCTTCTTCGCATAAAAGCTGATCACTTTGTACTGACCATTCTTACAATCTTTGAAGATAGGAGTAATCACCTGCGCATCTAACGCTTTGGGTTTTACCGCTTTGAAGTATTCGTTGGACGCTAAGTTAATGAGGACATTATCACCTTGTGCAGCAATCGCCTCATTCAGTTTGTCGGTAATGACGTTACCCCAAAACTGATACAAGTTCGTGCCTTTATCATTCGCTAGCTTAGTTCCCATCTCGAGGCGATATGGCTGCATCAAGTCCAGCGGCTTTAGCAATCCGTATAGACCGGACAACATACGAAGATGTTTCTGGGCATACTCAAAATCCGCCTCAGTCAAAGATTCTGCATCTAACCCCGTGTACACATCCCCTTTGAACGCCAAGATAGCTTGTCGAGCGTTGTCTGTTGTGAACTCTTCACTCCACTCTTGAAAGCGACCAACATTCAAATCGGCAATCTTGTCGCTGACTTTCATCAAGCTCGCCACATCCGCCGGCGTCAGTTTACGACAAACCTCGATCAGCTCTTTTGAGTAATCAATCAACTCAGGCTGAGTGAACGTCTCTGTCGCAAGAGGAGATTCATAATCTAACGTTTTCGCAGGTGATACGACAATTAACATGACTTTACTTAACCCTTCTCTATTATTTATAACGTTTAGGGTACAAAAAAAGCCACACATTGTCTGCATGGCTTTTTGAATCGTATTAATAGGTAAACGCTATAGTGAACGATTAATCTTTCTTGCTTTGATCCCAGATCCCATCTTCAAGCTGAGACCTCAGTTCCGGGAAATCGTTCGAATCAAATGTCGGCACTTTACCTTCATCAAGCTGACGGTTGTAGTCTTTTGCCAGCTTAATCACGATACCAGACAGTAGGATGATCGCCACTAAGTTAACAATTGCCATTAAGCCCATTGATACGTCTGCTAACGCCCAAACAACTGGCAGCGAGGCAACCGCGCCAAACATAACCATACCAAGAACAATCACACGGAAGATTCCAAGACCCGCTTTGTGGTTATGCTCAAGGAAGATAAGGTTCGTTTCTGCGTAAGAGTAGTTAGCAATGATTGAGGTAAATGCGAAGAAGAAAATCGCAACCGCAACAAAGATACCCCCCCACTCGCCAACCTGAGAGCTTAAGGCTGTCTGAGTTAGCTCGATACCTGTCACTTCACCGTGTGGTACGTACTCACCTGACATCAAGATAATCGCAACCGTCGCCGAACAAATCACGATGGTGTCCATAAACACACCAAGCATTTGCACGTAACCTTGAGACGCTGGGTGCGGAGGATAAGGCGTTGCCGACGCAGCTGCGTTTGGCGCAGAACCCATACCGGCTTCGTTCGAGAATAGACCACGCTTAATGCCGTTGATCATCGCTTGCGCAATTGCATAACCCAGACCACCTGCAGCCGCTTCTTGCAGGCCGAATGCGCTCTTAAAGATAAGCACTAAGATGTCCGGTAACTTTTCGATGTTCATCATCATTACGAACAGAGCAAGCAGTAAGTAAGCAAGCGCCATGATGGGAACAACTAACTCAGCCACGCGCGCGATACGCTTAATGCCACCAAAAATAACCACCGACGAAAGCAGAACAACGAAGATACCAACATATGTATCTTCCCAGCCGAACGCATTGTGCATCGCGTTGGCAATTGAGTTCGCCTGCACCGCATTAAATACAAGACCAAAAGCGATAATTAGGAATACTGAGAACAGTACGCCCATCCAACGCATACCTAGGCCTTTTTCCATGTAATACGCAGGACCGCCACGGTAGTTTCCGTCGTCATCCTTGGTTTTGTATAGCTGTGCTAAGGTACTCTCGGCAAACGATGTTGCCATACCGAGCATCGCAATTAGCCACATCCAGAAAATCGCGCCAGGACCACCAGCGGTTAGGGCAACCGCAACACCAGCCATGTTACCGGTACCAACACGAGCAGCAAGACTAGTACAAAGCGCTTGGAAAGATGAGATACCAGCTTTGTCTGCTTTACGACTGTTCTTCAGAACAGAAAACATGTGGCCAAAGTGGCGGAACTGGATGAATCCCAAACGGACAGTGAAGTAAATTCCAACTCCGACAAGAAGGTAAACGAGAATGGAACCCCAAAGTAGGTCATTCATCAAATTGATTAAATCTGTCATAAGTTCCTCATAGTGAGATTTCGCTGATCATCGCGTCCCTGCCATCCATCTAACTGCCTGACTAAGTGTCAAGATAGCTTAGTGCATTGTTGTTTAATTATGCAGTTTAGACCTGTAAAACTCGCCTCATGCTTCCATTTTACGTATCAGCGTATTTTTTGACGGGCGGATAATGCAGCGAAGGCTCGCAAAAATCAATATGCAACCAAATTCATTTTTATGTTATTTTTCACTATAAAATCACCAATAATTAACACAAGAGAGAACATCAAAAACACAAAACCAGAACATCAACATAATTTATTAACAACATAACAGATATTCCGCTCCAACAAAGAGCCTCTTTCCTACATGCAGGTCGCACCCCTTACCCGCCAAGGTCTCGCATAAAATCTCGCTCATGTGATATTTCGTCGCTTAGACGTCATTTTTTGTACGTAAAGCAACTCTTTGCACATTGGCGAAAAATGCTCTTTTTTTAAACACGAGATTAACAATCATATTTTGAGAATTTAATCGTTTTCGTTAACTCGTTTGCACAAAAAAAAACCACACCATACGGAAAATAGTGTGAGCCGATGTCAGATTTTTTAGGAAATCTTCATTGAATCGTAACAAATGAGAAACGAATCAAAGATACGCTTCAGTGAGAATGGTATTTAGATAGTACCCCTTCAAAGAGTAATAATTTAAAAAAGAGGTAGCTTATGGATGGCTTAAACTTTGAAGAAATGATGGAAATGGGTTTACCAAAAGCGCGTGCGACGCGTTCGAAACCGGTAAAACGCAAATGGCGAGAAATAGAGGCAATTAAAGATAGGCAACGCCTACAAAGAGAACTCAAAGAAATGGATATCGGCTTTGAAGATTCTGCAGATTTAGAATTCTAAAAAAAGAGGCGCAATGCCTCTTTTTTGTTTCTACGCGATTACAAAGCTTCTGTTTCGTTCTGCCTTACACGACTTGCCAGTTGCTGGTATTGCTCTGCAATCGTCTCACCAAACACCGGATCGTCTTCATTGACACTCCACATCGCCTCAACCGCTTGCCAATCTTTGACCGTAAAGTTTCTCAGGATTATCGGTAGAACTGACCGCTCTTCCATATCTAGGTGTTGATACTGAGAGCCGATAAAGTCTTTCAGTTGCTCCAAGAAGATATCTTGTGGTACTACCGCGTCTTGCAAAATCATCTCAACAGTCGCCAAAAAATTGTGAGTCTTCTCAGAGAGTTGTTTATGTTCGGCTTCCAAATTCTCAATAGATTCAAGATGACCAAATTTATCGAGATAATATTGATAAATAATGTCTTCTTTAGGGTGATGAACCCGCTCTGAATGCTCCGCAAGATAGGCAACTATCTCGTACAGCAAGGAATAGTTTATCGCTTGCTCGTTTTCAAGTTGAGCCATCTTTTGCTTGAGAACGGCCAACAAACGAACCATGTAGCCGTGCTCTCTTCTTATCCTTTCAATCATCATAGCGCTCTCCTTACACTTACTTATTATAAGTGTATAGCAGATGGTTTGATGACACTTTGACGCTGTTCGAATTTTAAGCAGAGCAAGTGGTTATGACAATTCGACCTCTAGTGGCAGGTGCCAATCAATGGCAGATTTACCCTGTTGAGCTAATAACGCATTGGTTTGTGAAAAATGTCGGCATCCGAAAAAACCTCGGTGTGCAGACAGTGGAGAAGGGTGTGGCCCAGCTAGCACATGATGCTTATCTCGATCGATAAAGCGGCCTTTTTTCTGAGCATGAGCCCCCCACAATAAAAAGACAACACCGGATTGATGCTGATTGATCGCTTCAATCACTCGGTCTGTGAATGTTTCCCAGCCCGATTTAGAATGCGAATGCGCCTTACCTTGCTCAACCGTTAATACGGTATTCAATAAAAGCACGCCCTGCTCAGCCCAACTTTGTAAATAGCCATGCTGGGGAATTTGGAAGCCTTCAATATCTTGTGCGAGCTCTTTATACATATTGACAAGAGAAGGCGGCGTTTTGACACCAGGTAACACGGAGAAACAGAGACCATGCGCTTGGTTTGGTCCGTGGTAAGGATCTTGACCAAGTATCACCACTTTCACATCACCAAACTCAGTGGCGCGGAAGGCATTAAAGACATCTTGCGCCGGAGGAAAGATGACCTTACCTGATTGACGCTCTGCCTCAACAAAACTCAATGTGTCTTGAAAGTAGGCTTGCTGCTTTTCTTTTCCGATAACATCATGCCAAGTTAATGACTGAGTCATATCCCGTTCCTTCTTCTATTTAAGTCGCACAAATTGTCGCAAATATAGAAGAAGGAACAAAGGAGTTAATGACTGTGATAACTACTTTTTCTGTGGCGTACGATAATGCCCCTGTCCAGTAATATGACGATTAGGCGCTGGTAGTCGAACAACACGAACAGGAATATGATAAGAGGTAAAAGGCATAGTGGCACCCTCATTGGTAAAACACAGACTACGCTATGAAAGAATGGTGCCACCTTCTCACTATGAGGTGGATTCAGCTATCGATTGAAGGTGAAATTGCCGCATTGATTGAATCTCCTGTGGCCAAAGATCAGGTTCGATCGTTTCTAAAATCAAAGGGATACCATCAAATCTCGGGTCTTTGGAGATATACTCAAAACAATCCCAACCAATCTCGCCTTTACCGAGTGCGTGATGCCTGTCAACTTTGCCGCCCAAGGCAACTTTTGAGTCATTGATGTGCATTGCGCGTAAATAGTGCATACCAACAATGCGATCAAACTCAGCAAAGGTGGTCTCACATGCGTCAAAATCCCTTAAGTCATAGCCAGCTGCGAAGGTGTGGCACGTATCAATACAGACACCGACACGAGATTTATCTTCTACTTGATCAATGATTTGTGCCAAATGCTCAAACCGCCAACCTAGGTTGGTTCCCTGCCCTGCCGTATTTTCGATCACCGCAATCACTTCAGGTACCGCTTTGTGGGCAAGGTTGATGGACTCGGCAATTCTCGAGAGGCAATCTTGTTCCGAAATTTTCTTTAAATGACTCCCAGGATGGAAATTAAGCAAAGTAAGCCCTAACAAATGACAGCGTTTCATTTCATCGATAAACGCTGCGCGCGATTTCTCGAGCTTATCATCTTCAGGGGCACCTAAATTAATCAAATAGGAGTCGTGAGGCAAAATCTGCCCTGCGTCGAATCCTAAGCGTTTACAGTTCGCCTTAAATGCTTGAATGATTTTGGGCTCCAATGGCTTCGCTGCCCATTGGCGCTGATTTTTGGTAAACAGTGCAAACGCATTTGCACCGATCTCACTTGCTCTGAGCGGAGCCTGATCAACGCCGCCCGCGGCGGAAACGTGCGCTCCAATAAACTTACTTCCAAGCTCTCTTTTTAACATTGTCATTTAATCACTTTACACTTTCAATATACGAACCATTTACCGCTTTTTTTCGGCGACAGGTCAACATTTAAACTCAATTTGTAGTAAATTTACTACAAATTGAGTTATTAACTATTTTTTATATTATCAAATATATTGTAACCACGTTGTTTTTAAAGAGTTTATTGATTTAGAACAATAAAATAACCTTCATAAAAATAATGTTTTTAGTTGTTTTTTGACCTAAATCAATATTATCATAAGGGATATTCGCTATATAATACGTAGCTCAACAAAATTCGAAAGTTAACACCAATAACACCACGTAAGTGGACTAGGAGACGGTAATGATCCAAGGTATTCAAATCACTAAAGCAGCTAACGATGACCTACTAAACTCGATCTGGCTACTTGATAGCGAAAAGAACGAAGCACGTTGTGTCGCAGCAAACGCAGGCTTCGAAGCTGACCAAGTTGTAGCGATCAACGATCTCGGTGACTACGAAAGCCGCGAAGTTGCTATCGAAACGGCTCCACGTATTGAAGGTGGTCAACACCTAAACGTAAACGTTCTTAAGCGTGAAACGCTAGAAGATGCAGTAGCAAACCCAGAGAAATACCCACAGCTAACGATTCGCGTTTCTGGCTATGCGGTTCGTTTCAACTCTCTAACTCAAGAGCAACAACGTGACGTTATCGCACGTACGTTCACTGAATCTCTATAAGTTTTAGAGCAAAGAATACACAGACGGCGCCATTCGGCGCCGTTTTTTTATTTAAGCATGTCACTATCTTCAATGATGCATAGCATCAGCAAATCAGTTACATTGATGAACCGCATCTCAATGGACGGGTAACCAACTATGCTTCTGGAAGGCATCGAAACTCTACTTGTATTAAGCAAAGCCAAAACAATGAGTCGAGCCGGCAGTCTGCTTTACATTAGTCAATCAGCCGTGAGTAAGCGCATTGCCAATTTAGAGAAAAAAATGGGCAAAAAGCTGATTGTGCCTGCGGGTCGAAATATTCAACTCACTCAAGATGCCATCAACCTTATCGAAAGTATTAGCCCGACATTTAAAGAACTCCAAGGGCTTATCCACGAACAACAAGCGCTTCCAGATTCAACGCCGCTACGTTTAGACTGTTCTGAAACCCTAGTCGCAGGCTACCTTCACTCGATTCTAGGCAATTATGTCGAGCTCGATCCGCATATTACGCTGACGACAAACCATACACCAAGAATCATTGAGCATGTTCAATCGGGGAAAGCGCATATCGGCATTTGCGCCGGCTATCTGCCTAAACACCCAAGCCTGCTTCAATTGCATTTAATTGACGAGCCATTTTATGTCGTTTCAAAGCAATATATTCGCCATATGCCTGACACCATCATCACCAATGATCTCAGCAATCCAGCTAACACTTATCAAATCAAGATACTGAGTAAACTCAATGTAGAACCTGTGATGCAAATGGACTCTTATACTGCATCCACTCAGTTGGCGATCTCAGGCATCGCCCCTGCCCTCATTCCACTGTCAGTCATCAAGGCGATGAAAATCGAACCAGAATACTGCTTTCATTTTGAACAGCTCACGCCTTTATATCGACCGATTCATATCTGCATGCGCCCGTCTTCATACCGAAATCCGCGCATTAAATCACTGACAGAAGCCATTGCTGATGTTGTTCCCAAAGTAGCTTCAGAGCCATTAGCATAGACATGGTAATCACCAAAGGGCGAATCCATTTTTGGCCTTTAGTGACGACAACCTTAGCGCCCAACTGAGCCC
Organism: Vibrio sp. 16; assembly: GCF_963681195.1. NCBI lineage: Bacteria > Pseudomonadati > Pseudomonadota > Gammaproteobacteria > Vibrionales > Vibrionaceae > Vibrio > Vibrio sp. 16. Next base: position 1,856,775 of record NZ_OY808997.1, read on the forward strand.
CCATAAATCCGCCGATCGCCATCACCAAACCTAACTCCCACACAGGCAAACCTGCAAGTATAAAAAAGAGTAGCGCGGCGATATTTGACGTAAAGTTAAGCACCTTAGTCCGAGCCGTTGCGTCCACCAGAGAGAAGTGACCAAAAGCGACGAAACAGACCGTAAAAATGGAGCCCGTTCCAGGGCCAAAGAAACCATCATAAAAGCCCACCCCACCACCAACGCTAAACGCAAACATGGCTTCCGAAACCTTCGCTTCACCAGAGTGCTGCTTGGTTTTCGGCATCAGCAGAAAGTATAGCGAAATAGCGACCAGTAGAATCGGGATCAGACTCGTCAGTACACCCGCATCTATATACTGTACAGCTTCAGCCCCCACCGCTGAGCCAATAAACGTGCAGGCAATAGCAAGGCGCATCTCTTTAATGCTAACAATACCATTGCGGATAAAATACCAGCTTGCGGAGAAACTACCGAATGAGCTTTGAAGTTTGTTCGTTGCCAGAGCTTGAGTCGGTGGAACGCCCGCCGCCAAAAGTGCGGGCAAAGTGAGTAGCCCTCCGCCACCTGCCATCGCATCGATGAAACCTGCGGCCGTCGCAACAAAGAAAAGAATCGTCAGTATTTCGAGTGTAAGTTCCATTTTCAATCAATTAGTTATCAATCGCTACCCATCAAAATACCACCAAGTTAACAATTCCCTTAGAGAAACATTCGACTTAAATCCATTCCAATTTTTCACCATTAAATACAAAAAAAAAGCCCACTCAAATGAGTGGGCAATGAGGTTGTCATATAAGCTCTGTTGCGAGCCTACTGATTTTTATTTAGCTTCATTCTCTGCAACTTTTGCGTGCAATTCTTGTACTGATGTTACTGACGTTTTCGCGTCTGCAGTGTGAGCCATACATACAGCAAATGCAGCGTTTAAGGTTGTTGTGTAGTTCACTTTCTCAGCCAACGCACCACGACGTAGTACTTTTGAATCTTCAATCGCTTGACGACCAGCAGCCGTGTTTACGATGTAGGTGTACTCGTTGTTCTTGATACGGTCAAGAATGTGTGGACGACCTTCATGTACCTTGTTCACTAGACGTGGGTTAATGCCTGCTTCGCCTAGAATAACTGCCGTACCGTGCGTTGCATCCAGCTGGTAACCAAGCTTAGTGAGCTTAGATGCTAGGTCAACTACACGCTGCTTATCGCCTTCACGAACAGACAGTAGAGCACGACCACCTTCTGGGTAAACTGCGCCACAACCTAGTTCTGCTTTCGCGTAAGCTTCTGCGAACGTTGCACCAACACCCATAACCTCACCAGTAGAGCGCATCTCTGGGCCCAACAGTGGGTCAACACCAGGGAACTTGTTGAATGGCAGAACCACTTCTTTCACTGAGTAATAAGGTGGGATGATTTCTTTCGTAAAGCCCTGAGACTCTAGAGATTGACCAGCCATAACACGTGCAGCGATTTTCGCTAGTGGTGCACCCGTTGCTTTAGATACGAATGGTACTGTACGCGCAGCACGTGGGTTAACCTCGATTAGGTAAACCTTGTTGTTCTTAACCGCAAACTGAGTGTTCATTAGGCCACGTACACCCAATTCGAAAGCGAGCTTTTCAACTTGCTCACGCATCACATCTTGGATCTCTTGGCTTAGCGTGTAAGCAGGTAGAGAACATGCAGAGTCACCTGAGTGAACACCCGCTTGCTCGATGTGCTCCATGATACCGCCAATTACTACGCGCTCACCGTCACAAATCGCATCGATGTCAACTTCTACAGCATCATCAAGGAAGCTATCTAGAAGAACTGGAGACTCATTCGATACACTTACTGCTTCGTTGAAGTAGCGACGTAGGTCTTGCTCATCGTAGACGATTTCCATCGCACGCCCACCTAGAACGTAAGAAGGACGAACAACCAACGGAAAGCCAATTTCTTTTGATTTTTCAACCGCTTGCTCTAGCGTCGTAACCGTTGCGTTCTCTGGCTGTAGAAGACCTAAACGGTCAACAGCAACTTGGAAACGCTCACGGTCTTCTGCGCGGTCAATTGCATCCGGGCTAGTACCAATGATTGGCACACCTGCTGCTTCAAGTGCACGAGCCAGTTTAAGTGGCGTTTGACCACCGTATTGAACGATAACGCCTTTTGGCTTCTCAACACGGACGATTGAAAGCACATCTTCCAGAGTTACTGGTTCAAAGTACAGACGGTCTGAAGTGTCGTAATCAGTAGAAACTGTCTCAGGGTTACAGTTAACCATGATGGTTTCGTAACCATCTTCACGCAGTGCGAGTGAAGCGTGTACACAACAGTAGTCAAATTCGATACCTTGACCGATACGGTTAGGACCACCGCCCAGAACCATGATTTTGTCTTTATCTGTTGGCTGCGCTTCACACTCTTCATCGTAAGATGAGTACATGTACGCCGTGTCAGAAGAGAACTCAGCCGCACACGTATCAACGCGTTTGTACACTGGGTGGATGTCGTACTGGTCGCGTAGACGGCGAATTTCACTTTCAGACACACCTAAGATTGTAGAGAGGCGAGCATCAGAGAACCCTTTGCGCTTCATCTTACGCAAAACGTCTTGAGTTAGACCTGCGAAACCACCCGCTTTTACTTCGTTTTCTAGGTTAACTAACTCTTCGATTTGAACTAGGAACCAGCGGTCAATTGCTGTTAGGTTAAATACACCTTCCACAGACATGCCAGCACGGAATGCGTCTGCGATGTACCAAATACGCTCAGCACCCGCTTCTTTTAACTCGTGACGAATTGTTGTTAGTGCGTCTGGCGCATCCAGATCAACCATTTCATCAAAGCCATTCACGCCTACTTCAAGGCCACGCAGTGCTTTTTGTAGAGATTCTTGTTGGTTACGACCGATAGCCATAACCTCACCCACAGACTTCATCTGAGTCGTCAGACGGTCGTTAGCACCTGCAAATTTCTCGAAGTTAAAGCGAGGAATCTTGGTCACTACGTAGTCGATGGTTGGTTCGAATGACGCCGGAGTCGCACCACCCGTGATATCATTTTGTAGCTCATCAAGCGTGAAGCCCACTGCCAGTTTCGCCGCAATCTTAGCAATTGGGAAACCTGTTGCCTTAGAAGCAAGCGCAGAAGAGCGAGATACACGTGGGTTCATCTCGATGATAACCATACGGCCATCTTTCGGGTTAATACCAAACTGTACGTTTGAACCACCTGTCTCAACACCTATTTCACGCAGTACCGCTAGAGATGCGTTACGCATCAACTGATACTCTTTGTCAGTCAGAGTCTGTGCTGGAGCTACTGTGATTGAGTCACCCGTGTGGATGCCCATTGGGTCAAAGTTTTCGATAGAACATACGATGATACAGTTGTCCGCTTTGTCACGGACTACTTCCATCTCATACTCTTTCCAACCGATAAGAGATTCATCGATAAGAAGTTCGTTAGTTGGCGACAGGTCCAGACCACGACGACAAATCTCTTCGAACTCTTCTTTGTTATAAGCGATACCACCGCCAGTACCACCCATAGTGAACGACGGACGGATGATACAAGGGAAGCCAACCATATCAAGAACGGCGTATGCTTCTTCCATCGTTTTCGCAGTATCAGCGCGAGGACACTCAAGGCCGATTGACTTCATCGCTTTATCGAAGCGAGAACGGTCTTCGGCTTTGTCGATTGCGTCAGCTGTTGCACCAATCATTTCTACGCCGAATTCTGCAAGTACGCCGTGTTTCTCTAGGTCTAGTGCACAGTTAAGAGCTGTCTGACCACCCATTGTTGGCAGTACTGCATCAGGGCGCTCTTTCTCGATGATCTTACGAACCACTTCCCACTGGATTGGTTCGATGTAAGTTGCATCCGCCATGTCTGGGTCAGTCATGATGGTTGCTGGGTTTGAGTTTACAAGGATAACTCGGTAACCCTCTTCACGCAGTGCTTTACATGCTTGTGCACCAGAGTAGTCAAACTCACATGCCTGACCGATAACAATCGGGCCTGCACCTAGAATTAGAATACTTTTTAAGTCAGTACGTTTTGGCATTCTCTACTACTCCGAATTAAGCGCTGTGTTGTTTGATTAGTTCGATAAAGTGGTCAAATAGCGGAGCCGCGTCGTGTGGACCTGGGCTTGCTTCCGGGTGACCTTGGAAGCTAAATGCTGGCTTATCTGTGCGGTGAATACCTTGTAGAGAGCCATCAAATAGTGACACGTGAGTTGCACGTAGGTTCTCAGGCAGTGTCGCTTCATCAGCGGCGAAACCATGGTTTTGAGACGTAATCATAACAACGTTGCGGTCTAGGTCTTTAACCGGGTGGTTTGCACCGTGGTGACCAAACTTCATTTTCACTGTCTTAGCACCAGATGCCAAAGCTAGGATTTGGTGACCTAGACAGATACCAAAGATCGGTAGGCCTTTTTCTAGGAATACTTTTGTTGCTTCAATGGCGTAAGTACATGGTTCTGGATCACCAGGGCCGTTTGATAGGAAAACGCCATCTGGGTTTAAAGCCAACACTTCTTCTGCACTTGTTTCTGCAGGTACAACCGTTAGGCGGCAGCCTCGGTCAACAAGCATGCGCAGGATGTTACGTTTCGCACCGAAGTCGTAGGCAACAACGTGATATGGCAACTCGCTGTCGTCTTGCGCTTCAGGAAGTCCACCCTCAAGCGTCCACGAACCTTGTTTCCATTGATACGCTTCTTTTGTTGTAACTTCTTTCGCAAGGTCCATACCTTTTAGGCCAGGGAATTCTTTCGCTTTAGCCAGAGCTAGAGCCTCGTCTAAGTTGTTACCTGCAACGATACAACCGTTCTGTGCACCTTTCTCACGTAGGATGCGCGTAAGTTTACGCGTATCGATATCAGCAATGCCGACGATATTTTGCGACTTAAGGTAATCAGAAAGAGTTTGTTCACTGCGGAAGTTAGAAGCGACAAGAGGAAGGTCGCGAATCACAAGGCCTTGTGCGTGGATTGAAGAAGACTCTTCGTCTTCGGTATTGGTACCGGTATTGCCAATGTGAGGATAAGTAAGGGTGACGATCTGTTGGGAATAGGAAGGATCAGTGAGGATTTCTTGGTACCCCGTCATCGAGGTATTAAAAACGACTTCACCAACGGATGAACCATCTGCTCCAATGGAAACACCGTGGAACACTGTCCCATCTTCTAGGACTAACAGTGCTGATTTACTCAAGACAACCTCCAGAATAAAAATGCAAAAATAATAAATTAAACTGCAAATCTGCCTTCCTTCACGCAATAAAAAAGCGTTTTTAGGTTATTTAGACAAATTGGCGGTATTCTAATGAGGTGATTGATATGTGTCAATATAATCTTAAAAAGAAATCTAACATTTAGAGCAGTTAAAGCAAAAAACGATTCTAGAGCGCCAAAAAATCAAGTTTAGTCATTATTTATAGACGAAGAGGTAACAATTTTATGAAATGATGATTTTTGAGCATATTTGAGTTCACACTTTTCATTGAACATTTTAAGCAAACGATCCACCCCCACAGAAAATAGCTCTTTTTGAGCAATTAACCACAAAAAGAACACCAAGGACCAACAATAACAACAAAAGGCAAGGGTTTTTATCCTACATAACACTGTTAATATCGACCAGTGTTATCAATAGATACAAAAAGCGCCGGGCAAGCCCGACGCATAATTATTTATTTTGACAACAACTCTTGATAAGAAGTGGTAAAGAGTCGGAACTTAGAGGTCATTGAGTCCAAGTACATCGGTCATGGTGTAGAAACCTGGCTGCTTGCCGTTTAGCCACACCGCCGCCTTCACCGCACCATTGGCAAATGTCATTCGGTCTGTTGCTTTATGAGTAATTTCAACTCGCTCGCCAATATCAGCAAACATAGCGGTATGCTCACCAATAATGTCACCAGCTCTAATGGTAGCAAAACCGATTTCGTCTTTCGTACGCTCACCAGTAATTCCCTCACGGGCATATACTGCGACGTCGCTCAATTTATTACCCATCGCTCCGGCAATCGCTTCGCCCATGCCAATAGCGGTACCAGAAGGTGCATCGACTTTATGGCGATGATGCGCTTCAACGATTTCCACATCACAATAGTCGCCCATCACTTTTGCAGCTTTCTCCAACAGCTTGAAGACTAGATTCACACCAACAGAATAATTCGGCGCCATCACGACAGGGACATCTTGAGCAATTTGGTCAATAATTTCGCGTTCTTGTTCCGTAAATCCGGTTGTACCAATGACAATGCTCTTCCCATGCTGCTTGCAAAGCTCTAGGTTTGCCAACGTGCTTACTGGCGCGGTGAAGTCGATGATGACATCAAAACGTTCAATATCTTTTGCTAAATCATCGGTCAGGAAGACATCAAATTTTCCTTCTCCGCAAAGTTCACCAATGTCGACGCCAACTAATGATGACTCAGGACGCTCTGATCCTGCTCCAACTTCAGACTGAGGATTTAAATAAGTCGCTTTCACCAAATTGCGACCCATTCGGCCCGCTGCTCCTGCAATTGCAATACGTACCATTGCATCTTCTCCATTTTCGAATTTGTGTTCTTGTTCATATTGGTTAAAACTAACAGTAATATGAGAGGCTGGCTAGAGGGTATCTTTTTCCAGCTAAGAATACTCGCGAATCACTCGCTCAAGAATTGGCACATTCGCTTCAGGGAACGCATATTGAGCCAAATCAGAGATTTTCACCCATAACCCTTCCTGTCCTTCACGTCCATAGGGTTGACCATCAAACTGAGTCACGGCAATGAAATCGAACTTAAGAGATTTTTCTGGATAATCGAACTCTAAATGTTCAAATGGTTGTTGCTGAGTAGTCACAATCCCAATTTCTTCCTCAAGCTCACGTACCATGGCCTGCTCGACACTTTCTTCGGGTTCAACTTTGCCACCTGGAAACTCCCAAAAGCCGCCTTTATGCTTGTCATCTGGTCGTTTTGTAATAAACACCTGCGACTTATCTTGGTTAAAGATAATACCTGCCACGATATGAATTCGTTTCATCAGACTTCCTATTTACTATCCATTGTCATGCCCTGTATTGTGGCTGACTATTTTTCTTAGATAACCATTAGATACAAAAAGAGCCGCCTAAGCGACTCTTAATTAGTTTTATAAGTTTGCATGAAGCTATGTGTTACAGCAACAATTCATCAAACCTTATGCGATTTTGCCGTGGCACTGCTTATACTTCTTGCCACTACCACATGGGCAAGGCTCGTTACGGCCAACTTTTCGCTCTTCGCGAACCATTGGCTGATGAGCCCCTTCAGAAGATTCATCGCCATCTGCCAACTGGTTTTCAGCGGCAGCATGCTGCGCTTGAGCACGGCGAGCAGCTTCTTCTGCTTGCGCACGACGTTGAGCTTCCATGCGCTCAACTTCCTCTTGCTGCTGAACACGCACTTTAGAAAGAATTGTAATCACATCAGACTTCAATGCATCAAGTAAACCTTCAAATAGTTCAAACGACTCGCGTTTGTACTCTTGTTTAGGGTTCTTCTGCGCGTAGCCACGTAAGTGAATACCTTGGCGAAGATGATCCATTGCCGCCAAGTGCTCTTTCCAAAGTGTGTCGAGGGTTTGTAGCATGACAGATTTCTCGAAGTTGCGTAGTACCTGCGCACCGACCACTTCTTCTTTCTGCTTGTATACCTCAACTGCCGTAGTGATGATTTTTTCACGAAGCGCTTCTTCGTAAAGCTTATCATCTTCTTCAAGCCACTGCTTGATTGGCGCATCAAGATCAAAATCGTTCTTCAAGCGCTCTTGCAGCCCTTCGATATCCCACATATCTTCTAACGACTGAGGTGGAATATACTCATCAATTACCGCAGTAAGCACGTCTTGACGGTTGTGATCGATCATTTCACTGATGTCTTCAACACTCATCAGCTCATCACGAAGCTCGTAAACCACTTTACGTTGGTCGTTCGCAACATCATCGTACTCAAGTAGCTGTTTACGGATATCGAAGTTACGACCTTCCACTTTACGCTGAGCTTTTTCGATTGAACGAGACAGCATCTTAGACTCGATCGCTTCACCTTCTTCCATACCACTCTGGATTAGGCTCGCCATACGATCAGAGGTGAAGATACGTAACAGAGAGTCCTCCATTGAGAGGTAAAAACGAGATGAGCCCGCATCCCCTTGACGACCCGAACGACCACGTAACTGGTTATCGATACGACGTGATTCGTGACGCTCTGTACCAATAATATGTAAACCACCAGCATCTAGGACTTGATCATGGACGACTTTCCATTCAGCTTTGATCGCATCAATTTGCTCTTGTGAAGGATCTTGTAACGCTTCAACTTTCGCTTGCCAGCTACCACCTAGTACGATATCCGTACCACGACCAGCCATGTTCGTTGCGATAGTTACCGCACCTGGTGTGCCCGCTTCAGCAACAATCTCCGCTTCTCGCTCGTGGAACTTAGCGTTTAGGACGTTGTGCTTGATCTTCGCTTTCTTAAGTGCGTTTGATAGTAACTCTGACTTCTCAATAGAAACCGTACCCACTAGCGAAGGCTGACCTTTAGCAACGCGCTCTTTAATATCTTCGATGATAGCGTCGAACTTTTCAGCTTCAGTACGGTAAACCACATCTGGCATATCGTTACGAATCATCGGCTTGTTGGTAGGAATAACTACCGTTTCAAGGCCGTAAATCGATTGGAACTCAAACGCTTCTGTATCCGCGGTACCCGTCATACCAGACAGCTTTTCGTAGAGACGGAAGTAGTTCTGGAAAGTTATCGATGCTAGCGTCTGGTTTTCATTTTGAATCTTAACGCCTTCTTTTGCCTCTACCGCTTGATGTAAACCTTCAGACCAGCGACGTCCTGGCATTGTACGACCGGTGTGCTCATCAACGATGACGACTTCACCCTCTTCATTGACGATGTAGTCAACGTTCTTTTCAAACAACACATGCGCACGCAATGCAGCGTTTACATGGTGCAATAGGCTGATGTTCGCAGGAGAGTAAAGAGTGTCCCCTTCTTCCATCAGGCCATTTTTAACCATTAGCTCTTCAACAAACTCTTGGCCGGTTTCCGTAAGGTGAACTTGTTTAGATTTCTCATCCACCGTGTAGTGACCATCACCACGATATTCCTCTGAATCTTCTTTGTCTTGTTGCTGAAGATTAGGGATAAGGGTGTTGATGCGCGTATAAAGATCTGAGCTATCTTCAGCAGGGCCTGAGATGATCAGTGGCGTACGAGCTTCATCAATTAAAATCGAGTCCACCTCATCCACGACAGCAAAGAAACGGTCACGTTGAACGCGATCTTCAGCGCGGAAGGCCATGTTATCGCGCAAGTAATCAAAGCCAAACTCATTGTTTGTGCCGTATAGGATATCTGCTTGGTACGCTTCTTTTTTCTCTTGAGGTGGCATATTTGGCACGTTTACGCCAACGGTCATACCTAAGAATTCAAATAGTGGACGGTTTGTCTCGGCATCACGCTTTGCAAGGTAGTCGTTCACGGTTACAACATGAACACCTTTACCCGGTAGCGCATTTAAGTAGGCTGGTAGTGTAGCAGTTAGTGTTTTACCTTCACCGGTACGCATCTCTGCAATTTGACCAGAGTTAAGAACCATACCGCCTATAAGCTGAACATCAAAGTGACGCATACCGTAAACACGTTTTGATGCTTCACGAACAGTAGCAAATGCTTCTGGTAGTAGTTTGTCTAGGGTCTCACCCTGTTCTAAGCGCTGACGGAATTCAACAGTTTTGGCTTTTAATTCTTCATCACTCAACGCTTCAAACGTTGGCTCGTAATTATTGATCTCTTTTACAATTTTTCTCAGGCGGCGCAGTGTTCGGTCATTGCGACTGCCAATTACCTTTGTCAGTAGCTTAGTTATCATTTGCTATGAATCTCTCTTTATTCAGATCGGGCCCGATCTACTTTTAATGCCTTCAGTCTCTAACAGTTTTGAACTAAGAATACTGAGATAAATCACTTTCCTCAGATATTGTGATGAGAACTATAGATTTCAAGGCTTGTGTATCGATAAGTGGCGCTTAGTGTATGAAATTTTGCTAGCAACAACCAATAACAAGGTGATTTGTTTGAAGCACTCTTTATTTTTTCGAGTTATATGATGGAAGTTTGCCCGGCAGGTAGCATCAAGATAAAAGAGATTTCGCTATCTTCCTCGAAACTCATTCACTAAAATGTCTTTAATAGCATGATAAGAGGCTCACCATGAGAGATCACCGTCCAACCCTTGGCGACGAAATATTAGCAGAATCTCGTCTCTCTCAGCTGCAACAGCACGCAAAAGAGATCATGATGATCAACAAAGAACTAAAAACGATCTTACCGCGAGGAACGGAAGATCATTGCCGTGTGGCAAATATTCGTGATGGTCAATTGGTGATAGAAGTCGCCAGTGCTGCGATCAAAATGAAGATCGACTACGAGCGTTTATCCATCCTAAACCAACTCCGCTCTAGAGGATTCGCCAGATTAATGGCAGTTAGTGTGCAAATTAACCCTGAGCTCTATCGTTCTCGTCAGTTATCTAACGAAGAAAAGGCCTCAAAAAAACGTGATCCTATCTCTGAAACTGCAGCCCAATACTTAGCAATGATTGCCGATGGTGCATCGCCAAAAGTAAAAGCAAGGCTCGAGAGCCTTGCAAAATTAGCAAACAAAAAGCCTGAATAGCGGGCACAAAAAAGCCAGACAAACGTCTGGCTCTTTCTCTGTAATAAGGGGTTATGCTAAAACCATATTTGGTTCAGCAAACGCAACCGGCGATGTCGCATCTTCTTCGAATGTGACCCACTCCCACGCTTCTTGGTCAGCCAGTACTGCACGTAGCAATTGGTTGTTAAGACCATGACCGGATTTGAACGCTCGGAACTCACCGATGATTGGATGACCACACATGTAAAGATCACCAATCGCATCAAGAACTTTGTGCGTTACAAATTCATTTTCGAAACGCAAACCTTCTTCATTCAGAATACGGTATTCATCTAGCACGATCGCGTTATCAAAACTACCACCCAACACTAGGTTTTGTGATTGAAGGTACTCAATATCTCGCATAAAGCCAAATGTGCGTGCACGTGAAATTTCTTTCACAAACCCTTTAGAAGAGAAGTCAAACAACAAGCGCTGCTCGTCTGAGTCGATAGCTGGGTGGTTGAATTCAATCTCAAAGTCCATTCTAAAACCATTGAATGGAAGAAATTCTGCCCATTTATCGCCATCTTCAAAGCGAACTGGCTTCTTGATTCGAATAAAACGTTTAAGCGCGTTTTGCTCTTCAATACCCGCTTGCTGCAGCAAGAAAACGAACGGACTCGCACTGCCATCCATAATCGGGATTTCAGGAGCATCGACTTCTACTACGATGTTGTCAATTCCCATTCCCGCTAGAGCCGCATTTAAGTGCTCAACGGTTGAGATTCGAATGCCTTCATCGTTAACTAAAGCAGTACATAACATGGTGTCACGTACTGACATCGCATCAGCAGGGAAGTCAACAGGAGGATTGACGTCTGTACGTCGGTAGATTACGCCAGTGTTTGCAGCGGCAGGGCGAAGAGTAAGCGTGACTTTACGACCAGAGTGGAGCCCCACACCAGTTGTTTTCACTATTTCTTTCAGAGTACGTTGTCTGATCATCTACTTTGCCTCAGTAAAATGCCACAAATGACGGTCAATAATCGATATTGACCGCGTATGCTACCATAATTTTGAACACTGTCAAATTATAGTGTAACTGATTAATCCGCTTGACGACGTAAGAATGCTGGAATATCGAGATAACCGCTTTCTTTGTCTGCCTTAGGTGCTGCACTTTGACCTGCACCAGAACTTGTTGGTGTTGTCGTCGGCTGAGGAGTCACCTGAGGTTTCTCATGCAAAGTTGGTGCCGGTTTTTCTTCCACTTTATTGACACTTGCTTGTGGTGCCGGTGCCGCTTGTGGTTGAGTTTGAGGCTGTGCTACTGGAGCAACTTTCGCCTTACCGCCAGCTACTAGCGTGATATCTGGCTTCTTCTCGTTACCAATACCAGTCGCAACCACTGTTACACGAATTTCATCCGCCATATCAGGATCAAGTGATGTACCAATAACCACAGTTGCATTGTCAGAAGCGAACGCTTTAACTGTGTTACCCACAGTTTCAAACTCATCTAGACGCATATCTAAACCTGCTGTGATGTTCACAAGTACGCCACGTGCACCAGCCAGATCGATATCTTCTAGAAGCGGGCTAGAAATTGCCATTTCTGCAGCTTCTTCTGCTCGGTCTTCACCTTTAGCAACACCGCTGCCCATCATCGCATGACCCATTTCCGACATCACGGTACGAACGTCTGCAAAGTCGACGTTGATCATACCAGGACGTGTAATTAGCTCTGCAATACCTTGAACCGCATTTTTCAGTACATCATTCGCGCTAGCAAAAGCTTCAAGAAGGGTAATACCGCGACCCAGAACTTTCAGAAGCTTCTCGTTAGGAATCGTGATTAATGAATCCACATGCTTAGAAAGTTCTTCAATACCCTGCTCAGCAAATGCAAGACGCTTCTTACCTTCGAAGCTAAATGGTTTAGTAACCACTGCTACAGTCAAGATGCCCAGCTCTTTTGCGACTTCCGCAATCACTGGAGCAGCACCTGTACCAGTACCACCACCCATACCAGCTGCGATAAATACCATATCGGCACCATCGAGCTCATCTTTAATTCTATCGCGATCTTCGAGAGCTGCGTCACGACCTACTTGAGGGTTTGCACCTGCACCAAGTCCTTTGGTCATATCGCCACCAATCTGAATAACGCTATTCACACTGGTTTTACGAAGCGCCTGAGCATCAGTATTAATACTAATGAACTCAACACCTTCGATGGACTCACGTACCATGTGTTCAACGGCATTACCGCCACCGCCACCAACCCCAACGACTTTGATTACTGCGTCGTCAGACATTTCCATCATCGGTTCAAACATGTGTTATCTCCGTTTTTCCTGCTGCTCAGGTTAAAACTCTTTTTGTATCCAATTACGCAAACGACCAAACAATCCAGTTACTGAAGCACGAGCGGGCTCGTTGTATTCAGTATCTTCATTAATTTGACTGTCACGCGCGTAATGAAGTAAACCAACCGCCGTAGAATGATACGGCTCTTTAACGTAATCTGTCAGGCCGCTGACCTCTAAAGGCTTACCGACTCTAACTTGGTTGCGGAACACTCGCTCCGCACACTCTACCAACCCTTCAATTTGCGCTGCGCCGCCTGTCAGTACAACGCCAGCAGCCAAGTGATGCTTAATCCCATCATCACGTAGCTTTTCTTGAACAGAATCGATAGTTTGGTTAACCAATCCCATAAGTTCGGTGTAGCGAGGCTCAATCACTTCCGACAAAGTCTGTCTTTGCAAACTGCGGGAAGGTCGTCCTCCAACACTTGGAACGTTAACCGTATCGTCCTTGCTAACTAGCTCGCTTAACGCGCAGCCGTATTTTACTTTTATCTCTTCAGCATCACTTACTGGAGTGCCGAATGCAAATGCAATGTCACTCGTTACTGCATTACCAGCATACGAGAAAACTTCAGTGTGTCTTAGCGCGCCGCCTGTCCATATGGAGACATCCATAGTACCAGCACCGATATCAACAACACATACGCCCAGTTCGCGCTCATCTTCAGTGATCACTGCATTACTTGACGCCAAGCCTGAGTATACAAGGTGTTCGACCTTGAGTCCGCAACGCTCAACCGCTTTAATAATGTTTCTCGCCATATCATTGTGGCAAGAGATCAGGTGCACGCTAACTTCCATGCGTACTCCTGATAAACCTAGTGGATTTTTGATTCCTTCTTGGTAATCGATGGTGAATTCCTGTGGAATAACATGCAAAATGCGCTGTTCGTCACCAATTTTGATCGACTTTGCGGTATGGATAGCTCGATCCATATCTTCTTGAGAGACCTCCTCATCAGAGATGGTTCCCATGCCTTTTTCTATACGGCTCGCTATGTGACGACCAGAGATAGAGATGAACACATTGCTTATCTGGCATTCCGCCATAAGCTCTGCTTGATCCACCGCTCTTTGCACCGATTTAACCACCGATTCAAGATCGTTCACTCCACCTTTATCCATCCCCCGAGATGGGCTACTTCCGGCACCAATTATATTAATTTGACCATCAGGCAATACTTCACCTACCAGAGCCGATACGGTTGCAGTGCCTATATCAAGACCAACAATAATGTTGTCATCAGCGGTCTTAGTCATCTGTATTCTCTTGTTCTAACTCTTGTTCTGGGAACCATCCAACGGAAGCTCCCGTATCATACCTGAGGTCTATGTAGCTCACCCTTTCAGCTGCACTACCTAAATTCTTGTACAACGCAAAAAAGCGTTCGATTCGCTCTTCAAGTGATTCTTTACCGAGCTCTAAGCGGATGCCATTATCCAAGATAACTTGCCACGCTCTTCGATCATTAAGAACCAGTGAGGTAATCGATAAACTCAGTGCCTCAAACTTCGGTTCAAGCTCTCGCCATACTGACAATACTTCTTCGTTTGTCCCTTCTGGTCCGTAAAGCTTGACGCGTTCCCCTTCAACTTGACCCAAGTCACCGTTAAACAGTAGACCTTCGCTATTGAGCAGACTATTTCCATTCCAAATCGCTTCGGCTTTGTGCTCAGTCAGAAACACTTTTACGGTGTCTGGCCACTGTTTACGGATTGAAGCATGAGATACCCAAGGAATAGATTCGGCTACGTCTTGCAGCACATTCACATCCTGCGACATGAATGTGCCCACATGTTCCAAGCGCGAAAAAGCGAATTGGACATCATTGGCAGAGACGTAATGCAAATCGCCTTGAAGTACGATTTTGGACAATGGCAGACGCTGGTCATCCCACATCCAAGAAACGGTCGAGTAAAGGAGAGAGCCTATTAACAATAAGACCACCAGTAAAAAGCTCGCCCCAAAGGCATGCTCTTTGACTAGAGGACTCGAAGTTAAACGAGGGCCTTCATTAAAAGCACTTTTAATCAAAGTCCATAGTCCTTGCCGTTAGCTCGCTGATCGATTCCCTATCTCATTTCGTATAAAAGGGGCAAAAGCACTTACTTTAACCTTCGGATTATACTGTTGAGATTAAAAGTATCAAACACTGATATTGAGAAATCACCACTTAAAATGCAATAAGTGTGTCAAATACCCAAAAACCTGACTTTCCTACTAGGCGTTAAGCATCTTATCGATATTTAACTCAAAAGCCGCAAGCTGTTTCGCCACCTTACCGACATCTCCCGCACCTTGCGTCAGTACTAGGTCACCATCTTGTAGCACATTAGCAAGCACAGAAGGTAATGACTGACTATCGGGAACAAATATTGGGTCGAGTTTTCCACGCCCCCGAATTGTTCGACATAACGCACGGCCATCCGCGCCCGCAATGGGTTTCTCGCCGGCAGAGTAGACATCCAACATGATCAACACATCAACCTGCTCCAACACGTTGGCAAAGTCATCATAGAGGTCACGAGTACGACTGTATCTGTGAGGCTGAAAAATCATCACTAGGCGCTTGTCTTCCCACCCATTACGTGCAGCTTGGATCGTAACTTCAACTTCTGTCGGGTGATGCCCGTAATCGTCTACTAGCATCGCGTTGCCGTTACCTGTTTCGAATTCACCTAAGTGATCGAAGCGGCGCCCCGTACCTTGTGTTCCAGCCATCGCATTTAAGATTGCTTCATCAGAAATGTCATCTTCCGTTGCCACAGCAATTGCTGCTGAAGCATTTAACGCATTATGACGGCCTGGAATATTGAGAGTAATCTCAAGGTCCGCCTTCCCTTCACGAATGACGGTAAATTTCCCTTGCTGACCTTCTTGGCGATAATTGTCGATACGCACGTCCGCATCTTCTGAGAAACCATAGGTAATCACTTGTCGGCTAATGCGAGGTACTAATTCTCTCACAACGGGATCGTCGATACATACAATGGCTTGGCCATAAAATGGCAAGTTATGTAGGAAGTCGATAAAGGTTTGCTTGAGCGTTTCGAAATCGCCGCCGTAAGTGTCCATATGATCAGCTTCAATATTGGTTACGATACTGACCATCGGCTGCAAGTGAAGAAATGATGCATCACTCTCATCTGCTTCAGCAATCAGAATACGACTAGAGCCCAAACGCGCATTCGTTCCCGCACTCTTTACAAGCCCGCCATTCACAAACGTAGGATCTAAGCCTGCTTCTGAGTAGATTTGTGTCACGAGTGCCGTTGTTGTGGTTTTTCCGTGTGTACCAGCAACGGCGATGCCGTGACGAAAGCGCATCAACTCGGCAAGCATTTCAGCTCGGCGGACAATCGGGATACGTGCAGCGCGTGCCGCAATGACTTCAGGGTTTTCTTCGTTAATCGCGGTCGATACGACGACAACGCTAGCTTGTGCCACGTTTTTTTCTGCGTGACCAATGTATACCGTTGCGCCTTTCTGAGTAAGTCTGTCAGTGACCGGATTCTCTGCGATGTCCGAACCTGAGATTTGATAGCCTTCGTTTAGCAAAACTTCAGCAATTCCGCTCATTCCCGCGCCACCAATGCCGATAAAGTGGATGCATTTAACGCGGCGCATCTCTGGCACCATTGCTCTAATCTGAGCCAAATCTTGTGTATGTTGAATTGTCATGAATATTTCTCGTTATTTTGTTAGTGCGACAATGGCCTCAGCAACCACTTTGTCTGCATCTAACTTAGCGGCCACACGAGCTTTCGTCGCCATCGTCACTAACGCATCTCGATCCAAAGAGCGGATCTGCATGGCTAGCTTTTCGACGGTGAGCTCTGGCTGCTCAATCATTTTTGCTGCGCCACATTCTACTAAGTGGTCAGCATTTAAAGCTTGTTGTCTGTCTTTGTGCATAAACGGGATAAAAATGGCACCCACTCCCGCCGCAGAAACTTCTGAAACGGTCAGCGCGCCTGAACGACAAACGAGAAGATCTGCCCACTCATAAGCCTCGGCGACATCGTCGATGAACTCAACCACTTGCGCATGTGTAACGCTCTGCTGCTGATAAGCTTGAGATACCTCTTGATGATTGTTTTTCCCCGCCTGATGACGAATTTGATAACCATCTCCAAGCTCGGCCATCACTTCAGGCATGGTGCGATTGAGGATCTGAGCACCTTGGCTTCCGCCCATGACCAATATCCGAATGTCGTCATCACGCTCAACCATGCGCTTCGTTGGTGGGTCTATCGCGACAACATCTTCGCGTACTGGATTACCAACAACCGGAGCCTTAGGAAAAGCCCCAGGGAAAGCCTGAAAGACGCGCTTTGCAATCTTAGACAACCATTGGTTTGTCAATCCTGCGACCGCATTTTGCTCATGCAAAACAACTGGAATACCAAGTAACCAAGCAGCGACGCCACCAGGACCGCTGACATATCCACCCATACCGAGCACAGCGTCAGGCTTCCATCGTTTCATGTGCGCCTTGGCTTGCACAATCGCGTTTATAATTTGAAATGGTGCTTTAATCAGCCGACCAATACCTTGACCTCGTAGACCTTTTACTTGGATAAAATCGATCTCAATGCCATGTTTGGGGACCAGATCAGCCTCCATCCGGTCCGCAGTGCCAAGCCAGCGAATTTCCCATCCTCGCAACTGCAGCTGTTTGGCAACAGCCAGTCCAGGGAAGACATGCCCCCCGGTTCCACCCGCCATCACCATTAAACGTTTATTCTTTTTCATCATTCTCTAACTGTTTTTCATCATTGCCTTGGCTAATCAATCGACATTCATGGTCAATGCGCAACAATATCGATACGGCAACGGACATGACAATCAAACTCGAACCGCCATAACTAATTAAGGGCAGTGTTAACCCCTTGGTAGGAACCATGCCCGCAGCGGCGCCAACATTGACTAAGGTTTGAAAAGCAAACCAAATTCCAATACCAAATGCTAAATAGCCTCCGAACAATTGCTGGCATTCGAACGCTTTGCGGCCAATCAAAATCGCTTTGGTGACCAAGCTAAAGATCAGTAATAAGGCAAGGACGACACCAACAAAACCCAGCTCTTCCGCGAGTACGGCAAACACGAAGTCGGTATGCGCTTCAGGTAGATATTCCAGCTTTTGGATTGAATTACCGAGGCCTTGACCGAACCATTCTCCTCGTCCAAATGCCATCAGAGATTGCGTCAGCTGATAGCCGCTACCGAACGGGTCTTCCCATGGATCGGCAAAGGACGTTACCCGCCGCCAACGATAAGGTTCGAAATAGATCAGTGCCGCAACCGAGGCAAGGCCAACGACCATTAACGCGAGGAACTGAGTCATTTTCGCGCCAGCGATAAAGAGCATGCCGAATAAGGTGACAAGCATGACGACCACTGTGCCCAAGTCAGGCTGGAGCAGTAACAAGACCGCTAACGTGCCAAAGACAATGATCGGTTTTATAAAACCACCAAAAAAGCTCGAACGCACCTCGTCATTCTTACGTACCAGATAGCCGGACATAAAGATGAACAACGAGAGCTTAGCGACCTCGGCAGGCTGGAGGTTGAATAACCCTAAAGGAATCCAACGGGAAGCGCCGTTGACTGATTTACCCGCGACAAGCACCACAAACAGCAAACCCACGGAGATAAGCAGCAATGCCATACTGAACTTCAGCCATCGCTCTAGAGGGACCTGTATGACAACGGTCGCGACACACAAAGCCAAAGACAAAAAGATCGCATGTCGGAACATGAAATGAAACGGCTGATCAGTTAAGCGAGAACTGATCGGAAACGACGCAGATGTCACCATCACCAACCCAGTCAGCATCAGACCCAACGAGATCCAGACCAACTGCCTGTCGTACAAGACTTCCGGTGATGCTGTGGTAATCCAGCGTTTGATGCTGGCAAAAGGGTTGTTTATCTGCATATCATTTAATGTGTCGAATTCATCGCTCAGGGTAATCCTTACGAGTAACGAAGCGCTAGCTCAGTGAATGCATCACCTCTAGCCATAAAATTACTAAACTGATCAAAACTCGCACATGCCGGAGACAGCAATACCATATCACCAGCTTGCAGTTGAGGGTTAATCCACGCCACGATCGCTTCCATGTTGTCAAAATATTTTGCGCTAGGGTGCAACGACATAAACTGAGAGCCATCTTCGCCAAAGCAACATAGTTGAACATTAAGTGATGCTAGTACCGGTGCCAGTTCAGAAAAGTCTGCTCCTTTACCGACACCACCAACCAACAAATAGAGTTTACCTTGCAGCGAAAGACCAGAAAGCGCAGCCAGTGTACTGGCTACATTCGTCGCTTTCGAATCATTGACCCATTTAATGCCTTGATTATCAGCAACAACTTGGCAGCGATGTGTCAGACCGCTGTAAGACTTTAACGCATCTAAACCTAAGGAGAGGTCAACGTCGACTTGAGAGAGCAAAGCTAACACCACTAACGCGTTCGCTATGTTGTGTCGGCCAACTAACGTCAAATCACTCGATGGCATAATCGGCGCCGAACCTTGAAACAAGAACTCTTGCCCCTGAAGCTCAGCCAAATGATAGTCAGCCGAACCATTGAGACTGAACTCAATAAGTTTTTTGTCGCCCACATCCGGGTATGTCGCTTTATCATCCGCGTTTACAATGCACGCGTCAGCATGATCAAAGATTCTCAACTTCGCTTGGCGATAACCCTCCATGCCTTCATAGCGATCCATATGGTCTTCGGAGAGGTTCAAAAACGCAGCGGCCTTCAGCGATAAACTAGACGTCGTTTCAAGTTGGAAACTCGACAGCTCAAGGACGTATAAATCCGCATCTTGCGCTAATAAATCCAATGCCGGAACGCCAATGTTGCCTCCTACACCGACTTTTAGCCCCGCCGCTTTCGCAACGACTCCGGTTAAGTCTGTGACCGTGCTCTTACCATTTGAGCCAGTAATCGCAATCACAGGTTTATCCACCTGCCATGCAAAAAGCTCGATATCACCGACAACTGGTACACCAGCAACTAGCGCCAACTGAATTTCAGGTGTTGCTAACGCAATCCCTGGGTTAGCAACAACCAAATCGGCATCAACGAGCCAGTCAGTGTTCCAACTGCCTGAATGTAACTCCACGCCACTAGGAAGTGATTCCTGACCGGGTGGGTTATCGCGAGTGTCGATGACTTTGATTGTTAAAGAGTGAGGCAATTTGTCGAGGTATTTAACGACAGAGAGCCCGGTAATACCGAGCCCTACTACGACGACACTTTCAATATTTTGCCAGCGGTCCATGGTCATATCGTGTTTCTATCCTTAACGTACTTTTAGCGTCGCCAAACCAACCAAAACAAGCACAATGGAGATGATCCAAAAACGCACGATAACGCGCGGCTCCGGCCAACCTTTTAACTCGTAATGGTGATGAATCGGTGCCATACGGAAAATGCGTTGACCACGCAGTTTATAAGAGCCCACTTGCAAAATCACCGACAAGGTCTCCATCACGAAAACACCGCCCATGATAACAAGAACAAACTCTTGACGTACTAACACCGCAATCGTGCCCAATGCTCCGCCCAATGCTAGTGAGCCGACATCGCCCATGAACACTTGCGCTGGGTAGGTGTTGAACCATAAGAAACCAAGACCAGCACCCACAATGGCCGTACACACCACAACTAACTCTGACGCTTGAGGGATGTAGGGAATATGAAGATAATTGGCGAACTGGACGTTGCCCGTCGCCCAAGCAATAGCGGCAAAGCCTGCTGATACTAGGACTGTAGGCATAATCGCTAAACCATCTAAGCCATCCGTCAAGTTAACCGCATTACTGGTACCCACGATGACAAAGTAAGTCAGTACGATATACATCAAACCGAGTTGCGGCATGATCTCTTTGAAAAAGGGCACAACAAGTTGAGTTGCAGCGGTGTCTTTCCCATGTGCGTACAGAGCAAACGCAACAACTAACGCAATTGCCGACTGCCAGAAGTATTTCCAGCGAGCAATTAAGCCATCAGTGTTCTTTCGCACGACCTTGCGGTAATCATCAACAAAGCCGACAGCACCATAGCCAATTAATACCGCCAACACTGCCCATACGTAAGGGTTAGATAAATCAGTCCAAAGTAAAACAGTGGTCACAATCGCTGCCAGAATCATGATACCGCCCATTGTCGGGGTACCGCGCTTACTAAAGTGCGACTCTGGTCCTTCATTGCGAACAACCTGACCAATTTGCAGCATCTGCAAGCGGCGAATCATTTTCGGTCCCATCCATAAAGAAATACCCAGAGCCGTCAAGACACTGACAATGGCTCGAAACGACAGGTATTCGAACAAACGGAAAAACGAAAAATATGGCTGGAGCAGCTCTGCAAGCCAAATGATCATGAATACATCTCCTTTAAAGCAGCGGCAATCTTACTCATTCCGGCACTGTTCGCGCCTTTAACCAACAAGGTTTGCGCGCAATCGTGCAACGGTAGCTGCTGCTTAATAAACTCAATCATAGCGTCATGAGTATCAAAGTGCGTCCCCTGGCATTGTTGACTGATTGCTCTCGCATCAGCGCCATAAGTCAGCACATGTTCAAATTTGAATGGGGCAGCATGTTCCCCGACTTGGCGATGAAGTGCAAGACTTTCGTCTCCTAACTCAGCCATATTGCCTAAAATTAACCAACGAACGCCTTTAAAGCTGCTTAACAAGTCTGCAGCGGCTTTCATAGCGGGTACGCTGGCGTTGTAACTGTCATCAATCAGCGTTATTTTTTCCGTTAAAGCGATAGATTCAACGCGGCCTTTCACTTTTGCCAGATGGCGTAACCCAGACTGGACCATCTCAATTGACGCTCCTAACTCGAACGCCAGTGCCGTTGCTGCCAGCGCATTCGCCACATTGTGTTGACCGATAATGCCTAGCTTAACCTCAAAGCCCCCCATAGGACTGAGGAGCTCAAATGACGCCTCACCAGAATTGTTCATCGTAATCTTATGAGCAAAATAGTCAGCAGTAGAATCTAACACAGAAAATGTTTTGACCTGCTTATCCGCAAGAACCTCTTGCCAGTGCTCTCCACCATTACTGTCTAAGTTGACAATGGCGGCGGACCCCGGGGCCAGCCCCTGATAAATCTCACCCTTGGCTTGCTTCACCCCATCCATTGAGCCAAAACCTTCAAGGTGCGCCGCAGCGACGTTATTCACTAAAGCCACATCAGGTTTAACTAGCTGAGTCGTGTAGGCAATTTCACCGATATGGTTCGCACCCAACTCGATGACAGCAAAATCGTCTTCTGGAGTGGAGCGCAGGAGAGTGAGTGGAACACCGATGTCATTGTTGAAGTTACCAGCCGTAAACAGGACTTGGCCCTTGTTCATCATAATGCTGGCAACCATCTCTTTGACCGTGGTTTTGCCGCAACTGCCGGTGATGGCAACGGTCGGAGTTTGACAGACTTGATGTACAAATTTGCCCAACTGACCAAGAGCGGCCTTCGTGTCTTTGACAAGCAGCTGCGGTGTTTGCGTATCTAGCGCTCGGCTCACCAGTAAAGCGGTTGCTCCTGCTTCTACTGCATTTAACGCAAAATCGTGAGCATCAAAACGCTCTCCGACCAAGGCAACAAATAGTGCTCCAGGTTCAATTGTACGCGTATCCGTTGAGACCGCATTGATGGCTGCATCATTGCCAACCAACTGCGCATCTAATTCATCTGCCAACTGAGATAACATCAAACTAATCATTAATTAAGCTCCAAAAGTTGCTGAGCTGATTCGCGATCAGAATAGTGAACGGTTTCATTGGCGAGCACTTGGTAGTCTTCATGACCTTTCCCCGCAAGCAAGATAATATCGTGAACCTCACTGTTGGCTAGCGCATATTGCAGCGCTTTAAATCTATCGTGTTCAACGATCGCTCGCTCCGGATTGCGCATGCCTGCGAGCATGTCATCCACAATCGCACTCGGCGATTCACTGCGTGGATTGTCGTCGGCTAATACAACATGATCAGCAAGTCGCTCACCAATCTCAGCCATCATTGGACGCTTTCCGGTATCGCGGTCGCCACCACAACCAAAGATCGCCCATAGTTTGCCGTGGCAATGTACTCTCAGTGCCATCAGTGCTTTTTCTAGAGCATCAGGCGTATGCGCATAATCTACGACGACCTTAGCTTTACCTTCGTTGTGGAATAACTCCATACGTCCGATAACGGGAGTGAGTTGTTTTGCCGTCTCGATGAGTTGCTGTTTATCGATTCCCAACGCCAGTAACGTGGTAAAGGCGACCAGTACATTGTTCGCATTAAATTCACCGATCAACGGAACGCTAAACTGACCATCACCAAAACGGCCAGAAAATGCGAGTGAGATACCCGACTCTGAGTAATCAACTTGGGAAGCAAAGACGGCATTAGTGCTCGACAATGGTTGAAGAGAGACTTGAATCGCATCCGGCAATTGCTCTGCCCACTTAGCACCCACTTGATCATCAACGTTAATGATCGCTTTTCCACACTGATGCTCGGTAAATAGAGAGCGTTTAGCGAGCTCGTACTCTTCCATCGTTCCGTGGTAATCAAGATGATCTCGGCTTAAGTTGGTAAACACACCAGCGGCAAAAGGCAGTGTTTTTACGCGACCTTGAACCAAGCCATGCGAAGAGATTTCCATCGCCGTAAAGTCTGCACCTTGAGACTCTATCGACACCAGTGTTTGTTGAATTTCAATTGCGCTCCCTGTCGTATTGACCGCAGGTTGAAGTGCATCTAAAAAACCATTACCCGCAGTACCTAATACGGCTGCTCGCTTACCGACTAGATTTAGCCACTGCGCAATAATTTGCGTAATCGTTGTTTTACCGTTTGTCCCCGTGACACCGACGAGTTTCATGTCACCAAGCGTATACAAGCGTGACGCTAGCGCAGAAAGATTGCGATCGAGCTGATCAATATAAATGACAGGCACGCGGCTTTCTGTAGAGCAAACACCTTGAGGATGACGTTCACACGATTGTGCAATCACAGCGTTAGCACCACGATTGATGGCTGACTCGATAAAACGTCGACCATCTACAGCGTGACCTTTGATGGCAACAAACGTTGTACCCTCGGTGATTTTACGGCTATCCAACTCTAGGTTTGAAATAGCCATGTCATGGAATTCATGGGCTGAGATATCCACCCAAGGCGCAAGTAATGTCGATAATGCGATCGGTTTTGACATAAAGCGTCTCTATTAATTTTCTTTAAATCTGTTTTCGTCAGGCGCCACATTCAATATTTGCAGCGTGCCTTTTAAAATCTCTGAAAAAACGGGGCCAGCCACCGAACCGCCGTAATAGTTGTCGCCTTGTGGTTCGTTAACCACGACAACCAGTGCCACTCTCGGGTCACTTGCTGGTGCGACTCCTGCGGTATAGGCAAAGTATTCATCACCATAGCCGCCCGCAATCGCTTTTCTTGAGGTACCAGTTTTAGCAGCGACTCGATACCCTGGTACTGCCGCTTTTGTTGCGGTACCGCCAGGTTGAGTGACCGTCTCCAGCATAGCAAGAACCTTATGGGCATTGTCACTGTCAATCACCTGTCTTGAGAAGTCTTGGTCATTATTTTCAATAATGTGAATAGGCTGGTATTTACCAAAGTTACCTAATGTCGCATAAGCGTGGGCAAGCTGAAGTGGAGTGATGGTGAGACCATAACCGAACGAGAGCGTCGCGATTTCAAATTTAGACCAGCGGCGGCGATTGGGGAAAATACCCTGAGTCTCACCAACCAAGTTAAGACCCGATACTTCACCAAAGCCCACCGAGCTGTACATTCCTAATAAAGCCTCTAACGGCATATCAAGCGCCAGTTTCGCGACACCAATGTTACTCGATTTTTTAAGGATCGTAGTAAGATCGGCTTTGCCCACCTTAGAAGTATCTCGTACGCGGCTGCCACCAATTTGCATGATGCCATTGCCGGTATCAATCACGGTATCATCGTCGGCAACGCCATTTTCAAGCGCCGCCAACACGACAAAAGGCTTAACCGTGGAGCCCGGCTCAAAGGCATCGGTGATCACGCGGTTGCGCATTTTTGCCGATTGCAAATCAGAACGATTGTTAGGGTTATAGGAAGGTGCGTTCACCATGGCTAATACAGCGCCAGTTTTCACATCGAGGATAACGGCAGAGCCAGAAGTCGCGCGATAATCTGCAACCGCTTGTTTAATCGCTCGATAAGCGATGGCTTGGATACGTTGATCGATCGTCAATTTTAGGGGTTTACCCTCTTCACGCTCTTCCAGTGAGATGTTTTCAACAACGCGTCCATAGCGGTCTTTACGGATAATGCGCTTGCCCGCCTCTCCGGTGAGCCACTTGTCGTAACTTCTCTCTACCCCTTCAAGACCATGGCCATCAATACCCGTCACTCCGACAAGGTGGGCACTAACTTCACCGGCAGGATAATAGCGACGAGATTCTGCTTTTAAGCCAACCCCTGCGAGTCTCAATTCTCGAATATAGTGCGCCATCGCAGGACTCACCTGACGCTGAAGATAAATAAAGCGACGTTTCTTGTTGCGATTGATTTTCTCGATCAATTCACCGCGTTTAATGCCAAGGACGTCGGCAAGTGCATGCCAACGGTCTATGTCACTTAATCCACCTTCTTTAAAGATGGTCACAGGATCGGCCCAAACCGCTTCAACGGGCACACTGACAGCAAGTGGTTCATCATTGCGATCGGAAATAATACCACGGGCTGAGTGCAACGTTTTTGCACGAACAGAACGTAAGTCACCCTGCTTGATCAAATTGTCTGGCTCGATAATTTGAATATAAGCAATACGCCCCACCAAGGCCGAAAACGCGATAAAAACACAGCAAAGCACAAGGTTAAAACGCCAACGTATCAACGTTGGTGGCTGACTCACTTCTGAGGTTTGGACGGGGGTGACTTTCTTTTTGCTCATGGGAGTTGAATAATGACTTCTTTGTCTGATTCAGGACGCATCATTTCGAGATCCTGCTTAGCAACCGCTTGAACTCTGCTATGTTCAGCTAGAGCGGTTTCCTCTAACAACAGGTTGCGCCACTCATTGTCTAAACGTTCACGCTCCATTAACGCTTGGTCTTTTTCCGTGATCGCCTGACGGGTGTGGTGAGTGGTAAAAACAACTCCCATTGCACTGGCAAAAATAAGCACCAACAAAACCAACGGCACCCGACCTACCGTAATCAGATCGAGTGCAATAATTTTAGCGAGATTAGGCGCAGACTTGCTCATTGGAAATTACAGTTTTTCAGCAATACGTAACACAGAGCTTCGTGAGCGTGCGTTCACTTCCACTTCATTCTTGGATGGTTTGATGGCTTTGCCGATCGGCTTCATGTTGGCGCTGCCGAGTGCTTTGATTTGTTCTTCGGTCATTGGAATGCCGTGTGGCACTTCAGGACCTTTGCTCTCTTTACGAATAAAACGCTTCACCATACGGTCTTCCAGAGAATGGAAACTGATCACCGACAAACGACCTTCAGGAGCCAAAATGCTTGCCGCCCCTTTTAGCGCGGTATCAATCTCTTCTAACTCACTGTTGATGTAAATACGAAACGCTTGAAATGCGCGAGTCGCTGGATGCTTTTTCTCTTTAAAACTCTTTGGCGCAGCGTCAGAGATTAGCTTCGCTAATTGACCTGTACGCGTGAGCGGCTCATTTTCTTCGTTTTCACGGTACGCCACGATCGCTTTAGCAATACGTCGAGCATGCTTGTCTTCACCAAACTCACGGATCACCCAAGTGATATCATCAAGATCCGCTTCCATCAGCCACTGTGAAACCGGAATCCCCGACGTTGGGTCCATTCGCATATCAAGCGGGCCATCTTTCATAAAGCTAAAGCCACGCTCTGCATCATCAAGCTGAGGGGACGAGACACCAAGATCAAGCAACACACCATCAACTTTACCCACCAGTCCGTACTCAGCGGCATACTCTGCCATTCCAGAAAATGGGCCATGAATGATGGTAAAACGAGGATCATCAATTTTTGCTGCTTCAGCGATGGCCTGAGGATCTCTATCAATACTGTAAAGGCGGCCATTGTCACCCAGTTGAGACAAAATTGTACGGCTGTGACCACCGCGACCGAATGTACCATCAATGTAAATACCGTCTGGTTTAATCGCTAAACCATCGATGGATTCATGGAGGAGTACAGATATGTGTTTAAATGCTTCGATCATAGTTATCTCATGTGGCTGACGCATTGACGAATTCGGACTTTCCAGTGTACTGATTTAATGGCGTATCGCCACCACTAGCAAGCGAGAACACGTGATTTTGCGCTAAGTTTAATGGTTCGAAAATAAAATCGGTCAATTAAAAGCAAAAAACCCATCATAACAACAAAGTTACGATGGGTCTCGAATAGGTGGAGCCGACACATAAGCCGGGTTCTGTCTCCGCTTGCGCGGCGGTAGCCATTCGTCTAGGCCAGCAATCACTCACTGGCTCGAGCAACCTACCCGCCTCCTTACGCGAGCAACGCAATGTGGAGGCCTATTTGGTCTTGCTTCAGGTGGAGTTTACCCTGCTACGAACTATTACTAGTCGTCCGGTGCGCTCTTACCGCACCCTTTCACCCTTACCTGTGCACCGCTATTCGAAAATAGGGGCCATCGGCGGTCTTCTCTCTGCTGCACTTGTCGTAGGCTTGCGCCCCCCAGGCGTTACCTGGCACCTTGCTCTATGAAGCCCGGACTTTCCTCCCCCTTGTCAGTCTCCCGAAGGACGTCAACGTCAGTCTCCCAAAGGACCTCAACGTCAGTCTCCCGAAGGACATCAACAAAGCAGCGGCTACCCAGTCAGCTCCGAGGGCGGATTGTATAGAGTTCAGAGTGAAGTGTCTAGCGAGATCACAGATTAGATGAAATCTGAGAGCCAAGTGAACAGAAAACGAGCGCAGTCGTTAAAGAAAAATGAGCCGAGACCTTTGAGCTCGACTCACATTATCTCGCTCAATTAGTCGAGATTCTCTAGGCCCCATTTGTAGAGCGCATTTTTCTTTAGGTTGTAGATTTCCGCTGCCATTGCAGCCGCTTTCTTTAGTGGGAGCTCTTTCACTAAAATACCAAGCGCACGGGTTGCTTCTTCCGGTAACGAATCATCAATCGCCGCACGGTATCCGTGAATCAACAACGCCATTTCTCCACGCTGTTGGTTTTCATCCGCTCTTACCCATTCAACCAACTCAGCCAATGGCATACCTTGAATAGTTTCAAAGGTTTTGGTCAACTCACGCGCCAAAACCACTTCGCGATCGGGTCCAAGAATCTCTAGCATATCATCCAAAGAATCGAGGATTCGATGTGGCGACTCGTAGAAGACACAAGTGCGCTCTGCTTTCGCAATCTCGAGAAACTTATCCTTGCGCCCTTTGCTTTTGGCTGGCAAGAACCCTTCGAAACTAAAACGGTCAGACGGTAGACCAGATGCACTTAGTGCCGTAATCACCGCACATGCTCCAGGCAGAGGAACAACTTTAACGCCCGCTTGACGACACTTTGTCACCAAGTGATACCCTGGGTCACTGATTAATGGTGTACCTGCATCAGAAACCAATGCAATTGAGTGGCCCGCTAAAAGTTTCTCAACCAGTACTTGCGCTTTTTGCTGTTCATTATGATCATGGAGAGCAAAAGTTTTGGTCGAGATTGCAAAATGAGACAATAGCTTGCCAGTATGGCGTGTATCTTCTGCTGCAATCAGGTCCACACTAGATAAAACGTCTATTGCGCGTTGAGTGATATCACCTAGATTGCCTATGGGAGTAGGGACAATATAGAGAGTTGGGACCTCGGTTGGTAAGGTTTTGTTATCTGTCATTTGTTTACCATCACTTCAACGATTAATATAGACACAATTTTATACGGAATTAACTAAGAACTCATGGCCATGAAAAACCATAAGCGACTCAGTGTAACACGCTTACTCACTCCTGTAGCCCTTGCTGTTGCATTAACAGCTTGTAGCTCAGGTCCATCAACGCCTCAATCCGTTGATATCACCTTAGATCCAAATCAACCGCTGCAAACTTACCTAATGCGTGCAGACAGTAGCACTGGCAGTTTACAAAATGATTGGTTAATCATGGCTCTGAAAGCTTCTATTGCCGCAGACGACACAACTCAGTCGGAGTTGCTAATTAAGCGGCTCTCCCGCCAGAACTTGACCAACATGCAACAAGCCGAATGGCAATTAGCGCGTGCTGAGCTGTTGATTAAACAAGGGCAGCATGATGAAGCGCTTGCACTGCTCAACTTCCGTACCAACTGGCAACTTGCAGATGAGCAATGGAAGGAATACCATCAGGTTCGCGCCTCATTGTTTGTGAAACAGGGAGATTACTACGCTGCTGCTCGTGAACTCAGCCTTGAAAGTCGTTACGCAGCCATTGCAGAACAACAGTTTATTGCTGACAGCATTTGGGCAAATCTCGCGCGTGTTTCAACCACTCCTCAAGTTTCGCTGTCACCACAAAGCAACGATGCTGTATTTTCCGGCTGGTTAGCGTTGGCCAACTACAGCCAAACTCTTTCGGGTTCATTGGCTGAACTTCAATCTTCTATCGAACAATGGCTAGCCGATAACCCTAGCCACCCAGCAGCAACTTACACGCCACAATCGATTAAAGACATTCTCTCTTTAGAGATCACTAAACCCGTTAATACCGCGCTTCTACTGCCTTTAACCGGCAAGTTCGCTACTCAGTCTCAGTTAATCCGTGACGGCTTCATTCTGGAAATGATGAATGATGACGATCGTGATGAAAATGCAACCTTAACCGTCATTGATACCAATGCCGTATCCATCGAAGAGCTTGAAAAGGAACTCATCGAGAAGAACATCGATTTTGTCGTCGGCCCTCTGGTCAAAGACAACATCGAAAAACTGCAGCGTGCTGAGGAAAATTTTGCCAAGCCGATGCCAATGCTAGCGTTAAACATTCCCGAAGAAATTGAAGCGAGTACAAGCACCTGTTATCTCGCGCTTTCTCCCGAACAAGAAGTCGCTCAAGCAGCAAAACATCTTGCGAAACAAGGCTATCAATTCCCGCTAATTCTTGCTCCTCAAGGTCGATTCGGTGATCGCGTCATCGAAGCGTTTGAAGCAGAGTGGAAGAAACACAGTAGTAACAAAGTCGCCGTCAATCTATTTGGCGATAAGCGCCAACTTCAGCGCAATATCAACCAAGTCTTCGGGTTACAAGACAGCCAGCAACACATTGCCCAAATGGATGCACTATTGAATGTTCCCTTAGAAAGCCAACCACGCAGTCGCCGCGATATCGATGCGGTCTACATTGTGGCCAATAGTGCGGAGTTAACACTGATCAAACCATTTATCGAGGTTGCAATAAACCCAGACACCCTACCACCGAAACTGTACTCAAACTCTCGCAGCAACAGCGGTCGTCAGCAATATGAAGACCTGACCGGTGTAAGCTATGGTGATATTCCCCTACTTGTGCATCCGAACGCTGAGCTCAAAGCACAAATGGATCAACTTTGGCCTCGCAACTCAAACGCCAAGAAACGCCTACAAGCGCTAGGTATGGACGCGTATCGCCTAATGGAACAATTACCTCAGATGAAAGTTGTTCCTGGCTATGCCATTGACGGCAACACAGGCATACTCACCATCGATGAAAACTGTGTAGTCCAACGTGAAATTAGCTGGGCTGAGCACGGTGCTGCTAAGTAAGCGTAGTAAAGGGCAACACTACGAAGCCGTTGCTGAAAAGCATCTAATCAGTTGCGGCTTCTCATTAATTGAGAGAAACTTTCACGCTAAGGGCGGAGAGCTCGACCTTATTATGCGCGATGGCAACACCTTCGTGTTTGTCGAAGTTCGCTATCGAGCCCAGCAAACTTTTGGCCACGCTGCTGAGACCGTCACACGAAGTAAAATACAAAGAATTTTGAAAGCGGCTAACGTGTGGTTGATGAAAAATGGCCTGTCCGTCTATTCAACTGACTTTCGCTTTGATCTCGTTGCTATCCATCAGCATGGAAAACAGGTCGAGTGGATTAAAAACGCAATTACTCAAGGATAATCAATGCTAGATAGCATTAAAGACAGCTTTACAGAGAGCATTCAAATTCAAATCGCAGCGGCTGAAGCACTGCCTGATGCCATTACTCATGCCGCGCAAGCCATGGTTGCAAGCTTACTGAACGGAAACAAGATCCTATGCTGCGGAAATGGCGGCTCTTCGTCAAATGCCCAGCAGTTTGTCTCTTGCCTACTCAATCGCTTCGAGACAGAACGCCCTAGTTTACCAGCCATGGCATTAACTGCGGATATCACAACACTTACAGCCGTCGCCAACGATTATCACTATGAGGAGATTTTCTCCAAGCAAGTTCGTGCATTCGGTCAAGCTGGCGATATCCTGCTAGCGATTTCCACTAGCGGTAACAGCAAAAACATCATTAAAGCTATGGAAGCTGCAGTGACACGCGACATGACCATTATCGCGTTTACAGGTAAAGACGGTGGCGAAATGGCTGGCTTACTCGGCGAAAATGACGTCGAAATTCGTATTCCTTCTCACAGAACGGCGAGAATTCACGAAGTGCATATGGTGACACTGCATTGCTTATGCGATCTTATCGACCAAGTATTGTTTCCAGCTCACGAAGAGTAAATTTATGAAGCTATTAAAAGGTTTATTAGTGGCTGTACTCGCACTCAATATCACAGGGTGTGCAGGTCTACTTGTAGCAGGCGCGGCGACAACAGCCAGTATCGTTATTGACCCACGTACTACTCAAGAAATTTGGAACGACAATAACATCGAGTTCGAAATCACCGGATTAGGCAATAAAGCGCCATTTCGTGGTAACGCTCGTGTCACAGCAAGTTCGTACAACGGGACGGTTATATTACTTGGTCAAGCCAATACTCCTCAACTAAGCGAGCAATTTGAGCAACAAGCTCGTAAAGTGAAAGGAGTCAAAACCATTCACAATCAACTCAAAATCAAAGAACCATTGTCTATCAGTGAAATTAGTAACGACAGCTGGATTACCACTAAGGTGAAGTCTGCACTTTTAGCCAATGCTGAGCTAAACGGCGTAAAGATAAAAGTCATTACAGAAGACAAAGAGGTGTATCTTTTGGGTTATGTGTCAGAGCAGCACGCGAATATCGCCACAGACATTGCGCGTAATACCTCTGGCGTGAAGCAAGTAATAAAAGCCTTTCAAGTAGGCAATGAATAACAGGCACAAAAAAAGCAGCGAAAACTCGCTGCTTTTTAATATTCTTACGCTTATTTTACAACGCGTAAACTCGGACGGCCTTTAGGTCGAGGTGGTTCCTCTTCGCCAGTGTCGTTATCTTCCGATTCAGACGCGACAGATAATGGAGAAAGGTCTTCTTCCACAATCATCTCGTCGTCTTCTTCAAACTCGCCAATGTAAGCGTCTTCAGGTTCAAACATCGTTCCTGCACCATTTTCACGTGCATAGATCGCTTGAACAGCATACAACGGAACAATAACTGAATGTGGTCGCCCACCAAAACGCGCATTAAACGTAATCGCTTCATTGCCGAGCTCAAGATTGCCCACCGCGCGAGGAGCGATGTTCAAAATGATTTGACCATCTTGAACAAACTCATCAGGGACACGAACACCCGGTAATGTCGCCGCTACAACCAAATGCGGCGTTAAATCATTATCCACGAGCCAATCGTAAAATGCGCGAAGCATGTACGGTCGACGTGGAGTCATGTTTGAAATATCCATCAGTAATTGATTAGCGAGCTAGACGCATTTCACGCTCAGCTTCAGTAAGAGAAGCTAGGAATGAATCACGTTCAAACACTCGGTTCATGTACACTTTTAGCTCTTTTGAACCAGGACCTGTCAACTCAATACCAAGTTGAGGAAGACGCCACAATAATGGTGCTAGGTAACAATCGATAAGGCTGAACTCTTCGCTCATGAAGTACTCGTACTCAGCGAATACTGGAGCAAGCGTCAGTAGATCATTACGTAACTTGTTACGTGCAGCTTCCGCTTCTTCAGCAGAACCTTTCACTACTTTTTCAGCCAATGTGTACCAGTTTCTCTCAATACGGTAAATCATCAGACGGCTGTTACCACGAGCAACTGGGTATACAGGCATCAACGGAGGATGAGGAAAACGCTCATCTAGGTATTCCATGATGATCTTTGAGTCGTAAAGCGCTAGCTCACGATCAACTAGAGTTGGTACTGTTTTATATGGGTTAAGTTCGATAAGCTCGGCAGGTAGATTTGTCTCATCAACAAGCTCTACTTCAACACTTACACCTTTCTCAGCCAGAACAATACGTACCTGATGGCTATACATATCAGATGCACTTGAAAATAGAGTCATCACAGAACGTTTATTGGCAGCTACAGCCATGGAGCCCTCCAGCACACTTACAACGATAAAAACAATGGAGGCTAAGCCTCCATTGTAAAGATTAAAAATTGGGAATTAGCACGGTATCGTAGCACAATTAGTGCACATCACGCCAATACTCTTTCTTAAGTAGAACCACAACGATGGTGAAGATGACCAAGAAGCCCATTACCCACCAGCCTAAAGCGTGACGCTCTAGTTTCACAGGGTCACCAGAATACTCAAGGAAGTTAACGAGGTCGCGAACTGCATTGTCGTATTCTTCATCGTTTAGTTCACCTGTGCCATCGCTTTCGATGCCAACAACTTTTGTCACTTTTTCGCCATCAACCACGTGTGTTTCATACACTGGCGTCGGAATACCTTGTAGCTCTTCCAATACGTGTGGCATACCAACGCTAGGGAAAACAACGTTGTTCACACCAAACGGACGGCTTGGGTCCGCATAAAATGAACGAAGGTACGTGTATAGCCAGTCAGTACCACGAACACGGGCTACTAGCGTTAGATCTGGTGGTGGAGCACCAAACCATTTCGCCGCTGAATCCTGTGGAATTGAGTTAACCATCAAATCACCTACTTTCGCTTCAGGATCGAAGATTAGGTTATCTTTTAGAAGCTCAACAGGGATACCGATATCACGAGCCACACGCTCATAGCGCTGATACTGGGCAGAGTGACAACCAAAACAATAGTTCATAAACAGTTTGGCACCGTTTTGAAGCGAAGCTTGGTCACTCAAGTCATTGTTTGCTTTGTCGAGTGGTACGTTCGCACCCGCTGCCATCGCCAGAGACGGCAGCATTGCAAATAAAATTACAATCCATTTTTTCATTTGAATGTCACCCTTTCTGGTAGAGGCTTAGTCGCTTCGTTCTTACTGTAGAAGAACAGCAATACGAAGAACATGAAGTAAGCTAAGCTGAAGATCTGAGCTAATAGCGTGTATGTTGGTGTTGCTGGAAGCGCACCAAGAATACCCAACGCGATAAAGCTGATCGTGAACTGGATGATATTGAATAAATGGAACTTACTGCGGTAGCGGTAAGAACGAACGCGACAGCGATCTAACCAAGGCAGAACAAACAGAACCGCAATCGACGCACCCATAGCGATAACACCGAGTAGTTTATCTGGAACGGCACGCAGAATCGCGTAGAACGGTGTGAAGTACCATACTGGAGCAATGTGCTCTGGTGTTTTCAGTGGGTTTGCTGCTTCAAAGTTAGGTGGCTCAAGGAAGTATCCACCCATTTCAGGGTTGAAGAACAACACGTAACAGAACAAGAACAAGAAACCAGCCACACCAATCAGGTCTTTCACCGTACCGTAAGGATGGAAAGGCACTGAATCAATGATGTCATACTTCTTAGAGTAGTAATCGTGGAACTTGAACTGCGTCTTGTAGTCATCGCCCATCGTGCCTTTTGGCAGTTTGGTTTCAATACCGTCTGGGTTATTTGAACCCACTTCGTGTAGTGCGAGTACGTGTAGAACGATAAGCAGCAGAAGTACGATTGGTAGCGCGATAACGTGAAGAGCGAAGAAACGGTTTAGTGTCGCACCAGAGATTACGTAGTCACCACGAATCCATAGTGTTAGATCATCACCAATAACAGGAATTGCACCGAATAGTGAAATGATTACCTGAGCACCCCAGTAAGACATCTGTCCCCAAGGTAGTAGGTAGCCCATGAATGCTTCTGCCATCAACACAAGGAAGATAAGCATGCCGAAGATCCATAGTAGCTCACGTGGCTTCTGGTATGAGCCGTAGATTAAGCCACGGAACATATGCAGGTATACAACAACAAAGAAGGCAGACGCGCCCGTTGAGTGCATGTAACGCAGTAGCCAACCATACTCAACATCACGCATGATGTATTCAATTGACGCAAAAGCGCCATCACCAGATGGAACGTAGTTCATGGTTAGCCAAATACCCGTTAGGATTTGGTTAACCAAAACAAGCATTGCCAGTGAGCCGAATAAATACCAAAAGTTGAAGTTCTTTGGCATTGGGTACTCAGAAAGGTGCTTTTTGTACGCATTCATTGCGGGTATGCGTTTTTCTACCCAATCAAGTAGAGCTTGCATTATGCCTCCCCTCCTTCGTCAACACCAATTAGAATCTTGGTATCGCTCAGGTACATGTGTTTAGGTACAACTAGGTTCAACGGCGCAGGAACGCCTTGGAATACACGACCAGCCATATCAAACTTAGAGCCATGACATGGACAGAAGAAACCTGATTTCACACCCTGAACTTGTTCGCTAAAACTGTCAGGCAAATAAGTCGGTGAACAACCAAGGTGTGTACAGATACCAACAGCAACGAAATACTCAGGCTTAATTGAGCGGTAAGCGTTTTGAGCATAAGTCGGTTGTTGTTCTTCACCAGATGAAGGGTCACGGAGTTGACCATCCAATTCTTTAAGCGTGTCTACGACAGATTGTGCACGACGGACAACCCAAACAGGTTTACCACGCCATTCAACACGTACCATCTGCCCTTCCTCGAGTTTACCAATATCAACTTCGACAGGGGCACCCGCAGCTTTTGCTTTTTCACTTGGGTTCCAAGATTTAATAAAAGGAACGGCGACAGCAGCGGCTCCTAAACCACCAACAACAGCTGTTGTAGCAGTTAGAAAACGTCTGCGACCGTTATTTAAAGGCGCATTGCTCATCCAAACATTCTCCCATTTGCTCCTTGTGGACTATTGTTATTCCGCTTAAAGAGCATGGCTAACAAAATACGAATTTAGTTGTATTTATTTGATGGCAAATGATAAATAAAACCCTACTTTTTGACAAGATAAAGCTACCTTTTTGTAACATTTGTGAGGCGAATCGCCAGTGAGGTCACAAAAGGGACATAACTAAAACAAAACTTAGGAAAAGCGAGAGGTTAGAAGGGATTTTTTTTTGCGTAGAAAAACAAAAAGCTCGGCATAGAGCCGAGCTTTGAACCACAATTCCAGTAATAAAACTGGAGCGGTAAATTTCCTGTAAAGAGGAAATTAACGCTTAGAGAACTGTGGACGACGACGTGCTTTACGTAGACCAACTTTCTTACGTTCAACGCAACGAGCGTCACGAGTAACGTAACCAGCTGCACGTAGAGTAGGACGTAGAGACTCATCGTATTCCATTAGAGCGCGAGTGATACCGTGACGGATAGCACCTGCTTGACCTGAAATACCGCCACCTTTAACAGTAACGTATAGGTCTAGTTTCTCAGTTAGTTCAACTAGCTCTAGAGGTTGTTTAACAACCATGCGAGAAGTTGGACGACCGAAGTACTCATCAAGGCTACGCTTGTTGATTACGATGTTGCCGCTGCCTGGTTTAATGAAAACACGTGCAGCTGAGCTTTTGCGACGGCCAGTGCCGTAGTATTGATTCTCTGCCATTTTCGAAATCCCCGATTAGATGTCTAGTACTTGTGGTTGTTGAGCAACATGGTTGTGCTCAGCGCCAGCGTAAACTTTCAGCTTACGGTACATAGCACGGCCTAGAGGACCACGTGGTAGCATACCTTTAACTGCTAGCTCAAGAGCCATCTCAGGCTTACGATCAATTAGCTTCTCGAAGCTGATTGACTTAAGACCACCTGGGAATTCAGAGTGACGGTAGTAAATCTTACCTTTAGCTTTGTTACCAGTTACAGTAACTTTCTCCGCGTTAACAACGATGATGTAATCACCAGTGTCACAGTGTGGAGTGTATTCAGCTTTGTGTTTGCCACGTAGGCGAGATGCAATTTCACTTGCTAGACGGCCAAGAGTTTTACCTTCAGCGTCTACAACGTACCAGTCGCGTTTTACAGTTTCTGGTTTAGCAACGAAAGTTTTCATGCTAATAATAACCCGTTAATTATTTAAATTTACACTTAAAGGAGCCAAAAGCTCCCACTGACTAAGAGTCCAGTCAACACCCCTTCGAGTGGTTGGCACTCTCGACCCGTTATGTCGAAATACCTTCGATAATCAAGGTCTGCAGTAACGGTGGGTCGCAGGATTATAGAGAAGTCAGTAGAAAAAATCACCTTTTTTTGAGGAAAAAATCGATTTTTTTTCAAACCGCTACTATTTCATCAAAGCGTTATGCTAAATGCTCTCTCGCCAAGTAGTCATGGCTCTGCATTTCGATCAAACGAGACTGGCAGCGCTTGAATTCAAACTCGAGTTGTCCACTGGTATATAGCTCTTCTAAAGCAACCTCCGCGGAGATAATCAGCTTTACGTTACGCTCGTAAAACTCATCGACCAAGGCAATAAAGCGACGAGCTGCATCGTCAATGGTTCTGTCCATCTGTTTTACATCCGCTAGCAGCACAGTGTGATAGATCCGAGACAGTTCAATATAGTCATTTTGGCTACGCGCTGTCTGACACAGTTGCCCAAACGTTGCATGTAATACGCCCTCAGAAGTCTCAACCACATCAATCTGGCGATGATTAATGTCAATCACTCGCTCTCCTTTTCGCGCTTCACCGACAAGCTGCTCAAAATAGCGGTGTAGATTTTTGTTCGCTTGTTCATCCAACGGATAATGGTAGATTTCCGCTTGCTCTAACGTACGTAATCGATAGTCAATACCACTATCGACATTAAGCACAATGCAATTTTCTTCTATTAGTTTTATTGCAGGGAGGAATCGAGCCCTTTGCAACCCATTGCGGTACAAGTCATGCGGCGGAATGTTCGATGTCGCCACCAATACGACTCCCCGAGCAAACAGGGCTTGAAATAAAGTGCCCAAGATCATCGCATCGGTTATATCAGAAACAAAGAACTCGTCGAAACAGATAATTTCCGCTTCGGCTTTAAAAGTATCCGCCACTAACTCGAGGGGATCGTTGACATCGCCCAATGCATTGAGCTCATCATGAACCCGATACATAAAGCGATGAAAGTGCACTCGCATTTTTTTCTCTGATGGCAAAGCATCGAAGAAGGTATCCATTAAGTAGGTTTTCCCACGACCAACTCCCCCCCAAAAATAGAGTCCTTTTGGTGCGGTCGGTGGCTCAGGTTTCTTTGCAAACCAGCTTTTCCACCC
This sequence comes from Vibrio sp. 16, assembly GCF_963681195.1. Lineage (NCBI taxonomy): Bacteria > Pseudomonadati > Pseudomonadota > Gammaproteobacteria > Vibrionales > Vibrionaceae > Vibrio > Vibrio sp. 16. The sequence goes on from NZ_OY808997.1 coordinate 1,895,376, forward strand.
AGTCACCTTCTCAACAGGCGTATTCACATATTGAACGAATTGATGGTAAAGCGTATCTAAGGCGGTTACGGCTTGCAGCTGAGCGTCATCTTGCTGAAAACCATGCTCTTTTATGTCTTTTTTATAGCTATCTAAGGGCGTCATGACTTCAAGGACCTACAGAAGAAGAGTGGAAACTGCTATGTAGAGCACATGCATTTTTCTTTATTGGCTGAAGTTCTCATAGTACCATGTCGACTGAACATGTGTAACTAAGTAGTAATAAACATGTTAAATAACAACAATAAGGAGCTAATATGCCTTGGATTTACGCCCTAGTTGGTTTGCTTGTTGGAACTCTGTTAGGTGTCATCGTTTCTCGTCTAACGACACCAGGATACAAGAAACAAAAAAGCACCCAAAAAGAATTAGAAACCGCAAAATTTGAGTTGGAACAACAAAAGCAAGATCTGGCTGACCACTTTGCACAAACAGCCGATATGTTGGACTCACTGGGTAAAGAGTACACAAAACTCTACCAACACATGACGAAGACTTCATCTGAGCTACTTCCTAATATTCCAGTTCAAGACAACCCGTTTAATAAAAAGGTTGCCGAACAATCTAAGCCTGAGTTAGTCGTTAACGAAGAGACTGACGAAAGCCCGAATGAAGCCCCGAAAGATTACGCCTCAGGTGCAACAGGTCTATTGAAAGAAGAGAAGAAAGAAATTCTCGACTCTGAACAAGTCGTGACAGCTAAAGCGTCTTAAGGCAGAAAATTTGCTGAACTTTGCATAGGTTTTTGAGTCATAACTCTCACAAGCGCCACTTGATCTTATATTTTTCAGTCAAATATAAGAGTTAAGGCCTTAACTAAATAGGAGTTATCAGATGAAAAAACCTTTGCTTGCATTAACCGTCCTATCATTAAGCTTAAGTTCAATCATCACCCCAATGCCCGCAACGGCGGCATTGCCTCTATCTGTTAACGGTGAGCAGCTCCCTAGTCTGGCTCCCATGCTCGAAAAAGTGACCCCAGCCGTCGTTAGTATTTCTGTCGAAGGCACACAAGTATCAAGACAACATATCCCTGAGCAATTCCGCTTCTTCTTCGGTCCTGACTTTCCAACCGAACAATTGCAAGAGCGCCCATTCCGCGGTTTAGGTTCCGGCGTCATAATCAATGCAGACAAAGGTTACATTGTGACCAACTACCACGTCATTAATGGCGCCGAAAAAATCCGCGTCAAACTGCATGATGGCCGAGAGTACGATGCCGAGCTTGTTGGTGGCGATCAAATGTCTGACGTTGCACTACTCAAGTTAGAGAAGGCTAAAAACTTAACGGAAGTTAAGATTGCAGATTCAGATAAGCTACGAGTCGGCGACTTTACTGTTGCGATTGGTAACCCGTTTGGCTTAGGTCAGACCGTCACTTCAGGGATTGTTTCTGCGTTGGGACGCAGTGGCCTTAATCTTGAAAACTTCGAGAACTTCATTCAAACCGATGCCGCGATCAACAGCGGTAACTCGGGTGGCGCATTGGTTAACTTAAACGGTGAATTGATTGGTATTAATACCGCTATCTTGGGGCCCAATGGCGGGAATGTCGGAATCGGCTTTGCCATCCCATCCAATATGATGACCAATTTGACAGACCAAATCCTCGAGTTTGGGGAAGTCAAACGCGGCATGCTAGGAGTGCAAGGTGGAGAAATCACCTCTGAACTCGCAGAAGCGCTTGGGTATGAGTCAAGTAAGGGCGCGTTTGTCAGCCAAGTGGTTGCGGATAGCGCCGCTGACAAAGCAGGCCTTGAAGCAGGTGATGTTATCGTCTCCATTAATGGTAAATCCATTACTTCGTTCAGTGAACTGCGCGCGAAGGTAGCGACGTTGGGTGCGGGCAAAACCATCGAACTTGGTGTCATTCGCGACGGCAAAGAGAAGACGTTTGAAGTAACCCTTGGTGAAATGCAAAACGCAAAAGCGCCAGCAGAGAAACTTCATGAAGGCTTATCGGGCGCCCAACTGTCCAACACCAATGCAAGTGATGCGGTGCAAGGGGTGAAAGTGACTGCGGTCGAGAAAGGCTCAAGCGCAGACGCATACAAACTCGAAGAAGGTGACATCATCATCGGCGTTAACCGTAAGCGTGTGAAAAACTTAGCTCAGTTCCGTAAAATCGTAGAGAAGCAACCTGGCGTGCTAGCGCTTAACATTCAGCGTGGCGACCGTACGCTCTATTTGGTCATTCGATAGCGCCACTTTACTGATGATAAGTTCATCATAAAAACGCGAACTCAGCCTGAAAGGACAGTGGGAAATTCCGCTGTCCTTTTATTATTGACTCATCTAGTGCTATTCTTCAGCAACTTATCTCTACCAAACGCTAGACGAGGACAGTATGCTGCAATTTATATTGCGTTCCGTAGGCTTAGGGCTTGCCACTGCAGCGCTATTGCTGCTCGCGTTGCCTTCACTACGAAGCAATATCCTTCCACATACTCCATTAGATCAGGAAAAAGATAGCGGCCAGCTACAAATCTCGTTCAACCAAGCGGTCCGTAACGCAGCACCCGCCGTGGTGAACATCTATAGCCGTAAATACACCGAGGCTGACCGTTCAAAGCTACTCACACAAGGTCTTGGTTCTGGAGTGATTGTCAGCGAAAAAGGCTACATCATCACAAATTACCACGTCGTAGCCCAAGCTGATCAAATCATTGTCGCCTTACAAGACGGTCGAGTCGCCGCAGCACAGCTAGTGGGTAAAGATCGCCGTACCGATATCGCAATACTTCGTGTAGAAGGCTCCAATCTTCCGGTGATTCCATTAAACCCAAACTACACGCCTAAAGTGGGCGATGTTGTCTTAGCGATCGGTAACCCATATAACCTTGGTCAAACAACGACGTTCGGCATTATTTCCGCAACGGGGCGCTCGTCAATCAGTGCTGACGGGCGACAAGCGTTTATTCAAACCGACGCCGCCATCAACGAAGGCAACTCAGGCGGTGCTCTTGTTAACACCCGCGGAGAACTCGTTGGAATCAACACCGCTTCGTTCCAACAAGCGACAGAGCTAGAGACCTATGGGATTTCATTCGCAATTCCATTTACCCTTGCCGACAAAATCATGCAGAAGATCATCGCAGATGGACGGGTCATTCGTGGCTACATTGGTATTGATGGTCAAGACATCAATTCCGTCACATCAAGATTGCTCGGCAATGAGCATCTAGGTGGTATTGTTGTCTTAGGGGTTGATCCCAATGGCCCTGGGGCAGCAGCAGGGTTTGAAGCACAAGACATTATTTTGAAGATCGACGACAAGAAAATTAATGGCCGTCAAAGCGTACTTGACATCGTGACCGAGCTAAGACCCGGCACTGTGGTTGATGTGCTTATTCTCAGAAAAGGCGAAGAGAAAACGCTTCAAGTTACCATAGCAGAAGACACTCGCTAATTATCTCTGCACTGAAATTAAAAATCCCATGCCTTGGCATGGGATTTTTTGTTATTCAGCGTTCTCTTCAACCGAGGCTGAGCCAGAGTCAATCTCTATTCGAGTGACACGTTGCAAACCACGCGGCAGCAAACTACCTCGTCGCCCACGCTCACCGCGGAAATTATCTAGATCACTCGGCTTCAAGCCTAACTTGCGTTTACCCGCATAAAGCGTCAATGTTGCGCCTCTAGGCACCGCAATTAAGTGAGAAAGTATCTCTTCGCGCTCTTTGGCTTTTGCCGCAGGGATATTAATGATCTTGTTGCCCTTACCTTTTGCAAGCTGAGGCAGATCTTTAATCGGGAACAGCAACATTCGACCTTGGTTCGTGATCGCAACAATCTCGTCTGAATCGAGATCCGCTATCGCATCAGGAGTCATCACTTCCGAGTTCACTGGCAACGTCACCAATGCTTTACCACTTTTGTTCTTAGAAAGCAGATCGCTGCCTTTGCAAACAAAGCCGTAGCCAGCATCAGAGCCCACTAACCATAATTGCTCTTCTTCACCCATAATCACTTGACGAATCGCACTGCCCGCCGTGATGTTCAAGCGTCCAGTAATCGGCTCGCCTTGACTCCTTGCAGATGGCAGCGAGTGAGACTCGAGTGAATAACTGCGACCATCGCTACCGAGGAAGACGGCCTGTTGATTACTCTTCCCTCGAGCATGAGCGAGATACTTATCACCAGACTTGTAGTTTAGCCCCTCAGCGTCGACATCATGACCTTTCGCGTGACGAATCCAACCTTTCTCTGATAGAACAACGGTAATTGGTTCACTTGGTACGAGGTCACGCTCAGTCAGTGCTTTCGCTTCTGCACGCTCAACCAGCGGTGAACGGCGATCATCACCATATTTATCGGCGTCCGCTTGGATCTCTTTCTTAAGCAAGGTATTCATGCGACGCTCAGAACCTAGCAGCAACTCTAACTTCTCGCGCTCTTTCTCTAGCTCATCTTGCTCACCGCGGATCTTCATCTCTTCTAGCTTGGCTAGGTGACGAAGTTTGGTATCTAGAATCGCATCCGCTTGGATGTCTGTAATACCAAAGCGCGCCATCAATACCGCTTTGGGATCGTCTTCAGTACGGATGATTTCAATGACTTCATCAAGGTTTAAGTAGGCAACCAACAAACCTTCAAGGATGTGCAAACGAGCCATCACTTTATCTAGACGATGCTGTAGGCGACGACGAACCGTGGTGCGGCGGAACTCGATCCATTCAGACAGAATTTGAACTAAACCTTTAACCTGCGGGCGATTGTCTAAACCAATCATATTGAGGTTAACGCGGAAATTCTTTTCTAGATCGGTTGAAGCAAACAGATGATTCATCAACTGGTCGCAATCAACGCGATTTGAACGCGGAACGACAACGATTCGCGTAGGGTTCTCGTGATCGGATTCATCGCGCAGATCGTCAACCATAGGCAGCTTTTTCGCACGCATTTGGTTAGCAATTTGCTCTAGCAATTTCGCGCCAGACACTTGGTGTGGCAACGCCGTAATCACGATATCAGAGCCTTCTTTGTGCCAAACCGCACGCATCTTAATGCTGCCGCGACCAGTGCGATAGATCTTCTCAAGATCCGCTTTTGGCGAAATAATTTCTGCTTCGGTCGGGTAATCAGGGCCTTGAACAAAGTTCATTACATCCGGCAGTTCTGCTTTTGGATGATCGATCAAGTGAATCGCTGCATTTGCCACTTCACGCACGTTGTGAGGCGGAATATCCGTCGCCATACCAACCGCGATACCAGTAACGCCATTCAATAGAATATGTGGCAGGCGCGCTGGTAGCATTTGCGGTTCTTTCATTGTGCCGTCAAAGTTAGGCTGCCATTCGACCGTGCCTTGACCAAGTTCACCTAACAGGACTTCCGCAAACTTAGACAGCTTCGCTTCGGTATAACGCATTGCAGCGAACGATTTAGGGTCATCTGGCGCACCCCAGTTACCTTGACCGTCCACCAATGGGTAACGGTAAGAGAATGGCTGCGCCATTAATACCATCGCTTCATAACACGCCGAGTCGCCGTGTGGATGGTATTTACCTAACACGTCACCAACGGTACGTGCTGATTTTTTGTATTTTGCTGCCGCCGAAAGACCAAGCTCCGACATTGCGTAAATAATACGTCGTTGAACCGGCTTTAAACCATCGCCAATGTATGGCAACGCGCGGTCCATAATTACGTACATTGAGTAATTGAGATAAGCGTCTTCAGTGAACTTGCGCATCGGCAACTGTTCAACGCCATCGTATGTAATCTCACTAGACATTCATTAAACCTCTGCCATATCACCGTTGGTTTGTAGCCAGCTACGGCGGTCATCCGCACGTTTCTTACCTAGCAACATATCCATCATTTCCATGGTCTGCTCATTGTCATCGATGGTTAACTGAACCAAGCGACGGGTATTCGGATCCATGGTTGTTTCGCGAAGTTGGAGTGGGTTCATCTCACCCAGACCTTTGAATCGCTGTACGTTGATTTTGGCTTTTTTCTTCGATAGGCGCTCTAATACGCCCTCTTTCTCATCATCATCAAGGGCATAGAACACTTCTTTACCGCAGTCGATTCGATAGAGAGGAGGCATCGCGACATAGATATGGCCGGCTTCAACTAGAGCTCGGAAGTGACGAGTAAACAGCGCACATAGTAGCGTTGCGATGTGAAGACCATCCGAGTCCGCATCGGCAAGAATACAGATTTTGCCGTAACGTAGGCCGTCGAGGTTGTCGTTGTCAGGGTCAATACCCAGAGCAACAGAGATATCGTGCACTTCCTGTGAAGCAAGGACTTGGTCAGCAGAGACTTCCCACGTGTTCAAGATCTTACCGCGCAGCGGCATCACCGCTTGGAACTCACGATCGCGGGCTTGTTTCGCCGAGCCGCCTGCCGAGTCACCCTCGACAAAGAAGATTTCAGTGCGATTTAAATCTTGTACAGAACAGTCGGTTAACTTACCCGGTAGTGCCGGACCTGATGCCACCTTCTTGCGCACAACTTTCTTACTAGCGCGCATACGGCGGTGCGCATTGGCAATACATACTTCTGCCAGCTGCTCTGCAAGTTGCGGTTTTTCGTTTAACCACAAGCTGAAGGCATCTTTTACTACGCCAGAAACAAACGCCGCAGTTTGACGAGATGAAAGACGCTCTTTAGTTTGACCGGCAAACTGAGGGTCTTGCATCTTGACCGACAACACGTAAGAACAACGATCGAAGATGTCGTCACCCGTTAACTTAACCCCACGAGGAAGCAAGTTACGGAACTCACAGAACTCGCGCATCGCATCAAGTAGACCTTGGCGAAGACCGTTAACGTGCGTACCACCTTGCTTAGTTGGAACTAAGTTAACGTAGCTTTCGGTGATCATCTCGCCACCTTCAGGCTGCCAGATCACCGCCCACGTTGCCATTTCCGTTTCTGCAGTGAACTCTCCGATGTAAGGCTCGGCTGGTAGTACTTCATAGCCTTTCACGCCCTCAGCAAGATAGTCTTTTAAGCCATCTTCGTAGTACCACTTGTGCTCTTCATCGTTAACTTTATCGCTAAACGTGATTTCTAACCCTGGGCAGAGCACGGCTTTGGCACGCAGGTTGTTCACCAAACGTAGCGCTGAGAACTTGTAGCTGTCGAAGTATTTAGCATCTGGCCAGAAGTGGACTGACGTTCCGGTATTGCGATGACCACAAGTTCCGGTCACGGTCAGTTCTGTCACGGCGTTACCGTGTTCAAAAGCGATTTCATGCACTTGACCTTGGCGTTTTACCGTGACTTCAACACGTTTGGATAACGCGTTAACTACCGAAATACCAACCCCGTGCAAACCACCAGAGAACTTGTAGTTGTCATTGGAGAACTTACCGCCAGCGTGCAGCTTGGTCATGATAAGTTCAACACCCGAAATGCCTTTCTCCGGGTGAATATCAACGGGCATGCCACGACCATCATCGATTACTTCGAGCGATTGGTCAGCATGAAGAATGACTTTGATTTTTTTCGCATGACCCGCAAGCGCTTCATCCACCGAGTTGTCGATAACTTCTTGGGCGAGATGGTTTGGTCGCTCCGTTTCGGTATACATACCAGGACGGTGTCGTACTGGGTCGAGACCTTCAAGAACCGAAAGGTCTTTCGCATTATATTGTTCAGTCATAATACGGAATATCTATATAAAGAATAAAAGGGTAGCCAAGCAGGCGGGACATTAAGCTCTAGCAATTGATTGAGAATCGAAAAAGCGAGCAAACTCTAATCGCTTTGCATCCTGCCAAGCATAAGTGAAACATAGTCTGGAAGAGACGTATTGATGTCAAGCGAGATAAGTAAGTAACAGGTAAATTTATGACTCTTCCCTCATCAACCTAACAAATTGTGTTCAAGATGATAAGGAGCTGAGCAACAAGGTTTTAGAGTTGTAAGAATTTGATGATTTTTTCTGGATAGCGTTCGAAGTCGACAAAACTATGATCACCACCGGATTCTACGGTCTGTTTTGCTCCAACAAACTTGCTCACCGCTTGCCGGTAGTCGAGTACTTCATCTTCTTCTTGCTGAAGTAACCAAAAATCAGACGGGTCACGAATCGTCGGCGTATCAAGAGCGATCAGCTCAGCGATATGCTGCTCTTCCAGCATATACGTTTCATTGGTGTAGGGGTTAACTTGTTCACCCAAGTAATCAGCCAACAACTCATAAGGTTTCACCGCAGGGTTGACCACCACGGCTCGAAAGCCAAACTGGTTGTTCAGCCACATAGACATGTACCCACCTAGCGAGCTGCCGACCAAACCAATACGGTAATCCTCTTTATGCTGTTCAACAATGTCGAGCAACAAATTCGCAGCAAGCTCTGGAAAACAAGGCAATTGAGGAACCAACACTTTAATATCAGGCCGATACTGCTCACAGTAGGCTTTCATCACATTCGCTTTGTGTGAAAGTGGTGAGCTGTTAAAACCATGAACATATAGAAGTAGTGAAGGCTTCATGCGATCCTCTTAATAGCCGGCAGAGCTGAAATCAGGTTGGAAACATCCTGCAGGAAGACGCTTTACGTAAGTCTCTAATTGCCCATCGGCTTTAAGCACAAGCTCTCGCCAACCTGGTGAGGTGGTGTCCAACGCAAAATCATCCGAGTTAGGTTTAAACTGAACGCAAGTCGAGGGCGTTGCCATGACGCGAACACCGTGATGCATCACATTCATATCTTGGTGTACATGACCACATAACACAGCATTGACGTTATCGTGCTTTTGTACCACTTGCCAAAAATCATCCGCATCTTTAAGTGTGTGCTGATCTAGCCAAGCACTACCCACCAAAATTGGGTGATGGTGAAGCAAAACGAGGGTGTGGCGATCAGCATACTGCGCGAGTTTTTCATCCAGTAAAGCCAACTGCTTATCGCTCAAGCGGCCATGCGGAACACCAATAACTTGAGAATCTAGCAGGATCATCTGCCAATGTTCGCCCAGCAAAACATGGTCGACCTGCTGAATTTGTGGCGATGGGAGCACCGACGTCATATTCGGTTTATAGTCATGATTGCCAGGCAACCAAAAACAGGGTTTCAGCAATGGCTCAATGCCACGCTCAAAGCATTGATAAGACGCTTCACTATGATCCTGAGAGATATCGCCCGTCGCTAAAAGAGCATCAAAACGACATTCTTGCTCGACAATTGCATTGACGACGGCTTTAAAACTCTCACCAGTGTTGACACTTAATAAGCTGCCATCTGTTGCTTCGAACAGATGGGTGTCTGTAATTTGGAGCAGCTTAATGCTGCTATCTGATGAGTTTGACGTAACTTTCAAAATTTCAAACCTAAATATTGATCGGTGTCCGGCTGATACCATGCCGCAGACAAAATGTTAACCAATCGCCTAAAAAACGGTTCAATTGTGCTTTTTCATCTTGTTGAACCATCTTGTCATTTGGGTATTCGTAACGTGCATTGACACGTCGTAAGTGCTCACATTCCGAGACTTCTGCTACGCGAGCATCGTGGTAGAGCCTGACAGACATTCTCGGCAATGGAAATACTGGAACGTCATCGCTTTGACAAATATCGACCAAAGTTGTGTACTTTGTGACTTCGCCCACTTGAATTTGATACGTCATATTAGCAGCTTGATAACAGCGAACGTCGCCAACACTCGCGTTACTCGGAATGAGTGCGTTGAGTTTGGCATAATTGGTTTCATAGGTGCGCATCAGCTCTGATAAATCAACATGATACGGCTTTTTTACTGCTACTTGTGCCATTCGCTTCTTAAACGTTGGTGGTTCAGTTGTAACCATTGCAGAGCAATGATCGAAGCACCATTTTCAAACTTACCATTTGTTACCCACTCATAAGCCTCTTCACGGCTAATGACATGGACGCGTATATCTTCACCCTCATAGTCTAAACCATGAACGCCATGTGCGGTTGTTGCGTCAACCTTTCCGACGTAAACATCGAGCATTTCAGAGCAACCACCTGAAGATGGGTAGTAAGACGTCACTTTCTCTAACAAGGTGACGTCAATCCCCGCCTCTTCAACCGCCTCTCGACGAACGACATCTTCCGCCGTTTCTCCATGGTCAATGATCCCTGCGACTATCTCCATCTGCCATGGTGATGGATGCTCTAATGCTCCAACGCGGATTTGCTCAATGATAACGACCTGGTCTGTAATCGGGTCGTAAGGCAGCATGGCCGCTGCATGGCCACGCTCAAACATCTCGCGCTCAAGTGGCTGACTCCACCCCCCTTCGAACAGCTTATGTCGAAAGCGGTATTTGACCATGCTAAAGAAACCCTTGAACAGTGTCTCTTTTGAGATTATTTCCACATCTTGGGGTGTAAACTCCCCGTGTCGCTTTTCAGATGGTTGCATTTGGCACCTCGCTGAGTGAATCTTATAGTTTACTCAGACAAAAGCTTAACTTCCAAGGACATGGCTCAACTTTTTATATAATTTTTATATTCTGAGTTAAATTGAATAATAAAATATATTGCACAAGTGGATAGTTAAGTGTAAAAATTTGCAAAGTTTTGCATGAATTAACATCAGTATGGGTTAAACTCTTGACGAGTAACCCTTTTCATCTTTTGGCAGGAATAGGACCTATGAAGAAACTGCTTCCACTATTTATCAGTGCAGCTCTAGGAAGTATGAGCACCAGTGCTTTTGCTGATACGCTCGCTGAAATCTACAACCAAGCGAAAGAAAACGATCCAACACTCCTCAGTGCGGCTGCTCAACGCGATGCAGCTTTCGAAGCAGTAACTTCTAGTCGCTCGACGCTACTCCCTCAAATTTCATTAAAAGCGAGCTACGACATTAATCGTGGTGAACAAGACTTGAATTCGGGCGGTAAGGTAGACACCGATAGCAATCAATTCGGCGCGTCTATTGGCTTTAGTCAAGAGCTTTACAAGCGTTCAAGCTGGGTAACGCTCGACATCGCAGAGAAAACAGCACGTCAAGCGGATGCCTCTTATGCTGCAGTTCAACAAGCGTTAATTCTTCGTGTCGCGCAAGCCTATTTTGACGTTTTACGTGCACAAGACAATCTAGAGTTTGTTCAAGCAGAAAAAGCTGCCGTAGGTCGCCAACTTGAACAGACCAAACAGCGTTTTGAAGTTGGGCTTTCTGCAATTACCGACGTACATGATGCGCAAGCTCAGTACGATGCAGTACTTGCTGATGAAGTACTGGCAGAAAACAGCTTGATTAACAGCTATGAAGGACTACGAGAAATTACAGGTCAAGAACATGCGCAACTCGACGTGTTGGACACGAAGCGTTTTTCTGCAAGCCGCAACTCAACGCCAATTACTCAGTTGATTGAAGAAGCACAAGAGAAAAACCTAAGTTTGCTCTCTTCTCGTATCGCTCAAGATGTTGCCAAAGACAAGATTTCTCTTGCTAGTTCTGGCCACTTACCATCTCTGACGCTTGATGGTGGCTATTCACTATCCGATGTGTCAAATAGCAGTAACGATTACGACGCCGACAACTTCAACGTAGGCATCAACCTAGAAGTCCCGCTCTACACGGGTGGTAATATTAGCTCTCAAACTAAGCAAGCTGAGTACAGCTATGTTGCGGCGAGCCAAGATCTAGAAGCGCAATACCGCAGTGTCGTCAAAGATGTTCGCGCGTTTAACAATAACATCAGTGCGTCAATCGGTGCTCTGCGTGCATACGAGCAAACTGTTGTATCAGCAGAATCGGCGCTTGAAGCAACTGAAGCCGGTTTCGATGTAGGCACACGTACTATCGTAGACGTATTAGATTCAACTCGTCGTTTGTATGATGCCAATAAAAACCTGTCGAACGCTCGCTACGATTACATCCTCAGCGAATTGCAGCTTCGTCAAGCGATTGGCACACTCAGCGAACAAGACATTATGGATATCAACGCAGGTCTACGTACCGCGAAGAAATAATCTCAAACCATAGTAAAAGAGCAGGCACCTGATGTGCCTGCTCTTTTTTGTTTGAACGAAGCCTTCTGCTTCTAGTAAACGGTATCAATCACTACGCCCGTTTCTACAAGCCACTCTGTTTTATCATCAACACGAACTTGCAGCGCAATATCAACAGGTTTCTCAGCATCTAGCTCAAACTGCCATACAAACGCCAACTCCCATTGATTCTGGTTGTGAGTACGTAAATCCAGTAAGTCGCCATCAATTTGCCAACTTTCTTCACCCTGTTTGATTGATAGTGATTCAACCACCAGCTGGGCAGGCAGCACTTTATCTGACTCTAAATAGAGCGCACCATGCAGTGTACTGTCTTGAACCGAACCTATCGTCGGCATTTTGTTTACCCAAAGATTACTTTTAAGCGCGATGTTCGTTTGAGCCACTTCGATCGTGTTCGTTTGTTCCCAAACAACAGGTTCATTTGCACATCCTGCCAATAGCGCTGCACTTAGCGACAGCAAAGCGAATTTTTTCATCTTATTTTCCTTGTTGCTGAGTTTGATTACCTAACCACTCTTTGAGTACCTCTATGTCGCTGAGGTATTCATTTTTCATCTCTTCAACCCAATCGTCGATGTTTTCCCACCAAGCAGGTAAATCGGGCGATTGCGCTTTTTGCGCGATTTGCTGGATATGCTTCAAGCCTATTGAACCCGCTGCACCTTTTATTTTGTGCGCTTCAGAGACAATCCCCTCTTGGTGTTTCGCCGTCATATTGGAGTCCAACAGTTCCAAGTAACCTGGCATCATCTCTTCAAACATGGCAATGCTATCTAGCACCGGCGCGGCTCCAACAATGCCAACATAAGACTCCAACATATCGAGATCTAGCAGGCGAGAGTAAATTTCACTGGTTTCTGAAGACTCTTCCTCTACGCTCTTAGAGGTGGCTTCGACGACTTGCTCTGGCTGTTGGGTAAATTTGGCGATCACATTGTGCACGTCAGTCACCGACAATGGTTTGCTGATCGCATCATCCATACCTTTTTCGAGATATTCCGTTTTATTCTTCAACACGTTTGCCGTCAGAGCCACGAGAGGTGGAAGGTCTTTGTATGTTTTGCGGAAGAAATCGGCGACATCGAACCCTGTCATATCAGGCAGTTGAATATCTAAAAACGCAAGGTCGTAGATCTCCGGATCGAACATTTCAATTGCATCTTGACCTGTCATGGCGACCGACACTTCATGTCCCATACTCTCCAGTAAGGAGCGAGCAACCGTGATGTTAAGCTCGATGTCTTCAACCATAAAAATATTCAGCTCAGGTTGCGTTGCAGGCGCTTCAAGGACTGACTCTTGCTCTGCCGCCAGTGGGACACGAATCGTTACCGTGAAAGTACTGCCAAATCCTTCTTCACTGGTGACGGTAATATCGCCATCCATCATATTAATGAGCTGCTTAGACACCGCGAGACCTATCCCCGTCCCCACGGCATGAAGGTTATCTTTACCCGATTTAACCTGATAGTACATGGCAAAGATTTTTTCCAGCTCTGCTTCTGGAATGCCGATACCACTGTCTTCCACTTCCATAGTTATGGTGGCAAACGCGTCCTCCATCTCAGCGCTTACTGTCATCACAACCCCACCCTCTTTGGTAAATTTCATGGCGTTGCTAATCAGATTCCAAAGCACTTGGCGTAAGCGAGTCGCATCGACTTCAATCTCAGAGGGCAAACTGCTCAATCGCTCGAGATCGAAACGCAGCCCTTTTTGTGTCGCCATCAACGCTGAAATACTTTCGATTTCAGCGACGAAGTTTTCAAAATTGAGTGCGGATGGGTATAGCTCAAGTTTGCGTCTATCAAACTTGTCCATGTCAATGATGTCATTAAAAATATTGCCGAGCGTAATCGCACTCACATTAATGGTTTGCATGTGATGGCGCTGCTCTTCAGTCAGTTGGGTATCAAGAAGCATACGACTCAAGCCGACAATGCCGTTGAGCGGCGTTCGCAATTCATGGCTGATGGTTGAGATGAAGGTTGTTTTATCTCGACTGGCTTTTTCGAGGGATTCTTCGTGACGTTTGCGCTCGGTGATGTCTCGTCCAAACCCAACAAGACCAAGGTGTCGCCCATCTTTACTGTAGAAAGGCACTTTACGCAGCTCAAAGTAGTTTTTGTGACCATCGGGATATTCAAGCCACTGCTCATAGGTCAACGCCTGATTATCAGAAAAGACTTTTTGGTCTGTATCCACAATTTGCTGAGCGACTTCTTTGCTGTACACATCCCAAGGTGTCAATCCAACAAGTTGGCTCTCTTTTTTGCCTGTCAGCTCTTCCATTGCGCGGTTACATCCAGAGAACACCCCGTCTGCATTTCGGTAATAAATTAAGTCCGGCGACGCATCGATAAACGAGCGCAACAATGCCGTGCGTTCTGCGAGTTCAAGCTGAGTGCGTTCACGCTGATACACCTCATTCTCAAGGTCTTTCATTGCCTCTTCACGCGCTTCTTCCGCTTTAATCCGTTCCTCGATCTCTTGATTCAACTTAGCAATGTTTTGCTGCAATTTGATGTTGAGCTCTTGGTCTCGTGAGCGCATGTCTTTGAGCTTCGAGACAAGTTTGGACAACCGTTGACGTGACTCTTCTAGCTGATCAACCACCACAGAAAGAAAGTAAACCGCCCACGGGGTAATCAGCAGACCAAAAAATACTGAGCGAACGATATCTATATCATCAACATGGCCGCTCAACACGAGCGTAATACCCACTTGAACAACGACCGCTAAAGCCACTAAAGCTAAAGCGAGTAGAATGGAGAAACGAAGGATGCCCAGCTTTACAAGTAGATCAACGTAATACTGGGCGAGGTTTTTTATCGGCTTCATCAAACGCTCCGAACGGACACAAGGCAAACTATAATCTAATCAATAGATTGAATAGATGAACAATAATAGTACCCGTTTTCCTAGCGTTCCGCGAAAAGATTCCAAAACGGATCGTGGTTAATTATTGGATGTGTGATGCACACAAGTTTGATTGCGACCATTTGCTTTCGCTTGATACAACGCACTGTCTGCCAAGGCGACAATGGTGTCACTGCGATCATGTGGTTGAGGGACAATGGAAACCAAACCAATGCTCGCGGTAACAACCGAGGAGACTTGCGATGCCTTGTGCTCAATGGCTAACTCAATGACGCCTTGGTGGATCCGTTCTGCCACTTTAATGGCTCCTTCCACCGTCGTATTAGGAAGAATAAAACCAAACTCTTCACCACCATACCTTGCAACACAATCACTCGAACGAGGTAAGGCTCGCTCAAAGACCTCCGCAACCTTGATCAACACTTCATCACCACGTAAGTGGCCATAATAGTCGTTAAACCCTTTGAAGTAGTCGATATCACATAGCATGACAGTCAAAGGCTGCTTTTCGCGGATATGAAGACTCCACAACGTTTTTAACTGTTCATCAAAGCGGCGACGGTTGGATATTTGTGTTAAGCCATCAATGAAGCTCAAACGCTCAAGTTCTAGGTTCGCCTCTTCCAACCTCTGCTCAGCAAGGTAACGTTCTGACACATCACGCGCCATGATTAGAACGCCGTTGGTTCCGGAAGCTGGATCTCTAAACGGCGACTTCACTACGTCGTACCACGTGCATTCACCGTTACTGCTCACAACGCGGTCGATATAGCGCAGCGATTTGCCTTCATAGAGAACTTTATTGTCAGTCTCAGACAAGCGGCTGTAACTTTCATCCGGAATCACATCTTGCAGACGCTTGCCGAGCAAGTCGTCAACGTCCGAAATTCCCAACGCTTTCACAAATGGTTTGTTGCACGCCTGATAAACCATGTTCTCGTTAAATATGCCAATAGAGTCTGGGGAAGATTCAAGGATATTTTGTAAAATGGTGTCTCTTTGGGCCAAGGCAATTTCCGTATCTTTACGCTTTTCCATTTCATCACGTAGATTACGCTGCATATTGTGCCAGTCGGTAACATCATGGCTGATACCCAACGACCCAACTTTGTCGCCTTCAGGCGAGAGCAACACCGTTTGGTTCGTCTCTAACAAACAACTACGACCATCCGGTGTAGTGGTCCATCTTCGTTTGCTCGCACGCCCTTCAATAATACCGTGGATATCCGCCGCTCCCTCTTCCACTCGACCTTGCCAAAATCGCTCGAACGCTCGGTTAGCTGCCACTAACTCTCCGTCTATATTCTTGATAAAAACCAGTTCAGATAGGTGATCAAAAGCGCTTTTGTACATGCGAAGAGACTGCAGTTCTTCTAACTTTTCATGAGAAGTCGACTGGTGGGTAATTAAGCTGACAAACCAAACCGAGCGACCTCGGAAAGTGGTTTGTTTTCCGCAGACATCCAGTTTAACTTTCGTGTGTTGTGAAATGCTCCACTCGATCATATACGCTTGGTTGTTACTGTCGCTGCCAAGCCCATCAATTAACGATCGTAGTTCCTGCTGGGTTTCATTCTGCGGGAGAAAGTAAGACTTGCCGATTTTGCGAATCCCAAGCAGTTGCTTGGCTAGCGAGTTGGCCATGACAAGTTGTGCGTTTTCTGCGTCGATCAAAATCGCGGCGGTGGGCGTTTGCAAAATCAATTGTTCAAGCTGACGCTGAAAACGAGTGTAAACGGACCAAAGAATAGAGATCGAGACGATAATAACTATGAAATCAACGCCATGACCTTGAGAGGTTTCCCACAACCATACCAACAACTGATCCATCTGATCTCTCATTTCCATTTAACACTTGTTATATAAGGATACTAAGATATCAGCTTCGTGGCAGTTAATCTGCCTTTAATAATGGTTTTGTATATATAAATGGTTGATTTAATAATGAACCTTGCGCACCTTCACGATTCAATTGACGACCAATTTCCGTCATTGCTAACCATCGATTCTCACACCACAAAGGAGCGAGCAATGTTGGTCGTCGTGCCGCAGAGGATACGCGATGGTAAATCACGTTTGGAGGGGTTAAGCGAATCATTTCACTCGCAATGGCTACATACTCATCCAATTCTGGCGCTTGCAAACGGCCCGCTTTCCATGCCTTGGCCATGGTGCTTCCTTCAACAATATGCAATCCGTGGAGCTTAATCCCATCGGTGCCGACCTGAAGCACCTTATCTAAGGTGCTGATATTATCCTCGCGCGATTCCTTAGGTAGACCAACAATCAAGTGAGTACATACCTTAATGCCAAGCGCTCGAGCTCGCTGAGTGATCTCGGCGTAACACTCGAAATCATGGCCTCGGTTGATTCGCTTTAACGTGTCGTTGTTTGCTGTCTGTAGTCCAAGCTCCAACCAAATCTCATACCCCTGCTGAACATAATCTGATAGCAGTTCCAATACTGCTTCGGGTACGCAATCTGGACGGGTGCCGACACACAAACCGACGATATCGGCGGCTTTAAGGGCTTCCTCATACATGTTCTTAAGAACTTGCACTTCTGCATAAGTGCTTGTGTACGCCTGAAAGTACGCCAGATACTTCTTGGCACGGCTGATTTCTCCAGCGCGATCGGTTAACTGCTCATGGATACTTTTTATTTGAGCGTCTTCGTCTGCAAACGACGCAACATTACAGAAGGTACAGCCTCCTCGACCAATCGTACCATCGCGATTGGGGCAGCTAAATCCACCATGCAGAGTCAGCTTATGGACCTTTTCTCCGTACCGACGTTGGAGATCCTGACCAATGGTATTAACTAACTCATGTAACTGCATGTTTGCCCCTGAAACTAATGATAATAAATATCATTGCGATTTAATGTAATTAAATTACAGTTTTGAAAATATTGAAGTGTGAAATGTATCGCTTTCAAACAGGCTGCAAGTTAAGCAAAGTCAATAAACATGCACAAAACACGTGCCTCAAGCCGAATGTTACGTAAAAGTTAAACATATTATTCATTTAAACTACGAAAAAATTGAGCAACAAAGACGATTTTTGATTGCATTTCGAGCTGACAAAATTGTAGGATACTTTCAGATTTTAGTTTTTTTTGTGTATTTAATTACACAATTAATTACTAAAACGTCGGTATTTCCCCACTCCCACCTATATAAATCACTAAATAGTGATACAAAAAACAGGGAAATCACCAAGGATTGTTTTTCTCGCAATATTTTTCCTGCGAGATACGGAATGGAATCAAAGTCACCAACCTAAGTTGACTTCGAATCATAAAAATAAAGGACAGGACGTAGAACTAGTTTCGACTAGCCAAATTGCGCCTATTTGAACTGGAAGGATGTATCCATGGTAGATAGAGAGCAAAGATCACAAGGTCTTTATACTCCAGAGCTGGAGCATGACGCTTGTGGTATCGGTTTTGTTGCTCACCTAAAAAACCGCAAATCACACGCAGTAGTTACTCAAGCACTTGATATGCTTGCACGAATGGAACACCGTGGCGGCCAAGGTTGTGACCCATGCTCGGGTGACGGTGCTGGTATTTTGCTACAAAAACCTCACGAATTTCTCTTAGAAGAAGCGGTCAAGCTTGGTATTAAGCTGCCTTCTTTTGAGAAGTACGGTGTTGGTGTTGTACTTTTCCCTAAAGATGAACACAAGCGTGCACAGTGTCGCGATATTTTAGAACGCAATGCCAAGCGTCTTGAACTAGACGTTATTGGCTACCGTGTTCTACCAACCGACAACTCAATGATTGGTGCCGATCCACTGAGCACTGAGCCTCAGTTTGAGCACGTGTTTGTTTCTGGTGGTCCTGGTATTACACCGGAAGAATTAGAGCGTAAACTGTATGTTTTACGTAACTACACCGTTCGCGTATGTCTAGAAAGCGTCTCTAACATTGGCGATGACTTCTACATCAACTCAATGTCTTACAAGACTGTGGTGTACAAAGGTCAGCTAACAACAGAGCAAGTACCTCAATACTTCTTAGATCTACAGAATCCAACGATGGTAAGTGCGCTTGCGCTGGTTCACTCTCGTTTCTCTACCAATACATTCCCTCGCTGGCGTTTGGCTCAGCCTTTCCGTTACATTGCGCACAACGGTGAAATCAACACAGTTCGCGGTAACCTGAACTGGATGAAAGCCCGTGAAGCAATCATCGAATCTGACTTGTTTACGCAGGCAGAAATCGACATGCTACTGCCTATCTGTCAAGAAGGCGCATCTGATTCATCTAACTTCGATATGGCACTTGAGCTCCTAGTTCTATCTGGTCGTAGCCTGCCACATGCGTTGATGATGATGATCCCTGAAGCATGGCAAGAAAACAAAAACATGGACCCAACTCGTCGTGCGTTCTACCAATACCACGCGAACGTAATGGAACCTTGGGATGGTCCTGCATCGGTGTGTTTCACTGATGGTGTTCAAGTAGGCGCCACTCTCGACCGTAACGGTCTGCGCCCTTCTCGCTACACAGTGACCAAAGATGACTTCCTAGTCATGGCTTCAGAGTCTGGTGTTGTTGAGATTGAACCTGAGAATGTTGAGTTCCGTGGTCGCCTGCAACCAGGTCGTATCTTCGTTGCTGACCTAGAGCAAGGCCGCATCATTTCTGATGAGGAAGTGAAAGATGGCATTGCATCAGCGCAGCCATACGAGAAGTGGGTTGAAGAAAACCTACTAAGCCTGAATAAACTGCCAGATGCGAGCAACGAATTCAGCCAGCCTTCCCCAGAGAAACTACTGCACAAGCAGCAAGCGTTTGGTGTCAGCTCTGAAGAAGTGAACGAAATCATTGTACCTATGGCGAAAGATGGTAAAGAGCCGCTTTCTGCAATGGGTGCCGACTGGCCACTAGCGATTCTTTCGCACCAGTCACAACATCTATCAAACTACTTTAAGCAGCTGTTTGCTCAGGTAACTAACCCGCCAATCGACCCGATTCGTGAGCGTATGGTTATGTCACTGAACACTTACCTAGGTAAGGACCAGAACCTTCTTGCTGAGTCTCCAGAACACTGTCAAAAAGTAGAGCTTGAGTCGCCAGTTCTTTCTAACTCTGAGCTTGAGAAACTGCGTGCTATCGATAACGAGCACCTTCAAGCGAAGACGCTAGACATAGTATTCCAAGCGAGTGAAGACGAAGGCAAACTAGAGCGTGCCCTTAAGCGTATCTGTCAGTATGCCGAAGACGCAGTGATCGATGGTTACTCAATCATCCTTCTAACTGACCGTGCTGTTAACTCTAACCACGCCGCTATCCCAGCAATGTTGGCGGTTGGCGCAGTTCACCACCACCTAATCCGTAAAGGTTTACGTGCGAAGTGTGACATAGTGGTAGAGACCGGTGATGCGCGTGAGACGCACCACTTTGCAACGCTGATTGGTTACGGCGCAAACGCAGTCAACCCATACCTAGTGATTGAAACTATGGTTGAGTTGCAACGCACTAAGAAGCTTGATCCTGAAACCAATATTCGTGACCTGTTCGAGAATTACCGCAAGGCTATCAATGGCGGTCTTCTGAAGATCTTCTCGAAGATGGGTATCTCTACGCTGCAGTCTTACCACGGTGCACAGATCTTTGAAGCACTAGGTATCAGCAAGTCTGTAGTCGACAAATACTTCACGGGTACCGTTTCACGAATTCAAGGTCTAACCATTGATGACATCGCGAAGGAAGTTCTCGTACGTCACCGCATTGGTTTCCCAACTCGTGAAATTCCAGTTCAAGTACTGGATGTGGGTGGTGTTTACCAGTGGAAACAGCGTGGTGAAAAACACCTGTTTAACCCTGAAACTATCTCACTACTACAACAGTCGACGCGCAACAAAGACTATGCTCAGTTCAAACAGTACGCGAAAGCGGTTGATGACCAAGGTGATAACGCAGCAACGCTACGTAGCCAGCTAGACTTTGTTAAGAACCCAGCAGGTTCCATCCCGCTAGAAGAAGTAGAACCAATCGAAAACATCCTCAAGCGTTTCGCGACAGGTGCGATGTCATTCGGTTCTATCTCTTACGAAGCGCACTCAACACTAGCCGTTGCAATGAACCGCATCGGCGCGAAATCGAACTCTGGTGAAGGTGGTGAAGACCCAACGCGTTTCGAACGTAAAGAAAACGGTGATTGGGAACGCTCTGCAATCAAACAGGTTGCTTCAGGCCGCTTTGGTGTGACGTCTTACTACCTAACTAACGCAGATGAGCTACAGATCAAGATGGCTCAAGGTGCGAAACCAGGTGAAGGTGGTCAGCTACCAGGTGATAAGGTTGATGACTGGATCGGTGCAACACGTCACTCGACTCCAGGCGTAGGTCTAATCTCGCCACCGCCGCACCACGATATCTACTCGATCGAAGATTTGGCACAGCTAATCTACGACCTTAAGAACGCTAACCGCGCTGGCCGTGTCAACGTCAAGCTAGTGTCGGAAGCAGGTGTTGGTACGATTGCCTCTGGTGTTGCAAAAGCAAAAGCTGACGTTGTGCTAATCGCTGGTTTCGACGGCGGTACAGGTGCATCACCAATGTCGTCTATCCGTCACACAGGTCTACCTTGGGAGCTAGGTCTCGCAGAAACGCACCAAACGCTTCTAAAGAATGGTCTACGTAACCGTATCGTGGTTCAGTCTGATGGTCAGATGAAAACCCCTCGCGACCTCGCTGTGGCAACACTACTTGGCGCTGAAGAGTGGGGCGTGGCAACAGCTGCATTGGTTGTTGAAGGCTGTATCATGATGCGTAAGTGTCATAAGAACACCTGTCCTGTTGGTATCGCAACGCAGAATAAGACGCTACGCGAGCGCTTCGATGGCCGCGTAGAAGACGTTGTTACTTTCTTCCAGTACATGGCTGAAGGTCTACGTGAAGTGATGGCTGAGCTAGGTTACCGCACTATCGATGAGATGGTAGGTCAGTCTCACAAACTGAAAGTTCGTGAAGACATCAAACACTGGAAATACAAGAACCTCGATCTGTCTCCTGTCCTCCATATTGAACAGGCTCGTGAAGACGATGGCGTTTACAACCAGACAGAGCAAAACCATAACCTAGAAGACGTTCTCGACCGTAAGTTGATTCAAGCGGCTATCCCAGCACTTGAGAAAGGTGAAGCAGTCAACGCTGAGTTCCCAATCATCAACACCGACCGCTCTGCGGGTACCATGCTATCGAACGAAATTTCTAAGGTTTACAAAGACCAAGGTCTGCCTCAGCCAATGAACGTCAAGTTCACAGGTTCTGCTGGCCAATCATTCGGTGCTTTCCTTGCTAAGGGCGTGAAGTTCGAAGTCGAAGGTGACGCTAACGACTACTGGGGTAAAGGTCTGTCTGGCGGTACGCTAGTGCTTTACCCAGATGCGAAATCAACCATTGTTGCTGAAGATAACATCGTCGTTGGTAACGTGTGTTTCTACGGTGCAACGTCAGGTGAATCTTACATTCGTGGCATGGCGGGTGAACGTTTCTGTGTACGTAACTCGGGTGCGAAAGTCGTTGTAGAGGGTGTGGGTGACCACGGTTGTGAATACATGACAGGTGGTGTTGCCGTAATCCTTGGCTCAACAGGTCGTAACTTTGCGGCGGGTATGAGTGGCGGTGTGGCGTATGTTTGGGACAAGTCTGGTGACTTTGAAACCAAGCTCAACCCTGAACTGGTCGACCTCGATCCAATCGAAGCAGTAGATCGTGAACTACTGAAAGAGATGCTAACCAAGCAAGTTGAATTCACAGGAAGTGAAGTCGCTAAGTCTTTCCTAGACAATTTTGAAGCAAGCTTAGCCTCTATGGTTAAGGTTATGCCGCGTGACTACAAAGCGGTACTTCAAAAGCGTAAGGCAGAAGCAGAGCAAGCACAAACGGAACAAGTGGAGGCAGTATAATGGGTAAGCCTACTGGATTTTTAGAACATGGTCGCGAGCTTCCTCAGAAGATCGATCCATCCGTTCGTATTGAAAACAACAAAGAATTCGTTCTGAACGAAGAGTTTGGTGACAAGATCAATACTCAGGCTTCTCGTTGTATGGACTGTGGCGTACCTTTCTGTCACAACGGTTGTCCGATTGGTAACATCATTCCTGAGTTCAACGACGCGGTTTACCGCGACAGTTGGGAAGAAGCGTGGAACATCTTAAGTTCAACCAACAACTTCCCAGAGTTCACAGGTCGCGTTTGTCCTGCTCCATGTGAAAGTGCGTGTGTGCTAGGTATCAACCAAGACCCAATCACTATCTGTAACATCGAGAAAACGATTGTCGAAACTGCGTACCGTGAAGGGTACGCAAAACCTAAAACACCTCGCTCTCGCACAGGTAAAACGGTTGCAATCATCGGCAGCGGCCCGGCAGGTCTGGCAGCTGCTGAGCAGCTAAACAGCGCTGGTCACTCTGTGACTGTGTTTGAACGTGACGAAAAGGTCGGTGGTCTACTGCGTTTCGGTATTCCTGACTTCAAACTGGGTATGGACGTAATTGATCGTAAGATCAACCTGATGGCTGAAGCGGGTGTTGAGTTCAAAGTGAATCAACACATCGGTGTGGATGTAAATGCTCAGCAACTACGCCAAGAGTTTGATGTGGTACTTCTGACTGGCGGCTCAACGGTTCCACGTGACCTTCCTGTACCAGGACGTGAGCTAAAAGGCGTTCACTTCGCAATGGAATTCCTAGGTCAAAATAACCGCCGCGCAAACAACATGGACCTTAAAACTGAAGAGATTCATGCTAAAGGTAAACATGTTGTGGTTATCGGTGGTGGCGATACGGGTTCTGACTGTGTGGGTACATCAAACCGCCACAAGGCAGCAAGCGTAACTCAAGTAGAAATCATGCCGATTCCACCAGAGAAGCGCCCTGCAAATATGCCTTGGCCTCAATACCCAATGATTCTGCGCACATCAACTTCGCACGAAGAAGGTGTCGATCGTCATTGGAACATTCTGACCAAAGAGTTCATCGGTAACGACAAAGGTGAAGTGACAGGTCTGCGTCTTGCTGACATCGTATGGGAAGATGCGAAACCAGGTGAGCGCCCGAGCTTCAAAGAAGTTGAAGGCAGCGAACGTGTCATTCCTTGTGATATGGCATTTCTAGCAATGGGCTTCCTACACCCTGAGCCAACCGGTGTCCTTGCTCAGCTAGATATCAAACTTGATGAGCGTGGTAATGTGGCGACTGATGGTTTCGCAACTAACCAAAAAGGTGTCTTTGCAGCAGGTGATATGCGAACAGGTCAATCCTTGGTCGTACGCTGTATCAACGAAGGCCGTGAGTGTGCCATTGCGATCGACAACTACCTCATGGGCAACTCTAATTTAGAGGCAAAAGCCAACTCGCTGATGCTATCAGCATAAGTAAAACCACCTAGTGACGCGTTTTAGTAGATGCTAGGTGGTCTTAATTAAACAATCATTCCTTCCAAACTTTATGATTTGACCAGTACATTGTGCTGGTCTTTTTTATTTTCCCCAAACAGATCTTGTTGCAAAATTGTAACAATTAAAACCTTAACCCCCTGAATTATATAGATAATCACAGCGTATTACGTGGTAAATCGCACATTGACATGATTTTCCACCAGGAACTTGACCTTTTTCATAATAACCTATACGTTGTGAAGTCGATGAAAATGAATTCCTCAACTTTTGTTAAATACTCTATAGGCATTTAACGCATATCTATTCGATATATAACAATTAGAACGCATAGTTAGTCATATATACCAACCCTTTAAATGTTGGTAGTTCTGTCGGGAAGACAGGTGAAGCAAAGGGAGAATTGCAATGGCTCTATATGATCCAAGTCTTGAGAAAGACAACTGCGGATTTGGCTTGATTGCACACATGGAAGGTGAACCAAGCCATAAATTGGTGCGTACCGCGATTTCAGCACTAGACCGAATGACTCACCGCGGCGGTATTGCCGCAGATGGTAAAACCGGTGATGGCTGTGGCCTATTGCTACAAAAGCCGGACTCTTACCTACGTTTAATCGCGAAAGAAAGTGGCTTTAACCTTGGCAAACAATATGCCGTAGGTATGATTTTCTTCAACCAAGATCCGGCTAAAGCTCAATTAGCCAAAGATGTTATAAACCAAGAACTTGCCCGTGAAACCCTTACTGTTGCAGGTTGGCGAGAAGTCCCAACCAACTCAGCAGTATTAGGCCCAATTGCCGCAGATTCACTGCCAAACATTCAGCAAGTCTTTATCTCGGCTCCAGCGGGCTGGCGCGAGCGAGATATCGAGCGCCGCCTTTATATTGCCCGTCGCCGCATTGAAAAACAGATCACAGATGATAGTGACTTCTATATTTGTAGTTTGTCGACCCAAGTCATGGTCTACAAAGGCTTATGTATGCCCGCCGACCTTCCGCGCTTCTACTCAGATCTAGCCGATCTTCGTATGGAGTCAGCGATCTGTTTGTTCCACCAGCGTTTTTCAACAAACACTCAGCCACGTTGGCCTCTCGCTCAGCCATTCCGTTATCTGGCTCACAACGGAGAGATCAACACCATCGAGGGCAACCGCCAATGGGCTCGTGCGCGCGCATACAAGTTTTCTTCACCGCTACTACCAGACTTACAGACAGCTGCGCCATTTGTGAATGAAACAGGTTCGGACTCTTCCAGCTTAGATAATATGCTGGATCTGTTCTTGGCTGGCGGCATGGATATCTTCCGCGCAATGCGTATGTTGGTTCCGCCAGCATGGCAGAATCACCCAGATATGGACCCAGATCTGCGCGCCTTCTACGACTTTAACTCCAAACATATGGAACCGTGGGACGGCCCTGCTGGGATTGTTCTATCTGATGGTCGCTACGCAGCGTGTAACCTAGACCGAAACGGTTTACGCCCGGCTCGCTATGTGATTACCAAAGACAAGTTAATTACTCTCGCTTCTGAGGTGGGCATTTGGGATTACGCG
Organism: Vibrio sp. 16; assembly: GCF_963681195.1. Classification (NCBI taxonomy): domain Bacteria; kingdom Pseudomonadati; phylum Pseudomonadota; class Gammaproteobacteria; order Vibrionales; family Vibrionaceae; genus Vibrio; species Vibrio sp. 16. The sequence continues at coordinate 1,921,214 of NZ_OY808997.1, forward strand.
CCAGATGAAGTGGCCGAAAAGGGCCGCGTAGGCCCAGGGGAACTACTCGTCGTCGATACTCGCCGCGGTAAACTGTGGCAATCGAGCGAAATTGATAACGATCTAAAAGGTCGCCACCCATATCGAGAATGGATGGAAAACAATGTCCATAAACTCACCCCATTTTCCGATTTGCCGGATGATCAAGTTGGCGAACGTAGCTTCGATGACGACCAACTGAAAACGTATCAAAAACAGTTTGCAATGAGCAACGAAGAAGTTGATCAAGTGCTACGTGTTCTAGGTGATATGGGCCAAGAAGCGGTAGGGTCAATGGGTGACGATACACCAATGGCCGTACTCTCTTCAAAAGAGCGTTTGATCACTGATTATTTCCGCCAAAAGTTTGCTCAGGTCACTAACCCGCCAATCGACCCACTGCGTGAAAAGCATGTAATGTCGCTTGCAACCAGTATCGGCCAAGAGATGAATGTCTTCTGTGAGACCGATGGTCACGCCCACCGAGTTACCTTTGGGTCACCCGTTCTACTCTACTCTGATATGCAGCAACTGCTTGAGCTCAATGACGAGTACTACCGCAGTACCACAATTGATATCAATTACGATCCGGAAGAAAAAGGGTTAGAAAAAGCGATCCAAGATCTGTGTGAGCAAGCCGTTGACGCCGTCAAAGATGGAACCGTACTGGTCATACTTTCGGACAGAAACTTGACCAAAGGCTTGCTCCCCATTCCGGCAGCGATGGCAGTGGGCGCGGTACAAAGTCGTCTAATTGGTGCGAACTTACGCTGTGATGCAAACATCATCGCCGAAACAGGCACTGTCCGAGATCCTCACCAATTTGCGGTTCTGCTTGGGTTTGGTGCTACGGCAGTCTACCCATACCTCGCTTATGAGGCACTTGGCAAAGTAATCGACGATGGCGCAATTGATAAAAGCTACCGTGAGGTGATGCAGAACTACCAATACGGTATCAATAAAGGCCTGTTCAAAATCATGTCGAAAATGGGCATTTCGACGGTAGCCTCTTACCGATGCTCGCAACTATTCGAAGCGGTCGGTCTAAGCCAAGACGTTGTTGACCTCTGCTTCAAAGGTGTCACAACACGTATTCAAGGCGCCAACTTCGAAGACTTTGAGCAAGATATCTACAACCTGTCACGTAAAGCATGGGCAAAACGCAAGCCTATCGAACATGGCGGCTTACTTAAGTATGTGCACGGTGGCGAGTACCATGCCTACAACCCAGACGTCGTCGGTACACTGCAACAAGCTGTCAAGTCGGGCGAGTCATCAGACTATAAGAGCTTTGCTAAGCAGGTCAATGAACGTCCTACCGCGATGTTGCGGGACTTAATGCAACTGAAAAAAGCTGACTCTCCTCTTCCACTTGAGAAGATTGAGCCGAGCACAGAATTGTTTAAGCGTTTCGACTCGGCGGCCATGTCGATTGGAGCACTCAGCCCAGAGGCGCATGAAGCACTAGCTACAGCGATGAACCGTTTAGGTGGTTACTCAAACTCAGGTGAAGGTGGCGAAGACCCTCGTCGCTTTGGCACTGAACGTAACTCGCGTATTAAGCAGATTGCTTCGGGTCGCTTTGGTGTTACGCCGCACTACCTAACCAATGCCGATGTGCTGCAAATTAAAGTGGCGCAAGGGGCTAAACCCGGTGAAGGTGGTCAGCTACCGGGGCATAAAGTAACGGCAGAGATCGCCAAACTTCGTTACTCAGTACAGGGCGTGACACTAATTTCACCGCCACCTCACCACGATATTTACTCAATTGAAGACTTGGCCCAGCTGATCTTCGATCTTAAGCAAGTAAACCCGAAAGCTCTGGTTTCGGTAAAACTGGTCTCTGAGCCGGGCGTTGGCACTATCGCCACTGGTGTAGCCAAAGCTTATGCCGACCTTATCACCATCTCTGGCTACGACGGAGGTACTGCGGCAAGCCCCCTCACTTCAGTCAAGTATGCGGGTAGTCCTTGGGAGCTCGGCCTAGCGGAAACTCAACAAGCACTAGTCGCGAATGGGCTTCGTCATAAGATTCGTTTGCAAGTCGATGGCGGCTTAAAGACCGGTCTAGATGTGGTGAAAGCCGCTATTTTAGGAGCGGAAAGCTTTGGCTTTGGTACGGCGCCGATGGTGGCAATGGGCTGTAAGTTCTTACGTATCTGTCACCTAAATAACTGTGCGACCGGTGTTGCAACCCAAGATGACACTCTACGTAGAGAATACTTCAAAGGCCTACCTGAAATGGTGATGAACTACTTTATCGGCCTTGCTGATGAGGTGCGCGAACTCCTTGCTGAACTGGGCGTAGAAAAGCTCACTGATCTGATTGGCCGTACCGATCTACTAGAAGCGGTAGAAGGGATGACCGCCAAACAGAGCAAACTGGACCTTTCAAATATCTTGGAAGCACCAGTGTCACCGCAAGGACACCCCGTTTACTGGACAGAGCCAAATGCACCGTTTGATAAAGCAGAGCTCAACCAACAGATTATTGAAGACGCGCTAGCCGCTGTAGAAGCGAAGCAATCCGCAGACTTCTTCTATAACGTCATCAATACCGACCGTTCCATTGGCGCTCGCTTATCTGGTGAAATAGCCAAGCGTTATGGCAACCAAGGCATGGCTGCCAAACCAATTAAGCTCAACCTTGATGGCACAGCAGGCCAATCTTTCGGTGTATGGAATGCCGGAGGTGTTGAGCTTTATCTAACTGGCGATGCAAACGACTACGTCGGTAAAGGTATGGCTGGTGGCAAGATCGTCATCAAGCCACACCAAGGCACGGCATTTAAGTGTAATGAAGCGACCATCATTGGTAACACTTGTCTATACGGTGCAACCGGAGGTAAGTTATTTGCCGCAGGTACCGCTGGTGAGCGTTTCGGTGTACGTAACTCAGGCACGATTGCCGTAATTGAAGGCGCTGGCGATAACGCGTGTGAGTACATGACCGGTGGTATTGTTGCGATACTTGGTGCAACAGGGGTTAACTTTGGTGCAGGCATGACTGGTGGTTTCGCCTATGTCCTCGATAAGAATGATGACTTCCAAGGCCGTGTCAACGAAGAGTCTGTCGAAGCAGTCGCATTATCAGATCTCAATATTCACCAAGAGCATCTACGTGGTTTAATCGCAGAACACCTAGAAGAAACCGGCTCAGCGCATGCTGAAGACATTCTGGCGAACTTTGATGAATGGATTCCAAAGTTCTACTTGGTGAAACCAAAGTCAGCGGATTTAAACACGCTACTTGGCCACCAAAGTCGCAGCGCTGCAGAATTGCGCGTTCAAGCCCAATAATCATGGAGGATGTATAGATCATGAGCCAGAACGTATACCAATTTATTGATGTTCAACGCGTCGACCCTGCGAAAAAGCCAATTAAGATTCGTAAAATAGAGTTTGTTGAAATCTACGAGCCTTTTACCAAACAGCAAGCAACGGCCCAAGCGGATCGCTGTTTAGATTGTGGTAACCCTTACTGTGAATGGAAGTGCCCAGTTCACAACTATATCCCTCAGTGGTTAAAGCTAGCCAATGAAGGTCGAATCATCGAAGCGGCAGAGCTTTCTCACCAAACCAACAGCCTACCTGAAGTCTGTGGACGAGTATGTCCACAAGACCGATTGTGTGAGGGCTCTTGTACGCTTAACGACGACTTTGGCGCTGTCACGATTGGGAATATTGAAAAATACATCACCGACAAAGCGTTCGAGATGGGCTGGAAACCAGACATGTCGAAGGTTGAATGGACGGATAAAAAGGTCGCGATCATTGGAGCAGGTCCTGCGGGGTTAGCGGCTGCTGACATCCTTGTCCGCAATGGCGTTAAGCCGGTGGTGTTTGATCGCTATCCAGAGATCGGTGGCCTACTCACGTTTGGTATTCCATCATTCAAGCTCGAAAAAGGGGTGATGGAAAACCGCCGTAAAGTCTTTTCCGAAATGGGTGTCGAGTTCCGCCTTAATACTGAAGTCGGTCGAGATATCCAAATGCAGCAACTCATCGATGACTACGATGCGGTCTTCCTTGGCGTGGGAACCTATAAGAATATGCGCGCCGGCCTCGAAAACGAAGATGCACCGGGTGTCTACGACGCGCTTCCTTTCCTCATTTCCAATACCTATAAAGTGATGGATTTAGAGGACGACAAGCCATTCATTGATATGAAAGGTAAGAAAGTCGTAGTGCTTGGTGGTGGTGATACCGCTATGGACTGTGTTCGCACTTCTATTCGTCAAAATGCTGACCATGTCATCTGTGCTTATCGCCGTGACGAAGCCAATATGCCGGGCTCACGCCGTGAAGTAAAAAATGCCAAAGAGGAAGGGGTTAACTTCATGTTCAACCTTCAGCCTCTTGGTCTTGAACTGGATAGTTCAGGTAAGGTGTCAGGCGTGAAAGTGGTGAAAACGGCATTAGGTGAGCCTGATGAAGCGGGACGTCGTCGTCCGCAGCCAGTAGAAGGGAGCGAACACGTTCTTGAAGCAGATGCTGTCATCATGGCATTTGGCTTCCAACCTCATCAAATGAGTTGGTTAGAACCTTACGGCGTAGATCTTGATCAATGGGGGCGAATCAAAGCACCATCCGATCAAGAGTTTATGTTCCAAACGAGCAACAAAAAGATCTTTGCCGGTGGCGATGCCGTTCGCGGCTCTGATCTCGTCGTGACAGCTATCGATGAGGGCCGTAAAGCCGCAGAGGGAATCTTGGATTTCTTAGAGGTTTAAGAAACTCACAAAGCTCTATCAATATCACAAAAGGGTCCAATTGCTGGATCCTTTTTTCTTTCTCTACATATAATTAGCTCAAAATAAAAAAGTAGGAATTCAACATGAAGAAAGCCGCTCTTCTTTCCATTGCTATGTTGGGTTTAACCGCCTGTAGCCAAGGAGTTCAAACCATGACGGATCGCACTGCCTCACCTTGTGGTGATAAACCTAACTGCGTGTCAACGCAAGACAATCGCGAAAAGTATCAGCTGTCGCCATTTGTTATTACAAGCAACACTAGCATAGACTCAATTGAAGCTGCTGCACTACGACTCTCGGGCGCAAAAACTGCCGTCAAGGAAGATAACTATCTACGAATCGAATGCACTTCTAAGATCATGCGCTTTGTCGATGATTTAGAGTTAAGAATCGAAGGCGATCAACTGCTTGTTCGATCTGAATCTCGCGTTGGATATTCAGACTTTGGCGTGAATCGTAAGCGCGCTGAGCAGCTAAGAGAACTCCTAAAAGCGGAAAAACTGATCCAATAGACATAGGGTTCAAAAAACAAAAAACCGAAGCACTGGGCTTCGGTTTTTCTTAGTTGGAAAGCAGATTACTGCTCAGCTTCTTCGCGAAAAACAACAAGACGCTTAGGAGCTACCTTGCCATCGTCATTCACTTCAGCAACGCCAATGAACAGTTTCTCTTCACCGGAAGTCATACGCAGGGGTGTGCCTTCTGGTGCACCAAACACTTGCACCGGCATACCATGCTGAACAAGGTTGGTTAGCTCAGCGTTTAGGTTTACCTCAGGTAAATCTTCAACCGCAGTATCCATTGGCAATAGCAGCGGATCTAGTAGCTCTTTCGGTGCCACTTCATCACGGTGTGCTTGCTCAAGTAATTCATTGAGTTGCTCAAGCGTCACCATTTTCTCGTAAGGGTATTTTGCAACTCCAGTACGACGAAGCATTGTCACGTGAGCACCACAGCCAAGCATCTCGCCAAGGTCATCAACGATAGTGCGGATGTAAGTGCCTTTTGAACAGTGCACCTCCATCTCGACTTCATCGCCTTCAAAGCGATGCAGTACGATTTCGTACACCGTGATTTTGCGTGATTCACGCGGTACTTCGATGCCTTTTCGCGCATACTCATACAGCGGCTTACCCTGATACTTCAACGCTGAAAACATTGAAGGTACTTGATCAGACTCACCTCGGAACTTATCAATACACGCTTCCAGCTTTTCAAGGTTCACATCCACCGGGCGCGTTTCAACCACTTCACCATCAGAATCAGAGGTGTCGGTCCGCTCACCCAGCTTAGCGATCACTCGGTAACGCTTATCAGAGTCCAATAGGAACTGAGAGAACTTAGTTGCTTCACCAAGACAGATTGGCAGCATACCCGTCGCTAGGGGATCCAGAGCACCGGTATGACCTGCTTTCTCTGCAAAGTAAATGCGTTTTACTTTCTGCAGTGCATCATTAGATGAAATGCCTGTTGGCTTGTCTAAAAGGACAACACCATTAATTGGACGACCTTTACGACGACGAGCCATTACTCTTCACCTGCCTGATCTTCTTCACGACCAGCGTCATGCTGTTTACGCTTATCTTCGTTAACTACCTCTGACACTAGGTTTGACATACGCATACCCTCGACAAGTGTATTGTCGTAGTGGAAACGTACTTCAGGTGTTAGACGTAGGCGAATGCGTTTGCCTAGCATCATACGGATATGGACTTCATGCTCGCGTAGTGCTTCTAGGCAAGATTCTGGCGTTTGCTCACCAACACATAGGAAAGTAACGAAAACTTTCGCGTATGCTAAATCACGTGACACTTCCACATCAGAAATCGTCACCATGCCTAGGCGAGAATCACGAACTTCGCGTTGAAGGATCATTGCGAGTTCTTTTTGCAGCTGCTGTGCAACACGCTGCGTGCGGCTAAATTCTTTTGACATATCTTTTCTCTTATTAGAAAGAATGGGGGGATGGATAAATTCCAGCCCCCCATGGCGTATTCAACAACCAATTACTGCTTATCTATCAATAAGTAAGCCAGCAATGTTAGTCAATTAGTCTAGAGTACGTTTAACTTCAACGATTTCGAAGACTTCGATTTGGTCACCAACGCGAACATCGTTGTAGTTCTTAACGCCGATACCACATTCGTAGCCGTTCTTAACTTCTTGTACGTCATCTTTAAAGCGACGTAGTGACTCTAGTTCACCTTCGTAGATAACAACGTTATCACGTAGTACGCGGATAGGGTTGTTACGCTTGATGGTACCTTCAGTAACCATACAACCTGCGATTGCACCCAGTTTCGGTGACTTAAATACGTCACGAACTTCAGCAAGACCAATGATCTCTTGCTTGAATTCTGGAGCAAGCATACCGCCCATTGCTTGTTTCACTTCATCAATCAATTGGTAAATGATTGAGTAGTAACGAAGGTCTAGGTTTTCGTTTTCAACAGTACGACGAGCAGTTGCATCAGCACGTACGTTGAAGCCTAGGATGATAGCGTTAGAAGCTGCTGCTAGTACGGCATCAGTTTCAGTAATACCACCAACACCAGAACCTACGATGTTCACTTTCACTTCATCAGTTGAAAGCTTGATTAGTGAGTCAGAGATTGCTTCCACAGAGCCCTGTACGTCAGCCTTAAGAACAACGTTTAGTTCAGCAACTTCACCAGCAGCCATGTTAGAGAACATGTTCTCTAGTTTCGCTTTCTGCTGACGAGCCAGTTTCACTTCACGGAATTTACCTTGACGGTAGTTCGCTACTTCACGAGCTTTACGCTCATCACGTACCACTGTCGCTTCATCACCAGATGCTGGTACACCAGAAAGACCTAGGATCTCTACAGGAATTGATGGGCCAGCAGATGTCACTTCTTTACCGTTCTCATCGCGCATCGCACGAACACGGCCGTACTCTTGACCACAAAGAACGATATCGCCTTTGTTTAGAGTACCTGACTGAACAAGTACTGTTGCAACTGGACCACGACCTTTATCTAGACGAGATTCAACAACAACACCAGACGCCATGCCTTCTTCAACCGCTGTCAGTTCTAGAACTTCAGATTGTAGAAGGATAGTCTCTAGAAGACCGTCGATGTTTGTACCCTGTTTCGCAGAGATGTGAACGAACATGTTCTCACCGCCCCACTCCTCAGGAATAACGTCGTACTGAGCTAGCTCGTTCTTAACGTTATCTGGGTTCGCGTCTTCTTTATCGATCTTGTTCACAGCAACAATCAGAGGAACGCCTGCCGCTTTCGCGTGCTGGATCGCTTCGATTGTTTGTGGCATTACGCCATCGTCCGCTGCTACCACTAGAACAACGATATCTGTCGCTTGAGCACCACGTGCACGCATTGCTGTAAACGCCGCGTGTCCAGGAGTATCAAGGAAGGTAATCATGCCGTTGTCTGTTTCAACGTGGTATGCACCGATGTGCTGCGTGATACCGCCCGCTTCACCTGAAGCAACGTGTGCTTTACGGATGTAGTCAAGGGTAGACGTTTTACCATGGTCAACGTGACCCATGATAGTTACAACAGGAGCACGAGGAACTGCTTCAGCGTTGTTGTCACGATCTGACAGTACCGCTTCTTCTAGTTCGTTCTCTTTACGAATGATAACCTTGTGACCCATTTCTTCAGCCACTAGCTGTGCTGTTTCTTGGTCAATCACTTGGTTGATAGTCGCCATTGCGCCCATCTTCATCATCACTTTGATAACTTCTGTAGCTTTAACAGACATTTTGCTCGCAAGCTCAGAAACAACAATGGTTTCACCGATAACAACATCCGCTTTCGCTACTGTCGCTGTCTTATCGAAACCTTGCTGCATTGAAGCAGGCTTAGCCAGTTTGCCTTTATTGCGGCCTTTGCCACCGCGCTGGTTACGGCCACCGCGAGCTTGTTCGTCGTTGTTAGAAGCTTTTTTCTTCTTCTTACGACGGCCACCTTCTTCACGGCGGTCAGCCGCGTCTTCAGCTTCACGAGCGTAAGAAGAAGTTGTTACATGGTAGTCAGAGTTTTCCAACTCTTTCTTCTTCTTCTCTTCTTCAGTCCAGCGAGCTTCGTTCTCTTCAGCTAGTTTACGAGCTTCTTCAACAAGCTTCGCAGCTTCTTGTTCAGCTTTACGCTTCGCTTCTTCTTCCTGACGACGTTTTAGTTCATCAGCTTCTTGCTTCGCTTGCGTGTTCGCTTCCGCGTTCTTTGCATTCATGTCTTTTTTAGCCTTATCAGCTTGTGCGCGTTTGGCCTTCTCTTCAGCTTCACGTTTTGCGTCCGCTTCTCGCTTCGCTTTCTCTTCGGCCTCGCGTTGTGCTTTCTCTGCAGCTTCACGTTTCGCTTGCTCTTCAGCTTCACGTTTCGCAAGCTCTTCGGCTTCACGTTTGGCTGCTTCCTCAGCCTCACGTTTTGCTTCGTCTTCGATAGTGCTGCGCTTCACGTAAGTGCGCTTTTTACGCACTTCTACTTGAACATCCTTACTCTTACCGCCACCGGCATTAACGCTCAATGTGCTGCGAGTCTTACGCTGTAGTGTTAAGCGAGTAGGCTCAGTTTCACCAGAGGTGTCACCGTGCTCTTTCTTAAGGTGAGTCAAAAGTTTCTGCTTTTCTTCGTCAGAAACTTGATCACTACTCGCTTTCTTCATACCAGCGTCAGCAAGTTGTTCAATTAAGCGGTCCACTGGAGTTCCAATTTCTTCACTCAGTGCCTTAACAGTAATTTGTGTCATGCCGCTTCCTCCTTGCTGAATATTATGCGTCTTCGCCGAACCAACAGATGTTACGAGCAGCCATGATTAGCTCACCCGCACGTTCTTCAGTTAGGCCTTCGATACCTTCTAGGTCATCGATACCTTGGTCTGCTAGATCTTCTAGTGTTGCAACACCTTTAGCAGCCAGTTTAAATGCCATTTCACGCTCTAGGCCTTCTAGACCAAGTAGATCTTCTGCAGGCTCAACACCTTCGAAAGATTCTTCTTGAGCAAGAGCTAGAGTCGTTAGAGCATTCTTCGCACGATTACGTAGTTCTTCGACTAGGTCTTCATCAAGACCGTCAACTTCTAGTAGCTCATTGACAGGAACATAAGCTACTTCTTCTAGAGTAGAGAAGCCTTCTTCAACGAGCAGTTGAGCAAAGTCTTCTTCGATGTCTAGGTGCTTCATGAAAGCATCAATTGCAGCTTGAGATTCTTCAGCGTGTTTCTTCTGAAGATCCGCAACTGTCATTACGTTTAGTTCCCAACCAGTTAGTTGAGAGGCCAAACGTACGTTTTGGCCGTTACGACCGATAGCTTGCGCTAGGTTGTCCGCTTCAACTGCGATGTCCATTGAGTGCGCGTCTTCATCAACGATGATAGAAGCCACATCCGCAGGCGCCATTGCATTGATAACAAATTGCGCTGGGTTATCATCCCAAAGCACGATATCAATACGCTCACCGCCGAGTTCGCCAGAAACCGCTTGTACACGTGCACCACGCATACCAACACACGCACCAACAGGGTCGATACGCTTGTCATTCGTTTTAACTGCGATTTTCGCACGAGAACCAGGATCACGTGCCGCGCCCTTAAGTTCGATGATTTCTTCAGCAATTTCTGGAACTTCAACACGGAATAGTTCTGCAAGCATCTCTGGCTTAGAGCGAGTGATGAACAGCTGGAAACCACGTGCTTCTGGCGCTACTTTGTAAAGAAGACCGCGAACACGGTCGCCTGGACGGAAGTTTTCGCGAGGAAGTTGGTCGTCACGTAGGATAACCGCTTCAGCGTTGTTGCCTAGATCAAGAACAACCGTCTCACGGTTTACTTTCTTAACCACGCCTGTCACTAGCTCACCTTCATTGTCGATGAACTGCTCTACGATTTGTGCGCGCTCTGCTTCACGTACTTTTTGTACGATTACTTGCTTAGCCGTTTGAGTTGTGATGCGGTCAAATGTCACTGACTCGATATCATCTTCAACAAAGTCACCCAATTGGATTTCTGCATCTTCGTATTGAGCAGCTTCCAGTGAGATTTCCTTTGTTGGGTTCTCAACTTCTTCTACTACCAACCAACGGCGGAACGTTTCGAACTCACCCGTTTTACGGTCGATTTCAACACGTACATCGATCTCGATTTCGTGCTTCTTTTTTGTAGATGTCGCAAGAGCAATTTCTAGGGCTTCAAAGATACGTTCACGAGGTACGGCTTTTTCGTTCGATACCGCTTCTACTACCGCTAAAATTTCTTTACTCATTTTAAATAGCCTCTAAGACTTTAATTAAAATTTAGGGATGAGGTTAGCTTTTGAGATGTTGCTAAGCGCAAACTCTTCTTCGTTACCATCAACAGTAACGGAGATTGTCTCACCATCGACAGAATGGATTACACCCTTCCACTTACGACGGTTGCCAACAGCCATTTTCAAAACGATGCTGACCTCGTGACCAATAAATTGTTCATAGTGAGCTGCTTTGAAAAGTGGTCTTTCTAAACCGGGAGAAGACACTTCAAGGTTGTAAGCCACCGTGATTGGATCTTCAACGTCCATAACTGCACTAACTTGACGACTCACTTCAGCACAATCTTCGACGTTAATGCCGTTCTCGTGATCGATGAAGATTCGCAACGTTGAATGCTCGCCTGCGCGAATAAATTCTAATCCAACTAACTCATAACCTGATGCCGCTACTGGAGCTTCAAGCATTTCAGTAAGTTGTCTTTCTAAACCAGTCATTTAAACCACTCCAGAAACAAAAAAAGGGCTCAGAGCCCAATTTAAATTCCAAGCAAAACACCAAATTTTCCCATTGGGAAAATTTAGATAACAAAAAACCCCGAAAAGTCGGGGTTTTTTGTTGCTGGACCCTGATAGTTAAACGATATCTATGCCGTCTAACTCGCAGTATTACTACTGCGCAAACTTGCCTAAATTCCACTTAAGAATTTGGTTGCGGGGGCCGGATTTGAACCGACGACCTTCGGGTTATGAGCCCGACGAGCTACCAAGCTGCTCCACCCCGCGTCCGACTTGTCGAGCATTATACGCTCTCCAAGGTGTTTTACAAGTTTGTAAATCAATGGTGCCGAGAGAGGGACTCGAACCCTCACACCTAAGGCACTAGCACCTCATGCTAGCGTGTCTACCAATTTCACCATCTCGGCAGCTAAATCTATCTAAAAGCTAGAAAGTAGCTTATTGAGGAATTTCATCGCCCTGTGGAGCGGGAATTTCACTCGCATCGTCAGCTTGTTGAATGATTTGACCTTGTGTCGGGTCAACCCATTGTGACTCAGTCTTATGTGTAGACATATTACCAAGTACCAAGCTAAGGATGAAAAATACTGTTGCAAAAATTGCAGTCATTCGGGTTAGGAAATTACCTGAGCCGCTTGCGCCAAACACTGTGTTTGATGCGCCTGCACCGAATGAGGCTCCCATATCTGCGCCTTTACCTTGTTGAATCAACACTAGGCCGATTACACCAACCGCTGCCAACAGGTAAATCACAAGTAGAACTGTAAACATTATTTCCACCTATGTTCCAAATTGTTGAGCCAGCGCCGCTCGAAAACTTTACTTTACAATACGGTTTTAGAACAAGGCTAGCGACCTCCTTTCCGAAGGCCGAGCAATACTAGCGAAACGCTATGGCGCTGACAAGAGATAATTTGCAAAAAAACACACTAGACGCTTCAAGCGGTCAAAAAAAGGGCAAACTGCGACTTTTTTGTCAATCTAGGCGGTACTTTAGCCTCTCTATTACTTGGGTAACACACTCTTAATTTACAGAGGCATGCTAGAAAACTAGAGAGTATCGAACTCTGAGCTGTACTCAACTAGACCGCTTCGTCCAGAAAACTCATCCTCGGCAAGCGTTTTTACCTGAAATGCACCAGCAGGCACTTCCCACTTACAGTGCATATTATGCTGCTCTGCCGAGACAAAGCCAAAACGGGAGTAATAAGCTGGATCACCAAGTACGACGCAAGCAGGGTAGCCGAGTTCAAATAGAGAGGCGAAACCTTCTTTAACAAGCTGTGCCGCAATGCCTTGGCCTCGGAACTCTTCTTTTACCGCTAAAGGTGCCAAACCTTGCCAGTTAAAATCCTCACCATTTAAAGTGACAGGGCTAAACAATAGGTAACCGACCACTTCTCCTTCATCTGTTGACGCTACAAGAGATAACGAACGGCGACCGTTCTCACGGAGCTTCATCACTAGGTTTGCTTCTGCTTCGGTATCGAATGCAGATTTTAATAATCGGTCTACGGCTAAGATGTCAGCCGGTGCTTCAGTTCGAATAAGCATTTACTACCTCACTTTGTGTCGACGGCGATTGTAAGCCTTTCTGCACAAAGTCGGCTAGTTGATTTAGTAAACTTTGTAACGGTTTTGGTAAAGATTCTAAATCGACACTGTCCATCAGGTTCTTTACTTCTAAACCCAACTCAGTATCGCCTTCAATTGACAAACGACGCTGGAAAAACAGGGTATCCGGATCTTCTTTGCGACCTGCGATTAACACCAAGTCGTTCAGATTACCGCAAAACGCAACGTCCTCTTGGACTGGCTTATCAGCCACAACAAGGCGTTCATTCTCATAGCTGATATACCAGCTTAACTGCATATCCTTCACTTCGACTTTCAACCACTTATCTTCTAGAAACTCGAAGTCGCCATCTTCCAATGCTTCTTTGAAAACAGTTTTAAGCCCTTCTAATAAGGCTTTTTTTTGTACAGATTGCGGCAATAAGTGGACTGGAGATCGCAAAATTGATGCGGCGTTTTGAACTAGTTGGGTGCGAATCTTGTTAATCACGCGAGTTATCCGTTAACTTGTTTACTTGAATAGCCCATCATAGTGGATGTGCAAATCTAGATTCCTGTTATTTGTCAAAGAATCAGCGTTAACAGCTAACTCTTTAATATCACTTCAATGCCAGTTATATTAATAGAGTCGACCCATCCACTAACCTAATGGATCCACCGCTCTTAGGGAATATCGGTAACAGCTTGATGCTATCGCAACAACTTCAGCATTGGTTCACGAAAATTACGGATAACAGTCCGTTTTTTTTCGCCATTTTAGATAACCAGCATAACTATGCTTTGGTTAACGGACGCTATTGTGATATCGCAGGCCTCAGCCCTCAAGAACTGGTAGGAATGAACGACTCGCAAATCTTAGGCGAGCAGTTTTACGAACTCCTCAGACCGTACTACGAAAGAACATTCAGTGGCGAAGCGCTGGAAGCTGAAATTACCCTCGGCGGAAATGATTTAGAAACCAGCCTGCACTTTAGTCTCTCCCCAATTAAAGCTGAAAACGGTGTTGAACATGTTATTTTTCACGCCATCGATACATCAGAAAAACACATTCTGATTCGTTCACTTGAGGAGTCTGAAGGCAAGTTTTCGACGCTGACCTCCCTACTTCCTGATGGTTTGTTGCTTGTTGAAGACGACTGCATTATTTCCGCCAACCCAGCAGCCATTCGCCTGTTAGGCTTTGAATCTACAAGTAATTTGCTTGGAGAGACGTTTTCAAGGCTATTTGTTGACGAAAAAACCAAAACCGTTTTTTCTGACAACCTTAGTTCGACTCTCGGTGAAGCTCCATTAATGTGCTTGACGGGGCCACGATGTGGTTTCGAGCGTCGAGTCCAGCTCAATGCAGACTCCACCACACTTCTAGGTAGCAATTCGCAACTGGTATTAATTCAAGATGCCGAGGCCGCGCCCAAGCTGTTATCAAACGCGGGGCAAGAAGACGCACACATTGACTCTTTAACAGGGCTATATAACCGTTTTGGCTTTACCAAGCGACTGGAGCAATTGATTCAAAACGATACCCCGTTAATCATGCTCTACTTGGACATTGATAACTTTAAGAATATTAACGACTCTTTGGGTCATCATATTGGCGACAAAGTGATCAAAGAAGTCTCTTCTCGTCTTAAGCGCCTTTTGCCCCAGCAAGCGGTTTTAGGGCATTTAGGAGGCGACGAGTTCGGCTTGATTCTTCCTGAGCCAGAAAACAATCGTATGGCAGAAATGCTGTCAGAGCGCATCATTTCATTGATAAATCAACCGTTTGATCTCCACCACTTTAGTAAACGCCTCGCTTGCTCTATCGGTAGTGTGGCGTACCCTGGTGATGGCAACGATGCTCGAATTCTGTTGCAAAATGCAGATACGGCGATGTACGAAGCCAAAGATCGTGGTCGCAACCGACTGATCAAATTCAATGACCAAATGAACAAAGAAGCACGCATGCGCCTTTGGCTGGAAATAGAGCTACAAAAAGCGTTGCAGCAGAACGGTTTGGAAGTTTGGTATCAACCTAAAGTCAATGCACGGGACTTCAGCATTAACGGCGCAGAAGCTCTAATTCGCTGGAAGCACCCAGTGGAAGGCTACATTAGCCCAGCGGCGTTTATTCCTGTGGCAGAGCGCGCTGGCCTGATCGAACACTTAGGGCGTGTCGTCATGCGTGACGTGTTCAGTACCGTGAAACGTTGGAAACTCCAAGGTATTCTACCAGGCCGTGTGGCAATTAACCTTTCTCCGGAGCAATTTGGTAACCCGAAATTGATCGACTACATGGAAAAGCTGCTGCGAACGACAGAGCTAGATCCAAATTGCATTACCTTCGAGCTCACCGAAAGTGCCGTGATGAGTGACAGTGACCATACACTACAAATGCTCAATGCCATCAAAAAACTCGGTTTTTCTCTGTCGATTGATGACTTTGGAACGGGTTACTCGTCTCTCTCTTATTTGGCACGTTTCCCACTTGATGAGCTCAAAATAGACCGCGCCTTTATCACCGATATTGATACCTTACCGAAGCAAGTCACCGTTATCGAAAACATCATTAACCTCGGTAAGTCACTCAATTTAACCGTGGTTGCTGAAGGGGTAGAGACTCAACAGCAAGCGACGTTGTTATCCAATTTGAACTGTAACTCAATTCAAGGCTTCCATTTCCATCGACCGCAACCGAAACAAGAAGTAGAAGAGCTATTTGCTCAAAATCGTCGCCACAAAAACTAACTCCAAGTAAGTAATTGAGTGAGAAACTCACTCAAACCTGCCTTACATCAAATTTGCTATTCATAATTCTTCATAAAATGCTCACCAAATTTCGAACAATCAGTCTTGGTAAGAGCAATGGAACTCCTATGCCCAGCAGGTAATCTTCCTGCACTAAAAACGGCCATTGATTGTGGCGCTGACGCGGTGTACATCGGCTTTAAAGATGATACCAACGCCCGCCACTTTGCAGGGTTGAACTTCACCGGAAAGAAACTGGAAAAAGCCGTTCAGTACGTTCACGACCACAACAAGAAGATCCATGTTGCTCTCAACACGTTTGCGCATCCAGATGGCTTTGAGCGTTGGACTGATGCGGTCGATCGCGCCGCCGACAACGGAGTAGATGCGCTTATCGTGGCAGACATTGCGGTACTGGATTACGCAGCTCGCAAGCATCCTGATTTAGAACTGCACCTATCCGTTCAAGCATCAGCAACCAATATCGCCGCTATCGACTTCTACAAGAGCAACTTCAATGTTAAGCGCGTCGTCTTGCCACGCGTTCTTTCTATCCATCAGGTAAAACAGCTATCACGCAATATGACGAGTGATGTCGAGTTAGAAGTTTTCGCTTTTGGTAGTTTGTGCATTATGTCTGAGGGGCGCTGTTACCTCTCTTCTTACATGACAGGCGAATCACCAAACACGGTAGGCGCGTGTTCTCCAGCTAAATATGTTCGCTGGCAAGAAACCGCTCAAGGCCTAGAATCGCGCCTAAACGACATTCTTATCGACCGCTACAGCGAAGGTGAAAATGCAGGGTATCCCACATTGTGTAAGGGGCGCTTCACAGCCGACCTAGAGGAGCAGACAAAGGCTTACCATGCGTTGGAAGAGCCTACCAGCTTAAATACTTTGTCAATGCTGCCTGATTTGTTTGCTGCCAACGTCGCCTCAGTCAAAATTGAAGGTCGTCAGCGAAGCCCTGCCTATGTCGAACAGGTGACTCGCACATGGCGTGCTGCCATTGATCGCTATTTAGCCCACCCAGAAAGCTATCAAGTTGAAGCCGCTTGGAATGCGACATTGGCAAACGTATCCGAAGGTACCCAAACCACCTTGGGTGCGTATTATCGCAAATGGCAATAGAGGTAAGCATGGAAAACAATATGAAGTATGCACTAGGCCCATTGCTGTATTTCTGGCCTAAACAAGATGTAGAAGATTTTTATCAACAAGCAACGTCAAGCTCGGCTGATATTATCTATCTAGGCGAAAGCGTCTGCTCGAAACGCAGAGAAATGAAACCTGCGCATTGGTTTGATATCGCTAAAGAGCTAAGTTCTGCGGGTAAACAAGTGGTTCTCTCCACCATGGCATTGCTTGAAGCCCCTAGCGAAGTCAACATCATGAAAAAGTACATCGACAATGGTGATTTTGCTATCGAAGCTAACGATGTCTCGGCGATTCAACTTGCCTCACAGAGCAAAGTCCCTTTTGTGGTTGGCCCTGCTGTGAATACTTACAACGCACACACTCTCAATCTATTTCTCAAGCAAGGTATGATGCGTTGGTGTATGCCCGTTGAGTTATCACGTGAATGGTTAAACAATGTGTTGAATCAATGTGATGAGCTTGGTATTCGTAATCAATTTGAAGTGGAAGTCTTTAGTCATGGCTACTTACCACTCGCTTATTCCGCCCGCTGTTTCACCGCTCGAGCAGAAAACAAAGCCAAAGATGATTGCGAGACTTGCTGCATCAAATATCCAACGGGTATTCAGGTCAGTAGCCAAGAAGGCCAAGAGGTGTTTAATCTCAATGGCATCCAAACCCAATCAGGCTATTGCTATAACCTAATCAATGATCTGCCGAATATGAAAGGTTTGGTTGATGTGGTTCGCTTAAGCCCACTCGGGCTGAGTACTTTCTCGGATCTGAATAATTTCCGAGCCAATGAAACTGGGCAAAACCCAATGCCGATTCAAAGCAGACAATGCAATGGCTATTGGCACCAACTTGCTGGATTAGAGGTAAAAACGCTCTAAGACGTTTCTCCTAAAGGCAAGATATGAAAAAGGGCTCAATGAGCCCTTTTTTACGCATGTGTAATCTGAGAGTGTTGGTTTTGATAGCGGCGCACATCTTTGACCAACAACAAGATAACCACCGCACTCAGAGCAATGTTGGAGAGCGGATACGCAATCCAAATCCCTGGAACACCGAACAATTTCGGCATGAGGTAAAGAAAAGGAAGCTGAATCAGCATATTGCCCACCATCACAAACATCGCTTTGCTTCCCTTATTGATGGCTTGATAGTAAGCCCCTGCCACCACCAAGAAACCATCCAATGCCAAGGCAAACATATGTAGACGAATACCCAGCACCGTGTGCTCGACCAGTTGCGTGCTCTCTTCGTTGAACACAGAAACGAACTGAGTTGGAAATACATTAAGCAGAATAACAAAAGCCAATCCAATCAATACCGCACTCGACATCGCCACTTTGAGTAGCTTGCGAATGTTCTCCTGATTGCGTGCGCCGTGGTTATAGCTGACAAGCGGTTGCATACCATTCGCGATCCCTTCTGCGGTCAAATAGTACACTGTGACGATGTAGCCTAAGATGGCATAAGCACCGATCATTAATTGATCGCCGTGTTGAGCAAACAACGCGTTATGTAACGCCACCATCATTGACCCATAGGCGTACATAAAGAAACTGGACGTTCCAATCGCAAAAATTTTAGGAATAACGTCAAGCTTGAGCCTCAATTGACTCCAGCGCAAACGCAGATTGGCTTTTGAAGAGAAGAAATACGCTAAGCCAAGCCCGGTCACAGTCAACTGTGCCACTGCGGTTGCTATCGCGGCTCCTGTTAACTCCCAGTCAAGCCAAGCGATAAACAGATAATCGAGCGCAATATTGATAACGGCTCCTACCACCATCAGTATCGTCGCAAGATTCGGGCTATCGTCATTGCGCAACAAAAATGGCATAGCAATCGAGCCTAGGGTAAACGCGCAGGCACCAATCAATATATGCAGATACTGGAGGCCCAGTTCGAACACACGCCCTTCTGCCCCTTGCCAAAGGAGAAAGTCTTCAGCAAAGAAAAACAGCACACCAGACACAAGCGGTACAAGCGCAAACAACAAGGCAATCCCCGTTGCTAAGATCTGTTTCGCCCCTAGCGTATCTTGCTCTCCTTGACGAATCGAGACCAGCGCACCTGTACCGACGCCAATAAGCATACCAATACCAAGAATGGAGCCGATGACAGGCCAAGCAACGTTGATCCCCGCTAACCCATCAGCCCCAACATAGCGACCAATAAAAATACCATCGACCACTTGATAGAGACCGTTGACCAACATAGCCGCTACGGTTGGAATCGTATAGCGCCAAAACTGTTTATAGATGGATGTTTGCATATTTTCACCACAAGTTAGCTAGGCTAACTAAATAGATAAATTTTTAACTCAATGATTTTTCTAGCAAGCTGATCAGAGTATTCACTTCATCAGCACTTAGTTTGCGTCCCATTTGCTCTGCAATGTGTTGGTAAACCACTTGCTCATAGGACAAATCCTCGAGCACTTGTTCTGTCAACACAACTCGCTTTGCTCGGCCATCCTCAGCACAAGAAATACGCTTAACCAATCCTTTTCTTTCTAACCTTGCGACCATATTGGAGGCTGAAGGTTTAGTCACTTTCATCTCTTCCGCAAGATCAGTGATACGAATACCTTGTTGATGTTCTTCTATGGATCTTAAATAGTCGTATTCATTGAAGCTCAAGCCATAGAGGAGATCCTCTTTGGCATGAACTCGCCACGCTTTGGAGCAGTATCGCTCCAATTCCATTAAATTCTTTTCTAAGCTCATAGTTATTGCACTTAGTTAGCAAGGCTAACTATTTTAGCCAATTACTTGGCCGTTGCAATCTAATTTTCTCGCAACAAAAAAGCCACTGTTCAACAGTGGCTTTCGGGTCGTAATTCGTTTAATTAGAGGTTTGCTGTTCCAGTTTGGCTTTGGCCAACTGTTGCTCTTTTACCTCGTTGTAAATGCGGTTCAATTCGAGGAAAGCATAACGATGCTCGACATACTCATACACATTGAATGAGATGGCTAATTTATACAGTGAGATAGCACTCGCGAAATCCCCTTCACTTTGATAACGCTTGCCTAAGTAGAAATAGGCCTCCGTCAAGCGCTGGGCAAGTAGAGTGTTATCTCGGGTTCCGGATAAAATAGCTTTAAAGGCTTGTTGTTCAGTAACATCACCAAGTGTTATCGCCACCAGCACCCAGCCCCATTGTTCGTCGCGACGTTGATAGCGTAAAACCAAATCTTGGCGAGCTAACGCAGGATCGACTTCCGCTTGAATCAGGTATAACCAAAGCGCTCGAAATGGATCACTAGGGTCTTGGTTGTAGTGTTTCTCAATATCCTCTAATGCCAACTCAATACGATCACCATAGTAAAGGGCAATCGCTCGATTTCTCTCTGCGTAAGAGTTATCAGGGTCAAGTTCTAACGTAGAGTCAAAGGCATCATACGCAGCGTCAAACTCCCCCGCTTGGGTAAAATAGACGCCGAGCAAGTTGAATAAATCAGGCTGTGCAGGGTTTAGTGCTAAAGATTGGTTGTAATCGAGGCGAGCTAAGTCCCTTAAACCAACGCTATCGTAATAATTGCCTCGCTCGAAGAACATCTTAGCGCGAACTTCACTCGTCAAGTCTGGACGTTGAAGCAACTGGCTTAAGCGCGCAATCTGAACCTCTTGCTGAACACTGGCCTGCAAAGGTACCGCCATCGGGGGATAAAGCCACTCGGCTTGTTGACTAGATTTAGAGGCACAGCCAGCAGTCACCAATAATGTTAGACCCAATGCCGCGGTTTGAAACCATTTCACAAATATGTACTCCTGTCGCTAAGCATCCGCTTAGTTTAGTCCGCAATAAAAAAGGGAGCGTAATGCTCCCTTTATAACATGCTTTTAGCACAATAGGCTAATACGCCTATGGTTGACTAAATTAAGCGTCAGTTGCTGGTTTTTCTTCAGCTGCTTCTTCAGTCTTTTCTACTGCTTCTTTCATGCTTAGACGAACGCGGCCTTGGCGGTCGATTTCAAGTACTTTAACTTGAACTTCTTGACCTTCAGCTAGGTAGTCAGACACTTTCTCTACGCGCTTGTCAGCGATTTGAGAGATGTGTACTAGACCATCTTTACCTGGAAGGATTGTCACGAATGCACCGAAGTCAGCTAGACGAGCAACTTTACCTGTGTAGATGCGGCCTACTTCAACTTCTGCAGTGATCTCTTCGATACGGCGGATTGCTTCTTTCGCAGCTGTACCTTCAGTTGCAGCAATCTTGATTGTACCGTCGTCTTCGATTTCGATAGTTGTACCAGTCTCTTCAGTTAGAGCACGGATAACTGCACCACCTTTACCGATAACGTCTTTGATCTTCTCTGCGCTGATCTTCATTGTGTGGATACGCGGAGCGAACTCAGAGATCTCTTCACGAGCACCAGAGATAGCTTCATCCATTACAGATAGGATGTGCTTACGTGCACCTTGCGCTTGGTTAAGAGCAATTTGCATGATCTCTTTAGTGATACCTTCGATCTTGATGTCCATTTGAAGTGCTGTGATACCAGTGTTAGTACCCGCTACTTTAAAGTCCATGTCACCTAGGTGGTCTTCGTCACCAAGGATGTCAGAAAGAACAACGAAGTCATCGCCTTCTTTAACAAGACCCATTGCGATACCCGCAACAGAAGACTTGATTGGCACACCAGCGTCCATAAGCGCTAGAGAAGTACCACATACAGAAGCCATTGAAGAAGAACCGTTAGATTCAGTGATTTCCGATACAACACGTACTGTGTATGGGAACTCATCAACAGAAGGCATTACTGCTGCGATACCGCGTTTAGCCAGTTTACCGTGACCGATTTCACGACGCTTAGGAGAACCTACAAAACCAGTTTCGCCTACACAGTATGGAGGGAAGTTGTAGTGTAGTAGGAAGTGATCTTTACGCTCACCCGTTAGCTCGTCGATGATTTGAGCATCACGCTGCGTACCTAGAGTCGCAGTTACTAGAGCCTGAGTTTCACCACGTGTAAATAGTGATGAACCGTGCGTACGAGGAAGAACACCAGTACGTACGTCTAGCGCACGAACCATGTCTTTTTCACGGCCGTCGATACGTGGGTTACCCGCGATGATGCTGCGACGTACCACTGTCTTCTCTAGATCGTGGAAGATAGTGTGGATTTCTTTTGTGTTCGCTTCTGGATCTTCAGCAAGTAGCACTTCGTTTACTTCACCTGCGATCTCGTGGATGCGGTCGTAACGAGCCATCTTCTCAGTGATTTGGTAAGCTTCAACAAGCTTAGCTTCAGCAAGTTCAGCAATCTTGTTTACAAGCGCTGTGTTCTCTTCTGGAGCAACCCAATCCCAAGCAGGAGTCGCAACTTCAGCTTTGAACTCGTTGATTGCTTTGATCACAGCTTGTTGTTGATCGTGACCGAATACAACAGCAGATAGCATTTCTTCTTCAGTTAGGTTGTCAGCTTCTGATTCAACCATTAGTACTGCAGATTCAGTACCCGCAACCACTAGGTCTAGTTTAGACGCTTCTAACTCAGTATTGCTTGGGTTAAGCACTAGTTGACCGTCGATGTGACCAACACGCGCAGCACCGATAGGACCGTTGAACGGGATACCAGAGATAGCTAGCGCCGCAGAAGTACCGATCATAGTTACGATATCAGGTTGAACATCTGGGTTCACAGATACGACTGTTGCAATAACTTGTACTTCGTTTTTGAATGCATCTGGGAATAGAGGACGGATTGGACGGTCGATTAGGCGAGCCGTTAGCGTTTCGCCTTCAGAAGGACGGCCTTCACGCTTGAAGAAACCACCAGGGATTTTACCTGCTGCGTAAGTACGCTCTTGGTAGTTAACTGTTAGAGGGAAGAAGTCTTGACCTTCTACCGCTTCTTTTTTACCAACTACAGAAACGAATACTGCTGTATCGTCCATAGTAACCATAACTGCAGCGGTAGCTTGACGTGCGATAACGCCAGTTTCTAGAGTAACTGTGTGGTTACCGTACTGGAACGTTTTAACAACTGGTTTTTCGAACATTGTTATTCCTTGTTTCCAAGCGCATCGAAAGAGTGGCTCGGAGAGTATTGATTGATACTCAAGGCATTACAAATCGCGACTAGTGAAAATGAACTGTGTAGCGACTCATTGCAGCTAAATTCATTTTGAATAGTCGCGACCTTTTGGTCGACGTGGTTGACTGTAATGCTATGAGCTTTGTGAACAAACATTGATACCCAACGAGGCATCAAAAGTGTGCGGGCGTAGTATAGCGGGATTAATTCGGTTTGGCTAAGCCATACCAAACAAAATAAGTAACGGACAACAAAAAAGGGGCTAAAAGCCCCTTTTTCGACAAACTGTTCTATGCAGCCGCTGATTAGCGACGTAGGCCTAGACGCTTGATTAGATCTTGGTAACGAGAAAGGTTTTTGCCTTTCAAGTAGTCAAGAAGCTTACGACGGCGAGAAACCATACGTAGAAGACCACGACGGCTGTGGTGATCGCCTTTGTGCGCTTTGAAGTGACCTTGTAGGTGGTTGATAGAAGCTGTAAGTAGAGCTACTTGAACTTCTGGTGAACCAGTATCGCCTTCAGTTTGAGCGTATTCTGCAACGATTGCTGCTTTAGTTTCTGCATTCAGAGACATAATTCTCTCCTAATAAGAGTAGGTTTAACATTTGTGCCAGCCAATCTCTGATTCAGCCGACACGAGGAGCGCGAATTATAGGGGATGTATAGAGGTTAAGCAACCGCTATTTGATAGTAACCCTATAAGTACAGCATTCCCATCTAAAGCATTTCTGTTACACTTAGCTGCACAAAACCTACCTAATTGAATTAACAGGATTCCCTATGAAAATCGGCATCATCGGTGCAATGGAACAAGAAGTTTCAATTCTTAAAGACGCTATCGAAAACTGTGAAACCGTATCAAAAGCGGGCTGTACCTATTTCTCTGGGCAAATCAACGGTGTCGATGTCGTGTTGCTCCAATCAGGTATTGGTAAAGTCGCAGCGGCAGTCGGCACAACGATCCTGCTCGATGAGTACCAACCCGATGTTGTGATCAATACCGGCTCTGCGGGTGGATTCGACTCAAGCTTAAATCTAGGTGATGTGGTGATTTCGACCGAAGTTCGCCATCACGATGCTGATGTGACAGCGTTTGGTTACGAAATCGGTCAAATGGCAGGGCAGCCTGCTGCGTTCATTGCAGACGAAAAGCTAATGGATGTCGCTGAGAAAGCACTCTCACAAATGGAAGACAAACATGCGGTACGTGGATTGATCTGTACGGGCGATGCGTTTGTTTGCACAGCTGAACGTCAAGCATTTATCCGCCAACACTTCCCATCTGTCATTGCTGTAGAAATGGAAGCCTCTGCAATTGCGCAAACTTGTCACCAGTTCAAAGTGCCATTTGTTGTTGTTCGTGCGATTTCTGATGTTGCAGATAAAGAAGCAAGCATGAGCTTTGATGAGTTCCTACCTTTGGCAGCGAAGAGCTCGTCGGAAATGGTATTCAAAATGGTTGAACTGCTGAAATAGCTTAGCCAAAGGGAAGACAACAACATCATGGAAGATTTGTTTAACCAACTCTATTCCAACGGTGCGCTCCTTGTTCTGTGGGGCGCCCTACTTTGTCACTTGGTGCTTCCCTTTCCTCGAGAAGCGCACCCTGCCATTCTTTGGCATAAATTCGCCGAGCAATTGGCCGATAAGGTCAATACCAACAACAACTATCAACAAAGCATCATTTCTGGCAGCCTCGCTTGGCTACTCATGATTATTCCTATGCTGGCCGTGTTAGTTGCTCTCAAGCCATTAGTTTGGCAACCCCAACTGTTCGAACTTGCCTTCCTGCTTCTTGCGATTGATTGGCGCAACACCGATAAGTTCACCGCCCAATTTGTCGCGGCATTAGCAAGAGAAGACAAAAAGCAAGCGAAGATGCTGCTTAATCCCATCGTCAATCGTTCGACCCAACCACTTTCACTGCTTGGGCTAGGAAAAGCGGGCACTGAAACCTTGATTATGTCGTATGGACGCAATGTGGTGGGAGTTCTTTTCTGGTTCGCAATTACCGGCGGTATTGGCGCGTTCATCTACCGAATGATGGTTGAGCTCGCACGCGCTTGGTCTCCATCTCGTCAAGCGTTCTCTCCCTTCGGAATCCCTGCAGTTAGAGCCGTTGCTATCATGGATTTTGTGCCATTAAGGCTATTCGCACTGATGATTGCTGTTGGAAATCGTACTCAGCAAGTTTTTACGCTCATCAAGCAGCAAGCTAAGTCGTGGCCACTCCCCGGTCCTGCTTGGTTAGTGGTCGCTGTCGGAGCAAAGCTTGAGTTATCTCTTGGCGGGCCTGCGATTTACGACGGAAAAAAATCTGAGCGAGCAAAACTCGGCGGTCGAATTGCCCCTTCTGCCTTACATATTGCTCAAGTCCAAAAACTGCTAGCGTGGAGGATGTTCGCTTGGGTATTGATTCAAAGTGCAGCGATGGCTGCCGTTTATCAAGGGATATAGATGCGTAAGTTCATTGCATTTGCCACTTGCTTACTCTCTTCAACGCTTTTTGCCGCACCTGTAGAAAAAGTGATTAGTCTCGCTCCTCATGCAACGGAGCTCGCATACGCGGCAGGGTTAGGTGATAAACTCATCGCGGTAAGTGAACACAGTGATTACCCAGAGCAAGCCTTAAAGCTGGAGAAAGTCGCCAACTACCAAGGCATCAAGATAGAGCGCATTATCGCCCTGCAGCCAGATTTAATTATTGCCTGGCCATCTGGTAACCCACAAAAGGAGTTAGAGAAACTTAAGCAGTTTGGCTTTAACATCTACTACTCTCAAACCCACTCATTAAGTGATATTGCAGACAATATTGAGCGCCTCAGCCAATACAGCGCCTCACCTAGCGATGGTGTGAAAGCGGCGGCAGATTTTCGTCAGCAGTTAAGCAACTTCAAAGCCAAGTATCAAACCACTCAGCCAATACGCTACTTCTATCAATTGAGTGAGCAGCCGATCATCTCCGTCGCACAAGGCAAATGGCCTAGTGAGGTGTTTAGCTTCTGTGGCGGTGAAAACATTTTTGAACATAGTGCTGCGCCCTACCCTCAAGTTGGCGTCGAGCAAGTACTGGTGCAACAACCCGATGTTATTTTCACGTCAGAGCATGCAATTAAGAATGGCAACATGTGGGCTAAGTGGGAAAAAGAGCTGAGCGCAGTCAGAAATGACCACGTCTGGAGCCTTGAGTCTGATTGGCTAAATCGACCAACGCCACGTACGCTTCGCGCCATTGAGCAAGTCTGTGACTATTTCGAGGCTGTTCGGCAAAAACGCTAACGATTGCCTCTTGAGATCCCGTACAATTCAGCATCGTTTTCTGTCCCCTATTTAAGTAAGAGAAGTGAGTAACATGGATTCCATGCTGCTTTATAGTATTGACCTATTCGGTACTGCCATATTTGCGATATCAGGCGTATTACTCGCAGGTCGATTAAAAATGGACCCATTCGGCGTTGCTGTATTAGGTAGTGTTACGGCGATTGGTGGTGGCACAATTCGCGATATGGCGTTGGGTGCGACACCTGTGTTTTGGATAACCGATACCAACTACCTTTGGACCATTTTAATTACCTGTCTTATCACCATGATTGTGGTTAGACGACCCAAGCGACTCGCTTGGTGGATTCTGCCAGTCTGTGACGCTATTGGCTTAGCGGTGTTTGTAGGGATTGGTGTCGAGAAAACCATGGCCTACCAAGACTCAGCTTTAGTCGCTGTCATTATGGGTGTCATTACTGGTTGTGGCGGCGGCATTATTCGTGACGTGCTCGCGCGTGAAGTGCCAATGGTACTGCGAAGCGAAGTTTATGCGACAGCCTGTATTATCGGTGGCGTCTTCCATACGACGGCACTTGCCATGGGACAAGACAGCGATACCGCATTCCTAGCGGGTGTCTTATCTACGCTGCTTATCCGTTTAGGCGCGATTCGATGGCACTTATCTTTACCAACTTTCGCACTAAATCGTTAAGCAATAAAAAAGGTCACCGAGGTGACCTTTTTTAATTTTCTATCTTTAGCAATTACTTCTGTACTCGGCGAAGTACATCTTTCAGTAAATCAAAGTCATTCGCTAGGTCTTCAGAAAGTAGCTCCATTTCCGCGTGCTTAGCAAGCGGTCCTGGCAGGTCGATATCAGAGCCTAAAATCTCGTCAACCACTTCTTTGAACTTAGCTGGGTGCGCTGTACATAGGAATAGGCCAGTTTCACCGTCTTGCAATTGTTCGTCGAGTAGACGGTACGCAATCGCACCATGTGGTTCACACAGGTAACCTAGCGTGTTCAACTTACGTACAGATTCTGCACTTTGCTCATCAGACACTTTACCTTTGCCCAACGTATCTAAGCCCCAACCTTTAATCTGGCACAGCTCTTCGATACGTGGCCAGTTGTTTGGTTGGCTAACATCCATTGCGTTCGATGTCGTTGCAACCGTTGGTTTAGGATCCCACTTACCTGTTTCTAGGTAGCGAGGAACGGTGTCATTTTCGTTGGTCGCAGCAATAAAGCGCTTAATTGGTAGCCCAAGCGCTTTAGCTAATAGACCCGCCGTTAAGTTACCAAAGTTGCCACTAGGTACCGACACAACAAGGTTTTCACGCTGTTCTTTAGTCAACTGAGATGCAGCTTCAAAGTAATAACAGATCTGAGCCATCAAACGGCTAATGTTAATTGAGTTAGCCGAGTTTAGACCAATCTCTTCACGTAGCGCGGCATCATCAAATGCTTGC
This sequence comes from Vibrio sp. 16, assembly GCF_963681195.1. Classification (NCBI taxonomy): domain Bacteria; kingdom Pseudomonadati; phylum Pseudomonadota; class Gammaproteobacteria; order Vibrionales; family Vibrionaceae; genus Vibrio; species Vibrio sp. 16. The sequence continues at coordinate 1,948,962 of NZ_OY808997.1, forward strand.
TTAACCAAAGCCTGACAAGCATCAAAATCGCCATCAATCGCGACAGTGTGAATGTTCTTGCCCAGAGTACAGAACAACTTCTCTTGTAGCGGGCTAATCTTGCCTTTCGGGTACAAAATCACAACGTTGATATCTTCCATGCCATAGAAAGCATGCGCGACGGCTGCGCCCGTATCACCGGACGTTGCTGTCAAAATAGTGATTTTTCCGCCATCAGAAACCGCAGCTAAAGATTGCGCCATAAAACGACCGCCAAAGTCTTTAAACGCTAAGGTCGGGCCATGGAAAAGTTCAAGCGCGTAAACGCCATCTTTGACTTTATTGATTGGCGCCGGAAATTGAAATGCAGCATCAACCATTGAGTGAACCTGCTCTTGCGCTAGCTCATCACCAATCAATGCTGACAAAATCTTGGTGCTACGAGAAACAAAGTCCTCAGCTAAAAGAGCATCCACATCATCAAACGTTGGCAGTTCAGATGGGAAAAAAAGGCCTTGGTTACGACCTAACCCTTGGCGAACGGCTTGGCCAAAGGAAACTTGTTCATCATTTTCTTTTATATTGTAAAGCTTCATAGCTCACTTCCTGTAACGATCGAACCTTGCTTATCTAAGCGACAAACATGGACGAATCCTTCTTTATTTTGTACGTAATTTTGTTCAAGCCAGCGTGCAACACGCTCAGCGACATCTTTCTCTTTACAAATGCTAAACAGCGTCGGGCCACTTCCTGAAATACCCGTCGCCAACGCGCCTGCTGTTGCTGCATATTTACGAGCGTCAGCAAAGCCCGGTAGCAGTTTCTCACGATATGGTTCTGCGATCACGTCTTTGATCATTTTTGCCGCAAGCTCAGGCTGTCCTGAATGGCACGCATGAATAAAGCCTGCTAAATGACGGCCGTGAGCGATGATATCTTGACGACGATATTGCGAAGGCAAAATTTCACGCGCTTCAGCGGTGGACACTTTGATGCCCGGGTACGCCATCACCCAATACCAATCATCAAAGCAAGGAACCTCTTGGCTAATGATACCCAGCTCTTCAAGCATCAGTTGCACGCCCCCCAGATAACAGGGCGCAACGTTATCATAATGAATACCGCCAGAAATCTTACCTTCCATTTCCCCCATCAAAGCGAGTAATTCAGTCTCATCTAGAGGTTGACCATGAAAACGGTTTAGCGCATCTAGCGCAGCCACAATCGAACATGCACTCGAGCCTAGACCAGAACCAATTGGCATATTCTTTTCTAGAGTCATCTCTAGAGGGAGTAAAGAGACACCTTTTTTCTCAAGCTCACGGGCGAACACAGTCCAACAATCGTAAACGATGTTCTCTTTCGGGTTTTCAGGCAGTTTAGAAACAAAGTTGCCCGCAGTGTTAAGACTAAAAGGCTGCTCACCTGATTTGACCAAGACTCGATCACCAAGTAGCGTACCGTCCACCGGAGACACAGCGGCCCCCAGTACGTCAAAACCAACACTTACATTACCTATTGACGCTGGTGCGTAAACCACCACATCCATACCACTACTCATTGATTAAACCCCTAGCTTCCATCCTAACGTACGCATCACATCTGAGAAGACACCTGCTGCGGTAACTTCTGTACCGGCACCGTAACCACGCAATACTAGCGGAATTGGCTGGTAGTAACGGCTGTAGAAGGCTAATGCGTTTTCACCATCTTTGATTTTGAACATTGGGTCGTTTTCATCCACCGCAGCAATGCTCACGCGGCATTTGCCCTCTTCGATCTCACCGACATAGCGAAGCACCTTGCCTTCTTCGGCCGCTTTCGCTGATTGCTCTTTGAAGTATGCATCTGCTTCAGGGAGTCGAGCCATAAATTCTTCCACACTGCCCGAATCATCAAAACCTGGTGGTAGAGCTTGGTCAACGATCACGTCTTCAAGCTCTAAGTTCATACCGGCTTCACGAGCAAGGATCAGCAGCTTACGAGCCACATCCATACCAGAAAGATCATCACGAGGGTCTGGCTCGGTAAAGCCGTTGTCTTTGGCAATATTCGTTGCTTGGCTGAGCGTCATTCCCTCATCAAGTTTACCAAAGATGTAGGAAAGTGAACCAGATAGAATCCCTGTAAAGCGCTCCAGTTCATCCCCCGCCGAGATAAGGTTTTGCAAGTTTTCGATAACCGGAAGACCCGCACCTACCGTTGTTTCATACATCAGTTTACGGCGAGAGCTACGCGCAACATCACGCAATTGGTGGTAGTAAGCCATGCTTGCCGTGTTGGCTTTTTTGTTTGGTGTAACCACGTGGAAACCTGCCGCTAAGAAGTCAGCATACTGATTTGCGATCGCTTCACTCGAGGTACAGTCAACAAGAACAGGGTTAATGATATGGTTACGCTGAACCAAAGAGATCAAGCGCGCGAGAGTAAATTCTTCCGACGCATCCTTCATACGATCACGCCAGTGATCCAATGGCAAGCCTTCACTATCTAGCAATAAGCCCTTACTGTTGGCTAAACCACATACGCGTAGCACAATGCCTTTTTCTGCCAGTTTCGCTTGTTGACGCTGAATTTGGTCAACCAGTTCACCACCAACGCCACCGACACCAACAACGAAGACATCCAAGAAGTGTTTCGAGTTAAACAGGTTTTCGTGACACGCTTTGATTGCTTCAGAGATCTTGTCTTCTGGAATCACGGCTGAAATGGCGCGTTCAGAAGAGCCTTGCGCGATTGCTACAATATTAACGTTCACTTCTGCAAGAGATGAGAAGAATTGAGAAGCGACACCGCGAGAAGTACGCATACCATCGCCAACCAGTGTCACAATCGCCACATCATCAATAAATTCAACAGGCTCAAGCAGACCATCTTTTAGCTCTAACTCAAACGTCTCACTCAATGCTTTCTCTGCAAGAGCTTTATCTTGCGCTTCAATACAGAAGCTGATGCTGTATTCTGAAGAAGACTGAGTGATCAAAACAATCGAAGCACCCGCTGCTGACATCGCCCCAAACACGCGGCTTGCCATGCCTACCATCCCCTTCATACCAGGGCCCGATACGTTAACCATGGTTAGATCGCTAAGTGTTGTGATCCCTTTGATCGCGAGGTTGTCTTCACCAGTATCTTGACCGATTAAAGTCCCTGCACCTTGTGGATTAAAGCTGTTTTTGATCAGGCATGGAATATGGAATTGAGCAATAGGAGCTATTGTTTTTGGGTGAAGCACTGAAGCACCAAAGTAAGAAAGCTCCATCGCTTCTTGGTAGCTCAATGATTTAAGTAGGCGAGCATCATCTACCAAACGCGGGTCACAGTTGTAGACACCATCCACGTCAGTCCAGATTTCACAACAATCCGCACGCAGACAGGCGGCAAGCACCGCTGCTGAGTAATCGGAACCATTGCGACCTAGCGTCACCAGCTCACCTTTTTCATTGCCAGCGGTGAAGCCAGGCATAATGTTGACATGACCTTGAGGTAGTGGCTTCTGACGGAAGTTTTGCGTTGAAATATCGACATCAACCATCGCCTCTAGATGCTCACCTCTAGCAAAGAGATACTCAACCGGATCGATTAAGTTAGCAGGTTGTCCTTTTGCTTCCAGCACCGCTTTCATCAATTGAATCGAAACTCGCTCACCTTTGCTGATAATGCGAGCATTGACGTTATCAGGACACATGCCTAACAAGTTGATGCCGTGAACAAACTGACGTAACTGAGTTAATGAGGTTTTCACTTGGCTGTCATAGCCACTACCATCAATGTTTGGTAGCACCTGTTTGATATCTTGAAAAAGGTCTCGGAACGAATCTTCCAACTCTGCGATTTGCAGCTCCGCTTCACCATTTTTCAAAGCGCCTTCTATCACAGCCACCAGCTTGTTGGTTGTTTTACCCGGTGCTGATAGTACGACGGCCACTTCTTCTTGCTGTGCATTATTAGCGATGATATCCGCCGCTCTTAAAAAGCGGTCTGCATCAGCTAATGATGAACCTCCAAACTTTAAAACTCGCATCCCTTCCTCCAAATGATTTCAAATTGGCATAAAAAAAGGCCTGTATCTTGTTGGATACAGGCCTTTTTTTGAATTTCTTTCGCTTAGCAGCCTGCCCCAACATGTGTGATGTCGGTAATAATAATGGTTGTTGTCATTACTACTAGGCTGTGATTTTGCATAATTAATTTTTGTTGCGTTTGTGTGTTTGCTTACCCATACGTTTAACCTATTTGCTCTACACGAGTCAACGAAAAGTTTTTATTTTTTGTTTTCTCAATAAGCAATTCACACCATATTTTGCAACATCTCGCAGGCATTCATTGACAGTTTTAATGAGACCGCAGGCATATAAGCTAATAACTAATGGCTATATAAAAAATGCACCTAGTCCAATAGTTTTATGCTTTAATTAGGTTTGCAGTGGAGAAAGTAACCAAGGAGAGGCAGCGCATGATGAAAACGCTATGCTTGGCAGCGATGTTAGTTGCTGGTTCTCTTGGTGCGACAGAGTTACCTCCGCTACCATCCCAACAAAGCACATCACCTCATAAGCTTTTTATTTCCAGCGTTAACGACCAGCAAGACTTTGATACATGGAAGGTCGATGGTGGTTATTCCTATAACGTGTTCGACAAAATTGACTTGTATGTGGGTGCACGCCTGAACAATGGCGACAGAATCAACGAAACGGGCTTTCTCAGTGGAGTCAGCTATCAGGTGACCCCTCGCGTATCGGTAGCCAGTACCTTACATTCATACACAAATGAAAGCCTCGGTAACGATAAGCGCGAATCTGCCATTTCTGCAGAGGTATCGAGCCGAGTAAGACTCACCGAGAATTTAGACTTGCACGCCACCCTTGATTATCAAGAGTGGCAACAAGAAGTCGAATTCGGGTTAGGATTTCGGTTTTAAACGTTCGCGTTTACCATTCCAACTTTTCACTCGACATCAACACCCCATTCCAATCCGCGTAAACGAAGTCCCCAGGCTGGATCATCTGATTGTGGATCGTCAGAGTGACATTGACATCACCCACTCCGCGCTTTTCCGTCTTAAATGGGCAAGTACCTAGGGCTTTCACACCAATTTGCATTTCAGCAATTGCACCCGCATCGCGAATGGCACCGTTAATAATTACGCCTTCCCAATGATTATCAATAGCAAGAATTGCCAACTGATCGCCCAGCAGCGCTTTTTGACATGAGCCATGACCATCAACAAATAAAACCTTGCCTCTGCCATCTTGGCTTAATGTATCTCTCACTATTGAGTTGTCGTGATAGCACCTCACTGTCACAATTTCGCCCCAGAAAGCGCTTTTGGCGCCAAAGTTGTGCAGTGGAAGTTCCACTAGCGTGACTTTGTCTTCATGCTTATCACAAATATCCGGTGTTATATCTTTCATTTTTCCTCCATGAGATTTTTCCGCCTGCTCTTAAACCAAACCGTGCTAACGGCCAAAGCAGACTGAGTGAATCCTATTCTTAAGCCCTTTTACCTTATGCGAGATTGCCACCCTTTGATTCTGAGACTTGTCGCATCAGGCAAACAAGAGAGCAGATAAAGTTGATTATTTTCAACATAATAAATTGCGTTCTGGCCAAACTTACGCCCTAACTCGATTGCTAACTCTCGCTCAATAGCAACGGCAAAGCTTGCTTCTTTCCATGTAAATGCTTCATCTCCAACCAGTACGTCGACATAGTTAGTATGGCTTATTTCAAGAGCTAACCGTTGATTATTTCTTAGGTTTTCCTCATTTGACACCCGCTGACTAGCTGGGTTCCATGCCGTGATGACAGCAAAAAAATCGCTCGTCATTTCATCACTGAACTGAAAGTAAGGCTCACAATATGCCGCCCAAAGTTGCGCATCTATCATCATATAATCAGCTGTTTTACATTTACCTGATACTATTAATATTTGTTACATTCTAACTCTTGATATAAATCAACAAAGTGATTGGAATTAACACTTCTACGTTGTTAGCATGCTGTTAACATTATAAAATCCGCCTCAACGACTAATGGAATCAGTGAGGAACTGGAGCCTCACAAGGTAATTGAGCGAAACCCAAGGATGGCGGGCAATCAAAGAAAGTGTATTTTTACAATCTTTGGTTTATTATCAACATCACATTTCCTGTATGTTATGTTTTTGCCTAAAATTTATTCCATTAGCACATTTTTTTCACAAGTTTAGGTACCGCCAATGCAAACCCCGCACATTCTTATTGTCGAAGATGAGCAAGTAACTCGTAACACTCTTAAGAGTATTTTTGAAGCAGAGGGATACGCTGTTTTTGAGGCCAGTGACGGTGAAGAGATGCACCAGGTGCTGTCTGATAACCAAGTTAACCTAGTTATTATGGACATCAACCTTCCAGGTAAGAACGGTCTACTGCTAGCACGCGAGTTGCGCGAGCAAGCCAATGTAGCACTGATGTTCCTAACTGGCCGTGACAATGAAGTGGACAAGATCCTTGGTCTAGAGATCGGTGCAGATGATTACATCACTAAGCCGTTCAACCCACGTGAGCTGACTATTCGTGCTCGTAACCTATTGAATCGCTCAATGAACGCGAGCGCTGTAACGGAAGAAAAACGCAGCGTAGAGAAGTACGTGTTCAACGGTTGGGTGTTGGATATCAACAGCCGCTCTTTGGTTAGCCCAAGCGGTGATGGCTACAAGCTGCCTCGCTCTGAGTTCCGAGCTCTACTTCACTTCTGTGAAAACCCAGGCAAGATTCAGACACGTGCTGACCTGCTGAAGAAAATGACAGGCCGCGAGCTTAAGCCACATGATCGTACTGTCGACGTAACGATTCGTCGTATTCGTAAACACTTTGAATCAGTCTCTGGGACACCAGAAATCATTGCTACGATTCATGGTGAAGGCTACCGCTTCTGTGGTGATCTTGAAGAGTAATCAACTCTCGAAAATACAAAATGGAGCCTCATGGCTCCATTTTTCTTAGCAAAAACAAAAAACGCTCACCAAGGTGAGCGTTTTTTTATGGCTTTGTCGATTAGCCTCGACCGCCTTTGATGGCATCGATAATTTCCGTGGTCGAGCAGCCATCTTCAAAGTTGAGCACTTTGACTTCTCCGCCATTAGCAATCACTTCTTTGCCACCCGCGATCTCTTCTGGTTTGTAATCTCCACCTTTTACCAACATATCAGGCAGAACCTCAGAAATAAGTCGCTGCGGTGTGTCTTCACCAAATGGAACCACCCAATCAACCGCCCCCAAACCAGCAAGAACCGCCATTCGACGATCGGTAGGGTTAACAGGGCGACCAGGGCCTTTTAAGCGCTTCACTGACTCATCGGTGTTAACCGCCACAATTAAGCGATCACCCAGTTCAGCGGCGTGGTTTAAATACGAAACGTGTCCAGCGTGAAGGATATCGAAACAGCCGTTAGTCATGACTACCTTTTCACCTTTGGCTTGGGCATTTTTCACCGCTTCAATCAACGCTTGCTCACCAATCACACCATAGTCGGTGTCTTGACTACCATGAACCGCTTCCGCCAACTCGATGGTTGATACTGTTGACGTACCCAGTTTACCGACCACAACACCTGCAGCTGCATTTGCTAAGGCACACGCTTCATCAAGAGGTTTACCCGATGCCACTGACGCAGCCAACACTGAAATAACCGTGTCGCCGGCACCCGTCACGTCGTATACCTCTTTGGCTTGAGTTGGTAAATGGAATGGCTCTTGGCCACGACGAAGCAGCGTCATACCATGTTCGCTTCGCGTCACAAGAAGTGCATCAAAGTCGAACTCTTCAATCAGCTGAAGCCCTTTTTCAACCAACTCTTGGGTAGACTTCACTTTACCAACCACAAGCTCAAACTCCGCCATATTTGGCGTCAGTAGCGTAGCTCCACGGTAACGTTCAAAGTCCGCCCCTTTCGGATCGATAAAAACAGGGACGTTCACTGCACGTGCTTTTTGAATAAATTTCTGAACGTGCTCTAAAGCGCCCTTAGCGTAGTCGGATAACACCACCGACTTCACTTTAGGTAACGCCTGCTCCATGCGGCTTAGAATTAGCTCAGAATCGACGTTTTCAAACTTGTCTTCGAAGTCTAAGCGAATCAACTGCTGTCCGCGGCTCATCACACGCAGTTTCGTAATCGTTGGGTAATCGGGTAGACCAACAAAGTCACAGGTTACATTAAGTGCAGATAAGGTCTCATTGAGCACTTTCGCAGGTTCATCAATCCCTGTTAAACCAACAATATGAGCGTGTCCACCCAGCGAAGCGATGTTCATCGCAACGTTAGCCGCACCACCAGGACGCTCTTCATTGTTTTCTACTTTTACTACCGGAACTGGCGCTTCTGGTGAAATACGCCCAGTTGGGCCGTACCAGTAGCGATCCAACATCACATCACCAATGATTAAGACACCCGCATCCTTGTAGTTAGGTAGGATTGGTTTCATCGTCGATCTCCAAAATATAATTCTGGCGAGAGTTTAGCACAGCCGTTGAACGCTCTAAACCCTCAGCAGTAAGCACCTAAAGTGAGGAGGCTAGGTTTAATCGTTAGTACCAAACCAAGCGTGCCAAATTTTTTGGACGCATTCTCGCTCAGGCACGAGTTTGTCTTCTGCCACATCCGCATCGAGGTTGAGCAAGTTTCTGTGATGGATCTGGTCTCTCATTGTTGTGTAAGCGTGAGTGAGTGCCATCGCCTGCTCTTCTTCTAGAACGCCTTGCGACATCATGGTTTCGAAGATTCGCACATTGTCACTCCAGCGCGTTAACTTGGGTTTGTCATGGCTAAAGCGCAGAACCAAATATTGCGCGAGAAACTCGACATCAGTAATACCACCAGGATCTTGCTTCAACATAAAGCGCCCTGCTTTTTTACCGCCTAAATGGTCACGCATTTTCACTCGCATGTCTGCCACCTCTTGCTTGAGTTTAGCTTCCTCACGAGGCAACGTCAGCACCGCGTGGCGCGTCTTGGCAAAGGCTTGTTGTAATGGTTCATCGCCGTAAATCATGCGAGCACGAACCAAAGCCTGATGTTCCCATGTCCACGCCTCATTATGCTGATATTCATCGAATGCTTCTGTAGGGCTCACTAACAAACCCGCCGCTCCCGAAGGACGTAAGCGAGTGTCCACTTCGTACAATATGCCCGACGCTGTTCGTGTCGAGAATATGTGAATGATGCGTTGAGCCAAACGTAAGTAGAACTGACGGCCGTCGATTTCTTTCTTGCCGTCGGTGTACGCATGCACCGGACAGTCATGCATAAAGACGATATCAAGGTCTGAGTTATAACCGAGCTCCCAGCCTCCGACTTTGCCATAACCAATCACCGCAAAGCCTTTGCCATCTCGGTCTTTTAAGTGGGTTGGCTCGCCATACTTTTCTGCAATTTGCAGCCAAGCTTGACCGACCACTGACTCAACAATCGCTTCTGCCAAATACGTTAAGTGGTCACTCACTTTCATGACTGGAATCACACCAGCGATATCCGCTGCCGCAATTCGCAAAATGCATATCTGCTTAAATTGACGGAGCGCTTCCATTTGCTGCTCCATATCGTCTTCTGGGATACGAGCTAGAAAATCCCGCAGTTCAGTTCTGTAGCTCTCCAATGGAACTGGATTATACAACTGCTGAGGGTCGATCAGCTCATCAAGCAGGATCGGATAACGCCCAAGCTGCTCCGAAATCATAGGACTTGCAGTACACAGCCTCACTAACTGAGTCAGTGCAGCGCTGTGCTCATCAAGTAGTTCTAAATACGTTGTGCGAGTGACAATGCGATGCAAAAGGTGGAGAACACGTGGCAAACCAAACTGAGCATCTTTGTGCGAGTAGATAGCTGAGAAGATTTTTGGCATCAGATGATTCAGTACTTCTCGACCGCGTGGCCCCAACGTTTTCTTGGCCAAGTCTTGCTTGAACTGAATAATGGTTGTGGCCATTTGAGCAGGCTCTTGCGCTTGAATGTCATGCTCTAAGATATGCTCAATGACATCTTTCTTCGCAGCCATATCCCACAGCTCGACAAAATGTTTGGCGATGTCTTGTTGCTCTTCTTCATCATCCCCAATTAAATCTGCAAAGACCGAGTGCACGTTTTGCATGTGTTGAGTGATATCTTGACGAAGGCTTAACCAATCGCTGTAGCCCATCGCAATCGCTAAATGCAGTTGCTCTGTATCGGTTTCAGGTAAGGTTTGGGTTTGTTTGTCGGCCATTGCTTGTAGCAAGTTTTCTAGGCGACGCAAAAATTTATAGGCATTGCGTAGTTGCTGAGTTTCCGCTGCGGTTAGCTGCTCGAGCTCTTCTATTGCATCAAGGGTATTGAGTAACCCTCGCTGACGCAAACTTGGCTCTCGCCCACCGCGAATCAATTGAAAGACTTGAGCTATAAATTCGATTTCACGAATGCCACCAGCGCCCAATTTTATGTTGTTGCTTAACCCACGACGGCGCACTTCGCTGCTGATCATCGATTTCATGCGACGCAGTGATTGAATCGCACTGAAGTCAATGTAACGACGAAAGACAAACGGGCGCAGCATCTGACGGAGCTCTTGATACTCTGGGTACATTTCACGCCCCATGACGCGCGCTTTGATCATCGCGTAGCGCTCCCAGTCTCGGCCTTGTTCTTGATAGTAGTCTTCAAGAGCCGCATAACTCATCACGAGCGGGCCACTGTCTCCAAATGGGCGTAAACGCATATCGACGCGATAGCAAAAACCATCAAAGGTTTGCTGATCGAGGGCTTTGATAATGCGTTGACCGAGACGAGTAAAAAACTGTGCGTTGGCAATACTGCGTCGAGCACCTTGGGTTTCGCCGTTTTCAGGGTAGGTAAAAATCAAATCAATATCGGATGAGAAGTTCAGCTCACCACCACCCAGTTTGCCCATGCCAATAATCAACATTGGCTGCGCTTCACCGAGTTCATTGGTCGGCGTCCCCCACAGATCGCAGCACTGTTTATACTGCCATTGGTAGGTTTCAAAAATCATCGCTTCAGCCAATTGGGAGAGGTGCTCTAAGCTCTCTTCTAACGCCCAAGATGCCGTAAAGTCACGCCAAGCAATGTAGACCATTTCACGGTTGCGAAACTGCCTTAGCACTCGATGCCCCTGCATCTCATCATGGCACTCACTCAGCAAAGCAGATAGCCTTTCTCGATACTGCTCATGGCGCGAATCATGGCTTAACATCTCGGGCAGCTGTTGTTGTAGTGCCTCATCCGTTGACAGCGCTTCGCCAACAAACTGACTCAAGCCCGCCACATATTGCAATTGAGAGAGCTGTGACTCTGACCAATGGTTCAAGGCTTGCGATTCGTTCATTGCTTGGATAACAGGTTGGGAAAATTGAGTGAGGCTTTCTGGCAGCTGCATGATTCTTCCTTGTCTAGAAATAGCCGTGGGGTGTGGTAACTCTCTCTTTATACCAATAAAAAACGCCCACTAGTAGCCAGTGGGCGTTTATTGCATTTAACTTGAGAAGCTAAACCTTAAATGAGGTGATTTTCTTGTCTAGCTCATCGGCATTTTGCTGCATTATCTCAGAGGTTTCGAGTAGCTCCGAAACCACGGTAACCGAGGCTTCAACAAGCTCACGAACATTGGTCAGGTTCTGATTCATCTCTTCCGCAACACTGCTTTGTTGACCAGCAGCGGTAGCAATCTGGAAGTTCATATCGTTGATTTGATTCACCTGACCAACAATTCCATCTAATTCACTTCCTGCGTTGGTCACAAGCTCAACCCCTTCAGCCGCTTCAACGACGCTCTTTTCCATCAGCTCTACTGCGGAATTTGCGCTCGATTGAAGTTGAGAGATCATCTCTTGAATCTCGACGGTGGCTTGTTGAGTGCGCTGAGCAAGGTTGCGAACTTCATCTGCCACCACGGCAAAACCGCGCCCCGCTTCACCAGCACGAGCCGCTTCAATCGCTGCGTTTAGCGCCAGTAGATTTGTCTGCTCAGAAATACCTTGAATGGTTCCAACAACACTACCAATTGAGCCTACGCTGTCTTCCACATCATTCACCGCTTGCGCCGAAGCAGAGATGTCTTTTGAAAGTTCACTGATCTTAAGTACGGTATCTTGCACAAATCGTTGACCCGTTTGTGCTTGGCTCGAAGCGTTTTCTGTTAATGAAGACGCACTTTGCGCGTGACCCGCGACAGTTTGAACCGTCGAAGTCATCTCACTCATCGCCGTTGCCAGTTGATCAATTTCGTTGAACTCTTCTTGAGCCGATTCTTTGGTCTCAGACATACTGATGGTCATCACTTCCGTCAAACCAGACAATTCTTGCGAAGCACTCACTTGCAGCGCAATCATCTCTTGCAGCTGACGACGTGTTTTTTCTAGCTCACGCGCGACATCGCCGTACTCATCTTTACATTCCATTTCAATAGGAACCGATAAGTCTTTATTTGCCATGATTTTGATTGAGTCACTTAAGTACTGCGTCTGACGCAACATAACGCGTGCAGCAAAAAGCAGCAATGCGACAAAAACCACTATGAGTAAACAGGTTTGCCACGCCACCTGAACGAGATAAGCGTCATAATGCTCTTGGGCAATCGCTGTGCTTTGAGTTGCAGCAAGAAGTGAATCGTAAAAGGTGCTTGCATCCCACAGCTGTTTACCAATGATCAGTAAGGTACTAAACACCATCAGCATGACCATTTTAGGAACTAGGCGGACATCAGTAATCACCCGCTCCCATGGTTTAAATGCCATTTTGGTCATCGTCGCTTCTCCATTAAGTCAAATTTTGTATTTTTAGCGCGTTGTAATAGAGTGGCTTACAGAGCAACACCTCTTCTCTGGTTACGCCAAAATATTTATTTCGAGCCTCGTATGAATAAAGATATTATCAAAAGTGATACAAAACCGATGAGCTTGCTGTCACTAATCTTGTCATTTATGGCGCTATTTGTGATCTCTGGCTTACTCTTTTTTCCTTTGCGGCCAGAAACTCGACAAGTTCTTATCGGCATAGACTTTCTTATCTGTAGCATTTTTATGCTTCAATTGAGTGTTGATTTGATCCGCTCTACAAATAAGCTGCAATTTATGAAACGCCACTGGATCGATTTTCTAGCCAGCCTACCTATGATTGAACCACTGCGTTACGCGAGGTTGTTTTCTATCTTGCGTGTCGTCCTTGTGATTCGTTCAAGCCGAAACGTCATCCGCCAACTACTGCGCAATAAACATGAAACGACCTTAGCCTCGATTCTACTCTTAATGGTCATTTTGCTAACAGCTGGCTCGAGCATGATGCTGTTTATTGAAGGGCATTCGCCCAGCGCCAATATCAAAGATGGTGGCGATGCCATGTGGTGGGCACTCGTGACTATCTCCACAGTGGGTTACGGCGATCACTACCCGGTTACGGATGGGGGAAGAATTCTTGCAGCTGGATTGATCATTTGTGGCGTAGGCTTATTTGGTATGATTTCTGGACTGGTCACCTCAATGATAACCTCACCTTCCAAGGTTCAGACCACGCGTTCAGAAAATAAAGAGAAGCTATTAATAGAGCTTGTCGAAAAACAAAATGAGATTCTTCGCCGCTTAGACAACCTTGAGCAGCAAAACAAACGGGAGCCGTAATGCTCCCGTTGATGTTGGTGGTTACTCTTGCCAATAGGGCTCGGTCTCTATACAGATGACTCGAGTTTGCTCCATTGCATGCAAGATGGAACTTTCTTGACGGGCAACCCAGCGCGCTAGTTGCTCCTGCTCATCACCCTCTAAAGACTCAACAAGCTTTTGCAATGTACGCAACTTGAGTAAATCGTCGATGCCGTGCAGCAAATCACTCCAAGGCATACGGAAGCTGTTGCGCTCTTCGGTATCAAACAAGCTCGCAAAACTCACGCCTGTATACAAGTTGCGCATTAATCGGTATTGCTGATCAATGTAATCTTGACTCGATAGGCTTCGTTCAGGAGGGAAAGCTTCCATCAGTTCCGCCCAAGTGCGATCCAGCTGCTGAACGGAAAAGTGCTCAATGTTACGTGCCATTTTGTCGCGTGCTTTATCATCCAAGAAAGGTTGCCAACCACGCGTTAAGATCCAACGACTCAAGTCAAGCAGCAAACCGGTATAACGGGCGCTGTTGAGTAACTCCAGTAGCTCTTCTCTGGTTGGTAACTGTTCTTGAATGAGTTTTAGTTCCGCGACAAGGAACTTGCGTGCATCAAGTTTTCGCAGCGCATGGCCTTTGTCGTCCAGCAGATCGTCTAAGTAATCATAGTCGTTGAGCCACTCTAGGCTCTGCTCTAGCCATTTCAGCTCTTGCCTTAATATTGCGCTAGCACGGCGCGGAACCACACCGCCGTAAACCGTTAATACTTGGCGAATAAAACTGATGGCGTTTTTTATCTCATGCAGCGCTTCTATGGACTCACGCTCTGAGTAAATTTGCTCGTGGTAATGCCAATGGGATAGCGCATGTTCTAACGAATTAATGAAGCACGCTTCCACACTATCTCGTTTGTCGGTGCTCACTAGCGTAAGCGGCTTAACATCGTCACCGGTATAGCCTGTTGCGAGTCGATAGCCTTTGGCCGCTTTGCTTAAGTTGCCTAAGCGCATACCACCGTGTTCGCAGAAGTTGCGCGCCAGAGTAAACAGCGCATCGGTTTGACCCGATTTCAGCTCAAGCTCTACTTCACAAATTGGGTCTTCTTCACCATTGGCTTCTACTTTTCCTTGGTCAAAAGCAACTTCCACTTGGCTACCATCAGGCATGCCAATTAGCCACTGCTCACGCGTGAAGTTAGTAGAAAAAAGAGGCATCAATTCAGATTGAAGCACGGAGACATCTTTGCCTGCAGGCCAGATGTCGTCAGGATGTAACGTTAAATCGGGCTCGTTACTGGTGTGCTCAGCATTGTATTCAGGTCTTTGATGAAGACCTGCGACGACTCTCCCTGCCGTCTTGACCGTTTGCACGAATACATCATCAAAACGACGAATTCGCATACCGATATCATGGCGACGTAACCAGTTATCTGGCGTATCAAAGTAAGTATTGCCAAGTTCTCGACAGCTGTGCTGAAGCACTTTAGTTTCAGATATTTTTTGACGCAAAGTCTCTGAAAAATCAGGAGAAACAAAAAACTTCAGTTCTATCTCGGTTTCCATAGTTATACCTTTCAAAGCAGATAGAGACAGGATATTGCCAATTTTCTTACTCGGCAAGAAAGAAATATCGCAGGAATGATGATCTAAAACAGTTTTAATGAGTGATTTAATGCGTTACCATGCGCGCCTTTATAGCCATCGCTCAACATTTCGCCGTAAAGGGTGTATGTTATTTTTAGGTTATATTAATTAGGTTGAATGACCATGCCAGTAAATACAATTATGGGGTTATTTGCAAAGTCCCCGATTAAACCTTTGCAACGCCACGTCGTCTGTGTGAACGAATGTTGTTCTCACCTAGTTAACTTCTTTGAAGTCAGTTCAAAGGGTGACTGGGAGAAAGCATCAGAAATTCGCGCTCAGATCTCTCATCTAGAGAAAGAAGCCGACGTGCTCAAGCGCGAAATTCGCCTTAAACTTCCTCGCGGTTTGTTTATGCCTGTTGACCGTAGCGATATGCTGGAGCTACTTACACAGCAAGACAAACTGGCAAACCTAGCGAAAGACATTGCAGGCCGAGTTTACGGTCGTCAATTGACTATTCCTGGGCCACTTCAAGAAAACTTCCTTGCGTATGTGAAACGTTGTCTCGATGCAGCAAATCAAGCGCAAAAAGTCATCAATGAGCTCGATGAGTTATTAGAAACTGGATTCAAAGGTCGCGAAGTAACACTTGTGGCTGAAATGATCCACCAACTAGATGTAATCGAAGATGACACCGATGCGATGCAGATCCAACTTCGTCAACAATTGATGGAGATTGAGCAGGATATGAATCCTATCGATGTGATGTTCCTTTATAAAATTTTAGAATGGGTAGGTGGCATAGCTGATCAGGCGCAACGTGTTGGTGCGCGTCTTGAGCTAATGTTGTCTCGCTCATAAATCATACGTTAACTAAATAACGAAGAGCATCTTAATAGCACTCCCCTTAATTAGGCGATAAATACTGACGCGCCGAAGGGGCTTTTTCGTGCCTAATTTGCTCCGCTTGTTATCAACAACTAGGTATTACGATGGATATCCTTGCGAACTACGGCACTGTCCTGATTATTATTGCAGCAGCTTTCGGTTTTCTGATGGCGATTGGTATTGGCGCAAACGATGTTGCCAATGCGATGGGTACATCAGTAGGTTCAAAAGCGCTCACCGTGAAACAAGCGATCATTATCGCAATGATCTTTGAATTTGCGGGTGCATACCTTGCAGGCGGTGAAGTAACCGACACTATCCGTAAAGGCGTAATCGAAACGTCACTCTTCGCATCTCAACCAGATGTTCTTGTCTACGGCATGATGTCTGCGCTACTAGCAGCAGGTACATGGCTCTTGCTAGCGTCATACATGGGCTGGCCAGTGTCTACCACTCACTCAATCATCGGTGCAATCATCGGTTTTGCATGTGTATCTGTGGGTACGGAAGCCGTTGACTGGGGCTCAGTTCAAGGCATTGTTGGTAGCTGGATCATTACCCCAGTTATCTCTGGCTTCTTCGCGTACGTTATCTTCGTCAGCGCACAGCGCCTGATCTTTGATACTGAAAAGCCACTGTTTAACGCAAAGCGCTTTGTTCCTGTGTACATGTTCATTACGACCATGGTAATTGCACTGGTTACGATTAAGAAAGGTCTCAAGCACGTTGGTCTTCACTTAACGAACGGTGAAGCTTGGATGTGGGCTGCGGGCGTTTCTGCGCTAGTGATGGCTGGCGGTTACTTCTACATTCAGAAGAAATTCGCAAGCCGCGAAGATGACCACGGTTTTGCCGGTGTTGAAGGTATCTTCAGTGTTCTCATGGTAATCACTGCGTGTGCGATGGCATTTGCTCATGGTTCAAACGACGTTGCTAATGCGATTGGTCCACTGTCTGCTGTAGTTTCAACGGTAGAGCACATGGGTGAAATCACAGGTAAAAGCACCATTGCATGGTGGATTCTTCCTCTAGGCGGTTTCGGTATCGTGGTTGGTCTAGCGACGCTTGGCCACAAAGTGATGGCAACCGTTGGTACGGGTATTACAGAATTGACACCAAGCCGCGGTTTCGCCGCTCAGCTTGCAACAGCATGTACTGTTGTTCTTGCGTCAGGTACAGGTCTACCGATCTCAACCACTCAAACTCTGGTTGGTGCGGTTCTAGGTGTTGGTTTTGCTCGTGGTATTGCAGCACTGAACCTAGGTGTAGTACGTAACATCGTTGCATCTTGGATCGTGACTCTACCTGCTGGCGCACTATTGGCGGTTGTGTTCTTCTACGCTATCCAAGCGATGTTCGTTTAACCAACGCGTCAATGATGTGTTAACGCACTGTCATTATTGACTCAAATACACAGAAAGGGAGGCTTAGCCTCCCTTCTTTGTTGCAGTCACTAAAGAAACTACTTACTATTTCGAGTTAGCAAGATATAGACAATAAGACTGTTAAAGGATTTATCGTGAAAAAACTGGTTCTGTTAGTTTTAGCCACTCTCGTCGCCGCGCCCGCAGCGCTCGCTCAAGACCGATACATTGCGGATAAGCTTTTTACTTACATGCACTCTGGCCCAAGCAACCAATACCGTATTATTGGTAGTATCGATGCCGGTGATAAAGTAAAACTTTTGTCTACCGACCGAGCAACAGGCTACAGCCAAATCCAAGATGACCGAGGCAGAAAAGGTTGGGTTGAAAGCAAGTTTGTCACCAGCCAAGAAAGTATGGCACTGCGTCTACCTAAACTTGAAAAAGAGCTAGCAGAAACCAAAGAAAGACTTGCGAATGCTCGCTCTACGTCTGATCAAGAGAAAGCAGGACTTGTTGATTCTTTAGAAACCAGTAATCGTCGTATCGCTGAGTTGGAACAAAGCTACACCGACATGAGCCAACAACTCTCTTCGGCACAAGAAGAAGTTCGTAGCCTACGCGCTAAACTGGATACTCAGAAAGATGACTTATTACTTAAGTACTTTATGTATGGCGGTGGTGTAGCTGGTTTGGGCTTGCTGTTTGGCTTAATCTTGCCTCATATTATCCCGCGTAAGAAACGCTCCCCATCCGGCTGGGCATAATCAAAAAGAAAAGGTCGCTAACGCGACCTTTTTAGTTTCTCTCTTCTTTTAGCCTTGCCAATCGTACAGCGCTGGTACTTCGATACTTTCGCCATCAAATCGAATCAAACAGCTATTCTGATCGATTCGCTCCACTTGAATCCGATCCGTAATCCAATCTCCTTGGTTATATTCGGTTCCATTTACTTTGACCCAGCGCTTGGTTTTATTACTTGAATAGACGTGTGTTTGGAAGTTCAGAGCAGGTAAACGACCTTGCCACTTTTCCCCTTGTTGCGCCAAATTTGAAACTTGGCTGGACGACGGCGCTTCTAAATCAGTCTCCTCTCCCAATGCGTTTTCAATTCGCATTGCTAGCTCTGGGGATAACTCAGATAAATCGAGATTCCCCAATAAAGATTTTTCTTGTTTAAGTGGCTCAGAGATGTCCGGCGTAACTTCTGTTTTATCAAAGCTCGGAGAAGGTGTCTCACGCACTGGCTCGGGGACGTTGATCACTTCTGCAATCTGAACATCATACGTTGGGGTAAGATTGGTGAACTCTGGGTAGGGCAACTCAGCGTATTCGAAAGGCGTATCGACTTGAATCACCTGATGTTGATTGTCGTTGGCCCTTGACGACACTTTGTCTTGATAGCTTTCATAAATGCCGTAAGCAGCCGTCAATAGAGCGGGCAAACACACCAACGCCACGATAGCCGATTTGCTAGCTTTCACCTCTTGGGGGCGATTCAACAAGTTTGGATAGACACCTCCCTGCTGCGTCGCTTGATGACTTTGCTCCGATAAGTCGAGCGCTTTAAGTACACTAGACATTATGCCGACTCCTCATTATCGGTCAGAGAGGGGACGCCTTCTCGCACCATTTCTTCTAGACGCTGCAGGGTGTTTTTCCCTGCAATACCATCAACGGATAACCCCTGCCAACGTTGAAACAACTTCACTTTTTCTTGCAAGGCAGAGTCATAGCGGTCACTTCCTGTACGTGGTTTTCCAAGCAACATCGACAAATGGCGATCCAACAGCGCCACAGGCTCTCCTTGCATACCTGGCTTCAAGGATCCCCCCCAATATTTACGCCAGATTTGTCGATACTCTCCCGACCAGATTGCCTTAAGCTGAGTGAGCGGTAACTCGATGTTGCGCTCCCCCACTAACAAACGAGCATTCGCTTGATCAAGGGAGTGAAGCACAGCGTAACTCTGGCGCCCATCTTTATTGAGAGTGAGCAATACCGGAGCATTGTGGCGACGCAGAGCCAGCACATCTCCGTTCAACCTGAGACACTGAAACGCATTTTCGCTGTCCGCTAAGCACAGCTTATCCAACATCGACGCTTGGTATCCCCAAACCTGATACAGCGTCGCCATCCCTTGCTCTAAGCTATCTGATTCGAACAACTGTGATGCCAGCTCAGCAGGAAATACCGTTCTTGTGACAATTGTCGGCTCAACAGCGGGGTAGCGCAGTTCAACCTGTTGAACAATCGCATCGTCAGCTAACTTAGGGACATAGAAGTAACTCGCACCAGCTATCAGCACCCCAAGGCTGGCTGCTACAGCATAGTGAAAGTAGCGGGGTTTACTCTGAACCTGCTGCTCTGGGCGATGAAACGACGTTTGAAAACTCATCACCTCTTGGCACGCGAGCTGCGCCGTCGAATGAGAGGGTGCAGATTCGCCGACACTGTATGCCTGTTTTAAAGCCGCATCACAAACGAGATTGATCAAACGAGGAATACCAAGCGTTTGATTCGCAATCAGCTTAAGCGATTTACTGGTGAAGAGTTCACGCTGACCACCAGCAAACTCTAATCGAAAACGTATATACTCAGCCGTTTCTTTTTCATTCAATGGCAGTAGGTGGTAACGACCTGTGATTCGTTGTGCTAACTGCCTAAGCTGGGGCATTTGCAGCTTCTGTTGCAGTTCAGGCTGACCAATCAATAACACCTTAAGCAGTTTTTGACTTTCTGTCTCAAGGTTAGTGAGCAGCCTAAGTTGCTCGAGCACTTCCGCCGATAAATGCTGGGCTTCATCAATCACCAGTAGCGTTTGCATTCCATTTGCGTAGCTACCAAGTAGGAATTGATGAATCGTTTGGCTAAGCTGTTTTAGGGAGGCGTCTTGAGGGTAATCCAGAGCAAATTCATCACAAATCGCTTCAAGTAGCTCACTGTTCGAAAACGTCGGGTTAAGGATTAACCCCGCTTGAATATTATCGTCTAGAGCACGAAGCATCGCTCTTGCGACGGTCGTTTTACCCGTACCGACCTCACCAGTCAGCATGGCAAAACCTCCGCCCTCTCCTAGCCCTGCATTCAAGCGAGTGATCGCTTCTTTATGCCGTTGGCTTTGGAAAAGAAAACGAGAATTCGGAACGATTGAAAAAGGCAGTTCCGTAAATCCAAAATGTTGCTTATACATGCTTCTCGTCTCTGGGAATTTAGTGATAAGAAAAGTACCATTGCAGGCAACAATAGCCAATGGCAATGTTAAGAAATGAGAGAGGCTTTAGTGCAAAGATACCTTGTAGGTGGGGCAGTTCGCGATCAACTGCTGAATATCGACGTTTATGATAGAGATTGGGTCGTCGTCGGCTCGACACCAGAACAGATGCTCGAACAAGGCTTTACTACGGTTGGGAAAGAGTTCCCCGTATTTCTTCACCCCAAAACCAAAGAAGAACACGCGCTAGCACGTACTGAGCGAAAAATAGGTGCTGGCTATACGGGATTTGAATGCTACTTTGCACAGGATGTCACTCTCGAGGAAGATTTGCTTCGCCGAGACCTAACGATTAACGCGATGGCACAAGATCCAAGCGGTAAGATCATTGATCCTTACAATGGCCAACAAGATCTCCAAGATCGCCTTTTACGCCACGTTTCAGAGGCCTTTACCGAAGATCCTTTACGCGTTCTGCGTGTTGCTCGCTTTGCTGCAAAGTTGGCGCATTTAGGCTTTACTGTCGCCGAAGAAACGATTGAATTAATGAGAAAAATTGCCCAATCAGGCGAGCTTGAACACCTCACTCCGGAGCGTGTTTGGCAGGAATGGCATAAATCCCTTTCAACCCAAAGTCCCCATATTTTCCTTCAAGTACTCAAAACCTGTGACGCCTTAACAGTCGTACTTCCTGAACTAGACGCCCTATTTGGAGTCCCTCAACCTGAGAAATGGCACCCTGAGATCGACACAGGTATTCATACCTTGATGGTTGCCGAGCAAGCAGCCTTTTTGAGTGATTCCCTACCAGTGCGTTTTGCAGCTCAAGTCCACGACTTAGGAAAAGGAGTCACACCAGAATCCGAATGGCCAAGCCATAAAATGCACTGCCACACTGGTCTAAAGCTGATCAAGAAACTCTGTGACCGTGTGCGTGTACCCAATGAGTATCGTGATTTAGCTTTAATGGTCTGTGAGCAACACTCCAATATTCATCGCGCAGCCGAGCTTCGCCCTGAGACTAAGCTCAAGGTGCTCAATAAGTTCGATGTGTGGCGTAAACCGGATCGCTTACAAGACATCCTGATTTGCTGTATGGCAGACAGCCGTGGTCGAACCGGCTTCGAAAGCATCGACTATCCTCAGAAGGCGATTTTTGAGCAAGCTTACAAAGCGGCTTTGACTGTGAATGTGCAAGACATTATCAAAGATGGCTTTAAAGGTGCGGATATCCGCATTGAGATGGAAAAGCGTAGAATAGAGGCCATTCGAGAGGCTTAAGGAGATTCCCTCCCCTCCCCACCGTCGCTCTAAGGAATAACACAAACAAAAACGCCTCCGAAATCGGAGGCGTTTTTTTTAAAGCTTCAATCAGCTAAATTCAACTAAGAATTAAGCTTGACCTTTAACTTCTTTAAGACCGCTTTCGTTGTAAAAAGAAGGAGCTTTAGCACCTAGAGCTTCTTCGATACGGATTAATTGGTTGCTTTCTTTTAGGTATAGCAGCAACACGGTCAGAACGGCTCATCGTTCTCTGAGCTCTAAAAGCTCTTAGAGCCTTAAACGCAAAATGCCCCACTTAAAAGTGAGGCATTCATTAAAGCTTTAAGCTAATAATTCGATATGAATTATTGACCTTTAACTTCTTTTAGACCGTTGAAAGGAGCTTTAGCGCCTAGAGCTTCTTCGATACGGATAAGTTGGTTGTACTTAGCAACACGGTCAGAACGGCTCATAGAACCTGTCTTGATTTGACCTGCAGCTGTACCTACCGCTAGGTCAGCGATAGTTGCATCTTCAGTTTCGCCAGAACGGTGAGAGATTACTGCTGTGTAACCTGCGTCTTTAGCCATCTTGATTGCAGCTAGAGTCTCAGTTAGAGAACCGATTTGGTTGAACTTGATAAGGATAGAGTTAGCTACGCCTTTCTCGATACCTTCAGCAAGAATCTTAGTGTTAGTAACGAATAGATTGTCACCTACTAGTTGAAGCTTGTCACCTAGTAGTTCAGTTTGGTGCTTGAAGCCAGCCCAATCAGACTCGTCTAGACCATCTTCGATAGAAACGATTGGGAATTGGTTAGCTAGCTCAGCTAGGTAGTGGTTGAACTCTTCAGAAGTGAAAGTTTTACCTTCGCCCTTCATGTTGTAGATGCCAGCTTCTTTGTCGAAGAACTCAGATGCAGCACAGTCCATAGCTAGAGTTACGTCTTTACCTAGTTCGTAACCAGCAGCAGCAACAGCTTCTGCGATAACTTCTAGAGCTTCAGCGTTAGATTTAAGGTTAGGAGCGAAACCACCTTCGTCACCAACTGCTGTGCTGTAGCCTTTAGACTTAAGAACTTTAGCTAGGTTGTGGAATACTTCTGCACCGATACGTAGA
The DNA here is from genome assembly GCF_963681195.1 of Vibrio sp. 16. NCBI lineage: Bacteria > Pseudomonadati > Pseudomonadota > Gammaproteobacteria > Vibrionales > Vibrionaceae > Vibrio > Vibrio sp. 16. The sequence continues at coordinate 1,972,002 of NZ_OY808997.1, forward strand.
CCTTCTTTAAGAGTCTTAGCGCCAACTGGTTGGATCATGAACTCTTGGATGTCAACGTTGTTGTCTGCGTGCTCACCACCGTTGATGATGTTCATCATTGGTAGAGGCATAGAGAACTGACCAGCAGTACCGTTTAGTTCAGCGATGTGCTCGTATAGAGGCATGCCTTTAGCTGCTGCTGCTGCTTTAGCGTTAGCTAGAGAAACCGCTAGGATTGCATTAGCACCGAACTTAGATTTGTTTTCAGTACCGTCTAGCTCGATCATGATAGCGTCGATTGCAGCTTGGTCTTTAGCGTCTTTACCAACTAGAGCTTCAGCGATTTCGCCGTTTACAGCTTCAACAGCTTTAAGAACACCTTTACCTAGGAAACGAGCTTTGTCGCCGTCACGTAGCTCAAGAGCTTCACGTGAACCAGTTGATGCGCCAGATGGAGCAGCAGCCATACCTACGAAACCGCCTTCTAGGTGTACTTCAGCTTCTACAGTTGGGTTACCACGTGAATCGATGATTTCACGACCTAGAACTTTAACGATCTTAGACATTGAATGTTTCCTTCTCGTTGAATATATAATGTCAAAATTAAGGGCAGCAGCACAACTAACGCTACTGCCCGTATCCTTTACTTCTCTAATTCGCCGCGTTGGTATTCACCAGCCGCTTTCACGAAACCTGCAAACAGTGGGTGACCATCGCGAGGTGTTGAAGTGAACTCTGGGTGGAACTGAGCCGCTACAAACCAAGGGTGAGCTGGGTTCTCAATCACTTCTACCAGTTTCTTGTCTGCAGATAGACCCGATACTTTCAGGCCTGCTTTTTCAATCTGCGGACGAAGGTTGTTGTTCACTTCGTAACGGTGGCGGTGGCGCTCATGAATTGTCGCGCTACCGTATAGTTCACGAGCTTTCGTTCCTTTCTCTAGGTGACATAGCTGTGAACCAAGACGCATAGTACCACCAAGATCTGACTTCTCGGTACGTTCTTCAACGTTACCTTCGCCATCAACCCACTCAGTGATTAGACCAACCACTGGGTACTTCGTCTCTTTGTTAAATTCTGTTGAGTGAGCACCTTCCATACCCGCAACGTTGCGCGCGTATTCGATCAGTGCTACTTGCATGCCTAGACAGATGCCAAGGTAAGGGACTTTGTTCTCACGAGCGTATTTCGCCGCCATGATCTTGCCTTCCACACCACGATCGCCGAAGCCACCTGGAACTAGGATTGCGTCAAGACCTGCAAGTGCTTCGTCGCCTTTGCTCTCTACATCTTGAGAATCAACGTACTTAATCTTAACGCTTAGACGGTTCTTAAGACCTGCGTGCTTAAGCGCTTCGTTTACTGATTTGTAAGCATCTGGAAGTTCGATGTACTTACCAACCATACCGATAGTCACTTCAGCGGTTGGGTTCGCTTCTTCGTAGATAACTTGTTCCCATTCTGACAGATCTGCTTCAGGAGCAGTAATGCCAAAGCGAGAACATACTAGATCGTCTAAACCTTGAGATTTGATGAGTTGAGGGATCTTGTAGATTGAATCTACGTCCTTCATCGAGATAACCGCTTTTTCTTGTACGTTACAGAAAAGCGCGATCTTCTTACGCTCGTTCGCTGGGATCATGCGGTCAGAGCGACAAACAAGAATATCTGGTTGGATACCGATAGACAGCAGCTCTTTTACAGAGTGTTGCGTCGGCTTAGTTTTCACTTCACCTGCTGCGGCAAGGTAAGGAACCAGTGTCAGGTGCATGAACATAGCGCGCTCACGGCCAAGTTCTACAGCTAGCTGACGGATAGCTTCCATAAATGGTAGAGATTCGATATCACCAACCGTACCACCGACTTCAACGATAGCTACGTCGTGGCCTTCAGAGCCAGCGATCACGCGATCTTTGATAGCGTTAGTGATGTGTGGGATAACCTGAATGGTTGCACCTAGGTAATCACCACGACGCTCTTTACGTAGAACGTCAGCGTAAACACGACCTGCAGTGAAGTTGTTGCGCTTAGTCATCTTGGTGCGAATGAATCGCTCGTAGTGACCAAGGTCAAGGTCAGTTTCAGCGCCATCTTCCGTGACGAACACCTCACCGTGTTGAGTTGGGCTCATAGTGCCTGGGTCAACGTTAATGTAAGGGTCAAGCTTCATCATGGTCACTTTAAGACCACGAGCTTCTAGAATAGCCGCAAGAGATGCTGCTGCAATACCTTTACCTAGAGAGGATACAACCCCGCCAGTAACAAAAATGTAATTTGTCGTCATGTTTAACCTGAAATTGGTTGAATGAGGGAAAATGGATTTCTTCTGGACGGGATATAAATATACCAGAAGCCCTTAACCGCCACAACGTGAAATCTATCACACTGCAATTTTTTATTTTTTGCTTCAAATCAAACTGCATGAACAGAACAAACTCACACAAAACATAGTTGAGTCATTCTTGTCCCATTTCGCTAAATCTACTGCCCAGACCTTTTCTCTTCTCGCTTTATCTGGTTCCAATGCTCGTCCAACTCTTGCAACGAACAGTCTTGTAACGCTTTATTTTGCTCCGCGACTTTTCCCTCAACGGCTTTAAAGCGGCGCACAAATTTTAAGTTGGCTTTGCTCAAAGCGGCTTCTGGATTAACCTGCACATGACGAGCTAAATTCACCGTTGCAAAGAGTAAATCACCAATTTCCAGCTCTAGATTGTCTTGATTTACATCGACTTGAAGCGCTTCGTCCATAACTTCATCTATCTCTTCGTGAACTTTCTCTGCAACAGGTCCTAACGAATCCCAATCAAAGCCGAATTTCGCGCATTTTTTCTGAATCTTTGTAGCACGAGAAAGAGCTGGTAGAGAATTTGGTATTGAGTCTAGGATACTTTGCTCTGTTTTGCCTACTTCTGCTTTTTCTTTTGCTTTTTCGGCTTCCCAATTGGCATTAATTTCTTCATCTGACGCAAACTCCACATCGGAAAATACGTGCGGATGACGACGTGTCAGTTTCTCATTTACAGCCTCAACAACCTCTGAAAAATCAAACAACCCCTGCTCTTTGGCTAGCTGGCTATAAAAAATCACCTGAAACAGCAAATCGCCAAGCTCTTCTTTGAGATTTGGCCAATCGCGATTGTAAATCGCATCGACCACTTCATAGGTCTCTTCAATGGTGTGCGGGACAATAGTGTCAAAACTCTGCTTTAAATCCCATGGACAACCACTTTCTGGGTCACGAAGCTGCGCCATGATTTGCTCTAACTGCTCAATTGGATGGCTCATATTTCTTCTTCCTTTAAACCTTCTATCTAAGAACTGTCATCAAATAAAAAGGTGAGCAGCCAAAACCACTCACCTTTAGGTTATCTATCTATTACCTGAGTTGGAAACTATCCCAATCTCTTGACCGACATGACATCTTTAATCTGTTCAACACGCTTCGATACGCGCTGGAGAATCTCAATGTTAGTTACTTCCAAATCGAAGTCCATGATGGAGAGCTGTTTACGATAATCGACGCGGCTCTTCATACTGGTGACTTTGATCTTTTCGTTGGCAAACAGTGTGGTGATGTCTTTGAGTAAACCGCCGCGCTCCATTGCTTCCACACGAACGGTGAGGATGTATGAACCAACAAAACCGCTGCCCCAAACCGTATCAATAATCCGCTCTGGTGCATGATGACGCAGCTCTTCCAGTTGTTCACAGTCCGCACGGTGAACTGAAATGCCGCGACCTTGCGTAATGTAACCCGCGATCTCATCACCGGGAATCGGCTGACAACAACGCGCGAGATGGGTCATAAGGTTATCGACCCCTTCAACCACTACCGCGTCTTTCTTAGGACGGCTTTGAACAGGCGCTTTGTTCTCTGCTTCTTGCAGTTTCTCTAGCGCTTGCTGATCTTCCTCTTCGGCGGTTGGTTTGTTCACTAGGGCATTAATGTGGTTAATGATCTGGTTGATACGCAGATCACCGCTACCGACACCGACATAGAGCTCATCAGGCGTATTCATGTTGAAACGCTTGAGACCATATTGTTCAGCATCTTTGAGTGTTGCGCCAATCTTGGTGAGCTCTTGTTCTAAGATCTCACGACCTGCCTCAAGGTTTTTCTCGCGACTTTGTTTACGGAACCAAGCGTTGATCTTGGCACGTGCACGCCCTGAGGTGACAAAGCCAGTCGATGGGTTTAACCAATCGCGCGATGGGTTTGGCTCTTTAGACGTAATGATTTCAACTTGATCGCCCATTTGCAGTTTATGAGTAAACGGAACAATGCGTCCTGCCACCTTGGCACCAATACAACGGTGACCAACCATAGAGTGAATATGGTAAGCAAAATCAAGCGGCGTTGCGCCCATTGGCAGGTCAACAACATCACCGCGTGGCGTAAAGGCATAGACTCGGTCGTCGAAGACTTGGCTCCGCACTTCGTCAAGCATTTCACCAGAGTCTGACATCTCCTCTTGCCAATCGAGTAGTTTACGCAGCCATGTGATCTTCTCATCGTAACCACTGCGACCACCGCCCCCTTCTTTGTACTTCCAGTGTGCAGCCACGCCGAGTTCTGAATCTTCGTGCATCTCTTTGGTACGAATCTGGATCTCGATGGTTTTCCCTTCAGGTCCGAGAATAACCGTGTGAATCGACTGGTAGCCGTTTGGTTTCGGGTTTGCGACATAGTCATCAAACTCGCTCGGAAGGTGCTTGTATTTGGTGTGCACAGCCCCTAATGCGGCGTAACAATCTTGCAGTTTGTCAGCAATAATACGTACTGCTCGGACATCGAATAGCTCATCAAAGGCGAGCCCTTTTTTCTGCATTTTACGCCAAATGCTGTAGATGTGTTTCGGTCGACCACTGACCTCTGCATTGATCGATGATGCCTTCATTTCTGCGGTCAGATCATCGACAAAGTCTTTGATGTACTGTTCGCGGACAATTCGTCGCTCTGAGAGTTGTTTCGCTATTTGCTTGTAGGTTTCAGGGTGTTGGTAACGGAAAGCATAATCTTCCATTTCCCACTTTAACTGACCGATACCTAAACGGTTGGCAAGCGGTGCATAAATATTGGCACACTCTTTTGCGGCAGCTTGGCGCACTTCTTCTGGCGCTTTTTTTACTTCGACAAGGTTGGCTATACGTTCTGCGAGTTTGATGATCACACAACGGAAGTCATCAACCATCGCAAGTAGCATGCGGCGAACATTATCTACCTGAGTCGAAGCCGCGCTGCCCTCCATCGTGACATTGAGCTGCCCCAATGCCGCCATTTCTTCAACCCCATCAATTAATTTGATGGTTTCTTTACCAAAATCTTCTTCCAGCTTTTCGCGGTCATAGGCACCACTGGATACAAGCGGGAATAACAAGGCAGCCACGAGGGTTGCCTTATCCATAGAAAGGGTAATTAAAATTTCGATCATTTCACGGCCACGCCATAACAGCAGTGGACCTTGCTCATGATCTTGTAAAATGGTCTCGCATTGGCGGTACACCTCTTTGAGGCGCTTTGCGATGTTGGCGTCCTGATTCAGGCTCGCGATCCATTTATCTAGCTCAAACTGTTCGTCTTGGTTTAAATGTGCGCTTCTTACCGCAACCATCTCTTTCGTCCTAGTTTTTCGTTTTTCTTCGACTTATCCCAATGTCAGACTCACGACCGACGGCTTTGTTCAGTCTTTAACAAAGAGCGCCATCGATTCTAGATGGCTAGTGTGAGGAAACATATCCAGCATACCTAACTTTCTCAATTGGAAGCCTTGGTTAAGTAGGCTTTGTGAGTCTCTGGCAAGGGTAGCAGGATTACAGGAAACATAAACGACTCTTGATGCTCCAAGGTCAGAAAGTTGATCTACGATACCGCTCGCCCCTGCTCTTGCTGGGTCGAGCAGTATTTTATCAAATTTTTCCGTCGCCCAGGGCTGACCAGACATATCTTGTTCCAAATTGGCTTGAAAGAAACGTGCATTCTCTAGCTGGTTAATTTCCGCATTATGGGTCGCTTTTTCCACCATAGCATCAACCCCTTCAACACCAATCACAGAGCGCACTTTTTTCGCCATTGGTAAACTGAAGTTTCCTAGCCCGCAAAACAGATCCAACACTCTATCTTCTGCCGTTAAGTCGAGCCAGTTCAACGCCTGTTCGACCATCTTTTGGTTCACATCTTGGTTGACTTGAATAAAGTTATTTGGCTCAAATGGAATGGTGACACCCGTTTCCAAATAGTGTGCTTGGTCACCCATAACACGATTCAAGACATCACTTTGCGGCATCAAATACAAACTGACTTGCTGCTCTTTTGCAAACGCCTCAAGTGCTGCTTGGTCTTGCTCATCCAGTGCCTTCATATGGCGCAGTACAAGGACCCGAGTATTGTCCCCTTTTACCAATTCAATATGCCCCAAGTTCTCTTGATGACGGAATGTTTTTAGCAGCTCGAACAAAGGTGACATTAGCGTATTTAAGCCAGCATCAAGCACGGGACAATCCACCACATTGACGATCTCTTTGCTTTGCTTCTTACGAAAACCGAACTGCAACTGACGAGATTTTTTATCCACCTTCAAACTCACGCGTGCACGTCGGCGATAACCGAGAGCTTCACCGACCAAAGGCGCTTCCAGAGCTGTCGTTTGGCCAGAAAATTTTCGCATTAACTGGGACAAGGTTTGCTGCTTGTGTTGCTGTTGTTTCTCCAAACCAAGGTGCTGCATATTACAACCGCCGCACACTTGGTAATGGGGGCAAAAAGGCGCAATGCGCTCTGCACTTTCGGTCTGAATCTTAATCAAGTTCGCGCGGGCAAATTTTCTTTTACTTTCAGTAATTTGCACCAAGACTTGTTCTTGCGGTAACGCCCCTTCGATAAAGATGGGCTTTTTATTTTGATAGGCGATACCAGCGCCATGGTGATCGAGTTTTTCGACCAAGACGGATTGGTGCTTCGTGTTTACTTGAGTTTTCTTCTTTGGTTGGAAAAAACGCGCCATGCTCTGTGCCTTAATTGCTCGAATTGCTGTTCAGGTTCCACCTTTTGTGCCTGAATCATTGTGTGAGCTGACCGAGTTGATTATGCTTAAGGACTCGGCAGTCTCATCTTTATATTGCGACTATTTTCCCATATCCACACCACGATGTTTAGACAATAATGACAAGATATGGCTTACGCGCCCGCGTTATTACCTTAACTTTAGCGCCAACGCTGATCATCGGATTGCTCCTCAGTGCGTTTTTCTCATTCAACCGATACCACGACCTTGAACTTCAGGTGTACAACTCGGGCTTAAATATTATTGAACCACTCGCGATTGCTAGCGAAGAGGGTCTAAAAAATAATAGTCGAGAGTCTGTCAGACGCATAATCAGTTACGCACACAGGAAGAACTCTAAATTTGTTCGTAGCATCGCGGTTTTTGACTACAACCACGAATTGTTTGTCACCTCTAACTTTCACCCGAATTTTGAGTCTTTGACTTACCCGAAACAAGAAGCCATCCCTCTGCTGGGCAATTCCACGCTCAGTGACAACACCTTAATTATGCGCGCCCCCGTCATTGCTGAGTCTGGGCTAATTGCCACCAATCGAGGCAAAGAAAACACGCCAGCACTTGGCTACGTCGCCGTCGAATTGGACTTATCATCGCTTCGCCTTCAGCAATACCAAGAGGTTTTTTCGGCGGTTCTTGTTCTTCTGATTGGTCTTGGACTTTCTGCGGTCTTTGCCTATCGGCTCATGTATGACGTGACGCGACCGATTTCTCATATGAAAAATATGGTCGACCGAATTCGCCGCGGCCACCTTGATGTGCGAATCGAAGGCAAAATGCACGGTGAGCTCGACTCGTTAAAAAACGGTATCAACGCCATGGCGGTATCCCTGTCGGAATACCACGTCGAGATGCAACACAGTATCGATCAAGCGACTTCCGATTTACGAGAAACCTTAGAGCAGCTTGAGATTCAGAACGTAGAGTTGGACATAGCCAAAAAACGTGCTCAAGAAGCGGCTCGAGTAAAATCTGAATTCTTAGCCAATATGTCTCATGAGCTGCGCACGCCGTTAAATGGCGTCATTGGCTTTACGCGTCAGATGCTAAAAACCAAGCTGACCAATAGCCAAACCGATTATTTGAATACCATTGAAAAATCAGCGACCAATCTACTCAACATCATCAACGACATTTTGGATTTCTCTAAGCTAGAAGCTGGCAAGCTCGCGCTAGAAAGCATCCCGTTTGATTTCCAAGAATCACTTGAAGAAGTGGTCAGCTTGCAAGCCACCAGCGCCCATGAAAAAGGGCTAGAACTCACATTGAAGATCGATCCGAAGATTCCAGCGGGTCTAGTCGGAGATTCCTTACGTATTCAGCAAGTACTGACTAACTTGGTTGGCAACTCCATCAAATTCACCGAACACGGTAATATCGACATTAGCGTTGAAATGCGCTCTCAAAAAGAAGATGTGGTTGAGTTGCAGTTTATGGTTCGAGACACTGGTATCGGTATCTCTGAGCGACAGCAAGCACAGCTTTTCCAAGCCTTTAGTCAAGCTGATGCGAGTATCTCTCGTCGCTATGGCGGTACAGGGTTAGGTTTGGTCATCACACAAAAACTGGTCAGCCAGATGGGCGGGGAGATCAGCTTAACCAGTCGCCTTCACCAAGGCTCTACATTCTGGTTCACTTTGCGTTTGCACTCGACAGATATGCCCGTTACCGAGATGGTCGATACAGACAGCTTGAAGCAGCGCTCGCTTCTTTTGGTCGAACCAAATATGCAGGCGGCGTCTGTGACCCAGCAACAGTTAGTACAAGCTGGTCTGGTTGTGACCTATCGCTCAGCACTACCGGAAGATGCTGAGCAATTCGACTATGTTCTGCTCAACTTAGCGCCTAATCGTGAACACGAAACCTCCGCAGTCGAGCAGCAAGTTGAGCATGCTCTGCGTTGTGCACCGCATGTCGTTGTCGGCGTACCGAGTACCGCGCTGGCTCTCTCCGATGACTTGATTCAGTCTTACCCGATTCACTGCATTACTAAGCCTCTGTCTCGTAAGCGTTTGCTACAAACACTCTCGGCGAATCAAGATAATTTGCCAGTCATCGAGCCCGAAGTCGTTGTTCAAGACGAGACCTTGCCACTGACGGTGATGGCTGTCGATGACAACCCTGCTAACTTGAAACTCATTAGCGCCTTGCTCCAAGAACGCGTTGAACGTGTGATTACCTGCACCAATGGTCTTGATGCTGTGCAGCAAGCTCAGGAACGTCACTTTGATATTATTCTGATGGATATTCAGATGCCACATATGGACGGAGTCACCGCTTGCGAGGAGATTAAGAAGACTCAACTCAACGCCAATACGCCTGTGATTGCGGTAACCGCCCATGCCATGAGTGGAGAGCGAGATCGTTTACTCAAAGCCGGCATGGATGACTATTTAACCAAGCCAATTGAAGAACACGTATTACAACAAGTGTTGATGCATTGGAGCCCGCAAACGACGGATGCACAGATTGAGAAGTTGGATCTATCTGCTCAACCCGACCCGTTTGAGCCAACCGCGTCCACAACCGCGACACATTCGAATATGATCATTGATTGGCAGGCGGCATTGAAACAATCCGCCAACAAAGAAGATCTTGCCAAAGATATGTTGCAGATGCTCGTGGACTCTATTCCAGAGGTTGTCGATGTCGTCGACAACGCACTTGAAGAGGAGTCCATCGACAGTGAACTGCTGATTCATCATGTGCACAAACTGCATGGAAGCAGCTCTTACTGCGGCGTACCAAGACTGAAAACAGTCTGTGCAACCATTGAAAAAGCATTACGTTCAGGGACTCAAATCGAAGACCTCGAGCCGGAGTTGCTTGAACTACAAGATGAAATGGAAAAAGTGGTCGCCAGTGCGCAGCCCTATTTGAAGAAAAGCTAACGTAGCCTAAACCTGAGGCATGGCATCTATCCATGCCTCAGTGCGCAGTTTGCTCTCCGCGGTAGAAGTGATAGCTGTTCTTACCCTCTTGCTTCACCTGATACATCGCTTGGTCTGCTCGGTGTAGCAGTTTCTCGATTACTATGCCTTTACTTGCTTGTACCGCAATCCCGACACTACAGCCAACATTAATTGAGTTGCCATTATAGACCGAAGGCAAATTGGCGAGATCAATAGCCTGCTGAGCAACTGTCGCGAGTAGGTTGTGATCATTGTTTTGGAGCACTAGATACATAACAAACTCATCACCACCGATACGCCCCACGATGCCCGGTACATTACTCTTGGCCTGTAGGTCAGAGAATCGACCGGCAATTTCAGTCAATATTAGGTCTCCAGCGGCGTGACCATGAGTGTCATTGACCGCTTTAAAGCCATCCAAATCGATCAACAGCAGCGCGATGTATTGGCTGGTGCGAGACGCTTGCTCTACATACTTTTCGCATCCCAAGCGGTTCTTCAATCCTGTAAGAATATCTTGCTCCGCCATGTTGCGATAGTAATGCTCCCAGTGTTCAATTTGAGAACGTAACTCTCGTTCTCGTTCAATCGCTTGGCGCGAGTTCTCAATAAAAGTGTTCACACTATGAATCACCACGCCGAGCTCGTTGTTCTGGTTTTCAACATCGATGGGAATCTTCTTTGGATTCTCTGGTGTTGCGGTGTACATTGCCTCCGAGAGATCAGCAAGGGGTTTACCGACAATCTTTTTAAAAACCAGTATCAGAGCAATAACGGTGACCAAAAACTGAACAAAGACGAACATCACCTGATTAAACACTTGAGATAACGTCGTTTTTTGCAATGCGGAATGGTTGTTGTGCACATAGAGCGTCCCCAACGGCTCACCGTCTGTTGGCGAGTAAAGACGGTAAGTATTCGCATGTGCCCACAGATCTTTCTTATCAATAGTAAGATGGTTGGACGCAAATGAAACACCATCGTCACTCTCTAGACGAACCGCATCGATTTCTTCATGCAGCAATAATGCAGAAATCACTTCATCGGCAATTTCGGCGTTGTTCACATACAATGCAATCGCCGCAGAGCCGGACAATGACAACACCAACTTCTGCTCTAGCTCTTTATGTTCCTTATCTGCCTGCAAGAACCCTACTGGAATCATTATCAACAGAATAACGACCAAGTAGGAAAGTGCCAATATCGAAATGATTTTCAGCAGTTTATTGGAAAGAGAGTTAAGCTTAGGTCTATTCATCAATGTAAAGTGCCACCTTAACCCCTGAATTTTCAGGCGGTTTTTCTGTCATGTAGCCAATGGCTTGTGGATTCTCTATTACTTTTTCGAGCAAGGCTTGAGTTGAATCGACTTCTTCAGGCGCCCTCATGCTTCCTGAAAATTTTAGTTTTGCCCAGTAAGCATTCACCTGACTCTCACGCATGTTCGCCACGGTGGCAAAAAAACGTCTCCGCTCTTCACCAGTTCGGTCAAGCACTTGGTCAACATATGACGACCCCAATACTTTTTTTCTGCCCAGATAGACATCAGCAATATCATCAACATCAAACGCGGCGATGCTACTCTCTTCGCTCACCACCACATAAAAGCCGGCGAAAGTGTGAGAGGATAAGAACAGAAGGAGGAAGCTTAAATATTTCATCTCAGCCTCCCTAAAAGATAAAGTTCATATTGAGGCTGAACAAATGGACCCGACTCGAACTGCCCATGGTCTCCAGCGTCGAAGCCCACAGCCCATACCCATAGGGGTTGATCTTAACGTGGTCATACTGTGCTTTGAGCGCAATATAAGGAGAAACATCCCAACGTAATCCGACTGAGTAAGATTCTTGATCGATACGAACCGAGTTGATGGCGGCTTCCGTCGCTCCCTGTAATTGTGTTGCTTGCGCTCCAGCTTGGCTCCAATCTTCATCTTGCTGAAATGGTGATGAACTTGGTTTAAAGCGACCGTAAATGGCGTAAGGCGTTAAAGAGTCAAATGTTCGCCCGACTAACGCGTAGCCTCCATAACCTTGCGGGATGGAGTCTTGTTGAGCGTCGATATTAAAAAGCTCGGTTTGAAAGGTCCACAACCCGTCAAAGTAAAGGGCAGCGGCTTGAAAGTAGTGAATCTGCTCATTTTCAACAACCAAAGCATCACGGGTGCGTAGTGCTTCCGCACTGATTGCTGGAAAAAACGCGGCAACGCCTGGGTTGTTGGCAAATTGGTCGACACTATTTTGTAGTAACTCGGTTTGACCCGTTTGGTTGACAGTCAAAGACCCCACACGAGCATAAGAGAGCTGCCACTTCCATTCATTTTTATCCACTTCAAAAGAGAGACTGACGACATTGTCTAAGTCGGTCGAATACTCTTCGTTGGACAAAGGCACCTCACCAACTTCTTGGTTGCGACCATACTCTAGCGATGCTTTCCAATTGAAGTAGGCGTTGTTGGAGTAGTACGTGGCACCGATCCCATCAAGTGAGTTAAAAACAATACCGCCATATAACTCTTGGGGAGGTCGAACCCATAAGTGCGCATAGTCGATATGACGACTATCTGCCGCCGCGTAGGCGCTGACACCAATTCGACCCGCACGAAAATCCCAACTAGCATTAGGCGAGTAACGAATGAAAGCAAGCTCTGTTAACTCATCAAGGTCATAGGTGACACCTTGATCAAAGAGGAACTGAGTTGTGAATGACCAGTCTCGGTTAAACGCCGCGTCAAATTGCATTCCAATGTTGGAATCGACTCGGAATGAACCGTCTGTATCGATATCAGTAGTACGCGTTATATCGCGGCGAAACGCCAATTCATCTTGGTTTTCATAGGCATAGCCTAAAGTACCAAAGCCTGAAAAAGACAAATCCACTGCATGTGCTAATGATGGCAAACTCAAAAAACTTAATACTAAAGAACCATGAGCTGCAAACTTGTAAAACTTATTAGGCATAGACTGCTGTCCTTGTGTCTAGACGCTAGGCTACAAATTTATAGTTTATATTTATGCTTACAAGTATAACAATAACCAACGAAAGTGTGATAAAGCAATTACTAAAATAAAACATCACCGATAAAAAAAGCGACCTAAGGTCGCTTATTGCTCAAAAATTACAGTGGCGACTGCGTAATGTCGTTCATCCGATATCGATAAATGAATGTGCCGCACGCCTTTCGTCTTCGCCAGCTCCGCAGCTTTGTCACTCAAGGTGAGAATAGGAGCACCATGCTGGTCATTGGTGACATTGAAGTCATGGAACGTCACACCCATGGCAATACCCGTCCCCAAGGCTTTTGACGCCGCCTCTTTGGCTGCAAAGCGCTTGGCCAAAAAACGACCTTGCTGCTTGAGACTTTTGAATCGCTCAAATTCAGTGTCGGTCAAGATCCGTCTGGCAAATGGCTCACCTGAGCGAGCGAGTGCTTTCTCAACTCGCTCGATCTCCGCAATATCAGTCCCTAAACCTACAATGGCCATGGCTTATTTACGTGCTAAAACCATTTGCGCTTTCATATCGGCGACCGCTTTGTGCAAACCGTCAAACGCCGCACGCCCAATAATAGAGTGACCGATGTTAAGTTCATAGATTTCAGGGATTGCCGCAATGGCTGCAACATTATGGTAAGTCAAACCGTGGCCAGCATTTACCGTGATACCAAGGTCTGCAGCATAGCTAGCACCTGCTGCAATCTTCTTCAACTCGTCTTGCTGATCTTCTTCCGTTTCTGCGTCTGCGTAGTGGCCAGTATGCAACTCAATAAATGGCGCGCCACATGCTTTCGCCGCATCAATCTGTTCACGGTCTGCATCAATGAACAACGACACCTTAATACCTGCTTCAGATAACTTTTGGGTTGCTGCTTTGACTTTTTCTAGCTGACCAACGACATCTAGGCCACCTTCCGTCGTTAACTCTTCACGCTTTTCCGGTACTAAGCATACGTACTCTGGTTGTGTGTTCAGCGCAATCTCAACCATTTCATCCGTGACCGCCATCTCCAAGTTCATACGCGTCTGGATTGTTTCACGTAAAATGCGCACATCTCTATCATTAATATGACGGCGGTCTTCACGTAGGTGGATGGTGATACCGTCTGCACCAGCGCGCTCCGCAACTTCAGCGGCATGCACTGGATCTGGGTATTTCGTCCCACGTGCATTACGTAATGTCGCGATATGGTCGATGTTAACACCTAGGTAGATTGAGCTCATTTTCCAATACTCCGTGCTCGGGGAATCATTGCTACAAACAACTCCCTGCTTTTTAAAGGTTTGCCGCCAAGATACGGCTTTAAGGCTATACGTGTAAAGCGTTTTGCCGCTTTAAGTTGTTCTTTTGTGGTAAATCTACGTTCGCTGATCGCGATCAGTTCATCGCCTTTAAACGTTAAATTGTCATACCGAACGGAAGCAATAAAACCTTTCTGCTCTCGGTATCGGTAAGTCATCGTGGGCTCAATCGGCTCCCCACTCCCCGCACAATGAAGGAAATCAACCCCGTACCCCATTGCAGATAACAGCGCCAGTTCAAATCGGCGTAATGCAGGTTCAGGGTTATCACATTGCGCAAGCTCGGTTAAAACATGCAGATAGTCGTGAAACAGTGCAGGCATCGGCACTTCAGCCATAAGCACTCGACCAATCAGTTCATTGACGTACATACCTGAATAGAGATTAATACCTGTGAGCGGGAGGCCTAGGCTAATTGGCTCGGCTTGACGCAATGTTTTCATTGAGCCATTTCCCGACCATTTCAACAACAAGGGCGTAAAAGGCTGCAGCGCGCCTTTTAAATTGGAACGCTTACTCCTTGCCCCCTTGGACATCAGGGTGACGCGGCCATACTCTTCGCTGAACACATCCAAAATGAGGCTCGATTCACTGTATGGTCGTCGATGTAATACAAAGCAACGCTGTAAGCCTTCTGCAGACATATCACCTTCTAAATACAAAAAAGGAGCCCAATGGCCCCTTTTACTCTATTTTCGCGGAGCGAAGCGCAAAGCCTCTTACTCGTTATAAATCGTCAATGTAGCCAAGAGAGCGGAGCGCTCGCTCGTCATCCGCCCAGCCAGACTTCACTTTAACCCAAGTCTCAAGGTAAACCTTACGACCAAACAGCTCTTCCATATCTAGGCGAGCTTCACGACCAATGGTTTTGATCTTCTCACCGCCTTTACCAATCACCATCTTTTTCTGGCCGCTGCGTTCAACCAAGATAAGAGCATTGATGTGGAAGCCATCCGTTTCCGGGTTGTAGTCAAAGCGTTCGATTTCAACGGTCACTGAGTAAGGCAGTTCCTCACCAGTGAAACGCATCAGTTTTTCACGAACAATTTCAGAAGCCATGAAACGCTGAGAACGATCTGTCACATACTCTTCAGGGAAGTGGTGAGTCGCTTTTGGCAGATGCTCGCGTACATGCTTGCGCAACACATCAATGTTTTTGCCATGTTTTGCCGAGATCGGCACCACATCGACAAATTCCATCTTCTTCGACATTTCCATCATGTGCAACATGACGTCATTGCGATCTTGTACGTTATCAACTTTGTTGACACACAATACGACTGGGAAGTTCGATTTCTGCAGCTTAGTCAGAACCATTTCATCATCAGCAGTCCAATGCGTCCCATCCACAAGGAAGAACACAAGGTTCACATCACTTAACGATGAGTTAGCCGCACGGTTCATTAAACGGTTGATAGCACGTTTTTCTTCAATGTGAAGCCCAGGAGTATCCACGTAGATCGCTTGGTAATCCCCTTCCGTGTCTACACCCATGATTCGGTGGCGTGTGGTTTGAGGTTTACGCGAGGTAATCGAAATCTTCTGACCTAAAATACGGTTTAAAAGCGTCGATTTACCCACATTAGGGCGACCTACGATGGCCACAAAACCACAGTGTTGGTTCTCTGGTGTGCTTGCAGGCTTGTTGTTCGATGAGAAAAACGCATCGATATCAAATTCGTTGTTATCTGTTGAATCAGTCATTGGTCAATTGCTCTAGTGCCAATTCAGCAGCCGCTTGTTCTGCCTTGCGGCGGCTGGTGCCTTTACCAATTACAGGCTGTCCAATACCTGCTACTTCACACGAAACCGTAAACTCTTGGTTATGTGCTTCACCTTTAATATTAGTCACTGTATACGCTGGCAGTGGTTTTCTTCGACCTTGAAGGAACTCTTGAAGACGAGTTTTCGGATCTTTTTGCGAAACACCAGGCTTTATCGCATCAAGACGCGATTGATACCAACTTAAGATAATGCTACGCACTACCTCAATATCACTGTCCAAATAGATGGCACCAATGATCGCCTCCACGGCATCCGCAAGAATTGAATCACGACGGAAACCGCCACTTTTTAGCTCACCTGGACCTAATTTTAAGTGATCTCCTAGTTCGAATTCACGACCTAGTTCAGCCAACGTATTGCCACGAACCAGTGTCGCACGCATACGGCTCATATCCCCTTCATTCACTTTCGGGAAACGGTGATAAAGATCATCAGCAATGACAAAACTTAAAATTGAATCGCCCAGAAACTCAAGACGCTCGTTGTGTTTTCCGTTGGCGCTTCGATGTGTTAGCGCCAAGTTGATTAGCTCAGCATCATTGAACTGATAACCAACCTTTTTCTCTAGTTTTGCAATAGGAGAATTCATGCTCTCTCATTAATTTGTGTTGCATTCTCAAAGGGCGGGAGTGTGAATCACACACTCCCGCGCTCATAAGAAATTAGTTAATACCACCGATGCGATTAAACCTAACACCAGTTGGAATCCAAGAAGGTAAAATGCTGTCTTCGCCACGCTCAAACTCGAAGCTGATCCAGATGGCGACAGCTTTACCGACTAGGTTTGCTTCTGGAACAAAGCCCCAGTAGCGACTGTCAGCACTGTTGTCGCGGTTGTCACCCATAACAAAATACTGACCTTCAGGAACAACCCACTCATTGACGCCATTGCGCGGTTGATAAGCTTCAACACGATCGCGGCGCAGCGGATTGACCAAGATTTGATGCCCGACTTCCCCTAGCTTTTCATCCAGTTGAATCAAAGGGATGCCATTTTGGATAAATTGGCTCTCTTCGACATTAGAAAGTTTGACAGGTTTACAGCTCGACTCACCTGGCGACTGAATACAGATTTCTTTCTTGCTGTTGTAGCGAACTGTATCGCCCGGCAGACCAACGACACGTTTGATATAGTCGATACTTGGTTGCGGTGGGTATTTAAATACAACGGTATCACCACGTTCAGGTTTACCCGTCTCGACAAGTTGAGTACGCCATACAGGGTCTTTCAGGCCATACGCATATTTTTCGACTAAGATGAAATCGCCGACGAGTAGAGTTGGCATCATTGAACCAGATGGAATCTGAAACGGTTCATAGATGAATGAGCGCAGAACAAGAACGGCAGCGATCACCGGAAAAATCGAGACGCTATTTTCAATCCACCACGGTTGAGTTTTTACTTTTTCAACAACAGCAGCATCTAAACCGTTGGTTTGAGCTTCGATTTCCGCCACTTTCTCTTGGCGTTTCTTTGCAAAAACCAGCTTCTCTAACACCCAAACAATGCCCGTCACCAAAGTCACAATTACAAGAATGAGTGAAAATGTATTCGCCATTGACTTCCCTTATCTCAAAAATACGAAAGTGAAAGAGCCGAGACCCTTTCACTTATTTTATTGTCATAACCTGTTATGACAGACCGGAACGAGAGTAGTTCAACTCTAGTCCTTGCCCACATGCAGAATCGCAAGGAAGGCTTCTTGAGGCAGTTCGACGTTACCGATCTGCTTCATACGCTTCTTACCTTCTTTCTGCTTCTTCAGAAGTTTCTTCTTACGGCTCACGTCACCACCGTAACACTTGGCGATTACGTTCTTGCGCAGCTGTTTCACGGTCGAACGAGCGATGATGTGGTTGCCGATGGCGGCCTGAATGGCAATGTCGAACATCTGACGAGGAATGAACTCTTTCATTTTCTCAACAAGCTGACGGCCACGAGTCTGCGCCTGATCTTTATGCGTGATCATTGCCAGTGCATCAACCGTATCGCCGTTAAGCAAAACATCAACACGAACCATGTTAGACGCTTCAAAACGTTGGAAGTTGTAATCCAGTGAGGCGTAACCGCGAGACGTCGACTTCAAGCGGTCGAAGAAGTCCAGTACCACTTCTGCCATTGGGATGTCGTACGTCACAGCAACTTGGTTACCGTGGTACACCATATCAACCTGAACGCCACGCTTCTCGACACAAAGAGTAATAACATTGCCCAAGTACTCAGATGGTACAAGAATGTTACAGCGAGCGATTGGCTCACGGATTTCTTCAATATCGTTCACAGCAGGAAGCTTAGCTGGGCTATCGACATACAGAATGTTGCCGTTAGTCTCTTCCACTTCGTACACAACCGTTGGCGCAGTGGTGATCAGGTCTAAGTCGTACTCACGCTCAAGACGCTCTTGAATGATCTCCATGTGCAGCATGCCAAGGAAACCACAACGGAAACCAAAACCCAATGCCGCTGAGTTTTCTGGCTCGTAGAACAGTGACGCATCATTCAAGCTTAGCTTGCCTAGGGCATCACGGAAGTTTTCATAGTCGTCAGAAGAAACAGGGAACAGACCAGCATATACTTGCGGTTTTACTTTCTTAAAGCCAGGGAGTGGCTCGTCGCTGCCGTTTTTCGCTAGAGTCAGCGTATCGCCCACAGGCGCACCCAAGATGTCTTTGATACCACAAACCACCCAGCCTACTTCGCCAGTACGCAAGATATCAGTATCAACTTGTTTCGGAGTGAAGATACCCAAACGGTCAACGCCCCAAACTTGACCCGTGCTCATCACTTTAATTTTGTCGTTTTTCTTGAGCTCGCCGTTTTTAATACGAACTAAGGAAACAACACCTAAATAGTTATCAAACCAAGAGTCAATGATCAACGCTTGTAGTGGCGCTTCTGGATCACCTTCTGGAGCAGGGATAGCTGAAACGATATTTTCTAGTACATCGTCAACACCAATACCCGTCTTAGCTGAACAACGCGTCGCTTCCATCGCATCAATACCAACGATTTCTTCGATCTCTTCTGCTACGCGCTCAGGGTCAGCGGCTGGTAGGTCAATCTTGTTTAGGATTGGCACCACCTCTAGATCCATTTCGATCGCAGTGTAACAGTTAGCAAGAGTTTGAGCCTCAACACCCTGACCAGCATCGACAACCAATAATGCACCTTCACATGCCGCTAAAGAGCGAGACACTTCGTACGCGAAGTCAACGTGTCCTGGGGTATCAATGAAGTTCAACTGATACGTTTCGCCATCTTTGGCAGTGTAGTTAAGCGTCACACTTTGCGACTTGATGGTGATACCACGTTCACGCTCTAGATCCATAGAATCGAGAACCTGAGCCGCCATTTCGCGGTCGCTAAGGCCACCACAAACTTGGATTAAACGGTCAGATAGGGTCGACTTACCATGGTCGATGTGGGCGATAATCGAAAAGTTACGAATGTGCTTCATGATTTGGGGTGACTAAACTCTTAAAAATTAGGGACAATAGATACCCGACCGCAGTTCGCGCGAGGGGTACAGAAATGCCGTCATTTGACGGCATTTCGATCAAGTTGGCAGATTCTACCCAATTTCTGGGCGCTTCGCACTAGCTAATTGGCTCACCAAGTATTCTAAGCAAAGTCACTCTCTGCGAAGACTGGGACTCCAATTTCCGAGTACAGAGCTTGGCAAGGTAAATACCAACACCTGTAAAGATAGCAGAGCTCAAGATAACGAGACCTTCTCCCGCCCCTAGCATCGGCGCTAACCACCCGTTTGCGAGAAAAGCACCTAAAATGAGGGCGAATAGTGGCACTAGGTAAACAACAGCAGCCGATTGCAATAACTGCTTTTCCGGCAGACCGATCTCGACAACCTGCCCTTCTTTGACGGGCTTGTCAGTCAGCATATGCCACGATAAAGATTTGCTGCCGATCGCCTTGGAAACAATGCCGGTGCCGCAACTTTTTTGTGATGAACAACTGCTGCAGCTAGTTTGCTGCTCACATGTAAGCTCAACTTCAAACCCTTTTGCTGAAGACGTAACATGAGAAACTGTTGCTAACGCGGTCATCATTGGGGCTTACCTTCCGGAGCTGAAACAACCACAGATTGTGCAATGCGCTTCGCGGTTGCAGGAGGAATATCCCCCACCACAGAAATTTCAAGGTTACCATTCACAAAGCTGTGTAAGGTTCTTCGGCCTTGACGAACAAGCTGTCCTTTAAGAGACAAGTTGTCACTGTCAGCAATGTAAACCGAGAAATTGAATAGTCCATCACTGTACATCTGGCTTTCAACCATACGCTCAGTGTTCACCATGCGATAACGATTGAGTTCTTTAGGCTCAAAACCACTTGGAATCCAGTTAACACGCCAAAACGACTCTTCTAGCTGCCCTTTTGGCAACGAAAGCACTTCCGGCAACTTAACGTCATTCAAACCACTTAGAATCGTACGCACCTGATCATTTACGCTATAGGCAATGGTCCGGTACTGTTCCAATACTTCCCCGTCACGATCTAAAAGATCGGCTCGCAACGGTAGCTTGCTTTTTTCATCCACCCACAAGACGTAGGAGTAACGAAGACCATCTTTAGGCACCACTCGTAACACCTGACATGCAGTGCCCGCTTCACGAGCTCGACCAACTTGGATAAAGTCGTAAAACTCACTCAACTCTTCAATATTTGCATTTAACAAAGGTATGGTCGGTGCGACCATGCTGGAAGAGTCAATGGTAAAAGGCTCAACGCCTGGTTCGATATAGCTCACTTCGCCACCGCGACGAATCACTTCTCGAACAGGACCACTGAGATAAACAAGGTGTGCAAGCTGTTCATCGTCTAGACGCGCATGACGATAAAGCAAAGGTTCGATGCTGTTTTTCTTGATTAGAATATAGGACAGCTCGTAATTGAGATGCTGACTTGCTTCGTTCATTTGATGCAACAAAGCCCCTGCAGGCGTTTGCTCTGCAAAGGCTGGGGTTGTATTCAAACTGAACAGTGTCAGCACACTGAACAGAAATTTTCTCATTCAACTACCATTTCTGGGTGATTACTATCTACCGATTCACTCTCGCTGTTTAAACGCAATTGTAGTTCGTAATCTTGTAACATCGCATTAATTCGACGTCGTTGCTCCTGAACTGTCGCCTGGCTACTTTGGTTAGAATGCGCCACCGATTCACGAGTCAAGCTCACAGGCTCAGCACTCCCAGCAAATGGGATAGTCTGCAACACTGGCAGTTGATCCGCCTCTGGCGTTGAGGCATCTCCCCCACCGTATTGCTGGACGCCTAAAATAACGGCCAATGATACACATGCAGCCATAGCGACTTGACCAAACTGGTTTAGCCATGCTGGCAACTGGCGTCTCGCTTGTTGAGGCGTTGGTTGCGATTCTTCCACTCGATGCTCGTCAAGATCCACGACCGAATCGGACGTAGAGAATAACGTATGAGCAGGTTCGTTTTCTAGCGCTAAAGCGACACTTTCAGCGATATTCCACTCCGGCTTTTCCGGTGCGTCACCACGCATTACATCTCCGATGAGATGATAATTTTTCCAGGTCTGCAGGCAATCTTGGTCATGCTCTAAATCGGTAATCAGAGCCTTGTCGACCAACTCTCCATCCATGAGTGCTGAAAGCTTCTCTTTGTCAGCCATTATTTTCACCATTACTATTACTGGTATTAGCGTTGCAGAAGAGGTTGAATTTTCTTTTCAACCGCTTCACGAGCACGGAAGATACGCGAGCGCACCGTTCCGACAGGGCAATCCATCACCGCTGCAATTTCTTCATAACTCAAGCCATCAAGCTCGCGAAGTGTCATTGCAGTTTTTAAATCATCAGGAAGTGCTTCGATTGCACTGAAAACCACTCGTTTCAATTCTTTGGACAACGTTAAGTTCTCAGGGTTCGAAATTTCTTTTAAAGCACTTCCAGTTTCGTAATATTCAGCTTCTTCAGTATCTACATCTTGAGCAGGTGGTCTACGCCCCTGAGCCACGATGTAGTTTTTAGCAGTATTAACCGCGATTCGATACAACCAGGTGTAAAAGGCACTCTCACCTCGAAAACTAGGGATTGCTCGGTACGCCTTAATGAATGCTTCTTGCGCTACGTCTGGTACATCACCAGGATTATTGACGTAACGAGAAATAAGGTTACAAACCTTGTTTTGGTACTTAGTCACCAACAAGTTAAATGCTTGCTTATCCCCATTCTGAACTCGCTCAATTAACACTTGATCGGTCAGCTGCTCGTTCATTCGAGCGGGTACTCCTATTGTTCTTCGCTCCCACCTTTTTAGATATGAGCATTAATTATGCAAAATGTAGTATTGACACCACTGCTTACTTGAGCACTATTGTGACCTAGCGAATAAATATAAGTTCAATTAATCTTCAAACTATTTTTACACAATGGCGTATCAATAATCCTCATGAGTGGATTGTGAGGATGAGAGTGAAGAAAAGCAATGCCCTTTAACAACAATTGCCTTTATGCAAAGCCATCCGCACGGTGGTACTATAACGGATTGGCTCCCTCGATTTGGGGGCCGCATTGGCAATTCAATGACTAATTTAAGAGCGGGATCGCTCTTTCGCTTCTGTCCTGTTACGCCGTTTAACAGAGTTGGCAGTGGTAAAATTTAACTCGGGAAAATAAAAGTTTTATGAACGCAAACCGTGAACATCAATGTGATGTGTTAGTGGTGGGTAGTGGCGCAGCCGGTCTATCGTTGGCGTTACGTGTAGCAAAACATGGCAAAGTCATCGTGCTAAGTAAGGGGCCACGCAGTGAAGGGGCAACCTACTATGCGCAAGGGGGGATTGCCGCAGTCTTTGATGAATCCGACAGTATCGAGTCACATGTGCAGGACACACTCATCGCGGGTGGAGGTATCTGCGAGCAAGAATCTGTAGAGTTCATTGCTAAAAACGCAAAGAAATGTGTCCAGTGGCTCATTGATGGTGGTGTACCTTTCGACCGTGAAGACGATGACAGTGATGAAGAACCGCGTTATCACCTAACCCGCGAAGGGGGACACAGCCATCGTCGTATCCTTCATGCCGCAGATGCGACTGGCATGGCAATGCAAACGTCACTGCAAGACAACGTCCATAATCACCCGAATATCACGGTGCTAGAACGCCACAATGCCTTGGACTTAATCACCGAAGACAAAGTTGGTGGCGATGACAAGAAAGTGGTTGGCGCCTACATTTGGAACCGAAACCAAGAGCAAGTTGAAACTGTTCGCGCGAAATTTGTTGTGCTTGCAACAGGTGGTGCATCCAAAGTGTATCAATACACATCCAACCCAGATGTCTCTTCAGGAGACGGTATTGCGATGGCCTGGCGAGCAGGATGCCGCGTTGCAAACTTGGAGTTCAACCAATTCCATCCCACCTGTCTGTACCACCCAGAAGCGCGCAATTTCTTACTAACAGAAGCCTTACGTGGTGAGGGCGCATACCTTCGGAGGCCAGACGGTTCTCGCTTTATGCCCGACTTCGATGAACGCGAAGAGCTCGCCCCTCGTGATGTCGTCGCTCGTGCTATCGACTTCGAAATGAAGCGATTGGGCGCGGACTGTATGTACTTAGATATCAGTCACAAGCCGGCGGAGTTTATCGAGAAACACTTCCCAACCATCAATATGAGATTGTTAGATTTGGGCATCGATATTACAAAAGAACCAATTCCCGTGGTTCCTGCTGCGCACTATACCTGTGGCGGTGTCATGGTGAACTTCCAAGGCGAGACCGATTTGGCGCAACTCTATGCGATCGGAGAGGTCAGCTACACCGGCTTGCATGGTGCGAACCGCATGGCCTCAAACTCTCTGCTTGAGTGTGTGGTCTACGCCTGGTCTGCTGCCAAAGATATCCTCAAGAAGTTAGACCAAGCCGATTTACCGCCAAGCCTACCTGCGTGGGATGAAAGCCAAGTGAGCTGCTCCGATGAAGAAGTTGTTATCCAACACAACTGGCATGAGCTGCGCCTATTTATGTGGGACTACATGGGAATAGTACGAACGGACAAACGCTTAGAACGAGCACTGCGTCGTATTCAATTGCTTCAGCAAGAGACTCACGAATATTACAGCAACTTTAAAGTGTCGAATAACCTATTAGAACTGAGAAACTTGCTGCAAGTTGCTGAGCTTATGGTGCGTTGTGCGATGGAAAGAAAAGAGAGTCGCGGGCTCCACTATACGCTGGATTATCCAGAACAAGCAGAAAACAGTGGACCTACAATTTTAGTGCCAGAAAAACTTCAATAAACGCCAACGAAAAAGGAGCTTAGTGCTCCTTTTTTAATACCACCAGCAAGTGTCGATACGCCCCCTCATCCAAGCTATCTCGCCATAACAGCACTCGTCGCCCATCCTGGAACCAAAACCAAACGCACCACTCGTCTAGGGTAAAAATGACTTTACGAATCGTCACTGATTCGCCTTGATATTGAATATGACCTGAAGAGTCTACGTACAGCTCTCCTTTCATCGGGGGAATAAGCAAGGTGCGCTTTCGGCAAATACTTATAAACAAAACTATGAAGATTGCTGCAAGAAAAAGAGGTATTTCGGAGAGGATAACAATGAGAGAGGCCAATACCGCAAGAGCAATATTGGCCTGAGATGAACGCTGGGATTCTGCTATATAAACTCTAGCGGACTTTGCTGAGGTTATGCGCGACAATCTTATCTACCATCGAAGCATGACCTAAATTCTCGCTGCGCCCGTGTCCCATAATCCAAGTAAACAAATCTGGGTCGTCGCACTCTAGCAGAGAAACAAAGTCACGCTGCTCATTTTCACTCAACGACTCAAAACATTCTTCAAAAAAAGGCATGATTACCACATCGAGCTCTAGCATACCTCGACGACAGCCCCACTTAATGCGCGCTTTTTCTTCCGCGGTGTACATTCTATTTCCTCACCTTTTCGGTTGTTGTAGCCCGAGTTTATCAAGCAAACCCATAGACAACTACCAACTCAGTCACACTCCCGAATACGCCAGAGAAATATCCAGCCTAAAGCTGTCTTTCTCTGCTCTAAAATGAATCCGAAACGAAATGGGCACACTCGGGTAAAGGTTGTTTCATCAGGGCATTAGGCTTTAACATAGTGGCACTGAATTTACAGCAGGTAACTAACATGGATTGGCAAAATACGTTTGCACCTTTATCACTATCCTCTACGGATGAATTGCCAGAATTTGCTCTTACCCACTTAACCTCATGGGGAGCGATCAGCATGATCGGCGATGACAAAAAGTCCTACCTTCAAGGGCAAGTCACCTGTGATGTGGTTACTCTCGAACAAACTCAATCAACCTTTGGCGCACACTGCGACGCAAAAGGTAAAGTGTGGAGCGTATTCCGACTGTTTCACCACAATGGCGGCTATGCGATGGTTCAGCCAAAGTCTGCCATCGATGTCGAACTGACCGAACTGAAAAAATACGCCATTTTTTCCAAAGTTGATATCGCACAAAGCGATGATGTTCTCTTTGGCGTGATGGGAGAACAGGCAACATTTTGGGTAGATTCGCTTTCAAATGAGACAGGCGATGTGCGTCCTATTGATGGAGGAACCGCAGTTAAAGTAGGGCCGCAGCGTTGGTTGCTTATCGTTAGCGAAGCAAGCGTGGAGTCACTGCTCGCTAACTGCTCTGCTCAACGAGTTGAAGAGTCACTGTGGACCTATTATGAAATTGAAGCCGCTTTGCCTTTCGTATCAAACGAGCAGCAAAATGAACACATTCCTCAAGCTCTTAACCTACAAGCCATTGGCGGAATCAGCTTCACCAAAGGCTGTTATACCGGTCAAGAGACGGTTGCTCGCGCGAAATACCGCGGTATGAATAAACGCGCCATGTTCATCGTCAAAGGGACAACGGCATCCGCAATTGAAGAAGGTGCAGAACTCGAACGAGCTGTTGGAGAGAACTGGCGCAGTGCAGGCACCCTCATGACAACTTATCAGTTCAATGATGGCAAAGCGACAGGATTGATTGTGTTACCAAACAACCTAGAAGCCGATACCAAATTACGTCTAAAATCCCAACCGGATCAGATTTGGACCATCGCCCCGTTACCTTACTCGCTAGATGATGAATAATTATCTCGATACCAAGATCACACGCTATTTAACTGAGCAGCAAGTGCCTTTTCGCTTGCTGCCTCACCGGACTCTAGCGACCACTATCGAAGATGCAGCGCGGCAACGCGGTATACGCCCGAGTCAGATGGTTAAGTCAATCGTACTACGGGATATGGGCGATCTCTACGCACTCGCTTGCGCTCCTGGAGATCAATCTGTGGATCCAAAAAAAGTGCGCGCAATCTTAAACTGTCGCAGGATGACATGTGTCGACCTGAAAAGCGTCCCTGAACTGACCGGCTATGAAATCGGCACTGTAACCCCGCTTCTTCTGACAACACCCATGTCGATCATTTTTGATCATCGAATAAGCCTTGAAGATGAAGTGACGATCAGTAGCGGTTCAAATATGGCAGGTATTGCTCTAAAGCGTGACGATCTCATACGCTTGTGCCAGCCGATTTTCGCTGACATTTGTCGATAAAGATTGCAACTTTCTCCCATCCTATACATCTAATTGCAATAAAAAAGTGACTCAATCCGCAATTAAATGACCGTGATAGTTAAATTATTATTCATTTAATAAGCATATATAGTCACAAGATGTATTTTAGATTATGCTTATCCTGTTGGTTATAGTTTAGGTAAGAGTGTCATCTAACCTAGAGACGATAAGGCGTAGAGGTCCTATCGACCCTTTTCGTCATCCTTCACCAACGAAAAAAGTGAATCCACTGATTGTTTCAGGACATCCACTTTTTGTGTAATGCATCTGTGACTATTCGCCCGCAATGAGCGGGCTTTTTTTATAAAATTTTTACAATAAATTAGCACATCCTTAAAAACTTCAACTATTCTTATTTCTGTCATATTGATCTGGCTTAATGTGCGCTAACTGAAGTCAGATAAGAGTTCAGATAACAGAAGATAATTGAGGTAACAATCACACTAAATTGGATATCTATCCGAATTTTTGCTTACACCAGCACAAATATCCAATTTACCCATTAAAACTGCATATTCCTCCACCACTATCACATATTTATAAGGGGGAAATTCGTATAATTTGCAGTGCTTGCTAAACATAAGGATTTATTTATGAGACTGTTTAAGCGCTATACACCAGGTATGATTGCTAAACACGTAAGTCGGCTGTTTAAGGGAAGAATTTACATATACGGCGTAGGAAAATTTGAGTTTGATAACGGCAAACTCTTACCTCCAGAAAAGGCCGAAAAAAGGCACTTTAAAGCGGTTAAAGAAGTGAACGAAGAGATCATGAAACTTCGCTGTGCCTACGCTTAAAATTTCACACGATAGAATTAAGAAGGGTTGGCGATTGCCAACCCTTTGCTGTTTTAGCTCACTGAACTTGTGCTTCGCCTTGCAAGTATCGGTAACTCTCCTTTAAGACCCAGTGCTCGTTTCATGATTTCATCTTTTGCTCCCGGTAACTGGCTCACCAATGTCATACCAATGCCGCGCACCAGTTTTTTCGCAGGATTGCCACCAGAAAACAGGTCTTTAAAACCTTGCATCGCAGCGATCATTTTCGCCGCTTCAGCCTTTCTCCAGCGCTCGTACCCTCGCAAATTGCGCTTTGAACCTATATCTTCACCCTTTTGCCACAATGAAATCACTTCTTGAGCAAGGCTAGCTGCATCAAGCATTCCAAGGTTGACACCCTGTCCAGCTAAAGGGTGAATCGTATGTGCAGCATCACCAACAAGCGCCACTCGTTCTACCACAAAATCTCGCGCATAACGCATCTTGAGAGGGAAGGCAAAACGCTCACCGACCACTTCACACAGCCCTAAGCGAGCATCAAACTCGGCCGTCAGTGCTTTATTAAATTCTGAATCAGAAAGTGCAATCAGTTTGTCCGCGCGATTTGGTTCCGTCGACCACACAATGGAACTCATGTTGCTTTCACCCATCGGTAAGAAAGCCAGTGGACCTTGTGGTGTGAATGTTTGACGAGCAACTCGCTCGTGCGCCTCTGCGGTCCAGACATTTGCCACAATCGCACTGTGCCCGTAATCCCAGTGAGTTAAGGGAATATCTTGTTGCTTGCGCACCCACGAGTTCGCCCCATCAGCTCCGACAACCAGCTTCGCGGTCAGTGCTTGACCATTATCAAGGGTAAGCCAAGCTTCACTCTCTCCAATTGCCATGGTGCTGCACTTGCTAGGCATAAATAGGCTCACGTTGGGCAACTGCTTAACCTGTTCAAGTAACGCTAACTGAATAACGCGGTTCTCCACAATGTGGCCAAGGTCTGGTTGAGCAAGTTTTTGCGCATCAAACTCGATACGAGCAAAACTGTCTTGTTCCCAGACTTCCATTGCCGAATAGGGCGAGTAACGACGCGAAAGAATACCAGGCCAAGCACCAAGATTACGCAATATGTTCTCACTAGAGCGGCTTAGCGCGGAGACTCTCACATCCGGCAAATCTGCGAGCTGCTCATCAGGCTCACGACTTTCGATAACCGCGATGCGCAACTCGGTCTCTTTAAATGCGGCGGCCAGTGCAAGCCCAACCATGCCACCACCAACGATGGCAATATCTACACTCTGCATCATGTACTTCAAATCCTTATACGAAATAGTTATCTCGCGACTAAACCTAATGTTCTCGACAACAGCGGGGCTTTCAACGGAGGTAAGTTGTCCATAGCAGCCAAGCCTAAGTTACGGCCTATACGCAACGTCAAATAATCATTGGAGAACAGGTGTACAAGCGATGAGGTAAGAGAGATGGTCGCCTCTCTATCATCAGCCCGACGCTGTTTGAAACGACTGAGCACTTGGTAGCAACCCGGGTCTTGATGAGCGTTGGCAATCTCTTCTGCCAAGCTGGCAACATCGCGAATACCTAAGTTAAACCCTTGACCAGCAATAGGGTGAAGAGTTTGAGCCGCGTTGCCGACGACCGCAAACCGATGAGAGACGTTCTGCTGGCGATATCGCAGCAACAATGGATAACTCGCTCGCTGCCCCACCCGTTCCAATCGACCTAAACGCCAACCGAACGCACTTTGCAGCTCGTCCAAGAAAGCGGAATCGTCCAACGTCATTACACGCTCTGCGCTATCTGGACGTAGGCACCAAACCAAAGACATTCGCCCTTCTCTCATTGGCAACAACGCTACGGGGCCACTTTCTGTGAATCGCTCATATGCTCGACCTTGGTGAGCTTGCTCCGTCGACACATTGGCAATAACGGCAACTTGTTCAAAATCATGCTCCGTCAATGCCAAGCCAATCTGTTCGCAGCATGTCGACAAAGCACCATCTGCCGCGACCAATAGTTTGGCGCTGAGCTGCTCTCCGCTATCAAGAGAGAGATGAACACTGTCGATTTCTCTGTGTACATTCGCCACTGCCGCGGGACAAAACAGTTCAATATGATCATTTTGTAGGGCTTTCTGGTGATAGAGTCGCCCAACATCGGCGAGCTCTACTACATAGCCAAGGCTCTCGATGCCGTAATCTCGCGCGTTAATCTCAGTCATGCCTGCATGCGTGCGGTCAGAGACGTGGATATGTTCGATCGCCGTTGCGACGGGTTTAATGTCATCCCATAAGCCAAGTTGCTGGAGGATGCTAACCGTTCCGCGCGACAAAGCAATCGAGCGTGAGTCAAACCCTGGGTGCGATGAATGATCAACTTGAAATGGCTCGACAACGGCAATAGAGAGTGGCTGTGGAGATAGCTTATTCATTGCAAGAGCGAGCGTCATACCCGCCATCGCCCCACCAGCAATGACTACATCAAACTGCTTCATGCCCATACCTACTTAGTGAATCGTTGGTGCCTTGTTCTCACTTGGCTTTTGGCCAAACTCTGCATGAATGGTAAGCACACACGCTTTGACATGCTCGATAACTTGTTCAAGCAATTGAGCTTGCTCTTCCATGTCATCATCTTCATCGATACCTAGTTTCGAAATTTCTTCGAGATCAGCTAATGCTTCTTTAATGTCCGCGGGCGCTTTTTTGATCTCAGCCCCGACAAGACCTAGCCCCGAGATAAAATGGTTCACCCACTCAGCAAGGCCATCAGCGATATCAAACAAACTGGCACTCGCATCTTCGTCTGGTAGCAACAGGTCTAAATCCATGCCTGAGCCCGTCAACTCTTGTGTCGTCGCATCTAAAGTCGATTCCGCCAATTTCAGTACGTGCATTGGCCAGCCCATACCATCGTTGGTGTAATCAAATACCAGCGGTTGCCAACTTTTATCGGTCAAGCTCAAACCTCCACTTAGCATTCCGGTTAACAAACCATGCAGTTCGGCAGGATTGACCGCGATACCTGAAGATTGCAGCTCACTAGCCAATGTCAAATAATCTGGAAGATTGCTATCACTCATGAAGAGACCTAAAATTTTGCAAATAAGCGTAATCGTACCACTTACCAATGCGAGCGAAAACGAACGATTCTGCAATTGTGGATAGCTTTTACACAATTTGTCCAATTACTGTGTTATTACTTCGAGTTGCTTGCGAAAAGCTTGAATCTTAACAAGGCTTTTCCTATAGTTTCCCCCTCGGTGACAAACTGCAGAGTCACCCCAAGTAGCGTGCAGAGTTGATATGAGTAATCAAGCAGTTGAAGTAGAAATTTTAGGTCGATTAACCCGTGTAAATTGTCCTTCAGGTCAAGAAGAGTCGTTAATTAAAGCGGCGAAACGTCTTGATGAAAACCTGAAAGATATGGCGGCAAAGACTAAAATTACTAATGAAGTGCAATTGCTGACCTTTGTCGCGTTGAACATCTGTCATGAGCTGGAAAGCCGTGATAGTGTTAAAGCAGAGCAACAAAATGCTCTCACTGAGCGTATGGAACTGCTCAGCGCATCACTCGGTGATGCATTAAGTAAAGTAAAGCCAGGACAGCAATAGCCTTTACCGCCAAAATAAAAATTTACCCTGGAGTGTGCGTTAGGGGATTACGTCCCTGAGCCGATAAGCAATGCCAAAGGGTTAGTACTTGGTTGCTATTGAGCAAGCTCGGCATGTACCGAGAAGCCTACGGTAGCCATTGCTGATCCGCCCTGAACCAGCTGGTTCATGGGTCAAACATCTCCAACGGCACTCTGGGGTATCCTCCTCGATACCTCAAATAGGGGTATATTTGATGACACTTTCTCGCCAAGATTTTCGCCAACACATTCGCACCAAACGTAACCAACTGAGCAGCGACGTTCAATATATCGCAGGGCTTGACCTCGTCACCCAGTTCTCAACAATCCCAGAAGTAAAACGCGCTCAACATATTGCTCTGTATCTCAGTGCAGACGGAGAAATCGAGACCTCGCCATTAATTGAGTGGCTATGGAGCCAAGGCAAGAGAACCTATTTGCCGGTTATTCATCCTTTTTCGAAAGGCCACCTGCTGTTTCTTCATTATGATGCCTCGACCCCCATGGTGTTGAACCGCTACGCCATCGCCGAGCCCAAACTCGATCAAACGCGCATTCTTCCCGCCGCTCAATTGGATCTTATCTGTACCCCCTTGGTGGCGTTCGACAATACTGGTCACAGATTAGGTATGGGCGGTGGTTACTACGATCGCACCTTGGAGCCTTGGTTTAAGTCAAAAACAGGCCCTAAGCCCATCGGCCTTGCTCACGATTGTCAACAAGTGGAACAGCTACCAGTTGAAAGTTGGGATGTGCCTCTACCCAAAATAGTGACACCAAGCCAGATCTGGGATTGGGAATGACGCGCAATTGAAGATATAATCGCGCCGCAATTCACCGTTAATAAACCTCACTTAGGAGATGAGCATGACTCAAGATGAAATGAAAAAAGAAGCAGGTTGGGCCGCACTAAAATATGTCGAAAAAGGCAGCATTGTAGGTGTGGGTACTGGCTCAACGGTCAATCACTTCATCGACGCTCTAGGTACGATCAAAGAAGAGATCAAAGGTGCAGTGTCTAGCTCAGAAGCCTCTACCCAGCGTCTTAAAGAGCTGGAAATCGAAGTTTTCGATTGTAACGAAGTGGCAGGTCTGGATATTTACGTAGACGGTGCTGACGAAATCAACGCAAACCGCGAAATGATTAAAGGCGGCGGTGCAGCCCTAACACGCGAAAAAATCGTGGCGGCAATCTCAGACAAGTTCATCTGTATTGTTGATGACACTAAAGCCGTGGATGTGCTGGGTGAATTTCCACTGCCAGTTGAAGTCATCCCGATGGCTCGCTCGTACGTTGCTCGTGAGCTCGTAAAATTGGGTGGCGATCCTGCTTATCGTGAAGGCTGTATCACTGACAACGGCAACGTGATTTTGGATGTGTACGGTATGCAAATCACTAACCCTAAAGAACTTGAAGACAAGATCAATGCACTTCCAGGTGTGGTAACGGTTGGTCTTTTTGCTCACCGTGGTGCTGATGTTGTCATTACAGGCACCCAACAAGGTGCAAAAATCGAAGAGTAACTCTCTTCCTGTTCGTTATTTCCTTACAAACGGTACCGTTCGGTGCCGTTTTTTCATTTCTCTCTATAAAAATTATGCCTTATTCCGTAATTTTCTTACCCAAGCTGTATTTTTTTTGTTAACTTAGTGAGCAGAAGACGCACAAGGAAAACGTTTGCGTCACATTAAAGTGTCTAGAAAACGTTATCAATGACAATGTGCGCCAGTTAAGCCCCGATTTCCCATTTTAAGGATGAAGATAATGGCCAAAGTTTCACTGGAAAAAGAAAAAATAAAGATCCTACTTCTAGAAGGTCTACACCCATCTTCGGTAGAAGTTTTGCAAGCTGCGGGATACTCAAACATTGAATATCACAAAGGTTCACTTCCAGAAGAAGAACTGCTTGAAGCGGTTAAAGACGCGCATTTCATTGGTATTCGCTCCCGTACAAATCTTTCTCAAGAAGTGATCAATGCGGCGGAAAAACTGGTCGCGATTGGCTGTTTCTGTATCGGTACCAACCAAGTAGATTTAGCGGCGGCAGCAGAGCGCGGTATTCCAGTGTTCAACGCACCGTTTTCTAATACTCGTAGTGTTGCTGAGCTCGTGCTTGGCCAAATTCTGTTACTACTGCGCGGTATCCCCGAGAAAAACGCCCTTGCCCACCGCGGTATTTGGAAGAAGAGCGCAGACAACTCGAACGAAGCACGCGGTAAACGCTTGGGTATTATTGGCTACGGTCATATCGGTACTCAGCTCGGTATTATTGCTGAAAACTTGGGCATGCGCGTTTATTTCTACGACATAGAGAACAAGCTCTCACTAGGTAATGCCACGCAAGTCCATACCATGAGTGAATTGCTGAATAAGTGTGATGTTATCTCACTGCATGTTCCAGAAACGCCTGAAACGAAAAACATGATGGGTTCGGAAGAGTTCGCACGCATGAAGCCTGGTTCTATCTTCATCAATGCGGCACGCGGCACTGTAGTAGATATCGAAGCCCTGTGTCATTCATTGGAAGCAGGTCATCTATCAGGCGCGGCTATCGATGTATTCCCTGTAGAACCTAAAACCAACGCAGACCCATTTGAATCACCACTGCAGAAGTTTGACAATGTCATCCTAACGCCTCACGTTGGTGGTTCAACGCAAGAAGCGCAAGAGAATATCGGTGTGGAAGTTGCTGGCAAGCTAGCGAAGTACTCAGATAATGGCTCTACGCTATCTAGCGTTAACTTCCCTGAAGTATCACTGCCTGAACACCGCGACTGTTCTCGTCTATTGCACATTCACAAGAACCGCCCAGGTATCTTGACTCAAATTAACACCATCTTCGCGGAAGAAGGGATTAACATTGCGGGTCAGTATCTACAAACCGCAGCGGATATTGGTTACGTTGTGATCGATGTAGAGGCCGGGCGTTCAGA
This sequence comes from Vibrio sp. 16, assembly GCF_963681195.1. Taxonomy (NCBI): domain Bacteria; kingdom Pseudomonadati; phylum Pseudomonadota; class Gammaproteobacteria; order Vibrionales; family Vibrionaceae; genus Vibrio; species Vibrio sp. 16. The sequence continues at coordinate 2,006,016 of NZ_OY808997.1, forward strand.
AGAAGCGCTGGCGAAACTGAAAAACATCGAAGGGACAATTCGCGCTCGAATCCTTCACTAATAACTCAGCGTATAGACACAAAAAACCACCGATATTCGGTGGTTTTTTATTTTATTCAGAATGTTAGGCTTTTAAAGCTCGTTCACCACGAGCAATCCCAACCACACCACTTCGTGCCACTTCGATGACTTCCGTCACTTCAGAAATCGCTTGGATAAACGCATCAAGTTTTTCACTTGTTCCGGCAAGCTGAACCGTATACTGAGATGAAGTCACATCAACGATCTGGCCACGGAAGATATCAGCAGTACGTTTTACTTCAGCACGGGCAAAACCACTCGCTTTCACCTTCACCATCATCAGTTCACGCTCAATGTGCTCTAACTCAGACACTTCTTGAACTTTAAGCACATCGATCAGCTTGTTTAGCTGTTTTTGAATCTGCTCAAGCTTCATTTCATCAGAAATGGTCGTGATGTTTAGGCGCGACAGTGTTTCATCATCTGTTGGCGATACGGTCAGAGATTCGATGTTGTATCCACGTTGAGAGAACAAGCCAACAACGCGAGACAGTGCACCAGGTTGGTTTTCCATTAAAAGCGAAATAATGTGTCTCATATTATGTTCTCTCCGTTTTGCTTAGCCACATCTTATCCATACCCTCACCTTTAATTTGCATCGGGTACACATGCTCCGTTTCATCGACATTGATATCAACAAACACCAAACGATCTTTCATATCGAGCGCTTTTTGCAAGCCTTCTTCAAGCTGATCTGGGGTTTCAATACGAATACCCACATGACCGTACGCTTCTGCGATCGCGGCGAAATCCGGAACTGAACTCATGTAAGAGTTAGAGTGACGACCTTGGTAGATAATATCTTGCCATTGTTTCACCATACCAAGGAAACGGTTGTTCAAGTTGATGATTTTAACTGGAATATCGTACTGCATTGCGGTCGATAGTTCCTGAATGTTCATTTGGATACTGCCATCGCCGGTAACCACCACCACTTCTTCATCTGGCTTGGCAAACTTCACGCCCATGCCGGCAGGAAGACCAAAGCCCATCGTGCCTAAGCCGCCAGAGTTGATCCAACGGCGTGGTTTGTTAAACGGGTAGTAAAGGGCTGCGAACATTTGGTGCTGACCAACATCCGAAGCAACATACGCGTCACCATTGGTCAGTTTGTGTAGCGTCTCAATCACTTGTTGTGGTTTGATGCGCTCTGGTGATGTTTCATACGCCAAACTCTTACGCTCTCGCCAAAGTTCGATATCACTCCACCAGCTTTGCAGTGCATCTGCGTCATTGACCGCGCCTTGCTCTTCCATCAGCTTGACCATGCTCTCAAGCACTTTTTCTGCTGAACCAACAATAGGGAGATCCGCTTTGACGTTCTTTGAAATCGAGGAAGGATCGATATCAATATGCATAACCTTTGCGTTCGGGCAGTATTTTTCTAAGTTGTTGGTCGTACGATCATCAAAACGTACCCCAACACCAAAAATAAGATCGGCGTTATGCATCGCCATGTTTGCCTCGTAGGCACCATGCATACCCAGCATTCCTAACGAGTTCTTATGCGTCCCCGGAAACGCCCCTAATCCCATCAAGGTACTCACAACGGGTAAGTTGAGTGCTTCGGCTAACTTCAGTAAGTGGGCATCTGCTTCTGAGATCACCGCACCACCACCGACATAAAGTACTGGTTTTTTCGCTTCGAGTAGCGCTTTTAAACCTTTCTTGATTTGGCCTTTGTGACCAGTGGTCGTTGGCTTGTACGAACGCATAGAGATGCTTTCTGGGTATTCGTATGGCAATTTGATTTGTGGATTCATGACGTCTTTCGGCAAATCAATGACCACTGGGCCAGGGCGACCCGTCGTTGCAATGTAGAAGGCTTTTTTAACTGTTTCAGGGATGTCTTCGGCTTTTTTGACTAAAAAGCTGTGCTTAACGACAGGACGAGAAACACCGACGATGTCGCACTCTTGGAACGCATCGTTACCGATAAGATTATTCGGTACGTTACCTGAAATAACGATCATTGGGATGGAGTCCATATACGCTGTCGCAATACCTGTAATGGTATTGGTAGCACCAGGACCGGAACAGACAAGGACAACACCCGGATTGCCTGTTGCGCGCGCATAACCATCGGCCATGTGCGTAGCGGCTTGTTCATGACGAACCAGAACATGTTTGATTTGGTCGTCTTTCGCATGAAGCGCATCGTAGATATCAAGAACGGAACCGCCAGGGTAACCGAAGATTTGCTCTACACCTTCTTCGATCAGAGATTGCACTACCATCTCTGCACCGGACAACATTGCTGCCATATTTTTCTCCTTAACCAGTTTTCCAATCAATAAGGTCAACGGATTGGTCTGGTTTTACATAGTCTAGGGCTTATTCGTAGCCTAATTCGAAATACTTCCACTTTTTCGGCTATGTCCTGCTCATCAATAACAATGAACAAGGTAACGCAACAAATGTAACGTTTTATTAGCAACGGGTCTAATGCGATATTGCTCTCAATTTAAACAAGATGCTATTTTTTGGAGATTGATAAGGCACTAACGCCATATACGACTCATTAACTGGCACTAAATAAATAATTACAACAAAATTTCAGAGCAAAATATTGCAAGACAACAAAATTCCCAGTTCAAGAATGACGATTTGTTGTTGAGTTCAACACAAACAAAAATCCCCCAATAGCGGTCTAATGCTTTTGGGGGATTTTTAAACAATCAAAAAGTTAACTTTCAGAAATTTACTTGTTATCCGTTTTATCGGTGTACATTTCTTCGATTTCGTCTTGATACTTGTCGTTAATCACTTTACGACGCAGTTTTTGGGTCGGAGTCAGTTCACCGTCATCCATCGAGAACGCTTTAGGCAGCAGTTTAAACTTTTTCACCTGCTCAAACTTAGCTAACTCTTTCTGTAAGTCGTTAACGCGCTGCTCTAACATTTCAACGATTTGGTGATGCTTAATCAACTCAACACGGTCATGGTACTTAATGTTGAGCTCTTTCGCGTACTCTTCCAAAGAATCAAAACATGGCACGATCAGAGCCGACACAAATTTGCGCGTATCCGCAATGACGGCAATTTGCTCGATAAAGTGGTCTTTACCAATCGTTCCTTCAACCATTTGTGGTGCAATGTATTTGCCGTTCGAAGTTTTCATCAGCTCTTTGATGCGATCGGTAATAAACAAGTTACCATTCTCATCGATATGCCCCGCATCGCCCGTTTTGAGAAAACCATGCTCATCGAACGTTTTCGCGGTCTCTTCTGGCATTTTATAGTATCCGCGCATCACCATCGGACCACGAACTAAGATTTCGTTGTTCTCTCCGATCTTAACTTGCGCACCTGGCATCGCCATACCAATCGAGTCAGGGTTAAAACACTGATCGTCCCAACAAGAAATTGTGGCTGTAGTTTCCGTCATGCCGTAGCCGAGCTTGACGTTAATCCCGATCGCATGGAAGAAGCGACCAATGGTCTCATCCAATTTTGCGCCACCACATGGCATAAAGTTGATACGACCACCAAGCAGAGCTCGCAGCTTAGACAACACCAACTTGTCCGCAAGCTTATAGGCTTTTTTAAGTGCGAGTGACGGTTTGCGTCCTTCTTGGTGACAAACAGCCATCTTCGCCCCCATGTTCACAGCCCAGGTAAACATCACTTTACGGATGAACGGCGCTTTAGCCACTTTCTCATGGATAGCTGAGAAGATTTTCTCGTAGAAACGTGGTACCGCACTCATGACAGTAGGACGTACTTCACTCAGCGCATCACGCACTTGCATCGTGTCCTGCAGGTAGCAGTTGGTCGCGCCTTTATAAAGTACGTAGAAGGTCCAAGCACGCTCAAATACATGGGAAAGCGGCAAGAAACAGAGTGACACATCGTCTTCGGTTAGACTCAAGCGTTGATCGTGGCCTTCCAACTGAGCACCAATATTCGCGTAATCTAACATCACCCCTTTCGGCTGCCCCGTGGTACCAGAGGTGTAGATAAGAGTCAGGAGATCATCAAAGTTAGCATCGGACAAACGCTGCTCGAGTTCATGACTCTCTTGTTTATCGCCTTTGGCAACGAACTGTTTCCAATGCAAAGCAAACTCATTCTCGCCGATATCGATGCTCTCTGACATTGCAACGATCAGTTCTAGCTGTTCGCACTCTTCGAATATCGAGACTGCGGCATCAAATTGTGGCTGCTCACCGACAAACAGCACTTTCACATCGGCATTTTGTAGAATATAAGCGGACTGCGCAGCTGTGTTGGTGGGGTAGATTGGCACCGTGACTCCGCGCAGTTGCAACGCAGCAAAGTCAGCAATCGTCCATTGAGGCATATTGTTAGAGAAGATCCCTATCTTATCCTGGACTTGAAAGCCTTGAGCCAATAATGCCAGTGAAAGTTCATCCACTTGCTGACCAAACTGCTTCCAGCTGATGCCGTTCCACATATTGCCCACTTTATGTTTAAGAGCAATACGATCACCGCCTTTGGCAATCTGTTCACGAATTCGTTTTACGATATGAAAATCTAAGTTGGCCATCTTTCTTACCTTTAGCTTACACCTGTAAGCTTTTTGAGCGCACAAGTGTACATTTCGCGTTATAAAAGGCAACTGACACGTATCAAAGTTATCAATTAAATAGTAAAAAACCTTGAATGACTTTTGGTCACCCAAGGTTTTATAAGGCGTTGTGGCGATTTACTAGTCGAGTGCGACGACTTCACCACAAATTATCATCAACTGGTCACGTAACCAGATATGACCTTTGTCTTTTTCGCTAGACTCATGCCAACTCAAGAAACCACTGATCTTCGCATTTTCAAATGGGAAATCGAGGATTTGCAGCTGCTCTTTGTTTGCCGCGTTTTCTACCATCCAACGTGGTGCGATAGTCACTAGCTCGGATTGACCAACCACATACAGTACATTGCTCAAGCTGGTGCCCTCGTAATACGCTTGCACATCCATTTCGCGGTAGGCTTGCTCAGAGAAGCTACGTTGACCGTGAACACGAGACAGTTTGGCATGACGCTCGACACGCAACTCCTCAGCCGTTACCTCCGCTTGAATGCGTGGGTGAGATTTAGCAGCAACAACCACTAGTTCATCTTGGAAAATCTCAGTGCTAGAGAAACCTTGATCATCAAAACGTGCATAATCGATCACGAAATCTATTTCTTGGTAGCGCATGCGCTCAGCGAGGTGACGGTCAAACTCGGCATCAAGATGAAGCTGTACGTTTGGCGCTTGATCGTGAATCGTCGACATAATCTTCGGTGCAAAACGCATGTCACAAGGGCTGCAAATCGCCAGCTTAAATAGACGAGTTGAAGTTTCTGGTGAAAAAATTGAGCTTGGCAGTTCGTTACGAATCAACTGTAATGCTTGACGCACTGGACCGAACAATTGGCGAGCGCGTTGCGTTGGTTGAATACCACGACCTTGGCGCATAAACAGCTCGTCATTGAACATCACTTTTAATCTCGCAACGGCATTACTTACAGCCGGTTGTGACATGCCAAGATTGTGGGCAGCGCGAGTAATGTTTTGCTCTTGCATTACCGCGTCAAAAACAGTGAGAAGGTTTAAATCTACTCCACGCAGCGTACTTTCCATGCGGTAGCTAGCAATAGCACTCATAGACTCTTTTTTATCAAACATGGGTCAAGCCTCTTAAATTCGTCAGTGTAAATGGTTCTAGAAGTCAGTAGCAGTTAGGAATAGATAACCTGCACTTTGTTATATTTACTTGTTAGATGAGTTCTAACGAATTACTACTATCAACGAATCAATTAAGGACTAGCAACAAGATTGATAATTAATCAGTATTTTTTACTTAAGCTTTAATATTATCAATACAAAACAACAACTTGAGAAAAGAATAAAAAAAAATCAAGCCGCGTTTAGAGTGTTTTATCTTCCGTTAATGTTTTTTCACGACATGCTAAACAAGGAAAAGCTCCTATAAACAGCGGTAATAGTTTGAGGGTTAAATACAAAAACAGCATCAATAGATAGATGCTGTTTTTGCCAATTTTGACGAGAGTTACACATTGGTGACATAACTGGGAAAATCAACTTGGTCCCATAGATTTGACGTCAACTCCGTCTGGTTGTCCCACTCTCCCTTCAATATCCAGTCGACAATCGCCGCCGCTACATCTGGGTAGTTAACACTCTCTGCCGGATCTTCATCCAACCACTGGCGAACCGTTGAAGCATCGAGATTTTCCATGCAGGTCGCCATGCCTAAATCTTCCAGTGTCGCCACATTGCTTAGCTGCTCAAACTGACCAATCAGCGGCTTCAACAACAGTTTCTTACCTAAGGTAAGCGCCTCTGAAGGCAACTCAAAACCGCCATTCGCCATAACGCCAGAGCAGCGATGCAAGTGGTGCTGGAACCCCGTTAAGCTAAGGGGCAGAAGTTGGATGTTCTCCAGCTGCTCTGCCTCGAGTACTTCTGGGTGATAACAAATGAAGGTCTGGCTAGAAAAGCGCAGCAGTAGATCAGAAATATCACTCAAACTCTCAAAAGGCAGGTATACGAGGACATACTCCTCGCAGCTAACAGGCACCGATTGAGTATGAACAATGGGTGGTAGAATGGGTTGTTCAAAATGATACCAATGCAAACCAATGTGATGGGTGGCTGGGGCAAAGTGTTCAATGATCGTTTTATCGAGCCAACTGGCTCCCTTTAATGGTACTGAGTGACGAAACGCATTCTGGTGACTGATGCTAATCACTGTTTTATTTTGTCTTTTTGCAGCCCAAGCCGACACGGGTTCGAAGTCATTCAAAACTAAATCGTAGTTAGACAGATCAAGCTGTTCGACTTCTCGGCAAAAAGCCAACGCACTGTTCTTTAGTGCCGTTCTAACATAACTCACCTTGCCGTTGTGAGTCACAAAGGTTAGCCCGCGTGCAACTCGATAATCCCCGAACTCCTCCATCGAAAAAAACTTATCTTTTTTACGCCCAGAGAATAGGAAGTCGACATCGATGCCACGTTGCTTGAGAGCATGACACATGGCCCTTGCCCGCGCGATATGTCCGTTCCCCGTTCCTTGTACACCATAAAGTATCTTCATTATTCACCTACACCAACAAAGCAATCGCGAATTGCGCACAGACAAGCCCGAGTATCGAACCCAAGACCACATCAGTCAGAAAATGAACGCCCAATAAGATTCTTGATGCGCCAATACAGCCTGCCCAAACGAGCGCAAACAGCCCCAGCGGCGGGAAACAGTAACTAATTAAACTGGCCATGAGAAACGCGGCAGCTGTATGACCAGAGGGCAAACTGTAACGATCAGAAGGGGTAATAAATGAGGTCACAAGCTCCGATAACTCTTGCGGTCTGCGACGTTTAAAAAGATTCTTGGCCACCCAATAAATCGGCAGCTCCATGGCAAACGCCAATAGACCCGCGAGCAAAAACAGCTGCCCTTTATCACCACCTAACCACCATGCGAGCAGACCAAGTACAATATAAAGATGTCCATCGCCAGTGTGCGAAACCGCTTTGCTCAGGCGAGAAAGTGGTAGTCGAAATCGATGTTGCAAGCAGAAAAGTGAAAATGCCAAATCCAATTTGGCAATGGGCTCAATAGAACGCATAACCTAGCTCCTCTCTTATCACTGCTCTCACAGTAAGGAGCCACAGTGACAAATGCGTGAAGCTTTCGCGGAAATACGATGACAGTTCGCTACCTATTTAAGGGTGTTATTGAATCTGGCAAAACAATGGGCAAATTCTATGCTTGGAAAAAAATTGACCATTTTCACTTTTAACGGTTGACGTTACGGTTTGAGTGCGGTACTAATTTGTTAACTTAAATTTGTGGATTATTTAACGCCCGTTTAAAGGAATCGTTAACAATGATGAACCGTTTTTCTATCCTGCTGAGCCTCCTCCTTATCGTGACATAATCGCGCGGGTAGGCTGTGGAAGAAAAACAACCACACAGAATTACACAAAACCCGCATTCAAATGCGGGTTTTTTTATACCTAGCTTTTGCAGCTAAGTAACGGAAGTAAACGATTAACTGGTGCAATGCACACCGAATCACTAAGGAAGCAAACATGAACGATCAAGTCATTATTTTCGACACCACATTACGTGATGGCGAACAAGCGTTGTCAGCAAGCTTGACGGTTAAAGAAAAACTGCAAATTGCCTATGCGCTAGAAAGGCTCGGCGTTGATGTTATTGAAGCGGGTTTTCCTGTCTCTTCACCTGGTGATTTCGAATCGGTGCAAACCATTGCTCGCAATGTCAAAAACAGCCGTATTTGTGCTCTTTCGCGTGCCGTTGCGAAAGACATTGATGCAGCCGCAGAAGCGCTAAAAGTCGCCGACCAATTCCGCATCCACACTTTTATTTCTACATCAACAGTCCACGTTCAAGACAAGTTACGCCGCAGCTACGATGATGTCGTTGAAATGGGCGTAAAAGCCGTCAAGCACGCTCGCCAATACACTGATGACGTTGAGTTTTCGTGTGAAGATGCAGGCCGCACACCGATCGACAACCTATGTCGAATGGTTGAAGCTGCGATCGATGCTGGCGCTCGCACCATCAACATCCCTGATACCGTGGGCTACACAGTTCCCAACGAGTTTGGCGGTATTATCCAAACCTTATTCAACCGTGTACCAAACATCGATAAGGCGATCATCTCTGTTCACTGTCATGACGATCTAGGCATGTCGGTAGCCAACTCTATTGCCGCAGTACAAGCAGGCGCTCGTCAAATTGAAGGAACCATCAATGGTATCGGTGAACGTGCGGGTAACTGTTCACTAGAAGAAATAGCGATGATCATCAAAACTCGTCAAGAGCTGCTAGGTGTTCATACCGGTCTAAAACATGATGAAATTCACCGCACCAGTAAGTTAGTGAGCCAGCTTTGTAATATGCCGATTCAAAGCAACAAAGCGATTGTCGGCGCGAATGCATTTAGCCACTCTTCCGGCATTCACCAAGATGGCATGCTTAAGAACAAGAATACCTACGAGATCATGACGCCAGAGTCGATAGGTCTTAAGAATCAAGCCCTAAACCTAACCAGTCGAAGTGGTCGTGCCGCAGTTAAAAGTCATATGGATGCCATGGGCTACAAAGAAGACGAGTACAACCTAGACGCATTGTACGCTGACTTTTTAAAGCTAGCTGATCGCAAAGGCCAAGTGTTTGACTACGACTTAGAAGCGCTAATGCACTTCTCGAACTTGCGTGAAGAAGATGATTTCTACAAGTTGAACTACCTAAGCGTTCAATCAGGCAGCGTAATGGCAACAACCAGTATCAAGTTGCAATGTGGTGATGAAGAGCAATCCGAAGCCGCTGTGGGTAATGGTCCGGTAGATGCGCTTTACCAGTGTATCTATCGAGTAACGGGTTATGATATTGTCTTAGACAAGTTTGATTTAACAGCGAAAGGGGAAGGTGAAGATGGCCTAGGTCAGGCAGACATCATCGCTAACTATAAAGGCCGTAAATACCACGGCACTGGCGTATCTACCGATATTGTCGAAGCTTCTGGACAAGCATTGCTGCATGTTATTAACAGCATTCACCGTGCCGACAAAATCGCAGAAATCAAACAAAGCAAAATCGCAACAGTATAAAAGAGACTCTAGGGACGAGAGTCGTCCCTAGGGGGAAAACAAAAATTAAAGGAATAACATGACAGACAAATCATACAAAATCGCCGTTTTACCTGGCGATGGTATTGGCCCAGAAGTAATGGCTCAAGCGCATAAAGTGTTAGATGCGATTGAGAAAAAACACAGCATCCAATTTTCTCGCGAAGAGCACGACGTAGGTGGTATTGCTATCGACAACCACGGTTGCCCACTTCCAGACAGCACAGTAAAAGCGTGTGAAGAGTCAGATGCGGTGCTATTTGGATCGGTTGGCGGCCCTAAATGGGAACATCTTCCGCCAAACGACCAACCAGAGCGTGGTGCCCTATTGCCTCTTCGCAAGCACTTCCAACTTTTCTGTAACCTTCGCCCAGCGCAAATCCATAAAGGTCTAGAAGCATTCTCACCGCTTCGTGCAGACATTTCAGGCAACGGCTTCGATATCGTGGTTGTGCGTGAACTCACTGGCGGTATCTATTTCGGTCAACCAAAAGGCCGTGAAGGCGAAGGTCCAAACGAGAAAGCATTCGACACTGAGGTTTACCACCGTTTCGAGATTGAACGTATCGCTAAGATTGCCTTTGAGTCTGCTCGCCTACGTCGCAAAAAAGTATGCTCAATTGATAAAGCCAATGTACTGCAAAGCTCTATTCTATGGCGTGAAGTGGTCGAAGAGATCGCGAAAGACTACCCAGACGTTGAGCTATCACACATGTACATCGATAACGCGACAATGCAGCTAATCAAAGATCCTGCACAGTTCGATGTAATGCTTTGTTCAAATATCTTTGGCGATATCATCTCTGATGAGTGTGCCATGATCACAGGCTCAATGGGCATGCTTCCTTCGGCATCACTGAACGAGAGTAAGTTTGGTCTATATGAGCCAGCTGGCGGCAGTGCACCAGACATCGCTGGTAAAAACATTGCCAATCCTGTGGCGCAAATTCTATCGGCAGCACTCATGCTGCGTTATAGCCTAGGTGAAGAAGCAGCAGCGCAAGATATTGAAACTGCGGTATCGAAAGCGCTATCAGCAGGTGAACTAACGGGCGACCTATCGGGCGATAAGCCAGCGCTATCGACTTCAGAGATGGGCGATAAGATCGCTGAGTACATCTTGAACTCTTAATTTACGCAGACAGATAATAATTATTCGCTCCTGATATGCCGTTGTCAGGAGCCATACACAGGATTGTGATAATGGGTAAAACATTATACGAAAAAGTCTACGACGCACACGTCGCCGTAGCCGCTGAGGGTGAGAACCCAATTCTTTACATTGACCGCCACTTAGTACACGAAGTAACGTCACCTCAGGCATTCGACGGTCTGCGTGAAAAAGGCCGTAAGGTTCGCCAAGTAAGTAAAACATTTGCAACCATGGACCACAACGTTTCGACGCAAACTAAAGACATCAACGCATCAGGCGAAATGGCTCGCATCCAAATGGAAACGCTATCAAAGAACTGTGAAGAGTTTGGTGTGACGCTTTACGATATTAACCACAAATACCAAGGTATTGTGCACGTAATGGGTCCAGAACTTGGTATCACTCTACCAGGCATGACGATTGTTTGTGGTGACTCACACACGGCAACGCACGGCGCATTCGGCTCACTAGCATTTGGTATCGGTACTTCAGAAGTTGAGCACGTTCTAGCGACCCAAACGCTAAAGCAAGCACGTGCTAAAACGATGAAGATTGAAGTAAAAGGCAAGGTAACTCCTGGCATCACAGCAAAAGATATCGTACTTGCCATCATCGGTGAAACAACCGCTGCGGGCGGAACTGGCTACGTCGTTGAGTTCTGTGGTGAAGCGATTACTGATCTTACGATGGAAGGTCGTATGACAGTATGTAACATGGCTATCGAGTTAGGTGCCAAAGCAGGTCTTATCGCGCCAGACGAAACGACATTCGAATACATCAAAGGTCGTAAGTTCGCGCCTCAAGGCAAAGATCTAGAAGCCGCGATTGAATACTGGTCATCACTAAAAACTGACGATGACGCTGAGTTTGATGCTGTCGTAACACTTAACGCAGCGGATATCAAACCTCAGGTTACTTGGGGCACTAACCCAGGCCAGGTCATCGCGGTCGATGAACCAATTCCTACTCCGGAAAGCTTCGCAGATCCTGTCGAAAAAGCATCAGCAGAAAAAGCATTGGCTTACATGGGCCTAGAAGCAGGCAAAGCGCTATCCGACTACAAAGTCGATAAAGTATTTGTCGGTTCGTGTACAAACTCTCGTATCGAAGATATGCGCGCTGCCGCGGAAGTAGCCAAAGGTCGTAAAGTAGCTGATAACGTTCAAGCGCTTATCGTTCCGGGCTCTGAGCAAGTTAAGGCTCAAGCGGAAGCAGAAGGCTTAGATGTGATCTTTAAAGATGCAGGTTTTGAGTGGCGCCTACCAGGTTGCTCTATGTGTCTAGCGATGAACAATGACCGCCTAGGTCCGCACGAACGTTGCGCGTCTACCTCAAACCGTAACTTTGAAGGTCGCCAAGGCCGTGACGGTCGTACCCACTTAGTGAGCCCTGCTATGGCAGCAGCAGCAGCGATTGCTGGTCACTTTGTTGATATTCGTGAATTGGATTAAGGAGCAAACAAATGTCAGGTTTTAAACAACACACAGGCTTGGTTGTTCCTCTAGATGCAGCGAACGTTGACACCGATGCAATTATTCCTAAGCAGTTCCTACAAAAGGTATCTCGTCTAGGTTTTGGTAAGCATCTATTTCACGACTGGCGCTTCCTAGATGACGCTGGCGAGCAACCAAACCCAGAATTTGTAATGAATGCTCCTCGCTACCAAGGCGCTTCAATTCTACTGGCTCGCGAAAACTTTGGCTGTGGTTCATCACGTGAACACGCGCCTTGGGCATTAGCAGATTACGGTATAAAAGCGATGATCGCACCGAGCTTTGCGGATATCTTCTACGGTAACTCAATCAACAACCAGATGGTTCCTGTTCGTCTGACTGAGCAAGAAGTCGATGAAATCTTCCAATTTGTTGAAGCAAATGAAGGCGCACAAGTTGAAGTTGATCTAGAAGCAAATGTGGTTCGAGCAAATGGCAAAGAGTACTCATTTGAAATTGATGAGTTCCGTCGCCACTGTCTACTAAACGGCTTAGATAACATCGGCCTCACGCTGCAACACGAAGATAAGATCGCAGAGTTTGAGGCAAAGATCCCGAGCTTCCTAAAATAAGCTAGACTGGGAAACAGATACAAAAAGGTTGGCTCCGGCTAACCTTTTTTGTTTTTTACGAAACAAATTCTCCCTAACCTTGGTCTAGTAACTAAAGCTCATCGATAAAGAGATCGCATCTAATGGTACGTATTGTCACATTATTTCTTACATTGGTTTCATTCCATGTGTTTTCCGCGCCTAAATCCGAATTGTGGCCTTTTTGGCAGCAGTCAGATCAAAGTAATCCTGCAACTATCTCTCATGCCAAATGGCAGACTTTTTTAGACAAGTATTTAATACAGGAGGGGCAGTACACCTTAGTTAAGTACGGCTCTGTCTCTACGCCAGACAAGCAAAAATTGAATCAGTACATAACGACACTCGCGGCTATTGATCCTAGAGAATATTCGTTGAATGAGCAGTACGCCTACTGGGTTAATCTATACAATGCGATTACTGTCGAACTGATTCTTAATGACTACCCAGTGAAATCGATAACGAAGCTGGGGGGGCTTTTTAGCTTTGGCCCATGGGGTGATGAAGTGGTTACCGTCGCTGGTAAAAAGCTCACTCTCAACGATATTGAGCATCGCATCCTCCGCCCAATCTGGAATGACCCTCGCACTCACTATGCAGTGAACTGTGCCAGCCTAGGTTGTCCAAACTTACAGCTCCAAGCATTTACTGCTGGTAACACGGAGCAGCTGCTAGAGAAAGCAGCAATGGAGTTCATTAATAGCGATAAAGGTGTTTTGTATACGAGTAGTCACGTCCAGCTTTCATCTATTTATGATTGGTTTGCTGATGATTTTGGTAACGAACAAGAATTGATTCAACACTTAGCCAAATATCGCACTGAACTGACTAAGCTGAGTGGAAAGTTTAGCTACGAGTATGACTGGAATCTGAACGACAAAAAGTAGCAATATAGAAAACATTAAGAAGGTTGGTATTCAGTACCAGCCTTTTTTGTCATTGCAGTTAAGCCTTTATCAAGAATAAATGACGAAGCGGCTGGGTTTACACACAAGCAGGGCTCATTGTTCTTAGACTAAAATCATCCCGTAGATACAAAAAGACCCCAGCATTGCTGCTGAGGTCTGGAATAAGTGGCGGACGGTCGGAGTTGCGGGCAACCGGGACTCGTTCCCTGAAAAGGGAAAATATCCTTGCTTTAAAATGAAAACAGCCTAGTCATAAGACCAGGCTTTCTGAATAAGTGGCTGACGGCTGGGGTTGCAGGCAACCGGGACTCGTTGGTCACAGACCAAAACAATACCGTAGATACCAAAAGACCCCAGCATTACTGCTGAGGTCTAGAATAAATGGCGGAGCGGTCGGACTTGCGCTCAAGCGGGACTCGTTGGTCGCAGACCAAAATAATACCGCACATACAAAAAGACCTTAGCATTTCTACTGAGGTCTGGAATAAGTGGCGGAGCGGACGGGACTCGAACCCGCGACCCCCGGCGTGACAGGCCGGTATTCTAACCAACTGAACTACCGCTCCGCATTGGTTAGACTCTTGAGTCTAAATAAGAACCTGGCAATGTCCTACTCTCACATGGGGAAGCCCCACACTACCATCGGCGCTAATTCGTTTCACTTCTGAGTTCGGCATGGAATCAGGTGGGTCCAAATCGCTATGGTTACCAAGTAAAATTCTTTACGTTTTGCTTTAGGCTCTTCGTAAAAGCGTAAAACAAACTGTAAATGGTGCTGATACCCAGACTCGAACTGGGGACCTCATCCTTACCAAGGATGCGCTCTACCACCTGAGCTATATCAGCATCAAGATGTCCCTGTAGGACTAAAAAAGCCCGTTCTTGCAAACGGGCTCTTCTAAATTTAAAGCCTGGCGATGTCCTACTCTCACATGGGGAAGCCCCACACTACCATCGGCGCTAATTCGTTTCACTTCTGAGTTCGGCATGGAATCAGGTGGGTCCAAATCGCTATGGTCGCCAAGCAAATTCTTTAATCTGGAAAGCTGTTTGCGCTCTCAAAACACAATCAAGTAATTCTTCTATTGAGTCCATCAAAACCCTTTGGGTGTTGTATGGTTAAGCCTCACGGGCAATTAGTACAGGTTAGCTCAATGCCTCACAGCACTTACACACCCTGCCTATCAACGTTCTAGTCTCGAACAACCCTTTAGGACCCTCAAGGGGTCAGGGAAGACTCATCTCAGGGCTCGCTTCCCGCTTAGATGCTTTCAGCGGTTATCGATTCCGAACTTAGCTACCGGGCAATGCGTCTGGCGACACAACCCGAACACCAGAGGTTCGTCCACTCCGGTCCTCTCGTACTAGGAGCAGCCCCCTTCAATCTTCCAACGCCCACGGCAGATAGGGACCGAACTGTCTCACGACGTTCTAAACCCAGCTCGCGTACCACTTTAAATGGCGAACAGCCATACCCTTGGGACCGACTTCAGCCCCAGGATGTGATGAGCCGACATCGAGGTGCCAAACACCGCCGTCGATATGAACTCTTGGGCGGTATCAGCCTGTTATCCCCGGAGTACCTTTTATCCGTTGAGCGATGGCCCTTCCATTCAGAACCACCGGATCACTATGACCTGCTTTCGCACCTGCTCGAATTGTCATTCTCGCAGTCAAGCGGGCTTATGCCATTGCACTAACCTCACGATGTCCAACCGTGATTAGCCCACCTTCGTGCTCCTCCGTTACTCTTTGGGAGGAGACCGCCCCAGTCAAACTACCCACCAGGCACTGTCCGCAACCCCGATGAGGGGTCAACGTTAGAACATCAACACTACAAGGGTGGTATTTCAAGGACGGCTCCACCGATACTGGCGTACCGGGTTCAAAGCCTCCCACCTATCCTACACATGTAGGGTCAATGTTCAGTGCCAAGCTGTAGTAAAGGTTCACGGGGTCTTTCCGTCTAGCCGCGGGTACACTGCATCTTCACAGCGATTTCAATTTCACTGAGTCTCGGGTGGAGACAGCGTGGCCATCATTACGCCATTCGTGCAGGTCGGAACTTACCCGACAAGGAATTTCGCTACCTTAGGACCGTTATAGTTACGGCCGCCGTTTACCGGGGCTTCGATCAAGAGCTTCGTGCAAGCACTAACCCCATCAATTAACCTTCCGGCACCGGGCAGGCGTCACACCGTATACGTCATCTTACGATTTTGCACAGTGCTGTGTTTTTAATAAACAGTTGCAGCCACCTGGTATCTGCGACTCTCAATAGCTCCATCCGCAAGGGACTTCACCGTCAAGAGCGTACCTTCTCCCGAAGTTACGGTACCATTTTGCCTAGTTCCTTCACCCGAGTTCTCTCAAGCGCCTTGGTATTCTCTACCCGACCACCTGTGTCGGTTTGGGGTACGATTCCTTACAATCTGAAGCTTAGAGGCTTTTCCTGGAAGCATGGCATCAATGACTTCACACCCGTAGGTGCTCGACGTCGTGTCTCAGCCTTAAAGAGAGCCGGATTTACCTAACTCTCAAGCCTACGCACTTGAACCTGGACAACCGTCGCCAGGCCCACCTAGCCTTCTCCGTCCCCCCATCGCAATTGTAAGAAGTACGGGAATATTAACCCGTTTCCCATCGACTACGCCTTTCGGCCTCGCCTTAGGGGTCGACTTACCCTGCCCCGATTAACGTTGGACAGGAACCCTTGGTCTTCCGGCGAGGAGGTTTTTCACCCCCTTTATCGTTACTCATGTCAGCATTCGCACTTCTGATACCTCCAGCATGCTTTACAACACACCTTCAACGGCTTACAGAACGCTCCCCTACCCAATGACTAAAAGTCATTGCCGCAGCTTCGGTTTATAGCTTAGCCCCGTTACATCTTCCGCGCAGGCCGACTCGACTAGTGAGCTATTACGCTTTCTTTAAATGATGGCTGCTTCTAAGCCAACATCCTAGCTGTCTAAGCCTTCCCACATCGTTTCCCACTTAGCTATAATTTGGGACCTTAGCTGGCGGTCTGGGTTGTTTCCCTCTCCACGACGGACGTTAGCACCCGCCGTGTGTCTCCCGGATAGTACTTACTGGTATTCGGAGTTTGCAAAGGGTTGGTAAGTCGGGATGACCCCCTAGCCTTAACAGTGCTCTACCCCCAGTAGTATTCGTCCGAGGCTCTACCTAAATAGATTTCGGGGAGAACCAGCTATCTCCAGGTTTGATTGGCCTTTCACCCCTAGCCACAAGTCATCCGCTAATTTTTCAACATTAGTCGGTTCGGTCCTCCAGTTGATGTTACTCAACCTTCAACCTGCCCATGGCTAGATCACCTGGTTTCGGGTCTATATCCAGCAACTCGACGCCCAGTTAAGACTCGATTTCTCTACGGCTCCCCTAGATGGTTAACCTTGCTACTGAATATAAGTCGCTGACCCATTATACAAAAGGTACGCAGTCACAGGACGAAGCCTGCTCCTACTGCTTGTACGTACACGGTTTCAGGTTCTATTTCACTCCCCTCACAGGGGTTCTTTTCGCCTTTCCCTCACGGTACTGGTTCACTATCGGTCAGTCAGTAGTATTTAGCCTTGGAGGATGGTCCCCCCATATTCAGACAGGATATCACGTGTCCCGCCCTACTCGATTTCACTGAACACACATCGTCAACTACGGGACTATCACCCTGTATCGTCGGACTTTCCAGACCGTTCGTCTAACGTGTGTAAAGCTTAAGGGCTAGTCCAATTTCGCTCGCCGCTACTTTCGGAATCTCGGTTGATTTCTTTTCCTCGGGGTACTTAGATGTTTCAGTTCCCCCGGTTCGCCCTGTTAACCTATGTATTCAGTTAACAGTAACTGCTTATGCAGTTGGGTTTCCCCATTCGGAAATCCCAGACTCAAATGGTTTTTACTACCTAATCTGGGCTTATCGCAAGTTAATACGTCCTTCATCGCCTCTGACTGCCAAGGCATCCACCGTGTACGCTTAGTCACTTAACCATACAACCCCAAAGGGTCTTTGTTATGCAACCAAAGTTGTCTGCAATTTTTATACATGATGCAGACTCGATTTTGCCGGACTCAAATTCCAAGAACACTTGAATGTGTTGTATTGGTGTTTGTCTATAAAGACAAACATTGAGAACTTTACAATCAACAATAACTTGTTGATTTGTCAGCTTTCCAAATTGTTAAAGAGCTAATCACTTCCTAAGAAGTAACCATTTTTAAAAGCACTATTAGGAATGCACTTAAAGATGGTATCCCGTAGGGGAGTCGAACCCCTGTTACCGCCGTGAAAGGGCGGTGTCCTAGGCCTCTAGACGAACGGGACACTAAGTTGAACATCTTGGGGGATGTTCTATCTCTTAAACTACATAAACCATCAATCTGTGTGAACACTCATCGCAATAATCATCGTATAAGGAGGTGATCCAGCGCCAGGTTCCCCTAGCGCTACCTTGTTACGACTTCACCCCAGTCATGAACCACAAAGTGGTGAGCGTCCCCCCAAAGGTTAAACTACCCACTTCTTTTGCAGCCCACTCCCATGGTGTGACGGGCGGTGTGTACAAGGCCCGGGAACGTATTCACCGTGGCATTCTGATCCACGATTACTAGCGATTCCGACTTCATGGAGTCGAGTTGCAGACTCCAATCCGGACTACGACGCACTTTTTGGGATTCGCTCACTCTCGCAAGTTGGCCGCCCTCTGTATGCGCCATTGTAGCACGTGTGTAGCCCTACTCGTAAGGGCCATGATGACTTGACGTCGTCCCCACCTTCCTCCGGTTTATCACCGGCAGTCTCCCTGGAGTTCCCACCCGAAGTGCTGGCAAACAAGGATAAGGGTTGCGCTCGTTGCGGGACTTAACCCAACATTTCACAACACGAGCTGACGACAGCCATGCAGCACCTGTCTCTCAGTTCCCGAAGGCACACTCGTATCTCTACAAGCTTCTGAGGATGTCAAGAGTAGGTAAGGTTCTTCGCGTTGCATCGAATTAAACCACATGCTCCACCGCTTGTGCGGGCCCCCGTCAATTCATTTGAGTTTTAATCTTGCGACCGTACTCCCCAGGCGGTCTACTTAACGCGTTAGCTCCGAAAGCCACGGCTCAAGGCCACAACCTCCAAGTAGACATCGTTTACGGCGTGGACTACCAGGGTATCTAATCCTGTTTGCTCCCCACGCTTTCGCATCTGAGTGTCAGTATCTGTCCAGGGGGCCGCCTTCGCCACCGGTATTCCTTCAGATCTCTACGCATTTCACCGCTACACCTGAAATTCTACCCCCCTCTACAGTACTCTAGTCTGCCAGTTTCAAATGCAATTCCGAGGTTGAGCCCCGGGCTTTCACATCTGACTTAACAAACCACCTGCATGCGCTTTACGCCCAGTAATTCCGATTAACGCTCGCACCCTCCGTATTACCGCGGCTGCTGGCACGGAGTTAGCCGGTGCTTCTTCTGCAGCTAACGTCAAATGATGCCGCTATTAACGACAACACCTTCCTCACTGCTGAAAGTACTTTACAACCCGAAGGCCTTCTTCATACACGCGGCATGGCTGCATCAGGCTTGCGCCCATTGTGCAATATTCCCCACTGCTGCCTCCCGTAGGAGTCTGGACCGTGTCTCAGTTCCAGTGTGGCTGATCATCCTCTCAGACCAGCTAGGGATCGTCGCCTTGGTGAGCCCTTACCTCACCAACTAGCTAATCCCACCTGGGCATATCCTGACGCGAGAGGCCCGAAGGTCCCCCTCTTTGAGCCGAAGCTATTATGCGGTATTAGCCATCGTTTCCAATGGTTATCCCCCACATCAGGGCAATTTCCCAGGCATTACTCACCCGTCCGCCGCTCGACGCCGTTATCGTTCCCCGAAGGTTCAGATAACTCGTTTCCGCTCGACTTGCATGTGTTAGGCCTGCCGCCAGCGTTCAATCTGAGCCATGATCAAACTCTTCAATTTAAGATTTTGTCGGCTCAATGAATACTGAACATTACATAAAGTAATGTTTGAATTGACTGTGCTCTTATTGGTTTTTACTTTTGAAAAAGTAAAACAAAACAGCTCAAGGCTGCATCCCAATTCGAATGGTCACTTCGTTTCATTGAAACCTAATTTGAAGCCGAAGCTTCTAATTGGATTATCATCAACGAGTGCCCACACAGATTGATAGGTTTATATTGTTAAAGAGCGTTGCTTTGAGCTTTCTCTCAAAGCGGAGGTGCATTCTAGCGAGATAACTTGAAGAGTCAAACTCTTTTTCAAATTTATTTCCTCGAGAAGTTTTCACCTCTCTAACACTACTGAAGCCTTGTGGCGTCTGCCGTGTCAGTGGAAGCGCATTATAGGCAGTTCCTTTTCGATGGCAAGAGAAAATATGCGTTTTTTCATAAAAAAATGCCCAACTGAACAGCTATTGTTCAGGGGCATTTTTACACTCAAGCTACCCTCAGCTTAAGCAAAGCTTATGCACATTTTCTTGTGGATAACTAATCGTCACTATCGAAAAAGTAGGAAATACGAGAACGTGGGTTGAGATACTCGCGAACTTTGTCCGGCAGTTTGGTTGGCAAAATAGCATTAACTATCTTTATTTCTTTTTCTGCCAAGTCAATGATTGGAGCTTGAGTTCGAGGAACGGATGGATCGTAGATCAATACATTCGGGAACAGTATGTTTCGCGCATTTACCGAGATAACCAATCCGACCATATCATTCGAAAGCTGAACCACAGTACCCGGAGGATAGATGCCCATAAACTTAATCAATAAGCTTAAGTTGTCATTGTTATAAAGGTGCTTGCAGTTCTTATATAGATGAGAGAGGGCAACATAAGGAATTTTTTGCTCTGAGGGCACGTTATGGTGACAAAGGTTGTCGTACGCATTCGCAACTGAGATGACTTGCGTAATTTCATCTATCTCATCTTCTTTAAGACCTGCCGGATACCCCGAGCCATCATTTAGCTCATGGTGTTGCTCGATCACGATCTTTGCAGATTCAGGGAACGCCTCTATATTATTGGCCAACTCCAAGCCATATTTTGTATGAAGTTTAAGGTAGTTTTTCTCTGGTTCAGACAAGGGCGTTTGTTTGCGCACTATTGCACTCGGCACCTTCACCTTCCCCATATCATGAAAAAGCGCAGCAAAAGCCACTTGCTTGAGTTGGTCCGAATCCCACTTCTTCGCTTTCGCTATCATCATTGATACAACAGAAACGTTGAGCGAGTGGAAATAGATATCTTCAAACTCACTTTTACCATTCATGAGATGTAAGGTGACATTGTCGTCACTCAAGAGTTTATCAACAATATCATTCACCAAGCTTGTGGCTTCATCAACTGCTTGGTCAGGACGATTGCGAATTTTGTTCATCACAGCACGCATCCGGGATAACGAGCGCTCGAACTCTTTTTCACAATTAATAACACGGCGCCTGTAAGCACTTAATCGCTCAATTCGGTCTTGCTTCTCTTTCCAGAGCTTTTCTGCCTCTTTATCTATGGCAGCACTCATATCCTCTTCATGCTGGGATGAATCCTGAGTCTTAGGAGGAAGAGGTTGCGTATCACTCTGGTTAGGATTCATGAAGACATGTTTAATCCCCAGATGTCGTATCAACCGAATCTGCTCTTCATCTTTTACCTTGAAGCTATTAAACAGGAATGGGTGTTCGTTCCATTTAACAGGCAACCGAATGTGCAATCCAGGTTGGATTCTGTCGACGGTTATCTTAATACTTGCCACTTCTTATAGATTTCTTTACGTTACTGACTCGTTTATAAGTTTAGATGATTCCATTTCTGAAATCATCATGTTGAGTCACTAATGAGAAGGTGGTAGGTGACTCAGGCGGTTCACACCAAGTTACAATGCAGCATCCAGCGCACACCAAACTGATCTTCAACCTTGCCAAAGCGAGCGCCCCAAAATGTGTCTGCCAACGGCATCATGATATGACCACCGTGAGAGAGCTTATCAAATAATCGAGCCTGCTCATCTAAATCATCCAAAACTAACGATAACGCAACATTATTCCCCGACAGCTCTTTGGCCACCATACCGTCAGACAACATCAGTTTCATACCAAATGCTTCGAACTCGGCATGCATTATCCAATCTGGGTCTGCACCTTCGATCACTTGCGGCGCCTCTTTAAAATATTGCTTGCTCACCACAACACCTCCAAAACACTTGTGGTAGAACTCAAGCGCTTCTTCGCAGCGGCCAGCAAAAAACAGGTATGGGGTTAAGTTATACATTGCGTTCCTCCTTGGTATCTTTAAAAGATAGACAACTTTTTGAAACAACGAGGAAATTTTAATCGCTTACTCAATTCTCTGGTGTGAATTGCGCAAAATTAATTTAGGCTCGAAGGTTTCTGGCAGCTTTGCTTCATGCTTATGAATAAGATTGTTGAGCTGTAAGGCAGCGGCTCGAGCCATGTCGCTGATGGGAAAATGGACCGAGGTCACCGTCGGGTAGAGGTCCTCGCAGCGATCGATACTGTCAAAGCTGACAATTGATATTTGCTCTGGCACTTTGATCCCCACTTCATGGAGGTACTGCAACGCCCCAACTGTCATTTCTTCACTGCAAGAATAAATCGCTGTCACTTGTGGCGCTGCTTGGAGAATTGTCTTTGCCGCTTGATAACCACTTTGGCGGCCGTAGTCCCCTTCCGCACACCAACTCTCTGGTACTGCCACTCCCGCTTTCATCATGGCGTCCAGATAACCTTGCTTACGAAGCACACTATTTTCTCGATGGGCAGGCCCTGCTATGCATGCCACCTTGGTATGGCCGATATCAATCAGGTGCTGAACCGCAATGAAACTGGCTTTGTGGTGATCAAAGGTGATGCAACGCGACTCTAGCCCAGGGACGTAGCGATCTAACAATACGAATGGGGTCGGCGCTTCTGATAAAGTGATCAACTCTTGATCGGACAAGTATCGGCTGTGCAACACATAACCCTCACAGCGAAGATCATTAAAACGTTGTATCGCTTCCTTTTCCCCGTTGGCGGAGTGATGCCCTTGTGCAGTGATCAGAAACTTTTTGTGTTGATCGAGCTCGCTTTGAACCTGATCCATCATCGCACCGAAGAAGCCACCAGTATAATAAGTCACGAGCAAACCAACCATGTTGGTGGAAGAGGTTGCCAGCGAACGCGCGATAGCACTCGGGCGGTAGTTCAGCGCTTTCATTGCTTCTTCAACTTTCCGCTTTGTCTCCGCTTTAAACTTGCCCTCACCATTAATAATTCGCGAAACCGTTGAACGATTTACACCCGCCAACTCAGCGACATCTTTTATTCTAGCCATAACATCCTGTACTTCATCACTTTATAAAGAGGCTGCCAGAACATAAGGACATGACTTTAGGGGGTATCCTGGCAGCCGTAAAACATCCTACACTCGGTTAGGAATGCTGGATAGATAAAGCCGAATAATCCGTGACTTCGATTGAATGCCTTTCAAGCAAGGTGGCAAGTTTGTCATCGGTCAACACGTTAAGCTCTTTCTTTCGTTGTTCTGAGTAGCCACTGCTATGGGCAAGCGCTTGGTCAACAATGGCAGGGTGGCACATGACTTCCACTAGCTCGTAACGTTTTTCTAGCTCTAATAGATGATTCACTAAGCCCATTAAGTCGACGCCTTGGTCATAGAATTGATCGGTAAAGAAGTAATTTAAATTCGGGGCGCTTTGCCCTCTGAGTGGGACGCGGTATTTCGCCGCAACTTCCGTTACAACTGGCAAAAATTCTGGGTGGGTATGGGCGTGATGATGACTGTCGATATGACTGAGCGTCAATCCTGTCGCGAGAAAGGCTTCAACTTGTGCGATACATTCGTCATAGATGGCTTGAGCACTAAACCCGCGATGTGACCAGAACTCTGCGTATTTATAAAACGTTCCGTTTGTATCACTCAAGTTAGTTGAACGTGTTAAAGGCGCTCCCAGCGTAAAACGCAAATGGATGCCTACTTTTAAGGTCGGGATTTTATTAGCCAAAGCGACAGCGTGCTCCTCCTCCGGTAACCCGACGAGCAGTGTTGTAGAACGAACGACGCCCTGTAAATGGGAGCGTACAATTCCCTTGTTGACCCCTTTCGTTAATCCGAAATCATCGGCATTGAAGATCACTTTCATCGCTTTGGCCACTCCTTATAAGTGAGTTAAGGTAAATTGAGGTAGATAATGGCGATTTTGCTGTAATATCTCATCAAAGATCGATTTAGCGCGACCAATATCTGGGACCAACGGATTGTTCGCAAGCGCCATTAAACCCTGCTCATAACTGCCATGTACCGCGGCTTCAATGGTCAGTTGCTCGTAAGCTTTCACTTGATGAAGTAACCCTTTCACATTTGGCGATAACTCCCCAACCGCGAGAGGCTTTGCTCCCCATGACCCAACCACAGCCGTGCACTCAATCACGGCATCATCAGGCAAACCATTTATTGCGCCATTATTAGGCACATTCACAACGTGCAATGAATTTCGATTGTTGTAGATCGCATCGACTAAATTGAGCGACGCATCCGAGTAATAAGCACCGCCTCGCTCTTCCAACTGCGAAGGTTTATGGTCGAGACTTGGCTGCTGATATAGCTCAAACAGTTCCGCTTCGGTCTGCATTACTTGCTCCGCTCGAGTTCCTTTCTCCGCAGCGCTTAGCTTCTCTTCCGCTAGCATCGCATCCGTTTGATAGAAATATCGATGGTAAGGGCATGGGATCGCATTCAACGCTTTCAAAAAAGTTGGGTCCCACGGCTCTTCCCAAATGTTTTTCATGCTGAAGTTGGCTCCATCCCCGACTTTCTCAAGTACGGTGTGAGTAATATCTTCACCATTGAGCCACGCTTTATGCACCCAAACTAGATGATTCAAGCCAGCGAACTCAAGCTGTACTTCATTGGGCTGGCAGTCCATCATGTCGGCAATCATCATTTGCATAGAGACCGGCACATTACATAAACCAATGTTTTTTACCTTGGTGTATTTGTTGACAGCCTCACTCACTAATCCTGCCGGATTGGTAAAATTGAGCATCCACGCATTTGGTGAGAGCTCCTCAATATCACGGCAAATATCCAGTATCACAGGAATGGTTCGTAGCGCCTTTGCAAACCCGCCAGGCCCCGTTGTTTCTTGACCAATTACGTCATATTTGAGGGGGATTTTTTCATCGTTTGCTCTGGCAGCGAGACCGCCAACGCGAAACTGAGTCATAACGAAATCTGCCCCTTTGATGGCCGCCCGGCGATCACAGTCTGCGGTTACCTCAATATCCGCACCGACTTTTGCAATCATACGTTTCGCTAATCCGCAAATAATGTCTAGCTTTTCTTTGCCTTCTTCAATATCAACGAAATGGATCTGTTTTACCGGAAGCGACGTCAATCTTTTGAGTACACCTTCCACAAGCTCAGGCGTATAACTGCTACCCCCACCAATAATAGCAAGCTTTAAGCTATCTCTAGACATTCGTGTTTACCCCGCAATCTGCTTATGTAGTGCGACCATTTCTGTTGCCATTTCTTGCGCCAAAATGGTAGTCATCAAATGATCTTGTGCGTGGACCATTACCAAGGTCATCGCAACTTTCCCCTCCCCCTGATCTTCTTCAATAAGCTGCGTCTGAATCAGGTGCGCTTTGTTTAAACACTCCTTAGCAAGAGCGAGTTTTTCTTCTGCGGCGAGAAACTCTTTTTCGCGAGATAACCTAAGGGCTTCATAACACAAGCTACGTGCTTCACCTGCATTACAAATTATTTCCATAACAACAATTTCTTGTTCCATAACGACTTCCTTTATTCAGAGCTGCCTAACGCGACAGCTCAATGATTTACTTAGGCGATGGCACCTTTACCTGACACGGCTTGCTCTGGTTCAGACTCGCTTGAAGGCTGCTCTTGAGCGATCACTTGCTTTTCAAACATCTTGAAGAAAGGCAGGTAAATAAACAGATCCAGAATCAACAATCCGATCACCAACAATACGGGCGACAGCGTCCAACCACTGCCCCATGACGCGCCAATAATGGCCGGCGTCGTCCATGGTGTTGTGGCAACGCCCATACCAACCAAGCCAACTTGAACCGCAAAATAGGCAATGGTGGCATTGATAACTGGCGCGAAGACAAAAGGAATAAACAAGATTGGGTTCATTACAATTGGACTGCCAAAAATGACAGGCTCATTGATTTGGAAGAAGCCTGGTACCGCACTCATG
The DNA here is from genome assembly GCF_963681195.1 of Vibrio sp. 16. Lineage (NCBI taxonomy): Bacteria > Pseudomonadati > Pseudomonadota > Gammaproteobacteria > Vibrionales > Vibrionaceae > Vibrio > Vibrio sp. 16. Next base: position 2,032,129 of record NZ_OY808997.1, read on the forward strand.
CGTCCAATACTTTTTAGATGCGCAGAGCGACTGAACGACATCAGTAAGACAAGTGCGAGCGTTGCGCCTGAACCACCAATGAAGATGTAGAAATCCCAGAAAGGTTGCGTAAAGACATTGGGAATGGGCTGACCCGCAACAAATGCATCAATATTGGCACTGATATTGGTAAGGAAAATCGGTGAAAGAAGTCCAACGACAATCGCGGCTCCATGTATTCCAGCAAACCAAAGTAACTGACATAAGAGCAACGCACCAATAATCGCTGGCAGAGTGTTTGAGGCACTGATTAACGGCTTGAACATCGCCATTACTGCATCTGGAATTAGCATTCCGTACTGAGCTTGAACAAATAAGCTCAAAGGATACAAGGTGATGAAAATTGCCAATACGGGCAGTAGCACTTCAAAAGAGCGTGCAATCGCAGGTGGTACTTGCTCTGGCATACGAATGGTAATGTTGTGCTTTTTCATAAATCGATACAGCTCGACCGAAAAGAACGCACACATAACCGCAGTAAAGATGCCAGTTCCCCCCATGTGAGACATCGCCAATGCCCCATCCTTAGCGGGAGCCGCGACCAACAAGAAGCTCATCAAAGATAAAACAGCGCTCGTGATACCATCCATCTTATAGGCTTTCGCCAAACTATAAGCGACACCCAAGGAGACAAAAATCGTCATAATGCCCATCGACATATTGAACGGCATCATAATGGTGTCAAAGTGTGTGGTAGCGAAATCTAACCAAGCGCGACCAAACGCATTTGTGGTATCTTCGCCAAACGGGGGAAAAGCAAAGATCAAAATAAAACTACCGACGATAATAAATGGCATTGCGACAATAAATCCGTCACGCATTGCTCGTACATGAGGTTGATTGCCAACTTTTGCGGCAAGCGGTGCTATATTTTTTTCGACGATTCCTATAATCGCATCATAAAGCTTCATAGATTCCATCCTTATTTTTGGATAAAAGAATCCCTACGCATATAAATATGCGCATATTCTTTTACTGATAAATTGAGTTTATTTAATTAGATGAGTTCGAGCGCTTGTTGAAGCACTTCATCACCTTTCATCATTCCATAGGCTTGTGGCGAAATTGCCGCAATGTTCTTACCATGCTCTTCTGCCGTCTTACGCAGTTCTTCCAACTGAAAGCGAACTTGAGGGCCAAGCAAGCAAACATCATACTCTTTGATTGCCTCGTCAAATGCGTTGACTGACATTGCATCAATCTTACACTCTATTCCTTTTAATTCAGCAGCTTGCTCCATTTTCTTAACAAGCATACTGGTCGACATACCAGCGCTACAGCACAAAAGAATCTTTTTCATAATCTTGCTCCATGTGTTCAATCTTTAACCTACGAACACTGTAGCAAAAACGTACAACACAAAAAAGCGCAACCGGTTGCATTGTACGTGAACAAACTCTCATTTTATAAAGAAACATCGCTGTTTTAACTGGTGATATTTTTATTAATTATTTTAACTTTAAATCTAAACTAGAATAAAAATAGGCGCGTATATCTAGCAAAAATACTGTTTATATATTGTCACTTTGTTTATTTTTACTGAGGCTTATCTAATAATCTTAAAGAATACAAAAGCTAAGGTAATAATATAGAATCTATAAAAACAAAGCCCAGTGAAGACACTGGGCTTTGTTCGTTTGAGAATTACTTGGTATGGAAAATTTGTTCCGTTTCCAAGGAAGTCATTGCGCGGATTTGACGCCAAACATAGTAGAAGATACCAAACATCATCAACATACTTGGTATGGCGATAATTGGGTAGCTATATAATGTTAGTTTTCCGAGCTCTTCATTAAACTCAGCGGTTCCTGCTGGGCTTGTCACAATCCAGGTCGCGAGGAAATAATTCATCACCGATGAAAAGGCAAAGGTACTGGCAAATAGGTAGTTAGACGTCATGAGACAGCGTTCAAACGCTTGAGACTTACCGCTTTCTTCTAGTCGTTCCTTGATGAGAGGCAGATTCAAAATGGTGTCATTGAGGATCATCTTCTGCATAAATGGGTAACGTGTAAACGTTGAGCCCAGAACCGCTAAACCAATCAGGCCAGGGATCAACGCTTCTTTCAGCGCCAACCAACGAGTATCTAGTTCAAGTAGACCGATTCCTCCAGTGAGCAACACACTGACAAAGCCCAGTGCCGCAATAAAGTTAAACTTCTTGTTACGAATCAGCTCCATGCCACCATAAGCCACAGGGAAAGCAAGCGCGACGACTAACGCCATAACCGTTCCTAGATGCTCTTCGCCACTAAACTTCATTAAAATGAATGACGGGACAAAAACGTTAAAGAGGATCTCGAACAAGGGGTTCGATTTTTTGTTCTCTGTGTTACTCATAATTTCTAAAGGCTGCGTTTAAAATAAATCTCTGGGAAGGGATTGTTCCTCGCATAGCGAGAGAAGTAAAGCGTTAACGCGCCAAGCTGTGTAACGACATATGAAATGGCGGAGAATAGTACTAGATGAGGCGCCCACTCCAGCAACCACGCAGAGGCTGCGTTTCTACATTAGCGCCATGGTACCAGTGCGGACTGATTGGACAAGCATTCCTGCCGCTACCGCGAAGGCAACGCCTGTCAAACATGAATCTATTTTCAAACACCTAAAACGACGAAAGGCCGCTATAAAAGCGACCTTTCTATGTATGGTACCGGTGCGGACTGATTGGACAGGCATTCCTGCCGCCACCGCGAAGGCAACGCCTGTCAAACATCAATCTATTTCAAACACCTAAAACGACGAAAGGTCGCTATATAAGCGACCTTTCTATATATGGTACCGGTGGGCGGACTTGAACCGCCACGCCCGAAGGCAACGGATTTTGAATCCGTCGTGTATACCAATTTCACCACACCGGCATCTAGGACATCTCGTCCTTTGATGTTTGGCATTATACGTAAGCCGAGCGTTCGTGCAAGTGCAAAAGACTGAATTACTTGCCGTTTGCTGATAAATTCGCCACAAGTTGCCAAGCTGTGCGCAAGGTCTCTTTTCAGATCAAAATTGAAGCTTTATTCTTTCGCCTAATTTTTATTTTGGTAAGCAGGTTTTATGTCAGCAACTGACTCTTTGCCACCAGCGGGGTTGTTTCGTCGCTTAGGGGCTCTTTTTTACGATGGTCTGATTATAATGGCGGTTGAAATGATGGCTGCGGGTATTGTAATTGCCATTCTTCACGCACTGATGGCGATGGGAGTATTCAGTGTCGGCGGCTATGCTGATGTGAGTGACTTCCTGACCAATCACCCAGTTTGGAGCCCAGTATATACCGCTTACCTCGCGGCGGTCTGGATATACTTCTTTGTCTTCTTTTGGACTCGAGCAGGACAAACTTTGGGAATGAGAGCTTGGAAGCTTCACCTTAGAAGCAATGACGGTTCGCCAATATCGACCACTCAGGCTTTGATCCGTATCGGTACATCGGGATTTGGTTTAGCGAACTTAACTGTCCCAATTGATCCGAAAAAGCGTGGTTTCCACGATATTTGGGCGAAGACTGAAGTTGTAGTACTGCCAAAGGCAAACTAGGTAATTAGTCAAAAGACAAAAAAGGAAGGCATCTCGCCTTCCTTTTGTTTTTTCAGCGCCGTTAGTCGACTTTTAACTCTTTGAGCATCGCCTCAGGTAGCGCTAGGTCATCGTTCTTGTTGACGGAGATGCCCGCATCAATAATGGCCTGAGCAATCTGCTTCGCTTCATCTAATGAGTGCATTGCAGCAGTTCCGCACTGATACTCGTTGAGCTCTGGAATTTTATTTTGGCTCTCTACTTTCAGTACGTCTTGCATTGCGGACAACCACGCCTCAGCCACCTGCTGCTCTTGAGGAGTACCAATCAAGCTCATGTAGAAACCGGTACGACATCCCATAGGTGAAATATCGATGATTTCCACGCTATCGCTATTCAGATGGTTACGCATGAACCCTGCATATAGGTGCTCTAGCGTATGAATCCCTTTCTCTGACAGGATATCTTTGTTTGGCGCAGTAAATCGCAAATCGAACACGGTAATCGTATCGCCCTTGGGGGTGGTCATGGTTTTCGCCACTCGAACGGCAGGTGCGTTCATACGAGTGTGATCGACGGTAAAGCTATCTAATAACGGCATTGTCCTTCTCCTCTCAAGCTAGTATTAGAAAAACCAGCTTCGGTTATTTTCCAGTTCTTGTCGGCACTGTTTAAGTTGCCAACCGTAATCCTTTGCTTGCTGTTCAACTTTTCGAGCCACTCTGATTAATGATGGCTTCGATTGATATGTTTTACGTTTATAGCCACCACGGCCTTCGTGGTACGCCAAATATTGGTTGTAGGGATCCCATTTTGAGATACCTAACTGCTTTTGAGTTTCGCTGGTATACCAGCCAATAAACATCAGTGAGTCACCAAAATTGGTTCTTGAGCCACCATGATTCGTGGCTTTTTGAAAATCTTCCCATGCTGGGTCTTGCGCTTGTGCATATCCATAAGCGCTACTGACACGCCCCCATGGAATAAAGCCCAATACATAGTCTTTCGGTGGGCGCGCATCATGACGATAACTGCTCTCTTGTTTGACAAATGCCATCGCAATCTGAATCGGCGTCCCCCACTCCTCTTGCATATCGACAGCATCGTCATACCAAGCGGGCTTCTCGCGGAAAATCTCGCATAAATTAGAGTGGTTTTTGGGTGGCGCCGTTGCACATCCACCTAACACTAACAGAGCAAAAACCGCCGCAAACCTTTTTACCACCGGCGTTCCTTACGCGTTTAAATACGCAAAGTAGTCGGTCAAAAAGTCATCGAAACTGAGCTTATCCGTAGCCTCAACGTCCGCTTGAGCTTTAACCGAGCGCTCCACTTCTTGTTCCATCTCAGCTTCGCTGTAGGTGCGGTAACGGTGTTCTAGGTGCTGTTGGCGATACTGTTTACCAAATTCACAGCCGACTTTGCCTAACCCGCCAAAGCGTTTGGTATCTTCGAGTAGCTGGCCAGAGATGGTGAGCTCAGGGTTATCAATCCACTCCAGCAGCTTATAGCAAACCGCCTGATACTCATTGCCACCGTTTGCTGCGTCCATCTGCTCAGCGATTTGAGTCAACTCAACAAACACTCGTTTCGCCCAATCTTGCAGACTCAGAATTTCACCTTTACAGCCGATCTGAAGCTCAAGCCCTGGTTTGCGACCTTCAACAATCACTTTATTCCAGTTCTCGCGCCAACATGCCTGTTCACAGTAATCCATCGGTTCAGAATCCGACAACGCAGCCCACGCTAAGAATAGATCCAAGAAGCGCACTTGTTCAGCTGTCACGCCAACAGAGCTATATGGATTCACGTCTAGCGAACGAACTTCAATGTACTCAACCCCACCACGTGCGAGCGCTTCAGACGGTTTTTCACCGGATTTAGCAACACGTTTTGGTCGAATTGGCGCATACAGCTCATTTTCGATTTGTAAGACGTTGCTGTTTAGCTGACGATACTCACCGTCAACTTTAACGCCGATCGCTGCGAACTCTTCCGAAGGAGTGCGAATCGCGGTATTTAACCCATCGAGATACTCTTCGAGGCTGTTAAAGCCAATTTTCAACGCGCTCTGAGCACTGTTGGTGTAGCCCAAATCACTCATTCGTAATGAAGTCGCATTTTGTAGGTAAAGCGTGCCACCAATTTTTTCAAACGGCAGCTTTGTTTCTCTACCTTGAATAAACGACGAACAAAGCGCAGGTGAAGCACCAAAGAAGTAAGGGATTAACCAGCCAAAACGATAGTAGTTTCGGATCAGACCGAAATACGCCTGCGACTTAGTCTGTTGGCGCTCTTGCTCATTTTGCTCTCCGTATAACTGATCCCAAAAAGATTCAGGAAACGAGAAATTAAAATGCACACCGGAAATAATCTGCATCAAACTACCGTAACGGTGTTTTAAGCCTTGACGGTAAAGCGTTTTCATTTTGCCTGAGTTTGAAGAGCCGTATTGCGCAAGGTTAATGTCATCTTCACTCCCCACGAAGCAAGGCATCGACAGCGGCCACATTTTCTCTTCGCCCAGTTTAGTTTGGGTAAAGTGATGAATGTCTTCTAACTGGGCTGTGAGCGTGTCAATGTCTTTAGACACAGGCGTGATAAACTCAAGCAAAGACTCTGAGAAATCGGTCGTAATCCAATTGTTCGCGTATGCAGAACCTAGTGATTTAGGGTGGGGCGTCGTTGCAAGGTAACCATCTTGTTGATAACGAAGTGTCTCTCGCTCAACACCTCGGCCGAAAGATTTGAATACTTCTGGGTTTCGTGCAACTCGCTCAAGTCGCGCAGCAAATTCAGTCAAAATGAGGTTCGCTTATGTCGAGGGCCCAGTTCGTACTGAGCCAATCCTATAATTAATAAAGAGTGACTGACGTCACTCTTTTTCTTTGCTCTAAGTTATGTGTACTCTAGCGGATGATTTCAAGCTCTTCTATCGGGATTTGCAAACTTTCTAGTTGTGGCCTCAAGGTATTTGCATCACCGACCACAATGATTTGATACTCTTTGGGAGTAAACCACTTCGCCGACAACTGATCAAGCGTCGATTTTTCAACCGTTTCAACAATCTCATTACGCTGCTTGAGGTAGTCTTCATCCAAGCTGTAAGCAAGGATACTACTTAACAACTGAGCTTTCTGTGAAGGTGTTTCATACTTCAGAGCATCTTGTTGACCGACCGCCAAGCGTAAAAATTTCATCTCGGCGTCGCTCATGCCTTCCAAACTGTACTCATTGAGTTCATTTTCAAACTCACGAATCGAGGCTAACGTCGAATCAGCGCGGACTTGCGCAGAAAAGACAATCGCCCCCACCTCTCGGTTCGCCGCTAAATAACCGCTTGCGCCATAGGTATAACCTTTGTCTTCGCGTAAGTTTTGGTTTAAGCGACTATTAAAGTTACCCGCAAGATTAAAGTTGGCCAGTTGCGTCAAATACGTTTCGCCTGTGGCATCAAAGGGTAAACCTTGTCGAACAAAACGAACAATGCTTTGAGGCGCGCCGGGCTTATCTACGAGGTAAATTTTTTGCTCGCCCGGATCACTCACCAACTGAGGACGCAACAACGGCGCCGCTTTACCCTGCCAGTTTTCGATGAACGCCAATGATTTTTTAATCTGGCGTTTTGAGATGTCACCCACCACGACAATTTGAGTGCCTTGCGGTGTGTAGTGCGTTCGATAAAACGCTTTCACATCATCAAGCGTTAACGCTTCAACAGACTTAGCCGTGCCATCGCTTGGCCTTTGGTAAATAGAACCCGAGAACAACACTTGACGCGTCGCTTGTGAAGCGAGCCAACTTGGTTTTTGGTGCTGATAAACTATGCTTTCGAGCATCTGACGTTTATTGCGTTCAAAATCTTGCTGCTTGAAGGCTGGCTCGAAAAGAATTTCTTCCACCAAAGCCAATGTCTGAGGTAGGTTCTTTTCTAAACTCGATATCGCAATGTTGGTTGTATAGTTGGCAGCATCGATAGAGACCGAACTGCCAAGCTTATCCAATTGCGCTTGCAGTTCTTCAACACTAGATTTTAACGTTCCCTCTTGCATCATGGCAGCGGTTAGATTGGCTAAACCTTCCTGACCTTTAGCGACATACCTCTCACCTGCAGGAAGTCGAATATTGAGTTGAACCGTCGGCGTTTCATCACTGACTGTTCCAAGCAGTTCAACACCATTGTCAAAGTAGACACTGTACAACTTCGGCATCTGAGCTTTGACACCTTCAGCCACTTGCGGCATGACTGAGCGATCAAACTCATCTACCGGGCGGCGGTACTCGAGATCCGATTCGGTTACTTTCGCGTACTCTGGCAATGTTCGAGCCGGTGTCACAAAATTTGCCGGCGCTACCGCAAAGTCAGACTTACCTTTTGGTACGACACTTAAGGTCACTTTTTTATGACCATTCACATAGTCTTTATAGGCTTTCATGACCGATTCAGGTGACACAGATCGGATCCGTTCAAGCTGGCTCTGAAGACGATCAGGTTGATCGAAGAAGGTTTGATTCGAAGCCAATTGCGAAACTTTACCTCGAACACTTTGCAGAGCAAACACCGCATCTGCTTCCGCCATACCTGTGATTTGATCTAGACGACTTTGGTCAACGCCTTGCGCTTCAAACTCATTTAAAGTCTGCATTAACTCTTCATAGAGAGGCTTTAACTGACCTTTCTCTCCCGATGGTGCCATTGCGTAAACATAGAAATTACACGCCAACTCAGCACAATCTTGGAACGCACCTGCATCTACCGCTTTTTGCGTTTTGACCAGCTTTTGATACAGCAGGCTGTTTGCCCCACTTCCCAGCACATTAGCCAGCGCATCTAGAGAGACCTGAGTTTCTTCACCACGATAAGTAGTAGGCCACCCAACCACAACCATCGGCTGCTGAATACGATCTTGCAAAGTAATATAACGGTCTTCTGTCAAGACAGCTGGTTGCTTAGGAGCCTTGTCTACCTCAGGACCAGTAGGAATTGAGCCAAAGTATTTGTTCACCCATTCCAGCGTTTGATCAACATCGAGATCACCGCCAATGGTGAGTACCGCATTATTTGGGCCATACCAACGCAAGAAAAAGGCTTTAAGATCGTTAACGTCAACACGATCTAAATCTTCCACATAGCCAATGGTTTGCCATGAGTATGGATGACCTTCCGGATACATGGCTTCGCCAATCTTTTCCCACATTAAACCATAGGGTCTATTGTCATAATTCTGCGCACGCTCATTCTTAACGGTATCGCGCTGAATTTCGAATTTGCGTTGCGAAACAGCATCAAGCAAGAAGCCCATGCGATCGGATTCCAACCACAACATCTTCTCGAGTTGATTGGAGGGAACCGTTTCAAAATAGTTGGTTCTGTCGCGATTCGTGGTCCCGTTCAGTGTGCCACCCGCTTCGGTAATAATTTTAAAGTGCTCTTGGTCACCGACATGCTCGCTGCCCTGAAACATCATATGCTCAAAGAAATGCGCAAAGCCTGACTTACCAATTTCTTCACGTGCAGAACCAACGTGATAAGTCACATCCACATGAACGAGAGGATCAGAGTCATCAGGAGATAGGATAACCGTCAACCCGTTGTCGAGTTTGTATTTGGAATAGGGAATCATCGCTTTGCCAGGCTGAGGATCGACCTCTTCAATCAAGGTGACCCCTTCCGGTAGCGATGAGAATAGAGAGACAGAAGGAAGGTTGCTAGTTGAGCAACCGTAAAGAGCGACGAGAGAAAACGCACCAAGCCAGATTTTTCTCATAACTTCCCCTTAGAAAAAACCAAAATAAATGGCGGCAAGTAGACTGTACCGGAAAGCTTTACCTATTAAGACAAGCCAGAAACAAGGCCAGAAACGCATACGTAGCCAACCCGCAGCCAAACAAAGAGGGTCGCCAATGATTGGCAACCAACTGAAAAATAGAGACCAGTAGCCATATTTACTCAACCACTGTAATGCTTTATGACCATGCTTTTCGTTTTGAGTTCGATTAGGCAACCACCAACCAATCCAATAGTTGGTCAAACCACCTAATGTATTACCCAAGGTCGCGACAAGAATGATGGAAAACGTAGAAAATTGATTCAGACTAAGCGCAGCGAGCAGCCCCGCTTCAGAGCCCCCTGGAAGCAAGGTGGCACTGAGAAACCCCGTAATGAACAAGACCCAAAGTGCCGAATCGGAAAACCATAGTGCGATAGATTGGAAGGAGGCATTAAATGCCTCTAGCATTGCATATCAAGCAAAACCTTGCCCCGCGTGTGTCCAGTTTCTATTTGCTTGTGAGCCTCAGAAACTTGATCCATAGGATAAATCTTGAAGATCTCTGTTTTTAATAAGCCAACACTGACCATATAGAGCAACGCATCAAGTTGTTCCGGATTAGGGTCAACCAACATGCCGGTCGCTTCAAAGCCCAGTAGCTTCGCTTTCTCACATATAAGCTCTGCGCTTAAGGTCGGCACTGTGACAACTTTAGCGCCATCTTTCAAGCATTTAAGCGCATCTAAAGCCGCATCACCTCCAACCAAGTCAATCAGAGCATCCGCTTCTTCAACACGTTCTGACACAGGCGCAAATTGGTAATTAACCGCATGAGCACCAAGCGTCGCCATGTAGTCTAAATTGGACTCGCTGCACGTCGTAAACACTTCTGCTTTCGCGGCAACCGCAACTTGGATTGCTATATGGCCAACACCACCTGCGCCCGCGAGTACAAGCACTCTGTCTCCCTCTTTAACACCCGCCTTATCCAGCGCTTGAATCGCGGTCTGACCGGCAAGAGGCAATGCTGCCGCTGCTTCTAGTGTAATGGAATCAGGCACAAGGCTCAGTTCTGTTTCAGGAACAGCAATGTATTGGCTGTAACCGCCACCTTGCAAAGGGAAACCGACAAAACCGGCAACTTTATCTCCTTGGCTAAATCGTTCCGTTTGCTCACCACATTGGACAATTTCACCCGCTATGTCGTAACCCGGAACCCAAGGTAAATTATCTTTGTTTTCGGACGCAGCCCAACCAAGACCCGCGCGTGTTTTCACATCGATAGGGTTAACACCAGCAAAAGCGACTCTGACAAGTACTTCACCCGCTTTAGGCTGAGGAACCGCAGATGACTGGATGACCAATACTTCTGGCCCACCGAATTGAGATATTGCGATTTGTTTGTTTTCCATTTCATGATTTCCCTGTCGATAGCAAAAAGGGATGCTAAAGCATCCCTTTGAATATATACCATTTATTGCTATCAAGTTAACCGATCGATTTCAAATTAACCAACAACTAACCGAGCATTAGCCGACAAGCGCCAACAAGATACCCGCAGCAACAGCAGAACCCAGAACCCCAGCCACGTTGGGACCCATCGCATGCATGAGCAAGAAGTTTTGTGGATTGGCTTCAAGGCCAACCTTATTGACCACACGAGCCGCCATTGGTACCGCCGATACACCCGCAGCGCCAATAAGTGGATTTATATCCTCTTTAGAGAACTTGTTAAGCAGCTTAGCCATCAAAACACCGCCAGCGGTACCGATACTAAAGGCAACCGCACCAAGAGCAAGAATACCGAGCGTCTCAACGTTTAAGAACTCTTCCGCTTGTAGCTTCGAACCCACCCCCAGACCAAGGAAGATCGTGACGATGTTGATCAACTCATTCTGAGCGGTTTTCGATAGGCGATCCACGACACCCGCTTCGCGCATCAAGTTACCCAAACAGAACATGCCCACCAGTGGTGTTGCGGAAGGTAAGAACAAAATCGTCATCAACAACACCGCGAGTGGGAATAAGATCTTCTCTACTTTCCCCACATGACGAAGTTGAGCCATCTGGATCTTACGCTCTTCTGGTGATGTTAGCGCCTTCATAATAGGTGGCTGAATGATCGGAACCAACGCCATGTAGCTGTATGCTGCAACCGCGATGGCACCCAATAAATCAGGAGATAACTGGCTCGCCAAGAAGATCGCCGTTGGTCCATCTGCACCACCAATGATCGCAATTGACGCTGCATCTGGCATACTAAATTCCATGCCAGGTACATAGTTGAGTAGAATCGCCCCAAATAGAGTGGCAAAGATCCCAAACTGAGCCGCCGCGCCCAACCATAGCGTTTTCGGGTTTGCAATCAAGGCACCAAAGTCCGTCATTGCTCCTACACCCATGAAGATCAACAGCGGGAATATACCTGATTCAATACCAACGTAGTATACATAGTAAAGTAGCCCACCTTCTTCGGTGAATCCTGCGTTGGGAATGTTCGCTAAAATCGCGCCAAAGCCAATCGGCAGCAGAAGTAAGGGCTCGAAGCCCTTACGTATCGCCAAGAATAGCAAAGCACAGCCAACCAAGATCATACAGATCTGGCCAAACTCAAAGTTAGCGATCCCTGTTTCTGACCAAAGGGTCATTAATCCTTCCATGGTACTCCCTTACGCTAGGCTGATCAGCGGTGCGCCTACAGTGACGGAATCGCCTTCTTTAACGTGAAGATCTTGCACAATACCACCGCGGGCAGCACGTACTTCTGTTTCCATCTTCATCGCTTCAAGGATCAACAGCACATCGCCTTCAGCAACTTGAGATCCATTTTGGACGTTTACTTTGAATATGTTACCCGCTAGAGGAGCTGGAACGACTTCAGAGTTGCCGGCTGGTGCAGAAGGCGCTGGCGCAGCTTGTGGTGCCGATGCTTGAGCTGGAGCGACTGACGTCAACTGCCCCTGAGGACCCACTTCCACATCGTATACTTGACCGTCCACCTTAACGCTGTAAGTCTCAATTCCGCCCTGTGCAGGTTGAGCAACTGGAGCAGATGAAGGTGTTTCCTCTAGCCATGGTGCCGGCTCAAAGGCTTCAGGATTACGACGATTTTTGAGGAATTTAAGCCCTACTTGAGGGAACAACGCGTACGTGAGGACATCATCAACCGTATCTTCAGCCAGAGAAATGCCTTCTTCTTTCGCTTTGCTTAGGAGTTCATCCGTTAGGGTGTTAAGCTCTGCATCCAGCAAATCAGCAGGACGGCATGTGATCGCTTCACCACCGTCAAGCACTTTTGCTTGAAGCGCCGCGTTTACCTCAGCCGGTGCTGCGCCATATTCGCCTTTAAGAACACCTGCGGTTTCTTTAGTAATACTCTTATAGCGCTCGCCAGTTAGAACATTGATTACTGCTTGAGTACCAACAATTTGCGAAGTTGGCGTCACTAGTGGGATGTAACCTAGATCTTGGCGTACGCGAGGGATCTCTTCCAATACTTCATCAAGCTTATCCGCCGCACCTTGCTCTTTAAGCTGACCTTCCATGTTCGTCAGCATGCCACCCGGAACTTGGGCGATTAAGATACGTGAGTCGACACCTTTTAACTGACCTTCAAACTTAGCATACTTCTTACGAACTTCGCGGAAGTAAGCGGCAATAGGCTCAATTTGGTCAAGCTTAAGATTGGTATCTCGCTCAGTGCCTTGTAGCATTGCAACCACTGTTTCTGTTGGCGTGTGACCATAGGTGCAGCTCATCGATGAGATTGCTGTATCCAGAATATCCACGCCTGCTTCTACGGCTTTGACAGCCGTCGCAGTAGATAAGCCTGTTGTTGCATGACAATGAAGCGCTAAAGGGATGTCAGTAGAAGATTTGATTCGAGTAATTAACTCTTCCGCTTCATAAGGTTTAAGCAAACCAGACATATCTTTGATACACAAAGAGTGACAGCCCAAGTCTTCAAGACGTTTGGCAAGATCAACCCAAGTATCAGTATTGTGCACTGGGCTTGTGGTGTAAGAGAGCGTACCTTGAGCGTGTGCACCGACATCAACGGCGGCTTTGACTGCCTTTTCAAAGTTACGGACATCATTCATCGCATCAAAGATACGGAATACATCCATACCATTGGCGTGAGCACGTTCAACAAACTTCTCTACCACATCGTCAGCGTAGTGACGGTAACCCAATAGGTTTTGACCACGCAACAGCATTTGCATTGGGGTATTCGGCATTGCTTTTTTAAGCTCGCGTAGACGCTCCCATGGGTCTTCTCCCAAGAAACGAATACACGCATCAAACGTTGCTCCGCCCCAAGTCTCAAGAGACCAATAGCCTACTTTGTCCAGCTCTGCTGCAATCGGTAACATATCTTCAAGACGCATACGTGTCGCAAACAGCGATTGATGGGCGTCACGAAGAACCACGTCGGTTAAAGCTAGTGGTTTTGACATGCTCATTAACTCCTTTTAATCCATTTCAAATGCTATTTAGCTGTAGAGGTACGATACTGGTGTACTGCAGCAGAGATTGCCGCCACGACCTTTGGGCTAACAGCAGAAGAGGTTGGTTGAACTTTATTATTTTGATTTGGGGTGGCGATCGGCTCTGGTACTTCTTCAGGCACCAGCTTCGACATTAGCCGAACGAGATAAACAAGAATAGTGAGGAATAGAAACACCACAACCATGCCCGTAAGCATCATGGTCGCAGCATCTACTAGCAGGCTTCCAATATTATCCATTTTTGCATCCTTTCTTTGTCATCCTGACAAGGGACTAGGTAAACTATGCGGACTTCTTGTCCAATTTACCTAAACATGTCCAATTTTTCGTTGGACGTCTTCGATCAGGACGAGCTTTGTGATCCCGACAAGAGGTCTAGGATTATCTCGATTGGTTAAACTTTGTCAATTTTGTTTAAAGCAGTCTTGATGATAATGCACATATCTAAGGGTTAATACGTCATACAAGTCACATAAATCTGCAATATCAGTTTAATCAAGGATAAATAACTGCTGTTTTTCAGACGTTATTTCAAATACGAGGAGAATACTGCGATAGGGTTAATATTTCCCAAAAAAGCCCTTAAGAAACATTAAGTTGTAAATTGAGAGTTAAACATTTGATAATGAAATGTTAATAAAAAAGCCCTGCTATTGCTAGCAGGGCTTTCTCAAAGAGTGGCGCGTCCTGGAGGATTCGAACCTCCGACCGCCTGGTTCGTAGCCAGGTACTCTATCCAGCTGAGCTAAGGACGCGCAGTTTTCGATATCAACGTCTGTTAATACCAGGATTCCAATCTATACAAAGGAAACCCAAAGAGTGGCGCGTCCTGGAGGATTCGAACCTCCGACCGCCTGGTTCGTAGCCAGGTACTCTATCCAGCTGAGCTAAGGACGCGCAGTTTTCGATATCAACGTCTGTTAATACCAGGATTCCAATTTATACAAAGGAAACCTAAAGAGTGGCGCGTCCTGGAGGATTCGAACCTCCGACCGCCTGGTTCGTAGCCAGGTACTCTATCCAGCTGAGCTAAGGACGCGCAGTTTTTGATATCGACTTCTGTCAATATCAGGATTCCAATCTATACAAAGGAAACCTAAAGAGTGGCGCGTCCTGGAGGATTCGAACCTCCGACCGCCTGGTTCGTAGCCAGGTACTCTATCCAGCTGAGCTAAGGACGCGCAGTTTTTGATATTGACTTCTGTCAATATCAGGATTCCAATCTATACAAAGGAAACCTAAAGAGTGGCGCGTCCTGGAGGATTCGAACCTCCGACCGCCTGGTTCGTAGCCAGGTACTCTATCCAGCTGAGCTAAGGACGCGCAATGTTCTCTAAAACGAGAGGTGTGAAGTATATCACACTAGTTCTTTGAAACAACAGGGCTTTAAAACAAAAAAATTGGCCATAAGCCAATTAATGGCGGTGAGGGAGGGATTCGAACCCTCGATACGGTATCAAGCCGTATACTCCCTTAGCAGGGGAGCGCCTTCAGCCTCTCGGCCACCTCACCGTTTTATTCCCTGGTAAGGAAATTATGGCGCGTCCTGGAGGATTCGAACCTCCGACCGCCTGGTTCGTAGCCAGGTACTCTATCCAGCTGAGCTAAGGACGCGCTATGCTTTCTTGCTACAGAAAGTTGTTTTAAAGCTGTTCCGAAGAACTGTTCTTCTATAAGAAGAAGCAAGAATGGCGGTGAGGGAGGGATTCGAACCCTCGATACGGTATCAAGCCGTATACTCCCTTAGCAGGGGAGCGCCTTCAGCCTCTCGGCCACCTCACCGTCTTGCGGAGGCACATATTACGATTTACCAAAAATATGTCAAACATTTTCTTGGCAAAAACGGCAAAAACTTTTCCAAGCGTTGGCTATTTAATCAAAGCGGTGTTAATTCACTCTTTTTGCTAAAAATATGCTCTTTCCAGCAACAAAAAAGGCTGACAATATTTGCCAGCCTCTCTGTGTAATTAGTAGTTGCCAGATGCAACGTTACCATTACCTTTTTCTGCCTGAATGCGCATGTAAATTTCTTCACGGTGAACAGACACTTCTTTCGGAGCATTAACACCGATACGTACTTGGTTACCTTTAACACCCAGTACTGTTACTGTTACTTCATCACCGATCATTAGAGTTTCGCCAACGCGGCGAGTTAAAATTAGCATTCTGTGCTCCTTGAGTAATCTCTGAATTATCTTGCTACAAGGCTATTATCCAATAAAAGTTATATTTTCGTAAACTCTATTGTGGCTCGAATCTAGCCTAAAAAGGCATGTTTTTGCAGGTAGTCGATCGCCTCTGCAGAAGTTATGTACGCATCATGCAGTATGTTAGCTGCTTTGTCGACACATTCTGGCGACAGCACAAGCATCAACGACTGTGGGTTAACAGCATAATGTTCGACCGAAATCCCTTGTTCTGTAAGCAAAGCGTAAGACTTTTCCACCAGTCCTTCTACGTGTAAGCCGACGGCAGTCAGCAAACTTACTGAATCACTATTACGGATTTTGTCACCGAAAACCAGTTCCAGTTTTGCATAAGCGTCCAGTTTTAGTACCACACCTGTCCATTCTGTATGCTCGATCACATTCCAGATGACAATACCTAGCATTTGACACTGAGTCTTAAGTGCAGAGAGCATCTCTTTTTCAATTCTGATCAAGCACATATCTCGCTGAATGGCGACTCCGCAAACTGCGTTTTGACACTCTTCCCCTTTGACCAAACTGCCGGGATTGCCATCAAATGTAGAAAGCACTCGTAGGGGAACATTATGTTTCCATGCGTACTGCACTGACGGTAGGTGAAGAACCTTGGCACCTTTGCGCGCCATTTCCTCCATAGAAGGAAAGTCAATCACGTCCAATTTTTGCGCGGTCGCGACCACTCGAGGATCACATGTGTATATGCCATCTACATCAGTAAATATTTGACATTCCGTCGCATTGAGCGCGCCTGCTAAGGTCACCGCACTTGTATCAGATCCACCTCGACCTAGCGTGGTGATATCCCCATTTTCATTGACCCCTTGAAATCCAGCCACGATGACTATGTGATCTTGTGCTAACAACTCTCGGATAGCTTGGGTATCAATATGTTTAATCGTTGCGTCATTGTGTTGATTGTCCGTCACAATGTTCGCTTGTGCTCCGGTAAGTGAACGGGCTGCAAACCCCAGTTTATTGAGAGTCATTGCAAGTAGTGCCATCGACACTTGTTCACCAGCAGAGAGCAAAACATCAAGTTCTCGCGCCGTAGGTACACTATCGACCTGTTTCGCCAAGTCCATCAGCCTGTTTGTTTCACCAGACATTGCGGAGACGACTACGACAACTTGATTACCATCATTTTTCGCCTTTATGATGTGTTCGGCTACCGTATGGATCCTTTCAATAGAACCAACAGACGTTCCGCCAAACTTTTGCACGATAAGGGGCTTTTTCACCAGTCTTCACCTTCCCAAGACCAAAGTCTCATTCGGACTGCATTCAATGTGTTGAATATTGTTTGCAGTAGTTATAACAAAAACCAAGCGGCCTATTCGACTATCACTAGGACAATCAATTAAACCACTTGGTTAGGACAAAAAAATTACGCTCAATCAAACAAATGATTGAGCGTAGTTTATACAGTATTTTTTACAAGCGTTCTTCTAGCCAAGGCTGAACGGTCTTGATCGCTTCAGGCAGAGCTGCAACATCAGTACCGCCCGCTTGCGCCATATCAGGACGGCCACCACCTTTACCGCCAACTTGCTCAGCGACCATCTTAACAAGATCGCCTGCTTTCACTTTGCCGATAAGGTCTTTGGTCACACCAGCGATGAGACCAATCTTATCGCCATTAATGTTCGCCAATAGGATAACGCCACTACCCACTTGGTTTTTAATGTCATCAACCATCGTACGTAGGTTTTTGTTATCGGCGCCTTCTAGAGCTGCAATCAACACTTTCGTGCCGTTGATTTCCTGAACTTTACCCATGATGTTTGCGCTTTCTGCGGCAGCCATCTTGTCTTTCAGTTTCTGAATTTCTTTCTCTAGAGATTTTGCTTTTTGTGCCGACTCAACCAGTTTCTCTTCGTACTTAGCTTGCTGCTCTTCGATTGCATCTAGTGCTGCTTCACCAGTTACCGCTTCGATACGACGGATACCTGCTGCGATACCACCTTCCGAGGTGATCTTGAACAAACCAATATCGCCCGTGTTAGAAGCGTGGATGCCACCACAAAGCTCAGTTGAGAACTCGCCCATAGACAATACGCGAACTTCATCATCGTACTTCTCACCGAACAGGGCCATTGCACCTTTCTGCTTAGCAGACTCGATGTCCATAACGTTAGTTTCAATCACGTGGTTACGACGAACTTGTGCATTTACTAAGCGCTCAACTTCTTTTAGTTCAGTAGGCGTTACCGCTTCGAGATGAGAGAAGTCAAAACGTAGGTTTTCTGGCTTAACAAGTGAGCCTTTCTGCGTTACGTGCTCGCCCAGAACTTGGCGTAGTGCGGCATGAAGTAGGTGCGTTGCTGAGTGATTTAGTGAGATAGAAGCGCGACGCTCTGCATCAACAATAGCTTCTACTTCATCACCTTTCGCGAGAACGCCTTCGGCTAGAACGCCGTGGTGCGCAATTGCATTACCTAACTTCTGCGTGTCTTCTACTTTGAATAGACCAGATTCAGTTTTTAGTACACCAGCATCACCACACTGACCGCCTGATTCTGCGTAGAATGGCGTTTCACCAAGGATGATGATCGCTTTATCACCCGCCGATAGAGATTCTGCTACTTCACCTTCAACGAAGATTTCAGCCACATTGCTCTTACCTTGAGTGCCGGTGTAACCACAAAATTCGGTTTCAGCTTCTGTTTTAATTGTTGCGTTGTAGTCCGTGCCGAATTGACCAGCTTCACGTGCACGCTGACGCTGTTCTTCCATCGCTTTCTCGAAACCCGCTTCGTCGATAGTGAAATCACGCTCGCGAGCCACGTCATTAGTTAAGTCAGCAGGGAAACCGTAAGTGTCGTAAAGCTTAAATACTGTTTCACCATCAAGCTCTTTGCCTTCAAGTGCATCCAGTGCTTCATTGAGGATAACCATGCCACGCTCTAGTGTGCGACCAAAGTTTTCTTCTTCAATGCGTAGTACTTTCTCAACAACGGCTTGTTGTTTCTTAAGCTCGTCAGCTGCGCTACCCATCACTTCAGCCAGTACACCGACAAGCTTGTGGAAGAATACGCCTTTTGCACCTAGCTTGTTACCGTGACGCACAGCACGACGGATAATACGGCGCAACACGTAGCCACGACCTTCGTTTGAAGGCATCACACCATCTGCGATTAGGAATGAACAAGAGCGGATGTGGTCCGCAATCACGCGTAGTGATTGGTTTGAAAGGTCTTCGCAGCCGACAACCTCTGCAGCAGCTTTGATTAGCTTTTGGAATACGTCGATTTCGTAGTTTGAATGAACGCCCTGCATGATTGCAGAAATACGCTCAATACCCATACCCGTATCAACTGCAGGCTTAGGTAGCGGTTCCATCGTGCCATCAGCATGACGGTTGAACTGCATAAATACGTTGTTCCAGATCTCGATGAAACGGTCACCGTCTTCTTCTGGAGTACCAGGACGGCCTCCCCAGATGTGCTCACCGTGATCGTAGAAGATTTCAGTACAAGGGCCACAAGGACCTGTGTCACCCATTGTCCAGAAGTTATCTGATTCGAATTGCTTGCCGCCTTCTTTGTCACCGATACGAACGATACGGTCAGCAGGTACGCCTACTTTTTTGTTCCAGATATCGAAGGCTTCGTCATCTGTCTCGTATACCGTTACCAGTAGACGCTCTTTTGGCAGTTTTAGCGTTTCAGTTAGGAATTCCCAAGCAAACGCGATCGCGTCTTCTTTGAAGTAATCACCGAAGCTGAAGTTACCTAGCATTTCGAAGAAA
Organism: Vibrio sp. 16; assembly: GCF_963681195.1. Taxonomy (NCBI): domain Bacteria; kingdom Pseudomonadati; phylum Pseudomonadota; class Gammaproteobacteria; order Vibrionales; family Vibrionaceae; genus Vibrio; species Vibrio sp. 16. Next base: position 2,051,912 of record NZ_OY808997.1, read on the forward strand.
GTATGGTGACGAGCTGTAAAACCAACGTTCTCAAGGTCGTTATGTTTACCACCCGCACGTACACAACGCTGAGCCGTAGTTGCTCGAGTGTAGGCACGCTTTTCGGCGCCTAAGAAGCAATCTTTAAATTGGTTCATACCTGCGTTTGTGAATAGCAGGGTTGGATCGTTATGTGGAACCAACGATGAACTGTCTACGATTTGGTGTCCTTTGCTTTCAAAGAACTTAAGGAACGCGTTACGAACCTCATCAGTGCTCATGTACATGCAGCTCTTCCTGAAAATAGTCGAGTTAGAATTTTGCGCTATTGTAGATCATGGTTAGCGCTACGACTAGTTTTCTCGCAGAAAAGAGCATTTGGATTGTGGAAACGAAACTAAATCATCAAATTAACGACTCATTTAGCTGTTAATCCTCAGTTTCCGAGTTGAGCGCATAGCTGATTTGTTCAAAGCTATAACCTCGATATTGAAGAAAACGCACCTGTTTGGCGTACTCTTTTTGGTCTTTCGCTTTCATTCCTTTGAATTTCTTCTCGGCAGCACTTTTTGCCAATTCGAACCAATCTTGCGGCTCTTCTTCCATCGCTTTTTCTATGACTGACTCAGCCACTCGCTTTTGATTGAGTTCTTGGCGAATTCGGCGCTCTCCATGGCCTTTATAAACATGCTGCCTCACTTGGCTCTTTGCATAACGAAGATCATCTAAGTAGTTATGATCTAAACAAAAATTAATCGCTTCTTGAATCGCATCCTCTTCATAACCTTTCAAGCTAAGTTTCTGATACATTTCATACTCACCATGATCACGACGACTGAGCAGTTGAATAGCGGCTTCTTTGCTCGACAGTGTTGGTGGTTTTCGTTGGAACATGTCGGATTAAATTCTCATATTCTAAATACAACAAAGCCCCGCATAAGCAGGGCTTTAAATTCATAAGGCTATGTTATAGCTCTTCTTGCTCAGGCATTTGGCCTAATTCTGCGTCATCAGGCTGAATTTCTGCTGGCGACAGAAGCATTTCACGTAGCTTAGCGTCGATAGCTTGTGCCGCCTCTACGTTTTCTCGTAGAAACTTGCCTGCGTTTGCTTTACCTTGACCAATCTTATCGCCATTGTAGCTGTACCATGCGCCCGCTTTTTCGATTAGCTTATGCTTAACGCCTAAGTCAATCAGTTCACCTTCACGGTTGAAACCTTGGCCATACATGATTTGCGTTTCAGCTTGCTTAAATGGTGCTGCAATCTTGTTCTTAACTACTTTGATGCGAGTCTCGTTACCCACAACCTCATCGCCTTCTTTGATAGACCCCGTACGGCGAATATCTAGGCGAACCGATGCGTAAAACTTAAGTGCATTACCACCCGTTGTGGTTTCTGGGTTACCGAACATCACACCAATCTTCATACGGATTTGGTTGATGAAGATACACATACAGTTAGACTGCTTTAGGTTACCAGTTAGCTTACGCATTGCTTGAGAAAGCATACGCGCTTGAAGACCCATGTGGCTGTCGCCCATTTCGCCTTCGATTTCCGCTTTAGGCGTTAGAGCTGCAACCGAGTCAACAACCATTACGTCGATAGCACCAGAACGTGCCAACGCATCACAGATTTCAAGCGCTTGCTCACCAGTGTCTGGCTGAGAAACAAGAAGTGCATCAATATCAACACCAAGCTTCTTCGCGTAAACAGGATCAAGTGCGTGCTCTGCATCGATAAATGCACAAGTTTTACCTTGTTTTTGTGCCGCAGCGATACACTCAAGAGTTAGCGTTGTTTTACCCGATGATTCAGGACCGTAGATTTCTACGATACGACCCATCGGAAGGCCACCAGCACCCAGTGCGATATCAAGAGAAAGTGAACCCGTAGAGATTGTTTCTACATCCATTGCGCGGTTATCACCCAGGCGCATGATTGAACCTTTACCGAATTGCTTTTCAATCTGACCTAGCGCAGCGGCGAGCGCTTTCTGTTTGTTCTCGTCCATCACTTTCTCCAAAAGACTCATCTTGTGCTGATGAATATCAATCAAATTCTTTTATCCAGTGCCAAGCACTGAACCATCAATGAAAGTCATTATACTGTTGATTCATACAGTGTCTACACCTGTATGGATTTTTTTTGAATTTTGATGATATCTATCTAATTTATCGAAACTTTTAATTCAATACTTATTCATTGCTTTGCGACACTTAGCTTCTCATACAGTACTTGTTGCGCTTTGATAACAGCTTGTCGACGTACTGCTCGTCTATCCCCCTCAAAGCAATAAGTGGCCACTTTTAACCAACCTTTGTCGTCTGCCCAAGCAAAACACACTGTTCCAACAGGTTTCTCATCCGAGCCGCCACCAGGTCCTGCGATACCACTTATAGAAACCGAGATCGTGGCACGCGAATGTCGAATTGCACCTTGCGCCATTTCAACCACGGTTGCTTCACTCACCGCCCCGTGAGCGTCAAGCGTTTCTTCCTTTACACCTAGCATTTCCATCTTGGCTTCATTGCTGTAAGTGATGAACGCACGATCAAACCATGCGGAGCTGCCTGCTATATCGGTAATCGCAGCGGACACCCCGCCACCTGTGCAAGATTCTGCGGTTGCGAGCACCTGTTGGTGACGTAATAGTGCTTCACCCAATCGCGCTGACAGGTTTTGTTGTGATTCCATATCTAAATACCCTTTTGCATCTTTTCGCCCAATGTCGATTCACGTATCCTAAGCCGCAATAGACATAAACGAAAGAAGTTACCCGTGAAAGCGTTACCTGAAAAAGATAAGCAAAAACATACCCCAATGATGCAGCAGTATCTCAAGTTAAAAGCCGAGAACCCTGACATCTTGCTGTTCTATCGAATGGGCGATTTTTACGAACTTTTCTATGATGATGCCAAACGCGCGTCACAACTACTCGATATTTCTCTTACTAAACGCGGCGCATCTGCCGGCGAGCCGATTCCAATGGCGGGCGTCCCCTTCCATGCCGTAGAGGGCTATTTAGCCAAATTGGTGCAGCTTGGCGAGTCCGTTGCGATTTGTGAACAAATTGGCGATCCTGCGACGAGTAAAGGTCCAGTAGAGCGTGCAGTGGTTCGTATTGTCACCCCTGGCACCGTTACTGATGAAGCCCTGCTTTCCGAGCGTATCGATAACCTTATCGCCGCTATCTATCACCACGATGGTAAATTTGGCTACGCGACTCTCGACGTGACTTCAGGCCGATTCCAATTAATGGAACCGGAAACAGAAGAAGCAATGGCAGCCGAGTTGCAACGTACCGCGCCACGCGAGCTGCTGTTCCCGGAAGACTTCGAACCCGTGCATTTGATGTCTTCCCGCAATGGCAATCGCCGCCGCCCGGTATGGGAGTTTGAGCTAGATACAGCAAAACAGCAGTTAAACCAACAATTTGGCACACGTGATTTAGTTGGGTTTGGAGTCGAACACGCCAAGCTCGGATTATGCGCAGCAGGCTGTCTGATTCAATATGTGAAAGATACCCAACGAACAGCACTGCCGCACATTCGCTCTTTGACCTTCGATCGCCAAGATCATTCGGTGATTCTTGACGCGGCAACACGCAGAAATTTAGAGATCACCCAAAACCTTGCAGGTGGTACAGACAACACCCTTGCTGAAGTTTTGGATCATACAGCGACCGCCATGGGTAGCCGTATGCTCAAACGCTGGTTGCATCAGCCGATGCGCGACATTGATACGCTAAACCACCGTCTAGATGCTATTGCTGAGCTAAAAGATGAAGCCTTATTTAGTGACTTACACCCAGTACTTAAGCAGATTGGCGATATCGAACGTATTCTGGCCCGTTTGGCGCTGCGCAGTGCTCGCCCACGTGATATGGCTCGTCTACGCTATGCGATGCAGCAGTTACCTGAGGTATCTGAGTTAATGAGCTCACTTCACCACCCTTACCTCTCTAAGTTAGCGCAATACGCGGCGCCAATGGGTGAGGTGTGCGAACTGCTAGAGCGTGCTATTAAAGAGAATCCGCCTGTGGTTATTCGTGATGGCGGTGTGATCGCAGAAGGGTACAACGCTGAACTTGATGAATGGCGTAAATTGGCAGATGGTGCGACCGAATATCTTGAGCAAATGGAGCAAGACGAGCGTGAGCGTCACGGCATTGATTCACTCAAGGTGGGCTACAATAATGTCCACGGTTTCTTTATTCAGGTCAGCAGAGGGCAAAGCCATTTAGTGCCGCCACACTACGTACGTCGCCAGACGCTTAAGAACGCAGAGCGCTACATCATCCCTGAGTTAAAAGAGCATGAAGATAAAGTCCTCAACTCAAAATCAAAAGCGCTAGCGCTAGAGAAACAACTTTGGGAAGAGCTGTTTGATTTGCTTCTTCCACATTTAGAACAAATGCAAAATGTCGCCTCTGCAGTCTCTCAAATTGACGTTTTGCAAAACCTAGCAGAACGTGCAGACAGCTTAGATTACTGTCGCCCGAACTTAATCAAAGAAGCTGGTATTCATATCCAAGCTGGCCGCCACCCAGTTGTTGAGCAAGTGATGGACGAGCCGTTTATTGCCAATCCAATCGAGCTCAATGCCCAACGTAAGATGTTAATCATTACTGGTCCGAACATGGGCGGTAAATCGACTTACATGCGCCAAACCGCGTTGATTGCACTGATGGCTCACATTGGTTCTTACGTCCCTGCAGAGTCAGCAACCATTGGTTCGGTGGATCGTATCTTTACTCGTATTGGTGCTTCGGATGACCTGGCCTCAGGCCGTTCTACCTTTATGGTTGAGATGACGGAAACCGCTAACATCTTGCACAACGCAACACAAAATAGCCTAGTGCTAATGGATGAGATTGGGCGTGGAACCAGTACTTATGACGGCCTATCTTTGGCTTGGGCGAGCGCGGAATGGTTGGCAAAACAGCTCGGTTCAATGACATTGTTTGCGACCCACTACTTTGAGCTCACTGAGTTGCCAAGCCAAATACCGACCTTAGCCAATGTTCACCTTGATGCGGTTGAACATGGCGATAGCATTGCCTTTATGCACGCCGTTCAAGAAGGCGCTGCGAGCAAATCATACGGTCTTGCTGTCGCGGGACTTGCTGGTGTACCAAAGAGCGTCATCAAAAATGCACGCGCTAAGCTGACCCAACTTGAACAAATCGGTCAAATAGAAGCATCATCCACGCCAAGTAGCGGTGTGGATATCGCTAATCAATTAAGCCTTATTCCAGAGCCGAGTGAAGTTGAAGAAGCGCTTTCCAATATTGACCCTGACGATCTCACTCCACGTCAGGCTTTGGAAGAGCTATATCGACTTAAAAAACTGCTTTAGTCTTCAATGAAAAATGGCTGCCAAAAGGCAGCCATTTTTTACAATTTTCTTCGCAGCAGCATCAGTGCCAAGGTTAAAAATACCAAACTCGGCATTACCGCCCCCACTGCGGGAGGAATTCCATAGACTAAAGTCAGTGGACCAAAAAACTCACTCGAAATATAGAAAGTAAAGCCAGCAACCACACCGGATAAAACCCTCGCCCCCATGCTTACACTTCGCAGCGGGCCAAAGACAAACGACAGCGCGAGCAACATCATAACCGCAATGGATATCGGCTGAGTAACTTTACGCCAAAGGGCCAGTTCATAGCGAGAGGCGTCTTGCTCTGAGGCTTTAAGGTAAGTGACGTAGTCATACAAACCACTCATCGCCAACTCTTCAGGCTCTACTTTTACCACTGCCAACTTGTCAGGAACTAACGTCGTTTTCCACGCGTATTCCTTCACCTTAGACTTAGCCAGCTCTACCTTGTCGGCCATGTCGGTAATTTCCGCATTTTTCATGAGCCACTGGTTATCACCTAAATAGTCCGCTTCAGGGGCAAACATCACTTGATAGAGTTTCTTCTCATCATCGAATCTCCAAACCTTCACACCATAGAGCGTGTCGTCTTCCACCTTACCGATGAAGATAAAGTCATCCACATCTCGCGCCCAGACCCCGGCACGAACGGAAACAATTTGCCCGCCAGAAATCGAGAATGAACGCAGCTCTCGAGCCATTTTCTGTGCCTGTGGCGCCCCCCACTCTCCGAGAAGCATGATAATCAGCATCAATGGAATCGCGGTTTTCAGTACCGACAAACCAATATCGAGTTTGGAGTAGCCCGACGCCTGCATGACCACGAGCTCAGAACTTGATGCCAAAATACCTAAGCCGATTAAGGCACCCAGTAAAGCGGACATGGCAAAGAACAATTCAATATCGCGTGGAATTCCCAACAGGACGAAATAGAACGCGTTGAGCAAGTCGTAACTTCCCTTACCTACACTGCGTAATTGTTCTACAAAACGGATGATGCTCGATAAGCCGATAAGAGTCGCTAACACCATAGAGGTCGTCGCGATAATGGTTCGGCCGATATAGAGGTCTAGAATTTTAAACACGAGTTACGACACCTTACGTTGTCTAAATTTGTCTTTCATGCGTCGCACAGGAACGCTGTCGATAAAGTTGACGCCGATCGCCGCCACTAACAGAGCAAAGTTGATTGGCCACATACCAATCACTGCTGGAATATTGCCATCCTCGATTGCTGATTTCGTCGTCGACATTGAGATAAAGTAAACAAAATAAGCCAGAATCGCTGGCCCCATTTTGGCAAAACGACCTTGGCGCGGGTTAACGGCAGAAAGAGGCACCACCAGCATGGTCAACAGTGGGATACAAACAAAGAGCGATATACGCCATTGAAGCTCGGCTTTTGCAGACAAATCGGTACTCTCAATCAAGTCTAGTGTTGGCACCGCGCCCCAACTGCGGCGCTTAGCTTGGACCTCACGTTGACCAATCAAACCGCTGTAATGCTCAAACTCTGTCACCATGTAATCCAAGCGAGTAGGTATGCCTTCGTATCGCGTACCATCATGCATCACAATCATTTGGCGACCATCATCATGCTCACGCACTTCACCCGAGTTAGAGAACATCACACTCGGTAAAATCGCATCGCGCGGGCGCACTTGAGCCACAAACACGTTGTTGAGCTTGTTGTCTCGGATTTCATCAATGAAGACGACAGAAGAGCCATCCGGTGTACGCTGAAACTGACCCGCTTTTAGCAAGTCGACACTGTTTTCAGCCGCAACTTGCTCTATCAACTGAGCCTCTTTTTCTTGACTCCATGGCGCTAAATAAAGCGTGTTGAATGCAGCCAGTACCGTAGTGATAAACGCAAGTGACATCGCCGCACGGATCAAAAACTTACTGCCCATGCCTGTCGCATTCATGACGGTAATTTCACTTTCGCTGTATAAACGGCCAAAAGTGAGCAAGATACCGATGTATAAGCTCATCGGCAGCATCAGAAGCCCCATTTGGGGAATATTTAATCCAACGATAGCTAAGATCAGTCGAGCAGGGATATCACCGTCCGTCGCATCGCCTAAAACTTTGATAAAAGTCTGACTTACAAAGACGAGTAAAAGCACAAAAAATATCGCTAATTGGCTTTTGAGTGTCTCGCGGATCAAATATCTAACAATAATCACGCTGAAATTACCTATACAAAACTTGTTTTTTTAATTGAATCACTATAATTTCCCGTTGAACCTTTTATTTTTAAATTTTTTGGCTAACTGTTAACGCGCTTATTTAAGGATAGTTCCGAGTAAGGAATCAACAAGTAAGACGGCATTATCTAACATTTAGTTCTATTTGTCTTCAGGATGTAGGAGTACGCATGGAGTTCAGTGTAAAGAGTGGCAGCCCTGAGAAACAGCGCAGCGCATGTATCGTTGTAGGTGTGTTTGAACCACGCCGTCTTTCTCCGGTCGCTGAACAGCTCGACAAAATCAGCGATGGCTATATCAGTTCTCTACTTCGCCGTGGCGATCTGGAAGGTAAACCAGGGCAGATGCTACTGCTTCATCAAGTACCAGGAGTACTGTCTGAACGCGTTTTGCTTGTCGGTTGTGGTAAAGAGCGTGAGCTTGGCGAGCGCCAATACAAAGAAATCATTCAAAAAACCATCAATACGCTCAACGAAACAGGTTCAATGGAAGCAGTATGTTTCCTAACAGAACTGCACGTTAAAGGTCGTGACACTTACTGGAAAGTACGCCAAGCGGTTGAAGCAACAAAAGATGGTCTTTACACGTTCGACCAATTTAAGAGCGTTAAACCAGAGACTCGCCGCCCACTTCGTAAGCTGGTATTCAACGTACCAACACGTCGTGAGCTAAACCTTGGCGAAAAAGCAATCGCACACGGTCTTGCTATCGCGTCTGGTGTGAAAGCATCGAAAGACCTAGGCAACATGCCACCAAACATCGCCAACCCAGCTTACCTTGCTTCTCAAGCACGTCGCCTAGCGGATGACTATGAGACAGTAACGACTAAGATCATTGGCGAGCAAGAAATGGAAAAACTGGGTATGACTTCATACCTAGCCGTTGGCCGTGGTTCTAAGAACGAATCTATGATGTCTATCATGGAGTACAAAGGCAACCCAGATCCAGAAGCAAAACCAATCGTTCTTGTGGGTAAAGGTCTAACCTTCGATTCAGGCGGTATTTCACTTAAGCCAGGCGAAGGCATGGACGAGATGAAGTACGACATGTGTGGTGCTGCATCGGTATTTGGCACAATGAAAGCACTTGCGAAATTGAACCTACCAATCAACGTGGTTGCCGTTCTAGCAGGCTGTGAGAACATGCCAGGCAGCAATGCCTACCGTCCAGGTGACATTCTGACGACTATGTCTGGTCAAACGGTTGAAGTACTTAATCTGACGCTGAAGGCCGTCTAGTACTGTGTGATGCACTAACTTACGTTGAACGTTACGAGCCAGAGTGTGTGGTTGACGTAGCGACTCTAACTGGCGCATGTATCATGGCTCTAGGCCACCACATCAGTGCGGTTATCTCTAACCATAACCCGCTGTCGCACGAGCTGATCAACGCATCTGAGCAATCTAGTGACCGTGCATGGCGTCTCCCTATGGCTGACGAGTACCACGAGCAGTTGAAGAGCCCATTTGCCGATATGGCAAACATCGGTGGTCGTCCTGCAGGCACGATCACAGCAGGTTGTTTCCTGTCTAAATTTGCCAAGAAATACCACTGGGCACACGTCGACATCGCAGGTACAGCTTGGAAGTCAGGCGCAGCAAAAGGCTCTACTGGTCGCCCTGTCTCAATGCTTGTCCAATTCCTGCTTAACCGCAGTGGCCAAGACACAGAGGAATAAACCTCAACTTCGTCAAAAGGGCCGCAAGGCCCTTTTTTGTATCTGAAGCAATAGTGAGCTAAATAAAATGGCAAACGCAACGTTTTACATTATCAAGCCAGACTCCCCGCAATCGAATGCCGTGGGTTTTGGCGACTATGTACTGTTTCTTGCCAGACATTTTGCCTCACAAGGTGCCAAGGTGTATCTGAATTGCCACGACAAATCGCACGCAGAACAGATTGCTGAGACTTTTTGGCAAGCCGAGCCCCATCACTTTATTGCCCACAATTTGGTTGGCGAAGGTCCCAAATATGGCACCAAGGTGGAAATAGGCTACCAAGCTGTCAAGCCCTCATGGAATCGGCAAATAGTAATAAATTTGGCGGAAAATGAGACAACCTTTGCGAACAAGTTTGCTGAGGTGGTAGACTTCGTCCCTTGCGAAGAAAAAGCCAAGCAACTGGCGCGAGAAAGATATAAAATCTACCGTCAAGCGGGCTATCAGCTACAAACGATCGAGATCGAACACAGCTAGCACCACCGCACCAATAACCGGTCAATCCTTATAGCTAAGGCGATCTTGTCAGAGATCCCTCACTTATAAAGATTGACTTAGAATTAAACCAGACCTATCAGCAGAATATCTATAGCTATGGAAAAGACATATAACCCAACTTCAATTGAACAGGCTTTATATCAAGCTTGGGAAGAGAAAGGCTACTTCAAGCCACACGGTGACACGACCAAAGAATCATACTCAATCATGATCCCACCACCGAACGTCACTGGTAGCCTACACATGGGCCACGCGTTCCAAGATACGATCATGGATACTCTGATCCGCGCAGAGCGTATGAAAGGTAAAAACACCCTTTGGCAAGTCGGTACAGACCACGCTGGTATCGCAACTCAAATGGTTGTTGAGCGTAAGATCGCTGCTGAAGAAGGCAAAACCAAGCACGACTACGGCCGTGATGCTTTCATCGATAAAATCTGGGAATGGAAAGGCGAGTCTGGTGGCACCATCACTAAACAGCTTCGTCGTCTAGGTGCATCGGTAGACTGGGACCGTGAGCGCTTCACAATGGATGACGGTCTATCTAACGCAGTTCAAGAAGTTTTTGTTCGCCTATACGAAGATGACCTAATCTATCGCGGTAAGCGTCTAGTAAACTGGGATCCTAAACTGCACACGGCAATTTCTGATCTTGAAGTTGAAAACAAAGACAAAAAAGGCCACATGTGGCACTTCCGCTACCCGCTAGCAGACGGCGTTAAAACAGCAGAAGGCAAAGACTACATCGTAGTTGCAACCACGCGTCCTGAAACCATGCTAGGCGATACGGGTGTTGCGGTTAACCCAGAAGATCCACGTTACAAAGATCTTATCGGCAAAGAAATTCTACTTCCTATCGTTGATCGTCGTATCCCAATCGTGGGCGATGAGCACGCCGATATGGAGAAAGGAACTGGCTGTGTGAAAATCACACCTGCGCACGACTTCAACGACTACGAAGTGGGTAAACGCCACCAGTTACCAATGATCAACATCCTAACCTTTGATGCCAACATCCGTGAAGCAGCAGAAGTATTCAACACCAACGGCGAAGCAAGTGATGCGTACTCAACTGAGCTACCTGCTAAGTACCGCGGTATGGAGCGTTTTGCTGCACGTAAAGCGATCGTAGCTGAGTTTGATGAGCTAGGCCTGCTTGATGAAATCAAAGACCACGATCTAACGGTTCCTTACGGTGACCGTGGCGGCGTGGTGATTGAACCAATGCTGACTGACCAATGGTACGTTCGCACCGCACCTCTTGCTGAAACGGCAACTAAAGCGGTTGAAGATGGTGAAATCCAGTTCGTTCCTAAGCAATACGAAAACATGTACTTCTCTTGGATGCGCGACATTCAAGACTGGTGTATCTCTCGTCAGCTTTGGTGGGGTCACCGCATCCCTGCATGGTACGACAACGATGGCAATGTATACGTAGGTCGCACTGAAGAAGAAGTTCGTGCAAACAACAACCTAGCGCCAGTTGTGGTTCTACGCCAAGACGACGATGTATTGGATACTTGGTTCTCTTCTGCACTTTGGACCTTCGGTACGCAAGGTTGGCCTGAGAACACAGATGACCTGAAGACATTCCACCCTTCAGACGTACTCGTTACTGGTTTCGACATCATCTTCTTCTGGGTTGCTCGTATGATCATGATGACGATGCACTTCTGTAAAGATGAGAACGGTAAGCCACAAGTACCATTTAAGACGGTATACGTTACTGGTCTAATCCGTGACGAGAACGGCGACAAGATGTCTAAGTCTAAGGGTAACGTTCTTGACCCAATCGACATGATTGACGGCATCGACCTTGAGTCTCTTGTTGAGAAACGCACTGGTAACATGATGCAGCCTCAACTTGCAGCGAAGATCGAGAAGAACACGCGTAAGACGTTTGAAAACGGTATCGAACCATACGGTACTGACGCACTACGCTTCACGCTTGCTGCTATGGCTTCTACTGGCCGTGACATCAACTGGGATATGAAGCGTCTGGAAGGTTACCGTAACTTCTGTAACAAGCTATGGAACGCAAGCCGTTACGTACTGATGAATACAGAAGATCAGGATTGTGGCTTCCATTCATCTAACGAACAGGCAGGTGAGATCGAGTACTCACTAGCGGATAAGTGGATCGAGTCTCAGTTTGAGCTAGCAGCGAAAGAGTTCAATGGTCACATTGATAACTTCCGTCTGGATATGGCAGCAAACACGATTTACGAATTTATCTGGAACCAATTCTGTGACTGGTACCTAGAGCTCACTAAACCAGTTCTTTGGAAAGGTAGTGAAGCTCAGCAACGTGGTACTCGTCGCACGCTAATCACCGTTCTAGAGAAGACACTTCGTCTAGCACACCCTGTGATCCCATACATCACAGAAACTATCTGGCAGAGCGTTAAGCCGCTGGTTGACGGTGTTGAAGGTGACACAATCATGCTTCAAGCACTGCCTCAGTTCGACGAAGCGAACTTCAACCAAGCAGCTCTTGATGACATCGAGTGGGTGAAGTCATTCATCACTAGCATCCGTAACCTACGTGCTGAATACGACATCAACCCAGGTAAGCCGCTTGAAGTGATGCTAAAAGCCGCGAGCGCAGAAGATGCAGCGCGCTTAGAAGCGAACAAGCAAGTTCTGGTTTCTCTAGCGAAACTTGAGTCTGTACGCGTACTGGAAGCTGGTGAAGAAACGCCAGCTTGCGCAACGGCGCTGGTTGCTAAGTCTGAACTGATGATCCCAATGGCGGGTCTTATCGACAAAGACGCGGAACTTGCTCGTCTAGACGGCGAAATCAAGAAGACTCACGGTGAAATCAAGCGTATCGAAGGTAAGCTAGGTAACGAAGGTTTTGTTGCTAAAGCACCGGAAGCGGTAGTTGCTAAAGAGCGTGAAAAGCTAGAAGGCTACAAAGAGACTCTAGTGAAACTAGAAGAGCAAAAAGCGACGATTGCAGCGCTGTAATCTTCGCCTCTAGTAAAAACAAATAAGCTGGTCACTCGACCAGCTTTTTTTATTCTTGCTAGTGGCTAATTTCTCGCAGCTTCAATTCTCTCATCGAAGTCAGGGTGTGAGCTTAGCCACTCCGGTATAGCAAACTCTTCTTGCTGACTAAATTGCTCAAACATTTCTGCCATTGCTTCGCTGCTTCCATAAATCACACGCATATTGTGTTTCGCATACTCATCCGCTTCCATCTCGGCTTCCCGTGAATGGCCATTTGACAAGAAAAAGACGCCAACACCAGCCATGTTGTCGATCACGCCTGAGCTCTCACCTGTCAGCAAAGAGACACCAACAGAAAGAATACTTGAGTGAACAAGACGCTTTAACATATGACGATGATGAACGTGGCCAAGCTCGTGCAAAATAATGCTATCAAGCTGCTGCTCATTGGCTGCTAACTTGACCATTTGATCAAGGACGACAATTTTCCCACCAGGCAGAGCAAACGCATTCGCTCCCATCTCTGAAGAGCGAAATACAATATCGACTGAGTAAGGTAATGGTTCGATCTGCGATAAATAATGGGACACTCTAGTGCGAATTTGCTCCTGCTCCAAAGTACTCAGTTCACTGGGAGCCCAATGCTCGTCCAAGCTCGCCAACACCTTATCCCCTAGCGCGACAGCAACCGGATCTGGAACGGCATGAGCTACTTTTTCACTGAGCCAAGGCAGCAGATAAACATAACTACCGACAATAACACCGATACAACACACTACCGACAACAGCCAAGCAAACCGTTTAGTTTCCATCTTCTCGACAAAACTAGAACGCTTGTTTCGCTTTAGCCACTGGTTGATTTGTGGCGTCCTATCTGCGACAAACATCCAGCCATCGGCAAACTTAAAACGGATGGGCAAGTTGCCAACAGGGGCGCTGACTTCAACCCATGCCACTTCGCAGTAAACCGTTTCTTCTTCGGTCACGATACAAAGTGATGTTGAACTGGACGCATCTAGCTCAGCTGCGAGTCGAACTGAGCTATTCGGCGGAAATGCACTGCCTTGAAAACGCATTAGTTGATGCCGATACCGAGGTCAAACGCCTGAGCAACTTCATCCGTGACCGCTGATTTCACATCGGAATCTTGGTCAACCGCCACTAATAAAGTCATGTTACCCACCACAGCTGTTCTTTCAGCTAGATAGCGGCTGGTTCTCACCATCACCCATGGACGCGCAAGACCTAACGTGATCACTTGCAGCAAGAAGTTAGAAATCACTAAGCCCATGTAGCTACTGACACTCATGGTTGAAGTGAATCTAAAGGCCGTTTCTGATTGATCTTCTTGTTGAGCGACCAGTTGAGAGAAAACATAGTTACGCACACGAGTCGTTGTATATGCCGTCAACGCGATAGTTAAAACAATCATCGCCGCGTACACAATGACAACACCCGCAAACGCCCCTGCACTCTGGCCAACTTGAGAAAGATCAGAAAGATGCAGCTGACTAAATTCAACACCACCAAACACAACGAGCATAGCAACGACAGCAAATGCCAGCGCAGACAACACACCGATGATCATCGCCTTGCAGTAGGTCTTCAAAAAGAAACCTGTTGTAATTTCTGCGCTAAACTTCCAATCACCATATTGATAGCCATTAGCAAAAAAGCGGTGAGCACCTGCAATAACCCACGCGTAAACCACTGCCATAACAGCAAAAAAACCGAACCACATCGCGATTCCTGCTGCAGTAGAAACGGAACCAACTGCGATTGAAATACCTATGTAGACCGCAAGAATGAGCAATGCACCTACGCCACGTCCAAGTAGCGTAACGTATGCGCTCTTAAGCGGAGCCGTGAAGGAGAAGTGAACGTTTCGGTAGCTCGTCATTGCGGAATCGAAACGAGCGTTGCTCCAAAGTAGCCAAGGCAGTGCAGCATAAAATGCTAACAGTAGCGCCATACTTGCAACAGGGAAAAATTGGCTACTAATAGACCAAATAAGAACCACGACGAGTGCCACAATGCGACCTTTAAGGATCTGTATTGGTTTGGCGTGATACTCAAAGTTATCGCCGCTAATATGAGTGTTACCGTAGAAGTAGCGCTTTGTTCTTACTTTGGCCCATGCCGAATAAATACCTAATGTAACAATAGAAAGGAGGATATTAACTATCCATATGCCGAAAAATTCCCCACCTCTACCATGAAATGAAACGGGATTGGTTAACTGTTTTTGGTCCATGCCTAAAATTCCTGACGTGATTTATAAATTATTTTGATGTCGTAATTTCTTACATTTTATTTATCCCGTCTATAAATTGAGTCAGAATAATAACCAAGCATAGACATAGCTCACAGTTGATTATTTACTTTAAAGTCAATAAGTTAAAATCGCCGTACTGCAATTCAATTACACAATGCGGTTCTGTTTCTCGCCTTTGATAAATGCCGTAATGTTATCCATCAAAATATTAGCCAGATTCTGAATCGATGAGTCACTCCCCCAAGCAACATGTGGAGTAAGCAGCAAATTAGGTAGCGACATGTTTGCCAGCAATGGGTTAGAGCTATCTGCAGGTTCTTGAGTAAAGACATCGACCCCAGCTCCGGCAATGATTCCTTGCTTCAACGCGTTAACCAAGGCAGCTTCATCAACGAGCCCCCCTCGCCCCGTATTGATCAGCAGGCTGCTAGACTTCATCATTGCCAGCTCGCGCTCTCCAATCAGATTCAGCGTTTGTTCATTTAAAGGGCAGTGCAAAGAGATGACATCCGCTTGTTGCAAGCACTCCTCAAACGGTACAAAGCCATCTCGGCAACTAGGAGCACCTTTGCGCTCAGCAAACAAGACTTTCATGCCGACCGCTTTAGCCAAAGTTGCGGTTGCTTGACCTAGCGCGCCAGAGCCAATGATGGCCAGCGTCGAGCCCGCGACATCACCGATAGGGTGAGTGAAGAAACAAAACTGTTTATTACGCTGCCATTCCCCAGCAGCGATATCATTATGGTAGGCAAATAGATTGCGCTTGAGGGCAAAGATCATCGCGATAACGTGTTCCGGTACCGACTGAGTCGCATAGCCTTGTACATTGGTCACGGCAATGCCATTGTCGGCACAATAGTCGATATCGATATTGTTAAACCCCGTCGCCGATACCGCAATCAACTTGAGTTCAGGCAACTGACGTAAACACTCGCGGTCCAAAATGACTTTGTTGGTAATGGCGACCTGAACACCTTGAAGTCTCTCAACAACTTGCTCTGGCGAGGTAAAGTCGTAGTCGATCCGCTTATGTTCTAAATCCAGTTCAGGTAATTCGATTTGAGTGGGGATCGTGGCACGATCAAGAAAAACGACGGTTGGGGTAGCAGAAGTTGGCAGCGACATAGGATCTCCTTTCACTGCCAAGTTATTGGTAAGTCAGTTATGGGCGTGGCAGCGTTTTATAATCCGGTAATTCTCGCATAGGCGAAAAATAGTTAAAGATCATTGCCTCTGCTTCAAGATAGAAGTCACAGGGAACAAACGCACATTGCAACGCTTCACTGTGTGGGTGATAAAAACTGAGCTCTGCGGCATGCAGTTCTAACCTATCAGAGAACTCAAACGCTTCCCCTTCTGAGTAAAACTCATCACCGACGATTGGGTGCCCTAACGCCTGCATATGCACGCGCAGTTGATGCGAGCGCCCTGTAATTGGCAATAGACGTACAATCGATGTTCGTTCCTCTCGCTTAACGACCTGATACAAGGTTTTTGACGGCTTACCGTCATCGAAACACACTATCTGTCTCGGTCTATTTGGCCAGTCGCAAATCAGTGGTAAATCGATTTCACCGTTATCATTGGTTGGGTGACCCCAAACGCGAGCGTAATAGACTTTGTGAGTAAGGCGATATTGAAACTGCTTTTTGAGCGAACGCTCGGCTTCTTTGTGCTTAGCCAGTAACATCAGCCCTGAGGTGTCCATATCTAAGCGGTGCACCACTTGGATATCTGGGTAGATTGCGACTAAGCGTGACCACAAGCTGTCATAATGCTCTTCCAACCTGCCTGGCACCGACAATAATCCAGACGGCTTGTTTGCCACCAAGATGTGTTCATCTTCAAATACAATATCAACCCAAGGTTCGCGCGGCGGGTTGTATTCGGTCATTGCCATTGTGTTCATCCAATAAAAACCCAGCATTACGCTGGGTTTAGTTTAAAGAGTTCTAAGACCGCATCAATTATGTGATACGACGATCATACGTAACGAATCGAGTTGATACTGAGCTTGGCCGATGTAGCCCGTTAGCTCTTTGATTTGCTCATCAATGGCATCAATCTCTTCATCACGGATGTTCGGGTTGACCGCTTTCAATGCCTGCAAGCGCTCTAGTTCACTGTTAAGGCTAGCTTGCATCTCTTGCTGAGCTTGATTGCGAATCGCTTCCACTTTCTCAACGATAAGCGTCTCACCCGCTGCAACTAACTGGTGCACTTGAGCTTGTACAGAAGAGACTAACTTAGTCGCGATATGACGACCCACAGGGCTCAGTTGGCGGTTAAAGCTTTCAAACTCGACTTGAGCAGACAGGTCATTACCTTTGCCATCCAGCATCAAGCGAATTGGTGTGGTTGGTAAGAAACGGCTGATACCACTACGCTTCGGTGCTTGTGCATCCACTTTGTAGATAAGTTCAAGCAGCATGGTACCTACTGGCAGCGCTTTGTTCTTCAGTAGCGAAACTGCAGCCGTTCCCACGCCTTCACTCATAAGCAGATCAATACCGCCTTGAATCATTGGGTGTTCCCAACTGATGAAGTGCATGTCTTCGCGAGACAGCGCTGTATCACGGTCAAACGTGATGGTTGCCCCTTCGTAAGGCAAGCCAGGATAGCTTGGTACCAACATGTGCTCAGATGGCGTTACCACTAGAGCATTTTCACCTTTGTCATCTTGATCGAGGCCAATGGTATCAAACAGGCTCAACGCAAACGTGACTAGGTTGGTATCGCCATCTGTTGAGGCGATCTTATCGACAATCGCTTGCGCTTTTTCGCCGCCATTTGAGTGCATCTCAAGTAAGCGGTCACGGCCTTGTTCCAGCTGCGCTTTTAGCTCTTTGTTCATGGCTGCAGATTCAGCAATCACATCATCAAGCTCTGTTGTATCGCCAGAAGCGAGCATTTCAATTAAGCGGTCAGCGTATTTGTCGTAAACAGTGCGACCAGTCGGGCACGTTTCGGCAAACGCATTCAGACCTTCATCGAACCAACGAGCGAGAATCGCCTGCGAAGTGCCTTGCAGATAAGGAACATGAATATCGATATCGCGATTTTGGCCAATACGGTCCAAACGACCGATACGCTGCTCTAGTAGGTCTGGGTTAAATGGCAGATCGAACATCACAAGTTGATTGGCAAACTGGAAGTTACGACCTTCAGAGCCAATCTCACTACAGATCAGTACCTGTGCGCCGCCCTCTTCTTGGGCAAAGTAAGCCGCCGCTTTATCACGCTCAAGAATCGACATACCTTCATGGAACACCGTTGCACGAATACCTTCACGCTCACGCAGCGCTTGCTCAAGCTGCAAAGCGGTACTTGCGCGAGAAGCGATCACTAAAATCTTCTCGCTACGCTTTTCGGTAATTTTCTCAAGTAGCCAGTTCACTCGGCTATCAAACTGCCACCAGCTTGAGTCTTCACCTTCAAACTCTTGGAAGATTTCTTCTGGATATAAGTTTTTCACAGCGCGTGCTTCAGCACTCATTTTGCCGCCGATCATGCCAGATACACGCATTGAAGTGGTGTACTGCTGAGGAATGGGCATGGGTAATAAGTTTACATTACGTTTAGGGAAGCCCTTGATCGCCGCACGTGTGTTACGGAATAAGACGCGCCCTGTACCGTGACGGTCCATTAGGTTATCGATCAGCTCTTGGCGCGCCGCCGCTTTCTCTTCTTCACCGGAATCACTCTCGATGATTCTAAACAACGGCTCAACATCTTGTTCAGAAAGCAGTTCTGTAATCTGGTTTTTCGCGTCGTTCTCTAGCTTTTGACCTGAGAATAGTGCGCTAACTGAATCGGCAACGGGCGCATATTGCTCTTCTTCTTTGACGAACTCTTGGTAATCAAAGAAGCGGTCGGAATCGAGCAGACGTAGACGCGCAAAGTGGCTCTCACGACCAAGCTGTTCTGGCGTTGCCGTTAGCAGTAGAACACCTGGCGTACGCTCCGCTAAGCCTTCAACCACTTGGTATTCGCGGCTTGGCTTTTCAGGGCTCCACTCTAAGTGGTGCGCTTCATCGACAACCAATAGATCCCATTCACCTTCTAACGCTTGCTCAAAACGCTTGCGGCTCTTGCGTAAGAAATCGAGAGAACACAGCACATATTGCTGAGTATCAAATGGGTTATCAGAGTCAGCAAACGCTTCGATGCAGCGTTCTTCATCGAAGATAGAGAAATGCAGGTTGAAACGACGCATCATTTCCACCAGCCACTGGTGTTGCAGCGTCTCAGGTACCACGATCAGAATACGCTCAGCACGACCTGCCAGCACTTGCTGGTGAATGATCATGCCCGCTTCGATGGTTTTACCTAGACCCACCTCATCAGCCAGCAAAACGCGAGGCGCATGACGACGACCCACTTCGTGCGCAATATACAACTGATGAGGAATCAAACCAGCACGCATGCCACATAAGCCACGCATTGGGCTCTTGTGCTGCTCATATTGGTTCATCAATGCACGGTAACGCAGCACAAAGTTGTCCATGCGGTCGATTTGACCTGCGTACAACTTGTCTTGAGGCTTATTGAATCGAATTTGGTTGCTTAGCATGATTTCACGAAGCATCACGCCTTCTTCACCTGTATCTTCACGCGTACCGATGTAAGTAAACAGATCTTGTTCTTCGACAACTTGCTCAACTTTCAGTGACCAACCCTGCTGGCATTCAATAACGTCACCACTGTTAAAGGTTACTCGGGTTACGGGCGCATCATTACGAGCGTACACTCGATTTTCTTCAGAAGCTGCAAACATTAATGTCACAGTACGAGCATCCAATGCTACAACGGTTCCTAAACCTAGATCGCTTTCCGTATCGCTAATCCAGCGCTGGCCCAAAGCAAATGTCATGAATCGACTACCTCATCTGTTTAATTCAAAAATGGGTCTATAAATCTTAGCTGTTCTTGCGCAACTTGAAAGGCAGCTGACGAGGAAAATAGTGGCCAGCTACAGCGCAGAAAAAGGTCGCTAATCTTACTCGAAGCTGTGACATTGGTCACGTACAAAGGCCTCAAAAACCAACAATTTTTTATCAAAGCTGTACATGACATCAAAGTGTAAGAAATCAGTGGCACTTCTAATTAGGAGTGTTGAAAAACAGGCTTATACTTAATGGTGAACATGCACTTGCCCCGTCAACAATTTGGCTGGCACAAGAGATGCATTTCATTAGGGTGACGATCAACACGGGTTTGCAGTTTTTGTAGTCAAACCATCAGCGATCTCTGATTACCGGGCTACATTTCTGCAAGCATCCGCAGGTAGACCACTTCATACAAGAGTATGAGGGGTAAGCAAGCCGTATGTCGGCAAGGAGACGCTTATGGGTGACACAGACCGGAAACTTTTTGTTCTAGACACCAACATCCTTCTTCACGAACCTCTAGCCATCTATTCCTTCAAAGAACACGATGTCGTCATCCCGATGACTGTATTAGAAGAGCTCGATCGAATTAAAGACAGCAAACGCGATGTCGCACGTGATGCCCGAGTCGCCATTCGAGCGCTCGAAGCCATGTTTAAAGACGCCACCCCCGATGAAATTTCTGAAGGGATCCCGATTAACAAAGACTCAGAGAATACTGGCCATATCGCCATTCTGGCTGATTTCGAATTGCAAGAAACCGTCAAAGCTTTCGCCGATAAAGCTGGTGATAACCGAATCTTAAACGGGGTGCTCTACCTGCAAAATAAACGAGCACCTCGTGAAGTCATCTTGGTGACGAAAGACATTAACATGCGTTTGCGTGCCAAAGGTGCGGGAGTTCGATTTGTCGAAGACTACCGAACTGACCAATTGATCGATGACGTCCAATACCTCACAAAAGGTTTCCAACAAATTGAAGGGGATTTTTGGAGTAACGTCGAACAAGTCGAAAGTAAGAATCTTGCCGGCCGTACTTACCACACACTCGACCGCGCGCCCTTTGAACCCACCTACATTAATCAATACGTCATTGATGAAGAGAGTGATTTTGCAGGCCGAGTAGAGGAGATCGAACAAGACAAGATCACCATCAAGGATCTCAGCCGAGAGCGCATGATGCACCGAAGAGCTTGGGACATCACACCGAAAAATATTTACCAGGGTATGGCGTTAGATGCGCTACTCGATCCTGATATCGATCTAGTGATCTTAACCGGTGCCGCTGGTAGTGGTAAAACCTTACTCGCTCTGGCTTCAGCGCTGGAGCAGACCATTGAGAAAGGCATATTTGATAAGATCATTGTTACGCGAAATACGCCTGATATTGGCGAGGCAATTGGATTCTTACCCGGCAGCGAGGAAGAGAAAATGATGCCTTGGCTTGCCGCTGTCACCGATACCCTCGAAGCGCTGCATAAGAATGATCACTGCACCGAAGGATCGCTCAAATACATCTGTGATAAAGCCAATATTCAATTCAAATCGATCAACTTCATGCGCGGTCGTTCGATCCAAAATGCTTTCGTTCTGCTTGATGAATGTCAGAACCTCACAGCCTCTCAGATCAAAACCATCATTACCCGCTGTGGTGAAGGCACTAAGATTGTTTGTTCCGGTAACTTGGCTCAAATTGACTCCCACTACCTAACCCCTGTGACGTCAGGTTTGACCTACATGGTCGAACGCTTCAAGAACTTCGAAGGCAGCGCCAACATTCACCTCAATGGTGTGGTTCGCAGTCGCCTTGCAGAATATGCCGAAGAGAATTTATAGTCACTTCTGCCGAGATATAATTCATATCTCGGCATTTATTTAAAATAATTATTCACAAGCATTGGTTAAATATGTTTAACTAACTCCATTGAACGAATGAACATTCAAGGACTGGAGCATGGCCTTTAATCTACGTAACCGAAACTTCCTAAAGCTACTCGATTTCACTCCCAAAGAGATCCAATTCTTACTTGATCTCTCTGCTGATCTTAAAAAAGCCAAATACGCAGGGACCGAGCAAAAAAAGCTGGTGGGTAAAAACATTGCTCTGATCTTTGAAAAGGCGTCAACGCGTACACGCTGTGCGTTTGAAGTCGCAGCGTTCGATCAAGGCGCACAAGTCTCTTACATCGGTCCATCTGGCTCTCAAATTGGTCACAAAGAGTCGATGAAAGATACAGCTCGCGTGCTGGGGCGTATGTACGACGGCATTGAGTATCGTGGCTTTGGTCAAGAGATCGTTGAAGAGCTTGGCGCTTATGCGGGTGTGCCTGTCTGGAACGGCCTAACCGATGAATTTCACCCAACACAGATCTTGGCAGATTTTCTAACCATGCTTGAACATGGCCGCGGTAAGCAGCTGCACGAAATCAAGTTTGCTTACCTGGGCGATGCACGTAACAACATGGGCAACTCATTGTTAGTGGGCGCAGCGAAAATGGGCATGGACATCCGCCTCGTCGCGCCAAAAGCCTACTGGCCGGAAGAAGAACTGGTCAGCGCTTGCCAAGCTATCGCCAACAGCACTGGTGCTAAAATCACCCTAACAGAAAATGTTGATGAAGGCGTACAAGGTTGTGATTACCTCTACACCGACGTCTGGGTCTCTATGGGGGAAGCACCAGAAGCGTGGGATCAACGCGTCGCTATGATGAAACCATATCAAGTCAATATGGACGTCATTGCTAAAACGGGCAATCCGCAAGTTAAGTTCATGCACTGTTTACCGGCATTCCATAACGATGAAACCACCATAGGTAAAGAAGTCGCAGAAAAGTACGGCATGAATGGCTTAGAAGTCACGGACGAAGTGTTTGAATCCGAGCACTCCATTGTGTTTGATGAAGCAGAAAACCGAATGCACACAATTAAAGCTGTGATGGTGGCCACACTCGGTAGCTAAACAAGGTAGAATATCGACAGGAAAACCCTCGATGTAATCGCTTGCGTTAACAAATCTTCAGCGTATAATGCTCGGCAATTTGTCTGGAGGTAGTAAAAATATGCCACGTAATTCGTGCTCTACAAAGCGTATTACACTGGGTAAGCCAATGAGCTTATCGGCACTCTATTTTACTATTTCCACCGATTTCTAAAGCCTCCCGTAATGGGGGGCTTTTTTGTGCCTAAAATTCATGACTGGGAAGATGATTATGACAAACACGCTTTACAACAAGCACATTATCTCAATTCCTGAGCTTTCTCGTGAAGAGCTAGAATTGATTGTCAAAACAGCGGGTGAGCTTAAAGCTGAGCCTAGGCCTGAGCTAATCAAAAACAAAGTGGTTGCGAGCTGCTTCTTTGAACCATCAACCCGTACTCGTTTGTCATTTGAAACGGCAATCCAGCGCATCGGTGGTGATGTAATTGGTTTCGATAACGGCGGTAACACATCCCTTGCTAAAAAAGGCGAAACACTGGCTGACTCTGTGCAAGTGATCTCTTCTTACGTCGATGCTTTCGTTATGCGCCACCCTCAAGAAGGTGCAGCACGCCTAGCGTCTGAATTTTCCAATGGCGTTCCCGTCATCAATGGCGGTGACGGTGCCAACCAACACCCAACCCAAACCTTGCTCGACCTCTTCTCGATTGCGGAAACTCAAGGTCGTTTAGATAACCTCAACGTCGCGTTTGTCGGCGACCTTAAATATGGTCGTACCGTTCACTCTTTGACTCAGGCACTCGCAAAATTCAACAACATCCGCTTCTTCTTTATCGCACCGGAAGCGTTAGCGATGCCAGATTACATCTGTGAAGAGTTAGACGAAGCAGGCATAGAATTTAGCCTACACACCGACATGGAAAGCGTTATCCCAGAACTCGATGTGCTCTACATGACACGTGTACAAAAAGAGCGTTTCGATGAATCAGAATACGCACACATTAAGTCAGCTTACATCCTAACCGCCGCTTTGCTGGAAGGTGCGCGCGACAACCTAAAGGTACTTCATCCTCTACCACGTGTGGATGAAATCACCGTTGACGTTGATAAAACACCTTACGCTTATTACTTCGAACAAGCGGAAAATGGCGTCTATGCACGTCAAGCACTGCTTGCGCTTGTTCTTAACGAAACACTGTAATCGAGAGGAAAATTACCATGTCTAAAGAAACTCAATTGCAGGTTGAAGCAATTCAAAACGGTACCGTTATCGACCACATTCCAGCGCAAATTGGTATTAAAGTGCTTAAGCTTTTCTCGATGCACAAATCAGAGCAGCGTGTCACTGTCGGTCTGAACTTGCCGTCATCGGCACTTGGTCATAAAGATTTGCTCAAGATTGAAAACATCTTTATTACCGAAGAGCAAGCGAGCAAACTTGCCTTGTATGCGCCACACGCGACGGTCAACCAGATTGAAAACTACCAAGTGGTAAAGAAACTAGCGCTAGAATTACCAGAACAAGTGAACAACGTATTTGAATGTCCAAATACCAACTGTATTACTCATGGTGAGCCTGTAGAGAGCAGCTTTAAAGTATTCGAAAAGAAAGACGATATTCGTTTGAAATGTAAATACTGCGAAAAAGTCTTCTCTCGTGAAATTGTGACTGAGCGTTAATGCATAAGCTGCGGTAATAGCTCACGTTTTCACCCATCCCCGCCTATTCCAGCGGGGATTTTTGCTTTACCCAGCACGTAAATCACGGCAAACTGAGTTTCCTGTCCACTAACCCTAAACAGATGGAACATAACAATGACTAAAGTACTTCACACTGAATCAGCACCAGCAGCAATCGGCCCTTACGTACAAGGTGTAGACCTAGGCAACATGGTTCTGACTTCTGGCCAAATCCCTGTTAACCCAGCAACAGGTGAAGTATCAGCTGACATCGCAGAGCAAGCTCGTCAGTCTCTTGAAAACGTAAAAGCTGTCGTTGAAGCGTCTGGCCTATCTGTCACTGATATCGTTAAGATGACAGTATTTGTTAAAGACCTAAACGATTTCGGTACGGTAAACGAGGTGTACGGTGCATTCTTCGATGAGCACAAAGTGGCTAACTACCCTGCACGCTCATGTGTCGAAGTAGCGCGCCTACCAAAAGATGTGGGTATTGAAATCGAAGCGATTGCTGTTCGTAAGTAATTGTCTTAGCAAAACGAAAAAAGCGAGCCTTGGCTCGCTTTTTTCTATTTAACGGTCTCGCTACTAGTAGTACTTATCACACCCTTGGTGTAGTTGCGGATTATCCAATAATTCATCAATATGAGCGGCAAATTGTTGCTGAGACTCGCGCCCTTCAAGCAGAACGGCTTGGGTCGTTTCATCTACCACCAACACACGTCCTACCCCATACTTGCTCTCAACCAACATGCCTTTTTTGATGCGACCAATATCCATGACGACTCTCCTCTTTTTATTGAGTTACGAGTCAGCCATAAAAACGATCAAAAAAGCCGACTCGAAAGCCGGCTTAAATTCATCTCGCTAATAGATGCTTACTTAGCGAAGTCGACACCCGTTTGGATATCACCATTAAGTGTTTCTAGCATACCGTCAAGCGCAGCCTTTTCGAAGTCACTTAAAGGACCGTAGCTTAGTACTTCCTCAACGCCTTCTTTACCTAGCTTCACTGGTTGCGCGAAGAATGGGGCATGCTCACCGTCACCTTCAACGTAAGCGTATTCAATCACTTCTTCACCTTGAAGAGCTTTAACAAGTGCAAGACCAAAGCGACAAGCAGCTTGACCCATAGATAGAGTTGCAGAGCCACCACCCGCTTTCGCTTCTACAACTTCAGTACCTGCATTTTGGATACGCTTAGTTAGAGCCGCAACTTCTTCATCAGAGAACTCAACGCCTTCTACTTGAGAAAGTAGCGGTAGGATTGTTACGCCTGAGTGACCACCGATAACAGGAACGCGAACTTCGCCTGGATCTTTGTCTTTCAGCTCAGCAACAAAGGTTTCTGAACGAATCACGTCAAGTGTTGTTACACCGAATAGACGACGCTTGTCGTAAACGCCAGCTTTCTTCAGTACTTCAGCAGCAATTGGCACCGTTGTATTTACTGG
The DNA here is from genome assembly GCF_963681195.1 of Vibrio sp. 16. Classification (NCBI taxonomy): domain Bacteria; kingdom Pseudomonadati; phylum Pseudomonadota; class Gammaproteobacteria; order Vibrionales; family Vibrionaceae; genus Vibrio; species Vibrio sp. 16. The sequence continues at coordinate 2,077,890 of NZ_OY808997.1, forward strand.
GTTAGTGATAATACCCACAAGTGCTTTTGGACATACAACAGCAATCTTCTCAGCCAAAGACTTAACGATACCCGCATTAACGTTGAACAGGTCAGCGCGATCCATACCAGGCTTACGAGCTACACCCGCAGAGATAAGAACAACATCCGCACCTTCTAGTGCAGGGGTTGGGTCTTCACCCGCAAAACCTTTAATAGAAACTGGTGTTGGGATGTGGCTAAGGTCTGCAGCAACACCCGGTGTAACAGGGGCAATATCGTACAGGGCTAGATCAGAACCTGCTGGAAGGCGGTTCTTAAGTAGTAAAGCTAGGGCTTGACCGATGCCACCAGCGGCACCAATAACGGCTACTTTCATCGTAGTTCTCCTTGAGATGATTCTCTTATATATATCTTGTAGGGCGAAATGTAATTTGCTGTGACAAAACTAAACCAATCACAACCTGATTACAATCAATTAACGTCAGCTTTGCGACCTTGCGCAATCCGACAAAAACGTGCCACAAATGGGGTGCGCATTATCCTCTTGTTTGCCTTTAATGACAAAGGTTTAACTACCATTTTTGTTATCAATAAAAAGTAAGTTTACAGTGATATCTTAGACATAATTGGCTTCTAGTCTTGGCGTAGAATGCATAGCTATGCGAGAATATTCACTCGCTTTTTATAAACTACTGGTGAAATAACCATGCGCCATTCAGAAAAACAAGATAATCTCGTTCGCGCTTTTAAAGCCCTATTAAAAGAAGAGCGTTTCGGCTCACAAGGCGATATTGTTGAAGCTCTAAAAAATGAAGGCTTTGAAAATATCAACCAGTCTAAAGTCTCTCGTATGCTGACCAAGTTTGGCGCGGTACGTACGCGAAATGCCAAAATGGAGATGGTGTACTGCCTACCAGCTGAACTTGGTGTACCGACCGTATCTAGCTCACTTCGTGAACTTGTTCTAGATATCGATCACAACAATGCGATTGTTGTCATTCATACTGGTCCAGGAGCTGCGCAGTTGATTGCACGCTTACTCGATTCACTTGGCAAAGCGGAAGGTATTTTAGGTGTGGTTGCTGGCGACGATACGATCTTCATCACTCCAACTCTTTCCGTCACAACAGAACAACTTTTCGACTCGGTTTGTGACCTGTTTGAGTACGCAGGCTAAGTCACATTCATCTCAAAAATAAGAATCACGCCGCCAATATTATGGCGTGATTCAGATCACATCTTAAACAAATCTTCGACGCTCAAGAGTTAACCAGTAAGATATTGATTTAAAAGAACTTAAAAGCATTAAACCCTCATACACATGGATTTAATAATCAGTCTTTTTTACTACATTCGTTAACAATCGTGTAATTATCTGCCGTTTTTTTGGTATTATTCAGCCACTTTTTCAACATACGGATTGAAAAAGATGCCGTTTCCATTAATAGGAAACTCCCAAAGCAACTAAACTTGCAATGGGGTTAATAATGAATAAAGGAAGGGAAATTCATGGCATTGAACAAACTTATTAAAGTTGGCGCTATTGCAGCTGCTGTAATGGGCGCTGGCGCAGTTAACGCGCAAGAATTCGTAACTATCGGTACTGGTTCTGTAACTGGTGTTTACTACCCAACTGGTGGTGCGATTTGTAAGCTAGTTAACAAAGGCCGTAAAGAACACAACATTCGCTGTTCTGTAGAGTCGACTGGTGGTTCGATCTACAACGTGAATACTATCCGCGCAGGCGAACTTGATTTCGGTATCGTTCAGTCTGACTGGCAGTACCACGGCTACAACGGCACAAGTAAGTTTGCTGAACAAGGCCCGTATAAAGACCTACGCGCTATGTTCTCTCTACACACAGAACCTTTCAACATTATTGCTCGTAGCGACGCTGGTATCGAAAACGTTTCTGACCTTAAAGGTAAGCGCGTAAACATCGGTAACCCAGGCTCTGGTGACCGCGCGACAATGGGTGTTGTGATGGAAGCTATGGGCTGGACAAATGATAGCTTCAAGCTAGCGTCTGAGCTTAAAGGTTCTGAGCGTTCGCAAGCACTTTGTGACAACAAAATTGACGCCTTCGTTTACGTGGTTGGTCATCCAAATGGATCAATCAAAGAAGCGACGACTTCTTGTGACGCAAAACTGGTTTCAGCAACGGGTGCTAAGATCGACGACATCGTAGCAAACAACCCATACTACGCGTACAGCACAGTACCTGCAGGTATGTACCGTGGCACAGACAAAGACGTGAACAGCTTCGGCGTTGCGGCAACAATGGTAACAACGGCTAACGTTTCTGACGATGTTGCTTACAACGTTGCAAAAGCAGTATTCGAAAACTTCGACACGTTCAAACGTCTACACCCAGCGTTTGCAAACTTGAAGAAAGAAGACATGGTTCAAGCAGGTCTTTCTATCCCTCTACACCCAGGTGCAGAGAAATACTACAAAGAGATCGGCCTACTTAAGTAAGCGCTCTTTGAACTAGGGAAGCATCGGCTTCCCTAGTCAATACCTAAGTGACGAACCCGTCACCACCTATTTGGAGTTTCAATGTTTGAAACTCTTCTCCGTTTTATACCTAAGAAAAACACACGATTGAGCAATATTTCATCTATTCACTAAACTGAAAGATGCAAAATAGAGGTTCATAACTCAAATAGTACGTGAACCACATATAACAAGGATAAAGTACATGTCGAAGACAACATCTCCGTCTCAAGATGTGCAAGATATGGTCGCTCAAGCCGATACTGGTGCCCGTTCTCCAAGTGGAATTCCTGGTCGCATCTTATGGTTTGTGCCGCTATGTTGGTCACTGTTCCAACTTTGGTACGCATCTCCTCTGCCGTTCATTTTTGATTTTGGCGTACTTAATGATACTGAAGCGCGTTCTATCCATCTGATGTTCGCCGTTTTCCTAGCTTTCACTGCCTATCCAGCTTTAAAAAACTCGCCACGCGATCGCATTCCCGCTGTGGATTGGGTTTTGGCTTTAGCAGGAAGCTTTGCTGCCGCCTATATCTATCTTTTCTATACCCAACTTGCGGGCCGCTCTGGTGCGCCTACCACTATGGATATTGTGGTTGCCGTGATGGGTATGGTGTTACTCCTTGAAGCGACACGTCGCGCTTTAGGTCCACCTCTTATGGTTGTCGCAGCTGTATTCCTGCTTTACACCTTTGGTGGCCCACACATGCCAGACGTTATCGCGCATAAAGGGGCTAGCCTAAACAAAGCCATGTCTCACCTATGGCTGACCACTGAAGGGGTATTTGGTGTTGCTCTGGGCGTTTCGACCTCTTTCGTTTTCTTGTTTGTACTGTTTGGTGCAATGTTAGAGCGAGCTGGCGCAGGGGCTTACTTCATCAAAGTCGCTTTCTCACTACTTGGTCACATGAAAGGTGGCCCAGCAAAAGCTGCGGTTGTCGCTTCTGGCTTGTCTGGCTTAGTGTCTGGTTCATCAATTGCTAACGTAGTGACAACCGGTACATTTACGATTCCGTTAATGAAACGAGTTGGCTTCCCAGGCACTAAAGCTGGTGCTGTTGAAGTGGCAGCGTCTACAAACGGCCAGCTAACACCGCCAATCATGGGGGCTGCCGCTTTCCTAATGGTTGAGTATGTGGGCATTTCCTACGTAGAGGTTATCAAAGCCGCTATCTTACCTGCGCTGATTTCGTACATTGCGCTTATTTACATTGTTCACCTCGAAGCATGTAAAGCGGGAATGACGGGACTACCTCGTCGCCGAGTGCCAACGGTGGTTCAAAGCCTATTGTCATTTACAGGAACAATACTCGGTCTGTGTGTTATTAGCGCTGCGGTTTACTACGGTGTGGGTTGGACGAAAGATGTGTTTGGCGATGCTGCAACACCAATCGTAACCGTTGCCCTTCTGCTTGCTTATGTTGGACTTGTGAGTATTTCAGCAAGATACGCCAAAGAAGGCGCGATCGAGATTGATGCAGAGCTGACCGAAGTTCCCGAGCCAGGTCCGACGATCAAATCTGGTCTGCATTACCTATTACCTATCGTGGTATTGGTCTGGTGTCTAACCGTTGAGCGTTTTTCTCCTGGTCTCTCGGCATTCTGGGCAACGGTGTTTATGATCTTCATTTTGATCACCCAACGCCCACTAATGGCAGTGATGTCGAAGCAAGGCTCTATTGTAGAGCAGACCAAGCAAGGCTTCATTGATCTGCTAGAAAGCCTAGTGACAGGCGCGCGTAATATGATCGGTATCGGTGTTGCAACTGCAGCTGCGGGTACAGTAGTTGGTGTAGTCACGCTGACGGGCATCGGCCTTGTGATGACAGACTTTGTCGAGTTTATCTCTGGCGGTAACATCATTCTGATGCTGCTATTCACCGCGGTGATCAGTTTGATCTTAGGCATGGGCTTACCGACAACAGCAAACTACATTGTCGTATCAACTTTGATGGCTCCTGTCATTGTGACGTTAGGTGCACAAAGTGGCTTGATCATTCCATTGATTGCCGTTCACTTATTCGTGTTCTACTTCGGTATTCTCGCGGATGACACCCCACCAGTCGGTCTTGCTGCCTTTGCCGCAGCGGCGATCGCAAAATCGGATCCTATCCGTACGGGTATCCAAGGTTTTACCTATGATATTCGAACCGCAATCTTGCCATTCATGTTTATCTTCAACACCCAGTTATTGTTGATGGGGATCGACAGTTGGTGGCATTTGATGCTCACGATCATATCTTCGGTTATCGCAATGCTGATATTCTCAGCAGCAACTCAAGGTTGGTGGTTTACGAAGAATAAATGGTGGGAAACCGTTGTACTGCTTGTGCTTACCTTTACCTTCTTCCGCCCCGGTTTCTGGTGGGATCAGATCTACCCTGCAAAAGTACTGCACCCGGGCACTGAAATCGCCGCAATTGCCGAAACTCTGCCCGTTGGTCAAGAAATCGAGTTGTTAGTTGCGGGTGAAAACCTTGAAGGTGATTACATTTCGAAAACGGTTCGTTTGCCGTTTGACGATAACGCAACAACCGCCGATGAGCGTATCTCATCTATGGGTCTGATGCTCAACGATACGAATGGTCGCATGATTGTCGATATGGTTGAGTTTGGTAGCCCTGCAGAATCGGCTGGTGTTGATTTTGATTGGGAAATCCGTTCGGTTGTTGTTGACGCAGACCGACCAATGAAAGAGTGGGTATTTGTGCCTGCACTTCTTATTCTGATTGGTCTAGCAATGAACCAAAGAAGACGAGCTCGTAGGGACGAATTGAGCGCGTAAGTTAATCAGCCCCGCCATTCCAGCGGGGCTATACTTAAGCTAAGGATGCAGTTATTCCGCTTCTCATAAGCGATGATAAAGAGAATAATCAATGTATAAGCAAATTCTTGTTCCAGTCGATCTTAATGACAAAGGCTTTTCTGACAAAGCGATCGAGCAAGCTGTCTGGCATGCGAAACACGCGAACGCACAAATTCATTTGTTGAACGTTCTTCCTGGTATCCACATGTCGATGGTTGCCACTTACTTTCCTAAAGATGCCGCGCAAAAAATGCGTTCTGATGTCGAAGAACAGCTCAAAGCGTTTGCCTCTTCGCACATCCCTGAAGAGGTGGTTTACAAAGCGCACGTTGCCGAAGGTAAAGCGTACTCGACCATTCTCGACTACGCAGAAAGACTTGGTGCCGATTTGATTATTATGCCAAGTCATAAGCGCTCAAAGATTGACAAGGTTGTTCTTGGGTCTGTGGCAAGTAAAGTGGTACAAAACTCTCCCATCAATGTGATGGTGATTAAGCCTCAAGGCTAACCAAAACAACTTCAACAAGGCGCTCAATGGGCGCCTTTTTCATCGTCTTCACCTATCAAACTGATAGAATCAATCCAATTCATTTAATACGAATAATTCTCAATAATAGTCTCATCGAAACAAACACGATTGGGCTACCCGATGAAAAAGACACTCACTTTTGCTGCACTTCACTTTACCATTGCGTTTAGCGTTGCTTATATCCTGACAGGTGACATCTTGCTTGGTAGTCTGATCGCGATGATTGAACCTTCCGTCAACACGATAGCCTTTTACTTTCATGAGCGAGTGTGGAGCCGAAGTCAATCACTGCAAGCGCTTGCTCGTTCAGCCAAAGTCAAAACCACTAGCTTTGCAGTGGTGCACTTCAGCGTCGCTTTTGGCGTGGTCTACTTACTGACAGGCGATGCGTTTGTTGGCGGTATAATGGCAGCTATTGAACCAACCATTAATACGGTGGTCTATTACTTTCATGAAAAGGTATGGCAACGTAAGAACGCTCAACACCTTGCGTGTTGGCATGGTGCTCACGCCTAGTGGTTACTGAATCTCACAATGGAAAATGAGTAACACACAAGTCTTTACTAAGACCAATGTTGAAGCGCTGAATCTGACCATCTAACGTCACTTCCAATAGATAAAGGTCCGCAGGCTTGGGTTGCTTGGTGTCAGCATAAATGGGCGCTTCAACTTGAAACAATGCACTGGTGTGAGTGCTACGAACATCAATGGGTAAGTGGAATGTCATACCATTGAATTTGACTGAAGCCGATACAAGGCCTGGAGAATAGGTTTTGTAATGGAGATCAACGAGAAACTCACAGCCACCACCATGATGCCAAATCTGTTCAGTCGAGATATGTTCTAAGCGTACATGACGAATAAACTGCAAATACGGCGTCTTCCACACCCCGATTCGCGAGTCATGTTGTTTAACGTCTTCACCTCCCAATGAGCACAGCTCAGCCCGCTCATCGTCCAACAAAAGGTCTTCCTCTTCTTCCAAAAACAGGATCTCGAAGCGATTGCGACCTTTTTGCATATAAGGACGAATATCCTTTTTGTACTCACTTTGAGTGCCATCACAATCGAACACGGCCACGCCATTCAAACGCACTTCAGCGTGAAAATCGACGCCACCAATAACTAAATCTACCGAAGGGAATGCCAGCATCGCCTCATCCACTTCAATATCATGCATTAGATGCCACTCTTGATTGGCGATTTGTTGCTCTGTCATAGAGTCAGGAAGCTTATCGCTGAGCGGCGCCGGAAAGGTAATATCATCTTGAGGGATAGAGAGATCGGTCAGCGGTGAGATTTGCCAAAGGCCGGCGAGAGAGAGCTGCATAAAAGAGTGTACCAATCAAAAATTGCGCTAGATCAAATTAGAGCTGATTATAGTCAAGGCAATAAAAGAAAGATACAAAAATGCCAGCCTCAGAGGCTGGCATTTGTAACACATTTCGCGAATTACTCTTCGTCATCTTCTTCAGGGTACAAGGCATCTTCGCCTTCGTAGTAAGTACCCCAACCGTCGTAAATGATGTCGTATTTTTCCGCTAGATGAATCAGTTTCTCTACTTGAGCATCAATCGCTTCGGCGTCAAGCGCAGACTCCATGGTCGCATCGCAACACAATAGCTTGTTGCCATCTTCATCTTCCGTCTCTTCCGCTTCTAACACTTCAAAACCCATTTTGAATGCTTCAACCACGGCTTTTTCTAGCGTATCAAAATCTTCAGCGAATAAGTGGTGTTCAATTTCATACAACGCGTCTGGATCACTGCCATCTTCTCTTAAGGCTTGGATGATGTCGCGAGTCTCTTCCTTTTGAATCTCAATTAATTCTTCGACTGATAGATATTCATCTTCATGAGACATAAATAGTGCTCCAGATAGTGACAAAAATGATCGTAATTTAACGCAACGGACTATCGCACGGATCCACCGAAATTACTACCTAGAATACACTGAGATCCTGATCTTTCTTCGCGGATTATCCTTGCCCCTAAAACGATCAAGCTCACAACCTGACTCATTTAACAATTTTTTATCAAATTGACGATTTAGAACTTTCTTTTGTGATGCTCGGAGGTTCCCACCACAACATTCTGCGTTTTTATTTTTTTCTACTGCATATTGTCAAGCAAAGCAATATTGCATAAAAAATGACTTTGGTGCGCCGCTTTAGCCTTAAGGTGAATAGCTATGCCGTAATGCGCCATGAACTACGAATCGTTAGACTCTTTTTATCGAATAGGGAATCACTCCAAGGCAAAGCCACAAAACTCATCCAAATGAAATTTAATCAAGAAAACAACAAAATATACAAAACATAAAACCAACAAATACACATAAGTTAGTTTTAAAGACCAAGTTGAACGCTTGCATATTGATAACAACCTTGTCATAAATACTGGCTGGAACATAGTGTAAGGATACAAAATGAGTAAGCTGTATGTAGGCTCTGAAGTTGGCCAATTGCGACGTGTATTGCTAAATCGTCCCGAGCGAGCATTGACTCACTTAACGCCCTCTAACTGCCATGAACTGTTGTTTGATGATGTACTTGCAGTGGAAGCTGCGGGGGAAGAGCACGATAGGTTTGCCCAAACCCTCACCGAGCAAGGCGTTGAAGTTCTGCTTCTCCACAACCTACTTGTTGAGACCTTAGCGGTTTCAGAAGCCAAAACATGGCTACTCAACACGCAGATATCAGATCTACGCTACGGCCCTATCTTTGCCCGAGACCTGCGTAGTTACTTATCCGATATGGATAACGAACACTTAGCAACAGTGCTGCTCGGTGGTTTAGCCTATTCTGAACTCCCTATTAAATCTGCGTCGATGCTGCCTAAAATGCATCGCCCTCTCGATTTTGTCATCGAACCACTACCTAACCATCTATTTACTCGAGATACGTCATGCTGGGTGTACGGCGGTGTATCACTTAACCCGATGATGAAGCCAGCTCGTCAACGTGAGACCAATCACTTACGCGCGATTTATCGCTGGCACCCTGTGTTCGCAGGCCAAGATTTCATTAAGTACTTTGGCGATGAAGATCTCCATTATGACAACGCCAATATTGAAGGCGGTGACGTGTTGGTTATCGGTAAAGAGTCAGTGCTGATTGGTATGTCAGAGCGTACAACAGCACAAGGGGTTGAAAACTTAGCCGCCAATCTGTTCAAACACGGTCAGGCAAAAGAGGTGATCGCGATTGATCTACCCAAGCATCGCTCGTGCATGCACCTTGATACTGTGATGACGCACATGGACATTGACACCTTCTCTGTCTACCCAGAAATCATGCGAAAAGACTTGGACACTTGGCGCTTAACGGCCAAAGATGATGGTGACATGAAGGTTGAGCAAGTACCAAGTTACATTCATGCAATTGAAGAAGCGCTCGAGGTCGATTACCTCAAAATCATTACCACAGGCGGTGATAGCTACGAAGCAGAGCGAGAGCAGTGGAACGATGCGAACAACGTTCTTACGGTCAAGCCTGGAGTCGTCATTGGTTATGAACGTAATGTTTATACCAACGAGAAGTATGACAAAGCGGGCATCGAAGTTCTCACCATTCCTGGTAACGAACTTGGCCGCGGCCGCGGTGGAGCTCGTTGTATGAGTTGCCCAATCGAACGCGATGGCATCTAGAGTCAATCACAACGCAAAAAATAAGGGTTGATGCATTCACATCAACCCTTTTTGTTTTTATAGCGAGCCGTATAGCCGACTTACTCTGTGCCGCCTACGGTTAGAGAGTCTAGTTTCAAGGTTGGCTGACCGACACCAACCGGAACACTTTGACCTGCTTTACCACACACGCCGACACCGCGATCGATGCTTAGATCGTTACCCACCATCGAGACTTGCTGCATCGCTTCAATACCCGAACCGATCAATGTAGCGCCTTTAACTGGGCGTGTAATTTTACCATCTTCAATTAAGTAGGCTTCAGACGCTGAGAAAACAAACTTACCCGAGGTGATATCCACTTGGCCGCCACCAAAATTCGGCGCGTAAAGCCCTTTCTTGACGGTTGAAATGATCTCTTCTGGAGTATGCTGTCCTGGTAGCATGTAGGTGTTGGTCATACGTGGCATCGGTAGGTGAGCATAAGACTCACGACGACCGTTACCCGTTGGATTAACCCCCATCAGGCGCGCGTTGAGTTTGTCTTGTATGTACCCTTTCAGTACACCATTTTCGATCAACGTGTTGTATTGACCGGCAACCCCTTCGTCATCGACGTTGAGCGAGCCACGTAGATCTTTTAACGTGCCATCATCAACAATCGTGCAAAGCTCAGAGGTGACCTTTTTACCCACCTTACCACTGAATACCGACGACTCTTTACGATTGAAGTCACCTTCTAAACCATGGCCAACGGCTTCATGCAAAAGGACTCCTGGCCAACCAGAACCAAGAACGACAGGCATTGCACCAGCGGGCGCCGCTTCTGCTTCAAGGTTCACAAGCGCCATTCGAATCGCTTCATCCGCAAACTGATACGCAACTTGGCTACCTTGCGATTCGGATAAGAAGAAGTCGTAGCCAAAACGACCGCCACCGCCAGAACTGCCTCGCTCTCGACGTTCTCCTCGCTGAGCGAGCACGCTAATAGACAAACGAACCAGTGGACGAACATCTCCCGCGTAAGTACCGTCTGTCGCGGCCACCAGCATTTGCTCATGTACGCCACTTAAACTGATCGACACTTCTTTGATCAATGGTTCCTTGGTTCGGATGTAGGCGTCCAGTTCTTTAAGTAGCTTAGTTTTTTGCTCTTTTTGCCAGCTTTCCAGAGGATTAACGGCGCCGTAAACGGTTTGGTTATCCGTGCGTTTAAACGCCTGAACTTGACCATTTTGACCTTGTTGGGCAATACCACGAGCTGCAATAGCGCTTTGCTTCAACCCATCTAACTGAATCTGATCGGAGTAAGCGAAGCCAGTTTTCTCACCGGTTACTGCTCGAACCCCAACACCACAATCAATGTTGAAAGAACCATCTTTAATAATGCTGTCTTCCAGTACTAGAGACTCGTGCCAGCTTGACTGGAAATAGATGTCTGCGTAGTCGATCTGACGCGTTGCTATACTCGCAAGGGTATCCGCTACATCTTGCTCGGTCAGACCCGCTGCACCTAGCAACGCATCCTCTACATGATTAATTGTCATACTTCGCTCTTATACTTTTAATTGATTGTGAAATCGTGAGTGCTTTAGCACTGGCATCGTCGTTCTTAGCTCTTCAACTTGACCAAGTTCAACATCCACCACAAGATTTTGAGGCTGATTCGTTAGGCTTGCAATCACGTCGCCCCAAGGGGAAATGACCATGGAGTGCCCCCACGTTTCTCGGCCACATGGGTGAACACCGCATTGATTGACTGCCACGATCCAGCTTTGGCTTTCTATGGCGCGCGCTCTGAGCAATGCTTCCCAATGCGCTTCCCCAGTCACCGCTGTAAACGCGGCAGGAACCAGCATCATATTGGCACCTCGCTGCGCCAGTTCATTGTACAGCTGCGGGAACCGGACATCATAACAGATTGTAAGACCTAGATGACCGATAGGTGTTGGCAATGAAACAATGTGTGACCCAGGAGTAAAGGTTTCTGATTCACGGTAACGGCTGTGACCATCAGCAACGTCGACGTCAAACATGTGCAGCTTGTCGTAGTGAGCAACGCACTCGCCATTCGGGTCAAACACCAATGTTGTTGTCGTCACACCTTGGGCACGCTTAATCGGCATGCTTCCAATCACCAGCCAGATGCGATGCTGCTCGGCCAGTTGAGAGAAACGCTGCTGAGCAACACCCTCTCCCATGATTTCTGCATTGTGGTGATAATCCAATCGACCACCAAATACGACACAGTTTTCAGGTGTGATGATGAGTGACGCTCCTGCTTCAGCCAGCACCGCAACTTGAGTGGCTATATACTCCAAGTTACGAGTGACGTCGGGCCCCGAGGTCATCTGAATTAAACCGACTCTTTCCATGAGTACTCTTCCTATTCCAAGGATTCTCGTAATTTTTCGGGTAACGCAAACTCGCCTTTGCTACGCGAAAGCTCTTTCACCACTGGCGAATCTAACGGCCCTTTAACTTCGTAGTTCACTTGGGTGAATACCTCGACCACCGGTGAAATAACCGTAGTTATCGCCAGCACATACAGTGCTGTTTGCGGGGTGACTGCAAAGGCGGTAAGTACGGGGATCCCTGATGTGATATCTGGAACGAAGTTGACTTCAGCATCAACGGTTTGACTGTTTAAGTTGGCAAGACCACGAATCGTCATCTCCCCCGCCACCGCATCCATTTTGATGTCATTTGTTAGGAAAACCCCATTTTTAATCTGCCCACTACCCGTAATCGAGTTAAACGCCATACCGTTGTCAAAAACGTCGGTAAAATCGAGTTGCATCTTTCGAATGATCGAATCGAGGCTGAACAATCCAAGTAATCTTGCCGCCCCACTCACATCGGAGATCATCCCTTTACCCAGTCGCGTGTTCACATCGCCTTGGAGAGATTCCACTTTCATCGACCATGGCGCCCCATCCCACTCGACGTTCGAACTGATGTCGAATGGTGCGCGCTGAATACCAGAAGAGACACCAAAGCGTTCCATCACATCGCTGTTGTTCTCGCCCGATATTTGAATATTTAACTGCGTATGACTGCGAGTGTCATCGAGCGTCCAACGACCGCTCATTTCCGCTTTGTTCGTCCCACTCTCAAAAGAGAGCTTTTTCCATTCGATCGAATCGCCTTGGCGCTGAACATCCATATGGGTTTTGCCCACTTTATACCCTTGCAACCAAAAGTCATCGATGGTCAATGTAATATTAGGCAAGAGTTCATGGAAACTCCGGTCAAACTCACTGATTAATGGTAGATCTTTTGCTTCAGGTTGAAACAACGATTTGTCTTTGTACTCGGTATCCAAGGCCGGAATGTAAAGATGCAGTCGATCAAGTGCGACGGAAAGATCATAAGGCGCTAAGTAGCTTGCCTCACCGGATGCCTCTTGGCATTCAAGGTTCATGTACCAGCCAAGTCCCTTTTTCTTTGCAGAGAAATCGACGTCGTTCCACTCAATGCCCGCCAAGGTCATCTCTTTGGTATTTATCTCAATACGCTGCGGCTTTGGAATTTCAGGCGTGTTCATGTCGCTGATTGCCGATTGAGCGACAGGCTCAGGCGTGTTCATAAACTCAATCCAACCGTCGAGATCGAAGTGATTGGTCCTAACTTGAGCATGGTGACCCGCAACAGGGCTGATTTTAAAACTCCCCTTACCAAGCACCAAGTTGGTCGCTCTTAAGACCGGAGTGTCAGGGCGAATATCAATCTCAGCTTGATACTTTAAGTTAGGCAATTGTAGGCGCGCGGTAATGCTTTCTTGGTTACCCGATGCCTGCAACCTAGCTTTGCCTGACTGTTGAGTCGGCTTGTTAAGTGGGTATGGGTAATCACTAGCAATCCAACGTAAATCCGCCGTTGTGTCAATTTGGTAGGTAAAGCCGACGTCATTGAGCTGGATGTCAACACCCATTCGCCACGGCGCGTGACCTTGTAAAGGATCGGTCCATTTTCTACCAATGTAGGGGCCAATCGGTTTGATGTCCCAATCGCCTACCACATCAATATCGACACCATAACCTTGAGCGACATTTTCACCGCTAAAGTCGATGGCAATGTCTTGATCGAGCAGTTGTGCAGAGAGGCCAGCCGCTTTTACCACATCATTATCAAACTCGATACGTCCAGTCACATTTGAAAGGCTCATTGGCGGGGCGTCTATTTCAACATGATTACCAGCAAGATCGGCGTAACCCCATGCTCGTGCATCTAGGTCGGTGTCAAACGGGATATTAAGCTGAAAGCTCGATGTGACTGGACCTTGAACTTGAATCGCGGTTAGCGCAGCACCCACCGAGTCAACCAATGGAGTAGTGTTCATATAGTCACGAACGGCGTTACCCTGAGCAACAGCACTCGCTTCAATTTCAATGTGCCCGCCCTCGGCTAACTCTGGAATGCGACCGGTAATTCGACTCGCTTTCACATCTTGAAGCGTTGCGCTGCTTGAATCCAAATACATCGCGTCATTTTGGAAAAGGAGGTCCAATTGCAAGTCAGTGATCGGCGGCCAAGCCGTGTCAAAACTGAACTTCGCGTCTTTTAACCCAACCCAAGCTTGGAACATACCGTCATTGTTTTTATAGGGGAAATTCGCCAGCTCGCCATACCAAAGCAACTTGGCGGTATCCACTTTACCCGCTTGGATTGCAGTCGAAAGGTAGTCAGTGAGATCTTGTCCTAACGCCAACGTCGGCAGGTAACGCCAAGTCTCTCCCGCATTGTAAAGATCGGCTTCAGCGTAAAATGAAAGAAATGGACTGCGCTCTTTAGGAAAGTCGAGTCGAAACGCGCCCAAGACCTGCAAATCGGGTGTGGCTGCGGTGACTTTATCTGCCCACAAGCGCCAGCCTGAATCGTCTTGTTGCCAAACGATATCCACTTCGCCCTGCTTAATATTCAGCGGCGCTTGAAAGACGTCACCGTATGGTAAGGTGTCGTCAATCAAATTTAACTTCGCACGCGCTTGATTAAGATTTCCGCTCACGGAAGCTGAGAGATGATGCAAGCCTGGTAGCAGGTCCCACTGAGACATCGAGCCATTGGACAGTTCCGCCGAGTATTTGAGGCTATCGAGATCTGCGCCCATTGAAATACGCACATCTTCAATCAGCCCGCCAATAGCCAAGGTTTCTAACAGTTTGGTCGTTTGAACAGATTCTGGCGCAAGCTTGACGAACGGCGTGATCGCGGCGATATCCAACTGTGAAATGTTTAATCGCCACTGCTGCGGCTGCCAATCGAACGCCATGTCTAGTTCTGGCCATGGAATATCGTCGGTGCGAAGCTCTAGTGAGTGAGCATTTACTTGCCAACCTTCATTTGTCGGTTCTAGCTCAAACACGCCCGATTCAATCATCAAATCATGGCGCTGACCTTCTTGCCAAATCAGCTCTGACGCTTCTAGTTCTAGATAAGCTCCAACGGGTTTGGAGTGTCGTAACGTGAGCCAGCTATTGAAACTCAGCTGGCCTTTTTCGATCCCGGTTTCTGTCTTCAGGTATTTGGTCAACCAAGGCGTAACCAAGACATTTTGCGCCGATAAATAAAACTCTCCACTTAAATCACTGAGCGATCCATAGTCGACGAAATTGGCTTTGACTTTGGCTGAGTTAATACTGCTATCAGCAAAGCTCACTTCACCATCAGCAAGGTGATGACGGCCATTATTTTGCCAACGTAGCTTAGCGATCTCTAACTGACGCTCTGAGCCATCAACTCCTTGAAAGAGAATGCTCGAATCAAGCAGAGAAAAATCATCCATTTGCCTTAGCAGCAATGAATCGAGCTGCTCAACCACATTCTTTTGTGACCCTTTCGGTTCTAGAACCGTTTTGTCGTCGTCATTTTTTACCGTTTCAATTGAGGTGATATCGAGGACAAGTTGATGGATGATCAGATCGGCAACAACAGGTTGGCGCCGAACGAGAGACTGGAAAAGGTCTAATTCCACTTCAACCCGATTGGCACTAAAGGCAATCCCGCTGCTTTTTGGGGTGTGCACTTCTACGCCTTGCAACGAAATAGAAGGGTGCGTATTGCGCCAAAAACCATTGATTTCAGCAATTTCGAGATCAAACCCCGTACTGTCGCTGACCCAGTTTTTTATCGGTTCTTGGAAATGGTTAAGTTGAGGTAACGTAATACGCAAAGCCGTCACCGTGATAGCGAGTAACACTAGCACTGTGACGACTACCCATAATACAAACCTTGCTAAACGCGTTGTTGCTGAGCTCACATACAACCTTTACATCATAACGACGTCAAACTGCTCTTGAATATACAAAGGCTCAGCTTGAATCTTAACTTGCTTACCAATAAATACTTCCAGCTCAGCAAGAGCATGTGACTCTTCGCCATGGAGAGTATCCGCAACAGCCGGGGAAGCGTATACAACAAATTTATCTGCGTCGTAGGCTCGGTTCACTCGAGTGATTTCACGTAGAATTTCGTAGCAAACCGTCTCTACCGTCTTCACGCTTCCACGCCCTTCACAAGTTGGACACGTAGAACAAAGGATATGTTCAATACTTTCACGTGTGCGCTTGCGCGTCATCTCGACGAGACCAAGCTGAGTAAAACCGTTAATATTGGTTTTGACGCGGTCTTTATCTAATGCAGCTTCTAATGAAGTAAGTACACGCTTACGGTGTTCATCTGAGGCCATATCAATAAAGTCGATGATGATGATGCCGCCAAGGTTGCGCAAACGTAGTTGGCGAGCGATTGCCTGAGTGGCTTCGACATTAGTGTTAAAGATGGTCTCTTCTAAATTACGACGGCCAACAAAAGCCCCAGTGTTGATATCAACCGTGGTCATCGCTTCGGTCTGATCGATAATCAGATAGCCTCCCGACTTGAGCTCCACTTTGCGATCAAGAGAACGCTGGATCTCATTTTCGGTATCGTACATATCGAAGATAGGCTTATCCCCTTCGTACAGCTCCAGCTTTTCTGTCAGCTCAGGAACGTATTCGGAGGTGAACTCTTTTAGATTCTCGAACTCTTGGCGCGAATCGACCAAAATTTTGGTTAATTCGGTACCAACGAAATCGCGCAAGATACGTTGTGATAAACCAAGCTCTCCGTACAAGGTTGAGCGGTTTTTATACTTAGCTTTCCGCTCCATCACTTTCGACCACAAGCGCTTTAAGAAAGCGGCATCTTGAGAGAGCTCTTTATCTAACGCGCCTTCTGCCGCGGTACGAATGATAAAGCCGCCATTTTCATCGCAGTAATGACCCACCACCTTCTTTAAGCGATGACGCTCATCTTCACTTTCAATTCGCTGTGATACCCCGACGTGGCTGGCTCCCGGCATAAACACCAAATAGCGGGAAGGTAGGGTAATATCGGTCGTTAAACGCGCGCCTTTGGTGCCGAGCGGATCTTTGACAACTTGGACAACGATGTCCTGCCCTTGGCGAACAAGCTCAGAAATATCGCGGACTTGAAACTGCTGCTTTTCGTTTTCCGCGACGCACTCGGTGTGCGGGACAATATCGGACGCGTGCAAAAACGCCGCTTTCTCTAGACCAATATCGACAAACGCCGCTTGCATTCCGGGCAATACCCGACTCACTTTACCTTTGTAAATGTTTCCAACAATGCCACGTTTGGCTTCACGTTCAACATGGATTTCTTGTAGGGTTCCCCCTTCAATCATGGCCACGCGAGTCTCACTCGGGGTCACGTTGATCAGCAACTCTGCACTCATGAGCGCACCTCAATGTAAATTATAAAAATTTTTGCAGTAGCTGGTCAGTTTCAAATAATGGAAGCCCTACCACAGCGTGGTAACTGCCTTCGATACGGGTAACAAAACGCCCACCAATTCCTTGAATTCCATAACTGCCAGCTTTGTCGCACGGCTCACCTGTTTGCCAATATTGTTCTATTTCGTTCTCTGACAGGGTTTTGAACCATACGTCGGTCGATACAACGACCGTTTCTTGTTGTTCTTGACTCACGACGCTGACTGCGGTCATCACTTGATGCTCTCGGCCAGACAGCATCATCAGCATCTGTTTGGCATCTGCTAAGTTTAGAGGCTTTTCCAAGACTTTTTCGTCGCAGACAACGATCGTATCCGATCCCAGCACCACTGCATCAGGGTGAAGCGTTAATGCCGCCATCGCTTTGTCTTTTGAAAGTCGCGCAACGTATTGCTGCGCGGTTTCACTCTCTTGCTGTGACTCTTCGACGTTAGTCACCACAATGGTAAAGGGGTAACCCAGTTGCCCTAATAGTTCTTTGCGACGCGGAGAACCTGACGCCAAAATAAGTGATTTATTCATCGCTACCTTACATGCCAATGACGGCGAACACGACGCATCAGTAAGAACATCCACGGCCACAAAATGCAGTTAATCAAGCCACTCCATAAAGACACTGGATTGAAGGTAACATCTTGAATTAAGTATTCACCAAAGAAAATTAACACGTCGAGCAGCATGGAAAAGAGACCAATTAAGATCGCTTGCTGCCACAAAGCCATGTTTCGAATAACCAAAAAATTCAATGCGACTAGGTAGATAACGACCGACATCATCATACCTCGAATGCCTAATGTGGAACCAAGCAAAAGATCCCAAAGCAATCCGAGAATCAAGGCGCTACCGACATTTACTCGATGAGGTAGCGCCAGTACCCAGTAGCAAGTCACGAGCAATAACCAAGATGGACGAATCAGATCTAACGTTCCTGGCCACGGGATAGTTTGCAAGGTCAGCGCAATCAGGAACGAACAGAGAATAACCAAGCGTCCTTTAAAGATACTATTCGCCATCCGAGACTACCTCTTGCATGTTTTCCGGCGCAGCCTGTTGAATTTTTTCCTGACGCAAATCACTTGGCCAAATCAGAAGCAAGTAACGTAAACGTTCAAAATCAACCACGGGCTCCGCTTCAATCAGGGCAAACTCACGAGCGTTGTCGCGCTCAACATTAGCCACATGGGCAACGGGATAACCTTCAGGGTACACCCCTCCCAAACCAGAGGTCAGGAGCAGATCGCCTTCTTGAATATCCAAACTGATCGGAATGTGATCCAAGTTAATACGCTCCATATTGCCACTACCGGAAGCGATCACTCGGATATCATTGCGGATCACCTGTACAGGGATCGCGCTCAAACTGTCGGTCAGTAGTAACACGCGGCTGTTGTGGGCAGAGACAAAGGTCACTTGTCCAACAATACCTTTTTCATTGGCCACTGGTTGGCCAACGTAAACACCATCAATCTGACCTTTATCGATCACGACTTGATGGCGATAAGGGGAAGTATCAACGGCCATCACTTCGGTCACCACCTTGCGTTCGTCACGAACAAAAGAGGAACCTAGCAGCTTTCTAAGACGTTGATTTTCTTCTCGATATTGATCAAGAAGAAGGAGATCATTTTTGAGGCGCAATACTTCTCGTTTTAGCGTGAGATTACTTTCTACAAAGTTTTGGCGAACATTGAATCGCTCGTAAACGCCGTCAAACATCACACGAGGGACATCAGCTAAATACTGAATCGGCGCAACCATGCTATTAAGAAAGTAGCGTACTTGAGCAAACGCACCTAAACGACTATCAGCCAGCATAAGGCTGGCTGATAAAACAACGGCAAAAAACAGACGTAATTGAAGTGAAGGTCCTCGGCCAAAAATAGGCTTCATTGAATATGAGTTCCTTATTTCTATGACCCTAGCTTGTCACTAGGTACTACGATTATTCTTCGCTAAATAGATCGCCACCATGCATGTCGATCATTTCTAAAGCTTTACCACCACCACGAGCGACACAGGTAAGTGGATCTTCAGCAATCACAACTGGAATGCCGGTTTCTTCAGTCAGTAAACGGTCTAGATCTTTTAGTAGTGCACCACCACCAGTCAACACCATACCATTTTCTGAAATATCAGATGCAAGTTCAGGTGGACATTGCTCTAGAGCAACCATAACCGCAGAGACAATACCGGTTAAAGGCTCTTGTAGTGCTTCAAGAATTTCATTCGAGTTCAGGCTAAAGCTACGTGGCACACCTTCTGCTAGGTTGCGACCACGAACTTCGATCTCTTCAACTTCATCACCAGGGTACGCAGAACCGATTTCGTGTTTGATCTTCTCGGCTGTCGCTTCACCAATCAAGCTGCCGTAGTTACGACGAACGTAGTTGATGATCGCTTCATCAAAACGGTCACCACCGATACGAACTGATGACGAGTAAACCACACCGTTTAGTGAGATTACCGCAACCTCTGTCGTACCGCCGCCGATATCGACAACCATTGAACCTGTTGGTTCAGATACGCGCAGGCCAGCACCAATTGCAGCCGCCATTGGCTCATCAATCAAGTACACTTCACGCGCGCCCGCACCGAGTGCGGATTCACGGATTGCACGGCGTTCAACTTGAGTCGAACCACAAGGCACACACACCAGTACGCGTGGGCTTGGTTTTAGCACGCTGTTATCGTGTACCTGTTTAATGAAATGCTGCAGCATTTTTTCTGTCACGTAGAAGTCAGCGATTACGCCATCTTTCATTGGACGGATAGCAGAAATGTTACCTGGTGTTCGGCCTAGCATTTGTTTTGCTGCATGACCTACCGCAGCAACGCTTTTACCCGCACGGTTGCGGTCTTGGCGGATGGCAACCACTGAAGGCTCGTCAAGAACAATGCCCTGTCCTTTAACGTAGATAAGAGTATTGGCAGTACCTAAATCGATAGATAGGTCATTTGAAAATATGCCACGAAGTTTTTTGAACATATTCTTCGCTCGTCCTGAAAGAATTATAAGATAGAAAATTGCACTAAATGTACCAATGCCTTGCCACTACAGCAAGGCATTGAAGCGTAAACATGGGCTGAAACCCGCAATTTCTAACAGATTCCTAACGATAGGCAGATAAATGACAAAATTTACTGTCCGAATAACCCAGGCTCGCCACGGAAGATCACTCGATCATTGCCACGGAAAATACCAAAAGTGATTACCGCTGGGGGATCTTCATCACCATTGTTGCGCCAATTAAAACGTAACCAGCTCTGATCGTCGATAATGCCATCACTATTACATTGAATCACTTCCTCAGCCGGTAAAGCACTTGGTGGAGTTGAGTTAACACGCAACCAAACTCGAACCTGTTCCCTCAAGTCAACCGTCGAGTTATTGTGGTTTACCGCTAAATCACGAGAAAGACCTGTACCCACACTCCCAGATCCCGTCAGGGAAGCTCCACTTATCGCAGCCCCATCGCTACGCCAAATCACTTGACGGCAAAAGTCATCGGAATCGAATTGGCTGCCGTTATCATCGGCATTGATAATAAATCGCGTCTGATCCCAATACTCCATTCTCAGTGGAATAGCTAAACCTGATTGCCCGGTAATCGTGCCACCACCGGTGAGGTGCATTCGGCCATATCGAAAAACAGGCTGTAAAGGGAAGGCAACTTCATTGACAAAAGTGTTCACACCTCCAAGCGACTCTTTAAACTGAACACCATCAACCGCATCACTAATCTCTAAACCAAATTCAGAGTTGGACGGTGTATAGGGCCCGTCGGGCTGTGTGGTGTAGTTACCGGAAGAGTGCGTAATGGTTTGTTTTTCGAAACTAAAGTCATTGAACTCCAATTCAAGCTTCGCTGTATCGACGCTACCGTTTTTTGCCAGTTGCCAATATGATCGCTCCCCCCACACGCCACCGTTCCAATTGGTAGTCGCTATAACTCGTCCATTCAAAGACGTGCCATCATTCTGTCGCGCAAGATAGGTAAAATCTGAAATGAGAGCATCGCTGAACAAACCATAATTTGAAGTTGGATTATCACTGACATTTTGAGCTTCGACGGTGAAAGCGTGCCCTATCGGTTGGCTCATGTAAGCAAAGCCATTGTGTCCCGATGCGTATCGCCATTGCTGCGTAATCGACTGTATTGAAAAGTGCGCAGGATAAAAACGACCTATCGCTTGCATATCTTGGTCGAGAGCCATCCCCAAATATGTCGCACTCGTAGCGAACTGCAAGGTGCCGACTTCGTCCCAACTATGAACAACCTCTTTAGTTGAAGATGTCGGTTCAAAACCGCTAACAGTCGCAGGAGCGGGAGAACCTAAACGTCCCCCGCTTGGATAAAGAAGAGTATAAGCTACATTCAGGGGGCCACTGTCTTTGGCATAGTTCTGAGTGATCGCCAATGCACATTCATCACTGCTGGTGCCGCTAAACACCACAGGACGATACGTCACATCAAAATCCAGCCCTGAATTCAAGAATCCGGGACTTCCTGTCGTTGTGGCGGGGTTTGTATTTCCAATATTGCTACTTTGGTGAATATCACACAACGCAATTTTCCAAGGTCGCACATTTAGGGTGAAACGGCCTGTTAATTCAGCGTTGCCTTCAATCGGACACCCCGACAACCCCGTGCAGTCAAAACGGTCATCAGTCAAGGTGACGGTAAAAACGCCAGACTCATTAATCGTTAGATCGTCTGTTGTTCGACCATTGTCTGAAGCAGAAAACTGCGGAGAAAAAGTCAGATTCCCGTTGATGCCCCCCTGCGCTAGAGCCGGTGTCACTATCGCGTGTGTGACCGTCGGAGTACCGGTATAGCTCTGCGCGACAACTGGGTTGTTGTTTTCGTCACAAGCCAATACTTGACTGCTAACACTTTGTGCTTTTCCAGCGACAGCATCTACATCATCAATCGAAAACTTAAACGGAACAAACTTGTAAGTCGTTGTTTGCGTCTTTGTACTATCTAATGCCATTTCCACGCGCAAGCGATATGAAGTATTCAGTAACGTTGCTGATGGATCTGTCGAGGAAATCGCAAGGTTCAACTGACCATTCGCATTGGTTGTAAATTGACTACCTGAGCCACTGCCAACTCCCCCCTCGACCGAAGCCTGAAGAAACGACGCATCACCGAACGACGTTCTATACAGCTGAATATTAACTTCTGTGGAAATGGGTGAACCGTTGTTTGTGGTCGTCACCGAAAACTGAGGAAAGTCTGTTCCACACATCAAACCAATATCGGTAGGTGGTGTTACCGACACCTGATAATCATTAGTTGGTGCTGAACATTGCCGTGGAGGCTTAAGATCCATACGGATATTGTTGTTGTTAGTACGGACGGTTTGAGAAGAGATTGATCCCTCAAAGTTCAGATCATTTCCTGAGTAAGTAAAACCATCCGCCGACTCGATATAGAGCAACGCCTTCATTCTTAAGTTTTGTCTCACCGCCTGAATTTGCGAGATACTTCCGTGCCCAATCAGAACAAGATCTTCGTAATCTCCAGTCCAGTTGAGATCTACGGAGTTACCATTCACGTTGAGTCGACGATAATGTATGAAAACTTGACCATTAGTAACAAGATCTGCGCCATTAGCGAAGTTTAAGGTATCAACCCAGTACACCCCCGCAGACAATGTCAAACGACGATTGTTATTGATTAGGAGCGATTGGTAGGTGCCAGGAGAGGCTGAGCAGTTATTTGAATTACAGTTAATAGTTGCCGTTCCCGATTGAAATGGAGGCAAAGTCGGAGGAAAGTCTGGATATGTCACCGACGCATCAAAAATACAGCGCTCTAGAGTACTACCATCATATATGCAGCCGCTGTTTCTTCCTGATAATGAGACTGAGGTAAACGAAAGTGGAGATCGATCTGGTAGATAGACTTCGCTGTTATTACCACTAAGAGAGAAAAGACCTGACGCTGGAAACCCATTTACATAGTAATTGTTCTGTGCCGAGCTAGGAAAGTACTCACATAAGTCAACCGTTGGGGAACCGTAGACAAAATAACCGATCGACTCTGACACGGGGTGACTGCGATTAGTCGCATCCTCTTCTAACGTGAAAGTGAAATGATCATCTGCAGAAAGATCACACGCTCTTAGCCAGCCGCCATCTCCCCCATTACGGGTCTGCTTCTTGGCAACGATCCCATAATTGGTATAGCTTCGGGGCAAATCGGCTCTATTGTTATTACATGATGCTCGCAACCCATTGGTTCCATTGCCTTGATTATATTGACGACTAGGTAAAACAAAAGAAAAATCAATACCTTCAGCCGTTACACCAGAAAATGGAGGCGCGGCTAAATAACCAAATGTCCGAGTTCTTATACTACTATTCGGCAATGGCTGACGACCAAATTCAAGCGCGTAACGAAAACTGGTGCTACTCACATTATCGACGGTTGAATTTACCCAGAACGTTCTTCCAGCATTCGGTTGTATTTGAGAGAAAACGATCGGGGTTTGACCATTAAAACTGGTGCTAAAAGTACGAGTGTGCCAACTTTCACCAGTTCTATTTCCCTGTCTTTGATAGCGCGAAGCATTCAACTTACCAACTTCAACACGCATAGTCGGCTGGCTTGGGTCTGGCGCCCATACACCCGGTTCAGCAACAAAGTAATATATAGGGTCCATCGTCAAATTAGTGCCACTAAAAACATTGTCCTGCCGTATTTGAGCTTGCGTTGTTGTCACACTTTCGACAACAGCCAAAGCAGGATTGTCGTTTGCCAAGTTATTTTGCTTGATTGAAGACATGAGGAAAACGACGGGCGGCTCAGAGTAGCTTTTGGTAAATCTAATTTCGCACGAACTGCTCTGGCAGTTTTGCCCAGTTATCACACCAAACTCAAACTGAGCAAAAGCCGCTGAACTCATGAGAGCGCAGCCAATTAACAGCCAATGGATAATTCTAATGATCATGGTTCAGCCCTTAGCCACACTTCCTGACGACGCTGCATCAGGTTAATTCCGGTCCCACATTCTGCGCTAGATGACAGTACATACATTTGTTGGCCATCGGCCAATACCCCACCACGTGCCGAACAACTGATTTCAACAGCCGCACAATTCACCCTAGATGGAACTATAACCACAGTGCCATCCGCAGCGTTACAGGCACTTGACACGTCAAACGAGTCAGTTAGAGCACCTCTTGGCGGATAAATGTCCCGGAGAACGCGTTCATTTGCTGAAAACGCGAGAAGGGAAGCTTGCAGCCCAATGATATCTTTTGTATGCGTATCACTGTTTGACCACTCAATACGACTCAGGCTGGTTGCGAGAAAACCCATCACAACCAACACAAAAACAACAACGATGTAAAGGCTCCCTCTCTGGTTATTTTTATGGCACATTCAACACCTGTATGTCTTGGCGATAATTGGTCGACTCATCGCCTTCTTGATTGGTAAAGTTAAGATTAATATGCACGACCCCATTGTGCTGAACAGTCGCGGGCATGTAGTTAAGGCTGCCTCTCACTCCACCATCAGAGATTGGAACTACGTTGACACGGTTAACTAAACGTTGCACCCGTTGATTAATAAGGCAATAGCTCACTTCACCACTCGGGTCATAAATGTAATGCCGATTGGAAACAGACTGACTTACAAGATCGTTAGCAACGCCAGTTAACGTAAAAACATCATTAGCACTAGATACTGAGTTCAGCGGGAACACATTGTTCGTTGGCTGTGATTGTGTTGGGTTAACCACCAGCCTTAGCGAGTCAATGTCCGTCGTTGTTACCCCTTCACTGCCGACAACAAATTGAAGGTCTGCACCTGACACTGCATAGAATCCAGACGTTACAATAGGGAAGAATGAAATACAGTCTGTAGCCCCCAAAAAAACCAGATCATTACTAAACATGTTGGGAACAGCATGGCGTATTTCACGATTCATTTTTTCTAATACAAACTTCGCTTGAGTCTGCATGCGTTGACGGTCAATTGTGTCACTGTACCCACGAGCCCCCAAGTCAACAAACCCTGCGATACCTAATACCAAGATACTCCCGACGATCAACGTCAACACCATCTCAATAAGAGTGAAGCCATGTCTTCGCATCAATAATTACCTCTGTAGGCATGGAGTTCTATTGGGGCTTGGTTTAGTGCAGAAATCGTCAACTCAACACGCTTGAGCAAATCCAGCTCTTGGTAACTAACCGCAATGTCTACACGAAAATTGGCATAAGTTGTATTACCTAGTCCATCACCAAGCAAGATATTGAGGTCTTTGCAGCCATTGGCACCATTGGGCTCCCAGCAACCGATATAATCATCCACATCATTATATTCTGCGATACCTTCACCATCATCCCCCAGCTGATTAATTGAGGGGTTTACATCAGTCTCTTCAGAACAAAACTCGTGGGCCGTACCTATAGCAGCCCCCTCACCACAACGAAGACCTGCACCGCTGAAATCACCATACTGGTCAAAGCCACGCGCCAACACAGTAGACATAATGCTTTGCCCAAGTGCCGCTGCGCGAGCTTGATAATGTGGATTCGCTGAACGCGTAATTTGTGGAACTAGAAATTGGGTAATAGTCACCATAGCTAATCCCATCACCACAATCACAATGACACTTTCAATCAGTGTAAAGCCTCGAGTCGAGCTCATGAGCACCCTCCAGAGAACACATAACCCTGAGAGTTTAGATTGACGACACAGTTCTGGCTGGCTGACCGAACGCGAATTGCAGTCCCTGCAATTGAAGCACCAATAGGATTACCCAACAGGTCAAATTCGATTGGAGAGACCGAAGTAGAAAAAGAAACAACGTCTGAGCTAACCCAGTCACTGCGTGCTTCGTCTCGAGTAGTACAAGCTGCTTGCGAGCCAACACAGTCACTTTCCACCACCAGGGTAAAATCATTTGTCGCAGTGGCGGAGCTTAGCTCAACGTTAGATTGCATACGGTTAAGTTGTACTTGCCGGACAACAGAAATTACTTGCTCCTGAAGCACCTGTGCAGCGACGCTTGCTCGACCAGAAAAGCGACTCGCGGCATAAGCGGAGATAATCGCAAGCAAAAGGATGACAACAATTAACTCAACCAAGGTAAAGCCTTGTGCCCGTCTAAGTTTCATAGAAACCCTAAGTAATGAAATTTACTGCTTTGATTATAAATGAGATTGCGTGCGTGAGAGGCAAATTTATGCAGTTTTGAGAACGATTTAGAAGATGAGAAAAGAAAAGGCCAGCAATGCTGGCCTTAAGTATCACTAACAACCAGTGTTAGTCACAGTAATAGTAGGAGCCCCCGCAGATGCGTTAGTTTCGTAGGAAACGAAGCATGTCGTATCACTGGCGCTACCGGAAAAGCTATAGTGAATCACAGGTGGTGTCGCTGTTGAACCAGAGCCCGAGACTGCAATCCAGTCTCCATCATTTGCACCTAGTCCATCTACCGCGTTGCCAATACCATCTGTGGTTGCAGCAGGGTAACCAAACACAAGAGCAACCCCCGACGCACTGGATGCAGCAGTTACCGCCGCTTGTGTTTCTACACCATCAATAGCTGCTCGGCCATAAACGATCCCAGCAGCGCCAGCCATCGCTCCTTTTAAACCTTGTAGCGAGGACTCGCGTGCATCTGACTGTAAGTTAAGGAATCGCGGTGCCGCAGTTACAGCCAAGATACCCAAAATAACAATTACCACCACGAGTTCAATCAGGGTGAAACCGCCTTGTCTTTTCATAGTTTCTGTCTCTCTATGTTGTTAGCGCAGATCTACTGCAGCGTTACGGTCACACGACCAGTCTCTATTTCATACACGAACTGATGCTCGGTGCCTCCCTCTTGCTGAATATAAGTGCAAGTTGAGGCGCCATTGTCAGCCTGTGCTGAATATTTTACGTTTGAGTTAGTTTTTGCATTCGCCACCGTGTCGACACTTGGTGGGTTTTGCAAAAGATTGTCCATCAAATCAATACAAGCCTGATCCGTTAAGCTTGTCGGGAACGACGTATCATCCTCATTCAGAGCAAAAGGGTAACCGTCGCGAAATCCTGTATCCGCTCCGCTGCTGTCTTTTGAGCGCGTTAACCAGAAATCAACGCCATCATAATCGACGGTATTGTACTTTTCTGTGCCGACAGTCCTTGAAGGACGAGCCAAGGCTTCCCACTGAGCTCGTGCTGACAGGACACCTGTAGCAAAGCCGCCCGCTACACCTTCAATGCTCGCTTTTTTAGCTTCATCAGTAACATCCAAAAACCGAGGTAATGCAGCAACCGCGAGTAAGCCCACCACAACAATCACAACCACAAGTTCGACTAACGAAAAGCCAGACTGTTTTCTAAACATATAAATTAATCCACGTATCAGTACTGTTTATTATACTGCCAAGCCACAATATCGCTATTGCTCTTGGGCAAAAAATCACTCTGCGACCAAAACAATTTTAGCAGAAAAATGCTTATAGTTCAGATCGATAACAACATGTCGATTCATGCCGTAATCATAATCACAACGATAATGAGAGCCGTCAGAATGATTATGAATATTGATAGGTAAACTCTCCAAAATCTGCTTATCCGGATAGAGTACCTTCAGCCAATAATCGCAATCAATGTCACCCGCCTCGTTGATAGGCAGCACCCAACCATTTTGCGAAAGAGTTAACAGCTCAGAGTCAATTTCGAGATGACTCGGTTGCTGTTGCAGTAACCACTTCTGCTTATAAAAGCTTGCTCTTTCAATGATTCGCTTGCTAGCGACTAAAAACGCACTGTCATTAGCCTCAATTTCCACTTTTTGAAAAGCTGACATAAAGCTCGCGGTTAACACCATAACTACGAGTAACCAAGCCGAGAAACGTATCCGCCTCAGCATCAGGATGGCGTTACCCTTTGATTGCATCCAACATTCCCCACATAGGTAGGAAAATACCCAGTGCGAGAATCAACACCATGCCTGCAACAACAAGTAGCAGTATCGGTTCAATTCGCGCCGTTAGGGTTTTAAGATCGTAATCCACCTCTCGGTCATAAAAGTCCGCTACTTCTAACAGTAGCTCATCAATACGCCCTGTCTCTTCCCCGACGGAAATCATTTGAATGACAAGAGGTGTAAAGATGCCACTGTTTATTGCCGTTGAGGAGATGGTTCCACCCGCTTCAATGGAAGATTTCATTTCAATCAAGCGGTTTTCAAGAAACTTATTCCCCAGCGCTTCAGCCGCCAGTGCTAGCGATTGGTTTAACGGAACACCCGCTTTTAACATCAGTGCAAATGTCCGAGAAAACCGCGATAATTGAGCTCGATTAACAAGGGGACCAACGATTGGCATTTTTAGGCGAAACTTGTCCCATTTTTCACGTCCATTGGCCGTTTTGACCCAAGCATTAAAGCCAAACAACACGCCCACTATCACCGCGATCATGACCAACCAGTAGTTGACGAAAAAATCTGACATAGTAATCAGAATCCGAGTAGGCAGAGGAAGGTCGACCCCAAAGCGGCTGAACATCGTTGAGAACTGGGGAATCACTTTCACGTTCAAAATGAACAACGCGATAACAATAAAGCTGATAACAAATGTTGGGTAACGCATCGCCGTTTTGATTCGTTTGCGCGTTTCTACCTCTTGTTCATAGTAATTAGCCAACTGCAACAGCGCCTGATCCAATCGACCCGTATTTTCACCAACGTTGATCATCGAGACAAAGAGCGGGCTGAAGACTTTCGAGTGCATCTGCATCGAACCTGCTAGGCTGCGGCCATTTGTGAGCTCCTGAGTCACTTCCTCAAGCGCGTGTTGAAGCTGTTTGTTTGAACAATTGGAACTTAGCCCTTTCATTGAACGCAATAAGGGGACGCCCGCTTTGGTCAAACTGTAGAGCTGACGACAAAAAATAACCAAGGCTTCAAGCGGAACCGCGGGCGTAAATAGCTGCTTGAGGTCAAACTCAAACGCAGATTTACCGCCTCCGAGCGTCAACTTGGTCGGAATGACGCCTTTGTTCATCAACTGTTCTGCAGCCGCTTCTTGATTAGCCGCTTCGATTTGTCCCGAAGCAGCAGAACCATCTAAGTTTCGACCTTGATACTGAAATAATGCCATGCCCGAACCTAGATATAGATCGCTTTTTCTACGCCTGATGAATCACCTTCACCTAGGCTCATTACCTCATCGAGGCTGACGACTCCGCTTATCGCAAGCTCCATCGCAGAAGCGAGTAACGGCTTGTATGACGCAGATTCACGAGCAACGCGGGCAAACCCCACAGCATCACTCGCACGAAGCATATCCATCATATCTTGCTCCAATTCAAGCATTTCAAAAACACCAACTCGGCCTCGATAACCAGTAAGGTTGCAGTTTTGGCACCCGCGGCCACGAGAGAATGATGTCTCTACTTGGTTGGGGAATCGCTGCGCAAGCCACTGCTTCCTTGCTTCATCAACGTGCTCTTCGGTTTTGCAGTCAGGACAAATCTTACGAACCAGACGCTGAGCCACGACCGCTCGCACTGCACTCGCAACCAAATAACCAGGCGCGCCCATATCCATCATCCTCAGCGCGCTATCGACCGCGTCATTGGTGTGCAGAGTGCTCAATACAAGGTGACCAGTTAATGCGGCTCGCAGTCCTATTTCGACGGTTTCTTGATCGCGCATCTCACCAATCAAAATAATGTCTGGGTCTTGGCGTAAAAAGGTTCTTAACACCGTAGAGAAGTCGAGGTCGATTTTAGGGTTAACTTGAACCTGATTGATACGAGGCAAGCGATACTCAACAGGGTCTTCTGCGGTAATGATTTTCTTCCCTGGTACATTAAGCTCACTGAGCGCCCCGTAAAGTGTCGTGGTTTTACCGGAACCAGTAGGGCCAGTGACGAGAATCATGCCATGAGGACGTTTCAATTGACGACGAAGACGCTCAAGTAGATGGGAAGGAATACCAGAGTCATCCAATTTACGTACGCCCGACGACTGATTTAGGAGACGCATTACCACCGATTCGCCGTACTGGACGGGCATCGTGGACATACGAATATCAACCGATTGACCCTTCGCCTTGATATTAAAACGACCATCTTGTGGTAAACGCTTCTCAGAAATATCGAGGTTAGCCATCAGCTTCAAACGCAGCACAAGGGCTGGTGCGATGTTGACCTCATTGAGCAAAGTCTCGTGTAACACACCATCAATCCGCTGCCTTAATCGCAATACATCAGCGTCTGGCTCGATATGAATATCGGATGCACCGATCTGGATAGCATCTTCAAATAGAGAGTTGATCAGTTTGACTACGGTAACTTCATCGCTGTCTTCACCTTCAATACTAAAATCAAAGGCTTCTGTGACCTGATGCTCCGCTTGAAGTTGCTCAGCAAAGGACGCGATCTCTTTCGTCCGACGATAATAGCGGTCAAACCCATCGACGAGCTGCTTTTCAGGTGCGATGACAAACTCAATACCATATTGAGGCAGTTGCCCCAACAAGGCTTCTTGAGCAAACAAGTCTGCCGGGTCACTCATCGCAATACGTAACGTATCTTGCTGGCGACCAATGACCAAAGCGCGCAGTCGACGTGCATGCACTTCTGGCAGTAACTGGACCGCCTCGACATCGACGTTTGCTCGACTCAAATCAATCAGAGGAATATCCAACTGTTGAGAGAGGAAAGTCAGCATTTGATGTTCGGTGAGGAACCCTAGCTCAATTAAAGCCGCGCCCAACTTTCTGCCCGTCGACTTTTGCGCAGCCAGTGCTTGTTCTACCTGCTGTTCGGAGATAATGCCTTCTTCAACCAGCAAATCACCAAGACGTTTTCGAAGTTTGATTTGCACTATTTTGACTCCCCTAACTGCTTGATCAAAGCCAAACGGTCATGAATAAATTGCTGCGACTGTCCCGACAAACCAAATCCAGCCAGCGCTTTGTTGTACGACTGCTGCGCTTGCTCAAATTCAAGTGCTCGCTCTTGCTGAATCGCCAAGCCTAACCACCAGCGACCACTTTCCGGTTCAATCTCTACTAGCTTTAGATAACTCGATAACGCCATCTCATTTTGATTGTTCTGCTGCGCGAGCACACCACGAAGAGAGAGATACTCAACACTTGCCTCTTCAGGTAGCGCCGACAAAGCCGTTAGAGCGGCTGCGTTTTGCTTCTCTTTCATTAACAGTTTTGCTAGCGCGAGTCGCAGCACGACACTCTCTTTGTCAAGGCTTATCCCTTTTGTAAAAGCTCGCCCGCTCTACGCACATCACCTTTGCCGTAATAGAGAGCTGACAGGGTTTGGCGAACCTTTGTGTCATACGGTGTGTATTTCAGTGCCTCACTGTAATTTGCTAATGCTTCATCTAGGTTATTGCTATCTAGGGCTTTCTGCGCCCTTTTTTGAGCATTATTAGAAAGCTGCTCTGCCGTTAGCTCGACCTGCTGAATCACTATGTCACCTGAGTTGGCTTTTGAGCTTACCTGCTCGGATTTATTACCCGCCACTTTTGGCTGAGAAGATGACTCAACTTGAGCAAGTGCAATGACAGGTTGATTTCTCGTAACAAGGGATAAAGTTTGGTCAGCCTCTGACAGCGCAGAAGGGAGACTTTTCACTTCGGAGCGATATATAGTTCCACCTTGAGTGGTCGCTTTCGCCGTTGGAGAGGGCACATGGTTGTTAGTTGCTGCAGACTCATTAAAAACCGAGGACAGTTCAGGTGCTACTTGCTCTATCTGAGAAGGTTGTTGATAGGAGATCGCCCATCCACCGACACCTAAACTGATCGCAAACGTTCCAACAACCCAAGGCACAACGGAGCGTTGCTTTACGGGTGACACGCGAATCTGCTCAATCTCAGAAAGCTTTCCCCCTTTCTTACGAGCTAATTCAGACAATGCTTGGTTGATTGCACTCATTATTCTCTCCACCCCCAAAATATGGGACGTTTAAATTTTGGTTTTCTGCTGTCGTACGTATCGTGGATTGCGTCATAAAGATGTTCGTTGCAGACCTTTTTCATCACGGCTGCTCGCTACAACCAGTGCTTTGTGACCAATTTGATTGATTAGCCGAGGAATTCCACGGCTTGCGCGCCAGATGGCTTTTTTCTGCTCACTGCTGAACAATTGTCGACTACCGCCCGACTTTTCCAGCCGATTATCAATGTACGCCACCACTTCATTGAGATTCAGCGTGCGAATATAGGCGCTGAAGGTAATTCTTTGACGAAGCTGGCGTAAATGATGCTGCTGCAGCCTTGCCTCTAGCTCTGGCTGACCTATGAGGACAATGTGAAGCAGTTTCCTATCTTCTGTTTCCAAGTTGCCAAAAAGACGAAGCACTTCAAGGGCATCATCAGGCAGAGCTTGCGCTTCGTCGACAAACACCACCACTTGTTTTCCTTCTCTTGCCAGCTCAATCAAACGGCGTTGAATCAACTCGACCAATGTATTGGTGGCGTGCTCTTCAATACCTAACTCGGCAGCGACCGCAACCCGCAGTTCATCGCCATTGAGTGCGGGGTTGGGCAAGTAAACCAACTGAACGTGATCAGGCAGATACTTGACCATCATGCGGCACACCATCGTTTTACCAGTGCCCACTTCCCCAATCACCTTCACCAGCCCCTCTCCAAGCTCCAAAGCGGAATGGACAGTATGAATCGCTTCATAGTGTGGCCCTAAGCCGAGAAAGAGCTCAGTCGAAGGGGTTAGCCCAAACGGTAATTGTTCGAAGCCAAAATAGTCCAAATACATCCGTTATTGCTCGTCAGGAAACCACTCTTGAAGCAAATCTCGAGATCGCTCTAATTCCTTCTGCCACGTATTCACACCAACGACGGTAGGCTTGAGTAGGATGACTAATTCGGTTTTTTGCGTCAGCTTCGACGTATTTCGGAATAAATGCCCCAAGACTGGCACATCACCCAACACAGGCACTTTCGACACTTGATCAACAGTGTTGGACTTCATTAAGCCCCCTATCACGACCACGTCTCCATCTTGTGCTCGAATCACCGAGTCAGACTCGCGAATAGAGCTTCGCGCTAACGGCAAAGTAATGCGCGAATCGCCAAAACCAATCTCTTTCACTTGTTCATTAACATCGATAACTGCGGGGTGGACATGCAACAGCACGTTGCCTTGGTCATCGATTTGTGGCGTCACATCAAGAGAAATACCTGAGAAGAAAGGCGTCAACTCCACCTCAGGAGAAGGCTCTGAGTTGTCACCGTTACCCACGACACTAGAGAGATCGGTAACGAAGTATTCATCAGTACCCACTTTGATGACCGCTTTTTGGTTATTTGACGCCGTCACTCGCGGGCTAGAAAGGACATTCAAGTCACCCTGGGTTGCCATAAAGCTCAATACGGCATCGAAACTGCCGCTTGAGATCACCAAGTTTGATTGCCCACCAAGCAAGGTTCCGATTGCATCTAACCCCGGAAGCACTGCGGGAATAATGCTGCCGCTGGTGTCTTTCACGATCGAGCCCTGACCAATGGTGTAGTTGGTACCATTAGAGCTGAATGCCTTAGACCAATTGATCCCTTGTTGATAGCCATCACTCAAGGTAACTTCTAAAATCTTGGCTTCGAGGATCACTTGGCGCTGCATTCTCTGCTGTGACACGCCTAAAAACTCTCGCACTTCGCGGATTTCATCTGGGTAAGCTCTTACTGTAATCACGCTAGCTTGAGGCGTTACAACCACACTCTGCCCCTCACCACCACCGATCAACTGTGTCACTGCCAGTTGTAATTGAGGCCAAAAATCACTTTCACTGATGGTCTCAATCTCTGTGCCGCCTTTCGCAGAGCTCGTTGAGCGTGAAGAGCTTGAGCTATCAGAAGAGTCAGAAGAGCCGCTGTCGGTATTGGTAATGGTACCGGTAGAGATAGAGGTTAATGAGCGACCTGAACGTTTGAACTGTAGATAGTCAACTGGGATTGTGACGGTGCGCAGGCCGGCTGGGTAGACTTGAATAACATTGCCTGTTTTCACAACATCATAGCCGTACATATCTCTGACGACGTTAAGCACCTCATCCAAAGAAACGTCCGTCAAGTTAACTGTAATCGTCCCAGTCACGTCTGGGTGGATTGCTGCACTAAACTCAGTTCCTTTAACTAAACTGGTGAAAAAAGCTTTCGCTGACACAGCATTCGCCTGAATACGAAAGCGCTTTACGGTGTCGAATGAAGTGGCACTGTCAGAAGAAAGCTCAGGCATCAGGTCTGCTTCAACAGACGCAGGTAATTGCGCTAAGCTACGACTATTCGCTTCATTGATTGCTTCATTCAATGTTTCTTTCGCCTCTATGGGATCTCTGTGCCCCATGGAGCATCCCATCATCGACGCAATCATCACGGCTACGGCGAGTCTACGCATATAATTCCCAATACCTTACTGTTTTATATCCAAAGAAAAGAGTTCTAACGTCCATTGCTTGCCTTTGCGAGACAGCACGACTCTTTCCGATTCAATGTTATTTACGTAGTAGCCACTGACACGCTCCCCCGCCATGACTACTTCTCCATTCAATATTGCTTTGCAAGGCACGTCGGCAACGCAGACAATACTTTGCAGTTTTGGCAGTCGATAACTGACTGGCTTTTTTGCCGGTTGAGCGACTTTTGGCTTCTGCCAATTTAAAGGTGCCGTCGGGTCCTGCTGCGCCCAAGCCAGTGAAGTATTTACAAGCAGCAGAAAGGCAAAAAATCTAACCACCGATAAACTCCTCTCTCGTGCCAAGGGTGTAGACCTCTAGGATCAAACGCGCACTTGGGTACTCTTCGACTTTATAGCTAAAAGTACGCCAATAGTATTTGACTGGCATTGACTCAAGTGACTCTAAGTATTGAACAATGTCAAAATAGCTGCCTGTCAGCTCAATGCGAACGGGATGTAGATAGTAGCCCGAACCGTGATTGTCATTCACGCGGCTCACTATCGGCTCTGCGCGCTGTGAAACCAGAGAAACTAACTTGAGTTTCTTAGACTCTCTGAGAACGCTTTCTAAAAGATTTGCCATTTCACTAGGAGAAATCAAATTCTCGATGATGTTCGATAGCTGTTCTGAAAGTAGCTGACTTTCTGTCACTAGCTGCTTATAGCGCATATTGATCTCTTGATCAGGATCTTTAGAGAGCTTGGCCGTCATCAAAAGCACATCCGCTTCCAAACGTTGGCTATTGAGCTTTGTGGTCGAGATTTGTTGCTCAAGCTGTTTCTTAGCTAAATAAGCCGGTTCCACCAAGAGCGTAAAAAGCCCCAATATAATTGCGACAAACCCACACAATGTGATCAACCACTTTTCTCGAGCAGAGAGCTGAGCAAATTTATCGCTAGCTTGCGACCAATAGTGTTTCATTGCTTATCTCCTCGTGTTTTCAACTCAAAGATCACAATGTCTTGATCATTTCGACCAATCTGTAACTTTTCAAACGTTCGCCCTACTAAGTTGAGCTCTGTTTTAAACTGGTTGATCCAATTCGGGATGACTTGTGGCTCCCTTGCGTAACCTTGCAAATCTAAACCCGTACTATCAATCGTAATTGAGTTTAGTGAGATGTCGTTTCGCCCAAGTTGAGCCAACGAACGCATAACGCCCGAATAGCCCATCTGCTGGGCATCGTCATATTCACTAACGGCTTGCAAAGATTGACGCTTGGATTCTATTTCCTGTTCTAATCTTGCTACCGCTGCCACTTTAGCGGGCGTTGGTTGGTGCTTAGCCAAGCGCTGGGTTAATGTATCCACTTGAAGGCGAAACTCAGATTCCTGAGATTTCAGAGCGGATAGCTCACTACTCAAACCACTCTTTTGGGTGACAAGCACACAATAGGCTCCGCCCAATAACAGAGATGTTATCCCCCACCCTAAAGCAACGTTTTTTAACGTAAAGTGTTCTTTCTTTGGTTTTAAGTGGTCTGGGAATAAGTTAACTGATTTGTCACCAACCGCAGCAACACTCTTGAGCAAGATAAGCCCGGACGGCTCTTCTCCCTCAACGAGTGGCGAGGCTTTGACGCTCAAACGTTCAGAAAGCTCAGTGGCGACCGTGGCTTGATCTTCTTCGTCACAGCACACTTTCATCTGGTGTAATGACGCCGAACGCAATTGGGAAGAGAGATAGTCGACTGAGCGTTGGAGCTCCAACGCCAAGCTGTCTAGCTGCAACGCGCTACTCGCAACCCCAGTCAATGGAGAAGCTACTCCGCGAATCGTTCTTTGGAACGCACACAGGCCATCAACAAACGCACTGACTTTAAATTGCCCTTTGTGGCTCCGATGAAGCAGTAAAAACTGTGCTAGCTCCCCTGCAGAGTGAGCCCACACTTCGTCCTCGACCAATATTCGTGTCAGTTCGATATTAAACTGCCCCAAAGCACTGTTAAGAGCCTCGACCAAGTGACGATTGACGACAAAAACTTGCAACTTATTGCCGATTGGTGACGGGGTAAAATCAGCGATGATGTCGCTAACGCGCTCAGAAATCAGATCTTTCAGAAGAAATGGCAATGCCGCAGAGAGTTCTTCTTCCGGCATCGAGGGCTTATCAATTTGATAGGTTTGATATAGGTTTGCGCTCAGCACGACTTGTACCGACAAATCAGAAACGTCAGCGTCTTTGAGTGCCTTAACTAGGGCATCATGCCAAGACACACCATCGTAGTTGACTTGACTGGGTAGATTACAGCTTGGTAGCGGCGAAAAAAACAAGGCATGGGGTAAAACAACAACCGTAAGTTGCGTCTGTTTGTGAGCGGTTTGCCTGAATTTACCGAATAAGGATTGCATTTTCATTTGTCGTTATTTGTCACCAGCGTTTTCGTCGACCAATTTGTACTTTCTTAAACTCAGCGGTTTGCTTATGCTGAATGTGTTGAGGAATCAGTTGTTTCTCTGATTCAAAATATCGCCCCTGAACCCCATGAACACCAAGCTGAAGCACTGTTTTGTGCTCTTGCTTACTGTCGACCCCGACGGCAATCAGTTTGGTGTTTAAACCCGCACAAGCCCCAAGTAAACTACGAATGAACAACTGGTTTTCATGACGCTGATCGATCTGTTTCACTAAACTTCGATGCAACTTCAAGTAGCTAATCGGTAACTCTTTTAAGTAGTAAGTGCTAACAATGGAGCGCCCAGCTTGACCAACCGCTACTTTACAACCTAGACCAGAAATCATTTTAGCGACAGGTCTCATATAATCGAGATGCTTCACTAAACGCGCTTCAGCAAACTCAAA
This sequence comes from Vibrio sp. 16, assembly GCF_963681195.1. NCBI lineage: Bacteria > Pseudomonadati > Pseudomonadota > Gammaproteobacteria > Vibrionales > Vibrionaceae > Vibrio > Vibrio sp. 16. The sequence goes on from NZ_OY808997.1 coordinate 2,115,389, forward strand.
AATCAGCTGTTTTCGCTGCTCAGTAGACAACTGCAATAGCTCATCACGAAACCATTTAAAGTAGGCTCGGTCGGCAAAAGGGACGACATGCAAATTTATAGAGTAACACATTGAATCCTTAGAAACTTTCAAATAACGCAGGATAGTTCTCAATACTGCTTTGTCTAAGATTATTTCGTAACCAACTGATTCAATTGCTGAATTAAAACGGGATGCTTTGATTACTCCCTTCTCTGGATCGTTGATTCGGGCAAACAGTTCACAGTGCTCTAGTTGGTTATCTTGCTGCTCATCTAACTGGAAACACGGCTGCGAAAAGACGTGCAACTTGTCAGGCTTCAACACTTGATCGAAAAGCGTGCGCCAACGAACGCTACCTCGCTCTTCCTCTGGACTGACATGCTTGTGGAAGCGACTCCATGTGTTAGAGCGCTGCAACTGAGCACTCTTAAGTGCCGTTTCTGATTCATCAATAATTCGACCTTGACTTTCGCCCTCCCGATAGAGACTGACCCCAATGTGAACCCAGTTTTCTGGATCCAGTACGTCGGGAGGCGTAAGACGGGCTAACTGCTTAATACAGCTTGCAGCAATCGCAGAGACTTCTTTGCTCGATAAACTCGGTGCAAAAATAGCGAAATCAGAATTGTAATAGCGAGATAAGATGACATCAGGGTAACGCTGGATGACTGTGGTCAGACTATCTCCGACCTCAATTAAAAAATCATTGGCGACGGTTTTCCCGTACTCTTCTTTGAGTTGCTCCCAATCATCAATACGAATAAGAAGCACACCGCCATGAGAGCCACTTTCTGAAAGCGCTGCTTCGAGCTTGCTGTCGAATAAAACACGGTTTGCGGTACCAGTCAGCTTATCTAGAAAAGTTTGCGAACGAATGAAGGTATCAAAGCGACTGCGTTCTTGACGAGCGTCTCTTAGCTCTTCAATCAATCGATCAAGCGCTTCACTGGCGGTAAAAGGCCACTCTTTAGGATCGCCTTGCGCATACTCTTCAACCCTTCCCGCGAGGATCATTCTGCCTCGCTCTTCCAGCATCTCAGATCCGCTCAGCTGTTCTTTCAGCCATTTCACCCCTTGCATCAAACAGAAGATAATGAGTACCACCGCTAACGTGATGGACCATAGTGCCTGCATCGAATAGCCGTAGCCAATATAAGGAGGGACCGCTTTAAACCGAATTTGATACCCATCGTTGCGTTCGAGTTGATATTCAACTTGGTAAAGCAGTGCAGGGTCCACTTTCGATGACGTATCTTTGAAGCGATAAATAGTACCGTACGTCGATGCTAGCTCCATTTCGACAATGTTCGACGCCTGCAGCATCTTCGGCATCCAGCGTTGCAGTGAATACGCAGCATCCGGATCTTCCATCTCCTTATCTACTACGTTGACGATCCCCTTGAGAGAATGATCTAAGTATTCTTGACCAAGGCGCTTAAACGACAATGTTCCTCCCAAAAAGAGAATGAACATGGCAATAATCACGATCATAGTGACAAAAGCGACCAAGCGGGTACTCAGTTTTAAGGTAGGGGTATACCTCATAGAAATAGAATTCCTTTTCTAATGCAGCTTCAATAAAGATGGTGCTGAGCTACAAGCGGGCATTGGGCAATTCCACGCTATAACGTTAGGGCAATTGATTACTCTAACTATATAAAAAAGCCGCGATTTTCGCGGCTTTTTTTCAGTTCAGGACTCTTAGAATGGGATGTCGTCGTCAAAATCCATCGGCGGCTCATTGTATTGAGGCTGAGCTTGCTGCTGTTGTGGCTGAGAGTATTGCTGTTGCGGTTGACTCTGCTGAGCTGCAGGTTGCTGCGGCTGTCCCCAACCTTGCTGTTGAGGTTGACCCATGCCTTGGCCTGGAGCACCGCCTTGAGCACGGCCACCTAGCATTTGCATAACGCCATTGTAGCCTTGTACTACGACCTCGGTAGTGTAACGGTCTTGACCGCTTTGATCTTGCCACTTGCGCGTCTGCAATTGACCTTCAACATACACTTGTGAGCCTTTACGTAGGTACTCACCAGCCACTTCCGCAAGCTTGCCAAACAGTGCCACACGGTGCCACTCTGTTTTTTCACGCTGCTCGCCTGTCGCTTTATCTCGCCATGTTTCAGACGTTGCGATGGTGATATTAGCGACAGCACCACCACTTGGCATGTAACGAACTTCCGGATCTGAACCCAGATTACCGACTAAAATAACTTTGTTTACTCCACGGCTGGCCATGTTTCGCTCCGTCTAAAAATTTAGGTATATTTGAATAGCCCAATAGCATAACACGCTTTGCTTTTGGGACAAAAGCCTGTCTACGTAATGCCTGATCAATCTTCATCGCAATCCAATGAGCCGCTAATTTTTCGAGAAAAATCAAAGATTATTTTGGGTGAGCGATAAGTTAATTACTTATCCGCTTGAAACTAAACGCAATGATTCAACCTTGATTCGCTCTGATCGAAAAAATCCTTCAAGCTCATTCCATCGATGAAAATCAAAAAGGTTTTATTATGAAGAATAGTTATATGCGTACCATTCATTTCTTGTGTGAAGATAAGAAGGTTACTCATCCGATAGTTCAAAAGATAGAACAAGCGTTAGAGATCAATATCCCCTATATCGAACCGCAAGATCTTATGCTCGCGCTCCAAACGAGCAAACATCGCATTTTGATGATCGACCACCATGACTACTCTCGCCTGAATAATCAGATACGCGATCTTCCACTGGCGAACAAAACCTTTGAAAACATCGTCATTAATGTTCAATGTCGCTTAACCACAGATGAAATCCTCAATTTTGGTCATCTAAAGGGGTTGTTTTATGAAACCGACTCCGTAGAAGTCATCAGTAAAGGCTGTAGCGAAATTATCAACGGACAGAACTGGTTACCTCGCAAGGTCGCCGCACAACTGTTATTTCACTATCGCAACATGGTAGAAACTCAGTCAGCACCAGTTACCGTTGATCTCACCACTCGCGAAATCCACATCTTAAGAAGTTTAATGACAGGTGCTTCCAATAGCCAAATAGCAGAAGACCAATTTATCAGTGAGTTCACCGTTAAATCCCATCTCTATCAGATATTCAAAAAGTTGTGCGTAAAAAATCGAGTACAAGCTGCCGCTTGGGCAAGGCAACACCTGTTGTCTTAATTTTACTACGCACGTAAAATTTCATTACTTTGGGCGAATGGATCGATGATCACTTCGCCCAAAGCATGTTATTGTCGCGTCAGCTAATTTTCGAATAAAAATATATAGGGTTTAACATGATCAAGAAGTGCCTTTTCCCGGCAGCAGGCTACGGTACACGCTTTTTACCTGCCACTAAATCCATGCCAAAAGAGATGATGCCAGTGGTAAACAAACCACTCATCGAGTACGGCGTTGAAGAAGCAATCCAAGCAGGTATGAACGGTATGTGTATCGTTACCGGTCGTGGTAAGCACTCAATCATGGACCATTTCGATAAGAACTATGAGCTTGAGCACCAAATCAGTGGCACCAACAAAGAAGAGCTACTAGTCGATATTCGCGACATTATTGAAAGCGCAAACTTTACCTATATTCGTCAACGTGAAATGAAAGGTCTTGGCCACGCAATTTTAACCGGGCGTGAACTGGTGGGCGATGAACCGTTTGCTGTGGTACTAGCTGATGACCTTTGCGTTAACGAGCAAGAAGGTGTACTTGCGCAGATGGTCGCACTCTTCAAGCAGTTCCGTTGCTCTATTGTCGCGGTACAAGAAGTACCTGAAGATGAAACTCACAAGTATGGCGTGATCTCTGGTGAAATGATCAAAGATGATATCTTCCGTGTTGACGATATGGTCGAAAAACCGGAGCCAGGAACTGCGCCAAGCAACCTTGCCATCATTGGCCGCTACATTCTAACCCCTGATATTTTTGAGTTGATTGAAAATACAGAGCCTGGCAAAGGCGGTGAAATACAAATTACCGACGCTTTGCTTAAACAGGCGCAAGCAGGCTGTGTTCTTGCTTATAAATTTAAGGGCCAACGTTTCGACTGCGGTAGTGTCGAAGGTTATATCGAGGCAACCAATTACTGCTTCGAAAACCTATACCTGAAAGACTCTAAAAAGTCAGAGCTTGGCAAACAAAAAACGACCAAAGAAGAGGCATAAACCGACGCTTCGTTTAAAAGGCAGCTCATCGAGCTGCCTTTTTTATTACTGTTTTTTTATCCAGTATTTCTTTGAACATTTCTCACACTATGTAATACTTAGCTGACTAATTTTTGCATTGAGTGATAAGAATGGATCAGATAGAAGTTCGTGGTGCACGCACGCACAACCTGAAAAATATCAATCTTACGATACCCAGAGACAAGCTGATCGTGATTACAGGCTTGTCAGGTTCGGGTAAGTCATCACTAGCCTTTGATACCTTGTACGCTGAAGGCCAACGACGCTATGTAGAATCTCTATCCGCCTATGCTCGCCAATTCTTATCTTTGATGGAAAAGCCTGACGTTGACCACATCGAAGGGTTATCCCCCGCTATTTCTATCGAACAAAAGTCAACCTCACACAACCCAAGATCAACGGTTGGTACCATTACCGAAGTTTACGACTATTTACGACTCCTTTATGCTCGAGTCGGTGAACCTCGATGTCCAGAGCACCACGTTCCCCTCGCCGCCCAAACAGTTTCACAAATGGTAGATAAAGTGCTTGAGCTGCCTGAAGGGGCAAAAATGATGCTGCTCGCTCCGATTGTCAAAGAAAGAAAAGGCGAGCATGTCAAAACGCTGGAAAACTTAGCCGCGCAAGGTTTTATTCGCGCTCGTATTGACGGCGAAACGTGTGATCTCTCTGATCCTCCAACCTTAGAGCTACATAAAAAGCATACCATCGAAGTCGTTGTTGACCGCTTTAAAGTACGCAGCGACTTACAACAAAGATTAGCTGAGTCATTCGAAACCACACTCGAACTGTCCGGTGGTATCGCGGTTGTCGCACCTATGGACGGCACCGGCGACGAAATCGTGTTCTCCGCAAACTTTGCCTGCCCTCATTGTGGGTACAGTATGCAAGAGTTAGAGCCTCGCCTCTTTTCATTTAACAACCCTGCTGGGGCTTGCCACACTTGTGATGGTTTAGGTGTGCAACAGTATTTTGATCCGGCCCGCGTGATAGTCGATGACTCTCTTAGCCTGGCTGAGGGTGCAATTCGAGGTTGGGATCAGAAAAACTACTATTATTTTCAGATGCTCACATCATTGGCGGACCATTACGGGTTTGATCTGCATACCCCATTCAACGCTTTGCCCAAGAAAACTCGTGACATAATTTTAACTGGGTCTGGGCGTACAGAAGTTGAGTTTAAATACATCAACGACAGAGGCGACATTCGGGTAAAACGTCATCCATTTGAAGGGATATTAAATACCTTGGAGCGTCGTTATCGAGATACCGAATCTAACGCCGTACGTGAAGACTTGGCTAAGTATATCTCTACAAAAACCTGCTCAAGCTGTGACGGAAGTCGACTTCGCTTAGAAGCTCGAAATGTCTTTATAGGCGATACGACTCTGCCAGAAATCGTTGAACTAAGTATTGCTGATGCACTGAACTTTTTCTCTTCGCTACAGTTAGAAGGTCAACGCGCTCAAATCGCGGAAAAAGTGATGAAAGAGATTAATGACCGCCTTCAGTTTTTAGTTAATGTAGGACTCAATTACTTAAACCTTTCTCGCAGTGCAGAGACCTTATCCGGTGGCGAAGCGCAGCGCATTCGACTCGCAAGCCAAATTGGTGCGGGTTTAGTGGGTGTAATGTATGTACTCGATGAACCTTCGATTGGCTTACACCAACGAGATAATGAACGCCTACTAAAAACACTAACTCACCTTCGTGACTTGGGTAACACCGTCCTTGTTGTGGAACATGATGAAGACGCAATCCGCATGGCTGACCATGTCATTGATATCGGCCCAGGAGCTGGCGTTCACGGAGGTACTGTCGTAGCGGAAGGCACAATGGAACAAATTGTAGCGAATCCAAACTCTCTCACTGGCCAGTACTTGAGTGGCACCAAGGAAATTGCTGTACCAAAGGAGCGTACAGCACGAAATCCTAAGAAAACGGTACAATTGATCGGTGCATCAGGAAACAACCTAAAAGACGTTACATTAGAGATTCCTGTTGGCCTTTTTAGCTGTATTACGGGTGTTTCAGGATCAGGAAAGTCAACACTAATCAACGATACCTTCTTTAAAATTGCCCATACCCAGCTTAACGGTGCGACAACAGCGGTGCCCGCACCATACAAAAAAATCAAAGGGCTTGAGCATTTTGACAAGGTGATCGACATCGACCAAAGCCCGATCGGCCGAACACCTCGTTCAAACCCAGCAACCTATACGGGTATTTTTACCCCGATTCGAGAACTATTCGCGGGTACACAAGAGTCCCGCTCTCGTGGTTATAAACCTGGCCGATTTAGCTTTAACGTGCGTGGTGGCCGATGCGAAGCGTGTCAAGGCGACGGTGTTATCAAAGTGGAAATGCATTTCCTACCTGACGTCTATGTACCGTGTGATGTCTGTAAGGGTAAGCGCTATAACCGAGAAACCTTGGAAGTACGCTACAAAGGCAAAACCATTGATGAAGTACTCGAGATGACAGTAGAAGATGCTCGCGAGTTTTTTGACCCAGTGCCTGTCATCGCGCGCAAGTTGCAAACTCTCATTGATGTCGGTCTGTCCTATATTCGCTTAGGTCAAGCCGCTACGACGCTATCTGGCGGTGAGGCTCAGCGAGTGAAATTGGCGCGTGAGCTATCGAAACGAGATACGGGTAAAACCTTGTACATTCTGGATGAGCCAACCACGGGATTGCATTTCCATGATATTCAACAGTTACTCACGGTACTACATCGTCTACGAGACCATGGTAATACCGTGGTCGTCATTGAGCATAACCTAGACGTCATAAAAACCGCAGACTGGATTGTGGACTTAGGTCCGGAAGGTGGTCAAGGAGGCGGTGAAATTGTCGCTCAAGGAACACCTGAAGATGTGTCCTTGGTCGAAGGTTCTCATACGGCAAGGTTCCTTAAGCCTATGTTAAAATAACAATTAATAGTAAAGTAAACAGGCCAGTGTCATTCTCACTGGCCTGTTTTTATTAGGATATGGACCCCATGGCTACCACACACGTTTCCGGGACAAAACTAGCAAAGCAAAAACCAAAGGTACCGCTGAATAAACCCTTCTTGGTCGCATTTGGCGCCATCTACATCATCGCAATGCACTTTTTTATGCCTAACCCTGGAGGGGCTGGGTTGGCGCTTTCATTCAACCCGACCACTTGGCTCGCACTCAGTTTTGCTCTCGCTATTGGCCTTTATCAAGTCGGAACCGAGGGAGCCTTACGTTACAACAAGCTCACGATTGGTTTCTTCATTTGCTGTCTGCTTATCACGTTACCTGTTTTCTATCCAAGTTCGGTTGTGGAGCTCTCTATTGGCAAGTTAACTGGCTTGTGGGCAGGCTATCTTTTGTTCGTAGTCTTGCAACAGTTTCGTTTCAGCAATAAACAGAAGCAGCGCTTGCTATGGTTCATCGTCATCGCCGTTACCATTGAAGCTCTCTTTGGTTGGGTACAATACTTACTGTTAGAGCCCGGCAATCTTATTGGCTACAACACGCTAATCAACCGCCCTTATGGAATTTTTCAGCAGCCCAATGTCATGGCGACTTTTCTCGCAACAGGGCTTGCCATATCAGGCTACCTACTAACGCGACAACCAATTAAATATCAAACCAAAATCAGTGATGTTGCGCTTCTGTATTTAATCCCTGCACTCACCGTCCCCCTACTTATAGTACTTGCGTCACGAACGGGATGGCTAAGTGCGATTCTCGTGATCCTTGGGGTACTACCTTATCTCTACAGATTTGCGACAAAAAAACGTTTTTGGGGTTGGGTTGTCTCACTCAGTTTAGGGGTAATGCTGGGCTTGATACCAAATGTCGCTCAACACAATGTAGATTCACCTAAAAACCTATCGGCTCAAAAAGTAAACCTTAAAAGCCCAAGGGAATACCACATTCCTCAAGCGCTAGATATGCTAATCGAGAAGCCGTTTTCCGGATATGGTTATGGCAAATTTGAGTCTGAATACATTGTCTATAGCGCTCGTCAACATCAACTTAATCCAGAATATCATCCAGGCCTCCCCGCTCTTGACCATCCACACAACGAGCTGTTGTATTGGGGCGTTGAAGGTGGGTTAGTGCCAATACTGGCTATTTTCTTAGCGGCCACTCTAGTATTGATAAGGGTCTATCAAGGTAAAAAAGGCACCCGACTGGCGCTCTTTGCGTTGTTCATTCCAATTGTGCTGCATTCGCAGTTGGAATACCCCTTCTATCACTCGGCCATCCATTGGATCACCTTCATCACTCTACTCTATTGGGTTGACCAAAGAGCCAATAAGTATCGGAGCGTGACCTTTAGTTTTGTTTCTCAAACTGGACTGCGTGTGTCCAGTTTGGTGATGCCCACCTTAGTTAGCTTTTATATGTTGAGTGCCCTGCATACCAATTACGTCCTCACTCAGTTTGAAAAGTCTAACCCAAAAGATCCTGAGATTTTGAATCAAGTCACCAACCCAATTGCATGGCAAGATCGATATGACTGGGACATTTACAGCACCTATCTCAATATTGGCCTGTATAAACATGACCCTGAGTTTATTCAGCCATACATCGACTGGTCACTGGAGATCATCAAAGACAAACCAAGACCCGCTTTCTATAACAACCTGATCTTGGCTTATCAAGGTATTGGCGAAGAAGAGAAAGCGCAGCAGATCCGCAGTGAAGCACAGTTCCTATTCCCAAATCGCGACTTTAGTGAAGTGCGGTATGTTCCACCAAACATCGACGCGCTGACCACAGAGGCAAACAAACCAGCAGAATAAAGAAAGGCGACCTTAGGTCGCCTTGTCATTTATTGAGTCAGTGACTCTTCTAGTGCTCTCAAACAAAGAGCGACATTCTCCGATCTCGCTCCGTATCCCATGAGGCCGATACGCCAAGCTTTTCCTGCGAGAGCACCTAAGCCCGCGCCAATTTCTAGGTTATAAGTATCAAGCAAGTGACTACGCACTTTTACCTCGTCTACCCATTGAGGTACATAAATTGCGTTCAACTGAGGCAAGCGAGATTGCTCCTCAACAACAAATTCAAAACCTAGCTTCTCTAATCCAGCTTTTAGCTTTTCGTGCATCTCGCGATGGCGTTGCCAAGCATTTTCTAGCCCTTCATTTTGCAAAATGAGCAGTGATTCATGAAGCGCATAAAGGCTATTGACCGGCGCAGTGTGATGGTAGCTGCGCTTGCCTTCCCCGTTCCAGTACCCCAACACAAGGCTTTGATCAAGAAACCAACTCTGGACTGGTGTCTTTCTCGCTTGGATTTTATCAATGGCTGCTTGAGAGAGTGTCACTGGCGATAAACCTGGTACACACGACAAACATTTCTGGCTACCGGAATAAACCGCATCCAACTGCCACTCATCAACTTTTAGTGGAACGCCACCTAAAGACGTTACCGCGTCCACAATCGATAACACGCCGTGCTGCTTAGCGAGCTTACCTAGAGCCTCTGCATCACTGCAAGCACCTGTCGAGGTTTCAGCATGAACAAAAGCAAGAATCTTCGCATCTGGGTTGGCTTTCAGAGCCTGTTCCACTTTCTCTACCGAGACCGGTGCGCCCCACTCGTCGTCAACAAGCTCAACCACACCGCCTGCTCGGACGACGTTTTCTCTCATGCGCTCGCCAAATACGCCATTTCGACAAACAATTACTTTGTCACCTGGCTCAATCAAATTGACGAAGCAAGTTTCCATTCCTGCACTCCCGGGCGCAGAAACTGCAATCGTGAATTCATTTTCCGTTTGGAATGCATACTTAAGTAGCTGCTTGAGTTCATCCATCATCTTGATGAATAGAGGATCTAAGTGACCAACCGTTGGACGACTCAACGCCTGCAGCACTTGAGGTGAAATGTCCGAAGGTCCCGGTCCCATCAGGATGCGGTGAGGTGGAATAAAACTTTGAATCGTCATTGGCAGCTCCTTTTGCAAACTATTTTATTGTTCTGTTGAAGGTTATTGATTCACCTTAATCCAATTCAAACGCCTCAGCAATTAGCCCAAAGTCTTGAGGTCAAACCAGTGTCACAAGTTTGTTAATTTACCAAGAGCATAAAGTTACAAAATACCGTTGACATTGGTCACATAAAAACGTTCAATGCTGGATAGGTGGCGAATATTTATGCCACGCAACTTAAATTGTTGCAGAAGAGGAGCACTGCCCAGGTAGATGTGTCGTGGAACCACAATTCCGAGACAACACATTGAGGGGGAGCAGTGCCGAGGTAAACCAAAAGTGTGGTTTTGGTTTGTCGGTTGACTTGGGTTGAGTCCCATCAACTGTCATCAGCACAGCCTGATGATGAGCTTCTGAGGTCAATAGCATTTCAAAAATACCTCTTTTTCGCTCATTCTCTCTTCAAGCAAACATCGGATGTTGGGTTAACCCCCAGTTTTATTTTCAGGAAGTCGTGGGAGAAATGCCGTGGGCAGTTTCAATGTTGCTAAGTTTGGTGGGACAAGTGTTGCTAATTTTGAGGCGATGAGTCGCTGTGCAGCCATTATCGAATCAAACCCCAATACCAAATTAGTTGTTAGCAGTGCGTGTTCAGGTGTCACCAACCTATTGGTCGAGTTAGCCAATGGTGTGCAAGACCAAACACATCGAAGTGAGATATTAACCAAACTGGCTAAGATCCATAATGCTGTTTTGGACCAACTCGAAGATTCAACCCAGGCTGCAGCCGAGGTCTACACCATTCTAGATACGGTGACGAGCCTTGCAGAAGCCGCTTCAATCCAAGCGAGCCGTAAGCTCACAGACCACTTAGTCGCGTGTGGTGAGCTGATGTCGACTCACCTGCTTACCCAATTAATGAGAGAGCGAGGAATCGCCGCCACACGTTTCGATATTCGAGATGTACTGCGCACCGACAGCAACTTTGGCAAAGCAGAACCAGAGCTAGATAGCATCCGTCAGCTTGCCGAAGAAAAGCTCATTCCACTATGCCAAGAATCCGTAGTGATCACTCAAGGCTTTATCGGATCAGACGCAGAAGGCAATACCACAACCCTAGGTCGTGGCGGCAGTGACTACAGCGCCGCGCTGATTGCAGAGGCGGTTGAAGCGTCAGGCTTGGAAATCTGGACTGACGTTCCCGGTATCTACACTACCGATCCTCGTATCGCACCGAAAGCGTCTCCAATCCCAGAAATCAGCTTTAGCGAAGCCTCTGAGATGGCAAACTTTGGCGCGAAGATCTTACACCCATCGACTCTCGTTCCGGCACTGCGTCATGATATTCCAGTTTTTGTCGGCTCATCAAAAGAGCCAGAAAAGGGCGGGACTTGGATTCGCCATCAAGTGGAGAGCTCACCGCTATTTCGTGCATTAGCCCTTCGCTGCAACCAGACAATGGTGACACTACGCAGCGCAAAAATGTTCCACGCATACGGTTTTTTAGCCCGTGTTTTTGAGATTCTAGCCAAGCACAAGATATCGGTGGATTTAATCACGACTTCCGAGATTAGCGTTTCGTTAACATTGGATCAAACTGATACCTCAGGCGGTGCGCCTCAGCTGCCGGAAGCCGCTCGTATTGAGTTAGAGGAGCTATGTAGCGTCGACGTCGAGCACAACTTATGTCTGGTTGCGCTAATCGGCAACAACATGAGTGAGAGTAAAGGCTACGCGAAGCAAGTCTTTGGCACATTAGAAGACTTCAATCTACGCATGATCTGTTACGGTGCAAGTCCGCACAACCTCTGCTTCTTAGTGCATGAGTCCGTCTCAAAGCAAGCCATCCAAAAGCTGCACACTGAGTTGTTTGAGGGCTAAGAAAAACAAAAGGTTGGCACTACGCCAACCTTTTTCTATTCAAGCCAAATATAGGGGATTACTCGCCCGCCACCTTCATAGATTCAAGCAATATAGAACCCGTTTGAATTTGTGAACGCGTTTCCACATCATTACCGACAGCGACAATGTTCTGGAACATCTGCTTAAGATTGCCAGCAATGGTAATTTCTGACACAGGATATTGAACTTGACCATTCTCCACCCAGAAGCCTGCCGCACCACGAGAATAATCGCCTGTCACGATATTGACACCTTGGCCCATGGTCTCTGTGACCAATAAGCCTGTGCCTAGCTCTTTCAGCATTTGTTCGAAATTCTGCCCCGTTGATTGCACATACCAGTTATGAATACCACCAGCATGGCCTGTTGGCGTCATATCCATTTTACGTGCGGCGTAGCTCGTTAGCAGATACGTCGCTAGCACACCATCGGTAATGATCTCTCGGTCTTGGGTGAAGACGCCTTCACTATCAAAGGGACTAGAGGCAAGACCACGCAGTACATGAGGCTTTTCTGCGATGTTAAACCAATCAGGCAGAACCTTTTCACCCAGTTGATCGAGCAAGAATGAGGATTTGCGGTATAAGTTGCCACCACTGATCGCCATCACCAAATGACCAATCAGACCGGTTGCCACATCTGCAGCAAACATGATCGGGTATTGACCCGTTCTAAGCTTTTGCGCATCCAAACGACTGATGGTTTTTTCTGCCGCTTTTAGCCCTACCGCTTCAGGAGACCAAAGATCATCTTTATGACGTGACAAGGTGTAGTCGTAATCTCGCTCCATCTCACCATTAGCGCCCTGACCAATCACACAGCAACTTGTACTGTGACGGCTCGAAGCATAACTCGCCAGTAAACCATGGCTATTGCCATATACCTTCAGTCCATAATGGCTATCGTAACTCGCACCATCGCTTTGTTTAATTTTGTCGCTGTACTCAAGCGCCGCTTTCTCAGCGGCAATGGCGACCTGAGCGGCATAATCTGGATCAGGCGTGTCTGGGTGGAATAGATCCAAATCTGGGATCTCTTTGACCATCAACTCTTTAGGCGCAGGACCAGCATAAGGATCTTCGGAGGTATACTGAGCAATATCGAGCGCAGCCAATACGGTTTGTTGAATCGCTTTTTCACTTAAGTCAGAGGTTGATGCACTGCCCTTACGTTGACCACGGTAAACCGTAATGCCCAATGCACCATCACTGTTGAATTCCACATTTTCCACTTCACACATGCGAGTAGAGACACTTAGGCCAGTAGTTTTCGTGATCGCGACTTCTGCACCATCAGACTTCTCTGCCGCCATCTCTAACGCTTTAGCGACTGCGGCTTCTAACTCAACGCGCTGTTGAACAACTTGCTCTCTTACGTCCATATCAACTTAGTTCTAAAGATTTGTTCTCTCTAGGATAACAAGAATTTCGCTTTCTCCCCACGATTCTTGTTAAAATAGAGAAATAGATGGTCAAATTAAGGCAGAGAAATGGCACGTAAAAACCAAAAAGCGCCATGGGAAGAGGAAGAAGAAATCATCTGGGTAAGTAAGACCGAGATGAAACGCGACATGGAAGAGCTGCAGCAGTTAGGTGAAGAGCTCGTGAGCCTAAAACCTTCTGTGCTGGAAAAGTTTCCGCTTAGCGAAGATCTCGCAGAAGCGATCAAAGATGCGCAACGATTCAAAAACGAAGCGCGTCGCCGCCAACTGCAATACATTGGCAAATTGATGCGCTTTGAAGATCCTGAGCCACTGCAAGCCGCGTTAGACAAGGTTCGCAATAAGCACTCACAAGCAACAGCGCACCTGCATAAGCTAGAGCAGTTGCGTGACCGCATTGTCGAAGAGGGTGATGCGGCCATTAGCGATGCAATGGAACTCTATCCAAACGCAGATCGCCAGCGCCTGCGTCAACTTGCTCGCCAAGCGGCAAAAGAGAAAAAAGCCGGTAAGCCTGCGAAATCTTACCGCGAAATCTTCCAAGTTCTAAAAGCGCTGAGCGACGAAGAAGTTTAGCACCAAATACAAAAAGGATTGATGCTCTCACATCAATCCTTTTTCTTTAAGTCCTCTATTCGCCTGCTCTGACAAACTCACTCAATGCTTGGTTACTGTGGTGAGACACGAGCTGTTCAACGCCTGCTGCCACTTCCACTCGCCCGTTGGCAACAAAGATAAAATCGGAGCCAATGGCTTTAGCGTCACTGATGTGGTGCGTCACCATCAGCACGGTGATATTTCTCTCTTTGGCTAGCTTTGCCACCAGCGATAACATTTCTTCACGTAAGATAGGATCGAGTGCGGAAAACGGCTCATCGAGCAACCAAACTGGGTGAGATTGAACAAAGCAGCGCGCCAAGGCGACTCGTTGACGCTGTCCGCCAGATAACTGCTCTGGCAATCGGTCAAGATAGTCAGCCACGCCCACTTGATCCGCCGCCAACTCCACCTTCCGTTGCTGCTCATCACTGAGCTTTAGTCCAGGGTGCAAACCAAGCCCAATATTTTGTCTGACGGTCAGGTGAGCAAATAGGTTGTGTTCCTGAAATAACATCGCAAAAGGTCGCCGGTGCGGATCTAGACCAACAATGTCACGCCCTTCCACGCTAATCGAACCACTGACTGGCTCAATGAATCCCGCCACTAATGCCAGTAACGTCGACTTGCCCGCCCCACTTGGTCCCATCAAGGCAGTGATCGAACCTTGCTCAACGGAAACATCAAAATGAAACAACTCGTTGTGGTAGTAATAATCCACTTCAGTCAGAGATAACATGATTGACCTTTTTGTTCGCTTTAAACAACGTTTCGATGAGCGTGAAACAGCCAACGCTGAGAAGAAGCAATGTCAGGGAAACGACCGCCGCCGCATCCATCTGATAGCTTCCCAGCAACTGGAACAGATAGAGGGGTAGAGTGCGAAATTCTTGGCTACCAAACAGGGCAATCGCGCTCAGATCGCCAATCGCAAACATGAAGCTAATAGCAAATGCGTGCGCCATCGGCTTTTTAAGCGCCCGCCACTCAACCACTTTAAACCGTTGCCACCCTTTCATCCCAAGGCTTGCACACACATACTGATACTGTTGCTCGACCTGTAGCATCGGCTGAGAGAGCGTTTTAATCACATAGGGAAGCCCCATCAGCGCGTTCACCGCCACGACCACCACAAAAGCCAGACTGAATACATCCGTAAATGAGCGCAACAACAAAAACAACCCAGTCGAAACAACCAAACCAGGGGTGACCAAAATAATGGTGCCGATCAGTTCAATATGATCCGCTTGCCGCGCTCGAGCATTAAGCCGGAGTCGACGACTGGTGATCAAGATAGTAATACCCGCTAACAAAGCGATCATACTCGCTAGGGTCGCCACTTTCAGCGATGCCCACAGTGCATGCCAAAAACGCGGATCTGTAAAGACTTGGATCGCATGGCTATTGATACCGCTGACAATGACCATCGCCAAAGGAGGCAGAACCAATATGGCGGCGAGCCCAATCCAACTGTAATCCCACACTTTGTTGCGCCAATGATTACCGGCTAAATAGGGGTTGTTCGTAGTACTCACGGAGCTTACTGATATCGGTTTACCCAAACGCTGAATGATCAGCGCCATAATGCCACAAAGCGTCATCTGCCAAATGGCCAATAGCGCACCGGCTTGCAAATCGAAATCAAATTTGATCGCTTGATAGATGGCGAGTTCAATGGTCGTCGATTTTGGTCCGCCACCAAGCGCCATTACGGTCGCAAAACTGGTAAAGCAAAGCATAAACACTAAACCACAAACATGAGCAAGCTGCTGCTTCATGCGTGGCCACTCAACCCAAAAAAACTTTTGCCACGCCCCCATGCCAAGATGCGCACAGAGTTTGTGCTGTTCTTCGGGGATGGACTCTAAAGATTGCAGTAAAAGCCGACTCGCATAGGGCAAATTAAAAAACAGGTGCGCCAGTAAAATACCGTTCAAACCATAAATCGAAAAAGGCAGTTTGCTATCAAAGTAGGCAAAACCATCGGCCAGTAAACCACTATTGCCATAAATGGCAAGCAAGCCAAATACGCCGACTAAGACAGGCAATACCAACGTGGTTGCGAACAGTTTCAACAACAGGTTTTTACCCAGAAATTGACGACGAGAAAGCGCGTGAGCTACTGGTATGGCGAGCCCAACACTTAACAGCGTCGAGAGAAAAGATTGGTAAAAACTGAACTTGGTAACGTGGCGATAGTAGGGGTCTTGCCACACCTGAGCAAGATTTAAAGAGGGCGCTTCAATCAGTAAAGCGGCTAAGGCTGAAATAACAAAGGTCGCGATAAACATCGCGACCCATAAGCCTATCTTGGGAATGCTACGCAAGAAATACCCTTAGAACGTCAGCGCACTTTGCCATTCACGGATCCAAGTTTTACGGTTTTCCGCAACTTTATCCGCACTGAAGCTCAATGCCTTGTTTGGCACAGTCAAGGTTTCAAATCCTTGTGGTAACTCTACGCTTGTTACTGGGTACATCCAGTTACCCGTTGGCATCACAGATTGGAACTCATCACTGAGAATGAATGCCATAAATTGATCTGCAAGAGCCTGATTATTCGATCCTTTCACCTTTGCTGCCACTTCAACTTGCGTGTAGTGACCTTCCGCAAAATCGGCTGCAGCAAACTTCGCATCCCCTTCAGCGATCAAGTGATACGCAGGTGAGGTGGTGTAAGAGAGAACCAAATCAGACTCCCCTTCTAAGAACATGGAGTACGCTTCTGACCATCCCTTAGTCACAGTGACGGTCTTCTTCGCAAGATTTTGCCATGCTTGAGTCGCTTCATCACCATACACCGACTTCATCCACAACATCAGACCTTGACCCGGTGTTGAGGTACGCGGGTCTTGATAAATCACCTTTAAGTCATCACGAGAATCCACCAACTCTTTGAGGCTTTTTGGTGGATTCGCGAGTTTTTCTTTGTTGTAGACAAACGCAAAATAGCCGTAATCGTAAGGGACAAAAGTGCTATCGTTCCAACCATTTGGCAGTGTCACTGAAGTCGTATCGACACTGTGCTCAGCGAGTAGGCCTGTCTTTTTTGCTTCCGCCATCAAGTTGTTGTCTAAACCAAGAACGATGTCAGCTTTGCTGTTCTCCCCTTCTAGACGTAGGCGGTTAAGGATAGAGACACCGTCGTCTAGCGCGACAAAGTTCACGTCACAACCGCATTGAGCTTCAAAAGCTTTTTCGACTTTAGGACCTGGGCCCCAATCGGCTGCGAAAGAGTCATAAGTGTAAACCGTCAGCGCTTTTTCTGCGGCGGTAACGGAAAATGAAGATAGTGTGGCCAACGCAACTGCGCTGAATGAAATGGTGCTCAGAGTGGTTTTCACTGCTCGCTCTCTCCTTGTTGAGCGGCACAGGTTTGAGGGACAATTGAAATGAAAATCAGCATGTCCTAACTCAATTCCTACGCCAGCATTATCTGGTTCAGGTCTACGGGTCCCGCACACTTACCGCTACATGGTAAGGGTTCGATCTCAGCTTCATTGACTCAATGAATAGCTCCCCGATGAGTATCGGCTTGATTGTAATAGTTATGAGACTCAATAGCTAGAGTCGTTCCTCTCACCATCAATCTCGGTGATCATATCCCCAGCGAGGAACCAAACCTTGTTCCACACCCAGATGATCCAAAATACGAGCGACCATAAAATCGATCAAATCCTCAATCGACTTGGGCTGATGATAAAAACCGGGCGCCGCTGGCATGATCGTAACGCCCATTTGGGACAATTTGTGCATATTCTCAAGGTGTAACGTCGAGAACGGGGTTTCACGAACAACCAACAATAGTTGACCGCGCTCCTTCATCACCACATCGGCTGCGCGTTCAATCAGATTATCAGACATGCCGTGGGCGATCGCTGCCACACTGCCTGCAGAGCAAGGGCAAACCACCATCTGCTTCGGCGCCGCAGAGCCCGACGCCACCGGAGAGAACCAATCGTCCTTACCACAGACAATCAGTTTGTCAGCGTCACACTTTAGGTGTTCGACCAACGCTTGCTTGGCCGACTCAGGGTTTGCAGACAACTTTAGGCCGTGCTCTGTGGCTAACACAACGCGGGCAGCTGAGGAGATCAAAAGAAAAACTTGGTAGTCGGCAGCGATCAAGCACTCTAGCAGGCGCAGCCCATAAGGCGCACCAGATGCCCCCGTGAAGGCCAATGTGATCGCTTTCTGTTTATTGTTCATTGAATGCATACTTCTTTGCTAATTTGCTTTGTTCGCCAATTGGTCGAGTAATTTACCGTGAATGCCTTCAAAGCCACCGTTACTCATCACCAGAATCTGATCGCCGGTCTGAGCCTCAGCAACTATCATCTCGACAAGCGCATCGACATCTTTAGATGTCCAAGCGGGTTGAGTGCATTGCTGTGCCACATCCTCCACAGACCAATCAATGGAGTCAGGCTGATAGAGGAATACAGAATCAGCGGCGCGCAAAGATGCAGCCAGTGTCTCTTTATGGACACCGCGCTTCATGGTTGCACTGCGTGGCTCAAGTACGGCAAGAATTCGACGTGGACCTACCTTGTTACGTAAGCCACCCAAAGTGAGTTCAATCGCCGTTGGATGATGGGCAAAGTCATCGTAAACCGTCACGCCTGCGATTTCTCCCTTACATTCCAGACGTCGCTTCGTATTGATGAACTTTCCGAGCGCGTCACAAGCAAGATCTGGCGTTACACCGACGTGCCTTGCTGCTGCAATAGCCATAAGAGCGTTGTCGACATTATGATCGCCCACCAAACTCCAACGCACTTCCCCAACTTGGTTGCCTTGGAAGAAAACCTTGAAGTGAGAACCATCATTCACCACTTTTTCTGCTTGCCAGTCACCCTGCTCGCCACTGGACTCCGTTTCGCTCCAGCAGCCACGCTCGAGCACATCGGCTAAAGCCTTATCTTGTTTCGGAGCAAAGATACGGCCATTGCCCGGCACAGTTCGTACTAAATGGTGAAATTGACGCTTAATCGCTTCAAGATCATCAAAAATATCTGCGTGATCGAACTCTAGATTATTCATCACTAACGTGCGCGGGTGGTAGTGGACAAACTTAGAACGCTTATCGAAAAAAGCACTGTCATATTCATCTGCTTCCACAACAAAAAACATACTTTCGCCCAATCGAGCAGAAACGCCAAAATTGCCGAGTACGCCACCAACTAAGAATCCAGGCTGGTAACCGCAGGCTTCCAAGATCCAAGCTAGCATACTTGATGTAGTGGTTTTACCGTGCGTGCCTGAGACCGCTAGAACCCAGCGATCGTGCAACAAAAACTCTTGTAGCCATTGCGGTCCAGAGGTGTAACGCAGATTAGTATTTAGTACGTGCTCGACACATGGGTTGCCGCGACTCATCGCATTACCTATCACCACAAGGTCTGGCGCAGGTTCAAGCTGGGAAGGGTCAAATCCTTCTATAATTTCAATACCTTGAGATTCAAGTAGAGTGCTCATCGGCGGGTAAACGTTGGCATCGCTCCCCGTTACTTTATGACCAAGTTGACGAGCTAACACTGCAGCACCACCCATAAATGTGCCGCAAATCCCCAAGATATGAATATGCATAAACTGACCCTGTTTCAGGCAAATAATAGTGGACTCATTATGGCGATAAAGCCTTAAAAAGCGAACAACTTTGATCACTGTATGACACAAGCCTTACTCAACCGCACACTCCGTGTACAGCTTGATTCCAGCCAAACGAGCCATGAAAACACAGTAAAGAGTCGACAAATAAATTGAGATCTCAAGCAGTTAGTTCATTACCAATAAAAAGATCCTGCTCTTACACTTAGCTCAGGCATTTCGAAACGATCCAAATAGAGATCATCCATGCCACATCCCCCACTATTTAGAAGCGACTTTTAAGGAATAACCATGTCTGGAATGCGCACCCTTGGCGAGTTCATTGTTGAAAAGCAAGCGGACTTCCCCCACGC
The DNA here is from genome assembly GCF_963681195.1 of Vibrio sp. 16. Lineage (NCBI taxonomy): Bacteria > Pseudomonadati > Pseudomonadota > Gammaproteobacteria > Vibrionales > Vibrionaceae > Vibrio > Vibrio sp. 16. Next base: position 2,135,404 of record NZ_OY808997.1, read on the forward strand.
TAGCGGTGATCTATCATCCCTACTTTCTTCAATTCGCCTTGCTGCAAAAATTGTAAACCGTGAAATCAACGCCGCAGGCCTTGGTGACATTACAGGTGCAGTCGGGACAGAAAATGTCCAAGGTGAAGATCAGCAAAAGCTCGATGTCTACGCCAACGAGAAGTTTAAAGCAGCGCTAGAAGCACGCGACCAAGTTTGTGGTGTTGCGAGTGAAGAAGAAGACGAAGCAGTAGCGTTTAATAAAGAACTCAACAAAAACGCAAAATATGTTGTGCTGATGGACCCTCTTGATGGTTCGTCAAACATCGACGTGAACGTTTCAGTGGGTACGATTTTCTCTATCTACCGTCGTGTTTCACCGATTGGCACTCCGCCAACCGAAGAAGATTTCCTGCAACCTGGTCACAAACAGGTTGCGGCTGGTTACGTGATCTATGGCTCGTCGACCATGTTGGTATACACCACTGGTAACGGAGTTAACGGTTTCACTTATGACCCATCACTTGGCACATTCTGCTTGTCACATGAAAACATGATGATCCCAGAAGACGGCACCATTTACTCCATTAACGAAGGAAACTACATTCGCTTCCCAATGGGTGTGAAAAAGTACATCAAGTACTGCCAAGAAAATGCGCCAAGCGAGAAGCGCCCTTACACGTCGCGCTACATCGGCTCGCTGGTCGCGGACTTCCACCGCAATCTACTCAAGGGTGGTATTTACCTCTACCCAAGCACGCAAAGTCACCCAAGCGGCAAACTGCGCTTACTATACGAATGTAATCCAATGGCTTACATCATCGAGCAAGCTGGTGGTGTAGCATCAGACGGCGTGAATCGCATTATGGACATCAAACCTACCGAACTACACCAGCGTGTACCGTTTTTCGTTGGCTCGAAGAACATGGTGAAAAAGGTTGAGGAGTTCCTCGAGCTCAATCGAGACGACGATCAATAACCTTCTCCAAAGGCGCTCATCGAGCGCCTTTTCTTTATTCATACATGAATAATCTGATTTTCTTGAGCAAAGTCTCGCCGCAAATATTTACAAAAAACCGAGTTTAGCAGTAAGGTATTTTGGTTAAATTTCAGCCCATACTTAGACAAAAAGGAACTTTAGCAATGAGCTTAAACGACGTACCAGCAGGCAAATCTCTACCCGATGACATCTATGTTGTGATTGAAATTCCCGCCAATGCTGATCCGATAAAATACGAAGTCGACAAGGATTCTGGCGCGGTATTTGTCGACCGATTCATGTCTGCCCCGATGTTCTACCCATGTAACTACGGTTACGTAAACCACACGCTATCACTCGATGGTGATCCGGTAGACGTACTCGTACCAACACCGCACCCGCTGATGCCAGGTTCAGTGATTCGCTGTCGTCCAGTCGGCGTTTTGAAAATGACCGATGAATCAGGAGAAGACGCTAAAGTCGTCGCCGTGCCACACTCCAAACTGTCAAAAGAGTACGACCACATTCAAGATGTGGGCGATATTCCTGAGCTACTTAAAGCGCAAATCATGCACTTCTTTGAGCGTTATAAAGAGCTTGAATCAGGCAAGTGGGTGAAAGTCGATGGTTGGGAAGACGTCGCTGCCGCTCGCCAAGAAATTTTAGAATCTTACGAAAGAGCGCAAAAATAGCGCCCTCAAAACACAAAAAAGTCCGCACATAGCGGACTTTTTCTTTTTGCGTCAACACTCCCAGACACATCTAGATGCGTTGGCACCAGTCCCCTGAAGCCAACAAGCTATCCAACTGGCTGGTATCTTGATAGAGGTAGATCCAAGCGCGACCAAATGGCGTGTCTATTTGCTCACGGCGGTACTCAACCGGCACATCTTCAAGCACATCAATTTTAGCCAAGGTGTCGTCATCAATAAGGTATACCTCACCAACGATTGAGCTGTGCCCTGCTGTGACCGCTGGGTAAGCCCCCAAGTCATACAATGCATACTCTGGCAAAGTTTCATGTTGGCCAAGAAACTCCGCCGAATCTAAGAAGCTTTGATTGCTTTGACCTTTGCGCAAGGTACCGTAAACAAATAATAAGTGTTGCATTGTCTGTCCCTAACTTAGCTATCTTTCAAATCTAGTCGAACTCAAACTGATAAAGCAAGTCGACCGCGCTACTGACCCCTGTTACAGCCTCGACATAGAGATCTTTCATCAGTCGATAACGTACCGTAAATTCGCCAACAGAATCAAAGATGCCAACGCCATATTTGACCTGTAACCCAGGTAATACATACCCACTAACCGTCACCTGCGAGTCCTCACCCGAGCCTGCCGTATCAAGTTGAAGGTCCTGCACACCAAACGCTTCACCAATCTCACCGACGACACGACCACTCTGAGCAAGGCTCAAACCAATTAAAGTGGTTGTCATGGCGTTGCCACCTGATTCGCCATCAATGTCCTGCCCTCGCAGCAAATAGGACAGCGCGTTGGCTTGTGGCATCGCGGGATCAGAGAAAATCGTCACGACCGGTTCAGTCGCAGGCCCCGTCACTTTGACCCCTGCGGTAACATCATCTCGGGTATTGTCCGGATTGCGAATCGCCTTAATTTGAACATAAGGTTGATCGACGGGTCCATTCATCAAGATCTTACCTTGCTCGATTATCAAGTCTTGACCAAACGAACGGTACGAACCCTCAACGATGTTGACTTCGCCAGTGATAAACGGCCCCTTATCTCGCTGCGCGACATTAAGTTTGCCTATCAAGCCGCCCTCAAGGCCAAACGCCGATAACTTAAAGTCATCGCCAATGGAAATGTTGATGTCCGTTTCCACCGCAAACGGAATACTCGAGTTGATATTTTCCGGTTGTAAGTCATTGTTAAGAATAACTTGATCCTTAGACACACCTATCGCACTTGGTGGCAGCTCTTCAACTACGATACGCCCCCAAGGCAGCGCAATGTCACCTTCAATCTTGGCGTATTTAGGGGACGCAGAAATCGTCATATCTGGCACCACCTTGATCGCAACCATAGGCGGTACATCAACTTTCAATTCGGTCGCAAAAACACGTAAATGACTGCGCCAGTCTTGCAGATCGAGCCAATCAGCATCACCCGTTAATTGCAATGTGCCATCTGGCGTATTCAGCGCCGACGTTAAAGTCGCTTGATACCCGTTAAAGTTGACTTTCAACTCTCCCGAATCAATCTGAACTGGAGAGATTTCGCCTTGGAGGAGAATATCGTCAACGAGGAATTGCCCTTCGACCTTGGGTTGCAATAGCGGCCCAGTGAATGCGAGATCGGTACTGATGCTCGATTTCAACTGGCTGTATTGACCAAGCAACGGCGAAAGAAAATCCAAATCAAAGGTCGTTAAGATCAACTTGCCATCAAGCTGCTTGTCATCCACAGCGACATTAGGAATCATCGCTTGGCCAGAAACATCACCGTTGTCGGTAATATCAATCAGCCAATCAGCCTGCAAGCGATCTTGTTTGAGCGTGGCATTGAGCTTGATTGTTTCCCAACCGATCGTCAGTGGCACTTCAAGATCTTGGGTTACGCCCCCCTCAGGAAGCTCGACCGACGCGTTAACCTCTGGTGATTGTCCTTCACGCCACTTCGCCCAAACCTGAGCGTTAACTTGACCTTCTAATGAGGTCCCCTCTGGGATAAAGCCCTCAAGCTGCGTGAAATCAAACTGTTTCAGGCTTAGGCTTGCTTCACCATCTTTACCTACGTCAATATTGTCGTTTAAGCAAAGTGATGAATCCGCTTGCAACCAACAATGCGCAGCCACCGCGACACGTTGAGTCGCCATATCAAAGCCTATCTCCGTCGACTTTTCCAATGCCCACTCACCTTGCTCGCTAGATAACTGCATACGCTCCAGCGCACCATTCCACGCGATATCCGGCTTGTCCGTTAACGTGCCAGCAAGGGCAAGACTGGTTGATGCAATATTTGAAATGACGTCCAACGTTAAACGGTGAGATTGCTGCGAACCATTAAAACGCAGCTCAACATCATCAATCACATAGTCTTGATAACTGGCACTCTTCACAACCAAACTCAAATCGCCACTCGGAGCTGGCAATGGTGTGATCTCACCTTTCAGGGTGATGTGCTGCACCTGCGCTTGCTGTTGCCAATCAACGGAATCAATATCTAACGCCAATGAAACGTCGGGCTCTTTGAGCGGTCCGCGCAATCTTACATCGCCAATCGCTTTGCCCTTTAAGTCAGGGACCGACTTGGCCAGCTCCGGGAGATCGAGTGATAAATCCATGCGCCAAGTATCATTGAGCGTACCTTTTGCATGAATATTATTGGGGCCATGAGATAGCACGAGTCCAGGCGTATCGATATTAAACTCGCCTTTGCCTTTCATATCGGAGGCGTTCAATGTGCCTTCAATATTCAGTGGGTAGTCACGCAGTACGCCATCAATATCTAGCTGGCTCACTGCCACTTGCCAACCACCCGCTTCGGTAAGAGAGCCCGTTGTTGACACTAAACCGCTAATATCACCTTCCGCTTCTTGCCACTGCAAACCAGGCTGGATATGAGTGAGAGAGAGGTTTGCCGCCCAATTGATTGGTTGCTGCCAATTGGCCATGACATCCCCAAAGATGGAGCCCCCGAGCGTTTTAAGTAGAATGGAACGCAACGTTATCTGCTCTAAGTTACCGGAGCCTTCAACGCTTAGATCAAGATCGGGTAGATCTTTACCTTGGATAACGGTCGCCAACTTAACATCATAGCCTTTTAATGAGCCTTGAGTTTCTAACGTTTTAAGATCGACAAAGTAGTCACCTTGTCCATGTAATGGCCACTGCACCTTACCTTTCTCGATGGCAACATCGAACGGTAGATCCGGCTCCAATGGCTGCAATGTGGCTTGAATATCTGCGCTTGCCAAACCAGACAGTGACGCATCCAAGCTAAGATCAGCGATGCTTCCTTTTGCAGACAATGATAAGTGTTGACCTTTTGCCGTCTCTTCTTTCACCGTCGCTTGCAAGTTCAAGTTAAGCGGATATCCCTGATTCAACGTAATTTTACTGTTGAGGGTAGCCTCGACTTCAGGCATGTCGAGCTCTAACGTTGAGATCGTCACTTGAGATGCCGATGCCTTAGCCTCCAACCCTAAATGATGGACAATAACGGGCGTTTCCTGCTTGAGTTCAAAGTCATGGATATCAATACGCACAATATCCATCTGCAATGGCAGCACGACTGCAGGCAATTCAATGGTTGCGGGTTCTGCGGGTGTAGGCGGCGGTGTGACTGGCTGATCCTCTGACTCGGCCAGTTCTACATTAATGCCACTTAACAGGGTTTTGTTTAAACGCAGCTTATTGCCTTGAAAAAACAGGCCAGTCGAGAAACGTTGCCAGTCAATTTTGTTACCAAGGACATCTAGCGTTATATCACTCAATGCAATTCGAGAAATACGAATCGGCACCGGGGTTGAGATTTTCCCAGTTGCGGTCGATTGCGGCTCTGGCTCGGTTGATGGCGCGCTGTCCGGCCTGGAAAAGGTCAAGCCATCAATGGCTATCTCATCAATGCAGACGCTCGGCTCTGTAAAACAGGTTGGGTTAATCGCCAGCGTAACCGAACGTATCTGGGTGTCCACACCCAAATCGGGATCATTAAATGCAACTTGCTTTAACGTAAAATGTGGGAAAAGAGCTCCCTGATAAGAGGCGACTTTAAGCTGAGGAACAAATTTCTCTGCCGCCCATAACGCTGCACCTAGACCGGGTTGCGTAAAGAGCAAAAAACTCACGGCTAAGATTAGCGTCAATACGAATCCTAGCAGAGAAAACGATAGCCATTTCGACCACTTTAATACGACTTTGGTCATAGTTCAGGCCCCAAGGTAAAGTGCACTTTGAATCGTTTATCTGGATCTTCATCAAGACCCCAAGCAAAATCTAATCGAATCGGTCCCACTGGTGATGCCCAGCGAACACCAAAACCTGTCCCTCGTTTGAATTCAGGTGATTCATTGAACGCATCACCGTAGTCATAAAACAGAGCGCCCCACCAATCGCCATAGACACGATATTGATACTCTAATGACGTGGTGACCATGTATTTCGCACCGGTCAGAGCATTACTTTCATCTCGGGGAGAGATAGATTCAAATCCGTAACCACGCAAGTTGTTGTCACCACCCGCGAAGAAGCGAAGTGACGGCGACAGTTTCTCGAACTCTTCCGCCACGTTTGCCCCGCCATCAATTCTGAACAAGCCACGATGGTTCTTTCCTGCACTGCGTATCCATGTCATGCCACCTTGAAAACGTGCCACTCTGGTTTCAGAAAAGACACTTGGATCGCCATATTCAAGAGTAAAACTTTGTCTGTCTCCCCACATCGGCATCGACCCACCTCGAATTCGGCTACGTGAGAAGGAAATACCAGGCAACACAAATTGAGCGGTATCATCTTGCAAACCTTGCTCGTAGTTTTCGATCAAGTAGCGAACAAATACCGTTCTATGCCAGCCATTATCAAGAATCCAGTGGCGCTCCACAGCCAAGTTGGATTCCAGACTTTTTGTGTCTCGATTATCGAGGTTCTTCATTCCATATTGAATGCGGTAGTAGTCTTTCAAGACGTCATCTAGCGGAATACGATAGCCTGCGGTAATGGTTTGCTCTGGCTTAGAAAGAGAGATACTGCTGTCGAAGCTGTGGCCACGATCGTTCACCCAAGGCTTTTTCCACTTTAGCGATCCTCGCACGCCCACATCGGTGGAGTACCCCAAACCCGTCTCGAGTTTGTTGCGAGCTTGCGGCGCGAGAGAGATCTTCATTGGCAGCTCTCTTCCTTCACCGAGCTTAGACAGATCAGGCTCAACAAACACAGACGAAAACCAGTCGGTGTTAGACAAGTTCTGGTTATATTCTCCGACTTGCGACACTAAGTATTCATCCCCTTCTTCGTAAGGCGAAAGAGATTGCACACGCTCGAGCTCAATTTGACTGCCAGTAATCGTACTCGCCCCCGAAGTGGTAACGAATTCCGCTATCAAAATGGAGACGCACAAACGCCTTGCGCACTCCGGGAGCGACCTCAAGGCGACTTAAGGTGTAGTCCCCTTCAAAATAGCCTTTCTGCAACGCCAAATTGCGGATTTTAGACTTCAACCCATCATACAAACTGTGGTTTAGCCGCTCCCCTTTTTTCAGGCCGCTGTTTTTGATCAGAGCAATGAAATCGGGATCATCTTTTGCTTCGCCAGTGATTTGAATATCGACTTCCGTCAAACGTATCGAATGCCCGCGATCGACAATAACGATCAGCTCATCGCCCTCAGGAGAGACTTCAAAAGTAAAGGTAGGATGGTAATAACCAACGGCACTGAGTGCTTCGATAATGTTTCGCTTTACTCGTGCCTGGAAGCGCAAACTTGTGTCGTAATCTTTTTCAGGGATTGAAGATAAGTAAGCATCTACATTGTCTTTCACCGATCCCTTCAACCCCTCAATCGTAAGATCCACATCATTTGCCAATGCGGTAGGAGAGAGAAGAAGCGCAATCAAAACTGGTAAAGGTTTACGTAACATGCTTAATTATCTTTCTATATCAGGTTAGGGAATAATACCGCCTGAAAATGGATAAGTCTGTATGAAAACAGTCAATTGGTCGGTCTGTTTAATAAATTTAATCGACAAGGAAATAACGATGCTCGACAAACAAACTATGATTTCCGCGCAAGACGCACTGCCTGGCCGCGAAACGCCACTGCCACTTGACGACATTCACTTCGTCAATCAAAGCAGTATGACATCAGAGCCAGAGCAAGGTTGCGAAAAAATTGTTCTCGGTATGGGCTGTTTCTGGGGCGCTGAACGTTTGTTTTGGCAACTTGATGGCGTGGTCAATACTTCGGTTGGCTATGCTGGTGGCTTCACAAAGAATCCAACTTACGAAGAAGTGTGTAGCGGTCAAACTGGTCACACCGAGGTGGTACGTGTTGTATTTGATCCCACAGTGATCTCGCTCACTGCGTTACTCGAGACATTTTGGGAACGTCATGACCCTACTCAAGGTATGCGCCAAGGTAATGATCGTGGCACACAATACCGCTCAGCTATTTACGTTTACAGCGACGAGCAATATCAAACCGCCATGCAGTCAAAACAACGCTACCAAGAGTTACTGGGTGATCAGCATTCGCCAATTACCACTGAGATTCTACCAGCAGGTCCTTATTACTACGCAGAAAACTACCACCAGCAATATCTGGCTAAAAATCCGAACGGCTATTGTGGGCTTGGGGGAACCGGAGTCTGCTTCCCTCCAGAAAAGTAAAGACCTCGACACAACCGCCTATCGAAATGGGCGGTTTTTATGCAGGTAGCGCTAAAATGGCTTGGTTGATCTGTTTATAGGCTTCCAGTTTGACTGGGTTATTCACATCTGGCAGAAGCACTTTGCCGTTATCAAACGAAAACTCCCCAATACCAGCGATAACAAACTTTCCTTTAAACAGTGTCTTAACGAATCGCGCCACCTGATGCGGGCGATAACGGGTAAATTCACGTAGCATAACCACTCCAATATTCCTTCGTGATACTGCTTTTATGCAGTTAAGCTCTTATCCTTAGAGCTCAGGCCATTATAAAGCACTTTCGGTGAATTAATACGGTTTTTACAAAAGTTTGGACCATTTCACTCCATCAACGCCGAGCACAACACTTTTTCAAATTTCGGTATATACTTTTTGCGCTTACCAAAAGGAAGATAACAATGAAAAACAAAACTCTACTCGCTCTCGCGATCGCATGCTCTCCAATGCTGGCGATGGCACACAACATCACACTTGGCCAAACCGTTCCGGCAGTCAATGTCGATAGCCATGGTGAAATTATCATTCAAGGTGATGACGCAAGCTACCAAACATGGACAAGCCAAGATCTGGTCGGCAAAGTCCGTGTCATTCAAGCTATTGCAGGACGCAGCAGCGCAAAAGAAATGAATGCCCCACTTATGGCGGCAATTACCGCAGCAAAGTTTCCCTCTGAGAGCTACCAAACCACGTCCATCATCAACCAAGATGATGCCATTTGGGGCACCGGCTCTTTCGTTAAATCATCAGCAGAAGACAGCAAGAAGGAATTCCCATGGTCGTCTATGGTATTAGATGAGGAAGGTAACGTAGCCAAGACATGGCAATTGGCGGAAGAGTCCTCGGCGATCATCGTTCAAGATAAACAAGGAAAAGTGCTGTTTGTAAAAGAAGGCGCTTTAAGTGATTCCGATATCCAACAAGTACTTGGACTCATCAAAGATAACATCTAATCACAAATTGGATTTAGCGTTGTATAAGGAATTGTTATAGTATAACAGTTCCTTTTTTCTCGGTCTGTTGTTGTGCTTACATCTCGCAAGATTTCACTACCATCTCCTGCTATCGCGCTCTTTGGCGTCATGCTGCTGTGGATGAACTTTGCGTTTATTCAGCACCAATACGATCTCGCCCCTTCCCATCATCAAGAGCATCATTGTGAGCTGTTTTCATCTGTTCATCACGCGATAAGCAGTGCGGATCTAAAAACAGAAAACGTATCACTTCCCGATCGCTTTGAACGACAGCCAAGTTATCAATATCAAGCACCTTCGATTGTCGTCTATCGAGCGCGTTCACCACCTACTCAATCCCTCGTTTAGTTACTCAGCTCTCAGATAGGGAGCAATCTTTATTACTATGCCAATATCCAGAGCCATAATAATTCTGGAATAGGCGCAACGACACTTAGGATTGAAAATGTACAAATTATCACCAATTGCCGCGCTCATCGCTGTTACTGTTAGCCACGTTGCGATCGCTGAAGAAGGATTTCGTCAACATGAAGCGCATGTTCATGGCGAAGTTGAGCTAAACATTGCCCAAGACGGGAAAGAGCTACTGATGGAAATCACTGCACCCGGTGCCGACGTAGTTGGTTTTGAGCATGCTCCAAAAAATGACGAGCAGAAGAAAATCCTAGCCGATGCTGTAGCAACACTTAATCAAGCAAACTCCGTATTTACATTAAGCGCGGCGGCTGGCTGTCACGTTGAACATGTTGCCGTGACTCATACATTGGGTAAAGAGAGTGATCATCACGACCATGATGAACACAAGCATGATGACCATCATGATCATGACCACGACGAGCACAAGCACGACGACCATCACGATCATGACCACGATGAGCACAAGCACGATGACCATCACGATCATGACCACGATGAACACAAGCATGACGACCATCATGACCACGACGAGCACAAGCACGACGATCATCATGATCATGACCACGAGCATTCGGGACATGGTGAGTTCACAGTGGAGTACCACTACCACTGCGACAATATCACCAAGCTTGAAGCCATAGACACGGCTTGGTTTAAACAATTCCCAGCAACAGAAGCGTTGAAAGTCAACGTATTGACTGACACCAAGCAAGAAGCGCTTCGCCTACAACCTAAACGTACAGAGATCTCTCTATAAGGTTTACAGTGGCTTGGCATCGGTCAAGCCACTGACGCCATACTTGGAAAGCATGATGGATACAATAAAAGATCCAGCCATCATAAAGCTGGAACATGTGCGCTACACTTGGCCTGGAAATGACTCTCCAACTCTAGATATTCCCCACTTAACGATAAATCAGGGCGAACATCTGTTTATCAAAGGCCCAAGCGGATGTGGCAAATCAACCTTACTCAGCCTACTTACTGGCATCAACACGACACCTGAAGGCAGTGTAAAAGTGCTTGATAACGACCTTGGTCAACTGTCAGGCAGCATGAGAGATAAATTTAGAGCTGACCACATTGGTTATATTTTTCAGCAATTTAATCTACTTCCTTATTTGAGTGTCATCGAAAACGTCATCCTCCCTTGCCAGTTTTCAAGGCAGCGGAAAGGGCAAGTATTCGGTGATTTGCAACGCAGTGCTGAGCAGCTCCTCGATAAACTGCACCTCGACCAATCGCTGCGTAATAAATCCGTCGTTGAATTGAGTATTGGTCAACAGCAACGTGTCGCGGCAGCACGCGCCTTAATCGGTAACCCTGAAATTATCATCGCCGATGAACCAACCTCCTCTCTTGACTACGATAATCGAACTGCTTTCATCGAGCTGCTGCTTGATCAAGTGAACCAAGCGAACTCAACCTTACTGTTTGTCAGCCACGACCCAACATTGGAGCCATTGTTTGACCGCAGTCTCGATCTCCGCGAGTTGAATCAAATAGGAGGCCACGTATGAGCCCTACCCTGTCCCTCGCTTGGAAAAGTGCTCGCAACCGCAAGGTAACGGCAATCCTAACCATTTTAACCGTCGCGATTTCTGTGATCCTGCTGCTTGGGGTTGAGCGTATTCGCACAGAAGCAAAAAGCAGCTTCGCCAATACCATCTCGGGAACCGATTTGATCGTAGGCGGGCGTTCAGGACAAGTGAACCTGTTACTTTACTCGGTATTTCGAATTGGTAATGCAACCAATAATATTGACTGGAAAAGCTATCAAGAATTTAGCCAACACAAAGCGGTCGATTGGGCAATTCCTATCTCACTTGGTGACTCTCATAAAGGTTTCCGCGTGATGGGCACCAACCACAGTTATTTTGAACACTATCGCTATGGTCAGAAGCAACATTTAGCGTTCAAAGAAGGAAGCGAGTTTAATCGCTTGTTTGAAGCTGTCATTGGTGCAGATGTGGCCAAAAAGCTGGGTTACACCATTGGTACAGAGATCATCATTGCGCATGGCATAAGCGATGTTGGCTTTAGTCGCCACGACAACTTGCCTTTTAAAGTGGTTGGCATTCTCGCGCCAACAGGAACCCCTGTCGATAAAACCGTTCACGTCTCCTTGGAAGCGATTGAAGCAATTCATGTCGGCTGGGAGTCTGGCGCAAACCTTGGCAATAACCCGACAGCAGAGCAACTGGCAGCGATGGACTTTAAACCTAAGCAGATTACCGCCATGCTGCTTGGTCTCAAGTCAAAGATTCAAACCTTCGCTCTCCAGCGTCAAATCAACACCTACAACAAAGAGCCTCTCAGTGCCATCTTGCCAGGGGTCGCACTTCATGAGTTATGGGGCATGATGTCGGTGGCTGAACAAGCGCTGATGGCGGTCTCAGTGTTTGTCGTTTTTGCGGGTTTGCTTGGGATGCTCTCGAGCTTGCTGACTAGCCTACAAGAGCGACGCCGCGAAATGGCAATCTTGCGCGCAATGGGGGCAAGGCCAAGACATGTGTTTGCCCTGCTTATCTTAGAAGCAAGCGCACTCACCTTTATCGGGATTATTATCGGCACGCTTGGTCTTTACGCCTTGTTAGCGATTGCAGCGCCAATCATTCAACAAACGTACGGTATCACCCTTTCATTGATGACCTTATCACACTATGAGTTAGTGCTGCTTGCCATGGTTCAATGTGCTGGCACAGTCATCGGTTTTATCCCTGCGTTAAGAGCTTACCGACAGTCTCTGAGCGACGGTATGACAATACGAGTATAGAGAAATGAAGAAAGTAATATTAATGGCATTGGCAATGCTGAGCTTCAGCTTACCAAGTTTCGCCAACCAAGAAGACATCTTGACACTAGATTGGATTGATCTCATTCCTCAGAATGAACGCAATCAATTTGACAGCTATGGAATGCCCGCCGCCGACCACTCAGGTGGCGCAATGGAGCAATCAAAAGTGGGCTCGGTCAGACAAGAGCTCAACGGAAGCAAAGTCAAAATACCAGGCTTTGTGATTCCATTGGAAGGGGACGCCAATATGGTGACAGAGTTCTTATTGGTTCCTTACTTTGGGGCGTGTATTCACGTACCACCACCGCCACCAAACCAAATCATCTACGTCAAATTCCCAAAAGGAGCACCAATCCAGCAACTTTGGGATGTGATTTATTTAGTCGGAACCTTAAAAACGGAAACCGTCAGTCATGAACTCGCAGAAACAGGCTATGTGATTGAAGGAATAGCCATCGAAGAGTACGACGACTACTAAGCAAATTAACAAGTGCGCAACCTGTTAATCGCCTATATTAAGAAAGGTATTGAGAAAGATAACCTAGCACCGCTAGGTAAACCAATAATAATAGTGCGATTGACAGGTGTTTTTTCAGTTTATTCTCATTGAAATACTTCATAAACCCTCTCAATAATTACCAACCAGATTTTAACAATTTGTTAGCATGTGTGGTAGCACTATTTTTGACACCCGTCTCACACACTTTCTGTGGCAGCCCATGGTTATCCGAGGTACATTTATAGATAACATTATGATGGCTAAGGAAATCCCATGTCAGAGAGCAACCAACCCGTCGTTATAGATCACGAGCCCACTCAATCCAATCGACAAGAAAAAAAGTCTAACTACATCAAAGACAGTGCGAGTCGTATCTTTAACATCGCCGAGACTTACGGTTTAGACGCTCTCCTTCAGCCAGAAACACCCGAAAAAAACACCTTAGAGCGTGCGCTCATCCGAGAACGCAAACGCAAAGAATTACGCCAAAAAAATCTCGAACAAATCCTGAAGCTCGCCCACGTTTCTTGCAAAGACGAAACCGCAGGAGCCCCAGATCAGGATTGGCTGTATCGTTTTTTCGATATGGCACAAGAAGTTCACAACAGTGCCATGCAACGTTTATGGGCTCAGGTACTCAAACGAGAGGTAACGAATCCTGGTTCTACCTCGATGAAGGCGTTAAAAGTCCTACAAGATATGACACCAAAAGAAGCGCAAATCCTACAGCGCGCAGCATCACTGGCCTGCAGTTTTGGTGGGGATAATAGCCGCAAACTTCTGGTTGGCTATCGCGCTCAAGGTGGGATTTTTAGCTTTGGTAAACGCAATACCACCAACAACATTAATGTTGGCAACTACCAGTTGCCGTATTCAAGTCTGCTGGTGTTATTTGAATTGGGGCTGATGCATGGCACCGAACTGGAATCAGGCGAAATCGAATTGGATTCTCCTCTACCTTTGCTCTACCAAGGGAAACAGCTCTCTCTCCAAGCGCACAGTAAAGGCGTAAGATTGCTTTACTACCGTTTTAGCCCAACGGGCAATGAACTCTGCAAGCTGTTAGGTAACAAACCCAATATGCAGTACTACGATCAAATGGTCGCCCTGTTAGGACAGAAATTTACCGCCAGCACCGATGCACAGCCTAGCGTCGATACCACTGTGTAACAACAACCGCTACGTTAGATCCATCTCCCAATAAAAAGCGCCAACCCTTCGGTTGGCGCTTGTCGATCTATTTTCTAAGTGAGAATTAATGAAGCAAAGCGACCAATAAATCCTGCCTTGTGAATACAGCGGCTATCTGTGAATCAAGCCGCTGATATACCTTGGATTTATACCAGTTACCGTTTCATCTCACCGAGAAATTTAAGCTTTGAACGCTTTAAATGCGTTAATCAAACCATTCGTAGAACTGTCGTGTGAGCTGATTTCAGACTCATCCGCAAGCTCAGGTAGGATTTGGTTAGCTAGCTGTTTGCCTAGCTCAACACCCCATTGGTCAAAGCTGAAGATATTCCAAATCACACCTTGAACGAAGATCTTGTGCTCGTACATTGCGATTAGGTTACCTAGTGTACGTGGCGTAATTTGCTTAACTAGGATTGAGTTAGTTGGGCGGTTACCTTCAAATACTTTGAATGGTGCAAGTGTCGCCGCTTCTTCTTCACTCTTGCCTGCTTTAGCAAATTCCGCTTTCACTGTCGCTTCATCTTTACCGAATGCCAATGCTTCTGTTTGAGCAAAGAAGTTAGACATCAGCTTCTGATGATGATCACCCGCTGGGTTGTGGCTTAGCGCTGGCGCAATAAAGTCACATGGAATCAGCTTAGTACCTTGGTGAATCAGCTGGTAGAACGCGTGCTGGCCATTTGTGCCCGGCTCACCCCAAATGATTGGCCCAGTTTGGTAAGTCACAGCGTTGCCGTCACGGTCAACGTACTTACCGTTTGATTCCATGTTGCCTTGCTGGAAGTAAGCTGCAAAGCGGTGCATGTACTGGTCGTAAGGCAGGATCGCTTCAGATTCCGCGCCATGGAAGTTGTTGTACCATAGGCCAACAAGCGCAAGGATTACCGGGATGTTGCTTTCTAACTCAGTAGACGCAAAGTGGTTGTCCATTTCGTGTGCACCGTCTAGTAGCTCGATGAAGTTGTCGTAGCCTACAGAAAGCGCAATTGAAAGACCGATTGCTGACCATAGCGAGTAACGACCGCCAACCCAATCCCAGAACTCAAACATGTTGTCTGTATCGATACCAAACTCAGATACTGCAGGAGCGTTAGTAGAAAGTGCAGCGAAATGCTTAGCAACGTGCGCTTCATCGCCAGCTGACGCTAGGAACCAATCACGTGCGCTGTGGGCATTAGTCATGGTTTCTTGTGTGGTAAACGTCTTAGACGCCACTAGGAATAGCGTTGTTTCTGGGTTTACTTTCTTCAGTGTTTCAACGATGTGCGTGCCATCAACGTTAGACACGAAGTGTAGGTTTAGGTGGTTTTTGTATGGTGCTAGCGCTTCAGTGACCATATAAGGACCAAGGTCAGAACCACCGATACCGATGTTGACGATGTCAGTGATTGCTTTGCCAGTGTAACCTTTCCACTCGCCGCCAATTACGCGCTCAGTGAACGATTTCATTTTCTCTAGTACAGCATTCACCGCTGGCATTACGTCTTCGCCATCAACCATCACAGGCTTGTTGCTACGGTTGCGAAGTGCGGTGTGAAGTACGGCGCGATCTTCTGTCTTGTTGATCGCCTCACCACTGAACATCGCTTCAATAGCTGACTTTAGCTCAGTCTCGTTAGCTAAAGCGAAAAGATGCTGCATGGTTTCTTCATTGATTAGGTTCTTAGAGTAATCAACGAGAATATCACTGCCAAAACGAGCAGAGAATTTGTCAAAACGAGCTGAATCTTGTGCGAAAAGTGCTTTCAGATCCATATCTTGTGCAGATTCAAAATGCGCGGTTAGCGCTTTCCAAGCTTGTGTTTGTGTTGGGTTGATATTTTTCAACATGGTTACGATCCCGATGTTCAGTAGGTTCTATTCCATACAGTCTAGCGAAAACTGAGGAATCCCCGATTAAGCAAAATAATAATATTAGGTATGTTAGGGCAAATTGCCACAAAACAAGACTTTGTAATTTTTTTTCAGGCCAGCATTATGACCCAGCCGACTCTCACTCACATTGAGTTAGGTCACGTTCCCTGAGTCAAATTTAAACAAATCTGTTACCCGCTTTAGGATATTACCATCAAGCTAGGTTAAGCTTAACGTCTGGTTAACGAAATATCGATTACAGGCTCTGTTATGTGGCAGCAAAATGTCTTACGCCTCCGCGCCCGCTCACGAGGCTTTCATCTCATTACCGATGAAATTGAACAACAATTACCTCAAATTGCTGACTATTCTGTCGGATTATTACAGCTCTTCATCCAACACACGTCTGCCAGTCTGACCATCAATGAAAACGCAGACCCAACGGTAAGACACGATATGGAAAAACACTTTAATAAGTTTGTCCCTGAGCGTGCGCCTTATTATCAGCACACCTATGAAGGGGATGACGACATGCCCGCGCACATCAAAGCCTCGACGATTGGCTGTAGTGTGACGATTCCTATCAGCAACGGTCGACTCGCTCTAGGCACTTGGCAAGGAATCTATTTGGGTGAGCATCGAGACTACGGTGGCAACCGCAACGTGATCGCCACATTACAAGGCGAGTTAAAATAGAAACGGAGCCACAAGGCTCCGTTTAGATAAGGGGTAAAGGCTCGAGTTCCAACTAGCGAGAGTATTCCATCTCTACACGAGATGTCAGCTTCGTCACCAGTTCATACGCGATGGTCCCGATGTGCGCTGCGACTTGCTCTGCAGGGAGGTCTTTCCCCCATAAGATTGCCTCATCACCCACGTGATCTGTGGCTTCTGGGCCAAGGTCGACGGTCAACATATCCATCGAGACGCGCCCTGCTATCGGCACCTCTCGGCCATTGACTCGAACCGGAGTTCCATTCGGCGCGGTGCGTGGATAGCCGTCACCGTAGCCAATGGCAATAACACCAACCTTTGTGTCACGCTCACTGGTCCACTTGCCACCATAACCGACACTCTCACCGGCTTTCACATCACGTACTGCAATCAGGTGCGATTTAAGCGTCATCACAGGTTGATAGCCCAACTGCTGGGCATGTTTATCATTAAACGGTGACACTCCATACATAATAATGCCGGGTCTAACCCATTCAAGTTGACTCTCCGGCCAAGCTAGCAAACCCGCAGAGGCTGCTAATGAGCGCTCACCTTCACACCCTTGCGTCAACTTGAGAAACAGCTCGGTTTGTTGATGTGTCGTGTCTTTGTCCAGCTCATCGGCACAGCCAAAATGACTCATGTAACGCAGCGGTTTAGCCACGTTGCTGCAAGTCTTGAGTCGCGATACAAAGTCATCATATTGCTCTGGGCGCACGCCTAAACGATGCATCCCACTATCAATCTTCAACCACACTACCACTGGCGTTTCTAGCTCTGCTTGCTCTAAAGCGACCAACTGCTCCTCACAGTGAACCACCGTTTGGATGTTGTTGGTCACTAAAACAGGCAAGTCACCCGGAGAGTAAAAACCCTCGAGCAGTAGAATCGGCTTAACCACGCCACACGCTCGCAGTTGCAATGCCTCTTCGATACGCGCGACACCAAATGCATCCGCACCAGTGGCATTTTTGGCAATGTGACGTAATCCATGACCATAGCTGTTGGCTTTAACCACCGCCATTACCTTGCTGTTTGGCGCCTGCTGTTTAATCTGCTCGACATTGTGTTGTAGAGCGCTTAGGTCAATGTAAGCCGTCGCCGCTTTCATGTAACTCATGCTGTTATTCATCATCCATGTCAAACGCAGGGCCTGCGTAGTTGTCAAAACGAGACCATTGACCTTGGAAGGTCAAACGTACAGAGCCGATAGGACCGTTACGCTGTTTACCAAGAATGATTTCCGCCGTACCTTTCATTGAGCTGTCTGGGTTGTACACTTCATCGCGGTAGATGAACATAATCAAGTCGGCATCCTGCTCAATAGAGCCTGATTCACGTAAATCTGAGTTCACTGGACGCTTATCGGCACGTTGCTCTAGGGAACGGTTAAGCTGAGATAGCGCAACCACTGGCACATTCAACTCTTTGGCCAGTGCTTTTAGAGAGCGCGAAATCTCCGCAATCTCAAGGGTACGGTTGTCAGAAAGTGCAGGTACACGCATGAGCTGAAGGTAGTCGACCATGATCATAGATAGGCCGCCGTGCTCTCTGGCTATACGACGAGCACGAGAGCGCACTTCAGTCGGCGTCAGACCCGAGCTATCATCGATATACATGTTCTTCTTCTGCATGAGAATCCCCATGGTCGAAGAAATACGAGCCCAATCTTCATCATCAAGCTGACCGGTTCGAATTTTGGTTTGATCAACACGTGAAAGCGATGCCAGCATACGCATCATGATCTGTTCAGATGGCATCTCTAGCGAGAAAATCAGCACAGGCTTGTCTTGTGACATTGCCGCATTTTCACACAAGTTCATCGCAAAGGTCGTTTTACCCATCGATGGACGCGCCGCGACGATCACCAGATCAGACCCTTGTAAGCCCGCGGTTTTCTTATTCAGATCAGTAAAGCCCGTATCGACACCTGTCACACCATCTTGCGGCGTTTTGTACAGCAGTTCGATACGCTCAAGCGTCTTCTCTAGGATATTGTCAACATTTTGCGGACCTTCGTTTTCGTTGGTTCGCGACTCAGCGATGGCAAATACTTTGCTTTCAGCAAGATCAAGTAAGTCTTCTGAAGAACGGCCCTGTGGGTCATAACCTGCGTCCGCAATTTCATTTGCTACACCAATCAAATCACGTACCAAGGCACGCTCAGCAACAATGTCGGCATAGGCATTGATGTTTGCCGCACTTGGCGTGTTTTTCACCAGATCAGCAAGGTAAGCAAAACCACCCACATCATCGAGTTGCTCTCGAAGCTCTAAAAATTCTGACAAGGTAATCAAGTCGAGAGGCTTGCTCTCTTCGAGAATGGACTTTACCGCCTCGAAAATCAGTCGATGAGGGCGACTATAGAAATCTTTGGCCACCACGCGCTCGGCAACCGTGTCCCAACGCTCATTGTCCAATAACAAACCACCAATAACGGACTGCTCTGCTTCCAATGAATGTGGTGGTACTTTGATAGCATCAACCTGTGCATCACTGAATTTTTTATTTCGATTATCTGTTCTTGGGTCAGCCATGATATTGCTCTACAACTTTCTCTAGATCGCTCATTATAACGAGATCGAAATTATTGTCTGTAGCCAAGAGAGAGTTTATCGGCTTCTCATCGATAATTAACCGAGCATTGACGGATACAGGCTAAATTCCCTTTACTATCCGTTACTCAGTTCATCCACAAAGAGGTCATTAGTGTCTAAGCATTGGTTACTTGCCGTCGGCTTGTTAAGTGCGACGCACTGCTACGCAGCAGCAGAAAAGGATCAGGGAAGCACAGATATTGATGTACCTTCACCATGGAATACGGAAGTAGAGTTTGGCTACCAATCGCATACGGGGAACTCAGATTCTCGTTCGATGAATGCGCGCCTTGGTGCGGACTATATATCAGGTCGACATCGCAGCAGTGGTGAATGGAAATACTATTTGCTCTACAAAGATGGCGAAGAGGACAAGCGCCAATCCACCTACACGGTACAAAGTGACTATAAGCTAGGCGCAAAAACTTACCTTTACGGCAGCTTCAAAGGGGTAGACTCTCTGTATAGTGCCTACTTTCGTGATTTCACACTATCTGGCGGTCTCGGTTACCAGTTTTCCAATACCGAACACTGGGTGCTCGAAATGGAACTCGGTCCAGGTTTTCGATATCAAGAGCCCAATCTCGATGAAATAGATGACGACGACATCATCTTCCCAGAAATTGTCGAAGAAGCTATCTTCCGAGGTAAAGTAACAACACGCTGGCAAGCACTCGACAACTTGAGTATTGACGCATCAATGACTCTAGTCTCAGGTAAAAGCAATACCCGTACAGACAGTGACATCAGTGTCACCAACAACATAACCGAAGATATCGCTCTTAAACTGTCACACTCGCGACAGTTCCATGACAAGGTACCAGACGGTTTGGAAAAAGCCGACAGCATCTTCTCGGTTAATCTACTATTTGTTTTTTAACACTTACCTTTCTACAGATATAAAAAAAGCACCTCGAAAGGTGCTTTTAACATACGTCTTGATACTGAATTATTCAGCAGCAACAACTTGAAGAGTAACAGTTGCGAAAACTTCAGAGTGAAGTTGAACGCTGATCTCGAACTCACCAGTGTTACGTAGTGCGCCTTCTGGAAGACGAACTTCGCTCTTAACAACTTCAACGCCAGCTGCAGTGATTGCATCAGCGATGTCGCGAGTACCGATAGAACCGAATAGTTTACCTTCGTCACCAGCTTTAGACGCTAGAACAACAGCTTCTAGAGCGTTGATCTTTTCAGCGCGTGCTTCTGCAGCAGATAGCTGCTCAGCTGCTTTCGCTTCTAGTTCAGCACGACGTGCTTCGAACATTTCAACGTTAGCTTTAGTAGCCATAACTGCTTTACCTTGAGGGATAAGGAAGTTACGAGCGTAACCAGACTTAACGTTAACAGTTTCGCCTAGAGCACCTAGTTTGCCGATTTTATCAAGTAGAATAACTTGCATTGTTTAATTCCTCTTTTTAAAAACGAACCGATTACTGATGCTTGTCAGTGTACGGTAGTAGAGCTAGGTAGCGAGAACGCTTGATCGCGCGAGCTAGTTGACGTTGGTACTTAGCGCTTGTACCAGTGATACGGCTAGGTACGATTTTACCAGCTTCAGTGATGTAGTTTTTAAGAGTTGCTACGTCTTTGTAATCAATCTCTTGTACGCCTTCTGCAGTGAAACGGCAGAATTTACGACGACGGAAGAAACGAGCCATGGGCTATCTCCTGATCTTAAATTTGAGTAATGTTGTCGGCATGAAGCACTAATTTTCCCACACCATTTCGGCCGGTTTGGTAAGCGACAAAGCCCCCTACCTTAATGCTACTGCCTTGTACTAAATTCTGAGTTAATGCTTGTGACCTTTGCCCGCTGACAACTACCGGCATGCGACAATAAACTTGTCTCGGTAAATCAGCTTCGATAACCGTAGAGCGGTGCTCTAACCAAAATCGACAGTGTTCAATACCACTAGGGCTTTTACTTCGAATGGGCGGTTTGGCAATGGTGCCGCTCAGCTCCATTCGATTGGTCATAAGAGAAATTACTCAGCAGCTGCTTCTGGCTTAGCTTCAGCACGCTCTTCGCGACGAGGAGCACGCTCTTCTTTCTGCTTAAGCATGATAGATTGCTCAGTGATCGCTGTTTTAGTACGCATGATCATGTTACGTAGAACTGCATCGTTGAAACGGAAAGCAGTTTCTAGCTCATCGATTACAGCTTGGTCAGCTTCAACGTTCATTAGAACGTAGTGAGCTTTGTGAAGCTTGTTGATTGGGTAAGCCAGTTGACGACGGCCCCAGTCTTCTAGACGGTGGATAGTACCGCCAGCTTCAGTGATTGAACCAGTGTAACGCTCGATCATGCCAGCAACTTGCTCGCTTTGATCTGGGTGCACCATGAATACGATTTCGTAATGACGCATTGGTTGCTCCTTACGGATTATTCAGCTTCCACAAATGGCCCGGTCATCCAGAGGAAGCAAGGAACTAAAGATAATTGACCGAGTTTAAGGAGAGCGAATAGTACAGAAAGAAAGCAGTTGAAGCAAGGAAAATGTGAAGAGATACAAAAACAGCTACTTTGGTAAAGTAGCTGTCTATAGAATTCAATTTTGAGAGCGACAGAGCTTAATCTTCATCGACATATTGAGCTTGTAGGTAGTTTTCAATACCAGACATCTCAATCAACCCTAACTGAGTCTCAAGCCAATCTACATGCTCTTCCTCATCTTCTAATATCTCTTGGAACAGGTCTCGAGAGACATAATCACGTGTGTCTTCCGCATACGCGATGGCATCTTTAAGATCAGGGATCGCCGCCATCTCAAGTTTTAAGTCACACTCGAGCATTTCTTTGGTGTCTTCTCCGATACTCAACTTACCGAGGTCTTGTAGATTTGGTAGACCTTCCAAAAATAGGATGCGCTCAATCAAGTGATCGGCGTGTTTCATCTCATCAATGGACTCATGATACTCTTTATCGGCAAGATGTTTTAAGCCCCAATCTTTATACATCCGGGCGTGAAGAAAATACTGGTTTATTGCGACGAGCTCGTTACCGAGCACTTTATTGAGATGTTGGATTATTATTGGATCGCCTTTCATGACAAAGCCCTCCTCTTTGGCTCCTATAACTCTAGTTCCAAATGAGAAGCTGTCAAAAAGAAAGCTTATTTTTTGCGCAGGTTAGCTTGCCTGCTTGTACAGCACAACGGCTGATTCATTGATGATATCTTTCGCCATTCGAATGCACTTACCACACTGAGTTCCCAATGCCGTGCATTTTTTGATCCCCTTAATATCCGTCACTCCCTGCTCTGACACTAACTTACGAATTTTCTTGTCCGAGACACCATGACACAAACAAACGTACATACTGGACCCTATATAAAATCTACAGCAGAAATATAAAAAAGAATCATTATTATTACCAGTGGTATTTATTCTCTTTCTAGAACGATTGGTTATAGCGGTTTTAGCGAAATCGAGTGAACACTTCTAGTTAAAAGAGATGGATGGCAGACAGTAAGTTCAACTCCCTGTATTTTTTAGTTAAAACAGTACCGAGCGGTTACAGCTAAACGAAAATTCCTTATAACCAAAATGCAAAAAGGGAAGCCTAAGCTTCCCTTTTCAGATGCGCTTTCTTCTAAAGAAGAAGGCTGCAAGACTCAACTAATAATTAGTCGAAGATCTTAGCAACAACACCAGCACCTACTGTACGGCCACCTTCACGGATCGCGAAACGTAGACCTTCGTCCATTGCGATTGGCGCGATTAGCTCAACAGTCATCTTAACGTTGTCACCTGGCATTACCATTTCTACGCCTTCTGGTAGCTGGATGTCACCAGTTACGTCAGTTGTACGGAAGTAGAACTGTGGACGGTAGCCTTTGAAGAATGGAGTGTGACGACCACCTTCATCTTTAGACAGTACGTATACTTCTGACTCAAACTTAGTGTGTGGGTTGATTGACTTAGGAGCTGCTAGTACTTGACCACGCTCTACTTCGTCACGCTTAGTACCACGTAGAAGTGCACCAACGTTCTCACCCGCACGACCTTCGTCTAGAAGCTTACGGAACATCTCAACACCAGTACAAGTAGTTGTTGTAGTTTCTTTGATACCTACGATTTCTACTTCGTCACCTACAGTTAGGATACCGCGCTCGATACGACCAGTAACTACTGTACCACGACCTTGGATTGAGAATACGTCTTCGATTGGCATTAGGAATGGCTGATCGATTGCACGCTCTGGCTCTGGAATGTATGAATCTAGCGCTTCTGCTAGTTCTACAATCTTAGCTTCCCACTGCTCTTCGCCGTTTAGTGCGCCTAGTGCAGAACCTTGGATAACTGGTAGGTCATCACCTGGGAAGTCGTACTCAGATAGAAGTTCACGAACTTCCATTTCTACTAGCTCTAGAAGCTCTTCATCATCAACCATGTCACATTTGTTCATGAATACGATGATGTATGGGATACCAACCTGACGGCCTAGTAGGATGTGCTCACGAGTTTGTGGCATTGGGCCATCTGTCGCAGCAACAACTAGGATACCACCGTCCATCTGTGCAGCACCTGTGATCATGTTTTTAACATAGTCAGCGTGTCCTGGACAGTCTACGTGTGCGTAGTGACGTGATGGAGTGTCGTACTCTACGTGAGAAGTAGCGATTGTGATACCGCGCTCACGCTCTTCTGGAGCGTTATCGATAGATGCGAAGTCTTTCGCTTCACCGCCGTACACTTTAGCTAGAGTAGTACAGATTGCAGCAGTTAGAGTTGTTTTACCGTGGTCAACGTGGCCGATAGTACCAACGTTAACGTGCGGTTTAGTACGTTCAAATTTTTCTTTAGACACGATCGTGTTCCTTCCTAGTTATGATTCGCCGCGAACGTTATTGATCACGACGCGCCAGAATTTGCTATTTTATGCGCCAACGTCGGTCAGCGCAATATTTGGACGTATTGATCTTAAAAAAAAGCTCGACTTTTTTCTCGATCAAGACGTTTTATTAGTAACCACGGTCCGCAATGATTTTCTCTGCGAAGTTTTTCGGTACTTCAGCGTACTCATTAAACTCCATAGAGTAAGACGCACGGCCTTGAGTAGCAGAGCGTAGATCAGTTGCGTAACCAAACATCTCAGATAGAGGTACTTGTGCGCGGACGATCTTAATACCGGCCACACCTTCATCCATACCTTCGATCATGCCGCGGCGACGGTTAAGGTCACCAACAACATCACCCATCCAATCTTCAGGCGTAGTTACTTCAACATTCATCATAGGTTCTAGAAGCACAGGCTGCGCTTCAAGTGCACCTTTCTTGAATGCCATCGAGCCGGCGATTTTAAACGCCATCTCGTTAGAGTCAACATCGTGGTAAGAACCATCAAACAGCGTTGCTTTAATATCTAGAACCGGGTAACCCGCTAGAACACCACTGTTCATTTGCTCTTCGATACCTTTCGATACCGAGCTGATGTATTCCTTAGGAACCACACCACCCACAATTTCGTCAACAAAGACAAAACCTTCGCCAGGTTCAGAAGGCTCCAGTTTGATCCATACGTGACCGTACTGACCACGACCACCAGATTGACGAACAAATTTACCTTCCACTTCCGCGCTGCCGCGGATAGTTTCACGGTAAGCAACCTGAGGTTTACCTACGTTACAGTCGACGCTGAATTCGCGCTTCATGCGGTCAACGATGATATCTAGGTGAAGCTCACCCATACCAGAGATCAGAGTCTGACCTGTTTCGTCGTCCGTTTCGACACGGAAAGATGGATCTTCAGCTGCTAGTTTACCTAGTGCGATACCCATCTTCTCTTGATCAGCAACAGAGCGAGGTTCAACGGCGATCTGAATAACCGGATCAGGGAATTCCATACGCTCTAGAATAACCTTGTGGTTAGCATCACAAAGTGTATCACCTGTTGTTACATCTTTAAGGCCGATTGCTGCGGCAATATCGCCCGCGCGAACTTCCTTAATTTCATCACGCTTGTTCGAGTGCATCTGTACGATACGACCAAAACGCTCTTTTTTCTGCTTAACAGAGTTGTAAACTGCATCGCCAGAGTTAACCACACCCGAGTAAACACGCATAAAGGTTAGCGTGCCCACGAATGGGTCAGTGGCGATCTTAAATGCAAGCGCTGCAAACGGCTCGTTGTCATCTGCGTGACGCTCAACTTCGTTGTCGTTGTCGTCAACACCTTTGATCGCTGGAACATCTACTGGTGAAGGCAAGTATTCAACAACTGCATCTAGTACCGCTTGAACACCTTTGTTTTTGAACGCACTACCACAAGTGGCCAGTACGATTTCGTTGTTTAGTGTACGAGTACGTAGAGCTTGTTTAATCTCTGCTTCAGTCAGTTCGCCTTCTTCAAGGTACTTATCCATCAGCTCTTCTGTTGCTTCTGCTGCTGACTCAACTAGGTTGTTGCGCCACTCTTCAGCAAGCTCCATCATATCTGCTGGGATATCTTCATAAGTAAAGGTTGTACCTTGGTCTTCTTCATTCCAGTTGATCATCTTCATCTTGATCAGGTCGATAACACCTTTGAAGTCCTCTTCCGCACCAACGTTAAGTTGAATAGGAACAGGATTCGCACCAAGACGGTTTTTGATTTGATCAACAACACGTAGGAAGTCAGCACCTGCACGGTCCATCTTGTTGACGAATACCATACGTGGAACATGATATTTGTCAGCTTGACGCCATACAGTTTCAGATTGAGGTTCAACACCCGATGAACCACAGAACACAACAACCGCACCATCAAGTACGCGCAGTGAGCGCTCTACTTCGATAGTGAAATCTACGTGTCCAGGGGTGTCGATGATGTTGATGCGGTGGTCTTGGAATTGCGCTTCCATACCACGCCAGAAAGTTGTAGTTGCAGCTGAGGTGATTGTGATACCACGCTCTTGCTCCTGCTCCATCCAGTCCATGGTAGCAGCGCCATCGTGAACTTCACCGATTTTATGAGAAAGACCAGTGTAGAACAGAATACGTTCACTTGTGGTTGTCTTACCTGCGTCTACGTGAGCGACGATACCAATATTGCGGTAGCGCTCAATAGGTGTTTTACGAGCCACGATTGAATCCTCTTGAATTAGGGACTATTGCTATTTCTAGATAATTTTAGGACTGCTCAACGCAATTTTCCCTACCCCTAGATATAGCAATAGTTCCTAGGCTTGCGCATAGGAACTAGAGTAGCGCCGCAGGGATTCCTGCGGCACAGAAAGGTATTACCAACGGTAATGTGCGAACGCTTTGTTTGCGTCAGCCATGCGGTGAACGTCTTCACGTTTCTTAACCGCAGTACCTTTGTTCTCAGACGCGTCTAGCATTTCAGCAGCTAGGCGTTGAGCCATAGATTTTTCACCACGCTTGCGCGCAGCTTCAACCAACCAACGCATAGCAAGTGCGTTACGGCGAACCGGACGAACTTCTACAGGAACTTGGTAAGTTGAACCGCCTACACGGCGAGATTTAACCTCTACCGCTGGGCGAACATTTTCAAGAGCTTCTTCAAATACAGCTAAGTGATCTTTACCAGATTTCTCAGCCATAGCATCTAGTGCAGTGTAAACGATTTTCTCTGCAGTAGATTTCTTACCGTCAACCATTAGGATGTTAACGAATTTTGCCAGCAGTTCAGATTTGAACTTTGGATCTGGAAGGATCTTACGCTGACCAATGACGCGACGACGTGGCATGGATTTTCTCCGTTGTCTTCTTCAGGTTTTATCCAAAACTTTTCAGTTTTTTCAAAAAATTAAAAATAATTTAGTGTTTGGCCTTACTTAACGGATACCATTAAGACTTAGGACGCTTCACACCGTACTTAGAACGACCTTGCTTACGGTCATTTACGCCAGCACAGTCTAGTGCACCGCGTACTGTGTGGTAACGTACACCCGGAAGGTCTCTAACACGACCGCCACGGATTAGAACAACTGAGTGCTCTTGAAGGTTGTGGCCTTCACCACCGATGTACGAAGTTACTTCGAAACCGTTTGTTAGACGTACACGACATACTTTACGTAGTGCCGAGTTAGGTTTTTTAGGTGTAGTAGTGTAAACACGAGTACATACACCACGTTTTTGTGGACACGCTTCTAGTGCAGGCACGTTGCTTTTAACAACTTGCTTTGCACGAGGCTTACGTACCAACTGGTTAATAGTTGCCATTAACTAGCTCCTGATTTACTTGAAAGTAAGCTTTGTGAAAAATCTATCCCTAATCACCAATGGCAATTAGGGACGCAAAATTCTATGCAGCAGTGGGATGTGTGTCAAGAAATATACGGATCTTTTTTTGTTCAGTTGGACTTTTTATCCGTAAAGTGAAGATGACGTTCGAGCGGTCAATTCCAAGTGAGGGATTGCGGGTGTTTGACCGTCATTGACACAAAGCCGTTGTAGTCAACAATTTCGAGTTGCGCACTGACGCGATTTATCATTGCTCGGGCATCGAGGTCTGGCTTTAGAACTGAGCAACAATGCCCATCTAACAACGGATAAGCCTGATGCTGAGGATTGGCTGCGTAGACCGCATCTTCAATCAGCAACAGTTCATCGTCTTTGCTACAAGCGTTGACGGCATCATTCAAAGCTTGAACCGATTTAATAATATGCAGCATAACGCGCCCTTAAAATGAGAGTAGCTTGCCAGCAAGTTGTAACTGACTTTTGAGAGAGGTCAAAGATAGCGGTTTCGCATCAATCATTAGATCTGCGTGAGATAAGCCTCGCTTGGCAAGAGAATCTGCGCAGACGTACACTTGTTCAATATCATACAGATCAAAAAGCTTTAACATCGGTGCGTAATCTTTACTTAAGATATCAGCTGGTGCCTGACCTTGCAGAAGTTGATATACACCGTCACCCATGAAGATCACGCTGATGTCTTCACAATAAGCTGAAGCTGCAAGCAAAGCGTCAATCCCCTCTCTTCCGGCCGAACTGCCATGGGGAGCGCTACGAAATAGGTAAGTTAACTGACTCAAAATTGCACCACTCTATCTTGAGTTAACATCGCCTCTGCCAAACTGCCTAATCCAGCTTGAACAAACCCTTTTGCAAGGTTGCTTTGCGCTAGACCATGCTGCTGCGCCTCATCTTCACTGATCACACCACGACGCAATGCCGCAGCGACACAGGTTTCTAATCTTACTTGATGCGTCTGAGACAACGTAAGCCAAGCTTTGGTGAGATCAAATTCATCATTAGCTGGAACGGCTAAAGCAGTGCCATTTGTCACACCATCTTGATAGAAAAACACACTGACCAAGGTGTGTCCCTGTTCAATTAACGCTTTAGCAAACTGATAAGCAGTGCGCGCTGATTGGCTGCCATAAACAGAACCGTTAACAACAAGCGTGTAAGTCAAAGAGCTCACCTCTCTTCATCCTCAGTCTTACGCTGACGAATGTAGAGATACACCGTATGCTTGGAGATATTCAAGCGGTCGGCAACACGGTTGATGGCATCCTTAATATCGAAGATGCCTTTGTCATACAGCTCCATCACGATCTGACGATTTTTCGTGTTATTCGATACTGATTTATCGGCATTGATCTCTTCAATGGTTCTCTCAACCGTTTGATCCACCAGCTCCTCAACATCACTTGCGAAGTTAACCGATGAGGCGGCTTGTTTCGCTTCCTCGGTAGGCATGAACGATTGAAGAACTTGAGAAAATGGCGCATCTAGGTTGACGTTGATACAAAGCAAACCAATCACTCGGTTTTCGCCATTGCGAATCGCCACCGTGATCGACTTCATCAACACGCCACCTTTAGCACGTGTGAAATAAGAACGCGAAAAGTTACGCTCAGAGCCTTCTATGTCTCGCAACATTTTTAGCGCAAGATCAGTGATCGGCGAGCCCACCTGACGACCTGTATTTTCACCATTGGCAATCTTAATCGCGGAGGTATTGAGGTCTTCTAATGAGTGAAGAACAATTTCACAAAATGGACCAATCAGACTCGCGATACCATCGACCACCGCTTCATACGATCGAAGAATAATTTTATCGTGCTCACTAAATGGCATCACATTGACAGATTCCATTTCGAGCAACATATCCGTATTTACTGTTTCTGTAGTTGTCACTTTTTAAGCCTTCGAGCGAAAAATCAACAAATTGGTGTAAGTTTATCAGAAATTTTGAAGAGCACACCTAGCTAAGAGACTATCTAGTGATTTAGGACAAATAAATGAGTGCTGTTCGCCACACAAAAGAAAGAAAAAGGCCTGACATATGCCAGGCCTTTAGAATGAGAATGTTAGAAACCGTTATTGAACCGCTTCTTCACCGTTATCGATTTTCAGCAACTCAACTTCAAATACCAACGTTGAGTTTGCTGGAATGGTTGGTGTATCTTGCTGGCCGTAAGCAAGCTCTGGTGGAATGACGAACTTAAACTTAGAGCCAACTGGCATTAGTTGAACGCCTTCAGTCCAGCCTGGAATCACTCGGTTTAGCGGGAACGTAGCTGGCTCGCCGCGGTCGTAAGAGCTGTCAAACTGAGTACCGTCAATCAATGTACCTTTGTAGTGAACTTGTACCGTATCGGTATCTTTCGGTTGTTCACCTTCCGCTGCGGTCAATACTTGGTAAAGCAAACCCGTGTCTGTCTTCACAACACCGTCTTGTTTTTCAAATTCAGCGCGGTAATCATCACCCGCTTTTTTAGCCGCTTCTGCTTTCTCAGCGGCCTGCTTTTGCATCGTTTCAGCAACACGCTTATCTAGAGATTCTAGCGCAGCACGCGTCTCTTCTTCGTTTAGCTCTGCTTTGCCTTCAAAGACATGTTCAATGCCTTTAAGAACCAAGTCTTTGTTCAGCGTAATACCAATCTCGCTTGGCTTGTCTAAGCTAGTGCTTAAGTAGTTAGCAAAAGAGACACCGATGGCGTAAGCAGCTTTGTCATCTTCGGTTTTAAAGTGAACCGCTTTACCTGCTTCTGCTTGAACTTGCTCTACTGCTGGAGCAGCTTTTGTCTTTGGCTCTTCTTCTTTTTGGCAGCCAACAGCTAGCGCAACAGTTGCAGCAAGCAGTGACACTTTAAAAATTGATTTCATTGAACTCTCCAATTGAGACTTTTGTCTTTGTGCACAAATCTTTAAGAAAGACTGGTGTGCATTCGCATGTTGTACCAATATAACCAATATGCGTCTGAAATAAACGTAAACCAAGTGGATAATTGGACTTGATGCGAATAATTTTTAACACTCTACTTATTACGATTGTCATCACAACGTTAAATGGCTGCTTTTTCTCCAACCAAGATGTTCAACGTTGGGATATCGAACTTAAAGGCACCACCAGCTTCGCATTGAGTCGTGATGCTCGCTTTGCCCTGCTTTACTCAAAAGAGCACCAACTCGTTCTATGGGATCTTTTTGAAAACCAACAATTGGCTTCATTAGGCGAACAAGACCCTCAAGCAAGCACCGTTTCCCGAATCCGCATTTCCGACAATGGCCGCTTCGCGATCACCGCCACTCAAATCAACTTTGCCGTTTGGGACCTTGCATGGACTCAGGCTGAGGGGCTTTGGTCAATTTCAGATGGCGTAATTCGAGATGTTGATATCGCAAGTAATGGTGACCAAGTACTACTTGGTTTATCCAATGGTAAAGCCATCTACGTCAACTTAGTCACCGGACGACGATTAGAGTTCCTCGCTCACAATGAAAAAGTCAATTCAGTCTCCCTTTCACCCAATGGTCGTTTTGCGCTATCAGGAGGAAATGACTATAAGGCTTACCTATGGGATACCAATACCGGACAGATATTGCATACGTTTGAACATGAACAACGCGTAAACCGCGTCGCGCTGCAAAGAGATGGTAAATATGCCTTTACCTCAGACGGAGGGAATCAAGCCATAGTGTGGGACTTAACAACAGGTAAAGCCCTGTCGGAGCTGAGCAGCTTCTCAAGACAGTTAATCTTTTCCACCGCCCGCTTTTCTGATGACGGCCAATATCTCGCGACAGGCACTCCGTCGGGGCGTTTAATGGTTTGGAACAGCCTCACTGGCAAACGCATCGACCGCTATGACGTAGAACCATTAAAAGATACTCGCCCTCCCCGCGCAGTGGTGTATGATGCTGCCTTTGACAGCCAAAGTCGTATTATTTCGGCAACCTCGGCTGGTATTGCCCAAGCTTGGAATGTGGACTACTAGAAATGACAGATAAGCGAGTTGAACAGTTGGAAAATCGCGTGAATGACCTTGAGTGTCAACTCGCGTTTCAAGAGCAGACAATCGAAGAGCTCAACGAAGCATTGAGTCAGCAGCAGCTTTTGATCACCAAAATGCAAGATCAGATGAAGTATGTTGTCGGCAAAGTCAAAAACATGGATTCATCCAACCTTGCAGACCAATCTGAAGAGACGCCACCTCCTCACTATTGATCGCCTCTAGCCGAATACATACGCGATTACTGCACCAGCAACCACTAGGCAGCCGCCTATACGGCGCAATTGATTATCAGGCTGGCGACTGAGCTCTGCCACCATATTGCGCCAACCGTTTGGAGCGATCAAAGGACCTAACCCTTCGACGATAAGCACCAAACCTAATGCAAACCAAAGTGAATTCGACATAACTACCTCAGAACAAAAAATAAAGGCTCCACATGGGAGCCTTTAACCTATATTAATTTCAATTACTTCGCTTCTGCACCAGCTGCGTTATTCATGTACTGGAAGAAGTCACTCTTCGGATCCAATACAAGAATGTCACTCTTGTTGCTGAACGATTTCTCGTATGCTTTTAGAGAACGCATAAAGCTAAAGA
Organism: Vibrio sp. 16; assembly: GCF_963681195.1. NCBI lineage: Bacteria > Pseudomonadati > Pseudomonadota > Gammaproteobacteria > Vibrionales > Vibrionaceae > Vibrio > Vibrio sp. 16. The sequence continues at coordinate 2,167,591 of NZ_OY808997.1, forward strand.
ACTCTGGGTCTTTGTTGTAAGCATCCGAGTAGATTTTCGCGGATTTCGCATCCGCTTCACCTCGTGTTACGCGCGCAGTCTTGTCCGCTTCTGCTAGAACAGTTGCCACTTCTAGATCAGCTTGTGCACGGATAACTTCTGCTTTTTCACGACCTTGAGAACGGTGGCGACGAGCAACAGACTCACGCTCAGCTCTCATACGGCGATAGATAGACTCACTGATTTCATCAGGTAGGTTGATTTTCTTCATACGGAAATCAACAATCTCGACACCCAAATCTTTCATCGCACTGTCCGTTGTACCGACCAGAACGTTTTCCATAATTTGGTCACGTTCACCGTCAACTTCTAACGCTTCAAGAGCCGCTTCGGTTGTTACTTCTTCACTGTCGCTATCAGGCAAAACGTCTTTGTTGCGCGGACCGGAAACAATCTGCTTAATCTCACGTGCACCGATTTCAGAACGCAGCACGTCTGTTACTTTACGTTCAAGTAACGCTTCTGCTGTCAAGGCATTACCACCACCTGTTGTTAGGTAGTAGCGACCGAAATCAGAGATACGCCATTTGACGTAAGTATCGATCAGTACGTCTTTTTTCTCAGATGTCACGAAACGGTCAGAACGGCCATCCATTGTTTGGATACGCGCGTCCAATGTTTTCACTCTGTCGAACAGCGGCATCTTGAAATGCAGACCTGGTTCGTAAATCTTAGACACACCGTTGTCATCAAGAACACGACCAAATCGAATTACCAATCCACGCTCGCCTTCTTGAATGACAAATACTGACATTAGCAGTAGAACAATAGTAACGACCAATACAGGGATCATTAACTTACGCATTCTTAATATCTCCCTTGACGTGAACCAGTTGAACGAGATTGCGAGTCTGAAGTGGTTTCAGTTGACTGAGTTTCTAGCTCAATCTGGTCATAAGCTGAAGACGACTTCGTGCTACGTTTGGTTGGAGTGTTACCTTCACCCGCTAACTTGTCGATTGGTAAGTAAAGCAGATTGCCGCTAGATTCAGAATCAATCAGAACCTTAGAGGTGTTGCTGTAAACTTCTTCCATCGTGTCTAGGTATAGACGGTTACGAGTAACTTCAGGTGCAGCTTGGTATTCAGGAAGTAGCTTCTCAAACTGTGCTACTTGACCAAGCGCTTCGTTTACAACGCGCTCAGAGTAACCCAATGCTTCTTTCTTCAAACGCTCAGCTCGACCTGTCGCTTTTGGAAGAATATCGTTTCGGTATGCTTCTGCTTCACGCTCAAAACGCTCTTCATCCTCACGAGCCGCAATTGCATCATCGAAAGCGTCTTTAACTTGCTCAGGCGGACGCGCTGATTGGAAGTTGACATCGACAATGACTACACCCATATCGTAGCTGTCTACGATCTCATTTAGAGTTTCCTGAGTGCTTTGACGAATTTGCTGACGACCCATTGTCAGGATGCTATCCATCAGCGAGTCACCGATTACAGCACGGAGCGCAGAGTCGGTAGCTTGACGTAAGCTGTCATCTGCGTTTGTTACGCGGAATAGATACTTGTATGGATCCGCAACACGGTACTGAACATCCATCGCAACCGTCACTACGTTTTCATCTTTAGTCAGCATTAGACCTGATGAACGCAGTGAGCGAATCGCCTGAACGTTAACCGGTGTCACTTCATCAATGAAGCGAGGACGCCAGTTTAGACCTGGATCGACCACACGGTCGTATTTACCGAGGCGCAACACTACGCCACGTTCAGCTTCACCGATAGTGTAAAAACCAGCAAAGACCCAAATTGCTATTGCGATTGCTGCAATAACGCCTAAACCTAGAGCGCTACCACCACCGCCAATAGAAGGGCCGTTGCCGCCTTTTCCACCAAACTTTCCACCCAGTTTCTGACTCAGTTTATTAAATACTTCGTCCAAGTCTGGCGGTCCTTGATCACGGCCACCTTTGTTACCACGATTGTTATTACCCCATGGGTCATTATCGCGGCCGTTGTTGCCGTTGTTATTACCAGGCTCATTCCACGCCATTAGAAAGCTCCATCATTTGATATGACGTTATACTGTAGCAGTCATTTAAGTAACTATAAAGTCACGTAAAACTGCCTCTTCTCTTTTTTCAAGTCTAGACCAATCTACTTGCTGCATTCGAACATCAATCAACAAGTTACCGTCTTGGTCATATTCTTCATGTTGAATACACTTCATCTGGAAGAATGTACTACGAAGTCTGCCTTGATGTTGTGGCGGAATTCGCATTTGGTACTGAACCATTTGACTGGCTAACCGCTCGGTTAATGCCTCAAATAAGAGTTCAATGCCTTTACCTTCCATTGCTGAAACCCAAACCGTTTGCACAACGCCTTCGTCGTCACGCTCAATTCTTGGGTTTTGACCATCGAGGTTATCGATCTTGTTCATGACAATCAAAGCGGGGATTTCATTCGCTTCAATTTCTTCAAGAACATCATGAACAGCCTGAATATTCTCACGAAAACGCTCATCACTGGCATCGACAACATGTAACAAAATGTCAGCTTCTTGCGTTTCTTGTAGCGTTGCTTTGAACGCCGCTACCAGATCGTGTGGTAGGTGACGAATAAACCCTACCGTGTCCGCCAAAATAGCAGGACCAACGTCTGATAACTCGATCTTACGTAAAGTTGGGTCCAAAGTAGCAAACAATTGATCCGCAGCGTAAACACCCGCTTCGGTAATTCGGTTGAACAGTGTTGATTTCCCTGCGTTGGTATAACCAACTAGGGAGACGGTTGGGATTTCCGCTCGACTTCTAGCACGGCGACCTTGTTCACGCTGCTTAGCGACTTTTTCTAAACGGCGTAATATCGTTTTGATACGTACACGCAATAAACGTCGGTCAGTTTCTAGCTGAGTTTCACCTGGGCCACGTAAACCGATACCACCTTTTTGTCTCTCTAGGTGAGTCCAACCACGAATCAGTCGAGTAGAGATATGGCGAAGCTGGGCCAATTCGACCTGTAGCTTACCTTCGTGAGTTCGGGCACGCTGAGCAAAAATATCCAGAATAAGACCCGTTCGGTCCAACACTCGACATTTACACAACGCTTCTAGGTTACGTTCTTGGGCAGGAGAGAGGGCGTGATTAAAAATCACAATATCAGCGCCAGCTAACTGCACAGCTTGTGCAATTTCCTGAGCTTTACCCTCTCCGACATAGTATTTAGGGTGTGGTGACTGGCGGCTTCCGGTTACGACTTGTAACGAAGAAACTCCAGCTGAAGAGACCAGCATTTCAAACTCGCTGAGATCTTCCCACTCCCCTTCTTGCGTAAAGTTGATATGAACAAGTACGGCTCGCTCACCGGCTTCATAACGGTCAAACAAGCAATCAACTCCTTAAAATAATGCTCGAATTAGCAGTCAGGATATTAATCTTCTGACTTCTCTTGCTGACGCTCGCCGCCTTGTGGACGGTCACCGCTGTGGTGGCTCACTGGACGAGCAGGTACCACAGTAGAAATTGCGTGCTTGTATACCATTTGGTTTACTGTGTTTTTCAGCAAGATAACAAATTGGTCGAAAGACTCGATCTGACCTTGTAGTTTAATTCCGTTTACAAGGTAGATAGACACTGGAATACGTTCACGACGTAATGCATTTAAGAATGGGTCTTGTAGAGATTGCCCCTTAGCCATTTTATTTTCCTTATTTTGTAATTTTGTTTTAGTTATTTAGCTAGTGGTGCGCTGCATAAAGGATGCGGCTTTTGAATCTGAGCTAAACGTATAAAAAAACGCCCTGTCATTACCTGTTATGACGACTTTGAGTCGAAATTTCAAGTAACAGATCCTTTACAGGGTACATTCACGCAAAAGCGATCACATTATACACAGCTAAAACCGTCAGATGCTATTGCATTTGAAACAGTTTCCAATGCTTCGTCAATGTTCTCACTATCTAACCAAGTTAAATTATCCCAGCTGCGTAACCAGGTAATTTGTCGCTTGGCCAACTGGCGGGTTGCACAAACGCCCTTAAAAATAGCGTCATCAAGCGTACAATTCCCATCCAAATAGTCCCACATCTGCCTGTAGCCGACACATCGAATAGACGGTAGATCAGGGTGAAGATCGTCACGAGCATATAATGCTCGCATCTCATTCTCGAACCCCGCTTCCATCATTTTCTCAAATCGAAGCTCAATTCGGCGATGGAGCTCAGCCCTTTCCTTGGGAGCTATAGCAAACTGCTTAACCCTAAATGGCAACGAATCGCCTTTTGTTTTAGTCAGTTCAGTAAGAGTTTTACCTGAAATTCGATAAACTTCCAATGCCCGTGACAATCTTTGTGGATCGTTTGGGTGGATTCGCTCAGCTGATACAGGATCAACCTCTTTCAGTTGATCGTGCAGCACGTCCCAGCCAAGAGTCAACGCTTCTTGTTCAATTTGCTGACGAATCTCAGGATTTGCAGCTGGAAGTGGTGACAAACCTTCCAACAACGCTTTGTAGTAAAGCATGGTTCCACCAACAAGAAGTGGGATCTTGCCTTGCTCTACAATCTTATTCATTTCATTTAAGGCATCGCGACGAAAGTCTGCAGCTGAATACGCTTCGCTTGGATCAAGTATGTCGATCAGACGATGCGGTGCCAGCATTTGCTCACGCTCGTCAGGCTTGGCGGTGCCTATATCCATTCCTTTGTAAATCAACGCGGAGTCGACCGAAATAATTTCTACGGGATATTTTTGGCGCAAGCGGATCGCCAACTCTGTCTTTCCAGATGCCGTTGGTCCCATCAAAAATAGAGCCAAAGGTAGTTGTGTATTTTTCATAATTCTAATGCTGCAATGGTCGCAGAGAAATCGACCGGTTTTACAAACGTTTGATCGTTTAACGGAAGGTTCCCCTGCCAGAGCTGTTCGATATCAGCAATGATTTGAATCGCTTCCGACAAAGTGTAGTCGCTTTTCACTTGAGTGATATGGCTACTTAACCAATTTGCCAATCGAGAAGGCTCGAGATTGGCTTGCTCCGCCAAAGACGAAGCCGCGTAAGATAACAGATCTGGTAGCAATTGTTGTAAGTTTTGTTGGCGCAGCGGCTGTGGCACACCCATGACCATCATTGCTTGATGGTTGCGCTTCTTTAACTCAATGCCAAATGTCAGCAATAAAGTTTCAAGCCTCTCGGCTACCTGAATCTGCTCAGGATCGAGTTTTAATGACAGTGGGACAAGCAATGGCTGACTTTTCAATGACCCATTGCGCGTCGACAATTGGCCATTCACACGTAACCATTCCGCTTTCGCCAGGTTAACTAAGTGTACCCCTTGCTTATTGCCCATCGCGACATAACGCCCTGATGCCATGCAAATCGCTTTGCCTAATGAGTCGACGACCGCCGCTGGCGATGATTCATTTTCTTCAGCGTTCCGATCCTGTCCGACAGGCGCAGAAATAGGCTCTAGATCTGGCGTTTTGAGTAACTCTTGGTAGGCTCGTACTTCTTGCTTACTCGGGGCTGGTTCGGCATATCGCTCAGAGCTCTTTGCCTTGTTAGGCTGAGGTTTTGACTCAATCCACTCACTGCGGACAGAAGCCTCGCGAACTTCAGAGCGGCGCTCGTTGTAATCTGACCTTCCGGGATATGAGGGAATCTTATCTACAGCGTCATAAACACGCTCACTGACCGGCTGATGAGTTGGCTCACTAGTTAGCCCTTTATCAGCGTCATTTAACGGCTCTTGTGTATGAAAAGCAGACGCCGTGATCTCCGGTTTATCAATATGCGCACTTTGGGCGAGTGCATCACTGAGCGCTTGATAGATAAAATCATGCACCAAACGAGCTTGATGGAAGCGAACTTCATGTTTTGCTGGGTGGACATTGACGTCTACCTGATGCGGGTCGAGCTCAATAAACAGCACGTAAGTAGCAAACTGCTCTGGTTTGAGGCTGGTTTCGTAGCTCTGTCTAATGGCGTGATTGATTAATTTGTCACGCATCATCCGGCCATTAACGTAACAATACTGCAAATCACTTTGTTGACGTGCGCCCTCTGGAGTTGTGATCCACCCGTGTAACTTAAGCCCTTGATGTTCAAGTTCAATCTTAAGCATGTTACGGACAAACGCACTCCCGCAAACCGTGGCAATGCGCTTCTCAGCTTGTACTTCGGTTTTCGCCGCTCGATATTGCTTAATCATCTTACCGTTGTGACGAAGATTGATCGTCACATCAAAACGGCTAAGGGCGATTCGTTTGATCAGCTCATCAATATGAGAAAACTCGGTCTTCTCTGTGCGAAGAAATTTACGACGAGCTGGGGTATTAAAGAATAGATCAAGAACCTCGACAGTCGTACCAATCGGATGTGCTGTCGGTTGAAGCTTCACAGCCATTTCCCTGCCCTCGGTATAGGCAGACCAAGCTTGCTCTTGGGTGGCAGGGCGAGACGTCATGGTCAAACGCGCAACAGAGCTAATACTGGCCAGCGCTTCACCGCGAAAACCTAAACTGATGATGGCTTCGAGATCATCTAAGGTGTGTATTTTGGAAGTAGCATGACGGCTTAACGCTAAACCGAGTTCATCTTTGACGATACCTTTGCCATTGTCTCGGACTCGGATCAGCTTGGCTCCACCTTTTTCGATATCGATATCGATTCTAGTGGCACCTGAGTCAAGGCTATTTTCAACCAGCTCTTTAACAACGGAAGCCGGTCTCTCAACCACTTCACCCGCGGCAATTTGGTTTGCCAAACGTGCTGGAAGAATTTTAATTGTCATAGCCCATCACCATCAGTTGTTGGGAATAATTAAAACTTGGCCAATCGCAAGCTCATCACTGCGCAGGTTATTCGCCTCTCGAAGACTTTTAACACTCACCCCATACTTACTCGCTATTTTACCTAAGAATTCACCACGCTGAACCTTGTGCTTACGCAATGGCTGATCTTTCATGCTTACGGTAATTTTGAGTTTCTGCCCCAACTTCAACGTATCTGATTTCAGCTTGTTTTCACGCTTAATATCAGCCACCGCCACTTTGTATCGAGCGGCGATTTTTCCTAAATATTCACCGCGTTGAACCACGTGAGTGATCGTTTTTGTCTCAACAGGGTTAGTCACCACAGGCACAGGTATTGCGCCTGACGAACCAGGGATTGTGAGAATTTGACCTATCGCAATATTACTGCTCTTAAGCTTATTCGCTTGCATTATCGCCTTAGTTGAAGAGCCGTATTTCTTCGCAATCAGAGAGAGCGACTCACCTCGTGAAACCTTGTGTTTAATCGCTTTGCCACGATTTGCAAATAGAGTGCCTTCTGGAGGATTGGCTTCAAAATATTGCACGATCGCCTTAGATAGAGAGCGTGCTAGCTTGTCTTGATGACTGCGCTGGAATAGCAGCTTCTCTTCTGTCGGGTTGGAGATAAACCCAGTTTCAACCAGTACCGAAGGTATATCTGGTGACTTGAGTACCGCTAGACTCGCATTAACTGGCTCTTTCTTGTGTAAATGCACACCAGCTCGCGACATCTCTCGTAAAATCTTCGTCGCGACCTTGTAACCCTCTTTCTGGGAATGACTAAACTGCAAATCAAGCAGAGTTTGACTGACGTTTCTGTCGCTATTGTTTTTCGCCAACACTTCTCCAGCACCGCCCAGAAGCTGTGACTGCTCTTCATGGTTTTCTACCCAACGTGCGATTTCTGAGTTGGCGCGGCGCGTATTCAAAACAAAGACAGAACCACCACGAGGTTTCGGCGAATGAAATGCGTCGGCGTGAATAGACACCAACAAGTGCGCTTTGTTTTTACGCGCGATTTCAGAGCGTTTATTCAAATTCACGTAGTAGTCGCTACGACGTGTCAGTACCGCTTTCATACCCGGTACCGCGTTAATCTGATCGGCAATCTTTTTCGAAATCGCTAACGTTGCGTGCTTTTCATATTTTCGTGTTGGACCAATTGAGCCTGGGTCTTCACCACCATGACCAGCATCAATCGCTACAACAATATCCGCACTGCCGGCAAGTTGAGAAGCATCTCGACTGACAGCGTTTGGTTTTGAAGAGGTATCGCTGGCTTTAGGTGTCGTGTCCGACGCCCCATGCGGGATATCAATCACCAAACGGTGACCATATTGTCCACCAGGTGTTGGCGCTAGTTTGAATATTTGCGGAGTGGTTTTCTTTTTTAGCTCAAACACCAATCGATAGGTGCCTTTTGCCGGGGGGGAACTTTTACGAATTTTTTTAAGAACCGGGCTATCCGACACATTGATAGGCAACTTGGTACCTAACGTCGTTTGCTTCAAATCCACCACTAATCGCTCTGGACTGCTGAGCGTGAAATAGCTGTACTCAGCTTCAGACTTCAGATCGATAACAACACGAGTTTCATCTGGCGACGGCCAAACGCGCACCCCTTCGAGCGCGTTGGCGAAAACATTGGCAGAAAATAGAGTAAGAGCTATGAGAAAAGGGAAGAATGCAGCTCGTAACAGTTTACTGATTAACATAACTCCAACTGTTCAAGTAATTGAGACCCATATGTGTTATTGGCGGTCAGCTCGGCGACACGCTGTTCACCGTTATAACGTAATTCAATGTCCAAATCTGCCGATGGCAGCAAGCCTTGACCTTTTTCAGGCCATTCAACCAAACAAATTGCATCAGGCGTGAAGTAATCACGAATCCCCATAAACTCAAGCTCTTCAGGATCCGCCAAACGGTAGAGATCAAAGTGGTACACCTGCCAAGCGTCGAGTTGATACGGCTCCACTAGCGTGTAAGTTGGACTCTTCACATTCCCGTCGTGACCAAGAGCACGTACGAAGCCACGGCTAAATGTCGTTTTCCCCGCGCCCAAATCCCCATGCAAGTAGATAGTGGTTTGCTGTGAACAAAGTTTCGCTAAAGCTGTTCCTAGCAAAATCGTTGCTTGTTCATCTTTAAGGGCAAATTGTTTGGTGCTCATGAAGATCATTCTCTACGTCGTGTCTGTGTAAAACTTAAAAGAACAAGAATAGTAAACTGGGTTGGTTTTAAGAGACAAGCGTTGTTGTGTAAGTAAAAGCCAAAAATAAGCAAAATCTTGCTGTAATAGTTAGGATCATTGGCTAGATCCAGAGTTTAAGATCCGTTAAGATCCCGCCCCCATTTAACCAGAGCGATCAGCATGAACTATCAAGAGCTCGCCGACAAGATCAAAATTTGGGCTCGAGAGCTCGGTTTTCAAAAAGTTGGTATCTGTGACGTTGATTTAAGCGAGCATGAAGCCGAGCTTCAGAAATGGCTCGATGCTGGTTATCACGGGGAAATGGACTGGATGGCCCGCCACGGCATGATGAGAGCAAGACCTGACGAGCTGTTACCTGGGACCATTCGCGTCATCAGCGCTCGCATGAACTACCTACCTCCAGAAGCTCAGTTTGCCTCAAACCTGTCAGATACCACCCAAGCATATATCAGTCGATACGCGTTGGGTCGCGACTACCATAAATTGGTTCGCAATCAACTCAAGAGGTTAGGTCAACGTATTGAAGAAGAAGTTGGGCAATTCGGCTATCGTCCTTTTGTCGACTCTGCGCCGATTCTAGAGCGTCCACTCGCCCAGAAAGCAGGCTTAGGCTGGACTGGTAAACACTCACTTATCTTAGATAAAGAGTGCGGTTCGTGGTTTTTCTTGGGTGAACTGCTAATTGACCTGCCTCTTCCAATTGATACGCCTAGCGAAGATGCATGCGGGAAGTGCAAAGCGTGCATCACTTCCTGTCCGACCTCAGCCATCATTTCGGAAGGCGTTGTTGATGCCCGTCGCTGTATTTCCTATCTGACGATTGAATTTGACGGTGTAATACCAGAAGAGTTTCGTAAGCCAATGGGGAACCGTATCTATGGCTGCGATGATTGCCAACTTGTTTGCCCATGGAATCGATTCTCAGACATCACGGAACAAAGCGATTTTCACAGACGCAGTACACTCACTAACGCAGACCTCGTTCAACTATTTTTGTGGGATGAAGCCACGTTTCTAAAAAACATGGAAGGTTCAGCGATTAGGCGTATTGGTCATATTCAGTGGATGAGAAACTTATCTATCGCCATGGGAAATGCCCCTTTCTCCCCACGCATTATTGACGCTCTCAGAGCTCGAGCAGGCATCAACGACGTTCTTGACGTCCATATTGACTGGGCGATTGAGCAGCAACTAGGCCAAGAATCGATCGCAGGCACTGATACGAAGCAGCAACGGTTGATACGTATTGTAGAGAAAGGACTGCCTAGAGATGCATAAAACTTGCCTATGTGCCCTATGCGCAATTTGATTTAGCTCTAAAAATGGAAATGTGGAAAAAAGATGAGAGGATTGCTTGTTTTCTTACAGATGGAAAAGTTAATCACAATACCAACAAATGACTAGGATCAAAAAACAGTCACTTAATGATCATCTACCACCTCAATTAGTGGTGGCAAAAACCCACTAAAACACAACAAAAACAATAACTTAATACAGGATAAGTCATTGGAAAGAAAGTTTCAGTAAAAGAAAGATCCTATAAAAAAGCGGTTATACATAGCGTAAATTCAGGTTACCCACCAAGTTATCCACATCGCTTAAATTGTGGATAAGTCTGTTAATGGATGCCGAAAGCCCTAGTTCACCTAGGCTCACCATGATTTTTTACTTGAGCACATCCCGTGCTGGATAGAAATTAGAGACATAAAAACGCCCACCTGGCTTCAGGAGGACTCGATTATGTTTTTGGTTGATGCTTCTCAGCATTAGATAAAGAGCGGTGGTCTCAATGACCGTTTCAAATGATTGTGTCATTTGAAGGAGATTTGGAGTGTCTCGGCTGGATTCAGTCACGAGGTTCCTCGTGTAAGCCAAGCACTCTAAAATTTGGAGCGACACACGAGGTTCGAACTCGTGACCTCAACCTTGGCAAGGTTGCGCTCTACCAACTGAGCTAGTGTCGCTTCTTGTCATCGTTAAGTACGATGAGGACTACAAATTGGAGCGACACACGAGGTTCCCTATTCATAAACAAAAAGGCATGACCTCAACCTTGGTAAGGTTGCGCTCAATCAAACTGAGCGGGTGTTGCATCTTTATCACCGTTAAGCACGATGAAGACTATAAATTGGAGCGACACACGAGGTTCGAACTCGTGACCTCAACCTTGGCAAGGTTGCGCTCTACCAACTGAGCTAGTGTCGCTTCTTGTCATCGCTGAGTACGATGAGGACTATAAATTGGAGCGACACACGAGGTTCGAACTCGTGACCTCAACCTTGGCAAGGTTGCGCTCTACCAACTGAGCTAGTGTCGCATATCAACAGCTAGTGCTATTGATGAAATTTGGTTGCGGGAGCCGGATTTGAACCGACGACCTTCGGGTTATGAGCCCGACGAGCTACCAAGCTGCTCCATCCCGCGTCCGTATTTCACCGTTAAGTACGATGATGACTTTAAATTTGGAGCGACACACGAGGTTCGAACTCGTGACCTCAACCTTGGCAAGGTTGCGCTCTACCAACTGAGCTAGTGTCGCATTGGTTGCGGGGGCCGGATTTGAACCGACGACCTTCGGGTTATGAGCCCGACGAGCTACCAAGCTGCTCCACCCCGCGTCCGTATTCACCATTTGAGGCATGATGAAAGCCTATTAATTTGGAGCGACACACGAGGTTCGAACTCGTGACCTCAACCTTGGCAAGGTTGCGCTCTACCAACTGAGCTAGTGTCGCATATCAACAGCTAGTGCTATTGATGAAATTTGGTTGCGGGAGCCGGATTTGAACCGACGACCTTCGGGTTATGAGCCCGACGAGCTACCAAGCTGCTCCATCCCGCGTCCGTATTCATCGTTAAGTACGATGACAACTTTAAAATTGGAGCGACACACGAGGTTCGAACTCGTGACCTCAACCTTGGCAAGGTTGCGCTCTACCAACTGAGCTAGTGTCGCATATTCTCTTGAAGAGAAATTGGTTGCGGGGGCCGGATTTGAACCGACGACCTTCGGGTTATGAGCCCGACGAGCTACCAAGCTGCTCCACCCCGCGTCCGTATTCACCATTTGAGGCATGATGAAAGCCTATCAATTTGGAGCGACACACGAGGTTCGAACTCGTGACCTCAACCTTGGCAAGGTTGCGCTCTACCAACTGAGCTAGTGTCGCATCAACAACGTTTCCGTCGTTCAGGGCTGCGAATTATAAGAGCATTTTTTTGTGATGCAAGTCCTTCATGCAAAAAAAAGTTGTTTTTTTTCCGTTTGATGAAAAAGCACACAGAACTGAATATTAATCGCTCAAAATTGACGCCAAGCCCCTCTAGACTCACGAAACGGCTTGGCTATCAAATGTTAAAAATCGTTTGACGGTAGTATTTTAGCTCTGCAATAGATTCTCGGATGTCATCCAACGCCAAATGACTGCCTGACTTTGAAAAACCGTCTAATACTTCCGGTTTCCAGCGACGAGTCAGCTCTTTCAAAGTACTCACATCGACATATCGGTAGTGGAAGTACTCTTCTAACTCAGGCATGTGCTTGTACAAAAAGCGACGATCTTGGCCGATGCTATTGCCGCAAATCGGTGATTTCCCTTTCGGCACCCATTTCTCGAGAAACTCAATGGTTTGGCGAATCGCGTCTTGCTCAGTAACTTGGCTAGCTCGAACTCGAGCAACTAAGCCACTGCCCGTATGAGTGGTGGTACACCATTCATCCATCTTTTCGAGTTCAGACTCTGGTTGGTGAATGGCAAGTACTGGTCCTTCAGCTAAAATATTTAGCTCACTGTCAGTTACAATGGTCGCGATTTCGATAATTTTGTGGGTTTCCGGGTCCAGTCCGGTCATCTCCAGATCCATCCAAATTAAGTTTTGATCGCTAAAGGACATAAATCGGTGCCTATTGGTTTTCTGATAAAAAAGGTACTATACCCAAATTCCGATCCTCAAGATAGCTATCATCGAGGATCCATGTAAGACGATAAATGAGTTAAGTAGACGATTGTGGCAAAGAAAAAAAAGCTCACCAAAGGTCAAGTAAGGCGCGTACGCAGCAACCAAAAACGCAAGCTGAAAAATGAAGAATCCGTACAATGGGATGAATCCATGCTCGGCGGCACTCAAAAAGGCTTGGTGATTACTCGTTTTGGCCAACACGCGGACATCGAAGACTTGGAAAGTGGCGACGTTCATCGTTGTAACCTGCGCCGCGGAATAGAATCTCTCGTATCCGGCGATAAGGTGATCTGGCGAGCGGGTTTGGAGTCAATGGATGGCATTTCAGGCGTGGTCGAGGCGGTTGAAACTCGCACTTCAGTCCTAACTCGACCTGACTACTATGACGGTTTAAAACCTGTCGCAGCCAACGTTGATCAAATGATTATCGTCTCTTCTGTGCTTCCCGAACTATCTTTGAACATCATTGATCGTTACTTAGTCGCGGCGGAAACCTTGCAGATAGCGCCGCTCATCGTGCTCAACAAAATCGACTTATTGGAAGCCGAACAACTCGAGCAGTACAAAACATGGCTCGCTGAATATGAGCGCATCGGCTATAAAGTCCTGTTTGTCAGTAAGCAAACTGGCGAAGGTATCGCAGCGCTAGAAGCCGAGTTAAGTGACCGTATCAATATCTTCGTTGGCCAATCTGGCGTCGGTAAATCGAGCTTGGTCAATGCGCTTATGCCTCAATTTAATGTTGAGGAAGGTGAGATTTCTGAGAACTCAGGTCTTGGCCAACACACCACCACCGCGTCACGCCTCTATCACATTCCTACAGGCGGTGATTTGATTGATTCACCAGGAGTACGAGAGTTCGGTTTATGGCATTTGGAAGCTGAAGAAGTCACCAAAGCGTTTGTGGAATTTCAACCCTACCTTGGCGGCTGCAAGTTCCGAGACTGCAAGCATCTCGATGACCCTGGCTGTATCTTAGTGGAGGCCGTTGAACGAGGTGACATCAGTGAAATTCGCTTTGAAAACTACCATCGAATTTTGGAAAGCATGGTTGAAAACAAAGCAAACCGTCAGTATTCGCGTAACAAAAAAGCAGACTTGTAACGCCTTATTGCACAATTGAACCACGCTTTATACTGACTTTTGATGCGTTTTTGAGTAACATTCCGCGCCCAAAAGTAAACAACATCTAGTTAACATTGGAAAAGACGACAATGGATAAGATTAAAGTTGGACTGCAATACTGGATCCCCCAGCACGGTCTAACCCGCTTAGTCGGTAAACTTGCTTCCGCTAAAGCTGGCGGTCTAACTACTGCTATCATTCGCTGGTTTATCAAACAGTACAACGTGAATATGGATGAAGCACTGCATTCCGATCCTAAGCACTTCAAGACATTCAACGAATTCTTCGTGCGCGAACTGAAAGATGGCATGCGCCCTATCGCTGAAGGTGAAAATGTAGTGACTCACCCAGCCGATGCCTGTGTCAGTCAGTTTGGTCCAATTACTGACGGAAAGCTTATTCAAGCGAAAGGCCATGACTATACCGCGCAGGAACTGTTAGGTGGCGATGCAAACCTAGCGGCAGAATTTGCTGATGGTGAATTTGCGACGTTGTACCTATCTCCTCGCGACTACCACCGCGTACACATGCCATGCGATGGAACGCTTCGCCAAATGATTTACGTTCCAGGTGACCTATTCTCTGTGAACCCACTGACAGCAGAAAACGTTCCTAACTTGTTTGCTCGTAATGAGCGTGTTGTGTGTATTTTCGATACCGAATTTGGCCCAATGGCACAAGTGCTTGTTGGGGCGACAATCGTTGGTAGCATTGAACAAGTTTGGGCAGGAACGGTGACACCACCTCGCGGCAACAGCGTTTACAAATGGGATTACCCAGCGGAAGGTGATAAAGCTGTTATCTTGAAGAAAGGTGAGGAAATGGGCCGATTCAAACTTGGTTCTACCGTAATTAACCTATTCGCGAAAGACGCAATCACGTTTGATGAAACAATGCAAAATGGTCAAACGACGGTAATGGGCACACCTTACGCGCATTTAAAGCAAGAACAGTAATTAAAACACCATGTTCATACACTAAGCCTCGATTACTCGGGGCTTTTTTTGACCGAAAACAATTCAAATGCAACATTTTTAACCAGCTTGCAAAACTTCAACCTCAGTCTAAGACCCTAATTCGATTATTAATTATCCTTGTCATCAAAACTCTGTTACAAGGTGAATCATTCTATGCCCAAAATCGATCATGGGATCTTGGTGAAGCTACTGATTTGTTTTAGCTTACCTATTGGGGTCCTGTTCATGCCCATCGATGCAATTCCGATCGACGATCTGACGCTCATTCAGCACCGACTGCTGGCGATCTTTCTGCTCGCTGCACTGCTTTGGGTCCTTGAGCCGGTGCCCGTTTTTGCGACCTCGATATTGATCATCGCCCTAGAGCTGATCATGATTTCAGACAAGGGGCTGCATTGGTTCCGAACTCCTCCTGCGGGGCATGATCTCGGTGAGTTGATGCAATATACCGATATTTTTAGCGCCTTCTCGTCACCCATTATTATTCTTTTTATGGGTGGTTTTGCGTTGGCGATAGCGGCATCCAAGTATGAACTCGATAACAACCTCGCTCGCGTGCTTCTCAAGCCTTTCGGCCACCAGCCTAGGTTTATCATGCTTGGCTTAATGTTGATCACGGCTGTGTTTTCCATGTTTATGTCGAACACAGCGACCACGGTCATGATGCTCGCGCTGTTGGGCCCTATTGTTGCCTCTGCGCCCAAAGGCGATCTTGGGATTAAAGCCTTAGTACTTTGCATACCGATTGCTGCCAATACTGGTGGTATTGCGACCCCTATCGGTACCCCTCCCAATGCAATCGCACTGCAATATTTGACGGGAGAGAATAGCATCGACTTTTTGAGCTGGATGATGATGGGGCTTCCATTTGTGGTTGTTCAATTGACTATCGCATGGTTCTTGTTACAGAAATTATTCCCTTCTTCTCAAGCGACGATGAAACTGAAGCTCGATGGACAATTCCAAAAAAACTGGCGCGCTATCGTTGTATACATCACTTTTGCTGCCACCATTTTGCTTTGGATGACAACCAAACTACACGGTATGAACACCTATGTTGTCTCGATCATTCCATTAGCGGTATTCACATTAACGGGCATCATGGGTAAGCCAGAGTTAAAGCAGATAAACTGGGATGTACTTTGGCTGGTTGCCGGCGGGATCGCGATTGGTATCGGCCTAGACAAGACAGGATTAGCCGCCGCCCTCGCTCACGCGATTGATTATGAGGCACTTTCCCCTGTCGCAGTTGTAATTACCATGTCGATTGTCTGCTGGTTGATGGCAAACTTTATGTCAAACACGGCGACAGCCAACTTGTTGATGCCCATTGCAGCAGCAATCGGGGCCTCAATGGAGAGCCTCTCTGCTGTCGGCGGACTACAAGGCTTGCTTGTCGTGGTCGCCTTCTCGGCTTCACTCGGTATGATTTTACCCGTTTCTACTCCACCAAACTCTTTGGCTTACTCTACGGGGCTGATTGAAAGCAAAGATATGGCGAAAACAGGAGTCATCATCGGTGTCATTGGCTTGCTCATTGTTTACGCCGCCGCACTGATTATCACCTAATCCCACTTCAGACTTCCTACTCTGTGTTTTGGGTAGGAAGTCACACTTCCAATAAAAGGTTTAGAAACGTCGATATTCCACTCTCTGAATAACAATATAGATCAAACATATAACTGGCCATTTTCTATACCATCAGAGTGATAATCTAATCAGCCCACTAAATATTTTACTTTTGCCACTCTCTGGGCGAACTCCGTAGGTGAATCTTCTAGAAAGCAAAGGTTTTTTTACTTTCAGTTTGTTGTCTAATTTATGAAGGAAAGGCAATGAAATACACAATAAAACTTAAAATTCAAATCGCCATTGCAATCATCATTGCGGTTGTCAGTGGGGTTCAGACTTGGATATCCGTCAGCCAACTCAAGCAGGAAACAACGTCCGCGTTGAACAGCGAAATGGCCAATATCAGCCATGCGACTGCACGTTATGTCTCAGACTGGCTTGAGATTCGCAGCGACATGATGCTTGCGAATGAGAAGAACATTCTTGAAGCAAGCGATGCAGACCGAGAGATGCTCGTGACCAAGCGTGCGGGTAACTTTCTATCTGTTTATGCTGGCTTTGAAGATGGCTCCATTGCCTATGGCGATAAAACCGAAGATTGGCCAGCCGATTACGATCCTCGCACGCGCCCTTGGTATCAAGATGCAATGGCGAGCAGTGGTTTAATCATCACAGAGCCTTACCAAGATTTTGATGGCAGCATCGTCATCAGCTTTGCCAAAGCATTCCGTGGCACAAAAGAGGGCGTGCTAGCGGCGGATTTGACGGTCACTAACATCATTGACGAAGTACTCAATGTTTCATTGGATAACGACGGCTTTACCTTTTTGGTCGACGGTAACAACAACATCGTTGCTTACCAAGATGAGAAACTCAGCCAGAAGCCACTCACCCAGCTCAACCCGTCTCTTAGCGCTCAAAAGATTAGCCAACTGATCGACACGGCCTACATCTCTACCATCACTTGGCCAGAGCAAGGTGACAAACTGATCTTCGTCGCCAATATTCCTTCCACCGATTGGTCACTTGGTATTGTCGTCGACAAAGAGCTGGCTTTTGCCTCGGTATCGGAGCAGATTCAATTTACGGCCATTGCATCGATTCTACTGTACCTAGTGATCGCGACGGTCAGTACTTATGTGGTCACTCGCTTGCTTAAACCGCTGCAAACATTATCTGCAGCCCTATCTGATCTCGCAGAGGGTGAGGGAGACTTAACGCAACGCATCGAAATTCGTCGTATGGATGAAATCGGTGAGCTCGCGACCCATGTCAACCAGTTCCTAAGTCAAATGCAGGCCATGATCGCCAACATCATCACTCACAGTGAGCAGTTAGCCAACCAAGCAGCGCAAGCGAACCAACTGTCACAACAAGCTTCTCAGCAAGTTGAAACTCAGCAAAATGACGTCAACCAAATTGCAACGGCAATCCACGAAATGTCCGCTACCGCAGCGGAAGTGGCCAGCCATGCAGAAATGACCGCAACGGCCTCTCAAGGGTCAGCATCAGCGTGTGAAGATGGCCAGCTCGTGATTGAGAAAAACCGCGGTGCGATTGTTGATTTGGCTGAGCAAGTCTCTTCTGCATCAGGCATTATTTCAGAATTGGAAAACAATACTCAAAGCATCAACCAGATACTCTCCACCATTCAAGAAATCGCCGAGCAAACCAACTTACTTGCACTCAATGCCGCGATTGAGGCGGCTCGCGCAGGTGAGCAAGGCCGTGGCTTCGCCGTGGTCGCGGATGAAGTCCGAGTACTGAGTCAACGTACGCACGGCTCAACGGAAGAGATCCGCAACATGATTGAGACGCTGCAAAACAACACTAAACTGGCCGTAAATAGTATGCAGGCAAGTACTTCGCTTGCCGACACCAGTGTTGAATACGCCGAAAAAGCCTCACAGAGTTTGAACACCATCACCTCCGCCATCAATGAAATCAATGACATGGCGCTACAAATCGCCAGTGCGGCGGAAGAGCAACGAGCAGTAAGTGAAGACATTAGCCGTAACACGCAAGGCATCAAAGACGCGTCGGATATGTTGGCTTCACAAGCGGTTCAAAGTAGCGATAGCGCGAATCAAATGCGTGACTCCGCTGAAACCATGCGTATGGAGGTTGGACGCTTCAAAGTGTAAACGCTTTGTTTTAACGATAATTTGATGCATATTGTCAGCCATTCCCTTTACCTAGTCACAAGGATATCGTGTCAATGGGCTTTGAATGGCTGGCCTTGGCGGCAGCATTTTTATGGGCTGTCGCCAGCTTACTTTCGGTCACTCCCGCACAACATTTAGGCACCTTTGCCTACAGCCGATGGCGAATGGGCTGCACATCGCTCATTTTGGGGACGATGGCGATGGTTACCGGCGGATGGTCAACCGTCGAAACATCGGCAATTTCGGCGATGATGCTGTCAGGTGTCATTGGTATATTCATTGGCGACACTGCGCTCTTTGCTTGCCTGAACCGCATGGGACCAAGACAAGCTGGCCTTCTCTTCTCGTGTCACGCCGTTTTTTCAGCGATTTTGGGTTACTTCCTGTTTAGTGAAACCATGACCAATATGGAGCTACTGGGCTCTCTGCTTGTGTTCACTGGCGTAATCACTGCGATTTTCTTTGGCCGAAAAGGGCAAACCGACAACCAATTGGAAGCAATCAAAGGTAAAGTTTGGATTGGTGTTGGCCTAGGATTGGTCGCAGCACTTTGCCAAGCACTCGGTGGCATCATTGCCAAACCCATCATGCAAACAGACATTGATCCTGTTGCTGCCTCAGCCATGAGAATGATGACCGCTTTTGCCGCCCATTGTCTGTTTTTCTTAAGTGGCGCAAAACTCGCTCGAGCCACTCAACCTATGAACATCAAGATATTTTCAATTACTGCCATCAACGGTTTTCTTGCCATGGCAGTCGGCATGACACTTATTCTCTATGCACTGCAAGAAGGTAATGTCGGCATGGTGGCGTTGCTGTCCTCTACTACTCCAATCATGTTATTGCCTATACTTTGGATTTACTCAGGTAAACGCCCCAATCGCTTTGCATGGATTGGGGCAATCGTAGCCGTTGTCGGCACAGGAATTTTGGTGCAATAACCTATTACAGAAATCGGTGATATCTGCTTTTCTTTCTCTACCATTGAGAGAGAATCACACTTGAGAAAGAGTAAAACGCACTGGGCAAACGTATACATACAAATTATAGGGTGAAAGATAACAACAATATTTCACAAACAATATTTGATCTTAACCTACAGTTTTGGTTAAAAAGTGTAGTAAAATTACGCTAATTTAGTTTCCAAAGTTACTTTGAAATTTGACGAGGTCATCACTATGACAGCTAAGAAGCCTATGGCTCTAGTTATTCTTGACGGTTACGGTCACCGTGAAGATACAGCAAGCAACGCAATCGCAAACGCGAAAACTCCTTTCCTAGACAGCCTGTTTGCTAATAAACCAAACACTCTAATCTCTGCTTCTGGCATGGATGTTGGCCTACCTGATGGTCAAATGGGTAACTCAGAAGTTGGCCACACTAACATCGGCGCAGGCCGCGTGGTATACCAAGACCTAACTCGCATCACTAAATCTATTGCTGACGGTGAGTTTGCTGAAACTCCAGCTATCGTAGAAGCGATTGATTCCGCGGTTAAAGCGGAAAAAGCAGTCCACATCATGGGTCTGATGTCTCCAGGTGGCGTACACTCTCACGAAGATCACATCTACGCAGCCGTAGAAATGGCAGCAGCACGTGGCGCAGAGAAGATTTACCTACACTGCTTCCTAGACGGCCGTGACACGCCACCACGCAGCGCAGAAAACTCACTAAAACGCTTTGACGAGCTATTCGCTAAACTAGGCAAAGGCCGTGTGGCTTCTCTAGTTGGTCGTTACTACGCAATGGACCGTGACAACAACTGGGATCGCGTACAAGTTGCTTACGATCTTCTAACTCAAGCGAAAGCAGAATTTACGTTCGATTCAGCTGTAGCAGGCCTTGAAGCGGCTTACGCTCGTGACGAAAACGATGAGTTTGTTAAAGCGACAGCAATCAAAGCAGAAGGTCAAGAAGATGCAGTAATCGCAGACGGCGATGCAGTAATCTTCATGAACTACCGCGCTGACCGTGCTCGCCAAATCACTCGTACTTTCGTACCTGCGTTTGATGGCTTTGAGCGTGCTGTATTCCCTGCAATCAACTTCGTGATGCTAACGCAATACGCAGCAGACATCCCACTAGCGATCGCATTCCCACCAGCGTCTCTAGACAACACTTACGGTGAGTGGCTATCTAAGCAAGGTAAAACTCAGCTACGTATCTCTGAAACTGAGAAATACGCGCACGTAACTTTCTTCTTCAACGGCGGTGTTGAGAACGAGTTCGAAGGCGAAGAGCGTCAACTTGTTGCTTCACCAAAAGTAGCAACTTACGACCTACAGCCAGAGATGAGCTCAGCTGAACTGACTGAGAAGATGGTTGCGGCTATCAAGTCTGGTAAGTATGACACCATCATCTGTAACTACCCGAACCCAGATATGGTTGGTCACACTGGCGTTTACGAAGCCGCCGTTCAAGCAATTGAAGCAATGGACGAATGTGTAGCTAAAGTAACAGCAGCTATCGAAGAAGTCGGCGGTCAAATGCTGATCACTGCTGACCACGGTAACGCAGAAATGATGGTAGACCCAGAAACAGGTGGCACTCACACTGCGCACACTAACCTACCAGTGCCGCTAATCTACGTTGGTGACAAAGACGTTGAGTTCAAAGAAGGCGGTAAACTGTCTGACCTAGCGCCAACAATGCTAGCGCTAACAGGTCTAGAGATCCCAGCTGAAATGACTGGTACGGTTCTTGTGAAGTAAACCTTCTCGAATGACGAATACAAACCCGAGCTTTGCTCGGGTTTTTTGTGCCCACCGATTTAGTGCGCTTGAATTAGAACATAGTCAATTCAAACAATAACGAGATAGCCGACGTGCAACTTTTCACATTCTCCTTTCTTCCCCACAAAAGGTTTGGGTATACTGTTTTTCTCTCAAAGACATAGCTCAGATAGGATATAGATTGTGATTCCACCAAGGACTGTTTCTGCGTATTTCACGTTGTGCGCGCTTGGGTTTATCCTTTCCCTAAGTTCAACCTCTATCAGTTATGCGGCCTCTGACGCAGAATTGAAGGGAGTGAGCGGTGAAATATCGCGCCAAAAACAATCCTTAAGTAGCCAACAAAAAAAACTCGACGACCTACAAAAGTCACTCCGCAATCAGGAAACCACAATTGCGCGTTTACGCAGTGATATCAAAAAGACGAAGGCATCACTCGATCAAACCAATCAGAACATTGAGTCCCTGCAAGAGAACATCTCGCACTTAGAAGCGCAAAAGAAAGCGCAAAGCGACAAGCTTGCAGAGTTAGTCCAAACCTATTACATCACCCAACGCGCTAAATCCTCTTCTAACATACTCAATCATGGTGTCGAAGAAGATAGGATCAGTCAGTATTTTCAACACTTAGCCAAACAACGCGCTGAGACAATTCATGAGCTAGAGCAAACGGTCGAACAACTTGAACTCAGCCATCAGCAACTCAAACTTGAGCAACAAGAGATAACGGCACTCCTAACGCAACAAACCCAAAAAAGCGATCAATTAACAAAAACACAATCGCAGCGCAAAGGAACGGTCTCGAAAATTAAAAAGAGCATTTCAAACGACAAAGTGTACCTGTCAGAACTTCAGCGCAATGAAACTCGCCTAAAAGCAGAAATCGCCAAAGCCGCGAAGCGAAATGCGGTGCCTATGGACGGTTTAGCTCGCCAAAAAGGCAAACTGCCTTGGCCGGTCAAAGGTAGAGTGCTACATAATTACGGGACAAAACAAACTGGCCAGCTTAACTGGAAAGGTATGGTCATCAACGCCAACTACGGTCAGTCAGTGAAAGCCGTCTATTCAGGCACAGTGGTCTTTGCGGATTATCTACGTGGCTATGGCTTGGTTGTTTTGCTTGACCACGGCAAAGGCGATATGACGCTATACGGCTTTAATCAAAGCCTGCTAAAGAAAGAAGGCGACAAGGTCACTGCGGGGGAAACTATCGCCCTCGCGGGAGATACTGGCGGACAATCAAGACCATCACTCTACTTTGAGATTCGCCGAAACAGCAAAACCCAAAACCCTAAATCGTGGTTAACCCGCTAATTTGCTTAAATGGATTGGCCACGATAGTAAGCCTCAACAATCTCAATAAAGTGCTCAAGCTGCTCTTTAGGTAAAACGTTCACACCAGCTGCTGCTGCGCGACCACCGCCAGTGACGAACTGAGAACAAATATCTCCGGCACCTTGCTTGTTATTCAATGGCGCTCTCAATGAGACGGTATACGTTCCATCACTGTTTTGGGTCAATACGGCATGCGCACGATCGGGAGACTGGTTGGCTAAGAGATTGCCATACACGCCACTGATTCTTCTTGAGGCTGCACAATTAGGCAGTGCGAACACACCTAACACCTCACTTTGATATTGCGCTTCGGTTGTTAACGCTAGGTCCATATCCTGCTGATACGCTGACTGAAGTACGTAGAATGGCGATGATTTGTCAGCAAGTAACGCAAAAGGGGTATCGTAAGCTAACAGTGCTTTAAAAAGATCATCCGGAGCATAATGAAGATCGCCAACATTCGCGCCATACCCATTGTAGTTGATCAGGATTCCTAACTCTTTGAGTTGCGCTTTCTCCAAGGCGCTCAAACCCGCCTTGTCAGCCAGTTGATCCGCTTTAGCTACCAGATTGTCACCATATGCAGCGGTAATCGCCCAAGTATGGAAGCGGCCGTTTAACAGCTCATCGACTATTAGTGCGGTACAATTGTTTGCGTCTAGGTCAATATGCGCCTCTAGATTCGGATGGTCTGGAATCTCTCCTGCTTTGTGATGATCCGCGTAAAACACTCGAGCGCCGTTAGCCAACGCCTGACGAAGTTCTGCATGATTCTGAGCCATAGAGATATCAAGAACAGTAAGAGTATCGCCAGCAGATACTGACAACGTCTTTAGCAGTTGAACATCTCGCTTAACTCCCGTCACTAACGTGGATTCCATGGGCTGAGCCAAGCGCAGTTGCAACAGAGCGATGATGCCATCCGCATCGCCATTAAAAACATCGTAGTGCATAGAATAAACCCATCAAAGTATCTGACTACACTTTAATGGGTTCGAAAACTGAGGACAATTTGAATTGGTTATATCTTAGGTAAGATTCGATGCGAGACAAGCACTTATGCGTGGATCGCTTTTACTCCATCTTCCAGCAGCTGTAGTTGCTCAAGACCTTGTTCGGTCGCTTTGGGCTTCACCACGGCGATCATTTGCAACATACCTTGGTGGATGACTTGCTCCGTGATTTGAGTCTTTGGTGACATCGCGGCTTGATAGCCCAACCAGCTGCACGCGATAAGATGCAGTGTCGTCACGAGAGGCTTCATTTCGCTCTCTTCGACATTCAGCAGCTCCAACCCGACAAAGACTCGCATAATGTTAACTAGATTGGTTTGTAACTTTTCCTGTACCTGAATGTATTCCTCATGCAACTGTTCGTCTCGCTGCAGAATCTCTGGCAAGTTGGCGTAAAAGAATCGGTATTTCCACATCAAAGTAAAAATAGAATCCAGATAATGCTTGAGCATCACTAGACTTTCCTGTTGAGCTTGGATTGGGGTGAAGCGCTCTAGAAGCTCATTCGAATAAAGTGCAAAAATCTCACGGACGATCTCTTGCTTGTTGCGGAAGTGGTAATAAAGGTTTCCCGGACTGATGTCGATATGCGCTGCAATGTGATTCGTGGTGATGTTACGTTCACCATGTTGATTAAATAGCTCTAACGCTGCCAACACTATTTTGTCGCGTGTTTTCATTATTATTCCGTACCCTCTTCCATTTCTATTGTGCAGTATAGCGGTTAGTGTAACCCATAACAAAAAAGCGCCTGGTCATATCAGGCGCTTTCAATCAGTTACTTAGTTATTTGTGGTACGGCTTAGATAGCTCATGTACGGCTTCGACAAACACACCTGCGTTTTCTGGCGGAACATCCAAATGGATGCCGTGGCCTAGGTTAAATACATGGCCTGTACCTGCATCGCCAAACCCTTCAAGGATTGTCGCGACTTCCTCACGAATACGTTCTGGCGATGCGTACAACATAGATGGATCCATATTGCCTTGCAGTGCAACTTTATCGCCAACACGCTTCACCGCGTCTTGGATATTAATTGTCCAGTCTAGACCTACCGCATCACAGCCAGTCGCAGCGATCTGCTCCAGCCACATGCCACCATTCTTAGTGAATAGGGTAACAGGAACGCGACGACCGTCGTTTTCACGGATTAGACCGTCGACAATCTTGTGCATGTACTGCAGCGAGAATAGGTTGTAGTCACGAGGAGTCAGCACGCCACCCCAAGTATCAAATACCATCACAGATTGCGCACCCGCTTTGATTTGCGCGTTTAAGTACTCAATCACGCTATCTGCTAACTTATCAAGCAATAGATGTAGCGTTTGTGGCTCAGCGTACATCATCTTTTTGATCTTAGTGAAGGCCTTAGAGCTACCACCTTCAACCATGTAAGTCGCGAGCGTCCAAGGGCTACCAGAGAAACCGATCAATGGTACATCGCCGTTCAGATCTTTACGGATCTGACGCACAGCGTTCATTACGTACTTCAGCTCACCTTCAGGATCGGGAATACCGATCTTTTCTACGTCCGCTTTGCAGGTAATTGGCTTGTCGAATACTGGACCCTCACCGGCAGCGAAACGAAGTTCAAGACCCATTGCGTCTGGGATAGTTAGAATATCAGAGAATAGAATCGCAGCATCCAAAGGAAAACGACGCAGTGGCTGAAGAGTTACCTCTGACGCGAGCTCAGCGTTTTTACACAGTGACATAAAATCACCGGCTTCAGCACGCGTTGCTTTATATTCTGGAAGGTATCGACCTGCTTGGCGCATCATCCATACTGGTGTGTAATCGACTGGCTGCTTGAGCAGAGCGCGCAGGTAACGATCATTTTTTAATTCTGTCATTCCGTATATCCGATTCTTTAGACTCACTTTTTGTGGCCGTTATTCTAACACTGTTTGGCTCGCAAAAGCTGTGTGCTTTGCAACCTAGATCAAGTTATTAACTATAAAATCAGTGCTTAATTTGCACCCATTCAGTAAGGGTGTTAAAAATTTGTTTGCTAGCGAAAACTACAATTATAAACCGAGCACTCAGTGCTTGGCATCTCATAACGACATCTTACTTACCCCCTCCTTCTCGGAGGGTTTTTTTTGCCTATTTTTCAAGACTCTAAGTCATTTATTAGCTGGCATGTCGTTTCAATAAGTTCACGAGCAATCGTCCCTTTGGGGGCGACTGGCGGCATATCGTTTGGATGGAACCAACGAGCATCACTCAGCTCACTATAATCCGGCTTTAACGTACCAGATTGATAATCGGCGAGAAATCCCATCATCATACTGGATGGAAACGCCCATGGCTGACTGCCAACGTAACGAATGTTGGTCACCTCAATACCGGTTTCTTCTTTGACTTCGCGGGCAACACATTGCTCTAGGGTTTCTCCTACCTCCAAGAAGCCCGCAATGACGGTATACATCCCATTTCGATGTCTTGGATGTTGGGCAAGCAGCAGTTGGCTGTCTTTACGGACAGCAACGATGATACATGGAAAAATTCTTGGATAATGCAATGTCCGACAATCACCACATTGCATGGCTAGTTGGTTGTGATTGAGGTGATTACGGCCTCCACATTGGGGACAAAAGCGCATTGATTGGTTCATATGGCCATATTGAATGGCTTTGCTCATCAGCAAAAACAAGGGCTCAGGAAAATGCAAACAATCTCGCAGTGACGTTAGCACATAGTCGCAGTTCAAATCCGCTTCATTAAGCCACATCACTGGTATCCCTTCATAGACGCCCACTTCAGTGGCAAGCTCTAGAGGTAGGTCTAACTCATGGCTGCTGCCTTTGGGTAATCTTCCGTCTAACAACCAAATGTCACTCCCAGACACAACACACCAGTAACAGTTATGCATAGGGTTGATGTCACCTTTATTTAACATTGTCCATCCTCTTCACTTGCAGTCAAACCATTTTACTGGCAATCTAAATTCATACCAGAGTTTGTAGTAAGGCAATTTTCTGGCTATAAATTCTAGTAAGGACAAGAGGTTGTATCTCTAGAACAGCTTTGTTACTACAAAGCGTAATGATCACCGGAGTGTGATCCGATCATGAGGGCATGGTCATGCTAAATAAACTAAAAAGAACACAAGAACAGTGGGGTGGCTCAAGTGAAGTCATTGACCATTGGCTAGAAACTCGACAATCACTGATTGTTGAATACTGTAAACTCGGTTCTCTCCAGCCCGTCAATGGGCACAGTAACGTGGTTGAACTCCCTTCTCCTAAGCAAATTAGCTCTTTTTGCGATCACGTTGTCGACTACATCTCCGAAGGCCATTTCAAAATCTACGACATGGTAATGGAAAAGTGGCAAGCTACCGGCTTTAAGACAAACAACGAGATTGATGCCGCCTACGCTAAGATTGTACTCACTACCGACCCACTTTTGGAATTCAACGACAAGTACGTTAATGTCAGCGCAGAAGATGAACTGCCTGACTTCGAAGCCGACATGTCCTCAGTTGGTGAAGTGTTAGAAATGCGTTTTGAGGTAGAAGACAGCTTAATTCAGTTGATCGCTGACAGCTTAGCCATCCCACCGGGCGCATAACCAGGAAAATAACTTGCCATCACGACGGGTTAACGTAAACACGTTGACCCTTTGCTTTTGCCTCCAGGCACAGCTATCAGCAACAAAAGTCCCATGATATAGACACAAAAAAGGCACCCGAAGGTGCCTTTTGTCATTTCTTTATCTGCGATTACTCGTCAGATGAGAAACCTGCGTTAAGCAGTGCTGCAAGGTTGTCTGTCGCTTGTTCAGCTGAAGGACCTTCTTGCTCTTCTACACGCTTAGCTTGACGCTCTTGGTGGTATGCGAAACCTGTACCTGCAGGGATTAGACGACCAACAATTACGTTTTCTTTCAGACCACGTAGCTCATCACGCTTACCAGAAACCGCGGCTTCTGTTAGTACGCGAGTTGTCTCCTGGAACGATGCCGCAGAGATGAACGATTCAGTCGCTAGAGACGCCTTCGTGATACCTAGTAGTTCACGTTCGAAGCGTGCTGGCTCTTTGCCTTCTGCTTCTAGTTGACGGTTAGCAACCTTAACGTTCGCGTATTCAACCTGCTCACCGGCTAGGAACTCAGAGTCACCAGCAAATGTGATTGTACACTTACGTAGCATCTGACGAACGATAGTCTCAATGTGCTTATCGTTAATCTTAACGCCTTGCAGACGGTATACTTCTTGAACTTCGTTCGCGATGTATTCAGTCACAGCGTGTACACCACGTAGACGTAGAATGTCATGTGGAGACTCTGGACCATCCGCAATTACGTCACCACACTCAACTTTTTCACCTTCGAAAACGTTAAGCTGACGATGCTTAGGAATCATCTCTTCGTACGCTTCACCACTCTCTTGAGTGATAACTAGACGACGCTTACCTTTGGTCTCTTTACCGAAGCTAACAGTACCCGTCTTCTCAGCAAGGATCGCAGGCTCTTTAGGCTTACGTGCTTCGAATAGGTCCGCAACGCGTGGAAGACCACCGGTGATATCTTTGTTACCGCCAGACTTCTGAGGAATACGTGCAAGTGTATCACCCACACCTACTTCTGCGCCGTCTTCGATGTTCACGATCGCTTTACCAGGTAGGAAGTAGTGAGCTGGCATTTCAGTACCAGGAATCATTACGTCGTTGCCTGCTGCATCAACAAGTTTGATAGCTGGACGCATATCTTTACCTGCAGATGGACGAGCTGCTGCATCAGTGACTTCGCTTGAAGATAGACCTGTTAGGTCATCTGTTTGACGAGAAACTGTTACGCCATCGATCATATCTACGAACTGGATGCGACCTGCCACTTCAGTGATGATTGGCATAGTGTGCGCTTCCCAGTTAGCTACTGTTTCACCAGCTTCAACTGCGTCGTTGTCGCCTTTAGTCAGTAGAGAACCGTAAGGCAGTTTGTGTTTCTCTTTCGTACGGCCGAACTCATCAATGATGGTTAGTTCAGATGCACGAGAAGTGATAACAAGCTTACCGTCTTTGTTCGTTACAAACTTCGCGTTGTGAAGTTTAACAGTACCTGTGTTCTTAGCTTGGATGCTGTTCTCTGCTGCTGCAGTAGATGCTGCACCACCGATGTGGAACGTACGCATCGTTAGCTGTGTACCTGGTTCACCGATAGACTGAGCAGCGATAACACCGACTGCTTCACCTTGGTTCACTAGGTGACCACGTGCTAGGTCACGGCCGTAACACTGAGCACAACAACCGAAGTCTGTGTCACATGTTACAACTGAGCGCACTTTCATGCTGTCTACAGAGTTTTCTTCCATGATCTGACACCACTTCTCATCAATTAGAGTATTACGTGGGATCAGAACATCTTCAGTACCTGGCTTAAGAACGTCTTCAGCAACTACACGACCAAGAGCAAGTTCAGTAAGAGCAACCTTAACATCACCACCCTCGATGTGAGGCATCATGTGAACGCCTTCGTGAGTGCCACAGTCGTGCTCTGTAACTACAACGTCTTGAGCAACGTCTACTAGACGACGAGTTAGGTAACCCGAGTTCGCTGTTTTCAGTGCCGTATCCGCAAGACCCTTACGAGCACCGTGCGTTGAGATAAAGTACTGAAGTACGTTTAGACCTTCTTTAAAGTTCGCAGTGATCGGCGTTTCGATGATTGAACCATCTGGACGCGCCATCAGACCACGCATACCTGCTAGCTGACGAATCTGAGCTGCAGAACCACGAGCGCCCGAGTCAGCCATCATGTAGATGCTGTTGAATGACTCTTGCTGCTCTTCATCACCATCGCGGTTAACAACAGTTTCAGAAGATAGGTTCTCCATCATCGCTTTCGCTACGCGATCGTTGGTCGATGCCCAAATATCGATCACTTTGTTGTAGCGCTCACCCGCAGTTACAAGACCAGATTGGTACTGTTCTTGAATTTCGCGAACTTCTGCTTCTGCTTCTTCGATCTCAGTGTACTTAGCTGCAGGTACAACCATGTCGTCAATACCAACAGATACACCAGAAAGTGCTGCGTAAGCGAAACCTGTGTACATGATTTGGTCAGCGAAGATTACTGTGTCTTTAAGACCTAGCTTACGGTACGCCTCGTTAAGTAGGTTAGAGATTTGCTTCTTACCTAGCTTTTGGTTAACGATGCTGTACGGAAGACCAGCTGGCACGATTTGCCATAGCATTGCACGACCGATAGTTGTATCAACTAGCTTAGTCTCTGTAGTGCTGTTGCCATCTTCGTCTTTAACAGTCTCAGTGATACGAACTTTAACGCGAGCGTGTAGCTCAGCAGTCTTAGTGCGGTATGCCTTCTCAGCCTCAGCTGGACTAGCAAGGTACATACCTTCGCCTTTCACGTTGATCTTGTCACGAGTCATGTAGTAAAGACCCAATACAACGTCCTGAGAAGGTACGATGATCGGATCACCTGACGCTGGCGACAGAATGTTGTTTGTCGACATCATCAGTGTACGAGCTTCAAGCTGTGCTTCTAGAGTTAGAGGCACGTGAACCGCCATTTGGTCACCATCGAAGTCGGCGTTGTATGCCGCACACACTAGTGGGTGTAGCTGAATCGCTTTACCTTCGATCAGTACTGGTTCGAACGCCTGAATACCTAGACGGTGAAGTGTAGGTGCACGGTTCAATAGTACTGGGTGTTCACGGATTACTTCGTCTAGGATATCCCAAACGACCGCTTCTTCACGCTCTACCATCTTCTTAGCAGCTTTGATTGTCGTCGCTAGGCCACGAGTCTCTAGCTTGCTGTAGATGAATGGTTTGAATAGCTCAAGTGCCATCTTCTTAGGAAGACCACACTGGTGTAGACGAAGGTATGGACCTACTGTGATTACAGAACGGCCAGAGTAGTCTACACGCTTACCTAGAAGGTTCTGACGGAAACGACCTTGCTTACCCTTGATCATATCAGCAAGAGATTTCAGAGGACGTTTGTTCGAACCTGTGATCGCACGACCGCGACGACCGTTATCTAGAAGTGCATCAACAGACTCTTGCAGCATACGTTTTTCGTTACGTACGATGATGTCCGGAGCCGCTAGCTCTAGAAGACGCTTCAAACGGTTGTTACGGTTGATTACGCGACGGTATAGGTCGTTCAGATCAGAAGTCGCGAAGCGACCGCCGTCTAGTGGAACTAGAGGACGTAGATCTGGCGGAAGTACCGGAAGCACAGTTAGGATCATCCACTCTGGGTTGTTACCAGATTGAACAAACGCTTCAACTAGCTTCAGACGCTTAGTGATCTTCTTACGCTTAGTCTCTGAGTTAGTAGACTGAAGCTCTTCACGCATTTCTTCGATTTCAGCTGGAAGATCCATAGACGCAAGTAGGTCTTTGATCGCTTCCGCACCCATCTTAGCCGTGAATTCATCACCCCACTCTTCTAGACGATCCAGATACTCTTCTTCAGTAAGCATCTGAGATTTTTCTAGATCCGTCATACCTGGTTCAGTTACTACGTACATTTCGAAGTAAAGAACACGTTCGATATCACGTAGAGGGATATCCATTAGTAGACCGATACGAGACGGTAGTGATTTTAGGAACCAGATGTGAGCAACTGGTGATGCAAGCTCGATGTGGCCCATGCGGTCACGACGAACTTTAGTTTGTGTAACTTCAACGCCACACTTCTCACAGATAACGCCACGGTGTTTCAGACGCTTGTATTTGCCACAAAGACATTCGTAGTCTTTTACTGGACCAAAGATACGCGCACAGAACAGACCATCACGCTCAGGCTTGAACGTACGATAGTTGATCGTTTCAGGTTTTTTAACTTCACCGAAAGACCATGAACGGATCATGTCTGGTGAAGATAGACCGATTTTGATTGCATCAAATTCTTCGGTCTTATGCTGCGCTTTTAGAAAGTTTAATAAGTCTTTCACAATCAGCTCCTGTAAGGAGTTAAAAGGAGCTCACCCGCAAAAGTGAGCACCTTCTACCAAATAATCTCTTTTTCTATTTAGAAAGAAGGGATTACTCTTCGTCTTCTAGCTCGATGTTGATACCTAGCGAGCGAATCTCTTTCAACAATACGTTGAACGATTCTGGCATACCAGGTTCCATGCTGTGGTTACCATCTACGATGTTCTTATACATCTTAGTACGGCCGTTAACGTCATCCGACTTAACGGTTAGCATTTCTTGAAGCGTGTAAGCAGCACCGTATGCTTCTAGTGCCCATACTTCCATCTCACCGAAACGCTGACCACCGAACTGAGCTTTACCACCAAGTGGTTGCTGAGTTACTAGGCTGTACGAACCAGTTGAACGAGCGTGCATCTTGTCATCAACAAGGTGGTTCAGTTTCAGCATGTACATGTAACCAACAGTTACTGGACGCTCAAACTCGTCACCAGTGCGACCATCAAACAGCTTAAGTTGACCTGATTCTGGCAGATCACCCAGTTTCAGAAGCTCTTTGATTGATTGCTCAGAAGCACCGTCAAATACTGGAGTCGCGATCGGTAGACCACCACGTAGGTTCTTGATCAGCGTACGAACTTCATCATCAGATAGAGACGCTACGTCTACTTTCTGACGAGTTTCACCAAGATCGTAAACCTTCTGTAGGAAGTCACGGAACTTAGCAAGCTCTTGCTGCTCTTTCACCATCTGGTTGATCTTGTCACCGATACCTTTCGCTGCCAGACCTAAGTGTACTTCTAGGATCTGACCGATGTTCATACGCGATGGTACACCCAGTGGGTTTAGTACGATGTCAACCGGCTGACCTTTCTCATCGTAAGGCATGTCTTCAACAGGGTTGATCTTAGAGATTACACCCTTGTTACCGTGACGACCCGCCATCTTATCACCAGGCTGGATACGACGCTTAACCGCTAGGTAAACCTTAACGATCTTCAGTACGCCAGGTGCTAGATCATCACCTTGTGTGATCTTACGACGCTTAGTTTCAAACTTCTTATCGAAGTCAGCTTTTAGCTCATCCCACTGCTCAGCAAGTTGCTCAAGCTGTGATTGTTGTGCATCGTCTTCAAGCGTTAGCTCTAGCCACTTCTTACGATCAATAGCATCTAGTTTCGCTTCAGTGTAACCACCGTCGATTAGTACAGCTTTAACACGGTTTAGAAGGCCACCCTCAAGAATCTGGAATTCTTCAGTTAGGTCTTTCTTCGCTTCTTTAAGCTGCATCTGTTCAATTTCAAGTGCACGTTTGTCTTTTTCAACACCGTCACGAGTAAATACTTGAACGTCGATGATCGTACCTGATACAGAGTTTGGTACGCGTAGAGACGTATCTTTAACGTCTGACGCTTTCTCACCGAAGATAGCACGTAGTAGCTTCTCTTCAGGAGTTAGCTGAGTTTCACCTTTAGGCGTTACTTTACCTACAAGGATGTCACCGCCTTTCACTTCCGCACCGATGTAAACGATACCTGACTCGTCTAGTTTAGACAGAGCAGACTCACCTACGTTCGGAATGTCAGCAGTGATCTCTTCAGCACCAAGCTTAGTATCACGCGCCACACAAGATAGCTCTTGAATGTGGATCGTAGTGAAACGGTCTTCTTGAACTACGCGCTCAGATACTAAGATCGAGTCTTCGAAGTTGTAACCGTTCCAAGGCATGAATGCGATACGCATGTTCTGACCAAGCGCTAGCTCACCAAGGTCTGTTGAAGGACCATCAGCAAGAACGTCACCACGTGCTACTGGTTCACCCGGCATCACACATGGACGCTGGTTGATACACGTGTTTTGGTTCGAACGAGTGTATTTAGTTAGGTTGTAGATATCGATACCTGCTTCACCAGGGATCAGCTCGTCTTCGTTAACTTTAACAACGATACGAGAAGCATCTACAGACTGGATTACACCACCACGTTTCGCTACTGCTGTAACACCAGAGTCAACTGCGATGTTACGCTCGATACCAGTACCAACTAGAGGCTTATCAGCCTTAAGTGTTGGAACTGCCTGACGTTGCATGTTGGCACCCATCAATGCACGGTTCGCATCATCGTGTTCTAGGAACGGGATAAGCGATGCAGCGATAGATACAACCTGGTTAGTTGCAACGTCCATGTAGTCAACATGTTCGCGTGGGTGTAGGCCAGATTCACCTTTCTGACGAGCTGTGATTAGCTCTTCAGCAAATGTGCCTTCTTCAGTAAGAACAGTGTTCGCCTGAGCGATAACGTACTGACCTTCCTGAATAGCAGATAGGTAATCTACTTCGTCTGTTACTACGCCATCTACAACGCGACGGTATGGAGTCTCTAGGAAACCGTACTCGTTACAACGCGCAAACGCAGATAGAGAGTTGATCAGACCGATGTTTGGACCTTCAGGCGTTTCGATAGGACATAGACGACCGTAGTGAGTTACGTGTACGTCACGTACTTCGAAGCCAGCACGTTCACGAGTTAGACCGCCAGGACCCAATGCAGAAATACGACGCTTATGCGTAACTTCTGATAACGGGTTGTTTTGGTCCATGAACTGAGACAGCTGTGAAGAGCCAAAGAATTCTTTAACCGCAGCAGAGATAGGCTTAGCATTGATTAGGTCTTGAGGCATGATTGCATCAAGGTCACCAAGGCTTAGACGCTCTTTAACAGCACGTTCAACACGTACTAGACCAACGCGGAATTGGTTTTCTGCCATTTCGCCAACAGAACGGATACGACGGTTACCTAGGTGGTCGATATCGTCCACTTCACCGATGCCGTTACGGATAGCGATAAGCTTCTTCATCACTTCAACGATATCAGTTTCGTCAAGTGTGCCTTGCTCTTGTGCATCTTCACGTTCGATAGAGCTGTTGAACTTCATACGACCAACAGTCGATAGATCGTAACGCTCTTCAGAGAAGAATAGGCTTTCGAATAGTGCTTCAGCAGCTTCTTTCGTTGGTGGCTCGCCAGGGCGCATCATGCGGTAGATTTCTACCAGAGCAGAAATACGATCAACAGTGCTGTCGATACGTAGCGTTTCTGACATGAATGGACCGTGGTCTAGATCGTTCGTAAATAGAACTTCTAGTGCTTTATGGCCAGCTTGCGAAAGGTTCGCTAGTGCTTCAAGACTGATCTCTTGGTTTGCACCAACAATGATCTCGCCAGTCGCTTCGTTGATGTAATCTTTCGATGCAACTTTGCCTACGATGTACTCAACAGGTACTTCGATATGATCAACGCCATCTTTTTCAAGCTGACGGATGTGGCGTGCAGTTACACGACGACCAGTTTCAACGTAAACTTTGCCGTTTGCTTCGATATCGAATGACGCAGTTTCACCACGTAGACGATCAGGAACAAGCTCCATAAGTAGAGTTTGATCTTTAACTTCGAAGTTCACCTTCTCAAAGAAGATGTCCAGGATCTCTTCTGTCGTCTTACCTAGTGCGCGAAGAATGATAGATGCTGGTAGCTTACGACGGCGGTCGATACGTACGTATAGGTTATCCTTAGGATCAAACTCGAAATCAAGCCATGAACCACGGTAAGGAATAACACGTGCGTTATAAAGAACTTTACCTGATGAGTGGGTCTTACCCTTATCGCTGTCGAAGAATACGCCAGGGCTTCTGTGCAGCTGGGATACGATAACCCTCTCGGTACCATTGATTACGAAGGTACCATTGTCTGTCATAAGCGGAATTTCGCCCATGTAGACTTCTTGTTCTTTAATATCTTTTACAGTACCTGCTGGCGCGTCTTTATCAAAAATAACTAGGCGTAGTTTAACGCGTAGAGGTTTTGAATAAGTTACGCCACGGATTTGACATTCTTTAACATCAAAAACTGGCTCACCAAGACGGTAGCTAACGTATTGCAGCTCGGAATTGCCGTTGTAGCTCTGAATTGGAAATACAGAACGGAAAGCAGCTTCAAGACCGTATTGACCTTCAGGATCCTGTTCGATGAATTTTTCGAACGAATCGAGCTGGATCGATAGCAGGTATGGAATGTCCAAAACTTGTGGACGAGTACCAAAGTCCTTACGGATGCGCTTTTTCTCGGTATAAGAGTAAACCATGGGGTTCCTCAGCTCGCTGATAAGTGACCC
Source organism: Vibrio sp. 16 (assembly GCF_963681195.1). Classification (NCBI taxonomy): domain Bacteria; kingdom Pseudomonadati; phylum Pseudomonadota; class Gammaproteobacteria; order Vibrionales; family Vibrionaceae; genus Vibrio; species Vibrio sp. 16. Next base: position 2,203,565 of record NZ_OY808997.1, read on the forward strand.
AAACTGTCTCCAATCGTTATGAGACAGTGACTGAACAACTGTTTAACTGTAGTGACATTTCGTTAAGAGATAATGAAATGTTTTTTGCTTGGAGGTAGGCGCCTAAACAGCGGAAAAATCACCTAACCCCTACAGCGCAAAAAGGCCGGTGGTTATAAAACCACCAGCCATAGCCGTTAGGCTAAGAAGCTTAAGTAATAATTACTTAACAACAACAGTTGCGCCAGCTTCTTCTAGCTGAGCTTTAAGAGCTTCAGCTTCGTCTTTCTCGATGCCTTCTTTAAGAGGTGCTGGAGCACCGTCTACTAGAGCTTTAGCTTCTTTAAGACCTAGGCCAGTTGCGCCACGTACTGCTTTGATTACAGCAACTTTGTTACCGCCAGCAGATTCTAGGATTACGTCGAATTCAGTTTGCTCAGCAGCAGCTTCGCCTGCAGCAGCGCCGCCAGCTACAACAGCAGCAGCAGCAGAAACACCGAATTTCTCTTCCATTGCTTCGATTAGTTCAACAACTTGCATTACAGACATTTCTGCAACTGCGTCTAGGATTTGCTCGTTAGTGATAGACATAACAATTCTCTTTTAAATCAACAATAAGTTTAAATAGCAACCAGTGAAAAGCAAGGCTTAAGCAGCAGCTTCTTCTTTTTGGTCGCGTAGTGCAGCGATAGTACGTACCAGCTTGCCTGCAGAAGCTTCTTTCATGCACATCATTAGGCGTGCGATAGCTTCGTCGTAAGTTGGTAGTGTCGCTAGTACTTCAGCGTCAGTTAGCGCGCCTTCAAATGCAGCAGCTTTGATCTCGAAGTCTTTGTTCTCTTTAGCGAAGTCTTTGAAAAGACGCGCTGCAGCACCTGGGTGCTCGTTAGAGAATGCGATTAGAGTAGGACCAGTAAATGTCTCAGTTAGACATTCGTAGTCTGTACCTGCAACCGCACGACGCATAAGCGTGTTACGAACAACACGTACGTAAACACCAGCTTCACGAGCTTGTTTACGTAGTGAAGTCATAGCGCCTACTTCTACGCCACGAGAATCAGCTACAACTGCAGAAAGTGCACCACTGGCAGCTTCGTTGACTTCAGCAACAATTGCTTTTTTGTCTTGAAGGTTTAAAGCCATCTTGGATTTACTCCTGGTTGTCGTTACACCGCTCACTATCATCACGACAGTGAGAGTTATTTAGGTGCTTCCCAGAAGAAAGTTAACTATTTACATAGAGCTTTCTGTCAGTTCGGGCACCATCTACGTAGGAAATATTAAGTTTAAACTTGTAAAACAAATTCAAACACCTACGGTCTTGGACGGAGACTGGGTCATAATTCAGACTAAATTCAAAAAGAATTTAATGAACCAAAGTTCAGCCCCAACCACAAATATTAGGCGCAGAATTATACACTAATTTTGCGCCTAAGCAAATTTATTAGCTTGCTTGAGTGTTCAGGCTACCCTGATCAACAGCAACACCAGCACCCATTGTAGTAGAGATGCTTACTTTCTTCAGGAAAGTACCTTTCGCTGAAGATGGCTTAGCTTTCTTCAGAGCAACTAGAAGAGCTTCTAGGTTCTCTTTGATCTGCTCAGCAGAGAAGTTTGCTTTACCAATAGTAGTGTGGATAATGCCGTTCTTGTCGTTACGGTAACGAACCTGACCAGCTTTAGCGTTCTTAACCGCTTCAGCAACGTTAGGAGTTACAGTACCAACTTTAGGGTTTGGCATTAGACCGCGAGGACCTAGGATAGTACCTAGTTGACCTACAACGCGCATTGCATCTGGAGAAGCAACAACTACGTCGAAGTTCATTTCGCCTTTCTTCACTTGCTCAGCAAGATCTTCCATACCAACGATGTCTGCGCCAGCTTCTTTAGCTGCTTCAGCGTTTGCACCTTGAGTGAACACTGCAACGCGGATTTCGCGGCCAGTACCGTGAGGTAGTACAGTTGCACCACGTACGTTCTGGTCAGATTTACGAGCATCGATGCCTAGGTTAACAGCAACGTCTACAGACTCAACGAACTTAGCAGTCGCTAGTTCTTGAAGAAGAGCTACAGCTTCGTTGATTTCGTATTCTTTAGTTACGTCAACTTTTTCGCGGATTACGCGCATGCGCTTAGTTAGTTTAGCCATCTTATTAACCCTCTACCACTAGGCCCATTGAACGAGCAGTACCAGCGATTGAACGCTTCATTGCTTCGATGTCAGCACCAGTCATATCAGCAGCTTTAGTTTCTGCGATTTCTTGGATTTGAGCGTCAGTTACAGTACCCACTTTTTCAGTGTTTGGACGGCCTGAACCAGACTTAACGCCAGCAGCTTTCTTAAGAAGAACAGCAGCAGGTGGAGTCTTAGTTACGAACGTGAAAGAACGGTCGTTGTATACTGTGATAACAACTGGAGTCGGTAGACCTTTCTCGATAGATTCTGTTTTCGCGTTGAACGCTTTACAGAATTCCATGATGTTAACACCGTGTTGACCTAGTGCAGGACCAACTGGTGGACTTGGGTTCGCCATACCAGCTGCAACTTGTAGCTTGATGTAAGCTTCAACTTTCTTAGCCATGATAATTCCTAAGTTTTGGGTTCAAACGCCAATCGACTGATCAGCTCCCCGTTTACGTAAAATTCTTTTTACTTCATCAGAAGTAAAAAGGCGCGAAATTATAGTCATAATTCGCGCCTTATACAACCCTAAAAAGGTCGTTATTTAATCAAGTTTTTCAACCTGACCAAATTCAAGCTCAACTGGTGTTGCACGACCAAAGATCGACACAGACACTTTCAGGCGGCTCTTCTCGTAATCCACTTCTTCAACAGTACCGTTGAAGTCAGCAAATGGACCATCTGTAACACGTACCACTTCACCCGCTTCGTACATAGTACGTGGACGAGGCGCTTCACTCGCTTTCTCAAGACGGTTAAGAATAGCGTCAGCTTCTTTATCAGTGATAGGAGCTGGACGGTCAGAGGTACCACCAATGAAGCCCATGACACGCGGCACACTGCGTACTAGGTGCCATGATTCATCGTTCATGATCATCTGAACTAGGACGTAACCTGGGAAGAATTTACGCTCAGATTTACGACGTTGACCTGCGCGCATTTCCACTACTTCTTCAGTAGGGACTAAAACTTCACCAAATAGCTCTTCCATGCTATGCATTTTGATATGCTCGCGAAGAGATTGAGCTACACGACCTTCAAATCCAGAGAAGGCTTGAACCACATACCAGCGTTTTTTTGGAGCTTCACTCATGTATAAAAACCCTCTATACCCCAGTCGCTAAAGCAACAAGACGAACCATAATGCCGTCAATGCCCCATAGCGCTAGAGCCATTACAATACTTACAGCTAAAACGATCAAAGTTGTTTGCATAGTTTCTTGACGCGTTGGCCAAACCACTTTGCGAACTTCCATACGAGATTCTTTAGCAAAATCGATCGCAGCTTTACCTTTAGTTGTTGTAGCAGCAACACCTAGTGCCGCAGCAATAAGTACAACAACGCCTGCAGCGCGAACCACTACAGACATTTCACCATACAGGTAATTACCCACAACAGCGGCAGCTAGCAGAGCAAAAGTGACAATCCACTTGAAGATATCTGCGCCATTTGAGCTATCAGGAGTTTCAGCATTATTAGCTTTCATAAAACCAACCTGTCACAAGTCTTAATATAGACGAAAACAACCCCGCTGTTGCAGGGCAAATCCATGAAACGACAATCGTAATCGATTGACGTACTCTTTTCATTGATCGAGACATAACATCACGACCAAAAAATCCTGCTTAATGCTTGCTTGGACAAGAAATCGGCAAACATTATATTTAGTGCAGAAAAAGGGCATCAAATGATGCCCTTTTTGCTACTGGTTCGTCAAATCTTATTCAAAGATTTTTCCGAAGACTTCAGCTATTCGTAAAGAATTAGTCGAAGATCTTAGCAACAACACCAGCACCTACTGTACGGCCACCTTCACGGATCGCGAAACGTAGACCTTCGTCCATTGCGATTGGCGCGATTAGCTCAACAGTCATCTTAACGTTGTCACCTGGCATTACCATTTCTACGCCTTCTGGTAGCTGGATGTCACCAGTTACGTCAGTTGTACGGAAGTAGAACTGTGGACGGTAGCCTTTGAAGAATGGAGTGTGACGACCACCTTCATCTTTAGACAGTACGTATACTTCTGACTCAAACTTAGTGTGTGGGTTGATTGACTTAGGAGCTGCTAGTACTTGACCACGCTCTACTTCGTCACGCTTAGTACCACGTAGAAGTGCACCAACGTTCTCACCCGCACGACCTTCGTCTAGAAGCTTACGGAACATCTCAACACCAGTACAAGTAGTTGTTGTAGTTTCTTTGATACCTACGATTTCTACTTCGTCACCTACAGTTAGGATACCGCGCTCGATACGACCAGTAACTACTGTACCACGACCTTGGATTGAGAATACGTCTTCGATTGGCATTAGGAATGGCTGATCGATTGCACGCTCTGGCTCTGGAATGTATGAATCTAGCGCTTCTGCTAGTTCTACAATCTTAGCTTCCCACTGCTCTTCGCCGTTTAGTGCGCCTAGTGCAGAACCTTGGATAACTGGTAGGTCATCACCTGGGAAGTCGTACTCAGATAGAAGTTCACGAACTTCCATTTCTACTAGCTCTAGAAGCTCTTCATCATCAACCATGTCACATTTGTTCATGAATACGATGATGTATGGGATACCAACCTGACGGCCTAGTAGGATGTGCTCACGAGTTTGTGGCATTGGGCCATCTGTCGCAGCAACAACTAGGATACCACCGTCCATCTGTGCAGCACCTGTGATCATGTTTTTAACATAGTCAGCGTGTCCTGGACAGTCTACGTGTGCGTAGTGACGTGATGGAGTGTCGTACTCTACGTGAGAAGTAGCGATTGTGATACCGCGCTCACGCTCTTCTGGAGCGTTATCGATAGATGCGAAGTCTTTCGCTTCACCGCCGTATACTTTAGCAAGAGTAGTACAGATTGCAGCTGTAAGAGTTGTTTTACCGTGGTCAACGTGGCCGATAGTACCAACGTTTACGTGCGGTTTCGTACGTTCAAATTTTTCTTTAGACATGGGTTGTCCCTCTAGGTACGGATTTAGGTGGCTTTGATGACCACGCAACCAAAAGTATTGGTGTTAATCTTACTTTCAATGACTAAACGTAGTTTAGTAAAAAGAAAGTATCAAAAGGAAATGCTTGCTTGAGAGCTGGTGCTGATAGGCAGACTCGAACTGCCGACCTCATCCTTACCAAGGATGCGCTCTACCACCTGAGCTATATCAGCACTCAAATTGAGTGGAGCGGGCAGCGGGAATCGAACCCGCATCATCAGCTTGGAAGGCTGAGGTAATAGCCATTATACGATGCCCGCAACACGTAACTCTGTGAGCTATTCCCTAAAGAATATGGTGGAGGGGGACGGATTCGAACCATCGAAGGCAGTGCCAGCAGATTTACAGTCTGATCCCTTTGGCCACTCGGGAACCCCTCCAAATTTTTACTCCATTCCTCTCGTCCTCTAAAAAGAGATAAGCGGAGAAATGGTGCCGACTACCGGAATCGAACTGGTGACCTACTGATTACAAGTCAGTTGCTCTACCTACTGAGCTAAGTCGGCATAAGTGGTGCGCATTCTATTGAAGGAATTCCAACCTTGCAATAGCAAAATCAAAAAAAATCACGATTTTAATCAGTTTCCGCTTTTTTGCTGAAAAAACACACAGATTGAGCGCAAAATGCAACTTAATCGCCCCCTTCTCATTTGCTTTCGGCGCTTGTTGTTGTATTTTCGCTGCTCTTATCGTGATATTTGGGTTAGGAAGACTATGACACCTTATCTCTCTTTTAATCGTCAGCAATGGGCAGAATTGCGCAATTCTGTGCCAATGACGCTATCCGAAGAGGATTTGATCGAACTGCAAGGTGTTAACGAAAGCCTCACAATGGAAGAGGCCGTTGAAATTTATCTGCCTCTCGCGCGTCTTCTGAATCTTTACATTTCTGCTAGACAAAGCCGTAATACTGTCCTTAATAACTTTCTTAGTAATCAGGAATCGACCCCGCCGTTTATTATTGGGATCGCAGGAAGCGTTGCAGTGGGTAAAAGTACCACAGCGCGATTACTCAAAGCCTTGCTCTCTCGTTGGGAGAAACACCCTAAAGTGGAGTTGGTGACGACCGATGGCTTCCTTTATCCAAAGAAGGTTTTGAATGAGCGCGGCATTATGCACCGTAAAGGGTTTCCGGAGTCTTATGATATTAAACGCCTTGTCGAGTTTGTCTCCGATGTCAAAGCCGCAAAGCCCAATCTCGAAGTGCCCGTTTATTCGCATATTACCTACGACATTACTGAAGAGGTGAAAGTTGTCGACCGCCCTGATGTCTTGATTATTGAAGGTCTTAACGTTTTGCAAAGTGGCATGGACTACCCTCATGATCCACACCGCGTGTTTGTTTCTGACTTCCTCGACTTTTCAATTTACGTCGACGCTGACTCTGATGTCATTGAAAACTGGTACGTTGAACGCTTTCTTAAGTTTCGTCAGGGTGCGTTTACCAAACCGGGCTCCTATTTTAGCCACTACACCAAACTCAACAAAGTGGAAGCCATCGATAAAGCCCACGACATTTGGCAAACGATCAATGGCATCAACCTGACGCAAAACATTCTCCCCACCAAAGGGCGCGCCCAACTTATTTTGAAGAAAGGCCAAGATCACCATATAGAAGAAGTGCTGTTAAGGAAGTAGCGAGAAGAGAGAATCTGCTAAGGGTTGGCTTGAGATGCCAACCCTTTTTTATGGCGTCAGAACATCTCAACGCCATTGATAACTACTTTTTAGCTCCGGTTACTTTGGCTCCGGACCGTATGAGTTATCGCCCGCCTGCCCTTTTAGCAACCCGCACTCAACGAAAATCCAGATTCCGCACACGAGCGAGATTGTGTAAGCGATCATTTGCTCTGTTGAAGGAGAAGCCATTGGCTCTCCATCCATCGGCGCCATTAAACGACCGACAATCAGTGGCACGTTCATCAATAGCCACCAGTTAGATTTTCCGCGATCGTGCCAGCGTTTCGCTGTAATGGCTAAATCGGGAAGTAAAGCTGCGATGAGAAATATCGGCAAAACTAGGTGAGAAATGGCAGGAAAGAGAACATTCATTCCTATTCCGAAGCCAAATATCGCAATGTAGTAAACCAAATTCCATGTCCAGTAGACTTTTCGACCTACGCGACCTTGGAAAGAAAACAATAACTCTTTAATTGACATCCCATTACCTAAAAAATAAAAACTAATTAATGATCTTCTGGAAGCAATCTTTGTCCATATCTCGAATGTTGACGGTTAGACTTCGGACATGGCTGGCTTGCTCTTGCAAAACGGTCATTAACTGACGAGATAAGTCTCTCTTCTGTTCAGCGGTTCGGCCATCCAGTAATTCAAAACTGATATGGATAAAATCGACGCTATCACCCTCATCACCAATCAACCAATTGTGGCAGCGCAACGCTCGTGATTTTACCGAGCCAACATCAAATAACCCGCTTTGTAAGGCGACTTGGTGCAAATCTTCCAGCAGGCCTTGCACATTAACACGCTCATCGACTGAGTTGGAGTATTCCATTACTAGGTTTGGCATTGTTATCCTCAAATGTAAGAGAGTTTCATCATTACGAACTATACTCCTTCCACTATTAGCAATTTCTAAGCAGGTTTTGCAGCCAAAGGGCACTATTCTGCATAACGGATCACTCTAGACAGCGCAAGATAGGTCAATTATGTGCAGTGACAGCTCCAACCATTGAATGAGATCCGGTTAAGACATGATACTAGTCATGATCTGGCGAATTTATTCTGTTATATTCCTACGAAGATTTTTTACATTAATTGAATTTTTACATAAGAGATAAGGGAGATATTCCTATGCGTCGTCCTGTAGTGATGGGTAACTGGAAACTGAATGGCAGCAAAGCAATGGTTAAAGAGCTGCTAACTGGTCTTAACGCTGAGCTTGAAGGCGTTGAAGGTGTTGACGTAGCCGTAGCGCCACCAGCACTTTACATCGACCTTGCAGAGCGTGTAATCGCTGAAGGCGGTAACAAGATCATCCTAGGTGCACAAAACACTGACCTAAACAACAGCGGTGCATTCACTGGCGATATGTCTCCAGAGATGCTAAAAGATTTTGGTGCTTCTCACATCATCATCGGTCACTCTGAGCGTCGTGAATACCACAACGAATCTGATGAGTTCATCGCGAAGAAGTTCAACTTCCTAAAAGAAAACGGTCTTAAGCCAGTATTCTGTATCGGTGAATCTGAAGCGCAAAACGAAGCGGGCGAAACTGAAGCAGTTTGTGCACGTCAAATCAACGCAGTGATCGACACTTACGGTGTTGAAGCACTGAACGGCGCAATCATCGCTTACGAACCAATCTGGGCTATCGGTACTGGTAAAGCAGCAACAGCTGAAGATGCACAACGCATCCACGCTTCTATCCGTGCTCTAATCGCAGCGAAAGATGAAGCAGTTGCAGCACAAGTAATCATTCAATACGGCGGCTCTGTTAAGCCAGAAAACGCTGAAGCTTACTTCTCACAACCAGACATCGACGGTGCTCTAGTTGGTGGTGCTTCTCTAGACGCTAAGAGCTTCGCAGCAATCGCTAAAGCAGCTGCAGCGGCAAAAGCGTAATTTATTCTTAACGAATAACGATTTTTAAGGTCAGCTTCGGCTGGCCTTTTTTGTGCCTGAGAATTGGTCGTATCGCCATAGATCAAGTATGCTACGTTTTTCCTCCAAGCAAACAGTAGCTCTCAATGCAGGATAAGCACGGCCTGTTGACCGGCCCCATCCCTACCGTTTTACGTCAAATGACCGTACCGATGACGTTCGGGCTTGTCGCGATCTTGATGTTTAACCTTGTCGATACGTTTTTTATCTCGCTATTGGGCACTGAAGCGTTGGCTGCCATCAGTTATACCTTTCCCGTTACCTTTGCGGTTAATTGCATAACGATGGGAATAGGCATGGGCTTATCCACCAATATTGGTCGCCTACTTGGCCAAGGACAGTCCCAAGACGCCGCCCGTTTTTCTTCCCATGGATTGTTGCTTGCGGTTGTCCTCGTCGCCCTAGCCTGCACTCTCGGACTACTGACGATTGAGCCTCTGTTTCTTCGCTTGGGCGCCAAAGCAGAACTTATTCCCCTCATCGAACAATACATGTTTATTTGGTACCTAACGATCCCACTGCTGGTCATTCCCATGGCGGGCAATAGCGCAATTCGTGCGACAGGGGATACCAAAACTCCGGCAAAAATCATGATGCTGGCAGGTTGTATTAACGGGGTGCTCGACCCATTGCTCATTTTCGGTATTGGCCCGTTTCCGGAATTGGGTATTCAGGGGGCTGCAATCGCAAGTGCGCTGAGTTGGTTGGGGGCTTTATGCGGTTCGCTCTACGTTCTTATCAAACGAGAGAAATTGCTCGGGCTGCCGAATGTGACACGAATTAGCCACGATTGGCGTTTGATCCTTAAGATCGGTACCCCTGCTGCGTTATCCAACGCAATGACCCCGATCTCAGGCGCCATTCTTATGATGATGCTCTCGAGTCATGGGACCGCCGCCGTTGCAGCTTATGGTGCAGCTCAAAGAGTTGAATCGATCCTAATCTTAGTTTTGATGGCACTAACCTCTGCTTTGACGCCCTTTGTGGCTCAAAACATGGGCGCAAATAATCCTCATCGAAGCTTTGCGGGAATTTTTCTCAGCATGCGATTTTCGATGGTACTCCAACTGGGTATTTTCATCATGATGGTGCCATTGAGCATTCCGTTAGCCGCCCTATTCTCTCAAGAGCAAGCGGTAAAGGATTTACTGTGGCATTACCTACTTGTGGTGCCATTCAGCTATGGTTTTCAAGGTGTCATCATGATGTTGGTTTCAGGATTGAATGCATTGCACCAACCATTGAAGGCATTTCAATGGAGCTTTATGCGTTTGTTCATTTTTACGCTGCCGTGCGCTTGGTTGGGGAGCCTGTTGTATGACATCGAAGGGTTATTTATCGGGATTGCACTCGGCAATATCATTGGCGGACTGTTAGGGTATCTATACGCGCTGAAGCTACGCAAACAATACTTGGCTTACGAAACAAAAACACCGGCCTAAGCCGGTGTCATTATTTATTCTTCGATGACGTCTTCATCAAGTTCTAAGTCGATATCCAATGGCTCTTGAGAAAGAATCACCCCCGTATTGTCAGCATAGAGGTAATCTTCAGGCAAGAAGGTTACACCGCCAAAGTTAACCGGCACATCAACTTCACCGACACCTTGCGACGTCGCCCCAACGGGAATGGAAGCCAATGCATGAATGCCAATGCTTAAGTCTTCTAATTCGTCGACTTCTCGAACGCATCCATAGGCGACAATGCCTTCCCAATCATTCTCTTCTGCAAGCGTTGCAAGCTCTGCATCAATCAAAGCCCGACGCAGCGAACCGCCACCATCGATCAACAGTACACGACCTAAACCATCTTGCTCTAGGATCTCACGAATCAAACCGTTATCTTCAAAACATTTGACGGTTGTAATTTGTCCAGCAAAAGAGGCACAACCACCAAAATTACTAAACATAGGCTCTACAACATCGACCTGTTCTAGGTAAATGTCACATAGGGCAGAGGTATTGTATTCCATCGTGTTCCTTCCCATCGCGTTCGTCATCTCCATCGAGTATATAGGGACATTAAGTCATTGCAATGACACGCATCACTTAACTCACCAGTGTTTGTGCAATTACAACTCCGGCAAAAAGCAAGTTAGTGACCAACGAGCACTTAACGATCACAGGCATCATTGGTGCAATTTGCGCGGGTTGCTCTGCTCGCCACACGGCTTTTCCGTGCTTATAAACAATCAGAGCGCTAATCAGGAAAGGAAAACTAAACCAGATCGGGCTCGGCTGAAGCACTAAATAGGCGATAAACGACACTAAGGCTCCGACAAGCAACAGAGAATGGTATTGCTTCGCTTTGTGTTGACCTAATCGAACCGCGACCGTGCGCTTTCCACACTCTTCATCATTTTCAATATCACGCATATTATTGATATTCAAAACCGCAACAGCGAGCAAACCACACCCTATGGCTGGCAACGTCAGCAGCGGTGCAATCACTCCCGTGTGCAAGAAAAACGTGCCGGCAACACCCAACAAGCCAAAAAAGATAAAGACTGACACATCACCAAGACCCACATAGCCATATGGCTTATTGCCCACGGTATAGGCGATCGCCGCGACAATCGCGAGTACTCCCAAACCAATGAACGCGAGAATACTTTGCAGGCTATCCAATGCATATAGCACCAATGCCATACCGGACACCATCGTCAATACAATATTGATAATGATCGCTGATTTCATGGCGCTTTGGCTCACCTCGCCCGATTGAATAGCTCGCATCGGCCCTAACCGTTTTTCGTTGTCGGTGCCCTTTACTGCATCGCCATAATCATTGGCCAAATTGGATAATATTTGTAGCAAGGTGGCGGTTATAAATGCCAGCAAAGCAACCGGGAAAGAAAATTGATGCGTGGAGTACGCCAATACGCTACCCGTCAAGATAGAAACCAGTGCCAGTGGCAAAGTCTTTGGGCGCGCGGCGTCAAGCCAGATACGTATAGACTGATTCATGAGTTTTAGTTTAGTCACATAAAGCGTAGTAAAGATTGTGGCACATCAAGCACCAAGCAGAAAAACAAAAAAGGCCACCGAAGTGACCTTTTACTGAAACTTAACCAAAGTCTATTTATTTTACACGACCAACGTATTCGCCAGTACGAGTATCCACTTTGATTACTTCACCGATAGCGATGAACAGTGGTACGCGAACCACAGCGCCAGTTGAAAGCGTTGCTGGTTTGCCACCAGTGCCTTGAGTATCGCCTTTTAGACCTGGGTCGGTATCTGTCACTTCAAGCTCAACGAAGTTTGGTGGTGTCACAACGATTGGGTTGCCGTTCCAAAGAGTAAGCATACACGTGTTGTTTTCTACCAACCATTTCGCGTTTTCGCCAACCGCTTTTACGTCTGCAGCGATTTGCTCAAACGTTTCGTTGTTCATAAAGTGGTAGAATTCGCCGTCGTTATATAGATAATCTAGGTCGATATCCATTACGTCTGCAACTTCACAAGTTTCACCAGACTTAAAGGTTTTCTCTAGCACTTTACCAGAAAGAAGTTTACGAATTTTCACGCGGTTGAACGCTTGGCCTTTACCTGGCTTAACGTATTCGTTTTCCAGGATAACGCAAGGCTCGTTATCAAGCATGAGTTTTAGACCGCCTTTAAATTCATTGGTGCTAACAGTAGCCATTTTTTCCTCTTTACATTCTTAGAGCTAAATTCAATGCCGCATATCATAACCCGAAAAGCCGTTTCTGTTGAGCAAAACTGGCTTCAACAGCTAGCGAATGGGATCTCTGATCCTGCCAAATTGCTCGAAAAGCTGGAAATCGATCCTGCTAAATGGCAAGACGGATTTGCAGCGAGAAAGCTATTTGCGCAGCGTGTGCCGCAAAGTTTTGTCGATAGAATGGAGAAAGGCAATCCTTATGACCCGCTTTTGCGCCAGGTTTTACCACTTTCACAAGAATTTGAAGTGCACGAGGGCTATTCCAACGACCCTCTACAAGAGCAAGGTAATGAGACACCTGGGTTACTGCATAAGTACCGCAACCGAGCGCTAATGATTGTGAAGGGTGGATGTGCCGTTAACTGCCGTTACTGTTTTCGCCGTCATTTCCCCTATCAAGAGAACAAAGGCAACAAGTTAGTTTGGCAGCAAAGTCTTGATTACATTCGCCAACAGTCAGAACTCAATGAAGTCATTCTATCGGGCGGCGATCCATTAATGGCGAAAGATGAAGAGCTGCAGTGGCTCATCAATCACATCGCTGATATTCCACATATCAAACGCATCAGGATCCACTCGCGTTTACCCGTTGTCATTCCGGCACGAATCACGCCGGAGTTACTCGCGATACTCAGTGGCAGTCGCTTACAAGTGATCATGGTGACGCATATTAACCACGCCCAAGAGATCAATCATGAACTGAAACGCGCGATGTATGACCTCAAGCAAGCGGGGGTCACCTTGCTAAACCAAGGAGTGATGCTCAAAGGTGTCAATGATTGCGTTGAGGCACAAGTGGCGCTCAGTGAAACTCTTTTTGACGCCGGAATTCTTCCTTACTACATGCACGTTCTCGATAAAGTTCAAGGGGCTGCGCACTTCTATATTTCGGATCAGCAAGCCAAAGCCATCATGGCAGGTCTGCTTGAGCGCGTCTCAGGATACTTGGTGCCCAAACTCACCCGCGAGATAGGTGGCCGCAAGAGTAAAACCCCTCTGGACTTGCACTTAGAGTAATCTAGACGACAAAAATAATTCGTTCGATAGACAACGCTATCCTGTGCATACTCCGACGCTTTGGAGGTCAAAATGCAACCATCTATCGAACAATTTCTCGATCTTGGGCCATTCACATGGCCTGCTCTACTTTGCTGCGCCGTCAACGGCATTCTGGTCGGTGTCGAGCGCCAGACTCGTGGCAAACCCGTTGGAATTCGCACCTCGATATTGATCATATCGGGCACCTACTTATTTATGTCAATGGCTGTCTCCTTGTCACCCAATACGCTAGACCAAGCTCGCGTGCTCGGACAAATCATTACTGGGGTTGGCTTTCTTGGTGCAGGGGTCATGATGACGCTCGATGGCAAGATTCATGGCGTCACGTCGGCAGCCGTCATTTGGGTGCTTGCTGCGCTTGGAATGATGATTGGTTTGGGGTACTTGCAGCAATCGGTTGTTATTACTCTGCTGGTACTGAGCGTACTGCTTGGGGTCGACAGAGCCGAAAACAGGGTCAAAGCACTGCGCCGTGGTGTACACCAAAAATTCCATAGCCGGAAAATCTCGCGTCCAAAACCATGATCGTTGCGGCGAATTAGCAACCTGACGATGGTTACTGCGCCGCAATTTGACAAAAAACAAAGAAGCCGCCGATAACGCAAACTCTGTGCCAGATAAGCATAGAACTTCACATTTCCACCTACCACTTTTGGATAGCATGAACCCTACTTCTGTTACCTTGTAGGGTTTGATTATGTTTTACGTACATATGCTCCTGCTTCTGACGGTGATATTTATCGGTATCCGCCATGGAGGCATTGCTTTTGGTTTACTCGGGGGCCTAGGCGTTTCGGTTCTCGCGTTTGTATTTGGGGTCGCTCCAGGTTCACCACCAATTAGTGTCATGCTGATTATTTTGGCCGTGGTTGCCGCGTCCGCTACGTTGGAAGCGACAGGGGGCCTAAAACTGCTCGTGAAATTTGCCGAGCGTTTACTGCGTAAACATCCAAGTCAAATCGTCTTTCTTGGACCGCTCTGTACTTACTCCCTTACCGTATTGGTTGGCACTGGTCACTCGGTTTACCCACTTCTACCCGTGATTTACGATGTCGCCTACAAAAAAGGCATCCGCCCAGAGCGCCCTATGGCGATGGCAACCGTTGCCTCTCAAATGGGGATTACGGCGAGTCCTATTGCGGCAGCTGCGGCCGTGGTCATGGCGACAGCCGCCGATAACCACTTAGACATCAGCTTGGTCAACGTTTTGCTCGTTACTATACCGGCAACGTTAATCGGCGTATTGGTTGGCTGCTTATGGAGCCTGAAACGTGGTAAAGAGCTCGACCAAGATCCAGCATTTATTGAGCGTTGCCAAGATCCTGAATTCAAGGCACAACTGATTGATGCTTCCAGTGAAGAAGATGAGAGCCCAGCACACGAAGGCGTGGCGAAAAAAGGATTGGCAATTTTCTTAGCGGGTATCGCTACCGTCATCTTTGTTGCCATGTTTGGTAAAGATCTCGGATTGCTACCAGCTGGAGTGAAAATGTCGGTGGCTATTCAGTTCTTGATGTTGTCTGTTGGTGCTCTGATTCTACTCACCACGAAAGTTGAGCCGAAGAAGATCGTTCACAGTAATGTCTTCATCGCGGGTATGACCGCCGTCATCATCATCTTTGGTATCGCATGGATGAGTGACACCATCATCGGCTTCCACAAACCGTACCTGATTAGCCTAGTCAGTGACATTGTTGCTGCCCACCCATGGACCTTTGCGATTGCGATGTTTGTGGTTTCAGTCTTCCTGAAGAGCCAAGCTGCGGTGCTCACCATCATGCTACCACTTGGCTTCGCGATGGGGATTCCTGCGCCAGTTCTGATTGGTGTGCTCCCAGCTTGTTACGCCTACTTCTTCTTCCCATTCTACCCAAGTGACTTAGCGGCAATAACCTTTGACCGCTCTGGTACAACACAGATTGGCAAGTATGTACTTAACCACAGTTTCTTACTGCCTGGTTTCATTGGTGTGGTCACGGCAACGACTGTTGGTTACGTGCTTTCAACCATGCTAGTCAACTAACCTGATCCTATAAACAAAAAGCCAGTTGGTTTCCCAACTGGCTTTTTTATCTGTGCTTAAGCGTAAAACTTAGAACAGCTCTTCTGCAACCTTGAATAGGTCTTCACGAACTGGACGCTTCATGTTCTCGATAGCGTCAATGATGTCATGGTGAACCAACTGCTCTTTTTGGATACCAACACAACGACCGCCGTGACCATCCATCAATAGATGAACGGCATAGTTACCCATACGAGAAGCAAGAACACGGTCGAACGCAGTTGGACGACCGCCACGTTGAATGTGGCCAAGAACTGTCGCACGAGTTTCACGACCTGTTGCCGCTTCAATCTCTTTCGCTAGTTCATTTGCATCCATCATAAGCTCTGTCAGCGCAATAATGGCGTGCTTCTTACCTTTCGCAATACCGTCTTGGATATTGCTGATCAGCTTCTCTTTATCTAGACCAGTTTCCGGTGTGATGATGTATTCACAACCACCTGCAATCGCAGACATAAGAGTTAAATCGCCACAGTGGCGACCCATGATCTCAACAATCGAAATACGTTGGTGAGAAGATGAGGTATCACGTAGACGGTCAATCGCATCAATAACTGTGTTTAACGCAGTTAGGTAACCGATAGTGTAATCTGTACCAGCGATATCGTTATCGATAGTGCCAGGAAGACCGATACATGGGTAACCCATTTCAGTCAGTTTCTTCGCACCCATGTAAGAGCCGTCACCACCGACAACCACTAACGCTTCAATGCCGTGCTTCTGTAGGTTTTCGATCGCTTTCTGGCGCACTTCCACTTCTTTGAATTCTGGGAAACGCGCAGAACCTAGAAAAGTACCGCCCTTGTTGATCACGTCAGAAACGCTTGAACGATCCAGTTTCTGGATACGGTCTTCATATAGGCCTAGGTAGCCATCAAACACGCCGTATACTTCTAACCCTTCAGACAGTGCAGTACGTACTACGCCACGAACAGCTGCGTTCATACCAGGTGCGTCACCGCCACTTGTTAAGACACCGATCTTCTTAATCATGCTCACCCTCGATTTTTGGGAATCTTATTTCAATTTTTACGTCAGCAGCTTACATTAAGCGTCTGACTTAATTCCTTAACTGTGCAATATGTTACCTTTCCTAACTAGGAATACTACTTTTATTTGCACGAAATTATGTAACTTTTCTACTTATGTAAGAGTATTACAGCTTTGCAATTTCACTTACTTGATACACATCAGGATCACAGTTAAAAGTGAACCCGCTGAAAAGATAGTCAATAAGTGATGCTTTGTCGCGCTAACCTCAATTACCAATCTTGAGATTTCTGCACTCTTTCCGCTCCAAGGACCACAGAATAAGGGTCTTGATGGATCAGTACATCCGACTCAGGAAACAGTTCAAGAAGTTTATCTTCTACTTCGTCAGAGATTCGATGCGCTTCAATTAATGCGAGCTGATCTTCTAGCTCTAAGTGCAACTGGATAAAACGTGTCGGGCCAGACATTCGGGTACGCAGCTGGTGAACTCCTAATACCCCCGGGACAGAGAGGCACACGCTGCGAATGTCGTTGAGCTCGCTGTCTGGTAGCTTGCGGTCCAAAAGGGTTTGCGTCGCTTCACGAACCATTTTAAATGCGCTAAAGAGAATGTAGATGCCAATTCCCACAGCGAACACAGCATCCGCCTGCTTAATACCAAACCAACTCAACCCGAGCGCTAACATGATCGCAGCGTTCATATAAAGATCGGACTCATAGTGAAGCGAGTCAGCCGCGATGGCTTGGCTGCCTGTTTTCTTCACCACATGCTTTTGAAAACGCACTAGCGCAAATGTCACCGCAATGGCGAACAGGCTAACGTAAACACCATACTCGGGGGATTGAAGATCATGAGGTCTAAAGAATCGGTCGATACCATTAAGAATCAGAAAGACCGCCGATCCAGAAATAAACATTGCTTGAGCCAATGCCGCCAACGATTCCGCTTTACCGTGTCCAAAGGCATGCTCTCTGTCTGCGGGCTGAAGAGAGTATCGAACCACGACTAAATTCACCAACGAGGCAGCAATATCCAGCATCGAATCGATCAGCGATGCCAGCAAGCTCACCGACCCCGTCACCCACCAAGCACCAACCTTAACAATCAACAATAAGGTTGCCACTATGGTCGCCGTCCAAGCCGCCATGGTCACTAGGCGCGCATATTCATGTTTCATAAACAATTGATCAATAAACAAACATACTCTTAGTATAACGCCTCACATGTTGAATAAAAATGGCATAAAAAAAGCGACCATCTGGCCGCTTATTCACACAAATCTCATTACTTGTCTGCGAAACGCTTTTGCATTTTCTCTGCGCATTTGCCCATTCGCTCTTGCTGCAGTTCAGTAAACTTCGCTTTCTGTTCCGGCGTTAAAATACTAAGCATTTGATGCTGCTTCTCTAGCATTTTCACTTTGCGTTCGGTCTGTTTCTCTACCATCGCCTTCGCAAGTTCATCCGCAGCAGCTTGGTCGAAATTATCAGCCAGAACTAACTGTTGTACTTTTGCATGGTGAGCTTGCATCTCTGCCTGACGCTCCGAAAAATTGCCTTTAAAGTTGGCTTTCATCTCTTGCTTGCCCGCTTCGCGCATCTCTTTCAGTTGTTCTTTTTGTGCATCAGTAAGATCTAGCTGGCGCATCATACCGCGGTCAAAACCACCGCCGCATTCACCGTGACCACCTTTCTTATGATCTTTGCCACCAAACGCGAAGGCACTTGCAGTACCTAGAGTCAGAGGAAGAACAACCGCCGCTACTACTAATTTTTTTGCCATTTTCATAATCGTACCTTTCACTGTATTTGTTGGATTAAGCTGCCTTTCTCTGCAGCGCTTGAGTGTAGAATACGACATGCTACGTAAAGCAACGTTTAGCGAGCGTAAAGAAGCGTAAAGAGCTCAATTTGCACTCAATCTCCTGCTCATTTCGCAGTAAACTTAGCGTATCCCCAGATAAAGAGATTTCCCCATGCCAAACATCCTACTCATTGACGATGACATCGAACTGACGAGCTTATTAAACGAAGTGCTGACCTTCGAAGGGTTTGACGTAACCGAAGCCAACAATGGTGAAGAAGGGTTGGAAAAGCTTGATGACCGCATTGACCTCATTTTGCTTGATGTAATGATGCCTAAGCTCAATGGCATGGAAACGCTGAAACGACTCAGGGAAAACTGGGACACCCCGGTATTGATGCTGACAGCCAAAGGGGAAGAGATCGATCGTGTCATTGGACTGGAACTTGGCGCTGATGACTACCTACCCAAACCATTCAGTGATCGAGAACTGTTGGCAAGAATGCGAGCAATTTTGCGTAGAACTCAGTCGAATGCCAATACCAAATCAGATAAACGCACCGACTGCATCGAATATCAAGACATCCAAATTTTCCCCGGTAAACAAGAGGCTTACTGCCAAGAGCAGCTGATAGAGCTAACCACCACAGAGTTTGCGCTGCTCAGCCACTTTGTCCAACACCCAGGAGAAACGCTCACCAAAGAAGTACTCAGTTTGGATGTGTTGGGTAAACGCCTTGCTGCTTTTGACCGTGCCATCGACATGCACGTCTCTAACTTACGTAAAAAATTACCTGAACGAAGTGACGGCAAATCGAGAATAAAAACGCTGCGAGGTCGTGGCTACTTACTGGTTGAGGAAGATTGATGCGTTTACCCAAAATCACCAGCTTGTATGGTCGTATTTTTGCTATTTTCTGGTTCACCATGCTTCTTGTCTTGGTGGCGGTCTTATCGCTTCCTCACCTTGATCCGCGTAAAGCCCGTGATATTCCTGCCGACCATTACAACCGCTTGATAGACATAACGCGCAGTATTGAAAAACGATACGCACAAGATGACAACTTAGCCAGGGTGCTCTTTAACCTAGAAGGACCTAATCGTTCGCCTAAAGATCCGCGTCCTCGCTTTTTCGTGACCGACCAAGACGGCAACATACTGACAACTCAAGACCGAAAAAACTTTCGTTACCGCGCACTGCAAAACTTCATCACTAGTATCGATGTGCCTGGTCAGCCGCAGCAAAAACTGTACGGCCACTATATGGTTGCTGGCCCCCTGCCCGTCACTCTGGCGAAACAAGACTTGCTGCTCTACATCGGCGTGAAGTGGAATGAGCCACCGCCATTTTTACTGCGCATGTTTGATAAGCCTTTCCAACTGCTGTTTGCCGTTATGCTGGTCAGCACACCGTTACTACTTTGGTTGGCGTGGGCATTGAGCCAGCCAGCGCGCAAGTTGGAGCGAGCCGCCCAACGGGTAGCAAAAGGTGAGTTCATTGTCGATCCAGAACTGGAAAAAGGCACCAGTGAGTTTCGCCAAGCAGGCGCGAGCTTTAACCAAATGGTCGAAGCAGTGAATCAAATGATTTCAGGCCAACAACGCCTGCTGTCTGACATTTCACATGAACTGCGCTCACCACTGACTCGGCTAAGGATGGCCAGCGCGCTTGCAACCAGAAAACAAGGAGAGAGCCCAGAACTGGCACGAATTGATACCGAAGCTCAGCGGCTTGAGCAGATGATTGGTGAGCTATTGGAACTGTCGCGCATGCAAGCAGATAGCCATCTAACACGAGAAAAGCAGCCATTGAGCAGTCTATGGGAAGCCATCTTGGCGGATGCTCAGTTTGAAGCGGAGCAAATGGGGAAAAACCTCACCTTCACTCCAATCCCTGACCGAATCATCTCTGGGACACCTAAGCTATTGATGAGTGCCCTCGACAACATTGTCCGTAATGCTATCTATTACGGTCAGGATCGTATCGACATCCAATTTACCGAGTCCGAGCAGCAGATCACCATTACCGTGGATGACAATGGGGAGGGAGTACCTGACCATGAACTGGAAGCGATTTTCAGACCGTTTTACCGCGTCTCCACCGCTCGAGATAGACACAGCGGCGGCACAGGACTTGGTCTTACAATAACCGAAAGTGCCATTCGCCAGCATAGTGGTCACATCGTTGCGACACGCAGTCCACTGGGCGGACTTCGCGTAGAAATCACTCTCCCTTTAAGCATCGGTGAATAACCCTACAAACACCTAGTTGATAATGGATCTCATTATCATTTATAGTAAATCCTTCAATTATGGAGGATTTACTATGTCTCACACCTTTCCAGAACTGCCTTATGCTTACGATGCACTAGAACCTTATATTGATGCAAAAACCATGGAAGTGCATTACAGCAAGCATCACCGCACTTACTTTGATAAGTTTACCGCAGCAATCAAACGCAGCGAACTCGAGTCCACAAGCCTTAGCGAGATTTTCGCGACAATCTCCAATCACCCACCTGCGATTCGCAATAATGGTGGGGGTTACTACAACCATATTCTTTATTGGAACTGCATGAAACCAAATGGTGGCGGCGCACCAAACGGTCAGTTGCTTGATGCGATCATCGCTCAGTTTGGTAGCTTTGCTCAATTTCAGCAACTGTTCACTGAGGCGGCGATTAATACTTTCGGCTCTGGTTTTGCCTGGTTGATCGTCAAAGAGGGTGAACTTCATGTCACCTCAACCACCAATCAAGATAACCCGCTCATGGATGTTGCCGATATTCAGGGTGAACCTATCCTTGCTTTAGATGTATGGGAGCACGCCTACTACATCAGTTATCAAAACCGCCGCCCAGAGTACATTGATGCGTGGTGGAATGTGGTGAACTGGGATGCGGTGAGCGAAAACTATTCTGCCGCACTTGCTCAAGGTAAATAAGCAAGAAAACACGAATACTCACAATGTCAGGCTTGGCGGTCATTCGTTGTGACCTTATACTTTCTGACCTAAATTCCATAGTGCAAGAATAACAATATGTTTGATATCGCCCTTTATGAGCCAGAGATCGCCCCAAATACGGGTAACATTATCCGCTTATGTGCCAATTGTGGTGCTAACCTTCACCTGATCGAGCCATTGGGTTTTGATTTAGAGGAGAAGAAGGTGCGCCGCGCAGGGTTGGATTACCACGATCTCGCGAGAGTCACTCGCCATAAAGACTATCAAGCCTTTGTCGAGTACCTTGAAAAAGAGCGTGGAGACTATCGAATCTTTGCTTGTACTACGAAAACAACGGGTCATCACGTCGATGCAAACTTTCACAAAGGTGACGTATTGTTGTTTGGCCCAGAGACGCGTGGTTTACCTGCAGAGCTCATTGAAAGCATGCCAATGGAACAGCGTATTCGTATTCCGATGATGCCAGACGCTCGGAGCTTAAACCTCTCCAACGCAGTCGCAATTATTGCGTTTGAAGCATGGCGGCAAATGGGCTTTGAAGGCGCTCAATAAAATCATCAAAGACAAAAAAACGGACTCCAAGGAGTCCGTTTTTATATCTGATGAATTCGCGGATTATGGACGAGCCACAAAACCCACCGCTTCATACGCTTTCTTCAACGTTTCTGCAGCGCGAGCAGATGCTTTCTCTGCACCTTGCTTCATCACTTGATCCATGTAAGCACGGTCGGCACGAATACGGTGGTATTCAGCTTGAATCGGCTCAAGCATCGCAACCAGAGCTTCACCAACGTCTTTCTTAAATGGACCGTACATTTCAACGCCTTGGTACTTCGCTTCAATTTCTTCAAAGCTCATACCTGTCGCCGCAGAGAACAGACCCATTAGGTTCGAAATACCCGCTTTGTTGTCCCAATCGTGGGCAATACGCGGTGGCGTTTCTGTGTCGGTTTGCGCCTTGTTGATCTTCTTAAGAATCGACTTCGGCTCTTCCAAAAGCGTAATCACGTTCTTACGGTTATCATCCGACTTAGACATCTTCTTCGTCGCATCTTGCAGGCTCATGACACGCGCATTCACGGTTGGGATGTACGGCTCTGGCACTTGGAAGATTGGCTGCTCAGGCGAGTAGATGTTGTTAAAACGGTTCGCAACATCACGTGCTAGCTCTAAGTGCTGCTTTTGGTCACTGCCAACTGGCACTTGATGTGCGCCATAAAGCAGAATGTCAGCCGCCATCAACACAGGGTAATCAAACAGACCAACATTGACATCACCAAACTGGCTAGAGCTGTCTTTCGAGTAACGTGCTGACTTATCTTTAAACTGAGTCATACGGCTCAGCTCACCCATCTGGGTGTAACAGTTAAGAAGCCAACCAAGTTGAGCATGCTCTGGTACATGTGACTGAACAAATAGCGTGCTCTTTTGCGGATCAACACCAACGGCGAGACAGATTGCTAATGCGTCTAGGGTCGCTTCATGCAGCGCTTTCGGGTCTTGGCGAACCGTAATTGCGTGAAGGTCTACCACACAGTATTGGCAATCGTAATCGTCTTGCATTTGCTGCCATTGACGTAGAGCACCCAAGTAGTTACCGATACTTAGTTCACCTGATGGTTGAACACCACTCAATACAATGGGTTTGCTCATGGGAATAGTTCCTTTGACTTCTTAATCTAAATAAATGAAAAACCGTGTCGATTCAGGGTCTACCACCCAGTGACACGGTTTACTCAGTGTACTCATTGATGAGTATTTTGGAAGATCTTTTGTCGCCGTTACGCCGAAACAGCGACCGCTTCGACCAAATCTGCGATGGTGTCGGCGACAAAATCTGGATTCGATGCCGCGATAGGCTCACCGTGGTTATAACCGTATGTCAAACCAAATGAGTGGCAGCCCGCATTTTTCGCCGCTTTGATGTCGTTACTAGAGTCGCCCACCATTAGCATCTCTTGCGGCTGACAATTGTGTTTCTCAAGCAACCAGTTCAACGCCATTGGGTTTGGCTTCTTCTCAGGGAAGGTATCACCACCAATCACATCGACAAAGTACTTGTCTATGCCATGCTTGGCTAATACTTCAGGGACAAACTTCGATGGCTTGTTGGTTACAAGCGCCATAGTGAAGCCCGCTTTGTGCAGCTCGGCTAAGGTCTCTTTTACTGCTGGGTAGAGGTGGCTCAGTTTGTGACCGCTCTTTTCGTAGTAGTCATCAAATAACACTCGAGCCCTAGCCAATAGCTCAGAAGACAAATCTGGTGATACCGTTAGGCTACGACTTAACGAACGACCAATGAGTACGTCTGCACCATTGCCGACGTAGTCACGGACTTGCGCTTCCGTTACTGCTGGGTAACCCAGTGCTTGTACCGCTTGGTCTGCCGCGACGGCCAGATCTGGAACGCTATCGAGCAGCGTTCCGTCCAAATCAAATGCGATTAATTTTATGTTGCTCATTGAATTAGTTAACCTTTGCTAGCTCAGCGCGCATCTGGTCAATCACTTCTTTGTAGTCTGGCTGGTTGAAGATTGCAGAGCCTGCAACAAACATATCTGCACCCGCTTCCGCGATCTCTTTGATGTTTTCTACTTTCACACCACCATCGATTTCAAGGCGAATATCACGACCCGATTCGTCAATCATCTTACGAACGGCACGCAGCTTATCGAGTGTTTTAGGAATGAAAGATTGGCCGCCAAAACCTGGGTTCACCGACATCAACAAAATCATGTCGACTTTATCGATAATGTACTCAAGATGAGAAAGTGGTGTTGCTGGGTTTAGAACCACACCTGCTTTACAGCCGTACTCTTTGATCAACTGAAGCGTGCGGTCAACATGCTCAGAGGCTTCGATATGGAAGGTGATCATTGAGGCGCCCGCTTTCGCGAAATCAGGGATAATGCGGTCAACAGGCTTCACCATAAGATGCACATCGATAGGTGCAGTAATTCCGTAATCACGCAGTGCCTGACAAATCGGAGCGCCAAAAGTCAAGTTAGGTACGTAGTGGTTATCCATTACGTCAAAGTGAACCACATCAGCACCAGCTGCGAGCACTTTCTCTACGTCTTCACCAAGACGAGCCATATCCGCAGACAAAATCGATGGAGCGATAAGGAAATCTTTCATACCTGACCTCTAGTAGTAATTGGCATCATTGCACACTGAAGAAACTTTGCGCGCAATTCTACCTAAGCTAAAGGTCAGAAGATAGGGAAGCGTAATGAAATGTGATTATTTGCCTGAAACAGGGCGGAATAAAGCAAGAAGCTCGTCGACCTTGTTGCGCCCCGCGCCATTGCGACTGATGGTACGTTTCACTTTAACCACATTCAGCTCCGCACCATGATAGAGGCGTCGGGTTAGCGTTGTATCGTGGTTGGAAATCAGCACAGGAATACTACGCTCTGTGGCTGCACGCTCCGCGACATCCGCCAATGCGGCTTGATCATCAAGGGTAAAACCATTGCCTGCGTAAGAGGTGAAGTTAGCGGTCGTCGAAAGGGGCGCATACGGTGGATCGCAATAGACCACGCTGCCTTTGCGCGCTCGTTTGAAGGTGTCATGATAGCCTTCGCATACGAATGTCGCTTTCTTAGCTTTCTCAGCAAAAAATTCGAGTTCGGCTTCTGGGAAATAAGGCTTTTTGTAAGAACCGAATGGGACATTAAAGCCGCCCTTTTTGTTGTAACGGCACAAGCCATTAAAACCAAAACGGTTCATGTACAAGAAGGCGAGCGAGCGATACATCACGTCATCTGTCGCGTTAAACTGCTCACGAATATGCAGATACGCCTCTTTTCGGTTGTTCTCTGGACAAAACCAACGCTTGGCTTCAGAGATATACGTCTGCGGGTCGTCTTTGAGCAGGTTGTATAAGTTGATCAAATCTGGATTGATATCCGCCAGCAGATATTGTTCATAGTCCGTGTTTAGGAATACAGAACCAGCACCAACGAACGGCTCCACCAGCTTACGTGCCTCTGGCAAGTGACGCTGGATATCTTCGACAAGTCCGTATTTTCCACCTGCCCATTTCAGGAAGGCACGTTGCTTCTTCATCTACTGCTCTATCTATCAACCAAAATTGAGGCTGCGGAATGTAACATATTTTGCGTCGAATCTCAGACTATTTTCCGCGTTCAATCTCTCTATGAACCTGACTCAGTGATTTTGCCCAAGGTTCAAGCTGTTGTAACTCATCGGAGAGTTCTGCCACGCCGTCTCGAGCGACTTGGATGGTCGGAAAGTTATCGTAGGTGATAATGAACCATTCCACATCATTGCGGACAGTTGGGTAGATATAAACGTTCTGTTTGAGTTGATAGGTGTCGAGGAATGCTTGTACATCAGCTAAATCAGTCACTGCTGCCAATTGCAAGGTGTAGCTGCGTGGTGAAAATGCTTTCAGCTCCTCTTTGGTGAAAGAAAAGTTCACGACGGGTTGCGGTGCGACTTCAGGCTCAGATGCACTTTCAGGCTCTGGTGTTTCATCTTCAGGAATCGACGCCTCAACCACTTGGTCAATCGCGGAAGTATCCACCGTTTCTGGTTTGTCATCGAGCAAGGCGTCAACCACTTCTGAGGTAATCACCACGCGTTGATGCCCATCATCACTGCTGCCGACACTCGTCACTTCGCTCGTTACGGCTGGCGGCAAAGATTGCGAGTCATCTTCGGCGCTTGCCAGCATAGGGTCAACCACAGGATCTGGGGTAATGATTGCTGAGTTAGATTCGGTTGATTCTGCGCTAGAAGTGGCATCGGGTAGCGTCGGAATCACGGTTTGTTCAACAGACTGCGTGATCTGCTGCATCTTATCGTTTGGTGAAGGCTGAGACATCATCCACCAGTAGCCAGCCCCAACAAGTAGCAGGAGAGTCATCACCACTAAGGCGATATTGATAGGCGAGCCGATAATCGAACGGATAATGATCCTTTTTTCCACTTTGTGATCCCCTAATGCCATTATTTCGCCAGGACGGCGAGCCACTGTGCGATACGCATTGCGTACTCGCTTCTCCATGTCATCTTCAACATATCTAACCACCAATTGCTCAAAAAATCGATCCGCTTCCGACTCGGAAAGGGCATCGATCTCGAGATCAATGGGTTTGTGTTCTTGCCCATAACTTAGACGCGTGAGCAATGCATCCAGTGTGTTTGACTGTGCAAACAACAAGACATTAACGGTCCAAAGTGGGTTTTGCTGAGATTCCAGAACCAACATCCACAGCTCTGAAATAAACGACTCACTGAGCAAATGCGCATCATCAATGGTGATAACAATGTCACACGCTTCCCCTTCCATCATTCTGACGAAAGATTCCACCAAAGAGTCTGAGGGATTAAAAAGCGGCTCCGACACCAACTGCGACAATACCGTCATGCGACGTTGTTCATCATCTTGATTCGGAAAACACAGCAGCAAGGCTTGATTCTTCTCTAATGCCCACGCTTCAAGATAACGCTGAGCGAGCCAAGTTTTACCCGCGCCGTTATCACCAGCGATCGTCACTAAGTTAGAACCAAAGTTAGTCAACAACTGCAGTCTCTCAAGCAATTCTACTTGAGAGTCTAACTCCAACACATGCGAGTCATGCGCCATGTTCATCCGCCACCCTAAAGATAATACTCAAAGATACCAACTCAGCGGCTTATACAACGAATTGTTGAGCTGTTTTCTGGGCTGGTATCACACCAAGGTAAGATTAAATATCGCGACCAAAATCAATTGCTTGCTTGATAATGGCTTCAGGTACACCTTTTACAACGTCTGCGGTACCAATGCTTGTTGGTAACACCAATCGAAGCTCACCCGCCAACACTTTTTTATCGCGCATCATATGACGCATAAAATCGTCAAACGTCATCTGCTCTGGAGTGTGTACAGGAAGTTTTGCTTTTTTAAGTATAGAGACAATTCGCTCAACTTGCGCTTCAGAGATAAGCCCATGAAGCTGGGCCGTTTTTGCCGCCATGACAGTGCCAGATGAGACCGCCTCGCCATGAAGCCAGTTGCCGTACCCGAGTTCTGCCTCAATGGCATGACCAAAGGTATGCCCTAAGTTCAGCAATGCACGAATGCCTGACTCTTTTTCGTCTTGAGCCACAACCTCTGCCTTAATCTCACAACAGCGTGCGATTGCGTAAGTCAGTGCGGTTTCATCAAGAGCGTACAGCTTGTCTAGGTTTTCTTCTAACCAAACAAAAAAGTCCTGATCGTAGATAATGCCGTACTTGATTACTTCAGCGATACCCGCCGCAAACTCACGTTCAGGGAGTGTTTTCAAACAATCGGTGTCGATCACTACCGCTTTAGGTTGGTAAAAAGCACCAATCATGTTTTTACCTAGCGGGTGGTTGACTGCGGTTTTTCCGCCAACCGAGGAGTCCACTTGTGACAGAAGCGTGGTTGGGATCTGGATAAAATCAACGCCACGCTGGTAACAAGCGGCTGAAAATCCGACTAAATCGCCAATCACACCGCCACCTAACGCAATCACCACCACATCACGAGCGAAGTTCCCTTCTAGCAAGTAACTCATTACGGTATTGAAGGTCTCGAGTGATTTGTATTGCTCACCGTCTGGCAGTTCCAATAGCGAGGATTCACAACCAAGTTGGTCAAGTAAAGAGAGGATTTTGTCGGCATAAAGTGGCGCTACAGTGACATTAGAAATCACTACCACTTTTTGTTTCTGCGCTAAGAAAGAAAGGTGGGCCGGATTATTAAACAATCCGGCACCAATTGAGATTGGATAGCTACGTTCGCCTAAGCTGACCGTAATCCGTTCCATGGGTATTCTCCAATTGCTAAAAGTCTTAACGTTCTTCTAGCATTTTTACGATCTGGTTGGCTACCACTTTTGCACTTTGATCGTCTGTACGTACTGTGTAATCCGCAATTTCTTCGTAAAGTGGGTTACGTTCACCTGCTAGGGCTTCCAACACTTCACGTGGATTATCAGTTTGTAATAATGGGCGCTTCTTGTCGCGGTTAGTGCGAGCAAGCTGTTTTTCAATCGTTGTTTCTAGGTAAACCACGATCCCGCGAGCAGAAAGACGATTGCGGTTTTCTTTGCTCTTGATTGAACCACCACCTGTCGCAAGAACAATGCCTTGCTCTTCGGTAAGGTCGTTAATCACTTTTTCCTCGCGATCACGGAAGCCTTCTTCACCTTCTACGTCAAATACCCAAGCGATATCTGCGCCTGTACGTTCTTCAATAACGGTATCAGAATCAACAAACTCCATATGAAGTTGTTGAGCTAGGTGTCTACCGATTGTGCTTTTGCCGGCACCCATTGGGCCAACAAGGAAAATATTGCGTTTCTCAGCCATGTTTAGCAGTAATTTACAACGTTAATTCAATGACATCGCCACAAGAAATGCCAGTCTATAACTAGCGATGAAGATGCTTGTGGCACCGATTCCTCACAGATAATTCGTGATAAGACCCGAAATTATCTAGATATGGTGCCACTAATGCAAATTTATTTTTTCAAAGTCACCATTTCTTACTGAATCACGACTTTCGGCGTAACAAAAATAAGCAGCTCACTTTTGCCCATTTGTTGATAAGAACGTCTAAACAACGCACCCAAAAGCGGTAAATCACCAAGCAGAGGCACCTTGTCCACCGTATCGGTAACACTGTGCTGGAAAATGCCCCCTAGTACGACCGTCTCGCCATTCTCTACCAACACTTGGGTACCAATGCGCTGGGTATTGATCGCCACCGCTTCACCCGTTCCGGTTTTGACTACGTCACCAGGCCTATCTTGAGTAACATTTAAATCCAGAACCAGACGGTTGTCAGGGGTGATCTGCGGCGTAACTTTTAAACTGAGTACCGCTTTCTTAAATGTCACCGTAGTCGCACCACTTGACGAAGACTCCAAATAGGGAATTTCTGTACCCTGTTCAATGTAGGCAGGCTTTTTGTTTGTGGTAATCAGGCGCGGACTTGAGATCACTTCAGCTTTTGACTCACGTTGCAAGGCTGAGAGCTCCAAGTCTAACAACAGATCTGAGCCTAATTTTGCCACTTGAAACGCTATCGAAGACGCAGTCGCTGACGTGGCACCTAGGTTTACATTTAAGAAGTCATCCACTGGCAAGTTGTCCCCTTCAAGCAACCCTGCTTGGAACAGGTTACTCTCAATCGAGCCGCCCACAGTGTTGTTTCCGTTCGTAGAAGTAAAGCCCCAACGGACACCTAGCTCATCTAAGTTACCTTCGTTGACACTAACAATGCGCGCTTCGATTTGAACCTGTTTTACAGGAATGTCGAGGGTGTCGATAATGTCGCGAATAACGTCAATATTCTCTTTCAAATCACGAATCAAAAGCGCATTAGTGCGTTCATCCACAGTTAAAGAGCCGCGCTCAGAGAGCATACTGGCGGCTCCCTGCCCGCCGATCATTTCTGCAATTTCCGAAGCTTTGGCAAACTTAATCTTGATAATCTCTGAGCTCAAATCACCCAACTCTTCTTCTAGGCGCGACTTTTCCAGCATCTGCTGTTCACGCAAATCTAGCTCGGCCTTTGGTGCAACCAGAACCACATTGCCGTCGATACGCTTATCTAAGCCTTTCACCTGAAGGATAATATCCAGCACTTGTTGCCAAGGCACACCATCAAGACGAAGCGTTAAATTGCCTTGAACCGAATCTGATACGACTAAGTTAAAGTCGTTGTAGTCCGCGATAAGCTGAAGCACGTTACGAACTGGGATATCTTGAAAATTAATCGATATTTTTTTGCCACTTTTTTCAAGAATACTTTTCTCTTGAAGCTTCGTTTCTACCTTGGGCTGAGTGACGACCAATTCGAGATAGTTGCCCGTCAAATGGTAGTCGTAGCCATAATCACCATCGACACTGGTGAGCAAAATGACACGATCCTCTTTACGAAACACCTCTATCGACGACACATTGGTAGCGAAGTCTTTCACATCCAATACGTAAAGCTTGTCGTCGGAAACGCTCGTGTCCATCAATTCAATACTCAGACCTTCTTGCGCTTTATGAATATCGACAGCGATGTGAGGCGTGGCCAGTTCGACCACTATTTTGCCGTTTTGCTGCGAATCAACCCGAAAGTCTATAGAATTTAATTGATTCATAGCCTGCTGAGCATAACTGGTCGGCAATAGCACCAGTGCACAAATAACCATAGCGCCCTGAAGGAGGTAACTTAATGGGTTTCTTAATCCTTTCATCTCTAACCGTAATTCCTACTTGAGCGCCAACTTTACGCTACGTTTATTCCAACAACCTAATCCATCCGGAAGGGTCTCATTTATTTTTAGATAGTCGTCTGCCACGTGTGTGACTTTGCCATTGTTCAATCCGATATATTGCCCAGAGCTCACTTTCACTACATTGCCTTCAGGAGTTTGAACCAAGGCCGAGACTCTCCCTCCACTGCCCATGACGCCTTTAAGACGCAGTTTGCTGAGCGGGAAACGTTCAAGCTGTCCGGTTTTTCTCCGCTGTGCAGGTTGCCAACAGTCTGCCTTCGCTAGAGGCTGATTGAGGACAAGCGCCGCTTGAGGCAACACAAAAGGCTCGCGCTGGTTATGTGATTGATAGGCGGAGATTTGAAAATCGAACACGGGCTTTAAGTCCACCACATCTTGTCTTGCTTTACGTTCAACTTGCGCGACAAACTCATCGAGAGACTCCTCATTCGCTTGGCAGCCAAGCAGAAACAGAGATAAGCCTAATAACGCCAACTTATTTTTCATCTTCTACCTCCGGCTTAAATTGATAGGTGTAAGCTCGAACGCGAAAATGCAGCGTGCTGCTCTCCTGACTAACGCGCTGCCAATCAATATCGTCAAAATTGATGATGCGCGGAAGCTCGGCGATCGCTTGACTGAAGTCTCCGATGCTGTGGTAGTGGCCAGTAAGTTCTATGTTGAGAGGCAAGCGATAAAGGAACTCTTGATTCTGTTTTTGCCCCCAATCAATTCGCGTAAATGTGAGCGAATTTTTTAACCCTTCTTCGTTAACCGATGCCAACATGGAAGCGAGTTCTTTTTGGACTGGCAACTGACGTGATAGATAATCGTAACGCTCCGACAGCTCATCTAACTGAGCTTGGAGCTTGGGCAGAGTAGCGACTTTATTCGCTTTGATGGTCGCCGTGGATTTTAAGGTCACCTCTTGTTGGCGAAGTTGTTCGATCTGCTCCATTTGCGGTTGCAGATAAAACCAATAGCCTGCAGCCTGAATCAAACCCGCGATTAGGAGTATGACAACCAGTTGAGGGAGCAAGGGCCATTCTGCCAACTCTTCTATGTCTAATTCGTTGTAACTAGCCATTGCTGCTTACCTCTACATTCTGTTTATTTGGTGCACTAGCAACAAAGGAGAAAGAGACATTAAAGCTTTGAAATTTCTTATTGAACCGCGGGGTGTCATGCACGATGGAGTGCATCTCTACGTTTCGAATGTGGGTGGAGCTCTCTAAGTTATCGAGCATGGTTGCCAAACGAGAAGTGGTATCGCTGATCCCTGATACACGCACCTGCAAACCATTCATTTTCACCTTGTCGACATAGACACCTTCAGGGATGAGTTGCGGCAATGTATTCATAAAATCAGTGGTTTTATTACGCTGATTTTGTAGCTTCTCGACCACTGCAAGTCGCGTTAACAGCGCCTTATGCTCCTGCTCTACTTCTTTTAAGGCATCAATCTGCTTATCAAGTTGGGAAATGTAGGCGTTGAGGTAATTCAAGCGAGACTGCTGTGCTTGGGTTTGGCGTTGAAGGTAGCTTGCCGCCCCCCACTGAGCGGCTACGGCAACAAGGACGCCAATTAAAAGCAAGCCAACGAATCGGTGTTTGTGACGGTCGCGTAGTTGATCACGCCATGGAATTAAATTGACACTATGCAGCATGATCTTGCTCCAACCAATCCAGGCCTCTTAACGCCAAACCTGCAGCTGTTGCGTACGCATGGCCTGTCGAATAACTGGCGGATTTCTTGTTGTTTTGCCGCTCAAATAGCGCCAACGGGTTGAACAGCTCACACTCAGTGTTCAGCCGCCTAGCGATTTCTTCTGCCAACATCGGCGTGACGGCGCCTCCGCCCGCAAGCCAGATTCCTTGCACCGAAACACCATGAACCGAAGTGAGCATTTGAATGTTGCGCTGCAACTTATCGACCAGAGCAAAAATAAAACGCTCTGTACTCCCGTGGACTAGGTGCTCCAATTGATGATCGTTTTCAATCAGTTGCGTCCCTAAAGCAATCTCTTTGCAAAAAGGCGCCTTATCTTGCAAGTCCATACACACCGAGGTTTGGCTCAAGCCAACGTCCACCAGCAACCAATCAAACTTGTGCTGCATTCTTGATGCCATTTGCCAAATATGGACCAGGCTGTGCGTTTGCACATCGAGTAATACGGGTTGATAGCCAGCTTTTGTCGCGGCCTGAACTCGACTTTCAGCGACATCACGTTTGGTGGCATACACTTGATAGCTGGCCAAAGCTTGTGATGCACTCGCTCGGCTCACTTCAACGAAGTCAAGATTGAGCTCTTCGATAGGAAATGGCGACTGATGAGCAAACGCTTGGAAAATCGCGTACTCTCTTTCCTGCGCGTCTAATGCGCTATCTATCTGTAAAACCTTACTTATTACAGCATTGTCTGGTATTGCCAACGCAACTTTGCGACTAAATAGCGGTAGGGACTTCCTTAGTTCTTTGAGTTTCTTTACAATTTTCTGATAATTTAACATGTGGTTATCAGTGAAAATGTCGGCTTCGATTGGCAACTCTTGGTAACTCACGAGTGTAAACGTGCCTTTTGAGGGCTTGAGAGCTACCGCTTTTATACTGTGGTGGCCAATATCAACGCCGATGACTAGAGATTTACCCATGCTTTGCTCCATGCTGTTGCTTAGCTCTATGTTCGTAAATTGATGGTTTCTTACCGCACACTAACCAGACGAGCTAAGGTTTTAGCTTAAAGTACAATGGTTTGCATATAGTGAACCTAATTAATCAGGGATTCTCCGGTGAAGTTCATAAAGCGATTGTTCATTTTTTCACTGGTTTGCATGATTCTTGGAGTCGGTACAATTTTCGGCTTCTATTTCTATGTCAAACCAGAGCTACCCGATGTAGCGACTTTAAAAGACGTAAAGCTGCAAACGCCCATGCAGGTGTTCAGTCAAGACGGCAAACTGATCTCTCAGTTTGGTGAAAAACGTCGCATACCGGTTAGCTATGACGAGATTCCTCAACACCTAATCGAAGCCCTAATCGCGACTGAAGATAGCCGCTTTTATGATCATCCAGGGATCGACCCAATTGGCATCACGCGAGCAGCGGTTGTCGTTGCAATGTCGGGGTCGGCAAAGCAAGGGGCAAGTACCATAACCCAGCAGCTTGCGCGAAACTTCTTCCTCTCCAATGAGAAGAAGATCATGCGCAAAATTAAAGAAATCTTTATCGCCATCCATATTGAACAATTGCTGAGCAAGCAAGAGATCATGGAGCTTTACGTCAACAAGATCTTCTTGGGTTACCGTTCGTACGGCTTTGGCGCCGCTGCACAAACGTATTTTGGTAAAGATCTTAAAGATTTAACGCTGAGTGAAATTGCCACTCTGGCTGGCATGCCAAAAGCACCGTCAACCATGAACCCTATTTATTCTGTTGATCGCGCTACTAACCGTCGTAACGTGGTTTTACTGCGTATGCTCGATGAGAAGTACATTACTCAAGAAGAGTACGACCAAGCTCGCGCTGAAGAGATTGTTTCCCGTTATCACGGCGCAGAAATCGAGCTGAGTGCCCCTTACGTGGCTGAACTCGCTCGCGCATGGATGGTAGCTCGCTACGGTGAAGAAGAAGCGTATACGTCTGGGATGAACATCTACACGACTGTAGATTCCAAGCTCCAAGCTGCGGCGAACAAAGCCGCAATCAATAACCTGATTGACTATGACATGCGTCATGGCTACCGCGGCGCTGAAAAAGTGTTGTGGACACCGGAGCAACCTGCTTTTGATGAAGACGAGATCAACAAAACTCTGCGTAGTGTTCCAAGCTATGGTGACATCACTCCTGCGGTAGTCACTAAGGTGAATGGTAAGCAAGCATCCGTTGTGATTAAGAATGAAGGTAGTCAAACGCTTAACTGGGATGGCATTAAGTGGGCACGCAAGTTTCTAACCGATGATCGCCAAGGAGCAGCACCAAAATCCGCAGCCGACGTTTTGGCCGTTGGCGAACAGATTTGGGTGCGCCAAGTCGCAGCTGTGGACGAAAGCGAGCAACCAACCTCAACGTGGGAACTAAGCCAAGTACCAAATGCGAATACCGCGTTTACAGCAATGAACCCAGAAAATGGTGCCGTGCTTGCATTGGTCGGGGGCTTTAACTTTATCCATAACAAGTTCAACCGCGCAACTCAGTCGGTACGTCAAGTAGGCTCAAGTATCAAACCTTTCATCTATTCAGCAGCGATTGATAAAGGATTAACATTGGCAACCTTGATTAACGATGCGCCAATCAACCAGTGGGATCAAAGCCAAGGTACCGCTTGGCGCCCTAAGAACTCGCCTCCGACTTACGTTGGTCCAACACGCCTGCGCATCGGCCTTGCTCAGTCAAAGAACGTAATGGCGGTTCGTGTACTGCGTGAAGTAGGATTGGATGAAACTCGCCAATACTTGACACGTTTTGGCTTCGATATCGATCAGGTGCCACGCTCAGAAACGATTGCTCTCGGAGCGGGTAGCTTAACACCGATGAAAATGGCGCAAGGTTATTCAGTATTTGCCAATGGCGGCTACTACGTTGAACCTTTCTACATCAGTCGTGTAGAAGGCCCATTTGGCGATTTAGAGTTTGAAGCAACACCAAAAACCATCTGTCGCGATAATTGCGACGCCGAAGAGACTCTCACTGAGCAAAACGAGTTTCAAGAGCAAGATGTTGCCCTCGAAAATACGCCGCTTGACGAAAACACTGAGCCTCAGTATGCGCCTCAAGTCATCTCGGAGCAGACCGCATTCCTAGTGCGAGAGATGATGTACAGTAATGTTTGGGGTGGTGGTAATTGGCGCGAAGGAACTGGCTGGAATGGTACAGGCTGGCGAGCTCAGAAGCTGGAACGTCGTGATATCGGTGGTAAAACCGGTACCACCAACGATTCCAAAGATGCTTGGTACAATGGTTACGGTCCGGGCATGGTTGCTGTGGCCTGGGTCGGGTTTGATGATCACAACCGAAAACTGGGTCGCACGACACCCAACAGTAACCTTGGCAAAAGCCAAACATCTGGAGCAGAAGCAGGCGCAAAAACAGCGCAACCTGCTTGGGTAGATTTCATGCACGATGCACTAGAGGGTGTGCCTCAGGTCGACAAATCTATCCCACCAAACATTGTTCGCGTGCGTATTGATCGCGACACAGGCCTGCTGACCAACAAGTTTGATGGCAGCGCGATGTTTGAATACTTTTTGGAAGGCACTGAACCAACAGAGTATGTGACAAACCAAATCACAGACAGCATTTATACGTCAGACGATGGCAGTGAAGAACTCTTCTAAGTGATGAACCAAAGAGGCTGATGTAATCCATCAGCCTCTTTTTATTGCCTTAACACTGTCATACGGTGCAGCCTAAGGTGACTAGCCGCAATTTAAATCTACACAACACACAGACTAATTAGACTCAATACTCGCCAGTTGCTCTTTGATTGCGTTCGCTAGTTGCTCAAAACGAGTTCGAAGCGGTGATCCAGGTCGATACACCAGAACAATACTGCGTGACGGCACAGGATTAATGGCACGAACGTAGCAAACTCCATCCTTTTGTTTCTCTTTCGGCAAAGAGAGCTCGGGCAATAACGTAATCCCCGCTCCCGCTGCAACCATATTGCGTAAGGTCTCTAGGCTCGTCGCTTTAAAGCGCTCATCATCTTTTGCCCCAGCAGCAAAACAGAACCCCAAAGCCTGATCTCGCAAGCAGTGACCATCTCCCAGCGCTAACACCGTGCGCCCATTGAGCTCAAGCATATCGACCTCATCCAATGCCGCCCATTCATGATCGCAAGGCACCGCAACACTCATTGCCTCATTGAAGACTTCGATTTCTTTAAAGGGTGCCGTTTCTGCGACAGAGGCCAGCACAAGGCAATCCAGTTTTCCATCTTCTAGCTGCCTAACCAACTGATGCGTCTGCGCTTCATGAAGAAAAAGTTCAAGCTGTGGAAACTGCTCTTTCATCATAGGGACAATTCTTGGCAACAAATAAGGTCCAACCGTCGGAATAAATCCGATGTGCATAGGACCCACCATTTCACCCGCTTGCCCACTGGCCATATCTTTAAACGTTTTCACTTCCGACAAAATACGCTTAGCTTGGTCGACCAATTGCAACCCTGCATCGGTAAATAGGACACGGCGACTGCTCCGTTCTAACAGTGCGGTCCCCAACTCATCTTCGAGTTTTCGAATTTGACCACTCAACGTTGGCTGACTCACAAAACACGCTTCAGCTGCCTTGCGGAAGTGTTTGTGTTCAGCTAAAGCTACTAAGTACTCAAAGTCGCGAATATTCATTGTTGGTTGCCCCCACAAAGTAGATAGAAAGAATCTATCAAAACCATAGCATTAAACGATTAGAGCTATCAAAGAATTTCTTTAATAATAACCCCATCAAAACAGAGCACAGTGAACACACTGATAAGACTCACTGAAAATTTTAAATAAATCATCAAGGAAACTCATATGTTCGTATCGAAAGAAGGTCAAAGCGTTCCACAAGTTACTTTCCCAACCCGTCAAGGTGACGCATGGGTTAACGTGACAACAGACGATCTGTTCAAAGACAAAACCGTTATTGTGTTTAGTTTACCCGGTGCTTTTACACCAACGTGTTCTTCAAGCCACCTGCCGCGTTACAACGAGTTGTTCCCTGTATTTAAGGAGCACGGCGTGGATGAGATCTTATGTCTGTCGGTGAATGACACCTTCGTGATGAATGCATGGAAAGCCGATCAAGAAGCCGAAAACATCACTTTCATTCCTGACGGCAACGGCGATTTTACCGAAGGTATGGGTATGCTAGTCGACAAAAATGATTTGGGCTTTGGTAAACGCTCATGGCGCTACAGCATGCTCGTGAAAAATGGCGTGGTTGAAAAAATGTTTATCGAGCCAAACGAGCCGGGCGACCCGTTCAAAGTATCAGATGCCGATACCATGCTGAACTACATCGCTCCAGATTACAAAACGCAAGAGTCCATTACGGTATTTACTAAGCCAGGTTGTCCTTTCTGTATGAAAGCGAAACAAAATCTGATTGACCACGGTCTTCAATATGAAGAAGTGATTCTTGGCAAAGATGCAACCACAGTGAGCTTGCGTGCTGTAACAGGTCGCTCAACCGTTCCTCAAGTCTTCATCGGTGGTAAACACATCGGTGGTAGTGAAGAACTAGAAGCGTTCCTAGGCTAACTCAATGCCCTCAGTCTCCCGATGCCAACCTGGCTCGGGGGACACCCTACTCACTTCCTTGAGTCTTGATACTTGGTTGTCTTAAACCAGTCCAACAACGTATCAGGATTGACCCCAATTACCTTCCCAAGCCCCACACTGGCTTGGCTAGAAAAGCGAGAACCGTTATGAAACAGTTAAACGTTGATGTTGCCATTATTGGTGGTGGTACAGCTGGT
Source organism: Vibrio sp. 16 (assembly GCF_963681195.1). Classification (NCBI taxonomy): domain Bacteria; kingdom Pseudomonadati; phylum Pseudomonadota; class Gammaproteobacteria; order Vibrionales; family Vibrionaceae; genus Vibrio; species Vibrio sp. 16. Next base: position 2,241,628 of record NZ_OY808997.1, read on the forward strand.
CTTGGTGCATACCGCGCGGCCAAAGCGCACACGGACAGTGTTGTGATGATTGAAGGTGGTCCATATGGCACCACGTGTGCTCGCGTGGGTTGCATGCCTTCAAAGCTGCTTATCGCAGCAGCGGAAAGTGTCCACCAAATCGAAAAGGCTCCAGGCTTTGGCGTTTACCCGCAAGGTGATATCACCATCAACGGACGTGAAGTAATGGATCGTGTGAAACGCGAACGCGACCGCTTCGTTGGCTTTGTGCTTGAAGGCGTTGATGAAATACCCGCTCAGGATAAGCTCCAAGGCTACGCGACTTTCCTTGATGACAATACACTCATGGTGGATGACCACACTCAGGTTAACGCTAAGCGAATCGTGATTGCGACGGGTTCTCGACCCGCATATCCAGCCGTGTGGAACGAACTGGGCGATCGACTTGTGATCAATGATGATGTGTTTGACTGGGATGACCTACCTGAATCAGTGGCGGTATTTGGTCCAGGTGTTATTGGCCTTGAGCTTGGTCAAGCGCTGCACCGCTTGGGAGTCAACGTGAAGTTGTTTGGCTTGGGAGGTCAAGTAGGCCCGCTCACAGACCCAGAGGTTATGGCGTACGCCGATCAAGCGTTCAAACAAGAGTTCTACTTAGATGCGGACGTGAAAGTCGAGAGCATGAAACGTATTGAAGGCGAAGACAAAGTTGAAATTCAGTTTATCAATCACGATGGTGAACTTGAGAGTTTTATTGTTGATTACGTCTTGGCGGCCACTGGACGTAGACCGAATGTCGATAAGCTAGCGATTGAAAACACCAACATTGAGTTAGATGAACGCGGTGTGCCGACCGCTGATCACTACACGCTTCAAACGTCAGTAGAAAGCATTTTTATCGCAGGTGACGCGAGTAACCAAATTCCATTGCTTCACGAAGCCGCAGATCAAGGTCGTATCGCGGGCGACAATGCAGGCCGTTTTCCCGATATTCGAGCGGGACTGCGTCGCTCTCCGATTTCAGCGGTCTTCTCTGATCCACAAATTGCGATGGTCGGTGAAACCTATAAGCAGTTAACAACACGTTTAGGCAATTGTGGCTGTTTTGCGACGGGTGAAGTTTCTTTTGAGAACCAAGGCCGCTCGCGAGTCATGCTACGCAACAAAGGTATCTTGCATGTCTATGGCGAACAAGGTACTGGACGTTTCCTTGGCGCAGAAATGATAGGACCCAATGCCGAGCATCTCGCTCACTTGCTTGCTTGGGCACATCAAAACCGAATGACAGTGTCAGAAATGTTGGATATGCCTTTCTATCACCCTGTTATCGAAGAAGGCGTTCGAACAGCCTTACGCGATCTCAACGCGAAACTGCATCTTGGCCCAGAGATGATCAAACACTGCCTAGATTGTGGTCCTGGTTGTTAATCCGACTAAAAATAAAAAACGAGCCCAGTGGCTCGTTTTTGTCTTTAGCGTAAGAAGAAATTATTTTTCTGCGGCAATCACTGAGATCTCAACTAATAACGCCTCACGCGCCATATCCCCCGTTACACAAGCTCGCGCTGGTGCATACCCCTCTGGTACCCATGCATCCCAAACAGCATTCATCGCTTGGAAATCTTGCATGTCTTTGAGGTAAATGGTCGCCGACAACATGTGTTCTTTATCGCTGCCCGCTTCAATCAATAGTTGTTCGACTTTATCGAGCATAGTCTGCGTTTGCTCGGTAATACCTTGTGTTGCATCTGCGCACACCTGACCACATAGATAGATGGTGCCATTGTGCTTCACAATTCGGCTCATACGTTGTTTCGTGTGTTGGCGCTCGATCATTTTTCTCACTTTCTCATTCATTTACGATACTCTAGTAACACGCTATGTTACCTAAATTCGTATCCTCATGACATGCCCATACTGCAAAGATAACTGGTTCTGGCAAAAGATTGGTCGTTGTAAACGCTGCATGGATCAACTCACCGTGCTGTCTGTTTTATGCTGGATCGCCTGGTGGTTTTTGTTCAAAGACAACCCAAAAAGTATTGAGTCCATTGCGCTACTTATGGCGGGCTTTGCATTCAATGCACTTCTCGCCCTTCACCTTTGGATGCGCTTTGTGATCATTCCTTGGCAGGGGCGCAATAAAAACAAACGGTAGACGAATTTGAGATCGGATAAAAAAAGCCCCAAGGACAATGTGTCCTTGGGGCTCTCTTAGATTCGTCTAAGAAAAAGCAGTGGTACTTTAATAGACCCAGCTTTTTATAAAAGGTTCCCAAATTGATCGATCTTTTTTGATCTTTCTTCAAAAACCTTCCAATTCATACTCTTATGCCACATTGGCACGAGCAATGGATTTCTCGACTAAGTTAACTTCTAATGCGACTTCATCACACGCATGTTGACGTGGACACTGCTCGCAATCTTTGAGCACTTTTTCCGGCAATAGTGACTTCGAGGTCGGTAGGAAGTTTTGCTTCATAAAGAATTCTGGCGTACGAGTCAGCACAAAGACTTTTTTGATCGCCATCTGACGCGCTTTTTCTACCAAATACTGCACAATAGCACTGCCTTGTCCCTGACCTTGCCAACCCGCTTCGACACCCAGTGAACGCACTTCGGCTAAGCCTGAATCATACACATACAAAGAGGCACAACCTGTCACTTCACCGTGATGCTCCGCAACCGCAAATGAACCAATGTCGCGCACCAACTCATTACGAGAGCGTGGTAAGTTTTCTCCCATGTTCGCCCAATGCGTTACCATGCCTTCAAGCGCTTCAATGTCGGTTAAACGTGCAGGGCGTACTTTGACTGTCGAAGTGTCACGTTGAGTTAAACGCGATTCCGCTTGCTCAACCGCATGTGCGACTTGTTTTGGAGAGACCCCTCCCAATGCGCTGCGCTTCTCGAGACAAGATTCAATGGTTAAGATGTCGTACACATCTTCTTCAATCACATCTGAAAACTCTTTCAGTTCAGCGATAGAGAGCTCTTCTAGTGCGCAGCCTTTAGCAATCGCTCCGACAACCGCAACCCCAACAATATGGTGCGCCTCACGGAATGGAATTCCTTTCGCTACAAGGTAGTCAGCCAGTTCAGTCGCGTTCGCGTAGCCTTGTTTCGCCGCCTCTAGCGTACGCTCACCATTGACTTTAATACCATCAAAACAGAGCGCTGCCATTTCCATACAGTCATTCCATGTATCGAGTGCGTCAAATAAGCCCTCTTTGTCTTCCTGCATATCTTTGTTGTATGCGAGCGGCAACGCCTTCACTGTCATCATCATTCCAGCTAGGGCGCCGTAGACGCGACCAGTCTTACCACGAATCAGCTCAAGGGCATCTGGGTTTTTCTTCTGTGGCATCAATGACGAACCAGACGTGACGGTATCAGCCAGTTCGATGAAGTTCGACTCACCCGAGTTGTAGAAAATCATATCTTCAGCAAGACGCGAAAGGTGCAGCATGGAGATCGACGCAATCGACATCAGTTCCATCACATGATCACGGTCCGAAACTGAATCAAGCGAGTTACGTGTTGCACGGCGGAAGCCTAAACTATGGGCAAGTTCTTCACGATCCATTGGGTATGCGGTACCAGCCAATGCGCCAGAACCAAGTGGGCAAGTGTCAAGACGATGAATGGCATCATTTAGACGAGAGTAATCACGCTCAAACATCTCAACGTAAGCTAAACACCAATGCGCAAAAGTGACCGGTTGAGCACGTTGCAAGTGCGTATAGCCAGGCAACACCGTGTCTTGGTGTACTTTCGCCACGGATACCATTTGCGATTGCAAACGATCAAGCGCAATAAGCAATTGCTGACCTTGCTGACGACACCAGAGCTTGAGATCGGTCGCCACTTGATCATTACGCGAACGCCCTGTGTGGAGTTTTTTACCTAAATCACCCACTTTGCTGATCAGTTGCTGTTCAACCCAAGAGTGAATGTCTTCCGCATCTGAGCGAAGGATCTGATTCGGATCTTCCATCACTTCAAGCTTGAGTTCATTCAAAGCTAACTCAAGCTTCTGTTGCTCTTCTTCTGTTAAGACGTTAACGGAAAGCAAAGCCTTGGACCAAGCAATAGAGCCGACAATATCTTGCTCAGCTAGTCGGTAATCAAAGCGCAATGAGTCATTAAAATCTTTAAATCTCGTATCTGCCGCTTGGGTAAATCTTCCGCCCCATAATGCCATCGCGTTTCTCCTGATTACCAGTGCTCACTATTTGTGCTAGTAGCTATATTGCTAAAAAAGACTCTGAATTATCTTCAGTATTTTATGATGGTTCAAAGTTACGGCAAATCAAACTAAAAATAAAGTATTAATTCATTATTTTTACATATTTATTCATGGCAACTTAATTAATACCCAAAGAAAGAAAAAGCCCACTTGGCGTCCAAGTGGGCTTGTATCAATCTGTGGGAAGCATTACTTCTGATTTTTCAGAGCTCTGATACGGCTCGAGAGCGAGTAGAGGCGGATGAAGCCTTCTGCGTGACTTTGGTCATACACTTCATCTTCACCAAAGGTAGCAAACTCTTCACAGTACAAGCTGTTGTCAGAACGCTTCTGAGTCACGGTTGCTTGGCCTTTGTATAGCTTCACAACCACTTCACCGTTCACATCTTGCGCCAACTCTTCTGACGCCGCTAGGATAGATTTACACAGTGGCGTGAACCAACGACCATCATAAACAAGATGAGAAGCTTTGACGCCCAACTCTTCACGGAACTCAAAGGACGTTTTATCCAAAACAAGCTGTTCAACGGCACGCAGGGCTTCCATCATGATGGTGCCTCCTGGCGTTTCGTAACAGCCGCGAGACTTCATCCCCACTAAACGGTTTTCAACGATATCAATACGGCCAATACCGTGTTTCGCCCCTTTCTCGTTTAAGTAAACCAGTGCGTTGTATGGCGTCATCTGCTCACCATCGACTCCAACGACTTCACCTTTTTCTACTTTTAGCGATACGTACTCAGCTTCGTTGGGAGCTTGTTCTGGATCCACAGTCCAAGCCCAGCAATCTTCGTTTGGTGCATTCCATGTATCTTCTAGTACGCCACCTTCTGTAGAGATATGCCATGCGTTTGCATCACGTGAATAAATTTTCGTTAACGATGCGGTACAAGGGATATTACGCTCAGCCAAATAGTCGAGACACTCTTCACGGCTCACTAGGTCCCATTCACGCCAAGGTGCGATAACGTGTAGGTCTGGTGCAAGTGCCGCAAAAGCGCCTTCGAAGCGGACTTGGTCGTTACCTTTGCCCGTACAACCATGACATAGGGCATCAGCGCCCACTTTACGTGCAACTTCAACCTGAGCTTTAGCGATGATTGGACGAGCCATAGAGGTACCAAGCAGGTATTTCCCTTCGTAGTAGGCGCCCGTTTTCAGTGTTGGGTAAATGTAATCCGCGACCATCTCTTCTTTTAGGTCCGCGATATAACATTCAGAGGCGCCAGACGCTTTCGCTTTTTCTTCAATGCCAGCAAGCTCTTCTTCGCCCTGACCAACATCGGCAACAAAGGCTACTACTTCACAATCGTAGTTCTCTTTCAGCCAAGGGATGATCACTGATGTATCCAGACCGCCAGAGTATGCGACAACAACTTTATTAACTTGAACTTTGCTCATTTTCTTTTCTCCAAATCCCGGCGCTGCGCTTGGCGGTCAGTGCTACGGGTTACTTCCTAGTTATTCTGTTTGCCTTACCGCATTTGCGTTAAGGCTAATTCATTCTCGTTACTGCTTTGGCAGAAACTGAGTTCCAATACTTTGGCCTGCAAACAACTCGACCAATTTTTCAGGGTAGCGCCAAGTGGCAACTTCAATTGGACGACCTAAGTCATTGGCGGCTTCTAGCGCAGCGTTTACCTTAACGATCATCCCGTCAGTAATGACGTGCCCCTGAATCAAGCTTTGAGCTTCTTGCGCGTTTAAACTCTTAATCAAGTGGCCTTTACCGTCGAGCACACCGCTCACATCCGATAGCAGCACCAACTCTGCATCCAACGCACCAGCCACCGCGACAGCCGCTTGGTCAGCATTCACATTCATCATTTGCCCCTGCGCCGTCAGGCCAATTGAGCTAATGATCGGCAATGCCCCTGTTTCTAAAACGGCTTGCAGTACTGATGAGTCACCCGGTGTCGCTTTGCCCACCGCACCCAACTCAGGGTCCAACTCTTCTACTTTGCACAAGCCGCCATCTGCGAGGCTTAAGCCTACTGCGTTCAACCCATCTTTGATCGCTTGACCCTGTAGCATCTTATTTGCGGTACCGGCCAAAGCGCCTGCGATAACTGGGATCTGCTCGTACGGTGTAACGCGCAGCCCCTCTTTCTTCACGGTTTTTAGTTGCAGTTGAGCCATTAGATCGTCCACCAGATAACCTCCTCCGTGGACGATCACAATTCGTCGCTGAGCCTGCTTTTGATAATTGGCTATCGCACCAAATACCTGGCTAAGAGTCTCAGTACAAGACAGTGCAGCACCGCCTAATTTGATCACTAATGGAGTTTGTTTGTTATCTGTCATTACTCGTCCCTTTACCTACTTGCTTAAGCTTTATGCCTAAATAAGGGCAGTTAACTCTGGAAATCCGTAGTGGATGTTTAAACATTGCATCGCTTGACTCGATGCGCCTTTGAGTAAGTTGTCTATCGCTGAAACAACGATGACGTGCTCACCCTGAACCTTCCAGCCGATATCGCAGAAAGGTGAATTCTCTACATTTTGGATTGAGGGCAGTGTCGATTCGAGAAGACGTACTGCAGGTTTACCCTCGTATGCTTTTGCAAATGCAGTCGCAACCTGTTGTTCCGTTGCACCACTGGCCAACTTCATTGTTACCGTGGCCAAAATGCCGCGTTTAAAATTGCCCAAATGTGGCGTAAAAATTACGTCGCGACCCAAGTGGCTTGCGATTTCTGGCTGATGGCGATGATTGAACACGCCGTAGGGCTGTAAACTCACTTCGCAGAAGCTGTTGGTTAATGTCGCCTTTCTCCCTGCACCTGAAACACCACTCGTGGCGTTAATAATTGGCCATTGCACCGTATCAAGCAGTTGTGCTTCGATAAGTGGTTTGATAGCCAGTTGAGATGCCGTCGGGTAACAACCAGGAACGGCAACGAGCTGTGCTTGTTTAATCTCTTGCGCGTTCCACTCTGCCAATCCGTACGATGCCTTATCAAGTAAGTGCTCATACTGATGCTCAAAGCCATAAAACTCGCTGTAGAAGCCCTCTCTTTTCACGCGAAACGCACCCGAGAGGTCAAATACCTGACAACCTTGCTCTAAAAACTGGAACGCCAAATCGTGGCTCACTTCATGTGCGGTCGCTAAAAACACCACATCACAAGCCTTCGCTGCAGCTGTCACATCTTTAAGCGGCTGCACAGGTTCACTGATTACGCCAGCCAATTTTGGATGCAACTGTGAAATGCTCTTACCAGCGTCCACACTATTGGCGGACACATATAAACCTGATAGCGTAAGTCGAGGGTGTTTGTGCACCATGAGCGCCAACTCTGCACCGGTGTAACCGCTTGCGCCAATGATTGTGGTTTTCAGCATTTCGACATCCATTTTTTCAAAAAAACACCACTCGAAAGAGTGACTACAAATTTACAAAAACATCGCTTTTATTGGTTTTTTATTCATTAAAAGTGATTTATTATGTGTTTTACCTTCTAAATTGATTTATGTCAACAGGGAAAGCAAACTAAATATGCAATTGCCGAGTTTCAAAGAGGTCTATCAGGGCCTAATTTCTACCTCTTCTATTAGCTCGACCGACCCGAGTTGGGATGAAGGTAATGCGCAAGTCATTGAGAAACTTGCAGGATGGTTGAAAGACGTTGGATTCCAAGTCGAACTGACGGAAGTGGAATCAGGGAAGTACAACCTCATCGCTAAAAAAGGCGCAGGTGAGGGAGGGCTGCTACTCGCCGGTCACAGTGATACCGTCCCCTTTGACGAGGGACGATGGAACTTTGACCCGCACGCGTTGACCGAAGCAAACAATCGCTTTTACGGGCTAGGCACCGCCGATATGAAAGGCTACTTCGCTTTTATTATTGAGGCGGTCAAGAAAGTCGATTGGAGCAAACAGACGAAGCCGCTGTACATCTTAGCCACCTGCGATGAAGAGACGACGATGCTCGGTGCACGCCACTTTACTGACAATGCTCCGTTTAAACCGGATTACTGCATTATTGGTGAGCCCACCAGCTTAGTACCGATTCGCGGCCATAAAGGCCATGTTGCTAATGCCGTGCGCGTCACTGGCAAATCCGGTCATTCATCTGATCCCGCTTTGGGAGTGAACGCCATTGAGATCATGCATGAAGTCTTGTTTGCATTAATGCAGCTGCGAGACAAGCTGATCAAGGAATATCATCACCCAGGCTTTGCCATTCCAAGCCCAACACTCAACTTAGGCCATATTCACGGTGGGGACAGCGCCAACCGCATCTGTGGCTGCTGCGAGCTGCATTATGATGTCCGCCCCCTACCTGGAATCAGTTTGGATGGCTTAGACAATATGCTGCGCGGCGCGCTCAAAGAGGTCGAAGCCAAATGGCCAGGGCGAATTGGCATCACCCCACTGCATGAGCCTATCCCTGGTTACGAATGTCAGCACGACCATCCCTTTATTGGTGGTGTCGAAGAGATCTGTGGCATGAGCTCAGAAACCGTCAACTACTGCACCGAGGCGCCTTTCTTGCAGCAGCTTTGCCCGACACTCGTACTCGGACCGGGGTCCATTGATCAAGCGCATCAGCCAGATGAGTTCTTGGCATTCGAATTTATTGACCCGACCATCGATGTCCTATCCAAAGCCATGTACCGTTATTGCTTTGACTAAATCCAAATGACAACTGGGCTAGCTTGAGTGTAGCTAGCCCTTTTTGTAATAAAATTTCAGCATACTTCACATCAATCTGTTGCTTACTTGGGTTACATTCCTTTTCATAATATTTGCAAACTTTGCATGCGATAATTGACTCCGCACGACATTTTTCGCTAGATTGTTTGCTTAACAAAAGAACATTGGATGTAATTTTTTTACAAGGCAGGATGACAATGAACGAGAAATACTCTGCTCTGCGAAGCAATGTGAGCATGCTAGGACACTTGCTCGGTAACACCATCAAGGATGCACATGGTGAGGAACTTCTAGAGAAAGTAGAAACGATTCGTAAACTTTCCAAGTCCGCCCTAGCTGGTAATCAGGCTGATAGAGACAGCTTGATCGAGGAAATCAAAAACCTTCCAAATGAGCAGCTAACCCCTGTTGCCCATGCATTCAACCAGTTCCTCAATCTGACCAACATGGCAGAGCAGTACCACACTATCTCTCGTCATTGTGATGCACACGTTTGTGAACCAGACGCTCTCAATACGCTTTTCTCTAAGTTGAGCCAAAACGACATCAGCAAGTTAGACACGGCTCAAGCGGTTCGCGAACTGAATATTGAACTTGTCCTGACCGCTCACCCAACAGAGATCACGCGTCGCACCATGATCAACAAGCTTGTTAAGATCAATGAGTGTCTATCCAAGCTTGAGCTCGGTGACCTGTCAGTCAAAGAACGAGCAAAAACAGAACGTCGCCTTGAGCAATTAATCGCCCAGAGCTGGCATTCCGATACCATTCGTAAGCAGCGCCCAACGCCTCTTGATGAAGCAAAATGGGGCTTTGCCGTTGTCGAAAACTCTCTGTGGGAAGCAGTACCAGATTTCTTGCGTGAGATGGATGGTCGTCTAAAAGATTATCTTGGTGAAGGGCTGCCTATTGATGCTCGCCCTGTACACTTCTCCTCTTGGATGGGCGGTGACCGCGACGGTAACCCATTCGTCACTCATACCGTGACTCGTGAAGTGATGCTTCTCTCTCGCTGGAAAGCGGCCGATCTTTACCTCAACGATGTCAATGAGCTTGTTAGCGAGCTGTCGATGACCCAATGTAACGACACCATTCGCGCACTTGCCGGAGAAGACGAGCACGAACCTTATCGTGCGGTTCTAAAAGAGTTACGTAACCTGCTCAACGAAACCAAAGAAATTCTCGATGCGAAAGTCCACGGCCAAAAACTGGCGGTTAAGGCTCCTCTGCAGCGTATCGAACAACTTTGGGAGCCACTATACGCGTGTTACCAATCGCTGCATGAATGTGGCATGGGCATCATCGCTGATGGCTCGCTGCTAGATACTCTTCGTCGCATTAAAGCATTCGGAGTTCACCTCGTTCGCCTAGATATTCGCCAAGAAAGCACTCGCCACTCAGATGTGCTGTCTGAGCTAACTCGCTACTTGGGCATTGGGGATTACGATCAGTGGAGCGAACAAGATAAGATTGCCTTCTTGACCAACGAATTGGCCTCGAAACGCCCGCTTCTTCCCCGTGATTGGGAGCCATCAGAGGCGGTCAAAGAAGTTCTGGATACCTGTAAGATTGTCGCCGCTCAGCCGCGTGAAGCTTTCGGTGCTTACGTCATCTCAATGGCACGCACAGCCTCTGACGTACTGGCCGTTCACCTGCTGCTTCAAGAATCAGGTTGCCCATACCGTATGGACGTTTGTCCATTGTTTGAAACTCTAGACGATTTGAACAATGCGGAATCTGTAATCAAACAGCTCATGGGGATTGACCTCTACCGCGGATTTATCCAAAACCACCAGATGGTAATGATTGGCTACTCGGATTCAGCAAAAGACGCGGGTGTAATGTCGGCAGGCTGGGCTCAGTACCACGCGATGGATTCACTAGTGAAAGTGGCTGAAGAAGAAGGCGTGGAGCTTACCCTCTTCCACGGTCGTGGCGGTACAATTGGCCGCGGTGGTGCGCCTGCTCATGCTGCGTTGCTATCTCAGCCACCGAAGAGTCTAAAAGGCGGTCTTCGCGTTACTGAGCAAGGTGAAATGATCCGCTTTAAGCTAGGCCTACCCGATGTTGCGGTAAACAGTTTCAACCTGTACGCCAGCGCTATCTTGGAGGCGAACCTGCTACCGCCACCAGAGCCAAAACAAGAATGGCGTGATCTGATGGATGTACTGTCTGAAGTCAGCTGTGAAGCATACCGCAGCGTTGTACGTGGCGAGCCAGACTTCGTTCCATACTTCCGTCAAGCAACCCCAGAGCTCGAGTTAGGCAAACTACCGCTTGGCTCTCGCCCGGCAAAACGTAACCCTAAAGGCGGCGTAGAAAGCCTGCGAGCGATTCCGTGGATTTTCTCGTGGAGTCAAAACCGTCTGGTGCTGCCTGCATGGTTGGGCGCGGGTGAAGCTATTCAGTACTCGGTCGACAAAGGTCACCAAGCGCTGCTTGAGGAGATGTGTCGCGAGTGGCCGTTCTTCTCAACTCGTCTAGGCATGTTAGAGATGGTCTACACCAAGTGTAACATCGAGATCTCTCGCTACTATGATGAGCGTCTCGTCGATCCTAAACTTCAGCCTCTGGGTGATCGTCTACGTGACCAGCTTAAGAAAGACATCAAAGCTGTGCTCAATGTAGAGAACAACGAAAACTTGATGCAAAGCGATCCGTGGGGGCAAGAGTCGATTCGCCTACGTAATATCTACGTTGAGCCTTTGAACATGCTTCAAGCAGAGCTTCTGTACCGCACTCGTCAGAGTGAAGAAGCATCGACAGAAGAGCTTGAAGAAGCGCTAATGGTCACCATTGCGGGTATTGCTGCAGGCATGCGTAACACTGGTTAGTGTCCATTTCCACTCTATGCAAAGGGTTAGCTGAAAGGCTAGCCCTTTTTTATTCTTCGCTATTGGTTAATAGATAAACAGCAAAAACACTAACAAAAGAAGACTTTTATAACCAATAAAAAGAATTATAAACCGAATTTTTCAATTATTGAGAAAAATATCAGTTTTTTGGTATATTTTGTCCTTCTATTCTACTTTATGCTTATTATTTAGATATACTACTCGTCCTCTGTATGTATATAACAATTCTTAACATACAGTTTCTTCGACTCCTTCGTGATTCGATCTAGGTGATAAACGGCTTTTTTAAGGTGACATGGCCAACATATGTTGGCGCTGCTTAAAGACTACCTTATACGGTATTCCACTGATTATTAAGTGCCATAGAAGCACAACAGTAGCTAAGCAGTCGTATTTGAGTTTATTGACCATTTGGATTGAAGACATGTCATTACCACACGTTATTCTGACAGTACTGAGCACACGCGATGCTACTGGCTACGATATCACCAAAGAATTTTCAGCAACCATCGGCTACTTCTGGAAAGCTAGCCACCAGCAAGTCTATCGTGAGCTTAACAAAATGGCTCAAAACGAGCTTGTAACTTGCGTATTAGAACCTCAAGAAGGCAAACCTGATCGTAAGGTTTACTCCATCACAGACGCGGGTCGCACAGCGCTTGGTGAATGGTTCGACCAACCAACTGCGCACCCAACAGTGCGTGATGAATTCTCAGCAAAACTCATGGCGTGTGCCGTTCAACCATCGGCGCCATACCGAGTTCAGCTAGCAGAGCTGGTTGAGGAGTCTCGCAAACTCGTTGCGCATTACCAAGAAATTGAAAGTGCGTACTACTCAACACCATCTACTTTGGACAAGCAGCAACGTCTAGAGCGCTTAACATTGCGCCGCAATCTTCTGGTTCGCCAAGCTTGGATTGAGTGGGCAGACGAAGTACTCAGCGAGCTTGCAGAGCTAGGCTAATTACCGCGCTATTCCATACAAGCCGAATCCACGGATTCGGCTTTTTAGTGCCTGCCATTTTGAGTTCCGTCGTAACTTTATAAAAGCAAAAGGAATTGTGTGCAAAACCACGTCACTATATGTCCTTCTATGTGACTAAAGGACATTTCCCCTGATGACGAGACCAATCTCCAAGCTCATTGCGAACCTATTTCTTTGTCTGATACTCAGTGGATGCGTTAACCAAGCGCTGCTGGATGCGCAGCCAGCATTGGTCACAGCGCAAAGCACGAATCTCACCCCGCAGTCCCCTGATAAGGTTGAGATGTATTTTGTGGGCTTTGCTGCGGACTCTTCCCAGAACGTATTCATGAAAGAAGTCAGTTATGTCCAGCAGCTATTTGATCAACGGTTTGAAACCGAAGGGCGCTCGCTACTACTGATCAACAATCGCCAGACCCAAAATGATTACCCAATGGCGACATCAGACAACTTATCCGCAACCCTCACCGCTATTGGCCAGCAAATGGATGTCGACAACGATATTCTGTTTCTTTACCTCTCTGGGCATGGTGAATTTCGCTTTGGCTTGAATGTGAGTTTTGGGCCAAATCACAACGAAACCATTTCGCCTAAAGAGCTCAAGGCGATGTTAGACAACTCAGGGATCAAATGGCGAGTGGTTGTAGTTTCAGCCTGCTTCTCTGGCAACTTCGTGAGTCAGCTTGCCGATTTAAACACCCTAGTCATTAGCGCCTCCGATCCTAACCACCCCTCGTTTGGATGCACCAATACCGCAGAATTCACCTTCTTTGGTGAAGCCTTCTTCAAAAATAATCTGACAAGAACACACTCATTTTTCCAGGCTTTTCTCGCGGCAAAAGAAGAAGTCACACTGAGAGAAACCAAGCTCGGTTTCGATAACTCGAACCCAATGTACCAAAGTGCTAAACCAATCGATGACCAGCTGTCTTTAATGGACCTATGAAACAAAAAAGCCAGCTAGATAACTAGCTGGCTTCTTAGATGAGCATTTTCGAAGGGCTATATCCCGTCGCCACCAATAAAGCTTTGGGATTTACCATTGAATTGTTGGTCCATATCCAATGACGGCTTATCGGTTTTCGGTCTACCGACAATCTTGGCAGGCACCCCCGCCACGGTCGTATGAGCAGGCACGGGTTGCAGCACTACGGAGCAAGAACCAATCTTAGCGCCTTCGCCGACCTCGATGTTGCCGAGAATTTTTGCCCCAGCACCAATCATCACGCCTTCGCGAATTTTCGGGTGACGATCCCCGCACTCTTTACCTGTACCGCCAAGTGTCACATCTTGAAGGATGGAGACATCATTCTCCACCACCGCGGTTTCACCAATCACAATACCCGTTGCATGGTCTAACATGATGCCACGGCCAATGCGGGCAGCTGGGTGAATATCCACCTGACAAGCCACAGAGATTTGGTTTTGAAGATACGTCGCAAGAGCGACTCGACCTTGCTTCCAAAGCCAGTTAGCAACGCGATACCCTTGCAGCGCGTGATACCCTTTCAAATAGAGTAATGGCATTGAGTACATTGCGACCGCTGGATCTCGATTTACCGTCGCGCAAATGTCACACGCTGCGGCTTCGGTAATCTTTGGATCGGCATTAAACGCCTCTTCAACGACTTCACGTACCGCCATAGCCGGCATTGAAGCAGTATTGAGCTTGTTGGCAAGAATGTAGCTCAACGCCGACGCTAAGCTGTCGTGTTTAATGATCGTGGCATGATAAAAGCTCGCAAGCATAGGCTCTTGCTCCGAGAGCTCTCTTGCTTCACGAACAATCGCTTGCCAAACGTTCTTTTTTTCGCAATGTTTCATGTGCTTTCCTAGTATCCAATCCTTGTTGCTAGATACGATCTTTCTTCTAGTAGCTGGGTAGCCTTATGCCTCTGCCTTCTTATCGCGAGCAAGAAGATCCTTCGCAGCGAGTCGCGCATCCTTTCCTTGATACAATACTTGATAGATTTGATCAACAATTGGCATCTCAACGCCCATGCGTTCAGCCAACAAAAACACTTCTTTGGTATTGCGATAGCCTTCAACCACCTGACCAATTTCATTCTGTGCCGTATCCACATCCTTGCCTTGACCTAAAGCCAAACCAAAGCGGCGGTTACGTGATTGGTTATCTGTACAAGTCAGTACCAGATCGCCAAGACCCGCCATGCCCATAAACGTTTCCGCTTGTGCACCTAGAGCAGCTCCCAAGCGGCTCATTTCCGCGAGACCACGGGTAATTAATGCGGTACGAGCGTTCGCGCCAAAACCAATGCCATCTGACATACCCGCGCCAATCGCAATCACGTTCTTCACCGCGCCGCCCAACTGCATGCCAGTAAAGTCACTGTTTGCGTACACTCGGAATGTTTTACTGCAATGAATTTTTTCTTGGAGATCGGCAACAAACTCGGCATCTGGTGAAGCTACCGAGATAGCCGTCGGCATACCCATCGCTAACTCTTTCGCAAACGTCGGGCCAGATAACACTGCCAGTGAGTAGCCTTCCCCTAGCGCGTCGTAAGCCACATCTTTTAACAAACGACCCGTTTCTGGCTCCAACCCTTTCGTTGCCCAGCAGATGCGCGTATCGTCGCGCAGGAAAGGCTTCACGCTGTTCAATACAATACCAAACACATGGCTCGGTACGACAACCAAAAGGTCACGGCTAGACTGAACCGCTTTTTCTAGATCAGACTCAACGATTAAACTCTCTGGAAAATCAATACCAGGTAGAAACTCATGGTTAGCGCGATCGGCTTCCAAACGCGCCATGTGTTCTGGCTCGTGCCCCCAGATTACGATGTTCGCACCGTTGCGAGCCAACGAGATCGCGAGCGAGGTGCCGTATGACCCCGCTCCAAGAACCACCATTGAAATCTCTTTACCGTAGGCATTGTTGGTATTTTTATCTGTCATTGTTCCGCCTGATTGTCGTGTAAGTGACTAGAATCCAGTTGTCATCGCCTTGATGAGTAAGACGCTGAAAACTCCACTCTACTTAAAGAAAAAATGCACAGCGCATCAACATGAAGATACTCTGTGCATTTGATTCCCGCTCTGTAAAACAGAGTCAGTCAATTAAGCTTCCGCTTGGCCTTCCGCCTGAGCTTGTTGCTGTAGGTAGTTCATAAACAGTGCATCAAAGTTAACTGGTGCAAGGTTTAGTTGTGGGAACGTACCTTTAACAACTAGGCTAGAAATCGTTTCACGAGCGTATGGGAATAGAATGTTTGGACAGAACGCACCTAGACAGTGAGCGAGTTGACCTGCTTCCATTTTCTCTGCTGTGAAAATACCGCCTTGCTGTACTTCACATAGGAACGCTGTCTCTTCTGCATTTTTCACAGTAACAGTCAAACGAAGCACAACTTCGTAAACACCCTCACCCAGTTCACGGCTTTGCGTGTCTAGATCCAGTTTCACATCTGGGTTCCACTCTTTTTGGAACATGTCTGGTGAATTTGGCGCTTCGAAAGAAACGTCTTTTAGGAAGATACGTTGAATTGCGAAGTTTTGAGCTTCTTGTTGCGGTGCTGCTTCAGCCATTATAAAAATCCTTTAATCTTGAATTACGAGTCTGTTTCGAGACTAACTGAGAGTGCTTACGCTGACTAGGTTTCCACGCTATTTCGTGGGAGTCTTCACATCTCTCAGCGATAAACGCTGACTTTTCAATCAACGCTCCAAGCATTCGTTGTGTAAATTACTTCTTACCTTTAACCAAAGGTAGGTTTGCTTCATTCCAAGCAATAAGACCATTCTTAAGCAAGTTCACTTTTTCAAAGCCTGCTTTCGCTAGAAGGTTAGCGCTCTCTTGCGCCGTTTGACCTGTCTTGCATACTACGATGATTGGGTCACCTTTGCGGTTTTCAAGGCTACCAAAGTTACCTGCTTTAATATCAGACGGCAAAATGTGAACTGCATCGGTAATATGACCTTTGCGGAACTCATCTTTCGCACGAATATCAACCACAACACCATTCTCACGGTTCATCAGGGTGGTCACTTCGTTGGCAGTGATTTCTTTGTAGGCTGCTGTCGCAGACTTAACGATGTTCATGATAAGGGCGACCAAAAGACCTACCCATACCAGAGATAGAATCATGTTCTCTTGAAAAAATGCGATGTAATCTTGCATGTCCTGTGCTCTTCGATGATAGAGCTGCCACTTCAAATATGAAGGCGATAGCAGCTCTAGACTAAAATTCAGATTGGGAGTATAGCGAGGTTAAGGTGCCTAAGCGAGCCAAATGCACGCACAATCACCATCTGTTGCGTATTTAGTCACGCTCTTGGGAATGGGAAAGCAGTCACCTGATCAATGTGATCACAGCCGATCGCCAGCATAATCAAGCGATCAACGCCCAGTGCGACGCCCGCGCACTCTGGAAGCCCTGACTCCAAAGCAGCGATCAGGTTATGATCAATCGGTTGAGGCTCCAACCCCATCTCAACGCGCTTAGCGTTGTCTTGCTCAAAACGTTTCAACTGCTCTTTGGGGTTATCCAGCTCATGGAAGCCGTTTGCCAGTTCAATCCCTTTAAAGTAGAGCTCAAAACGATCGGCGACTCTTGGATCCTGTCGATTTATTTTCGCCAAAGCGGCTTGGGAGGCTGGGAAATCATAAACAAATGCCGGAGTCTTTTGGCCTATCTTAGCTTCGACGCCGATGCTAAATAGCAATTGCAGTAGGGTATCGCGATCGTCTTCAGGCTCTGCAATATCACTCAGCCCCAGCTTGGCCGCCACCACTTTGAGTTCCTGCATCGAACCTTCTAACGGGCACACACCAAGTACGTCCATGAAAGCTTGCTGGTAAGTCATACGCTCAGCAGCGCCACACTTCAATACTAGTTGCAGTAGGTCGTCCATCTCATCCATTAACTGGTGATGGTCAAAGCCAACTCGGTACCACTCGAGCATAGTGAATTCAGGGTTGTGGTAACGGCCATTCTCTTCATTACGAAATGCTTTATTGATCTGATAAATACAACCACTACCCGCCGCCAAGAGGCGCTTCATATGGAACTCTGGGCTCGTCATAAAATAGAGCTTACTGCCGTCGGCGTAACCTGGACCAACAAACTCCGTTTGGAACGTGTGTAAGTGAACATCGGTCACCGTCGCATGGCTCATTGCGGGTGTATCAACTTCCAATACATCACGCTCTAGGAAAAACTGACGGATCTGGTTCAACAAATGCGCACGTTGACGCAATTGCTCTACCGAAGCGGTGGGCTGCCAATCTTGGTTCATAGGAACTCTCTTTAGATGTTTGATGGCGGCAAAGTATCAATTTTGTTCTTCTTTGCCTAGTGAGCGCCATTTTACCGACTTAGCCCCCTCAAAGCAGCTTTTAAAATGGGCGAATATGAAGCAAGCATTTCGCGTATTACAGCTCAAAAAACATCCGTCGCAACACGAACTATCCATGCCTGTAATGTCACGCAACAGCCGTTTAACAAAGTTCCTCGCAAGCCAAAAAGTCATAAAATCCTTTGCCGTGATTGCAGTCACATAACCTGCAAAATTTATGCTCTTACATGCATTAGTGGAGCAAAAACCTAATTACATCAATTTTTCTGAAAAAAAGCTCTTCTACACTAACCCTACCACTTTTGGGGAGTAACCCCATTTTATTATAACAAGCGGATATTTCCGCAATTTCACACTGGAGGATAACTGTGCAAACTATCACCACAGATATCGCAGTGATCGGCGCAGGCGGCGCTGGTCTTCGCACTGCTATTGCAGCAGCTGAAGCAAACCCTGACTTAGAAGTTGCTCTGATTTCTAAAGTGTACCCGATGCGTTCTCACACGGTCGCTGCAGAAGGTGGCTCAGCCGCAGTTATCAAGGATGAAGACAGCTTAGACAACCATTTCAACGATACCGTTGGCGGTGGTGACTGGCTTTGTGAACAGGATGTCGTTGAGTACTTCGTAAAGAATGCAACTCGTGAAATGATTCAAATGGAACAGTGGGGCTGTCCATGGAGCCGTAAAGAAAACGGTGAAGTGAACGTACGCCGTTTCGGTGGCATGAAAGTCGAACGTACTTGGTTCGCTGCCGACAAAACTGGCTTCCACATGCTTCATACCCTATTCCAGACGTCGATGAAATACGACAACATCAAACGTTTTGATGAGTATTTTGTTGTGGATCTGCTTGTTGATGAAGGTGAGGTTCAAGGCCTGATCGCGATTCACATGTCAGAGGGTGAATTAGTGACCATCAAAGCAAAATCCGTTGTATTGGCAACAGGTGGCGCAGGTCGAGTTTACCACTGTAACACCAACGGCGGTATCGTAACGGGCGACGGCATGGCGATGGCTTACCGTCACGGCGTTCCTCTACGTGATATGGAATTCGTTCAGTACCACCCAACAGGTCTTCCTGGCACGGGTATCCTAATGACTGAAGGTTGTCGTGGTGAAGGCGGTATCATCGTTAACAAAGATGGCTATCGTTACCTACAAGACTACGGCATGGGCCCAGAAACTCCAGTGGGTCAACCTAAGAACAAATACATGGAACTTGGTCCACGTGACAAAGTTTCGCAAGCTTTCTGGCACGAACAACAGAAAGGCAACACCATCAAACACCCTCTTGGTGATGTGGTGCATCTAGACCTTCGCCACCTAGGTGAAGAGTACCTACAAGAGCGTCTCCCGTTCATCTGTGAACTAGCGAAAGCTTACGTGAACGTTGACCCTGCAAAAGAGCCAATTCCAATTCGTCCAACGGTTCACTACACCATGGGTGGTATTGAAACCAACGGCGAATGTGAAACTCGCATCAAAGGTCTATTCGCAGTCGGTGAATGTGCCTCTGTGGGTCTTCACGGTGCAAACCGTCTTGGTTCTAACTCACTGGCTGAGTTCGTGGTATTCGGTCGCGTTGCGGGTGAGCAAGCAGTGAAACGTGCAGCAGAGTTTAAAGGCTGGAACGAAGAGTCAATTGCAGCTCAAGTGAAAGCAGTTGAAGAACGCATTGCCGCACTGATGAACCAAGAAGGTGATGAAAACTGGGCAACCATCCGTACTGAAATGGGTCACACCATGGAAGCGGGTTGTGGTATCTACCGCCAAGAAGATCTAATGCAAGCAACGATTGAAAAAATCACTGAGCTGAAAGAGCGTTACAAGCGCATTAGCATCAAAGACAAAGGCAAGGTGTTCAACACAGACCTTCTTTACGCTATCGAAGTCGGTTACGGCCTAGAGGTGGCAGAAGCGATGGTTCACTCTGCAATCTTGCGTAAAGAGTCACGTGGTGCGCACCAGCGTCTAGACGATGGTTGTACAGAGCGTGACGACGTGAACTTCCTGAAACACTCTCTCGCATTCTTCAAAGAAGACTCTGCACCAAGTATCGACTACAGCAATGTGACGATTACTAAGTCACAACCAAAAGCACGTCTATACGGTGAAGCAGCAGAGAAAGCCGCTGCAGAAGAAGCAGCGCAAGCGGCAGAGAAGCAGGCAGAGGAGCAAGCATAATGTCAGCAAATCGCATCCAAAAAGTAGAAGTTCTGCGTTATGACCCAGAGAAAGACGCAGAACCGCATTTTCAAACCTTTGAAGTGCCATTTGATGAAACCATGTCAACGCTTGATGCGCTTGGCTACATCAAAGACAACCTAGACAAAGACCTGTCTTACCGCTGGTCTTGTCGTATGGCGATCTGTGGTTCCTGCGGCATTATGGTCAACGGCGTGCCTAAACTTGCGTGTAAGAGCTTCCTACGCGATTACCCAAATGGCGTGAAAATTGAACCACTAGCAAACTTCCCAATCGAGAAAGATTTGATCGTGGATATGACGCCGTTTATCGAGCGCCTAGAAGCCATCAAACCTTACATCATTGGTAACGACCGTAAACCAGAAGACGGCACGAACCTACAAACACCTGAACAAATGGCAAAGTACAAGCAGTTTGCTGGCTGTATCAACTGTGGTCTGTGCTACGCAGCCTGTCCTCAGTTCGGTTTGAACCCTGAGTTCATCGGCCCTGCTGCCCTCACTCTGGCACACCGTTACAACCTAGACAGCCGTGACAACGGTAAAGATGAGCGCATGGCGTTAATCAATGGTGAGAATGGTGCCTGGGGCTGTACCTTCGTCGGTTACTGTTCTGAAGTGTGTCCGAAAAACGTAGACCCAGCAGCAGCGGTAAACCAAGGTAAAGTGGAGTCTTCAATGGACTTCGTTATCTCCATGTTCAAACCTGATGGCACTCCAACAAAAACAGCAGAGGAGGCGTAAGATGAGTAACCGTAAACCTTACGTTCGTGAAGTAAAACGTACATGGTGGAAAGATCATCCGTTTTACCGCTTCTACATGCTGCGTGAAGCAACCGTACTGCCTTTGGTGCTATTTACTTTGTTCCTGACATTTGGTCTGGGCGCACTCGTAAAAGGCCCAGAAGCATGGCAAACCTGGCTCGGCTTTATGGCTAACCCTGTGGTAGTTGCGATTAACATCGTGGCTCTGTTAGGTAGCCTCCTGCACGCACAAACCTTCTTCAGCATGATGCCTCAGGTAATGCCGATTCGTTTGAAAGGTAAGCCAGTCGATAAGAAGATCATTGTTCTGACTCAATGGGCTGCTGTTGCTTTCATCTCACTTGTCGTTTTGGTCATCGTGTAAGGAGCTTTAACAATGAAACCGAATTTTTCAGTAGATAGAGCACCGAAGCGTTCTGATGAGCCAATCTGGTGGGGGCTATTTGGCGCAGGTGGTACTTGGTTTGCAATGATCACCCCTGTTACGATTTTAGTGCTGGGTATTTTGGTACCTTTAGGCGTCATCAATGCTGATGCACTGAGTTATGAGCGTGTGTCTGAGTTTGCCACCAGCATCATTGGTGCCCTGTTCATTATCGGTACACTCGCACTGCCAATGTGGCATGCCATGCACCGTGTACACCACGGTATGCACGACCTTAAGTTCCACACGGGTGTCGTTGGCAAAGTGGCGTGTTACGCATTCGCAGGTTTGATTTCTGCACTAGCGGTTATCTTTATCTTTATGATTTAAGAGACAAGATAAAATCAAAAAGAGGCTGATAGATACTATCAGCCTCTTTTTTCATACCTTCTCGAGCTTTAGGTTACCCATGTACCTATTGCTGGGTCACCTTCTTCGTTTGGTCCATAAGCCCCAAGGCGCCAAAGCCAGTGATTACGTCCAAGTTGGTTTTTAAGCCTGTTTCATCACTACCACCGATGTAGTTTTGCGGCATCTGAACTTGGAAGTTCTGCAAATTACTGTACAACGAGTTCGCCACATCGCGATTTAGCTCCGCTAGGTATACTTCACGGTTAGCGCCCAGTGCAGCGTACTTCGCTTTTAGAACTTCTGCTTCCGCTCGACCTTTTTCAAGTATCGCTTTGGCTTCAAATTCTGCCGATAGCGCGTTCGCTTTTTGGATGGCTAGGTTGGCTTCTGCTATCGCGAGCTCTTTCTCTTTTTCGACTTCAGCAAGACGTTTGGTTTTTTCAACTTCAACGATCTCACGCTCTGCAATTTGCCTCGCTACTTCAACTTCTTTCTGCTGAGAAATGATCGCCAGTTCCTTCTGACGCTGAGCGTCTTGTACTTCACGAGTTCGCTGGATCTCTTTTCGCAACTGCTCAGTTTCCGCTTGAGCTTTCGACGTCTCTTGCTCCTGAATTGCACGGATACGGTCGGCAACCAAACGCTTTTTGTCCGCTAATAGCTGATCAAGCTGCTTCTCTGGCTGAGGATCACCAATGGTTACCTGAGTCACTTGGATGCCATACTGCTGCAGAGGGTTATCTTGACGAATCGGTTGACCACTTGAGTCCACAACAGGCACGGTTTTCCAGACCAGTTGGTTGGTGCGTTGCAACTGATTAGCATTCGATTGATCAACCCCTACAGGTGCAAGATCTAGCTGTTCGACTTCAACCTGACGACGCTCTGTGGTGTAGATACCATCACGCAGTTGATCGCCAAGCTTAGATTTAAACTGGTTCAGGCCTCCTTGGAAGAACTCTTCGCCTGTGTATTGAGTAGCGGTAATCACCGTCACGTTACGCGCATTTTTCACCAGCAAGGCATCAATTAAGTTGCTGTTGTTGCGAAACTCTCGGTGCATTTTCTTCACTGCTTCTGGATCATTACTCAGTTTGAAGCGAAATGTCACCGGGATTTGACCAATATAAGTATCGGCAAAACGCACTTGCACGGGATCAAGACGTTGATAAAAGTCTTCCCCTTTGCTGTTGCCGAATGAAACCGTAATCACCTGATCATACTGAGTGATTTTGGAAAGAAACGGCATTCTGAAGTGAATTCCAGGCTCGGTGAATACATCCAGTTCACCGGTGATGTTGTTTTGATGCACGTAACTGTAACCCGCGTCAGTCATCAAAACAGAGCTATTAATCGTTAAACCCAATGCGAGCAGCGGCACACCAAATACCGCGGCTTTTATACCTCGGTGTAGCATCTGGCGACGCTGTTCGACTTTCGTTGTCTGTCCTAAGCCAATATCGTACATTCTAATTCTCCTATACGTTGAATGAGTTCTCTTAAAACCAAACAAAAACAGAATGTTATAGAGACTCGCTTCAACGGCGTTAAATGTAACAAAACATTTAACTTAGGAATAATCGAAAGATTCACATTAATTACATGTTTTTTCCGAAATATACACAAATCTTATTTATGAGCCGCAGATACAAAAACGCCGACCCAAAGGTCGGCGCTTTCAATACTTCAGTGATTAAAGAATAAAGCGGCTTAGATCTTCATCTTCAATGGTATCGCCCAATTTTGCTTTCACGTAGTCAGCGTCGATTGTTAGCTTAGAGCCTGATTTATCTGTCGCTTCAAACGAGATCTCATCCATTAAGCGTTCCATCACAGTGTGCAAGCGACGAGCGCCAATGTTTTCCGTGGTCTCGTTAACCGTCCACGCCGCTTCAGCGATTTGCGTGATGCCGTCTTCAGTAAACTCGATATCAACATCTTCGGTCTTCATTAGCGCAACGTATTGCTCTGTTAGAGACGCTTTTGGCTCCGTCAAAATACGTTTGAAGTCATTGCTTGAAAGCGCTTCAAGTTCAACACGAATAGGCAGACGACCTTGCAGCTCTGGAATCAAATCTGATGGTTTCGCGACTTGGAATGCACCTGAAGCCACAAACAGAATGTGGTCTGTTTTGACCATGCCGTGCTTGGTTGACACTGTGCTACCTTCGATTAGAGGCAGTAAGTCACGCTGTACACCTTCTCGAGATACGTCAGGACCTGAGCTTTCACCACGCTTACAGATCTTGTCGATTTCATCAATGAAGACGATGCCGTTGTTCTCAACGTTAAAGATTGCCTGCTCTTTTAGCTCTTCTTGATTAACCAACTTCGCCGCTTCTTCTTCGGTCAATGCTTTGAATGCATCTTTGATTTTAAGCTTGCGCTTCTTCTTAGTGTCACCCGCGAGGTTTTGGAACATGCCTTGAAGCTGATTCGTCATCTCTTCCATGCCCGGAGGCGCCATGATTTCCACGCCCATTTGCGGCGCAGCCACATCGATTTCAATCTCTTTGTCGTCTAGCTTGCCTTCACGCAGCTTCTTACGGAAGATTTGACGAGTGTTTGATGAGCTTTCATCTTGCTGCTCATTCTGACCCCAAGCATCACGCGCTGGCGGCAGTAGCGCGTCAAGAATACGCTCTTCGGCTTGTTCTTCAGCACGGAATTTTACTTTTTCCATCGCTTGCTGGTGCGTCATTTTGATTGCTACGTCTGTCAGATCGCGGATGATGGTTTCCACTTCCTTACCTACGTAGCCAACTTCAGTAAATTTCGTCGCTTCAACCTTGATGAAAGGCGCATTGGCCAGTTTCGCCAGACGACGAGCGATTTCTGTTTTACCGACACCGGTTGGACCAATCATTAGGATGTTCTTCGGTGTCACTTCAACACGCAAGCTTTCTTCCAATTGCATACGGCGCCAGCGGTTACGCAGCGCAATCGCAACTGAGCGTTTCGCGTTTTCTTGACCAATGATATGGCGGTTGAGTTCATGAACAATTTCGCGAGGAGTCATTTCAGACATAATCAGTTTCCTTAAATTTGTTTGCCACTATCTTTGGTTATTCAGCGATTTTCTCAGCTGGAATTTCTAGTTCTTCAATAGTGTGGTGATGGTTAGTGAATACACAGATATCACCGGCAATTTTCAGTGATTTCTCTGCGATTTCACGCGCATCTAATTCAGTATTTTCAAGCAGAGCCGTTGCCGCGGCTTGAGCAAAGTTGCCCCCTGAACCAATCGCAATCAGGTCGTTTTCAGGCTGAACGACATCACCGTTACCCGTAATGATAAGTGACGCTGTTTCGTCAGCCACCGCTAGCAAAGCTTCTAACTTACGAAGTGCGCGATCGCTACGCCAATCTTTTGCCAGCTCCACTGCTGCTTTGGTCAAATGACCTTGATGCATCTGCAGCTTACTTTCAAACTTTTCAAACAGCGTGAAGGCATCAGCCGTACCACCAGCAAAGCCCGCTAGAACTTTGTTGTTATAGAGGCGACGCACTTTGCGCGCATTGCCCTTCATTACTGTGTTACCTAGAGATACTTGTCCATCACCAGCGATGACGACTTTGTTATTACGACGTACAGATACAATGGTAGTCACGAGTAGGGCCTCATAGTTGTTTTAATCTCAGTGTTAAAGATTATATGAGGCTACCCAAAGAGGAATTCAAGGGAACAACCTTGAGATAGAAATGAAAAACGAACCCCGAGAGGTTCGTTTTTTGTGTTTTACTGTGCTTCTTTCCAAATCGCGCAAGGCTCGATCTTAGCGCGTTGAAGTTTGTGCTTATCTCGCTCTGCATCACGCTTAAATTTGTAAGGCCCTAGTACCACGCGATACCAACTGCTGCCCTCTTTTTTGCGGATTTTGCTATTGATACCCTGAAATGCGATATCCAGTTTGCGTGCTTCCGCTTGCTGAGCGTTTTTGTACGCACCACACTGCATGATGTAAGGGATTTCGGAAACCACTTGCTCCTTCGCTTGCACTTCCACTTCGCGGTTTGGCAAGCTTTCAACGTAATCCCATTTCTCCTCAGGAGGAGGAGGTAACGTCGCTTTTGGTTTCGGCTTTGGCTTAGGTTTTGTTTCGACAACAGGTGCTGGCGGTTCAGGGTCTGTGCTTAGGGTATACAAGCCATAACCAAAGACAGACACCAATAGAATGGCGATAAGTCCACTACGCCAGGGTTTTCGACGAGGAGCCGCTTGTTTGCGTGTAGGTTTACGCCCACTGCTGCCTCGGCCACGTTTTACATAATCTTTGTTTGCCACTGTTGTACATCAATCATAGGTGAGCCACTGCCGATATGGTAATGCAGATTGCCAAACGATGACAGAGGGGAAATGGAAGCGGCGCAGCAAAATACGCCGCTTTTGGTTGTCGTTACAGTACTCTTGGTGGCGCCGCGCTCTCTCTCACAACAAGATTCGTCTCGAGCAGCCTTGAACCAGCACGTACATCATGCCCTCGAAGCAGCTCAAGCATCATCAACATGGCTTGGCGCCCAATCTCATACCTTGGCTGAGAAATCGTGGTTAGCGGCGGATCGCAATACTGGGCGAACTGAATGTCATCGAAGCCAACGACAGACAAATCTTGTGGGACCCGTAGCCCTAACTTCTTCGCTTCTTGGATCGCGCCAATGGCCATCGCATCATTGTGACAGAATACCGCGGTAGGCGGCTCTTTGAGCGCAAGTAGTTGGCGAACCGCCTTCGCACCCGCTTCAAAGGTAAAGTCTCCATTAGTGCAGTAGTTGGCGTTCATGGTGATGCCCGCACGGCGCAGCGCTTGTTGATAACCTTGATGGCGGAACTGACACAAAACCGCGGATTCTGGACCCGAAATTTGTGCGACACGTTTGTGCCCCATTTGCGTCAAATAGTTCACTGCCTCAAACGCCGATGTTAAGTTGTCGATATGAACTGTAGGAAGCTCTAGCTCAGGTGCAAATTCACATGCCATCACCATCGGAGGCAGGTTTTTTTGCTCTGGCTTACTGACATCAAAAGGAAGGTCGGTACCAAGTAGCAACATGCCATCTGCCTGCTTGGTAAAGACGAGATTCACAAATGAGCTTTCACGTTTTTTCTGTTGGCCGCTGTCGCCGAGTAAAACGATGTAGCCATGTTCCATTGCTGCGTCTTCGATTCCACGGATGATTTCTGTGTAATAGGGGTCACAGATGTCTGGAATGATAGCAATGATGGTTTTGGACTCATTGCGACGCAAATTACGCGCTAAAGAGTTCGGTGAGTATCCAGCTTCTAGCACTGCATCTTCTACTCGTTTCCTGGTAGCAGAAGACACTTTTTCGGGATTCATCAACGCACGAGAAACCGTCGCTGTCGAAACGCCTGCTAGCTGGGCAACATCCTTCATTGTCGCCATAAAAATTTTACCCTCTTCAATTTCCAACATTGGTAGCGCGGTGCCACCTAAACCTTGTTGAGTCACATCCTCTCGTTCTGATTGTCGGGAGTGACGATGATGAGCTAAAGCTCATTCTTATGGTTCATTTGCACGAAGCAAACGATTAACTTGCCGCGATATCGTGGGCATAGTCAAGTAATACTTGGTCTAGTTTATTCATTTCGTCATTCAAAGTTACGGGAGATTTAACAAAACGAGCAGCTCAAACAAGATCTCAATCACAAATAAATGAAAAACATGCAAATCATTAATCTTGCAGCAACTAATTCATCCAACATTGATAACGCAAGCGAATGAATCCCCCAAAAGGACTAGCTGAGATCTTGCGGTTCAATATCCATAGTCCAACGCACTTTTTTCGCGCTAGGCAGCATTTGAATGACAGGCTTGGCGCTCGACAGTAATTTTTGCATCGTAGAGCGTTGCTGGGTTTGCAGTAGTAAGTGCCAACGGTATTTACCTGCACGTTTGGCCAAGGGGGCGGGCGTCGGTCCTAACACTTGGCAACCATCATCAAACAGCGGATGAGCCTCTAGGGTGTGACGGACTTGACGCAAAAACTCTTCAACCAATGGGCTTTGATTGGCCTCAGCTCGAAACAAGGTAAGGAATGTATACGGCGGTAGCATCGCCAGTTTGCGCTCTTGAAGCGCGGTCTCTGCAAAATGACGATAGCTCTTGGTTAGTAGCGCCTGCAATAAACTATGTTCAGGGTGGTGGGTTTGCAGCACAACTTCCCCAGGTTTACTCGCGCGTCCTGCCCGACCAGCAACTTGAATGAACAGCTGAGCTAAACGTTCAGAAGCGCGAAAATCACTGCTGTAAAGGGAGCCGTCAACATCCAACAGCCCGACTAACGTGACATCGGGGAAGTGATGCCCTTTGGCAAGCATCTGGGTTCCAATCAGGATCTGATACTCACCATTTCGGATCGCAGAGAGCGCGGACTCAAGGCTTCCTTTTCTGCGAGTGCTGTCTCTGTCAATTCGTATCGCTTTGTAATCTGGAAATAGCTGCGCGAGTTGTGCTTCTAATTGCTCAGTTCCGACACCGACCGTCACCAAGTGCGTCGAGCCACATCCTTGACACTGGTGAATAATGGGTTGCTGAGATCCACAGTGATGGCAACGAATCTCGTTACTGTACTGGTGGTAGGTATAGTAGGCATCACAGCGTTTACATTCTGCAATCCAACCACATTCGTGGCACATAAGAGCCGGAGAGAAGCCACGTCGGTTAAGAAACAGCATCACTTGATTGCCAGCCTGTAAGTGCTTACGCATTTCGGCAATCAAAGGCGCAGAGAGACCACTCTCTAAGTACAATCCTTTGATATCTAGTACTTTGTTGGTGGTTGGCGTCGCATTACCCGCTCGCTTAGAGAGGATCAAGTGGTGATACTTGCCTTGCAGTGCATTATGGAGCGTTTCCAGCGCAGGGGTCGCAGATCCAAGCACAATAGGAATCTGCTCTTTGTTCGCTCTCATAACCGCAACATCCCGAGCATGGTAACGGAGACTGTCTTGCTGTTTATACGAAGCGTCATGCTCTTCATCAACGATGATAATGCCCAAGTTGTGAAACGGCGTAAGCAATGCTGACCGAGTACCAATAACAATCCCCGCCGCGTTATCTCGAGCCGAAAGCCACGCGTTCAATCTTTCGCTATCATTCAGTCCTGAGTGAATCACTTCAACAGGAACCGTGAAACGCTTTTTGAATCGATTGATGGTTTGAGGAGTAAGGCCAATTTCCGGAACCAGGACTAACGCCTGCTTTCCTTTCTCAAGTACAGGTTTTATCAAGTTGAGATACACTTCGGTTTTACCTGATCCCGTTACCCCTTCCAGCAAAAAGCACCCAAAACCATCGATACTATTGACGGTCGCAATCGCCACCGCTTGTTCAGTGTTGAGCTTCGGCTTCTCAACAGACGCTTCAACGTCTTGGCTCCAATCTCGAATAACGGGTTTGCGCTCAATCGATTCTATCCACCCTTTCTCACTTAACGTTTTTAGAACGCTAGAACTGATGTCTTGATCAATAAACACCTGGTGAGGAACAGGTCCAAGCTCGAGCATGTGCATCACTTTCGCCTGTTGTACTGCTCGACCAAAACCCTGCATGAATTGGTCACGCCCCAGCGACGTCAGTTGCCACTCCACCAGCGCGGCAAAATCGGCAGGCTTGCCCTTTCTTAAGGCACTCGGCATAGCATTAAGTAAGGTATCGCCCAGCGGGTACTGATAGAACTGGCTACACCAATACAACAAAGAGTAAAGCGTATCTGGCCAGACAGGTTGGCTATCAAGTACTTGTTTGATCGGTTTGAGCTTATCAACCCCAAATTCCGACTCATTCACCAACGCGGTAACCACACCAACCAGAGTTTGTCGACCAAACGGCACCGACACTCGTCCGCCGATAATCGGAAACGCATGTGAAGGGATCTGATAATCAAACTGTTTGTCCAGTGGAACAGGTAACGCCACTCGCGCAATCGTTGGTCGCATAATAGCCATTAAAGAAGTGTAAAGTGAGACCAAACCAGTGTAAGGGAAAAGGTCAAAAGTAGAAAGAGACGGGATTTGCTGACCAAAACTTAGCTTGAGAGAATACCAACAAGCACCTTTGCCATATTCGGCTAAAAAAGTAGCACTTTTCTCTGTAAACGGGTTGATTCAGAGAGATGGATTCATTACTATAGCGCGCCTTAGAGATATGGCTCGCCAATGGCAGCGGTATCCAAGCTATTTTTTAACTACGTGTGGTGTCCGGCTAAGATTCGGATAGCGACACGGCCTATATTAGAGGTTCTCCCATGAAAGCTGGTATCCACCCAGAGTACAAAGCTGTTAAAGCAACATGTTCTTGTGGCAACTCTTTTGAGTTCAACTCAACTCTAGCTAAAGAGTCAATCCACCTAGACGTATGTGACAAATGTCACCCATTCTACACTGGTAAGCAACGTATCGTTGATACAGGCGGCCGTGTTGATCGCTTCAACAAGCGTTTCGGTGCTCTATCAAGCAAGAAGTAATCACTTCTTAACCGAATCTAAAAAGGACGCTCTGGCGTCCTTTTTTGTTTTTCACGTTCAGAAAAGTCTCTATTAACGCAGTGTATTGCTTCATCAATATTGAGAATTCCTAGCGACATCTCTATTCATCTGGTCTAATCTCCAGTGAATTGACACCTTTTGGCGTTACAGGTCGCATTCTGACCTTTGCAGCTTGACTTAGTTACTCTAGAATGGATTCCCCCTTTCCAAACATTAATAACGAGTACCTACACCTATGTCATCTGACAATCACCAAGAACTATCCCCTGAAGAACAATTCCGTCAACAGGCGTTGGATTACCATGCTTACCCAACAGCCGGTAAGATCTCTGTTGAACTAACCAAACCTGCGGAGACCGCAACTGACCTCGCGTTAGCATACAGCCCAGGTGTAGCGGAGCCCGTTCGTGAGATCGCACAAAACCCAGACAATGTTTACAAATATACGTCTAAAGGCAACATGGTTGCGGTTATTTCCAACGGTACTGCGATTCTTGGTCTAGGTAACTTAGGTCCGCTGGCCTCAAAACCAGTCATGGAAGGTAAATCACTGCTATTTAAACGCTTCGCTGGTTTGGACTCGATTGATATTGAAGTCAAACACCGCACTATCGAAGAGTTCGTTGACACTGTCGCTAACATTGCTGACACCTTTGGTGGTATTAACCTAGAAGACATCAAAGCACCGGATTGCTTCGAAATTGAAAAGCAACTGATTGAACGTTGTGATGTTCCTGTTTTCCACGACGACCAACACGGTACTGCAATTGTTACTGCGGCGGGCATGCTTAACGCGATCGAGCTACAAGGTAAAAAGCTAGAAGAGGCAACGATCGTTTGTTTGGGCGCAGGTGCTGCCGCTGTGGCTTGTATGGAGCTACTGATCAAATGTGGCGCGATGCGTGAAAAGATTTATATGCTTGACCGTAAGGGGGTCATTCATACTCGTCGTGACGACCTAAATGAGTACAAGCAGCTATTCGCCAACAATACCGATAAACGCACGCTTGAAGATGTGATCGAAGGCGCGGACCTGTTCTTAGGTGTATCTGGTCCTAACCTACTTCCGGCTGAGGCTCTAAAGTTGATGGCCGATAAACCTGTTGTGTTTGCTTGTTCTAACCCTGATCCAGAGATCAAACCGGAACTGGCGCATGAAGTGCGTGATGACCTCATCATGGGTACAGGCCGCTCTGACTATCCAAACCAAGTGAACAACGTTCTTTGCTTCCCATTCATCTTCCGTGGTGCATTGGATGTTCGCGCAAGTGAAATCAATGATGAAATGAAACTTGCAGCCGTTGATGCGATTCGTCAACTGGCAAAAGAAGAAGTGCCGGCAGAAGTCCTTAAAGCTGCGGGCGTAGACCACTTAGAGTTTGGACCAAGCTACATCATTCCAAAACCAATGGATGCTCGCCTACTACCTCGCGTTGCTAAAGCTGTGGCACAAGCGGCCGTTGACTCTGGCGTTGCACGTATCGATATGCCTGAAGGCTACATGGGAGCGTAATCGTCACGCCTCTGAAAACCAAAAGCCGCTAACCTAAAGTCAGCGGCTTTTTAGTATCTGAAACAAATCGACGACAGCAAATTAAGAGGTGCGTTTGTTACCAATTATGGACTAACCAAGGCGTGTTTTTATTCTTCGTCAAACGCTTCGTATTCGATCCCCATTTCTTCCATCAGTTTTTTCACTTCTGCAGGGATATCATCTGGGCGATCTTTTCTTAAATCTTCATCCGTTGGTAGTGGCTGACCGGTATAGGCATGCAAAAATGCTTCACACAATAACTCACTGTTTGTTGCATGGCGTAGGTTATTAATCTGACGACGAGTACGCTCATCCGTTAATACCTTCAATACTTTCAATGGAATAGAAACCGTGATCTTCTTTACTTGTTCGCTTTTCTTTCCATGCTCAGCGTATGGGCTTATGTATTCGCCATTCCAGTCTGCCATTGCGCACCTTAATTCATTTTTATGTTTAGTTGAGTAAAGCGCAATTTTAGCGGTATTTATAGCCACAAGCAAAGACATATAGACGTCTAGAAGTGTTGACGTCTCTAAAAATGAGAAGTAAAGTGGTGAGATATGGAGATGGAATAACATATATCTAACATCCATCAGGTATATCGTATTCCCTACAAGTTGTCACCACTGTTCGAAAGGAAACACTTATGAGCGCCCATAAGCCAGCCACCATTGCCGTACGTACTGGTATTGAATCAGACACTCAACACCACGCTGTTGTTCCCCCTATTTACCTCTCGACAAACTATGGCTTTCCAGCATTTGGTGAAGTTCCTCAGTATGACTATACCCGCTCAGGCAACCCAAACCGCGGCTTACTTGAAACCGCATTGTTTGAGTTAGAGTCAGGTAAAGGCGCGGTAGTAACAAACTGCGGCACCTCTGCGCTCAACTTATGGGTGTCTGCATTTTTGGGCCCAGATGACCTCATCATCGCGCCTCATGACTGCTACGGTGGCACATACCGTTTATTCAACACGCGCTCACAAAAAGGTGACTTCAAAGTGCAGTTTGTTGATCAATCGGACGAGCAAGCGCTCAATGCCGCCATTGCGTTAAATCCGAAACTCATCTTGATTGAAACCCCTTCCAACCCTTTAGTGCGCGTGGTCGATATCGCAAAAGTATGCGCCAAAGCAAAACAGGTTGGTGCGCTCGTCGGTGTCGACAATACCTTTTTAACACCAGTGTTCCAAAAGCCTCTCGAATTAGGCGCAGACTTCGTTATTCACTCAACCACCAAGTACATTAATGGCCACTCAGATGTCATTGGTGGCGTGGTCGTCACTAAAACCGAACAGCATGCAGAGGAGCTTGCTTGGTGGGGCAACTGTATCGGCGCGACAGGTACTCCATTTGACAGCTATATGACCCTACGTGGCATACGCACCTTAGGGGCACGCATGAAGGTGCATGAAGAAAGCTCGGCGCAAATCCTTGAGTACCTCAAAAACCAAGACCTCGTTGGAACCATTTATCATCCGAGTCTTCCGGATCATCCAGGACACGAAATAGCGAAACGACAGCAGTCTGGCTTTGGCTCTATGCTCAGCTTTGAGTTTGCAGGAAGCTTTGAGCAGCTCAAACACTTCGTTGGCCAGCTCGAACTCTTCTCACTAGCCGAGTCTTTGGGTGGCGTAGAGAGTTTGATCTGCCACCCAGCTTCGATGACGCACAGAGCGATGGGTGAAGAG
Organism: Vibrio sp. 16; assembly: GCF_963681195.1. NCBI lineage: Bacteria > Pseudomonadati > Pseudomonadota > Gammaproteobacteria > Vibrionales > Vibrionaceae > Vibrio > Vibrio sp. 16. The sequence goes on from NZ_OY808997.1 coordinate 2,275,159, forward strand.
GCGCTTGCAGAAGCGGGAGTCACTCATCAGTTGCTCCGCTTGTCAGTCGGTTTGGAAGATGCCGGTGACCTAATTGCAGACTTAGACCGCGCCTTTAATCAAACCAAGGAGGCATGCTAATGACTGCTTCTCGTCAGCTGCACAAATTTGGCGGCAGTAGCCTCGCCGATCCCGAATGTTACCGCCGCGTAGTCACCATCTTAAAAGAGTACTCTAACAGCGAAGACCTGATTGTCGTCTCTGCAGCAGGAAAAACCACCAACCGACTGATCGAGTTTATTGAATCCCTCAACAAAGATGGCCGACTAGCGCATGAAGTGCTGCAAAGCCTCCGCCAATTCCAAACTTCCTTGATTGAAGAGCTGATCGCACCGGACGAACAAGACGCCTTGTTGGCAATACTTCATGATGAGTTTTCAACATTAGGCGAACTGACCGCGCCACTCACTGACGCGGAGAAAGCGGCGGTGCTTGGCCACGGTGAAGTATGGTCATCACGCCTCCTAGCGGCACTCCTTAACCAAAGCGACCTAAACGCCGTTGCACAAGATGCTCGCGCCTTCTTACGAGCAGAGATCGGGACTCAGCCAGAAGTCGACCGAGGTACGTCATACCCGCTATTAAAGGAAGTGTTGGCACAGCATGCTCATCACCGAGTGGTGATTACCGGCTTTATGGCGCAAGATAACCACGGCCAAACCGTGCTGCTTGGTAGAAACGGCTCCGATTACTCCGCCACCGTCATCGGGGCACTGGCTGAAGTCAGCCGAGTGACAATCTGGAGTGATGTTGCAGGGGTATACAGCGCGGATCCACGTATCGTGAGTGATGCATGTTTACTGCCACTACTCAGACTGGATGAAGCCAGTGAACTCGCTCGTCTCGCTGCCCCTGTGTTGCATAGCAGAACGCTACAACCCGTCGCCCAAAGCGCCATGGATCTACATCTTCGCTGTAGCTACGAGCCAGAGTCTGGCTCGACTCGCATAGAGCGTGTATTGGCCTCTGGTCGAGGAGCAAAAATCATTTCCTCACTCAGTGAAGTACTGCTTATCCAACTCAATTTTTCTGCGGGTCATGATTTTTCTCGACTCGAAAAAGAAGTCCTTTCAGGCCTGAAACGCGCTCAGCTTGAGCCATTGACCTATGAAGTTCAACACGATCAGCATGCCCTGCGTCTTGCTTACACCGCAGAAATTGCCGGCGGTGCGCTAGAACACCTGCAAGATGCCGCAATCGAAGCGGAAATTAAACTAAAGGAAGGCTTCTCATTGGTCGCAGCAGTAGGTGCGGGAGTGACCAAAAACGCCAACCACTGCTATGGTTTCTATCAAAAACTGAAATCCTCGCCTGTTGAATTTGTTTCTGAATCTCAATCTGGCTTGAGCTTAGTCGCCGTTTTACGCAAAGCCGACACTACTCCGCTGGTAAAAGCTATTCACAGCCAGTTGTTCCAAGCTCAAAAACGCGTTGGCATCGCCCTGTGTGGCAAAGGGAACATAGGTTCAAGCTGGCTAACCCTATTTGCTGAACAAAAAACCGAACTAGAAAAGCGCCGCGGTATGAACTTTGAGTTAGTTGCTGTCATCGACAGCCAAACATATTGGTTTGACCCGCAAGGCATTGATGCCGCTTCAGTGAGTGCCCGCTTTGACGATGAAGCCACCGAGTACCAACCTGGAGAGTGGATTACCAAGCTTGGCGCGATTCAAGGTTACGATGATGTCGTCGTTTTGGATGTCACCGCAAGCAAAGAGCTGGCAAGCCAATATTTGAAAATTGCAGAGCAAGGTATGCATCTAATATCAGCGAACAAAGTCGCGGGTTCGGCTTCAAGCAAATATTATCATCAAGTCCAAGATGCCTTCGCAAAGATAAATCGCCATTGGCTATACAACGCAACTGTCGGTGCAGGACTTCCTATCAACCACACAGTGCGTGATTTGCGAGAAAGTGGGGATGATATCCAAGCACTGTCAGGAATCTTCTCTGGAACGCTCTCATGGCTTTTCCAGCAGTATGATGGTTCGGTACCTTTTGCCGAGTTAGTTGATTTAGCCTGGCAACAAGGCCTTACCGAGCCCGATCCACGCAACGACCTTGATGGTTCGGATGTTATGCGTAAACTGGTTATCCTTGCCCGTGAAGCAGGGTTAGCCATAGAGCCAGAAGCCGTCAAGGTCGAAAGTCTAGTCCCTGAAGAGTTGGCAGCGCTCTCGCTCGATGACTTTCTAGACAAGAGTCAATTGCTCAGTGAACTACTTGCGGAACGACTCAAGAAAGCACAGCGTGAAGATAAAGTGCTTCGTTACGTTGCCCGTCTCGAGAAAAATGGCCAAGCGAGCGTCGGCGTCGAAGCATTAAGCAAAGAACATGCACTGGCTAATCTACTGCCATGTGACAACATTTTCGCGATTGAGAGCAAATGGTACAAAGACAACCCACTCGTTATCCGTGGACCAGGCGCAGGAAGAGAAGTAACCTCTGGCGCGATTCAATCGGATCTCAATCTACTTTCTAGCCTCCTTTAAACCTATCTAGGGCTGTCTCATACAGCCCTTTTTCATCCTGACTCGCAAACTCTGTCTAGAATCATAGACAGAGAACTCCAGTAAAGTGAACTTCAATATCGCTCATGTTCAACTTGAATAAAATTCATAATTAGATTATTGACATTAAATGGTATTCAAGACATTCTGTGGACATATAGACGTCTAAACGTCAATTTGAGGATTTGGATTTGAGCGGGCAGAGTTGCCACAGGGAGAGTAAGATGGGATACACACACGCAGGTCATATTGACGCCTTAAACCAGAATATCGCTGAACTTTCTGACAACATCAATGTGTCATTTGAATTTTTTCCGCCAAGTAGCGAGAAAATGGAAGAGACGCTTTGGAACTCTGTGCACCGCCTAAAAACACTAAAGCCGAAGTTTGTTTCTGTGACCTATGGAGCTAACTCAGGCGAACGTGACCGTACCCATTCAATCATCAAAGAAATCAAAGCTGAAACTGGCTTGGTCGCAGCACCACACTTGACCTGTATTGATGCGAACCGTGAAGAACTCATTCAAATCGCTGATGACTACTGGAATAACGGCATTCAGAGTATTGTTGCACTGCGTGGCGATATCCCACCGGGTGGTGGTAAGCCTGAGATGTACGCATCCGATCTTGTTACATTATTAAAAGAGCGTCATGACTTTGATATCTCGGTTGCCGCTTTCCCTGAAGTCCACCCTGAGGCGAAAAGTGCGCAAGCTGATCTCCTGAACCTAAAACGCAAAGTCGACGCCGGTGCAAACCGTGCCATCACACAATTCTTTTTTGATGTCGAAAGCTACCTCCGCTTCCGAGACCGCTGTGTCGCTGCCGGAATCGACGTAGAAATAGTACCGGGCATCCTGCCAGTCTCAAACTTTAAGCAAGCCTCACGCTTTGCTGCACAGAATAACGTAAAAGTACCGAGTTGGATGGCAAAACAGTTTGAAGGTCTGGATGATGATCCGACAACTCGCCAGCTAGTTGGTGCTAGCCAAGCGATAGATATGATCCGAGTGCTCAGTCGCGAAGGTGTGAAAGACTTCCATTTCTATACGCTTAATCGTGCGGAAATGACATACGCTCTGTGTCATACGCTAGGTGTTCGACCTTCCGCTTCATAATCGATAAAACGTAAAAAGGTTGGCATTCGCCAACCTTTTTTCAATTCAGTCACAGATAAGTGTTCAACTTACTCGACTTCATCCATTTTACCTAGAAGGTTACGGATGCGATCTTGCCATGCAGCATGTTCTTGTTGCATCTGTTGAGCCTTTTGCTCCAATTCTTCGCGGCTAGAACGTAGCTCATTCGCCTCAAGAGCAAGCTTTTCTTTCTCTTCTTTCAGCTCTTCAACTTCCATCTGTAGCAAAGAAATAGTATCGACTGCTGTTTGGATTTTCGCTTCTAGTTGTTCTAGTACTTCAAAAGACATCTTAGCCTACCTTTAGTTATTCGTTTATGTGAAGGGCTCTCCACTCAATACCTTCATTCTACTCAGCCCGAGAATGATAAACACGCCCTATATTCGATATTTTGTGCCATTCGGTCAAAAAAACAGCACAGCTTGACAATCCCCTGACTGAAAGAGATTCAAAGTGCGAACCCGAGGAATTTCGACGCTGCTTTGATCGAGTTCAATTCAAATTACACGAAATAGCAAACGTTTTCCTGTCATTGTGTTAGAATCCTGCCGATTTTCTCATTCCCCCTTACTTTGGAGCTATCATGAAACGCGATTTAGCAATGGCATTTTCTCGAGTAACAGAAGGCGCTGCATTAGCAGGCTATAAATGGCTTGGCCGAGGCGACAAAAACGCCGCCGATGGGGCCGCTGTTGAGGTGATGCGCTCACTGCTCAACAAAACAGAGATCAGTGGTGAAATTGTGATCGGTGAGGGTGAGATCGATGACGCGCCAATGCTGTATATCGGAGAAAATGTCGGTATCGGGGGCGATGAGGTTGATATTGCAGTCGACCCTATAGAAGGGACGCGTATGACCGCAATGGGGCAGTCTAACGCGTTAGCCGTTCTTGCTGCGGGAGAAAAAGGAAGCTTCCTGAAAGCCCCAGATATGTACATGGAGAAACTCGTTGTTGGTCCTGGCGCAAAAGGCTGTATCGATCTCCATAAGCCATTAAAAGAGAACCTAGAGAATATCGCTCAGGCACTGAACAAAACACTCGACACCTTAGTCGTCATAACACTCGCGAAGCCACGTCATGATGATGTCATTGCTGAAATGCAATCAATGGGTGTCAGAGTCTTCGCCGTGCCTGATGGTGACGTAGCAGCATCGATCCTGACTTGTATGCCAGACAGTGAAGTGGATGCGATGTACTGTGTAGGTGGCGCTCCAGAAGGCGTAGTCTCCGCCGCTGTCATTCGTGCACTGGACGGTGATATGAATGGACGACTACTCCCACGACATGAAGTAAAAGGGAATAGCGAAGAAAACCGCATCTACGGTGCTGCAGAGCTAGAACGTTGTGAAGAGATGGGTGTTGAAGCGAATGTAGTCTTAAAGATGGAAGACATGGCACGCAGTGATAATGTTGTGTTTTCAGCTACGGGCATCACTAAAGGGGACCTATTAGAAGGTATTACACGCCAAGGCAATATCGCAACGACAGAAACTCTGTTGATTCGCGGTCGCTGCCGCACGATTCGCCGTATCAAATCAATTCACTACCTTGAACGCAAAGACCCAGAAGTCAGAGATATTATTCTCTAACTCTCATAGAACATTATGAGTTGAGGTCAGCTTCTGCTGGCCTTTTTTGTATCCGGAACAATTAGAGAATTGAAAGAATGCGCCTACAATAGGTATAAAGATTTAACCTCGTTGTATCCCTTCCAGAGCCCTCAACATAGTAATGAAAACCTCCGCCTAAACTTTTCTAATGATTAGCATATGAGCATGAAACAAAGCTTATTGGTATAAGTTCAGCTGTAGGAAAGTTACAGGCCAAATATGTCTTTAGACTGGCGGTCCTGAGTGGGTAGACTTACATCCAATTAGAGCTCTCTTACACGCGAAGGCAAGTAACGTTTAACAAAGTTTGCTATTCCTCGTTCTTACGGAGCTTGTTCATAAACAATCGCAGGCTATTTGGATAATACGGCTGAGACTCATTGGTCAGCACAGAAGTTTTCTTGACCAAGAAACGACGAAAGCCTAGTCGCAAGACTAGGCTTTCAAATAAGTAGCACAGTGATTGAATTGGTACTCTATTGCCTGGGTGAACGCACGGGCTTGATGGTTCGATATTTCGGTCCGTGAAAAAGTGCGCAGCATTTTCGGAAATTTGAAACGTAAAAAAGCCCTAGTCTTTCGACTAGGGCTTAGTATAAGTGGCGGAGTGGACGGGACTCGAACCCGCGACCCCCGGCGTGACAGGCCGGTATTCTAACCAACTGAACTACCACTCCGCAGTGGCGTACTCGCTACAAGCAAGTGTCCATAATTTAAAGCCTGGCGATGTCCTACTCTCACATGGGGAAGCCCCACACTACCATCGGCGCTAATTCGTTTCACTTCTGAGTTCGGCATGGAATCAGGTGGGTCCAAATCGCTATGGTCGCCAAGCAAATTCTTTAATCTGGAAAGCTGTTTGTGCTCTCAAAACACAATCAAGTAATTCTTGTATCGAGTCCATCAAAACCCTTTGGGTGTTGTATGGTTAAGCCTCACGGGCAATTAGTACAGGTTAGCTCAACGCCTCACAACGCTTACACACCCTGCCTATCAACGTTCTAGTCTCGAACAACCCTTTAGGACTCTCAAGGAGTCAGGGAAGACTCATCTCAGGGCTCGCTTCCCGCTTAGATGCTTTCAGCGGTTATCGATTCCGAACTTAGCTACCGGGCAATGCGTCTGGCGACACAACCCGAACACCAGAGGTTCGTCCACTCCGGTCCTCTCGTACTAGGAGCAGCCCCCTTCAATCTTCCAACGCCCACGGCAGATAGGGACCGAACTGTCTCACGACGTTCTAAACCCAGCTCGCGTACCACTTTAAATGGCGAACAGCCATACCCTTGGGACCGACTTCAGCCCCAGGATGTGATGAGCCGACATCGAGGTGCCAAACACCGCCGTCGATATGAACTCTTGGGCGGTATCAGCCTGTTATCCCCGGAGTACCTTTTATCCGTTGAGCGATGGCCCTTCCATTCAGAACCACCGGATCACTATGACCTGCTTTCGCACCTGCTCGAATTGTCATTCTCGCAGTCAAGCGGGCTTATGCCATTGCACTAACCTCACGATGTCCAACCGTGATTAGCCCACCTTCGTGCTCCTCCGTTACTCTTTGGGAGGAGACCGCCCCAGTCAAACTACCCACCAGGCACTGTCCGCAACCCCGATAAGGGGTCAACGTTAGAACATCAACACTACAAGGGTGGTATTTCAAGGACGGCTCCACCGATACTGGCGTACCGGTTTCAAAGCCTCCCACCTATCCTACACATGTAGGGTCAATGTTCAGTGCCAAGCTGTAGTAAAGGTTCACGGGGTCTTTCCGTCTAGCCGCGGGTACACTGCATCTTCACAGCGATTTCAATTTCACTGAGTCTCGGGTGGAGACAGCGTGGCCATCATTACGCCATTCGTGCAGGTCGGAACTTACCCGACAAGGAATTTCGCTACCTTAGGACCGTTATAGTTACGGCCGCCGTTTACCGGGGCTTCGATCAAGAGCTTCGTACAAGTACTAACCCCATCAATTAACCTTCCGGCACCGGGCAGGCGTCACACCGTATACGTCATCTTACGATTTTGCACAGTGCTGTGTTTTTAATAAACAGTTGCAGCCACCTGGTATCTGCGACTCTCAATAGCTCCATCCGCAAGGGACTTCACCGTCAAGAGCGTACCTTCTCCCGAAGTTACGGTACCATTTTGCCTAGTTCCTTCACCCGAGTTCTCTCAAGCGCCTTGGTATTCTCTACCCGACCACCTGTGTCGGTTTGGGGTACGATTCCTTACAATCTGAAGCTTAGAGGCTTTTCCTGGAAGCATGGCATCAATGACTTCACACCCGTAGGTGCTCGACGTCGTGTCTCAGCCTTAAAGAGAGCCGGATTTACCTAACTCTCAAGCCTACGCACTTGAACCTGGACAACCGTCGCCAGGCCCACCTAGCCTTCTCCGTCCCCCCATCGCAATTGTAAGAAGTACGGGAATATTAACCCGTTTCCCATCGACTACGCCTTTCGGCCTCGCCTTAGGGGTCGACTTACCCTGCCCCGATTAACGTTGGACAGGAACCCTTGGTCTTCCGGCGAGGAGGTTTTTCACCCCCTTTATCGTTACTCATGTCAGCATTCGCACTTCTGATACCTCCAGCATGCTTTACAACACACCTTCAACGGCTTACAGAACGCTCCCCTACCCAATGACTAAAAGTCATTGCCGCAGCTTCGGTTTATAGCTTAGCCCCGTTACATCTTCCGCGCAGGCCGACTCGACTAGTGAGCTATTACGCTTTCTTTAAATGATGGCTGCTTCTAAGCCAACATCCTAGCTGTCTAAGCCTTCCCACATCGTTTCCCACTTAGCTATAATTTGGGACCTTAGCTGGCGGTCTGGGTTGTTTCCCTCTCCACGACGGACGTTAGCACCCGCCGTGTGTCTCCCGGATAGTACTTACTGGTATTCGGAGTTTGCAAAGGGTTGGTAAGTCGGGATGACCCCCTAGCCTTAACAGTGCTCTACCCCCAGTAGTATTCATCCGAGGCTCTACCTAAATAGATTTCGGGGAGAACCAGCTATCTCCAGGTTTGATTGGCCTTTCACCCCTAGCCACAAGTCATCCGCTAATTTTTCAACATTAGTCGGTTCGGTCCTCCAGTTGATGTTACTCAACCTTCAACCTGCCCATGGCTAGATCACCTGGTTTCGGGTCTATATCCAGCAACTCGACGCCCAGTTAAGACTCGATTTCTCTACGGCTCCCCTAGATGGTTAACCTTGCTACTGAATATAAGTCGCTGACCCATTATACAAAAGGTACGCAGTCACACCACGAAGGTGCTCCTACTGCTTGTACGTACACGGTTTCAGGTTCTATTTCACTCCCCTCACAGGGGTTCTTTTCGCCTTTCCCTCACGGTACTGGTTCACTATCGGTCAGTCAGTAGTATTTAGCCTTGGAGGATGGTCCCCCCATATTCAGACAGGATATCACGTGTCCCGCCCTACTCGATTTCACTGAACACACATCGTCAACTACGGGACTATCACCCTGTATCGTCGGACTTTCCAGACCGTTCGTCTAACGTGTGTAAAGCTTAAGGGCTAGTCCAATTTCGCTCGCCGCTACTTTCGGAATCTCGGTTGATTTCTTTTCCTCGGGGTACTTAGATGTTTCAGTTCCCCCGGTTCGCCTCATTAACCTATGTATTCAGTTAATGATACGTGCTTATGCACGTGGGTTTCCCCATTCGGAAATCCCAGACTCAAATGGTTTTTACTACCTAATCTGGGCTTATCGCAAGTTAATACGTCCTTCATCGCCTCTGACTGCCAAGGCATCCACCGTGTACGCTTAGTCACTTAACCATACAACCCCAAAGGGTCTTTGTTACGTAACCAAAGTTGTCTGCATTTTTATACATGTGCAGACACGATTTTGCCGGACTCAATTTTTCTTCTACCTTACTTTAGAAAAGTAAGACAAAAGCCAAGAACACTTGAATGTGTTGTATTGGTGTTTGTCTTAAAGACAAACATTGAGAACTTTACAATCAAACTTAAAAGTTTGATTTGTCAGCTTTCCAAATTGTTAAAGAGCTAGATTTCTAATGAAACCATTTTTAAAGACTCTGCCTTCTATTTAAAGAAAGAAGAACACTTAAAGATGGTGGAGCTATGCGGGATCGAACCGCAGACCTCCTGCGTGCAAGGCAGGCGCTCTCCCAGCTGAGCTATAGCCCCGTCAAGGTGTCGATACTGTATGCCAACTTCAAGGAAATTGGTGGGTCTGAGTGGACTTGAACCACCGACCTCTCGCTTATCAGGCGAACGCTCTAACCACCTGAGCTACAGACCCAGTATCGTCTCTAAAACGTATAAACCATCAATCTGTGTGAACACTCATCGCAATAATCATCGTATAAGGAGGTGATCCAGCGCCAGGTTCCCCTAGCGCTACCTTGTTACGACTTCACCCCAGTCATGAACCACAAAGTGGTGAGCGTCCCCCCGAAGGTTAAACTACCCACTTCTTTTGCAGCCCACTCCCATGGTGTGACGGGCGGTGTGTACAAGGCCCGGGAACGTATTCACCGTGGCATTCTGATCCACGATTACTAGCGATTCCGACTTCATGGAGTCGAGTTGCAGACTCCAATCCGGACTACGACGCACTTTTTGGGATTCGCTCACTCTCGCAAGTTGGCCGCCCTCTGTATGCGCCATTGTAGCACGTGTGTAGCCCTACTCGTAAGGGCCATGATGACTTGACGTCGTCCCCACCTTCCTCCGGTTTATCACCGGCAGTCTCCCTGGAGTTCCCACCCGAAGTGCTGGCAAACAAGGATAAGGGTTGCGCTCGTTGCGGGACTTAACCCAACATTTCACAACACGAGCTGACGACAGCCATGCAGCACCTGTCTCTCAGTTCCCGAAGGCACACTCGTATCTCTACAAGCTTCTGAGGATGTCAAGAGTAGGTAAGGTTCTTCGCGTTGCATCGAATTAAACCACATGCTCCACCGCTTGTGCGGGCCCCCGTCAATTCATTTGAGTTTTAATCTTGCGACCGTACTCCCCAGGCGGTCTACTTAACGCGTTAGCTCCGAAAGCCACGGCTCAAGGCCACAACCTCCAAGTAGACATCGTTTACGGCGTGGACTACCAGGGTATCTAATCCTGTTTGCTCCCCACGCTTTCGCATCTGAGTGTCAGTATCTGTCCAGGGGGCCGCCTTCGCCACCGGTATTCCTTCAGATCTCTACGCATTTCACCGCTACACCTGAAATTCTACCCCCCTCTACAGTACTCTAGTCTGCCAGTTTCAAATGCAATTCCGAGGTTGAGCCCCGGGCTTTCACATCTGACTTAACAAACCACCTGCATGCGCTTTACGCCCAGTAATTCCGATTAACGCTCGCACCCTCCGTATTACCGCGGCTGCTGGCACGGAGTTAGCCGGTGCTTCTTCTGCAGCTAACGTCAAATGATGCCGCTATTAACGACAACACCTTCCTCACTGCTGAAAGTACTTTACAACCCGAAGGCCTTCTTCATACACGCGGCATGGCTGCATCAGGCTTGCGCCCATTGTGCAATATTCCCCACTGCTGCCTCCCGTAGGAGTCTGGACCGTGTCTCAGTTCCAGTGTGGCTGATCATCCTCTCAGACCAGCTAGGGATCGTCGCCTTGGTGAGCCCTTACCTCACCAACTAGCTAATCCCACCTGGGCATATCCTGACGCGAGAGGCCCGAAGGTCCCCCTCTTTGAGCCGAAGCTATTATGCGGTATTAGCCATCGTTTCCAATGGTTATCCCCCACATCAGGGCAATTTCCCAGGCATTACTCACCCGTCCGCCGCTCGACGCCGTTATCGTTCCCCGAAGGTTCAGATAACTCGTTTCCGCTCGACTTGCATGTGTTAGGCCTGCCGCCAGCGTTCAATCTGAGCCATGATCAAACTCTTCAATTTAAGATTTTGTTCGGCTCAATGAATACTGAACATTACATAAAGTAATGTTTGAATTGACTGTGCTGAGTCTTGCGACTCGTTGGTCACTTCGTTTCATTGAAACCTAAATTGTTTCCGAAGAAACTATTTGGATTATCATCAACGAGTGCCCACACAGATTGATAGGTTTATATTGTTAAAGAGCTTTGCTTTCAGTGCCTTAGCACTTAAGCAGGACGCGTATAATACGCGATTGACTGTTGAAGTCAACATAAAACTCTAAACTTTTTTAGAACTTTATGGTGACTTGCTTAGTAAATAAGCAAAGTCGAAATTAAAGCCTGGCGATGTCCTACTCTCACATGGGGAAGCCCCACACTACCATCGGCGCTAATTCGTTTCACTTCTGAGTTCGGCATGGAATCAGGTGGGTCCAAATCGCTATGGTCGCCAAGCAAATTCTTTAATCTGGAAAGCTGTTTGTGCTCTCAAAACACAATCAAGTAATTCTTGTATCGAGTCCATCAAAACCCTTTGGGTGTTGTATGGTTAAGCCTCACGGGCAATTAGTACAGGTTAGCTCAACGCCTCACAACGCTTACACACCCTGCCTATCAACGTTCTAGTCTCGAACAACCCTTTAGGACTCTCAAGGAGTCAGGGAAGACTCATCTCAGGGCTCGCTTCCCGCTTAGATGCTTTCAGCGGTTATCGATTCCGAACTTAGCTACCGGGCAATGCGTCTGGCGACACAACCCGAACACCAGAGGTTCGTCCACTCCGGTCCTCTCGTACTAGGAGCAGCCCCCTTCAATCTTCCAACGCCCACGGCAGATAGGGACCGAACTGTCTCACGACGTTCTAAACCCAGCTCGCGTACCACTTTAAATGGCGAACAGCCATACCCTTGGGACCGACTTCAGCCCCAGGATGTGATGAGCCGACATCGAGGTGCCAAACACCGCCGTCGATATGAACTCTTGGGCGGTATCAGCCTGTTATCCCCGGAGTACCTTTTATCCGTTGAGCGATGGCCCTTCCATTCAGAACCACCGGATCACTATGACCTGCTTTCGCACCTGCTCGAATTGTCATTCTCGCAGTCAAGCGGGCTTATGCCATTGCACTAACCTCACGATGTCCAACCGTGATTAGCCCACCTTCGTGCTCCTCCGTTACTCTTTGGGAGGAGACCGCCCCAGTCAAACTACCCACCAGGCACTGTCCGCAACCCCGATGAGGGGTCAACGTTAGAACATCAACACTACAAGGGTGGTATTTCAAGGACGGCTCCACCGATACTGGCGTACCGGGTTCAAAGCCTCCCACCTATCCTACACATGTAGGGTCAATGTTCAGTGCCAAGCTGTAGTAAAGGTTCACGGGGTCTTTCCGTCTAGCCGCGGGTACACTGCATCTTCACAGCGATTTCAATTTCACTGAGTCTCGGGTGGAGACAGCGTGGCCATCATTACGCCATTCGTGCAGGTCGGAACTTACCCGACAAGGAATTTCGCTACCTTAGGACCGTTATAGTTACGGCCGCCGTTTACCGGGGCTTCGATCAAGAGCTTCGTGCAAGCACTAACCCCATCAATTAACCTTCCGGCACCGGGCAGGCGTCACACCGTATACGTCATCTTACGATTTTGCACAGTGCTGTGTTTTTAATAAACAGTTGCAGCCACCTGGTATCTGCGACTCTCAATAGCTCCATCCGCAAGGGACTTCACCGTCAAGAGCGTACCTTCTCCCGAAGTTACGGTACCATTTTGCCTAGTTCCTTCACCCGAGTTCTCTCAAGCGCCTTGGTATTCTCTACCCGACCACCTGTGTCGGTTTGGGGTACGATTCCTTACAATCTGAAGCTTAGAGGCTTTTCCTGGAAGCATGGCATCAATGACTTCACACCCGTAGGTGCTCGACGTCGTGTCTCAGCCTTAAAGAGAGCCGGATTTACCTAACTCTCAAGCCTACGCACTTGAACCTGGACAACCGTCGCCAGGCCCACCTAGCCTTCTCCGTCCCCCCATCGCAATTGTAAGAAGTACGGGAATATTAACCCGTTTCCCATCGACTACGCCTTTCGGCCTCGCCTTAGGGGTCGACTTACCCTGCCCCGATTAACGTTGGACAGGAACCCTTGGTCTTCCGGCGAGGAGGTTTTTCACCCCCTTTATCGTTACTCATGTCAGCATTCGCACTTCTGATACCTCCAGCATGCTTTACAACACACCTTCAACGGCTTACAGAACGCTCCCCTACCCAATGACTAAAAGTCATTGCCGCAGCTTCGGTTTATAGCTTAGCCCCGTTACATCTTCCGCGCAGGCCGACTCGACTAGTGAGCTATTACGCTTTCTTTAAATGATGGCTGCTTCTAAGCCAACATCCTAGCTGTCTAAGCCTTCCCACATCGTTTCCCACTTAGCTATAATTTGGGACCTTAGCTGGCGGTCTGGGTTGTTTCCCTCTCCACGACGGACGTTAGCACCCGCCGTGTGTCTCCCGGATAGTACTTACTGGTATTCGGAGTTTGCAAAGGGTTGGTAAGTCGGGATGACCCCCTAGCCTTAACAGTGCTCTACCCCCAGTAGTATTCATCCGAGGCTCTACCTAAATAGATTTCGGGGAGAACCAGCTATCTCCAGGTTTGATTGGCCTTTCACCCCTAGCCACAAGTCATCCGCTAATTTTTCAACATTAGTCGGTTCGGTCCTCCAGTTGATGTTACTCAACCTTCAACCTGCCCATGGCTAGATCACCTGGTTTCGGGTCTATATCCAGCAACTCGACGCCCAGTTAAGACTCGATTTCTCTACGGCTCCCCTAGATGGTTAACCTTGCTACTGAATATAAGTCGCTGACCCATTATACAAAAGGTACGCAGTCACACCACGAAGGTGCTCCTACTGCTTGTACGTACACGGTTTCAGGTTCTATTTCACTCCCCTCACAGGGGTTCTTTTCGCCTTTCCCTCACGGTACTGGTTCACTATCGGTCAGTCAGTAGTATTTAGCCTTGGAGGATGGTCCCCCCATATTCAGACAGGATATCACGTGTCCCGCCCTACTCGATTTCACTGAACACACATCGTCAACTACGGGACTATCACCCTGTATCGTCGGACTTTCCAGACCGTTCGTCTAACGTGTGTAAAGCTTAAGGGCTAGTCCAATTTCGCTCGCCGCTACTTTCGGAATCTCGGTTGATTTCTTTTCCTCGGGGTACTTAGATGTTTCAGTTCCCCCGGTTCGCCTCGTTATGCTATGTATTCACATAACGATACTTACTTATGTAAGTGGGTTTCCCCATTCGGAAATCCCAGACTCAAATGGTTTTTACTACCTAATCTGGGCTTATCGCAAGTTAATACGTCCTTCATCGCCTCTGACTGCCAAGGCATCCACCGTGTACGCTTAGTCACTTAACCATACAACCCCAAAGGGTCTTCTAGTCAACTAACCAAAGTTGTCTGCATTTTTATACATGTGCAGACACGATTTTGCCGGACTCAATTTTTCTTCTACCTTACTTTAGAAAAGTAAGACAAAAGCCAAGAACACTTGAATGTGTTGTATTGGTGTTTGTCATAAAGACAAACATTGAGAACTTTACAATCAACAATAATTTGTTGATTTGTCAGCTTTCCAAATTGTTAAAGAGCTAATCACTTCCTAAGAAGCAACCATTTTTAAAAGCACTATTAGAAATGCACTTAAAGATGGTATCCCGTAGGGGAGTCGAACCCCTGTTACCGCCGTGAAAGGGCGGTGTCCTAGGCCTCTAGACGAACGGGACACAGTAGGATGTAAAACTAGTGGTGGAGCTAATCGGGATCGAACCGATGACCTCTTCGCTGCCAGCGAAGCGCTCTCCCAGCTGAGCTATAGCCCCACATAAATTGCTTCAGCATTCTATGCAGAACCAATCCTTTGCTCTGAACTAAACCATGTCAATCTGTGTGAACACTCATCGCAATAATCATCGTATAAGGAGGTGATCCAGCGCCAGGTTCCCCTAGCGCTACCTTGTTACGACTTCACCCCAGTCATGAACCACAAAGTGGTGAGCGTCCCCCCGAAGGTTAAACTACCCACTTCTTTTGCAGCCCACTCCCATGGTGTGACGGGCGGTGTGTACAAGGCCCGGGAACGTATTCACCGTGGCATTCTGATCCACGATTACTAGCGATTCCGACTTCATGGAGTCGAGTTGCAGACTCCAATCCGGACTACGACGCACTTTTTGGGATTCGCTCACTCTCGCAAGTTGGCCGCCCTCTGTATGCGCCATTGTAGCACGTGTGTAGCCCTACTCGTAAGGGCCATGATGACTTGACGTCGTCCCCACCTTCCTCCGGTTTATCACCGGCAGTCTCCCTGGAGTTCCCACCCGAAGTGCTGGCAAACAAGGATAAGGGTTGCGCTCGTTGCGGGACTTAACCCAACATTTCACAACACGAGCTGACGACAGCCATGCAGCACCTGTCTCTCAGTTCCCGAAGGCACACTCGTATCTCTACAAGCTTCTGAGGATGTCAAGAGTAGGTAAGGTTCTTCGCGTTGCATCGAATTAAACCACATGCTCCACCGCTTGTGCGGGCCCCCGTCAATTCATTTGAGTTTTAATCTTGCGACCGTACTCCCCAGGCGGTCTACTTAACGCGTTAGCTCCGAAAGCCACGGCTCAAGGCCACAACCTCCAAGTAGACATCGTTTACGGCGTGGACTACCAGGGTATCTAATCCTGTTTGCTCCCCACGCTTTCGCATCTGAGTGTCAGTATCTGTCCAGGGGGCCGCCTTCGCCACCGGTATTCCTTCAGATCTCTACGCATTTCACCGCTACACCTGAAATTCTACCCCCCTCTACAGTACTCTAGTCTGCCAGTTTCAAATGCAATTCCGAGGTTGAGCCCCGGGCTTTCACATCTGACTTAACAAACCACCTGCATGCGCTTTACGCCCAGTAATTCCGATTAACGCTCGCACCCTCCGTATTACCGCGGCTGCTGGCACGGAGTTAGCCGGTGCTTCTTCTGCAGCTAACGTCAAATGATGCCGCTATTAACGACAACACCTTCCTCACTGCTGAAAGTACTTTACAACCCGAAGGCCTTCTTCATACACGCGGCATGGCTGCATCAGGCTTGCGCCCATTGTGCAATATTCCCCACTGCTGCCTCCCGTAGGAGTCTGGACCGTGTCTCAGTTCCAGTGTGGCTGATCATCCTCTCAGACCAGCTAGGGATCGTCGCCTTGGTGAGCCCTTACCTCACCAACTAGCTAATCCCACCTGGGCATATCCTGACGCGAGAGGCCCGAAGGTCCCCCTCTTTGAGCCGAAGCTATTATGCGGTATTAGCCATCGTTTCCAATGGTTATCCCCCACATCAGGGCAATTTCCCAGGCATTACTCACCCGTCCGCCGCTCGACGCCGTTATCGTTCCCCGAAGGTTCAGATAACTCGTTTCCGCTCGACTTGCATGTGTTAGGCCTGCCGCCAGCGTTCAATCTGAGCCATGATCAAACTCTTCAATTTAAGATTTTGTTCGGCTCAATGAATACTGAACATTACATAAAGTAATGTTTGAATTGACTGTGCTGAGTCTTGCGACTCGTTGGTCACTTCGTTTCATTGAAACCTAAATTGTTTCCGAAGAAACTATTTGGATTATCATCAACGAGTGCCCACACAGATTGATAGGTTTATATTGTTAAAGAGCTTTGCTTTCAGTGCCTTAGCACTTAAGCAGGACGCGTATAATACGCGATTGACTGTTGAAGTCAACATAAAACTCTAAACTTTTTTAGAACTTTATGGTGACTTGCTTAGTAAATAAGCAAAGTCGAAATTAAAGCCTGGCGATGTCCTACTCTCACATGGGGAAGCCCCACACTACCATCGGCGCTAATTCGTTTCACTTCTGAGTTCGGCATGGAATCAGGTGGGTCCAAATCGCTATGGTCGCCAAGCAAATTCTTTAATCTGGAAAGCTGTTTGTGCTCTCAAAACACAATCAAGTAATTCTTGTATCGAGTCCATCAAAACCCTTTGGGTGTTGTATGGTTAAGCCTCACGGGCAATTAGTACAGGTTAGCTCAACGCCTCACAACGCTTACACACCCTGCCTATCAACGTTCTAGTCTCGAACAACCCTTTAGGACTCTCAAGGAGTCAGGGAAGACTCATCTCAGGGCTCGCTTCCCGCTTAGATGCTTTCAGCGGTTATCGATTCCGAACTTAGCTACCGGGCAATGCGTCTGGCGACACAACCCGAACACCAGAGGTTCGTCCACTCCGGTCCTCTCGTACTAGGAGCAGCCCCCTTCAATCTTCCAACGCCCACGGCAGATAGGGACCGAACTGTCTCACGACGTTCTAAACCCAGCTCGCGTACCACTTTAAATGGCGAACAGCCATACCCTTGGGACCGACTTCAGCCCCAGGATGTGATGAGCCGACATCGAGGTGCCAAACACCGCCGTCGATATGAACTCTTGGGCGGTATCAGCCTGTTATCCCCGGAGTACCTTTTATCCGTTGAGCGATGGCCCTTCCATTCAGAACCACCGGATCACTATGACCTGCTTTCGCACCTGCTCGAATTGTCATTCTCGCAGTCAAGCGGGCTTATGCCATTGCACTAACCTCACGATGTCCAACCGTGATTAGCCCACCTTCGTGCTCCTCCGTTACTCTTTGGGAGGAGACCGCCCCAGTCAAACTACCCACCAGGCACTGTCCGCAACCCCGATGAGGGGTCAACGTTAGAACATCAACACTACAAGGGTGGTATTTCAAGGACGGCTCCACCGATACTGGCGTACCGGGTTCAAAGCCTCCCACCTATCCTACACATGTAGGGTCAATGTTCAGTGCCAAGCTGTAGTAAAGGTTCACGGGGTCTTTCCGTCTAGCCGCGGGTACACTGCATCTTCACAGCGATTTCAATTTCACTGAGTCTCGGGTGGAGACAGCGTGGCCATCATTACGCCATTCGTGCAGGTCGGAACTTACCCGACAAGGAATTTCGCTACCTTAGGACCGTTATAGTTACGGCCGCCGTTTACCGGGGCTTCGATCAAGAGCTTCGTGCAAGCACTAACCCCATCAATTAACCTTCCGGCACCGGGCAGGCGTCACACCGTATACGTCATCTTACGATTTTGCACAGTGCTGTGTTTTTAATAAACAGTTGCAGCCACCTGGTATCTGCGACTCTCAATAGCTCCATCCGCAAGGGACTTCACCGTCAAGAGCGTACCTTCTCCCGAAGTTACGGTACCATTTTGCCTAGTTCCTTCACCCGAGTTCTCTCAAGCGCCTTGGTATTCTCTACCCGACCACCTGTGTCGGTTTGGGGTACGATTCCTTACAATCTGAAGCTTAGAGGCTTTTCCTGGAAGCATGGCATCAATGACTTCACACCCGTAGGTGCTCGACGTCGTGTCTCAGCCTTAAAGAGAGCCGGATTTACCTAACTCTCAAGCCTACGCACTTGAACCTGGACAACCGTCGCCAGGCCCACCTAGCCTTCTCCGTCCCCCCATCGCAATTGTAAGAAGTACGGGAATATTAACCCGTTTCCCATCGACTACGCCTTTCGGCCTCGCCTTAGGGGTCGACTTACCCTGCCCCGATTAACGTTGGACAGGAACCCTTGGTCTTCCGGCGAGGAGGTTTTTCACCCCCTTTATCGTTACTCATGTCAGCATTCGCACTTCTGATACCTCCAGCATGCTTTACAACACACCTTCAACGGCTTACAGAACGCTCCCCTACCCAATGACTAAAAGTCATTGCCGCAGCTTCGGTTTATAGCTTAGCCCCGTTACATCTTCCGCGCAGGCCGACTCGACTAGTGAGCTATTACGCTTTCTTTAAATGATGGCTGCTTCTAAGCCAACATCCTAGCTGTCTAAGCCTTCCCACATCGTTTCCCACTTAGCTATAATTTGGGACCTTAGCTGGCGGTCTGGGTTGTTTCCCTCTCCACGACGGACGTTAGCACCCGCCGTGTGTCTCCCGGATAGTACTTACTGGTATTCGGAGTTTGCAAAGGGTTGGTAAGTCGGGATGACCCCCTAGCCTTAACAGTGCTCTACCCCCAGTAGTATTCATCCGAGGCTCTACCTAAATAGATTTCGGGGAGAACCAGCTATCTCCAGGTTTGATTGGCCTTTCACCCCTAGCCACAAGTCATCCGCTAATTTTTCAACATTAGTCGGTTCGGTCCTCCAGTTGATGTTACTCAACCTTCAACCTGCCCATGGCTAGATCACCTGGTTTCGGGTCTATATCCAGCAACTCGACGCCCAGTTAAGACTCGATTTCTCTACGGCTCCCCTAGATGGTTAACCTTGCTACTGAATATAAGTCGCTGACCCATTATACAAAAGGTACGCAGTCACACCACGAAGGTGCTCCTACTGCTTGTACGTACACGGTTTCAGGTTCTATTTCACTCCCCTCACAGGGGTTCTTTTCGCCTTTCCCTCACGGTACTGGTTCACTATCGGTCAGTCAGTAGTATTTAGCCTTGGAGGATGGTCCCCCCATATTCAGACAGGATATCACGTGTCCCGCCCTACTCGATTTCACTGAACACACATCGTCAACTACGGGACTATCACCCTGTATCGTCGGACTTTCCAGACCGTTCGTCTAACGTGTGTAAAGCTTAAGGGCTAGTCCAATTTCGCTCGCCGCTACTTTCGGAATCTCGGTTGATTTCTTTTCCTCGGGGTACTTAGATGTTTCAGTTCCCCCGGTTCGCCTCGTTATGCTATGTATTCACATAACGATACTTACTTATGTAAGTGGGTTTCCCCATTCGGAAATCCCAGACTCAAATGGTTTTTACTACCTAATCTGGGCTTATCGCAAGTTAATACGTCCTTCATCGCCTCTGACTGCCAAGGCATCCACCGTGTACGCTTAGTCACTTAACCATACAACCCCAAAGGGTCTTCTAGTCAACTAACCAAAGTTGTCTGCATTTTTATACATGTGCAGACACGATTTTGCCGGACTCAAATTCCAAGAACACTTGAATGTGTTGTATTGGTGTTTGTCTATAAAGACAAACATTGAGAACTTTACAAACAATTTCCTATCTATTTAAAGACAAGGATTGTTTTGTCAGCTTTCCAAATTGTTAAAGAGCAATAATAGCTCGAAGCTTACGCTTCAAAACCATCAATCTGTGTGAACACTCATCGCAATAATCATCGTATAAGGAGGTGATCCAGCGCCAGGTTCCCCTAGCGCTACCTTGTTACGACTTCACCCCAGTCATGAACCACAAAGTGGTGAGCGTCCCCCCGAAGGTTAAACTACCCACTTCTTTTGCAGCCCACTCCCATGGTGTGACGGGCGGTGTGTACAAGGCCCGGGAACGTATTCACCGTGGCATTCTGATCCACGATTACTAGCGATTCCGACTTCATGGAGTCGAGTTGCAGACTCCAATCCGGACTACGACGCACTTTTTGGGATTCGCTCACTCTCGCAAGTTGGCTGCCCTCTGTATGCGCCATTGTAGCACGTGTGTAGCCCTACTCGTAAGGGCCATGATGACTTGACGTCGTCCCCACCTTCCTCCGGTTTATCACCGGCAGTCTCCCTGGAGTTCCCACCCGAAGTGCTGGCAAACAAGGATAAGGGTTGCGCTCGTTGCGGGACTTAACCCAACATTTCACAACACGAGCTGACGACAGCCATGCAGCACCTGTCTCTCAGTTCCCGAAGGCACACTCGTATCTCTACAAGCTTCTGAGGATGTCAAGAGTAGGTAAGGTTCTTCGCGTTGCATCGAATTAAACCACATGCTCCACCGCTTGTGCGGGCCCCCGTCAATTCATTTGAGTTTTAATCTTGCGACCGTACTCCCCAGGCGGTCTACTTAACGCGTTAGCTCCGAAAGCCACGGCTCAAGGCCACAACCTCCAAGTAGACATCGTTTACGGCGTGGACTACCAGGGTATCTAATCCTGTTTGCTCCCCACGCTTTCGCATCTGAGTGTCAGTATCTGTCCAGGGGGCCGCCTTCGCCACCGGTATTCCTTCAGATCTCTACGCATTTCACCGCTACACCTGAAATTCTACCCCCCTCTACAGTACTCTAGTCTGCCAGTTTCAAATGCAATTCCGAGGTTGAGCCCCGGGCTTTCACATCTGACTTAACAAACCACCTGCATGCGCTTTACGCCCAGTAATTCCGATTAACGCTCGCACCCTCCGTATTACCGCGGCTGCTGGCACGGAGTTAGCCGGTGCTTCTTCTGCAGCTAACGTCAAATGATGCCGCTATTAACGACAACACCTTCCTCACTACTGAAAGTACTTTACAACCCGAAGGCCTTCTTCATACACGCGGCATGGCTGCATCAGGCTTGCGCCCATTGTGCAATATTCCCCACTGCTGCCTCCCGTAGGAGTCTGGACCGTGTCTCAGTTCCAGTGTGGCTGATCATCCTCTCAGACCAGCTAGGGATCGTCGCCTTGGTGAGCCCTTACCTCACCAACTAGCTAATCCCACCTGGGCATATCCTGACGCGAGAGGCCCGAAGGTCCCCCTCTTTGAGCCGAAGCTATTATGCGGTATTAGCCATCGTTTCCAATGGTTATCCCCCACATCAGGGCAATTTCCCAGGCATTACTCACCCGTCCGCCGCTCGACGCCGTTATCGTTCCCCGAAGGTTCAGATAACTCGTTTCCGCTCGACTTGCATGTGTTAGGCCTGCCGCCAGCGTTCAATCTGAGCCATGATCAAACTCTTCAATTTAAGATTTTGTTCGGCTCAATGAATACTGAACATTACATAAAGTAATGTTTGAATTGACTGTGCTGAATCCGAAGATTCAATGGTCACTTCGTTTCATTGAAACCTAAATTGTTTCCGAAGAAACTATTTGGATTATCATCAACGAGTGCCCACACAGATTGATAGGTTTATATTTTTAAAGAGCTTTTTCTAACAACCTCTTGGCTTAACACCGTGTTGCTAGGGGTGCGTATCTTACGCTTCCCGATTTGAGAGTCAAGCGTTATTTCAAACTTTCTTTTCTCTCTTACCGAGCGGTTTGTGACTTTCGTCTCACTCCATGTCGGTGAGGCGGCATTATAGGGAGGTCTGAACGGATGACAAGTGTTTTTTTGAAATTAATTTTTATTTGCTCAAAAAGAAATCAAAACGGTTGAAATAGAATAAAATTTCAACATTTGAGTCATGTCACATCAATGCGTTGGAAAAACGACAACCATATACGTAATATCTCTGTGTCTATTTTGTTAACAGTAGATACCGTTTTTTTAGTAAACCAACAGTTGTATTCCAATATGAATTCAAACAAATCGACCTTAATGATTGTCGCCGTCGCAATCATAGGTGCAATCCTCTTTTCGCAGGTCGCGTTATCACCTGCTATTAGTTTTGTGATTGGTGTTTTTGCTTGCGCTTTTGTTATCAAATTTTCGAACACCACTCCAATCGACGAGCCACATAACGACCCATCCACTAACACGCTCTACGTGGGCAACCTGCCATATAAAGCAAACGAGTCTAACGTTAAGGAATTATTTTCTAAACATGGTGAGGTGTTCGCGGTCCGATTAATGAAAGATAAACGAACAGGTAAAAGACGAGGTTTTGGTTTCGTCGTGATGGCTGCAGCCGATGCACCGAAAGCGATTGAAGCGTTAAATGAAAATGAATACATGCAACGCACACTGAAAGTGCGCATTGCTAACGACCCTAAATCTTCAGCGGATAATGCTGAACAGAGCTAAACTGTAATTGGTTTAGTGCTCGATTCAATGCTCCCTCTTCCCAAGGGGGAGCGGTTGAAAAAATACTCCTTTCTCCACACTTCTCTTGTTTATTCACACCAAGAAGCGCTTCTACTCTTCTGGCAATAGCTTCACCTGAGTCCACCAGCAACACTGACTGCCCAAGCACACTCTGAATCTCCTCTTTAATAAGAGGGAAATGAGTACACCCTAATACTGCTACATCAATATGATGACGAAGCGGTTCTAATATATTAGTGAGTTCATCCAAGCAGATAGCTTTGCCACGTAGTTTCTCTTCTGCCATATCAACCAGCCGTGTCGAGCCAAGCATTTCTACTGGCTTACTTTGAGAGAAACTACGGATAAGATCGTGAGTATATTCTCTTGTCACTGTCGCAGGGGTTGCGATTAAGCCGACGGCCTTATTCGCCATATTGGAAGCTGGCTTTATGGCCGGTACCACGCCAACGACAGGAATAGTTAATTGAGAGCGAAGCGTAGGAAGGACGATCGTACTTGCGGTATTACAAGCGATAACCACCAGATCAATGTCTTTTTCTTCAACGAGACGGCCAATAAGCTTTTCGACTCTCGCAATCAAAGTATCATGGGCTAACTCACCATAAGGGTACGCTTCATTATCGAAGATATAGGTATAGTTAAGATGCGGAAGCTTATTGGCAATTTCTTGGAAAACCGACAGTCCGCCTACACCAGAGTCAAAGATAAGGATATTTGAATGATTCGACACTTGAGTTACCCACGATAAGAGATGTGGCAATCATACTCAGTTCGGCGTTTTTGGCAATCTCTTGGCCGTATAACGTTGATATGAGAAGCGTCCATCACTATCTATATGCGTAGGTGTTACCTCGATACAACCTTGATAACTTCGAGTCTGCGTCACTAAGGTATGTAATTCTCCATTTTCACCACAAGGATCGACGTTATCAGGAAGTGCTGTTAGAAACTCTTGGCTATACCACTGACCGCAAAACTGCTGACTCAGAGCGTTACCATCAGTGGTAACAACAAGGGTCTGTATTCCTCGCTGAAGAATTTCTTGCGCCAGTTTTTCACTCTCCTCCCCCATTAAGGGGAATAAACACTGCCAGCCAGCAGGTTCGATATAGCTACGGCGATAATCAGCAATGCCATTGCAGAACATGTCACCAAACGCAACAGCATCTATTTCGATCCCACTCGCCTTCAAGCTTTCAACAATTCGTGCTTGGTATACTTCATTGGGAGGAAAGGTTTCTGGTAGTTCAACTTTAATCAAAGGTAATTGCAGTAATTGGGCCTGCATATCCAACACATGAAGAGGCGTTGCTTGGAAAGGCACTTCATCTTTCACATAGGTAGTATAGAGGGCGACCACATTAAACTCTGGGTTATCTCGAAGCCTCTCCAGTACTAAGGTCGAATCTTTTCCGCTCGACCAACTGATGATGACGTTGTTTTTCATACTGTTTATCTATCGGTAAGAAAAAACCGCCCGAAGGCGGTTTTAAGTACTTAGAATTGGTAAGTTAGGTTAGCAAAGTAGCGACGCTCTGGTGCGTTGTAACTTAACGTTGTTTGATACTTCTCATTGGTTAAGTTGTCGACACGTGCTCGAACAACGAGATCTTGAGATACCCAATACCCAACAGAGGCATCCCACAAACTCACAGATGGCAGCTCATTTTTCGGGTCGCTCACTTCTTTAGGATTGCCCAACCGCTCTCCTGTATAGGTATAAGTCAGATTAAAATCGAAGTCTTCGTAAGATGCATCCAGTAACCATTTGTAGTTTTCATCCGCACGCTTAGCGAGCTTATTACCACCTGAATCTTGGTGGTCTTTGAACTCGGCAACAAGCGTATGGTGAATAAAGCCCGTATTGAATGTTCCGCTAATTTCAAGGCCACGTAATTCTGCGTCCACATTCTCTGGGTACCACCAAGGAGAACCTTCGTACCATATGATAAGGTTATCGACATCATTGTCGTAAGCGGTAACATCCAAAGTGAACAACTCAAACTCGCCCGTGTATCCGATTTCACGACTGAGCGCTTCTTCTGGTTTCAGATCTGAGTTGTTGGTTAAGTCGGAGTAGCTCGGCGCTTTAAAGGAAGTGCCTAGTGCGGCTCTTAAAGAATGAGCTTGCGTCAGGTGATAGCGTGTTCCTAGCGACCAAGTAACATGGTTATCGTAAGTATCGTGCTTATCATTTCGAACACTACCCGTAAGTTGTAAGTCTCCAAACTGAACATCAGTAGAAAGATACACGCCCGTTGTATTACGAGACTCTCCCGCTAATTTATCTGGGTTTCCATAACTTAGCGCATCATCATCCAACTTTTCTCTGCGCCAATCGGCACCGGCGCCAACCGTAAAGTTTTCAGAAACCGTATATTGATTAAGAAATTGCAGGTTCGTCAGAGAAATCTTCTTCTCAGTACCGGCATTATCTTTACCTTGAGTCTGAGAGTAGTTTAGGTTTTCAATAGCTTGTTGGTTGGCTCGAAACGTCGAGCTGAGTTTGTCACCGTGATATTGAACATCCGCAGTAATACTCAAGTTTTCTGAATAACCGTAGTTTTTACCGCCTGAATCATATTCAGTTAAACTGTCATACCAACGAACCGATGCAGAGCCTGAGAACTGCTCGTTGAATGCCTGAGAATAGGAAGCAAACAAGTTTTGGCTTTCATACCCATAATCTAAGCCCGTTGCTGGATCTTTAATATCAAAGCCATCGGTCTCCTCAAAACCACCAGCGAGTTTTAAAATGCCGCCGTTAGCAAATGCGCGCGTCGTCGAGAAATTCGCTTCTTTTTGAGCATCGCTTCCTGCGCCCAAAGAGACAACTGTGCCTTCATTTGATTCACTTGAAGAGGTAATGACGTTAATCACACCAGCGATTGCATCAGACCCATAAAGGGCTCCACCAGGGCCTTTGATGACTTCTACACGCTCGATAATGCCAACAGGGATATGGTTAAAACTAATCCCACCAGCCGCAGAATTGATGCGTACGCCGTCAACCAAGAACAAAACTTGATTGCTATTAAAGCCACGAACAAATACAGAGGCAGAATGACCACGGCCGCCACTTTGAGAAACTTCAACGCCTGGTACTCGCTTTAATACGTCAACCAGAGACTTAGCTTGAATCGCTTCAATTTCTTGCTTTGAAACAATCGTCGTTGAAGTGATGACTTCACTAAGAGGCTGCTCAAAACGATTCGCTGTGATCACCATTGTCTCATCAACAGAAACATCTTGGGCAATGGAATAGGTAGAGGGAAGCAGCGATGCCATAGCCATCGCTAAAATAGATCGGTTCATTATTCTGTCCTAAATCGCGTAAATCCTACCGAGCTTGAAGCGTTTGCTTCCAGTGATTGAGCTCAGCTGCTGGCAGGTATTCGGACTTAAGAGCTGTTAGCCTAGTGCCTCGACTTCCCGCATATTCCTCCATGCAGTGTCTATTGAGGGGTCGTTCTCTTTTACCGCTGCGCGTCAGTTCTGGAGTTACACCAGATTCCCTTGTTTCAGCCATCTATACCTCCAGATAGCACCAGCTTGGAGCCGATGTTATTCAGCTATTGATATTTTGTCTAGTTAAGATTGGTATAAGCTATAGTTTTTACAGCAGGTTAGTGTCGTGATTACGAACCAACACTGGACATCAAGCGGGGATTGAATAAAATCTGCGCTCTCAAATAAAACGCACTAAGCACAGGCAATAACCCAAAGGTAATAATCATGGCTACTCTTGATGTAAACCCACAACGCTACCAAGAACAACTGGCAGAAAAAGTTGAGCGCCTTACCGAAATGTTCGCTCCTTACAACGCGCCAGAATTGGAAGTGTTTGAATCTCCAGAGCAGCACTACCGTATGCGAGCAGAGTTCCGTGTTTGGCATGAAGGTGAAGACCTTTACTACATCATGTTCAATCAAGAGACTCGAGAAAAGTACCGCGTCGATCAATTCCCTGCGGCGAGCCGTTTAATCAACGATCTCATGCCTTTGCTCGTTGATGCAATGAAAGACAACGATTCACTGCGTCGTAAACTGTTCCAAGTTGACTTCCTCTCTACACTGAGCGGTGAAATCTTGGTTTCTCTTCTTTACCACCGCCAGCTCGATGATGAGTGGACTAAGAATGCTAAGGCGCTTAAGCAACGTTTAAATGACGAAGGCTTCAACCTCAATATTATCGGTCGTGCGCGTAAGATGAAGATTGTTCTCGACCGTGATTACGTGATCGAAAAACTGGATGTAAATGGCAAGCCTTACATCTACCAGCAAGTTGAAAACAGCTTCACTCAACCAAACGGTAAAGTCGCAGAGAAGATGCTTGAGTGGGCCGTCGACTGTACTCAAGACAGCCAAGGTGATCTGCTGGAGCTATACTGTGGCAACGGCAACTTCTCTCTTGCGCTGGCGCAAAACTTTGAGCGCGTGTTAGCCACCGAGCTAGCTAAGCCTTCGGTTATCTCGGCGCAATACAATATTGCAGCCAACAAGATCGACAACGTGCAAATTCTGCGCCTTTCTGCTGAAGAATTTACCGAAGCGATTGAAGGCAAACGCGAATTCCGTCGTCTAAAAGATGCGGGCGTGGATCTTAAGAGCTACAACTGCAACACGATTTTTGTCGATCCACCACGTGCAGGTATGGACATTGACACGTGTAAGATGGTGCAAGGCTATGAGCGTATCTTATACATCTCATGTAACCCAGAAACCTTAAAAGAAAACTTAGACGTATTGAGTGAAACCCACAACGTGACTCGCTTTGCTCTGTTCGACCAGTTCCCATTTACCCACCACATGGAAGCGGGTGTGATGCTAGAGCGTAAATAGGCGCTTTGCTGAAACAAAAAACGAGCCATTTAGGCTCGTTTTTTAATATCTAGAATCGACTTTCTATGACTCAGCTTTTGCTGTTGTCGGAGTTAGAAAACCCAGTTTCTTTGCAACCCACAGCAACAAACCCAGCGTGATGAAGATCGCTAGCATGTTTGAACCCGCATCTGGGTACTGAGCCTTGATAAAGGCCGAGTGACCGAATGCTCCAACAAAGAAACACGCTAGGCCCACTAGCGGGATATCTTCTGATACAGGTTTACTTAGATACTCTTGGTACAGCGTCTGAACAGCTAGTACTAGAGCAATGAGTGGAAAAATTGAGAAAGAAACTTGGCTCATTGTTAGCCAAGACAGCATTGCGTCCCCACACATACCCGCAACAAGTGCCAGCACTAGGGTTTTCTTCTCAGAACCACGATTAACTTGGTTTGTTTCGTTCGACATTAATCTATCCCACCTTTTAATCGGTTACGTTCACGTTCTTTGCGATACCAATAAGCCCCTTTGGCCATCATTCGCAACTGCATAATTAGACGCTCGGCAAGCTCGTCGCGTTCACGTCCTTCTAAATCTAAAGCTTCTGCGCCAGAGTTAAAGACCAAGGTAACCGATGCTTCGGCTTGAGTGAAAGCTTCTTCACGGGTCATCCCTGTACCGATAAGGTACTCCGTTAACTCAGCTGAAAAATGTTGAATTTCTCTCGCGACTGCTGCACGAAACTCCGCAGAGGTGCCAGAGCGCTCACGCAGCAATAAACGAAAGACGTTGGGGCTACTCTCGATAAATTCCATAAAGGTTTCTACCGATGTGCGAATCACACTGCCCTCTTTAACAATGCGCTGGCGAGCCTGACGCATTAATTGACGAAGCAATAAACCGCCTTCGTCCACCATAGTTAACCCGAGCTCATCCATATCTTTGAAATGGCGATAGAATGAGGTGGGAGCGATTCCCGCTTCTCGTGCGACTTCTCGTAAACTGAGGTTAGAGAAACTTCGATCTGCACAGAGCTGACTAAAGGCGGCATCAATCAATGAACGACGCGTTTTCTCTTTCTGCTGTGCGCGGATTCCCATGGATTTCATAACTACGGATCTTTTTCTTATTTTGGTAGCCTTTAATATACAACGATTGACTTAGGGAGATAACCCAAAAATCTCGCTCTGTGACTACCGAGGGCAATTAAACCCAGTTCCACTCAATTTTCAATCTTTTCGAGTTCAATTAGAGATATACCGCATTCCTTTCTCAGATTTGAACGAATCTACGTGATCTCACCGACTCTCTAGTCGGCTGGTAGTGTACGCATTAACGGAATCAGTTAAAATCTCGCTACAGCAATGTTAAGACTATATAACAAGGAAAAAACTATGGCGGAGAGCAACCACTTTGATGTAATCGTAATTGGTAGTGGTCCCGGCGGTGAAGGGGCAGCGATGGGGTTAACCAAAGCGGGATTGAATGTTGCCATTGTCGAGAAAGAAAGCAGTGTGGGGGGCGGCTGTACCCACTGGGGCACCATTCCATCAAAAGCATTACGCCATGCCGTGAGCCGTATTATCGAGTTCAACAATAATCCGTTATTTTGTCATAACAACACCAGCCTACATTCGACCTTTTCAAACATTCTTGGTCACGCTAAATCAGTCATCGATAAACAGACTCGACTGCGCCAAGGATTTTACGACCGAAACCAATGCTCTTTGATTTTTGGTACTGCGCGCTTTATTGATAAGTACACCATAGCGGTCATGCAAAGTGACGGTACTGAAGAGACTTACAGTGCCGATCGATTCGTAATTGCCACAGGCTCTCGCCCTTACCAGCCCGCCGATGTGGACTTCATGCACGAGCGCATTTATGACAGTGACTCCATCTTGAGCCTCAAGCACGACCCGCGACATATCATCATTTATGGCGCAGGCGTTATCGGTTGTGAGTATGCGTCTATTTTCCGCGGATTGGGGGTGAAAACGGATTTAATCAACACCCGCGATCGTCTCCTGGCTTTCCTAGATAACGAAGTCTCAGATGCCCTTTCTTACCACTTCTGGAACAGTGGCGTGGTCATTCGCAATGATGAAACTTACGAGAAAATCGAAGGCACCGAAGATGGCGTAATTGTCCATCTTGAATCGGGTAAAAAAATGCGTGCCGATTGCATCTTGTACGCCAACGGCCGAACCGGTAACACCGACAAACTCAATTTATCAGCGGTAGGCTTAGAAGCGGACTCTCGTGGCCAGCTAAAAGTCGATGGCAACTACCAAACTGAAGTCGAGCACGTCTATGCCGTGGGCGATGTGATTGGCTACCCTAGCTTGGCAAGTGCGGCGTATGATCAAGGTCGCTTCGTGGCACAAGCCATTACCAAAGGTAAGGCTGATGGGAATTTAATTGATGATATCCCTACAGGGATTTACACGATTCCAGAGATCAGTTCAGTGGGTAAAACCGAGCAAGAGCTCACTGCCGCTAAAGTGCCTTACGAAGTGGGCCGCTCATCGTTCAAACACCTTGCGCGCGCCCAGATCGCAGGCAAAGACATTGGCAGTTTGAAGATTCTTTTCCACCGCGAAACCAAGGAAATTTTGGGCATTCACTGCTTTGGCGAACGCGCTGCGGAAATCATTCACATCGGTCAGGCTATTATGGAGCAAAAGGGCGAAGCGAATACCATCGAATACTTCGTCAACACGACATTCAACTACCCAACCATGGCGGAAGCTTACCGTGTTGCAGCATTAAATGGATTAAACCGCCTGTTTTAAGGTTTTAAAGGCTCAAACCTAAACAAAGCCGCACTTCCATTGAAGTGCGGCTTTTCTATATCTGCGACCTATGACGCTTACTGATTTAAGTAAGCCGCATGAAACTCCAAATGATCATCAATGAAGCTAGAGATAAAGTAATAACTGTGGTCGTAACCGGGCTGCATCCGCACTTGCATCTCAGAATCGTGCGCCTTCGCAGCCGCAATCAATGCTTCTGGCTTTAATTGCTCAACCAGAAAGCCGTCTGCCTCACCTTGATCGACTAAAATCGGTAGCCTCGCTTGAGCCTGTTTCAAAAGCTCACTTGCGTCGTACTCCTTCCACGCCTCAAAATCACTTCCTAGGTACGCATTGAATGCTTTTTGCCCCCAAGGACATTGCATTGGATTACTGATCGGACTGAACGCAGAGATAGAACGGTAAGCATTAGGATTTTTAAGACCAATGGTAAGCGCACCATGCCCACCCATGCTGTGACCCGAGATAGATTTGACTGTCGATACGGGGAAATTTGCTTCAATCAACGCTGGGAGCTCTTCGGTGACATAGTCGTACATATGATAGTGACGAGACCAAGGCTCCTGTGTGGCATTCAAATAAAAGCCTGCACCTTGCCCCAAATCGTAGCCGTTATCATCCGCGACATCACCACCACGCGGGCTAGTATCTGGAGCAACAATCGCAATCCCCAACTCTGCCGCCTTACGAAATGCGCCTGCTTTCTGCATGAAGTTTTCATCCGTGCAGGTCAATCCCGATAACCAGTATAGAACTGGAACAGGCTGCGCCTTAGATGCATTAGGCGGTAGAAAAATCGCAAAGCGCATATCGCAATTGAGACGAATTGATGTATGTGTGTATTGTTTATGCCAACCACCGAATACTTTGGCTTGGCTAATGTTTTCTATGGTCATGTCCACCTCAAGGGTTCATTCGACAATAAAAAGAAACGCCCGTATTTAAGGGCGTTACCTTTAAAAAGTGATTACTTATCCATGTGAAGAACAGTACGGATAGATTCACCTTTGTGCATCAATTCGAATGCTTCATTTACGTCTTGTAGACCCATGGTATGCGTGATGAATTCTTGCAGACCAAACTCACCCGCCATGTAACGGTTTACAATTTCAGGGAGCTCTGAACGGCCTTTAACGCCACCGAAAGCAGAGCCACGCCATACGCGTCCTGTCACGAGCTGGAATGGACGAGTTGAGATCTCTTGACCAGCCCCGGCAACACCAATGATGACTGACTCCCCCCAACCTTTATGGCAGCACTCCAAGGCTTGACGCATGACGTTGACGTTACCGATACACTCAAACGAGTAATCAACGCCGCCGTCAGTCATCTCAACGATGACTTCTTGAATTGGCTTATCAAATTGCTGTGGATTAATCACATCAGTTGCGCCAAGTTGCTTCGCAAGATCGAACTTGCTCTCGTTGATATCGATACCGATGATGCGACTCGCTCCAGCCATACGTGCACCGATGATCGCCGACAAGCCAATACCGCCTAAGCCGAAAATGGCTACGGTATCACCTTGCTCAACTTTTGCCGTGTTAAGCACCGCCCCCATACCCGTCGTCACACCACAACCGAGAAGACAAACTTCTTCCAGTGGCGCTTCTTTGTTTACTTTCGCTAGTGAGATTTCTGGTAGTACCGTGTACTCAGAGAAAGTAGAACACCCCATGTAGTGGAATATGGTCTCACCGTTGATAGAGAAACGGCTTGTGCCATCTGGCATCAGACCTTTACCTTGAGTTTCGCGCACGGCCTGACAAAGATTCGTCTTACCCGACTTACAGAATTTACACTCGCCACACTCTGCGGTGTAAAGAGGAATAACATGATCACCGACTTCAACGCTTGTCACACCCTCACCCACCATTTCGACGATACCGCCACCTTCGTGACCAAGAATCGATGGGAAGATTCCTTCAGGATCCTCACCCGATAAGGTAAATGCGTCAGTATGACAAACGCCTGTCGCAACAATACGAACAAGCACTTCGCCAGCTTTCGGAAGTTGTACATCGACCTCTTCCATTTTTAGCGGCTCGCCAGCAGCCCATGCAACCATTGCTTTGGATTTGATATGAGTTTGACCCGGTTTAAGTTCAAGTGCCATTGGAGTTTCCTTCAAATAGGGAGTTAGGATGACGTAATAAGCGTAGTCGAGCTTTCGTCTTACTTCTGCGTCGTTGTATGGCAATTATTTTAGGCACTTATTCAACAATGATAATCCGTGCAACCTGCAAATCATTATTACCTATTTGTAATAATCGTTGCGATGGACAAAAAAACCGAGTCCTAAGACTCGGCCATTGCGACGCAATAATGCTATACGAGGAACTGCTCTTTTCGCCACTGGCTAAATAATACCGCCCCTAAAGTGATGCCTCTCATCGCCATAAAACTCAGCATCGCCATCCATAAAGCGTGATTACCTAAGTCGCTCGCAAAATAAAAGATAGCGAAGAAACTGCAGGTCGATACAAACATACTGTTGCGCATCTCTTTCCCTTTAGTGGCACCAATAAAAATGCCATCCAACAGAAAGCACCACATCGAAACAAGCGGCATCGCCACCAGCCACGGTAGATACTCCAGCGCCATCGCATGCACTTGTTGAATGTCCGTGATCACACTGATCAAGCGCGATCCAAACATGGCAAACACCAGAGTGAGTAACGTGCAAATCACCAAACTCCAAAAGAAGGTCCCGATCAATGAGTCACTCAGTTGTTGCCTGTCTTTAGCACCAATGGCTTTACCAACCATTGCCTCCATCGCATAGGCAAAACCATCCATGCCATAAGAAATCATCATCAGAAAGCTCATCAACACCGCATTGGCAGCAACAATCTCATCACCAAAACTTGCACCTTGAAAGGTCATAAAGGTGAACGTGGCTTGTAAGCATAAAGAGCGCAAAAAGATATCGCGATTGAGTTTAACAAAACGGGTTAAGCCGTTGGCACTGTCTTTCACCAACAGCAACAAGTTAGGTAATTGCTCGCGCTGCCACTTGCGCCAAACGCAGTAGAGTCCAAATGTCATCCCAGTATAATCTGCGATCACAGACGCCAGAGCTGCGCCCTCGACTTTCCAACCAAAACCAATGACAAAGAGAACATCCAACGCAATATTCGTGACATTGGCGATGATCACCATCCACATTGGCGCTTTGGCATTTTGTGTTCCAAGCAGCCAACCAAGCAGAACAAAGTTAGCCAATACCGCAGGAGCACTCCAAGCACGAATAGAAAAGTATTGCTGACCATAGTGCTTGACTTGGTCACTGGCACTGCTAAAAGAAAACACCCAATCAGCAATCAATTGATGAAACAAGAGGAAAACAGTCGCAAAGCCGAGCGCCATCAGCATGCCTTGGCTAAACACTAAACCAAGCTGATGTTTACTACCCGCTCCATATGATTGCGCCGCTAAACCCGTAGTCGACATACGTAAAAAGCCGAGTAACCAAAAGGTCACACTGATCATGGTGCTTCCTAGCGCCACACCACCGAGATACCAAGCGTGGTCAAGGTGACCGATCACCGCAGCATCGACCAAGCCCAACAACGGAACGGTAATGTTAGAGAGAACCATGGGGATCGCGAGCAGTAGCACTTGTTTGTGCACATCGCGATTTGAGAGAGTCTGAAGTATTTGCACGTTGCCACTCTAATAAGGATTGAATGGCAAGTGTAACGGGATCACCAGCGAAGCTGAACTAATACTGGTGTAAGTCGCTGCTTAAGTGGATGCAATTTTGTGAGCCATCGTTGCCATAGCTTCCAACGACCACAATCTCGCTCTAGAGGAGAATAGGTTTTCACCCAGCGAGACCAAGGTAAGTAGTTAAGCATGGCTTGGTTAGGGTTACTGTAGCCATGCGCATAGTGACCTGCCCCCATTTTTTGACCTAATTTAGACGCGCTTAAGTCCCCTGCCAGCACCACGCAAGCTCTAGCACTATCAAAGTGACAGCCAAGCGCTTGGACGAACTTAGCCACTTCTCGCTCAGTGCAATCAAGTAACGCGTGTTCACAAACGATCATAACCGGGGTTTTATCCGGGATAGGTAAGAATTCAAGCCAAGTGAGATCGCTGACACTGCCACAGACATGATGGTAGCGCTCACTTTTATGAAACAGCTTTTGCCGCCAGAGCAAGTTTTCTGTCACATCGAGCTCTAACCAATGGCAGCGACCGTTATCAACGCGGTAAAAACGCGTATCTAAACCCGCACCGACGTTAATAATCCAGCCATCTGGGTTGCGCTTAATGAAGGCTGAGACTTGTTGGTCACACAGTTGCGTTAGGGTAACGTGGAGGAGTTGCTTTTGGTCAATATCACCAGAAAAGCATTCGGGAGCAAGATGACAACGTTGGCAAGCGCGTGCTGCAATAGGATCGTAAACCAATCCATTATCGACCAAACTTTCACGGCTGCGAAGCCACAAAGGCTGCAATAAATTTGCCGGGATTTGATAGCGATGCTGAGCTAAATTTTGATTCGCCGCCATTATCATCTTCCTTCCATAGCAAGAGAGAAGATGATAATGAATATCAATTACAAAATCAACAAGTGAGAATGAATCTCATCTTTTGAGTTACATCCAATCGGTATTTCGGATGATGCCTACAGCTAAACCTTCAATCGATAGGTGCTGAGAAGTTAAATCCACCTTGATCGGTTCAAACTCTTCGTTCTCAGC
Source organism: Vibrio sp. 16 (assembly GCF_963681195.1). Taxonomy (NCBI): domain Bacteria; kingdom Pseudomonadati; phylum Pseudomonadota; class Gammaproteobacteria; order Vibrionales; family Vibrionaceae; genus Vibrio; species Vibrio sp. 16. The sequence continues at coordinate 2,310,531 of NZ_OY808997.1, forward strand.
ATGGAGCAAGACTGTAGAACCTTTGCGTTCAAGGCGCTTAACCGTCACATCTTCATCAACGCGAGCTACAACCACTTGACCATCACGCACATCTTGCGTTTTGTGCACAGCTAATAAGTCACCGTCCATAATGCCGATATCTTTCATACTCTCGCCATTTACACGCAGCAGAAAGTCAGCTTGAGGTTTAAACATGCTAGGATCGACTTGATAGTGCGTTTCAACATGTTCTTGAGCCAAGATGGGTTCACCTGCAGCGACTTGACCGATTAGCGGCAAGCCTTGCTCATCATTGGCGGCATCTTCAAGTAGGATACGGATCCCGCGCGAAGCGCCAGGAATTATTTCTATCGCTTCTTTACGAGCAAGCGCTTTTAAATGTTCCTCAGCGGCATTTGCTGAGCGGAAGCCAAGCTCACGTGCAATCTCAGCGCGTGTCGGTGGCATACCGGTGTCATCAATTTTACTTTTGATTAGATCAAATACTTGTTGCTGGCGTGGCGTTAACGGCTTCATAAGTCACCTGTCTTTTTATACAGTTAACTGTGAGTATATCCAGTAATCTTTGAAATGAAAAGCAAATTGATTGTTTTTTGAATAGCTTACCCATCACGACAATTTTTCCACAGACCGAGACTCGCCTTCCCGCACGCCAACGCAACATGACCGAGCCTGTCGCACGTTTAAACTCATTGACTCAACTCATACCGGATAGGAGGCTTAGCCAAGCAGGCTGTTTCACTTTTTACTTTACCGACATCAAAGTGAACAAATTCGTCGGATGAATGGATTTGGCGAAAATTGACGTTTTACTGGTCAATTTTAAGTAAAAGGTTCGACCAGTTTCTGATATCCTTGCTGGCTAAAAATATCCGCTTGGGCGCATCCCCACTTCTATACTTGAGAATTGGAAATGCGCTTATGCTATTTATCTATTTTGAGGCTCAGAAGCTTTATGTCTTCCGGACAATCATTTTCTCGTTCTTTACTGAAACTGCCACTGTCAGTTTTGGTAAAGGGGACAGCTATTCCTGCCAACCCGATTGATGATCTCAATATCGACATCAATAAACCGATCATCTATGCACTGCCGTACCGTTCAAACGTTGACTTAATCACACTGCAAAAAAAGGTGGTGGAGTTAGGACTCCCTGACCCGTTTGAATCCGTGGAAATCAACGGTAAATCATTCAAGCGCTTTGTGTTTACTTCATCTCGTGAAACCGTGATGAACAGTGACCTAGACGTACCTAACGAGTCGATCGCACAGTTTTCGGACTTACTCGAACAGCACAAACTCGATTCAGAGCTTGATGTGCAAGTGATTCCGACAACCGTTTTGTGGGGTCGTAAACCAGGTAAAGAGTCGCAGCAGAAACCTTACTTGCAATCACTCAACGGCCCTCAAAAAGCCAAAGCCGTTATTTTGTCAGGTCGCGACTGCCTAGTGCGTATCAGCCCTGTTGTATCACTTCGATATATGGCGGACTCTCACGGCACCGATACGTCTATCGCACACAAACTCGCGCGCGTTGCACGCATACACTTTTCCCGTCAAAAGCTGGCGGCATCAGGGCCAAACCTGCCGAGTCGTCAGGCTCTGTTTAAACGCCTGATGAAATCAGAAGCGATCGAACAAGCCATTCTCGACGAAGCTAACTCGAAAGACATCCCGATCGAGAAAGCGCGTAAAGAAGCCCATGCCATCATGGATGAGATCGCCGCCGACTTTTCTTACTCGCTGATTAAAAACGGTGAGCGCATCTTAGGTTGGTTATGGAATCGTATCTACCAAGGCTTGAACATCACCAATGCCTCTACGGTGCGTAAGCTCGCCCAAGATGGCCACGAGATTGTTTATGTTCCGTGTCATCGTAGCCATATGGACTACCTTCTACTGTCCTACGTGCTCTACCGTGAAGGGATGGTTCCTCCGCATATTGCTGCGGGCATCAACTTGAACTTCTTCCCAGCGGGACCGATTTTCCGTCGTGGCGGTGCGTTCTTTATTCGCCGTAGCTTCAAAGGCAATAAACTCTACTCAACGATTTTCCGCGAATACTTAGCAGAGCTGTTTGCCAAAGGCTACTCGGTTGAGTACTTCAGTGAAGGAGGCCGTTCACGAACAGGTCGCCTACTGCAGGCCAAAACGGGCATGCTCGCGATGACCATTCAAGCCATGCTGCGCGGTTTAAACCGTCCTGTCACCCTGGTTCCGGTCTATATTGGCTACGAGCACGTGATGGAAGTGGGCACTTACGCCAAAGAGCTTCGCGGCAAACGCAAAGAGAAAGAGAACGCGGGGTTAGTCCTGCGCACAATTCGCAAACTGCGCAATTTTGGCCAAGGTTACGTGAACTTTGGTGAGCCAATTCCGCTAAACCAATACCTCAATGAGAAAGCGCCAGAGTGGAGCAAAGACATCGATCCTATGGGTAGCACTAAGCCTCAGTGGCTTAACCCTGTGGTGAATGACTTAGCGACCAAGATGATGACTCATATTAACGATGCGGCGGCAGCCAACGCGCTGACCTTATGTGCAACAGCCTTGCTTGCCTCTCGTCAACGCGCATTGTCCCGCGACAGCTTGGTCAATCAAATTGATTGTTACTTATCGCTGCTGAAAAATGTGCCTTACTCGTCGACTTACACGGTACCGAGTGAAGATGCAGAAGCGCTGGTGAAACACGCAGAGTCACTGGATAAATTCCTGATTGAGTCAGACTCGATGGGCGATATTATTTCTCTCGATCGTAACCAATCGATCTTGATGACTTACTACCGCAACAACATCATCCACTTGTTAGCGTTACCATCGCTGATTGCTCAAATGCTCGTGCGCCAGCAACAACTGTCTCTTGAGCAGATCAAAACTAACGTGGCATTGGTTTACCCATTCCTCAAACAGGAGCTTTTCCTAAGTATTGAGGAAGAAAAACTGGGCGAGATGACAGAAGCCTACATCGAAGAATTGGCTCGTCAAGGCGTAGTGACGGTAGACGCAGAGCAAAATGTCGCGATTCGCCAAGCCAACACTCAAGTGCTGGTTCTGCTCGGTCGTACCATTACTGAAACTCTTCAGCGCTACTCTATTGCTCTGAACTTGTTGGTTGCCAACCCAGAATTGGGTAAATCGGATCTAGAGCAAAAGAGCCAAGATATCGCTCAGCGCTTGGGTCGCTTACACGGTATCAACGCACCTGAGTTCTTTGATAAAGGGGTGTTCTCATCAATGTTCAGCACCTTGAAGCAGCAAGCTTACCTCGATATCGATGGCAACTGTGACAAACAGCGATGCCAGACATTGGCCAAGCTGCTTTACTCTATGCTTTACCCAGAAGTGAAGTTGACCATCAAAGAGAGTATCTGTCAGACGACAGAACAGAAATAAACAAAAAGGGCATCTCGATGATGCCCTTTCTTTTAAATAAACGCGATTAGCAATCCAATCGCGATAACCATACCGACATAATTATTGTTGAGGAAAGCCCGAAAACACAGCTCTCTTTCGCGATGACGAATCAGGTGCTGTTGGAAAACAAACAAGGCACCTGCAATCAACAAGCTCCAATAGAAACTAGCCCCCAATTGATACCAAACGCCGAGGTAAATCAGCATGGCCAAGGTGATCAATTGCAAAACACCGATCACCATCTTGTCGAAACGACCAAATAGAATCGCTGTGGATTTAATCCCAATTTTCAAGTCGTCGTCGCGATCCACCATGGCATACTGCGTGTCATAAGCGATGGTCCATAGCGCATTAATGGCAAAGACAAACCAAACCACCATTGGCAGCTCATTTGCTTGCGCCGCCCAAGCCATCGGAATCGACCAACTGAAAGCCAAACCCAAAAATAGCTGAGGCAGATGAGTGAAGCGCTTCATAAACGGATAGATAAATGCCAGCACTATCCCCGCAAAAGAGAGCGCAATGGTGAGCGGGTTCATGGTTAGCACTAACAAGAAAGAGGCAACGCCCAAGATGATAAACAGCGTGATCGCTTCTTTGGAAGTAACCCGCCCTGAAGGTAATGGCCTTTGGCTAGTACGCTTAACATGACCATCTACTTTTCTGTCAGCAAAGTCATTAATGACGCACCCAGCAGCACGCATAAACACAACACCTAAAATAAACACCACTAGCACTTTAGGATCGGGCACCCCTTGCGCGGCGATGATCAATGCCCACAAGGTCGGCCAAAGCAGAAGCAAGGTGCCAATTGGCTTATCCATCCGCATCAATTGCCAATACGCCTGAGCCTTACTCGCCGTCATGCCATTTCTCCTTGGTGTACATTGGCGCTGTGGGTAAAAAGAGTTCCGCAACCAACATAGGTTTATGATTCATCCATAATCTTGAGCGACGCGCGAGCATGTCACCTTGTGGTGTGTTTGCCCACCCGACTTGTAACGCATCTCGCTTAACGTTATCTGCGCTGAACACCGTCAAACCCAAAGGGATCTCCCCTTGCTGTGCGAGGTCATGTTGTTGATCCTCCATTGAGGAAAGCGGAATTAAGGTCCGACCCAGCACCCAAGCCTCTCCGTCACCATTTAATACTACCTTACGTAGCAAACAGGGCTCTTGGTTCAACAAGTCAACTTCTTGATGATTCAGCTTCTCCGCTTTCACAATTTTGTTGTGGACAAGGTCAACCGTTAGACCATCGCAATAGGAGCTGAGCAAACGTGACAATGAGCCCTGTTCCAGCAGCCACTGCTTGGAAATCGCGTCGGGAAAGTTAAACTCAGCCGGTTCTTGCCAGCTTACTTGGCGCAATGCAGATAAATAGAGCGCAATCAATTGATTCATACTAGTATTCAATAAGTAGCCTTATCGGCGTACAATAAAGCTTCGATCTGAAGTGTTAACCACCACATCGAGTACTTAACGCATTTTTATTACAAACAGATGCTCCATTGTAACAAGACTCTGGCGATTCGAGTATCGTGATTGGAAGAAAGAAAAGTTATAAATATGATTAAACGTTACCTAGCCCAAATATTTGTCGCATGGACACTGTTGATAAGTCTTCCTACACTCGCTGAGGAAGAAGGGGTTCCAAAGCTCGCGTACTTTACACTTGAACCGGATCTAACGACCAACTTTTACACCAAGGGCAAAAAGCTCGGCTACATTCAGGTGCGCATCGATATTATGGTTGCAGCGGAAACCGACTTGGCCATTATTGAGTTGCACCAACCTCTGATTCGAGATGCCGTCATTGAGCTATTGGGTCAACAGTCAGAAGACACCATCACTTCGCTCGCCGGTCGTGAAGATTTACGTAAATCGTTAGTCGAGCAGCTAAACTCCATCCTACTGCCTGAAACGGGGAAAACGGTCATCGCAGACCTTCTCTTTACCAAGTATCTCTATCAGTAGCGAGCGAGTCAAAAGACGATAAAAAAGCGGCTAACTGCCGCTTTTTTGATGTTTGTTGTAACGCTCTGCATCCAGTAATCCGATTGCTACCCCCGCCAGTAATCCTGCCAGGTGTGCGGTATTGGCGATGGCCATAAATGGCTGAACAAAACCGAGTACGAGCCAGACCAACATAAACCCAATCACAGGCTTTGGCATGCTTAAACCCAATTGCGGGGCTTTGTAGCCGATCATCCAAAGATAACCAACCAAGGCATAAACCACACCTGACAAGCCACCAAAGTTAGCGCCTTCTACCCAGTATTGACCCGCGCCAGATAATGCTGCTGACACCACAAACAATTGAAGAAGCTTGCCAGAACCTAAGCGCTGCTCAATATCGCCCCCCAACTGCCACCACCATAGTAAGTTGAAGGCGATGTGTATTACCGAAAAATGGAGTACTGCGTGACTCATCCAGCGCCACAGTTGCCACTCTTGTCCCGCAAACGCAGGAAAATGGAGCGCAGCAAAGACCGAATCCCCGGCCCCCAACTGCTGCATGGTAAAGATAACCACACAAATCAGCATGATGGCTAAAGTCATTGGCCCCGCTTTGGCTTTGATCATCGCCAGCATGCTCGGCGAGCGATAGGTAAACTGGTTGGTTCGTGATTCGGCCATATCCCATGATGCCGCTTGATATTTGGCATCATTAGGATTAGCCAAGAAGTGATTGAGCTCGGATTCGGCTTCAACTTGGTGTTCAGGATTACTCAACCACAAAGCAAACTGACCTCCTCCCTCGGGCATCATCTTAATATCGATCTGGCGAGAAGCCATATAATCGATAAAGGCTTGTGCCATTCTTGGGTTTGTTAATGAGATCAGTCTGACCATAACATCTTCCTAGTTCATGTTGGATTCAATCGGCAAGTTGGCACGCTGCCAAGCTTCAAAGCCGCCATCCACACTATACACCTGCTCAAAGCCTTGGTTAACCAAATACTGTGCTGCGCCTTGGCTACTGATACCGTGATAGCACATCACCAATACAGGCTGTTCGAACTCCACATCATTCATAAACTGGACAATGCTGTCGTTGGTAAGGTGATAAGCAGACTGTGGATGCGCGACAGCAAAGGATTGCGGATCTCGAATATCCACCAAGCGCGCTTCTCCTTGCTCTAGTAGGGCTTGCGCGCCCGCCACATCGATATGTTTAAACTGGTCCATTGACTTTCTCTTTAGGGAATTATTATTTGCTGCCATTGTAACCTATCCAGTGCTCAACAAGTACACGAGGTTAATAAGGTTATCCACTGGCGTTTGTTTATTAACCATCTGTGGATAATTTTGTGGATTACGTTGATAAAGTATGATTCTAGAAATGGATCCACTACATGTAGTGATGATCCTTATTTAAATGTGTGTAAAAGTAAAAGTATCCCCACCAGTCGATTGCTCTCTGTGCCTTTATTCACCCTGCTTTCTGACATCTAGCAAAGAAATTTACCACAGAGTTACCCACAGGAAGGTCTGGCTATTTTCGATCCAAATCTTCCCTCAATCGGTGCAATTTTCGATCGGCAATAAAAAAGCCGAGATCATTTGATCTCGGCTTTTCTGAATCTTGCGCTATGTGGGGTTAAAAATCACCGACCGCCACTTTCAGCTTCTTCATCGCATTCTTTTCTAACTGACGAATGCGCTCTGCAGATACGCTGTAGGTCTCAGCTAATTCTTGCAGCGTCGCTTTGTTGTCGTCCAACCAACGAGAACGGACAATGTGTTGGCTACGCTCATCCAAACTCGCCAAAGCTAAGCTCAAACGATTGTTAGTGTGCGCTTCCCAGTTTGCCGCTTCAACGTTGTCAGCCACATCTGACGCTTTATCTTCCAAATAAAGTACTGGGGCTGTGTACGACGTACCAGTATCGTCATCGTCCGCTTGCATTTCAAATGTCGAGTCTTGCGCTGCTAAGCGAGACTCCATTTCGCGAACCTCTGAAGGCTCAACGCCAAGCTCTTTTGCAACAGTTTCAACTTCACCGTTGTTAAACCAACCTAGACGCTTTTTCGACTTACGCAGGTTGAAGAACAATTTACGCTGAGCTTTGGTCGTGGCAATTTTCACGATACGCCAGTTACGCAAAACGTACTCATGAATTTCGGCTTTGATCCAATGAACAGCAAATGACACAAGACGAACACCTACCTCTGGATTAAAGCGTTTTACGGCTTTCATCAGGCCGATGTTACCCTCTTGTACTAAGTCTGCCATTGGCAAACCGTAACCAGAATAACCACGAGCAACGTGCACAACGAAACGCAAGTGCGAAAGGATAAGTCCTTTAGCCGCCTCGATTTCACCGTCGTAATGCAGTTTCTCTGCGAGTTCACGTTCCTCGTCAGCAGTCAGCATTGGGTAGCTGTTTACTTTGCGGATGTAGCTGTCCAAGCTATCTTGTGTAACTACAGCCATTGGGTACGCTTGGTTAGTCATTCAATTCCTCATCAATCTCTGATCTGGAGTCATTTTTAACCCGATAATCTTGAACCTAAAATGAACAGGTTTCAAGCAAGGGAAAGTAATTATGCATAAACAAATTGTTTACACAAGTAAAAGTACACGGTAGCGTCTACTTTTTCAAATAGTAGGACACGCTGAAATTAAACTGGTTCAATTTCTTTTAGATGACGTTGCGCAGACACTTTCGCAGCTAGGCATCCAATGAAAGTTCCCAGCATTAAAAGCAGTAAGCTTTCATCCCAGCTCAGCCCAATGAGTCTGAAGCGGCTATCATAAAGTAAAGCCAATTGCTCGACACTGCTGTTCAGTAAAACTGTGATAATCGCCGTTAAAATCCACGCAGACAGCGCACCTAACAAGCCAAACCACATACCTGAATACAAGTAAGGGCGCAAAATAAAGCCATTGGTTGCGCCAATCAGTTTCATGGTTTGAATCTCTTCTTTATTGGCTAATACGTTGAACCTTAGCGTATTGCCCACAATGAGAAATACCGAACCCAACATCAATAACGACAGCGTAATCACAATGCCGCTGACTAAGTTTTTGATTGCGTCAAGGCGCGTTAGCCAATCTTCATCCATCCGAACATCAGTAATATCTTCTTCCGCGCGGATTAGGCTAGCGAGCTCTTTCACCTTGGCTTTCTCTTCCATGCTCGGAGTGATTACTAACACCCCTGGCAAGGCGTAATCATCCAACAACGAGATTGCTTGCTCAAAGCCTGAATACTCACTCAAATCATTAAGACCTTGCTGCGGCGAAATATATTGCACGGCCGCGACTTCTTTCATGCTCTCAAGATTATCTTTCAAAATCATGATGCGAGCTTCTGGTGTGCTTTCCGCAATATAGCCACTGATTTGAGAAGGGCTGGTGACATGTGACGAAGCCACTGACAGGTTTTTACCAAGCAAATAGAGCGCCGATGGCAACGCCAAAGCCATAGAGATCACAGCAAGCGTAAGAAGATTGCCCAATGGTCGCTCGGTGAACTCCAATAAAGAGGCTTTTGCTTGCTTGAAATGAATGGTCAGAAAACCATCGCGCTTGACTCGATTCACCGTTCGCGCTTTGGTTGCTTTGCGGTTACGGGTGTTACTGGCCATAATCTTCAACCTCGCTCAAAAAGCCTTGGTTCAGTTCAAGGTGACGATATTGTGGGCGAGTATTCACTAACCCAATATCATGCGTGGCTAGAAGAATCGTCACGCCGGCGCGGTTAAACTCTTCAAGTAATTTCAATACGCGACTCGACAGCTCTGGGTCTAAATTACCCGTAGGCTCATCAGCCAATAACAAGGTAGGGCGATTGACCACCGCGCGAGCAATACCCACACGCTGCTGCTCACCACCAGATAACTGGCTAGGAAGACACTTAGCTTTGTCCAGCAGGCCCGTCTTATCCAGAGCGGCATTCACTCTGCGCTTTATTTCGTGCTCGGAGATCGACTCAATGCGCATTGGCAGCGCGACGTTGTCATATACAGGGCGATCCATCAGCAAGCGGTGGTCTTGGAAAACAATACCGATGTTACGACGTAAAAACGGGATATCTTTATTGGGAATACGTGTAATGTCGTGATCGTTGAAGTAAATCTTCCCATCCGTTGGGCGCTCAATCGCACAGATCAATTTAAGCAAGGTGCTTTTGCCCGCACCAGAATGACCACCTAAAAAGGCCATTTCTCCACGACGCAGATGAAAGTCGACTTTTTGCAGCGCTTGACGACCACCACGATACGCTTTACTGACTTGCTGAAACTTTATCACCCGTAATTCCTCTTACGAACTTTTCTACTTTCGTGATTCCCAATCCATAAAAGTGACCGTTCATTGGTCACTTTTATGGAGCAGACAGTTAGTCTTCGCGACTAAACAAAGCGTCGATAAACTCTTGGGTTTCAAATGGGCGTAAATCGTCGATGCCTTCACCGACTCCAATGTAGCGGATTGGGATCTGGAATTGGTCTGCCAACGCGAAAATAACGCCACCTTTCGCCGTACCGTCTAGCTTAGTCAGAGTGATACCGGTAAGCGGCGCAACGTCGCTAAACAGCTTCGCTTGGCTAATCGCGTTTTGCCCAGTCCCCGCATCCAAGGTCAACATGATTTCATGTGGCGCTGAGCCGTCCACTTTCTGCATCACTCGAACAATCTTACGCAGCTCTTCCATCAAGTTCGATTTGTTTTGTAGGCGACCCGCGGTATCCGCAATCACCACATCCACGCCTTTTGCTTTGGCTGACTCAATAGCATCATAAATGACAGAAGCGCTGTCTGCTCCCGTATGCTGAGCAACGACTGGGACATTATTACGTTCACCCCAAACTTGCAGCTGTTCAACGGCCGCGGCGCGGAAAGTATCACCTGCGGCAAGCATCACTTTCTTACCTTCAGCTTGGAACTGTTTTGCTAGCTTACCAATTGTCGTGGTCTTACCAACACCGTTCACACCGACCATCAAGATCACGTATGGCGTTTTTGACGTATCCACTTCGAGCGGCTTTTCTACTGTCGATAAGATTTCCGCCATCTCTTCTTTCAGTAGACCATATAGGGCTTCACCATCTTTCAATTCTTGGCGCGACGCTTTTTCCGTTAGGCTATCGATGATCTTGGTCGTGGTATCCATACCAACATCAGCAATCAAGAGCTGCTCTTCTAACTCTTCAAACAGGTCATCATCGATCTGTTTTCCTTTGAACAAGCCAAAGAAACCGGCGCCAATATTGGCTTTCGTGCGTGCAAGGCTGCGCTTTAGTCGTGCGAAAAAGCTTTCCGTCGGCTTTTCTTGCTCTACTACGCGAGGCTCTTGCGGTTCCGGCTGCTCATCAACTGGAGCCTCTTCAACTTTTTCTTCTGCTTCTGCTTCTGCTTCTGCTTCTGCTTCTGCTTCTGCTTCTGCTTCTGCTTCTGCTTCTGCTTCTGCTTCTGCTAGTTTAGTGTTCTCTTCCTGAGGCGCGTCTTCAATAGGTTGCGTCTCTTCGGCAACAACATCACTTTCTACTTGTTGTTTCTCATCAACCGGTTGTTTTGCCTGGTCATCATCACCAAAGCCAAGCCAAGAAAGTAATCCGCGCTTCTTTTTTTCCGTCATCTGGGGCTATCCTAGATTGTCTTATATTTACTCTGTGACTCTTTTCTCTTGGGATTATCCCAAACAAGAAAAGAAAAATGACAACAGAGTGAAAAGTTTCCAGCGTATTGGCGATGGGGTACACTCTGTCATCAATGAATTTTGGGCTGTACTCAGGGCTTAATTGCTGAGCGACTGGGTATAGTATCACTTTATTAGCGGTCAAAAAATCTATGGTAAGACGTCGCCAGCAAAACACATCACAAAAAAAGCCATCCACAGGCTTCGTTCGTATCATTAGTGGCTTATGGAGAGGCCGAAAGCTGCCTGTCCATGATGCAGAAGGATTACGCCCAACGACTGATCGCGTTAAAGAAACCCTCTTTAACTGGATCGCGCAAGATGTACCCAAAGCCAAATGTTTGGATTTGTTTGCAGGTTCCGGTGGTCTGAGTTTTGAATCAGCGTCTCGTCAAGCAGAGCATGTGACCATGGTAGAGCTCAATACCGCGGCATTTAAACAGCTCAAACAAAACATCACCGCATTAAAGGCCACCAATATTAGCGCACACAACACCGATGCGTTGAGCTTTCTAAAACAGCCAGGAACGCCGCATCACGTGGTTTTCATTGATCCTCCGTTTCGTAAAGGATTACTCGACGAAACCGTGGCCTTGCTGGAGCAGAATAATTGGCTGGCGGAAGGCGCGATGATTTATATTGAAACAGAAAAAGAGTTGGCATTAGAGTCGATTCCGGCACACTGGCAACTGTATCGAGAAAAGACGGCTGGCCAAGTGTGCTACCGACTATTTGAGCGACAACAAGACTCGTAAGGACGTCGTCATGAAAGCATTACTACTACTCGCCAAAGCGGCTATTGGCTTTGTTTGGTTTATTTTGGTTCTCAACATTTTTATGCCCTTTCCAGGCAATGCCGCTATCGCGCTTTATATTATGGCGGCGTTCCTGTTGTTCATGCACGGTCTGCAAATGCTGATATTCATCGGAGCGTTTGGAGATAAGATCGCCATGAGCAAATGGGAAAAATGGTCGATTCTTATTTTTGGTATCTTTGCCTTGCTCGATATCCGACGTAAATACATGTCCTAAGAACAAAAATGCCGCGAAGTCGCGGCATTTTTTATCTCTTAACCTAAATAGCTTTTTACACCATCGAGGAACATTTGGGTTGAAATCATAATCAACAAAAGTCCCATCAAACGCTCAATAGCTTTGAGTCCGCGCTCGCCCAAAATCCTATGGAAGAAACCATAGAACATCAATACCACAAACGTCACTCCCCAAGCTAACAGTACGGCAGCTGATAACTCTAAAAGCTTGTCGGGGTGCTGACTAGAAAGCAGCAGTAGCGCAGCGATTACCGATGGCCCTGCAATCATTGGAATCGCCATCGGAACAAAGAAAGGCTCTTCACCTGCCGCTAAGCCAACAATACTGCCGCCCGTTGGGAAAATCATCTTGATTGCGATGATAAAGAGAATAATCCCGCCCGAGATACTCAGCGTTTCTGGTGCAACGTGAAGGAAGTTGAGGATGCTCTTTCCTGCAAAGAGGAACAGCATCAAAATACCCAGCGCAAATAGAAGCTCTCGGATTAACACTTTGCGGCGACGTTTCGGATCTAAGTGCTTCAGTATAGACAGCACAATCGGCAAGTTGCCTAGCGGGTCCATGATGAGAAACAACATAGTCGCGGCAGAAATTATATCCATGGATTAGCCCCCAAAGCAGCACGGTTTGAATAGATGAACAAAAAGACGGCGAAGTATAGCAACGTCGCACGTTAATTTGGAGGCAAAACAGATTGATTCAGTGAATAGAGATTAAATAAGCGTACTTACAGCGATCAATGACCACACACACGACCCATATTGACAGACCATTTACTATCATGCTGGACAATTTTCTGTTTTTGAATAAAGAACGTCAGCAACGCGTCTAGGTCAAAGCCATTCAATTTACAGGTTCGAAACATCGCGTGTTCACCGAACTCTTGATTCACTGCTTGACGCAGCTCCGCCTCACTCATTGGCTTTTCTCTAAGTAAGTTTAGAACGTTATGTGCATGTATTTCCGTCATGACTGCTTTCTCCGACAATGGCATTGCGGCAAAGCATAATCGTAACCAGAGAAAAGAACTTTGATTTTAGATAATCAAAGAAGCGGTAATCAAAGCGTGCGCCAGTAGGTAGCTACCAGAGATGAGATAACGGCCAAAGGCTATCGGATGTCGATAATCATGAACCGCAAGCAAGCCTGCAGAAAGTGTCAGGATAATGGTACCAAGAAAACCAAGTGAGCCAGACACGGTGCCTGAAAACAACCAAACCTCTCCCGCAGCCCAATTCAACTGCAGCAGCATCATCCCCATGATCACAACGGGGAAAATCAGTTTATCGATTTTAGGTAGCATTAGGAAAAACACCACAATACCAATGGCAAGAAGCATGGCTGGTAACCACCACACAATTTCCCCTGACAACTGCTGCCAAAAAGAAGTGCTGTAACACAGCTGAGCGCCGATATACGCCGAAAAGCAGAGTCGCTTGTGCTTATTAAAGAGATAGAGACTGTCCGCGAGCGCAGAAATGATAAGCCCGAGCGTCACCCACCATGCAGCAAGCCCAACCAGGCTTTCTTGGCTCCATAGCATGACCACCAGCATGAACATTGTCAGCGTTTTAAACACCGCTGCTTGCATCTTCTGATTGCTTTCACTGGCTGAAATACTAATAAAACCTGATAGTGCGACTGAAAGCCAACTCCACATGCGACCACCTCTTTTAAACTGAGTCGCTAGTGTAGGGAGGGCGCTTCATATGTCCAGAGTGGGAAAGTAAAACTTGGATCTCGATTATGCTTCTACACGTTTGCATTTCTATCTGCAATATCAGGTCAGGGCCAGCGCCAGCCGATTAAAAGCCCCAAAAAGACCATTTTATACACCGACAAGGATGAAAATATAGGATAGTAACAAAACCCTCCTTGCTCAACGAAAAAACAAACAAGAAAAACAAGAATAAACAACTATAAAACAACAACTTAAATAAAAAAACACAAAAACTAGAAGCACCCTTTCCTCTCGTTTTACTTCCAGTTTTATCACTCATACTCTAATGGAACAAACCAAATAATGACATCAATTCTCATCCACCAAGAAAATACCAGCAAAACCTACAACAAACTCTAAAATATCAACATCAAGAGACAACTAAGCCCCAAAAGAACAACAAACCTTTTATTAACACAAATAAATATAGATTATATTTGAATTAAAACAACAGGTTAAATGCAAAACAACGACATAAGAACAAATAAAAACCAGCTCAAAAGTAACGATTTAAAATTGAAAAAATGCCTAAATAAACCCATAAGTACAAGTTTAAATTTGATTTTTTAAGCAGTAAGCAAAGAAAAACTTGATCAAACCATAAAAACATTGCTATTCTAAAAAGCATAGAGTTAAACATCACTATTAAGGAGCAGTGTTATGATTACTTCTTCACAAAAACAAGGACTTGTAATGATCGCGGTTGTTGTTGGCCTAATGACGCTGCCGATGATGTACTAGTCAGATTACAGAAAACAAAAAGGGACGCTTTCGCGTCCCTTTTTGTTACAAAGCAGATAAAACGATCAGATTCAGTTCAATAACTAGACACACGTCTAATTACTCTCCAACCCTAAAATGTCCCACTTTTCTGGCGTTTATTGTAAATGCTTCGATAAAACATCCCAATGTGCATAATAGAAAAATAATGCCGCGACAGTGATGAGTGTCATCAAGGTGATGGCCGCCCGCCATACAAAACGACTGCTACGCGGAGTCAGCTCTTTTTCACACTCATCGCACGTGGTCAAAAAATCTCTCTGGCTATCGAGTTTGTAGTCTTCTTCGTGCACAACTTTATTGCGAATGGTCGCAATATAGCGCAGCTTACTTATGACATCGTGAGGCAATCGCTCTTCACAACTGGTGATAAGTTGATGAAGTCCTTTGCCTTCCGCGTGATACTGGGTACGAAGCAGCTTTTCCAACTTACGTGTGCGGATAACAACTTTCTCTATATCAGACATGGCTTCCCTCCATCGCTAGTAAAGTTTAGGGGCAAAACAAAGCCTTTTACAACTTCGAGTCTCCACTCTTGGTTAGCCTTTGTTCTTACAGTCACTGCGAATTATTATCTCCCTTTTCATTGCTGGACAAAATTGTTCCCCTAGTAAATTAATGTAAAGGAATCAATTACTAGCTATATCAGGATACTGACAATTTTCCCAATCCCTTGTGATGTGCGTCTAATAAATCATTCAAGATACGCACCAACTTATCACTCAATTGCGCCAAGCCTCATCTCTAATACAAATAACCGCTAGAATAGCCAACATTAGAAGGGAGATCTCATCATGCCAATCACACTGATTGTTGCGATTCTTGTGTTCATTTTAGTGAGTGCTTGGGCATTCCAGCGTTTTTTTAGTAAGCATATTCAAGGGCAAGGAGCTCCAGAGCAAACGGCTGAAGTGACCGTTTTGGATAAGCAAGCGATTGAAATTGAGGACCCAGCACCAGGGCAAGATGATCAAGAATATTGGATATACGTTCAGAAAGGGCGTTTGGGGCCAAAGCGTGAATTCCAAATTGGCATCCATTATTACCACGCACTTAACCCCGGAGACAAAGGCACACTCACCTACCAAGGTGACAAATTCCTGCACTTTGCGCTAAAGCGTTAACTAAGGAAGCAACCATCTTGTTTTAGCGGAGCGAGACAACAACCAACTGGTAAACAGTGCTCCTCCGCCACTCAACACAATCCACACCGGAATCACCCAACCTGGGTGCCCCTGATACCAAGCATACTCTTTCATTGGCCATAAAAAGATAGGATGAAGAATATAAATCCCAAGACTGTGCTGGCTAATAAAACTAATCACGTGCTGAGCTCGCTCAGATAACCCTTCACCAAAGTATCGACAAAGCATAAAGACCATGCTAGCTGCCGCAACCACATTGAGCGTTTTATAGGACAACCAGCGACCAACCGTGTATTTATCTGCTGCCAGGCTATTGGTCACCACCATATAAACCGTAATGGCTAACGCCGCGCAGCCAAGCAAGCTCACTAGCGCTACGCTGCGTTTGGTTAGCGGTATTCTCTGCCATAGAATATAGCCAAGTGGTAAGTACCCACTATAGAGCCAGAGTTCATGACTCCAAAACCCATCAATCCCCATCAAGTAAAGCAGCGTTGTAACTAACCAAAGGACGGTGAACAAATATAGTGGCGTATCATCTTCGCGCTTCACTACCCATTGGAAGATGGGAATCACAAAGTAGAGCGGGATAAAGTAGTAAAAGAAACCAAGGTGATAGTAGGTCGCATGCTGAGGGCTATTGAGCAGAACCTCTTGGGAAACTTTGACGTCAAAACCGTTGGCTGTCCAACCTGAGAGATAACCATAAAATAGCGACCAAATAAGAAATGGCACCAAAACCTTCCCTAAACGCCGCTTAACATAGTAGTGAGGATCAAAAGGTCGCTTATCACTCAACATCAAAGCGCCGGAGATCAAAATGAACACAGGAACAGCCCAACGTGTCACTCCGTTTGTTGCAACAGCCGTAAACCACTCGTCAAAAGGAATGACTCCCAGTTCATGGCGATACGGCGCTAGCACATGGATGGCAATCACAGCCACAGCCGCCACGCAGCGCAGCAAGTCAAAAAACTGGACACGTTCTCTCATTATTCAACCTCAGTGTTATAACCCTCTGAATATAGCAACAAAAAAGCTGACCAAGGTATAAGCTTGGTCAGCTTTTAGTCATGAGAAGGTCGGAGGTTGCGTTTACGCCGTCGCGACTTGATTCACTTTCGGTAGCTTAAGTGAAATAAGCGTGGTCAGTGCTAAAAAGGCAAACGAGACCCACAAACACGCTGCGAGTCCAGCCATTTGGAACACCCAACCAGACAAAATCGTACCGATCAGACGCCCCATAGCATTGGCCATGTAGTAAAAACCGACATCCAAAGAGACACCATCACCTTTCGCATAGCTGACGATCAGATAAGAGTGAAGTGACGAATTGACCGCGAAGATCGCCCCGAAAATCATCAATCCCCCGACAATCACGAACTCAGGTTGCCAGCCAATCTGAACAGCGTAAGCAATCGATGCGGTGACTATCGCTAATCCACCAGCCCAAAGCATTGCGGCGTGACCATCGGGCACTTTGCCTTGTGCTTTGCCGGTAATCTTGGGCGCAACTCCCTGAACAACACCATAAGCAATTGTCCAAGCTGCAAGAAATCCTCCAACCCACGAATGATCCCAACCAAAAACGCTGCCGAGATAAATGGGCAGTGCCACGACAAACCACACATCACGAGCACCAAATAGGAACATACGTGCCGCCGAAAGAATATTGATCGACTCAGACTTAGAGAAAATTTGCTTAAACTTCGGCTTGGTCTTCGCTTTGCCCAGATTCGCTTCTAAGCTGAGAACACTACCAATAAACACCAGAGTCAGCACCGCCGCCATGGTCAACACCGCATAGGTAAAACCAATGGTAGAGAGAAGCAAGCCGCCAACAAAGAACCCTGCGCCTTTCAGTGCATTCTTCGAGCCCGTGAGGATTGCAATCCACTTATACAGCGCGCCTTGCTGTTCGTCTGGCACCAGAGTTTTAATCGAACTTTTGGCGCTCATTTTATTGAGGTCTTTGGCGATCCCAGACAGTGCCTGAGCGGCCATTACCCAAGGAATCGTCAGCCAACCACTAGGCACCGCTAACATGGCCAGCGCGACAATTTGCATCCCTAGCCCGAGGTTCATGGTCTTGTTTAAGCCCAGTCTAGCCCCCAACCAGCCACCAACGAGGTTTGTCACCACACCAAAAAATTCGTAGAACAAAAACAACGAGGCGATTTCTAGCGAGCTGTAACCCAAATCGTAGAAATAGAGCACCACTAGCATACGCAGTGCGCCATCAGTAATGGTGAAATTCCAGTAGTTGAACGTCACCAACATATATTGACGCACGCTCTTGCTGAGAGTAGAGAACATAAGGTGAAATCCTCAAATGTGCTGTTCACAGAGCTTTTGGACACCCATGTTCCAAAAGCTCTGATCCAATGCCTTACAACGTAGAAACCGCGGTAATGTATTCAACCTGAACAGGCTTAGTGAACGCGCCTGGGCGAAGGGCTTGAACTTGAGTGATGATGCTTTCTAGCGACCAGCCCTTTTCTAGCAATAGATGAGCGACAAACAACCCAGTACGACCCGAGCCACCCATACAGTGCATCGCAACCTTACCGCCACTATCGACGATTTTATGAAGCTCAGGGCTTGCAGCTTGCCACTTCTCAGCGAAGTCTTCATCAGGGGCACAATCATCTTCGATTTCTATTTGAAACCACTGCATTCCCAACTGCTTGGTCAAAGTCCCAAGCTCAGAGACCTCTTTGCTAGCAAGCTCGGCGTCATCTAGCGCCGTCACAATCGCGGCAACGCCTTGCTCTTTAAGCTGCTGCAGCGACGCCTCGAGCTCAACGCCTTTCGTGCCAGGACAAGGAGTCAGTACTAACGCACCAGTATCAACATCCAGTTGCCATGTCGGGTGAATCTGAACAGAATCTGTCATGTTATCCCCCTTACGCCATGCCCACGTTACGGACCAACTCAGCCGTACGTGTCGCGTAACCCATTTCGTTGTCATACCATGCGTAAATCTTCACCATGCGTTTGCCAACGAGCATAGTTGATAACGCATCCACGATGGTTGAGCGCTGATCGCCTTTGTAGTCAATCGAGACAAGTGGACGCTCTTCATAGCCAAGAATGCCAGCCAGTTCATTTTCTGACGCCTGTTTAAGCAGCGCGTTAACTTCTTCAGCCGTCGTATCTCGTTTGACTTCAAAGATGATGTCAGTCAGGGAAGCATTCGCTAACGGTACACGGACTGCATGACCGTTGATGCGGTTTTCGAGCTCAGGGAAAATCTCGACAATCGCTTTTGCAGATCCCGTCGTTGTTGGAATCAGGCTCATACCACAAGCACGAGCACGGCGCAGATCTTTGTGCGGCGCATCCAGAATGGTTTGGGTGTTAGTCAGATCGTGAATGGTAGTAAAAGAGGCGTTTTCAATACCAAGCTTCTCATTGATCACTTTCACAACTGGCGCGATACAGTTGGTAGTACAAGATGCCGCGGTGACAATTTTGTGTACGGCTGGGTCAAAGATTTCATCATTAACACCCACCACGATGTTAGCCACACCTTCTTCTTTAACCGGCGCAGAAACGACTACACGCTTCACACCTTGCTCTAAGTACTTATTGAGGAAAACACCTTCGCGATGAACTCCCGTTGCTTCAATCACTACGTCGCAACCAGACCAATCGATCGCATCTATATCGCGCTGCTGCGACGTTTGAATGCGCTTTCCATCGATGATCATCTCATCGCCTTCTGCGGTCACAGCGTGGTGCCAACGCCCCTGTACAGAATCGAACTCTAGCAGGTGTGCTAATGTTGCGGTGTCTCCTGCAACGTCGTTGATTTGAACAAATTCTAGCTCTGGCCAGTCAAACGCGGCGCGCAATGCCAAACGCCCAATACGACCGAAACCGTTAATGCCTACTTTAATCGTCATAATGCTATCTCTTCCATTGTCTATTATTGGCAGCAAACAGGACGAGCCTGAATCGCGTGTAATCGTTCTAGGTCTTGTTGGTACTCCGCCTTCAAGCAGTTTGAAGCAACAAGATCATCAATCAGTTTATTCATCCACCCCGGCAGACCCGAGGCCAAGCGATAGAACACCCACTGTCCTTGTCTCACATCGACTAAAATCCCGTTTGAACGCAGCTGCGCAAGGTGGCGAGAAATTTTAGGTTGGCTTTCTTGCAGCGCTTCGGTGAGTTCTCCGACACATAAGCACTCTTCACGTACAATCAACATTAAGCTGCGAACACGTGTTTCATCGGACAATAGTTTGAAAAACTGATGCGGTAACATATAAAACATACTCATATATGGATATGCGTATATCTTTATTTATTTACGCGTAGAGATCAACACACGCGAGGCAGTGTCATAAAAGCTTCATACTGACTGAAATGGGAAAGGCGAAGCGGTGTAGATTACACCACGCGATTGATGTCTTGACTCCAGCGCTGTGCGGCAGAAATTTTCGGCATAATATCGTCAACGGAGAGGTTAAGCTGATGACACGCTTCTTTAATGCCATACCAATCGGCGCGTTCATAGCACTCCTCAACCTTGAGCAGTAAACCATAAGGCCCTTGTCGCTCAAGGAGAGCAAGCTTGATAGATGAACACAAAGGGAGTTGTTCCACCAGCTCATCCAACGAGACATCGATGAGCGCATCAAGCATCGAGAACAGACCAATAAGAAACGCCTGATCACGATATTCATTGAATGGGTTGTCGTTCGCCATCAACTGACAAAACTGAGCGCGCTGCAGTGACAGGTTATAGAGTTCTTTGGGTTTCCTTGTCGAAACAAACGAGGCCACCGCTAAAGAGACAAAAATTTTGAGTTTATCTTGGCCAAGGTAAATCAGCGCTTGGCGAAAGGAAGAGATGGACACTTCCAAACGATCAGACATGGTATTAACAAAACGGAGCAATTGATAAGACAGCGACACATCTTTAGCGACAATTTTCTCTATCTTGACGAAGTCCACTTCCGGTTGGCAGACCTCTTTAAACAGCTCCATAGCAATCAGCTGTTCTGGGCTTAAATAGCCTTTGCGAGTGATTTCAGGTTTACCAAAAAAGTAGCCCTGAAAAAAACTAAAACCTGCTGAACGCGTGGTCAGAAACTCCGCCTCGGTCTCAACACGCTCGGCAAGAAAACGGCGTTTTACCCCTTTGCCGATGCGCTCTTTTACAAAGTCACAGGCTGACTCCAGCCCCATCGCCATGATGTCGAGTTTGACGATTTGCACAAAGGGTAAAAAGCGCTCCCACTCAGCGCTGTAAACAAAATCATCAAGTGCAATTAAGTAACCGGCTTGGCTGAGCTTTTTGACCGCAAGGTAGAGATCATCATTAGGCGTGCAAGTTTCCAGTACTTCGATAACAACCTTGTCCTTGGGCAATACCATAGGTAAGCCACGTATCAAACTCTCTTGAGGGAAGTTAATAAAGCAACGAGAAGTGTCAATCGCTGGGTTGGTGCCCAGCGATAAAAAATTTTCGACAATCAACCTGTAGGTCGCACGATTCGATTCGATGTGGCTGGGGTAAGCATTGTTTTCGCCGTCACGAAACAGCAACTCATACCCTAAAGTTTGTCGCTTCGCGTTAAAAATCGGCTGACGAGCCACATAGGTATCGCGCGTTATACGTTGCATTCAAGTCCTTGCTGTCGTCTATGCTTTAGCAGTCGCCAAAAGCGCTCCACAGCCCACAAACATGGAGCCAAAGAGCTTATTGATTCTCGCCATCATACGATCCGAGCGAATAAAGCGCCCCATCTGAGAAGCCAATGTGGTGTAACCTAGCATAACGATAGAGTCAATCAATACCGTAGTAATACCCAATACCAATAGTTGCGAGACCTGGTCTTGAGCCGGATCGATAAACTGCGGAAAAAGGGCAACCAGAAAGACGATGGATTTAGGGTTGGTAAGGTTAATGAATACCGCCTTTTTCATCAAGGTAAAAGCCGATAATTCTTGCGCAACCGATGACGTATTGAGCCCCGTTGAATCTCGCCACTTTTGAATGCCGAGCCAAACAAGATACACCACGCCTACCCACTTGATCACCGAGAACGCAAAAGCGGACTGCGCCACCAAGGCACCGATTCCGGCGCCAACGAGCATAATGTGGATAGCTAAGCCAATCTGTAACCCTGCGATAGCCGCTACAGACTTACGTGTACCGTAACTCAAGCCGTTACTGATAGAGTTAACGGTTCCTGAACCCGGTGCCAAGCTAAAAACGATCGCTGTGACCACATAAGCTAACCAAACATGTATATCCATTGTGTTTTCCTCTCGACTAAACGCACCTAGCCACACATAATCTAGCTGTGTTTTACCAAAACCCCTTCAGGCTAACAAAATCCATGAATAACTCGAGCTCTAGCATTACTGCTTCTTATACTCAAGAGTCGAATTTTGAGCAAGCAATCAATGGTCGAATTGCTGAGCTATGGCACTCTAGAGAAGAAGGCATGGTGAGATCTTTTGATAAAACCCAACTTTTCTGGGTGAAGTTGACCAAGCCTGAGCATCGCAAAGCAATTGTTGTCGTTAATGGTCGAATCGAGTGTACTTGGAAGTATCAAGAGCTGTTTTACGACCTGTTCCAGCAAGGGTACGACATCTATTCGTATGATCATCGTGGTCAAGGCTACTCTGACCGACTGATTGACGATAAGCAAATGGGTTACGTGCATGAGTTCGACGACTACGTAAAAGACCTCAATCGCATGGTCACTCACTTTGACTTAGCCGATTATCAGTCATGCTATCTGCTGGGTCATTCCATGGGAGGCAATATCGTCACCCGCTACGTGCAAACGTACCCTCAGCACCCTTTTGACGCCGTGGCGTTGAGTGCACCAATGTTTGGTGTAAATCTCCCTAGTCATATCAAACCAATCGCCACCCTATTGGGTCAAATACTCACCGCTATTTACCCCAAGCCGACCTTTGCCCCGGGTCAAGTGGCCTACTTCCCGAAACCGTTTGAGGGTAACCTACTTAGCCAAAGCCATGTGCGTTATCACTGGTTTCGTGCCCTTTACGATCAAAAGCCAGAGATTCAAATTGGTGGCGCCAGTACTCGCTGGGTATGGCAAGGCTTAATGGCTTCTAAACAATGTCTCTTGATGACCCGTCACATCAATGTACCCCTGCTCTTGCTGCAAGCGAGTGAAGACCAAATCGTCTGCAATCAAGATCAAATCCGCTTTATGAAGAAGCTCGCCAAGACCAACACTCAATGTGCGATGAAGATTTTATATGGATCTCGACATGAGGTGCTGTTTGAGCAAGATGACTATCGCAATGATGCATTAGACACCGTGATGATGTTCTTCGAGCAGCATCAGCGGCAAAAATAGGAAAAGCCAAGAAGTGATCTTTACCCTCTTTTTCCCCTTTCGCTTCAAGTAAACTGGTTGCTTAACCCATTTCGGGTCGCCAATAGTTGTTAATGAGGGTGATATGACCGACACACGCAAAGAAACGCCTTTTCACATCGTCGCATCAGATTTAGATGGGACTCTTCTAGCTCCAAACCACCAGCTGAGTGACTTCTCGAAACAAACGCTGAAGGAGCTTCATCAGAAGGGCTTGACGTTCATCTTTGCTACTGGTCGTCATCACGTCGACGTTGCTGGGATTCGCGAAATTGCGGGGATTCCGGCTTATATGATCACCTCCAACGGTGCCCGCGTCCACGACCAAAATGATCAGCTGATGTACAGCAAAAACGTACCAGAAGGCTTAGTACAAGATGTGATCGATGTGATCAGACAGGATCAAGACATCTTTATCCACATGTACCAAAATGAAGATTGGTTGTTGGATCGTGACGACGAAATGTTAGCAAAATTCCACAGCGAATCTGGTTTTTCCTACAAACGCTTTAACGCGGAACGTGCCCCAACCGATGGCATCGCTAAGATCTTCTTTACCCATCCAGAGCAGGATCACGACCATTTAGTCGTCTTTGAAAATAAACTTCGCGAAACCTTCGGTGATCAACTCAACATCGCTTTCTCTACCCCTTGGTGTTTAGAAGTTATGGCTGCGGATGTCTCCAAAGGTGAAGCTTTAAAGGCAGTCGCCGAGTCTCGCGGGCTTACCCTCGATAACTGCATTGCTTTTGGTGATGGCATGAATGATGTCGAAATGCTTTCAATGGCAGGGAAAGGGCTTGTGATGGGGACTTCTCACCACAAAGTGATGGATGCGCTACCAAACAATGAAGTTATCGGTAGCAACGCCGATGACGCTGTCGCTCACTACCTGAAAGCGCATCTTATCTAATAACAAAGTCAAAGGTTGCCACTGGCAGCCTTTTTCACTTTCGCCGCTTTGTTTACCCTGCATCCCTTTGGCTTGGCAGTTTCTCCTTTCCCAAAATGGCCTGCCACTCTTGATCTGTTACCGGCATGATCGATAAGCGATTACCTCGCTTAACCAAAGGCATATTCTCGAGCTCTGGCATCGCTTTCAACACACTCAACGGAATGACGCGTTCGGTTTTACGGACAAATTCAATATCAACCATCACCCAACGAGGGTTTTCTGGCGTCGACTTCGGATCGTAGTAATCACTATCAGCGTCAAAGGCAAAATGATCTGGATATGCTTCTCGAATCACTTTCGCGATACCCGCAACTCCCACCTTTTTACACGAGGAGTGATAAATCAGCACTAAGTCTCCCTCTTTGACATCATCACGCATCATATTTCTTGCTTGATAGTTGCGTACCCCTTCCCAACAAGAGGTCTCTTGTGTGCGAAGAGTGTCAATAGAGAAGGTGTCCGGTTCAGTTTTAAATAACCAATATGCCATAATAGCTTCCGATGAATTTCGTATGAGGAAGATATAGCATGAAGGCGTTGCAAAACCCAGTCGCACTGGCGACTTTACTGACGCTCCAAGCCTGCTCGATGAATGCAACGACGCCAGAGACGCCACCGCAGCCGACGGCAACGCTGAGCAACCCAACGTCAATCAAGCCGCAAACCTTCGTGATGCGCGGCCAAGTGGTACTGGGGCATGAAGTCAGCTCAATCACGCCCTGTGGCAGTCAGCAGCAATATTGGCTCGACCTTCCTCGTGACCGCTTTAATCAAGGACTCACTCTGGTCCGTGCTCCCTACGAACCCCTTTATGGTGAAGTGATCGGCCACCTTGCCCCAGCAGGCAAAGATGGCTTCGCCTCCGATTACCCCGCGCGCTTTGTCGTGGACCAAGTCAACCTGCTGAGTGCGGAAAACCCAAACCGCTGCGATCGACCATTGAAGTCCACACACGCATTTGGCACTGAGCCATCATGGTCAGTTAAGTTTAACCAAGGCGAACTGACGTTCAGCCAGATCGGCAAGCCCGATCAATCGTTGGCCATCACTTCCAGTCGTATCGAGATAGAAAACCGCCGCTATACCTTTAGCCGGGGTAGCTTGGAGTTGCGGCAACAGAGCTGTGTCGATGGCATGAGTGACAGCCTTTACGGTTGGACATCGACCTTCACGCTCGACAACACAACCTATCATGGCTGCGCAACCCTCGCGAACCAAGATGCTACGCAGGACTGGGTGGCCACCTACCAAGCCCAAGCGGTAAAAAGTAACCCATTCAGCGTCACCTTAACTTTGAACCCCGACCACACTGCCGCCACCGTCTATCGTTACCCAAGCGGTGATGCCGATACTGTCGAAAAAGGTTACTGGCAGCAGCTTTCTCCCCAGCAAGTACAGGTTGTAGGCACTCACTTACAGGGACAACCTTTGCTGTCAGAGCGCTTGTATCTGCGCGATGGCTACCAGCTATCAACCCAACAAGAAAAGGTCGGTGACGTGGTCTATGACATTGCCAATGGCGGCTTAACCTTATTTAAAACCAAAGCCACCTCCAGCACTGAGACGATTGCCAACCAGCGTTCGCTTTCTGCGGATAAAGTCCCCTCCAGCGACCAGTACAATCCTGCCGTAGACAAGGCGCTGCGCGAATATTTCAAACAGCATAAAACTGACCCTACGGGGACTCGCTACCGTTGGCTCACCTACGATCTCAATGGAGATGGCAACCAAGAGCTATTAGCGCAACTCGATTGGTGCGGTTCTGGCGGTTGCACCCTACTAGTGTTTGAGAGCCATCAACAAAAATGGCGCTTCAATAGCCGCATTACGCTAGTGCAAACACCGATTAACTTAGGCAAGAAAACGCATCACCAATGGCAAGACTTAGTGCTGTTTGTGAGTGGCGGCGGCGCGGTGCCTAACCAGCATGTGATGCAGTACGATGGCATTAGCTACCCACTCAACCCAAGCACGGCTCCTACTGCAAACTATGACGAAATTAGCCAAGTTCAGCTGTTTTCTGATGGATTAACCCCATTCCAAGGAGGAGTGACGCTATAACATGGTAGCCTCAACCCCTTGCCCCGAGTGCGGACTGCTGCATAACTGCGTCTGCGCTCAATTGCCTCAAGTGTCGGTCGATGCCCATATCGCGCTATTGATGCATGAAAATGAACTCACGCGTGATACCAATACCGGCCAGTGGTTGCTCAAATCTTTGCCTAGCAGTAGCCAACATGTTTGGCAACGCACCTCACCGTGCCCGAACTTGCTCGCGTTACTCAAAGATGAACGCTATTTACCTGTACTGCTGTTTCCCAATGACGTAAGCCATCCAGTCAGTAGCGCGCAAGATCAAGCCACGCTAGAAGGGAAAATACCGCTGTTTATTATCCTTGATGGAACGTGGCAGGAAGCAAAGAAGATGCTGAGAAAAAGCGCGTGGCTTGCGGATATCCCCTTAGTCCACATCATGCCTTCTCACGCTTCTGTCTATCAACTAAGACGAAATCAATCGCAAGGCAATCTATGCACTTTGGAAGTCGCGGCGGAGGTGATAAGAGAGTTAGGCGGGAAGAACCAAGCTGATAGCCTCATCCACTTCCTCGCCCATTATATGCGGGTGTTCAAAGCGGATAAGAGCGGTCATCCCTACCGCTCCAATTAGAATAAGCGTGTCGGCTCAGCCAAGTGGAAGCCTTGGAGGTAGTCGACACCTAAGTCTTCGGCGATTTGGCACACTTTCGGGTTATGAACAAATTCCGCCACTGTTTTGGCATTCAGTACTTGGCATAACTGCACCAACTGCCCCGTGATTTGGCGCTGTTTGTTGTCGACATCAATGGTCTTAATCAAGCTGCCATCGAGCTTAATCACATCGGGCTCTAGACGAATGATTTCATCGATATTGGAGTAGCCCGAGCCAAAATCATCGACCAAGATACGCACGCCCATCTTCTTAAAGTGACCACACACTTCGGCCATCCGCGCAAAGTCTTTGATTTGCTCTGACTCAAGCACTTCTATCCCTAGTCGGCTTGGATCATTAAGCTTTCTCACCGCCTGCTCCAATATCGAGAGCGTTCGATCGCTCAACATATCTTGTGGCGATAAGTTGATGGAAAATGACTCCTGTTTATCCGCCATAAAATCTAACGTTGAAGTCATCATGTATCGGCTCAAGCGCGTGTAAAGATGCGTCCCTTCGATGATCGGTAAAAAACGTCCTGGGGAAATGATCTCTCCATCGTCTTCAATGCGCACCAAACACTCTTGGGAAATTTGCTCGCGGCTGTATGCAGCAAAGATTGGTTGGCTATAAGTAATAATACGTTGATTGAGAATCGCTCGACTGACACTGCCCATTAAGCCTAATCGGTCTTGGTGCTCTTCCATCGTCGTGCCGCAATCGCGCGCGTTCATAAAGTGGGTGTTGCGCTCTTTGCCACGGCGCCTAGCATCAATCGCTTTGAGTAGAAGCTCATCCCCCGTCACATCAGGAAAATCCGCCACACTCGCAATCCCACCGATAATCGAAACAGATAAGTAGTCGACATCAGGTAGCCCATACGGCTCAAAGTTGATGTGCTCTATCTGATCAGCAAACTGAGAGAACTCCTGTTTGATCAAATCGCTTGGTTGCTGAGAGTGAAAGACGATCGCCCATTCCGCAGTGCCAATGTAGTAAAGACTCTTCACCATCTCAGAGCCGTGACGGCTCGACAAACGGTCAACAAAGTGGTCACTCAAATCACTGATGAGTTCATCGGCAACTTGATAGCCATACTTCTCGTTCACTTGGTGAAAATTTGACAGCTTAAGCGTGATCACATGTTCATCAGGCGCCACCACTTTCAGCGCTTCTTGCAAGGCCACACGGTTTTTCAATCCGGTTCGTTTGTCCAATCGGTAACTGTTGATGAGTTTTTCGGTTTGCGCAGCGAGCTTGCGTTCCATCTCAAGGCGCACCTCATCCAACTCCTCAATGGAATAACGAATTAAGTGAAAAAGCGGAGAGATAGGGTACGATTCGGTTTGTTCTGAAAGGTCGATAGGCGGTCGGCGAGAGTCTTCACTGAGGGCAAGATAAGTCATGCTATGGTGCAACACGTCTTGATGCTTCTCTCTGAAAAGCTCGCCCATACAATAAGAGCCGTTACAAGATTCAAACTTATCGAAGGGTTTGATTTCACTCATCCCTTCGATGAATTCGAGCCGAGATTCGCAGTTATAGATAAAAATGGCTTGCGGATTAAACTGAGCTAAGTTGCGAACATCATGCCCAACTTGCTCCAATGTCAGTGAGGGGTGGTTGTAACACAATTGCAGCTCATCGCCGAGTTCAATCGGCTTATCGAACTCAATGCTGCCGTCTGGGTAAATGGCCGTAGGAATACAGATTTGTTGATTCGTCAGTTGCAGAGGAAAGCTCAGCATCTGCTCCAAACTCAACTCTCGACCGTCCGCTAAGCGATCACGATAAACCTCATGCGCTGGTTTGTGATTGATCGTGTGTAAGATTGAGCTTGAAACACTGGTCGCGCATAAAGGGCTACCAATGGTATTCCACTCCGAAAACGCATTACGCCAAATTTGCAGCACCTCACTGTGTAAGGCTACAAATACCGCCCCTTTGTGATACGTTTTCACACCATGCAGCAACCACTCCTTACGTCCATTCACCGACGCAGCCAATCCACCACAGATTGGTACATCGCATCGCTTACCTAACGCTTGGTACAGGTTGTAGTCCCAACTGTTGGTGACGTGAGAGAAGCTAATGATCGCTTTGGACTTCTGATTAATCGCCAACTGCTCAATGACCGTGCAGGCATCTTGCTCTGGGTCATCATTCAGATCTAGAGAAAAAGAAGAGAATTGCGTGTGTTCAAATTGAGCGACACAAATCAACGTCCCACCATGATGAATTTGACTCTCATACACCACATGCCGAGTGCTATGCCCAATCACTTCGCTGTCAGGGAGAACTTGCTTGATATAAGCCGCATATCGAGACGCGATCGTCGCTGGTTGAGTCGACAATATTTGTACTAAATTCGAACTACCTAATCCTTTGGGCAGTTGATTGATAAACGTCATCAATTGCTGGTTGTCAAAAACCAGCGCGGAGTAAGTGCGCATTCTATAAGCCTAAGACGTTGATATAATGAGATCTCTTCTGAATATAACCTAATCTATGTCTCGGCAGATGAAAAGCGATTATTTTGTAAGAATGTGCCTAAATCTCACTCAAAAGTAGTAAGTCTTGCAATCGTTTCACCTCGACATCGGGCAAAGTTGTTGCTCTAGGCTGGTCGTAGATGGATTGAAACTGGTCATTGAACCAACAAGCGGACAATCCACTGTTTTTAGCGCCCAAAACATCCGTAACAACATGGTCGCCAACATGCAATATCGAAACGCGAGGCAAATCTAAAAATTGCACCGCTTTGTCAAAAAGTTGCGGGTGCGGTTTCGCATAACCATCTGGCCCCGCCTTAAGAATTAACGAAAAATACCCCGCTAAGCCAATCTTATCGACATCCACATTGCCATTCGTGATTGCCACCAGCGGCATCACTGACGCGAGCTGAGCCAGCACCTGATGCGATTCATCTGGAACGGTAAAATCACTGCGAAATTCCAGCACTCGCTCAATCAGTTCACTGGCAGCTAAATCCGCTTGCGCTTGGCTGTAACCCAGTTCCATCAGTCCGGTCAGGATCTGTTGATATCGCCAAGCCGTTACATCATTTTTGAGCCAAGCATCGTCGCTGAGCACCTGACGCTTTATCGCTCGCCACCAATCAGAAGAACGTGTCGCAGAGACAGGATGATGCTGATGCAGCCACGCCATCGCTTTTGCTTCCACCTGACGAATGACCGGACGGTTGTCGTACAAGGTATCATCCAAATCAAATGTCATTGCCTGAATCGGGCCAAGTTGGCGATAAAAAATCATTCCTTGTTGCTCCGTTTTTTCGCTCGTGGATGGGCTTGATCGTACACTTCTGCTAGATGTTGAAAATCTAGGTGGGTGTAGATTTGCGTCGTCGAGATATTCTCATGTCCTAAAAGCTCTTGGACGGCCCTCAGGTTGTTGCTCGACTCCAAAACATGGGTTGCGAAAGAGTGGCGCAGTTTATGTGGACTGATGTGACTGGCGACTGCCTGCTTTTGTCCCCACTCTGCCATCCGCTTTTGAACATTACGATGAGAAATACGCACACCGAGTTTAGACACAAACAGCGCGGGCTCATCGGATTTTGCCAAGGTTCCACGCACTTTCATCCACTTGCCGACCCACTCAGACGCCATGCCAGAAAAAGGCACTTTACGTTCTTTGTCGCCCTTACCAACGACACGAATTTCACCGGAGAAAAAACTGACGTCTTTCACATTGATGCTCACGAGCTCCGCCAGACGAAGGCCTGCTCCATACATCATTTCCATCATGGCGCGATCGCGAATCGACAACGGATCATCTTCGTTTACTTCGAGTAGTTGCCCTACCTCATCAACATCGAGGTTTTTTGGCAATGGGCGCTTCTTGCGCGGAGCAGACACGCCTTTGGCGGGATTCGCGCTCATCTCTCCACGCAAAATAAGAAAATCGAAAAAACTGCGTAAAGAAGAGAGTCGAGTCGCTAAGCTGCTCGCCTTCATGCCATCACGCATGCCTTTACTCGCCAACTGTCTTACCCACGCAGAGTCAACTTGAGACCAATCTTTCAGACCAAGTTGTACGAGGTGCTGCGCCATGGTTTCAAGTTGCTGCTTGTAGTTGCGTTGAGTGTGGAGACTTAACCCCTTCTCACTTCGTAGATATTCGTAGAAGCGTTCAAGGGGCTTTTGTAGACCATTAGGAAGAGGTGTTGCTGATTCGCTCATCTTGTTCACATTGCCATGGAAGAGACTCAATTAAATGAGAAAGCACCAACGCTAAATGGCGTAAGAAAAGAGTATCCATATGCGGTTGGAAGTGCCCACCATCGGTACTGGAAAACGCCAATACGCCCTGTAACGACTTTCTCTTTAATGGTAGCACGACATAAGAGCCCATCTCTGGTGCGCGATGGTTGTCACCAAATAGGAGCTCTCGATCCGCTTTGCGCATGCGCCCCAAGTAAGCCTCTTTGCCATTCAAATGGTTGGTAGCAAAACGCAGGTAGGACTCTTTCGCCAATGAGTAATAGCTTGATTCAGACTCCAGTAGACGCACATACGCGACCAAACCTAAAGACTTTGCCATCTCTTCAATTGCTTTAACGACTGACAACAACGAATCGCATTTTAGGATTTGCTCCTGCAGAGCCATAAACTCGTGGAAGGTTTGATCGTTACTTTTAGCAAGCGACATCAACGAAGTGATATCTTCTTCGAGCTCTTCAATACGTTGACGCTGACGGTTCAATTGTACATGCACAAGCGACACCGTTCCTTGCTCTTGATGGGGTAGCGCAAGGCGGTCCACTAATTCACGACGACTCAGAAAAAAATCGGGGTTGTCACGTAAGTATTCTGCAATGACTTCTTCCGTCAGAGCATCCGCTTCAATTTGAGACACGTTGATTCCTTGATTGTGTGATTTAGCAGCTCAACTGCCCATCAAAAACATGAGTCGCAGGTCCTGTCATAAACAGAGGTTTACCCGGCCCTTTCCAACTGATCTTTAAGTCGCCACCTGGTAAATGCACGGTGACATGTTCATCCAGCAAACCTTGAACAACACCGACTGCGACGGCGCCACACGCACCACTGCCGCACGCTTGTGTTTCACCCGCACCGCGTTCGTAAACACGCAGGTTCACTTCGTTGCGGCTAATCACCTGCATAAAGCCAGCATTGACCCGCTCAGGAAAACGCTCGTGAGACTCAAGCAGTGGTCCTAAGGTTTCCACATCGGCGGTGGCAACATCATCCACCACGGTCACCACATGCGGATTACCCATACTCACTGCGCCACAGAAAAGCGTTTTGTCTTCGGCACGTAAAATGTAGGTTTTTTCCGTTTGTTTGGCTTTGAATGGGATCTTGTTTGGTTCAAACTCAGGCACACCCATATTGACGGTGACTTGGTCATCCTCTTCAATATTGAGCACCATTTTGCCTTTCTTTGTGCTCACGCTAATGCTGTATTTGTTCGTCAATCCTTTCATTCGGACAAAACGGGCAAAGCAGCGGGCGCCGTTACCACACTGTTCTACTTCACTGCCATCGGCATTAAAAATCCGGTAGTGGAAGTCGGTTTCAGGATCATAAGGCGCTTCAACCACCAGCAGTTGGTCAAAGCCAACCCCTGTATGACGATCCGCCAAACGGCGGATCAAATCGGGCGAGAAAAAAATGTTTTGGGTAATGCAATCCACGACCATAAAGTCGTTACCCAAACCATGCATTTTAGAAAAATGGAAATGCATACAGGTCCAATTACTCCGGAAGAATGTTTTCTAGTGCCCATAAACTGGACAGCTCTTCACGTTGACGCACAAGATGAGACTGATCGCCATCAACCATCACTTCAGCAGCACGCACGCGAGTGTTGTAGTTTGAAGACATCACGAAGCCATAAGCGCCAGCAGAGCGTACGGCCAGTAAGTCATTTTCCTCTAAAACTAAGCGACGGTCTTTACCTAAGAAGTCACCCGTTTCACAAATTGGCCCGACCAAGTCATACTCTGTTGCTTCCCCTTCACGAGGAGCGACAGGGACGATATCTTGCCACGCTTGGTATAACGCAGGGCGCATCAAGTCGTTCATTGCAGCATCAATGATGGCAAAGTTTTTGTGTTCTGTGTGCTTTAAGAATTCAACTTTGGTCAACAAGATACCGGCATTCGCGGCAATCGCTCGACCCGGTTCAAAGATAAGCTCAAGGTGCTTGTGGTTATCAAGACGGCTTAATAATGCTTTCGCGTAGTCGGATGGCTCCGGCGGCATTTCATCGCGATATACCACACCAAGGCCACCACCAACATCAAGGTGTTTAATGTCAATGCCTTGCTCTTTCAAGTCATCGATAAGGGCAAGCAGGCGATCTGTTGCATCGATAAAAGGTTCGATGTCCGTCAACTGAGAACCGATATGGCAATCAATGCCTTTCACATCGAGGTTCTCTAAGCTCGCAGCAAATTGGTATACAGCGGGAGCGCGGTCAAACGCGATACCAAACTTGTTGTCACGTAAACCAGTAGAAATATAAGGGTGCGTATTGGCATCAACATCAGGGTTGATGCGCAAGGAGATAGGCGCTTTGACACCGAGCTGTCCCGCGACTTTATTCAAGCGTTCAAGTTCAGGTTCAGATTCAACGTTAAAGCACTTAATCCCCAGCTCAAGCGCGCGCTGCATCTCTTGCTCGGTTTTACCCACCCCAGAGAAGACCACCTTGCTTGCATCACCGCCTGCGGCAATCACACGCTCTAGCTCACCACCAGAGACGATATCGAAGCCCGACCCAATGCGCGCCAACGCATTCAAAACACCTAGGTTTGAGTTCGCCTTCACCGCGTAACAGACAAGGTGAGGATGGTCACCAACCGATTTATCGAAAGCGTTCCAATGGCGCTCCAGCGTTGCTCGAGAGTATACGTATAGTGGGGTTCCGTACTGCTGAGCCAAATCAGACAATGCGACGTTCTCGGCCCAGAGTTGGCCATCATCCTGATAGTTGAAGTAATCCAAAGTGCTTTCCCTTATATTCTGATATTACTTAGTCATTATTATGAAGATTGTTCATTTTGAGGCGCTTCATCTGGCATGTACAACGAACCTGTTTGGCCACAACCAGCCAAACCCAGTACGGAGACGACAAACAGCGCTAAGATTGATTTTTTCATCGGTTCTATCGTGATTATTTCATCAATGCCCCCTATAATCGCACCACACTCAGGAAAAGCAATAGGATAGATAGGATGAACGAGACTGAATTTCATCAGTTGGTGGATGTAAAAATGCAAATCATCGAAGAAATGATTGATGATTCAGGTGCGGACATCGACTATGAAACGTCTGGCAACGTGATGACGCTCGAGTTTGAAGACCGCAGTCAGATTATCATTAACCGCCAAGAGCCAATGAAAGAGGTTTGGTTGGCGTCTAAGTCTGGCGGCTTCCACTTTTCTCTGCAAAATGATCAATGGATCTGTTCTAAAACAGGCTTAGAGCTGATTGCGATGGTAAAGCAAGAATGTGAAAAGCACTGCGCAGAAGAGATCGAGTGGGAATAAACCCAACGGTACATCAAAAAAGGCCATCATGATGATGGCCTTTTTTACGCATTTACAATTCTATTTGGCTTGGGACAACCTGCACTATCGCTGCGATATGGCACGATATAGGCTTCACCCTCTTCTGGGCGAACGATTTGATAATACTGCGGCAAGTTAAAATTAATAAACTTAGATGCAACCTGGCTATCATCCTGAGACGACGTGTAAAAGCCGTTTACACTCGCAATCATCTCATCTTTTTCGCCGCTAAACTGGTGATAAACTTCGACCCGATTCGACTCATCTAACACATAGATATTGAAACCTTGCTCGTTGTCTTCAAAGAAGAACTGAACGAGACCTTCACTGGCGAATCCATCAACGATTTCTGGCAACGGATGATCTTGCTCTTTATCGAGCATCAGCAGCGGCGAGCCCTTCAGTTTATTCGTTGAGATACTGCGGTAGAAGTCGACTGAATTTTCAAGCATTTGTACTGACACGCCACGACGTTCAAAGAACAAGCCGTAGGTTTGCTGCCCAATACGCAACGCTTTGAAACGGCGACGCTTCTCTTGCTCCACCGGTTTCAAACGTAAATCGATACACTCGGCAAGCAGTTGGTAAACCATGTTTCGCATCACGCCGCGCAAGTTCTTGCTGTAGCAGAACACATCCACCGATTCAGGCGGTAACGCATCTTGGTGCATTTTGCCTAATACGGTTTTCAGCGCGTCTAGCATCGCTGTTTCACCCTTAAAGTGAAGCGTGCGCACTTCTTGCCATGAGTTTCGATACACTAAATCGACACTGCCTACCAGACACTTTTGCTCAGGTCCGAAGCTGAAAATATCCATGCTCTTTGGATCAAGCTTTAGAGATTTGCCACCGAGCTGAGCCGTTGGATCCTCTTCAAAGTTGATGAACATCGCGAGCTGACTAATTTCACAAGGGCTGGCTAGGGCTTGCATCGTTGGGCGACGTTTACGCAGCGAAAACGTGTTACGTAAATCACTCACCATCTGATAGAACTTGTCGATGTCTAAATGCGCATCACGGACGACAGAATGCAAACGTGTCGACTCCGTAATCATGCCATTAAAGAACGACCAAGCGACTAACTTACTGAGGTATTCGTTATGCTCTAGCGGAGATTGACCAATAATGCGGTGCGGGGTAAGCGGCTGCTTGTACAGGTACCAGCCCTGTTTATTGGTGCGTCCAGGACGAACTTCAATAAAGGTCAGATCGGGCTCGTGCAAATCTGGAGAGATTTGCGGATTCAACAAGGTAATTTTACCCGGTAGAACTTCAAATGCCGCATACAGCTTACGCGCCAGAATACTGATGTCTTGAGGACTAATCG
Source organism: Vibrio sp. 16 (assembly GCF_963681195.1). NCBI lineage: Bacteria > Pseudomonadati > Pseudomonadota > Gammaproteobacteria > Vibrionales > Vibrionaceae > Vibrio > Vibrio sp. 16. Next base: position 2,346,198 of record NZ_OY808997.1, read on the forward strand.
CGGACGTGATGTCATTGCGTCGAGCAAATTGAATCAGATTACGGTAGCTTTGCATCAACGCATCAAGTAATGCGTGATGCACCACTTTGACTTGCTCAACTTTCCAATTACGGCGATCGTCTAACTCACGAATGACGCTGTCATCCCATCCCCAGTTGTTGACCATGTCACGCAGCGCTTCACGACGCCAAGCCACCGAGCCAACGCTTGGTTCGCGAGACAATTTCTCATGCGTTTTCAGATAGAAACAGCGGCGAACCAAATCAAGACGAGTATCATCACCAATACGTTCTAGGTATCGGGTCACCTTCTCAAGCATTAAGTAATACGCGTCCATGCCATAAAGATCGGGCTCATGAGCAAAAAAACGACGTTTAGTATCAAGGCTTAATAGCTGAGTGTTCGGGTATTCCCAAGAGTATGCTTCAAGCAAAATGGCTTTCAGCACCGACTTATAAGGCGAGTCGATACTTTTGTACAACTGCCACAAGTTAGAGCCGAAATATTCTTCCGCTGGAATACGATTCAATTTACCAAAATCGATCCACTGTGAGCAGTCAATGTAGCCTTTGTTGCAAAGATCGTGAACGTAATCGTCATAACACTCTTCCATTTCTGGAGGAACGATTTGCCATAGTAGGCGCATACCAGCAAGGCGCACCGCACTACGATAAAACTCATCAAGTAACAACAGGTGTTGAGATGAACCACAGTTGTCGCCCGTCATCTCTTCCGAATGATTGGAACGAAAACGCTCCTCATCCATTAAAAAGAAGTTCGCTTCGACACCCTGAGTTTGTGCCCAATCAGTAATCAATAGGCATTTGTTAGTCAGAGACTCTCGTGCATCTTTATCCATGTCCGGCGACACACAAACCCAAATATCCAAATCACTTGAAGTGCTTTGGCCAATCGAGGATGTGCTGCCCATGGTGTATAGACCAAGTATGGCCGGCGTTTCGCTAGTAGCTAATGATTGACCTATCGTCAGTTCGGTGTCATCAACAAACTGACGCTGAACATCATTAAACTCAAATTGGCGAATACCGTAAGGAACGTGATCATCGTAGTAACCGGGAATAACCGGATGATTGAAATGCAGTAAGGTAGGAATAAGGTGGAATACACGCTGACTTTGCAAATCCATAAGAGCCAGCGCACGTTCAGTACGTTGCTGGTTTAGGTTATCAAGTCTTTGAATTAACGTTTTCGTGTAAGCCTGCAAGGGAGAGTCCTTGGTTATTTACCTATCGTGTACCCTGAACAAAAAGCGTTCTAAAGCACCGCTGAAATGTGATCAATCTAACACTTTTATTTGTATTGGTAAAGAATTGTACGATCGAATCGACATTATAATCCGTCATTAACCACTGTGGCATTAGTGTGGTACGGAACCTAAGTTAATTATAATAGCGAATCATACAAACGAGACATTAATCACACTCTTTTGATGATTTTATGCTAGCTCGCTTACCATCCTCCCTCCTCGCGAGATTGCAGTAATACTTTTCAACGTACAGTGGTAGGATTAAGCATTATTTAAAACCACTAGCAGAACATCATGACTCAATCTTCTCCAATTCGTATCGCTACACGAAAAAGTCCTCTCGCACTATGGCAAGCATACTTTGTAAAAGACGCTCTACAAGCCGCTCATCCAGGCCTTGAAGTAGAGTTAGTAACGATGGTAACGAAAGGTGACATCATTCTTGATACACCGTTAGCGAAAGTGGGGGGCAAAGGCCTATTTGTCAAAGAGCTTGAAGTCGCCATGCTAGAAGGCCGTGCTGATTTAGCAGTCCATTCGATGAAAGATGTTCCAGTAGACTTCCCAGAAGGTCTTGGGCTAGTCACGATTTGTGAACGAGAAGACCCACGCGACGCTTTTGTCTCCAACACCTACAACAACATTGACGAACTGCCACACGGAGCGGTTGTCGGCACCTGTAGCTTACGTCGTCAATGTCAGATTAAAGAGTATCGACCAGACTTGGTCATCAAAGAGCTAAGAGGCAATGTAGGCACTCGCTTAGGAAAACTTGATGCCGGAGAGTACGACGCAATCATTCTCGCCGCAGCGGGATTGAAACGCCTAGAACTTGAAGAGCGCATTCGTAGCTTTATTGAACCAGAGCAATCCCTACCCGCGGTAGGACAAGGTGCGGTTGGCATCGAGTGTCGCCTCGACGACGAGCGCTTAATCAAGCTCCTAGAGCCATTAAATCACCAAGACACCGCCGATCGCGTGTTATGCGAACGCGCAATGAACCTAACACTGGAAGGCGGATGTCAAGTTCCGATCGGCAGCTACGCACTACTAGACGGTGATGAGATTTGGTTGAGAGCTCTGGTTGGCGAGCCTGATGGTTCAGAGATTGTCCGCGGTGAAATCAAAGGCGCGCGAGCTGACGCAGAAAACTTAGGCGTCACCTTGGCAAATCAGTTGCTTGACAAGGGTGCCCGCGAAATTCTGACCAAGCTCTACGCTGATCACGAGTAATCGATATGGCAGTTTTGGTCACCCGACCTGGTGAGCAGGGCCACGCCTTATGCCAACAGCTCCATGATGCAGGGATAACAGCCCTGCATCATCCAATTATCTCTATCCAGCCCGGAAGTGAACTTCCGACTCTCCCTGACCACTTGGCAGAGTGTGAAATCGTGATTGCGGTCAGTCAACATGCGGTGACCTTTAGCCATCAAGCTCTTCAGTATCAGAACCAAGTATGGCCAGATCGCGTCACTTACCTTGCCGTTGGTCAAAAAACTGCACATGTTTTAAGCAAAGTTACGCAACAAAAAGTACACTATCCGCAGATTGGAGACAGTGAGCATCTATTGCTGCTGGATATGCTTTCCCGAGTGAAAGGTAAAAAGGTTGTTATTCTACGAGGCAATGGTGGGCGAGAACTCATTTATGACACACTCATAGAGCGCGGTGCCACGGTAGACTATGTCGAAACCTATAAGCGAGAAAACATTACTTTCCGCTCAGATTTACTGGTTCCAATCTGGCAAGATAAGCAAATTACACAGTTAGTCATCACCAGTTCAGGTCAGCTATGCCATTTTGTTGATCAGCTATCCGCCTCACAACGGGTATGGCTCTGTGGGTTGCAACTCTTTGTACCCAGTGAACGCATTGTACAAGAGGCACTGAAGTTAGGGTTCGAAAAGGTTATCAATACCCATAGTGCTTCAAATAAAGATTTGTTGGCTGCTCTAAGGTCAACGACAACAGGACAATAAACAATGACAAGTAAAAATAAAAACGATCACATTGAACCTGAGAAAGAAAACAACTCTGTGAAAGACGAAGCCGCTCAAAAGGAAAACATTGAAGCGACGGAATCTACACAGACGCCAAATGAAAGCAGCGCAGCGCCAGCCGAGCCAAAGCAAGAAGAAGCGCCTGTTTTTGAAGAAAAGCAAGGCAAACGCGGAGTAAAACTCGGTACGGTTGCGATCATTTTGTCACTTATTTTCGGTGGCGGTTTAACCTTTTATATGCAGCAGAAAAATGCACAGTATCAAGCGCAAATTGATGCTTTGCAAAAGCAGCTCAGCCAAACTCAAACCTCTATTGAGCAAGACCTCAGCGCCACCAAGCAAGCTGCAATTGCTCAAGCAATTGAGATTACTCACCGCGCAGAAACAGTGCTTGAGCAACAGCAGAAGAGTATCGAGAGCTTACAACTAGCCATCGCTGATGTGAAAGGACGCCGTCCAAATGATTGGCTATTGGCTGAAGCCGACTACCTCGTAAAACTGGCAGGACGCAAATTGTTCCTCGAGCATGATGCCGTTAGCGCTACCAAACTGATGGAAAGCGCGGATCAACGTATCGCGGCACTGAACGACCCAAGTTTAGTGCCACTGCGCAAAGCGATGGCCAATGACATCACGAAACTCAAGTCGATTCCGTTGATCGACCGCGAAGGTTTGGTCCTACGTTTAACCTCCCTTCAACAACAAGTCGATCAACTGCCGTTAGCGAACGCCCTGCTACCCGAAGCTCAGCAAGTCGAGCAACGTAAAGTATCTGAAGATATCTACGATTGGCAGGATAACTTGATGACCTCGCTAAAAGATTTTTCCGAGAACTTCATCACTTTCCGAACTCGAGATGGTAACGTAATCCCACTACTTTCACCTCAACAGCACTTCTACTTGAAAGAGAACATCAAGGCGAAGCTCGAAACCGCAATTAAGGCAGTCTACGTTGAACAGCAAGAAATTTACTCAACGGCACTGACTACCGCAGACAAATGGTCGAGCACATTCTTTAATCAAGATGCAAACAGCGTCATTGAGTTTAATAAGACGCTCGAAAGCTTGAGCAAGCAAAATATCCATGTCGATTACCCAGTCAAGCTAGAGACACAGCAACAGTTGTCTGATGTCATTCGCGATCGCTTGCGTCGTGAAGTCACTACCCTGATCACGGAGGAGAAATAATGTTTCGTATCATTTTCCTCTTTGTCATATTGGGAGCGGGCTTGTTTGCCGGCACACAATATGCGGGTCAGCAGGGCTACGTGCTGATCTCAATCGCAAACAAAACCATTGAAATGAGTGTCACCACACTTGTTATCTTTATCATTGCCGCCCTTGCCACTCTGTTTGCCTTAGAGTTCTTTATCAAAAAAGCCCTTTCTGCAAGCTCCGCGACCTGGAACTGGTTCAGCGTTCGTAAGATGCGTCGTTCTCGTCGCTACACTAACGAGGGTATCATCAAGCTACTCGAAGGCGACTTTAAGTTGGCGGAGAAGAAAGTCACCCGTTGGGCAAACCACCACGATATGCCTTTGCTCTGTTATCTCGTCGCGTCTGAAGCTGCGCAAGGTATGGGAGAGAGTGACAAGCGCGATCGCTACCTAGAACTCGCCTCCCAGCAAGAAAACTCGCTCTTAGCGGTCGAACTCACACGAGCCAAGCAACAAGTTCGCGAATCAGATTTCACTGCGGCTCTCGAAACCTTAACCACACTGAAAGCAAGCTACCCTACCAACACCATCGTGCTCAACTTGCTTAAGTCGGTCTACATCGAACTTAAACTGTGGCAACCGTTACTGGATGCACTACCAAACTTAGTCAAAGCGAAGATCATCAGTAAAGATGAGCAGGCTCAGCTAACACAGCGTGCTCAATGTGGTTTGTTGGCAGAAGTTGCGGAACAAAAAGGCAGCGAGGGCCTTGTCAGCCATTGGAACAACTTACCGCGTAAACTGAAAAGTGATAGCCATCTGGTCGAATGTTTTGCAAAGCAGTTGATCTCAAGAAAAGCGGATAACGAGGCCTTTACTCTAATCAAAGAGAACATCAAGAAACATCCAAATTCCTCGCTTTACGCACTGCTGCCAGAAATGAATCTAGCAGATAGCCATCCAGCTATTGTCTTCTTAGAGACGGTCCTAAACAAAGATGGTAACAACGCAGAAGCACACAGCGCACTGGCTCAATTCCACCTTCGAAATGAAAAGTGGAGCGAAGCTCAGCAGCACTTAGAGAAGGCATTATCACTGCGTCCCAATGTCTCTGACTATGCCTACCTTGCAGATGCGTTAGAGAAACAAAATCTCACAAAAGCCGCACACGAAGTCTCTCGAAAAGCGCTGACACTCGTCCAAGCGTAGAGTAACCAGACAAACAAAACCGGCCGCTGAGCCGGTTTTTTTGTACCTGCTAGCTTGGCTAGTCGATATGCTAATGCTCAGTAAACAAAGCAAGTTTTCTGTCTTGGGTTGCAAAATAAAGACCTGCGATTCAGTACTATAGATAGGCATTGCTTATTGAAAGGACTCATCAATGGAACTTGTGGGATTGCTACTAGGTCTTCTTCTCATTATCGTCATTTTGGTTTCACCACTAATGAGTCTATGGGCTTGTAGAAAAATCATAAAACTAGAAAGCCGAGTTCACGAGCTCGAACAATTAGCCAGTGTTCGTCAACCTCAAAAACAAGCGCAAAGCACTCAACAAGACACCCCATCTTATCAATCTCCAAAAGTACCTCTCCCTAGAGCAAAAGTGGAGCCTGCCATAAGAGCAGCAAAGCCTGTAGCAAAAGTGGATACCACGAAAACCGAATGGTTTGATAACACCCTGAGTCACATAAAAAAGAACTGGCTTATTTGGATTGGCGGGATCGCCATGGTGATAGGTGCTGGCTACTTAGTACAAGCCATTGGCAGCAACTTCATTCTTACGCCGATTGCACGCACAGCACTCGCAGTAACTATCTCTCTGATCTTTTTTGCCGCAGCAGAATGGCTGCATCATAAGATCGGTAGGACTGAGCGCCATCTATTCCATGCAAAAGTAGATGCCTACATTCCAGCAGTTTTGTATGCGACGGGCATGAGCGGTCTCTACGCGACCATCTGCTTCAGTGCAATTGTCTATCAACTGATACCCCCGCCTATCGCGCTCACCGCAATAGGCATTCTAGCAATAGCTGCGATTGCACTCAGTCTGCGTATGGGGCCACTAATGATAGCCCTAGGGTTATTTGGGGGCTACAGTGCGCCACTTTGGATTGGAGGAGAGGATCCCAGCTACCTATTACTAAGTGCTTACATTACAACGATTACCGCTGCAGGCTTAATGATACGACGCTTTATACGACCACATTGGTTAATCTGTTCTGTCACCACAGGCCAAGTCCTATGGCTGCTTCTCATCAGTATCGATATCACGCAAGAGCAATCGTTAATCTGGTTTATCTTATTTATCCCTGTATCCGTCTATCTGCTTATTTTTATTCCCCATCTAGGCTGGAGGTTAGAAAAGCCAATCCGAGTCAAAGAAGTCTACAACCACCCACTCATCGCTGCTACTTTGCTGGCACTCGTAACCTCAATAACACTAGCTCGGATTGATATAAACCAGCCTCAAGCCGTTCTTCTTTTCCTTTTCCCTGTCGCATTGCTCATTTTTCCGATGATGAAAAGCCGGGCCGCTCCGCGAGTGCTTAGTCTAGTCACCTTAGTTGCGATGGCTATCACAGAACACATTAGTGTGACACTCACCAATCAAATCGATGAACCGGGCGGAAGGCTTGTCTGGATAGCTACGGGAGGGGTCATTGTCTTAGTTGGCGCTCGAACCATAGGGCAGTACTTTCTGGGAGATCGGAAACCGATGAGCTATTGCTTAGCCCTCTTATCGCTTCCGTGCATGCTGATTGGCTCTCAGCTTTACATTAACCTTCATTATTCGAACTTGTTGGGAACATGGAGTTCATTTAGCTTAATTCTGGGGCTAGGGTTTGTGGCTAGCTCCCATAGCTTCAAGCAGTTGCAACAAGAATCTTCTACCGTATTACATCTCATCATAGCGTCAACATGCTACTGTTTGCTTCCTGCAGATTGGTTTACGCTAGCAGTGTCCATTCAGGTGCTTCTTGCATCGTCTCAGTACCGCTTCGATCACCTCAAACCTAATCTATGGCTGATAAAAGGGCTTGTTGGACTGCTCACTATACGCCTTACATTGTTACCCTTTGTCTCAGCATGGCAGGTGACAAGTCTTCCTGAATCAATCACACTAATAACAAGCTTTTTGCCGGCACTCATCTTACTCCAATGGTCAGGTAGGATACTCGAACCACTTGTCCCTAACTTAAAGCAGTGGCTAGAAGTCACCTGTCTCAATTTGAGCGCTTTACTGATTTTTAGCCAATCGAACTTCTTGCTACTAGGTAGTTATAATTTCATAGCCGATTTTGACTTCCGTTCCGTTAGTTTATTCACTCTCCAAAGTTTGGCTGTGTTTGCCATCTATAGCCTAAAAGCTCGAAGTACGCGCTTTACTGCAAACTTGTATCTTTATGTATCATACATAATGCTGGCGATAGCCATCACTTTAAGCGTGGCACTCAACACCGTCTATCAGCCTTTTCTAGGTTTGAACATATCTGGGGAGGCAAAACCTATTGTTAACTGGCTATCGGTAGGTTGGCTCCTGCCCGGACTACTCTCGATTACTATAGGTAAAAGACTAAGGACTCCTTTGAAGCCCGCTTATTTCTACTGGGCGTCCTCTATTCAAATTGGGCTTTGGGCCATTTATTCCATACGCCAGTTCTGGCAAAAGGGAAGTATGAGCATTAATGCACCAACCAGCATGGCAGAGCTATTTAGCTACACCGCACTCTTTATTTTTGTCGGTGCAACAGTCACTTATAATGGCGCCCAACGTTCAGATACAAGGCTACAAAAAGTAGGGCTGCTCGTACTAGGAGTAGCGGTGTGCAAAGTGTTCTTGATTGATACATCCAACTTGGAAGGGTTGTGGCGAGCCATTAGTATGTTGGGGCTAGGAGCAAGCTTGGTTGGGCTTGGATGGTTGTTCCAGAGATTGCGCAGTAAAAATATTGTGCTGTAATCGGATGCTTATCGTGAGTGGTTTTCCATACTTCCAATACCAAACAAAGACTCTGTATATGTTGGGAAGAAGATGGATAAAGCCCTCGAACAGTGAAGATCTTTCTTACAGCAGGACTTCCCAACTTAACAGCAAGCCACGAGGCTAAAGAAAGAAATAAGCCCCGTAGTTTCAAGTGACACTTATCCATAAATGGTAGGCTCGATGGTCCAATACTCCAGCCCCGAAAAAGTGTGCAGTATTTTCGGAAATCTAAAACGTAAAAAAGCCCTAGTCTTTCGACTAGGGCTTAGATAAGTGGCGGAGTGGACGGGACTCGAACCCGCGACCCCCGGCGTGACAGGCCGGTATTCTAACCAACTGAACTACCACTCCGCAGTGGCGTACTCGCTACAAGCAAGTGTCCATAATTTAAAGCCTGGCGATGTCCTACTCTCACATGGGGAAGCCCCACACTACCATCGGCGCTAATTCGTTTCACTTCTGAGTTCGGCATGGAATCAGGTGGGTCCAAATCGCTATGGTCGCCAAGCAAATTCTTTAATCTGGAAAGCTGTTTGTGCTCTCAAAACACAATCAAGTAATTCTTGTATCGAGTCCATCAAAACCCTTTGGGTGTTGTATGGTTAAGCCTCACGGGCAATTAGTACAGGTTAGCTCAATGCCTCACAGCACTTACACACCCTGCCTATCAACGTTCTAGTCTCGAACAACCCTTTAGGACCCTCAAGGGGTCAGGGAAGACTCATCTCAGGGCTCGCTTCCCGCTTAGATGCTTTCAGCGGTTATCGATTCCGAACTTAGCTACCGGGCAATGCGTCTGGCGACACAACCCGAACACCAGAGGTTCGTCCACTCCGGTCCTCTCGTACTAGGAGCAGCCCCCTTCAATCTTCCAACGCCCACGGCAGATAGGGACCGAACTGTCTCACGACGTTCTAAACCCAGCTCGCGTACCACTTTAAATGGCGAACAGCCATACCCTTGGGACCGACTTCAGCCCCAGGATGTGATGAGCCGACATCGAGGTGCCAAACACCGCCGTCGATATGAACTCTTGGGCGGTATCAGCCTGTTATCCCCGGAGTACCTTTTATCCGTTGAGCGATGGCCCTTCCATTCAGAACCACCGGATCACTATGACCTGCTTTCGCACCTGCTCGAATTGTCATTCTCGCAGTCAAGCGGGCTTATGCCATTGCACTAACCTCACGATGTCCAACCGTGATTAGCCCACCTTCGTGCTCCTCCGTTACTCTTTGGGAGGAGACCGCCCCAGTCAAACTACCCACCAGGCACTGTCCGCAACCCCGATAAGGGGTCAACGTTAGAACATCAACACTACAAGGGTGGTATTTCAAGGACGGCTCCACCGATACTGGCGTACCGGTTTCAAAGCCTCCCACCTATCCTACACATGTAGGGTCAATGTTCAGTGCCAAGCTGTAGTAAAGGTTCACGGGGTCTTTCCGTCTAGCCGCGGGTACACTGCATCTTCACAGCGATTTCAATTTCACTGAGTCTCGGGTGGAGACAGCGTGGCCATCATTACGCCATTCGTGCAGGTCGGAACTTACCCGACAAGGAATTTCGCTACCTTAGGACCGTTATAGTTACGGCCGCCGTTTACCGGGGCTTCGATCAAGAGCTTCGTACAAGTACTAACCCCATCAATTAACCTTCCGGCACCGGGCAGGCGTCACACCGTATACGTCATCTTACGATTTTGCACAGTGCTGTGTTTTTAATAAACAGTTGCAGCCACCTGGTATCTGCGACTCTCAATAGCTCCATCCGCAAGGGACTTCACCGTCAAGAGCGTACCTTCTCCCGAAGTTACGGTACCATTTTGCCTAGTTCCTTCACCCGAGTTCTCTCAAGCGCCTTGGTATTCTCTACCCGACCACCTGTGTCGGTTTGGGGTACGATTCCTTACAATCTGAAGCTTAGAGGCTTTTCCTGGAAGCATGGCATCAATGACTTCACACCCGTAGGTGCTCGACGTCGTGTCTCAGCCTTAAAGAGAGCCGGATTTACCTAACTCTCAAGCCTACGCACTTGAACCTGGACAACCGTCGCCAGGCCCACCTAGCCTTCTCCGTCCCCCCATCGCAATTGTAAGAAGTACGGGAATATTAACCCGTTTCCCATCGACTACGCCTTTCGGCCTCGCCTTAGGGGTCGACTTACCCTGCCCCGATTAACGTTGGACAGGAACCCTTGGTCTTCCGGCGAGGAGGTTTTTCACCCCCTTTATCGTTACTCATGTCAGCATTCGCACTTCTGATACCTCCAGCATGCTTTACAACACACCTTCAACGGCTTACAGAACGCTCCCCTACCCAATGACTAAAAGTCATTGCCGCAGCTTCGGTTTATAGCTTAGCCCCGTTACATCTTCCGCGCAGGCCGACTCGACTAGTGAGCTATTACGCTTTCTTTAAATGATGGCTGCTTCTAAGCCAACATCCTAGCTGTCTAAGCCTTCCCACATCGTTTCCCACTTAGCTATAATTTGGGACCTTAGCTGGCGGTCTGGGTTGTTTCCCTCTCCACGACGGACGTTAGCACCCGCCGTGTGTCTCCCGGATAGTACTTACTGGTATTCGGAGTTTGCAAAGGGTTGGTAAGTCGGGATGACCCCCTAGCCTTAACAGTGCTCTACCCCCAGTAGTATTCATCCGAGGCTCTACCTAAATAGATTTCGGGGAGAACCAGCTATCTCCAGGTTTGATTGGCCTTTCACCCCTAGCCACAAGTCATCCGCTAATTTTTCAACATTAGTCGGTTCGGTCCTCCAGTTGATGTTACTCAACCTTCAACCTGCCCATGGCTAGATCACCTGGTTTCGGGTCTATATCCAGCAACTCGACGCCCAGTTAAGACTCGATTTCTCTACGGCTCCCCTAGATGGTTAACCTTGCTACTGAATATAAGTCGCTGACCCATTATACAAAAGGTACGCAGTCACACCACGAAGGTGCTCCTACTGCTTGTACGTACACGGTTTCAGGTTCTATTTCACTCCCCTCACAGGGGTTCTTTTCGCCTTTCCCTCACGGTACTGGTTCACTATCGGTCAGTCAGTAGTATTTAGCCTTGGAGGATGGTCCCCCCATATTCAGACAGGATATCACGTGTCCCGCCCTACTCGATTTCACTGAACACACATCGTCAACTACGGGACTATCACCCTGTATCGTCGGACTTTCCAGACCGTTCGTCTAACGTGTGTAAAGCTTAAGGGCTAGTCCAATTTCGCTCGCCGCTACTTTCGGAATCTCGGTTGATTTCTTTTCCTCGGGGTACTTAGATGTTTCAGTTCCCCCGGTTCGCCTCGTTATGCTATGTATTCACATAACGATACTTACTTATGTAAGTGGGTTTCCCCATTCGGAAATCCCAGACTCAAATGGTTTTTACTACCTAATCTGGGCTTATCGCAAGTTAATACGTCCTTCATCGCCTCTGACTGCCAAGGCATCCACCGTGTACGCTTAGTCACTTAACCATACAACCCCAAAGGGTCTTTGTTACGTAACCAAAGTTGTCTGCATTTTTATACATGTGCAGACACGATTTTGCCGGACTCAAATTCCAAGAACACTTGAATGTGTTGTTTGGTGTTTGTCATAAAGACAAACATTGAGAACTTTACAATCAACAATAATTTGTTGATTTGTCAGCTTTCCAAATTGTTAAAGAGCTATGCTTTCCGAAGAAATACATTTTCTAAATATTCTTAGACGGTCGAAAACTCCAACCACACACGTTTTACTGAAGTGGTTTGGAAATCCTAATCCAAAAACATTTAGAGAATGGTGGGCGATACCGGGCTCGAACCAGTGACCCCCTGCTTGTAAGGCAGGTGCTCTCCCAACTGAGCTAATCGCCCACATAAGTTTTGATTCTTCGTGGAGAAGAATGGTGGGTCGTGCAGGATTCGAACCTGCGACCAATTGATTAAAAGTCAACTGCTCTACCAACTGAGCTAACGACCCAATGGTATCCCGTAGGGGAGTCGAACCCCTGTTACCGCCGTGAAAGGGCGGTGTCCTAGGCCTCTAGACGAACGGGACACTAAGTTGAAGATATTGGGATATCTTCTATCTCTTAAACTTTATAAACCATCAATCTGTGTGAACACTCATCGCAATAATCATCGTATAAGGAGGTGATCCAGCGCCAGGTTCCCCTAGCGCTACCTTGTTACGACTTCACCCCAGTCATGAACCACAAAGTGGTGAGCGTCCCCCCGAAGGTTAAACTACCCACTTCTTTTGCAGCCCACTCCCATGGTGTGACGGGCGGTGTGTACAAGGCCCGGGAACGTATTCACCGTGGCATTCTGATCCACGATTACTAGCGATTCCGACTTCATGGAGTCGAGTTGCAGACTCCAATCCGGACTACGACGCACTTTTTGGGATTCGCTCACTCTCGCAAGTTGGCCGCCCTCTGTATGCGCCATTGTAGCACGTGTGTAGCCCTACTCGTAAGGGCCATGATGACTTGACGTCGTCCCCACCTTCCTCCGGTTTATCACCGGCAGTCTCCCTGGAGTTCCCACCCGAAGTGCTGGCAAACAAGGATAAGGGTTGCGCTCGTTGCGGGACTTAACCCAACATTTCACAACACGAGCTGACGACAGCCATGCAGCACCTGTCTCTCAGTTCCCGAAGGCACACTCGTATCTCTACAAGCTTCTGAGGATGTCAAGAGTAGGTAAGGTTCTTCGCGTTGCATCGAATTAAACCACATGCTCCACCGCTTGTGCGGGCCCCCGTCAATTCATTTGAGTTTTAATCTTGCGACCGTACTCCCCAGGCGGTCTACTTAACGCGTTAGCTCCGAAAGCCACGGCTCAAGGCCACAACCTCCAAGTAGACATCGTTTACGGCGTGGACTACCAGGGTATCTAATCCTGTTTGCTCCCCACGCTTTCGCATCTGAGTGTCAGTATCTGTCCAGGGGGCCGCCTTCGCCACCGGTATTCCTTCAGATCTCTACGCATTTCACCGCTACACCTGAAATTCTACCCCCCTCTACAGTACTCTAGTCTGCCAGTTTCAAATGCAATTCCGAGGTTGAGCCCCGGGCTTTCACATCTGACTTAACAAACCACCTGCATGCGCTTTACGCCCAGTAATTCCGATTAACGCTCGCACCCTCCGTATTACCGCGGCTGCTGGCACGGAGTTAGCCGGTGCTTCTTCTGCAGCTAACGTCAAATGGTGCCGCTATTAACGACAACACCTTCCTCACTGCTGAAAGTACTTTACAACCCGAAGGCCTTCTTCATACACGCGGCATGGCTGCATCAGGCTTGCGCCCATTGTGCAATATTCCCCACTGCTGCCTCCCGTAGGAGTCTGGACCGTGTCTCAGTTCCAGTGTGGCTGATCATCCTCTCAGACCAGCTAGGGATCGTCGCCTTGGTGAGCCCTTACCTCACCAACTAGCTAATCCCACCTGGGCATATCCTGACGCGAGAGGCCCGAAGGTCCCCCTCTTTGAGCCGAAGCTATTATGCGGTATTAGCCATCGTTTCCAATGGTTATCCCCCACATCAGGGCAATTTCCCAGGCATTACTCACCCGTCCGCCGCTCGACGCCGTTATCGTTCCCCGAAGGTTCAGACAACTCGTTTCCGCTCGACTTGCATGTGTTAGGCCTGCCGCCAGCGTTCAATCTGAGCCATGATCAAACTCTTCAATTTAAGATTTTGTTCGGCTCAATGAATACTGAACATTACATAAGTAATGTTTGAATTGACTGTGCTGAATCTTTCGATTCAATGGTCACTTCGTTTCATTGAAACCTAATTTGAAACCGAAGCTTCTAATTGGATTATCATCAACGAGTGCCCACACAGATTGATAGGTTTATATTGTTAAAGAGCTTTGCTTTCAGCACCTTAGCACTTAAGCAGGACGCGTATATTACGCGATTGACTGTTGAAGTCAACATAAAACTCTAAACTTTTTTAGAACTTTATGGTGACTTGCTTAGTAAATAAGCAAAGTCGAAATTAAAGCCTGGCGATGTCCTACTCTCACATGGGGAAGCCCCACACTACCATCGGCGCTAATTCGTTTCACTTCTGAGTTCGGCATGGAATCAGGTGGGTCCAAATCGCTATGGTCGCCAAGCAAATTCTTTAATCTGGAAAGCTGTTTGCGTTCTTACACATTCAATGTTCTAGTTTGAGTCCATCAAAACCCTTTGGGTGTTGTATGGTTAAGCCTCACGGGCAATTAGTACAGGTTAGCTCAATGCCTCACAGCACTTACACACCCTGCCTATCAACGTTCTAGTCTCGAACAACCCTTTAGGACTCTCAAGGAGTCAGGGAAGACTCATCTCAGGGCTCGCTTCCCGCTTAGATGCTTTCAGCGGTTATCGATTCCGAACTTAGCTACCGGGCAATGCGTCTGGCGACACAACCCGAACACCAGAGGTTCGTCCACTCCGGTCCTCTCGTACTAGGAGCAGCCCCCTTCAATCTTCCAACGCCCACGGCAGATAGGGACCGAACTGTCTCACGACGTTCTAAACCCAGCTCGCGTACCACTTTAAATGGCGAACAGCCATACCCTTGGGACCGACTTCAGCCCCAGGATGTGATGAGCCGACATCGAGGTGCCAAACACCGCCGTCGATATGAACTCTTGGGCGGTATCAGCCTGTTATCCCCGGAGTACCTTTTATCCGTTGAGCGATGGCCCTTCCATTCAGAACCACCGGATCACTATGACCTGCTTTCGCACCTGCTCGAATTGTCATTCTCGCAGTCAAGCGGGCTTATGCCATTGCACTAACCTCACGATGTCCAACCGTGATTAGCCCACCTTCGTGCTCCTCCGTTACTCTTTGGGAGGAGACCGCCCCAGTCAAACTACCCACCAGGCACTGTCCTCATCCCCGATTAGGGGACCAAGTTAGAACATCAACACTACAAGGGTGGTATTTCAAGGACGGCTCCAACGATACTGGCGTACCGTCTTCAAAGCCTCCCACCTATCCTACACATGTAGGGTCAATGTTCAGTGCCAAGCTGTAGTAAAGGTTCACGGGGTCTTTCCGTCTAGCCGCGGGTACACTGCATCTTCACAGCGATTTCAATTTCACTGAGTCTCGGGTGGAGACAGCGTGGCCATCATTACGCCATTCGTGCAGGTCGGAACTTACCCGACAAGGAATTTCGCTACCTTAGGACCGTTATAGTTACGGCCGCCGTTTACCGGGGCTTCGATCAAGAGCTTCGTGCAAGCACTAACCCCATCAATTAACCTTCCGGCACCGGGCAGGCGTCACACCGTATACGTCATCTTACGATTTTGCACAGTGCTGTGTTTTTAATAAACAGTTGCAGCCACCTGGTATCTGCGACTCTCAATAGCTCCATCCGCAAGGGACTTCACCGTCAAGAGCGTACCTTCTCCCGAAGTTACGGTACCATTTTGCCTAGTTCCTTCACCCGAGTTCTCTCAAGCGCCTTGGTATTCTCTACCCGACCACCTGTGTCGGTTTGGGGTACGATTCCTTACAATCTGAAGCTTAGAGGCTTTTCCTGGAAGCATGGCATCAATGACTTCACACCCGTAGGTGCTCGACGTCGTGTCTCAGCCTTAAAGAGAGCCGGATTTACCTAACTCTCAAGCCTACGCACTTGAACCTGGACAACCGTCGCCAGGCCCACCTAGCCTTCTCCGTCCCCCCATCGCAATTGTAAGAAGTACGGGAATATTAACCCGTTTCCCATCGACTACGCCTTTCGGCCTCGCCTTAGGGGTCGACTTACCCTGCCCCGATTAACGTTGGACAGGAACCCTTGGTCTTCCGGCGAGGAGGTTTTTCACCCCCTTTATCGTTACTCATGTCAGCATTCGCACTTCTGATACCTCCAGCATGCTTTACAACACACCTTCAACGGCTTACAGAACGCTCCCCTACCCAATGACTAAAAGTCATTGCCGCAGCTTCGGTTTATAGCTTAGCCCCGTTACATCTTCCGCGCAGGCCGACTCGACTAGTGAGCTATTACGCTTTCTTTAAATGATGGCTGCTTCTAAGCCAACATCCTAGCTGTCTAAGCCTTCCCACATCGTTTCCCACTTAGCTATAATTTGGGACCTTAGCTGGCGGTCTGGGTTGTTTCCCTCTCCACGACGGACGTTAGCACCCGCCGTGTGTCTCCCGGATAGTACTTACTGGTATTCGGAGTTTGCAAAGGGTTGGTAAGTCGGGATGACCCCCTAGCCTTAACAGTGCTCTACCCCCAGTAGTATTCATCCGAGGCTCTACCTAAATAGATTTCGGGGAGAACCAGCTATCTCCAGGTTTGATTGGCCTTTCACCCCTAGCCACAAGTCATCCGCTAATTTTTCAACATTAGTCGGTTCGGTCCTCCAGTTGATGTTACTCAACCTTCAACCTGCCCATGGCTAGATCACCTGGTTTCGGGTCTATATCCAGCAACTCGACGCCCAGTTAAGACTCGATTTCTCTACGGCTCCCCTAGATGGTTAACCTTGCTACTGAATATAAGTCGCTGACCCATTATACAAAAGGTACGCAGTCACACCACGAAGGTGCTCCTACTGCTTGTACGTACACGGTTTCAGGTTCTATTTCACTCCCCTCACAGGGGTTCTTTTCGCCTTTCCCTCACGGTACTGGTTCACTATCGGTCAGTCAGTAGTATTTAGCCTTGGAGGATGGTCCCCCCATATTCAGACAGGATATCACGTGTCCCGCCCTACTCGATTTCACTGAACACACATCGTCAACTACGGGACTATCACCCTGTATCGTCGGACTTTCCAGACCGTTCGTCTAACGTGTGTAAAGCTTAAGGGCTAGTCCAATTTCGCTCGCCGCTACTTTCGGAATCTCGGTTGATTTCTTTTCCTCGGGGTACTTAGATGTTTCAGTTCCCCCGGTTCGCCTCGTTATGCTATGTATTCACATAACGATACTTACTTATGTAAGTGGGTTTCCCCATTCGGAAATCCCAGACTCAAATGGTTTTTACTACCTAATCTGGGCTTATCGCAAGTTAATACGTCCTTCATCGCCTCTGACTGCCAAGGCATCCACCGTGTACGCTTAGTCACTTAACCATACAACCCCAAAGGGTCTTCTAGTCAACTAACCAAAGTTGTCTGCATTTTTATACATGTGCAGACACGATTTTGCCGGACTCAAATTCCAAGAACACTTGAATGTGTCGTTTGGTGTTTGTCATAAAGACAAACATTGAGAACTTTACAATCAACAATAATTTGTTGATTTGTCAGCTTTCCAAATTGTTAAAGAGCTAGATTTCTAATGAAACCATTTTTAAAGACTCTGCCTTCTATTTAAAGAAAGAAGAACACTTAAAGATGGTGGAGCTATGCGGGATCGAACCGCAGACCTCCTGCGTGCAAGGCAGGCGCTCTCCCAGCTGAGCTATAGCCCCATCAAGGTGTCGATACTGTATGCCAACTTCAAGGAAATTGGTGGGTCTGAGTGGACTTGAACCACCGACCTCTCGCTTATCAGGCGAACGCTCTAACCACCTGAGCTACAGACCCAGTATCGTCTCTAAAACGTATAAACCATCAATCTGTGTGAACACTCATCGCAATAATCATCGTATAAGGAGGTGATCCAGCGCCAGGTTCCCCTAGCGCTACCTTGTTACGACTTCACCCCAGTCATGAACCACAAAGTGGTGAGCGTCCCCCCGAAGGTTAAACTACCCACTTCTTTTGCAGCCCACTCCCATGGTGTGACGGGCGGTGTGTACAAGGCCCGGGAACGTATTCACCGTGGCATTCTGATCCACGATTACTAGCGATTCCGACTTCATGGAGTCGAGTTGCAGACTCCAATCCGGACTACGACGCACTTTTTGGGATTCGCTCACTCTCGCAAGTTGGCCGCCCTCTGTATGCGCCATTGTAGCACGTGTGTAGCCCTACTCGTAAGGGCCATGATGACTTGACGTCGTCCCCACCTTCCTCCGGTTTATCACCGGCAGTCTCCCTGGAGTTCCCACCCGAAGTGCTGGCAAACAAGGATAAGGGTTGCGCTCGTTGCGGGACTTAACCCAACATTTCACAACACGAGCTGACGACAGCCATGCAGCACCTGTCTCTCAGTTCCCGAAGGCACACTCGTATCTCTACAAGCTTCTGAGGATGTCAAGAGTAGGTAAGGTTCTTCGCGTTGCATCGAATTAAACCACATGCTCCACCGCTTGTGCGGGCCCCCGTCAATTCATTTGAGTTTTAATCTTGCGACCGTACTCCCCAGGCGGTCTACTTAACGCGTTAGCTCCGAAAGCCACGGCTCAAGGCCACAACCTCCAAGTAGACATCGTTTACGGCGTGGACTACCAGGGTATCTAATCCTGTTTGCTCCCCACGCTTTCGCATCTGAGTGTCAGTATCTGTCCAGGGGGCCGCCTTCGCCACCGGTATTCCTTCAGATCTCTACGCATTTCACCGCTACACCTGAAATTCTACCCCCCTCTA
Source organism: Vibrio sp. 16 (assembly GCF_963681195.1). Classification (NCBI taxonomy): domain Bacteria; kingdom Pseudomonadati; phylum Pseudomonadota; class Gammaproteobacteria; order Vibrionales; family Vibrionaceae; genus Vibrio; species Vibrio sp. 16. The sequence continues at coordinate 2,365,112 of NZ_OY808997.1, forward strand.
CAGTACTCTAGTCTGCCAGTTTCAAATGCAATTCCGAGGTTGAGCCCCGGGCTTTCACATCTGACTTAACAAACCACCTGCATGCGCTTTACGCCCAGTAATTCCGATTAACGCTCGCACCCTCCGTATTACCGCGGCTGCTGGCACGGAGTTAGCCGGTGCTTCTTCTGCAGCTAACGTCAAATGGTGCCGCTATTAACGACAACACCTTCCTCACTGCTGAAAGTACTTTACAACCCGAAGGCCTTCTTCATACACGCGGCATGGCTGCATCAGGCTTGCGCCCATTGTGCAATATTCCCCACTGCTGCCTCCCGTAGGAGTCTGGACCGTGTCTCAGTTCCAGTGTGGCTGATCATCCTCTCAGACCAGCTAGGGATCGTCGCCTTGGTGAGCCCTTACCTCACCAACTAGCTAATCCCACCTGGGCATATCCTGACGCGAGAGGCCCGAAGGTCCCCCTCTTTGAGCCGAAGCTATTATGCGGTATTAGCCATCGTTTCCAATGGTTATCCCCCACATCAGGGCAATTTCCCAGGCATTACTCACCCGTCCGCCGCTCGACGCCGTTAACGTTCCCCGAAGGTTCAGATAACTCGTTTCCGCTCGACTTGCATGTGTTAGGCCTGCCGCCAGCGTTCAATCTGAGCCATGATCAAACTCTTCAATTTAAGATTTTGTTCGGCTCAACGAATACTGAACATTACATAAGTAATGTTTGAATTGACTGTGCTGAGTCCGAAGACTCAATGGTCACTTCGTTTCATTGAAACCTAATTTGATACCGAAGTATCGAATTGGATTATCATCAACGAGTGCCCACACAGATTGATAGGTTTATATTGTTAAAGAGCTTTCTTCTTTGTGACTCACATCACTTCGGAAGAGGCAGCCATTCTAGCGTTTCATTCTCAAGTGTCAAACACTTTTTTGAATTTTTTATTTCAAACTTTTCAATTCGAAATTTGCTTAGTTGGCTTTACTGATTTATCGCTGAAGCCTTGTGGCGTCTGCCGTGTCAGTGGATGCGCATTATAGGGAGTTCTTGCTCTAGCGCAACCCCTTTTTTAAATAAATTTGGAAAAAATGACTGTTCGTTGAATTAGTATTCAAAAGCATAAAAAAAGAGAGCAAATTGCTCTCTTTTTGGTCTTTTTTAACTAAGTTTAGATAAATGCATAGGCATCAGCGAACATTCGATCGCTTTGCGCACCTTTATTTTGTGTAAATTGTTCGCGCGCAGCACCAGCCATTTCAAAGCGCCCTGCTATATAGATGTCATATTCTGCGAGAGAGTCAAAATCTTGCTCTACAGCCTGCAGCACATTACCGACCTTTCCAGTCCACTCTGTTGGAGCATCTTCGACAACAGGGACAAAGTGAACATTTTCATGTTTAGCTTCAATTTGCTCTAGCTCTTCTTTTGCATACAGTTGGCAATCATCACGGCCCCCCCAATACAAATGAATTTGGTTATTCAAGCTTTGAGCCACACAGTGATCCAGAATTGAGCGTACGTAACTAAAACCTGTACCACCCGCAATTAAAAGAATAGGACGTTCACTTTCTTCTTGAACCCAAGCATCACCATGTGGCGCATCGATAGTAATATCACCACCGTTTGCTAGCGCGTCTTTCATTGCTTCAACAACTTCTAGAGCATACGCATTCTGCTCTGCCGCACCAATGTGCAACTCTAGCTCACCTTCATGGCGACAAGGGCTACTTGCAATCGAGAAAGGACGTTTGTCTTTTTCACCCATCACTACCATAAGGTATTGCCCTGCTTTAAATGCCACAGGCGTTTCTGGGTGAAGTAGAATTTGATAAGTATTACAAGCTAACGGCTTAATAGACTTTACTTTACATTGGATGGTCATGGTCTTCCTCTTACTTACTCCTCAAAAGTAAGTACTAAATTACTTTCGGCTACTGCCTGACAAGCAAATATCCAACCTTGTTGCTGCTCTTTCTCTGTGAGCATGGGTTCAAGATCGTAACTTACTGTTCCTTCAAGTTTACGGCACAGACAGGCTGCACACGCTCCAACCTGGCAACGATGTGGAAAGCGTATATTATTGTTGAGCGCCGCTTCCAGCACCGTTTGCCCATCTTGCGCCTCAAAACAAATTCCTTGAGGCTGCAAGCGTATTATTTTGCTCATGATATACCGAGCTTACTCCACTTAGCATCGACTTGTGCGACTAACTGTGGGTCTTTCTTAATTGGGATACCCCACTCTCGATCAACTTCCCCAGCAAATTTATTTGTCGCATCTAACCCTAGTTTAGAACAGCGTCCGTTCTCAGCTCGAATTTGTACTGTGTCTCTGGCTGGATCCATACGAGTTGTCATCGCCCAAATCACATCATTCCAATCATGGACATCGACATCTTCATCGCAAAGGATGGCAAATTTACTGTCGGTGTGTTGCTCTAACCACGTCCAGACTTTTTCCATCAGCTGTCTTGACTGGCCTGATTGGTTCTTACGCATAGAGATAATCACAAAGCGATCATTCTGTGCTGAACTTGGCAGCGCGATATCCACCACCTCTGGATTATCGGATTTAAACCTTGCGAGCGCCTCACTATCTACTGAAACATGAGAGATTGCATTCAGTTCTGGCGAAGTGGCGTTTTCTGCATCCCATTTAATCGTTGCGTCCATACCCATCTTCGAACCAAGACCGACAACAGGAGATGCAAAATCGAGAGAATCAATAGGCGTATTTTCTATCATGAGTGTGTCACGCACTGGCTCCATATTGTCAGCCATGGCTTTGACCACATCGTCCCAGCAACGTGCATTAACGCTCTCATCGCATACCACTACAAATTTGGTATACATAAACTGGCGTAGGAAAGACCATACCCCAAGCATTACGCGCTTGGCGTGACCTGGGTATTGCTTCTTCATGGTTACCACCGCCATTCGGTACGAGCAACCTTCTGGTGGTAGATAAAAATCTTCTATCTCAGGAAACTGCTTTTGCAAAATCGGCACGAACACTTCATTCAGCGCGACACCCAATACCGCAGGTTCATCTGGCGGACGACCTGTGTAGGTACTGTGATAAATGGGATCTTTACGCATGGTAATGTGCGTGATGGTAAACACGTGGTGCTTTTCTTTTTCGTTGTAGTAGCCAGTATGATCGCCATAAGGCCCTTCATCCGCATATTCGTTTGGATCGATATACCCTTCCATCACGATTTCCGCGCTTGCTGGTACTTCAAGATCGTTACTGACCGATTTGACGACTTCAGTTTTACTGCCACGTAGTAAGCCGGCAAATGCATACTCAGATAATGTATCTGGTACTGGTGTTACCGCTCCTAAGATGGTCGCCGGATCTGCACCAAAAGCTACTGATATTGGGAAAGGCTTTCCAGGATTGGTTTCCATCCAATCACGCAGATCAAGAGCTCCACCACGGTGAGCCAGCCAACGCATGATGATTTTGTTTTTACCAATCTTCTGCTGACGGTAAATACCTAGGTTCTGGCGTTTCTTATGCGGGCCACGCGTAACAGTCAAACCCCAAGTCAATAAAGGGGCCACGTCATCTTGCCAGCAACTCATCACTGGGATTTTATCGAGGTCCACGTCTTCACCCTGCCAAACTACTTCTTGGCAAGGTGCTTTACGCAGCCTTTTAGCGGGCATATTGAGTACTTGTTTAAAGACGGGGATCTTTTCAATCGCGTCTTTAAAACCACGTGGCGGCTCAGGCTCTTTCAGGTAAGCCAACAATTTCCCCACTTCACGTAGCTCTTTAACTTCGCTACGTCCCATACCAATAGCAACGCGCTCTGGCGTGCCAAATAAGTTGGTAAGCACGGGTACGTCATAACCAATTGGGTTTTCAAACAACAAAGCAGGGCCTCCCGCTCGAAGCGTTCGGTCGCTGATCTCGGTCATTTCGTAATGTGGGTCAACAGGGTGAGTAATGCGTTTCAGCTTGCCCTCTTGCTCTAAGTGGGCAATAAAGTCGCGTAGATCCTTAAAACTCATAGGCCTTCTAATGGCTGGTTAAACTACAGGCAGTATATCAAAAAGAGGGATCATCCGATCCCTCTTTTTATTGTGGTTATTTCACGCTAAGTCAGCTATTTAGCCAGAGCATTGAGAATGGCACTACTGCGGACCTTTTGGTTGTGGCTGGCTAACTCTTCAAGCCAGTTACTGTACCCCTGACGGGCTAACTCTTGAGCGACAAACGGGGCATCATCTTTCAGTGCCATACGCTCAATCAAGAAGGCTTTTACCTCTTGATTCATAGGTTTTATCCGTGTGAGCTCTTTTAATGCGTGTTCTTTTAAACTCGGGTTTTGCGAAGCAAGCATGATCTGTTGTAGCGAGAAGTCATCGCCAACCTTAGCCAACCTCGTGAGTTCTTGCTGGCTGTTAAAATCTGCGCGCATTAGCCACACCAGTTTATACACATCCGCATCTTCACTCACTTGCGCCAAGCGAACCATCACATCGGAAGATGGCAACCAACTTACAATGGCAGAGTCTGTGAACTGCTGGGTGATACTTTTCACCGCCTCTGGAGACAAGCTATCTAGTTCACGGATAAGTAATGCTTCACGTGTTTGGACCTGATATTCACTGCCAGATAACCAATCTTGTAGAACAAGCTCCCCTCGCTCTGCTTGCAAGACAAAATCGAGAGTTGATTGATCTTGACGCCATTGCTTGAGTAAGCGACTTGCGATGGCGGGATAGTTAAACGCGGGAACTGAAAACTCATAACCATCCCCCCGTTCTAATACTTGATAGGTAGGGACTCGTGTTTTTTGCTGCTCTACAAATAACGCCATTTTAGGGGTAAGCACGACCTGTTGCTGCTCGATTTTGTCAAGAAGCAGGTATCTAGAAACCTCTTGCTGAGGTAAAGAAAGTCGTTCGAGCGCGAAATTGAGGGAATCGATATTATCTTCAACAGCATATTGAAGTAATTGAGCGACTTTTTGGTGAATTTGCTCATCTTCCAAGAGCAATTCCACTCGAGCAGGTGCCATCTCCGTTGCTGAGACGGTTGGCGCTCCTAAAAGTAATGCGGATAGGAGTACCGACGACAACATTCCTTGTTGCATGTTAACCTCCTTGTAACATTTAACTCCATTGTGCGTGTTATCAGTAGATAATGCAAACAAAAACGCCACCGGCTTAGCGGTGGCGTTTGGGAATCAAATCTTCAGCGATTACTGACGACGCATTGCATCGAAAAACTCATCATTGGTCTTTGTCATCGCAAGTTTATCGATTAGGAATTCCATTGCATCGATCTCGCCCATTGGGTGAACAATCTTACGCAGAATCCACATCTTCTGTAGTTCATCGTTTTTCGTTAGAAGTTCTTCACGACGAGTGCCCGAGCGGTTGAAGTCAATTGCTGGGAAGACGCGCTTCTCTGCAATCTTACGGTTCAGGTGGATTTCCATGTTACCTGTACCTTTAAACTCTTCGTAGATAACTTCATCCATTTTAGAGCCTGTATCAACAAGCGCTGTTGCAAGGATCGTTAAGCTACCGCCTTCTTCAACATTACGAGCTGCACCGAAGAAACGCTTAGGACGGTGAAGTGCGTTTGCATCCACACCACCCGTTAGTACTTTACCTGACGAAGGCACAACAGTGTTGTATGCACGAGCAAGACGAGTGATTGAGTCAAGCAGGATAACCACGTCTTTTTTGTGTTCAACAAGACGTTTCGCTTTCTCGATTACCATCTCTGCGACTTGAACGTGGCGAGATGCTGGCTCATCAAACGTTGACGCGACTACTTCACCTTTAACCAAGCGTTGCATCTCAGTTACTTCTTCCGGACGTTCGTCAATAAGAAGTACCATCAGCTCACACTCTGGGTGGTTGTAAGCGATGCTTTGAGCGATGTTCTGTAGCAACATTGTTTTACCCGCTTTTGGCGGAGCAACAATCAGACCACGTTGACCTTTACCAATTGGTGAAGCTAAGTCTAGAACACGTGCTGTGATATCTTCTGTCGAACCGTTACCACGCTCCATCACCATACGCTCATTGGCGTGCAGTGGCGTCAAGTTTTCAAATAGAATCTTGTTACGCGCGTTGTCTGGCTTATCATCATTAACTGTATTGACTTTCAGTAGCGCAAAGTAGCGTTCACCGTCTTTAGGTGGACGAATCTTACCAGCGATTGAATCACCCGTACGTAAGTTAAAACGACGGATCTGACTCGGTGACACGTAAATGTCGTCCGGACCTGCTAGGTAAGAGCTGTCTGCACTACGCAAGAAACCAAAGCCGTCTTGCAGAATTTCTAGAACCCCGTCGCCGAAAATGTCTTCGCCGCTCTTAGCATGCGCTTTTAGGATTGCGAAGATAATATCTTGTTTTCTTAGACGAGCTAGGTTCTCTAGGCCTAGGCTTTCGCCAAGTTTAACAAGATCAGACACAGGTCTGTTCTTCAGTTCTGTTAGATTCATGGTGGTTGATGCTTGTTTAGTCAAAATAAGGATCTGTTATTTGGTTAAGATGGATTTGGTCACAGGATCGACCAAGAAGAGAACTTGTATAATTAACGTGCGATAAACTAGCACTAAATAGTAGCCTAGTCTAGATTTTGTTGATGTTCAAAAACAAAACCGTGCCTTAAGCACGGTCTTCTTTCACAACGCTTATAGGTTTGCGTCTAGGAACTCTTTTAGTTGAGTTTTAGACAGCGCGCCCACTTTCGTTGCTGCTACGTTACCGTCTTTAAATAGAAGCAACGTTGGAATACCACGGATACCAAATTTAGGTGGTGTACCTGCGTTTTGGTCGATATTTAGTTTACCGATAGTGAGTTTGCCTTCGTACTCATCTGCGATTTCGTCTAGGATAGGAGCGATCATCTTACAAGGACCACACCACTCCGCCCAAAAATCAACAAGAACTGGGCCTGCAGCATTGATTACATCGTTTTCAAAACCGTCATCAGTAAGCTGCAAAATCTTATCACTCATCTTCCACTCCAATGTGTTTTTCTGAACTGGTTGCATGATAACCAGTATTTAGATGCCCTATTGGAATGTATTTACTTTCGTATTGCAAGCTTAAGCTGATATTCTATAGCCATGAAAAAGACGCATATCACAGAGCAAAAGTTCGCCGATTTGGGTTTACACCCTCAAATTACTGAAGGTCTGGAGAAAAAAGGGTTCGAATTTTGTACCCCGATCCAAGCCTTGGCGTTGCCGGTACTGCTCACCGGCCAAGACATCGCAGGCCAAGCCCAAACGGGTACAGGTAAGACATTAGCCTTCCTGACTGCTACTTTTAACCACTTACTCACGACGTCTGAGCATGAAGGCCGTAAGCCAACTCAGCCACGCGCAATCATTATGGCGCCAACACGTGAGCTGGCGATTCAGATCTATAATGATGCTGAACCACTAATCGCAAGCACAGGTATCAAAGCTGCGCTTGCTTATGGCGGTGAAAGCTATGATAAGCAGCTCGCTAAGCTTGAAGATGGTGTTGACGTATTGATTGGTACAACGGGTCGCATCATCGATTTCTACAAGCAGCGTGTGTTTAACTTAAACCACATTCAAGCTGTCGTCCTTGATGAAGCAGACCGTATGTTCGATCTTGGCTTTATTAAAGACATCCGTTTCTTGTTCCGTCGTATGCCTGAGCCAAAAGAGCGCTTGAACATGCTGTTCTCAGCAACACTTTCTTACCGCGTTCAAGAGCTTGCTTTCGAACACATGCATAACCCTGAGCATGTTGTTGTTGAGCCAGAAGTCAAAACTGGTCACCGCATTCAAGAAGAGTTGTTCTACCCTTCTAACGAACACAAAATGGCGCTACTGCAAACACTTATTGAAGAAGAGTGGCCAGAGCGTGCGATCATTTTCGCCAATACTAAGCACAAATGTGAGTCCATTTGGGGCCACTTAGCGGCCGATGGTCATCGTGTTGGTCTTCTTACAGGTGATGTGCCACAGAAAAAACGTGAGCGTATCCTTGAGCAATTCACTAAAGGTGATGTCGATCTGCTGGTTGCAACCGATGTTGCCGCGCGCGGTTTGCATATCCCGCAAGTGACGCATGTATTTAACTTCGATCTACCTGATGATTGTGAAGACTACGTTCACCGTATTGGCCGTACAGGTCGTGCTGGCGCAAGCGGTCACTCAATCAGCTTTGCGTGTGAAGATTACGCGATCAACCTCCCACCGATCGAAGAATACATTGAGCACACAATCCCGGTATCGGATTATGACCCAAGTGCCCTAATCGAAGATTTACCTGCGCCTATTCGCATGCGTTCAAACCGTCCGCAGCAGCGTCGCACCAATACAGGTGGATCTCGCTCGGGTAACCGTCGTCAAAACAATCGCTCTCGCCAGCGCCAACCAAAGGATTCTTAAGCGTCTATGAGCCAAGCCGTTTCATCTCCGCTTTACGCAGCCATCGATCTCGGGTCGAACAGTTTTCATATGCTCGTTGTGCGTCACATTGATGGCAGCGTTCAAACCATGGCCAAAATCAAACGTAAAGTTCGCCTTGCCGCAGGTTTAGACGAACATAACGCCTTGAGTCTAGAAGCCATGCAACGCGGCTGGGACTGCTTGAGCCTTTTTGCCGAACGCTTGCAAGATATCCCCACAGAGAACATTCGCATTGTCGGCACTGCCACATTGCGTACCGCGACCAACGTGGACGTTTTCTTGGAAAAAGCGAATCAAATCTTGGGTCACAAGATTGAAGTGATCAGCGGCGAAGAAGAAGCGGCCACCATCTACAAAGGGGTGGCTCATACCTCTGGAGGCAGTGGGCGTCGTTTGGTGGTAGACATTGGCGGCGCAAGCACCGAGCTAATTATTGGTGAAGGTTTTGAAGCCAAAGCACTAACAAGCTTAAAGATGGGCTGCGTGACTTGGCTTGAGCGTCACTTTAAAGATCGCCAGTTAACCGTCACAAACTTCAACAACGCGATTCTTGCCGCCAAAGAGACCTTACAACCAATCTTAGAGCAGTACCAAGAGATTGGTTGGGATGTCTGTGTCGGCGCCTCGGGCACGGTTCAAGCGCTACAAGAAATTATGCTAGCGCAAGGCATGGATGAGGTCATCACCCATGCCAAACTCAAACGCCTACAAAAACAGGCCATGCGAGCGGATCACTTAGAAGAGTTAGAGATTGAAGGGCTCACACTAGAGCGCGCATTAGTGTTCCCAAGTGGCTTATCAATTCTGATTGCGATCTTTGAATTGTTAGAAATTGATTCTATGACACTGGCTGGCGGCGCTTTGCGTGAAGGCTTAGTGTACGAGATGGTGGATGAACTCAAGCAGGACGATATTCGCGCCCGCACCATTGCGAGCGTCCAACATCGATACCAACTTGATCAAGCGTATGGCGAGCAAGTGGCTCATCTAGCGCAGCGTTTACTCTCTCAGTGCCAACAGGATTGGATTGTCGAGGAGCAAGGTAAAGTGTTGCTCGAGACAGCGGCCAAACTGCACGAAGTCGGCTTAACAATTGACTTCAAAAAAGGTGGTGAGCACAGCGCTTACTTGCTGCAAAGCTTAGATCTGCCTGGCTACACTCGCGCTCAGAAACACTTACTGGGTGAAATTGCCCGTCGTTACCGAGAGCAACTGACCTCTCTACCTGAGCAGCACGCCGTGTCAGGTTCAAGTGCAAAACGCATTTTGCGCCTACTTCGCCTAGCCGTGCTACTAACGCATCGTCGTAACCCTGAGCTTGAGCCAAACATCAGCCTAAGCTCTGAGGGTGACAAACTCACCCTAACCATTGATGCAAAATGGCTAAACGCCAACCCACTGACCAGCGCAGAGCTTGAAATTGAAGCCAACCGCCAAAGTGATATTGGCTGGCCTCTTACTGTTATCGCTCAATAATGACCGCATAAAGAGAAAAGCCCGAGTGACTGTCACTCGGGCTTTTTGTTTTGAATCTCGATTTAAAGTCGAGAGAACACTCTTAAGAATCCGAAGGCGTTACTTACCCTCTCTTCCTATCACTGGCCAACCACTTTAAAGTCTGGATTGACGGCAGTGAGCTTTCTCACAAGGAAGTTCAATAGCACGCCGTACATAGGCACAAACAAACCTAAGCTGATGACCAATTTGAAGCCGTAGTCCACCAGCGCGATTTCCGTCCAGTGCTCCGCCATAAAGGGATCTGGGCTCTGATAGAAAGCAATCGCAAAAAACGCGATCGTATCTAGCGCATTGCCAAATAGTGTCGAACAGGTTGGAGCTACCCACCACTGCTTTAACTGACGCAGGCGGTTAAATACGTGCACATCAAGAATCTGACCTAATAAATAAGCCATAAAGCTTGCAATCGCGATACGAGCCACAAACAAGTTAAACTCCCCAAGATGGGAAAAGCCTTGGAATTGCCCTTCGAAAAACAGTACCGACAGTGCATACGACACCGCCAGTGCTGGTAGCATCACTAAGAAGATAATACGACGTGCAAGCTGAGCACCGAAAACGCGCACGGTTAAATCAGTCGCTAAGAAGATAAATGGGAAGGTAAATGCGCCCCAAGTGGTGTGGAAACCAAATACCGTAAACGGTAACTGAACCAAATAGTTGCTCGATGCAATAATGATCAGATGGAATAAAACCAATAAAAGAAGGGCTTTGCGCTGCTGCGCAGGGGTAAAGTTACTCATGCGATACCTTTTTAGTTTGGTTTGGGGGTGAGGGAACCCAAATCGACACCATCTAAGCCAACAGACAATGTCTCACCAACAATGTGAATAAAAAAACTTAAGCACTATCGAGTATGTGACTCATAGCGCGGCGGGCGATTATACATTAACCAATTCACGCCGCAAGCAAGAGTTATTACGCAATCGTTGGCGTATTGTTTTGGCACTAAAAGCCGCGTTGAAACAGCCCAGCGAGAAAGTCGAGTTCTTCTTTTGAATCATCGATAGCCAGCGCTTCAAACCAGACACTTTCGCTGTAATGCTCTGACTTTAAGAACAGTTGGCAGCCTTCAAAATCAATCAACCATGAGTGGATATCGGCATCCCATTGTTTCTCAATCACCGACGCTGACAGCGACTTGACCAACTTCTCCGCTAGCTCAGGAAAGCTGTCAAAATCAAAACGCGGCGCCGTGATCACGATGCGTCCCTCTTGTTGCTGGTATTCAGCTAAACCAAATTCCTTTTGCGTCGAATCAACCATGATGGGTTAAGTGCTCCTGAATCAAATCTAAGAAAGGATCGGCGTATTTTTCCAACTTGCGTTGGCCCACACCGTTTACTGCTAACATCTCACCATAAGAAGTCGGCAGAATTTCAGCCATATCAATTAATGTGGCATCACTGAACACCACATAAGGTGGTAAGCCATCTTCATCTGCAATCGCTTTACGCAATTTGCGCAATTTGGCAAACAGCTTTTTATCGTAGTTTTTGCTGACAAGCTTGTCTGATTTGGCCGCCCTTGCTGCGGTATCTAAGCGAGGCACCGCTAACTCCAATGACACTTCACCACGCAATAGAGGTCGCGCTTCTGGCGTCAGTTGCAAGGTGGAATTACGAGTGATGTTTTGAAACAGTAACCCTTTGTGGATCAGTTGACGGAATATACTCACCCAATAGTCATGGCTGTTTTCTCGACCAAGACCGTAAGTCGATAGCTTGTCATGACCGTTTTCGCGTACTCGGATATTTTGCATGCCGCGCAGCACTTCGACCACATAGCCAATACCAAAACTTTGATTCACGCGATAGACACACGAAAGCGCTTTTTGCGCCTGCTCGGTGGCATCAAAATGCTTGGGGGGATCGAGGCAAATATCGCAGTTGCCACACGGTTGCTCTCGGTACTCACCAAAGTAATTCAATAGCACTTGGCGACGACAAGTTTGCGCTTCTGCAAAGGCACTCATCGCATTGAGTTTGTGCGCCTCAACCTGCTTTTGTGGGCCATCATCTTTTTCATCCAGCATACGACGCAACCAACCGATATCCGCTGGGTCATACAGCATCATCGCTTCTGCGGGTAAGCCATCTCGCCCTGCTCGCCCCGTCTCCTGGTAGTAAGACTCGATATTACGCGGAATATCAAAGTGAACCACAAAGCGCACGTTGGGTTTGTTTATCCCCATACCGAAGGCGACGGTCGCCACAACAATTTGTAAGTCGTCACGCTGGAACGCGTCTTGGACATACGCTCGCTCATCGGCATCTAGCCCCGCGTGATAGCTCGCCGCGCGCAGACCGTTGTTGCACAGTTTTTCGGTGACCATTTCCACTTTCTTACGGCTACCGCAGTAAATGATGCCGCATTGACCACGTTGGCCTTCAAGAAAACGCACCACCTGAGAGACAGGTTTGTGCTTTTCCACTAGCGTGTAACGGATATTCGGTCGGTCAAAACTCCCCAAATAGGTGTGCGGATCATTCAGCTGCAAACGCTGCATGATGTCTTTGCGCGTTGCATCGTCAGCGGTTGCCGTCAGCGCCATCACGGGCACATGAGAGAATGCTTGTTTCAGTTGGCCTAACGATGCGTACTCTGGACGAAAATCATGTCCCCATTGGGAAATGCAGTGTGCTTCATCCACCGCAATCATCGACAACGGTAGACCTTGCAGCCTTTCAATAAAGTCACGCATTAACACTCGCTCAGGGGAAACATACACGAGCTTAGTCACGCCGGCATTCATGCGATTGTACACCGCAATCAACTCTTCCCGTGGCATGGTGGAATTGATGCACTCCGCCGCGACACCATTGGCTTTTAGCTGGTCGACTTGGTCTTTCATCAGCGAAATCAAAGGGGAGATCACCAACGTCAGGCCGCTGCGAACAAGTGCCGGAATTTGGTAGCATAGCGACTTACCGCCACCGGTAGGCATGATCACTAGGCTGTCTTGTCCTGCCACCGCAGATTCAATCACCTCTCGTTGACCATCGCGGAACGTTTGATAACCAAACACCTCCTCCAAAACACTTTGCGGAGTGAGGATCGGTTCAGATTGTTCAGCTAACAGTGTGGCAGTCATTGAATTCTCAGTTAGGGGTGATGTGCAGAAGAGCAAAGCGCTAATTGTAATTGGGATTGATGGTGAATAAAACTGCAAATTACTAGGTGATTATCAGAGTCATTCGTATACTGGATGTTTCATTTTGTAAACGAAGTGTTGGGAACCGACCGATGACACTAGAAGAACAACAAAGAGCTCGGCAAGGGGTACTGCTTGCCATCGGAGCCTACACCATGTGGGGTATCGCCCCTATCTACTTTAAAACCATCAGCGATGTCTCTCCGCTTGAGATCTTAAGTCACCGCGTGGTCTGGTCTTTTGTTCTGCTGGCTTTCTTGCTCCATATCGGCCGTCGTTGGCGCGGGGTTCGTGATGTACTTCGCTCAAAAAAGAAGATGGCGTTTCTCATCTCGACCTCACTTTTGGTCGGGGTTAACTGGCTGATTTTTATTTGGGCAGTCAACGCCAACCATATGCTGGATGCCAGCTTAGGCTACTACATTAACCCACTGATCAATGTATTACTCGGCATGCTGTTTCTTGGCGAACGACTCAGAAAACTTCAGTGGTTTGCGGTAGTGCTCGCTGCGTGTGGCGTGTTGGTTCAGCTGATAGCGTTTGGCTCAGTACCAACCGTGGCAATCGCGCTTGCCCTCAGCTTTGGCTTCTATGGCTTGCTACGTAAGAAAGTGAGCTTGGATGCACAAACTGGATTGTTTATCGAAACTCTTATCATGTTACCTGCTGCCGCCATCTACCTAGTTTGGATTGCTGATAGCGCCACATCTGATTTGCTGAGCAACCCAATGACACTCAATCTGTTACTGATTTCCGCAGGTGTCATTACAACCTTGCCACTGCTTTGCTTCACAGGCGCAGCAACACGATTGAAGCTATCAACACTGGGCTTTTTCCAATACATTGGCCCAAGTTTGATGTTTTTGCTCGCCGTCTTAGTCTACGGCGAAGCCTTCACGGCAGATAAAGCCATTACCTTTGCCTTTATCTGGGGTGCCTTAGTCATCTTCAGCTTTGACGGCCTTAAAACGAATCGACAAACACGTAAAGCCGCTTTGGCCAAGTGATCGTTTTTTACAAGACATACTCAAACAGTCGCGCTAAGCTTGGTGAAATATTCGCCAAGCTTTTTTGTATTTATGGATAAGGTTCAATACCAAACAGCACCCAATCAAGAGATAGGTTTGATCGACGCAAACTACCGAACGTTTGCCTTTCAACGCCACTATCATCTTGATTTTCATATTGGCCTTATCACTCAAGGTGAGCAGAAGTTTCATTATCAAGGCAACTCATATCATGCAGGAAAGGGGCAAATCGTCTTAATGCCGCCTGACGAAATGCATGATGGGCAATCCAAGCTCGACTCAGGTTACCAAGTGAAAGTCTTCTCATTGGATCCACATTGGCTTAGTGATCTTGCGGATCTAAAACGATCGTCCGACATAGTGGGATTTAACCAGTTGGTGATTAACGATGCCTTTTTATTCAATACCTTAGTGGAACTACACCAGAACCTAGCAAATCCTAGCCTCAGTCAACTCGCCCAAGACTGTTTACCCTATGAAGGTTTTGCTCGGTTATTTGAGCAGTATGGGGCGAAGGAGCAAAAAAGCGTCGTGCCACTGGGCAATCAATCGGTAGCGACACTCAAAGAGTACTTGATGGCGAATCTTGACCAGCCCGTCAAACTGGAGCAGTTATCGAACTTATGCCAGTTGAGCCCCACTCAATTTCAACGCCACTTTAAGGCGAAAGTGGGCCTAACCCCATACGCTTGGCTAAGTCGCTTGCGCCTTGAGCAAGGCATGAAGCTTCTCAAGAGCGGAGTCTGCGGTACCGATGTCGCTCACCAAATCGGCTTTTACGATCAAGCTCACTTCAGCAAAGCATTTAAAGCCACCTACGGCGTCTCCCCTTCTCAAGTTGGCTAGTGCCAATAATTTACAATTCCTCATGCAATGAATTTGGCACACTAAGCGAAATTCCTATTAAACAGTGACTACCATGAGTGAAATCACCATCCTTGCAACATTAGCAACCGTCCACTTCATTGCCCTTATGAGCCCAGGCCCAGATTTTGCCCTCGTCGTACAAAACGCGACACGCTATGGTCGCCAAACCGGTTTGTACATCGCACTCGGGCTATCTTGTGGCATTTTGCTCCACTCAATTTTGAGTTTAACGGGCGTCAGCTACTTAGTGCATCAGCAACCGACTCTGTTCGCTTTGGTACAAATTGCCGGCGGCAGCTACCTGTTTTACTTGGGTTATGGCGCCTTAAAAGCAACTTGGGTAAGTTGGCAGCGCGAGCCCGCAAGCACAACCCATATCGAAGCTCCCCAGTTGCTGCTCAGTAACAAACGCCAAGCCTTCTCTCGTGGCTTTGCGACCAACATCCTCAACCCAAAAGCGTTGGTCTTTTTTGTGAGCCTCATGTCATCACTGGTTCCCGCAACGATGTCTCTGAGTGGAAAAGGCGCTGCACTCGCCATTTTGTGGATACTCTCTTTAGCTTGGTTCTCATTTTTGGCTTGGGCGCTGTCCACACAACGGATGCAGCGCAAGTTGCAGGCGATCACCCTATATATTGATGGATTGTGTGGCGT
Source organism: Vibrio sp. 16 (assembly GCF_963681195.1). Taxonomy (NCBI): domain Bacteria; kingdom Pseudomonadati; phylum Pseudomonadota; class Gammaproteobacteria; order Vibrionales; family Vibrionaceae; genus Vibrio; species Vibrio sp. 16. The sequence continues at coordinate 2,380,759 of NZ_OY808997.1, forward strand.
GATCTTTTCACTCATTGGGGCAGGCATTTTGTGGCAATCGGCAAGCAGTTTACTGATTTAGCCTCCACGACCTTGGCGAATAGTTAGTCACCAATCCTGCTTTTAGAGGCATTTTTATTCGCCGAAGAGTGAATTTGTGTGCAAAAAAACGTCATTATTGGATGTCAGTGTGAGAGGTTTGATCAACGATCACCCCGAAGCCTTGTGCGAGATCTCTTACAAGTGAGTGAGCCAAAATAGCTTTTTAGCTAAGAGTAATATCACTATAAACACATAAACCACTGATTTAGATGACTTTGTACAAAAATAAGCCAAAGAGATTATTAGGAAATCGTTTTCGTCATATTGCTGAAATCTACGACTGGCGTAATATGAACCTTGTCGGAAGGATGCTGACACGGAACAGGAAATTACCACGGATTAGGTAATCTTCAGGAAGAAGATACGGTTGCTTAGGATGAGTAATCGGCACGGATAGCAAATTGGACATTGAACGGACGCAATAGTGACTAGGATGGTTGCTACTAAGGAAGGGAAATGGACACCTCTGGACGAGGCAAGGAACGATCATCAGGATGATGAAAGGGACACCGCTCAGGGAACAAGCGAAGTGAGCTAACGAGGATTGTTAGTGGACCAGGATAGGGTCAAGGACACCGCTAGGATGGCGAGAAAAGGACTAAGCTGAAGGACATCAGCATACTATCAAGGATTTGATGCATGGAGCACTTTTAGTAGCCGGATTGCTGCGAGTAAGACTATAACCCCGATGGGCGCAAGCCCTCGGGGTTTTTCTTTATCTTTTCTCTACATAATTGAACTATAGCTGCTACGTTGGCCGCTTTCAGTTTCAGTCAGCCCCATCACATCGGTTTACAATGCTCTGGGGTCTCGCTTGATTGCCGCCTCGTCTAAAGCTCAAACATTTTGAAAAATCACTTACAGAAACTACAACTTTTCTAATTTAGCGTACGCCGTTACCAGCCATTTGATCCCTTCGCCGTTAAAAGCAACTTGAACTCGGCTTTGCGGACCACTGCCTTCAAAGTTGATGATGGTACCTTCGCCAAATTTCGGATGCATAACGCGTGAACCCAAACTAAAACCTGTTTCATTGAAGTTCTCTTTCACCACAGTTTGGCTAAAGCGACCCGAACTGGTTGGCCTGCTTACCTGCGCCTTCATACGCACTTCATCCAGACAGGTTTCTGGCAACTCACGGATAAAACGTGACGGCTTGTGGTACTTATCTTGACCGTACAAGCGACGCATTTCCGCGTAGGTGATGTAGAGCTTTTCCATCGCACGAGTCATGCCCACATAACAAAGGCGACGCTCCTCTTCCAAGCGGCCCGCTTCTTCCGCAGACATCTGGCTTGGGAACATCCCCTCTTCGACACCGACCATAAAGACCAATGGAAACTCAAGGCCTTTGGCACTGTGTAGCGTCATCAGTTGGACGGCATCCTCAAACTCATCCGCTTGGCCTTCTCCCGCTTCTAAAGCCGCGTGAGTTAAAAACGCAGTCAATAGCGTCATCTCTTCCGCTTCTTCTGGTTTTTCAAATTGGCGGGTTGCCGTAACCAGCTCTTCCAAGTTCTCAATACGCGCTTTAGACTTTTCACCTTTCTCTTGCTCGTACATGGCGAACAGACCCGAATACTTGATCACGTGGTCGGTTTGTTCATGCAGCGGCATTTCACAGGTGTCATCTTCTAGTGCGTTGACCAATTCAACAAAACGACTCAGGGCACCTGCAGCACGGCCAGCCAGCACTTTATCATCTAGCAGGCGGATGCTCGCTTCCCACATCGTGCAACCTTGATCTCGGGCGGCAAAGCGAATCGTTTCTAAGGTTTTATCACCCAAGCCACGAGTCGGAGTATTCACAACACGTTCAAATGCTGCGTCGTCGTTGCGGTTAGCCATCAAACGCAGGTAACTAAGCGCATCTTTAATTTCTTGACGCTCGAAGAATCGCATTCCGCCATAGATTCGGTAAGGCAACCCCGCTTGGATTAGCGCTTCTTCTAGAACACGTGACTGGGCGTTGTTGCGGTAGAGCATGGCGGCATCATTCAAAGCACCGCCTTTGTCTTGCCACTCTTTCACTTTGTTGACGGCAAAGCGTGCTTCATCAAGCTCGTTGTAAGCCGAATAAACCGAAATAGGCTCACCTTCTGCACCTTCAGTCCACAACTCTTTACCCATACGTTCCGTGTTATTGGCGATCAGAGCATTCGATGCTTCAAGGATGGTTTTGGTTGAGCGGTAGTTTTGCTCCAAACGAATGGTATTCACGCTTGGAAACTCTAAGGTGAACTTCTCGATGTTTTCGATTTTAGCACCACGCCAACCATAGATAGACTGGTCGTCATCCCCAACAATCATTACATGCGAATCTGGCCCTGCCATCATACGCAACCAAGCATATTGGATGTTGTTGGTATCTTGGAATTCGTCAACCAGAATGTGCTTAAAGCGCGCTTGGTAATGCTCACGAATGTGCTTTTTATCGCGCAGTAACTCATGGGCACGAAGTAGAATTTCGGCAAAGTCGACTAAGCCAGCACGATCGCACGCTTCTTGGTACGCGGTATACAGTTGAAGGTAAGTTTTGGTGATTGGATCGCCATAGGCATCAATGTGATTCGGGCGAAGACCTTCATCTTTTTTACCGTTAATCCACCAGCTGACCTGGCGTGCTGGCCACTGTTTCTCATCCAGATTTTGTGCCTTAATCAAGCGGCGCAGTAAGCGTTGCTGATCATCACTGTCGATGATCTGGAAGTCTTCTGGCAGCTTGGCATCAAGATAGTGAGCGCGAAGGATTCGATGGCAAATACCATGGAAAGTCCCGTTCCACATCCCAGAGGCACTGCCCATCATTAACTCTTCAATACGACCACGCATTTCTGCCGCGGCCTTGTTGGTAAAGGTCACCGACATGATAGAAAACGGTGATGCCTGCTCAACTGACATTAACCAAGCAATGCGGTGCACTAGGACTCGTGTCTTACCACTTCCCGCACCAGCAAGGACAAGTAAGTTTTCTAGAGGGGCGGCAACGGCTTCACGCTGTTTATCGTTCAGACCATCGAGGAGTAATGAAGGATCCATTCTGTGCTCAGCTACTGGTTATCTATACATGAAAAGTGATTATAACCTAAACAGCCCCCGCATTTCAGAACAAAAACAAGAAAAATTTACGCGATAAAAATCGATATAAATTAACCACTTAAATAAAAATAAAAAATGGATCAGTGGTTTTCGATAAATTTTTTGAAAGTTTTTTCATCCCCTTTCTATCTTGTTTAGTAAGCAAGTTGCTGGAAAAACAACCGCCACTTGCCCACATAAGTAAAGGAATTAAGTCTGAGGATAATACAATGAAAAAATCGAATCTTGCTGTTACTGCTGCTGTTACAGGTTTACTGGCTCTAGGTGGTTCAATGTTGACTGCTGCCCCTGCGCTAGCGGCAGAAAAAGAGAAATGCTACGGCGTCTCTAAAGCGGGCAAAAACGACTGTGCAACCAAAACCAGTTCATGTGCTGGTACTGCAAAAGAAGACAATCAAACTGACGCGTTTGTGGTTGTCCCTAAAGGACTGTGTGGCAAGTTGACGGGCGGCAGCACTCAATCTTCATAACACCTATTGTCTGTCCGTAAGGTAAACGGTTTAGGCTCAACAAGCCGTTTACCTTCCCCCACTCGCCAAGGATTCGCCCGTGAAAAATCATAACTATCACAACCATATTGGTGTGGGGTTACGAACGCCACACTTGGATTATTTTACCCACCAGAAGCCTGCGCTCTCTTGGTTAGAAATCCACAGCGAAAACTACTTTCGTCCTTACTCAGCCGCTCGCCAACAACTGCGCCAAATCGCCCAAGACTACCAAATTAGCTGTCATGGGATTGGTTTATCTTTAGGCAGTGTTGCTCGGGTAGATCAAACACACCTTCAACAAATCAAAAGCTTAGTCGACGAGTTAGAGCCGTTTCTTGTCTCTGACCATTTAAGCTGGAGTGAAAACGGCGGTCACCACTTCAATGACCTGCTGCCACTTCCCTACACCGTTGAAGCGCTAGACGTTTTTTGTCGTAACGTCGCGGAAGTGCAAGACCACTTACAACGCCCAATCCTGATAGAGAATCCGTCAAGCTACGTTAAGTTTGCCCATTCCACCATTCCTGAGTGGGAGTTTCTAGCCGAGGTTCAACGTCGCACTGATTGTCGACTTCTATTGGATTTGAACAATATTCACGTTTCCGCTTTCAATCACGGCTTCGATACCCAAACCTATTTGGATGCGATTCCGGCTGAGCATGTGGATGAAATTCATTTGGCAGGATTCACCATCAAACAGCTAGAGAAAGGCGAAGTCTGGATTGATACCCATAGCCAACCAGTCAGTGACGAAGTTTGGCAACTCTACACACAATGGCTATCGCAACACGGCTCTCGCCATACGCTCATCGAATGGGATCTCGATATTCCGCAGCCTGAGGTTTTGCTCGCGGAAGCTGGCAAAGCGAATGATTATCTGCACCAGCATCTTGAAGAAAGTCAGCCAAGGAGAGCGTCATGACTCTTTCCCTAGCCCAGTTACAACATCAATTTGCCAAGGCGCTGCACTACCAAGCAACCGGTGAAGAGTGTGAGATAGTCAGCGACCACTTTACCGCTGATGAACGTATGCAGATTTATCGCAACAACTTCATCATTGGCTTGAGTGAAGTTCTAGAGGCAACGTACCCCATGGTTTGCGCTTTGGTTGGCGAAGAGTGCTTTGGCCAATTAGCCCGCCAGCATGTGCTTGCCTACCCATTGCAAGTCGGGGATGTCAGTGATTATGGAGAGCATTTTTCGCACACTATCGAACGCTTCCCAGCGGTTGTTGAAGCTGCGCCTTATGCCACCGATGTCGCCCGTTTCGAATGGTGTATCGATATGGCTCAGCAGCAACAAGGCAATGTATCTGCGCCAGACACTCTATTGCCTTTAGCCAAGTTAGCCGAGGTAGAGCCGGTGCAGCAAACCTCAATTCATCTACATTTGTGGCCAGGTGTGATGCCATTTCAATCCCAATATGCGCTATTTGCGCTAAAAAAAGCCATTGAAAGCAATCAGTTTGATGATTTGGTTTTAGATAAGCCTCAACAGGGCGTGATCTGCTGCTCCCAACAGGGTGAAGTGTGGATGCAGCCTCTCGACGGTGAGGCTTTTGAACTGCTGCAACACCTGCATTCTGGTCGTACCTTGGGTGAGATACCACCTCATACACTCCAACACCTAAATTATTTTGTCGAAAGCAACGTGGTTGCTGGATTTTCGCTCGCGCGGTAAGGGGAGACGATGTCTGAATCTATAAAAAACATGCTCAATCACTACGATGCTCTGATCGAAAAATCGCAGGCGGTTGTGGTGCCATTACTTTTGCTTTTTTGTCGAGTGTGGGTCGCTTGGGTCTTTTTCAATGCGGGCTTAACCAAAATATCGACATGGGATAGCACACTGTTCTTATTTGAATATGAATACCAAGTTCCGCTACTACCTTGGCAACTGGCGGCTTATTTGGGAACGGGTGCAGAGCTTATCTTGCCTATCTTTGTTGCGTTGGGCTTGTTGACAAGACCCACCGCAGCGATGCTATTTGCGTTCAATATTATTGCCGTCGTCTCTTACCCGGTATTATGGGAGCAAGGCTTTTATGACCACCAACTATGGGGATTAATGATCCTAATCGTTGTGGTATGGGGACCAGGACCACTATCCGTTGATAAGTTATTGCGCGGAAAGTTGGCTGATTAGTTACCGTCGTTCAAGTCTTCTTTGACTGAATTCACGGCGTCACGTGAGGCATGGCCAATGGCTTTGGTGGTGTCTCGCGTTGCATGGCCAATGGTTGTCGCAGCATCACGAGTCGCATGACCAATTTCCGTGCCTGCTTGCTTTAACTCCGCACAACCAGACGCACCTAGTAGTACTAATGCGCTCAATACAAACATCTTACCTAGTTTCAGCATATGACCTCCTTGCGTACTAAGGTGATTATCATATCAATAAAAAACGCCCCTGACTCAATGAATCAGGGGCGTTTTATGATTGCGACTAAAACAAATTAAGCGCTGATACCCGAGTGGCGCAATAGCGCATCAATTTGAGGCTCACGACCACGGAAGCGTTTAAACAGCTCCATTGGCTCTTCACTGCCACCCATTTCAAGAATGTTGTTTAAGAAACTTTGACCGGTTTCCGCGTTGAAGATGCCTTCTTCTTCAAAACGTGAGAATGCATCCGACGACAACACTTCCGCCCATAGGTAGCTGTAGTAACCAGCGCTGTAACCACCAGCAAAGATATGGCTAAAGCTATGCGAGAAACGATTCCACTCTAAGCTTGGCAACACCGCCACTTTCGACTTCACTTCAGCTAGGGTTTCTAAGACACGAGGTCCTACTTCCGGATCAAATTCCGTGTGCAGCGTGAAATCAAACAAGCCAAATTCTAACTGGCGCAAAATAAACATCGCTGATTGGAAGTTCTTCGCTGCGAGCATCTTATCCAACATCTCTTTTGGCAGTGGCTCACCCGTTTCAAAGTGACCCGAGATAAACGCCAGCGCTTCTTCTTCCCAGCACCAGTTTTCTAGGAACTGGCTTGGCAATTCAACCGCATCCCACGGCACACCATTGATGCCCGATACCGCACCGGTATCCACTTGCGTCAACATATGGTGAATACCATGACCAAACTCGTGGAATAGCGTTACCACTTCATCATGGGTGAACAGCGCAGGCTTGTCTCCCACTGGGCGGTTAAAGTTACACGTCAGATACGCCACAGGCGATTGCAGTTCACCTTGAGCATTGATACGACGCACTCGACACTCATCCATCCACGCGCCACCGCGTTTATGTTCACGAGCATACAAGTCTAGGTAGAAGCTGCCACGCAAGTTGTTGTCAGCATCGAAAATATCGAAGAAGCGTACTGACTCATGCCATGTATCCACGCCCTCTCGCTCTTGAACCGTCATACCGAAGACACGTTTTAGCACTTCAAACAGACCGCTCACCGCTTTCGACTCAGGGAAGTAAGGACGCAGCTCTTCATCCGAGATTTGGAACAGGTGCTGCTTTTGTTTTTCGCTGTAGTAAGCGATGTCCCACAAGTTGAGCTCTTCAACACCGAACTCTGCTTTAGCGAATTGGCGCAGTTCTTCCACTTCACGCTCGCCTTGCGGTTTCGCTTTGCTCGCCAAATCATTTAAGAAACCAAGTACTTGAGAGGTATTCTCTGCCATTTTGGTGGCTAGAGACTTCTCGCTGTAGGTATTAAAACCAAGCATACGAGCAATCTCATGGCGCAGCTTGAGCTGTTCATTGATGATCTCAGTGTTGTCCCACTCACCTGCTTTCGGACCTCGATCCGACGCACGCGTTACATACGCTTCATACAACTCTTTACGTAACTCTTGGTTATCACAGTACGTCATCACGGGTAGGTAAGACGGGATATCAAGCGTGAGCAAGTAGCCCTCAAGCTCTTTGGCTTCTGCCGCGGCTTTGGCTGCCGCTAGCGCTGACTCTGGCATACCCGCGAGCTCTTTCTCATCTGCAACATGCTTAGTCCAACCCATAGTGGCATCTAGCACGTTGTTAGAGAATTTAGAACCTAGCTCAGACATACGTTTGCTGATCTCACCATAACGATGCTGCTCATCCGCAGGCAAGCCAATGCCCGACAGCTCAAAGTCGCGTAGAGAATCAGTAATGGTTTTCTTCTGCGCTTGGCTCAGTTTCGCAAACGCATCGCTCGCTTTGATCGCTTTGTACGCTTCGAACAGTCCTTTGTGCTGACCAACCCAAGTACCGTACTCAGAAAGTAATGGTAGGCAGCTTTCGTATGCTTCACGCAGCTCATCACTATTGACCACTGAGTTCATGTGGCTCACCGGAGACCAAATACGACTTAAGTGATCATCCACCTCTTCGATAGGCGCCACAACGTTCTCCCAGCTTGGCGCGGTATTGTTTTCCAGTACCGAGTCAATTTTAGCGCGGCACGCCTCGATAGCTTGCTCAACCGCAGGCTTAACGTGCTCAGGCTTAATCTGTGAAAACGGGGGAAGATCCGTGAAAGTCAGTAATGGGTTAGACATAAAGCATTCCTTTTGATTCAAAGACGTTCTTCAGCGACATCTTTTATTTCTGTTAGATACTAAATATAGGTAGGTTCAGCAATTTTCAATAGTAACGTATACTAAGAGCCATCATTCATCATGCTCTTTGCACCTATTCTGAGAGAAATATTTTGTTAAGTTACCGCCACAGTTTTCACGCAGGCAACCACGCTGACGTGATTAAGCATATTGTTCAAAGCCTTATCTTGGATTCTCTAAAGCAAAAAGATAAGCCTTTTGTTTACCATGACACGCACTCTGGCGTTGGTCGCTACGATTTGACTCACGAATGGTCAGAGAAAACCGGTGAATACAAGCAAGGCATTGCCCGCGTGTGGGACCAAAAAGCGATTCCAGCTGAGCTTCAAGGCTACCTTGACGCCATCAAAACACTCAACAACGGTAACACTCTGCGCTACTACCCTGGCTCACCACGAGTCGCACGCGCGCAAATTCGCCCGCAAGATCGCATGGTTCTAACCGAACTGCACCCTGCTGATCACCCATTGCTTGAACAAGAGTTCCATCGCGATCGCCAAGTGGCCATTTATAAAGAAGATGGATTCAAACGCCTAAAAGCGAGCTTGCCACCGCAAGAGCGCCGTGGTTTGGTGTTGATTGACCCACCCTACGAGCTGGCAAAAGAGTATCGCGATGTGGTGCAAGCGATCTTCCAAAGTTACAAGCGCTGGGCAACGGGCATTTATGCGATTTGGTACCCAGTGGTCAACCGCTGTGACATCGAAGACATGATTGAAGGCTTGGAAGGGTTAGGCATTCGCAAAATTCTACAAATCGAACTTGGCGTTGCCCCAGACACCAACGAACGTGGCATGACGGCATCAGGCATGATTGTGATCAACCCACCGTGGAAGCTAGAAAGCCAAATGAAAGAAATTTTGCCATTTTTGAAGGAAGCGATTGCACCAGCAACCGGTCACTTCAAAGTGGAATGGATTGTTCCGGAATAATCGATTTCTAGACGGCAGAGCCAAAACGCTCTGCTTTATCGCTAAATGTCATAACGACACGCACTTTTTCCCATTGGGAAATCGATGATGGTCGATTTATGATAAGAGATAAGGACAGCTATGTGCTGCGATTGAGTTTCAGACTCCTCGCCCCAATGTCATTGGCATAGCAATCAATAATTCAAAAAGCTCGGAGAAAGTAATGGCGACTCATTTTGATTACATCTGTATCGGCGGCGGCTCAGGCGGCATCGCATCAGCAAACCGCGCGGCGATGTACGGCGCGAAAGTAGCCCTAATCGAAGCTCAAGACCTTGGCGGTACCTGTGTCAACGTAGGCTGTGTACCGAAGAAAGTGATGTGGCACGGCGCTCAAATTGCAGATGCAATGAATCTATACGCTGAAGACTACGGCTTCGATATCGATGTAAAAGGCTTCGACTGGAGCAAACTGGTAGAAAGTCGCCAAGCGTACATTGGTCGTATTCACCAATCTTACGATCGCGTACTGGGCAACAACAAAGTTAACGTCATTAAAGGCTTTGCTAAGTTTGTTGATGAGAAAACGGTGGAAGTAAATGGCGAGCACTACACAGCCGATCATATCCTGATTGCTGTTGGCGGTCGTCCAACTATTCCGAACATTCCAGGTGCGGAATACGGCATCGACTCTAACGGCTTCTTCGAGCTAAACGAGCAACCAAAACGCGTGGCCGTGATCGGCGCAGGTTACATTGCGGTAGAAATCGCTGGTGTACTGAACGCGCTAGGTACTGAAACTCACCTATTCGTTCGTAAAGAATCTCCACTACGTAGCTTTGACCCAATGATCATTGAAACGCTAGTTGAGGTAATGGACGCAGAAGGTCCTAAGCTGCACACGCATTCGATTCCAAAAGAGATCGTAAAAGAAGCGGATGGCAGCCTGACTCTGCACCTAGAAAACGGCAACACGCAAAACGTTGACCAACTGATCTGGGCAATCGGCCGTCACCCAGCCACGGATGCTATCAACCTTGCATCTACTGGCGTTGAAACTAACGATCGTGGTTACATCAAGGTAAACGAATACCAAGAGACCAACGTCAAAGGCATCTACTGTGTCGGTGACATCATGGAAGGCGGTATCGAGCTGACGCCAGTTGCGGTTAAAGCAGGTCGCCAGCTTTCAGAGCGTCTGTTCAACGGCAAAACCAATGCGAAAATGGACTACAACCTAGTGCCAACTGTTGTGTTTAGCCACCCACCGATCGGCACGATTGGTCTAACAACGCAAGAAGCGGAAGAGAAGTACGGCAAAGACAACGTGAAAGTGTACACGTCTGGCTTTACCGCAATGTACACCGCCGTCACTAAGCACCGTCAGCCATGTAAGATGAAGCTGGTTTGTGCGGGCGAAGAAGAAAAAGTTGTTGGCCTACACGGCATCGGTTTCACCGTTGATGAGATGATTCAAGGCTTCGGCGTAGCAATGAAGATGGGCGCAACCAAAGCAGACTTCGACTCTGTTGTGGCGATTCACCCAACGGGCTCTGAAGAGTTCGTTACCATGACGGGTTAGTGTAGGAAAAGCATCTTGCACACATAAATAAATCTGGAAAATAATCATCCACTGACTATGCTGTATATATAGTCAGTGGTTTTCTAGGTGACTTTATGTATCTCATACAATCAAGCAATGTCTATAAACAGGCAGAACTATCAATCAGTGACAACACCTGTAGATGCTCTCCTGAGAAGGAGAATATTGGCTCTCTCCCAACACTGTTCAATGGTGATGGTTCATTCAACCATGAAGCTAATAGCTACCTCTTTTACCAAAAAGCGGTTAAAGATGCCAAAGACCTTAATCCCTGCTCCCAAGCTCTTTATGCCTATTATCAATTCCTTGAAGATGAGAACTTAGCATGGGATACATTCCCTCCCGTCAAGAGGCTAAAACCGACTTATCTATTCCGCTCTCACCTACTAAAGCAGATTAAAAATGGCGACTTGGCGCATAGCACTGCCAGCATTCGCATGAACCAAATTGTCAATTACTATAAGTGGTTGATGCATGACGGTTATCTAAAGATAAAGAACGAGAAAGAAGCGCCATTCAAAATGGAATTTGTTTCTGTTCAGAGCTCGGGAATGTTAGCTCACGTTTCACCCACTTTTACCGTAGAAGCAAGTGACCTACGCATTAAAGTCCCTAAAGATGCCGACAGTAGCAACATCCGCCCTCTCACTCCGCTGAGCCAAGAGTCACTGAGTATTCTCACTCAATATCTACCCAAAGCTTCAGAGGAACTGCGCTTACAGGTGCTTATTTCTCTTGATACGGGAATGCGTATCCAAGAGATAGCCACGTTATCCACTAAAGCTATCGAGACAGCGACGCCGGTAGCTGAAAGTAAGCACCGCTATGAGTTGTCGCTATCACCTCAAGCAACAGGTGTGATGACCAAATACCTCAAATCTCGCCAAGTGGAAATCTCTGCCGAGTTATTGTCGACATTGAATGAATATCGCGTTTCAGAGCGACGAATCAAGCGTGTAAACAAGCTTGACCAAAAACTTGAAGCACTGCCGGAAATGGCTGAAACGCTGAAGAAAGAGACGCTTGAGCGATTGGAGCTATCTGAGCGCCACGAACCTTTGTTCGTCAGTGAGCAAGGCAACCCCGTAACCGCTAAGTCGATAGAAGCTCGTTGGACAGAGCTTAGAGCCGAGATTAAAAAAAACCACCCTACATTCACGCACCGCTTTCATGACTTGCGTTCGACTTATGGCACCTATCGACTAAATGATATGCTTGAAGCTGGGCTATCTTCTTCAGAAAGTTTGGGACTACTAATAGGATGGATGGGGCACCGAAACGAATCAACCACTTGGAAATACTTGCGCTACTTGAAGCGCAAAGAGGCTTTCAAAGTTAAATTCGGCATTTTAGACGGCATCATGCATGAAGCGTTAGGCAGTGAAAATGAGTAATATCTCTTATTTGCACGGCTGGAAGCCAGAGCTTTGTATTCGATTAGATAACGATCAAAACTCTTTGGCTGACTTTAATCGCTTCATGGTCAAGGGATTCCCCTCCACAGCGTCATTACAACAAGGAAGTCACTTTGAAGATGCAAATAGGGAAGGTTTTGTCCTTCAAATGAAATCTCGTTTTGATGATTTCATAGGCGAAGGAAAAAGCCATCAGTCACTGTACTCTGCCTATTTAGCATGTTCTCAATATCTTCGTTGGTGCGATGAACATGATGAAGAGGCGTTCACACAAAACGCCACTGAAGCTTACTTCGTATTTCTGTATAAAAAGGTATTGCTTGGAAAAATAAAGTGCACTTCCTACAAAGGGAAACGCTCTCGCATGCTGCGTTTCTTTTGCGATTACTTAGACCTGCCAAGTGCGTATTTCGACCACATCACCGTCACGGATAATAGCGATAAGGAGCCCTTTGAGGCTTATACTCGCAGTGACCTCAATCAATTACTGCCTTTTTTGCGCAGTCTCTTTAAGCAAACTGCCAAACAGTTTATTAAAAACCCTGAAAAGCACATAGATGCTTATAAGAACGCCCCGACCATGACGTTTAACTGGAACGGAGAGCAATACAAACTATGTGGTGGCATCAGCAAAATGATGTGTGCGGGCACGTACCTACTGGCTTACTACACCTACGCTAATACCAGTGATTTATTCCAACTACAGCAACCGGATAACGCCTCTACATCAGTCGGTGAAATTTGGTACACCATGCCCGCTTTTAAGCGCCGAGCATTCAAAACCATCCACGTTGAGATGGGCGGTCATGAGTTGGAGATTCCCAAGTACGCAATGAGCTTCTTTGATACTCTGCTCGAAGCCTCCCGCCTGATTTCCACAGCTCCCAACGCGACATTATTGCAAGCGGTCGCCTCAAAGCAAGCCGCTCCGCTGAAGCGTGGAACCTTGCAGGCTTTCTTAAAGCGATGGGTCGAAAAACACTTTACCTTTACCGACCAAACGGGTCGTCACTTGCGCCCTGTCATCAGTCGCTTTCGAGAAACAGGCGCACAAATCACGACTTACCATCAAGGAGAGCTGGTGAACGACATCATGCTCAACAACACCTCTAACACGAGAAAGCAAAGCTACAGCATGGGCAACCGAACTGCCAATAATGGGATGATGCAAGATGCGATGTCCTTGCGAGAGCAAGAGATTAAGCAAGGTGAAAACACAAAAGAAGCCCAAAAAAGCTTAGGCATTGATGTGTTGGTTATCGAGGCAGAAAACAAAATCAACCACCCTAACTTGAGTCGCACTCCGAACGGAGGAAGTTGCTCTGAGCCTTTTGGTGAAAAGTCAGAAAAATACACAAGAAAAGCTCTCAAGCATGGATTAATTAAAGACGGTGAGAGATTGGCGTGTGCCGACTTACTTGGTTGTTTCGGTTGTCCAGACCAGGTCATTGTTCAATCTCTCTCAGATATTTGGTGCCTATTAAGCTTCAAAAGCTGTATTGAAGAATCCCTATATCGCCACCTTGATGCTCATCACTACGGACAAAACTTTGAAGACATCATTGTGTTTATTGATACCCAGATTCTGCCCAACATTAAGGCCTCTCTACTTAAAGCGGCAGAAGATAAATTGGACGATGAAGGCTTACACCCGAATTGGGATGATGCCGAATCAGTGCTTAGCCTTACTCCATCACAGGAGACATCCAAATGAGCAGTGATAAATTCAATACTGACCATTTATATCTAGCTGACTTTCCCGTTGAGCATAAAGTCCAGCCTGCCGATATTGTCACCTTGTACCATGAGCAGCGGTTCAACGAATTGGATGCCGTGGTGGTTTGTCGCGATAAGGACGGTAACGTCACCACCACCTTCGGTCAAAACAGTTGGGATTGCTTTGCTTTTTCACGTAAAAAAGGAAGGAACAATCTTACATTTTCGGAATTAGATGCCCATCCAGAATTACAACGAGAGTTGAAGCTCTTTACTTACGGTTGGTTATTTAATCTCTCTCCACAAAAAAGGAAGGCACCAAAATTTTCAACCGTTCACAGTCGACTTAACAGTGCTTTGATAACCTACCAATTTCTCGCTCAACAAAATGCGCACACACTCTCTGCCCTTTCATCGACTACTATGCGTCAGAAGTTCGATGAGTACCTTATCGAACGTGAGTCGAACGTTGGCACACTTGAGAAAGCATTTACAGCCATCAACAAAGCCATTGAGTACAACCCTTGGCATAAGATAGCGTTGGGCTTTACTCCAATCAAACCAAAGAAAGAAGCTAAGCGTTTAAGTGAGCTAGAAGCGCAACAAACTCTGGTTATTCCTGAGCGCCTTTGCCACGCCATCTATGGCAAAGCCATGATTCTTATTGAAGAAGCGCGTCCTCATGCCTCGCTCATTGCCGAGACTGAACGTGACCTCCAAGATAACTACATACAAGGCAAACGAATCTTAGAGGATAAGATGAAGGCTGGCAGTGTCTTCACCTTCATGAATTCCGATGGGAGTATTGATAATCATAAGGTTGCTAGCGCCGTTCTGAGCAATCAACCCAAACAACCAAGTGAGCTGATTAAGCCACTGGCAATAACGCTACCCAATATCCCCTTGAAGAATGGAGTAGATTTTCAGCGATACTTGGGGCAACTAATCACGGCAAGTTACATTGTGTGCGGCGGCTTTAGTGGTATGCGTGATAGTGAACTCGATAAGCTCACTCCTAACAGTTATTATCAAGACTCGCTGAGCGGCCGAGTGCTTCACCTTCTTCAATCTCATACGTTTAAATTGGGTGAAAAACGAGAAACGTGGGTAACGGCAGCCGTATCAAAAACAGCGATTGATTTGATGTCTATCCTCACAAAAAGATGGCGAATTGAGGTGCAATACCCCGATGAGAAATACACAAATACGCTTTGGGTCAATCAAGTTTACCGCTCTCATGCACCGAAATTAATTTCAGATTGGAATCGCCGGCTACAACGGTTTTGCAAGCAGTTTAAATTTGTTGTGACTGATGACGATTACCAAAAGTGTGTTGAGTCGAACCCTCGCTCACAGGTTAAAATTGAAAAACAGGTTATGGTTGGTCAACCTTGGCCTATGAGTACTCACCAATTTAGACGCAGCCTAGCGTTCTACTGCGTTAAAAACCGATTAAGCTCGCTGGTTGCACTCAAGCAGCAATTCAAACATCTGTATTTGGCTATGACAGAGTGGTACACAAATGGCGGGCTGCTAGCCAGCCTTCGTGATTTAACGGTCGATCCGAAAATCCAACAAGCGCTTGATGAGATTAACGCTGAATCCACTACCAATAAAATCTTCAAACAATGGCATTCTGATGAAACATTATCGGGTGTACATGGCAAAGCCATCATGAAAATGCGAGGTGATGTCCCAACGATTTACAGCTCTTGGGACACCATCTATAAGGCGGTAAAAGACGGTAAACTCACGCTTCATGGCTCACTGCACAGCTACTGCAAGAGCGGCTATGATTGCGATATGGATAGCGTTGTTGCACCGCAGTTTTGCGTCGATTGTTCGTCTGGAAGCAGCATCATTGATAAGCAACAAGCAAAGTGGTGGCAAAAGAGGCATCGTAGTTTATCGGCCTATATGGCAACAGGGGACGATATTACGGTCACGGATAGAAGCCATTACATTACTCAAGTTAGAGCGGCAGAAAACGTTATGCGGGACTTTGGGATGGAATTTACTCCTTTTGAAGCTGAACTTAATATCACGGAGGTTTAATCATGGGTAAGAGTGAAAATACATTAGTCGCCCTTGAGGCTGCATTAGACCGAATAGCCAATGGAAAACCTAAGCACATCCCCAAAAGTCGCAAATTGAGTGTGAGAGCGGTTGAGGAAGAAGCAAAGCTCGGCAATGGCAGTGGTTATTACTACCCTGATTTTGTGGAAAAAGTAAAACAGACCAAAGCTGAAATTGCAGAAGGCAAAGGTGATATCGTTCAGCCAGAGATACAGACGGTACGCACTAAGCTCAAAGAGCAAAAGCGCATCAAAGAAAACTTCAAAGCCAAGTATGATGCTGAACGGGAGAAGCTAGCTCTGTTTGCAACGGCACAGCACCACCTAAACGACAAGTTGGTTCAAGCATTGGCTCGTATTGATGAGTTGGAATATGAGAATGCTGAGCTAAGGGAGAAGCTGGCACAGATGAACAGGCGAAAAGTAACGCTTATTAGTGGAGATAAGTCACAATAGAACAATAATCTATATTCAAACAATGAGTAGAACGACTACATAGATGACTTTTTACCCATCTAGTTTTATAGTAAATGGATAGCAAGCATTACCACATTCTCTCGACTAAATGAGCTTAAAAATGAAACTTGAGCACGAAAGCCATCAATTACATTTCTTTTCAAATAACAACGATATTGAAGCAAATAGCTTGTTTGTTAGTGCGATGACTCAAAACTTGAGTGAGCATCTATCTTTAGTCCCGAATACTGGTCGAGAGTTTGAACCAATGAAAGGCCTTCAACGAGACTTTCTAGTCTTAACAACCCCCGATGGAAAAACTAGAATCGAGTTCCCTAGCAATGAAACTGTAATCTTTAAAGAAGGTGGTACTCTCGATGAGTTCCAAGAGCTCTGCATTAAAATCTTAAGTTCACTAAACAACCTGTTCCCAATGAAACATGCCAATCGTTTATCCGTGTTAACTAGCAAGTTTTATTCTGGCTCCGAAGAAAATTACAACAACTTATATCGCGAGCTATTCACCTATAGGTCAGCTCAACCATTTGAATGGGACAATCGGATTGTTCAGCGTCTAACTCTTGAACGCTCAGGAGAGAAAATCAATAGCATCAGCGCAATTAGAAGATTAGAAGTCCAAGGGCCATTTTCAATGAAAGGTCAACCTAAAGATATGATTGTCGTTGATATTGATACCAACACAATATTTCAAAATAAAGATTTCCGCTTTTCCCTTTCTAACAGTACAGGCGTATTCGAAGAACTATTTTCTAGCACCCACAGAGTATCAAGTGAGCTAAGCCGTTACTTTGGTTGAGGTCGGAGATGGAAAATATGCAAAATCATACATCATTACTACAATCAAGTTCAGCGACTAGAAGCCACCTACGTTCAATAAACTCAACTGTAGCATCCGATAGCACCTTTGACCTGACAGTTGAGCGATGTGCTATTGAACTAACTCAATTTGTTTTGAGAGATGATTACATTGAAGGTGAAGTTAGCAAAACTCAGCTTTATCTTGAAAAAATGCTTTTAGATAAGGGAGTTGCAACCTTTAAAGAGTCTTTCCAAAAAGCTTGGCTCAGATTGTTCGCACTAGATAACCCTAAGCACTTATATACATTTGCTAGCATCGCTTCTTGCATACCTTATGAATGGTTGGATACTCACGGTGTCGCCTTAATAATTGGATGCTCAGCTCACAAGAATAATCTAGTCAATGAAGCATGTATTCGAATGGCGGAATCTTGGGAGAGACCAGAACATGCCAAGTACCTTGAAAACATAGAGCCGTTCAGCGTTGATTGGCTTGAAGAATATCGACTGGAAACTATCGAATTCTTAAAGGAGCTTGCGTAAATGGCTTTTCTACTTAGAAAAATCAGTCCCAATAAATGGCAGCCTAATCTCGAACTAAGCCCTGAAAACTACACTGCTGATGCGATAACGGGATGTAATAGAACTCAACAAAATACTCTTTCTGTTTGGCACTCTGATACCAATGACTTTACTGATGAGTCAGTTGAGCAGATCATAGTGGCCTTAGCTATCACGATGCCGCAACCAGCAAAAATTGATGTTATTTGGCTTGAAGAAAAAAAGCTAGCCGAGCACGGACTACTTATTATTAGCACTAAAGCAGAAACAGAGTTTGAAAAAATAAATGACCTCCACAAAGATATCGCTGAACTTGATCACCAAAAGTTAGCAATTGTTAGTGAGCATATCGTAAAGCAGTTTCTCGACTCAGCGAACCGAAAAAGCATCACTAAGCCCGCTTTGATCAAACTAGTATCCGAGTGGGCCGCTAAAGAGGATACATTTGATCTTAATCTTCTTTCCGACAAGTGGATAGATGGTGTCAACAAGTATCGTCAAAGAGCGGCGGCTAGTTCTTAAGCCCTAAAAACTCCAATAGCTAACTAGAATTACACCAGTGCCTTATGCATTGTTAGACTAGCTTCTGGAAAAATTAAGTACTATGGTCCACATTTTTAGGGAAAATACCTCACAAGTTAATTTTTCTGGAAAAGGCTCACATGCCTTTTCCTTTGTTCCTTTCCAGATTTATTTCAGAATCGACCTGTGTTGGTATTCTGTTACCATGCGCTAAGCAACAAATTAATGTCACAAAGCAGCCTCATGGCTGCTTTTTTATTATGAGATTTATCAAATAAGCCTCAAGTATTCTCAAATTCGATAAATTTAGTAAGAAAGACACCCGGTTTTTCTATAGACTGTGCCGATAAAAATGAAATATAAACTGACGTTCAGTGAAGCTAGATTCAAGTAAAACCGATGTGTATTACTTGCTGTTGGATTTAGATGACCAGCAAAAAAGAGAAGCGCTAGACAAGCTCCAAAAGCACCAACCCGAACTGTATCAACAAGTTGCTCCACTAGTTGCGGCTGAAAGCTCTGATCATCTTGATCAGTTGTTTCAGTTCACTTTTGAGCATAGTGCCTCTTCGCAAGTAGACTATACCGATCAACAAATCGACAAATACCACATTCTCCATGAGCTCGGCCGTGGAGGAATGGGCGTGGTTTACGCTGCCTGTCGTGCTGATAAAGCCTTTGAACAGAAGCTCGCCATCAAACTCCTGCAATCCGATTTAGTCCAAGTGTTCGACAATCGAGCGCTATTTGGTGAAGCGCAACTTCTGGCGAAGCTCAATCACCCTAATATTGCCAAAGTCTTCGATGGCGGAATCCACAATGGCGAAGTCTACATTGTGATGGAACATGTCGAAGGCACATCGCTCGATACATTTCTTAGTCAACACGCTCTTTCTTTGACACAAAAACTCAACCTGTTTGGTCAAGTATGCAGC